>QKPN01000002.1 GCA_003258405.1 Rhodobacteraceae bacterium DSL-40 | reverse complement strand
CGCTGACCTCTTCGACGCCGTCCCCGCCCTCGCCGACAAGATCTGAGCCAGGGCACGCTGAACAGCACGGGCGCGCCTTCGCCGCGCGCCCGGATCACCCGCGCTTCGGCGCAAAGGTGATGGTGTAGCTTCCCGCAGCCGTTTTCCGGTCGCAGAGCAGCTGCATGAAGATTTCCCGATTTCCCGAAACATCGAGGGTCATCCGGTTCTCCCCCGGACCGAGCCGCCGTGCGCCCAGCCGGTTCATCTCGCTGTCGAAGGCATGAGCCCGGCAACCGCTGGCACGTTCGGAAATCGCGACCTCGATGCGGCTCTCCTCGAGCCCCGCGGTGTCGAGCCGGAACCAGTCGATGCTTCCGCCGCCGTGGGTGCCGCCGACAAGCGCGCCCGACGTGAGCGCAACCGCCGCCTCCTCGGCAGACCCGCCAGACCCGGGATGCCCGGCTGCGAGCTCGAACTGCTCCGTTCCGGCGCCCGGCGCGAAGACCGCCGGCGCAATCTGGGCCAGCATCGCATGGGTGCCGCCCGGCGCGACAACAGGCGCCGAGAAGGTCGCCATGCCGCCGAGAAAGAGCGTGAAACCCGCGGCGGTTGCGGGCACATGAAGGCTTCCGAGCGCGATCCTTGCGCTTTCGCCGCCCGGCCCCGTCCAGAGCATGAGCCAGAAGCCGAGGGCCGCAAGCAGCCCTCCGCCGCCCATGAGGGCCAGAAGCTGGGTGGAATCGGTTGCGGACTCGATCGCGGAGATGGGCAACGGACAGATCCTCGGGTGACGGGGACAGCCGAAGACCTCGCGCAAATTGGTAAAGGGAGCGTTAGGGGACGCGGCAGCTCAGTTCGCGACCGCGCCGAAGCTCACGTGATAGGCCTGTGTTCCGACGGTCTCGAGGCAGGTGAGCTGGGCGAAGAACGCCTCGTTGTTGTTCACGTCGAGCCGGAAGAGATTGCGCCCCGGCACGAGCGAGACGAGCCCCATGTACTGCTGCTGGCCATCATAGAAATGCGCGTGGCATCCCTCGCCGCGCTCCTCGATCTCGACTTCGACACGCTGGTTCTCGAGGCTTCGGGTGTCGAAGAGGAACCAGTCCGGATCATCCCCCGAGTGGGTGCCGCCCGCGAGATCGCCGGGCCGCACCACCGCAGCGCCTTCGACAGCATTGTTGTCGGGCTCCTTGTCGGCGGGGATGAGGCCGGTGACGCTGCCAAGCGCCGTGCGCTCGAGCGTGAGCCCGAAATCCGCCGGCCCTGCGCCTGCGGGCATCACACGCTCGACGAGCGCCTTGGTGCTTTCGGGTGCGACGAGCGGCGCGGTGAAGGCGGCGGTTCCGGCGAGAAACACGGCGAAGCCGGCCGAGGTGCTCTGCACCTCGAAACTTCCCAGAGCAAGCTTGGCCGCGGCACCGCTCACACCCTCGCGGAGCATGAGCCAGAGCCCCGCAAGTGCAACCAGACCGCCGCCGGTCATGAATGCCAACATCTCGATCGACTCCACTCCAGAAATGCGCACGCGAGCACCCCGCCGGACGGATCCGGGATGAGCATGGCGCCTTCCCGTAAACACTTGGTTAGGAAGTGATCATTTCCTTACCGACCTCCGGAACGGCGCGAAAACACGCGCATGGGCCTGGCCACGGGTCCGGCCGCACCAAAAGGAACGGGGCCCGCAACGCGCGGGCCCCGCCATGTCGCGACCTGTCGGTTCACTCGTTGCGATACCAGATCGAGTGATCGATCTCATCGCCGAGCTCCGGATAATCGGCGGCATGGAAGACCGGCTCCTGACCGGCCGCCCTTTGCGCGAAATAGTCCTTGGTGAGCTTCGCCACCGTGCCCGAGAGCCCGACAATCGCGATGAGGTTCACCGTCGCCATCAGGCCCATCGAGGCATCCGCCGTGTTGAAGACCGTCGCGACCGCCTGCACCGCGCCCCAGATCACCATGGCGAGCACCCCGAAGCGCAGCACCGTGAGGCCGCCCTTGTTGCCGACGCCGAGGAAGACCATCGCATTCTCGGAGTAGGAGTAATTGCCGATGATCGAGGTGAAGGCGAAGAAGAAGATCGCGATGGCGATGAAGTATTTGCCGAAGGTGCCGATATGGGCCTCGAGCGCGGCTTGGGTGAGCTGGGTGCCGGTCACTTCCGAGCCGGGAACGAGCGCGCCCGAGAGCAGGATCATGAAGGCCGTCGCCGAACAGATAAGCAGCGTGTCGATGAAGACGCCGAGCGCCTGCACGAAGCCCTGGCTGGAGGGGTGATGCGGCACGGGCGTTGCCACGGCCGCGATGTTCGGGGCCGAGCCCATGCCGGCCTCGTTGGAGAAGAGGCCGCGCTTCACGCCGTTGAGCATCGCCGCCATCACGCCGCCGGTGACACCGCCCACCGCCTCGTTGAAGCCGAAGGCCGAACCGATGATCTGGCCGAAGACCGCGGGCACCTGACCGATATTGGTGATGAGCACGAAGAGCGCGAGCCCGAGATAGGCGACCGCCATGAACGGCACGACAACCTCGGCCACCCGTGCGATCTGCTTGATGCCCCCGAAGATCACCACGGCCGTGAGCGCCGCGATGAGCACGCCGACGATCCAGGTCGGCACCCCGAAAGCCCCCTCCATCGCCGAGGCGATCGAATTGGCCTGCACAGCGTTGAAGACGAGGCCGAAGGAGATGATGAGGCAGACGGAGAAGACCGAGCCGAGCCAGGGCTGCTTCAGGCCCTTGGCGATGTAGAAGGCCGGCCCGCCGCGGTAGAGCCCGTCAGGTCCATGGGTCTTGTAGAGCTGGGCGAGCGCAGATTCGGAATAGGCCGTCGCCATCCCCACGAGGGCGACCATCCACATCCAGAAGATCGCACCGGGCCCGCCGAGATAGAGCGCCACCGCGACGCCGGCCAGATTGCCGGTGCCCACGCGGGAGGCGAGGGAGACGGTCAGCGCCTGGAAGGGCGAGATCCCCTGCTGGTCGCTCTTCGGCGCGCCGAGCACGGTGCGGAACAGTTCGGAGAAGTGGACGAACTGCGGAAATCCGAGGCGGATCGTGAAGAAGATCCCAACGGCAAGCAGGCCGTAGATCAGCACGTAGCCCCAGAATATTGTATTCAGGAAGTCGATGATTGCATTCATGGAGAGATCCCTCGCTTGTTGGCTCACAACGCTAAGCCGCCGGTTTCTTCCTGTCCACGAAACCTTTGGCAGATGCCCCCGGGATCTGCGATTGCTCAGGCATTGATCTCCGGCACCCAACTGTTGCACCGCACGCAGCCGGCGCATAAGGTTCGGCCGAATGCAGGAGCAGAGGGCGGTCTCCATGGAAATCAAGAGCGTTGGCGTCATCGGCGCCGGTCAGATGGGCAACGGGATCGCACATGTCTTTGCCCTCGCGGGCTACGATGTCCTGCTCAACGACATCTCCGAAGAGGCGCTCGGCCGCTCGAAGCAGATGATCGGCCAGAACATGGATCGGCAGGTCTCGCGCGAAAAGATAAGTGCCGAGGAACGCGACGCCGCCCTGGCGCGGATTTCCACCGGCAGCGACCTCGCGGTGGTCGGCAAGGTCGATCTGATCATCGAATCCGCCACCGAGAACGAGTCGATCAAGCGCAAGATCTTCGCAAGCCTCGCCGAACACCTCGCGCCGCATACGCTCCTCACCTCGAACACGTCCTCGATCTCGATCACCCGGCTGGCGGCCGGGACCGACCGGCCCGAACGGTTCATGGGCTTCCATTTCATGAACCCGGTGCCGGTCATGCAGCTCGTCGAGCTTATCCGCGGCATCGCCACCGACAACGCGACCTATGAAATCCTTGCCGAGGTGGTGCAGAGACTCGGCAAGTCCGCGGCGAGCTCCGAGGATTATCCGGCCTTCATCGTGAACCGTATTCTGGTGCCGATGATCAACGAGGCGGTCTATGCGCTCTACGAGGGTGTGGGCTCGGTCTCCTCGATCGACCTCTCCATGAAGCTCGGCGCCAACCATCCGATGGGGCCGCTCGAGCTTGCCGATTTCATCGGCCTCGACACCTGCCTCGCGATCATGAATGTCCTGCACGAAGGGCTCGCGGATACCAAATACCGCCCCTGCCCGCTCCTGGTGAAATATGTCGAGGCCGGGTGGCACGGCCGCAAGACCAAGCGCGGCTTCTATGACTACCGCGGCGAGACCCCGGTCCCGACCCGCTGATCCACCCACCCCCACGGGCGTGATTACCCGCGCGTCGAAAACGCGCTATCATCTCGCCATGGCCGGGGAGGGCCATGGCCGGTGTCGCGATTGGTTTGCACTCTGCTTCTTGCCCTGAGCCTGCCGGTTGCGGCGGGCGCCGCCGAATGGCGCATCGATCGGGGAACGCAGGTGTCCGTCGATGTGCCCTGGCGGGGCGGACGGGTCGAGGTGCGGTTTCCCACGCTCTCCGGCACTGTCGATTTCGACGAAGTTCATCCCGAGCGGGCCCAGGCCGCGATCACTGCCCGGACGGGGGACGCCACCACCGGCATAGCGATCGCGGATTCGCTGCTGCGTGGGCCGGGCTATCTCGAGACCGCACGCTATCCGAGCATTACCTTCCGCCTCGACCGGCTCACGCCGACATCGAAGCAAACCGCCAATGTCGAGGGCCGCATCACGCTCAGAGGGGTCACGAAGCCGGTCTCGCTCGATGCGCGCGTCATCCGTTACGCACCCGCGAAGGACAACCCCAAGCGCTTCGAGGCCGGGTTCGCGATCGAGGGCAGCATCGACCGCACCGAGTTCGGATCGACCGCGGGCCTGCCGGAGATCCCTGCCGAGCTTGGCTTCCACGTCCAGCTTCTGCTGACTTCTGACATCTGAATCACGCGCAATCACGGTTTCGTGGGTGTTATTATCCTATATTAGGAAACAATATGTTCCATATGAGATGGCTAGCTACCGGAGTATTTTTGTCAAATATGGCAATCAAGACATGTAACCCTGTTAGCTGTTTACGGAGACACCCACATGACGCCGCGTTCCCTGCTTCTTGGTGCCGCCATCCTTCTGGCCCCCCTTCCCGCGCTTGCAGCCGATTGGGAAGTCGATCCTTCGCATAGCAGCATTCTCTTCTCGGTCGAGCACTTCGGTTTCTCCAACGTGCAGGGCGCGTTCCGGAGCTTCGAGACCGACGTGAATTTCGATCCTGAAGATCTGGCCGCCACCACCGCAAAGGTGACGATCGACGCGACCAGCATCGATACCTTCTGGGAAGCGCGCGACGAGCACATCAAGAGCGCCGACATGCTCGACGTTGCCACCTATCCCGAAATCACCTTTGTCTCGACCGGCGTCGAGCTCACCGGCGAGAACACCGCGAAGATCACCGGCGATCTCACGCTCCACGGCGAGACCAAGCCCGTGACCTTCGATGCCGTGCTCAACAAGCTCGATGCGAACCCCTTCGATGCCTCCAAGCGCAACGCCGGCTTCACGATGACCGGCGAGATTGACCGCACCGAGTTCGGTGTCGATTACGCCGCACCGGCGGTGTCGGCGGTGATCCCGGTCACCATCAATGTCGAGCTGATCGGCCCGGCCGAGTAAGCCCCGGAGCCGAGCCAGAGCGTCAGGAGGAGATTGCATGAAGGCCGGAAACACCACCGAGAGCTGGGGCTGGGTCACCCGCCTGCTGCACTGGGCGATTGCCGGGCTGATCCTCTTCCAGCTCGGGCTCGGCTTCTACATGAGCGACTGGGTGTCGGACCTGTTCCGGCAATTCGCTCTCGTGCAGCTCCACAAGAGCTGGGGCTTCGTGGTCTTCGCGCTCGCCTGCGTCCGCATCGTCTGGCGGCTCGCGAACCGCACGAGCCCGGCGGCGCCCGAGAATATTCCCGCCTGGCAGGACCGGGTGGCCTCGATCACGCACAAGCTCCTCTATCTGCTCATGTTCGTCCTGCCGATCTCCGGCTGGGTGATGGCCTCGGCCTCGCCCAACCAGGATCTGCTCAACATCGACAACATGGTCTTCAACTGGTTTGCGATGCCCGACCCCTGGGTTCCGGGTGTGAAGAGCATCGCGAGCGCGGCGGCGGAGATCCACGAGCTCTCGGCCTTCCTCCTCCTCGGGCTGCTGGCTCTGCATGCCGGCGCCGCGCTCAAACACCATTTCGTGGACCGCGATCGCGTCCTGCGCCGGATGACCTTCGGCGCATGAGGCCCGGACCCTGCTCCGCTGCCCCCATGGCGGAGCAGGGGCAAGGCTCCGCATGGCCAGTCAGGTCACCAGAAATCAGATCACCACAAGATCGTAGTGCCGGACCATCCGGCTCTCCACCAGTTCTGCCTCGGCCGGATCGATGTGCGGGCGTGCGTAGTCTTCGCCCGCGAAGGCCTTGAGCGCGGCGATATCGCGCCAGATCATCGCGAAGGCGAAGTCCCGCGGGCTCTCGGCCCGCGCCGCTCCCGGCAGAACCGAGACCATGCCTTCGGTATTCTTCATCAGCGGAATTGCAGTCTCGTGGAAGAAGCGGTCGAACGCGGCCTCCTTCCCCGGACGGGTCACGACCTGAAAGATGCGCAAGATCATTGTTCCAGCCTCCTTGAGCCCGGTTCCCTGCGCAGATGCCGCCCCATTCGATCATAGCACAACGAAGGCCGGCCATGCATGCGAAGGGGCCGGACAGGTTTCCCCGTCCGGCCCGGTGTCGCACAGTGGTATCAGCCTCAGGCGACAACCTCGCCGGTGCCGGTGCGCCGGCTCGACATAAACTGATCGAACTCCGCGCGATCCTTCGCCGAGCGCAGCTCCTCGAGGAAGGAGACAAAGGCGTCACGCTCCTCTTCCAGGCGCTTCAGCGTCTCCTCGCGATAGGCGTCGAAGGCGGTGTTGCCGGTCTTCTCGAAGCCGCGGTGTCCGCTGCGGCAGGACATGCGGCGGGACTTCCAGGAATGGCTGCACATGCGTTTGCTCCAGATCGTGTAAAAGAGAAGGGCGAGGCCAATCGGCCAGAACAGGATAAAGCCAACCACCATGGCGGCGATCCAGGCCGGCCTTCCCCGCTCGTCGAGCCAGTCGCGCGACCGCTCAAGCCAGAGGGTGACGGTATTCATCGGGCGCTCCTTTCAATGTAAATGTTAATTACATTCACATAGATTGGCGATGCCCTGCCCGCTTTCAATGCCCCGCCTGCGAAATTTTCGCGGCGCGCCCTGCCCGCGATTGACCCGCCCGCCACGGGCGCATGAAACTGGTGGCCCGCCCGCAGACCCGGAGCCCGGCCCCCATGTCAGATCCCACCCCGGCGACCCGCCCGCTGTTCCAGAGACTCCGCGCGGCTGTGTCGCGCTTCATGCCTGGCCTGCTCGTTTCGGTGGTGATTGCCCTCGCGGCCCGATTTCTCTCCGAGCATTACGGCGCGCCTGCCATGCTCATGGCGCTGCTGCTCGGCATCGCCTTCCACTTCCTCGCCGAGGAGGGCGCCTGTGTGCCCGGAATCGAACTGGCCGCGCGTTCGGTGCTCCGGATCGGTGTCGCGCTTCTGGGCGCGCGGATCAGCGTCGAGCTTCTGATCGGCCTCGGACCCGGCCTCATCACGCTTGTGATCTCAGGCGTTGCAATGACCATCCTGGTGGGTCTCGGGGGGGCGCGGCTCATCGGTCGACGGCGCGGTTTCGGCATGCTGACCGGCGGGGCGGTGGCGATCTGTGGCGCCTCCGCCGCCATGGCGATTGCCGCTGCCCTGCCCGAGCGCGCCCGCAACGAGCAGACGCTGATCTTCACCGTGCTGTCTGTCACCGTGCTCGGCACCGTGGCGATGATCTTCTATCCCATCGTCGCCCAGCAGCTCGGGCTCGACGGGCTTGCCACCGGCGTTTTCCTCGGCGGCACGATCCACGATGTGGCGCAGGTCGTCGGTGCGGGTTTCAGCGTCTCGGAAGAAACCGGCGACGCGGCAACACTCGTGAAGCTCATCCGCGTCACGATGCTCGCTCCGGTCGTATTGATCCTTTCCATTGCCGCCCGCGGCGAAGCCGGTCCAACCACCTCGGGCCGCCGCCCACCCCTCGTTCCGGGCTTCGTTCTCGCCTTTATCGGGCTCGCGGGCGTGAACTCCCTCGGCCTTCTGCCGGCCGCCCTCATCCCCCGGCTTACCGACCTTTCGAGCTGGGCGCTTCTCACCGCCATCGCTGCCGTCGGCATGAAGACCTCGCTCAAGAGCATCTTCGAGGTCGGCGGCCAGGCGATCGCGCTGATCGTCTGCGAGTCCCTCTTCCTGGCCGTCTGGGTGCTTGCCGGGATCGAGCTGCTCGGTGCCTGATCTCGGCCACCGATGTGCCGGCGGCCCGCAGCACCGATCCGCTGACCATTCCGTGAGCATCGGCATGAGCATGGAACCCGAGAGGGGGTAGCGATGTTTCCTTCACGTCCGCAGTCGACAAGGCCATTCGCCGCAACCGGCTGTGAGGAGCAGGAAAAAAAGGAGACAGACATGCTGAAGAAGCTTGCCGCTACCACCGCTCTTTCGCTCACCCTTATCGGCGGCGCCGCTTTCGCCCAGGCCGAGAACGAGAACGCAACCGACCAGGTCGCCCCGCCGCCGGTGGCGGAGAATCCCGCGACCGAAACCGGCACGATGGATGGCACCGCCACCGCGCCCGCGGCCACGGAAACCACCATGGACCATGCTGCCGGCGATGAGCATGGCATGCCCGTCGACATGGCAAGCGTTACCGCCGACGAGTTGATCGGCATCGAGGTGCGCAACAGTGACGGCGAGAAGCTCGGCGACATCACCGACGCCATGCTGTCCGAGGATGGCGCTGTGGGCGGCGTTGCCGTGAGCTTCGGCGGGTTCCTCGGCTTCGGCGAGAATACGGTCGAACTCATGCCGGACGAGATTCAACTTATGCGTGACGAAGGCGACACGCTCTATGCGGTGACTTCGCTGCAGCCGGATGATCTCAAGAACCGTCCGGAGATCAAGGACGAATAATCTCGCGATCCACGGCGCGAGTACTCTCCCTCGCGGACGCCCGGACCGGAAGGTCCGGGCGTCTTGCCGTTACAATCACTCCGGGCGGTGCGGGACCGTAGAGGCGCTGCGCGCCCTCGACATCCCCTGCCATCAACCGGCCTTCACCCGAACTGCGATAGCCCATGAGCGCACCAGTCGGACCGGGATGGTCGAGGCCGAGCGTATGGCCGATCTCATGCGCGAGCGCATGGCGCAGGTCGACCGCATTCGGCGCGCGCGACCCAAGCCCGCCGAGGCGCCAGTCCGCCTCCGGGTTCAGACAGATCGTCGCCGCCGTGAGCGGCGCCATGCCCGCCTCGGCGGCATCGGCATTCCACCAGACATTGGCAAAGGCAATCTTGCGCGGCTCGGCCTGCGTGCCGATCAGGATATCGGGCTTCACACCGGGGGCGGCCTGACGAAACCGGATGCCCGCAGCCTCCGACCAGAGCGCAAAAGCCTCACGCACGAGGCGCTCGAGCGCGAGCCGAGGCATCGCGCCCAGAAGCGGAACCCGCTCCACCGGCGCCATCGCCCGGCAATTCACCGCATCGGGAAACTCCGCCTCGGCGCGCAGCAGGCCCCAGGTTGCGGTGGCGCCGGTGCCGGGCTCCGGCGCCCCCCATTTCACCCGGAGCCCGTCGATCTCGAGCAGCCGGAACGGCGCGCTCCACGAGGGGGCGGCCAGGCACAGAATGGCGGCAAGAAGAAGCGGCAGTCTTATGGCGCTCTCCCGGTCGTCTCAGGGCACGGCGCAGGGCATATTCCGCCGGCAAGGGAAACAGGGTTACACGAAAGGCCGCTCCGGAACCGCCGAAGCGCATCCCGGACGCTACCATGCGACTCCTAACGCCCTCCGAAAATTTTCTTCTCCATTCTTCCAACCGGCCCGGATTCGCGGAACTTTCCGCAAGGGTGAGCGTTTTTTCGGCATAGGAGGCGCAAAAAACAGCCTCCCGTAATCGGAAAGGACAAACGTCATGCTCTATTGGGCACTCGTATTCCTGGTCGTCGCGATCATTGCGGGACTCTTCGGCTTCGGCGGCATCGCCAGCGCCTCCGCGGGTATCGCGCAGATCCTGTTCTTCATCTTCCTCATTCTCTTCGTCGTCGCGCTTGTCGCGCGCGCCATGCGCGGCCGGGCGCCCTGATCTGCAGACGCCATGAAGAACATGAAAAACGCACGCCGGACGGTTTCCCGTCCGGCGTCGACATTTCCGGCGTCAGTTTCGAGGCAAAGGCCTCCGTTGTTGGGTTCAGGCCTCCAGGGTTTCGACCGAGGAGAAGAACATCGCCTGGCTGACCGCCGAACGCACCTGTTCTTCCGAATAGGGCTTGGCGATCAGGAATGCCGGTTCCGGCCGTTCCCCGGTCAGAAGGCGCTCCGGATAGGCCGTCACAAAGATGACCGGCAGGTTCCCGAAGGTCTCCAGCAGCACGTTCACCGCATCGATACCCGAACTGTCATCGGCGAGCCGAATGTCGGCCAGCACCAGATCGGGCCGCTTCGCAGTTCCCGTCTCGACCGCCTGCGTCGCCGTGCGGGCAATACCGGTTACTTCATGGCCCATCGCAGTCACGATGCCCTGAAGGTCCATGGCGATGATCGTCTCGTCCTCGATGATGAGCACACGGCCGGCAAGGCCTCTTTCCATCTCGCGGTTGGCGATCTCGAGCCGGACGCGAACCTCTTCCGCATCGACGCCGAGGATCGCGGCAATCTCCTCGATGGAAAACTCCTCGAGCGTGTGAAGCAACAGTGCCTCGCGCGTGCCCGGGGTCAGATCGCGCATCCTGGCCTGCGCCCGCTCCACGAGGCCGCTTTCGCCATCGCCCACCGGTGCGCCGGAACTTTGCCAGATCGCATGAAACGCCCGGAAGAGCCCGATCCGCGGATTGTCACCGATAGTGAGGATAGAAGGATCCGAAATGATCGCCTCGAGCGTCGCCGCAGCATAGTTGTCCCCATCGGTCTGGTTGCCCGTCAGTGCACGTGCATACCGGCGCAGAAAGGGGAGGTAGAGGCCGATGGCCTCTGCCACACCAGCTTCTGATGATCGTGATGTCATGGTTTCTCGCTTTTTTCGCTGACGCCGGAACAAAACGTTTTTGAAGTCGTTTGGTTCCACAAGACGGTTGAAGTGTCGTAAGGATCGTGCAGGACGCTTATGGACATGATGGGTAGAGACATGACCTCACGCAAGCCGCCGCCGAAGGTTGTGAGTCGCGAGATCGACGAAAATATCCGCAAGATATACCAGGAGGTCGTGGAAGAGGAGCTTCCCGACCGTTTCAAGGATCTTCTCGCGAAGCTTCGCGGCCAGGAGAGCGGTGATGGGAAAAACTGATGCGGGCGTTTCGCCGCCCGATCCGCGTGACGAGCTCGTCACGCACCTTCCCGCTTTGCGCGCCTTTGCGCTCAGCCTCACCCGCAACGGATCCGCGGCCGATGATCTCGTCCAGGACATGGTGGTGAAGGCCTGGACCAATCTCGACAAGTTCCAGCCCGGCACCAACATGCGCGCCTGGCTCTTCACGATCCTGCGCAATACCTATTACTCCGACCGGCGGAAACGCCGCCGCGAGGTGCCCGACCCCGACGGGATTATGGCCGCCGGTCTCTCCGAAAAACCCGCCCATGATGGCCGGCTCCAGATGAACGACTTCCGCGTCGCCTTCAACCAGCTTTCGGACGAGCAACGCGAAGTGCTCATCCTCGTGGGCGCCTCGGGCTTTTCCTACGAGGAGGCAGCAGACATGTGCGGGGTGGCCGTCGGCACGGTGAAGAGCCGCGTCAATCGCGGCAGGACCCGGCTCGGCGAAATCCTCGGGCTTTCCGAAAACGAAAGCCTCGAGATGACCGATCAGGCGACCATGGCGGTGATCACCGCCAATGCCGCAACCACCCGCTGAGCGGAGGAGCGGCATGTGGTTCTGGCGCACGATCGGCGGGCGCATCGTGCTCTTTCTCATGCTCGCCCTCACGCCGGTCGGGCTCATCGCGGTCATCCAGACCCGCGAGGTCGGCGAGCAGTTCCGCCAGCAGGCCGAGGCGGCGCTCGCCGCAACCACGGCCGAAGCCGTGCAGCGCGAACGCCGTCTGATCCAGCAGGCCTTCGGTGCGACCGAAGCGCTCGATCCCGCGGTCAAACCGCTGCTCGACGATCCGGCGCGCTGCTCCGCCCTCTTCCGCGACTATGTGAAGGCCGCACGGGTCTTTCTCGAGGCGGGTGTTCTCTCCCCGGACGGCCACGTCAGCTGCCTTTCGACCGGCGAGACCCGCGACTGGTCCTCGAGCGGCGCAATCGGCCCGCTCATGCAGGACCCCAAGCCGAATGTGGACGTGCGCTCGGGCGATCTCTTCGGCTCGCCCTTCGGCGGACGGCCCGTCATCAGCATCCGCCGCCCGATCATGGTCGACGGCGTCTTCCGCGGCTACATATTCATCTCCATGGCCCATGCCTCCGTGCTCTGGGACGAGCCCGGCCCCGAATCGGGCGGTCCGATCAGCCTCGTCACCGTCACGGCGACGGGCGATGTGCTGATGACGGCCAATGGCGAGGACGAAACGCTGCTCGACGCCATGCCGGCCGACGCCCGCCTGACCGGGCTCTATGGCGCACGCACCCAGACCTTCACCACCCGCAACGCGCAAGGACAGCTGCGCAACTTCGCCGTCGTCGCGATCCTGCCCGGCACGGTTTATGCGATCGGCAGCCGCGCCGCGCGGCCCTATTTCTCGGCCAATGCCTTCCTGCCCTTCACCATCCCGGCACCGGTTTTTCCGGTGATGATGTGGCTCATCAGCCTCGGCGTCGCCTATGCCGCCGTCCACCGCTTCGCCATCCGCCATGTGCGTAAGCTCCAGCGGGCGATGCAGCGCTTCGAGCTCGACCGCCGCCTGCCACCGCACCGCAGGCGCAAGGACATGCCCGCCGAGTTCGGTGCGATCTTCGAGACCTTCGAGCACATGGCCGAGACGGTGATCTATGACGAGGCCAAGATGGAAGACGCGATGCGCGAGAAGAACGTGCTGCTGCGCGAGGTCCACCACCGGGTGAAGAACAATCTCCAGCTCATCTCCTCGATCATGAACATGCAGATCCGCCAGATCCGCTCACGCGAGGGCCGCGCGGCGCTGGTCCAGCTTCAGGAGCGCGTGCTGGGGCTGGCTGCGATCCACCGCAATCTCTATCAGAGCGAGAATCTCGCGCGGGTGAATGCAGACGTGCTGCTGGGCGAGATGATCCGCCAGATCATGGTGGTTGGCGGCAATGGGCCGAACGATATGGCGATCGACACCGCCTTCGCCCCTGTTACCCTCGATCCGGATCAGGCCGTGCCGCTCTCGCTCCTTGCCGTCGAGGCGATGACCAACGCACTGAAATATGGCGGCCGGACGGAGGCGGGCGCGGAATGGATCAAGGTCCGTCTCGTGCGACGCGATGGAGAGACGCTGGAATTTTCCGTCGAGAATACGCTCGGGAGCGAGCCGGTCGAGGACACCGCCACCGGCTCCGGCCTCGGCGGCAACCTCATCGACGCCTTTGCCGCGCAGCTTGGCGGACGCGCCGAGCGGTGCCAGACAGAAGAGAGCTTCCGCCTCACCGTCGTCTTCGAACGCAATCCCGAGGAAGAGTGCGCCGAGTCCCCGTCTTGCGCGCTGGCTCCGGGGCATCCCCCCGAGGATCTGGCCTGATGCGGAGACGCGACAGGCACGGCCGCGTCGCTTTCCACTTCTTCAGACCGGAGTTCAAAAGCGGGTGAGAGTTGGGGGCTCGACCCGACGGCAGGCTTGACCAATCGCACCGCGACCGAACAGGATGAGCATCCTGCCTGGCCGGTCCCTGCGGCCTTCCACCGCCATAAGCCTCTCGCGTGACGGGGCAAAAAGCCATTTGGAGGAATTCCATGAAGACGACAGCCCTGATTGCCGCAGCCCTGCTCGCGGGCGCCGTTCCGGCTCTTGCCGCCGAGGATCCGATCGCCGTGCGCCAGACGCTCATGGAGAGCATGGGCGGAGCCGCCGGCCTCACAGCAGGCGTCCTGAAGGGCGAGATCGATTACAGCCCGGCCATCGGCAAGGCAGCGATCACCGCCACGGCAGGCGTCGCGGAGGCCTATGCCGACTACTTCCCCGAGGGCAGCGACACCGGTGGCAATACCGAGGCAAGCCCGAAGATCTGGGAAGACCCGGCGGGCTTCGCCGAACAGATTTCCAAACTTCAGGCCGCCACCGCGGGCGCCGTCTCGGCCTCCGGCAAGAGCGGTCCGGCCGATGCCGAGGCCTTCAAGGCCGCGATGCAGCCCGTGCTTGCGACCTGCAAGAGCTGCCACGAAACCTATCGCCTCGACGACTGACGCGACGCCGCAATGCTACTCCTCAGGATCGCCGTCGGCCTCGGCCTTCTCGGCGTGATCGCCGCGGTGGCGGGATGGTTCGCCTCCGCCCCCCGCGGCCTCTCCGCCGCCGAGATCGCTGCGCTGCCCGAAGGCGACGCGGCGCGCGGCGAAGCCGTGTTCTGGGCCGGGGGTTGCGCCTCCTGCCACGCAGCCCCCGATGCCAAGGGCGACGACAAGCTCTCGCTCGGCGGTGGCCGGGTGCTGGCCTCCGATTTCGGCGATTTCGTCGCGCCAAACATCTCGATGGACCGCGAGGATGGTATCGGCTCCTGGAGCGAGGCCGATTTCGCCAACGCGATGCTGCGCGGCGTCTCGCCGGAGGGGGAGCACTTCTACCCCTCCTTTCCCTATACCTCCTTCACCCGCATGAACCACGGCGACATCGCGGATCTCTGGGCCTTCTGGCAGACCCTGCCCGCGGTCGAGGGCAAGGCGCCGGGGCACCGGCTGGCCTTTCCCTTCAACATCCGCCGCGGCATCGGCCTCTGGAAGCTCGCCTTCCTCTCCGATGCGCCGGTGATCGCGATCGACACCAGCGATCCCAAGCTGGTGCGCGGCCGCTATCTGGTGGAAGGCCCCGGCCATTGCGGCGAATGCCACACCTCGCGCGACATCGCGGGCGGCCTCGACTACGGCCTCTGGCTCGCAGGCGCGCCCAACCCGGATGGCCGGGGCCGCATCCCCAACATCACCGGCGGCGAGGGCGGCATCGGCTCCTGGTCGGAGAGCGACATCGCCTACTACCTCGAGTCGGGCTTCACGCCGGATTTCGATTCCGTCGGCGGCTCGATGGTCGCGGTGCAGGAGAACATGGCGAAACTCGAAAGCTGGGATCGCGAATCGATTGCGGCTTATCTCAAGGCTGTGCCCGCACACGCCACCGCGCCCTGATACGGCGCGCGCCTCGCGTTTACAACCCGGCCTGCCGGGCTAGACTCATCCCGAAGGTCCGCCCGGCATCATCCGGCGCCGGGCGGGCCGGAAGGGAGATCTCCACATGACCACACATCCGGCACTCAAACCCGGCCATGTCGCCGTCGTCACCGGCGCGGCGAGCGGCATCGGCCTTGCCGCCGCCCGGCGCTTCGGCGCGGCGGGCATGAAAGTCGTGATTGCCGATCTCGATCGCGCGGCTCTCGAGGCCGCCACCAGCACGCTCCGCACCGCAGGCATCGAGACCGAGGGCCTCCCGACGGATGTCGCCGACCGCGGCCAGGTCGAGGCGCTTCGAGCCGCCGCCGATGCGCTCGGCCCCGTGACCATACTGATGAACAACGCCGGACGCGAGGGCGGCGGCAGGCTTTTCGCCGACCCCGCGATCTGGCGCACGACGCTCGAAACCAATCTCTGGGGCCCGATCAACGGCATCCAGGTCTTCGCCCCCGGCATGATCGAAAGCGGACTGCCCGGCGCGATCATCTGCACCGGCTCCAAACAGGGCATCACGCTCCCCCCCGGCGATACCGCCTACAATGTCAGCAAGGCGGGTCTGAAGGCGCTGACCGAATCGCTCGCCCATGAACTCGTCGAGCAGACAGGCTCCCGCATCACGGCACATCTGCTGATCCCGGGCTTCACCTTCACCGGGTTCACCCGCGCCAAGGGCGTTGAGGAGAAGCCCGCTGGAGCCTGGACATCCGGGCAGGTGGCCGATGCGCTGCTCGAGGGCATGGGCGCGGGCGATTTCTACATCCTCTGCCCCGACAACGAGGTGGACCGCGCCACCGACCTCAAGCGGATGGGCTGGGGCTTCAGTGACATCCTCGAGAACCGCCCCGCCCTCTCGCGCTGGCACCCCGATCATGCCGAGGCCTTCCGCCGCTACATGGATGAGGAAGGCTGAGGCCCGCCCGAAGGATATGACCATGACCTGGACCCCCTCCGACACCCGCTACCACACCATGCCCTACCGCCGCTGCGGCCGCTCGGGGCTGAAGCTGCCCGCTGTCTCGCTGGGGCTGTGGCACAATTTCGGCGAGGACACGGCGCACGAGACCAAGCGCGCGATCTGCCGTGAAGCCTTCGACCGCGGCATCACCCATTTCGACCTCGCCAACAATTACGGGCCGCCGCCCGGAAGCGCCGAAACCGCCTTCGGGGAGATCCTGCGCACGGATTTCCGCGGCCTGCGCGACGAGCTCGTGATCTCCTCCAAGGCCGGCTACGACATGTGGCCCGGCCCCTACGGCGAATGGGGCAGCCGCAAATACCTCATCGCCTCCTGCGAGCAGTCGCTCCGCCGCATGGGCCTCGACTATGTGGACATCTTCTACTCCCACCGCGTCGACCCCGAGACCCCGCTCGAGGAAACCATGGGCGCGCTCGCAAGCCTCGTCCATCAGGGCAAGGCGCTCTATGTTGGCATCTCCTCCTACAATTCCGAACGCACCCGCGAAGCGGCACGGCTCCTGCGCGAGATGGGCGTGCCGCTGCTGATCCATCAGCCGAGCTACAACATGCTCAACCGCTGGGTCGAACATGACGGGCTGAAGGAGACGCTCGCCGAGCTCGGCGTCGGTTCCATCGCCTTCACCCCGCTGGCCCAGGGCATGCTGACCGGGAAATACCTCAAGGGCATCCCGGAAGGCTCCCGCGCCACCCAGGGCAAGAGCCTCTCGCCCGGCATGCTCGAAGGCCCGGTGATCGCGCATCTCAACCGGCTCAATGACATCGCCGCGGCGCGTGGCCAGACGCTCGCACAGATGGCGATCGCCTGGGTGCTGCGCGGCGGCGGCATCACCTCGGCGCTGATCGGCGCCTCCCGCCCCGAGCAGGTGACCGATTGCGCCGGCGCCGTGGCCCGGCTCGAGTTCACCGACGAGGAGCTTCGCGAGATCGACGCCATCGCGACGGAAGAGAACATCAACCTCTGGGCCCGCTCCTCCGACTCCTGACACGACCGAAAATCGGGGGCGGCCCGCATGGGGGCCGCCATCAAACCTCCTGGACCGGAGGGCCGCAGGCATCGGTGCTGCCATGGCTCTCGCGCGGGCCCACGTGCATCGCCGCCAGCTTGCCCTCGTGGCGGCAGTCGAGGCTGTTCAAGCCATCGATACACTGCTGCTTCTCTTCCATCATCCCGGCCGCGACATCCTCGTTCCCCGCGGCTGGTCCCGGCTCACCCTCAAGCGAAAGGGCCCGGCGCATTCCCGCGCCGGGCCCCCAAAGTGTCGCTCGCAGGCGCGCAGCCCTCAGGCGGTCGCGGCTTCCGCCTCGTCGCTGAGCGGATGCGTCAGACGCGAGAGCATTTCCTTCGGCACGATCTGGCGGAACTTCGGCAGCTCCTCCTCCCAGTGCCGCAGGATATCCGCCGCGCGCGGGCTGCCGGTCTCCTCGACATGCCGCTCGATCAGGCCGCGAAGCTCCGCTTCCCAGGCCGCAGCCGCCACCGGCACCGCGATCACCGTCTCCTCGTTGAGGCGCATCTCGATGTCATCAGCGGGGTCATAGAGATAGGCCATGCCACCGGTCATCCCGGCGCCGAAGTTGTCGCCGAAGCTGCCGAGGATGACCGCGATGCCGCCGGTCATGTATTCGCAGCCGTTCGAACCACAGCCCTCGATCACCACCTTCGCGCCCGAGTTGCGCACGCAGAACCGCTCGCCCGCGCGCCCGTTGGCAAAGAGATAGCCGTCGGTTGCGCCATAGAGCACGGTGTTGCCGATGATCGCGTTCTCATGCGGCACCAGCGGCGAGCCGAGCGCCGGCCGGACCACGATCGTTGCCCCCGAAAGCCCCTTGCCGACATAGTCGTTCGCCTCGCCACGGACCTCGATCTTGAGGCCGGGCGCCCCGAACGCGCCGAGTGCCTGACCGGCGGAGCCCGCGAGCTTCACCGTCAGATGGTCGGGTTGCAGGTTGTTGCGCATCCCGAAGCGCCGGACGATGTGGCTCGACACCCGCGTGCCGATCGAGCGCAGCGTGTTCTGCACCGAGTAGCTCAGCTGCATCTTCTCACCGTCCTTGAAGAACGGCTCGGCATCCGCAACGATCTGCGCGTCCAGCGTATCCGGCACCACCTGGCGTTCCGTCTTGCCGGAATAGGTGATCTTCTGGCCCTCGTTCACGTTGATGAGCATCGGGTTGAGGTCGAGATCATCGAGATGCTCGGCGCCGCGGCTCACCTGCGCCAGCAGGTCGGCCCGGCCGATCACCTCGTCGATCGACGTCGCCCCGATCGAGGCCAGCACCTCGCGCACCTCCTCGGCATAGAAGCTGATGAGGTTGACCACCTTGTCGGGCGTGCCGGTGAACTTTTCGCGCAGGATCGGGTCCTGCACGCAGACCCCCACCGGGCAGGTGTTCGACTGGCACTGGCGCACCATGATGCAGCCCATCGCGATCAGCGCCGCGGTGCCGACCCCGAACTCCTGCGCGCCGAGCATCGCGGCGATCACGATGTCGCGGCCGGTGCGCAGCCCGCCGTCGGTCCGCAGCACGACCCGGTCGCGGAGCTTGTTGATCGTGAGCACCTGATGCGCTTCCGAGAGCCCCATCTCCCAGGGCAGGCCCGCGAACTTGATCGAGGTCATCGGACTCGCGCCCGTGCCGCCGTTGTGCCCCGAGATCAGGATCACGTCGGCCTTCGCCTTGGCGACACCCGCCGCGATCGTGCCCACACCCGACTGGCTCACCAGCTTCACGCAGACCCGCGCCCGCGGGTTGATCTGCTTGAGGTCGTAGATGAGCTGGGCAAGGTCCTCGATCGAGTAGATGTCATGGTGCGGCGGCGGCGAGATCAGCGTGACGCCCGGCGTCGAATGCCGGAGCCGCGCGATGAGCTCGGTCACCTTCATGCCCGGAAGCTGTCCGCCCTCGCCGGGCTTCGCACCTTGGGCGATCTTGATCTCGAGCTCCTCGCACTGGTTGAGATACTCCGCCGTCACCCCGAAGCGCCCGGAGGCCACCTGCTTGATCTTGGCCGAGGGGTTGTCGCCGTTGGGCTCGGGGTGGAAATGCGCCGGATCCTCGCCGCCTTCGCCGGAGTCGGATTTCGCGCCGATCCGGTTCATCGCGATGTTGAGCGTCTTGTGCGCTTCCGGAGAGAGCGCCCCGAGCGACATGCCGGGCGTCACGAACCGCTTGCGGATCGCGGTGATGCTCTCGACATGCTTGAGCGGCACCGGCTCTTCCTTCGGCTTGAAGTCGAGCAGGTCGCGCAGATGGATCGGCGGCCGCGACTGCATCGCCCGGCTGTACTGCTTCCAGAGCTCGTAGGAGCCCTTGGCGCAGGCCGCCTGCAGGATGTGCATCGACTGCGCTTCCCAGGCATGGGTCTCGCCCGAGCGCCGTGCCTTGTAGAACCCGCCGATCGGCAGGATCGAATTGGACCCGCCCCAGCCCTTGGCATGCACCCGCTCGACCTGCTGCTGCACGCCCGAGACGCCGATGCCGGAGATCCGGCTCAGCATGCCGGGGAAATACTCCGCGACCATGGCGCGCGAGAGCCCCACCGCCTCGAAGTTGAGACCACCGCGATAGGAGGAGATCACCGAGATCCCCATCTTCGCCATGATCTTCAGCAGGCCCTGATCCACCGCCTCGCGATACTTCTGCACCGCCGTGGTGAGATCGTAGGCGATCAGCCCGCGCCGCACCCGGTCCGCGATCGAATCCTCGGCCAGATAGGCATTCACCGTCGTCGCGCCGCAACCGATCAGCACCGCGAAGTAATGCGGATCGATGCACTCGGCCGAGCGCACGTTGAGCGAGGTGAAGGTCCGGAGCCCCTTGCGCGTGAGCCAGGAATGCACCGCGCTCGTGGCGAGGATCATCGGCATCCCGACCTTTTCGGGGCCCTGGTGATGATCCGTCATCACGATATGGTTCGCCCCGGCGCGCACCGCTTCCTCCGCCTCGTGGCGGATCCGCTCCAGCGCGTCATGCAGCGCGTTCGGCCCGGCGTCCTTGCCGAAGGTGCAGTCGAGCTCGACCGCATCCGCCGCCTCGTGGCTCGCGAGATATTCGAAGCGCGCGTTCGAGAGGAACGGGCTCTCCAGCGTCAGGATGTTGGTCTGGCTGTTGTCCTCGTCGAGCACGTTGTTGAGGTTGCCGAACCGCGTCTTGAGGCTCATCACCCGATGCTCGCGCAAGCTGTCGATCGGCGGGTTGGTCACCTGGCTGAAGTTCTGCCGGAAATAGTGGCTGAGCGGCCGGTACTTCTCGGAGAGCACGGCGGCGGGCGTGTCGTCGCCCATCGAGCCGATGGCCTCCTTGCCGTCCTCCGCCATCGCCTGGATGACGGTTTCAAGCTCCTCGATCGAGTAGCCGGCGGAAATCTGGCGCCGGCGCAGCTCCTCGCCCTCGAACCAGGGCTTTTCTTCCATGCCCTGGGTCGCGTCCTCGAGATCGGTCACCGAGGCGATCCAGTCACCGAAGGGCTGGCTGGAGGACATGAGGTCCTTGATCTCGGAATCGTGGTAGAGCGTGCCCTTGGCCATGTCGACCGCGATGAGCTGGCCCGGACCGAGCGCGCCCTTCTCGATCACGCTCGCCTCATCGGGCGGCACCATGCCCGCCTCCGACCCGGCGATGAGCATCCCGTCGCCGGTCACGACATAGCGCATCGGCCGGAGCCCGTTGCGGTCGAGCCCGCCACAGACCCAGCGCCCGTCGGTCATCGCGAGCGCCGCCGGGCCGTCCCAGGGCTCCATCACGGCATTGGAATAGGAATACATGTCGAGCCAGGCCTGCGGCATCTTCGTCGCAAGCTTCGACCAGGCTTCCGGCACCAGCATGGTCTTCGCCATCGGCGCCGAGCGCCCGGCGCGCACGAGCACCTCGAAGACGTTGTCGAGCGCAGCCGAGTCCGAGGAGCCCGGCGCGACGATCGGCTTGATGTCCTCGGCGAGCTCGCCGAAATAGTCCGAGCTCATGCGGATCTCGTGGCTCTTGAGCCAGTTGAGGTTGCCCTTGAGCGTGTTGATCTCGCCGTTATGGGCGAGCATCCGGAACGGCTGCGCCAGCCACCAGCGCGGGAAGGTGTTGGTGGAATAACGCTGATGATAGATCGCGAAGGCGCTCTCGAAACGCGGATCCATCAGATCCGGATAGAACACCGCGACCTGCTCGGCGAGCATCATGCCCTTGTAGATGATCGAGCGGCAGGACATCGAGCAGATGTAGAAATCGCGGATTCCCGAACCGGATTTCTCGATGCGGCGGCGGATGACATAGAGCTCGCGCTCGAAGGTTTCCTCGTCCACGCCCTTCGAATTGCAGATCAGGATCTGCTCGATCTCGGGTCGCGTCGCGTTGGCCTTCTCGCCGAGGCAGGTGATATCCACCGGCACGTGGCGCCAGCCATAGATATAATAGCCCATGCGGAGCACTTCGGTCTCCACGATGGTCCGGGCCGCTTCCTGCGCGGCGAAGTCGCTGCGCGGCAGGAAGATCATGCCGACGGCGGTCTTGCCCTGGCGCGGCTCGTGGCCGGTGCGGCGCACCTGCTCCTCGAAGAAGGCGGGCGGGATCTGCACATGGATGCCCGCGCCGTCGCCGGTCTTGCCGTCCGCATCCACCGCGCCCCGGTGCCAGATTGCCTGCAGCGCCTGAATGCCGCTCTCCACGACCTGGCGCCGCGGTGTTCCGTCGATCGCCACCACAAGGCCGACGCCGCACGACGAATGCTCGTGCTCGGCACTGTACATGCCTTCGGCCTCCAGACGGGCGAACTCCGCTTCGGTCTTCGCAACCCAGGCGTCGTCAAAGGTCGTCATGCCGGTTCTCCTGCTGTCCAGCGAGCGGCCTCCGCCGCGCCAGTATCTTGTCTCAGTGGGTGTCCGGGGCCGGAAGGCTCCGGCCCGTCGTCATTCAGTCGCCGGGGGCGGTGCAAAGGCTGCCATGAACTCCGCCTCCGTCATCCGCTTGTGATCACCGGCAAGCGCATATCCCGCCGGTTTGTGGTCGATGAAGATCTCCGCGGTGAGCGTCATGTCCGAGGCATCATCGAGCGCGCCCACGGAAACCGCAAACATTTCCGGCTCCAAGAGGTGATACCAAAGCGCGGAGCCGCAGCTTGCGCAGCTCACCCGCTCGGCCCAGTCCGAAGAGCGATAGGCATTGAGCTCATCCGCACCGTCCGTCACCGTGACCGTCTCGGCCTCCTTGGCCAGGAACGGCCCGCCGACCCAGCGGCGGCACATGCCGCAATGGCAGGCGCCGAAGCTGAGGTCTTCCATCTCAGCTTCGAACTTCACCGCACCGCAAAGACAGCCTCCGGTCTTCCGGATCATGTTCCGCTCCTCGGGCCGGTCGCGGTAGTGGCTACGGCCGTCAACATGGAAAATTGGGTCAGTTCCGCTTCCATTTCATCGCTCCGAACGCTGGAAGCGTATGGCAATCGTATGGCGGGATTCCATATCGATTCCATACGGATTCCATATTGCGTTTCGAACGCTCCTCACTCCGCCGCGAGACGTGCACCGGCCTTGGAGCCGAGATAGCTCAGGATGCTGTCCGCCGCATCGCGCCCGTCCCGGATCGCCCAGACGACGAGGCTCGCGCCCCGCACGATGTCGCCCGCCGCGAAAACCCCGTCGAGGCTCGTCGCATGGGTCTGGAAGTTCGCCTTGACCGTGCCCCAGCGGGTGACCTCGAGCCCGTCCGTGCCCCAGAGCTTCGGAAGCTCCTCCGGCTCGAAACCGAGCGCCTTGATGACGAGATCGGCCTGCTCGACATAGTCCGCACCGGGGATTTCCTCCGGCTTCTGGCGGCCGGACGCATCCGGCGCGCCGAGACGCATCCGCGACACCATCACGCCCGAAACGCTGTCCTCGCCGGTGAAACCCTTGGGCGCGGTGAGCCAGGCGAAGGTCACGCCCTCCTCCTCGGCATTCGCCACCTCGCGCTGCGATCCCGGCATGTTGGCGCGGTCGCGGCGATAGAGACAGGTGACCGCTTTGGCATCCTGACGGATCGCCGTGCGCACGCAGTCCATTGCCGTATCCCCGCCGCCGATCACCACGACGCGCTTGCCCGTGGCATTGAGCACGCCGCTGTCATACTCCGGCACGTCGTCGCCGAAGCTCTTGCGGTTGGACGCCGTGAGGTAGTCGATCGCCTTCACGATGCCCGGCAGACCCGCACCCGGGCCGCCGAGGTCGCGCGACTTGTAGACGCCCGTCGCGATCAGCACCGCATCGTGCTTGGTGCGGATCTCGTCGAAGGAGATGTCCTCGCCCACGTTGCAGTTGAGCACGAATTCGACGCCACTGGCCTCGAGCTGTTCGTTGCGGCGCATGACGACGGGCTTCTCGAGCTTGAACCCCGGAATGCCGTAGACAAGCAGCCCACCCGCGCGGTCATGCCGGTCATAGACCGTGACCTTGAGCCCGGCACGGCGCAGCGCATCAGCCGCGGCCAGCCCGCCGGGGCCCGCGCCGATGATCCCGACGCTCTCCGGTCGCTCTTCCTCAGGCACAGCCGGCGTTACCCAGCCTTCGGCCCAGGCCGTATCGGTGATGTATTTCTCCACCGCCCCGATGGTGACGGTGCCATGGCCCGACTGCTCGATGACACAATTGCCCTCGCAGAGCCGGTCCTGCGGGCAGATGCGGCCGCAGATCTCGGGGAAGGTGTTGGTCGCCTGGCTGATCTCATAGGCCTCGCGCAGCCGCCCCTCGGCGGTCAGCTTCAGCCAGTCCGGGATATTGTTGTGCAGCGGACAATGCGACTGGCAATACGGCACACCGCATTGCGAGCACCGGCCGGCCTGCTCGGCTGCCTTCTCTGCCGCAAATTGCCGATAGATTTCGTCGAAATCCTCGCGCCGTTCTCCCGCGGACCGTTTCTCCGGCATATCTCGCGCGATCTTGACGAATTTCAGCATTCGCTGCTGAGCCATCGCTTTCCCCCGACTTCACTGGCCAGTGACCTTTTCCGATGCATAGACGTAAACCAAAGCTTGAGCATATAAAAGTCAAAAGCACTGACCAAATTTCGAAATCACATGACATTTGAGCGGCTTTCTGCGCCGCTCGGCAAAAAAATGGGTCCGATACCGGACCCATTAACTCGCCGCTTACCCTTCGCGCCTGCACACGCTACGTTACGGGCAAGTCGATTCGCACTTCGGGTAGTAGGTAAATGTCGCTGTTCCAGCTTGCGATCCTGGCCATAGTACAGGGTATCACCGAGTTTCTTCCGATTTCTTCTTCCGGCCATCTGATCCTCCTGCCGCATCTGCTTGGTGAGGCGGATCAGGGACTTGCGCTCGACGTCGCCGTTCATGTCGGCACCCTCGGCGCCGTGATGGCCTTCTTCCGTGCGGATGTGGCGCGCATGGTGCATGGCGCGGGTGACGTGCTCGGCCGGCGCTTCGCCACACCGGACGCGCGGCTTCTCCTGCTGCTCGCGATCTCCACGGTTCCCGTGGTCGTTGTCGGCTTCATTCTTCAGATGACCGGCCTTGCCGACGCGATGCGCTCCGTCGCGGTAATCGGCTGGACCATGCTCCTCTTCGGCATCGTGCTCTACTGGGCCGACCAGAAGGGCCCGGTCGAGCGCAAGGCGCCCGAATGGAACCTTCGCGATGCGATGATCATGGGGTTCTGGCAGGCGCTTGCACTCATTCCGGGCACGTCCCGCTCGGGCGCGACGATCACCGCAAGCCGCCTGCTCGGCTACAAACGCGAAGACGGCGCCCGGATCTCGATGCTGATGTCGATCCCGACGATCATCGCCTCCGGCACCCTGCTCGGGCTCGACGTGATCGGCCAGGCCGACTGGCAGACACTGCGTGACGGCGCGATCGGCGCCGTGCTTGCCTTCGCCGCGGCCTATCTCGCGCTGTCGCTGATGATGCGCCTGCTGCGGAGCGTGAGCTATACGCCCTACGTGATCTACCGCGTCGTGCTCGGCCTCTTCCTGCTGGCGATCGCCTACAGGTAAGGCCCGAACGCCAGCCGGCACCCGCATCCAGGTGCCGGGGCTTTCCCGAACTACTGACGCAGGTTTGCCGCCGACGCGGTGATCGCGTCATACTGGCCATGCGGCCGGAAGGAATAGAGGTAGCCCTCGAGCACCGCATCCATCGGCGTCGGGCTGATACCGAGCTCGCCGAACGCCTTCGCCCCCTCCGACACGACATTGTCACGCTTGAGCAACTCGACCTGATCGGCCGTCAGCACCGTGTTGGTGAAAAGCCCGAAGCTCAGGCTCTGCAGCGTATCGAGAATGCGGCCCTGAAGCCGCGCGAAACCGAAAGGCAGCGCGATCAGCGCCCGACGCCGCTCGATGACATCGAGAAGCTTCTGCATCAACTCCCGGAAAGTCGCGACATCCGGCCCGCCAAGCTCGTAGATCCCCGGCGCGACCTCGCCCATCGCCGCCTTCGCCGCTGCGGCCGCCACATCATCGACATAGACCGGCTGGAATTTCGTGTCCGGCCCGACAAGCGGCAGGACAGGGCTCATCCGGGCCATGTTGCCGAAGCGGTTGAAGAACTCGTCCTCGGTGCCGAAAATGACAGAGGGGCGCAGAATGATCGCATCGGCGAAAGCCGTCTGCACCAGCGCCTCACCCGCGGCCTTGGCGCGAGCATAGCCGCTCTCGCTCGCCGGGTCCGCACCGATCGCGGAAATGTGGACGAGCCGCCCGACGCCTTCCTCGGCCGCAAGGCGCGCGATCAGCCCCGCACCCTCGGCGACGACAGCCTCGAAGCTCTGCCGACCGCTCTCCGCCAGAATTCCGACGCAGTTGACGACCGCATCGGCCCCCCGGATCGCCGCGCGCGTCGAGATCTCGTCGCGGATATTGGCCTGAACCGGCTCGACCTGGCCCACCGCACCGTAGGGGCGCACGAACAGCGCCTCATTCGGCCGGCGTACGGCCACGCGCACCCGCCATCCGGCGCGCGCCATCCGTTGGGTGACGTAGCGGCCGATGAATCCGGATCCGCCGAAGATGGTGACGATGGGTGTGGGACTCGGCATGCGCGATCTCCTTCTCCGACCGCCTCCCGACATACGGCCTGCCGCCGCGCCAGACAAGTTTCAAAAGGTTGCACCTGCGCAAAGCGCGTCGCATCCGCCCGGAAAATGAGCGCAATGCCGCGATTTTTCGGGCAGCCGCACCTGCACTCGCCCACCAGCCCCAAATGCATTTGACGCGAGCTCGGGTAATATCCTATCACCGCGCCGGTAATTTCCGTAACATGCTTGCACGAGGACCGCGCTGCCATGAGCTTCACCATTCCGCCGAGCCCGCCTGCCCGCCCGAACCGCTGCCAGCTCTTCGGCCCCGGATCCCGGCCAGAGCTCTTCGCCAAGATGGCGGCATCGGCGGCGGATGTGATCAATCTCGACCTCGAGGACAGTGTCTCTCCCGCCGACAAGCCCGCGGCACGGCAGAACATCATCAGGGCAATCAACGAGATCGACTGGGGCACCAAGACCCTCTCGGTGCGCATCAACGGGCTCGACACCGAGTTCTGGTATCGCGACGTGGTCGAGGTGCTGGAGCAGGCGGGTGACCGCATCGACCTGTTCATGATCCCCAAGGCCGGCAACGCCAAGGACATCTACGCGGTGGACGCGCTCTGCTCCGCCATCGAGTGGGCGAAGGGCCGCCAGAAGAAGGTGGGTTTCGAGGTCATCATCGAGACCGCCGCAGGCTTCGCCCATGCCGAGGAAATCGCGGCCTCGAGCCCCCGCATGCAGGCGATGAGCCTCGGCGCGGCCGATTTCGCCGCCTCCATGGGCATGGCGACGACCGGCATCGGCGGCACGCAGGAAAACTACTACATGCTGCCGCCGAAGGATGCCGAGGGCCCGCGCGCGCCGGTCTACGGCGATCCCTGGCATGGCGTGGTCGCGGCCATCGTATCGGCCTGCCGCACGCATGGCATCCTGCCGGTCGACGGACCGTTCGGCGATTTCTCCGACGAGGACGGCTACATCGCCCAGGCCCGCCGTTCCGCAACCATGGGCATGGTCGGCAAATGGGCGATCCATCCGAAGCAGGTGGCACTCGCCAACGATGTCTTCACCCCTTCGGAAAAGGCCGTGACGGAGGCCCGCGAGATCCTTGCCGCGATGAAGGAAGCCGAAGCGAAGGGACAGGGCGCCGCCGTCTACAAGGGCCGCCTCGTCGACATCGCCTCGGTCCGCCAGGCCCAGGTGATCGTGAAACAGGCCGAGATGATCGGCGGCTGACCCTTCTGCGCCGGGGCGGGGCGCCTTCCTGCGCCTTGCCCCGAATCGCCTGCATTCCTATATCTGATTTCGTTTCCGGGATGCGCCATGCATCCCCCCGATGGAGAGTGGATGTCCGAGCTTGTGTGATCGCCGTCCTTCGCCTGCGCGAAGGACCGAGTGACACCCCGCAGCGACCGTCAGATGGCGGCGCTGAACCAAGCCCATTTGCCTCGGATCTTTCCAGTGAACATCTCCAGACCCGAACAGCGCGTTCTGCACGCGCTCGCGCAGGGCGGCTCCGTCCGTCATGAACGCGGCGACGGCCGCAAGATCACCAGCATCCTCTGTGTCACCCGCGATGGCGCAATCCTCTCGGACTGCACACTCGACGTCTTCGCCCGCCTCCGCCGCAAGCAGCTCATCGCCTCTCGCGGCGGCGGACCCTACCGGATTTCACGGCGAGGCCTCGACGTCGTGCGCGCGCAGGCCACAACCGCTGAGCGCGGGACAGCTCAGCCCTCCACCAGCAGCCGCACCGGACCACTGGTGTGGCCCGCCTCCATGTCGTCAAGGGCGTGCGCCGCTTCCGTGAAGGGATAACTGTGACCGCCCTCGATGCAGAGCCCGTCCTGAAGCGCCGCGAACCAGGCTTCGGCCGCCGGGCGGAAGCGTGTCTCGTCTGCGAGGAACGCGAGTATGCTCGGCCGGACGAGAAAGCGGTTCACAAGCAGGGCGGGGTCTATTGCCGGCAGGCCGCCGCTCACCTGCCCGAGGCTCGCCGCAGTACCGAAGGGCGCGAGCGCCTCGAGGCTCCGGAGCAGCGTCTCTCCGCCGATGCCATCGATCGCCGCGACGACGCCTACGCCCCCGGTGATCTCCCGCACGCCCTCGCGAAAATCGTCGTCGCGATAGAGGATCGCGTGGTCGAGACCCCGGGTGCGCGCCAGCTCGGCCTTGGCCGGGCTGCCGACCGTTCCGATCACCGTCGCGCCGCGCCGCTTCAGCCACTGCACCAGGATGAGACCGAGCCCACCGGCCGCTGCGTGAACCAGCACGGGCTTCCCGCCGACATCCGGCAGGACGCGGTCAAGCAACAGGCCGGCCGTCAGTCCCCGCAGGAACGATCCCGCCAGCTGCCGCTCATCCAGCCCGTCGGGAACAGCCACAAGCCGCGCAGCCGGGAGATCGCGGAGCTCCGCATAGCTGCCCGCCGGAGGTCCGGCGTAGGCCACGCGCATGCCCGGTGCGAAGCCCTCGACATCCGATGCCACCCCCTCGACGATCCCCGCCGCCTCCACGCCAGGGACAGGCCCGAGCGGATAGAGGCCATTGCGCTGATAGATGTCGACGAAATTCACCCCGATGGCGCTCTGCCGCACCCGCACCAGTCCCGGCCCGAGCGGGCCGTCGCGCCTGTCACGCAGAAAAAGCGGCGCGCCCGCCCCGAAGCTCTCGAATTCCAGAACACGTGCCATGCGTTTCTCCTCTTGCGGTTTCCGCCAGACCTAGAACGCTTGCAGGTCCTGCAGAATTCCAGAAATCTGCCCATCTCATGAGTGGAAATGCACATATGAACTGGGAAGACCTCCACCACTTCCGCACGCTTGCGCAGCAGGGGAGCTTTTCCGCCGCCGCCCGCGCCCTCGGCGTCGATCACACGACCGTCGCGCGGCGGGTGAGCGCGCTCGAAGCCGCGCTCGGCCTGCGCCTTGTGGACCGCCTGCCGCGCAGCGTCGTCCTGACAGAGGCGGGCGCCGAGATCGCGGAGCTCGCCGAGGGTGCGGAGGACGCAGCCTTTGCGGTGCTGCGCGCAGCACAAGGCGCCCGTTCCGGGCCGGCGGCGCCCGTGCGGGTAAGCGCACCCCCGGCGCTCGCGGCCTGTGTCATAGCGCCGCGCCTTTCCCTGCTGCGGGCCCGCCAGCCGGAGATCGTCGTGACCCTCTGTGGCCAGATCGGCGCGGCGGATCTCGACCGGCGCGAGGCCGATCTCGCGCTCCGCCTCTCCCGGCCAAAGCAAACCGGGCTCATCGCCCGCAAGCTTGGCGATCTCGCCTTCGGCTTCTACGGCGCGCCAGGCACGCCGCCCGACGAAACCGGCTGGACCCTGATCGCCGGCGATTCGGCGCAGGCGAGCCTGCCGCAATTCCGCTGGTTCGAGGCCCGCCTTGCGGGCCGCCCGGTGGCGTTTCGGAGCGATGACAGCCTGATCCAGGCCGGAGCCGCCCGCGCGGGGCTCGGCGTCGCGTTGCTGCCCGATGTGATTGCCGCGACCGACCCCGGCCTCGTCCGCCTCCAGTCGCGAGAGACGCCGCCCTTGCGCGAGATCTGGATGCTGGTACACGACGATCTCAGGCGCGCGCCCGCCGTCCGGCTCGTGATGGATTTCCTCGCCGAACAGGTGCAGGCCGCGCTTGAGTTGCAAACCCCGGAAGCGGCGGGCATAAACCCCGCTACGACAGCGGTGCCGGAGCAGGAACGCAGATGACTTACCTCGATTTCGAAAAGGGCCTCGCGGAGATCGAGGGCAAGGCGGAGGAACTCCGGGCGCTCGCGCGCGCGAATTCCGAGATGGACGTGGACCAGGAGGCGCTCGCGCTCGACGCCAAGGCCGCCGCGTTGCTGGTCGAGCTCTACAAGAACCTCAATCCCTGGCGGAAATGTCAGGTTGCCCGCCATCCGGACCGGCCGCACTGCAAGGATTATGTCGAGGGGCTCTTCACCGAGTGGACCCCGCTGGCGGGCGACCGCAACTTCGCCGACGATCAGGCGATCATGGGCGGTCTCGCCCGCTTCGACGACCGACCCGTGGTGGTGATCGGCCACGAAAAGGGCAACGACACCAAGAGCCGCATCGAACGCAATTTCGGCATGGCGCGGCCCGAGGGTTATCGCAAGGCGATCCGGCTGATGGATCTTGCCGACCGCTTCAACCTCCCGGTGATAACGCTGGTCGATACGCCCGGCGCCTATCCCGGCAAGGGCGCCGAGGAGCGCGGACAGGCCGAGGCGATCGCGCGGTCGACCGAGAAATGCCTCGCGATCGGCGTTCCGCTCGTCTCCGTGGTGATCGGCGAAGGCGGCTCCGGCGGCGCCGTGGCCTTCGCCACCGCCGACCGGCTCGCCATGCTCGAGCACTCGATCTATTCGGTGATCTCGCCGGAAGGCTGCGCCTCGATCCTCTGGAAGGACGCCGAGAAGATGCGCGAGGCGGCCGAGGCGCTGAAGCTCACCGCCCAGGATCTCTTCGCCCTCGGCATCTGCGACCGGATCATCTTCGAGCCGGTGGGCGGAGCGCAGCGCGACAAGGACGAGACGATCTCGCGCGTGGGCGAGGCCATCCGCGGCATGCTCGGCGAGGTCGACCAGATGGACCGCGAGAGCCGCCGCGCCGCGCGCCGGCGCAAGTATCTCGACATGGGATCGAAATCACTCGTCGCGTGAGACAATCGGCTTCGGCGCGGGCCGTGGGCCGGGATCGAACCCGGCCTCGCGCATGAGCCGGTCGGAGTTTTCCTCCACCACCTCCTCGAGCTGGCGCATGAAACGGTGGATCGACAGGCCCGCCGGAATCGGTGCGAGGAACTCGAGCACCGCAAGGCCCGGATGCTTCCTGAGGCTCCGCCGCCCCCAGAACACGCCGACATTCGTCGCGGCCGGGATGCAGGTGTTGCCGAAACGCTGATAGAGCACGCCGGCTCCAACCTTGTAGGGAAGCCGCGCGGCGGGCGCGACGCGGGTGCCCTGGGGATAGATCACCAGCTGCCCCGGCTCGTCGTTGCTCCGCTCGGCATGGGCGACCATGTCCTTCATCGCCTTGGCCTTCTGGCCGCGGTCGACCGGCGTCGAGCCCATCCGCATGGCATAGAAGCCGAGAACCGGCGTCCAGCGCAGCTCCTTCTTCATCACGAAACGCGCGCGCGGCACCACGGAGCAGATCATGATGATGTCGAGGAAGGACTGGTGCTTGGAACAGATGATGACCTCGCCGCGCGGCACCTCGCCGCGGATCTCCGTCCGCAGCCCGCAGATCCGCTCGAGCAGCCAGAGCACGATGCGGCAATAGGCGTGAACCGACCAGTAGGCGCCCTTTGCCGACCAGATCGCCAGCGGCATGCAGAGGATCCCCATCACCAGCATGAGGCTGTAGATCAAGAAATCGAAGACGAGCGAGCGGACGATCAGCATCGGGCCTCCTTGCCTGTCAGGTCCAGCGGCGGAGCAGACGGGCGAGCGTCGCCCGCGTCGCAGCCCAGCCCAGCAGCGTCGCCGCGACCGGCACAAGCAGCGGCAGCAGCCAGCCCCGCCCCTCCGGCCCGATCGCGACCAGATAGAACCCCTGCGCACTCTCGCGCGGCAGGATGGAGAGAAGGGCGAGCCCCGCTGCCGTGCCGACCGCGCCCGCCGCCAGCGCGAGCCAGCCGAGCCGTCGGGCGAAGATCGCCGCAACGAAGCTGTCCCGGGCACCGACAAGACGCAGGGTTCGGATGATCGGCGCATTGGCCAGCGCCGCTGCGCGCGCGGCCAGGACATAGACGGCGGCGAAGGCCACCGCGAGAATTCCAAGCGTTGCAAAGGCAAAGATCCGCACCCCTTCGGCCGCGGTCACAAGCCCGCTCCTGAGGCTGCCGTGGTCGTCGAAGACCGCGTGCGGCGCGCTCTTCGCCAACGCAAGGTTGAGCGCCCCCACATTGAGCCTGCCGGGATCGATGCCCACGTCGATCAGCAGCGGCAGCGGCAGGCTCTCGATATCGGCCTCGGTGCCGAGCCAGGGCTCGAGCAGCCCCCGTTGCTCGCCGAGCTCGACGATGCGCACACTCCGCACGCCGGGGGTCGCCCGCAGCGTCTCGAGGGCCGCGCGCGCCTCCTGCTCGACCACCGCGCCCTCGGCAACGATCTGCAGCGTTGCCGTCCCGGCGAGCTTGCCGCCCCAGTTCTCCACCAGCCGCCCGCCCGCAAGCCCGAGCGCCAGCGCCAGCGCGGCGAGAAAGGCGAGGATCGCCGTCACCGCGGCAAGCGGCGTCTGCTCGCCCGCCCTGCGCGGCACCAGCCGGTCGGCCGCCCGATCCCGGAGCCGGAAACGGCCGCTCAAAACGCATCCTCCACCGGCACGACGCGATAGCCGTCGATCGCGAAGACCCGGGCCTCGATCCGAGTGCGCGCCGCCCGGATCAGATTGACATCATGGGTCGCGATCAGGATCGTCTTGCCCATGCGGTTGAGCTCGATGAAGAGCGAGAGAATGCGCATCGCCATGTCCCAGTCGACATTGCCGGTCGGCTCGTCCGCAAGGATCATCGCCGGGCTCAGGATCACCGCCCGCGCCACCGCCGCCCGCTGGCGCTCGCCCCCGGACATCTCGGAGGGCAGCGCATCGACCCGGTTGCCGAGATCGACCCAGTCGAGCAGCGCCCGCAGATCATCCGCCCGCTCGGCGAGGTCGATCCCGCTCACCTGCAGCGGCAGCGCGATGTTCTCGACGAGCGAGAGGTGGTCGATGAAGCTGCAATCCTGGTGCACGACGCCGACCGCGCGGCGGAGATCGGCAATCTCGTTGCGAGCATTCTCGCGGATCTGGCGGCCGAAGTGGCGGATCGTGCCGCCGGTCGGCACGAGATCGTGGTAGCAGAGCCGGAGCAGTGTCGTCTTGCCCGAACCCGAAGGGCCGACGAGGAAGGTGAAGCTTCCCGCCTCGAGCCCGAGATTGACCTTCCTCAGGACCGCCTTCTGCCCGTAGCTGAACGCAGCCTCCTCGAATTCGATCACCGGGCCCTCCTGAACCATGCGCCGGCGGTTATACCGCGCCTGTGTGCGGGCGCAACGGCGGTCTCTTGGAAACGGAGCCGTGCACCGCTAGAAGAAACCGACCGGTCCGGCAAAACGCGCCGCGCCGAGGGATGAGACAGGGAACCAAATGCGTCTGACCTGCCCGAATTGCGGTGCGGAATATGAACCCCCGCGGAACATGATGCCCTCCGGCGGGCGCCATGTGCAGTGCTCGGCCTGCCACACGCGATGGTTTGCCAGAAACGAAAGCCGCCCGCTGCTCACCGAAGACCAGATCATCCAGCGTCTGGAATCCCGCACGCCCAACCTCAGGGTGATCGAGGAGCCGGTGGCCGCCCCCTGGAAGAAGCCGAAGCTGCAGGCCGAACCGGCTGCGGCGCCCGCCGGGGCGAAGGTCACACCCTTCGCGGCAAAGGACGCGCCGAAAAGCGCGCCCGAAACCGCCGAAGAAGACTTCTCCTGGGAAACGCCGGAAACCGCTCCGGCATCCGCCTTTGCCGAGGCGCCGAGTGCGTTCCGGACCGATGCGGACGAACCGGCCGCGGCCGAGACGGACTTTGCCTGGGCCGAACCCGCGGCGAAACCCGAAACAGCCGAGGCCCCCGATCCTGTTGCCGACGAGACACCCGCGGCGCCCGAAACAGCCGCCGCGACCGACGAGGTGGCCGAAGCGCCGGAGGCCGCTCCCTCCACGCCGGTCCCGCCCGCCCCGGAACCGACACGCGAGGCGGCCGCCCCGGCGACGACAGCGCTGAAGGAGGCCGAGCCCCGGCCGAGAACCGCAGCCCCGGTCGAGCCTGTCATCATCATCGAGGAAACATCCCCGATCCGGTTCTGGCTGGGCTTCACCGCCGCGGTCGCGGTCGTTGCGGTCTTGCTGGCGATCTATTTCGCCACCCGCGCCGAGGCTGCCGGCCTGCCCGCCGCAAGCCTTCTCGACAGGATGCCGCATGACGTGGCGGCGCTCCTGAGCCCACAGGGCTGAACCCCTGCCTCAGAACCGATCGAGCAGACGGCGCAGGTAGTCGAGCTCGACCTGCGGTCGGGAGCGGTCGCCGGAGCGGCGGCGGATCTCGTCAAGGATCTCGCGCGCCCGTGCCGCCGCCGAGCCGCTGCCCTCCGGCAGCATGCGGGAATCGGTGCGCGCGCCGCCCATCGCCCCGAGCGGGCGACCCAGCGGATCGGCATTGCTGCGGGATTGCGACGTGCCGCCCTCGCTGTCCTCACCGCCCTGCTCGCCTTCGGCCTGGCGCATATCTTCCGAGAGCCCGCGCATCCCCTCGCGCAGCTGGTCGATCGCGTCAGCCTGATCGTTGAGCGCCTCGGCCGTATTTCCATCGCGGAGCCCGTCGCGCGCGTCCTCCATGCTCCGCTGTGCATCCTCGAGCGCCTGCCGCGTCTCGCTGTCGGCCTCGCCCGGTAGGTTCTGCTGCAGCTCGTCCATCAGGTCGCGCAGCGCCTCCTGGCGTTCGGCGAGCGAGCCCGGATCGGTGCCCTCGCCCTGCGCCCGCCCCTCGCCCCGAGGCGCGCCCTGCGTCTCGCCCTCGGCACCGGGCTGGCCGCTGCCTTCGCGGAACTCGCGCTGAAGCTCGCGGAAACTGTCGTCAGCCAGCCCCTGTTGCTCGCGCAGCGCATCGGAAAGGCCCTGCATGCTCTGCTCGCCCTGGCTGCCGCCCTCACCGCCCTGGGTAAGCCGCATCTCCATGTTCTCGAGCATCTGCTGCAGCATTTCGAGCAGCGCTTCGGCCTCGGCCCGGCGGCCCTGTTCCGAAAGCTCCTGGATCCGGTCCATCAGCTCCTGAAGCTGATCCTGATTGAGGCTCTGGCCCTCCTGCGGCGCCTCGGCGGTCTCCATCTCGCCGCGCTCGATCGCCTCGCGGGCCATCTGCTCCATGTAATCGCGGGTCGCGTCGCGCAACTCCTGCATGAGCTCGGCGATCTCCTCGTCGGTCGCGTCGCCCTTGAGCGCCTCCGAAAGCCGCTCCTTGGCGCGCGCCAGCCGATCCGCTGCATCGCCGAGGCTGCCGTCCTCGAGCAGGAGGGCCGCGCGCCAGAGCCCGGCGGCGATATCGTCGCGGGCGGCGGCGACCTGATCGGCCTCGACCGCCACCTCGAGCCGCCGGATCGCAATGCGGGTCATGAGATAGGCCCCCGCCCGGTCGAACAGCCCTTCGGGATGAAAGGTAACCGCCCGGAGCACCTGGCTCACCCGCGACCCGTTCGCCGCCGCCCAGAGCAGATCCCGGCGCTGCTCGGCCAGCGCCGCCGCCGCCGGATCGAAGAACTTCCGGCCCGGCAGCGCGGCATGCACCGTCTCGGACCGGCCGGTCTGGCCGAGCGCATCCTCTGCGACGAGGGTGATGGTCACCGGCAACCCGGCCCAGGGATGGCCCGAGAAATCCTCCTCGAGCGTCTCCGACACCTCGGCCGCGGACCCGGACACCGGGAGCGGCAGCGGAATGACGATCTTGTCCCGCGGGTCGGGGCTGAGCGCGAGGCCGTAGCGGCGGTCGACGGCGGGAAGGTCGAGCGCGATCTCTGCCCGCGCCGCGGTGATGCCGTGATCGTCCCGGGCGAGGTAGGGGATGCGGGCAAGCCCGCCGGGGGCACGCTCGACCGGGCCCGCGACGGCGATCTCGGGCGGAAGATCGGGTTCGATGGCAAAGCTCCAGTGGCCGAGATCGCGGCCGCCGCGGCGGAGACGGATTTCGCCGCTTTGCGCGAGATCGAACTCTGCCAGCGCGATGCCGTCCGCGGCCCGGGTGAAACCCGTGCCTTCCACCCCGGAAACGCTCTCGCTGAGACGGAACTGCGTCTCGTCGCCATAGGTCCGGAGCGTGATCCTGGTGCCCTTCGGCAGAGAAACCGGTGCATCGCCGCCGGCAAGCTCGGGCAGATAGAGCGTCGCGCGGCCGGTATAGGCGGGCGGCTCGGCCCAGCCCTCGTAGCTCGGCCCGGTCTTGGGCGCGGCTCCGGCGCCCGGAGCCATGGCTGTGCGCAGGCTCTCGACCCCGCTCGATCCGGCAAAGATCAGCGCGGCACCAAAGAAGACCAGCACCGCGAGCCGCAGGGCCCAGGGATCGCGGCTCGCGAGCCGGAGATCGGCGGGCACCCGTTCGGCCTTCGCCGCGCGCGCGAGCATGCGGGCCTGATGAACCGACCAGAGCGCGCGGACGGCCGGATCCTCGCCGCCGAGGGCCGGGGCATCGTCGAGTGCGGCGAGCGGGCGGCCCGGAAGCGAGGCATCGAGCCGGGCGATGGCGGCCGCGCGGCTCGGCCAGCGAAACCGCCGCACCCCGCGCCAGAGGAAACGCAGGAGAAGCGCCGCGGCGGCGGCAAGAGCGAGACCAACCTGAAGACGGTTGCCGAGCTCGGCCGCGCCGAAGGCAAGTGCGGCCCAGAGGGCGGCAAGCAGGGCGAGGAAGGGCCAGAAGGCCTGAAGCGCCGATTCGAGGACCATGGCGGCCCGGGTTGCGCGAAGCACCCGCTCAATCCGGCGTTCCGTCTCGTCGATCCGCGCCTTTTTCGCCATCAGCCCCTGTCAACCGGTCCAGCATGCCGGACCGCGCAAACCGGGGCCGAGCCCGGCCTTCAGCCGATCCATTCGGGGATCGTATCGCGACCCAGCATTTCTTCAAAGCTCGGACGTGCCCGCACCACAGCGAATTGATCTCCGGAAACCAGAACCTCCGGCACCAGCGGGCGCGAGTTGTATTCCGAGGCCATCACCGCACCATAGGCGCCCGCCGAACGGAAAGCCAGCAGATCGCCCGGACCCAGCGGCGGAAGGTCGCGGGCGCGGGCGAAGGTGTCGCCCGTCTCGCAGACCGGCCCCACCACATCGACCGGTGCGAGCGGGCCGCCCGCGGCGGGTTCGATCACCGGAACGATGTCATGCCAGGCCTCGTACATCGCCGGGCGCACCAGATCGTTCATCGCGCCGTCGAGGATGAGGAAATCGCGGCCCTCGCCCTTCTTGAGATAGAGGACGCGGCTGAGCAGGATCCCGGCATTCCCTGCGATGAGCCGGCCGGGCTCGATCTCGATCTCGCAGCCGAGATGCCCGACGGTGCGGCGGACCACCTCGCCATAATCAAAGGGAAGCGGCGGGGCGGTGTTGGCCCGGCGGTAGGGAATGCCGAGGCCGCCGCCGAGATCGAGGCGGCGGATGTCGTGGCCATCGGCACGGAGCGCGAGGGTAAGCTCGGCGACCTTGGAGAAGGCGCGCTCGAAGGGCTCGAGCTCGGTGAGCTGGCTGCCGATGTGGACGTCGATCCCGACGACCTCGATCCCCTTGAGTGCGGCCGCCTCGGCATAGACGTCACGGGCGCGGGCGATCGGGATGCCGAACTTGTTCTCGGACTTGCCGGTGGCGATCTTGGCGTGGGTTTTCGCATCCACGTCCGGGTTCACCCGGATCGCGATGGGCGCGCGGAGGCCGAGGCCGCGGGCGACCTCGTCGAGGGCGAGAAGCTCGGGCTCGCTCTCGACGTTGAACTGGCGGATGCCGCCCTCAAGGGCCAGCGCCATTTCCTCGCGGGTCTTGCCGACGCCCGAGAAGACGATGCGCTCGCCCGGCACGCCCGCGGCCTTCGCCCGGCGGTATTCGCCGCCCGAGACCACGTCCATGCCCGCCCCGAGGCTGCCCATGAGCTTCAGCACGGCGAGGTTCGAATTGGCCTTCATCGCGAAGCAGATGAGGTGCGGCATGCCCGCCAGCGCCTCGGAAAACACCTCGTAATGCCGGGTGAGGGTCGCGGCGGAATAGACATAGACCGGGGTTCCGACCTCGGCGGCGATCTCGGGGAGGGGCACGTCCTCGGCGTGGAGGATGCCGTTCCGGTAGTTGAAATGGTCCATGGGTCAGGCTCCCCGGCGGAGGTGAGGCGGAACGGGGCCCGGGCAGGGGTTTTCAGACATCGGACAGGCACCGCTCACGGATTGGATCGCGCCGTCCTAGCCTGCCGGACCGGCGCAGTTCAAGCGGGCGCGGCGAGGATGCCCTTGCGGTGAAAATCGGGCTTTTCACCGTGAAACGAAAATCAAGTTATTGAAAACGCGAGAATAAGTGGTTGATAACTCATGAATGGGCTTGTCTTTTCACGCTTGGGGCCTGTTTCGGGATGCGGGGAATTGCTCCGTCGCTGACCCTCGGTCAGGGGATTGGGCGTAGATGCACGGGGCCCGCGCGGGACTTGGCGGGGAGATGGGGCGCCGCTTCGACACGCCCCGGTCCCGGCCCGGAGTCGGCTGGCGCGCAGGATCAGAGGAGCGGGCCGATGATGGCGAGGGCGTTGTTCCAGAGCCTGCGGCCGGGGCCCCAGTCACGGACATGCTCGAGCAGGACGGGGCTGCTTTGCGCCAGATACTGCTCCTGGCGGGCGCGCATCGCGGCGGTCGTCGCGGCGTCCTGCAGCAGGATGTTGTTCTCGTAGTTCAGATCGAAGCTGCGGCGGTCCATGTTGGCCGAGCCGATCAGGGTGATCTCGCCATCCATGGTGAGCGATTTGGTGTGCAGGAGGCCCTGCTGGAATTCGTGGATCTTCACGCCCGCTTCCAGAAGGCTCTCGTAATAGCTGCGGCTGGTCGCGCCCACGGCGAAATCGTCGTTCCGGGCCGGGAAGATGATGGTCGTGTCCACCCCGCGCGCCGCACAGGCGCAGAGCGCCTGTTGCAGGCTGGGTGTCGGCACATAGTAGGGCGTGGTGATGAAGAGCGTCCGGCGCGCGGCGAAGACCAGCGAGGTGAACATCTCGGACATGGCCGAGTTGCGGAACGTCGGGCCGGTGCCGACCACCTGCGCCGGGAATCCCGGCACGGCGGGCGACATCGGCACGGCGAGCAGGGCGGAGATGTCGTCGCCGCCATTGCCCATCCAGTCGCTGGCGAAGAGATGCTGGTTCTCGCGCACGACCGGCCCGGTGAACCGCATCACGGCATCGACCCAGGGGGCGTATTTCGCCTTGGGCAGAAAGGCGGGATCGGCGCAGTTCTGGCTGCCGCAGAAGGTCACGCTGTTGTCGATCACCAGGATCTTGCGGTGATTGCGCAGGTCGATCCGGCCGTTCAGGACCCGCAAAAACGGATTGCCGATGCGCAGGGCCGAGCGGGTGCGAATGCCGGCCGCCGTCATCTGCCGCCAGAGCGCGCTCTTGAGCAGCGCGCGCGAGCCGAGGTCGTCCACCATGGCGCGACAGACCACGCCGCGCGCCGCGGCCCGCATCAGCGCCTCGGCAACCTTCCGGCCGTTGTGGTCGTCGAGCCAGATGTAGAAGAGCAGGTGGACATGATCGCGCGCCGCATCGATCGCCGCCACCATCTCGTCGATCGCGACATCCGGGCTTTCCATCAGCACGGCCGCGTTGCCGCCCACGGCCGGATAGCCCGAGATCGACTGGCCGACACGGAAGAGCGGCGCGTATTCGGGTTTCAGATCGGCGGCGTTTTCCGGCGCCGCCCAGCCTGCGGCGGCCTCGGGGCGCGGCAACCCGCTGAAATCGGACTTCAGCCGCGCGACGCGCCGCCGCCCGACACTGGTCTGGCCGAACAGCAGATAGGCGAGCGCCCCGGCATAGGGCAGGATCAGGACGACCAGCAGCCAGGCCATGCGGGATTCGGGCTGGCGGTGACGGCGCAGCAGGATGTGCAGGGCGCAGACCACGACGACAACGACATGGAGGATCAGGTAATACAACGGGAGGCGCCCTCTCGGTCTCGGTCGGGTGACACGGCGGCCGGGCCGGCCGCAAACGCCGCGGGTGGCTTGTCCGGACCGGATCGGCCGGGATGATGCGGGCGGGACCTCGCCGGTTTCAAGCGTTTTTTCCCGCAGGGCGCGCACGCCCCGATGGGCGCGGCGCAGGGCCTGATCGCTTTCGCCGCGCAGGATGGGATGGCTGCCCCGCCGGGCCGCCGATCCGCGCGCTATTCGATCGCGATGTTGAAGACCTGCCAGATCCACCAGTCGTCGTTCATCCCGGCAAGATCGTCACGTTCGGCGCGGGGAAAGACGATCTGGGTCGGGCCGAAATCGCCGATGCCGAAGGCGCGGCCGTCACGGGCAAGCGCCACGACGGCGCCCCTGGCGGTGAGATCCGCGACCGGGACCTCGACCGCGTAGCCGTCCATCGCCACAAGGGTCGCGGTCTCGCCCGTCGCGCCCGCGGCCTCGAGGACCGCGGCGAGGCTCGGGCCGGTGAATGTGCGCTCCGGGCCGCCCCTGGGGAAATCGGCGCGGACTTCCGCCTGGGGCAGCGCGGCGAGGGCGTCGGTGTCGAAGGCCATCGCGGTCTCGAACGTCATGTCGTTGAAGGCGAAGAGCTTGTCGTACTCCGGGTCCATCGGCCCGCGGTTGGGGGTCTCGATCGACCCGGTCAGGGTCAGGAGCACGGGCCCTCCGGCCCAGGCGGGCGCGAGAGAGCCGAGCAGGAGGAAAAACCCCAGTACGGGGGCGAAGCGGCGGCGGGACGGGATCATCGGCTGGGCCTCAATCTGCGATCAACGGTTCCGCACCACGCCTTGATCACCCCGCGTCGGTCTGCTGCTGCGCGTCTTCCGGCGGGACCGGATCCCCCTTGATGCCGCAGGCCGCGAGCAGGAGGAGGGCGAGGCAGAAGCCGAGGCGGCACATACGCAAAGCCATTATTTCAACATATCTTTCCAGCGAAGGATCTGGGCCTCCACCTGGACCGGCGCCGTGCCGCCATAGCTTGCCCGACTCGAGACGGAATTGTCCACTCCCAAGACGTCAAATACCTCCGCGACGATGTCCGGGTGGACCGAGCGCATTTCCTCGAGCGAGAGATCGGGCAGATCGACGCCCTTGTCCTCGGCCATCTTCACCAGCGCGCCGGTGACGTGATGAGCCTCGCGGAAGGGCAGGCCGAGCGCGCGCACCAGCCAGTCGGCGAGGTCGGTCGCGGTGGAGAAGCCCGAGCCGGCGGCGGCGCGGAGCGCGGGGGTGTTGGGCTTCATGTCGCCCACCATGCCGCTCATCGCGGCGAGCGCGAGCATCAGGCTGTCGGCGGCGTCGAAGACCTGTTCCTTGTCCTCCTGCATGTCCTTCGAATAGGCGAGCGGCAGGCCCTTCATCACCGTGAGCAGGCCCACCAGCGCGCCATTGATCCGGCCGACCTTGGCCCGGATGAGCTCGGCGGCATCCGGGTTCTTCTTCTGCGGCATGATCGAGGAGCCGGTCGAGAAGCGGTCGGAGAGGATGACGAAGCGGAACTGGGCCGAGGACCAGATCACCAGCTCTTCGGCGAAGCGCGAGAGATGCGTGGCGCAGAGGCTGGCGGAGGAGAGGAATTCGAGGGCGAAATCGCGATCGGAGACCGCGTCGAGGCTGTTGGCCATCGGGCGGTCGAAGCCGAGCGCCTCTGCGGTCGCGGCGCGGTCGATCGGGAAGGAGGTGCCCGCCAGCGCCGCGGCGCCGAGGGGGCATTCGTTCATGCGCGCGCGGGCATCGGTGAAGCGGGCGCGGTCGCGGGCGAACATCTCGACATAGGCCATCATGTGGTGGCCCCAGGTCACCGGCTGGGCGGTCTGGAGATGGGTGAAGCCCGGCATGACGAGGTCCTTGCCGGCCTCGGCCTGGCCGAGCAGCGCCTGCATCAGCGCCCCGAGCCCGACGATGGCGGCGTCGCACTGGCCGCGCACCCAGAGGCGGAAATCCGTCGCCACCTGGTCGTTGCGCGAGCGCGCGGTGTGGAGCCGCCCGGCCGGTTCGCCGATGAGCTGCTTGAGGCGGGCCTCCACGTTCATGTGGATGTCCTCGAGCGCGCGGGAGAACGGGAAGGTGCCGGACTCGATCTCTGACAACACCGTGAGCAGGCCTTCCCGGATCGCGGCGGCATCGCTATCAGTGATGATGCCTTGCGCCGCGAGCATCGCGGCATGGGCGCGGCTTGCCTCGATGTCCTGGGCTGCAAGACGCTTGTCGAAGTCGATCGAGGCATTGATCGCTTCCATGATCGCGTCGGGCCCGGCGGCGAAGCGTCCGCCCCACATGGCGTTGGAGGTCTTTGTGTCGGTCATTTGTTCCGCCGTCGAATATCGGGAAAGTCGGATGAAGCGCCTGAACGTTCTTCTTTGCGCCCTGCTCTACACCGGGCTTGCCGCCATCGCAAACCCCGCGGGGGCGCAGGCGCTCGACGCGGCGCAGCGGGCGGAGCTTTCGGAGCTCCGCGAGGGCGACATGCGCAAGCTCGTGATCCACGAGGCGCCGCTGCCGGCGGGCACGGCGGCCTACAGCGATTTCGACGGCGAGACGCACCAGCTGGCGGACTCGAACGGGCAGGTGCGGCTGGTGAACTTCTGGGCGACCTGGTGCGCGCCCTGCCGCACGGAAAAGCCCTCGCTCGACCAGCTCGAGGCGGAGCTTGCCGGCCCGGATTTCGAGGTGATCGCGATCGCGACGGGGCGGAACCCGCCCGAGGCGATCCACCGCTTCAACGACGAGGTGGGGATCGTGGCGCTCACCACCTATCTCGATCCGAAGAGCGAGCTTGCCTCGGAGATGCAGGTGCCGGGGCTGCCGGTGACGGTGGTGCTCAACCGCGAGGGGATGGAGATCGCGCGGCTGATGGGCGGCGCCGACTGGGCGAGCGAGAGTGCGCGCCGGATCGTCGATTATCTGGTCGCGCTTCCCGCGCCGGAGCCCTCGGCCGGGTGAGGCGCACGGGGCCTGCCTCAGGCGGGCCCACCATGGGCGCAGCGGGCGGGCTTGAGATCGATGAGGGGCGTGCCGTCGAGGCAGTCGAGGCTCCGGACGATCAGGCGCGGCCCCTCGACACGGACAAGGCGGACGCGCGCGGTGCCGATCGGATTGGGCCGGACCGGCGAGCGCAGCGCGAAGGTGCCGCGGCTGTAGCCGTGGTTGCGCGGGCTCTGGCGGACGAGATCGCGTCGGGCGCGGTCGAGCCAGTAGAGCACCTCGAGGGTCTCGTGCCGTTCGATGCCTTCGAGCGCCGGAACCCAGGGCGCGAAGATCTCGAGGGTGCATTCGGGCCCGGAGGGGTCGCCCTGGCGCGGGCAGTCCGCGCGATCGGTCCAAGGGGTGTGGATGCGGCCGATGAAATGGAGGCTTGCATCGAAGCCTTCGGGCGGCTCGACCCGGATCTCGCCCTCGCGGATGTCCTCGTCTGCGGCCATGGCGCGCGCCCCCGTGTCCTCAGTCCTCGAGCTTCCGTGCCTCGTCCACCAGCATCACCGGGATGCCGTTGTGGATCGGGTAGGCGAGATGCGCGCCCTTCGAGATGAGTTCCTGCCGCTCGGCATCGTAGACAAGCGCGCCGCGGGTGACCGGGCAGACGAGGAACTCGAGCAGCCTGCGGTCGATATGGTGCGTATCCGGGCGCGGCGCGACGGTTTCCGCCGGCTCTGTGGGTTCCATGGGTCCGTTCACTGCACCGCTCCTTCGTCGCCGCCTCCGCCGCGGAGGGCGAATTCCATCAGGGTCACCAGCGTCTCGCGCCGGTTGGTCAGGGTCGGCGCCTCGAGCAGCGCCTGCTTCTCTTCCGGGTCGAACGGGCAGAGGATCGAGAGGGAGTTGATGAGAAGCTCCGCATCGGCCTCCTTCATGCTGTCCCAGTCGGACGCGAGCTGGGCGGCATCGAAGTAGCGCGAGAGCACCTCGAGGAAGGCCTCGCGATCGAAGGTCTCGTCACTTTCGCTGCGGTTGAGGTCGCGCTCGAACGAGCTCCAGTCCACGGCGGCGCGGCGATAGGGGGTGAAACCCTCGGTCTCTTCGCGGAGACGGAAGCGGCAGGCGCCGTGGAGGGTGATGAGATAACGCCCGTCCTCGGTTTCCTGCATCGCCGTCACCCGACCGGCGCAGCCGATGCGGTGGAGCCGCCCCTCGGCGCCGCGGCGATCGGGCATGGCAATGGGCTGCACCATGCCGATGAGGCGGTCAGGCGTCTTGAGCGTGTCCTCGAGCATCGCGAGGTAGCGCGGCTCGAAGATGTTGAGGGGAAGCCGGGCGCGCGGCAGGAGCAGCGCACCGGGCAGCGGGAAGATCGGGATTACCTCCGGCAGATCCGCAAGACCGAACTTCTTGACCATCATCCCGCCCCCCCGGGGTCAGGCGAAGATCATGGAGGAAAGGCGGCGGCGGCCCTTCTGGGCGAGCTCGCTCTTCGGCCCGAGACTGTCGAAGATCTTGAAGAGCTGCTCCTTCGCCGCACCCTCGTTCCACTCGCGGTCGCGGCGGAAGAGCTCGAGCAGCGTATCGATCGCCCCGGCGCTGTCGCCCTTGGCAACGAGCGCGAGCGCGAGGTCGTAGCGCGCCTTGTGATCGTTCGGGTCCTTTTCGACGGCCTCGCGGAGGCCGCCCTCGGCGGAAGCCGCCCCGGCGCTCGCCTCGGCGAGCTCGATCTTGGCCCGAACGCTGGCGAGCGCGGGATCCCCGGCCTTTTCGGGCGGCGCGAGATCGAGAACGTCCCGCGCCTTCACGAGATCACCGGCGGCAATATAGGCGCGCGCGAGGCCCGAGAGCGCCGCGACATTGTCGGGCTCCTCGCCGAGAATGGCGCCGAAGGTCTGGGCGGCATCGGCGAGCGCGCCTTCCTCGAGCATTTCCTCGGCGGCGGCGAGCGCTTCCTCGAGCCCGGCATCCCCGCCCGACATCTGCACGAGGCGGTCGATGAAGGCCTTGATCTGCGAGGGCTGCTGGGCGCCCATGAAGCCGTCCACCGGCTGGCCGTTCACGAAGGCAAAGACTGCCGGGATCGACTGGACCTGCAGCTGGGCCGCGATGCGCTGGTTCTGGTCGACGTCGATCTTGACGAGCCGCACCTTGCCGCGCGCATCGGTCACCGCCTTCTCGAGGACAGGGCCGAGCGACTTGCACGGGCCGCACCAGGTGGCCCAGAAGTCCACTATGACCGGAACCTCGCGGGAGGCCTCGATCACGTCGGCCATGAAGGTGGCCTCGGTGCCCTCCTTGATGAGGTCGGTCTTGCCCTGGGGTGCAAGGTTCAATTCCATCGGACTTCCTTCCCTTCCGGGGTCCGGCGCATCGCCGGGCGCCGGAGACGCGTTCCTGCAGGATCTACGTGGTGTAGCGTCCGGCACCCGTCAAGCGCAATGCACGAATCACGGCTGCACCCGGGCGCCCAATCCGCCGGTTCTGCCCGACTCCGCGCCGCTTGCGCCGTCTGAAAATCCGGCAGGACGCCCCTTCTGCCTGTCGGTTGACCGGTTTCGGGGTGTCGTGCCGCGCGCAGTCGTGATCGGTGCGCCATCGGCGCGCGGCGCCCCGCCTTGCGCGGCCCGGCCCTTCCCGATGTTCGCCTGCCCTGCCCCTCTGTGACGATACATGGAAGCGTGGGCAGCTCTGCGGACGAGCGTTGCCGATCCCGGTCTTCTCCCCGCCCCTCCACGTTCTCGTAAGAGGGCCGAGGCGCGACGGCACCGGGGAAACTCCGGTCGGCGCCTTTCCCCTCAGCCCGGCAGGGCCGATTCGTCGAGCAGGGCGGCGTGGCGGGCGAGGAAATCGCGCTTGGTCTCGGCGGGCGGCCGCAGATGCACCGCGAGCAGGGCGTCGTCCTCGAGCTTCGGGGCACCGAAGAGCCGGGTCGCCTCGGCCTGGGTGAAGCCCGCGATGCGGGTCGCCTCCACGAAGGCGGAGATGCGGTCGGCCCGCTTGATCTGGGTCTTGACCGTGCGCGGCAGCGTCGCCGGCAGGCCGAAGCGGAGGTGCACCGCCGCCGCGAGGCGGGCGTCGAGCGCGGCGTAGTCGGCGCCGATCGCGGCCTTCACCGGGGTGATCATGTCGCCGATCACGTATTCGGGCGCATCATGGAGCAGGGCCGCGAGGCGCCAGCAGGCGGGCGCGCGGGGGTAGAGCGCGCAGAAGATGCGCTCGACAAGCAGGGAATGTTCCGCGACCGAATAGGGATGCTCGCCGAAGGTCTGGCCGTTCCAGCGCGCGACGAAGGCGAGGCCATGGGCGATGTCCTCGATCTCGATGTCGAGCGGCGAGGGATCGAGCAGGTCGAGCCTGCGCCCCGACAGCATCCTTTGCCATGCCCGCGCCTTGGCCATCCGCTGCCTCCCGTTTTCGTCCGATGGTTGTGCGAACGAGGGCTAAACCTGTTTCCGGGGCGAGATCAAGCCGGCGGTCCGGCGGCCCGCCTGCTTCGCCTTCCATTCGCGCACGACAATATAGATGCCGCTCGCGATGATGACCGCCGCGCCGATGTAGGTCGCGAGATCGGGGATCTCGCCCCAGATCAGCCAGCCGAGCGCCGTGGCCCAGATGAGGGCGCTGTAATCGAGCGGAGCGACCACGACGGCGGGCGCCACACGGAAGGCCTGGGTCATCATCGTCATGCCCGCCGTGCCGAAGAGGGCAATCCCGGCGAAGAGCCAGAGGTCGCCGGGGCGGATCGGCACCCAGACGAAGGGCACGATGAAGGCGCTCAGCAGCGCGCTCGCCCCGGTGAGGTAGAGGAGCACGGTCCAGATGCTCTCGCGGCGGTCCACCCAGCGGCTGCCGAGCATCAGCAGCGCATAGCCGAGTGCCGCCGCCACCGGCAGCAGCGAGGCGGGCTGGAAGGTCGCGCCGCCCGGACGGACGACGATCAGCACGCCCGCAAGGCCCGCAAGGACCGCGAGCCAGCGCCGCCAGCCGACATCCTCGGCGAGGAAGAGCGCCGAGAGCGCGGTGATGAAGACGGGCGCGACGAAGATGAGCGCGGTCGCCTCGGCGAGGCCGAGCAGCCTGAGGCTCGAGAAGAAGAGGATCGTGGTGGCGATCCAGAGCACCCCGCGCAGCAGATGCGCGGCCGGGCGGTAGGAGCGCAGCGCGGCCGGCCCGCCCATCCGCAGCGTCAGGAGGAGCGCGAAGGGCAGCGCGATGATGTTGCGCATGAAGAGGATCTGGAGCGGCGAATAGCGCTCGGTGAGGATCTTGGCGAAGGTGTCGTTGCCACAGAGGCACATGACGCCGGCCAGCATCAGCACGATGCCCGTCGCCGTCTGCGGCCCGGAGGTCTCTGCACCACCCTGCGCGTCTGCCGTCGCCATCCCTGTTTCCCCCGTCCTGATCGCCGCCGCGCGGCCGGACGCCCGCTGATAGCCGAAGCGGGGCCGCGGCGGGAAGGGTTTGCGGGCGGGATCAGTGGTGGACGGTCAGCTCGTCGGGGAAGCGGTCGAGATAGTCGCAGAAGCGGCCGGTGGCGAGCAGATGGCGCCAGAAGGCGCTGCGCAGGAATTCGCGGTTCTCGTGCGGCGCCTTGCCATCGGGGCCGATCGGCGGCGCGTCGGGGAAATGCGCGGCGAAGAAGGCGCGGTAGGCGCGGCGGAAACGGCGCGGGAGCGCCCCTCCGCTATGGGTCCAGGGCTTCTTCGGGCCAATGAAATGCACGACATTCGCCCCCTCCATCGCCTCGAAGAACAGCGAGGAGCGGGTGTACTGCCAGTTCCAGACCGGGTTGAGCTCGGCCCAGGCGCCCTGAAGCGTGCCATTGAGCAGATTCTGGTCGTGGCGGATCATCTTCTCGCGGTTCTCGCGCCCGAAGGCGGTGCAGCGGCCGAGAAGGTCGCCGTCGTTGAAGCGCGCGACGTCGATGAGGAGCACGCCCGCGTTGAAGTAGCGCACCCCCGGCAGGCCCAGGCGGCGGAACTGGAGCGGCCGGCGCGAGGGCGTGCGCCACTGCATGTTGTCGCGCACCGCGCCGAGGATGTGCGGCCCGAGATCGACATCCAGCAGCGCGGAGAAATCGCCGCCCTGCACGAAGATGTCGCTGTCGAGATAGAGCATCCGGCGGTAGTCGGCCCGGAGCGCGAGGGGGAGCGCGAGGCGGAGATAGACCACCTGGGTCCGGCCCTCGTCGAGGCGGAGGCCGTCGAAGAGATCACCGGTGGTGATGCGGCAGTAGCGGATGTCGAGATGGGCGAGGCTCGGGGGCAGCGGCGTCTGCTCGCCCATGGCGCAGAGGCAGATGTCGAAATCGCGCTCGGGATGCAGGCGGGCAATCTGTTCGGCGGCGAAGAGCGCGAACTTCTCATATTTGCCATCGGCCGCAAAGACGATCGCCTTGTCGTGGCGGGCGGGGCGTGAGGCATCGAGCGTGGTTGTCATGGCTGCTCCGGTCCGCGCGGGGGTCGTTGCGTTACGGGTGCTAAACAACCCCGCGGCTGTTGTCGAGCGCGGCGGGGGCTGCTAGGTGCCGGAGCGGAGCAGAGGACTGCCAGGAACGGAGTTTTCCATGAGCCAAGATTACGTCGTGAAGGACATCGCGCTGGCGGAGTTCGGGCGCAAGGAGCTCGATATCGCCGAGACCGAGATGCCGGGCCTCATGGCGCTCCGCGCGGAGTTCGGCGCAGCGAAGCCGCTGAAGGGCGCCCGGATCGCCGGATCGCTGCACATGACGATCCAGACCGCGGTGCTGATCGAGACGCTCCGCGAGCTCGGCGCGGACATCCGCTGGGCCTCGTGCAACATCTTCTCGACCCAGGATCACGCCGCGGCGGCGATCGCGAAGGCCGGCATTCCGGTCTTTGCGGTGAAGGGCGAGAGCCTTGCGGACTACTGGACCTATACCGACCGGATCTTCCAGTTTCCCGACGGCGCCAACCTCATCCTCGACGATGGCGGCGACGCGACGATGTATATCCTCACCGGTGCGCGGGTCGAGGCGGGCGAGACGGCGCTGATCGAGACGCCGGGCTCGGAGGAGGAGATTCACTTCTTCGCCCAGATCAGGAAGCGCATGGCCGAGACGCCGGGCTGGTTCACCGAACAGCGCGGCAAGATCCTCGGCGTTTCGGAAGAGACCACCACCGGGGTTCACCGGCTCTATCACCTGATGGAACAGGGCCTGCTGCCCTTCCCGGCGATCAACGTGAACGACAGCGTGACGAAGTCGAAGTTCGACAACAAGTACGGCTGCAAGGAAAGCCTCGTCGACGGCATCCGGCGCGCGACCGACACGATGATGGCGGGCAAGACCGCGGTCGTGCTCGGCTACGGCGACGTGGGCAAGGGCTCGGCCGCCTCGCTGCGCGGCGCGGGCGCGCGGGTGATGGTGACGGAAGTCGACCCGATCTGCGCGCTGCAGGCGGCGATGGACGGCTATGAAGTGGTGACGATGGACGATGCCGCGCCGCGCGCCGACATCTTCATCACCTGCACCGGCAACAAGGATGTCATCACCCTCGATCACATGCGGGCGATGAAGGACATGGCGATCGTCGGCAACATCGGGCATTTCGACAACGAGATCCAGGTTGCCGCGCTGCGCAACATGGTCTGGACCAACATCAAGGATCAGGTGGACATGATCGGGTTTCCCGACGGGAAGCGCATCATCCTGCTCTCCGAGGGGCGGCTGCTCAATCTCGGCAACGCGACCGGGCATCCCTCGTTCGTCATGTCGGCGAGCTTCACCAACCAGACGCTGGCGCAGATCGAGCTCTTCACCAAGGGCGGTCAGTACGAGAACCGGGTCTATGTGCTGCCCAAGCACCTCGACGAGAAGGTGGCGCGGCTGCATCTCGGCAAGATCGGCGTGAAGCTCTCGACGCTCTCACCCGAACAGGCCGCCTATATCGGCGTGACGCCGGACGGCCCGTTCAAGCCCGAACACTACCGCTACTGAGCGGCCAGGGCACCGCCGTCGCGCACGCGGCGGCGGGGTCTCGGGCCGGGCACGGCACCGGTTTCCGCCGGCATCTCCGCGGTGCGGCCGAAGAGGTCGGCGAGGCTGGCGGCATCGAAGGCGCCGCTCCAGAGAAAACCCTGGCCGAAGCCGACACCGTGGGTTTCGAGCGCGAGGCGCTGGCCCTCGGTCTCGACGCCTTCGGCCACCACACGCATCCCCATGATTCGGGCGATCTCGACGGTCGCGGCCACCACAGCACGGTCCGGGCGGCTCGAGACGAGGCCTATCACGAAGCTGCGGTCGAGCTTGATCTCGCTCACCGGCAGCTTCCTGAGATGTGCGAGCGAGGCGTGACCCATGCCGAAATCGTCGAGCGAGATCTCGAAGCCGAGATCGGCAATGGCATCGAGAATGAGCGGCACGGTGTCTGTGCCGCGGCCCATGAAGGCTTCCTCCGTCACCTCGATCACCACGCGCTCGGGCCCGACGCCGCTGACAGCCAGCGCACGGAGGCTTGCGAGCAGATCGACCGGTGATTTCAGGTCGAGCGGGTGGAGGTTGATCGCGATGCGACCGAGGTCGATCCCGGCCGCCTGCCAGCCGAGAATGTCGCCGCCGATCGTCTGCAGCACGGCATTGGTGACCGCGGGCAGCAGGCCGCGCTCGGCGGCGACCGGCAGGAACTCGGCGGGCGTGATCGGCCCGCGTTCGGGATGCTCCCAGCGCACCAGCGCCTCGGCCCCGGCATAGGCGCCGGTCGCGAGCTCGAAGATCGGCTGGTAGGCGAGGCGGATCTCGCGGCGGTCGAGCGCCTGCTGGAGCTGCACCTCGACCCAGTCCTGCCGCTCGATATGGGCGCGCAGCCTGGCATCGAAGAGGGTGAAATGCCCGCGCCCGGCCTCCTTGGCCCGCGCCAGCGCCATGTCGGCCTTGGCCAGCAGCATGCCGGGCTCCCGACCATTGCCGGGATAGACCACGCCACCGATCGAGGTGCCCGGAAAGACCTGGCGGCTGTCGAGCCAGGCGGGCTCCGCAAGGCCCTCGATGAGGTTATGCGCAAGCGCGGTTATGGCGTCCGGATCGGAGCGGTCCTGCACGATGATGGCGAATTCGTCGCCGCCGAGGCGGGCGAGCACGTCACGCGGCCCGAGGCGGGCGGCAAGCCTCCGGCCGACGAGCGCAAGCAGCGCGTCGCCGATCTGGTGGCCGAACGTGTCGTTGATGTTCTTGAACCGGTCGAGATCGAGCATGAAGACGGCGAATTTCGTGCCGGTGACCTCGGCCTCCGCGATCGCTTCGACGAGCCGGTCCATGAAGGCCTTGCGGTTGGGAAGGCCGGTGACGTGATCGACATAGGCGAGACGCGCGATGCGGTCATTGGCCTCCTCGAGCGCCTTGTGCGACGCATCCCGCTCGCGCGAGGTCTCGCCGACGCACCAGGCCGTGATCGCGAGATACCCGCCGAGCAGCATCGAGACCGCCGCGAGCGCCCATTCGGTGGCAAGGCCCACGTGCAGGGTAGAGAGGAGCAGGGCCGCGAGCACCGTTGTCTGATAGGCGAGGCAGGCCGCAAAGAACCGGTGGAGGATGAGCGTCGCGCCAGCAACCCTGCCGATACAGAGCACGATCGCGAGCATGCGCAGCTCGGACGGCGTGCCGGCGGTCGCGGTGACGAGCGCGAGCACGGCCCAGGGCGAAGCCGTCAGGATCGCGGCGAAGACGAGCTTCCGCAAGAGGCGGCGCGAGACGATATCGTCGTCATAGCGGGCAAGCGACAAGGCGACACTGGCGGCCAGCGCGCCGCAGATGAGTGTCAGCCCGCCCCAGATCGCCAGCGGCCCACCCCCGACCGACGGCCAGGCATATGTGACGAAGACCAGCACCGAGATCGCGCCGACAGCTGTCCCCTGGGGAACCCGCGCCATCACGGCCCGCAGGTCGCGCGGCTCCGGGCGCGTTCGCAGTGCCCGAAGGAAGGCACGCGTGCAGCCTTGTCGTTTTCGTCTCGTCATTTCCGGCAGCCCCCGGCGCGGTTCGTTGTCGGAAAACCGTTAGCGCGTGGAAGCAAACAACACCTTTCCGAAAGCCGATTTGATGCAGCTGCGAAAGCGCAATTTTGACGCGAATGCCGGAGAGATGTTCATTGACTGTTCTGCGGATTCTGGCATAGTCGGCAGCATCGATGGCCAAGGCAGAAGAGCCTGTTATCATACCATCGCCCTCCACAGCAGCACGGATTGCCTATTCCATTGCACCGAGGATCTTCGGATCCGAGGGTCGTGCGGGCCTGCGGAATTTCAGGAAAAGCGAATGTGCGCAGCTCTGCGGGTGTGGGGTTCGCCGAGCTTGTGCCGCGCACCTGGAAAGCCGCGTACTGGGGTCTATAGTCCGCACGTTGCTGTCGGGGGGGTTCCTTGAGGGGGGAATTCCCCCCGACGCATGTCCGGCGCCCTGCGCCGGAGCGGCGCAGGCCCGAAGGCCCGAAGGCCCCCGCCGCAACCGATCCGGATCAGCCGCCCAGACTGAGATTCACCACAGTGCCCGAGCTGTCGACCTCGCAGGTGCCGCGCTCGTCGCCATCCGTGTTCTGCAGGTTGTAGACGGCGTTGCCTTCCTGATTCGTCTCGAGGAACGTCGCAAGAACGTGGCTTGCCGGGATGTTGACCGATTCGGAGAATCGGTCCGTGCAGGCCTGCTGGCCGCTGGCGCCATCCGCGCCGCCACCGCCCGCACAGGCGGCAAGGGTGAGCGCCGCCGTTCCGGCAGCAAGAAACTTTGTAAGGCCCATCGTCGTTCTCCCTTTCGATGCCAGGCGGCAGCTTCGGCAGCCTAGCGGGGCGCACGCCGGCCGGGAAGAAAAACCCGCGCCATATGGTTCGGGACGGAGCGGTGGTCTAGTCTCGCCACCGGCGGGCCGGGGCGCTCGGCATGAGGGCAAGAGGGAAGGGACAGGAATGAGCGTCGGACTGCTCGCGCTACTCGATGATGTCGCAGGGCTCGCCAAGGTCGCGGCCGCCTCGGTCGACGACGTGATCGGCCATGCGGCCAAGGCTGGCGCGAAATCCGCCGGGGTCCTGATCGACGACGCCGCGGTCACGCCGCGCTATGTCGTGGGCTTTGCCGCCGAACGCGAACTGCCGATCATCGTGAAGATCACCAAGGGCTCGCTGCGCAACAAGCTCGTCTTCCTGCTGCCCATCGCGCTCCTGCTCGCACTCTTCGCGCCCTGGGCGATCACGCCGCTTCTGATGCTCGGCGGGCTCTACCTGTCCTATGAAGGGGCGGAAAAGGTCTACGAGGTGGTGGTGCCGCACAAGGCCCATGCGCATGAGGCGAAGACCGAACCCGCGCCTGCGGATGCCGCAGCGCTCGAGGATCAGAAGGTCAAGAGCGCGATCAACACCGATTTCATCCTCTCCGCCGAGATCATGGCGATCACGCTTTCGGCGATCCCCGACGGCAGCTTTCTCGTCCGCGCCGCGGCGCTGGCGCTGGTCGGGATATTCGTCACGCTCGGGGTCTATGGCTCTGTCGCGCTGATCGTGAAGGCCGACGACATCGGGCTGGCGCTGGCGCGGCGCGAGGGGGACGGGATCTTCACCCGGATCGGGCGCGCGGTGGGCGTGGGTCTGGTGCGGGGGATGCCGGTCTTCCTCCGCGTGCTCGCGGTGGTCGGCACCGCCGCCATGATCTGGGTCGGCGGCGGCATCCTGCTCCATGGGGTTGAGGCCTTCGGGCTCACGGCCCCGGCGCATTTCATCCATGAGCTTGCGGTGAAGGCGGGCCATGCCGTGCCCGAATCACTCACACCCGTGGTCGAATGGCTGGTGGGGGCTGCGGCTGCCGGTGCGATCGGGCTTGCGGTCGGGCTGCTGCTGATCCCGATCCTGCATGTGCTGGTGCCGCCGGTGATGAAGCTCTTCGGCCGCTGAGCTCAGGCGAGCGCGCCGATGGCGCGGCCCACCCGCACGACGCCGGCCTCGGCGGAGCTCTCGTCCTCTTCCCCTGCGAAACAGGCGATGGTGAGGGGCGGGGTGGCGTCCATCAGGTGATAGACCGCGTTCGTCGAGAACGGGCCGCCGCCTGAATGACCGAAGACGCGCCCTGCCCCGCTCATGCCACCCGCCATGAGCCCGAGGCCGTAGCCGGGCGTGCGCCAGGGCCGTGCACCCATCGGGCCGCCGACGGGCAGCGGGCGGCGCATCTCCTCCAGGGTTTCGGGCGCGACCAGCGCGCCCGTGGCAAGGCCGTGCACGAAACGCGCCGCCTCGAGCGCCGGGCCGATCAGGCAGCCGTGGTAGACCCAGCCGGGATCGTAGCCTTCGAGCGCGGGCCAGTGGACCGCGGCAAACGCTTCCGGCGTTTCGGCCAGTCGGGTGGAAGCGAGCCCGAGCGGCGCCGCGATCCTGCGGGCAAGGATCTCGGCAAGCGGAGCGCTCTCCTGTTCCTCGAGCCATTCGCGCAGGTAGAGATAGCCAATGTTGGAATAGGCAAAGCGCGTGCCGGGGGGCCAGGCCTGCGTTTCCGCGCCCGCGGCGGCGAGGAGCTGCCAGCGCTGCCAGGGCAGGTCGCCACGCCGCACCGCGAGGTGATAGGCCGCGAGCCCGCCATAATCGGGCAGGCCCGCGCGGTGCTGGAGGAGCTGGCGCAGGCTATAGGGCGCATCGGGCAGCGCGGCATCGAGATCGGCCTTGCCCGCCTCCGCGCGCTGCATCACGCAGGTTGCGATCGCGGTTTTCGTGAGGCTCCACCAGGGAAAGACCGGCCGGTCGCCGGTTTCGCCGCCCGTCCGGCCGCTCGTATCGATCCAGGCCGAATGAAGTTCGTGATCCGTCATGACGCAGAGGCTGGGCCGGCAGCCGGCGGCCTGTCAATCCCGCCGCGGAAAGGCACGATTTTTCCGCGCGAAGCCGGGCGCGGCCCGTTGACACTGCCCGGCGCGGGCGATACATCCCCGCCACTGACGGCACCTGCCCAGGTGGCGGAATTGGTAGACGCGCTGGCTTCAGGTGCCAGTTTCCGAAAGGAAGTGGAAGTTCGAGTCTTCTCCTGGGCACCAAGATCTCCGCGCGGGCCCGCGCGCCGCTGATTACGGGCGCGGCGACAGGGAGCGGACGGAGACCTCCATGGCAAACCACCTTCACAAGGGCGATCTGCCGGACGGGCTCGATCTCAGCCCCGTCGTTGCGATCGACAGCGAGACCATGGGGCTCGTGCCGCACCGCGACCGTCTCTGCCTCGTCCAGCTTTCCGCCGGTGACGGCGATGCGCACATGGTCCAGATCCGTCAGGGCCAGACCGAGGCGCCGAATCTCTGCAGGATGCTGGCCAATCCGAAGCAGCTCAAGCTCTTCCATTTCGGCCGGTTCGACATCGCGGTGCTGCTGCACCGCTTCGGTGTGCTGACCACGCCGGTCTACTGCACCAAGATCGCCTCGAAGCTCGTGCGGACCTATACCGACCGGCACGGGCTCAAGGAGCTCACCCGCGAGCTCATCGAGGTCGATATCTCGAAACAGCAGCAGTCGAGCGACTGGGGCGCGAAGGATCTGACGGCTGCGCAGCTCGAGTATGCCGCCTCGGACGTGCTCTACCTTCACCGGCTGAAGGCGGTGCTCGATGCCCGCCTCGCCCGCGAGGGCCGCACGGAGCTCGCGCGGGCCTGTTTCGACTTCCTGCCCCATCGCGCCGCGCTCGACATTGCGGGCTGGGACGAGCAGGACATCTTCGCACATTCCTGAAGGAGCGGGGCCGATGAAGCACGCGCCCACCCTGCCCGATCCCGAACGGCTCATCGCGACCGGGCGCCGCGTGATCGATGTCGAAGCCTCTGCGCTCGAGCTCTTGAGCGAATCGCTGGCGGACGGGCTCGGCGCACCGTTTGCCCGCGCGATCGAGGCCGTGCTGCGCGCGCCGGGGCGGCTCATCGTCTCGGGCATGGGCAAGTCGGGGCATGTCGCGCGCAAGATCGCCGCGACCTTCGCCTCGACCGGCACGCCGGCGATGTTCGTCCATCCCGCGGAGGCGAGCCACGGCGATCTCGGCATGATCACCACCGATGACGTGGTGATGCTGCTCTCCAATTCGGGTGAGACGGCCGAGCTTTCCGACATGATCGCCTATTGCCGCCGCTTCGGGATCCCGCTCATCGGCATCGCGAGCCGGGCCGAGAGCACGCTCATGCGCCAGTCGGACATCCGGCTCACCCTGCCGCCCGCAGCCGAGGCCTGTTCGGTCGGGCTCGCCCCCACCACCTCGACGACGATGACGCTCGCGCTCGGCGATGCGCTCGCGGTCGCCCTCATGGAGCATCGCGAGTTCACCCCGGAGGATTTCCGCGCCTTCCATCCCGGCGGTCGGCTCGGAGCGCGGCTCGCGACGGTCGGCCATCTCATGCACAGCGGCGAGGAACTGCCGCTCGTGCCCGCGGGCACCGGCATGGGCGAGGCGCTGATCGAGATGACGCGCAAGGGCTTCGGCGTCGTCGGCGTCACCGATGGCGCGGGGGCGCTGGCCGGGATCGTCACCGACGGCGACCTGCGGCGCAATCTCGACGGGCTGCTCGAGCGGCGGGTCGAGGACGTGATGACGCGCCATCCCTCGACGATCACGGCCGAGGCGCTGGCCTCCGAGGCGCTTGGGGTCATGAACGCGAAGAAGATCACCTGTCTCTTCGCCGTCGCCGGCGACGCGCCCAAGCGTCCGGTGGGCATCCTGCATGTGCACGACTGCCTGCGCGCCGGCGTGACCTGAGCCATGGCGCAGGGGCCGGGGCTGCACACACGGATCGTCGCCATCCTGAAGGTGGGCCTTCCGCTCATCGCCGCAGCCATGCTGCTGAGCATCTTCCTGATCCAGCCGGATGGGGATCAGGGTGGGGAGATCATCTTTTCCGAGACCGATCTCGACCGGCTCGGCCAGGGTCTGCAGATCAGCAACCCGACCTTCACCGGCACCACCCGCTCCGGCGACCGGTTCCGGTTCACCGCCGATCTGGTGCAGCCTGATGCCGCGCCGCCGACGCGGGCCTCGATCACCAATCTCGCGGGCGAGATCACCTTCGCCGACGGCCAGCGGCTCGACGTGACCGCGCAGGGCGGCGAACTCGAGATCGCAAGCCAGATCCTGGAGCTTGCGGGCGATGTGCGCCTCCAGGGCGCGAATGGCTACGATCTCGCCGCCGACCGGCTCTCGATCGACCTCGCGAAGGGCATCATCGAGGGCAGCGACGAGGTCCAGACCACCGGGCCGTTCGGCGATATCGCCTCGGGCACGCTTCGGATCGCGCCCTCGGGGGCGGAAAAGGATATCCGCCTCTTTTCATTCGGAAATGGCGTGCGTGTCATATACGATCCGCCCGACGCCGGAGCTCAGGACACGGATACGCCCAGATGATCGCCCGACACGCCCTTCTCCCGCTTGCCCTGCTCTCCCTGCTCGGGGGCCCTGTCGCCGCGCAGCAGACATCGGTCGCCTTCGGGACGGAGAAGATCGACACGAGCAAGCCGGTCGAGGTCTCGGCCGAGCATCTCGACCTCGATCAGGCCGCCGGAACCGCGGTCTTCACCGGCACCGTGCGGGTGGCGCAGGGGGTTCTGAAGATGGGCGCCGATCGCATCCAGGTCGAATATGCCGAGACCGAGGCGGGCCAGGGCGGGCAGATCTCGCGGCTGGAGGCCGAAGGGACGGTCACCGTCACCAATGGCCAGGAGGCGGCGGAGGCCGATCGCGCGACCTACGAGGTGGCCCGGGGGGTCATCGACATGCAGGGCAATGTCCTGCTGACCCAGGGGCCGAACGCACTGGCAAGCGAATCGATGCAGCTCGATCTCACCTCCGGCACGGCGCGGTTCGAGGGGCGGGTGCGCACCGTCTTCAATCCGGGCACCACGCAATGAGGGCTGTTCCCGACCCGGTGGTGGAAAGCCACGCGGCCGACGGCGGCCTCCATGTCATCGGGCTTGCCAAGAGCTACCGGCGGCGGCCGGTGCTGCGCGATGTCTCGCTCTCGGTACACCGCGGCGAGGTGGCCGCGCTGCTCGGGCCGAACGGTGCGGGCAAGACGACCTGCTTCTACGCCATCGCCGGTCTCGTGCCACCCGATGCGGGCACGGTCATGGTCGACGGGCGCGATGTCACCTGGCTGCCGATGTATCGCCGGGCGCGGATCGGCATCGGCTATCTGCCGCAGGAGGCCTCGATCTTCCGCGGGCTGACGGTGGCGGACAACATCCGCTCGATCCTCCAGCTCACCATCCGCGACCCGGAAAAACAGCACGAGATGCTCGACGAGCTCATGGGCGAATTCTCCATAACCCATCTGCGGCGCACCCCGGCGGTCGCGCTCTCGGGCGGCGAGCGGCGCCGCGTGGAGATCGCGCGCTGCCTTGCCTCGCAGCCGAAGTTCGTCCTGCTCGACGAGCCTTTCGCGGGCGTCGATCCGCTGGCGGTGAGCGACATCCGCGCGCTGGTGCGGCATCTCAAGGACCGCGGGATCGGGGTGCTCATCACCGATCACAACGTGCGAGAAACGCTGGAAATCGTGGATCGTGCCTATATCCTCCACGGCGGCAGCGTCCTGATGACGGGCACGCCCGAGGAGGTCGTTCAGGACGAAAATGTGCGGCGGGTCTACTTGGGTGAGAACTTCCAGATGTAGCCGGAATCGGCTGGCCCACGTCATGAAAGGGGAGCGCCCATGGCACTGAGCCCCCGCATGGAGTTCCGCCAGCAGCAGACGCTGGTGATGACCCCTCAGCTCCAGCAATCCATCAAGCTGCTGCAGATGTCGAATGTGGAGCTGGCGGAATATGTCTCGGCCGAGGTCGAGAAGAACCCCCTCATCGACATCCGGCCCGCAGCGCCGCTCACAGGCCCTGCAGCGCCCGGTGGCGGTGGATCGGGGGATACCACCGCCGACGACATGATCCAGCGTGTGGCGGCCGACACGACGCTCTGGGAGAACATCCAGGCCCAGCTCAGGTTCATGCGGCTCGACGAGGCGACGCTCGAGGCGGCCCTCATCCTCGCAGACGAGCTCGAGGACGACGGCTACCTGCGCGTGCCACCCCAGGAAATCGCGGAGCGGCACCGGCTCACCATGCCGCAGATCGCCCGCGGCCTCCGCGCGGTGCAGGCCTGCGAGCCGACGGGGGTCGGGGCGCGCACGCTCCAGGAATGCCTTGCGCTCCAGCTCCGCGAGCGCGACCGGCTGGATCCGGCGATGGAGGCGTTGCTCGCGAACCTCCATCTCACCGCAAAGGGGCGGCGGGAGGATCTCGAACGGCTCTGCGGCGTCGATGCCGAGGATATCTCCGACATGCTCGACGAGCTCCGCGCGCTCGATCCGAAACCGGGCCTGCGCTTCGGCGCGGCGCCCGTGCAGGCCGCGGTGCCGGATATCTACGTCACGCGGGGGCCCGCCGGGCTCTCGGTCGAGCTCAACACCGAAACCCTGCCCCGCGTGCTTGTCGACAACGCCTATGTCGCCGATCTTGGCAGCGACACCACGAGCGCCCGCGCCTTCATCTCCGAATGCCGCAGCAGCGCGAACTGGCTGGTGCGCGCGCTCGAGCAGCGGGCCCGGACCATCCTCAAGGTGGCAACCGAGATCGTGCTCCAGCAGGAGCGCTTCTTCAGCGATGGGGTCGCGGCGATGCGTCCGCTCACGCAGCGCGCGGTTGCGGACCGGATTGGTGTGCACGAATCGACCATCAGCCGAGTTGCCGCGAGCAAGTATCTGGCCTGCGATCAGGGGGTCTTCGAGCTGCGGTTCTTCTTCAGCTCCGCGATCCCGTCTGCCTCGGGCGGCGAGGCGCATTCGGCCACGGCGGTGCAGACCCGCATTCGCGCGATGGTGGAGGCGGAAAAGCCGGCGAAGCCGCTTTCGGACGATACGCTCGTCGCGCTCCTCAAGGAGGAAGGGATAGATATTGCGCGAAGGACGGTTGCGAAATACCGTACAGTGCTGGGCATACCTTCCTCGGTCGAGCGCCGGCGCAGAAAGATAGGTCTTTCCGGGATATAAAGGATTCCGGTGCACAACCTGCGCGGGCCTCGGCGGTTGACAAGACAAGGGAGCCCGTCCATAGGGTCCGCCCGTATTGGCAGATCCGAGCCGAGCCACAGGCATACGTTCGGGGGGGTAAGAAACACATGCGCATACAGGTCAGCGGAAAACAGATCGACGTGGGAGACGCGCTGCGTACTCACGTCGAGGACAGGCTCGAGGAAGCGGTCGGAAAATATTTCGACCGCCCCGTGGAGGCCGTCGTGACCTTTTCGAAGGAGGCGCACGAATTCGTCTCTGACCTTTCGGTACACCTTCCGACAGGGCTCACCGTTCAGGCAAAGTCGCGTGCGAACGAGATCTACGCCTCGTTCGAAGGCTGCACCGAGCGGATGGACAAGCAGCTGCGGCGCTACAAGCGCCGGCTGAAGGATCACCACCGCAGCCGCGAGAATCCGATCGAGGCCATCGGCGCCCCGTCCTACATCCTCGCCGGCAACGACCATGCGGAAGATGCGGAGCCCGAGACCCTGCAGCCGGTCATCATCGCTGAGATGGAGACGCGCGTCCCCAATCTCTCGGTCGGCGAGGCCGTGATGCAGATGGAACTCGCTGGCGCACCGCTTCTCGTTTTCCGCAACGAGAAACATGGCGGCGTGAATGTTGTCTACACCCGTGAAGACGGGAACATTGGCTGGATCGATCCGCGGAATTCCCAGTAGACACGATTTGTGGTAAGGGAGCCCAGTCGATGGAGCTTTCGGATATCATCAGCGTGGAGGCCGTAAGGGCTCCACTCAAGGCGACGAGCAAGAAGCGGCTGCTTCAGGACATCGCCGATATGGCGGAATCCGTCTACGGTCTGCCTTCCGCAGCCACCTACAGTGCTCTCATGGAACGCGAGGCGCTCGGCCCCACCGGGGTTGGGCGCGGTGTCGGCATTCCCCATGCCCGTTTCGGCGATGTGAAACAGGTGAAGGGGCTCTTCGTCCGGCTCGAGAAGCCCGTGGATTTCGAGGCGATCGACCGCCAGCCGGTCGATCTGGTCTTTGCCCTCTTCGCCCCTGAGGCGGCCGGGGCCGAGCATCTCAAGGCGCTTGCGCGGGTGTCGCGGACCCTGCGCAGCGAGGCGGTCTGCGCCAAACTCCGATCCACCTTCGAACCGTCGGCGCTCTACGCGATCCTGACGGAAGAGAGGGGCTCACAGGCGGCCTGAGCCCCGGGGGTCCCTCCGCCGAGGCGGACACCTCCGGGGCAGCCGCCCCATCCGGGGCACATCAGACCGGAACGAGCGCAAACAGAGAAACGCCCGGTGCAGGATCCTGCACCGGGCGTTTCTCTGTTTGGATGGCGGATATCAGCCGGGCCCGCCGGCAGGCGCGAAAGGCCGCCGGCCCCGAAACGGGCCGGCGTGCCCTATCGCACCTCAGACGGCGCGCATCGCCGGTTTCGGCACATCGACCTGGAGGTAGCCGCGCAGGAATTCCTCGAACTCCTCGCGCAGATCCTCGCGCGCCATGCCGAAGGCAACGGTCGCCTGGAGGTAGCCCGACTTCGAGCCGCAGTCGAAGCGGCGGCCCTTGAAGCGGTAGCCGTAGACGTTGTTGCTCCGCCCGATCTCGGCCGCGATGGCGTCGGTGAGCTGGATCTCTCCCCCGGCACCGGTGTCCATCGAATCGAGATTGGTCAGCACCTGCGGCGAAAGGATGTAGCGGCCGATCACGGCCATGTCGGAAGGTGCATCCTCGGGCTGCGGCTTCTCGACCATGCCGCGGACCTTCATCGAGGCGGCGGTGGCGTCCTCGACATCGAGGATGCCGTAGGAGGAAACGCGGCTGTGCTCGACTTCCATCGCCGCAACCATGTTGCCGCCGGTCTCGGCATAGGCTTCGACCATCTGCTGGAGGCAGGGGGTATCGGCGTCGATCACGTCATCGGGCAGGATCACCGCGAAGGGCTCGTCGCCGATGAGGCGGCGGGCGCACCATACCGCATGGCCGAGGCCGCGGCGCTCCTGCTGGCGGATGTAGGCAACGGCGCCGCTGCCCATGTTGGTCTGCTTGAGCAGTTCGATCAGGTGATGCTTCTTGCCGTCGAGCAGCGCCTGCTCGAGCTCGGGCGCGCTGTCGAAGTAATCCTCGAGCGCGCTCTTGCCGCGGGACGTCACGAAGATGAACTCCTTGATCCCGGCAGCGCGTGCTTCGTCGATCGCGTATTGCACGAGCGGCCGATCGACCAGAGGAAGAATTTCCTTAGGCACGGACTTCGTCGCCGGAAGGAAACGTGTCCCGAAACCCGCTACGGGAAGGACCGCCTTGGTCACTCGATTTGTCATCCCAATCCCCATCACTCAAAGAACCCAAACCCGGACGGACCGGGTTATCTTACCGTGGCTGGCTAACACGAATCCTCTCCGATTTCCCATAAGATTCTTGCTGCAACGCGTTAAGTGCTGAACGAAGTGTTTTGTTTCAAGAAATGCCCAATTCCCTGAATATACCCTCAACGCGATCAATATCGGAAGGATTATTCACCTCCCAGAATGCACGACCCTGGCCATCCACCTCGACGCAGCGCACCAGGACGCCGTTCTCCATGAAGCGGAGCTGCTCCAGCCCTTCCCAGCCCTCCAGGTGCCCCGGCGCCCAGTCTGCATAGGCCAGAAGCGCCGCCGGACGGTAGGCATAGACGCCGACATGGTGGAAGACGGGGATCTCGTCGCCCTCACCCAGCACGCGCCCGGTGAAGGGAAGGACCTCCTTGGAAAAATACAAGGCGTTGTGATTGCGGTCGAATACCGCGGTCGTTCCGCCGACCCGTCCGTGGCGGCGATCCTCGAGAAAACCGGCCAGCGCGGCGGCATCGCAGCGCAGCACGGGCGTCGCCACCGGGCAGGAGGGATCGGCCTCCATTGCCGCGACGAGCGCGGAGACGAACCAGTGCGGCGTGAGGGGCGCATCGCCCTGGAGATTGACGACGATATCGTGCTCCGAGCCGATGGCTTCGACCACCGCCGCGCAGCGTTCGGTGCCGTTGCGGCAGCTTTCCGGCGTCATCACCACTTCGGCGCCAAAGGCGCGGGCGGCGGCGGCGATCCGCTCGTCGTCCGTCGCCACGACGACCCGGGCGATGCCCGGCACCGACATCGCCGCATCCCAGCTCCGGCGCACAAGGCTGCGCGCCTCGCCCGTCGCCCCGCGCAATTCGGCCAGCGGCTTGCCGGGATAGCGGGTCGAGGCGTAGCGGGCCGGGATGACAATGAGAACGGACATGCGCGTTCAGCCCTTCAGCAGGTCGATCCCCGGCGCGGTCGCGATGAAGAACGGGTTCTCGAAGCCACCCTTGCCATAAATGAGCGGCTCATGGCTGTCGAAACGCACCACGCGGCCGCCGGCGCCGAGGAGCACGGCCTGACCCGCCGCGGTGTCCCACTCCATGGTCCGGCCGAGGCGCGGATAGAGATCGGCCTCGCCCGCCGCCACGAGGCAGAACTTGAGCGACGACCCGGCGGAGCGGAAATCCGAGACCTTGTACCGATTGATGTAGTCATCGGTCGCCTGATCGCGGTGCGACTTCGAGGCGACGACGACGAGCGCCTCCGGATCCGGTGTCGAGACCGAAAGCGGCGTGGTCGCGCCGGGTGCCGCCGGATCATGCGGCGCGGCTTCCTCGACGGTGCGGCCATCGGCGTCGGTATAGAACAGGCGTTCCTTGGCCGGGGCATAGACGACGCCGCGGGTCGGCACGCCGTTCTCGATCAGCGCGATGTTGACGGTGAAATCGCCGCGGCGCTTGATGAATTCCTTGGTTCCGTCGAGCGGGTCGACGAGGAAGAAGACAGGGTGTGCCTGCCCGTGGGTATCGGCCTGCTCCTCGGTGACGATCGGGATCTCGGGATGCGCCGCCTTGAGGCCCGCAGAGATCAGCCGGTCGGCGAGTTCGTCGGCCTCGGTCACCGGAGACTCGTCGGATTTCGAGCGGACCTCGAAATCGTCGCGGTTGTAGACCTCGAGAATGGCCGACCCGGCCTCGAGCGCGAGCTTGCGGATGGTGGCGACGATACCTGCATAATCCATGAACCTGGAACCCTTCTGACCGGACTGGGCGGCACGGGCAGCAGCCAGACGCGCCGCGATTGTCATATCGAGGCAGCTATGGACCAGCCGCGCGCATTTTGTAAACATCCGATCCAGACACCCTGCGAGCGCGGCACGCCGGTGCGCGCAAACCTGCCAAGGAGGATATCCCGCCCATGACGGACACCATGCCGCACGGCGAGCTTACGCTGCAGACCATTGCCATGCCTGCGGACACCAACGCGAATGGCGATATCTTCGGCGGCTGGCTCATGTCCCAGATGGACCTCGGCTCCTCCGTGCTGGCACGCACCCGGGCGCGGGGGCGCGTCGCGACGATCGCGGTCGATGGCATGACCTTCCAGCAGCCGGTGCGCGTCGGGGACATTCTCACGATCTACGCCGAGATGGTCCGCGAGGGCACGACCTCGATGACCATCTGCGTCGAGGCCTGGATCCGGCGGCAGCCTTCGGGCGAGCATTGCCGGGTGACGCAGGCCCGGTTCATCTTCGTCGCGGTGGACGAGGCGGGCCGGAAACGCCCGCTGCCGGAACTGGGCCAGCCTTGAGATCCCCCCTGCGCCCGGCAATCGCCGCACTCGTCCTCGCGCCCGCTGCCGCCGGCGCGATCCAGCTTCCGGCGCTCTTCGAGGTGATCGGCGTGCCGCCCGGCAGCGTGCTGGTGGTCCATGCCGAACCCGATCCGGCGAGCGAGGAGCTCGGGTTCCTGCCCGCGGACGGCCGCGGCATCGAGGTTGTCGCAACCGATCCCGATGGCCGCTGGGCACGTATCAACATGCACGAGCACACCGGCTGGGTCGCGCAGGAGAACCTGCAGCTGAGCAATCCGGTCTGGAGCGACACCACGGCGCCACAGGTGCTCGCCTGCTTCGGCACCACGCCGCGCTGGTGGTTCCAGATCCTTGACGACGGCGCCTCGCTTGCCCTCCCCGACAATCTCGAGCACGGCTTCGATATCGTCGCGCGCATATCTCCCGAAGATTCCGGGAGCGCCGCGCGGATGATCCTTGCCGAAAATGACGGGAGCCGGGCGACGCTCAGCCTCACCGCCGCCGACTGCAGCGAGAGCGCGGCCGGGGTGCATCGCTACGGGCTTGCGGCAAATCTCCTGCTCGAAACCGGAAACAGCCTGCAACTCCTCGCCGGCTGCTGCTCGCTCACGCGCTGAGCTCAGTCCACCACGCGCAGGGTGAGATTGATCCGGCCGCCCTTCGGAAGCAGGCGACTGCCGCCGAAGGCGATGCGGTCGATGCCGTGATAGGAGAGCCGGGCCGCACCGCCGATCACCACCACATCGCCACTTTCGAGCGGAATCGAGCGGGAAGGATCGCTGCGTTCCGGGCCTCCCATGCGAAACCGCGCCGGATCGCCGAGGCTGATCGAGAGCACCGGCCAGGAGAAGTCCGCCTCGTCGGCATCTCGGTGAAGCCCCATCTTCGCCCCCGCGCCATAATAGTTGACGAGACAGCAGTCGGGATCGCGCGCCCTGCTGCCGTACGTGCGCCAGAGCGCGAGCACGCTTTCCGGGATCGGTGGCCAGGGCACGCCGGAGGGATGGCGCTCAACATACCGGTAGCCGCGGCGATCGCTGAACCAGCCGTAGCGCCCGGCCGAGGTCATCCGCACGCTCATCCGCCGGCCTCCGCGGGTCTCGGGCGAAAAGAACGGCGCCGCGGCGGCAACCGCCCGGATATCCGCGACAAGCCGCTCCTGCGCGTCGGCCGGGATCGCGCCCTGATGAATGATAAATCCGCGATCTTCGATCATTTCCGCCGACAAACCGCTCGAAAAAACGCCGGAGCCCGCCCGCCGGACTGCTTGCAGGGCCAGAATACCGATCCTATATACCTGCAGACCCCGGGATCCGCACGAAATCGTGAGGCCCGGTCAAGGGATGCGGGGCGGGGGCCATGCCCGGACCTGCCCTGCGCGATCGCCGCACGAAAGGAATACACATGTCGAAAGTCATCGGAATCGACCTCGGTACAACGAACTCCTGCGTCGCCATCATGGACGGGAGCCAGCCGCGGGTCATCGAGAACTCCGAGGGCGCCCGCACCACCCCGTCGATCGTCGCCTTCACGGACGACGAGCGTCTGGTCGGCCAGGCCGCGAAGCGCCAGGCTGTCACCAACTCCGAAAACACTCTCTTCGCCGTGAAGCGCCTCATCGGCCGCCGCTACGATGACGCCATGGTCGCGAAGGACAAGGAGATGGTCCCCTACAAGATCGTCTCGGGCGCCAATGGCGATGCCTGGCTCGAGGTGAAGGGTGAAAAGTATTCTCCGAGCCAGATCTCGGCCTTCACGCTCCAGAAGATGAAGGAAACCGCCGAGAGCTACCTCGGCGAGACCGTGACCCAGGCGGTCATCACCGTTCCCGCCTACTTCAACGACGCCCAGCGTCAGGCCACCAAGGACGCCGGCAAGATCGCGGGCCTCGAGGTGCTGCGCATCATCAACGAGCCGACCGCGGCTGCGCTCGCCTATGGGCTCGACAAGGAAGGCACCAAGACGATCGCGGTCTACGACCTCGGCGGCGGCACCTTCGACATCTCGATCCTCGAGATCGACGAGGGCCTCTTCGAGGTGAAGTCCACCAACGGCGACACGTTCCTCGGTGGTGAAGACTTCGACATGCGGATCGTCCAGTATCTCGCCGACGAGTTCAAGAAAGAGAACGGCGTCGACCTGACCAAGGACAAGATGGCGCTCCAGCGCCTGAAGGAAGCCGCCGAAAAGGCCAAGATCGAGCTTTCGTCCTCGTCGCAGACCGAGATCAACCAGCCGTTCATCTCGATGGACCCGAAGACGCATCAGCCGCTGCACCTCGTGCTGAAGCTGACCCGCGCCAAGCTCGAAAGCCTGGTCAGCGATCTGATCGCCCGCTCGATGAAGCCCTGCGCCGCGGCGCTCAAGGATGCCGGCATCTCGAAATCCGAGATCGACGAGGTCGTGCTCGTCGGCGGCATGACCCGCATGCCGAAGGTCATCGAGGAAGTTACGAAGTTCTTCGGCAAGGAGCCGCACAAGGGTGTGAACCCTGACGAGGTCGTTGCCATGGGTGCGGCGATCCAGGCCGGTGTGCTCCAGGGCGACGTGAAGGACGTTGTGCTTCTCGACGTGACCCCGCTCTCGCTCGGCATCGAGACGCTCGGCGGCGTGTTCACGCGCCTCATCGACCGCAACACCACGATCCCGACCAAGAAGAGCCAGATCTTCTCGACTGCGGAAGACAACCAGAACGCCGTGACCATCCGGGTCTTCCAGGGTGAGCGCGAGATGGCGGCCGACAACAAGATGCTCGGCCAGTTCAATCTCGAGCAGATCCCGCCTGCCCCGCGCGGCGTGCCGCAGATCGAGGTGACCTTCGACATCGACGCCAACGGCATCGTCTCCGTGTCGGCGAAGGACAAGGGCACCAACAAGGAACAGAAGATCACCATCCAGGCCTCGGGCGGTCTCTCCGACGAGGACATCGAGAAGATGGTCAAGGACGCCGAGGAGAATGCCGAGGCCGACAAGCAGCGCCGCGAGCTGGTCGAGGCCCGGAACCAGGGCGAAAGCCTGATCCACGGCACCGAGAAGTCGATCAAGGAGCATGGCGACAAGGTCGATCCGACCACGATCGAGGCGATCGAGCTCTCCATCAAGACGCTGAAGGAAGCGATGGAGAAGGACGATCCGGAAGCGATCCGCGCCCGCATCCAGGACGTGACCGAAGCGTCGATGAAACTCGGCGAGGCGATCTACAAGGCGCAGGCCGAAGAGATGGCCGGCCAGGACGATGCCGGCCCCGATGGCGCGACGGGCAACTCCACCTCGGGCCAGGACGACGACATTGTCGACGCCGATTTCGAGGATCTGGGCGACGACCACAACAAGAAGTCCTGATCCGGTTGATCCCGCAGGGTGGCCCTCTCGATTCGAGGGGGCCATTTTGCTGTTGCAGGGGAGCTCGCCCGCATGGCGAAACGTGACTATTACGAGGTGCTCGGCGTAACGAGAACCGCGACCGAGACAGAGATCAAGAAGGCTTTCCGCAAGAAGGCCATGGAATTGCATCCTGACCGCAACCAGGACAATCCGCACGCCGAGACGAAGTTCAAGGAAGTCAACGAGGCCTATGACGTCCTGAAGGACGGCAACAAGAAGGCCGCCTACGACCGCTACGGCCATGCCGCCTTCGAGAATGGCAGCGCCGGGCCCGGCGCAGGCGGCTTCCGCGGCGCAGGTGCCAATGCGGATTTCGCCTCCGCCTTCTCCGACGTCTTCGACGATCTCTTCGGCGATTTCATGGGTGGCGGCGGCGGAGCACGGGCGCGCGGCGGCCAGCGCGCCTCGCGCGGCTCGGATCTGCGCTACAACCTCCGCCTCTCGCTCGAGGAAGCCTTCCGCGGCAAGCAGGCGACCGTGACCGTTCCGGGCAGCGTCGTCTGCGAGGTCTGCCATGGCACCGGCGCCGAGGGCGGCGCGGAACCCGCCACCTGCCCGACCTGCTCAGGCATGGGCAAGGTTCGGGCGCAGCAGGGCTTCTTCACCGTCGAGCGCACCTGCCCGACCTGTCAGGGCCGCGGCCAGATCATCAAGAATCCCTGCGGCTCCTGCGCCGGCGCGGGCCGGGTGCGCAAGGATCGCACGCTCAATGTCAACATCCCCGCCGGCGTCGAGACCGGCACGCGGATCCGGCTGGCGGGCGAGGGCGATGCGGGGCTGCGCGGTGGACCGGCGGGCGATCTCTACATCTTCATCGAGGTCGCCGATCATGCGATCTTCGAGCGCGACAACCAGAACCTCTTCTGCCGCATTCCGGTCTCGATGACGACCGCTGCGCTTGGCGGCGAGATCGAAGCCCCGACGCTCGATGGCGGGCGGACCCGGGTAAAGGTTCCGGCCGGGGTGCAGACCGGCAAGCAGCTCCGGCTGCGCGGCAAGGGCATGCCCGCACTGCGCGGCGCCGGCCACGGCGATCTCTACATCGAGCTCCGGGTCGAGACGCCGGTCAACCTCAGCCACCGCCAGAAGGAGCTCCTCAAGGAGTTCGACGAGGCGGGCAAGGACAACAGCCCGGAAACACACGACTTCTTCAGCCGCGTGAAGAACTTCTGGGACGGGATGAAGGGCTGAGGCCCTTTATCCCCCGCAGCAGGCCTCACCCCGCGGCGTCTACCAGGCGCTGGCGGGCGCGGCTGACCCGGCTCTTGACCGTGCCGACCGAACAGCCGCAATGGGCGGCCACCTCGGCATAGCTCGCCTCCGCAACGCCGATCATCAGCAGCGGCCGTCGCTGTGCCGCGGGCAGCCCCGCGATGTGGCGAGCCACTTCCTGGAGCTGGAGCGCGCTTTCCTGAGTGGCGGCAAGGACGCCCGCCGGCGCGACGATCTGGCTCAGTGCCAGCCGGGCCCGCTGCGACCGGCGCATGTCCGACAGGAAACAGTTGCGCAGTATCGTCATCATCCAGGCCCCGAGATTGCTTCCGGTCTGGAAACTGCGCCGGCTCTGGATCGCACGCAGGACCGTCTCCTGCACGAGGTCGTCCGCCTCCACCGCGTCCCGGCAGAGACCGATGGCGAAATTCCGCAATCTCGGCATCAGCGCGACGACCTTGCTCAGAAATTCATCCTCCGGTTTTTTCAATGAAATGCCTCCCCCTAGCGTGGATACGCATGTAAAGTCGGGTCAGGGCCCGACCGTCATGGCCTCAGCTTGGGGTGTCCTCCGCGTGAAGACATGTAACTGCGACATATCAAATGAAAAAAAACGGACATAATCCGCCCCGTGTGCCCTGTCACGACTGCCGTCTTCGCGCGATGCCGTGCTTTTCGCCTTTCAGCGCGTCAGAGCTTGCCTTCATGGAAACCTTCAAGGCGGGGGAGCTGAGGGTCGATCGCGACACGCCGATCGTGCTCGAGGGCACGTCGAGCCCGCATCTCTACACCGTGCTCGAAGGCACCGCGATCCGCTTCAAGACCCTCGAGGACGGGCGGCGGCAGGTGATCGGCTTCGTGCTGCCGGGTGACTTCATCGGGCTCCAGGCGGCAGTGATGGCCGAGATGCAGCATTCCGTCACCGCCGTCTCCGCCATGCATCTCTGCGTCTTCAACCGCGCCGATCTCTACCGCATGTTCGGCGAGCAGCCCGAGCGCAGCTTCGACGTGACCTGGCTTGCCGCGCGCGAGGAGCACTTCCTCGGCGATCAGCTGGTGACCGTCGGACGGCGGAGCGCGCTCGAACGCGTCGCCCATGCGCTCCACATGCTGCATGGCCGGGCGCTCGACGTCGGGATCGCGACGAAGACCTCAATGGACATGCCCTTCACGCAGGAAGACCTCGCCGATGCGCTCGGCCTGTCGCTCGTCCACACCAACAAGACGCTCTCGCGCCTGCGCGCTTTGCAGGTCGCCTCCTGGAAGACGAAGAAGCTCGAGATCTTCGACCGCGAGAGGCTCGCGGATATCGCCGGGATCGAGAACGCGCCGCCGCCGATCCGGCCGTTGATCTGAACCGCCCGCGCCGAACCGGCACCGGTTCGGGTTGCCTTCCCCGCCCGCGCGTGATCGAGTCCGCGCCGGTCAGGGGCAGCAGGACACGGGACGAGACATGAACGCGGTCGTCACGCCGATGATGGCGCAGTATCTGGAGATCAAGGCAGGGCACGCCGATGCGCTGCTCTTCTACCGGATGGGCGATTTCTACGAGCTTTTCTTCGAGGATGCCGAGGCGGCGAGCGCCGCCCTCGACATTGCGCTCACCAAGCGCGGCAAGCATCTCGGCGAGGATATCCCGATGTGCGGCGTGCCGGTCCACGCCGCGGAGGGCTACCTGCTCACCCTCATCCGCAAGGGCTTCCGTGTCGCCGTCTGCGAACAGACCGAGGATCCGGCGGAGGCCCGCAAGCGCGGCTCGAAATCCGTGGTGCGGCGCGAGGTCGTCCGGCTCGTCACCCCGGGCACGCTGACCGAGGAAAGCCTGCTCGAAAGCCGGCGGCACAATTACCTCGCGGCCTTTTCCGACATTCGCGGCGAGGGCGCCTTTGCCTGGGTCGATCTCTCGACCGGAGACGTGACCGTCGCCCCCTGCCCGCGCCTGCGCCTCGGGCCGATGCTTGCCCGCCTCGCCCCGCGCGAGGTCCTGCTGAGCGAGGCTCACGAGGACGAGCTGCGCGGCCTGATCGCCGAAGCCGGCGGCGTCGCAACGCCGCTGGCGCGCGCCAGCTTCGAGTCCACCCTCGCCGAAGGCCGGATCGCGAACGTCTACAAGGTCGCCTCGCTCGACGGCTTCGCGAGCTTCGGGCGCGCGGAGATCTCGGCGCTCGGCGCGATCATCGACTACCTCGACCTGACCCAGAAGGGCCGCCTGCCCTTCCTGAAGCCGCCCGCCCGCGAGACACCCGGTGGCCTCATGCAGATCGATGCCGCAACCCGGCGCAATCTTGAACTGACCCGCAGCCTTTCCGGCGGGCGCGAGGGCTCGCTCCTCGCCGCGATCGACCGCACGCTGACCGGCGCGGGCGCGCGGCTGCTCGAGGCGCGGGTGAACGCGCCCTCGACGGATGTCGGCGCGATCCACGCCCGGCAGGATGCGCTTGCCGTCTTCGCCGAGGACAGAGGGCTCGCCCGCCGGGTGCGCGAGGGGCTGCGCAAGGTGCCGGATCTCGAACGCGCGCTCTCGCGGCTCTCGCTCGACCGGGGCGGGCCGCGCGATCTCGCGGCGATCCGCGACGGGCTCGGCGAGGCCGAGCGGCTGAGCGAACTCCTGCCCGCCGGCGGCCCGGATCTGGTCGTCGCTGCACAGGACGCGATGCGCGGGCATGACGAGCTGATTTCGCTTCTCGATGCCGCCCTTGTCGCCGAGCCGCCGCTGCTCGCCCGCGATGGCGGCTTCATCGCCGCCGGCCTCGATGCCGAGCTCGACGAGACCCGCCACCTCCGCGACGAGGGCCGCGGCGTGATCGCCGAGCTTCAGGCGGAATACGTCCGGCAGAGCGGCGTCAATGCCCTCAAGATCAAGCACAACAACGTGCTCGGCTATTTCATCGAGACCCCGGCAACCCACGCGACCCGGATGATGAGCGCGCCGCTCAACGAGCTCTTCGTCCACCGCCAGACCACGGCGAACGCGGTCCGCTTCACCACCCTGCCGCTGTCCGAGATCGAGACCCGCATCCTCAATGCAGGCTCGCTCGCGCTCCAGATCGAGAAGCGGATCTTCGAGGACCTGCGCCAGGCGATCCTCGCGGCCGCCTCCCGGATCGGCGCGACGGCCAAGGCGCTCGCCGAGATCGACGTGGCCGCGGGCTTCGCCGATCTCTCCGCCTCCGAGGGCTGGGTGCGCCCCGAGGTTGACGCCTCGCGCGCCTTCGCGATCACCGAGGGCCGTCACCCGGTGGTCGAGCAGGCGCTCCGGCGCACGGGCGAGAGCTTCGTTGCCAATGACTGCGAGCTGAGCGCGGGCGGCGCGAGCGCCCGGCCGATCTGGCTTGTCACCGGCCCCAACATGGCGGGCAAATCGACCTTCCTGCGCCAGAACGCGCTCATCGCCCTGCTCGCGCAGATCGGCGCGCATGTGCCCGCGCGGGCCGCGCGCATCGGCGTGGTGGATCAGCTTTTCAGCCGCGTGGGGGCGGCCGACGATCTCGCCCGCGGCCGCTCGACCTTCATGGTCGAGATGGTCGAGACCGCGGCGATCCTCAATCAGGCCGGCGAGCGCGCGCTCGTCATCCTCGACGAGATCGGCCGCGGCACAGCCACCTATGACGGGCTCTCGATCGCCTGGGCGGTGCTCGAACACCTGCACGACGGCAACCGCTGCCGCGGGCTCTTCGCGACCCATTACCACGAGCTCACCGCCCTCACCGCGAAACTCCCGGGCCTGCGGAACGCCACCGTCGCGGTGCGCGAATGGGAGGGCGAGGTGATCTTCCTCCACGAGGTGCGCGACGGCGCCGCCGACCGCTCGTACGGCATCCAGGTCGCGGAACTCGCGGGCCTGCCGAAAGCGGTGGTGGAGCGCGCGCGCATCGTGCTCGAGGCGCTGGAGGAAGGCGAACGGCAGCAGGGCGGCAAGGCCAAGGCGCTTGTCGACGATCTGCCGCTCTTCAGCCGGATGCTCGAAGCGCCCGAGACGCCTACGAAGGCCAAGGGCGCTTCGCCGGCGGTCGAGGCACGGCTCAGGGCGGTCTCGCCCGACGAGCTCACGCCCCGCGACGCGCTCGCGCTCGTCTATGAGCTGCGGGCGCTGATCGAGGCGTGAGGCCGGAGACTTACTCCTTGCTGGCGGGCGGCGGGGTCGGCGATCCGGCGGAGACACCCACCTGCGCCGGGCGCAGCAGCCGGTCGGCGATCATGAAGCCCACATTCATCACCTGAATGATGTCGCCGGCCTTGGTGCCCGGCACCGGAGCCTCGAACATCGCCTGATGCTGCTTGGGATCGAAGCGCTCGCCCACGGCCGGCTCCACGCGGACGATCTTGTGCTTCTCGAACACGTTCAGCAGATCGCGCTGGGTGAGCTCGATCCCTTCGATCAGCCCGGGTGCGGCGTCGCGCAGCTCGTCGGTGATATTGTCGAGCGCCCGGTCGAAATTGTCATGCACCGACAGCAGGTCGCGCGCAAAGCGCGTCGCGGCATAGAGCTCGGCGTCGCGGCGGTCCCGCTCGCCACGCTTGCGGATGTTCTCCACATCGGCCAGCGCACGCAGCAGGCGGTCCTTCAGTTCGCCGTTCTCGGCCTTGAGCGCGGCAACCTCCTCGGCCTCGATGGCCGCATCGGTGATTTCCTCGTCATCCGCATCCACGGCTTCAGGATCGTCGAGAAACGCCTCGTCCTGCATCTCGTCCAGTCTGTCCTTGCCCATTCCCATTCCGTCCTAGACCTGGGACCGGCTGGAAACCAGCCGCCCCACCAGCTGAGCGGTATAGTCGACGATCGGAACGATACGGCCATAGTTCAGCCGCGTCGGCCCGATCACACCGACCGCACCAATGATTTTTCGATCCGCATTCATATAGGGAGAGACCACTAGAGATGAACCGGAAAGTGAAAAAAGCTTGTTCTCCGAGCCGATAAAGACACGCACCCCGTCACCGATCTCGCTGAGTTCCAGCAACTGCGCCAGATCGCGCTTGCGTTCGAGATCGTTGAAAAGCTCGCGGATGCGCTCGAGATCCGCGGCATCGCCCGTCGCCTCGAGCAGATTGGAACGCCCGCGCACGATGAGCCGCCCGCCATCCCCCGGCTCGTCGCTCCAGGTGGCAAGCCCGCTCTCGATCATCTGGCGCGACAGCGCATCGAGCTCGGCGCGGCGCTTGTCGATCTCCTCAGCAACAACGCTGCGCATTTCCGAAAGCGTGCGGCCCTGAAGGATCGCGTTGAGGAAATTGGCCGCCGACTGCATCGCGGAGGGCGTGAGCCCGGCGGGCGGCGTGAAGAGCCTGTTTTCCACATGCCCGTCGGCCGTCACCAGCACGACGAGCCCGCGATCCGGGGCCAGGGCCACGAACTCGATATGCCGGATCGGCGCCTCGGTCTTCGGCGCGAGCACGAGGCTCGCCCCATGCGTCAGCCCCGAGAGCATGTCGCCCGCACGGTCGAGCATGTCGGGCAGATCGCCATCGGCCCGGCTGAGCGAGCGCTCGATCTCCGCCCGCTCCGATCCTGCCACGTCACCGATCTCGAGAATGCCGTCCACGAAGAGCCGCAGGCCGAGCTGGGTCGGAATGCGGCCGGCCGAGACATGCGGGCTGTCGAGAAGGCCGAGGTATTCGAGATCCTGCATCACGTTGCGGATCGTCGCCGCCGAGACCTTCTCGCTAACGGCCCGGCTCAGGGTGCGCGAGCCCACCGGCTCGCCGGTCTCAAGATAGGTCTCGACCAGCCGCCGGAAGACCTCGCGGCTCCGCGCGCTCATTTCGCTCAAGGAAGAGGCTGCTTGCGACACGCATCGAACCCCGCGGGCTGAACCACCCACAAAGATGTATGTGTCGGGGCAGGTCCGGTCAATCATGAGCCGCGACGCTGGACGCCAGTGGCCCGAGCCGCTAAGGGGGGCGCCATACGAGCGATGCCACAAATTCGGGAGAATTCCCCCATGCGCCCTTCCGGCCGCGCCGCTGATGCGCTCCGCCCTGTCATCATCGAGACCAACGTGACGATGCATGCCGAGGGTTCCTGCCTCGTCAGGATGGGCGACACCCACGTCCTCTGCACCGCGAGCGTCGAGGAAAACGTACCGCCCTTCATGCGCAAGACCGGCCTCGGCTGGGTCACCGCCGAATACGGCATGCTGCCGCGCGCCACCACGACGCGGAACCGCCGCGAAGCGACCGCCGGCAAGCAGTCGGGCCGCACCCAGGAGATCCAGCGGCTCATCGGCCGTTCGCTCCGTGCCGGCGTCGATCGCGTGGCGCTCGGCGAACGGCAGATCACCGTCGATTGCGACGTGATCCAGGCCGACGGCGGCACGCGCTGCGCCTCGATCACCGGCGGCTGGGTCGCACTCCGGCTGGCGGTCAACAAGCTGCTGGCCAAGGGCACGATCAAGAACGACCCGATCACCGCCCATGTCGCCGCCGTGAGCTGCGGCGTCTACGGCGGCCAGCCGGTGCTCGATCTCGACTATGCCGAGGACAGCACCGCCGGGACGGACGCGAACTTCGTGATGACCGACGGCCTCGGCCTCATCGAGGTGCAGGGCAGCGCCGAGGGCGCGACCTTCACCCGCGACGAGCTGATCCGGCTGCTCGATCTCGCCGAGAAGGGTATCACCGAGCTTGTCGCCGCCCAGAAGGCCGCGGTGGCATGACACGCCGGTTCAACGAGCCGAAACTCGTCGTCGCGACCCATAACAAGGGCAAGCTCGAGGAGATCCGCAATCTGCTCGAGCCCTACCGGATCGAGATCGTCTCCGCGGGCGAACTCGGGCTGCCCGAACCGGAAGAAACCGAAACCACCTTCGTCGGCAACGCCCGCATCAAGGCGCATTCCGCCGCGAAGGCGAGCGGCCTGCCCGCGCTCGCCGACGATTCCGGCATCGAGGTCGATGCGCTCGGCGGCGCCCCCGGCGTCTATACCGCCGACTGGGCCGAAACGCCCGACGGCCGGGATTTCGTGCTGGCGATGACCCGCGTGCAGGAAGAGCTCGACCGGATCGGCGCCCCTGCCCCGCGCACCGCCCGCTTCCGCTGCACCCTCGTGCTCGCCTGGCCCGATGGCCATGACGAGGTCTTTGACGGTCGTGTCGAGGGCCAGTGCGTCTGGCCGATGCGCGGCGAAGAGGGCCACGGCTACGACCCGGTCTTCCTGCCGGATGGCTATGAGATCACGTTTGGCGAGATGGACCGCTGGGAAAAGAACCGCATCAGCCACCGCGCCGATGCCTTCCGCAAGTTGGTGGCGGGCTGCTTTGCGTGAGGATTGGCAGTCCGGCGGCTTCGGGGTCTACATCCACTGGCCCTTCTGTGCCTCCAAATGCCCGTATTGCGATTTCAACAGCCATGTCTCGGCGCGCGTGGATCACGCACGCTGGCGCGCTGCCCTCGCGGCCGAGATCCGCGCCACCGCGGCGACCCTGCCCCGGCGCCAGGTCACCTCGGTCTTCTTCGGCGGCGGCACGCCGAGCCTCATGGAGCCCGAAACCGTCGGCGAGGTGATCCGCACCATCGCCGAGGTCTGGGATCTCGCCCCCGGCACCGAAATCTCCCTCGAGGCCAATCCGACCTCTGTCGAGGCCGGAAAGTTCCGCGCCTTCCGGGACGCCGGCGTCAACCGCATCTCGCTCGGTGTCCAGGCGCTCAACGATCCCGACCTCAAGGCGCTCGGGCGGCTTCACACCGCGGCCGAGGCGATCGGGGCCTTCGAGACGGCCCGCGCGGTCTTCGAGCGGGTGAGCTTCGACCTGATCTATGCCCGGCAGAACCAGAGCCGCGCCGCCTGGGAGGCGGAACTGCGCGAGGCCATCGCCATCGCGGTCGATCACCTCTCGCTCTACCAGCTCACCATCGAACCCGGCACGCGCTTCGGCGATCTCTTCGCCCGCAGCCGGCTCCGCGGCCTGCCCGATGACGGGCTGTCGGCCGACATGTACGAACTCACGCAGGAAATCTGCGCCTCCTCCGGCCTGTCGGCCTATGAGGTCTCGAACCACGCCTGGCCCGGCGCCGAATGCCGGCACAATCTCGTCTACTGGCGCTACGGCGATTACGCGGGCATCGGCCCCGGCGCCCACGGCCGGCTGACCCGCTCGGGCGAGCGCGCGGCAACCGTCGCCTATCGCGATCCCGCCGAATGGCTCGCAGCCGTCGAGCGCACTGGCAGCGGCATCGAGTCCACCGATACGCTCGATGCCGAGATCCAGTCCGAGGAAATGCTGATGATGGGCCTGCGGCTCACCGAGGGCATCTCGCTCGCGCGCCATGCCGCCCTCGCCGGAGCGCCGCTTGCCATCGGCCCGATCGAGGCGCTCGAAGGCCTCGGCATGGTCCGCCACGCGGGCGATCGCCTCACCGTCACGGAAAAAGGCCGCCCCGTCCTCAATGGCGTGACTAAATCCCTTTTATTTCAATAGATTATCCGCCAAGCCGCTGGCATAGCCCGTCGAGCTCCTCAAGCGAGGTGTAGCGGATGCGCAATTCGCCCTTCTGCTGCCCCGGCTTGTGGTTGATGAGCACCTGCAGCCGCAGATTGGCCGAAAGATCCTGCTCGAGCGCGCGGGTGTCCGCATCCTTCTGCGGCTCGACCTTTCCGGCCTTCTTGGGCTTCCGGTCGCCGATGGTGCGGGCAAGCTGCTCGGCCTGACGCACCGAGAGATCCTTCTCGACGATCTGCCGGGCAAGCTGCTCGGGATTGGCAACCGTGACGAGCGTCCGGGCATGGCCAGCCGAAAGCTGGCCGGCACGAACCATGTCGAGCACTTGCTCCGGCAGCGTCAGCAGCCGCAGCAGGTTCGCGATATGGCTCCGGCTCTTGCCGAGCACTTCCGCGAGCTTTTCCTGCGTGTGCCCGAAGCGATCCATGAGCTGACGATAGCCAAGCGCCTCCTCGACCGAATTGAGGTCCGCGCGCTGGATGTTCTCGATGATCGCAAGCTCGAGCACCTCGGCATCGCTGAGCTCGCGAATGACGCCGGGAAGCTCGTGCTTTTCCGCCACCTGGGCTGCGCGCCAGCGCCGCTCGCCGGCGACGATCTGAAATTCACCCGGCCGATCCTGCAGGGGCCGCAGGATCAGCGGCTGGATCACACCCTTCTCGCGGATCGAGTTGGCGAGATCCTGCAGATCCTTCTCGTCGAAGGTCCGCCGGGGCTGGTTGGGATTGGGATGGATGCGTTCGATCGGGATCATCCGGTCGGGCGGCATCACCGGACGCATCAGTGAAGGTTCGTCGCTCGGCGCCACATCGGCCAGGAGTGCGGAAAGCCCCCGGCCCAGTCCCTTCTTTTCCAAGTCCCTGTCCCTCCCGTCAGGCCGTTGCGGCCACGTCTCGCGTTCCCTGAATCCGGGCGAGCAGCTCCCCGGCGAGCTTCTGATAGGCAATGCTTCCGCTGCTGGCATGATCGTAGATCAAGGCAGGAACCGCATGGGACGGCGCTTCGCTCAACCGTACGTTGCGCGGAATGACCGTCTCATAGACCAGAGCGCCGAGATTGTCGCGCACATCCGCCTCGACCTGACCCGAGAGGTTGTTGCGCCGATCATACATCGTCAGCACGATCCCCTCGATCCGGAGCGCGGGATTGGAGTTGCTCCGCACCGTCTGGACCGTCCGCATCAGCTGCGAAAGCCCTTCGAGGGCGAAGAACTCGCACTGCAACGGCACGAGAACGGTATCCGCCGACACCAGCGCATTGATCGTCAGAAGATTGAGAGAGGGCGGGCAATCGATGAGAATGAACTCCCGCTCGCTGAACGCCTCGATCTTGGAGCGCAGAACATCCCGCATCCGATGCAGCCGGCGCGGATCGGAGACCATATCGACATCCGCGGAGCTCAGATCCGGTGTCGCGGGAATGATCTGAAGCCCCGGAACCGCGGTCATATAGCTCTGCACATCCACGCCTTCGCGCCGGAACAGCAGGTCATAGGTGGTAAAAGTCCGCTCGGAGGGCGAGATTCCGAGACCCGTCGAGGCATTTCCCTGCGGATCCAGGTCGATCACCAGAACATCATGCCCCAGCGCGGCGAGCGCCGTGCCGAGATTGATCGCTGTCGTCGTCTTTCCGACACCGCCCTTCTGGTTCGCGATTGCGATGATGCGGGGGGTGGAGTCCTGGTCAAGCACGCCTGATAGCTCCAATTTCCAAGATGGCAGCCCGTGAATCCGTTAGGCTCGGATGCGTTCGGCAGTCAAATTGCCACAACCGCAGCGCGTCCTCGATCTCCTTATGCACCGTCTCCCCCTTCGGAAACAAGCAAATACCCTCCGGATCGAGATGTTTTTCGGCGAATTCGAGCAGTTGTGGCAGGGGGGCAAGCGCGCGCGCCGAGATGACCTCAGCCTTGAGCGGCGCTACCGCTTCAATCCGGGCATTATGGATCGAGACGGGCACTCCGCATTCCCGCGCCACCGTGGAAAGAAACGCGCACTTCCGGCTGTCACTCTCCACGAGATGGAATTGCGTGGATCCCCCTTCACCGGCACAGAGAACCGCCAGAACAAGCCCCGGAAACCCCGCTCCAGATCCGAAATCAGCCCAGATTCCGGCCGTTTCGGGCCTTAGGTGCCAGAGTTGCGCGGAATCCGTCATGTGGCGGTCCCAGAGCTCCAGCTCGGTCTTCCTCGAAATGAGGTTTATTCGTGGATTCCAGCGCGCGATCAGCTCCGCATAGAGATCGAGACGCTCCATTGTTTCACGTGAAACATCGAAGCGCGCTTCAAACCCCTCTCGACCTGTCAAAACCGTCACGATCTAGGCCACCGAAGAGGCGGAACCCTGCCGGGCCCGCAGCAGAACAAGCGTAAGCGCCGCCGGGGTCATCCCTTCAATCCGCGCCGCCTGCCCCAATGTCTCGGGGCGAACCCTTTCGAGCTTTGCCCGAAGCTCAGACGACAAACCCGGCATCGCCGAATAGTCGAGATCCGCCGGAATGCGAACACCCTCATCCTTCCGAAGCTGCGCCGCCTCAACGCTTTGCCGCTTCAGATAGGGCTCATATCGTGCATCGTTCTCGAGTTGCTCCCAGATTTCATCCGAGAACACTACATCCGGGCCCAGAAGCCCGCGGACCTGGTCAAATCCGGCATTGGGATAGGATAGAAGATCAAACACCGAGCGCCTGACGCCGTCCCGATTGACCTGAATCCCGGCCTCAGCCGCCTGCCCCGGCGTCACTGCTACGGCCTTCGCCAGGGCTCGCGCTTCATCAAGCACTTGAATTTTCTCGGAAAACGCCCGGATTCGCGCGTCTGAAGCGCATCCAACCGCGATCGCACGCGGCGTAAGCCGCTGATCTGCGTTATCCGCCCGCAGGAACAGCCGAAACTCGGCTCGTGAAGTGAACATCCGATAGGGCTCAGAAACCCCCTTCGTCACCAGATCATCGATCAACACGCCGATATAGGCCTCATCCCGGCCCAGAACGAACGGTTCCCGCTCCAGGACCTCGCCTGCCGCATTCAGCCCGGCAACGAGCCCTTGCGCCGCAGCCTCCTCATATCCTGTGGTTCCATTGATCTGTCCCGCAAGATATAGCCCGCTCACCGCCTTCAGACTGAGCCGGCGGTCGAGCGAGCGCGGATCCACATAGTCATATTCCACCGCATATCCAGGCTGCAGGATGTCGACGTTCTCGAGCCCCGCCATGCTCCGGACATACTGATGCTGCACCTCCTCCGGCAACGAGGTCGAAACCCCGTTCGGATAGACCACATCGGTGTCCAGACCCTCGGGCTCAAGGAAGACCTGATGGCTTTCCTTGTCCCTGAACCGCATCACCTTGTCTTCGATCGACGGGCAATACCGCGGTCCGACCCCTGAAATATGGCCGCCATACATCGCGGATCGGCCGATATTCTCCCGAATGATGTCGTGGGTCCGGGGATTTGTGTGCGTAATTCCGCAGGAAATCTGTCGAGCCGCAGGCACGTTTGAAAGGAAAGAGAACAGCGTCGGCTCGCTATCCGCTTGTTGTTTCTCGAGAATTCCCCAGTTGATAGACTTTCCATCGAGCCTGGGCGGGGTCCCCGTCTTCAGCCGCCCCAAGGGCAGATCAAATTCCGCCATGCGGTCCGCGAGCCGTGTCGCGGAGGCATCGCCGATACGGCCCGCCTCGAACGACCTCTCGCCGATGAAGATCCGGCCCCGCAAAAACGTCCCGGTTGTCAGTACGACCGCGCGCGCGCCGATCTCATGCTCGCCGTCGAGCTCGACACCCGCAACCTGATCGGAGCGCACCAGAAGATTGGTGACCTCCCCTTCGATCACATCAACATTCTCGAGCCGTGAAAACAGGCCCTGGACCACATCCCGATAGATCTTCCGGTCGATCTGCGACCGTGGCCCGCGCACCGCCGGCCCCTTGGATCGGTTCAGCAAGCGGAACTGGATCCCCGCCTGGTCGGCCGCCCACCCCATCATTCCGTCCATCGCGTCGATTTCGCGGACCATATGCCCCTTGCCCAATCCGCCGATGGCCGGATTGCAGGACATTTCGCCGAGACGGTCAAACCGATGGGTGACAAGTGCGACCCTGACGCCACAACGGCTCGCCGCATAGGCGGCCTCGGTACCGGCATGGCCTCCGCCGACCACGATCACATCGTAGCCGGATTGTTTCACGTGAAACATGGATCACTTTCCCAGACAGAAGTTCCGAAAGATGATGTCGAACACTGCCTCGATATCGGCCTTTCCGACCAGGTAATCAAGCGCTGTGACGGCACTGCGGATATCTGCAGATACCAGTTCGACATCGACGCCGCCGGAGCGCAAGCCGACCTCAGCCGCGTCAATCCAGATCAGCGCTTCCTCGACCGCCTTTCGCTGCCGATCGTGCGAAAGCAGGCTCGCGCGCGCAACCCTCTCACCGAGGATCGCTTCCAGCTCGCGAAGCATTTCGGGAACCCCCGCCCCCGTCAGCCCGGAGATCCCACGGCCGGAAGAAGCCGCCACATCGGCCTTCCCATGCAGCACCAGATCATGAGCCTCGACCGCAACACCGATCCCGTCGGTCGACTCCCCGTCAGCCAACAAAAAGAGTCGGATATCGGCACGTTCCGCGCGCTCACGTGCCCGCCGAATGCCAAGCGATTCGATCTCGTCTTCGGAGTCTCTCAGCCCCGCCATGTCGAGAAAGGTCACGGGAATTCCGCCGAGATCGAGACGCACTTCGAGCACATCCCGAGTCGTCCCGGCATGGGGCGACGTCAACGCCGCCTCACGGCCCGCAAGCCAGTTGAGCAAGGTCGACTTCCCGGCATTCGGCCGCCCGACAATCGCCACCTCGAATCCGGAGCGCAGCCGCTCGGCGACCGAGCTGCCGGAGACCATGCCGCGCATCTCTCGGGCCAACCCGGCGATCATGTCCACCGCCGGATCGAGCACGCCCTCGGGCAGTTCCTCGTCGGAAAAATCGATGGTCACCTCAATCAGCGCCAGCACCTGAAGGAGACTGTCCCGCCAGCCGAGCGCCTGCCGCGAAAGCCGGCCTTCCATGACATCGAGCGCCAGCTTGAGCTGCGCGTCCGTCTCGGCGGCCAGCAGGTCCCCGAGCCCCTCGGCCTGGACAATATCGAGCTTGCCGTTCAGCACCGCCCGGCGGGTAAACTCGCCAGGTTCGGCAAGCCGCACCTTCGGAACCTGACCGAGAATGCGCAGCACGGCGCGCACGACCGCGGGGCTGCCATGCAGATGCAGCTCCACCACATCTTCGCCGGTGAAACTTGCGGGCCCCGGAAACAGGAGGACCAGCGCCCGATCGATGCGCTTGCCGGTGTTGGGATTATTGACCCAGAAAAGAGAAGCAAGTCGCGGATGCGGCTTTTTGCCACAAAGCAAGTATAGTGAAGTCAAAGCTTGTGGCCCGGAAATCCGAACCACAGAAACGCCGGCTATACCGGGCGCGGTCGCCAGAGCGAATATTGTGTCTTTAGACGCCGCACCCACATGTGCCTTCCTAGCTGTTCATCGAGTCGAAGAACTCGGAATTGCTTTTTGTCTGCTTCAGCTTGCCAAGAAGGAACTCGATCGCGTCGGTCGTCCCCATCGGGTTGAGGATCCGGCGCAGCACGAACATCTTGGTGAGGTTCACCTTGTCGACCAGAAGCTCTTCCTTGCGGGTGCCGGACTTGAGAATGTCGATGGCCGGGAAGACGCGCTTGTCCGCGATCTTGCGGTCGAGTACGACTTCCGAGTTGCCGGTGCCCTTGAACTCTTCGAAGATCACTTCGTCCATGCGGCTGCCGGTATCGATGAGCGCGGTCGCGATGATGGTCAACGACCCGCCCTCCTCGATGTTGCGCGCCGCGCCGAAGAAGCGCTTCGGCCGCTGGAGCGCGTTGGCATCGACACCACCGGTCAGCACCTTGCCCGAGCTCGGAACCACGGTGTTGTAGGCGCGGCCGAGGCGGGTGATCGAGTCGAGGAGGATCACCACGTCGCGCTTGTGTTCGACCAGGCGTTTCGCCTTCTCGATGACCATCTCGGCCACGGCCACGTGGCGCGCCGCCGGCTCATCGAAGGTCGAGGCAACAACCTCGCCCTTCACCGAGCGCTGCATGTCGGTGACTTCCTCCGGGCGCTCGTCCACGAGCAGCACGATCAGGAAGCATTCCGGGTGGTTCTTCTCGATCGAACTCGCGATGTTCTGCAGGATCACCGTCTTGCCCGAGCGCGGCGGCGCGACGATCAGCCCGCGCTGGCCCTTGCCGATCGGCGCCACCAGGTCGATGACCCGCGTGGTCTTGTCCTTGATCGTCGGATCCTCGACCTCGAGGGTCAGCCGCTCGTCGGGATAGAGCGGCGTGAGGTTGTCGAAATGCACCTTGTGGCGCGCAGCTTCCGGCTCCTGGAAGTTGATCTTGGAGACTTTCACCAGCCCGAAATACTTCTCGTTCTCGTTCGGTGCCCGGATCACCCCCTCGACCGTGTCACCGGTGCGGAGATTGAACTTCCGGATCTGGTTCGGGCTCACATAGATGTCGTCCGGTCCGGCGAGATAATTTGCCTCGGGCGAGCGCAGGAAGCCGAAACCGTCCTGCAGCACCTCGAGCACCCCGTCACCGGAAATCTCGACGCCTTCTTCCGCCATGTCCTTGAGGATGGCGAACATCATGTCGCCCTTGCGCATGCTGGAGGCGTTGTCGATTTCAAGCTCTTCCGCGAAGGTCAGAAGATCGGCGGGGCTCTTGGCCTTCAAATCGGCCAAAGACAGCTGCTTGAAATCCGTGGAAAGGTCCATTGCAAACTCTGATTATGAGGGAGATGCGTTTATGAGGAAGGAAGGGAATACTGGCAGAACGCCACCCCTTTTGGGGTTCATTGTCACAAGTTGGCCATCATGTCAAATCGGCCGCACGATCACCATGATGACGATAATGACCAGTGCGAGCGTCGGAACCTCGTTCATGAGGCGGTAAATGCGTCCTGTTCTGGTATTCTTATCATCCCGAAATTCTTTCCAACGTCTTACCAGCCAGTGATGCATCCAGGTGAGCATCAGCACAGCGGCGAGCTTCGGATAGATCCAGAGATCCTGTGTCCATGACACGACCCCCGGGGTCAGAAGCAAGAGGATCCCGAAAAGCCAGGTCGCGACCATCGCCGGGTTGACGATGAGCCGCAGAAGCTTGCGTTCCATGATCTTCAGCGTTTCCGAAACCTCCGAGCCGGGCGCTCCCCGTTCGGCGTGGTACACGAAGAGCCTCGGAAGATAGAACATGCCGGCCATCCAGGCTGTCATCGACATGACGTGGAAGGCCTTGGTCCAGAGATACATCTCCGAGAGCAGATCGAACATTGGGTCTCTCCGAAGTCAGGTTCGATATCCGGGCTAGCACATCTCGCAAAGCGTGCAAGCGAGGGCTTATCCACTCATAGAAAGACCTTTCAGGCTTTGATTTTGTTTAGGTAGAAAGAGCCGGTGAGTCATGGGGATAACCGGTACTCCAGATTTTCCCACAAAGTTTTCCACAGGAGTTATCCACTGTGGGAAAACGCGATCGGCGCCGAGCGTTTTTGAAGCCGATTTTTTTATCATTACATTTCAGAGGGTTATATACCTATTGACCGGCGGGTCAAAATCGGAATCCCGATTCCTCGGCTTGAGACTCACCGAGGCGCCAAAAGTTATCCCAATCCCTGTGACTCAAACGATGCACCGTGGATAACTGGTGGTAACGAATGGAGGGGACATGGAAAGAATTCGTTAAGAATGATTACCGCACAGGATTCGCGCACGCATCCCACCGCGTTATCCACACATCTGTCCGCAGGATTCTTTGCTTTCGGACCGTTTTCGAGGACCCGCGGCTGGCGTGAAGCCCTTGCGAGACCCGTACCGAGGCCGCATTAGACCCCCATGACAGAGCATTTTCCGACCGATCCCCCCGAGATGCGCCCGGTGATTCTCGCCTCAGGCTCCCGGGCGCGCGCCGCGCTCCTTCAGAACGCGGCAATTCCCTTCACCCGCGATCCGGTCGCCGTCGATGAGGCGGCGATCAAGGCGAGCCTTGCGGCGGAAAATGCGTCTGCAAGAGATGTAGCCGATACGCTGGCCGAGTACAAGGCGCATCGCGGCGCAAATCGCCATCCGGGCGCCATCGTCATCGGGGCCGACCAGGTCCTGGTCTGCGAGGGCCGGATCCTCGACAAGCCCGCCGATCTCGCCGCCGCCCGCGATCAGCTCGCCTTCCTGCGCGGCCGGACGCACGAATTGCTCTCCGCCGCCGTGGTCTACGAGGACGTCCGGCCCGTCTGGCGCAACATCGGCCGGGCAAAACTCGCCATGCGGCGCTTTTCGGATGCATTTCTCGACGACTATATCGCGGCCGAGGGCGAAACACTCTGCGAGACGGTCGGCTCCTATCGGCTCGAGGCCCGTGGCGCACAGCTCTTCACCCATGTGAGCGGCGATTATTTCTCCATCCTGGGCCTGCCGCTGCTCGAACTTCTGGGTTTCCTGCGCACAAGAGGCATCGGACAGACATGACGCATCGTCCTCCGCTCGCCGGGGTCGTCGGCTGGCCGATCGGCCATTCCCGCTCCCCGAAACTTCATGGCCACTGGCTCGCGCGCGAGGGCATCGCCGGATATTATGTGCCGATCGGCCTCGCGCCGGAGGCGCTCGACGCGGGTCTCGCGGCGCTGGCAACGCTCGGATTTCGCGGCGTCAACGTGACGATCCCGCACAAGGAGGCGGTTCTCGCCCGTGCCGCCACCCTCTCCGACGCCGCGCGGCAGATCGGCGCGGCCAATACCCTGACCTTCAATCCCGACGGCAGCTTTCACGCCGACAACACCGATGCCTTCGGGTTTCTCGAAAACCTCCGCCAGAACGCCCCCGGCTGGACCGGCGCCGAAGGCCCCGCGCTGGTGCTCGGTGCCGGCGGCGCGGCGCGCGCCATCCTGCACGCGCTTCTGACAAGCGGCGCGCCGGAAATCCGCCTCGCCAACCGCAGCCGGCACCGGGCCGAGGCGCTGGCGGATCATTTCGGGCCGAAAATCCGCGTCATCGACTGGGATGCGGCGGCGGAGGGCGCCTCGGAAGCTGCCACCATTGTGAACACCACATCGCTCGGCATGAAGGGCCAGCCGCCGATGACGCTTGATCTTCGCGCCGCTTGGCCCGAGGCTGTAGTGACCGACATAGTATATGAGCCACTCATGACTCCGTTCCTTCAAAGTGCGGCGGACCAGGGGTTCCGTACCGTTGATGGCCTCGGAATGCTGCTCCATCAGGGCATTCCCGGCTTCCGCGCCTGGTTTGGCGGCAATCCGGTGGTCGACGAGGCCCTTCGGACGGCGGTGATGCGGGAATGAAACGGCGGCGTCCCTACAGACTGGGGCTGACCGGGTCGATCGGCATGGGCAAATCGACCACCGCGGCGATGTTCGCGGGGCAGGGGGTTCCGGTCTGGGATGCCGATGCCGTTGTTCATGGGCTCTATGCCCCCGGTGGAGCGGGAGTCGCGGTGATCGGCGAGCTCGTTCCCGAAGCGATCAGGCGCGGAGGGGTCGATCGCGATACCCTGCGCGCCGCGGTTGCCGCCGATCCCGGCCTGCTGCCGGTGCTCGAGGAGCGGGTGCATCCGCTGGTCCGCAACGATCGCGAGGCCTTCCTGCAGCAGAATGCCGAGGCCGAGATCCTGCTCTTCGACATTCCGCTGCTCTACGAGACCTGCGCCGAGACATGGCTCGACGGCGTGGCCGTGGTGACGGCCCCGGTCGAGGTGCAGCGCGCGCGCGTGATGGAGCGGCCGGGCATGTCGGACCTCACACTCGAACATATCCTTGCGCGCCAGATCCCGGATGCGGAAAAGCGTCTCCGGGCGGATTTCGTGATCCGCACCGATCTCGGCCTCGAATCCGCCCGTCAGGCGGTGGAGGAGGTCATCGCCGAGATCCGTGGCGGCAAGAGGGGGCATCTCGATGCGTGAAATCGTACTCGACACCGAAACCACCGGCTTCGATCCGACATCGGGCGACCGGATCGTCGAGATCGGCGCGGTGGAGCTGCGCAACCTGATGCCGACCGGCCGGACCTATCACCAGTACATCAATCCCGAGCGCGACATGCCGCAGGAGGCCTTCGCGGTACATGGCCTCTCGACGGAGTTTCTCGCCGACAAGCCGGTCTTCGCGAAGATCGCGCAGGAGTTTCTCGATTTCGTCGGGGATGCGAAGCTCGTCATCCACAATGCCGCCTTCGACATGAAGTTCCTCAATGCGGAGCTTGGCTGGGTGAAGAAGCCGTCACTTCCCTGGGCGCAGGCCGTCGATACGCTCGACATCGCCCGGCGGCGCTTTCCGGGGGCGCAGAACACGCTCGACGCGCTCTGCCGCCGCTTCGGCGTCGACAATTCCGGCCGCGAGAAACACGGCGCGCTGCTCGACTCCGAGCTGCTGGCGGAGGTCTATCTCGAACTGATGGGCGGGCGGCAGCCCGATTTCTCGCTCTCGGTGGTGCATTCGAGCGCCGGCGGCGGGGCCGGCGGCGACTGGCGTCCCGGTCCCCGGCCGCGCCCGCTTCCGTCCCGGTTGACCGAAGCGGAGCGCGAGGCGCACGCGGCCTTCATCGCGGCCCTCGGCGCCCCGGCCCTCTGGAACGCCGAATAGAGGGGCAGGGGGCTCAGGCGCTCCCGGCCACCTCTTCCTTTTCCTTCTGCAGCTCGGCCTGCCGCGCCATTCCGGCCCGGTAGAGGCCGATGAAGTCGATGGGCTCGAGGTTGAGCGGCGGATAGCCGCCATCGCGGGTCACGTCGCTCACGATCCGGCGCAGGAACGGGAAGATCTGGCGCGGGCATTCGATCATCAGGAACGGATGCAGCTGTTCCTTCGGCACGTTCTGGATCACGAAGAGCCCGGCATAGTCGATCTCGAGGATGAACACCGGGTTCTCGCCGATTGTCGAATTCGCGGTCAGCTTGATCGAGACCTCGAAGCGGTCGCCGCCGCGCTGCTTGGCATCGAGATTGACCTGAACCTGGATGTCGGGCTTGCCTTCCGAGGCGAGGCCCTTCTGGACCGCGATGTTCTCGAAGGACATGTCCCGGACATACTGGGTCAGGATCTGAAGTTTCGGCAGTGCCGGCGCTTCGGCGCCGTTGCTGGTTTCATCAGCCATGTGTCGTGTTTTCCTTCTCGAGGAGTCCGATCCTGGCGCGGTCTAGCATGCCGCGCTTCGGGTCACAACGCAGCCGCAGGTCTCACTTCGGATGCTTGGTCCAGCCCGAACTGCCGCGCGGCGCGTCCTCGTCGATCACCTCGTAGTCCACGTCGATCGTGTCATTGCCCGCGGGCGGGGCAGGGCGGTGCGGCGCGCTTCGCCGGGTCTGCCCGAAGGAAACGGTCTGCACCGTGATGCGCTTTCCCCCCCAGGCGATCACACGGTCGCGTACCGCGGGTATCAACAGAAGCAGTCCCATGGTATCAGTAAAGAAGCCCGGCGTGAGCAGCAGCATCCCCGCGACGAGGATCAGCGCGCCATGGGCGATCGGCCCGACGGGATCGCCGCCCTGCTCAAGCTGCTGCTGCAGCCGTGCGAGCGCCGCCATCCCCTGCCGCCGCATCAGCGCGGTGCCGATGATCGCGGTCAGAATGACGATGAGCAGCGTCGGCCCGAGGCCGATCGCGCCGCCCACCTTGACGAAGAGGGCGATTTCGAGGATCGGAACGCCGACAAATATCAGAAACAGCCACATGCGTCCGGTTTCCTCCCCCTGCGGCCCTGCCGCTCAATGGACTTCGCGATATCGAGTGCTTACATAAGTCACGACCGAGAGAAACGCCACAAATTGGCGGCAAAATAACCGAAAGGGTGGCCGATGGGGTCGCAAATGATCCAGATCATAATCCTCGCCGGCGTTGCACTGTTCCTGATCCTGCGTCTTCGCAACGTGCTTGGTACGCGCGAAGGCTTCGAAAAGCCGCGGGAAGTTCCGGATCGCAACGCATCTGTAGCCAATGATCGCACATTTGACGTGATCGAGGGTGGCGGCGTCGATCGGGATATTGCCGACATCATCGATCCGGAGTCGCCCGCGGGCAAGGCGCTGGCGGAGATGAAACGCGTCGATCCCGACTTTTCGGTGTCCGAATTCAGCCACGGCGCCCGTGCGGCTTATGAAATGATCGTGATGGCCTACGAGAACGGCGATCTCGATACGCTCCGCGGTTTCCTCGCCTCCGAGGTCTACGAACCCTTCGCCTCCGCCATCGGCGAGCGCAACCGCAAGGGCTACACCGTCGAGGCGCAGTTCTCCGGCATTCGCGAGGTGAAGCTGATCGATGCCCATTTCGACAGCGCCACCAACGAGGCCGACATCATCATGCGCTTCGTGGGCGAGCTCACCTCCGTGGTGCGCGACTCCTCGGGCGAAGTGGTCGAGGGCGCGCCCAACGAGCTCAAGCAGCAGCGCGATGTCTGGACCTTCAGCCGCGACATGACCTCCGACAACCCGAACTGGCACCTGAGCGGCACCGGCGGCTGAGAAGATGACGGCGGGAGACCGGCGATGGGCAAACGGCGGCGGCGCGATCTGAGTGCCGAGGAGCGCGCACTCTGGGAGCGCCTCCGGGCGACCGTCGTGCCGCTCAACCCCGAAGCCGCCACCGACGAGCCGCCCGTGCTCGAGCCCGTCAGCCTCGCGCCCCCGCCGCCACCGCCGCTGACACCTCCCGCTCCGCCGCGGATCCCGGCGGCGGCGGCGAAACCCCGCGCGCCGGAGCCCCCCGCGGCCCCCGGCGTCCGCATGGACCGCCGCCGCTTCGACCGGCTGCGCCGCGGCCAGCTCAAGCCCGAGGCCCGCATCGACCTCCATGGCATGACGGCGGCGCGCGCCCATGCCGCGCTCACGGGCTTTGTCTTCAACGCCCATGCAAGCGGCCTCCGGCTCGTCCTCGTCATCACCGGCAAGGGCCGGCCGGGCGAGGATTTCATGTCCGGGGAAAGCGCGGGCGGCGTGCTCCGCCGCTCGGTGCCGCACTGGCTCTCGCTGCCGCCGCTCACCCACAAGGTGCTGCATCTCGCCCCGGCCCACCGCCGTCATGGCGGTGACGGCGCGTTCTATGTCTACCTTGCGCGCAGCCGCTCCGGCGCTTGACTTTTCACCCCGTGCCCCGATGGTGCGGCTGCGAAGCCCGCCGAGCCAGAGGAGCCGCCGTCCGATGACCGATCCCGAAATCCGCGCCCGCCACGATCTCGCCCTCGAGGTCGCCGCCGAGGCGGGCCGCACCGCCCACCGCTTCTGGCTCGACCGCGACCGGCTCGTCGTCGAGGCCAAGGGCGGCCCGCAGGACGTGGTCTCCGAAGCCGACCGCACCGTGGAGCGCGAGCTGCGCGCGGCGATCGGCGCGCGCTTCCCCGACGATGGCTTTCTCGGCGAGGAATACGGCCTCACCCCCGGCCGCTCGGGCTTCACCTGGGTGATGGACCCGATCGACGGCACCTCGCCCTATCTCCACGGCATGCCGAACTGGTGCGTGGCGCTGGCGATCCTCAAGGGGGCCGACTGCGTCGCCGCCGTCACCGAGGTGCCGACCCATGGCGAGACCTACGCGGGCATCCGCGGCGCGGGCGCCCAGCTCAACGGCAAGCCGCTCCGCATCCCCGGACACCTCACCATGCGGTCCGGCATCACCGCCATCGGGGCGAGCGCCTATTCCGACCCGGAATTCACCGGCCGCAAGATCCGCGAGCTCCTGGAGCAGGGCGGCATGTTCTTCCGCAACGGCTCGGGCGCGCTCATGCTCGCCTATGTCGCCGCCGGCCGCCTCGCGGGCTATTTCGAGCCGGTGATGTATCCCTGGGATTGCCTCGGCGGCCTGATGATGATCGGCGAGGCGGGCGGCCAGAGCCTGCCGCTCCGCCACGCCCCGGAAGACGCCGCCCGCGAGCGCGTCGTCGCGGGCGCCCCCGGCGCCTGGGAGGAGATCCGCACCCTTTTCGGCAGCTGATCCCGCAGTGCGGGAAAGACTCCGTTAACCAACCCGTCCGACTGTGGCCCCCGGGCATCCCTGGAGGCGGTAATGACGGATGAAAGGAAACGGAAGCTGCGCGGCTTTTCGGAGGAGGCGCTGAAAAGCCTCGAGGCGTTCGAGCGCGGCCTGCCGCCGATCGAGGCCTACATGCGCAGCGCGCCCGCCGCGCTCCGCCCCGAGGACGCCACCTCCGGCCCGCCGCAGATCACCGGCAACATTCCGCATTACTGGGGCCACCGCGAACGCCTGCGCCAGCGCTTCCTGACCGGCGGCCACGAATCCATGCCCGAATACGAGCTCCTCGAGCTCCTGCTCTTCAACGCCATCCCGCGCATCGACGTTAAACCGCTCGCCAAGAAGCTGCTCGAGGAATTCGGCGATCTCAACGGCGTCGTCGCCGCCTCTGAACACCGGTTGCTGCAGATCCCCGGCACCACCGAAAAGGTCTTCTTCCAGCTCCGCGTCGTCGAGGCGCTCGCCCACCGCATGGCGCGGGCCAAGGTGATGCAGCGCTCGGTGCTGAGCTCGTGGGAGGCGCTGATGAGCTACTGCAAGACGGTGATGGCGCATCGCGACACCGAGCAGTTCCGCATCCTCTTCCTCGACCAGAAGAACACGCTCATCGCCGACGAGGCCCAGGCCAAGGGCACGGTCAACCACGTGCCCGTCTACCCCCGCGAGGTCGCGAAACGCGCGCTCGAGCTCAACGCCACCGCCATCATCCTCGTCCACAACCACCCCTCGGGCGACCCGACCCCGAGCCGGGCGGATGTCGAGATGACCGAACAGATCGTGCTCGCCTGCGATGCGATCGGCGTCACCGTCCACGACCACGTCATCATCGGCAAGGAACTCGACACCTCCTTCCGCAGCAACGGCCTGCTCTGAGCCCCGCGGGAAAGCCCGAGATCTCCGCCTGATCGGTCGAAGCCGGCGGGCCCAACCCGCAGGGGCAGGGGGCAGGGCGCGGCAGCGCCCGAGCGCCCTCCCGTCATCATCCCCCACATGGCCCACGCCGAAGGGACCGGGATGGACCGCGGAACGGCGCAGGTCCCGGTCTCCGCCCAGCGGCCCGCCGCCACACGCCCCGCGTTTTCCGCGTGACCCCGCCGCATGGCTCGCGCATCCTCGCGGCCGCCCGACCACCAGACTGCGAGACCACCGCCCGTGACCGACCGGCCCGCCGCGCCGCCCCTCGATTTTGCCGAGGAAACCCTGATCGACGCCGAAGCCGCGACGGTCCCGCCCCCGCCGCCGCACCAGCCGGCGCCGGGCCTCCCGCGGCTCGCCTTCGCCGCGACGATCGTGCTCATCGGCTTCAACCTCCGCCCGCTCTATTCGAGCCTCGGCACCCTTCTGCCCGAGGTGATGGCGGGCACCGGGCTCGGGCCCGCGGGCGCCAGCCTGCTGACGACCCTCCCGGTGCTCTGCCTCGGCATCTTCGGCCCGATGGCGCCGCACCTCGCCCGCCGCTTCGGCACCGAGCGGGCGGTGCTCGGCCTCCTTCTCGTGCTCGCGCTCGGCACCGGCCTGCGCGCCATTGCCGAGATCCCGGCGCTCGCGGCCGGAACCCTGCTCGCGGGCCTCGGCATCGCCAATCTCAACGTGCTCCTGCCGGGCCTCATCAAGCGCGATTTCGCCGCGGAGGCCGGCGTGATGTCGGGCTTCTACGTCATGGCGCTCTGCGGCGGCGCCGCACTTGCCGCGGGCTTCACCGTGCCGCTCGCCCGCGCCCTCGGCGGCTCCTGGTCCGCCGCGCTCGGCCTCTGGGCCGTGCCCTGCCTCGTCGCGGCCCTGCTCTGGGCGCCGCAGATGCAGCGGGGCGAGACGGCCCAGGCCCGCCTCAGCGCGCTCCGGGTCCGCGGCCTCTGGCAGAGCCGCCTCGCCTGGCAGCTCACCGCCTTCATGGCGCTGCAGTCGATGTTCTCCTTCTCCGTCTTCGGCTGGCTCTCCCCGATCCTTCAGGCCCGCGGCCTCGATGCGGCCGAGGCCGGCACCATCCTCTCCGTTTCCGTGCTCTGCCAGATGGCGGCCTGCCTGCTCGCGCCGCCCTTCGCCGCCCGCCGCGCCGATCAGCGCCACGTCAATGTCGTTGTCACGCTCACCGCCTGCGCCGGGTTTCTCGGCTGCATCTTCGCCCCGGTCTCCACCGTCTGGGGCTGGGCGATCCTGCAGGGCTTCGGCCAGGGCGCGCTCACATCCGTCGCGCTCACCCTGATCGTGCTCCGCTCGGAGGATTCGCGCGTCGCCGCCGAGCTCTCGAGCATGGTCCAGAGCGTCGGCTACGGGCTCGGCGCCCTGGGCCCGCTGCTCGTCGGCCTCCTGCACGCCTGGAGCGGCGGGTTTGCGGCGGTCGGGGTCTATTTCTGCGTCGTCGCCGGGCTCTGCTGCCTCGCGGGCCTCGGCGCGGGGCGCGCGCTCTACGTGCCCGTGCGGCTCGAATCGGCCTCCTGAACCGCGCCGGTGCGCCGCGGCGCGCCGTCCCGCTGGCGCGCGAGCGGCCGCACCCGGCTCTCCAGATGCTCGATGATCCTGCCCGCGATGTCCTGCTTGGTGACGCCCTCGATGCCCTGAAGTCCGGGCGAGGAATTGACCTCGAGCACCTTCGGCCCCTGCGCGCTGCGCAGGATGTCGACGCCCGCAACCGAAAGCCCCAGCTCGCGCGCCGCCGTCCGCGCCACGTCCCGCTCGGCCTTGCTGAGCTTCACCGCCTTCGCCGCGCCGCCCCGGTGCAGGTTCGAGCGGAATTCGCCCTCCGCCGCGGTGCGCAGCATGCCGCCCACCACCTTCGAGCCCACGACGAAACAGCGCAGATCCGCCCCGCCCGCCTCCTTGACGAATTCCTGCACGAGGAAGTTCGCGTTGAGGCCGCGGAAGGCGTCGATGATGCTCTCCGCGGCCTTCCGCGTCTCGGCCAGCACCACGCCGCGGCCCTGCGTCGATTCGAGCAGCTTCACCACCACCGGCGCGCCGCCCGCGAGGCTGATGAGATCGCGCGTGTCCTTCGGCGAATTGGCGAAGGCGGTCATCGGCATGCCTACACCTGCGCGCGACAGGATCTGATGCGCCAGCAGCTTGTCGCGCGAGGCGCCGATCGCATCGGCCGGATTGAGGCAATAGGCGCCCGTGCTCGCGAACTGCCGCAGCACCGCAAGCCCGTAGGCGGTGATCGAGGCGCCGATGCGCGGGATGACCGCGTCATAGCGCGGCAGCACCTTGCCGTCGTAATGCACCTCCGAGGCCAGCCCGCCGATCTTCATGTAGCACCGGCTGGTGTCGATCATCTCGAGAACATGCCCGCGCGTGCGCGCCGCCTCCGCCAGCCGCAGGCTCGAGTAGTTGTCGGGCTCGCGGGTCAGCAGCGCAATCCGGAGCGGCCGGCGCACCGGTTGGCGCCGCGGCAGGTCGCGGTAGTCCTCGAAGGAGAGCGCGGGCTGGATGAAGGAGCGGTTGGGGTCCACCACCATCGCCTCGCCGATCGCCGTGCGCCCGAGCAACATCCGATAGGCCATCTGGCTGCGGTCGGTCAGCGTCACCTCGATCGGCCAGACCCGGTCCGCCACCCGCAGCCGCGCCGCGATCACGTAGCGCAGCTCCGTCTCGCCGTTCGAGCTCGTCACGTTCCGCCGGTCGGTCACCGGGGCCGAACAGGTGATCTCGAGGCCGGGATTGTCCGGGTCGGGCTGGATCAGGAAACGCACCTGCGGCCGGTCCGCCGGGCCGAAGGGCTCGATCACCGAGGCATGCAGCGCCGAGGTGCGCGCGCCGGTGTCCACCTTGGCCTTGATTGCGGGCAGGCCAAGATCGGGCAGGGCGACCCATTCCTCCCAGCCGATGACGAAATCGCTGCTCAAGCCGAATCTCCCCGCGTTAGCTTCCGGGATTGAGGCGTCCAGATAGGGCATGCACCGCCGCTCCGCCAGTCCCGCGCGCCCGACCCTCTGCGAAACATGTGCAATTCCGATGACGGTCCGGCCGCGCGCGGGTATAGGAAAGAGGCCTCGTATCGCGGAGCCCCGCCATGCCCGACGCCGCCGAGACAGCACCCGCAGGCCGGGTTCCCCGCACCGCCAAGGGCCGCGCCCGCGCGGCCCTCCTGCGCCGTACCGCCGCGGCGCTCTTCGTCCGCAACGGCTACGACGCCACCACGATGACCGCCATCGCCGCCGAGGCCGGGGTCTCGATCGGATCGCTCTACCAGTATTTCCCGCTGAAGGAGCAGCTCGCCGCCGCGCTCGAATCCGAGGCCGAAGCCGCGCTCCTCGCCGCGATCGACGCCGCGCGCACACCTGCCTGCGCGCCGCCTGTGCTGGCCGACCGGATCTTCACCGCCCTTCTCGCCCATGCCGCGGCGCATCCGGCGCATGCCGCCCTCGCGGCCCGGCGCGATGCGCCCCCCGAGGCCGCGCGCGCCGCCGCCGACCGCCTGCGCGCCCGCATCGCCGAGGCGCTCGCCCGGGCCTGGCCGCCGTTGCCCGCCTCCCGCGCGATGATCTCCGCGATCGTGCTCGCCGCCCTTGCCGGCGCCGCCACGCCCGCGGCCTCCGGTGCCGCCGCCGGCTTGGTCGAAAGCGAGATCCGCCGGATGATCGCGCTCTATCTCGCCGACGAAGGCTAAACCTTGCGCCCGGACAGGGGCGCGGTGCAGAAGCGCGGCATGGCGCTCCTCACCCGCACCCAGGCCTGGGTCTTTCTCGCCGGCATCACCGCCGCCGCGCAGATCGGCAAGATGCCCCCGCTCATGCCCGCGATCGGCCCCGGTCTCGGGCTCGGCCTCGTCGCGGGCGCGATCGCCATCTCGCTGATCGAGATCGGCGGCGCGCTCTTCGGCAGCCGCGCCGCGCGCCTCGCCACCCGGCTCACCGAACGCCGCACCCTGCGGCTCGCCCTCGTCTTCCTCGCCCTCGGCGGCTTCGGCCAGGCGCTGGCGCCGGGGGCCGGCGCGCTCCTCGCCTTCCGCGGCGTCGAGGCGCTCGGCTATCTCGGGGTGATCGTCTCCGCGCCGGTGCTGATCGCGCGCGCCGCCCCGCGGGGCCGGGCCGGGCAGGCGCTCGCGATCTGGAGCACCTTCGTCGCCATCGGCATCGCGCTTGGCGCGACGCTCGCGGGCGGGGTCGCCGATCTCTGGGGCTGGCGCACGGCGCTGGCGCTCTGGGCGGCACTCGCCTGCGCGGTCCTGGCGCTCGGCGCCCGCGTGCGCCTCCCCTCCGGCGCGCCGGGGGCGGCAGAGGCCCGCCGCCCGTCGCGCCGCGCGGTCATCGCCGCCCTCGGCTTCGGCGGCTTCACCTGCTTCCAGGTCGGCCTCCTCGCGCTGGCCCCGCAATATCTCGTCGGCGCGCGCGGCTTCGGCGTCGCGGGGGCGGGGCTCCTCACCGGGCTCGGTGCGCTCGCAACCGTCACCGGCGCCGCCGCGCCGCTCCTCCTCGGCCGCCGCCTTGCCCGCGGCAGCAGCCTCGCGCCGCTCCTCGCCGCCGCGCTGCTCCTGCCGCCGCTCGCGGTCTTCCCGTTCTTCCTCGATCTGCCGCGTCCGCTGCTCGCCGCGCTCTTCATCGGGCTCAACATGGTCTCGGGCATTTTCCCCGCGCTCGCCTTCGCCCGCCTGCCGCAGCTCTCGGCGGATGGCGATGTCACGGCCTCGAACGGCGCCATCGCCCAGGCGGGCGCCGCCGGATCGCTGCTCGGCCCGCCGGTCTTCGCCGCCTGCGTGAGCCTCGGCGGCTGGCAGGCCGCGGCCGGCGTCGGCCTCGCCGTCTCCTGCCTCGCCTTCGCGCTCTCGCTCCGGGTCGATCGCGAGATCGCCGCCGGCGGCCGCGGCTGAGGCCGCCTCAGCAGCCCGCCGCGCGCAGAAGCCGGTCGACCATCCCGGCATAGCCCGCGCCGAAGAGCCTGAGATGCACCAGCGCCGGCCAGAGCTGATAGACCGGCTGCCGCGCCGCGAAGCCCGGCTCCTCCGGCCCGTAGGCGGCGCGAAACTCCGGCCCCTGCGCGCTGAAGAGCGCCAGCATCGCGAGATCCACCTCGCCATCGCCATGGTAGCAGGCGGGATCGATCAACCCGCTCACCGCCCCGCCCGACACCAGCACATTGCCCGACCAGAGATCGCCGTGGAGCAGCGCCGGCGCCGGCGCCCGCGGCAGCAGATCGCCAAGCCGCCCGGCCAGCCGCTCCACCCGGCGCGCCAGCGGCGCGGGCAGATGCGGCAGCGCGGGCAGAAGCCGCCGCTCGGCCCAGAACTCCGGCCAGCTGTCCAGGGCGCGGTTCGGGATCGCCACGCTGCCGAAGCGGTGATCCTCCGGCCAGCCGTAGCCCGCGCCGCGCGCCGCATGAAGCCGCGCCAGAACCGCCCCGAGGCTTGCCCAGGCCTCGCCCAGCGTGCCGTCATCGGGCAGAAGCTCGAGCACGAGCAACCCGTCGTCCTCGGCCAGGATCTCGGGGGCGGGCGCCCCCGCCGCCCGGATCGCCCGCAGCATCCGGGCCTCGGCCCGCGCCGTCGGGCCGGGCTTCGCGATCACCTCGCGCCCGTCGACGAGCTCGAGCGCCAGCACTTCCGAGAGATCGCCGCCATGGAGCCGCGCGGTGCGGCGGAGCGGTGAGCCGAGAAGCGCCGCGGCTTCCGAGGCCGCGCTCACGACCGGGCCTGAAGTTTCGCGACCAGCGCCTCGGCCGCCGCGCTCACCTCCGCCCAGGTCGTGTCGAACCCCGTCTCGTCGCCCCAGTAGGGATCGGCCACCGCCTCGCCCTCCTGCCCGGGCACATGATCGAGCAGCAGGCTCAGGCGCGCGGTCGCGTCCCGTGGCCGCAGCGCCCGAAGGTTGTCGAGGTTGGCGTGATCGAGCGCGAGGATATGGGTGAAGCGGTGGAAATCCCGCGCGCTCACCTGCCGCCCGCGATAGCCGCTGATGTCGATCCCGTGCCGCCGGGCCGTCGCCTGCGCGCGCCGGTCGGGCGGCTCGCCCACATGCCAGTCGCCGGTGCCGGCGGAATCGGCCTCCGCCGCGAGCCCGGCCTCGGCGGCTGCCTTGCGGAACGCGGCCTCCGCCAGCGGCGAGCGGCAGATGTTGCCGAGGCAGACGAAGAGAAGGGCGGGCGTGTCGGTCATGCTGGGCATCTCCGCTCGGGTGCGTCGAGGGGGGATTGAACCGGAGCCCGCCACGCCCCGCAACCCCGTGATCGGGCGATCGGCGGGCCGCCGCGCCCGCGCGGCCCGGCCGGGCAGGGAGGCGGGCATCCCCCTGCCGTTCATGATATGTTAACTACGAAAATCCAATGATTTCAAAGCCGTTTTTTCGTTTTCACGGTGAAACGCCCCTTTTCACCGTCGCGGCCTCATCCCTGGCTGAGCGCTGCGACCGGATCGAGCCGCGAGGCGCTACGTGCGGGCATGTAGCCGAAGGTGATCCCGATCAGGCTCGCGCAGGCCACCGCGCCGAGGATCGGCCCGGTCGAATAGATCAGCGTGAAGCTCGACCCCGCCGCCGCAAAGAGCGGCCCGAGCCCGAGCGCCAGCCCCACCCCGAGCACCCCGCCGAGCAGACAGACCACCACCGCCTCCACGAGGAACTGCCGGAGGATGTCCTGCTGCCGCGCGCCCACCGCCATGCGGACCCCGATCTCCGAAACCCGTTCCGAGACCGAGACCAGCATGATGTTCATCACCCCGATCCCGCCCACGACAAGCGAGATGAGCGCGATCGCCGCGATGAGCAGTGTAAGGGTTTCCGTCGTCGCGGTGATGGTCTGGCGGATGTCGTCGGTATTGATGACGAAGAAGTCCTTCACCCCGTGCCGCCGGGTCAGAAGCTCGGTCACCGCCGTTTCGGCCAGCGCCACATCCGTGTCGTCCGCCACCTTGAGCGTGATCGAGCGCAGCGTGGTCGAGCCGACGATGCGCGACTGGACGGTCGTGTAGGGCAGAAAGGCGCGCAGACTGCCCGCCGGCCCCATCATGCCCGAGGTATCGGCGACCCCGATCACCCGTGCCGGCACCTTGTCGAGCAGGATGACCTCGCCCAGCACCTCCTCGGAGGTCCTGCCGGGAAAGAGCGCATCCCGCGTGCCCGTGTCGATCACCGCGACCTGGGCCAGATCGGCGATATCGGCCGGCTCGAGCAGGCTTCCGGCCACCAGCTTCACCCCGCGCGCCTCGAAATAGCCCGCGCCGACGCCATTTGCCTGCACCGTCGCCTCGATATTGTCCCGCCGCGCCCGCGTGCTCGCGGTCACGCTCGGCGTCACCGCCGCGGCATAGGGCTGCCGCGCGATCTCGTCGGCGTCGGCGATCACCAGGCTCCGGACCTTGTTCGAGCGCACGTCGCCGAAGCTCTCGCCGGGAAAGATCTCGAGCGTGTTGGTCCCGAGGCTGGAGATCTCGGCCAGCACCTTCTGCCGCGATCCCTCGCCGAGCGCGACGACCGAGATCACCGAGGCGATGCCGATGATGATCCCGAGCATGGTGAGGAAGGTCCGGAGCTTGTGGGCCCGCATGGTCAGGAGCGCCATGCGGAAGAGCTCGCCGAACCGGCCAAGCCCGAACCCGCCCTCCGCACCCCGCCGCACCGCCTGCCCGATCCGGGGCAGGGGCGCGTCCCCGAGGGTGCGGTCGCTGATGATCGCGCCGTCGCGCAGCTCGATGATCCGCCCGGCGCGTTTCGCGATCTCCATGTCATGGGTGACGAGAATGACCGTCCGGCCCTCGGCATGGAGCTCGCTGAGAATGTTCAGCACCTCCGCCCCGCTCCGGCTGTCGAGCGCGCCGGTCGGTTCGTCGGCGAGGATCACCTCGGCATCGTTCATCAGCGCGCGCGCGATCGAGACCCGCTGCTGCTGCCCGCCCGAAAGCTGGCCCGGCCGGTACTGCCGCCGCTCGCCCATCCCCAGCCGCTCGAGCAGCGCGCGGGCCCGGTCCGCGCGCGCCTCGGCCGGCCGGTCGGCATAGATCGCCGGCATCTCGACGTTTTCCTGCGCGGTGAGCTCCGGGAGCAGGTGATAGCGCTGGAAGATGAAGCCGATGTGCTCCCGCCGCAGCGCGGCCAGCTCGTCGGCATCGAGATGCGCGGTCTCGCGCCCGGCAAAGCGGTAGGTGCCGGTGCTCGGCTGATCGAGCCCGCCGAGAATGTTCATCAGCGTCGACTTGCCCGAGCCCGAGGCCCCGACGATCGCGATCATCTCACCGGCCCGGATGTCGAGATCGACATCGCGGAGCACGGAGACCATTCGCTCGCCCGAAGGATAGGCGCGCGAAATGCCGCGGAGCGAGATAAGCGGTGCGCTGGCCATGCCGTCTTTCCCTCAGAGCCCCATCGGCGCGCGCGGCATGCGCGGCCCGGCGGCCGGAGCACTCCCTGCGCCGGTGCCCGTGCCGATGACCACACGTTCGCCCTCGGAAAGCCCGCTGCGCACCTCGGCATTGCTCCTGTCCATGACGCCGGTCTCGACCCGGCGGGTGCTGATCGTGCCATCCGGCCCGAGAACCTGCACGGTGCGGCTGCCGTCCGCTGCTGCGGGGCCGAGCGCCGTGAGGGGAATCGCAAGCACGTCCGGGGCGCTCGCGTGCACCACATGGACCTCCGCGGTCATGTAGGTGCGCAGATGCCGGTCGGGGTTCGGCACCTCGAAGATCCCGTCGTAATAGATCGCGCTCGTGCTGGTCGACGAGGCGGAGGCGGTGCCGGTGAGACCGAGGCTCGAATCCTCGGTGATCGACTCGGGCGCGGGCGCAATCGAGGCAAGACTCGCGGAATAGCGCGTGCCGCGATCGCCCAGGATGGTGAAATAGACCTCCTGACCGGGCGCGACGCGGGTCACATCGGCCTCGGAAATCTCGGCATGGACCGCCATCGTGTCGAGATCGCCGAGCACGACGATGGTGGGCGTGGTCTGGGCGGCGTTGACCGTCTGGCCCTGCTGGGCACTGACCGCGAGCACGGTTCCGTCGATCGGGGCGGTGATGCGGGTATAGCCGAGATTGACCCGCGCGGTCTCGATGGCAACCTCGGCCGCGGCGATCCCAGCATCGAGCGCCTCGATCTGCGCCTTGGTGACCGCGACATCGCCCTGGGCGGTTTCGAGATCGGCCTGCGCAATCGTCCGCCGGTCGGCCAGCGCCGTCTGGCGGGCGAGTGTGCGCTCGAGATTGCCGAGCGTGGCTTCCTTCTCCGCCTTCTGGGCCTTTACCTCGGCGAGCGATGCCTCGGCGGTGCGGAGCGCGTTCTTCTGGGGGATCGAGTCGATTTCGGCGATGAGATCGCCGGCCTTCACCTCGTCGCCGATCGCCACGGCGAGACGGGTGATCCGGCCCGAGACCTGCGCCCCGACCGCGACGAGCCGGGCGGGTTTCAGCACGCCGGTCGCCAGCACGGCATCCTCTATGTCGCCACGCACCACCGGCGCGGTCATGACCTCCGGGCCGGGCGCGCCCGCGAGGCTTGCACGGTAGGCGATACCGCCACCGAGCAGGAGGGCGAGGAGGGCGGCAAGGCCAGCGGCGCGCCGCCAGCGCCGCCGCGCGCCCGGCCTTGTCTGCGCAGTCGTGTCGTCCGAAGGCGCGTCCATGCCCGGTACCGGCCGTATGTGCTTCATCGATCGCCTCATCTTCCTGTCGCCGCAGGATTCACGCGCCGGATCGCCATTTCCGGCGGCGGCTCATGGAGACGTGATCGGTGGCGTCAGGCGGACCGGATGAGCGGGGTTTCGGCCACACCCCGGACGAGCCTCTCCATCCGCGCAAGCTGGTCCGCGAAGTCGGGGCTGAGGCTGCGCATGTCCTGCGCGAGTTCGGCGATCTCCTCGAGCCCGAGGGTCAGGGCCGATCCCTTGAGGGAGTGGAGCTCGCGCTCGATCTGCGTCTCGCAGAGGGTGCCCCGGATCACGTCGAGACGCTGCTGGGCATCCTCGATGAAGGCCAGAAGCAGCTCCTGGTAGGTTTCGGCCCCGAGTTCCTCGATCAGCGCGGCGCGGTAGTCCGAAACCGACCGCCGTTCGACGGTTTCCGCCGGTTGGGGTTCGGGATCCTCGGCCACGGGCGGGGCCGGCTCGATCTCGGCGCGCTGGCGGAGCCGCGGGCAGAGCATCTCGATCAGCTTGGGTCGGGTCACGGGCTTTGGCATGAAGTCGTTCATCCCTGCATCGAGGCAAGCCATGCGGTCGGAGGTGAAGGCATTCGCCGTAAGCCCGATGATCGCGCCGGCGTAACTCTCGTTCCGCAGGCGGCGGGTGGTCTCGAGCCCGTCCAGAATGGGCATCTGCATGTCCATGAAAACGACGTCGAACACCTCTTCGTCGAGGATCCGCAAGGCCTCGGCACCATTCTCCGCCGTGCGTGTCTCGACACCAAGGCGTGTGAGAAGGCTGCAGGCGACCTCGCGGTTGATGGCATTGTCGTCCACGACGAGAATGCGCCCCTCGAAGCGGGTCTCTTCGTTTGGCTGGCTTGGGGCTTCGGGCCAGCGGGGCAAGGCCTCGCCGATCGGCGAGGCCGGCACCTCGAAGCCGAAGAGCGTGCCTTCGCCCGGCACCGAATGGACATCGAAGCCGCCGCCGATGGCCTCGACGAGCCGCTTGCTGATGGCGAGCCCGAGCCCGGTGCCGCCGAACCGCCGCGTGTAGCTGGCGTCGACCTGGCTGAACTCCTTGAAGAGCTTGGGTATCGCCTCGGGCGGGATGCCGACGCCGGTATCCTCGACCTCGAAGCGCAGGTTGTCCGGGCCGCGACGCGTGACCCGCACATGGACGGAGCCTTCAGGGGTGAACTTGATCGCGTTGCTCACGAGATTGATGAGCACCTGGCGCAGCCGGGCGGGGTCGCTGTGAAGCGAGATGTCGGGGCTTTCGAAGGTGAGCTGGAGGCCGCGTTCGGCGGCGCGGGGGATCATGATGTCGCCGAGCGCATCCATCACTTCGGAAAGGTTGAAGGTGACAAGGTTCACCTCCACCAGACCCGACTCGAGCTTCGAGAAGTCGAGAATGTCGTTGATGACGTCGAGGAGGTGATCGCCCGCAAGGCGTATGGTGCTGAGCTGGCGCGCCTGAGGAATGCTCAGGCGCGTATGCGAGAGGACTTCGGCCATGCCGATGATGCCGCTGAGCGGCGTGCGGATCTCGTGGCTCATCGAGGCGAGAAATGCCGACTTGGCGCGGTTGCCGGCCTCGGCCGCTTCGCGGGCCCGCTGGTTGCGTTCGCTGATCCTGGCAATTTCCCGCCCGGCTCGGGAGATCTGCATGAGCTGCATCAACAGGAGGCCGACGAGAAGCCCGAGCACGATCATGAGAAGGGTGACGCTGAAGGCGATCCGGTCGTGGAGTGTCGAGGTCTCGGCGCGTGCCGCGACACTGGCCTCGTTGTTGGCGGCGTTGGTGTGGAGTGTCAGCTTTTCCGTCGCCCTGCGAATCGCCTGCGCCTGCCCGTAGAGCATCGGCAGCGCGGCGATGAGCGCGTCGTTGTCGGCAAGGGAGTCGATTTCCGGCGCAAGGCCGAAGATCGAGTCGGCAACGCCCGAAACGCTGTCCTCCACGTCAGCGCCGGGCCCGAACGAGATCGAAAATTGCGCTTCGGAGAGAATGCCCGCCCGGCTGTAGAGCACGTCATAGCGGGTGCGGAGCTCGTTGAGGGTCTTCGGCGTCGGCGATCGCATGGCGACGAGGACCGATTCCACGAAGCGTCCGGCTTCCCGATCGGCCTGGAACGAGGCCCAGAGCGCGCTTTCCCGAGCACTTGCCTCCTCGCCGCGATGACGTTCGTTGAGCGAGAGATACATCGTGACGATCGCAACGAAGATCGCCACGGCGCAGGCAAGCCCGAGCACGACAATCCACGTCCCCAGGCTGCGCAGGCGGAATTGGCGCTCCCACATGGCGGTGCTGCCGGGGCTAGAAGATCTCGATCGAGGTCACCTGCCACACCGAGCGACCGAAGTACTTCTCGTTGTAGAGCTCAGGCGCCTTGTCGAACGGATAGATCACGAATCCCGGGCCCTTTTCGCGCACGGACAGGGTGGCGCCGTCGATGCGGGTGGCGAGGATGACGGGGTAGTCCTCGATATCGCTGACGGGGATCTCGGCCGAATAGTCATTCACGGCCGTCACGCGCAGCGCCTTGCCATGCGCGCCGACAGCCTCGAGGATCGCCGAGATCAGCGGTCCGGAAAAGGTGCGGGAATCGTCGTACCAGGGGGTCCTGCCGGTGACGCTGTCCTGCGGCAGCGCGTCGAGCATCGCGAGGTCGAACTCCGCACCATCCGGCGCGTTCGTATTGTCGATGGCTCCCGAGACGGTGAGGACAACCCGGTCCTCGGGCGCGGCCAGCTCCCCGGCGAGGGAGGGGCATGCGAAGGCGATGGCGGCAAGGAGGCCGAGTGAAAGACGCTTGAGGTTCATCTGACTGCTCCGGTTGGTTTTGGCGATAGGCGATCGCTCAGGCGGCCGAGCTCGCTTCCGGGCTCGGGGTCATGTAGGCGACGATGCGGCTCCAGCCCTTGTCAAAGGCGACGACGCAGCGGGGGTCGAAATGTTGTCCGGTTCCGGCGAGGATCTCGTCATGCGCCTCTTCCAGGCTCCAGGCCTCCTTGTAGGGCCGGACGGTGCAGAGGGCGTCGAAGACATCGGCGATCGCCGCAATCCTGCCCTCGATGGGAATTGCCTCGCCCGCGAGCCCGTCGGGATAGCCGGTGCCATCCCAGCGTTCATGGTGTGACTTGGCGATGCACTCCGCGACGCGCAGCAGGTTGCTCTTGCCATCTGCCAGAATCGCGGCGCCGAAGGTCACATGCTCGCGCATCGCGGCGGTTTCGGCGGGGTCGAGACTGCCCGGCTTCATGAGGATCGCGTCGGGAACGCCGATCTTGCCGACATCATGCAGGGGCGCGGCGAGATAGATGTCGCGGCAATGCTCGGGATCGAGCCCGAGCTCCTCGGCGATGATGCGCGAGATCGTCGCGACGCGGTTGATATGCTCGCCGGTTCCGCCATCGCGGTATTCGATGGCACGGGCCAGCCGCCAGATCATCTCTTCCTCGCGCTCAAGCAGGTTGCGCGTCGCCTGCTCGACCTTGCGCATGAGCCAGTTGGCGCGGTCGGCGAGCTCGACCTGCGCCTGGCGCAGCTTGAGCAGATTGGTCGCGCGGACCTTGAGTTCGTCGGGATCGACAGGCCGGGTGAGAAAATCGGTCGCTCCGGCCTCGATGGCGGCGATGCGCAGCGCCCGCTCGCAATCGACGGTGATCATCACAACCGGCACATGCGCATTCTGCGGGTTGTCCCGGAAGCGCTTGATGAACTCCACGCCGTTCATCCTGGGCATGCTGTAATCGACCAGCACGAGGTCGCAGACCGTGCGGTTGGCGAAGGCGAGCGCTTCCTCGGGATCATTCAGCGCGGAGACGCAGCTTTGCAGAACCCGCGACACGATCGACTTCAGCACCGTGAGATTGATGGCATTGTCATCCACCACGAGTATGTGCATTCCACGCCTCCCGACTATTATTCGTGCGGATATACGTGTACTAGTTGAAACAATCGTTATATCAGAGGTTTATTGACTAAGATTCGATTAATCTTGGCCAGATTGCGCACGGCCGCGCAGGGGGCCTGCCGGCGGGCGGCCGGGCGCGAAGGGCCGGGCCGCGCGCCTGACATTGTGGCGTCAGTCGGCGACGCCGCCCAGCTCGCAGATCACCTGCCACTCGGCATCCGAGACCGGCTGTACCGAGAGGCGGGAATTGTTGACGAGAACCATGTCGGCAAGCCGGGGCTCGGCCTTGCACATGTCGAGCGTCACGGGTGTCGGCAGGGGTGCAATCGCCATGATGTCGACGCATTCCCAGCGCGGATCGCCCGCCTTGGAATCGGGGTGGGCCTCGGCGATCACCTCGACGATGCCGACGATCTCCTTCTCCTTCTGGGAGTGGTAGAAGAAGCCGCGCTCGCCGCGCTTCATAGCCCGCATGTTGTTGCGCGCCTGATAGTTGCGCACGCCGTCCCATTCCTCGCCGGCCTCGCCCCTGGCGACCTGCTGGTCCCAGCTCCAGGTCGAGGCTTCGGATTTGAAGAGCCAGTGGGCCATTCTCGCGCCCTCCTCAGCCGATGACCTTCTTCCACGGCCGGATCTCGACCGACGAGAAGAGGCCCGCGTTCGCATAGGGATCGCCCGCCGCCCAGGCTTCGGCCGCGGCGAGGTCTTCCACATCGAGGATCACCAGCGAGCCGCACATTCCGCCCTCGGCATCGAGAAACGGACCCGCCTGGGTGACCACGCCGGTCGATTCGATATAGGCGAGATGGTCGGTGCGGTTGGCCTTGCGGATATCGAGGCCACCGGGCTTGTCGGTGCAGATCAGCGCGAAGAGCATTCATTCCTCCTTGAGCGGTCGGGCGAGCAGCGCCCCCATCGCGGCGTCGAGCGTCAGCGCCCCATCGAGCACATCCGCCACCGCCGCCGCAATCGGCATTTCCACCCCGTGACGGGCGGCGAGTTCACAGGCCGCGCGTGCAGTGGCCACGCCCTCGACCGTGCCGCCGGGCCGCACCGCGCCGCTGCCGATGGCACAGCCCTCGCTGAAATTGCGCGACTGTACCGAGTTGCAGGTGAGCGACAGATCGCCAAGCCCGGAGAGCCCGGCAAGCGTTTCGGCGCGGGCGCCCATCGCCACGGCGAGGCGGGTCATCTCGGCAAAGCCGCGGGTCATCAGCGCGGCGCGGGCCGAGGCGCCGAGCCGGGCGCCCTCCACCATGCCGCAGGCGATGGCGATGACGTTCTTGAGCGCGCCCCCGACCTGGGCGCCGATGACATCGTCGGTGAGGTAGAGGCGCAGGCGCGGACCGGAGAGCTGTTCCTGCAGGCTCCGGCCCATGTCCGGATCGGCGCAGGCGAGTGTGAGCGCGGTCGGGAGGCCGCGGGCGATTTCCCCGGCAAAACCCGGCCCGGTCAGCGCGGCGAGCGCATGCCCCGGCGCGGCTTCGGCGGCGATCCCGGTCTGGAGGCGGAGGCTTTTCGCCTCAATCCCCTTGGCGCAGAGGACGAGCGGAACGTCTGGCAGGGCGTGCGCATTCTCGCGCAGGAAATGCTCGGTCTGCTGCGCGGGGACGACGAGGAGCAGGGCGTCCGCACCGGACAGCGCGCCGAGATCGCCGGTGCAGGTGATCTCGGCGGGAAGGGTGATGCCGGGCAGCCTGGGCACGGCGCGCGCGGCTTCCGCTGCGGCCATCGCGGCGGGATCGCGGCCCCAGAGCAGCACTGGGCGCCCGGCCGCAGCGGCGGCAACCGCCAGGGCCGAGCCGAATGCACCTGCCCCGATGACGCCGATCATGCCTTGGCCCCCTTGCGCCCCGAGCCGAGCAGCGGTGCCGCCTCCCTGTCGAGCGGCCAGCGCGGACGGGCGGAAAGCGTCAGATCGTCGGGCCCCTCGAGCGCCATCCGCTCTGCTGCGGCCCATGCGATCATTGCGCCGTTGTCGGTGCAGAGCCGGAGCGGCGGGGCGGACCAGCCGAAGCCCTGCTCCTCGGCCACGGTCCGGAGGGCGGCCCGGATCGCCGCGTTCGCCGCAACGCCACCGGCAACCGCGAGGCAGCGTGGCCCGTGATCCGCCGCAAAGGCGGCGCAGGCGCGGCGGGTCTTCTCCGCCAGCGTCTCGACGACAGCCGCCTGAAAGCCGGCGCACAGGTCCGCCCGGTCGGCGCGGGTGAGCCCGCCCTGTTCCGCGACAAGCCTGTCGCAGGCCCGGCGCACCGCCGTCTTGAGGCCGGAGAACGAGAGGTCGCAGCCTGGCCGGTCGAGAAGCGGGCGCGGCAGCGCAAAGCGCGCGGGATCGCCTTCACCTGCCTCGGCCTCGACCGCCGGGCCGCCGGGCTGGGGAAGGCCGAGGAGCTTCGCCACCTTGTCGAAGGCCTCGCCGGGCGCGTCGTCGATGGTGCCACCGAGGCGACGGAAGCGGTCGGCAGCCTCGACGGCGAGAAACTGGCAGTGGCCGCCGGAAACGAGCAGCATGAGGTAGGGAAATTCGATGGGTTCGACCAGCCGCGGCGTGAGCGCGTGCCCGGCGAGATGGTTGATGCCCCAGAGCGGCAGCCCGCGCGCCGCGGCAAGGCCCTTGGCAAACATCACACCGGCAAGCACGCCGCCGATGAGGCCCGGGCCCGCAGTGACGCCAATCGCATCCACATCGGCGAGGGTCAGGCCCGAGCGGGCGAGGGCCGCCTCGGTCACCACATCGATCCGCTCGGCATGGGCGCGGGCAGCGATCTCGGGGACGACGCCGCCGAAGGCCGCGTGCAGGCTCTCCTGGCCAAAGACCTCGGCGGCGAGGATCTCGCCGACCGGCCGGCCGGGCTCGGCGCGCAGAAGGGCGGCCGCGGTGTCGTCGCAGCTGCTTTCGATCCCGAGGATGATGCGCGTCTGCGCCAAGGCGTCCCCCTTCCGGTTGCGAGGCGATTGCCTCGCACGCGCCCCGCAGGTAACACCGGCGCCTTGAACGCGCAACGTCGGCGCGCCCGTCATCGCGAGCGAAAGGAACCGAACCTTGCCGAAGACCCTGCTTCTCGTCCGTCCCGAACCCCAGTCCACTGCCTTCGCCAAGGCACTCGCCGCAGAGCTTCCCGGGCGGTTCGAGGTGCTCATCGCGCCGCTGCTCCGGATCGAGCCGCTGCCGGGCGAGATCGAGCTCGCCGGTGTGGGCGCGCTGCTCTTCACCTCCGCAAACGGGGTCGGGGAGTTCGTGCGCCGGTCGCCGGACCGCACCCGGCTGGCCTATTGCGTCGGCGCGATGACCACCGCCGCTGCGCGTGCGGCAGGCTTCGATGCGCGCTCGGCGGATGGCGATGTCGAGGCGCTCGCCGATCTCGTGATCGCGCGCCACCCGCCGGAGGCCGGGGCCTGCCTCCACATCCGCGGCATTCACGCGGCGGGCGATCTCGCCGGGCGGCTCGAGACGGCGGGGATCGAGGTCCGGGCGGCCGAGCTCTATGATCAGGTGGCCTGCGAGATCGAGGGCCGGGCGGCGGATCTCCTCCGGGTCGGAGAGCTTGACGTCTTCACCGTCTTCTCGCCGCGCACCGCGACGATCTTTGCCGAACAGGCGAAGGAAAACGGCTGGCTCTTTGCGCGCAGCATCTCCGTTTCACTCAGCGCCGCGGCCGATGCGAAGCTCGATACGCTGAGCTTCGCGGACCGCCGGGTTGCCGAGCATCCGGGCCGCGAGGGCATGATGGCGGCGCTTGCCGCGCTCTGAGCCTTCCGCCGCCCCTGGCAGGCATTGCTTCACGTGAAACGCGGGCCCCCTGTGCGGCACTTCCTGCGCGCGGGACTGCACAATCTCTGCGCGGATCGCGCTTCGGGGCGGTTCACGGGCCGAATCGCCGTTCAAATGGCTTTTCTGGACCGGAATGCCGCTCTAACGTCATGCGCGGAGTGAGAGACCAAGGAGACCGAGCATGACGAATACCCTTGAGGAGCAGATCCGTGCCCGCGCCCATTCCATCTGGGAGGAAGAGGGCCGCCCGGAGGGCCGCTCCGAGGAGCATTGGCACCGTGCCCGCCAGGAGGTCGCATTCGAGGGAGCGGTGCCGAAAACGGCCAAGCCGCGCAAGGCCGCGCCCCGCAAGACCGCTGCTGCACGCGCGCCCAAGACGGCGGCGGCTCCCGCTGCGGCCCCGGCCGAAGCTGCATCCGAACCTGCCCCTGCCAAGCCGAAACGCGCACCGCGCGCCAAGGCCGCAGGCACGGCAACCCGGCGGAGCGCCAAGGCCAAGACCGAGACTGCGGACAAGACGGTCTGATCCTCCCGGCCAGGCCCTGCGTCAGGTCGATCGCCGGCAAGATTCCGTTCATCGTCCGGGGCCGGCCCGCCCGGCCTCATAAAAAAACGCACCCCGATCAGATCGGGGTGCGCAAGTCAGGCTGCAGAGAGGAGTAGGGGGAGGTTACTCCGCCGCGGCCAGCTGTTTGGGAAGCTTGAACGTCCAGACCATGCCGCCCTGGTTCAGGTAGGCGACCTTCTTCGCGACCTCGCCGCCCCAGAGCGGCACCGCACCGCCCCAGCCGGAGACGATCGAGACATACTGTTCGCCGTCCTGGTCCCAGGTGACCGGCTGTCCGACGATGCCCGAGCCGGTCTGGAACGACCACAGCTCTTCACCGCTTTCGTCGTCGAGCGCGATGAACTTGCCCTCCGGCGTGCCGAAGAAGACGAGACCGCCCGCAGTGGTCATCACGCCGCCCCAGAGAGGCGCGTCGTTCTTGTGGTCCCACTTGATCTCACCGGTGTTCGGGTCGATCGCCTTGAGCGAGCCGATATGGTCCTCGAAGAGCGGCTTGATGGTGAAGCCCGCGCCGAGATAGGCGGCACCCTTCTTGTAGGTGATCGGCTCGTTCCAGATGTCCATGCCCCATTCGTTGGACGGCACGTAGAACATGCCGGTCTTCTCGCTGTAGGACATCGGCATCCAGTTCTTGCCGCCGAGGAAGCCCGGGACCGCGAAGACGGGTTCACCCTTCTCGCCGTCGGCCGCCTTGCTCGGATCGCCGGGGCGGGCAGCCTCGACGTAGATCGGCCGGCCGGTTTCGTCGATGCCTTCGGCCCAGGTGATGTTCTGCACGAACGGGAAGGCCCGCACGAAGGCGCCGTCTTCGCGGTTCAGCACGTAGAAGAAGCCGTTGCGGTCGGCGGTGCCGTAGCGCTTGTTGCCGTCCTTGTCGGTAAAGCCGACAACCTCGTTCACGCCGTCAAAATCCCAGCCTTCGCGCGGCGTGGTCTGGAAGTGCCACTTGATCTCGCCGGTGGCGGGATCGATGCCGAGGCGGGTGGCAGCATAGAGGTTGTCGCCGGAATGGTCGTCCTTGCCGGAGGCCTGACCGGCGCCGCGCAGCCAGGAGTTCCAGGGCGAGGGGTTGCCGGCGCCGAAGACGAGCGTGTCGGTGTCCGCGTCATAGGAGCCGCCGAGCCAGGTGGCGCCGCCGCCGGTCTTCCACATGTCGCCGGGCCAGGTGGCGTTGAGCTCACCGGTCATGGTGCTCTCTTCGCCGTTGAGCATGCCCATGTTGCCCTCGATGGTCGGGCGCTTCCAGACTAGATCGCCGGTTTCGGCGTCATAGGCATAGACCGCGCCGACCACACCGAATTCACCGCCGGAGTTGCCGACCATCACCTTGCCGTCCACGATCAGCGGCGCGGCGGTGTAGGAATAGCCTTCCTTGTAGTTCTCGATCTTCTTGTTCCAGACCACCTTGCCGGTCTTGAGATCGAGCGCCACAAGGCGGGCGTCGAGCGTGCCGAAATAGATGTTGTTGCCGTAGATCGCGGCGCCGCGGTTGATGACGTCGCAGCAGGGCAGGATGCCTTCCGGGAGGCGCGCGTCGTACTGCCAGATCTCCTTGCCGGTGGCGAGGTCGATCGCATACATGCGCGAGTAGGAGCCGGTGATATACATCACGCCGTCATAGACGAGCGGCTGGGTTTCCTGGCCGCGCTGCTTCTCGCCTCCGAGGGAGAAGGCCCAGGCCGGGACCAGGTTCTTGACGTTGTCCTTGTTCAGGATGTCGAGCGGGCTGAAGCGCTGGAGGCCCCGTCCCATGCCGTTGGTGACGATCTGGCTGGTGATCGTCTGATCATTGGCGATGTCTTCCTCGGTCACTTCGGCATGGGCCGCACAGGCGACCATAATGCCTGCCGTGACGGCGGCGATGAAGCGATTCATGGGCGTTCCTCCCTCCTCGTTTTGGCGTCACGGCGATTCCAGAGAGCCGTGTTCCGGTCGGATGCCGGTCATTATTGTTCTCTGCACCAACCGCGAAATTGCACATTGGTCGTATCCGGAACGTGAAGCGTCATAGCCTTTCGTCCCATTTGCCGACCCCGGCCCGATCCCGTAGGCTGCGCGGCAAAGGGGAGGACATCATGAAGCCATTCGGCATGCTTTGCGGCATGGTGCTCGCCATGGCCGCGTCCGTATCTGCAGCCTGTGCGGAAACGCCGGTCCTGCGCGCCGCGGTGCTCGAGTCGGGCACGGTCAACTGGGAACTCGACACCATCAGCCATTACGGTCTCGACGAGGCCAACGGCTTCAAGCTCGAAGTCCGTGGCGTCGCGGGCGGTTCGGCCGCGCAGGTGGCGTTCCAGGGTGGCGAGGCGGACACGATCGTCTCCGACTGGCTCTGGGTTGCCCGCCAGCGCGCCAACGGCCGGGATTACGTCTTCGTCCCCTATTCCCGCGCGGTGGGGGGGCTCCTGGTGCCCGCCGACAGCGAGGCCGAAACCCTTGCCGATCTCCGCGGCGGCAAGATCGGCATTGCGGGCGGCCCGCTCGACAAGAGCTGGCTGATCCTCCGCGCCTATGCCGAGCAGGAATACGGGATGGATCTCGCCGGCGAGACCGAGCAGGTCTTCGGGGCCCCGCCGCTCATCTACAAGACGGCGATCTCGGGCGGGCTGGATGGTGCGATCAACTTCTGGCATTTCCTTGCCAAGATGGAAGCCGACGGGATGCGCTCGCTTGTCACCGTCGATGACGCGGCCGTGGCACTCGGGCTCGACCCGGACACGCCGCTGCTCGGCTATGTGCTCAAGGGCGAAACGATTGCCGAGCATCCGGGCATTGCCGATGCGCTCGCCAACGCCTCGCAGCAGGCAAAGGAGCTTCTGGCGACCGACGATGCGGCCTGGGAGCGGCTGCGCCCGCGCATGAACGCCAAATCGGATGCCGAGTTCGCGGCGCTGAAGGCAGGCTTCCTTGCCGGCACGCCTGCGCCCGGCCCGGTGGACGAGGTGGCGGCCGACCGCATGCTCCAGCTCATGGCCGGTCTTGGCGGCGAGGAACTTCTCGGTCCGGTGAAGGCTCTGCCCGATGGCGTCTTCTATCGCCCCGGAAGCTGAGCGGGCGACCCCCGCCGCCGGGGAAGCGCCTGCGATCGCGCTCGAGCTCGAGGGGCTCGACCTCGGTGGTACGGCGATCCTCGGCGCGCTTGCGCTGACGGTGGCGCCGGGCGAGACGGTGGCGATCACCGGCCCGTCCGGAGTCGGCAAGACCACGCTCCTGCGCGTCCTCGCGGGCCTCCAAGGTGGCTATCGCGGCCGCCTTCGGCCCGCCCGGCGGCTTTCCATGGTGTTTCAGGAACCCCGCCTGTTGCCCTGGCGCACCGCTGCCGAGAACCTCACCCTGACGGCCGGCCTCAGGCCTGCGGATGTGGAGCCTGCGCTCGCCCGCGTCCGTCTCGCCGGCAAGGGCGGGCATTATCCGGGCGAACTCTCGCTCGGTCAGCAACGCCGCCTCGCGCTCGCACGGGCCTTTGCGATCCGGCCGACCGTGCTGCTCATGGACGAGCCGTTCGTCTCGCTCGATCCCGCTCTTGCGCTCGAGATGATGGAGCTCTTCTCCACCCTTCGCGCCGAAAGCGGTGTCGCGACGCTGCTCGTCACCCATGAGGCCCGCGAGGCCGAACGGCTCGCCGATCGGGTGCTGCGCCTCGAGGGGAGCCCGGCGCGTTTCGCCTGAGCCTGCGCCGCGCCTGCCCCCCCCGGCTTTTCTTGCAGATCTTTAAGCTTGCAGTCAGGCGCTTTTCACACCGGCAGCCCAGATCAGTCTCACCGCCCCATAGGCGGAAGAGACAGAAGAGGCATTCCGATGAGACTCAGATCCAAGACGGCCGCAGCCCTGATGGCGGGGCTGCTGGGCGCCTCCTCCCTGGCCGCCATCGCCTCGGCGGCGGCGGACAACACCGCGGCGCCCGCGGCGGCAACCGCTCCGGCTGCGACGCAGGCCCCCGATGCCCAGACCCAGGCCGAGCTCTGGAAGATGAGCGACGAAGCCCGGGTCGCCGTGACGCAGGCCCAGCTCGCCCGGGCAGCACTTGCCAGCAAGGATTTCGATACCGCGAAGTCCAGCCTCGCCGACGCGACGAAGGCATTCGACAGCTCGAAGGCTGATCTTGCGAAATATGTCGTGAAGGGCAAGGACGAGACCGGCACCGCCACCGAAATGGTGCCGTTCGACATGTCGATGTCCATCGCCGAGGACTTCCAGCCGACCGATGCCAGCAAGCAGGCAATGGATCAGGCCAAGGATCAGGCCCAGAAGGGCGATATCCAGAAGGCCGCCGATACGCTCAAGCTCGCCGCGGTCGATGTGAACGTCTCCGCCGCGATGCTGCCGGTCGACAAGACGGAACAGCACCTGAAGCAGGCGGCGGCCGATGTCGACCAGGGCAAGTACGACGAGGCCGATCACGAGCTTCAGGCGCTCCTCGCCTCGGTCGTGGTGCAGGACTATTCGCTCTACGGCATCCCGCAACAGGGCGACGGATCGTCCTCAACGGCCCCGTCCGACACCCAGCAGAAGGCCGCAGGCTAAGACGGCCGCGTCATGGGGGTCTCCCCCCATGGCGCGCCTTCAATAGAGCCGCGGTTCGTATTTCCAGTTGTCGGCGTCGGGCGTGACCTCGTCGAGGTCATAGCCCGCGCCCCTGAGCCGCTTGGCGACATCAAGCCCGGCGGCCGCCGCCTCGTCCACCAGCGCCCGGCCACGGGCCTCGTCCTTCGGGGTTCCCCGGCCGCGCAGCAGGCTGAGACCGTAGTTGAACTGCCCCACCGGATCCCCGGCCGCCGCGGCCCGCCGGCTCCAGCCCGTCGCCGCGTCCGGGTCCTCCGGCGCCCCGAGCCCGTTGTCGTCAAGCTGGCTCATCCAGGTCATCGCCCCCGTCCAGCCCTGCTCGGCGCAAACCTCGAAAAGCTCGCGGGCCAGCGCATGCTCGCCCTTCTTGGTGATGTAGTAGCCCGAGGCGCAGGTCATCATGTCGGCCTGACCGTTGCGGATGTTCTCCATCACCCGGTCCATCCCGAGCTCCGGCGGATTGAGCTCGCCCCCCGACTCGGCAAGGGCTGCGGACGCGGGAAGGCAGGCAGCGAGGCAGAGCATCGGAAAACGCATGTCGGGCTCCTTCGAGTGAGTGGCTGATCCTAGCACGCCCTCCGGGCGAATTCAGCCCTTCCGCGTCATCATGCCCCGCGCCGGATCGTAGCCCCAGAGGGCAAGCGCAAGAAAACCCGCCGTTGCGCCGAGCGTGACCGCGATCGAGAGCGGCTCGAAGCGCATGTAGAGCGCGAACCGGATCATCTCGACGGCGTGGGTGAAGGGATTGACGGCGCAGATGTCGCGCAGGAGCGGCGAGCTCTCCGCCATCTTCCAGAGGGGATAGAGCGCGGAGGAGAGGAAGAACATCGGGAAGATCACGAAGTTCATCACGCCTGCGAAATTCTCGAGCTGCCGGATGAAGGAGGAAAGCGCGAGCCCGAGCGCCCCGAGCATCAGTCCCGCCAGCAGCAGCGCCGGCAGCACCGAGACATAGCCCATCGCCGGCATCCGGATGTCGAAGAGGGCGGCAATGGCGAGAAAGGCATAGGCCTGAAGGATCGAGATCGCCGTCCCGCCGAGCAACTTGCAGAAGAGCAGCCATCCGCGCGGCAGCGGGCTCGTGAGCAGGAGCCGCATCGAACCCATCTCCCGGTCATAGACGAGGGAGAGCGAGCCCTGCATCCCGTTGAAGAGCAGGATCATGCCGCAGAGCCCGGGCACGATGTAGACTTCGTAGGTGATGTAGGTCTGGTAGGGCGGGATGATCGAGAGCCCGAGGGCGGCGCGGAAACCCGCCGCGAAGACCAGAAGCCAGACGAGCGGTCGCACCAGCGCAGCGACGAACCGCCCGCGCTGCTGGACGAAGCGCAGAGCCTCGCGCGTCACGATCGCCTGAAGTGCCAGCAGCCATCCCGTCATGCGGCCTTCTCCGTCAAGGCGAGGAAGCGGTCCGAGAGCGTTTCGCCCCCGGCGATCGCCGCCGCGGTGCCATCGGCCAGCACCCTGCCGCGGTGAAGCACCACCAGCCGGTCGCCGCCGCGAACCTCGTCGGTGAGATGTGTGGCCCAGAGGATCGTAAGGCCCTCGTCCTGCGCAAGCCCGTGCACATGCTCGACGATGGAGGTACGCGAGGCGACGTCGAGACCCACCGTCGGCTCGTCGAGCAGCAGGACCGAGGGCTTGTGGATCAGCGCGCGCGCAATCTCGGTCCGGCGTCGGTGCCCGCCATTGAGGTCGCGCGCCCGTTCGTTCGCGCGTTCGCCCATGTCGAGCTTCTCGAGGGCGGCGTCGATCCGGCTGGCCGCCTCCCGGCCACCAAGCCCGTGCAGGGCCGCGAAATAGGTGAGGTTCCGCCGCACGCTCAGGTCGAGATCGAGGGTCTGCTGCTGAAAGACCACGCCCATGCGCGCGAGGGCCGCCCGCGGCTCGCGTGCAATGTCGTGGCCCGCAACGCGGATCGTGCCCTCCCGTGTGGTGAAAAGCCGGGTGAGCAAACCGAAAAGCGTGCTCTTTCCGGCCCCGTTCGGCCCGAGCAGCGCGCAGAACGCGCCGGGCTCGACCGAAAGGCTCACGCCGTCGAGCGCGCGTTTCTGGCCGTAGGAGAAGCCGAGATCGCTGATTTCAAGGCCGTTCACGGGGCTGACTTTCCTTCCGGGCGGTTCTCCGGCCACCCACCACCGGAGCGCCACTCTCGGATCAGTGCGGCCGGGGATCAAGCCCCGGCACGCCATCCCTTGGTCGGTATCAGGGCCGGAGCGCCGCGCCCCAGGGGAAGCGGCCGACCTTGATCGTCTTGATCGGCTCGCGACTTTTCACATCGATCACCGTCACGTCGCCCGAGACGCCGTTGGTGGTGAAGAGCAGCGACTTGTCGGCGTTGAAGGCCATGTGCCAGACCCGGCGCCCGACAAGGATGTAATCCTCGACCTCGTAGGTCTCGGCATTGATGACCGCCACGTGATTTGCTGGCCCGAGCGCGACGAAGGCGGTCTTCTCGTCGTCGGTGAACTCGAAGCCCACCGGCTGGATGCGGTCGGGGTGCACGCCCTTGATCTCGAAATGGATCTTGGCAAGCTCGGTCTGATCGGCCGCCGAAAAGACCGTCACCGTGCCGCCGATCTCCGCGCTCACCCAGAGCTCGGTGCCGTCCTTGGCGAATTCCGCGTGGCGGGGGCGGCTGTCGACCAGCGTGTTGGCGAAAAGCTCGTGGGTCGCGGTGTCGATCCAGTGCGCCATGTTGGTGGTTTCGGAGGTGGTGATGGCGACCTTGCCGTCGGGCGAGATCGCCATGCCCTCTGGCTCGATGCCGACGTCGATCTGGGCGACGACCGTGCGCGTCTCGGTATCGACCACGGTGGTGACGGCGTCGTTCTCGTTGGCGATGTAGAGATGCCGGTCATCCGGGGCGAGCACGAACTGCTCCGGGTCCTCGCCCGAGGGGAGGTTGTGCAGGATCTCGCCCGACTCCGGGTCCATCACCTGCACCGTGTCGCTGTCGGAGGCGCAGATATAGACCTTCGAATAATCCTTGGAGAAGGTGATGCCGCGCGGCCGCTCGCCGGTCGGGATGGTGCGCGTGACCTCGAGCGTTGCGGTGTCGATCACGCTGATCGTGTTGTCCTTCTCGTTGGTGACCCAGATCTCCTCGGCCCAGGCGGGCGCGGAGGAAAGGAGCGCCGTGGCGGCGAGGGCGGTTCGGATGAGGCGGGGCATAGGTTACTCCGTGAAGGCGCGGCAGGCGCTCTCGGGTCGGTCGAGCCCGAGAGAATCGAGCTCGTTCGTCTGGTGGAGGAACCCCTCGAGGGGGGCCTGATCCACGAGCGCTTCCGCATGGACGATGGGCATCGGCTGGCGGAGCTGTCCATTCCAGGGACGGAAGCTGAGCGGGCGGCCCTTGAAGCCCGCGAGTTCGAACTCGTCGGACAGGATGAAGTCTCGCAAGGTGGCGACATCGCTGGCGCCGGTGCGGGTGACGGCTTCGCCGAGGCTGCGCATCGCGGCCCAGGCGCCGTAATCCGCGGGTTTCATCGCGCGGCCGGTGGCCGCCGTGAAGCGGCTCTGGAGCTGGGCGGCGCCCCAGGCCTCGACGACGGGTGCCCAGGTTTCGGCGCGCAGCCCGGCCGAGCCCGCGACAGGGCGCGGCTCCCAGGTGTTGTAGAGGATGTAGCGGCCGAAATCGCCGATCTCGTCGGCGACGAGCAACACGTCGTAATCACCGAAATCCTGGGTGAAGAGCGGGACTTCCTGGCTCGCATTGCGCCGCATGTCGGCATCAAACGCCCAGGTCTTCACCGGGCCGGGCTTGAGCCCGAACTTCACCATCGAGGCTTCGAGAGCCGCGGCATAGGCTTCGTCGGAAGGTTGCGTCCCCTTCACGATCGCGGTCTTGGTCCAGCGCCGCGAGACGAGGAACTGGGCGAGGGCATCGGTCCGCATCGCATAGGAAGGGGCGGTGTGCAGGAGGTTTGCCCGGCAGTCGGAATCGCGGAGCGCCATGTCCTCTGCGGTGGCGTTGAAGAGGAGCGCGCCTTCGGCTTCGGGCAGGTCGGCGAGCGCCAGAAGCGCGTTGGCGGGGGCATCGGCGATCACGAAATCGCTCTTCCCCAGCGCCTCGCGCGCGCCGGCGAGAAAGTCGCCCTCGGGCGCGACGGAGACGATCTCGAGCGTGTAGTCATGGCCGAGAAAGCGGCCGGTGGTCTGGTTGTCGGCAAGCCCGAGCTCGACGCCGGCGACCCCGAGATCCTCCGGGACCGGATCGAGATTGGAGAGCGTTGGCGGCGGCACGGTTTCCTGGCGCAGATAGACCGCATGCAGCGAGACATCGGCCAGAGCGGGGGCCGCGCAGAGCCAGCAGAGCCCGGCGAACAGGTGATCGAGACGCATGGTATTCCTCCCGGGCCGGACAGTATCTGCGCGCGTCATTCCGCCGAATACGACCTTGGTGCCGCATCCGTTGCGCCAGATGCCGCGGCTCTTGAACGAATGTCCAATATCGCCACCCGGTGCAGCCGTCATATTACCCCGGTGACGACCAGAAACAGGGAGGGAAGCGAATGCCTGCACCCCGCATCATCACCGCCAGCCTGTCGCTCGCTGCAGCGGGGCTCATTGCCGCAACCGGACTGGCCTTCGCCCATGGCGATGTCACTCCGCAGCCCGTCAACACCGACGCGCTGCCCGACGTGGGCGAGGAGTGGCTCACCGAGAACCCCTATCGCGACATGGGCGACGACGTCTGGACCACGGCTGTGCGCATCGGGGGATCGGCGTTCAACCAGAACTGCGCGCGCTGCCACGGGCTCGAGGCGATTTCGGGCGGTCTCGCCCCCGACCTGCGCTTCCTCGAGGCGGAGGAATACGGCGACGAGTGGTTCGCCGAGCGCTTCCAGTTCGGCTACACCCAGAACGGCACGACGATGATGCCGGCCTTCGGCGAGATCCTCGGCCAGAAGGCGGGCTGGGCGATCCGCACCTATATCGAGACCCGCCCCGACGGCGACACGCTCGAAGAGTTCTATCCCGAACTGAACGAGATCCGCGACCAGCTGATGGAGCTTGCCAAGGCCGACACCCCCTCGCCGGAAGCGGAATCGATCAAGGAGAAGCTCACCGAGATCGCCAGCCAGATCGACACGCTCTCGGGCGCTCCGGTCGCGGATTCGATCGCCTTCCGCGCCGCGCACCAGATCGGCGACACGCCCGCCTCCTATCATGCCGCGGCGGAGACGCTGACCGTCGGCCTGCCCGTGGCGCAGTAGAGGGGCGCCGCCGTGCGGTCCCTGTTTCAGAGGCTTTCCGCCGCAACCGTTGCGGCCGCGATCTTCGCGGCCCTCGGGGCGGCGGGGCCGGCAGCGGCGCGGTGCGAGGGATACGTGCCGGAGCCCAAGCCGCAGAATACCAGCCGCGACTATGTGGGTCAGACCCTCGACGAGATCCGCGAGCGCGGCTGGATCGATATCGCGCTCTATGAGGATTTCCCGCCCTATTCCTACGAGAAGGACGGCAAGGCCGCGGGGATCGACGTCGAGATCGGCCGGATCATCGCCGAGGATCTCGGGGTCGAGGCGCGCTTCCGGCTGGTCCAGGCGGGCGAGACGCTCGACGCGGACCTCCGCAACTGGGTCTGGAAGGGCCCGGTGGTGGGGGGCAAGGTCGCCAACGTGATGATGCGCGTGCCCTATGACAGCGATTTCGCCTGCCGGGTGGATCAGGTCGTCTTCACCGGGCAATACGCGACCGAGAGCATCGCGGTCGCCTATGACAAGGACCACTATCCCGACGATCCGCCGGTTCCGGCCTATTTCCGCTACGACACGGTGGCGGTGGAGAACGACTCGATCGCGGATTTCTACCTCACGAACCTGCTCGGCCAGCAGGCCAACCCCAACATCCACCGCTATCCGACCATGGAAGCGGCGATGAAGGCGCTCGCCAATCACGAGGTCAACGCCGCCATGGGCCCGCTCGGCCAGCTTCAGGCCGCGGCAACCGACACGATCGGGGTGCATTCGCCGCCGCTGCCGGCCTTCTCGATCGGAACCTGGACGCTCGGGGTCGCGGTTCACACGAGCCACCGCGACCTCGGATACGCGATTGACGATGCCATCGGCGCGGCGATCGCGGATGGCCGGATCGCGGCAATCTATGAGGCCCACGGCCTCGGCTATCGACCGCCCGCGGAGCGCTGAGCTCCGGCCCCGCACGCCCCGGGTCCCCTCCCTGGCCGGGGTGGCAAAACCGGGGCCGGACGCCGCGAAGCGGGCGGGGATTTTCACGGTGAAAGGCGGCCTTTTCACCGTGAAAATCCGAAATCCCCTTTGAAATTGCTGGATTTTCGTAGTTAACATATCATGAATGCCGCCCTGAGAGGGGGCGGCATTGGCCGTTTGAGGGCGGGGGGAATTACGCCCGATGCAGAGGGGCAGATCTGGCTTTTGCGTCGGGGCGATTGGCATCTGACCCGGAAAGGTTCGACGGAAGTGGTGTGCGCTATACTATTCGTGAGCGGCGGAATTTTGGAAGAATCACGAGTTTTCTGCCACTTAAACATCATTGCTTCTGGGAGATTAGATCAAATCTTTGAGATCCTTGCTACCTGTTCTCCGCGTCTTATCTCAATATTATTCATATAATATTTATGTCTACATAAAAATAAAGAGAAAATCATTTCCAGTCACTACACATATTCATCTCTTTTGACATTGAAATTATTCCGTCTTGCTCAACTACTATTGTGATACATTTGGCTTGATCTTCTATCCCAAAAATATATCGGCATCGGGCCTGGCGAGCCGCTTCCTCGTTGCTGCGCACACCACGTGAAAATGCTTCTGAACCGATCTCACCGTCCTCACTCCAATCCATATCGACGCGATCTTCTAGGAGTAGATCTTGATATCCAGCTGCTGCCGTATAGTAATGACGTATTGCCATATGGATGGAGAGGCGATGCGGATCTATTCCGAAGTTATCGACCGCGTGATGCATCGCAATGATCTGAGCACTGTCTCGATCAATTCTATATTCACCATGAAATTGCATTATTTTTTGTGCAATATTATCGAAAATATCTCTCCAGATTGGCCAATTGTCCTTAATCGTGGACGGCGCCGATAGTATAGCAAGTGCGACTGCCGCGCCCTCAATACTCTTCCAAATTCCAGCGGGCCAGTCTGCGCCCAGCCCTGCGTTGCCGTCTAAAACGATTACCCCTTCAGGTGGTTGCCTAACTATTTCAAGAAACGCTTCTTTATAGTGGTCACCGGGGCCATAGACATTTGTCGTTGTCAGAAACTGCAATATTCACTCCTTTGGCGGCTTAATAAATTTACAATGTCTCATAAATTCTGACGGCGTTTTAGCTCAAAGTCTATGGCGTGGGTCTCGACATTGAGCAGGATCTGACACTTCGAGCTTGGAGTTCAGCAGGGGCCTTCCTAAAACCTTCGCACCCACCCGCCGCTCAGGTCGGGAGGGCGCCGGCGTCGGAGGGGGTGGTCGGGCGAGGGCTTCCAGGGGGGCGGGCGTTGGCCGGGCGGCGGCCGCGGGCGTCGAGGATCAGGGGGACGCATTGCGCCGGATCGTCGTGGATCGTCACGCAATCGAGGCACTGGAAGCATTCGGAATAGTCGACCCGGCCGGATTTCGCGATGGAGCCGTAGCGGCAGCGGACCTTGCAGAGCTGGCAGGGCGCGCCACATTGCGCGCGCCGCGCGATCCAGTTCCGCCCGCGCAGCAGGCCGCCGAGCGCCATCAGCGCGCCGAGCGGGCAGACATAGCGGCAGAAGCCCTTGAAGAGCATCATGCCGAGCACCAGCCAGAAGACGGCATAGGCGACGTAATACCAGTTGCGGACGAAATAGACGGTGATCGCGGTCTTGAAGGGCTCGACCTCGACCGCCTTGTCGAGCGCGGCGGGGGCGAGGAAGACCGTCGCGACGAGGGCCGCGAGCACGACATACTTGAGCTTCTTCAGCCGCGCATCCCAGCGCGGCGAGGGCTCGATCCGGGGCAGGCGCAGGAGGCGGCCGAGGCGGTCGGCGAATTCCTGCAGCGCGCCGAAGGGGCAGAGCCAGCCGCAGAAGAGGCCGCGGCCCCAGAGCACGAAGCTCACCAGCACGAAGGCCCAGATCAGCAGCGAGAACGGATCGTAGATCAGGAAGGCGAAGCTGCCGCCCTCGAGGGCCGCGCGCAGGGCGGCGAGCGGGGTCACGATGGAGAGCTGGCCCTGGCCATGCCAGCCGATGAAGCCGAGCACGACCGCGAGCGTCGCGAGCCGGATCAGCGGGTAGCGCGGGTGGGCCGCGAGCCGCCGCATGCCGAAGAGCTGCACGCCGAAGAGCCCGACGAGCCCCGCGCCGAGCAGGACGAGGTCGGTCTGGCGGTTGCGGAGCGCCTCGAGCCACGGGGGGGCGGCGACCGGGGCCGCGTCGCGGATGAAGAAGCGTTCGTCGGTCCTGTGCGGCAGGGTGAGGGTGACGGAGCCCGGCTCGGGCTGGAAGATGCCGTGCTCGCGCACCGCCTTCACCTCCACCTGCCACTCGCGGGTGGGATCGAAGCCGAGGCGGCGGTCGGTGCGCAGGATCATCGCGGCGCCGTCGTGAAGCTCTGCGGGCACGTCGTCGGCGAGGCTCACGAAGATGTCGGCATCGCGGAGCGCCACCGGCAGGCCGTCCTGGGTGGCGGAAATCCAGTCGGGCGCGGTGTTGCGCACGAAATCCGGCGAGACGAGGCCGTGGCGGCCGGTGTCGATCATCAGCAGCGGCTCGTCATCGGGGCTGATCGCCTCGAAGGCCGCGAGCTCCTTCAGGGCGGCGGGGGAGAGCAGCGTGCGGGCGATGGAGGCGGGGCCGAGATCGGCCACCCAGAGGTCGAGATAGACGCCCTCCGGGTCGGCTTCGGCCTCCGGATCGTCATCGGCCCAGCGGGTGCCGGCGAATTCCGCGCCGATCTCGGCATTCGTCACCTCGAGGTGCGAAATGAGGCCCTGATCGACGAGATCCGACCATGTGAGGTCTTCCTCATGTTCGGGGTCGGGGCGCGCCGGGGGGCCGGACTTGATGCCCTGCATCTTGTCGCGGGCGACGGCGAGGGCGGCGGCGAGGATGGTTTCGTTGGCGATGCGCACGCTGGCGGTCGCCTTGGTGACGCCATCGATGTAGACGAGCGATCCGCCGCGTTCGTGCCCGCCATACTGGGTGCCGACGACGATGGGCGCGGTGATGGAGAGGCCGCGATACTGTTCGAAGAACCTGCGGAACGGCGCCTCGCCAAGGCCGGAGACGAAGATCGGCTCGTTTTGTGAGATGAGCCTCACATCAAGGAAGCGGCCGTCGAGATCGAGCATGACAAAGACGTTGATCGGCGCGCCGGAGAAGCCCGGAAGCGGCGCGAGCTGTTCGGTCTCGAAGACATAGCCGGCGAGCGCGCCGCCGGAATTCAGCAGCTCGTAGACGCCCTTGTCGTTCACGGCCTTGCCGATCGACATCGGCGGCTTCACGAAGGGGGCGAGATCCGCGCGTTCGAGCGCCATCGCGCCCGTTGCCGCGAACAGCAGCAGGGCGAGCAGCGGGGCCAGGAAGACCTGCGCGCGCATTTCCCATTTCCTCCCTGTTTTTTCCGCACCTAACCAGAGGCGGCCGCGCACAGGTATTCTACGAAGGTCTGATAGCGGGGGGGCCGGATTCCCCATGGCTCGCGGCGCGGGGGCGTGAAAGACTGCCGGCCGGGAGGACAAGGCATGGCCAGGGGTCGTGAAAACCGGGCGGATCCGCGAGTGATGGTGCTGTCGCTCGGCGCGCTCATCGCATTCTGGGCCCTGCTTTCGGTGCTGAAGGGCGATCCCTCCGTGCTGCCCTCGCCGCTCGAGGTCTGGCAGGTGACGAAGGCCGAATTCCTTTCGGGCGCGCTGCTGCACCACGTTTCGGTGACGCTCCTGCGGGTCGCGGCGGCCTTCTTCATCTCGATGCTGCTGGGCACGGCGCTCGGCATGGCGCTTGGGGCCTGGCCGCGCTTCAATCGCTGGGCCGACCCCTGGGTGGTGGTCTTCCTCAATCTGCCGGCGCTCGTGGTGATCGTGCTCTGCTATCTCTGGATCGGGCTCAACGAGGTCGCGGCGATCACCTCGGTCTCGATCAACAAGATCGCGATGGTGGCGGTGACGGTGCGCGAGGGGATGCTGGTGCTCGACCGCGGCATCGCGGAGATGGCGCAGGTCTACCGGCTGTCGCGCTGGACGCGCTTCCGCCACGTTTTGCTGCCGCAGCTCGCGCCCTTCCTCGCGGCGAGCGTGCGGAACGGGCTCGCGGTGATCTGGAAGATCGTGCTGGTGGTGGAGTTCCTCGGCCGCTCGAGCGGGGTGGGGTTCCAGATCCACCTCTATTTCCAGCTCTTCGAGGTGGCGCATGTGCTCGCCTATTCGCTGAGCTTCGTCGTGGTGATGCTGGCGATCGAGTATCTGATCGTGAAGCCGCTCGAGCGCCGGGCGGGCCCGCGGAACTGAGGCGGGTTCAGGAGATGAGGCCGAGGCCGCGGAGGTAGATCGCCGTGCCGCTCTCGAGCATCTCGTCGGCGGAATAGGGCGCGCGGGCGCCGGGCGCGCCGCGGGTGAAGAGCTCCACGACGCCGTGGCTGAGCGCCCAGACGTGATTCGCGATCATGCCGGAGGGCGGGCGCTTGCCGGGCGGGAGGTGCGCGGCGAGCCGTTCGGCGGCCTCGCGCAGCACCCCCATCGCGCGATCGGCGGCGCGCGCGAGATCCGGGTTGCCGGCGATCGAGACGCCGCTCTCGAACATCGCGATGTAATAGCCGGGATTCCTGCGGGCGAAATCGAGATAGGCGCGGCCGACGGCGAAGAAGGCGGTGAGCAATGTCGGGTGGCCATCGTTCCAGGCCGCCTCGAGCTGGTCGGCGAAGATCTCGAAGCCCTTGAGCGCGACCCCCTCGATGAGCTCGTCGCGGCCGCGGAAATGGCGGTAGGGCGCGGCGGCGCTCACGCCGGCCTGGCGTGCCGCTTCCGCGAGCGTGAAGCCGAGCGGTCCCTTCGCCTCGATCAGCCCGAGGGTCGCCTCGATCAGCGCCTCGCGCAGATTGCCGTGGTGGTAGGGCCGCCGTCCCTGGTCCGACGTTTCTCTCATGCCCCGGTCTATCCAGCGGCCTGCGACGAGACAAGGCCCGCGCGTGGCATGCGGCCGCCGGCCGGCCCCGTAACCACACGGCAAGAGCGGTGCGAATCGGCGTTGCACTGGCCGGACGGTTGGATTAAAGACCCGCCCTAGTCGGAGTGTAGCGCAGCCTGGTAGCGCACCTGCTTCGGGAGCAGGGGGTCGGAGGTTCGAATCCTCTCACTCCGACCATTTCCCCGGTATTCGGTTGCACATAATTCTGCCTTTTCTGTCAGGCAGTCTGCCTCTCATGCTTGTCAGCCTGCCCAAAGCGGACGGTCAGCGGCGCAGCACTACAATCACCGAAGTCCCCTCTCTAAGGGGCCAGACTGCCGTCGCGCACCATCAATAATCACGGAATCTTCAAGCTGCCCTCTGTAAAACTGATGCGCTCCTTGAGACCTCGCATGAGAAGCTCGGCGATTTCATAGTCGGGGATCGGACACTGCCATCCCCGAACCAGTCGCCTAGACTGCTCACCGACCCTACTTGCGATCAGAGTTCCGGGTGCCCGTGTCGTCCCAGTATGCAGCGAGAAAGACCTGCTTGCTGTGAAGGTATAGCTACGCCACCTTCTCGCTGTGAGCTGGTATGGGAAAGTCGCTGAGCGTCAGGTCACGACCTCAACTGCTCGGTCGCACTGTCCGCAAGAGGTATCTCTCGTCATTGAGGGAAATCCCTCATCGATAACTTTCTGGGTCGGTCTTACTCTACTCGGGTGTGGAAAAAGACGGATTGTATCATGAGCGACGACAAGACCCCGCAACCGGATCCCGCGGAAGAAAACGCCTTCTTCCCATCAGCTTATTCGCTGAGCCAGTTTACCTCTCCGAAATCTGACCTGTCGGGAGCCGATTACCCGACCCCCTATGAGGGCAACAAGAAGATCCTGATGATCGGAGCGGATGAACGCTATCTGCTGACCGACAATGGCAGCTTCTTCTCGACCGGCAACCATCCCGTCGAAACGCTCGCGCCGATGTTCCATCTCGACCGGGCCGGGTTTGATTTCGATGTTGCCACGATCTCCGGGAACCCCGTCAAGTTCGAGTTCTGGGCGATGCCCTCCGAGGATGAGGACATCAAAGGCCTGTTTGCGAAATACCATCCCCGGTTCAAACAGCCGCTGAAGCTTGCGAACGTGATCGCAGAGGGGTTGCAGCATTACGCCGCCATCTTCATCCCGGGCGGCCATGGCGCGCTGATCGGCTTGCCTGAAAGCGAGGATGTCTCTGCCGTGCTGAAATGGGCCGCGGCCGAGGACCGTTTTGTCATCACCCTGTGCCATGGCCCTGCCGCATTCCTGGCTGTCGAGGATGACGATTTTTATCGCGGGCGGAAGATCTGCGCCTTCCCGGATTCGCTTGACGCGCAGACGCCGGATATCGGCTACATGCCGGGCCATCTGACCTGGAAATTCGGAGAAGAGCTGAAGGCCAAGGGTTTCGAGCTGATGAACGACGACATCACAGGAGCGGTTCACCAGGATGGCAGGCTGCTGACCGGGGACAGCCCGCTTGCCGGCAACGCCCTGGGCCAATTGGCTGCCAAGGCCCTTTTGGGTGAGTTGTCGCGTTGATGCTGCGCTCTGCCCCGGCAGAGGATGCATTTACCTGCGCCCGCGCATTCGCGGGCGCAGAGAGCATGGACAGGCTGTGCGTGCTGGTCCGGGATTTCGCAGCCCCGATGGGATATGACCGGTTTCTGATATTTTCCGCGTCCGCCAATGCCGAGGATCCCATCGACCGCATCTACTGGGTTGAGGGCGATTGGTTTGAGGATGGCTCATTCGTCGATGCGGATGCCTATGTGCGCCGCTGCCCGGTCAACCGGCATGTCACCGAGGTCCGAGAGTCGTTCTTCTGGACAAAGACAAGGGATGCGGAGGGCGAACGCTACCGGATCGTGCGGCATCCGCGTGGGCGGGGAGTGCATGGACTTCAGGTGCCAGTGTTCGGCCCGACAGGTTTGGAAGGAGCGATAAGTTTCGGCGGCCTGCGCATCGACACGTCATTTCATACCCAGCTGGCCTTGGAGATCATCGCGCGCGCAGCCTTTGTCGCGATGCGGGCGCGGCTGGAAGGGGCAAACAAGCCTGCTGCCACCGCGCTGACGGATCGGGAACGCGAGGTTCTGACATGGATTGCCGTCGGCCGGCGCCATGTCGAGATCGCCGACACGCTCGGATTGTCGGAAAGAACCATCGAGAACCATCTGCGCCGCATCCGCAAGCGCCTCGGCGTGACCACGACGGCCCAAGCCATCCATGTCGCGATCCGCACCGGGGAGATCTTGGCGTGACTCCGTAAAGACCAGCCAAGTGGCGCTGAACACGCGCTACGGGCCAGATTGAAATTGCGATGTCTCCTTGCATTTATTCTATCCATCCGGACGGAATTCGGATCTGCGGTAAACCTCGGGACGCCGCGGACGTGCGCTCTTGGCGGACATGACCAACTGTTCTAGCGGTGTTCGCAGGCAATGAACTCGCCGGCGAGCAGGAGACGCACGATGAAGAAAGTGACGGAATTGGCCAGCATCGCCGGGGCAATTCTGCTCGTGTCATGCGCGGCAACGCTTGCTGCTGACGACCATGCGGGCGTCCGGAGAATGTCGGTGGCCTCCGAGGAACGGGACGCTGATCTGGAGGTGATGATCTGGTACCCCGCCGCTGCGGGCGGCGAGACCGTGACCGTGGGTGAGACCATCTTTTTCGAGGGGACGCCAGCCAGACAGGGTGCGCCGATACGCGAAGGGAAATTCCCCCTTGTCCTGTTGTCCCACGGGGCAGGCCTGGCAGGTCATGCCGGCGCGATGAGCTGGATCGCGGCACCGCTGGCTCGAGACGGCTTCATCGTCGTGGCACCCACACATCCCGGAAATACGGGGCGGGACCGTTCGGCCGAAGACACCATGAAGCTTTGGCTGAGACCGTCCGATCTTTCGAAGACGCTCGACGCGATCGAGAACGACCCGACGTTTCATCCGCATGTTGCGAGCGATCAGATAGGGGTTCTGGGCCTGTCCATGGGTGGCAATTCCGCGCTTTCCATGGCTGGAGCCAGGCTCGATCCCGAGCTTTTCGCGAGCTATTGCGACACCGACGACCTCAATGCGTCCCTTTGCGAGTGGGTGCGCCTGAGCGGCGTCGATCTCCACGCGCTGGACAAGGAGGCCGCCGGACGAGACAACAGGGACCTCCGGGTCCGGTTCGCCATGGCCATCGACCCGGCACCGGCAGATATCTTCGCCCCTGCATCCTTCGCTGACGTCTCGATTCCGGTTTCCATCGTGAACCTGGGCGAGGCGTCCGAGATTCCAGAGACCATTCAGGCCTCAGGGATCGCGGACGCGATTCCTGGCGCAACCTACCACGTGATCAAGGCTGCCAGTCACGCTTCGATGTTCCCGGAATGCAAGCCGAACGCGGCCGAAATTGCCGTTGAGGAAGGCATCGAGGATCCGATCTGTACTGATGGCACCGGCACCTCCCGGGAAGCGATCCATGCTGAAATCCTCGGACTGACCATTGCCGCTTTTCGCAATGCAATTGGTTCTGCGGACTGAATGCCCGAGGGGCGGCCCGGTGCCCAAACGCCCGGATGCAGCGCGGCGCCGGAACGGGTGCGCGCCGCACAGAGCCGCCACCAGCCGAGGGCGGGCCGGCCCGAAGGCGACGTCGCGCAGCATCAGTCGTCTCGCGCAGGTCAACGACGCGGGCGATGCCGCCGTCCGGTGCGGTGGGAGCAAGCCAGCAACGGGAGGCGGCCTCTGTCGCTGGCTTAGGTGTCGTCACGCGGCGTCGAGCTTCGAGCCGCTGTCTTTCCAGACTTCGGAGAGAAGGTTCAGCCAGTTCCGGCCCAGCACCTTCTCGATACGGGCCTCGGACCAGCCGGCCGCGGACATTGCGTCGGCGATGTTCGGGAAGTCGCTGATCTTCCGAAGGCCGGCGGGATTCACGATCTCACCGAATTTGGTCAGGCGGCGGCCAAAGCCCTTGTCGTGGGTGATCCAGTCGAAGAACGGCCCGTCGTAGCCTTGGGTGAAGTCGGTGCCGATCCCCACGGCGTCCTCGCCCACCAGGTTGATCACGTAGTCCATGGCCGAGATATAGTCGGCCACCGTGGCCTCTATGCCCTTGGCGAGGAACGGCGGGAACATGGTGACGCCGACGAAGCCGCCCTTGTCCACGATATAGCGGAGTTCCTCGTCGGACTTGTTGCGTGGATGCGCCTTCAGCCCCGAGGGCAGGCAGTGCGAATAGGCCACCGGCACGCTGGAGCAGTCGATGACATCGCGCGAGGTCACCGGGCCGACATGGCTGAGATCGCACAGCATGCCGACACGGTTCATCTCGGCGACGACTTCGCGGCCGAAATCCGACAGTCCGCCATCGCGGCTCTCGTAGCAGCCGCTGCCGACCCAGTTCTGTGTGTTGTAGGTCATCTGCGCGATGCCGACCCCGAGGGTCTTGAGGATCTGGACATAGCCGATCTTGTCCTCGAAGGCCGAGGTGTTCTGCATGCCGAGCACGATCGCTGTCTTGCCGGCTGCCTTGGCGGCGTGGATATCGGCCACGCTTTCGGCCTTGACGATGTGCTCCGAGAACTCCCGGAACCAGCCGTTCCACGCAACGAGGTTGGCCACCGTATCGGTGAAGTTCTCCCAGACGCTGCAGGTGCAGTTCGCGGCGGTGAGGCCCGATTGCTGCATCTCGCGGAACAGCGCGCCGCTCCAGTTCGAGATGATGAGGCCGTCGATAACGACTGCGTCCTCGTAGATCGTGCTGGCACTATCTTTCATGATGGTCTCCGGTGATGGTGTGGATGTTCTGGGGGCCGGGCGGGCGCGGTCATCAGGCCGGCTGGCCCGTGACCTCGAACCGGCATTCCGGCGCCCCCGTGGCGGCGCAGGCGGTCTCGCGGCAGGTGATGGGACCGGGCGGGATGCCCTGCGCGTCGCAGAGGAACTGCATCGCGCCGATCAGGAAGCCGTCGAACATGTAGCAGGTGCTGGACCCGGCCTTGTCGCCCGCTTCAAGGACATAGATCGAATCCTTCAGCACGATCGTTGCGGTCAGGGTCTGCAAATCCAGAGCCTCGATCGAGAAGCGGCCCCAGCCACGCTCGGAGAGCCGTTTCAGGTAATGGGCGAAGATCTCCTGCGCGGGCAGGCCGAGAAGTTCCGCCTGCTGATGGCACCAGAAGCGCGCCGACTTTGCGCCCGAGCGGCGCAGCATCGCCTCGTAGCCGGGGCGGCCCAGGGTCTCCTCGATCTCCTTGTGCATGTTCACCATGAAATGGCGCGGGACATAGACCATCGGGAGGCCGTCGGTGCGCCAGATCCCGCTGGCTTCGTCCACGTCGATCTGAACGGCAGGCTGCATGTCGTTTCTCTCGGTTTGCTGGAAGGGGAATGGCCCCCGGGCGATCGCCGGAGGCCGCAGGTCAGCGTGCGGCCAGGAGGGCGTCCGGCACGATGCCGGGTTCGGGGGCCGCGCTGTCGTTGCCGATGAGCGAGATCCGGGAGGTTTCCCTCAGCGCCAGGCCGCCGATGGCTGCCAGCGCGGCGATGACCATCATGTAGAAGGCCGGGGCGAGACTGTTGCCGCTCCGGTCGATCAGCCACGTCGCCATCAGGGGCGCCGTGCCGCCGAAGATCGTGTAGGAGATGTTGTAGGTGAAGGCCGAGGCGGTGTAGCGGGTCCGGGTCGGGAAGGTCTCGGAGAGCAGCGCCGCGGTGACGACATTGGCCACCAGAGCCCCGGTCGCCAGCAGCAGCACGCCGGGGATCGCCTTCCACAGCATTCCGGAACTGGCCAGCAGGTAGGCCGGCAGGACCATCACGAAAAGCCAGGTGCAGACAAGGCGGATGGTGTTGCGTCGCCCGATCCGGTCCGAGAGCGCGCCGGCCAGCGGACAGGCCGCCGCCGAGAAGAACAGCGCGATCATCGTGACCAGCAGGGCCCGCGGTCGCGAGAAGCCGCCCTCGATCTGCAGGAAGGTCGAGAAATAGGTCGTGAACATGTAGAACGACAGCGCGGTCAGCGAGATGAAGGCGCCAAGGCGCAGCATCTGGCCGCTCTGGCTTTTCAGCGTTTCGCGCAACGGCGAATGCGCGTGCGGGGTCTCTTCGGCCGCCATCGCCTTGAACGCGGGCGTCTCTTCCATGCGCCAGCGGAGGTAGAGGCCGACAAGGCCCAGCGGGGCCGCCAGCAGGAACGGAACGCGCCAGCCCCAGCCGGCCATCGCCTCGGCCGACAGGCCGCTTTCCAGCCCGAAGACCAGGAGCGCGGCAGAGGCGAAGGCCAGGAAGGTCGAGACCGGGATGAAGCTGCCGAACCAACCGCGACGATCATGCGGGGCATGCTCCATCACATAGGCGATCGAGCCGGCATACTCCCCGCCGGCCGAGAAGCCCTGAAGGCAGCGCAGCAGCGTCAGCAGGATCGGCGCCGCCACCCCCCAGGCTGCGTAGCTCGGCAGAAGGCCGATCAGTGTGGTGGAACCGGCCATCATCAGGATCGTCAGCGACAGGACGCCCTTGCGGCCGAGCTTGTCGCCCAGGATGCCGAAGAAGATGCCGCCCAGGGGGCGCATCGCGAAGGCGACGGCGAAGACCCCGAATGTCTTCAGAAGCCCCAGGCTGACATCGTCGCCGGGAAAGAACTGACTGGCAATCATGGTCGCCAGAAATCCGTAGACGGCGAAATCGAACCATTCGACGAAATTGCCCATGGCGGCGGCGCTGATGACCTTTCGCAGCGCCGGACCCGAGGTGTGATCCTGATAAGATGCTGTCATATCTGATCCTTTCTGAATTGGAGGCGCCCGTCATGGGCGCATGCCCTGACCCTGGCCTCGCGATATGTGGGTGCCGGAAAGTGCTCAGATGACGCGGCAAACCGCATCATGGCAGCACTCCCTGTAGGTTTTTTCCGCAGGTTCTTGCGCCGCGATCCTCATATGATCAGGCGGATTTGTCTTGATGTGAAATATCGTTTTTCGTCTTATTGATAACAGAGAAGAAATAATCTGGCGTCGGCGACATGACATTGGATCTTCGGCATCTGCGCGCCTTTGCCGTGCTCGGCCGCGAGCTGCATTACCGCCGCGCGGCGGAGAGCCTGCGCGTGGCTCAGCCGGCTCTGACCAAGACCATTCAGCAACTCGAGGAACATGTCGGCACGCCCCTGCTGCTGCGCTCGACGCGTCGGGTCGAGCTGACCGAGGCTGGCCGGGTGTTCCTCGCGGAGACCGCCGATGTCGCCGCCAGGATCGATCGCGCCGTCGAAAAGGCGCGCAAGGCCGCACGTGGCGTCCGCGGCGAGCTGCGCGTGGCCTATACGGACTTCGCGATCAACGGCGCGCTGCCGCATTTCCTGCGGGCCTTTACCGAGGCGCATCCCGACATACACCTGGACCTGATCTTCACGCCGACGATCCATCAGAGCGAGGCCATTCTGCGGCGCCGCGTCGATATCGGATTTCTCTTCGGTCTTTCGGATCAACAGCTCATCGACAGCCTGCGCTTCGACGAGAACGAGTATGTCGTCATGCTTCCCCTGGATCACCCTCTGGCAGAGCGGGATGATCTGACGCTTGGCGATCTGCGGCGGGAGAAGTTCGTCTTCGGAGCCGGCGACAGCTGGATGATCTTTCGCAACCAGGTCTTCGCCGAGTGCTCGGCCCGCGGCTTTCTGCCCGAGATCTCGCTGGAGGCGACCAACAGCGACGGCATCTTCGGGCTGGTGATCGCGGGGGCGGGCATCGCGATCTATTCGAGTGCCATCGGCAACCTGCCACGTCAGGGAATTGCGGTCCGGAACCTCGTGGACATGCCCGCCAAGCTGCCGATCACGGCGGTCTGGGAAAGAAGCAACGGCTCGAAGGAACTGGCGGACTTTCTCAGGTTTCTTCGCAGATACCGGCCTTTGAACAATCCCTCGGCCCGCAACGGCGGGGCTTAGCTCATGGTGAGACGACGTGTCCCGCATCGGGGCGGTTTTCGCTTCAGGATCCTCACCGTGCCATTTGCGAAGTGAAATCCGGACCGCGTGTTTTCCATGAGTGCGCAAAGCCGAAAGGACAAATTCGCCTGCTCGCGGCACCGGACTATCGACAAGCAGAGGCCTCGGCCCTTTCCTTCGGCGGTCTGGCTGCCTCGCGCGGCGGTGGACCGGCCTTGCGCGATGATCGAGATGCTGCCCGTCGGTCTCCCGGAAGGATACCACGCGGCCGCCTCATGGCGGCCGCTGCGGCGACGGTCCGAACCGAGCCCGGAGCGGATGCCGACTCAGCCCGAGGCCTGCGGGACAGGCGATCGCCAAACCCCGATGCGATCGTGCGGCGATTAAGGTGCTGCGAGGATTGAAAATAAAAGACCTTACAAGCAAGAAAAACTGATCGTTGAAAATAAAACATTAAAGAAGTATTATCTTAAATTTAATCGGCGGAATAAATAACCTCACAAATCTCTGATGGAGTTTTGGCGATGAGTGTTGCCCGCAACATCAATGGTGCTCTGGAAATATTTGCGCGCGGCAGCGATAATGCGCTGTGGCACAAATGGCAAGTTCCCAATGGGTGGTCGGATTGGCATTCGCTGGGTGGAGACCTGCGTGGAGGTCCGGCGGTCGGCATCCATGCCGGCGGTGGTCTGGAAGTCTTCTCTGTCGCCTCGGATGGGGCATTGTGGCACATCTGGCAGCAGGCCGGTGGATGGAGCGAATGGGAATCCCTGGGCGGCAATCTGACGGGCAGTGCGACAGTCGCAATCAATCATGATCGCCGGTTGGAGGTCTTCGCTCAGGCCCAGGATGGAACTCTCTGGCATATCTGGCAGCTCGCCTCGTTCCGGCAGTGGTCCAATTGGGCGCCGATGAACGTCGCCGTTGTCGGAAATCCTGCGGTTGGCCGTGATACGGCTGAAAGCGGGCTTCGGCTGTTCGTAAGGGGTCGCGATCGCACCCTACTTTACGCGCATCAGCTCACTCCGTCCATCAGCGACAGGTGGTCCGACTTCAGGCGGCTTACCGGGCCTGCCACGACGGATGCGTCCGTGGCGATCAGCACCGACGGACGAATGGAAGTCTTCTTCGCAGGGGACGCGGGCGCGATGCGCCATATATGGCAGACCCACCTCGCGACGCATGACTGGTCTTCGCCCGGAAACTTTGCGGGCATCCTCGATGCACGGCCTGCCGCGATCAAGAACCAGGACGGTCGCATCGAGATCGTGCACATCGGCCGCGATTCCCGGATCTACAACGCCTGGCAGACCGCGCCGAACAATGGATTTGAAGGTTGGCATGCGCGCGAGGTGAATGGAGTCGGCGGATTTCCGGTGATCGCGATGAATGCTGACGGACGACTGGAAGTCTTCGCGATCGGCGGAGGCAATGTCCTTCACATGTGGCAGGAACGCCCCTCGGCCGGTCCCTGGCACAAGGGAAACCTGGGCGGACAAACCCTTGGCGGCCTTGGACGCGGCATGCTCGAACTTGGCCGCTGTTCCCTTTGGGAAGCCTATTTCTACTCGTAGCGACCGTCCTCCACTGACGACACCGACGGGGCGGGAACCGCTCCAGGCCCGTTGCCGAACGCAGACAGCAAGGGGGCATATCCGCCCGGCGTGGGTTGCCTGCCGGCTCCGGGCCGAGCCGTGGGCTTCCGTTCCGGTGGTCAGGACGCGCTGGCGGTGTCCTTGCTGGCTGCGGGGGGCGCCGAGCCGAAGGTTGATTTCGCGAAGCTGATGAAATGGGAGAGCCTGAGCGGCATGTAGCGGTCGCGGTGGTAGAGAAGCGACATCGGCTGGTCCGGCAGATCCCAGTCGGGCAGCAGGCGCTCCAGAGCCCCGCTTCGCAGACTCTCCTGCACCAGCACTTCGGGCAGCATCGCAATGCCCATGCCGGCCTCGGCGGCGCGGCGCACGGCATGGCCCGAATTGACGGTGATCGTGGCCTCCGGCTGCCATTCCCGGCGCTGATCCCCCCTGGCGAACCGCCACGGGCGGCGCCCGGTTCGGGAGAAGAGGATGGCCCGGAAGCGTTTCAGATCGGCGGGATCGCGCGGCGGGGAAACCGCGGCCAGATAGTCCGGCGCGGCACAGAGCGCCATGCGATAGGGGGCGAGACGGGTTTGCAGCAGCGTGCTGTCCTCGAGCCGCCCGATCCGGAACGCCAGGTCGATGCCGCCCGCGATCAGATCCTCGTTGGCGTCGGACAGCACGAGGTCGATCTCGACCTCCGGCGCCAGCTCCGAAAATGACCTGAGCGCGGGCATCAGCGCCTCGGCGCCGAAACTGACCGGCGCCGCGATCCTGAGGAGCCCCTGCGGCCGCAGTTTCTGGTCGCTGGCCGCGCCTTCGGAGCGCGCGACCAGTTCGAGAATGTCGCGACACTGATCGAGATAGGCAGCGCCGAACTCGGTGAGGGTGTGCTGGCGGGTCGTCCGGTTCAGCAGCCGCGATTGCAGATGGTCTTCCAGCGCGGAAATCCTCTGACCCACCAGGGCGCTTGTCACATTCAACCGGCGCGCGGCGGCGCTCATCGATCCGGACTGAACGACCTCGACGAAGGTGCGCATGGCCAGGAAGAGATTCATTTGAAAGTTTTCCTTTTGAAATATCCAATTCGTATTCGAATTATCGCAGCATGACTATCTCGTTACGGTCGGTGCCAGAGCAAATGGAGCGAGAGGGTTCAAGGTGAAGCGATTTGAGAACCGCACGGTTCTGGTGACAGGGGCGGGGAGCGGCATGGGCCGTGCCGTGGCCCTGCGGCTGGCAGAGGAGGGCGCGGCGGTTGCGCTCTGGGGGCGGCGGGTGGCATTGCTGGACAGGGTGGCCGACGAGATCGCGGCCGCGGGCGGGCGGGCCCTGGCGCAAGGCTGCGATATCGCGAGCCCCGGGGACATCGCCGGCAATCTGGAGGCGCTGATCGCGGAATTCGGCGCCCTGCATGCGGTCTTTGCCAATGCCGGGCACCTGGGTGACTTCAAGCCCCTGCGGGAAACCGGGCCGGCGGATTTCGATGCGCTGATCCGGATCAACATGCTCGGCACGCAGCAGACGATTGCCCAGAGCCTGCCGCGCATGGCCGGCGGCGCCGTTCTGGTCAATGCCTCCTGGACGGTGGGCGCAGTGATGCCCGGCGCGGGAGCCTATGCGGCGAGCAAGGCGGCGCTGACGGCGATGATGCGCACCTGGGCGGTGGAGGAAGGCCCGCGGGGCAACCGCATCAACGCGATCAGCCCCGGCATCATCCTGACCCGGATGGCCGACGATGCGCTCGATCCCGCGATTTCGGCCCGGCTGGCGGACCACACCCCCCTGCGCCGCAACGGGCGCTCCGAGGATGTGGCGGGCACCGCGGCCTGGCTCCTGTCGGAGGACGCTGCCTTCGTCACAGGACAGGACATCATCGTGGATGGCGGCTTCACGCTCGGAGGGGCGCTGCGATGACGGAGCGGGAGGGATACGCGCTCGCCGAGGCCATGAACCCCGGCATGCACCGGGTTCTGGAGCAGCGCTACGGCCATCTGCTGCCGGGCATGGCCGACACGGTCGTCGAAATGTCCTACGGGCGGTTCTATGGCCGTCCGGGCCTCGAGCTGAAAAGCCGCTATCTGGCGACGATCGCCGCCCTGACCGTGCTTGGCGGACACACGGCGCCGCAACTGCGGATCAACATCGAGGCCGGGATCAAGACCGGGCTGACGCGAGAGGAGATCGCCGAGGTCATCTGGCAGATGGCTCTCTATGGCGGTCTGCCCGCCACGATCAACGCGCTCAATACGCTGCTGGCGCTCGGGGCGGAGGACGCGGGAGACGCTGCCGGTCACCGATAGGACCGTTGAGGCCATGGGCAGCATCCCGCGCCCCGGCCTCACGGTTCCCGTTGCCTGCGGCAGTGCGCGAGCTCGTCCATGAGCACGCCGATGAGGGCGGCGGCGGGCATCGGGCGGGCGAGCGGTGCGCCCTGACCCGCCCATTGGGCGCCGAAGCCGTGTTCGCCCCGGGCGATCGCGGCGGCGTGCAGCGCCTTTCCGGCGTCATAGGCGATCGGGTAGTCGGGCGGCGTGACGCCGGAGAAGGCCGCCTCGAGCGCGGTGAAGCGGTTGGCGAGCGCCCGGGCCGGACGGCCCGAGATCAACCGGGTGAGGCGGGTGTGCCGGGCGCCGGGGCCGTGGAGCGCGGCGCGATAGGCCGGATCGGCGCTCGATTCCGGGCAGGCGATGAAGGCCGTGCCGAGTTGCGCGGCGGCGGCGCCGAGATCCAGCGCCGCGGCGATGCCCGCGCCGTCCATGATACCGCCCGCCGCGATCACCGGCAGCCCGGCCCGTTGCACCAGAAGGCGGGTGAGCGGCAGGGTGCCGAGCGCGTCATCCGGGGCGGCGGGATCGAACACGCCGCGATGGCCGCCGGCTTCGATTCCCTGGGCGACGATGGCATCGAGCCCGGCCGCGCGGATCTGAAGCGCCTCGTCGAGCGAGGTCGCCGTCGCCATCAGGAAGAGGCCGGCTTCCTTCAGCGCCGCGACCGCCTGCGCACCCGGCAGGCCGAAATGGAAGCTGACCACGGGCGGGCGGGTTTCCAGCAGCATGGCGAGAAGCTCCGGCGCGTCGTTGAAGCTCGGGTAGATGCAGCGGAGCGCGGCGGGTGGCGCGGCGCCGAATTCGGCGAAGGCCGGCGCGAGCGCCTCCAGCCAGGCCTGGGCGCGGGCCGGATCGGTGCGGGGCGTGGCATGGACGAAGACATTGACGTTGAACGGCCGCGCGGTCTGCGCGCGCAGCGCTTCGATCATCCCGCGCCCGCCGTCGGCATCCGTGGCGCCGATGCCGATGGAGCCGAGCCCGCCCGCCTCCGAAACGGCGGCGGCCATGGCCGGGGTGGAGACGCCCGCCATCGGCGCCTGGATGATGGGAAGTCGGATGCCGATCCGGTCCAGCATGGGATGTGCGCCTTCATTTCCGATTCGAGAATGAAATTGACATTAATTCCGAAATTCGGAATGTGAAGACACTTGTGGTGCTGTCCGGGGAGATGGGGCGATGGATCTGGCGACCTTGGCCGTTTTCCGGACCGTTGCGCGGGAGCAAAGCATCACCCGCGCGGCGGAGCTGCTCGACCGGGCGCCCTCCAATGTCACGACCCGTGTGCAGCAGCTCGAGGCCGAGGTCGGGGTCGCCCTGTTCCGGCGCGAGGTGCGGCGCATGGTGCTGACGGCTTCGGGCGAGCGCTATCTCGATTATGCGGAGCGGATCCTGAACCTTGCGGACGAGGCGCAGCAGGTGGTCAATCCGTCGGAGCCCCGGGGCGGGTTGCGCATCGGCGCGATGGAATGCGCGCTGGCCAGCCGTCTGCCGCGGCCGCTGGCGCGCTTCGCGGCGCAATGGCCGCAGGTTGCGATCGAGCTTAAGGCCGGGCCGACGCGCCAGCTTGCCGAGGGGGTTCTGGCCCATCGGCTGGATTGCGCGCTGATCGCCGTGCCGGAGGGCGAATTCTGGCTCGAGCCCGGCGCACTCGAGCTGACGGCGGTGTTTCGGGAAGACCTCCTGCTCCTGCTCCCGCCCGGGCACGCTGGGGCGGAGCGGCCGCGGGCGCTGGCGGCCTTCGGGCCGGGCTGCACCTATCGGCTGCTCGCCGAACAGGCCCTCGCGCGGGAAGGGCTGGCGGCGGGGCTGGAGATCCGGGAGGTGAACTCCTACCATGCGATGTTTGCCTGCGCGGCGGCGGGGGCGTGCCTCTGCGTCATGCCGCGCAGCGTGGCGGCGATGATGGGCCCCCCGGGGCAGGTCGAGGAACGGCCGCTGGGGCCGGTCATGACCTGTCTGGCCTGCCGCCCCGGCGTCCCGACCGCTGCCATTCGCGCGTTCCGGGACTGCCTGCTGGCGGAGGCGGGCGTCGGCGCGCCCCCGGACCGGCACTGATCCAGGCGCGCGCGGCGGCGGTCAGGCTGATCTGCGTCGGGCGGCGTAGGGGTCTTCGGCCGCGGCGAGGGTGAAGCGCTGCAGGGCGTCGGTGAGCGCCTGCACGCCGTCGCTGAGTTCGTTGGCGGACTGCAGGTTCTGGTCCGACATCTCGCTGTTCTTCTGGATCATCACGTCGAGATCGGCGAAGGCGGTGCCGATCTCGCTGAGGCCGCCGGATTGCTCGTTCGCGGAGTCGGAGATTTGCGAGATGTATTCGGAGATGCGCTCGATCTCCGAGGCGATGCCGGAGATCGACTCGCCGCTCCGCTTCACCAGGTTGACGCCCTGGGAGACCTGCTCGTTCGAGGCCCGGATGAGGCCCGCGATCTCCTTTGCCGCTTCCGAGGCCCGCTGCGCGAGGCTGCGAACCTCGGCCGCCACCACCGCAAAGCCCTTGCCCGCATCCCCCGCGCGCGCGGCCTCGACCGCGGCATTGAGGGCGAGGAGGTTGGTCTGGAAGGCGATGTTCTCGATCGTGTCGATGATGCTGCCGATCTGCGCCGAGGATTTCTCGATCCCCGCCATCGCCGTCATCGCCTCATGCACGATGGCGCCGCAGTTCTCGGAATTCGTCTTGTTCTGGAGCGCCACGCCCCGCGCCTCGTTGGCGTTCTGTGCCGTGCTCTTCACCGCCTTGGTGATATGGGCGAGCGTCGCGGAGGTCTCTTCCACCGCCGAGGCCTGCCGCAGGCTGCGCTTGGCGAGGTCGGCGGCGGACTGGCGGATGTCGGCGGCACTCTGGTCGGTCATGTCGACAGAGGCGAGCACATCGGAGATCGTTTCGGAAAGGGCGCGGACGGAGGCATTGAAATCCGATTTGAGACCGGCGGCCTTGCCGGGAAACGCCTCTGTGATCTCGGCGCGCAGATCACCGCGGGAGAGCGCCTCGAGCCCGCGGGCCAGCGCGGCAAAGGCCACGGCATCCTCGGCGGCCTCGCGCTCGATGCGGAGCTGCAGCGATTTCACCTCGTGGATGTCGCTGAGCGAGCCGCAGGCGCGGACGAGCCCGCCGTCGAGATGGCGGCACCCGCCGGTGGCGCGGAACCAGCGGTAGGAGCCGTCCCGCACCTTGAGGCGGTATTGCACGTCATAGCGCGTGCGATCGGTCCGGTCCTCGAGATGCCCGCTGAAGGCTGCGAAGGTCGGCGCGATGTCGTCGGGATGCAGCCGGTCGGCCCAGGACTGGACGACGTTCGGAAACTCCGCCTCGGTTTCGTAGCCGATGAGGCGGCGGAACTCGGGAGACCAGAGCCATTTGCTGGCCGGGTGGAGCGCGTCGGCATTGACCATCACCGCTTCCCAGAGGCCGATTCCGCAGGCCTCGTCGAGCAGATCGGATCGTGCCTTCGCCTCGCGGAGGGCGGCCAGCTCTTGCCGCAGGGCGATCAGTTCATCGTCACGCGGCGCTCTTGGGTCGTCGATCGGTGTGTCGAACCCGGCCATGGAGTCCATCCCTGTGTCTGATTTATCGCGGTAAGAACTCTGCTTCTTTCGTTAAAAAAGCCTGACTTGCCGCGTGAAATGACCTGCTTGCCCGGCGATCGGTCGCGCGCGCCGGGCCGATGGCCGTGCGGGCGAGCCTGCGGGCGCGGCTCCGCCGACGGCAGGTTTCGTTGCGGCAAGGGCGAAAAAACGCACCGGGCCGGGTTGCATTCGTCGGGCGGCCGGTGGGATATTGGCCCTCCGCACGGGTGTGCTGCCCGGGCGGAAGACGGGGCGCCCCCTGCTTGTGGCGATACGGGGCGGGCGGTCTTCGAAAAAAGTGTAACGTGTGAAAGAGGCGGACCATGGCGGCGAGCATGGAGTTGCCATCCGAGGGTCCCTGGCTTTCCATCGTCATCCCGGCAAAGAACGAATCCGGCAATATCGAGCTGGTCGTCGAGGGCATCGTGTCGGCCTGTGCGGCCTATGCCCCGTTCGAGATCATCTATGTCGATGACGGATCGACCGACGACACGGCGGCGAAGGTGCTGGAGATGGCGGGGCGCCATCCGTTCGTGCGGCTGATTCGGCACGGGGCGAGCGGCGGGCAGTCGGCGGCGGTGCATACGGGCGTGCTGGCCGCGCGGGGGTATGCGATCTGCACCCTCGATGCGGACGGCCAGAATCCGCCCTCGGAAATCCCGAAGCTTCTCGCCCGGCTCGACGGCCGCGCGTTCCCCGAGGGCGTCGCGGTGGTTGCGGGCGAGCGGGTGGGGCGCAAGGATACCGCTTCGAAACGCTGGGCCTCGAAGGCCGCGAACGCGCTGCGCCAGAAGCTCCTCAACGACGGCACCCGCGACACCGGCTGCGGCCTCAAGCTCTTCCGGCGCGATGCCTTCCTCGCCTTTCCCTATTTCGATCACATGCACCGCTATCTGCCCGCGCTCGCGATCCGCGACGGCTGGACGGTGCTGCATGCGGATGTGGCCCATGCGCCACGCCACGCGGGAAGCTCGAATTACGCCAATCTCGGTCGGGCGCTTGTCGGTGTATATGACCTCATCGGCGTCGTATGGCTGCTCAAGCGGCGCAAGAAGGTCCGGGGCATCGAGGCGGGGGACGAGTGATGAGTTTCGAGCGGGTTCTTGAATTCCTGCATGTGAACAGCCTGACCGAGCTCTGGTGGGTCGTGGTCGGCCTCGCGGGCCAGCTCATGTTCTCCATGCGCTTCATCGTGCAGTGGATCTCCTCGGAGCGGGCGCGCAAGTCGGTGATGCCGGTGGCGTTCTGGTATTTTTCGATCGCGGGAGGGTTGATCCTGCTGTCCTACGCGATCTACCGGAAGGATCCGGTCTTCATCCTCGGGCAGGCCACCGGGCTCTTCATCTACCTGCGCAACCTCTATCTGATCTATGCCGAAAAGCGCGCAGCCTGACGCGCGCGCGGTCGCGCTCTGCCTCGCCGGCATTGCCGCGATCACGCTCTGGCGGCTCGCGCTGCTGCCGTTTTCCACGGCGGAGCTCTTCGTTGATGAGGCACAATACTGGTTCTGGGGCCAGACGCTCGACTGGGGCTACTATTCCAAGCCGCCGCTGATCGCCTGGATCCTGCGCGCCGCCACCGATCTCGGCGGCAACTCGCCCTTCTGGATCCACGCGCCGCTCGCGCTCATCCACGCAGGCACGGCCCTTCTGCTGCTCGCGACCGGGCGGCGGCTTTTCGGAGACCGGGTGGGCGCGCTCGCGGGGCTTGCCTTCGCAACCCTGCCGGCGGTGTCGCTCGCCTGCCTGCTGGTCTCGACCGACACGCCGATGCTCTTCTTCTTTGCGCTCGCGCTCTACGCCTTCGTGCGGCTTGGCCAGCGCGCCTCGGCGGGGTGGGCGCTCGTGATGGGCGTGGCGGTGGGGCTCGGGCTGCTCGCGAAATACGCGATGATCTACTTTCCGGTCTCGGCCCTCATCGCCGCACTCTTCGTGCGGCAGGCCCGGATCGGCTGGCGCGATGCGGGGATTGCCGTGGTGGCCGGGCTGGTGACCGTCTCGCCCAACATCTTCTGGAACCTCTCGCACGATCTCACCACGCTCCATCACACCGCCGACAACGCCGACTGGCACGGGGTGCGGCTCGAGTTCGGCAAGCTGCTCGAATTCTGGGGCGGGCAGTTCGCGGTCTCGGGCCCGGTGCTCTTCGGCGCCTTCCTCGTCGGCCTCGGCGGGATCGGGCGCGACTGGCGCATCCGGTTTCTCGCGCTGATGGCGCTGCCGGCGCTTGCCATCGTCTCGGTGCAGGCGATCCTCTCGGGGGCGAATGCCAACTGGGCGGCGGCGGGGCATCTCGGCGCGGTGCTGATCGGGATCACGGTGCTCGCCGCGCGCCCGCGCTGGCTGACCGCGAGCTTCGCGATCAACGGCTTTCTCGCGCTGGCGCTGCCGGTTTCGGTGATCTTCGCCGACAGCTGGCGGATGGGCGGCAATCTGGTGATGGCGCGCTACATCGGCATGGGCGCGATCAGCACCCGCGCCGAGGCGATCGCCAAGCGCGAGGGGCTCGGGGTGCTGGTGAGCCCGAGCCGGGTGCTGCTGGCCGACGAGTTCTGGACGCTGCGCGATTCGGGGCTCGAGATCTATGCCCCGCCCCCGGAAGGCTTCCCCGACAGCCACTATGCCCAGACCCATCCGCTGCCCCCCGGTCCGGGCGAGGTGCTCTACGTGAGCCGCAAGGCCCGCCCGCCCAAGGGCTGCCCCGATGCGCGGCCGATCGAGACCTGGGAGGCGACGGAGGGCTTCTTCGTGGGCGAGATCGGGGCATTCCGGGTGCCGCGGAGCTGCTGGTTCCCCGACGCAGGCTGAACCGGCCGCACTCGGCGATTTACATTCGGACCCAAAGCGTGCAGAAGCGCGGTCGCCATATCTGGAGACAAGGAAATGGGTTATCGTATCGCCGTCGTCGGTGCCACGGGCAATGTGGGCCGCGAAATGCTGAACATCCTCGCCGAGCGGGAATTCCCCGTTGACGAGATCGCGGCGCTTGCCTCGCGCAAGAGCCTAGGCACCGAATGCTCCTTCGGCGAGAAGACTATCAAGACCCTGGACCTCGACACCTTCGATTTCACCGGCTGGGACATCGCGCTCTTCGCGATCGGCTCGGACGCGACGAAGACCTATGCGCCGAAGGCCGCGGCGGCGGGCTGCGTGGTGATCGACAACTCCTCGCTCTACCGCTACGACCCGGCCATTCCGCTGATCGTGCCGGAAGTGAACCCCGACGCGATCGAGGGCTATTCGAAGAAGAACATCATCGCGAATCCCAACTGCTCGACCGCGCAGATGGTGGTGGCGCTGAAGCCGCTGCATGACCGGGCGAAGATCAAGCGCGTCGTCGTCTCGACCTACCAGTCCGTTTCGGGCTCGGGCAAGGAAGCGATGGACGAGCTCTGGAACCAGACCAAGGGCATGTATGTGCCGGGTCAGGAGGTCGCGCCTTCGGTCTACCCCAAGCAGATCGCCTTCAACGTGATCCCGCACATCGACGTCTTCATGGAGGACGGCTACACGAAGGAAGAGTGGAAGATGGTCGCGGAGACCAAAAAGATCGTGGATCCCGCGATCAAGGTCACCGCAACCTGCGTCCGCGTTCCGGTCTTCGTCGGGCACTCCGAGGCGATCAACGTGGAGTTCGAGGATCCGATCGACGAGGACGAGGCCCGCGAGATCCTGCGCGAGGCGCCGGGCTGTCTCGTGATCGACAAGCGCGAGCCGGGCGGCTATGCGACGCCTGTCGAATGCGTCGGCGATTACGCGACCTTCATCAGCCGCATCCGCACCGATGCGACGGTCGAGAACGGCCTCGTGATGTGGGTGGTCTCCGACAACCTCAGGAAGGGCGCCGCGCTCAACGCGGTGCAGATCGCCGAGCTGCTCGGCCGCCGGGTGCTCAAGAAGGGCTGATCGCCCGAACCGGCTGAAATGCACAGAGCCCGTTCGCCCGGCGCCATCGCGCCGGACGAGCGCAAGGCAGTGCCTCAGGTCTCGGTCTTCTTCACGTCCTTCTTCACGTCGAGGCCGACGCTTTCGCCAAGCTTCTGGCGCTCGGCCTCCTCGCGGCCGGCATCGGCCAGCCGGCCCGCTGTCGAGCGCAATCCGGCTTCCGCGCGTTCCACCGCATCGCGACCTCCCGGCGTCTCCCGGTCGAGACGACCTGCCGCCTCATCCGCGATCTTGACCGCTTCCTGCGCGACCGCCCCGGCGGTGGCTTGCGCCTTGGCGCCTTCCGTCTCCACGACCTGCCGCGCATAGGCCTTGAGCTGGTCGGATTTCTCGCCGAGCAACCGGTCTTCCGCGCGCGTGGACGGCAGTGCCCCGCCGATCGCGGCACCAAGCGCCATGGCAAGCGCCCCGAAGACGAGGGGCTGTTCCTGCATCGCGTCGTTCACGCGATCCAGGTCCCTGCGGCCCGCGGCCATCGCCCGGTCGCGCATCTCTCCTGCCCGGGCCTGGGCGGCGAGGCCTGCGTCATTCAGGGCAGTGCCGGCTCCGGAGACCTGATCTCTCACGCCGTCCGAGAGGTTCCGGGCGCCTGCACGAATGCTGTCCGCCATGTCTGACGCACCGCTGCCGACGCGCGAGGCGGCATCCTTCGCCGCGCTGCCCGCGCGCGAAAATGCCGTGTCGTCCTGTCCTCCGGCTCCACCCGCGGGCGGAACCATGCCGGGGCGCGCTGTGTCTGCCCCGCGCGATCCGAGATACGATGGGTCGCCCGAGGCATCAGGCACATGTGTGCGCGCGGGCCGAAGGGTCGAGCCGCGGCCATAGGTGGACAGGGCGTGGTCGGTGTTCCGATCGCCCCAGTCCTCGCCGGTATCCCTGCCATGCAGGCGCGGTCCGCCGCCCCCGGCCATGAGCCATGCGAGCCCGACGCCCGTGAGCAGTGCGGGCAGGGGATTGTCGCGCAGGGTTCTGCCGAGATTGCGGCTCATCTCGCCGCCGTTCTCGCCAATGGCGGAGACAACCTGATCGACGATGTTGCCCATGCTCGCACGGCTCTGAAGCTCGTCGATCGTGCGCGAGACGCTCGCCCGTGTCTCGTTCACATCGCGTTCAAGCTCGCGGACGCTCTTGTCGTGAGGCTCCGTGACTGTCTCGGACATCACATCTTTTCCTTGAGCATGGTCGCGTCACGGGATGCCGCCTGGGCGGTGCGTTCGGGCGCGAGGTTGACTGCCTTGAGAGAGTTCATGCCCTTGCCCGCGAGAGCGAAGGCGGCCACGGCAACAAGGCCTCCGACAATGACGGCGGCCCAGATCCCGTGCACACCCGCCTCCGTCAGGGCGGCGACCAGAGCGGCCGCCAGCACGTTGAGCGCGGTGAGACAGAAGGCCAGGGCGGCGACGAGTGCGCCGAGCGCCATGACCACCTGGGTGGATTTGGAGCTGAGTTCGGCCCGCAGGAGCTGGATTTCCTTGCGAACCAGTTCGGTGACATGCCCGACGAGATCGGTCATCAGTGCCGGTGTCGAGCGTTCATTGAGGTTGGACATCTGCGATCAAACTCCCGGTTTCACGGGCGGATGGCCCTGCTCGGTGATCCCGACCGAAGACGCGGCCGGCACGTTGGTTCCGATTGTCGGGTCAGGTTTCGGAGCAGGCTTGGGAGCGGAGACGCCCGCTCCGGGCAGGGTGCTCGTTGAGGCTGCTTCCGGCCCGCGGCTCGGGTTTTCGCGACCCGGGTTGCTTCCGAAGGCCGGTTCCGTTGCGCGGGGCGACGTCGAATATCCCGCATGTGCCGCACCGGCGGCGTGGCCGTCGGCGGTATACCCGCTGGTGGCCGACCGGGGATCGCCGGCCCGTGCGAACCGGGCGAGCGCAAATCCCGTCAGGGCAGCGCCGCCAAGAAAGGCGACCGGGTTGGAGCGTGCGAAATCCGAAAGGTCTGCGGACATGCGCGAGATGCTCTTGCCATCCACCGCGCGCGAAATCTGTTGCAGCCCCTCTGCCGCCTCGTTGAGGAGATCGTGCTGCAACGGCGAGTCCTGCAACTCCCGCGCCGCCGCCTCGAGGCCTTCCGCGGTCCTGCGGATCTCGTGGGCCGTATGGCCCTTGGCTGCTTCGGTTTGCTGCTGGGCGGCCCCCACGGCGTCGTCGAGCATGGAGCGGGCCTCGGTGCCTGCCGCGTCAACCCGCTCCCGGGCGGCCGAGAGCGCCTCGCGCCCGGTTTCCTTGATGTTCTCTCTGCCCGAGAGCGTGTCAGCTCTGGGGCCTGTCGTCTGGTCGTGCTCGGTGGTCTCCATTATTTATTGTCTCCCTGCTGAGATGGGGCCATTTGTTCAGGCCAGTCCAATAAAAGAGAGCACTGCGAGGATGACGACGATCACACCGATCAGATAGAAGATGTTGTGCATGGTTTTTTCCTCCCGTGATTTGCCTAAGTAACGCTCGGCAGGTTCTTATGTTCCGGTGGGAGCTTCTTATGTTCCGCCCCGTGCGTGAAACTCCGCCGATGCGGTGGCGGCATGAGGCCGGAAATCGGCGTCCCCGCCGCGCCCTTTCCCGCCCTCGCGCGCGCACTTGCACTGCCGGTCCAAGGCCTTATGTCAGGCAGATGCGACGTGCAGGGGGCGAAACATGATGTTGCGGACAACTGTCGGGAACTGGATCCGGCGCAGCCCGGTCGAGCCGCGGTTCTTTCTGCCGCTCGGCGCCGTCGCGGGGCTCATCTGGCTCTTTGCGGCCCTGGCCGACGAGGTTCTCGAGAACGAGACCCACGCGGTCGACCGCGCGATCCTCGTCTGGCTGCGCGTGACGGACGATCCCTCGCGCACCATCGGGCCACATTGGCTGCAATCGGCCTTCGTCGATATCACGAGCCTCGGCGGCACCACCGTCATCACCCTGCTGACGGTGATCTCGGTGGCCTATCTCTTCACGGCAGGGCGCCCGCGGCTGGCGGGCCTCACCGCGCTCTCGATCTCGCTCGGCGCGCTCGTCGAGACGGCAATGAAGCTCGGCTTCAACCGGGCCCGGCCCGATGTGGTGCCGCATCTCGTCGATGTCTCCACAATGAGCTTTCCGAGCGGCCACGCGATGCTTTCGGCGATGACATACCTCACGCTCGGCGCAATGCTGGCGCGCGCCCAGTCGCAGCGGCGGCTCAAGATCTTCGTGCTCGGGGTCACCATGGCGCTCACCCTGCTCATCGGCGTGAGCCGGGTGGTGCTGGGCGTGCACTGGCCGACGGATGTGCTGGCGGGCTGGCTCGCGGGCTGTGCCTGGGCGCTCGGCTTCTGGCTGCTGGCGCGCCAGATCACGCGGTAGGGCGCAATCCCGTTCCCGACCGGGATTGGGCCCGAAACTGTCCTCGCCGTGCAGCGGTGCTCAGGCGCCGGCGTTCTCCTCGCGGCGGAGGTCGTGGATCGAATCCATGTAGCCCCGGATCAGCGCGCCCTCCGGCACCACCCCCGCCACCTGGCCCTCGGCGGTGACGAGCGGCACGGCCTCGCCGCTGAAGGCCCGGAGCCGCGCCATCGCCTCCCAGAGCGTCGTCGTCTCGCCGAAGGTGAGGCCGCCTCCATCGGCGAGGCTTTCGAGCCGGGCGGTGGCGGGGGCCGCGATCGCGTCCTGAAGCTGCACCCGGCCGCGATAGGCGCCCTCGGCGTCGATGAGCAGCACCTCGCCGCGGCGGCGCCCGGCGCAAAGCTCGATCATCTTCCCGACCGGATCGGAGGGGCGGAGCGCGAGGTAATCCTGGGTCAGAAGCTCCGAGACCCGGCGGTCGTGCAGGATCGCCCGGTCGCGCCCCTCCGAGAGATCGAAGCCGCGGCGCTTGAGCTGCACGTCGAAGAGCGAGCGGCCGAAGGCGCGGTGGGCGAGCAGGTTGGCAAACGCGACCGAGGCCATGACGGCGATAGTGAGCTGGTAGTTCGCGGTCATCTCGAAGACGATGAGGATCGTGGTGAGCGGCGCGCCGATCACCGGGCTCGCCATCGCCATCATGCCGCAGATGGCATAGACCGCGACGCCGGAGGTCGCGCCCGGCAGCAGCGCCGCGAGCACGAGCCCGTAGAGCGCGCCGCCAACCCCGCCGATCAGCAGCGCCGGGCTGAACACGCCGCCGACAAACCCGAAGCCAAGGCAGAGCGCGGTCATCGCCGTCTTGGCGACGAGCAGCTCGGCGAGCGCGCCCATGGTGAAGGCGCCGTCCTCGGCCGTGTGCTGGAGCACGCCCCGGCCGATGCCGAGCACCTCCGGCACCTGCGTCGCGACGAGGCCGAGCACAAGGCCCGCGAGGGCCGGGCGCAGCGCCGGCGGCATCGGCAGGCGGCTCGCGAGCTGGCCGGAGCGCAGGATCAGCGTCATGTAGAGCGTGGCGAGCAGGGCCGCGAGGATCCCCTCGATGGCGAAGAACACGAATTCATAGTCATGGGCGATGCCCGCGAAGCTGACCGCGATCAGCGGGTCCTGCCCGAAGACGCGCGTGGCCATCACATGGCCCATGGCGGCCGCGACGGCGACGGGTGCGAAGGCCCGGAGCGCGTAATGGCGCAGCACGACCTCGTGGGCAAAGATGAGACCCGCGATCGGGGCATGAAAGGCCGTGGCAATGGCGGCCGCGACGCCGCAGGCAATCGAGATCGAGCGCAGGTCGCGGAAATGCCGCTCGAGCCGCCGCGCGATGTCGCCGATCGTCGCGCCCATTACCACGAGCGGGCCGTATTGCCCGATCGAGGCGCCGGTTCCGAGCGCGATGAGGGCGGCAAGCGTGGCGCCGAGCCCGCTCTGGAGGCTCGGCATCGGGTTCCGGCCCTGCACGGCGAGGATCGCATCGGCGGGGCCGAGCGCGCGCTGTTCGCGGATCACGTGGCGGACGATCAGGCCGGTCGCGAGCCCCCCGCCCGCCGGCCCGAGGATGGTGAGTGCCGTCAGCACATATGGCTGCACGGTGGTGTCGGTCCGGGCATCGAGCGAGACGAGAAAGAGCGTGTTGAGCCAGCCGACCGCATCGACGAAGCCGACCGCCGCGACGCTCGCCACAGCCCCGATGACGACGCCGGCACAGGCGACGACCAGAATCCGGGCCGCGCTGTGGGCTCCAAGCATCGTCGCGCGCCTCCTTACCTCCCGTCCGTCCGTCCCGCTATATCATGCCCGGCGCGGGATGCGAGCCGGCGGCGGCGAGGCGGTCAGGATGTGCGGGCCTCTGTGCCCGCAAGGTCATCGAGGATCGGGCAGTCGGGCCGTTCGTTGCCGTGGCAGGCATGGGTCAGGTGCTCAAGCGTGCGGCGCATCGCCTCGAGCTCCTCGATCCGGGCGGTGAGCTCGGCGATATGGCCTTCGGCGATCGCCTTCACCTCCACGCTCGCGCGGCCCTTGTCCTGCCAGAGGCGGACGAGCTGCTCGATCTGCGCGACCGAGAAGCCGAGCTTGCGGGCGCGCCGGATGAAGCCCAGCGTGTGCACGTCCTCCATCCGGTAGACGCGGTAGCCGTTGCCGCTGCGCTGCGCCTCGGGGATGAGGCCGATCTCCTCATAGTAGCGGATCATCTTGGCCGAGACGCCCGAGGCCCTTGCCGCTTCGCCGATGTTCATGCCCGGCCTCCGAGGCGCATCCGGCGGAGCCGGAGCGCGTTCGAGACCACACAGACGCTCGAGGCGGCCATGGCGCCGGCCGCGAGGATCGGCGACATGAGGATGCCGAAGGCCGGATAGAGCAGCCCTGCCGCCACCGGCACCAGCGCCACGTTGTAGCCAAAGGCCCACACGAGGTTCTGGCGGATGTTGCGCATGGTCGCCCGGCTGATCTCAACCGCCATGGCGACATTGCCGAGCTCACCCGACATCAGCACCGCGTCGGCCGCGTCAATGGCGATGTCCGTGCCGGTGCCGATTGCAAGGCCGACATCGGCCTGGGCAAGCGCGGGGGCATCGTTGATCCCGTCGCCGACGAAGGCGACCGGCCCGTTGGCCTGAAGGCTCTTCACCGCTTCGGCCTTCTCGCCGGGCAGCACATTGGCCCGCACCGAGGTGATGCCGAGCTCGCCCGCGATGGCGCGCGCCGTTGCCGCGCCATCGCCGGTGATCATCGCGATCTCCAGCCCGGCCGCGCGCAGCGCGGCGAGAGCCGCCGCCGCTTCGGGCTTGATCGCATCGGCAACCGCGAGCACCGCTGCGGCCTCGCCGTCGATGGCGGCGAAGATCGGGCTCCGGCCCTTGCCCTCGAGCCCGGTGGCGGCGGCGGCAAGCGCCTCAGTCCCGATGCCGCGCCCGGCGAGAAAGCCCTCGTTGCCGAGGAGCACCACATGCCCGTCCACATGCGCCTCGACCCCCTTGCCGGGCGTTGCGGCAAACCCGGAGGCCGCGGGCAGCGCAAGCCCGTCGGCCTCGGCCGCGGCAACGATCGCGCGCGCCGTCGGATGTTCCGAGCCGGTCTCTGCGGCGGCGACGAGGGCGAGCGTTGTCGCCCGGTCGCGGCCCTCGGCGGCGATGAAATCGGTCAGGCGCGGCTTGCCCTCGGTGAGCGTGCCGGTCTTGTCGAAGGCGATGGTGGTGACGCCCGCGAGCCCCTGCAGCGCGGCGCCGCGGCGAAAGAGGATGCCTGCCTCCGCCGCCCGGCCGGTGCCGACGAGGATCGAGGTCGGGGTTGCGAGCCCCATGGCGCAGGGGCAGGCGACGATGAGCACGGTCACCGCGCTTACCACCGCCATGGCCAGCGCGGGCGAGGGGCCGAAGACCAGCCAGCCCGCGAAGGTGAGCGCGGCAATCGCCATGATGCCCGGCACGAACCAGCGCGTCACCTGATCGACCAGCGCCTGGATCGGCAGCTTGTCGCCCTGGGCGTCCTCGACCATGCGCACGATCTGCGCGAGCACGGTCTCTGCGCCGACATGGGTCGCGCGGAAGGTGAAGGTGCCGGTGCCGTTGACCGTGCCGCCGATGACGCGCGCCTCCGCGGTCTTCTCGACCGGATCGGGCTCGCCGGTGATCATGGCCTCGTCGACCCAGGAATGGCCCTCGACGAGCGTGCCGTCGAGCGGGATGCGCTCGCCGGGGCGTACGCGCAGCAGTGCCCCCGGCTGGATCTCCTCGATCGGCACCTCGATCTCCCGGCCGTCCTCGACGCGCCGGGCGGTGCGTGGCTGGAGGCCGACGAGCTTCTCGATCGCCTGGCCGGTGCGGCCGCGCGCCCGGGCCTCGAGATAGCGCCCGACGAGGATCAGCGTGACGATGAGGGCGGCGGATTCGTAATAGACATGCGCGGTGCCCGCGGGCAGCAGACCCGGCGCAAAGGTCGCGACGCTCGAATAGGCCCAGGCCGCGCCCGCGCCGAGCGCCACCAGCGAGTTCATCTCCGGCGCGCCGCGGAAAAGCGCGGGCAGCCCCTTGGTGAAGAAGACCCGCCCCGGCCCGAAGAGCACCGCCGTGGTGAGCAGGAACAGGATCAGGTTGACCCCGAAGGCGCCGAAGGTCCCGGCCAGCGCGTGGTGGAGCGCCGGCACCATGTGCCCGCCCATCTCGATCACGAAGACCGGCAAGGTCAGCAGGCCCGCCAGAATGACATGGCGCCGCAGCGCCGCGACCTCGGCCCGGCTCTTGTCCGCCTGCGGCTTCGGCGCGGGATCGGCGGGGCGGGCCGGATAGCCCGCCTTCGTCACGATTTCGGCAAGCTCTGCGGCGGCCAGTGCCGCCGCCCCGCGCGCGCCCTCGACATGCGCCCGCCCGGTGGCGAAATTCACATTGGCAGCCGCGACGCCGGGCGCGGCCAGAAGCGCGCGCTCGACCCGCCCCGCGCAGCTCGCGCAGGACATGCCCTCGACCACCAGATCACAACTTTCGATTCGTTCATCCAGCATGGGAACCTCCTCGGTTGCCCTCTCATATGGGGCTTCCCATCATTGGAAGGTCAAGAGGCGGGATCGTGAATTTCCGCAGCACCCGAATGCAGCCGCAGCGCGTCGATCCGGGCGCTGATCCGCGCGACCTCCGCCTGATAGGCCGGATCGCCGATTGCGCCGAAGCGGGCGCGGAAGGCGGCGGCCGAGAGGTCGTGCGGCAGATCCGAGATGTCGGGCATTACGTCGCCCTCCACCCCGATCCGCGCCGCCGCGCCGGGATCGCGGGCCAGAGCCATCGCGAAGCGGAGCCCGGCCAGGTCGGCGGCCATGTCCTCGAAGTTGAAGCCCGAGCCGTCGGGATTGCTGTCGAGCAGTTCCTTGATCTCGCCGAGGCCGAAGGCCGCGCGGGCATCGAGCCCGGTGCCGAGGGCGGCGGAAATCGCGAAGTGCCGTTTGAGATCGTCGCGCCCCGCCAGCGTCACGCCGTCGCAGCGCCCGGTGTCGGCGGCCTCGCTGCGGCCGATCCCGACGAAGCGGCCGAGCCGCGCATTGCCGCAACGGATCGCGAGCGCAACGATCGCGGCCGGGCGCTCGGCCACAGGCTGTTCCGCGACGAGGCGGAGATGGGGGAGAAACGAGCCGGTCGCAGGCAGGCTCCCGTCGTCAAAGCCCGCGTCGAGCAGGGCAAGCGCCTCCCGGATCTCGGCCGTGCTCGGCGCCCCGGCGGCATGGACAAGCTGGGCGACGAGCCGCTCGAAGAAGCCATCGTTGGTGCGCGGTCCGGCAAGGGCCACGCTCAGCGTATCGGGCCCGATGGCGACCGGCCCCACCGCGCCAAGCGCCGCAGCGCCGGTGCCCGGCCCTCCGAGCCGGTCCGCGGCGGCGCGGACCGCGGCGAGCGTGAGCCCCGGCGGCAGCGGCAGCCGCCCGACGCGGATCCCCTCGAGCGCGAGACCACCCGTCGACGGCAGCACCGAGACCCGCGCATTGAGCCAGAGCCCGCCGGGCAGCGCGAGGCTCGCCGCGGCATCGAGGCGGCCTTCGGTGATCTCCGCCTCGCCGCGCAGCGCGGGCTGCAGATAGGCGATGCTCCGGAGCGCCGCGCCGATCGCCTCGGCCCGCACCGTCATCTGGCCGTTCCCGAGGAGATCGCCGAGGTTGCCGGCCAGCTCGGCATCGAGCGCCGCGGCGCGCGGGTCCGGCGCCGGCGGCTCCAGCACATGCGGTGCGGTCGACAGCGTGAGCGCTGCGAGCAGCGCGGCAAGGCCCAAGAGGGCCAGCACGAGCGCGGTCGCGGCGCGCAGGAGGCGCAACGGGAGCGGCATGGGCTGCGGGGTCAAACGATGACGGGCTGCGCGACCTGCGCGCCGACCTCGAAGACCCGGCGGTAGCGCGCCACCTCGTCCGCCGGCCCCATCGCCTTGGCGGGATTGTCCGAGAGCTTCACCGTCGGCCGGCCGTTCGCGCTCACCGCCTTGCAGACGAGGCTGAACGGGGCGAGCCGGTCCTGCGGGGTGAGGCCGCGGAAATCGTTGGTGAGCAGCGTGCCCCAGCCGAAGCCGAGCTTCACCCGGTCGTTGAAGCGCGCATAGAGCTCCTCGATCTTGGCCACGTCGAGCCCGTCGGAGAAGATCACCAGCTTCTCGCGCGGGTCCTGGCCGCGGCTCTTCCACCAGGCAATGGCGGTCTCGGCCCCCTCGGCGGGATCGCCCGAATCGATGCGGATGCCGGTCCAGGAGGCGAGCCAGTCCGGCGCATGCGCGAGGAAGCCCTTTGTGCCGTAGGTGTCGGGCAGGATGATCCTGAGGTTGCCGTCATAATCCCGGTGCCAGTTTTCCAGCACGTCATAGGGGGCCTGACGGAGCGCGGCATCGCTCGTCGCGAGCGCGGCATAGATCATCGGCAGCTCATGGGCGTTGGTGCCGATCGCCTCGATGTCGTGGCGCATGGCGATGAGGCAGTTCGACGAGCCGGAGAACTTCTCGCCGAGCCCCTCGATCATCGCCTCCACGCACCAGTCCTGCCAGAGAAAGCCGTGCCGCCGCCGGGTGCCGAAATCCGAGATGCGCAGGTCGGGCATCTCGCGCAGCCGCTCGATCTTTTCCCAGACCCGCGCCATGGCGCGGGCATAGAGCACCTGAAGCTCGAAGCGGCCCATGCCGTTCAGCACCGCCCGCGAGCGCAGCTCCATGAGGATCGCGAGCGCCGGGATCTCCCACATCATCACCTCGGGCCAGGAGCCGCGGAAGGTGAGCTCGTACTGGTCGTCCTTGCGGACGAGCTCGTATTCCGGCAGCCGGAACTCCTCGAGCCAGGCCATGAAGTCTGGCCCGAACATCCAGCGCTTGCCGTAGAAGGTGTTGCCGCGCAGCCAGGTGCTTTCGCCGCGGCTGAGGCTCAGGCCGCGGGCATGATCGAGCTGCGCCCGAAGGTCGGCCTCGTCGATGAGGCGCGCCAGCGGCACATCCCTGGCGCGGTTGATGAGGCTGAACTCGACCTCCACATCCGCGTGCCGCCGGTAGACGGTCTGCAGCATCAGGAGCTTGTAGAAATCGGTGTCGAGCAGCGACCGGACGATCGGGTCGATCCGCCAGGCATGGTCATAGACGCGCTTTGCGATATCGGTCATGGCGCGGCCGTCATCCGGGCAGGTCGGCGGCGGCGGCGAAGCCGACGCCCGCCTCCGCCATGCCGGCCATCGCGGCGGCGAGCGAGCCGTCGAGATCGATGCCGCGGCAGGCATCGGTCAGCACGATTGCGGAAAACCCGAGCCGGACCGCGTCGAGCGCCGAATAGGCGACGCAGAAATCCGTGGCGAGCCCGGCAAGATAGAGCGCCTCGACGCCGCGTTCGCGCAGGTAGCCCGCGAGCCCGGTCGGGGTCTCGCGGTCGTTCTCGAAAAAGGCCGAATAGCTGTCGATCGCCGGCCGGAAGCCCTTGCGGATCACCAGATCGGCGGGCGTCGTCGCCAGGGCGGGGTGAAACGCCGCCCCCTCCGTTCCCTGCACGCAATGCGTGGGCCAGAGCACCTGGGTGCCATAGGGCATCTCGGTGGTGGAGAAGGGCGCGGCACCGGGGTGGTTCGCCGCGAAGGACAGGTGATCGGCCGGATGCCAGTCCTGGGTCAGCACCCGCACGCCGAAGCCTGGCAGGATGCGGTTGATCGGCGCCACGACCGCATCGCCCCCGGTTACGGCAAGCGCGCCGCCGGGGCAGAAATCGTTCTGGACGTCGATGACGGCGAGCGCCGCCCTCTCGAGAGATATCGCCATGCCTGCGCCGCAACCCTTCCGTTCGCATCTGCCGGTGCGGGGCTCACACTGGCAGGAGCGAAACGGCTTTTCAACAGCAGGCTTGGCGGCGGCACGCGTGGCGCCGCCGCCGCAGCGGCAGGACGGATCAGTCCTTCTGTTCGAGCGCCTTCGGCGTGAAGCTGCCCGCGAGCTGCATGAAGCGCGAGCCCATCTCGGCATAGTCCTTCATCGCCTCGTCGAGGAATTCCTTCTGCACGGCGCGGAATTCGTCGAAGTTGCGGCAGGCCATCAGCTTGCTCTGCGCGGCCATGTCGCGGCGCATCCGCGCGGAGACGAATTCGCCGATCTCGGTCTGGGCCTTGTTGAGCCCGCCGAAGAGCGCGCTGCCGGCGGCTTCCGCGCCCTTGTAGGCCTGCTTCTGCACTTCGGTCGCGCGGCTCGAGGCGACTTTCGCCTGTTCCTCGGCGCGGGCCTTGAACTTGGCGACATTGGCTTCCGCGGCGGCCATCTGGTCGGAGAAGAGCTTCGAGATCTGGCCCGAGGCCTTCTCGGAGGCTTCCTCGGCAGCCTTCATCTGCTTCGCCATCAGATCCTGGAACTTCGCGAAGGCTTCCTCGGCCGCCTTCATGTTGGCCTTCGAGCGCTCGGTCGCCTGGGCCGTCATCTCCTCGAGCTTGGCTTCGGCGAGCTTGATCTGCTCCGAGGCCTTGGCAACGGCGTCCTCGCTCGCCTTGACGGTGGCGGCAACGATCTCGTTCATCTTCGCGGTCGCCTGCGCCGCGGCATCGGTCGCGGCTTCCGTGGTGGCCGAGATATCGGCGGCCGCAACCTCGGCGACGGGCTCGGACACTTCGGGTTCGGGCGAGGCGTCTGCGGCAGCGGTCTTGCGCGCCCGCGTCCGCCGGGGCTTCGGCTTCTCGGCGGCGGATTCCGCTTCGGCCTCGGCCGGCGCCGCTTCGGTCACCTGGTCCGTGGTCTCGTCGGAGCTCGTCGCTTCGGGGTTCGGCGTGTCGGACATAATCGTAGACCTCATGATAGCTCTAGTTACAGCGCCGTGATGGTAAACGGAGAACGCCGAATCGGGAAGCCGCAGTGCAGCAAAAATCGTCTCAGCGCTTCGAAACCGCTCCGGAACGCGCGCAATCCGCGCCGGAACGAAACAGAAGATTTGCGATTGGAGCTTCGATGCCCTCGCAGGGCGGCATTTCGTCCGCATCGCCGCGAAGCGCGAGTCCCGCGCCCGGAATGCCCAGATCCGCAAGCTGAGCGGGGGTTCCGAGGCCGAATTCGAGGTGACCGCGCCCGATGATCCCGACCACGCGCCGCTCCGGATGCCCGACGCAGGTCTGCGCGATCGCACAGGCAAACGCGCGGTCCCAGACTTGCTGCGCCCGCACAAAGCGATCGAAAACAGGGTCTTCCGGGCTCTGCGCCGCGCGTCCGGGCCGCACCCCGCCGGTAATCGCGAAAAGATAGCGACGATAGGCCGCGCTCGCCGGTAAGGCGGGGCTCAGCCAGTCGCGGTATTCGCCGGGCAGCGCCTCCCAGCCCTCGCGCCCGATGAGCGAGACCACGGGCCGCGCGACGTTCATCGCAAACATCGGCAGGCCGAGATCGCGGCAGAGCCGGAAGAGCGGCAGGTAGAGCTCGGGCTCGAAGCCCCAGACCTCCTCCCAGCGCGTTTCGCGCAGGAATTCCGCCTCGCTCATCCCCTCGCCGCACCAGGCATCGAGCACCGGCTGGAGATGGCGCGGAAACATCTCGAAGCCGACGTGGAGATCGCCGACCCGCGCGGCAAGCCCGGCAATGACGAGCTCCTGAAACCGGTGATCCGCCGCGCTGTCATGCTGCTCACCGAGCAGCGCCACCCGCCCGCGGGCGAGGCGCTCGATCGCCTCGGGGTGCGAGAGCTTTGCGCCGGTGGCGGGGTCGATCCAGGCCATGGCCAATCCTCTACCCTTGTCACGATGGGAATGAGGCAGAAAAGCGCGGAATGGAGGAAATTCGCAAGCCCCTGAAATTGGGGCTTGATTATTCCGACTGTTTTGGTCACCTTAATTCCAGCAGCCAGTCCCCCCGACCAGCCAGCCCTGAAACCGACTGACCGGATCGGGATTGGCCCAGAACGCGGAGGCCCCGCGGCCGCTCCCTCACGACCCCCCGGACAGACATGTTGCCGCAAGGCATGAACTGGAGGATCAGCCGTGAACGCACCTGTGCAGCCCCATACCTTCCACCGCAACCGCATCCATGTCGCGGAGCCGCGCCCGGTCCACGACGCGCGCAAGCTGACCCAGGGCAATCGCGAAGCCGAGGTGATGCTCGACGGCATGCGCTACGTGCTGCGCATCACCCGGCAGGGCAAGCTGATCCTGACGAAATAGGCCCGCACGGCGGAGGTGGCCCATGTCCTTTCTGCGCGACGATTTCCACCCCGCCACGGCGCTCCATCTCCCCGCACCGGAGCGCCCGCGCGGCTCTGCGGCCGGCCCCTGCCCGGCGCAGGCGGCGGGCGATCTCCCGCCTGCCACTCAACGTGGCGCGTGGTTGATCGCCGGCCGTCTCGTCGTCATGCGGGGTCCGGACGCGCAGGCGGACGGCGGCGGCCGGTAACCGGCCCGCCGCCGCTCGCCGCGATCCGGGCGATGGCCGCCCCGAGCGGCTCTTCCGCCACCGCCATGTGATGGGCGTTGGCATGGAGCAGAAGATCTGCGCCGCTCACGATCCCCACATGTCCCTTCCAGAACAGCAGATCGCCGGGCTCCGGCGCGGCGCCGGGATCGTGCGCAACACCGAGAAGTGCCGCCTGCATGTCCGAATCACGCGGCACATCCACATGCCCGGCGGCCACCAGTGCAAGCTGCACCAGCCCCGAGCAGTCGATACCCGCCGCGCTCCGCCCGCCCCAGAGATAGGGCGTGCCGGCAAGGCGCCGCGCCTCGGCAATGAAATCGCCCGCGCCCGGCGCCAGATGCGCCCGCGGCACGAAACCGCCCCCGGCGAGCGCGAGGAAATTACCGCTTTCCCCCACCGTCTCCACCGCGGCAAGCCAGGGCAGGGCGGCGCGCACCGGCGCCTTGATGTCGGGCCGCGAATAGATATGGCTCGCGATCGCGGTGATCCGGCGCGGCGCCGCGCCCTCCGCCGCCGGGCCGAGCCCCGCGGCCGCGACATAGCCCACATAGCCGTCCCAGCCCGACTGCCCCCAGGCGAGCCCGTCCTCGCGCGTCTCGTAGACGGTGAAGGGCTCGCCATGGAGCAGCTGCGTCGCGAGGCCCGCACCGGGGTCGGGCGAGAGCGCGAGATCGAGCAGCGGCGCGGTGACGCGGAGATGCGTGCCCGGGACGAAGCGCGCCGCCGCGACCGTGCCGGCAAGCGCCTCCGCGGCAAGATCCTCGCGCGCGGGCAGGAGCCGCCGGGCGAAGGGCTTCAGCTCCGGGCGCAATAGCGCGTCTCCAGCATGTCGAAGAGCGCCCGCCCGGCCTGGAACGCGCCGCCCTTGGGCCGGCCGGGCTTCGCCGCCGGCGTCCAGCCGTAAATGTCGAAATGCGCGTAGCGCGGGGCTGCGGTGACAAAGCGGCGCAGGAAGAGCGCTGCGGTGATCGCGCCAGCCATGCCGCCCGAGGGCGCATTGTCGAGATCGGCGATGCCGGGCTCGATCAGCGCCTCGTAGGGCTCCCAGAACGGCAGCCGCCAGAGCGGATCGGCGGCGCGCGCGGCGGCGTCGGCAAGCTCGGCCGCCAGCCCCGCGTCATCGGTGAAGAAGGGCGGCACATCCGGCCCGAGCGCCACGCGCGCGGCCCCGGTGAGCGTGGCGAGGCTCACGACCAGATCCGGTTCCTCCTCGTCGGCGAGCGCCAGCGCATCGGCGAGCACGAGCCGGCCCTCGGCATCGGTGTTGTTCACCTCGACGCTCAGCCCCTTGCGGCTCGGCAGGATGTCGCCGGGCCGGAAGGCCGCCCCCGAGATCGCGTTCTCGACCGCCGGCACCAGCACCCGAAGCCGGATGTCGAGCCCGCGTTCCATCACCAGCCGGGCAAGCCCCAGCGCGGTCGCCGCGCCGCCCATGTCCTTCTTCATCAGCCCCATGGAGCTCGGCGGCTTGATATCGAGCCCGCCGGTGTCGAAGCAGACGCCCTTGCCGACCAGCGTCACCTTCGGCGCATCGGCCCGGCCCCAGCGCATGTCGAGCAGCCGCGGGGCATCGGCAGCGGCGGCGCCGACCGCGGCGATCATCGGGAAGTTCGCCGCCTCCAGCGCCTCGACCCCGCCGATGACGTGCGTCTCCGCGCCGAACTCGGCGGCGAGGCCGAGGAAGGCCGCCTCGAGCGCCGAGGGGCCCATGTCCCGCGCGGGCGTGTTGATGAGATCGCAGCAGAGCCTCGCGGCGCGGGCCAGGGCCTCGATGCGCGCGGCCTCCACACCCTCGGGGCAGACGAGCGCGGGGCGCGTGGAGGGAAGCGCGCGATAGCGGTCGAAGACGTAATCGCCGAGCAGCCAGCCGAGCGCCTCGATCTCCGCATCCATCTCGACCCCGTCATGGGGTTCGAGCGCATAGATCGCGGGCGGAAGCTTCTCGGCGGCGCGGGCGAGGTGGAAGCGGTCGCGCTTGCGGGCGGCGGCATCGCCCCAGCCCGCGAGCGCGCAGGCGATGCGCCCGTCGGCGGCAGGCACGGCGAGCGTCTCGCCGAGGCCCGCGCGGAAGCCCTGTGCCTCGACCCAGGTCCGGACCGGCGCCTCCGCGCCCTGAAGCCAGGCGGTGAGGCCGTCCGGCGTGAGGACATGGAGTGGAAGGACGGAAGCGGTGGGTGCGGAGGCAAGCGGCATGATCGGGCCCTGTCTGGATCGGAAGGCCGATCCTAGCGGCGGGCCGAGGGCACCCACAAGGGGCGCCGTCCCCTCAGAGCGCGGACTGATCCGCGTAGAGCATCACGGAAAAGAGCGAATCCTCGCCCAGGCGGAGCAGCCGCGCGGCAACCGCCCCCGTCGCGATCGGATCCTCGGCCTCGATGCAGGCGCGCAGATCGCGGGCAACGCGCGCGAAATCCGCAAGCCCCACCTGCTCGCTGAGCCCCGCAAGCCGCGAGGCGAGCCCCAGAAGCTGCGCCATGTCCTGCTCGGCAAACGCCAGTTCGAGCTGAGTCAGCCGGTCGGTAAGGTGATAGACGACCTCATCGACGATCTCGCGGCAGCGCTGATCGCCCAGAGACTGGCGCAGGACGAGTATACGCGTTGTATCGAGCGCGGCATCCTCGTGCGCATGAAGTGGTATGATCTCGGCACCCATTGTAGCCCCCCGTATTCACCCGCGCCGACACTGCCACTTGCCATTGAAACAAGCGTTAACGTGAGTATTTTCTCTCCCCGGAAAGGCAGGTAAAGTCGTCAGACCTTTAGGTAAAATGTGCGATCTACGGATTGAGGTTCCCCCATGAAGAATGCGCGTCCGCTTCCCAAGTTCCTTGTCGATCGGCACCACACCTGGCGCAAGGATCTCGGCCCGGAGACGCGCATGCGCCTCTCCAAGCTGGCCGCGGATGGCCAGGCGCCGGCGGCCATGATGGTTGCCTGCTGCGACAGCCGGGTGATGGCCTCGGATGTCTTCGGCGCGGATGCGGGCGAGTTCTTCGTCCACCGCAACATCGCCAATCTCGTGCCCTCCTACCTGCCCGACGGCCAGCAGCACGGCACCTCGGCAACCATCGAATACGCCGTGAACGTGCTCAAGATCAGCCACCTGATCGTGATGGGCCATTTCGGCTGCGGCGGCGTCGCCGGCTGCCTCGCACAGCACCAGAACCCCGACCTCAAGCACGAGGAGAACACCGCCTTCGTCACCCACTGGCTCGAGGTGCTCGAGCCGCGCGTGCCCACGGTCCTCGGCAAGGGCCTCAGCGAACAGCAGATGCTGCGGGCGCTCGAGCATCAGGCGGTGCTCCTGAGCCTCGAGAACCTGATGACCTTCCCCTTCGTCAAATCGGCCGTCGAGGCGGGCACCCTCGAGCTTCACGGCATCTGGAACGACATCCAGGGCGGCATCCTCGAGTATTACGACGCCGCAGCAGGCGATTTCGTGCCGGTCTGATCCGGCCGGCTGCGCCTCGACGCCCGATCCCGGCCCCGGCCCCGGCCGGGACGGGCCGCCGCGGCGGAGGCCGCGGGAACGTGGCGCTTCAGTCCGAGAGGCCCGGCTCCTCGAGCAGGGTGCGCCCGGCGCGGTCCTCGATCTCGAGGATCCAGAGATCGGGGTCGAAACCCCGCTGCCGGGCGAGGGCCGCGTCGACCCCGATCTCCGGCCCCTCGGCCAGCACCGCCCAGACGCGCGCGCCGCTGGCGTCATAGCTGCGCGAAAACGCCCGCGCCGCGCCGTCGAGCGTGTTGAGCTTCACGATCACCGCACCCGCCGTGGCATCCCCCTTCGCGGTGACGAAGGCCGGGATGCCCGCAAGCCGGAGCCGCGCAAGATAGGCCTGAACCCAGAATTCCGCGGTGAGCCGTGCGCTCATCCGTCGCCGTCGGAGAAATCGAGCCCCATCTCGGTGTAGCGCTCGGCTTCCTCGAGCCAGTTCGGCCGCACCTTGATGGTGAGGAAGAGATGCACCTCGCGGCCGAGGAACTCGCGAATGTCCGCGCGCGCCGCCTGGCCGACGGCCTTGATCGTCTCGCCCTTCGGCCCGAGCGCGATGCCCTTGTGGCCGTCGCGCGCGACATAGACCACCTGGTCGATCCGCACCGAGCCGTCCTTCTTCTCCTGCCAGCCCTCGGTCTCGACGGTGAGCTGGTAGGGAAGCTCCTGATGCAGCCGGAGCGTGAGCTTCTCGCGCGTCATCTCGGCGGCGATCTGGCGGAGATTCGCGTCGGCGATCTGGTCCTCGGGATAGAGCCAGGGCCCGGCGGGCACCGTTTCGGCAAGCCACTTCCGGAGGTCGTCGACCCCGTAGCCCTTCTCGGCCGAGATCATGAAGGTCGCGGCGAAATCGCGGGCCTCGTTCATCTCGGCGCTGAGCGCGAGCAGCCTCTCGGCCTTCACCCGGTCGATCTTGTTGATCGCGAGCGCCACCCGGTTGCCCGTGGGCAGCACCTCGGCGAGCTGCTCGAGGATCGTGCGCACGCCCTCGGTGATACCGCGATGCGCCTCGATGAGCAGCACCACGACATCGGCATCCGCCGCCCCGCCCCAGGCCGCCTGCACCATCGCCCGGTCAAGCCGGCGGCGCGGGCGGAAGAGGCCGGGCGTGTCGATGAAGACGAGCTGCGAGGCGTCTTCCATCGCGATGCCCCGGATGCGCGCGCGCGTCGTCTGCACCTTGTGGGTCACGATCGAGACCTTGGCGCCGACCATCCGGTTCATCAGGGTGGACTTGCCCGCGTTCGGCTCGCCGATCAGCGCGACGAGGCCGCAGCGGGTTCCAGTATCTTCGCTCATCCGTGCGCCTCCAGCTCTCCGAGCAGCTTTTCCGCAGCCATCTGCTGGGCGGCGCGCTTGGAGCTCGCCCGCCCGCGCGCGGCGCGGCCGTTGTCGAGGCGCACCTCGACGGTGAAGACCGGCGCATGGTCCGGCCCCTCGCGTTCCAGATCGACATAGGCCGGCGGGCGCAGCGCGCGCGCCTGGGCCCATTCCTGCAGCGCGGTCTTGGCATCGATCGCCTGGGCCCGCGCCTTCTCGATCCGCCCGGCCCAATGGGTGATGACGAAATGCCGGGCCGCCTCGAGACCGCCGTCGAGATAGATCGCCGCGATCACCGCTTCCATCGCATCGCCGAGAATGGCGGTCTTGCGCCGCCCGCCCGACAGCATCTCCGAGCGTCCCATCCGGAGCGCATCGCCCACCCCGAGGCTGGCGGCGACCTCCGCACAGGCTTCCTTGCGCACGAGCGCGTTCAGCCGGGGCGCGAGCTTGCCCTCGTCGGCCTCCCGGTCCTGCTCGAGCAGAAGCTCGGAGATCACGAGGCCGAGCACCCGGTCGCCGAGGAATTCCAGCCGCTGGTTGCTCTGGGTCGATCCCATCGAGGGGTGCGTCAGCGCCTCGATGAGCAGTTCGGGTCGGGTGAAGTCATGGCCAAGGCGCGCTGCGGCCTCGGCCATCGAACGGCTCAGTCTCAATCGATCCTCACGAAGAAACGATCAGGCCGCCAGGTCCAGAAGGCGAGCATCGAAGGCCCGGCGGAGGAGAAGATCACACGGTCGGCCCGGCCGACGAGATTCTCGAACGGCACGGTGCCGACGCCGCCCGCGCTGCGGGGGAAGCGCGAATCCATCGAGTTGTCGCGGTTGTCGCCCATGAAGAAATACTCGCCCTCGGGCACGACGAAGACGGGGGTGTTGTCGCCGAAACCGTCGTCGTCGATGTTGAGCACCGCGTGCTTCAGCCCTTCGGGCAGGGTCTCGATGGCACGGTCCTTCTCGCAGGGGCCGCCGGGGCTCACCGGAGCGTTCTCGCAGCGCGGCATCGAGCGCATCGGCCCCTGCGGCGCATAGGGCTCGGTGAAGATGCCGTCGGGCTGCTGCGGCGCCAGCGTGCCATTGATGTAGAGCAGGCCGTTCTTCACCTGCACCGTGTCGCCGGGCAGGCCGATCAGCCGCTTGATGTAATCCGTGCCGTTGGTCGGATGCTTGAAGACCACCACGTCGCCGCGCTTCGGATCGCTCGCGAGGATGCGGCCCGAGAACGGACACATCGAGAACGGGCAGGAATGACGCGAATAGCCGTACGCCATCTTGTTGACGAAGAGAAAATCTCCGATCAGCAGTGTGGGCTTCATGGAACCCGAAGGAATCCAGAATGGCTGGAAGAACAGGGTGCGGATCACACCCGCAAGGAGCAGCGCATAGGCGATCGTCTTGATGAGTTCGACGATACCGCCCTTGGCCTTGGCTTTGCTTTTGGTCGCCATGAAGAGGTTCCACTGGCTCGGGTCAAGGCTGCCTTGTGACCCCTGGCCCGGGTCCTGTCAAGGAGAGCTCCGGGCGCCTTGCCGCACGGCCTGGGCGGGCCGGGAACCGGGATTTGCCTGCGGCCGGAGGATTTTTCCTGCCGCGCCGCCCCGATTGCCGTCATGGTGGCGGGAGGGACCGGGCCCGCGAGCGGGAAGGCTGCCATGACATCGATCGATCTTCGCCCCGACTGCACCCGCTGCGCCGCCCTCTGCTGCGTCGCCCTGCCGTTCGACCGCTCGAGCCGCTTCGCCATCGACAAGGCCGCGAACGAGCCCTGCCCGAACCTCGACCGCTGCGGCCGCTGCCGGATCCATTCGAGCCTCGCGGACCGGGGATTCGGCGGTTGCGTCGCCTTCGACTGCTTCGGCGCCGGGCAGCGCGTCACGCAGGAGATCTTCGAGGGCCGGAGCTGGCAGGACGACCCGGCGCTTCTGGAGCCGATGGCGCGCGTCTTCCTCACCGCGACCCGCGCCCATGAGTGCCTGATGCTCCTGCGCGAGGCCGGAAGCCTCCCGCTTTCGATCACCGACGAGGCGCGGCGCGCCGGGCTCGAGGCCGCCGTGGCCGAGGCGGGCGTTTCGGCCGAGGCCATCGGCGCGCTGCGGCGCGAGACCTTCGCCTTTCTGGCGAGCCTCAGGGGCAGCCTGCCCTCCGCCGTCGCGGCAAGATCCGGCGGGCGCGGCGGGACGCCCTGACCCTCGGCCCGGCGGGGGGTCAGATCTTGCGGCGGGAACGGTGGTGCGCCGGCACGATCTCCGGCAGCGCCTCGATCACCACGAAGGCCTGCGCCCAGGGGTGATCGTCGGTGAGGGTGAGGTGGATCGCCGGGCGGTGGCCTGCGGGCATGAGCTCGGCGAGCCGCGCCGCGGCCCAGCCGGTCAGCACCATCTCCGGCTGGCCGGTGCCGAGGTTGATCACCCCCATGTCGCGCCAGGCGATGCCCATGCGGAGCCCGGTGCCGAGCGCCTTGGAGCAGGCTTCCTTCGCCGCCCACCGCTTGGCATAGGTCGCGACCCGCTGCGCCCGGCGCTCCGCCGTCGCCTTCTCGCGCTCGGTGAACACCCGGTCGAGAAAGCGGCTGCCGAAGCGCGCGATCGTCGCCTCGATGCGCTCGATATTGGCAAGGTCGGATCCGATGCCGATGATCATGCGGGGCCTCTCAGCGATCGACAGGTTGATCATGGTGGGTTCGTGGGCTTGCCAGCTATCAACGTTATAGATCGCTTACAACTAAATAAAACTTGCCAGATTTGTCGCTATGGGATCATCATTCTGTGTTCAAATTGGGAATGACAATATGGCTACTACCGGCGAAGATGAAATTGCAAAAGGTATCATGAAATTTGCGATGAAGCAGAAGGATGGAATTGCGAGATTCGATTGTCTCTACAATAGTTTGCAAGATGAAGTCTCTCTCACCGCTGATGATTGGCGCGGATCTACCACGCGCAATGGCGAGCCAATGTGGCATCAGATTGTAAGAAACGTGCAATCCCATCACGAGGTCGAGGGTAATGCCATCTATGAGGGGTGGTTGAACCATATACCCAAAGTTGGCTATCAAATTACTAACGCTGGAAGAAAGTATATTGCTTCGCTCGGTTAAGAGAACGCAGCTTTATAACCAGGCGGAAGCCAGCGGAGCTCAGTATTGCCGGATTTTTGTTTGTCCCAAACAAACCAAGCATAAGCTGTTGTCCCGCTGCCTTTTCTCTCGGCGTTCATGGGATAAAATGTAATTCTCTCACTAAAAACCCAAACTCTTGTTGGAGGAGAAATAGAAAATATTGATTTTTGCCGTTTTGCTCCCTCTAGAAAAGCTAGTCTAAGCAATAGAGCGAATTTTTTCTCCGCACACCTAAGTCCTGATTTAACAAATCCTTCTGCTGAATTATAAGGGGGATTTGTAACAATGTTTGGAACGCGTGTATTCGATGCTAGAAAATCAACGCCAACATCTCCGTAGCCGCGATCAAAAAGATCAGAACTTACGACATCCGAATTCGCGGTCTTGAGAACCTCAGACATTGCTCCATTTCCACAGGCACTCTCCCAAATTTGACCGGTGAAGCACTCGTTGTCGACAAGCGCATGAGTCGCCCAAGCGGGAGTGGGATAGAAGTCAGGTCCGGCCAGATCAGCAAACCGCTTCAATGTTGGCTTGAAACCGCCATTCAGATTGTATGTCGCATCCATGGGGAAAAACTTATCATAATCATGGGGTTATGCAATACCCGGTAAGTGACTCAAAAGATTCATCATTCTCCAATTGCACTTGGGCGCAGTAATCGAAAGTTCTGAGCAACGAACTTCCTTAGCCACGCCAGTGCGGTCCGCCTCGAATCAACTTTCAGGCTCGATGCGATCCGGTTTCACCACGACTTGAGCGCGCGGAGCCGCGGCGTCTTCTTGAAGAGATGCGCGTCCATCCGCCCGAGCAGCTCGTCGAGCAGCGTGATCGCCTCGGCAACGGCGGGGCCCTTGTTGAGCATCACGCATTCGGCCCGCGCCGCCATCGCCGCATCCGTCATCTCGCCGCGCGAGGGCAGGCCGGTCTTCACCAGCTCCTCGAGCACCTGCGTCGCCCAGACGGCGGGGACGCTCGCCGCCTCGCAGAGCCAGAGGATCTCCTCCTGCATCTCCGCCACGCGGGTAAACCCGAGCTCGGCGGCCAGATCCCCGCGCGCGATCATCACCCCGAAGGGCCGCCGCCCCGCGACGCGGGCGATGAGATCGGGCAGGTTCTTCACCGCCTCCGGCCGCTCGATCTTGGCCACCAGCCCGAGCGGCGAGCCCGCCGCGCCGAAGCGCGCCAGCACCTCCTCGAGCAGGTCGATGTCCTCGGCCCGGCTCACGAAGGAATAGCCGATCATGTCGGCGCATTCGACGACCGTGGCGAGATCGCCCTCGTCCTTCGCGGTGAGCGGCGAGAGGCCGAGGGCGGTGTCGGGCAGGTTGATGCCCTTCTCGGGCTTGAGCTTGGTGCCGCCGGTCTTGGTATGGCGCACCCGGATCACCGCCTCGCCGTCGCCGAGGCTCTCGACCACACCCTCGAGCTTGCCGTCGTCGTAGCGGAGCCGGTCTCCCGGCACGAGCCGCGTCACCATCTCCGGCAGCGAGACCGAGGCCGAGAACGGCACCTCCTCCGACACCCGCGGCCGGCCCGCGGCCACCAGCCGCAGCGCCTCGCCGGCAAGGATCTTCATCCGGTCCTTCGGGCCCTGGACCGCCTCGGTGCGGATCTTCGGCCCGGCGACATCCATCAGGATCCTGATCTCGCGTCCCTCGGCGTCCGCCGCGGCCCGCACATGGGCGGTCATCGACCGCCAGGCGGCGGCATCGTCATGGGCGCAGTTGATGCGCGCAACATCCATGCCGGCGCGCGCAAGCCCCAGCACGAAGGCCGCGTCGCCCGCCGCCTCGGAGGGCAGCGTCACCATCACCCGGCAGCGGCGGCGCAGGGGCGGTGCGCCGAACAGCGCATCCGTCGCCGCCTCGAGCCGCGCCTCGCCGGTGAAGAAGGCCGCCTCCGTCGGCGCCGGGTGCGGGCTGACCCGCCCGCAAAGCGCGGCAAGGCTTGCCGCGATCGCATCGAGCGTCGGCAGCACCCGGCTCTCCAGCCGCCCCATGGAGGACAGCCCGCGCCACATCAGCGCCCGCTGCAGCGGCCTGAGATCGTGATGCCGGATGACGAGATAATGCGCCAGATTGACCACCTCGGGCGTGATCCGGGCGCCGACCGCCTCGAAGCGGGCGATCAGCGTGTCCGCGGTTCCGGTGATCTCGTCGCGGAGCGCCAGCAGCTCCTCCAGAAGCCGCTCGGGCCGCTCGGGCATCTCGGCCTTGCCGGGCAGGGTCATGTCAGTCTCCTTCAGCCCGGCGGGCCCTCCGCACGCGACGCGGCGCACGGGGCCGGGCGCCGCCTCCCCCTGTCACGGTTCCACGACCTTTTCATGACAGCCCCGCATCGCACCGCTTGCAGGGCGCCCGGAATGGGTGCTCCATGCGGACGCACCTGCCGACCGAGAGGAATCGCGCCCCATGGATCTTCAGCTCTGGCTTGCCTTCGTTGCGGCATCGACCGCGCTCCTGCTCATCCCCGGCCCGACCGTGCTCCTGGTGCTGAGCTATGCGCTGAGCCAGGGCCGCCGGGTGGCGGTGGCGACCGCGGCGGGCGTCGCCCTCGGCGATTTCATCGCGATGACCGCCTCGCTCGCGGGGCTCGGGGCGCTGGTGCTCACCTCCGCCACACTCTTCACTCTGCTCAAATGGGGCGGCGCCGTCTATCTCGTCTGGCTCGGGGTGAAGCTTTTCCGCAGCGCGGGCAGCAGCGGGCCGCTCACCCCGGCCGAGGCGCCGCCGGTCGCCGCGCGCCACGTCTTCGGCCACGCGGCCGCCGTCACCGCGCTCAACCCGAAATCCATCGCCTTCTTCATCGCCTTCGCGCCGCAGTTCCTCGATCCCGCCCGGCCGCTCCTGCCGCAGATGGCGATCCTGGTCGCGACCTTCGTGTGCCTCGCCACCGCGAATGTCTTTGCCTACGCGCTGCTCGCCGCCCGCCTGCGCCGGCAGTTCGAGCGGCCCGCGGTCATCGCCTGGCTCACGCGCGCGGGCGGCACCGCGCTCGTCGCGATGGGCCTTGCCACCGCAACCCTGCGCCGGGCGGCCTGAGCCTCAGGCCGCGCCCTCGCCGAAGGCCGCGCGCCGGGCCTCGTCCATCAGCGCCCGCATCCGCCGGATCGCGCTGTCGAGGCCGGAGAAGATCGCCTCGCCGATGAGAAAATGGCCGATGTTGAGCTCCATCACCTCCGGGAAGGCCGCGATCGGCTTCACGTTCTCGAAGGTGAGCCCGTGGCCGGCATGAACCTCGAGCCCGAGCTCGCTCGCGAAGGCCGCCATCTCGCCCAGGCGCGCGCATTCCGCATCCCGCGCCGCGATGTCGCCGGCGATGTCATGCTCGCAATAGGCCCCGGTGTGGAGCTCGATCACCGGCGCGCCGATCCGGTGCGCGGCCTCGATCTGCCGCTGGTCGGCGGCGATGAAGATCGAGACCCGGATGCCCGCATCGCGCAGCGGCGCGATGAAATGCGCCAGCCGGTTTTCCTCGCGCGCCACCTCGAGCCCGCCCTCGGTGGTGCGCTCCTGCCGCCGCTCGGGCACGAGGCAGACCGCATGGGGCCGGTGCCGGAGGGCGATGGCCTGCATCTCGGCGGTCGCGGCCATCTCGAGATTGAGCGGCAGCCGGATCTCGCGGCTGAGCGCATCGATATCGGCATCGGTGATGTGGCGCCGGTCCTCGCGCAGATGCGCGGTGATCCCGTCGGCGCCCGCCGCTTCCGCCATCCGCGCCGCCCGCACCGGATCGGGCCAGGGCCCGCCGCGCGCGTTGCGCACCGTCGCGACATGATCGATGTTCACCCCCAGGCGGAGGCGTCCGAGCGGCTTGGTCTCTGGCATTGGTCAGGCTTTCAGTTCGTGGCGCTCTTGTTGTTGCGCGGGCCAATATAGGAGCTCCCGTCCGCGCCGTCACTGCCCTCACCCCTCGATGGGTCCGCCGCCCGCTGTGCCTTGATGCGGGCGAGCAGCTTCGCGCGCCGCCGGGTCTGGTAGGCCGCGATCACCGGGCGGCAGAGGAAATAGCAGGCCGTCGCCGCCGCGAGGCCGGGCAGGATGCCCCCCACGCAATAGGGCCAGAACACGTCGCGGAGAAAGATCGTGAGCCGGCCCCACTGCGCCTCGCCATGGCCGAAGAGCGACAGCACGCTCTGCCAGAGCCCGGCGAAGAACTGGTTGAACGCGTCATAGACCCGGCCGAAATCCCGCCCCGTCACGCCATAGCCGAGGATCCGCCGCCCGACGCTGAGCGCGGCCGAGGCGATGAAGGGAAAGGTGACGGGGTTGCCGAAGGCGGTGCCGATCAGGGAGGCGAGAATGTTGCAGCGCAGGAGCTTTGCCAGCGCGGCCGCGATCACGAAATGCAGCCCGAAGAACGGCGTGAACGAGACATAGACCCCGCAGGCGACCCCGAGCGCGATCCGGTGCGGCGTGTCGGGCAGGCGCTTGACCCTGTGGCTGAGGTATTCGATGCCGCGATGCCACCCCTTCTGCGGCAACATCATCTCCCGGAGCCGGCTCAGGAGCGGTGGCTTGTCTCGTCTCTTGAATACCATGATCCCGGATGCCTTTCCGTCTCGGCGCGCATCCTCTCACGAAAACCCTAACCGGAGGTGGTGGGCTGCACCGTCGGCGAGACCGAACGATACCTGCGCACCTCCGCGATGTCGGAATCCGCATCGATCGCCGTCAGCACATGGGTAAGATGTTCCATATCGCGCACCTCGATATCAACAATCATCCGGTAGAAATCCGGTTTCCTGTCGGTGAAGTTGATATTCGTGATATTTGCGCGCTGTTCGCCGATCAGGGTGCAGATGCGCCCGAGAACGCCGGTGTCGTTCGCCATGACCATCTCGATCTGCACGCCACGGTCGGCGGTCGCATGCGATTCGGCCCAGCGGAGGTCGATCCAGCGGTCGGGCTGCTCCTCGAAGTTCACCAGTTCGGCGCAGTCGATGGCATGGATCATCACGCCCTTGCCGCGCACCGCGATGCCGACGATGCGCTCGCCCGGAATCGGGCTGCAACACGGGGCGGGGCGGGCCTCCTGGCCGGAGCCGAGGCCGATGACGATCGGCCCGGACAGCTCGCGGTGGTCGGGCTTGCCCGCATCGCGCACGAGCTCGGGATAAAGCGCCGCCACCAGCTCCTTGCCGGTGACCTCCGCGGCGCCGAGCCGCGCGAGCACGTCGTCGGGCTCGTCGAATCCCATGCGCTTGGCGGCCGTCGCCAGCGCCTTGTCGGTCGCCTTCTTGCCGACGCGTTCGAGCGCGACGCGCGCGATCTCGCGCCCGAGCCGGACCTGCGTCGCGCGCTGCTCGCCCCGGAGCGAGCGGCGGATCGCGGATTTCGCCCGGCCGGTGACCACCATGTCTTCCCAGGTCGGCTGCGGCCGCTGGCCCTCGGCGCGGATGATCGCCACCGACTGGCCGTTCTTGAGCTTGGTCCAGAGCGGCACCCGCTGGCCGTCGACCTTGGCGCCGACGCAGCTGTCGCCGATCCGCGTGTGGATCGCATAGGCGAAATCGATCGGGGTCGCGCCCTTCGGCAGCTTCACCACCTCGCCCTTCGGCGTGAAGCAGAACACCTGGTCGGTGAACATCTCGAGCTTCACATGCTCGAGGAAATCATCGCTGTCCTCGGCGTTCTCGAAGCGCTCGGTGATGGTGGAGAGCCAGCGGAACGGATCGACCGCAAACGGGTTCTCGAACCGCTCGCCGTCGCGGTAGGACCAGTGCGCGGCCACGCCCGTCTCGGCCACCGAATGCATCTGCTGGGTGCGGATCTGCACCTCGACCTGCTTGCCGTCGCGCCCCGAGACCGTGGTGTGGATCGAGCGGTAGCCGTTCGACTTCGGCGAGGAGATATAGTCCTTGAACCGCCCCGGCACCGCCGCCCACCGCTTGTGGACCGCGCCGAGCGCGATATAGCAGTCGATCGCGCTCGTGGTGATGATGCGGAAGCCGTAGATGTCGGAGAGCCGCGAGAAGCTCTCGCCCTTCTCCTCCATCTTGCGCCAGATCGAATAGGGCTTCTTCTCGCGCCCGAACACCTCCGCCTCGACCTTGGCCTGCGCGAGCACGGTGCGGATGTCGTCGGTGATCTTCGGGATCACGTCGCCGGTCTCGCGCCGCAGGGTGACGAAACGCCGGATGATCGACTTCCGCGCCTCCGGGTTGAGGATGCGGAAGGAGATGTCCTCGAGCTCGTCGCGCATCCACTGCATCCCCATCCGCCCGGCGAGGGGGGCGAAGATGTCCATGGTCTCGCGCGCCTTGCGCTGCTGCTTCTCGACCTTGAGATGCCGGATCGTGCGCATGTTGTGCAGCCGGTCCGCGAGCTTGACGAGCAGCACGCGCACGTCCTTCGACATCGCCATCAGCAGCTTGCGGAAATTCTCGGCCTGCGCGTTCTGGCCGGAGGAGAGCTCGAGATTGGTGAGCTTCGTCACCCCGTCGACCAGCTGCGCGATCTCGTCGCCGAAGCGCAGCGCGATCTCGCTGTAGGTCGAGCCGGTGTCCTCGATCGTGTCGTGCAGAAGGGCGGTGATGATCGTCGCGTCATCGAGCCGCTGCTCGGCGAGCAGCATGGCGACCGCGACGGGGTGGCTGAAATAGGGCTCGCCGCTCGAGCGGAACTGCCCCTCGTGCATCCGGAGGCCATATTCGTAGGCGGCGGCGATCAGCCCCGAATCACTCTCGGGATTGTAGCCGGCGACGAGCGCCGTGAGGGTTTCGGCCGGGATGATCCCGCCCACCGCGGCCGGAATGTGCATCGCGGCCACAGTGGAGGGCGGTGGCGGGCTCAGCTTTCGCCCTGGGCTTCCATCAGCGCGCGCAGCAGACGCTCCTCGGACATGTCGTCCTCCGCCGGGGCGTCGGCATTGCCGGCCAGCAGGGTCATGACATCTTCCTCGGGCTCGTCGACCTCGATCTGGCGCTGGAAGCTCTCGATCGCCGATTCGCGGAGCGCATCCGCGGTCAGCGTTTCATCCGCGATCTCGCGCAAGGCGACGACCGGGTTCTTGTCGTTGTCGCGATCGACGGTCAGCGGCGCACCGGCAGCCAGCGAGCGCGCCCGATGGGCGGCCAGCATGACGAGCTCGAAACGGTTCGGCACCTTGTCTACGCAATCTTCAACGGTTACGCGGGCCATCGCGATCTCCCATCGGTTCCGGTTTCGGAAAGGGTCCTTCTAGAGCCTGCGCCGGTCCTGCGCAAGCCCCTCCCTTGGAAGGCAAGTCAAATCTGCCGGATCGTGGCAATTTCATCCGCCGGCAGCGCCTCCAGCATCTCCCGCACCGTCCGCCCCAGAACCGGATGCCGCCAGCCCGGCGCGATATCGGCGAGCGGCCGGAGCACGAAACCGCGCTCCTGAAGCCGCGGGTGCGGCAGGACCAGCGCCCCCGGCGCCTCCGCCTGCTGCCGTTCGGGCGGAAGCCCGGCCCAGTGCCGCCAGGTCTCCGCATCCGGCAGCACCGCGCCGTCCGAGGCAATGAGGTCGAGATCGCAGACCCGCGGCGCCCAGCGGTGCGGCCGCTCCCGCCCCAGCCGCGCCTCGACATCGTGAAGCACCGCGAGAACCCGCTCCGGCGCCAGGGCCGCGCGCACGGCGACCGCGCCATTGACGAAATCGGGGCCCGATCCGGCGGGAAAGGCCGGCGTCGCATACCAGGGGCTCCGGGCCGCGAGCGCGAGCCCTGCCGCTCCGAGTGCGATCACTGCCGCCTCCAGCGTGTCCTGCGGCGTGCCGCGCTCGGTGGGCAGATTTGCTCCGAGTGCGATGAGGTGAAGACCTGTACTGTCAATCGTGTTATGCATGTACACGATTTACCTTTCCCTTGTCGGCATGGAAGCCTATAACGCGCTTCGGCCGAGCGCGGGGGGTTCCCCTGTGCTCTCTGCCCCACACCACAGGGAAAAAAGGGAGTTGGCGCATGTTCTACCGTGACGAACGACTCGCGTTGTTCATCGACGGCGCCAATTTGTATGCGGCTGCACGCGCACTGGGCTTCGACATCGACTACAAGCTGCTGCGTACGGAATTCATGCGCCGCGGCAAGCTGTTGCGTGCCTTCTACTATACGGCGTTGCTCGAGACGGAAGAATATTCGCCCATTCGTCCGCTCGTTGACTGGCTGCACTACAACGGCTTTTCGATGGTCACCAAACCGGCCAAGGAATTCACCGATTCAAGCGGCCGGCGCAAGGTGAAGGGCAACATGGATATCGAGCTTGCGGTCGATGCCATGGAAATCGCCCCCCATGTCGATCATATCGTGCTCTTCTCCGGCGACGGCGATTTTCGCCCGCTGGTAGAATCGCTGCAGCGTCAGGGCGTTCGCGTATCGGTTGTTTCCACGATCCGCACCAATCCGCCGATGATCGCCGATGAACTGCGCCGCCAGAGCGACAATTTCATCGAGCTCGACGAATTGCGCGAAGTCATCGGCCGCCCGCCGCGGGGCGACAGCGGATCACATCAGAACAACGACAACGATTGAGCCTGCCGCCGGAGCCTTTGCCCGGCTGTGATCTCTGCCCCCGGCTCGTCGCACATCGCCGCGCGATCCGCGCGGCGCATCCCGGCTGGTTCAACGGCGCGGTGGCCTCCTTCGGGAGCCCGTCGGCGCGGCTCCTCGTGCTGGGCCTCGCCCCCGGCCTCGCGGGCGCCAACCGCACCGGCCTGCCGTTCGTCGGCGATGCCTCCGGCAGCCTGCTCTTTCCGGCCCTCGCCGCGGCGGGCTTTGCGCGGGAGGGCGACCCGCCCGAGCTTCACGATTGCATGGTGAGCAACGCGGTGCGCTGCCTGCCGCCCGGCAACCGGCCGACGGCGGCGGAGATCCGCACCTGCCGCGGCCATCTCGCCGCGCGCATCGCCGCCCTGCCGCGCCTCTGCGCCATCCTCTGCCTCGGCCGCGTCGCGCATGAAAGCCTGATCGCGGCGCTCGGCGCGCGCGCCGGCGCCCATCCCTTCGCCCATGGCGCCCGGCACCGGGTCGCCGGCCATGCGGTCTTCGACAGCTACCATGTCTCGCGCTACAACGTGAACACGGGCCGCCTGAGCAAACCGATGTTCGAGGCTGTCATCGCGGCGCTGCGCCGTTATATTGACGCCGCCTGAGGAACGGATGTGCGGGCCATCGGCCCGGAGTGAAGATTGCCCCGGGGGCCCGCGACGGCCCTCCGGACGAGCCCATGTAGGGAAGCCATGCCAGAACCGCTCGACCTCTATCTCGCCGCCCCCCGGGGCTTCTGCGCCGGTGTCGACCGCGCCATCAAGATCGTCGAGATGGCGCTCGAGAAATGGGGCGCGCCGGTCTACGTGCGCCACGAGATCGTTCACAACCGCTTCGTGGTGGACGGGCTGCGCGACAAGGGCGCGGTCTTCGTCGAGGAGCTCGACCAGTGCCCGCCCGACCGGCCGGTGATCTTCTCCGCCCATGGCGTGCCGAAATCGGTGCCCGCCGAGGCCGAGCGGCGGCACATGCTCTATGTCGATGCGACCTGCCCGCTGGTCTCCAAGGTCCATATCGAGGCCGAGCGCCATCACGAGAACGGCCTCCAGATGGTGATGATCGGCCATGCCGGCCACCCGGAGGTGATCGGCACCATGGGCCAGCTCCCCGAGGGTGAGGTGATGCTGGTCGAGACACCCGGCGATGTCGCCCATCTCGCGCCCCGCGATCCGGCGCGGCTCGCCTACATCACCCAGACGACGCTCAGCGTCGATGACACCGCCGCCGTGGTCGCCGCGCTCCGCGCCCGCTTCCCCGCGATCATCGGGCCGCACAAGGAAGACATCTGCTACGCCACCACCAACCGCCAGGAGGCGGTGAAGGCGATGGCGCCGCTGATCGACGCGCTTCTGGTGATCGGCGCGCCCAATTCCTCGAATTCCAAGCGCCTCGTCGAGGTCGGCAGCCGCGAGGGCTGCCGCTACGCCCAGCTCGTCCAGCGGGCCGCCGATATCGACTGGCGCGCGCTCGAAGGCATCCGCGCCGTCGGCATCACGGCCGGGGCCTCGGCCCCCGAGGTGCTGGTCGAGGAGGTGATCGAGGCCTTCCGGTCCCGCTACGACGTGACCGAGCGCCAGGTCGAGACCGCGACCGAAGACATCGAGTTCAAGGTCCCCCGCGTCCTCCGCGTCCCGGCCTGACGCGGGGCCACCTGCGGCCCGGCGCCACCGGCGTGCCCCCCCGAACGATCCCGCTTCCGGGTATCGCCGCGCCGGATCGCGGCGAGAGGCGCAGTGCCGGCATTCGAACCGCCCGGCAGGATCGAGCCGGCCCGCCGGATCGGGCCTCCGCCCCGGAGGGCCGATTCATGATATGTTAACTACGAAAATCCAATGATTTCAGCGGCGTTTTTCGATTTTCACGGTGAAACGCCCCATTTTCACGCCGGGACGGCCGCCGTCTTTCCCCGCCTCCGGGGCTTTCCGCCGCAGAGCCCAGAGGCTATCACCGGGCCCCGACCCCGACCGCGCGAGGCCCGAGACCCATGCCCGATTATTTCGCCTATACCGACGGCGCCTGCTCCGGAAATCCCGGCCCCGGCGGCTGGGGAGTGCTCCTCCTCGCCCGCGACGGCGAGACGGTGCTGAAATCCCGCGAGCTCTCGGGGGGCGAGGCCCAGACCACCAACAACCGCATGGAGCTCATGGCCGCGATCTCCGCCCTCGAGGCGCTCGGCCGCGCGACCCCCATCACCATCGTGACCGACAGCGTCTATGTCCGCGATGGCGTCACCCGCTGGATCCACGGCTGGAAGAAGAACGGCTGGAAGACCGCGGCGAAGAAGCCGGTGAAGAACGAGGATCTCTGGCGCCGCCTCGACGAGGCCCAGGGCCGGCACGAAGTGACCTGGAAATGGATCAAGGGCCACGCGGGCCATGCCGAGAACGAGCGCGCCGACGAGCTCGCCCGCGCCGGCATGGCGCCCTTCAAGCCCGCGCGGAAGTCGGCTCAGGGGGCGCAGCCGTGACCCTCGCCCAGTTCCTCGATTTCGCCGCCGTCTTCGTCTTCGCCCTCACCGGCGGCCTCGTCGCGAGCCGTGCCCAGCTCGACATCGTGGGCTTTCTCTTCGTCGCCGCCCTCACCGGCATCGGCGGCGGCACCGTGCGCGACGTGATCCTGGGCCGGGATGCGGTGTTCTGGGTCGCAAACCCGGTCTATCTCGTCATCGTCTGCATCGCCGCCGGGATGGTCTACCTCGGCGCCCATCTCCTCGAATCGCGCTACCGCCCGCTGCTCTGGCTCGATGCCGTGGCGCTCGCCATCGCCGTCTCGGCCGGGGCGCTCACCGCCCGCAATCTCGGCGCCTCCTGGCCGATCGAGCTGGTGATGGGGGTGATGACCGGCTGTCTCGGCGGGCTCATGCGCGACGTGGTCTGCAACGAGGTGCCGCTGGTCCTGAAACAGGGCGAGGTCTATGTCACAGCCGCCTTCGCGGGTGCGCTCACCGGCGTGCTCGCGCTCGGCCTCACCGGCTCGGCCCTGCTTTCGGTCTTCATCTGTGCGGTGGTGACCTTCCTGCTCCGGGCCGGAAGCCTTGCCTTCGGCTGGCGCCTGCCGGTCTACCGCAGCACCCCGCGACGCACCCGCCTCAAGTGAGGCGGTCCCCGGCGGCAACCGGGAAGCCGCGCAGGAAGTCCCTCGCGGCCATCGCCCCCTTGCCCGCGCGCTGAAGCCGGAGCAGCCGCAGCGCCCCCGTGCCGCAGGCGACCCTGAGGTCGTCGTCGAGCACGGTTCCCGCCGGGCCGGATCCGTCCGCGACCGTGCTCAGGAGCAGCTTCACCCGCTCGCCGCCGATCTCCGCCCAGGCGCCGGGAAAGGGCGAGAGCCCGCGGATCTGCCGGTCGATCTCGGCCGCGCTCCGGCTCCAGTCGATCTTCGCCTCGGCCTTGTCGATCTTGGCGGCATAGGTCACGCCCGCCTCCGGCTGGGCTTCGGGCCGAAGCCCGTCGAGCTCCGCGAGCGCCGCAACGATGAGCGTCGCCCCGAGCCCGGCAAGCCGGTCATGCAGGTCTCCGGCGGTATCCTCCGGTCCGATCGCAAGGCTCCCGCGCAGCAGGACGGGGCCGGTATCGAGACCTGCCTCCATCTGCATGATGCAGACCCCGGTCTCGGCATCGCCCGCCATGATCGCCCGCTGGATCGGCGCCGCCCCCCGCCAGCGCGGCAGCAGCGAGGCATGGATGTTGAGGCAACCGCGCGCGGGCGCATCGAGCACCGCCTGCGGCAGGATGAGGCCATAGGCGACCACCACCGCGAGATCGGCCCCGAGCGCGGCAAAGTCGGCCTGCGCCTCCGCCCCCTTGAGCGAGACCGGGTGCCGCACGGGCAGGCCGAGCGCTTCGGCGCGGGCCTGGACCGGGCTCGGGCGGGGCTTCTTGCCGCGGCCCGCGGGGCGGGGCGGCTGGGAATAGACGCAGAGGATCTCGTGGCCCGCCGCGACGAGCGCATCGAGCGCGGCAACCGAGAAATCGGGCGTTCCCATGAAGATCAGGCGCATGTGCGTCCCCCGCAGAGTGTCATCCCGGCGGCGGTGGCCAGGCAGAAGACGGGACACCGCGCCGGGGCTCAGGCCCGCGCGCGTTCCTTCTTGAGCTTCTTCATCTTCGACATGATCATCCGCCGTTTCACCGGGCCGAGGTAGTCGATGAAGAGCTTGCCGTCGAGATGGTCCATCTCGTGCTGGATGCAGACCGCCCAGCGTTCGCCGAACTCCTGCTCGTGGATCTCGCCGTCGAGCCCGAGCCAGCGGAGCCGCACCCGCTCCGGCCGGGTCACTTCCTCGTAGATCTCGGGGATCGAGAGGCAGCCTTCCTCGCTGGTTTCGAGCTCTTCCGAGCGCCAGAGGATTTCGGGATTGATGATCTCCATCGGGTTCGGCGGATCGTCCTGCCCGGCGCAATCCATGACGAAGACGCGCTTCATCACGCCGATCTGGGGCGCGGCAAGGCCGATGCCCGGCGCGTCATACATCGTTTCGAGCATGTCCTGCGTCAGGGCACGGATGCTGTCGTCGATAGCCGGAACCGGGTCTGCGACCTTCCGCAGGCGGGGCTCGGGAATGATGAGGATCGGGCGTGTCGTCATGTGAGCCATCTAGGATATGGCCGGAGACTTGACAAGACAGAGCGGAGCCGCACCCATGGCGCCGACCGATTTGACCAGCGGGCGCCTGGACCGGCGCGAGGAGCACTCATGTTCGATTTCGATGAAGTGATAGACCGCCACGGCACCTCCTGCGCCAAGTGGGACGACATGGGGCCCGGGTTCGGCGTTTCGGCCGAGGACGGGTTGGCGATGTGGGTGGCCGACATGGATTTCCGCGCGCCGCAGGTGGTGAACGACGCGCTGCATCGGCTCGCGGATCACGGGGTGCACGGCTATTTCGGCGATGAGAAGCCCTACAAGGACGCGATCATCGGCTGGATGGAGCGCCGCCACGGCTGGACCGTCGCGTCCGAGCAGATCGCAACCGTGCATGGCATCGTGGCCGGGCTCGCCATCTGTCTCCGGGCCTATCTCCAGCCCGGCGACGGCGTGATCCTCTTCACGCCGGTCTACCATGCCTTCGCCAAGATCCTGAAGGCGAACGGAATGCGGATCCACGAGTCGCCCCTGCGCCTCGATGCCGACGGACGCTTCCAGCTGGATCTCGAGGCGCTTGCCGCCTCGCTCAAGGGTGACGAGAAGATGCTGGTCTTCTGCTCGCCGCACAATCCCGGCGGGCGGATCTGGACGCCGGAGGAGCTGCGCGCGGTGGCGGAGTTCTGCGCCGAGCGCGATCTCCTGCTGGTTTCCGACGAGATCCACCACGACATCGTGATGCCGGGCGCGCGTCACATGCCGATGCCGCTTGCCGCGCCGGAGCATCTCGGCCGTCTGATCATGCTGACCGCGGCGACCAAGGTCTTCAACATCGCAGGCGGGCTGACGGGCAATGTCATCATTCCCGACAAGGCCCTGCGCGAGAGGTTCGACGTCGCGCACCGCGCGACCGGCACCTCGGTCAACCGGCTGGGCGCGGTGATGGTGACGGCGGCCTATTCCGGCGGCGATGCCTGGTGCGACGCGCTTTGCGCCTATCTCGCGGAGAACGCACGGGTCTTCAAGCAAGGGGTCGATGCGATCCCCGGCGTTTCGATGATGCCGCTCGAGGCGACCTATCTCGCCTGGGTCGATTTCCGCGGCACCGGCATGGAGCCGCCCGAGCTTACCGCGCGGATCCGCAAGGATGCCCGCATCGCGGCCAATGACGGGCCGGTGTTCGGCACGGGCGGGGCGGGGTTCATGCGCTTCAATCTCGGCACCCAGCGCAGCCGGGTCGAGGAAGCCGTCGGGCGTCTGCAGGCCGCCTTCGGCGACCTGCAGTAGAAGGCCTGCGCCTCAGAGGTTGCCCTTCGAGAGCTCGCCCGCGATGTGATCGGCCTGCCGTATGGCGAGGGCGACGATCGTGAGGGTCGGGTTCTCGGCGGCACCGGTGGTGAACTGCGAGCCGTCCGAGACGTAGAGGTTCGGAATGTCGTGGCTCTGGCCGAACTTGTTCACCACGCCATCGCGCGGGTTCTCGGACATGCGGTTGGTGCCGAGGTTGTGCGTGGAGGGGTAGGGCGGCGTTGGGAAGGTGCGGGTCGCGCCCACCGCGTCATACATCTCCATCCCCTTCATGTAGGCATAGTTGCGCATCGCGATGTCGTTCGGGTGATCGTCGAAGTTGACGTTCGCGACCGGCATGCCGAAGGCATCGGTCACCTCGGTGTTGAGGGTGACGCGGTTGGTCTCCTGCGGCATGTCCTCGCCGACGATCCAGAGCCCGGCCATGTTCTCGTAGCTGTCGAGCGCCGACGTGAACTCGCGGCCCCATCCGCCCGGATCGAGGAAGGCGGCCATGAACGGCAGGCCGAGCGAGAGCGTCTCCATCTCGTAGCCGCCGACGAAGCCGCGCGACGGGTCGTTATGCGCCTCGTCCTGGATGATCCCGGCCATCACAGTGCCGCGCCACATCCGCACCGGCTTGTCGAAGACGCCGTAGACCGAGCCGGTGGTGTGGCGCATGTAGTTGCGGCCCACCTGGCCCGAGGAGTTGGCGAGCCCGTCGGGGAACATCGAGGAAGCGGAGTTGAGCAGGAGCCGCGGGCTCTCGATCGAGTTCCCGGCGACGCAGACCATGCGTGCGCTCTGGCGCTGCTCGTTGCCGTCGGCATCGGAGTAGACCACCGCGTTCACGAGGCCCTGCTCGTTGTGCTCGATGCGGAGCACGTGGCAGTTCGCACGCACCTCGAGATTTCCGGTCGCCTCACCGCGCGGAATGTCGGTGTAGGCCGAAGACCACTTGGCGCCCCATTTGCAGCCCTGAAAGCAGAAGCCGGTCTGCTGGCAGGCCATGCGGCCGTCGTACTCGACGGAGTTGATCGCCATGTGGCCGGTGTTGACCTGGGTATAGCCGATCGCCTTGGCGCCGGCCTCGAAGACCTTGAAGTTGTTGTTGCCCGGAAGGCCCGGCAGGTCGTTGGTGCGGGTGACGCCCAGCTTCTTCTCGGCCTTGTCATACCAGGGATCGAGCTCGGCGCGGGTCAGCGGCCAGTCGAGCAGGTTGGCGCCGGACACGTTGCCGTACTCGGTCCGGGCGCGGAACTCGTGGTCCTGGATGCGGAGCGAGGCGCCCGCCCAGTGGATCGAGGTGCCGCCCACCGCCTTCACGATCCAGGCCGGAAGGTTCGGGAAATCGCGCGCAACGCGCCAGTCGCCGCTGGTGGTGCGGGGCTCGACCCAGGCGAGCTGCCCGAAGCTTTCCCACTCGTCGTTGATGTAGTCTTCGGGCAGGTACCGTCCGCCTGCCTCGAGCGCCACGACCGAGACGCCCTTCTGGGCCAGCTCGTTGGCGAGGACACCGCCGCCGGCACCGGTGCCGACGATCACGACGACACTGTCGTCGCTCAGATCAAAGGGTGCAGTCATCTTTCTCTCTCCCCCGCGCTCAGAGCCAGTTGATGTCGTCGAAGCCGCGGTGGAGGTAGCCACCTTCGGAATAGGACTCGCCCTCGTAGCCGAAGAGCGGCCAGACGGCCTTCTGGTTGTAGAGCCCGGTCACGAGCCCGCCGCGGATGGACTGGAAGAAGGGGCTGAGCTCCATCTCGCGCAGGATCGCGACGCGGTCGCGTTCCCAGGGCGTGCCGAGATAGCTGGGGTAGCCGCGGCCCTGGGCGACGGCGTCGAGGGCTGCGATGCCCGCCTCGATCGCCGGAGCGGCATCGGCGGTGTCATAGACCTTGACGGCGATCACGTAGTTCTCGTCCGGGATGCGGTCGTGGGGATAGATGTCGCGGGCGAGCTGGATCAGCGCCGCCATGGACTCGGGGCTGAGGGCCTGGGTCTCGAGGGCCCAGGCGGCGTCGGCGCCGGCGACGAAGCCTGCACCGACGACGAAGCTTGCTCCAACGGCTGCGCTGCGCGACAGGAGCTGTCGCCGGGTCAATCCCTCCCGGCTGGTCTGGCTATTCATGGTATCCTCCCTATGGTCTTTCGGTCCGGGCCTCTCCGGGCCCGTTTCCGTCACTGGAAGCGGCCCTGCCGCTGAAGCACCTCGATCTGGTAGCCGTCCGGATCCGCGACGAAGAAGAACTTCGCCACCAGCGCGCCGTCATTCTTGAAGTCCACGAGCTTGCGGGGGGCGAGCCCTTCCGCCTCGAAGCGGGCATGCTCGGCCACGACATCATCGACGGAAACGGCAAGATGCCCGTAGCCGTCGCCGAGGTCGTAGGGTTCCGTACGGCCCTTGTTGATCGTGAGTTCGACCTCGAAGATCGACTCCGGGTTGCTCATGTAGACAAGCGTGAAATCGTCGAAGTCGAGCCGGTCCGCCACCGTGAGGCCGAAAGCCTTCTCGTAGAATGCCACCGAGCGCGCCTCGTCTAGCACGCGAATCATGCTGTGAATGGCCTTCGCCATCTTCCCTCCTCATCGCTCTGATCTTGGGAGGAAAGGTTAGCTCCTGAAGGTGGCGCGGCTGGTAGTATCCCGGTACTGCCAGCCTTTGGTCTATTCGGCGGCCATCAGGTTGGTCTGGCTTTCGAGATAGACGAGGCAGGTGCAGCGGAGGAGAGAGGTGAAATTGTCGGGCTCGCCATGGATCAGCAGCACCTCGGAATGGAGCTTCGAGACGAAGGCGGGCGTGGTGAGTCCCTCTTCCGCGGCGATGCCATCGAGAATGCGCCAGAACGATTTTTCCAGCCGCACGCTGGTGCTCTGGCCGTTCAGCCGCATCCGGCGCGTTACCAGTGCATAGCGGTCAGGGTCCTGACCGGCAAAGATCCTGCACATGATGTTTCCTCCCTGACCGCATCGTTTTCGGCCTGGACACAGTAAAGCGCCATCGCGCGTGCGCGGCAAGCCATTTGGGACAGTCTCCCTAACCGCTGCCGGGCCGGCCCGCGCGGGGCTCTACCTTGGGTGTACGACCATGGTGCAAATGAGGAATTCGTTTGGCTGTGCCATAAACCCCGTCGTGGGCAGCGCCCATCGGAAGGTCCCAGGAGGAGATCGGACATGAGGGTTCTCGACGAACTGGCCGACGCACGGTGCCAAGGCGGCGCGGCAGAGGCCACGGAGGCAGAGCCCAGGCCCGATCCCGGCCCACCAGCAGACTGAACCACGATCCCGAGGCGCAATCCCGGCTGATTGAACGGGGCGCGTCACACCAAGAACCGCCGTCCGATCCGGTCTCCGGAAGCGGGCCCGTCTCATCATGCTCCAGCGGCCGATTTTGGCCGTCAACACATAGGGGGAGGATTTATGTCCACCGAAGAACTCATCAAGTCGGATGCCGATTCCGCCACCGCTTGCCCGTTCCGCAAGCGCTACGACAACTTCATCGGCGGCACGTTCAAGGCGCCGAACGCCGGCCGTTACTTCGAGAACACCTCGCCCGTGACCGGCATGTCGATCGGCGAGATCGCCCGTTCGGACGAGAGCGACATCAATGACGCGCTCGACGCCGCCCATGCCGCCCGCGAAAAGTGGGGCAAGACCTCGCCTGCCGAGCGTGCCCGCTGCCTGCTGAAGATCGCCGACCGCATGGAAGCCAACCTCGAGCTTCTGGCGCTGGCCGAAACCTGGGACAACGGCAAGCCGATCCGCGAGACCATGGCCGCCGACGTGCCGCTCGCCATCGACCATTTCCGCTATTTCGCCAGCTGCATCCGGGCCCAGGAAGGCTCGATGGGCGAAATCGACGATGACATGATCGCCTATCACTTCCACGAGCCCCTCGGTGTCGTGGGCCAGATCATCCCGTGGAACTTCCCGCTTCTGATGGCGGCCTGGAAGCTTGCGCCCGCGATTGCGGCCGGCAACTGCGTGGTGATGAAGCCTGCCGAGCAGACGCCTGCCGGCATCATGCTCTGGGCCGACCTCATCGGCGACCTGCTGCCCCCGGGCGTGCTCAACATCGTGAACGGCTTCGGTCTCGAAGCGGGCAAGCCGCTCGCCTCCAGCCCGCGGATCGCGAAGATCGCCTTCACCGGCGAGACCACGACCGGCCGGCTCATCATGCAGTATGCCTCGCAGAACCTGATCCCGGTGACGCTGGAGCTCGGCGGCAAGTCCCCGAACATCTTCTTCGAGGACGTCGCGGCCGAGGATGACGATTTCTTCGACAAGGCGATCGAAGGCTTCGTGATGTTCGCGCTCAACCAGGGCGAGGTCTGCACCTGCCCCTCGCGCGCGCTCATCCATGAAAGCATCTACGACCGCTTCATCGAGCGCGCCATTGCCCGGACCGAGGCGATCGTCCAGGGCGACCCGCGCAACGCCGCGACGATGATCGGTGCTCAGGCCTCTTCCGAACAGCTCGAGAAGATCCTCTCCTACATCGACATCGGCAAGCAGGAAGGCGCCGAGCTTCTGACCGGTGGCGGCAAGAACACCTTCGAAGGCGATCTTGCGGGCGGCTACTACGTGAAGCCGACGGTCTTCCGCGGCCACAACAAGATGCGGATCTTCCAGGAAGAGATCTTCGGCCCGGTCCTCTCGGTCACGACCTTCAAGGATGCCGACGAAGCGCTCTCCATCGCCAATGACACGCTCTACGGCCTCGGCGCCGGTGTCTGGAGCCGCAACGTCAACACCTGCTACCGCTTCGGCCGCGCGATCCAGGCCGGCCGCGTCTGGACCAACTGCTACCACGCCTACCCGGCCCACGCGGCCTTCGGTGGCTACAAGCAGTCGGGCATCGGCCGCGAAACCCACCGCATGATGCTGGACCACTACCAGCAGACCAAGAACATGCTGGTGAGCTACTCGACCTCGAAGCTCGGCTTCTTCTGATCTCTCGCGCCCCGCGCGACATCCGGCCCGCCGCAGTATCTGCGGCGGGCCTTTTTCGTGCGGCAGGGTGTGCCTGAAGATCGCCGGGTCTGCAGCCGGCGCGATCCGTCTGTCCATCCGGCACGCCGGAGGGTGTGCTCGAGGAACATGCTTTCTTCGGGACGCTTTTCGGACTCCTCGACCATCCGGGCGAGGGGGCGTTCAGTGATGTCGTGCGGGCGGATTCCATGCTCTGGGCGCGCTTCGGCGATCTACCGGGCGGATTGACGGCGGGGCCGACGCTCGCGCCCTGCCTCGGCAGAGCGCTGTATCGTGCAGCCGGGGCATCGACGATGGGCGCGGTACCTGCGAAAGAGGGGGCCGCGCTCCCTTGCCCGGCCACAGGTCATCATCATGGAATTTTCAGAAAACCGCATCCATCAGGTCTTTCGCGTGAGCGTGATCCTCAAGGGGCTGCATGCGCTGATCGAGATCGCCGGCGGGCTGCTCTTCTATTTCGTGAGCACGCAGCAGATCCTCGCTCTGGTGAACCGCCTCACCCGGGAGGAGCTGGTGGAGGATCCGCGCGATTTCGTCGCCACGCATCTTCTGGCAGCGGCGCAGGGGCTTACGGGGGCGACCGAGTCCTTCTACGCCTGGTATCTCGTCAGCCACGGGCTGATAAAGGTCGTGCTCGTGGTCGGGCTGCTGCGGGAAAAGCTCGTCGCCTATCCGGCCTCGCTCGTCGCAATGGCGGGGTTCATCGCCTATCAGCTCTACCGCTACAGCTATACCCATTCCCTCGGGCTGATCCTGCTTACCATCTTCGATCTCGTCGTCATGGTGCTGATCTGGCACGAGTGGCGGCTCCTGCGGCGCCACCGACCGGTCGATTGAGCGGGCCTCACGCAAGGGCCTTGCAGATGAATTCGGCACGGACCTCGACGGGCGCACACGGCAGCTCGACGATCCGGTAGCCGCAGTCGGCATAGACCGCGATCATCGCCTCGCAGGTCCGGCGCGCAGTTTCGGGATCCTGCCGCCGCTCGGCGTCGTTTCGATAGATCTCCGGCCAGTGCGGCGCGAAAAAGACGCGGGCATTGTAGCGGAAGCTCTCCGCAGCACGCAGGAGATGGGGCGGGACCGGAAGGCCTTCGAGCCGGAGGTAGCCGATCACGTCGGGAATGCCGCGGTCGAAAATCACGGGGCCGGAAGAGGCTGCCGCAGCGCGGTAGGAGTGCAGCTCGCGGGAGAGCATGAGTTCGGCGAAGAGCGCGCGGTCCCGCCAGGGCAAGGCGGGGCCGTCGATCGCGCTCTGGTCGCGGATGATCGCGCGGCCGGCTTCGTCGGATTGCGCAATGCCCCAGTCGGCCAGGCGCGCGAGGAGCGTGCTCTTTCCCGACCCCGGACCGCCGGTGATGACGTGGAAGCGCGTGTTCTCAGGCATCGAGACCCCGGACGAGGAGACGGACGGGCGAACCACTGACGCCGGTGAGACGGAGGGGCAGGGCAACGGCCTCGCCTCTTGGCGGCACGCGGGCGAGCTCGGACGGGTTGAGATCCTCGATGAGGAACCGCCCGGCCTGCGCCAGGGCACGGTTCAGTCGGAACGGGTCGGAGCTGTGGATCCGCAACGCCCCGGCCATGATCCAGACGCGGGCGGGCAGCGCGAGAAGGGACTGAAGCGTGACCTCGCTCGCGACCACCTCCGGATGTGCATCGAGGAAGAGCAGTCTTTCGCCCTGGTACCTGTCTGGCGGATGACCGCGGGCGAGCGCGGCGGCGGACAGGTGGAAATACTGGCCGATGCAGTCGGCAGGCGAGAGGGACTCGAGGCAGGCCCCACCGGAAACGAAGTGGCTCGGCGCGTCGATATGGGTGCCTGTCTGGGTTCCGAGCGAGAGTTGCCATACCTCGAAGCCTTCGCGCGCGACTTCCGACCAGCGCGCAGTAGCGAACGGGGGGTCCGCGTAAGGCCCTTCCGAGTAGATGGGCAGGGCGGAATTCATCGGTCGGGTGAGGTCGATCCAGTCGGACATGACGGTCTCCTGCGGCCGAATCCGGGTTCGGCACGAATGTCTAGGTTGCGTTTGACGCCCCGACAACCTTTGCTGCCGGGGCAAGATGGGGAGGATCGCCGCGATGACCGAGACCACAATTTCCTGTGTGACCGAGGATGGGCCGCTTCCCGGGACGGAACGTTTCACGCGGGTGACGGCCACGGCGGCGGCGCGGCAGCTGCTCGCGGAAATCCGGGCCGATCACGGCGAGGTGCTGTTTCACCAATCGGGCGGATGCTGCGACGGATCGTCTCCGATGTGCTACCCGGTGAGCGATTTTCAGGTCGGCGACACGGATGTCTGCCTTGGAGAGATCGACGGAACCAGGGTGTGGATCTCCGGGCCGCAGTTCGCGGTGTGGAAGCACACCCAGCTCATCCTTGACGTGGTGCCGGGGCGGGGCGGCATGTTCAGCCTCGACAACGGGCGCGAGAAGCGTTTCCTCACCCGCTCGCGGGTGCTGACGGAAGAAGAGCTCGCCGCGCTCGACGGCGCTGGCTGATGCCGCTGCAGGGGCGCCTTGGCCCTGCGGGGCGGGGCCGCCTCGGCGGCTGAGCCACGAGCAAAAGCTTCACGTGAAACGTTTGCGGTGAAGAGCCTGCGCGCAAATACCTGCCAAGGTATTTCAGGTCTGGGAGGAGGTGGTGGGCCCGGAAGGATTCGAACCTTCGACCAATTGATTAAGAGTCAACTGCTCTACCACTGAGCTACGGGCCCGCGCTTCCGCGGAAGTCTGTCAATGCCTTGGTGAGCCCGACAGGATTCGAACCTGTGACCCACTGATTAAAAGTCAGTTGCTCTACCAACTGAGCTACGGGCCCAAAGCTCGGGGACACCTAAGGGGGTAGCGCGACAGGGTCAAGCGCAAATTCATCGAATTTGGGCCCCATGGTCCAAGCGGAGGGATTCGCCTATATAGCGCCCATGAAAGACGATTCTCGCATCACCTCCCGGCCCCGTGGACTTCGGTTCCTGAAGATGCATGGGCTCGGCAACGATTTTGTCGTGATCGACGCGCGCAAGGGCGACGATCCGGTTACGCCTGCGCTCGCCCGCGCGCTCGGGGATCGTCATCGCGGCATAGGCTTCGACCAGCTTGTGGTGATCCGTGTCGGCGCGGCGGGCGAGACGCGAATCGATTTCTGGAACTCGGACGGAAGCAGGGCGGCGGCCTGTGGCAACGCGACCCGCTGTGTCGCGCGCCTGCTGATGAACGAGACCGGGGCGACGGCGCTCGAGCTCGTGACCGGCCGCGGCGTGCTCCGGGCCGAGGACGCAGGCGAAGGGCTCGTCCGCGTCAACATGGGGCTACCGCAGCTCGACTGGCAGAGCGTTCCGCTCGCACGAGAGATGGAGCTCGACAACCTGCCGCTGCCGGGACGCCCCGGTGCGGCCGGAATGGGCAATCCCCATTGCGTCTTCGTGGTCCCGGATGCCGAAGCGGTCGATCTTGAACGGGAAGGGCCGCGTTTCGAGCATGATCCGCTTTTCCCCGAGCGCACCAATGTCGAGTTCGTCCAGGTGATCGACCGCGAGACGATCCGCATGCGGGTCTGGGAGCGGGGCGGAATGATCACTCAGGCCTGCGGTTCGGGTGCCTGCGCCAGTGCGGTGGTGACGGCGCGGCGGGGGCTCACGGAACACGCGGTGACCGTCATTCTGGATGGCGGGCCGCTTCACATAGACTGGCGTGAGGACGGGGTCTGGATGACGGGGCCCACGGCCCTGGTCTTCGAGGGTGAACTTGACGCCGCGTTTCTGGAGGCGGTCGCATGAAACTGCCCGATTTCCGGACATTCGGCTGCCGGCTCAATTCCTACGAGACCGAGGTCATGCAGAACCTCGCGCGCGATGCCGGGCTCGACAACGCCGTCGTGGTCAACACCTGTGCGGTGACGGGGGAGGCTGTGCGGCAGGCGCGCCAGCAGATCCGCCGCATCCGCCGCGAAGACCCCCAGGCACGGTTGATCGTGACAGGCTGCGCGGCGCAGACCGAAGCCGCGCGCTTCGGTGCCATGCCCGAAGTGGATGTGGTGGTCGGAAATGGCGAGAAGCTCCGACCGGAAACCTGGGCGCGGATCGCACGGAACGAGGGCGGGGCGGTCGAGGTCGGCGATATCATGGCCGAACGGCGCGCCGTGGCGCCGCTGGTTGACGGGCTCGGCGAGCGGGCGCGGGCCTATGTTCAGGTGCAGACCGGCTGCGACCATCGCTGCACCTTCTGCATCATCCCCTATGGCCGCGGCAATTCGCGCTCTGTGCCGGCGGGGCGAGTCGTGGAGCAGGTGGCGCGTCTCGTTGGCAAGGGCTTCAACGAGGTGGTGCTGACCGGTGTCGACCTTACGAGTTGGGGCGCCGATCTCGAGGGCGCTCCGAAGCTCGGGTCACTGGTGGCGGAAATTCTCGTGCGCGTGCCCGATCTGCCGCGGCTCCGGCTCTCGTCCATCGATTCGGTAGAGGCCGATCCGCAGCTTGTCGAAATCATCGGCAGCGCGGCGCGGCTCATGCCGCATCTGCATCTCTCGCTCCAGCATGGCGACAATCTGATCCTGAAGCGGATGAAGCGGCGGCATCTGCGGGAAGACGCGATTGCCTTCTGCGAAACGATTCGCGCAGCGCGGCCGGAAGTCATCTTCGGCGCCGACATCATCGCGGGCTTTCCGACCGAAACGGAGGAGGCGTTCGAGAATTCCGTGCGTCTGGTTCAAGAATGCGGCCTGACCTGGCTGCATGTCTTCCCGTTCAGCCCGCGGCAGGGCACGCCTGCCGCACGGATGCCTCAGGTCGAGGGCTGCGCCATCCGGGAACGAGCGGCACGGCTCCGTGCTGTCGGTGAAGAGAGAATCGCGGCCCATCTCGAGGCGATGCAGGGTCGTGAGGTCCGGCTTCTTATGGAAAAGCCGGATCTGGGCCGCACCGAAGGCTTCACCCAGACCCGGCTCTCAGGACATCACGCGCCGGGCGCTATCGTGCCTGCGCGGATCTCGGGAACGGATGGCGCGCTTCTGCTGGCGGAGCCGCTCTGAGCGCGAAGCGCGACCGCCCGGTCACATGTCGCTCTGGACTTCGCCTGCCGTGTTCGACATCGAGTCCCCGGCTGTCGAGACGTCCTCGCCCATGCCCTTGACGGTATTGCAGGCGCTGAGTGCAAGCAGCGCAACGATGGCGAGTATCGCGGGTTTCTTCATGTGACATTCCTTTTCGATTCTGTTCTTACCGCCAGCCGAGCTGGACGCGCGGCAGGGCGGACCACGGCGTTTTGCGCTGGGTCGATCAGGATATGTACTGCGATGGCGACACGTCCAGCACCTGCAAGTTGCAATGCAATCGTGGCAGCAGATTTTTGCCCGGCGGCCGGCGGCTTCAGCCAGGCACGTTCCGCGCGGCGCGCGCCAGATAGGCCTCGAAGGCGCGGAGCGTCGTGTCGGACACATGATGCTCCAGGCCCTCGGCATCGAGTTCGGCGGTTTCGGCAGGCACGCCCACGGCCAACAGCAGGTCGACGACCGTGCGATGGCGCGCCCGAACCCGCGCAGCCAGGGTGCTGCCGGCCTCGGTCAGGAAAACACCCCGATAGGGGCGTGAGACGGCGAGGCCCTCGCGCTTGAGGCGGGCAACCGCTTTTGTGGCGGTCGGGTGTGTGACCCCCATGCGCTCCGCGATATCGGTTACCCGAGCCTCGCCGAGCTCCTCGATCAGATCGTCGATCATCTCGGCATAGTCTTCCAGCACGGCCATCGCCTGAGCGGCGCGGGCCTGGCTGAAACGCTCCGGCGCGCTCGGCGCCTCCTGCGAAAGTGTCTGTCTGCCCATACTGCCCATATGCGCCTCCCGCTTGCCTTGACTGGCTCGTGGATCATTTCGCGCCGCTTGCCGCAACTTGGGCGTGGACATACATCACGGTGGAGTTTATGTCACGGCAATAAAGTGTAGCCTAGGGTTTATTTGCGGCCGTTCGGGCGTGTGGAGTATCATGGACGGAGAGTCTTCCCTGAGTGTCAGGGCGCAATCGGCAATGTCGGAAGTGCTTGGCGGTTCGCGGCGAGGGCCCTTCGCAGCGCTGCTCTTTGCTGGCCCCGCGATCGTCGCCTCCGTTGCCTACATGGATCCAGGCAATTACGCGACGAACATACAGGCTGGTGCAGGTTACGGTTACACGCTCCTGTGGGTGGTTCTGCTCGCCAATCTCATCGCAATGCTGTTTCAGGCGCTTTCCGCGCGGCTCGGCATCGTGACCGGCAAGAATCTGGCGGAACTGTGCCGGGCGCATTTCGCCGCTCCGGTTGTCCTGGTCATGTGGATCGTGAGCGAGATCGCGGCGATGGCGACGGATCTTGCGGAGTTTCTGGGCGGCGCCATCGGCCTCTCGCTGCTCTTTGATCTCCCGCTCATGGCGGGCATGGGCGTGACGGCGATCGTCACCTACGGATTGCTTCTCTTCGAGGGCAAGGGCTTCAGGCCGATGGAGCTCATCATCGGTGCGCTCGTCGGGGTGATCGGGCTCTGCTATCTCGCGGAAATCCTGATCGCGCCGATCAACTGGGGCGAGGCTGCGCAAGGGCTGACCCGTCCAGTGATGCCCGATGCGGCGGCGCTCACGATTGCGGTCGGGATCATCGGCGCAACCGTCATGCCGCACGCCATCTACCTTCACTCGGGGTTGACGCAGAGCCGTGCGGTCGTGCGCAGCGATGACGAGCGGCGCAAGGTGTTGCGCTTCTCCAACGTCGAGGTCGTGGTGGCCCTGTCTGTCGCCGGGCTCGTCAACATTGCCATGGTGATGATGGCGGCGAGCGCGTTTCATGCAGGGCACAGCGAGGTTGCCGAGATCGAGACCGCCTATCACACGCTCACGCCGCTGCTCGGCGGCGCGGCTGCGGCGGTCTTTCTCGTCTCTCTCATTGCCTCTGGTGTGTCGAGCTCGGTGGTGGGCACGATGGCAGGGCAGCTCATCATGCAGGGCTTCTTGCGGATGCGGGTGCCGATCTGGCTGCGGCGACTGGTGACCATGGTCCCGGCTTTCGTTGTCGTGGCAATGGGAGTCGACGCCACGAGGGCACTCGTCATGAGCCAGGTGGTGCTGAGCGTTGCCCTTCCGGTGCCGATGATCGCGCTCATCATCTTTGCCGGGCGCCGGGATGTGATGGGCGATTTCGCCATCGGACGGGGCCTGCGCCTGCTGGCGAGCCTTGCGGCCGTGGTGGTCCTCACCCTGAATGCGGTGCTTCTGGCCGAGACCTTCGGCCTGAGCCTGCCCCTGCTGTCGCCGGGTTGAAGTCTCGGCCGGCGCGCCTGACCTACATCTTGTGCTTCACGTCTCCGGCGGTGCTCGTCATGGCATCCCCTGCGGCGGAGAGATCCTGGCCCATGCCTTCGACCGTATTGCAGGCTGCCAGAGAAAGAACGGCCAGTATCGCCAGAAACGCAGGTCTGATCACGCCTTGTCCTCTTTGTCACGAGGCGGGCCGGATCATCTCCCCGGGCCGCAGGTGGGGAGAGATTAGCCAGCGGGCCGGGTCTGCGCAATCCGCCGATACAGACGCCGGTGAGCCCGAAGCGGGCCAAGGCGCTCGATCATGACGCTTGATTATGAGCGGTCTTGTCCCCTTATTAGGGAGGTAACCGTCTCGCCGGAGAACGACGATGCCAGCCCCGATCGCGCTTTCGCCTCTTGCATGGACCGCGCTCCGCTATGCTGCGGTGGCCGGTGTGGCTCTCTATGCTGCCCGCAGCCGATCCCCCGAACCCAAGGATGCGGTTCACGAACGCGTGCTGGACGACCTGCCCGAAGGTGTCCGCAGCCATGCCCACCGGGCCGAGGCCGAGCAGGCGGTGCATGGGCATGGTCGGCTTCGCCGGGTGCTGCGTTTCGGCCGCAGAGGGCCGGGCGTCGAGGTGGATCTTGCCGCCCTCGGACGCATGCGGTTTCGCAAGGTGGATTGAGGATGCGTCTCTTTCATTCGCCAGCCTCGCCCTTCGTTCGAATGGTGATGGTGGCGCTCCACGAGACCGGCCTGATCGATCAGGTCGAGATCGTGACGGTGTCGGGGACGGCCACCGAACCGGGAACCATGCCGCTCAGCCAGAATCCGGCGGGGAAGATCCCGACACTTGAGCGCCCGGATGGCCCTGCGCTCTACGACAGCCGCGTGATCTCGCGCTATATCGATCATCTCGCCGGTGCAAGGCTCTATCCCTCGCCACCCAGTCTCTGGGAGGCGCTGACGCTTGAGGCGACGGGTCATGCGATGACCGAGGCCGCCGTGCTCATGGTCTATGAGGCCCGATGCCGGCCGCCGGAGCAGCGCTCCGAGGCTTGGGTCGAAGCGCAGTGGGGCAAGGTCAATCGCGGCCTGGATGCACTCGAGGCGCGCTGGATCTCGCATCTTGCGGGCCCGGTTGGTGCGCCACAGATCGCGATTGGCTGCGCGCTCGGCTATCTGGACTTACGCCATGACGATCGGGGTTGGCGATCCGGGCGTCCATCGCTTGCCCGTTGGGAGGCAAGCTTCGCCGAACGTCCTTCGATGCAGGCGACCCGGCCGCCCGCGGCCTGAAAGGTCCGGCAGCAGGAACCTGAGGCCGATCGGGTGCGTTGTGCCGCGGAGCGGGCGCGATGCTGCATTGCCGTAACATGCATGACATGTATTTCGTGTAATTGGGTGCTGGCCATGGAGGAAGCGCCTGCGAAAGACAAACGGTTCGGTGGTGAGGCCGTCCGCCGACTCGGAGTCTGTTTTTTTGGTTTCTGTCTGTAACTGGTATGTTGTTCTTGTCACGCGGGATGCGGGTGGATGGCGCTAGTGTCATGCCGCCCCATCTGCTTAACGACGCTTCCGATTGGCGCTTTCGAAACCGGCATTTCCTGTCCTATCATGCCTGCGCGACCTGAGGTCTGGCCTGTGTGTGTGTCAGACGGAGTTTGGTAAGGGGTTCTCATCTTGGATGAGCCGCGCAAGCCGCCAGGCAAGCTGGCGAACAACTGGGGCCGACGCGACAATATCCGCGCGGGCGCGGTCTCCGGGCCGTGGCGGAGTGTGCCCCGCAGCGATGCGCGCGACTCCGAGCCTCCGTCGTCGCCAGTGCCGCCGCCGGCAAAACCCGTGCGCCCTGTGGCTGCTGCCGGTGGCCCGCCGCGTCCTCGGCGGCCAGAGGATCCAGATGCGTTCTGGCCGATACGGCCCGCAGATACGCCACAAAAGCCCTCCGCGACTTTGCGGCAATCACCTGCCGTGGGGGAGGCTCATACGACCGCCCAGAGCGAAGCCCCCACGCTGCGTACGGTCGGGCCGGTTGCCTCGGCACCTCCCCGGCGCGGATCGCTTGTGCCTGCAATCTTTGCCGGCATCGTGATTGCTGCGGCAATTATCGGCGCGGCGGTTTACTTGCGCGAATCTGTGCTGTCCGGCCCAGCTGCGCCCGAGCCCACGGAGACAGCGTCGTCCACGCCCGTACCGGAGCAGGCTCCAGCGGAAGTGGACATGGCGCCGGCGCAGGAGGGGGATGCAACGGATGTAACGGATGTGACGTCGGAGCCTGCTGGCGGGGGCGTCACGCAGTCTGCGCCGTTGCCGCGCGATGCCGCCGCTCCGGCGGCAGTGTCATCCCAGACGGCGCTGCGCCTGAGATTGAGCCCGGGATATCCGGCTGCGGAGCGCAGCGCATTGCTCGACGCGCTGGCTGCTGCCGGGCATGACTCCGTGGTGGTGGAGGAGATTCCCTTCCGGATCGCGATTTCGCGCGTCGGCTACTATGCAGAGGGCGATAAATCGGCCGCGGAGACTCTTGCCCGGGAGATTGCCCCGGCGCTCGGTGAGCCGGAAGGATCGGTTGTCGTCCGCGATTATGGCAACCTTCTGCCCGATGCGGCGCCGGGTCGGCTCGATCTCTGGATACGCTCGCCGGAGTAACTCTTCTCTAGCGGAGCCTGTTTGCAGACGACTTGAAATGAGAAAGGGACGCCCTGACCGGGCGCCCCATTTTTTCGCCACGTCCGTGGCCTGTTATTCGGCGGTAAGAAGCGGAGTCTTCTTTGCCGCAAGCCGCGGAGCCCCGGCCGGATCGATCTGAAGGTCAAGAGCGTCGTCCTTGACGAGCACACGGACCAGACCGCCCTTGGTGAGCTTGCCGAAGAGAAGCTCTTCGGCGAGCGGCTTCTTGATGTTCTCCTGAATGATGCGGCCCAGCGGGCGCGCCCCCATCTTGTCGTCGTAGCCGCGATCCCCGAGCCATTCTGCTGCTTCCGGCGAGAGCTCGATCTGCACATTGCGATCCAGAAGCTGAGCTTCGAGCTGAAGCACGAACTTCTCGACAACCCGGAGAATGATCTCCTTCGGCAGCGGCGCAAACGGAATCACCGCATCGAGACGGTTGCGGAACTCTGGGCTGAACGTCCGCTCGACGGCAGCCGTGTCCTCACCTTCGCGCCGGGCGCGTCCGAAGCCGAGTGCTTCCTTGGCCTGTTCCGCAGCACCCGCGTTCGAGGTCATGATGAGCACGACATTGCGGAAATCCACCGTCCGGCCGTTGTGATCGGTGAGCCGGCCATTGTCCATCACCTGCAACAGGATGTTGTAGACGTCCGGATGGGCCTTCTCCATCTCGTCGAGCAGCAGCACGCAATGCGGGTGCTGATCCACACCATCGGTCAGAAGCCCGCCCTGATCGAAGCCGACATAACCCGGAGGCGCACCGATGAGGCGGCTGACCGTGTGCTTCTCCATGTATTCCGACATGTCGAAGCGTAGCAGTTCGACGCCGAGCACATCGGCGAGCTGCTTGGCGACCTCGGTCTTGCCGACGCCGGTCGGGCCGGTGAAGAGGTAGTTGCCGATCGGCTTCTCGGGTTCGCGCAGCCCGGCACGGGCAAGCTTGATCGCCGAGGACAGAGCCTCGATCGCCTTGTCCTGGCCGAACACAACGCGCTTCAGCGAAGCTTCGAGATCCTTCAGCACCTCGGCGTCGTCCTTGGAGACGTTCTTCGGCGGGATGCGGGCGATCTTGGCCACGACAGCCTCGATTTCCTTGGTCCCGATCGTCTTCCGGCGGCGCGTTTCGGGCAGCAGATGCTGGGCCGCACCGGCTTCGTCGATCACGTCGATCGCCTTGTCCGGGAGTTTGCGGTCATGAATGTAGCGGGCCGAGAGGTCCACGGCAGTACGGATCGCGTCGACCGTGTAGCGGATGTCGTGATGCTCCTCGAAGTAGGGCTTCAGGCCCTTGAGGATCTTGAAGGCATCATCGACGCTCGGCTCGTTGACGTCGATCTTCTGGAACCGCCGGGAGAGCGCACGGTCCTTCTCGAAGTGCTGCCGATATTCTTTGTAGGTCGTCGAGCCCATGCAGCGGAGCGTGCCCGACTGAAGCGCGGGCTTCAGCAGGTTGGAGGCGTCCATCGCGCCGCCCGAGGTGGCGCCTGCACCGATCACGGTATGGATTTCGTCGATGAAGAGGATCGCGTTCGGATGCGACTCGAGCTCCTTCATCACGGCCTTCAGCCGCTCTTCGAAATCGCCGCGATAGCGGGTGCCGGCGAGCAGTGCGCCCATGTCGAGAGAGTAGATCGTGGTTTCGGCGAGGACCGTCGGCGTTTCGCCATCGACGATCTTGCGGGCAAGCCCTTCGGCGATCGCCGTCTTGCCGACGCCCGGGTCGCCCACCAGCAGCGGGTTGTTCTTGCGCCGGCGGCAGAGCACCTGAATGCAGCGCTCGACTTCGTGTTCGCGGCCGATCAGCGGATCGACGTCGCCCTGCTCGGCCTTCTCGTTGAGATCCACACAGTATTTCTGGAGCGCCGTCTCTTCGGCATCCTTGCTCGACTGGGGCTGCGTTTTGGGTTCCTCCGCGCTTTCTGCCCCCTTCACGGGGCGGGCCTCACCGTAGGACGGGTCCTTGGCGACGCCGTGGCTGATGTAATTGACCGCGTCATAGCGGGTCATGTCCTGCTCCTGCAGGAAGTAAGCGGCGTGGCTTTCGCGCTCGGCGAAGATCGCAACCAACACGTTCGCGCCGGTGACTTCTGAGCGGCCTGAGCTCTGAACATGGATGGCGGCGCGCTGGATCACCCGCTGGAAGCCGGTCGTGGGTGCGGCTTCCGAGCCCTCGATATCGGAGACGAGCGCGTCGAGTTCCTCGTCGAGGAAGGCCACGATCGTCTTTCGCAGGGCTTCTATTTCCACCCCGCAGGCTTTCATGACGCGCGCTGCGTCCGGCTCGTCCAGAAGGGCCAGCAGCAGATGCTCCAGTGTCGCGAGTTCATGCTTGCGCTGGTTGGCATGGCCAAGGGCGTTGTGAATTGCGGCTTCGAGAGTACTGGAGAAAGAGGGCATTCTCTGCGTCCTTCCGGTCTAGACCCGCCGGTCTGGGGTACCGGCCTACGGGTAGGATGCTCCGATCCTACGCGGATACCAGTTAAACTTCGGTTGTAATCCACTCACTTCAAGTCCCGATTATGCCTCAGCGCTCGCTTGCGACAAAAAGATTTATCGGGGCCATGCTTTAAATCTGCACAATTTTTCACGATTGCTCAGAAAGAGTCCTTGCGTCTGCGGATCTCGGCAAAAACTTGTGCATCCTGTTGATCGGAAAGGCCAAGTTTGGCCTTCAGGTCTGGGTCTGACGCACGGAGAAACGGATTGGTCGCCTGTTCGAGGTCCAGACGCACGGGCACGGTTGGTGTGCCTTCCTTTACCTTGAGGTTAATCTCGTCCGCCCGCTTCTGCAACGCCGGATTCTCCGGGTCGATGGCAAGGGCAAAGCGGGCGTTCGATGCGGCGTATTCGTGCCCGGAGTAGACCAGCGTGTCGCCGGGCAGGGCCGCCATCTTCGTGAGGCTCTGCCACATCTGCTCGGGGCTGCCTTCGAAGAGGCGGCCGCATCCGAGCGCCATGAGACTGTCGGCCGAGAAGAGGGCGCCGGATTCGGGAAAATAGAAGGCTATGTGGCCGACGGTGTGTCCGGAGACGTCGAGCACGCTGCCAGTGCTGTCGCCGACGGCAATCGTGTCGCCCTCGTGCAGCGCGATATCGAGCTCCGGAAGGCGGGCGGCATCCGCCGCCGCGCCCGCAACCTTCGCGCCGAAGGTCTTGCGCAGGGCATCGACGCCGTTGACGTGATCGGCATGGTGATGGGTCACGAGAACGAGGTCGAGCCCCCAGCCGCGCGCCTCGAGGGCGGCCCGGATCGGGGCGGCTTCCGGCGCATCGACGAGCGCGACCTTGCCGGTTGCTGCGTCGCGCAACAGATAGGCATAATTGTCGGCGAGACAGGGGACGGTGACGATTTCAAGCGGCATGTCAGAACTCTCCTTCGCTGGTCCGGCGAACCATTGGCGCAAGTCTCTCCGATCGGCTAGGATCGCGCAATGTATCAGGATGTTCTCGACCTTCGGACCTTTTACTACCGCACGCGGCTCGGCCGTGCGGCGCAACGCGCACTGCAGGAAGCGCTGCGCGCCTTCTGGTCCGACGTGCATGACATGCAGGTTGCGGGCTTCGGCTTTGCCGCACCCCTTCTGCGACCCTTTCTCGGGGAAGCCCGGCGGGTCATCAGCCTGATGCCGGCACAGCAGGGTGTAATGCCCTGGCCGAGCGGCGCACCCAACGTTTCCGCGCTGGTGGAGGAAACGCACTGGCCGGTCCCTGCGGGCAGTATCGACCGGCTCGTCGTCGCCCACGGTTTCGAGACGAGCGAGCGGCCGGTCGACCTGCTTGCGGAGATCTGGCGCGTGCTCGCGCCAGGCGGGCAGGTGATCTTCGTCGTGCCCAATCGCGCCGGCCTCTGGGCAAGGCGTGATGTCACGCCCTTCGGCAACGGCCGACCCTACACCTTGGGCCAGATCGAGGCACAGCTCGACAAGCACCGTTTCGAAGCGGGCCGCCATGCTGCGGCCCTGTATTGGCCTCCCTCCCATCGCAAGTTCTGGCTCAGGACCTCCGGGCTCTGGGAGCGTATTGGCCGGCGCTACGACCCTCGGCTGATGGCTGGCGCGTTGCTCGTCGAAGCCAGCAAGCAGGTCTTCGCGCGCCCGCAGAATGGCACGCGTGTCGTTGTGCCTGGCCCGCTCGAGGTGCTCGAGGGGCTTGCGGGTGCTCCTCCGCGGCCGGTTTCGAACATGCGACGCAGTGCGGTACAGCCCGCCAGGCCGTGCCTCGAGCGACACCGGCGAGGGCTGGACGAACGCGGCAGCCCCATGCGCCGCACGGTGGTCTCGGAGCATCTTGCCTGAGGCGATTCTACCGGTCTTCCCGGCGGCGCTGCCGGATGTGCGGCGCGGACGGCTCAGGGTACGATAATTGCGTATTTGTGGGGTGAATCTTATCACTTCCGTGGGGCAGGCGTATTGCCTTGCAGCAATGCCTCTGCTATCACCGCGCCGAATTTGGCGGAGCGGGGAGCGCCGTCATTCCAACAAATTATGCCGGTCGGACATTCGTCCGTGGGGTGAAACTGCGAAGGGGTGTATGTGTCCAGCTCAGCATCTTTGACCTCAGGGGTAGCCGGGCGATACGCCACTGCCCTTTTTGAGCTTGCCAAGGAAGGCAATTCCCTCCCGACGGTCGAGTCTGACCTGCAGGCGCTGGAAGCTGCCCTCGCCGAGAGTGCGGATCTCAGGAAACTGATCTCCTCTCCCATCTATTCCCGCGAAGATCTGGGCTATGCCCTGCGTGCGCTTGTCGCGAAGATGGGCATCGGCGCCGAGGTCGGCAACACCCTCGGCCTCATGGCAAAGAACCGGCGGCTTTTCGTGCTTCCGGAACTGATCGCTCAGATCAAGGCGATGATCGCCGCGGATCGCGGCGAAGTTCAGGCGGATGTCACCACCGCCCGCGAACTCAGCCCTGAACAGACGGATGCACTTGCCGCCGCCCTCAAGGGCAGTGTCGGCAGTGACATCCGGCTCAATGTAAAGGTGGACGAGAGCCTGATCGGCGGTCTTGTGGTCAAAGTCGGCTCCAAGATGATCGATACGTCGGTCCGCGCCAAGCTCGCCAGTCTGCAGAATGTCATGAAAGAGGTCGGATAATGACGATCCAAGCCGCTGAAATCTCCGCGATTCTCAAGGAGCAGATCAAGAATTTCGGACAGGAAGCCGAGGTCGCCGAAGTTGGCCGCGTGCTCTCCGTCGGCGACGGTATCGCCCGCGTGCACGGTCTGGACAACGTGCAGGCCGGCGAGATGGTCGAATTTCCCGGCGGCATTCGTGGCATGACGCTGAACCTCGAGGTGGACAACGTCGGCGTCGTGATCTTCGGCTCCGACCGCGACATCAAGGAAGGCGACGTTGTCAAGCGCACCCGTTCGATCGTGGACGTGCCGGTTGGCAAGGGCCTGCTCGGCCGCGTCGTCGACGCGCTCGGCAATCCGATCGACGGCAAGGGTCCGATCGATACATCCGAACGCCGCATCTCCGACGTGAAGGCGCCGGGCATCATCCCGCGCAAATCCGTGCACGAGCCCATGGCGACCGGCCTCAAGGCGATCGACGCACTCATCCCGATCGGCCGCGGCCAGCGTGAGCTCATCATCGGCGACCGCCAGACCGGCAAGACCGCCGTGGCGCTCGACGCGATCCTGAACCAGAAAGTCTACAACGAGGCTGCAGGCGACGACGAGAGCAAGAAGCTCTACTGCGTCTACGTGGCTGTCGGGCAGAAGCGTTCGACCGTCGCGCAGCTTGTCCGCAAGCTCGAGGAAACCGGCGCGATCGACTACTCGATCGTGGTTGCCGCGACCGCGTCCGAGCCGGCGCCGATGCAGTACCTCGCGCCCTACTCGGCCTGCGCGATGGCGGAGTACTTCCGCGACAATGGCATGCACGGCCTCATCATTTATGATGACCTGTCGAAACAGGCGGTGGCCTACCGCCAGATGTCGCTCCTTCTCCGCCGTCCGCCGGGGCGTGAAGCCTATCCGGGCGACGTGTTCTACCTCCACTCCCGGCTCCTCGAGCGCGCCGCGAAGCTCAACGAAGATCACGGCGCCGGTTCGCTGACCGCGCTCCCGATCATCGAGACGCAGGCAGGCGACGTGTCGGCCTATATTCCGACCAACGTGATCTCGATCACAGACGGCCAGATCTTCCTCGAGAGCGAGCTCTTCTATCAGGGTATTCGCCCGGCGGTGAACGTCGGTCTCTCGGTGAGCCGCGTGGGCTCTTCGGCCCAGACCAAGGCGATGAAATCGGTCGCGGGCTCGATCAAGCTCGAGCTGGCGCAGTATCGTGAAATGGCGGCCTTCGCTCAGTTCGGTTCGGATCTCGACGCGGCGACCCAGCGTTTGCTCAATCGTGGCGCGCGTCTGGTCGAGCTGCTGAAGCAGCCGCAGTATTCGCCGCTGACCAATGCCGAGCAGGTCATCGTGATCTACGCCGGCACCCACGGTTACCTGGACAAGCTGCCGGTGCGTGATGTCGGTCGGTTCGAGCGCGGCCTGCTTGCCCATATCCGCAGCAGCGATGCCGCGCTTCTGGAGAAGATCCGCAAGGAAGATCAGAAGGTTGCCGGTGATCTCGAGAAGGAGATCGTTGCCGCCATCGACGGTTTCGCCAAGACGTTCGCTTAATTCGATCCGATAGGAAGGGGGGCCGCTCATGCCGAGCCTTAAGGACCTAAAAATCCGGATCGAGAGCGTCAAGTCCACGCGAAAGATCACCAAGGCCATGCAGATGGTCGCGGCGGCCAAGCTCCGCCGCGCCCAGGAGGCGGCCGAAGCCGCTCGGCCCTACGCCGAGCGGATGGAGGCTGTTCTGGGCAATCTCGCGGCGGGTGTGGCCAGCAGCCCGTCCGCGCCGCGGCTGCTCACGGGCACAGGCCAGTCGGAAAAGCACCTTCTGGTGGTTGCGACCGCAGAACGCGGTCTCTGCGGGGGCTTCAACTCATCGATCGTGAAGCTTGCCAGAGCCCATCTGGCGCGTCTTCTGGCCGAGGGGAAGGACGTCAAGATCCTGACGGTTGGCAAGAAGGGCCGCGAGCAGCTTCGCCGCGATTACGGAAACCTGATCGTCGAGCATGTCGACCTGTCGGATGTGCGCCGGATCGGCTACACCAACGCCGTCGATATCGCACACAATCTGCTCAACCGCTTCAACGCGGGTGACTATGATGTCTGCACGATCTTCTACAACCGCTTCGAGAACGTCATCACCCAGGTGCCCACGGCCCGCCAGCTCATCCCGGCGGAATTCGAGGCAACCGAAGGTGCTGCTGGCGGAGCACAGTACGACTACGAGCCTGAAGAAGGGGCCATCCTTGCTGAGCTGCTGCCGCGCGGAATCGCAACGCAGATCTTCACGGCTCTCCTCGAGAATGCCGCCTCGGAACAGGGCGCCCGGATGAGCGCCATGGACAACGCCACGCGCAATGCTGGCGACATGATCGATCGCCTGACGATCCAGTACAACCGTTCGCGCCAGGCAGCGATCACCACGGAACTCATCGAGATTATTGCGGGCGCCGAGGCGCTCTAAGGATACGGAGACCATTGCAATGGCAGATAATGCTGTCGGAAAGATCACTCAGGTCATCGGCGCTGTGGTCGATGTGCAGTTCGAAGGGGAGCTCCCCGAGATCCTGAACGCCCTTATAACCGACAACCAGGGCAGGCGCCTCGTGCTCGAGGTCGCCCAGCATCTGGGCGAATCGACCGTTCGCGCGATCGCGATGGACGGCACCGACGGTCTCGTGCGGGGCGCAACGGTCACCGATACTGGGGGACCGATCTCGGTTCCGGTTGGTGACGCCACGTTGGGCCGCATCGTGAACGTGGTTGGCGAGCCGGTGGACGAAAAGGGGCCGGTCAGCTCTGATACGCTCCGCCCGATCCATGCCGAAGCGCCCGATTTCAGCGAGCAGTCCACCGAAAGCGAGATCCTCGTAACCGGCATCAAGGTGATCGACCTGCTTGCGCCCTACTCGAAGGGCGGCAAGATCGGTCTCTTCGGCGGTGCCGGCGTGGGCAAGACGGTGCTCATCCAGGAGCTCATCAACAACATCGCGAAGGTGCACTCGGGCTATTCCGTGTTCGCTGGCGTCGGTGAGCGGACCCGCGAGGGCAACGACCTCTATCACGAGTTCATCGAATCGGGCGTCATCAATGCCGACGACCTGACCAAGTCGAAAGTGGCGCTGGTCTATGGTCAGATGAACGAGCCGCCGGGGGCGCGTGCCCGCGTCGCGCTGACCGGCCTCACCATGGCCGAGCAGTTCCGCGACCAGTCCGGCACCGACGTGCTGTTCTTTGTCGACAACATTTTCCGCTTCACGCAGGCGGGTTCGGAAGTGTCCGCGCTTCTCGGCCGTATTCCTTCGGCCGTGGGCTATCAGCCGACGCTTGCCACGGACATGGGCGCTCTGCAGGAGCGCATTACCTCGACGCGCAATGGCTCGATCACCTCGGTTCAGGCGATCTACGTTCCCGCCGACGACCTCACCGACCCGGCCCCGGCGACCTCGTTTGCGCATCTCGATGCGACCACCGTGCTTTCGCGTGCGATTTCCGAGCTCGGGATCTATCCGGCGGTGGACCCGCTTGACTCCACCTCGCGCCTCCTCGATCCGATGGTGATCGGCGAAGAACATTACCAGGTCGCCCGCGACGTGCAGGGAATCCTTCAGCGCTACAAGTCGCTTCAGGATATCATCGCGATCCTCGGGATGGACGAGCTCTCGGAAGAGGACAAGCTCACCGTGTCGCGTGCCCGCAAGATCCAGCGATTCCTGTCCCAGCCGTTCGACGTGGCTGAAGTCTTCACCGGTTCGCCCGGGGTGCAGGTTCCGCTCGATGTCACGATCGACAGCTTCAAGCGCGTCGTCGAGGGCGAGTTCGATCACCTGCCGGAAGCGGCGTTCTACATGGTCGGCGGCATCGACGAAGTGATCGCCAAGGCCGAGAAGATGGCCGCGGAAGCGGCCTGAGCGGAGCAACGCAATGGCTGACACGATGCAGTTCGAACTGGTGAGCCCGGAGCGCAAGCTCGCCTCCGTGGCAGCCACCAGCGTGCAGATCCCGGGCATGGAAGGCGACCTGACCGCCATGCCCGAGCACTCGCCGCTGCTCACCACGCTCCGTCCGGGTGTGGTGAAGGTGAACGCGGCCAGCGAGACGGCGGAATATGTCGTCACCGGTGGCTTTGCCGAGATCTCGCCCACCGCGGCGTCGATCCTCGCCGAGCAGGCCGTTCCGCGCGGTGACTTCAGCGCCGAAATGATGGAGGCTCTCAGCGCCGACGCCGATCTGGCGCTGCGTGATGCGCCGGAAGACATGAAGATGGCGGCGTCCCAGCGCGTTCGCGACGTTGCTGCCCTGAAGGCGCAGCTCGGCATGTAATAAGGATCGCGTCCGCCCGGAGAAGGCGGACAGCGGACCTTTCAATAACGACACGGCCCCGTCTTTCGGGGCCGTTTTCGTTTCTCGCTTGGTCTCCCAGGAAGAGGCGAGCCAGATCGTCGGAGGGGTGTCGGCGCCGCCGCCACAACGACGACGGCCCAGGCTCGGCAAGCCTGGGTCGTCGTCGTCTCGATCTCGCTGCGCGCGGTGTCTCGCCGCGGCGGCTGCTTACATTGCCTTGGATGTGCCGCAGGCCGGAAGCGTATCTCCGAAGAAGTCCTCCGGAACATGCCGCGCCTCTGTCACGATCAGGTTGCGCTCCGCATCCCAGACCATGTCGCGCTCCCAGGCAATTTGGCCGTCGGGCGTTGCCTCAAACACCCGTCCGTGCTGGGCTTCGGTCACCAGAACATTGCCGTTCGGCAACATCTGCTGCTTGCCGCGCTGCCAGCTGGAGAACGGTGCATCCGTGGTCCCGGCAAACACGGTGGTGACATCACGCGTGACCGGATCGATGCGAAGGATCCGCGACGCGCCGGAGCCGGTCGCATTGTCGAACACCGCGATCGTGCCATCGGGCTGGAAATCCGGATCGTGCTGCTTGAGCCAGGGCCCAGTCTGCCACCAGCGCAATGCGCCGGTATCAGGGGCGACCACCGCAAGCAGATTGATCTCCCGAAGGCTGATCAGCAGATCGCCCTCCTCGAACTGGGGAAATGCATCTGCCATCTCGGCGCGCAGCGGCTCCACATCATTTGCATGGAACGGGTCCGAGGCGAGAGAGAGGGGCTTGTCCTCGCCTGCGGCGAAGCTGCGGACGAGGAAGACGCCTTCCTGTCCGCCGTCGGCCTTGACGATGTCGTTCTCGAGAGAGAGCGTCTTGATGATCTCGCCCGTCTCCTCGTCGAGCCGCACGATCTCGTTGTTGCGCCAGGCCCAGAGCCCGCCCTTGCCGTCGCGCGTGATCGCGTGGTGATAGCCGCCCTTCACGACCCACATCGGATCGCCGCACGCGTTGAGCCGCGCGATCGCGTTGCCGGCATCGAAGGTGACTGCGATCGACCCATCGGGAAAGATTTCCATCCCGTGCAACATCACGTTGAGCGGTTTCAGACCCTCCGGATCGAGCTTGGAGTAGTCGACCGGCCAGCTGTGGCGATGCTGGCCCTCTTCGTCATAGAGCTCGACCGAAAAGGCGGAGCTGTCCTGATCCTTCGAGAGCCCGGCGACCAGCGTGTAGCCGGGGGCGACCGCATCGGGAAGGTGGAGCGCATATCCTTGATCGTTCTCGTCCCGGCCGCGGTTATGGGCCGTGACGAGATGCCGGGTCGGCTCAAGCGCAAGGTCGTTCTTCCAGTTGGCTTTCACGTCGCGAATGGTGTCTTCGGCCTGAGCGATCTGCGGCGCGGGGAACCAGCCCTGACGCTGCGCAAAGATGCCATAGACCGAGGCGAGAACCACCGCGGAGGTAACGAAGGAAATGGCGGGAAGACGGTCTTTCATCTAGAGGCTCACAAGTCTCTTCGGTTCCGCGTCACGCGGATGGACGGAAAGGGCGACGAGCTCGCCGTGGAGCGCCTGTGCATGGGCAATGAGCTCGGCGGGCGCCTTCGGCACAGCTACCGAACTCTGGGCGCGCAGCCCCTGGCCGGCGGCCAGCAGTTTGGCGGTGTCGATATCGAGAGCGTCGGCGAGCGCGGGCAGGACAGATCCCGGCGCGCGGCAGAGCGCATCATGATCAACAAAGATCACCTGAGGCCCCGCCGTTTCGAGCACGGTCTGGTAGGCATCGACCCAGTAACGAAGCCAGAACTCGAGCTCGCCGGCCGCCGCGATGTCATGGGCGGTGGAGGAAAAGGCGATCGGCTTCAAGGCTCTGCCAAACTCGAAGTGGCCAAGACCCTCCATGTAGGCGCGCGCGAACGTATCCTCGTCATGGAGCTTGAGAAACCGCAGATGCTGCCGCTGGAGCGAGGCGGCATGGGCCCAGGGGTTGCGGACCGGCACGACGATTGTCGCGTCCGGAACCAGTCGCTCGAGCAGCGGCAGGCGCGCGATATTGGCATTGTTCTTCGAGAGGTAGCGGGTTGCGCCGCCACCGGCGCGGCTCGCGACGATCTTTGCCATGTGCTGGCGGAAGAATGCCTCGAACTCCGGGTGGCTCTCATCTGCTTTCCAGGGAACGATGCGGTCGTCGTGATAGTGATCCTGCCAGAAGGCAAGCCAGGCCATCTCCTCGAAGGCTTCCGGGCTGTCGAAACCGATCTCGATCCCGTCGCCATGGGCTCTCTCGCTCACCTCTGCCTTGCGCTGCATCGCGCCGGTGATGTGGCCCCAGAGCAGCGGCGTCAGGGTGAACGGCATGTGCCGGTAGGTCGCCGAGGCGAACTCGGGGAGCTTTGCCAGCATGTCGAGCATCACGGTGGTACCTGCACGCGGCAGTGATGTCACGAAGACCGGCTTTCTGGTGCGTTCCGGATCAATGGAACGCCGATAGAGCCGCGTTTCCATGTCCGCGAGGTTCTTCTGCAGGTCCGGATTGCGGAAGGCAAAGCTGTGCAAGGCGCGGTCGACAGCGCCGTAGGGAACGCCTGCGGGGCCGGTCCGCTGGTCTGCCGACACGGCTTCATCGGAGGTGCGCAGCGCGCGGGCTACGCCCCATCCGCCGAGCGCGAAGGCCGTCGTGCCAAGCAGGAACGGCCAACCCAGCGCCATCTCGAGCGCCTCCTCCATTCGGAGAATCCCGAGCGACTGCCCGCCCCAGAGGATTGCGGCCGGCGCCAGCAGAGCGGCGGCGCCGATCAGGGTGATGCCGGCGAAGCTGCGAAGGAGATGCGCGGAGGCCCTGCGCACATGCGCCTCCTTCTCATCGTCGGAGAGCTCGCGCGACTGCATGACTGCAGCGGCCTGCTGGGCCGTTCTCGCAGCCTGACCGGTCACCGCGACCGCATTCGTGACGCGCAGAACGGCGATGAAGGCAAGGCAGCCGGCAATCAGCGCAAGCAATGTCACTTCCGCTCTCCCTCACCGACGGCGGGGGTGGAGCTGCGCTTGAAAAGACGTTTCAGCGGATACCAGATGAAGCCAACGATCGCGAGGCCGACGGCGGCGAGGAGCGCGAGCACGCTGCCAATGGCGGTCAGCCCGGCGCCGGGCCCCACGTACGCCTGCGCTGCATCGGGTACACTGGCAAGGAAGAACGCCACGAGGGCGGCTGCCGGAATGCAGAACAGGTTAAGTCGCATGCGGAACGGTTGCCACATGGTAATCTCCATATAACAGGTTTCTCCCAAAAGGAGTCGAAGCCGACACGACATGGAACTTTACGGCGTCTTGCAGTAATGCCGCTCAAGCCCCGAACAATTCATCGATGGTGTGCCATCGAATCGTCGCGCCGGATGCGCTTCCTTTAATAATGAAATTGGCGGCGGTGGCGCGGGTGTTCAAATTCATGAGCGTCCCTCCGCCGACATGTGGTGCTTCCCCTGCGGTTGTGGCGCCCGCAAGCGTTTGTTCCGGAATGAAAATCCTGTATTGATGCGGATCCGGAGAAGGCCGCTCCATCGTGCCAGGCCGGGTATGTTAACAGGGTTGCCGTAGTGCCGTTGCTTTCGCTTGACCGAGCTGCGCCGCACATGGTTGCCTTCTGCGATATGAAGACCGGAGGTTCCCACATGCTGCTTCTTCCCCGCGCGCTCGGAGTAGGGCTGTTTGCTGCCCTTGCCGCCTGCACGAGTTCGATCAAGACGGAGACCGTCGAAGCTCCTCTGGCTTCAGGCTCCGACACGTGCAACGCCGCGCCGTACGAGAAGATGGTCGGCCAGCGGGTGACTGTCCTCAACGACGCCGATCTCCCGAAGGATGCCCGGGTGCTCTTCCCCGGTGCTGCGGTGACGGAGGAGTTCATCGGCGATCGGCTCAACATCACCATCGGCACGGATGACACCATCAAGGATGTCTATTGTGGCTGATCTCGGGCGGGCCGGGCCGCGGGGCTAGGCGATGGCAAATGACCTTCAGGGAAAGTCCGTCATCGTCACCGGGGCTGCCAATGGCATCGGGCTTGCCGCGGCGCGGCTGTTCGTGAAGGCCGGGGCTTCGGTCATCATGGCCGATCATGATGAAGAGAAGCTTGATGCCGAGGTCGACAGCGTCAACGGCCTTGGGTTCGACGGCTCGGCGCGAGCCTTCTGCGGCGATCTGCGCGAAAAGCTGACCATGACCAACCTCATGGCCGAGACGCTCGATGCGAACGACAATCTCCATGTGCTCGTCAACGCGGCGCGGCTGCTTGTGACCGGCGACCCTCTCGATCCGGCGGAAGACAGGATCGAGGAGATACTGGAACAAAATGTCGTTTCAACACTGAGGCTTAGCCAGGTGGCGGCGAAGCGGATGGTCCGGTTTGCCAAGGAGGAGGGCGCCGATCGGGCGGATCGGGCGATCATCAATCTCAGCTCGATTCTCGGCCAGCGCAGCCTGCCGCGCTTCCTTGCCTTCGCGGTTGGGGCGGCGGCGTTGGATCAGGTGACGCGGAGTCTTGCGGTGGCGCTTTCGGATTTCGGGATCCGGGTGAATGCGGTGGCGGCGGGCGGGATCTATGGCAACTCGCTTGGCAAGTCGATGCCCGAGGTCGATGATCTTCCGGATGCGATCCGTGAGGTCGTGCCGCTCGGAAGGCTCGGGGAATTCAGCGAAATCGGGGAATCGATCCTGTTTCTCGCCTCACCCGCCTCGCGCTTCACGACCGGGCAGATCCTGACCGTGGACGGCGGGCGGATGCTGCTCGATCCGCTGGAGGCAACGGCGGGCTGAGGGCCGCCACCGCGGATGCACAACCCATGCACAGGGCATGCACGCGCCATATGCATGGTTTTCGGCAAAAGCCGGACTTAACCTTTGCGTGCCAGACTGGCTCCGGCTTTCCGAAACGAGGACGGACCCGGATGACCGAGCGCAAGCGGACGAGGCGCGAGGAGCGCAGCTATACGCAGCTGATGATGGAGCTCGACGAGCTCGAGACATGGCTGCGGCAGAGCCGGCTCAAGGACCGGCATATCCCGGATGCGTGGTATCACATCGAGCGCGACATGCCCGCGCGCCAGAAGAAGGTGCGGATCACCGCGGCCTTTGACGCGGATGTCGCGCGCTGGTTTCGCTCGTACGGGCCGGGTTATCAGGCGCGGATGAACGCGGTGCTGCGGGCCTACATGCTTTGCGTGGTCTCGCGCGAGATCGAGGGGCGGGCGAGCCACGACTGGAAGGGCGATCCGATATGAGCCTCCTGCGGCGGATCACGGCCGCACGCGGAAACGTGTCTGGAACTCTGCGGCGGTCTGAGGTGTTTTCCCGCTGTCCCCCGCAAGACGGGGACACGTGGAGCCGGGGCCAGAAGGGGCCTCGGACACAACCCGGAGAAGGATCATGACCCGCACGTCGCCCCGCAACCCCGTCCCGGAGCGCGAAAAGCGCGACAGGAGGCCGGAACCGCCGAAGGGATGGCGATTCACCGATTGGGCGATGCTCTGAGCAGAAGGCTCGTTTGCTGGAACCGCAGAATGCGTGACGGCTGTTGAGGCCGGAAGGGCCTGAACCGTGATCCGTCGCAAGATCATACCGCCCGGGCGAGATCAGAAGCAGAGGCGCCTGGCTCAGAAAAAGTCAGGCGCCCATCAGCCCGGACATGAAAAAGGCCCGCGAATTGCGGGCCTTTTCTGATTCGGAAGCAATCCCTGGCGGGAGGCTCAGTCGATCAGGGTCAGGTTCGACGCGGACTGACGACCGTCGCGGCCGGTTTCCATATCGAAGGAGACCTTCTGATTGTCCTTGAGGCCGGTGAGGCCAGAGCGCTCAACCGCCGAGATGTGGACGAAAACGTCCTTGGAACCACCCTCAGGGGCGATGAAGCCGAAGCCTTTGGTGGCGTTGAACCATTTCACGGTGCCGGTGGCCATCGTGCATTCTCCTCTTGTGGTGCTGCCCGCGGACCTGCGGCAGCCTGGCTAAGGTCAGAGCAAAATCGCGTGACTGAAGCCGAATAGGAGACAGTGGCCGAATTTTGGTAACGTCGCAGGATTTCATATGCACCGACTTCCGGAGTTTTGCAAGTGGCGTGATCAACCTCCGCCGGGGGGCAACCAAGAAATATTTATGAAAAGAATTGGAACCGATTCATGTATTCGCCTTGCCTTATGTGTAAACGACAGCATCGTCCCGAGCTTCGGACGCGGGTATTGGTCAAGGCAGAGAACACCGCCGCAGTTGCGGTCGGCTGGGGGGGCGCACTCCATGTGGATACTCCCGGCAGGAATGTGGAACTCTTGCCTAGTCTCGGCCAGTTCTGCCGCTCTTCCCACAGCGGCTGTCAGATGCTGACACGTGTGACGCGGAAGTGGCAGCCTTCGCTTTCCTCGCGCTCCCAGGGCGGGCGCTGCGCGGGGAGGGGACCGGTTGCCATGCCGAGACGGGCCTCGCTCGATCATCCGGAACCCTGTCATGTGGTGGGGTGAGTCGGGCGCCTCGCGGAGGGTTGCCGGGGAAACCGGCCTCCGACCGTCTCAGGGCGATTCCGTCTCGGCGCAGGCCCAGGCGAGATAGTCGGGTGTCACGGCGACGGCGGGCACCGCGTGGATGCCGGGCGTTTCATAGGGATGCAGGGCGCGGGCGGCAGCGGCCAGCGGTGCGAAGAGGTCGGCGCGGGTCTTGGCGCGGAGCGGGATTTCGCGGGCCGATTCGATTGCACCCTTCCAGTGATAGAGGCTCTCGACCGGGGGGAAGATGTTGACCGCCGCGGCAAGGCGCCGCTCGATGAGGGCGGCGGCGATCCGGCGGGCGGTCGCGGCATCGGGGCAGTTGATCCAGACATCGATCAGGGTCATGGGGCAATCGGGCCTCCTTCGGCGGTGGCGGAGGGACGCTACCCTCCGGCGCGATTGCTGTCATCAACCCTTGTCGCGCGAGTTGTGGTGCATTCCGGAAAAGTTGCGTGGGCCGTATTTCAGGCGGATACTCGGGCCTCCTCAAGGGAGGGGGAGAAAAATGGCGATCTTCGAGAAGATGAATGCGGCAATATCGGGCATGGATATGGACGCCTACCTTGATCTCTACAGCGATGATGCGGTCTTCGTGCGGCACAAGTCCGGGACGGAGCTCGACAAGGCGCAGTTTTCGGAGCTGATTCGCAAGATGGCGGCCTCCCACGGGACGGTGATGGGGGAGCGGCGCTGCCTCTACGAGAACAGCGACATCCTCGTCGTGCATTCCATCAATGACTATCCCGACGGGACGCGCGAGGCGGTGCTCATGGCCTGCTCGCTGAAGGACGGCAAGATCAACCGGGTCGAGACCGGGGCAACGCCACTCGCGACGTGATCCGGGGTGCTCGCCCGGCGTCGGGCGGGCCGGCTCACTTGGCGGCTTGCGGCACGTCGTAGAGGCGGGAGGGATCGTAGCCGTTCGCTTCCAGCACGGCTTCGGCCTTTGCCCGGCGGGCGGCGTCGATCGTGGGGGTGCGGGCGAGGATCCAGCCGGCGCTGCCGGAGGGCACGCCGACCACGGCGGTCTGGTAGCTCTCGTCGACCCAGAGCACCCAGTAATCGCCGCGGACGAAGGGCACGCGGTCGAATTTCACCTTGAGCTTGCCGGGGCCGACGATGCTCGCCTTGCCGGCGGCGGTTTCCGCCGGGCCGTCGGGCGTGTCCTTCCGGCAGGTGTTCAGGACGCTGATCGTTTCGGCGTCGATCCGGCCGTATTCCGCGGTGGTGGCGGTGCAACCCTTCTCGAAGAACACCGGGTAGCGGGCGATTTCATACCAGAGGCCGAGGTAGCGCTCCGGCTGGAAGTCGCTCTGCGCGACAATCGGTGTTCCGGTGTCGCGGTAGCTGCTGCCGGTGCAGGCCGCGAGGGCGCCACAGAGGGCGATGAGGACGGAACGCATGGGCAACGGGCTCCCGAGTGATGGCGGGGCATCATAGCCGGAACGCCACGGCGAAGGCGATGGTTCCGGGGGGGCGGAAGGAGCTTTCGCTGCGCGGCAGTGGGTCGCAGACCCGAAAGAGCGGCGATGCGGAGGGCGGCCCCGCGCGCCGGCTTGCCGTGGGAAGAGAGGAGGCCGGGGGCGATCAGCTCCGGAGCGGACTACCCCCCACGGTTTTCGCGCGCCAGCCGGACGGCCGCCTCGAGCTGAAGCTGCCACACGTTCGATTGGCGCGGGCAACCCGGACCCGCGGCGCGGTCAGCTTCTGGGCCGGCCCGCTCCGGTCGCGGCGGCGATCTCGTTCATCCGGCCGGTCTTGACGTCATAGACATAGCCGTAGATCGGGATCGCGGGGTTCACCAGCGGATGGTGGCGGATGCGGGTGACGTCCTCGAGCACCGATGCCTCCTGGTCGGCGATCGTGTGCCACTTGACGAAGCGTCCTTCCGTCGAGCCGCCGGGCTCGGAGCGGTTGCGGAAGCCCTCCGGGGTGAGTTCGGCGGTCTCCAGCGATCCGGCCAGCAGGTCGCCCATCAGGCCATCGTCGAAGAACAGCATGCCGCAATCGGTGTGGTGGATGACGAACCATTCGCGCGTGCCGAGCAGCTTGTGGCTGATGACCATCGAGCGGATCGCATCGTCGGTTGCCCGCCCGCCGGCGTTGCGCACGACATGGGCGTCGCCCTCGGCGAGGCCGGCGTATTTCGCCGGGTCCAGGCGGGCATCCATGCAGGTGAGGATCAGGAAGCCGCGCGCGGGCGGTAGGGCGAGGTCGGCCTTGTCGCCGAAGCTTTCGGCATAGGCGGCATTGGCGGATTCGACGTCCGATTTGATGGTCATGGTGGTCCTCCCGGCGCGGCGGTTTCTGGTGGGGCCGCTTGGTCGGAAGGTGGCGCAAATCGGGGTGGCGGATCAAGACTGGCCAGACGGGAGGGGGCGAACTTCGGGGCGGAGCGATATGCGCGGCGGCCGCGGAGCGTGGAGATGCCCTCGTTCGGCTGGAACCGGTCAGTGGTTGCCCGGGCGGGCGCGGAAGCGCCTGCCGCGGGTCAAATCGTGCAGGGTGGCAACGCAGCGCTGAGATCGTGTACGCGATCTACCGCGCGAACTTCTTGTATTTGATCCGCTTCGGCTCCACCGCGTCCGGGCCGAGGCGGCGGATCTTGTCGGCTTCGTAATCCTCGAAGTTGCCCTCGAACCACTCCACATGCGCGTCGCCCTCGAAGGCGAGGATGTGGGTGCAGATGCGGTCGAGGAAGAAGCGGTCGTGGCTGATGACCACGGCGCAGCCGGCGAAATCGACGAGGGCGTCCTCGAGGGCGCGCAGGGTCTCGACGTCGAGGTCGTTGGTCGGCTCGTCGAGGAGGAGGACGTTGCCGCCGGCGCGCAGGAGCTTTGCGAGGTGGACGCGGTTGCGCTCGCCGCCCGAAAGGAGGCCCACCTTCTTCTGCTGGTCGCCGCCCTTGAAGTTGAAGGCGCCGCAATAGGCGCGGGAGTTCACCTCCGCATCGCCGAGCTTGATGACGTCGAGCCCGTCGGAGATCTCTTCCCAGACGGTCTTGTTCGCATCGAGCGCGTCGCGGGACTGGTCAACATAGGAGAGCTCCACGGTGTCGCCGAGCTCGATCGTGCCGGTGTCGGGGGTTTCCTGACCGGTGAGCATGCGGAAGAGCGTGGACTTGCCGGCGCCGTTCGGGCCGATCACGCCGACGATGCCGCCCGGGGGCAGGGCGAAGGTGAGATCCTCGATGAGCTGGCGGTCGCCGTAGTGCTTCGAGAGGTTCTCGACGTCGATCACGCGGGAGCCGAGGCGGGGGCCGTTCGGGATGACGATCTGGGCCGTGGTGATCTTCTCGCGCTCGGATTTCGAGGCGAGCTCGTTATAGGCGTTGATGCGCGCCTTCTGCTTGGCCTGGCGGGCCTTGGCGCCCTGGCGGATCCATTCGAGTTCCCGCGAAAGCGTCTTCTGGCGCGCCTTGTCCTCGCGGGCTTCATGCTCCAGCCGCTTGGCCTTCTGTTCGAGCCAGGCGGAGTAGTTGCCCTCGTAGGGAATGCCGCGGCCGCGGTCGAGCTCGAGGATCCAGCCGGTGATGTCATCGAGGAAATAGCGGTCGTGGGTCACGATCAGGATCGTGCCCTTGTATTCGATCAGGTGTTTCTGGAGCCAGGCGATGGTCTCGGCGTCGAGATGGTTCGTCGGCTCGTCGAGGAGCAGCATGTCGGGCGCTTCGAGGAGCAGCTTGCAGAGGGCGACGCGGCGGCGCTCGCCGCCCGAGAGCTTGGCGGTATCCGCGTCGTCGGGCGGGCAGCGCAGCGCTTCCATGGCGATGTCGACCTGGGCGTCGAGATCCCAGAGGTTCTGGGCGTCAATCTTGTCCTGGAGCTCGGTCATCTCCTCCATGAGCTCGTCCGAGTAATCCTCGGCGACCTTCATGGCGACCTCGTTGAACCGGTCGATGAGCCCGCGCTTGGCGGCAACGCCTTCCATGACGTTCTCGCGCACGGTCTTGGCGTCGTCGAGCTTGGGCTCCTGGGACAGGTAGCCGACGGTCACGCCCTTGGCGGCCCAGGCCTCGCCCTGGAACTCCTTGTCCTGGCCGGACATGATGCGCAGAAGCGTCGACTTACCCGCGCCGTTGACGCCGACGACGCCGATCTTCACGCCGGGCAGGAACGAGAGGCGGATGTTCTCGAAGCATTTCTTGCCGCCCGGATAGGTCTTGGAGAGGCCGTCCATGTGGTAGACGTATTGGGGCGTGGCCATCGGAATACTCGCTCGAAAGGGGATCTCGGCCCGTCCCTAGCTGGAACGGGCCGAGGGCGCAAGGGATGGGGCCCGGCGCGGGGCCGGGCGCGGGCTCAGGCGGCGGCCTGTTCGAGCAGGCGGCGGGCGATGACCTGGGCCTGGATCTCGGCGGCGCCTTCGAAGATGTTGAGGATGCGCGCGTCGCAGAGCACGCGGCTCACCTGGTATTCGAGGGCGAAACCGTTGCCGCCGTGGATCTGCAGCGCATTGTCGGCGCAGGCCCAGGCGATGCGGGCGCCGAGGAGCTTGGCCATGCCGGCCTCGAGGTCGCAGCGCCGGTCCTCGTCCTTCTCGCGGGCGGAGAAATAGGTGAGCTGGCGGGCGATCATGATCTCCACCGCCATCATCGCGAGCTTGGAGTAGACGCGCGGGAAGTGGATCAGCGCCTTGCCGAACTGCTTGCGGTCCTGCGCGTAGCGCATGCCGAGCTCCATCGCGCACTGCGCAACGCCGATGGCGCGCGCGGCGGTCTGGATGCGGGCGCTCTCGAAGGTCTGCATGAGCTGCTTGAAGCCCTGGCCCTCGACGCCGCCGAGCAGGTTCGCCGCCGGCACCTTGAAGCCGTCGAAGCCGAGCTCGTATTCCTTCATGCCGCGGTAGCCGAGCACCTCGATCTCGCCGCCGGTCATGCCTTCGGTCGGGAAGGCGGTCTCTTCGGTGCCGCGAAGCTTCGGGGCGAGGAACATCGAGAGGCCGGCATAGTTGTCGGTCGCGGGATCGGTGCGGACGAGGAGCGTCATCACATCGGCGCGGGCCGCGTGGGTGATCCATGTCTTGTTGCCGGTGACGACATATTCATCGCCTGACTTCACGGCGCGGGTGCGGAGGCTTCCGAGGTCGGAGCCGGTGTTGGGCTCGGTGAAGACGGCGGTCGGCAGAATCTCGGCCGAGGCGATCTTCGGCAGCCATTCCTGCTTCTGCTCCTCCGTGCCGCCGCAGAGGATGAGCTCGGCGGCGATCTCGGAGCGGGTGCCGAGGGAGCCCACGCCGATATAGCCGCGCGAGAGCTCCTCGGAGACCACGCACATCGCCGTCTTCGACATGCCGAACCCGCCGTATTCCTCGGGGATGGTGAGGCCGAAGACGCCGAGCTCGCCCATCTCCTCGAGGATCGAGAGCGGGATGAGCTCGTCCTTCAGGTGCCATTCATGGGCGAAGGGCACGACCTTGTCCTCGGCGAAGCGCCGGAACTGGTCGCGGATCATCTCGTATTCCTCGTCGAGCCCGGTGGCGCCGAAGGTCGCCGCGCCATCCTGCTCGATCATGAGCTCGACGAGGCGCTTGCGCGCGGCATCGGTGTTGCCGAGGGACGCGAGCATGACCACCGCGGGCGTCATGAAGGCCGCGATATCTTCGGCGGCGACGCCAAGCACTTGCGGGCGGGCCATTTCGCCCTGGGACATCGGGATGCCGCCCTGGAGCTGGCAGAGATATTCGCCGAAGGCGATCTGAAGGATGAGGCTCTCCATCTCGCCGAGCCGGCCCTCGGCCTCGAGCGCCTTCGCCCAGGAGGCCATTTCCTTCAGGCTTTCGACATAGGTCGCGATCCAGGACAGCGCATGAGCTGCCGACTGGTCCGCCTCGAGCGCCTTGTTGGAGATCCGCCCGCCGGTCGAGAGCTTCACGCCGAGCGCCTTGCCCGCCGCGGCGAGCAGGGTCTTCGCGGCAGTCACAGCTTCTTCGCAGGCGGGAAGGATATCCGCCAGCACCGGCGTTTCGGACGACAGGGTTCGGGCAGCCTGGTTCATGAACTGAGAGCCTTTCGGTTGGGCGGTGACTCCCATTGTGCACCGCCGAATCGGATATTGCACGCGCGCATACGCTGGGTTGCTGCGCCGTCATTGTCAATTATCGCGCAAGAAAGCAATAGAACGAAGGTGTCAATCGGAAGATTATTAGCATCGCGCCACCGCAGCGCAATGTTGCAAAGCGGCGATTGCCGCACGATGCCGTCTCTGCGAAGAGTCCGGACAAAAGACGGCTGGAGGGACACGCATGACGGGGCTCGAGGGATTCATGGAGGCCCATGGCGGGCTTGCGCTCATCGGCGCAGTGGCGGCCCTTGCCGCGGGCGGCTTTACCAAGGGCGTCGTGGGCTTTGCCCTGCCGCTCATCGCGCTGAGCCTCATGGCCTCTTTCCTGCCCTTTCAGGTGGCGCTGGCGCTGCTGATCGTACCGACCCTGGCCTCGAACCTCGCACAGGCGCTGAGGAACGGGCCGCGCGCGGCCCTTGCGAGCCTCCTGCGGTTCTGGCGGCTCAACCTCGTGCTCGGCATCACGATTGCGCTCGCGGCCCAGTTGGTGGTGGCGCTGCCCGATGCCTTCTTCTTCGCGCTGCTCGGGGTCACGATCACCGCCTTCGGGGTCAGCCAGCTTCTCGGCTGGGCGCCGCACCTGCCCGAGCACCACGTCCGGCTGGTGGAGCTGGCGACCGGGCTGGTGGCGGGGTTCTTCGGCGGGATTTCCGGCGTCTGGGGGCCGCCCATCGTGATGTATCTGCTCTCGCGGCGGGTGCCGAAGGTCGAGATGGTGCGCAGCCAGTCGATCTCCTTCCTGCTGGGCTCGGTGGTGCTGATCGTGGCGCATCTCAAGTCTGGCGTGCTCAATCCGGTGACGTTGCCGGTCTCGATGCTGCTGGTCCTGCCGACGTTTGCCGCGATGCTGCTCGGCTATCGGGTGCAGGACCGGCTCGACCAGGAGCTGTTCCGGCGGGTGACGCTGGTGGTGCTCATGGTCGCGGGCCTCAACCTGCTGCGCCGCGCGCTCGGCGGCTGAACGACGCGCATTTCGGTCGAATTTGCCGCGCTTCCGCGGCGTCTCCTTGGCGAAAACTTAACGCTGGCGCGCCAGATTGACCGGGCTTGCGAAGCACGCATCGGGGGAGAGGGGAATCATGGCTCTGGATGGCCGGGAGGATTATCTGCGTCTGGCGGCGCTGCGCCGCTATGACATTCTGGACACGCCCGCGGAACCGGTTTTCGACCGCCTGGCCGAGCTGGCCGCAGGGTTCCTTGCGATGCCGGTGACGGTGGTCGCCTTCGTCGATGCCGACCGGGTCTGGGTCAAGGCGGCGCATGGCGCCGATGCGGTGCAGCTGGGCGATGCGGTGATGCGCGTCGCCGACGTGGTGACGCAGGACTGTCCGCGGCTCATTGCCGAACCCGATCCCGCCGGGGCGGCGGGGCTCAGGGTCGCGGTTGCGGCACCTCTCCTGACGCCCGAGGGGCATGCGATCGGGGTGATTGCCGGGATGGACCGCCGTTCGGTGCGCCTTACCGCGGCGCTCTGCGAGAAATTCACCCTCGCGGCGGGGGTGGTGATGGATCAGCTCGAGGCGCGGCGCCATGCGGGTGAGGCGGCACAGTTGCAGGCGGCGCTTTCGGAGGCCTGCCCCGGGCTCGAGCGGCCGGCGCGGCCCGATCCGCTGACCGGGCTTGCCTGTCGCACGGCGCTGATCGCCCAGGCGGGGCGGCTCATCATCCGGGCCAGGTCGGGCATCACCGGGGCGGCGATGATCCTGCTCGAGATCGACGGGCTGGAGGCGCTTGCGGCGGGGCGCGGGGAGGCGGCGGGCGAGGCGGTGATCCGCAGTGTCGCGCAGCAGCTCGCACGGTCCTGCCGCGCGCATGACGTGCTCGGGCGGCTCGATGGCGGGGTGTTTCTCGCGGTGTTCTCGGAGGTCACGCGGCACCAGGCGCTGGCGATTGCCCGGCGGCTGCGCGAAAGCGTCTCCGCCGCACGCCTTCCGCTGGCCGCGGAGGAGGAGTCTTCGGTCACGGTGAGCGCGGGGGTGCTGATGGTTCCGCCGGCGGATCTCGGGCCGTTCTGCTTCGAGGCGGCGCTCGCGGAGGTGCGGCACGCGCTCAGGATTGCAAAGGCGGAGGGTGGCGACCGGGCGGTCGTGACGTTCGCCGGATAGTGCGGGCGAGGGGAGTGGGAAAGCCCCCACCGGCCAAGCGGCCGATGGGGGCGAGGTCTTGTCAGGCTCAGGCGGCCTTGAGCGCCGCGGCGATCACGTCGGCGCCGACATAGGGCTCGTACTGGGCGAAGTTCTCGGAGAACATCGAGACGAGCTTGGCGGCCTGCGCGTCGTAGGCGGCCTTGTCGGCCCATGTGGCGCGGGGATCGAGCAGCTCCGTGTCGACGTCATGGACGGCGACCGGAACCTCGAAGCCGAAGTTCGGATCGACGCGGAACTCGGCCTTGGCGAGCGAGCCGTCGAGCGCGGCGGTCAGCAGCGCGCGGGTGGCCTTGATCGGCATGCGGCGGCCGGTGCCGTAGGCGCCGCCGGACCAGCCGGTGTTGACCAGCCAGCAGGTCGCGCCGTGTTCGGCGATCTTGTCGCGCAGCAGCGCGCCGTATGCCTCGGGGCGGCGGGGCATGAAGGGGGCGCCGAAGCAGGTCGAGAAGGTCGGCTGCGGTTCGGTGATGCCGCGCTCGGTGCCGGCCACCTTGGAGGTGAAGCCCGAGAGGAAGTGATACATCGCCTGTGCCGGCGAGAGCTTCGCGATCGGAGGCAGAACCCCGAAGGCGTCGCAGGTCAGCATGATGATGTTCTTCGGGATGCCGCCCATCGCCGTGTCGGAGGCGTTGGAAATCGCGTGCAGCGGATAGGCGCAGCGCATGTTGGCGGTCAGGCTGTCGTCGTCGTAGTCGAGCTGGAAGGTCACCGGGTCGTAGACCATGTTCTCGACCACGGTCGCGAACTGGGTGGTGGTGGCGAAGATTTCCGGCTCGGCTTCGGCGGAGAGGTTGATGGTCTTCGCGTAGCAGCCGCCTTCGAAGTTGAAGGCGCCGGTGTCGGACCAGCCGTGCTCGTCATCGCCGATCAGGATCCGGTTCGGGTCGGCCGACAGCGTGGTCTTGCCGGTGCCGGAAAGGCCGAAGAAGATCGCGACGTCATCGGCATCGCCACGGGCGTGGTTGGCCGAGCAGTGCATCGGCATCACGTTCTTTTCGGGCAGCAGGAAGTTCATGATCGAGAAGATCGACTTCTTGTTCTCGCCCGCATAGGCGGTGCCGCCGATCAGGACGAGCTTCTGCTCGAAGGAGATCGCGATGACGGTCTCGGTGCGGCAGCCGTGCTTGGCCGGGTCGGCCTTGAAGCTCGGGCAGTTGAGCACGGTGAATTCCGGCACGAAGGTCGCGAGCTCGGAGAGCTCCGGACGGCGCAGCAGGTGACGGATGAAGAGGCCGTGCCAGGCAAGCTCGGTGATCATGCGCACGTTGAGCCGATAGGTCGGATCGGCGCCGGCGTAGAGATCCTCGACGAAGAGCTCGTCACCCTTGATGTGCTCGAGCATGTCGGCCTTGAGGGCTGCGAAGCTCTCCGGGGCCATGGGGGTGTTGTTTTCCCACCAGACCTTGTCCTCGACGGAGGGTTCGCGGACAACGAACTTGTCCTTGGGCGAGCGGCCGGTGTGCTTGCCGGTGGAGACGAGCATCGCGCCCCCGCGGCCGAGCTCACCTTCGCCGCGGCGGACGGCTTCCGTCACGAGGGCCGGTTCGAGCAGATTGTAGTGCACCTTGGAGACGCCGGGAAATCCCGTTGCTTCGAGCGTCATCTCCGGGTTGACCATCGTCGTTGCCATTGTGTCTCCCAACTCCTGATATGTCTGTCGTCAGCACCGCTACCGGGATGACCTGCCGCAAAAATGCTACGACCGTCCCGCACGTGCGAGGGCATCGGCTGGGAGGCTCTATAGCACGTCCGCGCGACGTTGCGCTTTGATCCAGATCTCCCTTGTTACGCGGGCGTAAAAAAAAGGTGAAAAAAATGTTGGCTGATGTTGATCTTGATGTTCGTTTTCTTTCGGTAAGCGAAAAATAGAATAGGAGGCTTGCAAAAATGTGGGGAGGGCGGGGCGACTCGTGGAGGCGGTGGCCATGATCGTGCACGCGAGTGCGGTTTCGCTGGGCGGGCGCGGGGTGCTGATCCTCGGGCGATCGGGGGCGGGAAAATCCGGGCTCGCGCTGCGCCTGATCGCGCTCGGCGCGCAGCTTGTGTCGGATGACCGGGTAATGCTCGAACCCCACGGGGCGGACGGGCTCGCGGCGCGGGCGCCTGCGACGATCCGGGGTCTTATCGAGGCGCGCGGCGTCGGGATCCTGCGGCTCGATCCGGTCGAGCCGGTGCCTCTGGTGGTGGGTGTCGATCTCGACACGGCGCCTGAGGCACGCCTGCCACAACCAGGGCGTATCCGCCTCCTGGAACGGGAGCTTGAATTGATTTCTGGACGAGGTGTGGCAAATATTGAGGCTGTGTTGACCATTCTGATGCAGGGTGGGACCAGAGTTCCCGTCTGAGCCTCAGGTGGGCGCATCGAAATGGCAGGTGCAAGGTGTCCGAGCAGCGCGGCTCCGAGCAAGAGCGCGAACAGGAGATAGTCGTCGTCACCGGACCCGCGGGATCCGGACGCTCGACCGCGATCGGTGCGCTCGAGGATCTCGGCTTCGAGGCAATCGACAACCTGCCCATCTCGCTGCTTCCGCGGCTCTTCAGTGGGCCGCCGCTCACGCGGCCCGTGGTCGTGGGAATCGATCCGCGCAATCGCGACTTCTCCGTTGCCGGGGTGCTCGAGACCATCGAGGCCGTGGCGCGGGAGACCAGCACGAAACCGGTTCTGGCGTTTCTCGACTGCGATGCGCAGACGCTGCTGCGGCGCTACAACGAGACGCGGCGGCGGCATCCGCTCAGCCCGAGTGGGTCTCCGCGTGTGGGGATCGAGCGGGAAATCGCGCTGCTGGCCCCCCTGCGCGAGCGGGCGGATGTGCTCATCGACACGGCGGGCCTCACCCCGCATGAGCTCCGTGCCGAGATTGGCCGGCTCTTCGGCGAGGGCGCGGCGGGCGGCGAGCTTGTGGTGGGACTCGAGTCCTTCTCCTACAAGCGCGGCACTCCGCGCAGCAGCGACATGGTGATCGACGTTCGCTTCCTGCGCAATCCGCACTGGGATGCCGAGCTGCGACCACGGGATGGCCGCGACGAAGCGGTGCAGGCCTTCGTCAAGGCCGACCCGGCCTTCGGGCCGTTCTACGACAAACTGACCGACCTTCTGCGCTTCCTGCTTCCCGCTTACAGCGCGGAAGGCAAAAGCTATTTCAGCCTCGGGATCGGGTGTACCGGCGGGCGTCACCGTTCGGTGACACTGGTGGAAAGCCTCGCGAAAACGCTTGCACAGGACGGATGGCGGGTGTCTACTCGCCACAGGGACCTGGAGCGTGCGACGCCCGCGGCACCAGGGAGTGGAGTGGGTACGGCGTGATTGGAATCGTGATCGTCGCGCACGGAGGACTTGCCCGGGAATATCTGGCCGCGATGGAGCATGTGGTTGGAAAGCATCCTGGAACAATCGCTGTGCCGATCGGACCAGAAGATACCGCTCTCACCAAGCAGACGGAGATCGACGAAGCTGTTCGTTCGGTCGATGAAGGCGATGGTGTGGTGGTCGTGACCGACATGTTCGGTGGCACGCCGTCCAATCTTGCCGTGTCTGCCTGCAAGCGCGCGAGCCATCGCGTGCTCTACGGCGTCAACATGCCGCTTCTCATCAAGCTCGCCAAAGCCCGCCACCTCGCGCTGGACGATGCGGTGGCTTGCGCCTTGACCGCGGGCCGGAAATACATCAACAGCCTCGACGGTTTCGGACAAGACAAGACGCCCCTCGCGCTCTGAGCGCGACAGACGGGCGCAAGGCCCGCGGGGATGGCGACATGCATTTCAGACTCGATATCATAAACGACAAGGGGCTCCATGCCCGGGCCTCGGCGAAGTTCGTCGAGACGGTGGAGCGTTTCGACGCCCGGGTGACGGTGCGCCGCGATGGCATGGAGGTTTCGGGCGACTCGATCATGGGCCTGATGATGCTCGCGGCCTCCTATGGCACCCATATCGACGTGGAGACCTCGGGCGCAGAGGAAGAGGCGGTGGCGGAGGCGCTGAAGGCGCTCGTCGCCGGGCGGTTCGGCGAAAAGTCGTAGCGCGCAATTTCGTGATTTCCGCGGTGGCGGAGCGTCGTGCAAGGCTCCGCGCCATGTTCAGGACCCTGCTTCTCGTGCCCTTTCTTTTCGGTTCCGCCGCGCTGGCGGAGGAGCCGCGTGTGGTCGATGTGACGGCGAGGGATTCGGGCGGCGGGCTCTGGCGCTTCGATGTCACCGTGGCCCATGCCGATGAGGGCTGGGAGCATTACGCCGATGCCTGGGAGATCGCCACGCCGGACGGGCTGGTGCTTGGCACCCGCAGGCTCGCGCATCCGCATGTCTCGGAGCAGCCGTTCACCCGCTCGTTGCGCGGCGTGGTGGTGCCGGAGCAGGTGACGCTGGTGCGGGTGCGCGCCCATGACAGCGTGCATGGCTGGGGCGCGCCGGTCGAAATCACGCTGCCGCGCGAGGCGCCGGAGACTTAAGGCAGGCGCCAGTCGATCCGGCCTGCGCCTTCGGCGGCGAGCCAGTCGTTGGCCTTCGAGAAATGCCGGCAGCCGAAGAAGCCGCGGCGGGCAGAGAGCGGCGAGGGATGCGCGGCGGTGAGCACCAGATGGCGGCCCGGGCCGATCAGCGCGGTCTTCGCCTCCGCCGATTTTCCCCAGAGCAGGAAGGCGACCGGCTGCGGCAGGTCCGCTACGGTGCGGATGATGCCGTCGGTCACCTTCTGCCAGCCCCAGCGGGCGTGGGAATTGGCATCGCCGAGGCGCACGCTCAACACGGTGTTGAGGAGCAGCACGCCCTGCCGCGCCCAGCTTTCGAGATTTCCATGCGCTGCGGGGGCAAGGCCGAGATCGGTTTCCATTTCGCGGAAGATGTTGCGAAGCGACCGGGGGGGCGCGACGCCGGGCCGGACCGAGAAGCAGAGCCCGTCGGCATGGCCGGGGGTCGGATAGGGATCCTGGCCGAGGATCACCGCCCGCACGGCGGCGGGCGGAACGAGATCGAGGGCGCGGAAGAGCCGTTCGGGCGCAGGGGCGGTGTCGGGTGTCACCGCGGCCCGTTCGGCGAGGCGCACGAGGTCGTCCCAGACCCCATGCGCGGCGAGCGCGGGCCGCCAGGCTTCGGGAAGTTTGGCGGCCATTGCCTTAGAGCGAGGCGTCGAGAGCCGCGACGATCGCGTCGCCCATTTCCGCCGTGGAGATCGGCGAACCGCCCTCGGGGCCGAGCAGGTCGGCGGTGCGGGCGCCGTCGGCCAGCACTTTCTCGACGGCGGCCTCGAGGCGGGCGGCCTCGTCGCCCTCGTCGAAGGAATAGCGCAGCGCCATGGCGAAGGAGAGGACGCAAGCGATCGGGTTCGCCTTGCCCTCGCCCGCGATATCGGGGGCGGAGCCGTGGACGGGTTCGTAGAGTGCCTTCGGGCGGCCGTTGGCCATCGGCGCGCCGAGCGAGGCCGAGGGCAGCATGCCGAGCGAGCCGGTGAGCATCGCGGCGGCGTCGGAGAGGAGGTCGCCGAAGAGGTTGTCGGTGACGATCACGTCAAACTGCTTGGGCCAGCGGCAGAGCTGCATGGCGCCCGCATCGGCATACATGTGCGACAGCGCGATGTCGCCGTAATCGGCGTCGTGAACCTTCTGGACCACCTCGCGCCAGAGCACGCCCGATTCCATTACGTTGGCCTTCTCCATCGAGCAGACCTTGCCGTTGCGGCGGCGCGCCAGCTCGAAGGCGACACGGGCAACGCGGTCGATCTCGCTTTCGGTGTAGCGCTGGGTGTTGATGCCGACGCGCTCGTTGCCCTCGGTAAAGATGCCGCGGGGCTCGCCGAAGTAGATGCCGGATGTGAGTTCGCGGACGATCATGATGTCGAGACCCGCCACCACGTCGCGCTTGAGCGAGGAAAAGTCGGCCAGCGCGTCGAAGCACTGCGCCGGGCGAAGGTTGGCGAAGAGGTCCATTTCCTTGCGGAGCCGGAGCAGGCCGCGCTCGGGTTTCACCGAGAAGTCGAGACCGTCATACTGCGGGCCGCCGACGGCGCCGAGCAGCACGGCATCCGCCTCCTGGGCACGGGCCATGGCCGCATCGGTCAGCGGCGTGCCGTGGACATCGTAGGAAGACCCACCCACGAGATCTTCCTCGACCGTGAAGGAGAGGCCGCGATTCGCGCCGTACCAGTCGATGATCTTTCGCACTTCGGCCATCACCTCGGGGCCGATGCCGTCGCCGGGCAGGATCAGAAGGGTGGGGCTGGTCATGGGGCATCCTCGCGCGCTCGGAAATCGGCCCCGCGGTAAACGCTCCGCCGGGGGGCGTCAAGCTGGCGCGCCTGCCACGGCGGCCCCGGCGAGGCGGGCGCGCAGTGCATCGGCGGCGAAACGGTTGAAGGCGCGCACCCGCGGATTGCCGATCCGCGAGGGCCAGCGCACGAGATGCACCGGCACGGGCGTATCCTCGAATGCATCGAGCAGGGTGACGAGCCGGCCTGCGGCGAGGGCTGCGCCGGCCTGGTAGGAGAGCACCCGCGTGAGGCCGAGCCCGGCCTCGGCGGCGGCGACCGCGGCCTCGGCGGAATTGACCTGGAGCCGGGGCGTGAGGCGGATGGTTTCGCGGCCATGCGCCCGGCTGGAGAAACTCCAGCGCTGGTGGCCGAGCGGGCCCGAGAAGCTCACCAGGTCGTGGCTGGCGATGTCGGCGGGGGACGCGGGGCGGCCGCGCGTGGCGACGTAACCGGGGGACGCACACGTCACCACGCGCAGATCACCGACATGCAGCGCGAGATGACCCGAATCCGGCAGGTCGCCGAGGCGGATCGCGACGTCGATGCCATGCTCGATCAGATCGCGCCGTTCGTCATGAAGCTCGAGCCGGGCCTCGACGCCCGGATGGCGCTGGAGGAAGGCGGCGAGGACGGGGAGGACGTGGAGCCGGCCGAAGGCCACCGGCGCGGCGATGGCGATCCGGCCGGTGAGCTCGCCGCCTTCGGCGCGGATCCGGGCCTCGGCGCTCTCGAGATCGTCGAGAAGCAGGCGGCAGGTGACGAGGTAATCTTCGCCCTGGGGGGTGAGCGCGAGCCGGCGGGTCGAGCGGATGACCAGCGGGCAGCCGAGATGGGCCTCGAGCTGGCCGAGGAGGCGGCTGATGTTGGTCAGTGGCTCGTCGAGCGCGCGGGCCGCTCCCGAGAGACTGCCGGCGTCGGCCACCGCCACGAAGGTGCGCATCGCGCGCAGGCGGTCCATGCAGATCCTCCGCGAGATCCTTCCGGAAACCGGAAAGGTGATTGCTGGAATAGCCATATAGCGGAAGGAGCGGTGACAAGGGAAGATCCGCCGGCGCTGCGCCACTGGGCTGCGCGGCGGATCAGACCGGGAGTATTCCGTGAAGCTCTATGACCTCGACCTGTCCGGCAACTGCTACAAGATCCGGCTCTTTCTGTCGCTCATCGGCCAGGAGTGCGAGATCGTGCCGGTGGACTTCCTCGGCGGCGCCCACCGGCAGCCGCCGCTCAGCGCGATGAACCCGTTTCTCGAGATCCCGATCCTCGTCGATGGCGAGCTGATCTTGCGCGACTCGCAGGCGATCCTCGTCTACCTCGCGCGGAAATACGGCGGCGAGGGCTGGCTGCCGACGGAGCCCGGGGCGCTGGCGCAGGTGATGGAATGGCTGATGGCGGCGGAAAACGAGATCGCCCGCGGCCCCAACGATGCCCGGCTGCATGTGAAGTTCGGCGTGCCGCTCGATCACGAACTCGCGCTCGTCCGCACGGCGCGTATTCTCGATCTGCTCGAGGCGCGGCTGGCACGGCGCGATTGGCTCGCGCTCGGCCGCCCGACGATCGCCGACATCGCCTGCTTCCCCTATGTGGCGCTCGGACACGAGGGGCACGCGCCGGTGGGTGCGCGGGCGCATGTCACGGACTGGATCAACCGGATCAAGGCGCTGCCGAACTTCATCGGCATGCCGGGGCTCTGAGGTAAGGCGATGGCATTCCTGGTGAAATCCTACGAGCATGTTGGCATACGCGTAACCGATCGCGATGCGGCGCGGGCGTTTTACGGCAAGTTCGGCTGGCGCGAGGTGGTGGATCTGCCGGAACATGCGGCGAACGAGATGGTGAACGGCGCCGGGGTCTATATCAACCTGATCTTCAACGGCGTGAAGAGGGCGGGCAACGTGCTCCAGGACGAGCCGCTGCGCTATCCCGGGGTAACCCATGCCGCCTTCGTCGTCGAGGACATGGACGATCTGATGGCGATGCTCGAGCGCGAGGGCATTCCGATCACCACCGGGCCGGTGGTCTATTCCGACCGCCGAAAGGTCATCTTCATCCGCGACCCGGACGACAACGTTCTGGAGTTCAACGAGATCCTAGCCTGACCGGGCGCTCAGGGCAGTGCCACATCGATCCAGACCAGACGATGGGCGGAGGCGGCTTCGGCTTCCTCCGCCAGCGGCGCGCCGGGCGCAGGCCAGAAGACCCCGGCGCCGGTGACGGTGAGCGCGGCGTCGGGCAGGACGTAATCGACGCGAAGGTTGCCCGGGCCCCCTTCGTCGCGCCAGTCGGCCGTGTCGAGGGCGGGCGGGGTCCGGTGGCGCGTATTCGCGCCCTTCTGCCGTGCTGCGGCGCGCTTCCCACCTTCCGAGGCCGGCCTCACATCCTGGAGGCGACCTGATTCGAGCAGGGCCGCAATGCCATCCAGCAGTCCTGCTCCATCGCGCGGGTCCTTGTTGAGATTGCCGAGCACGATGATGGGGGCCTCCGGCGGCCCGGCGGTGCGGCCCTGATCGTCGGGGAAGGCGGTGCCGCCAAGATAGGTGGCCCAGAAGCGGATCTCGTCGCGGTTGCGCAGACGGTTTGCCCCTTCAGGCCCGTCGAAGAGCGGCGGCGTCGGGTTCGAGGCCAGGAGGTGCAGCGTGCCGCCGCCGGGCAGGCGGACGGGAAGATCCCAATGCGCTTTCGAGGAGAGCCGGAGCTCTGCCGCCGCCTCCGGGGTGGGCCAGGGGTTGCCGTCGGGATGCCCGGGCATCTCCGCACCCGGAAGATCGCGCCAGCGGAGCATGGTGAAGCTGCGGAAGGCCCCGGTCTCGAACGGCAGACGCGAGAGGGCCGCCATCCCGCCATGGCCGGGAAACTTGCCCCAGCCCCAGCCGTCGGCCCACCCCATGCCCATGCCGTCGCCATCGAGATCGAGCCCGGAGGGCTCGCCCGCATTGACCGGGGCGGTGAAACGATAGGGGTAGTCGATGCCGCCGGGGCCTTCGGCGAGGCGCCGGGCGAAGGCTGCGAGCGCGCGGCCCTTCGGGTCGCTGTCGAATCCGGTGAGCAGGAGGATGTCGGGCCGGGTCTCGCGGATTACCGCGAGCGCGCCCGCAATGGCGGCATCGGGTTCGCCGCCGAGATCGCGCAGGAGCAGGCCCGCGCCGTCCCGTGTGAGGCCCGCCTCATATGTGGCGATGCGGAGGGTCTCGGCGGCGGCGGCGCTGGCGAAGAGGCTCAGCACAAGCGCGGCACAGAGCGTGCGCAGGGTGCGGGCCGGGGATTGCGGGGTGCCGAGGAGCATGGCGGCACGCTCGCGCCGCCATGGTTAAGGCGTGGTTAACCGGCCTTGAGCCACGGGGTGCGGGCTTCCATTCCGGCTTCGAAGCTGTCGATTTTCTCCGCCTTCACCAGCGTGAGCCCGATATCGTCGAGGCCGTTCAGCAGGCAGTGCTTGCGGAACGGATCGACCTCGAAGGCGATTGAGCCGCCGTCGGGGCCGGAGATGACCTGGTTTTCAAGATCGACGGTGATCTTCGCATTCGAGCCGCGCTCGGCGTCGTCCATCAGCTTGTCGACTTCTTCCTGCGGCAGGACGATGGGCAGGATGCCGTTCTTGAAGCAGTTGTTGTAGAAGATGTCGGCGAAGGAGGGCGCGATCACGCAGCGGATACCGAAATCGAGGAGCGCCCAGGGCGCATGCTCGCGGGAGGAGCCGCAGCCGAAGTTCTCGCCCGCGACGAGGATCTGCGCGTCGCGATAGGCAGGCTTGTTGAGCACGAAATCCGGGATCTCGTTGCCCTCCCCATCAAAGCGCATCTCGTCAAAGAGATTCTTGCCGAGGCCGGAGCGCTTGATCGTCTTGAGGAACTGCTTGGGGATGATCATGTCGGTGTCGACATTAATGAGCGGCAGCGGCGCCGCGGTGCCCGTGAGCTTCGTGAACTTTTCCATGGCCGGCTTCTCCATCATCTGGCGGGCCATAAATCATGGAAGCCGCCGCCGTGCAAGATTGCGCCCCGTTCAGAGCAGCGTGCAGGTCGCGGGATCGATCTCGGCGATGATGTTTCGCGCGAGATAGGGTTCGATCCGGGCCATTTCGCCGCGGATGAGCGAGATGAACTCGGGGTGACGGTGCCAGTCGGCGCGGCCGATGCCGTACGATTCGACGGTGACGAGCATCTTCTCTATGCCGGGCCAGTAACGCTCCAGCGTCATGAGATAGCGCCGCGAGGTGTGGAACTGACCGACGGCGATCACCGATCGGATGCGTGCGAGGCCGATCTCGCGTTCGAGGATCGGCAGCGACAGCATGACGTTCTCGCCCGAATGTCGCGCCTCCGTCTCGATGAGGATCGCGCCTGCGGGTATCCCTTCAGCGATCATTCGGCGCCGGAGCGTGACGGCTTCGGGTTCATCGCCGCCGGGCGTATTGCCACCCGAGACGATCACCCGCGGGAAGAGGCCCGCGCGCCAGAGCCGGGCGGTCTCGGCCGCAAAGGCGGCCTCGCCCGCGCGTGCGCCGAAGACGAAGCAGAGGTCGGCGCGGCGAATCGGAGTGCGCACCAGAAGGTAGGATTCGATCAGCCGGATCTCTTCTTCTGTAAGTTGCATGGAGTTCCGCTACCTGCGCGTGATCTGCAGGGTGCCCTTCATCTAGTATGGTTAATGCATCTTTTTCAGACAGCCTCCCCCTGCCTAGCGCGCACGCAGCTTTCGACAAGGGAGGGTTTGTCGTATATTTTGCTTTCATTGGAGAAGACGTGTTCTTGGACATCTTATGTTGGGGACCGGTGGCGTCGATGACCTCTTGCCTGCGCCCGGAACTGGCGGGGTATTGGCTGGGCACCAGGGGAGCTGACCGGGAATTCGCCCGGAATTGCTGCGTCTTGTTCCGAGTATGACAACGCCCATCCCGCCTCGCGGGGTGCGGAGCTCTTCGGGGCGGCTGCCAGTGCGAGCCGTCAGCGGACCGGGGCACGGTGTGCGGCCCGGTCCTTTTGGGTGAATTTGCGGCAGGCCGGTTTGGGGGTCGGATCTGTCGTCGCTGGCTGCGGGCGCAGGGGTGCGCTCGCGGCTCGGAACGGGATCGGAAGCTTGCGTCCGGACCCGTTGCCGGAATGTGGTGTGCGTAGCGGGGGATCAGGTGCAAGGGAACACGACAAGTGCCTTGGAGCAGGCGGGGGCCCGCGTTTCGCGGGCCGTGCTGTCTGCATCGAATCCGGGTGTCCTGCCTGCACTGCATGCGGGTGCGTGTCTCTCGGCTGCAGAGGCCGAGAGCTTCATTTCTCCGGAACGAGCCACTGGCCTCAAGGCGCGTCTGCGGCGGCTCGATCGGAGACTCGCGCGCCTTGCTGACGAAAATGAGGCCTATATCGGTGTGCTGCGCTCCGTGGTCGCGGCGTTCAACGCGGCCGATCACGAGGTGCTGACGGTCGCGCTTTCGCGGCTGGAGGCGCTCGTTGCGGGGGATGGCAGGGGTGCGCGCGACATCGCCGCTGTTCTCGGCGCGCAGGCGACGTTGCTCTCTCCCTTCAATCCGCGGGTGGCGGAGCCGCTGCTTGCCCGTTCCGCTGCGCTGGCGCGGAGCGATGCCTGGTCCTGGATTGATTGCGGTCTGGCGCGTATCGAGACGGGAGCCCTGTCCGAAGCGGCCTCCGCGCTCGAGATGGCCCGGGTCGTGGCTCGCGATGCGTCTTCGCGCCGCCCGCTGGCGCCGGCGGCCGCCTCCATCGCGCTGGGAGATCTGCGCATGGTGACCGCCGATCTCGAAGGGGCACTCGATGCCTACGAGGTGGCGGTGAGGTTGCTCCGCCGCGCTGCTTCCGGGTCCGACCGGGATCCGGAGATCTATGCCGCGCTCGCGTCGGGGTTCGAGCGGATCGCGGATGCCTGCCAGCAGCTCGATCTCAATGAGAAGGCCTGCGACGCGCTTGCCCAGGCGATTGCGATCCTGCGGGGCATGAGGGCGCGTGGTGAGGCGGGCGCCGACACCGCGCGCGATCTCGCCATGGCGCTTATGAAATTCGGCGATGCGCGCAGTGTGCGCGGCGATCTGCAGGAGGCTTCGCGCGCCTATTCGGAAAGCCTGACCATCATCCGCGACTTGATCTGCGACGAACCCGACCGCTCGGGCTTGCTGCGCGATCATTCGGTGGCGCTCGCCAGGGTTGGCGACATGGCAATCGCGCGCGGGGATACCGCTGCCGCGCTGACAGCACACGAGTGCAGTGTCACGATCCGGCGCGAACTTGTGCTGCGCTATCCGGACGAGGCCTGTCTCGCGCGCGATCTCTCCATCGGCCTCAATCGCGTCGGCGATGTTCACGTCGCGCAGGGTGCGCTGGCCGCGGGGCTCGACGCCTTCGAGGAAGGGCTCGCGCTCGTGCGCGGCCTGTCGCGCAGGGCGCCGCAGAATGCGGGGTTCATTCGCGATGTGACCGTGAGCCTCGAGCGGATCGGAGATGTGCAGAGCCTGCGCCGCCACCGGCCCGGGGCGCTTGCCGCGTATCGTGAATGCCTCCGGCTGCGTCGGGCGCTGGTGGAGCGGGACGACAGCCATTCGGGGCATCTCCGCGATCTGGCGCTGGCGCTCGGCAAGATCGGCGACATGCAGATCCTTGACGGCGATCTCATCGATGCTCTCTCCACGCATTACGAGGCCCTGGCGCTTCAGGGCCGCCTCGTCGAGCGGGAGCCGGAGAACGTGGGCTGGGCGCGCGATGTCTCGGTGAGCCTCGATCGGATCGGTGACATAAATTACCGGCTCAGCAATCCGGGCGCGGCGCTTGACGCGTACGAGCAGGGCCTCGGCATTGCCCGCGGCCTTCTCGAGATGGATGCGCAGAGCGCGATGTTGGCGCGGGATCTCGCGATCAGCCTCAACCGGGTGGGCGACATGCGGCTGGAGCTCGGAAATCTCGCGGGGGCGCTCGAGGCCTTCGAGGAGGGGTTGCGCATCCGGCGCGATCTCGCCGCCTCGGATCCCGATGGCGAGGACTGGCTGCGCGATGTCGCGGTCAGTCTCGAGCGGATCGGCGATGTCTGCCTGGCGCTCGAGGATGGGCGGGACGCGCTCGATGCCTTCGAGGAGAGCCTCGAGATCCGTCGCGAACTTGCGAGCCGGCAACCCGAGGATGCGCAGCGGAGCCGGGACGTCTGGGTCTGCTGCTGGAAGGCTGCGGAGGCCGATACGGCGAATGCGCGGGCCCGCTGGGCCGAGGTCGTTGGCCGGCTCGAGGAGCTGCGCGCGCTTCAGGAGCTGCGCGGGCCCGATATCCGCTTCCTCGAGGTGGCGAGCGAGAACCTTGCCGGGCTGCGGGTCACGCCGCTGCCGCCGCGGCTGCGCTGAGTCCGCCGCCGCGGTGACGCTTTCGGGCCGCGATCGCGCCTTCGCACCCACCCTGTTTGCGGGCCTTCCGCGCCAGGGGCTGATCCCATAGGGTCGGGGAATGGGCGGATCGGTCATTTGGCATGTCGCGACGTCTCTGGACGGCTATATCGCCGCTCCGGATGGAGATGTCGGCTGGGTCTTCGGACACGATTTTCCGGGACGGGAGGCCGAGACGACGCCCGGCCGGATCGGGGCCATCATCGCGGGACGCGTCTGGCATGACGAATGCGCGGCGCGGGACTGGGACGTTGTGGTGCCCTATCACGGCCGGTGGTCCGGCCCGATCTTCGTGCTGACTCACAGGCCGCCGGATGCGAGCCCGTTGCCGGTGACGTTCCTGACGGCGGACATCAATCTGGCGATCCGCACCGCCCGTGACGCGGCCTGCGGCAAGGATGTGGGGCTTTTCGGGGCGGATATTCCGCGTCAGGCGCTCGAGGCAGGGCTGCTCGACGAGATCATCGTGCACATCGTTCCGATCCTGCTCGGAGGCGGACGTCGGCTCTGTGCGCGCGACGGGCCGCCGATCCGGCTGGTCAACACTCAGGACAAAGACCACGCCGCGGCGACACTGGCGCTGCGGCCGGAAGGAAAGCGATAGCCCGCGGGCTCAGGCCGCCGTTGCCCGGGAGAGGGTCGAAGGACCCCTCGCGGGGCCCTAAGGCATCACATCAGCTCGCGCACGTCCGTCAGGCGGCCGGTGACCGCCGCCGCTGCCGCCATGGCGGGCGAGAGCAGATGGGTGCGGCCGCCGCGGCCCTGACGGCCCTCGAAGTTGCGGTTCGAGGTCGAGGCACAGCGCTCGCCGGGGGCGAGCTGGTCGGGGTTCATCGCGAGGCACATGGAGCAGCCGGCCATGCGCCACTCGAAGCCTGCATCGATGAGCTTCTGGGCGATGCCTTCCTCTTCGGCCTGGGCACGGACGAGGCCCGAGCCGGGCACGACCATGGCGCGCAGACCTTCCTTGACCTTGCGGCCCTCCATGACCTTCGCGACCTCGCGCAGATCCTCGATGCGGCCGTTGGTGCAGGAACCGATGAAGACCGTGTCGATCTCGATGTCCGAGAGCTTGGTGCCGGGAGTGAGCCCCATGTATTCGAGCGAGCGGCGCGCGGCGTCGACCTTGCCACCCTTGAAGTCTTCGGGGGACGGCACGACGCCGGTGATCGGCAGCACGTCCTCGGGGCTGGTCCCCCAAGTGACGACGGGCGCGATCTCCGATGCCTCGAGCTCGATGATCTTGTCGTAGTGCGCGCCGGGATCGGAGAAGAGCGTCTTCCAGTAGGCGAGCGCCATCTCCCAGTTGCCACCCTTGGGCGCATGCGCCCGGCCCTTCACATACTCAAAGGTCTTTTCGTCCGGCGCGATGAGGCCCGCGCGGGCGCCGCCCTCGATCGCCATGTTGCAGACGGTCATGCGGCCTTCCATGGAGAGTTCGCTGATCGCCTGGCCGGCGTATTCGATCACGTAGCCGGTGCCGCCGGCGGTGCCGGTCCTGCCGATGATCGAGAGGGTGATGTCCTTGGCGGTGACGCCCGTCGGGAGAGAGCCGTTGACCTTCACGAGCAGGTTCTTCGACTTCTTCTGAATCAATGTCTGGGTCGCGAGCACATGCTCGACCTCGGAGGTGCCGATCCCGTGTGCCAGCGCGCCGAAGGCGCCGTGGGTCGCGGTGTGGCTGTCGCCGCAGACGATGGTCATGCCGGGCTGGGTCCAGCCCTGCTCCGGCCCGATGATATGTACGATGCCCTGGCGGATGTCATCGACGCCGTAATATTCGATGCCCGCTTCCTCGGCGTTCTTCTGGAGCGCCTCGACCTGGATGCGGCTTTCCTCGTTGGCGATGCCCTTGGTGCGGTCCGGCGTGGTGGGGACATTGTGGTCCGGCACGGCGACGGTCTTGCCCGGCGCGCGCACCTTGCGGCCGGCCATGCGCAGGCCCTCGAAGGCCTGGGGGCTCGTCACCTCGTGGACGAGATGGCGGTCGATGTAGAGCAGGCAGGTGCCATCTTCGGCTTCATCAACCAGATGGGCATCCCAGATCTTGTCGTAGAGGGTCTTGGGGGTCGTGTTGGCTGCGGACATGATTTCCTCCCGCACGTGGCTCATGAACGAACGAAGGGCGCGTTTCTAGCGCACTCGGGCCGAGGCCCGTAGCTGCAGGCGCCGCCCGTGGAACCGCCAGGGCAGCCGTGCATGATCGTCCATGTCGAACATCCGTGTCATCCGGCGCTCTCTATCCGCAATCGGTGCGGCGAGCAAGGCGCGCCGGGGGCGCCGCGGCCCCCGCCAGAGCAGGTTTATCGGCGCGCGCCAGGGCAGCACCAAGCGGCGGCTGGGCGATTGCGCCAGCTTTCGGCCGGCGATCGTGCTAAGCTGAAGCGTGGGGTATGGCCCCCCTGGCCGTGGAGGGGCGGGGCGATGCAGGATCACTATCTTCTGGGTCGAAGCTCGCGGGAGCTCGTGCGGCTGGAACGGCAGGCCGCACTCATCGAGGCCGAGACCGAGGCCCTGTTCCGGCGGGCGGGTATCGGGCGTGGTGATTCCGTGCTCGAGATCGGCAGCGGCGCCGGGGATGTCGCCATGCTCCTAGGGCGTCTCGTCGGGCCGGCCGGCGCGGTCCTCGGGGTCGAGCGCGCGGCGGACTCGGCGGCGCTCGCGGCGGCCCGGATCGCCGCCGTCGGTGACCTCGCGGTGCAGATCGAGGTGGCGGACCTGAATACTTTCGTCCCGACAAAGCGATTCGATGCGCTCGTCGGGCGCTTCATTCTGCCCTATCTTGAGGATCCGGTCGGAACCTTGGCGCGCCTGATCGGCCATGTCCGGCCAGGCGGGGCGATTGCATTCATGGAGTTCGATGTAAGGCAGATCGGCAGTGCCCCGGAAGTGCCGCTTCTGAGCGAGATTGGCCGGTGGATCGTCGGCGCCTACGAATATCGGGGCGTGGCGCCAGGCCTCGGGTCGTCGCTTGGGGCGACCTTCCGCGCGGCGGGGCTGCCATGGCCGGAACTCGCGGCCTTTCAGAAGTCATCCTGCGGACCGGGCGGGATCATCTGGTATTTCGAACAACTGGTACGCACGCTTGCGCCGGAGATTGTCGCCGCAGGTCTCGCGACCGAGGCCGAGATCGCTGCCGCGTTGCGGGACGGGCGGCTCGAGGCAGAGGGCATCGCACGCGGCGCGACGTTCTATGGGCCGCGCTGGGTGTCTGGCTGGACGCACGTCCCGTCCGGGTAGTAGCCTGCGGGTCCGGGTGGAGGCGGCTTGCGACAAACCGTCCGTCCCGGGCCACAAAGTCGCCTGCCGCCGCTTGAAGGGGGCAGGCGGAAAAGACTGGAAGGAGAGGAAGATGTATCGCCGGATCATGGTGCCCGTGGACCTTGAACATGCGGAAAAGCTCGGCAAGGCTATCGCAACCGCCGCCGATCTCGCGAAGATCTACGGCTCGGAGATATCCTTCGTCGGAGTTGCCGGTTCGGCGCCGAGCCGTGTCGCCCACACCTATCAGGAGTATTGCCAGAAGCTTAATGCCTTTGCTGCGGTGGAGGCCTCACGCCTCGGGGTCGCGATCGCCGCGGACCCGATCGAGGATCATGACGTCGCGGTGGATCTCGACGCGCGGCTCCTCCGCGAGGCCGGGAGGATCGGGGCCGATCTCATCGTGATGGCATCCCATATGCCGGGCCGCCTGTCGTTCCTCGGGGGATCGAACGCCGGCTACGTCGCGCAGCACGCGGCGATCTCGGTGATGATTGTCCGGGGCGGGGCGGCCTGAAGCCGCGCCTGCGCCACGCTTACGCGTCGCGCTTGTTCGGGTCAGCCCAGCCGCAGCTCCAGCGGTCTACGCGGTAGCCGGGATGTTGCTCGGTCCACTCGGCGAGTTGGGCTTGCGCGGTGGTCATGCAGCCCATGAGGCCGATATCGGGCAGGCTAAGGATCTGGCGCTCTCCGCAGGCCCCGGATCCGGATGCGAGGCAGGCGATGAAGATTAGCTCGATCATGAAGACTCCTGGGTACTCGGCGCGCGTGGCGCGTGGGAACAAGGGTCGTCTGTGTCGGGCGTGCTGGAAAAACCGCGACGAAGGTCTGCATGCCGCCGCGGCGCATGCCGCTTGACATCTTGATGCTATCGCGAATCGGGATTTTGATTTGTTGCTAAATCAGCAATGATCGGCGTTATTGCGGCCTTTGTGCGGATTTCGTGCAGAAATCGCGCCATCCGATCAGTCCATGAGCAGATTTGTTCGCGGGTGCAGCATGAATCCGGGGCCCGAGCGGGCCCCGGTGTGCTGCGAGCGGGCTGAGTTCAGAGGCGGGCGCCACCCTGCCAGAAGGCCTCCGCCGGAGCGATCTTGCCAACGCTCGCGCCTACCCGGTTCTCAATGGGCGGGGAGAGGCGGCGCAGTACGGCCGGGTCGGCGGCATCGACCACGCCGAGGCGGGCAAGAATCGCGGCGATCGCGCATTCCGAGCCGCGGGTGCCGCCATCCTCGATCTTGAGCGCGACGCCAAGGCCCTGCTCGGGCAGGATGGCGGTGAAAAGCGCTTCCGCGCCGGTCTTGACCGTGACGCGGCGGCCGGCCGCTTCCATGAGTTCGGAGCAGGCCCGCCCTTCGCCCGCGACAAGAAGCGGATGGGCGAGCATTCCGCCAACGAGACGCCGCGCGGCATCTTCCCGCACTGCGCCAAGTCCGCGGGGATCGGCCATCCGCGCCATCGCCAACGCAAGGCCGTGCACGGTGGTGGCGAAATTCGGCGCCGCGCAGCCATCGATGCCGTAGCCAGGGCTTTCCATCCCGGTCATCTCCTCGAAGGCCGTGCGCACGGCGCGCTGCACCGGGTGCGACGGATCGACGTACTCGGGATCGCCGCCGAGCGCGCGATTGAGCATGAGAAAGCCCGCATGCTTGCCCGAACAGTTGTTGTGAAGCTGGCAGGGCGTTTCGTGCTGCTCGCGCAGCCGGTGGCGCTCCTCGGGATCATCGGGCACTTGCGGCCCGCAGCGCAGATCGGATTCGCTCAGGCCGAGCTCTTCGAGCCAGCGTGCGACCCGCTCCACATGCATCCGGGCGCCTTGATGCGAGGCACATGCGAGCGCGAGCTGCTCGGTAGAGAGGTGCCGGCCCGCCTGGCTTTCGACGAGGGGCAGTGCCTGGAGCATCTTGCAGGACGATCGGGGCAGGATCACCTCGTCGGGATCTCCCCAGGCCGCACGGATCTCACCCTTGGCATCGCAGACCACCGCGTGCCCCCGATGGATCGATTCCGCGAACTCGCCGCGCCACACTTCCGCCATCAGAACCGAGTCCGCCATCGTCCAACTCCCGTCGCAAAGGGCTCTCACCCGTATTAAGATTGTTTCCGGCCTTGGCTCTGCGGTCTCCGCAATCCATGGTTGCGCGCCCGCGATACGCCGGCCGGGTCAGTAAATGCGCCCATTAACAAGTCTCGGCAGCCCGAACGAGACAATTTTCATCGGTCACGGGCGAGTGAATGTCCGGCAAGGGGCTGGCAAAATCGGCACGGTCTGGGCTAGAGTGCGTCCGGCAAAGCCGAAAAAAGCTTGACCGCAGCGGCGCATGGCGGAAACCGCGCTTGTGCGGAACGAGCGAAGGTGAACGAGCAGGAGATACATGCAGATGATGCGTACGCCGTGGATCCCGACCGCGCTGATGATCGCGCTCGTCGGTGCCGGGCCCGTAGTGGCTCAGGGTTCCGAGCGGGTGGCGAGCCATACCGACTGGTCCGTCTTCGTCGCCCAGAGCCCGAAGGAATGCTACATCGTTTCGCCGCCGACGACATCCACAGCACGCCGCGATGGCAAGAGCGTCGATGTGCGCCGGGGCGATATTCGCCTCTTCGTCGCCTTCCGGCCAGGTGAGGGCGTGTCGAACGAGGTAAGCTTCACCGGCGGCTATCCCTTCGATTCGGGGACGCCCGTGAAGATCGAGATCGGTTCGAAGTCCTTCACCATGACGCCGGGATCGGGTGATGCCTCGGAATGGGCCTGGACCGATGCGACCGATGATTCGAGTGTTGTCGCGGCCATGCGTGGTGGCGCGGATGCAAAGATCACCGCGGTCTCCTCTCGCGGTACCACGACGATCGACAGCTTCTCGTTGATGGGCTTCACCGCCGCGGTGAACGACGCGGAAGCACGCTGCAAGTAATCCGCCCTCTGGCGGATTGCGCAGAAAATGCTATCTAGGGTGGGTCTGCCGCCCTTTTTGGTGTGCCCAGATCCCGGATGGAGAGCCCGTGCCTGCAACTGCACCGATCACTCAGGATGTTCTGACCCTGCCGCGTAAGCTGGCAGAGGCGGGCCTGCCCAATATCGTCGGGCTGACCCGCGACGCGCTGCGTGAAGCCCTGATCGCGGCTGGAACACCCGAGCGGCAGGCGAAGATGCGCGTTGGCCAGATCTGGAGCTGGATCTATCATCGGGGTGTTCAGGACTTCGCCGCGATGACCAATCTCTCGAAGGAGTATCGCGCGCTCCTCGCCCAGAACTTCTCGATTGGGCGCCCCGAGATCGTGACGCGACAGGTCTCCTCGGATGGCACGCGAAAGTACCTGCTGCGGATCGAAGGCGGGCACGAGGTCGAGGCCGTCTACATCCCCGATGATGATCGCGGCACGCTTTGCATCTCGAGCCAGGTGGGATGCACGCTCACCTGTTCCTTCTGCCATACCGGCACGCAGAAGCTGGTGCGCAACCTCACCGCGGCGGAGATTGTCGGGCAGATCCTCGTTGCGCGGGACGATCTCAGCGAATGGGGGCGGGAACCGGCCGCGAAACGCTTCATCACCAACATCGTGCTGATGGGGATGGGAGAGCCGCTCTACAACACCGACAATGTGCGTGATGCGATGCTGATCGCGATGGATGGCGACGGGATCGCGATCTCGCGCCGCCGTGTCACGCTCTCGACGTCCGGGATCGTGCCGGAGATTGCGCGTGTCGGTGCGGAAATCGGCTGTCTGCTGGCCATCTCGTTCCACGCGACCACGGACGAGGTGCGCGACAAGCTCGTGCCGATCAATCGCAAATACAAGATTGCCGAGCTGCTCGATGCCTGCCGCGCCTATCCGCGGCTGTCGAATTCCGAGAGGATCACGTTTGAATACGTGATGCTGAAGGGAGTGAACGATACGGATGCGGATGCGCGCCGGCTCGTGAAGCTGATCGCCGGCATTCCGGCGAAGATCAATCTCATCCCGTTCAATCCCTGGCCCGGTGCGCCCTACGAACGATCGGATGCCGATCGGATCACCGCCTTCGCGGATATCGTGAACCGTGCGGGGTATGCCTCGCCGGTGCGTACGCCGCGGGGCGAGGACATCATGGCAGCCTGCGGTCAGCTCAAGTCGGCGACCGAGCGTGCCCGGCGGCAGAAGACCGGGGCTCTGCCGCCCGCATGAGGGGGCCAGTCCTACGCGACGAACGGGCGGCCGATCGGTCCGCCATCGGTCATGTGATCGAGGCCGCATTCGCGGGTCATCCCCACAGCGACGGCAGCGAGGCCCGGATCGTGGAGGATCTGCGTGCGTCCGGCGCGCTCGCAGTGAGCCTGGTTGCGGTCGAGGGCGGGGAGATCGTCGGGCATGTCGCATTTTCCGCCGTGCAGATCGGCGCCGAGAGCCCGGGCTGGTTCGCGCTCGGTCCGCTTGCAGTCGTGCCGGAGCACCAAGGCGAGGGAATCGGCATCGCGCTGGTGAAGGCGGGCCTGGCGCGGCTCGTGGTGTCTGGTGCGCGGGGCTGCACTCTGGTTGGTGATCCGGGCTACTACGCACGCTTCGGCTTCGCGCATGATCCCGGGGTCACCTGCAGGGGCATTCCGCCTGAGTTCGTATTGATCCGCGCCTTCGAGAGGTCCGCTCCGGCCGGCGCGATCCGTCATCATCCGGCCTTCGGGCTTGATCCCTAAAATCGATCACATTTTGCGGCGTGGCGTGGCGCCTTTGCCACAGCATCTCGGCCTGCGCCGATTCTGTTTCGATTCGAGGCATTAGCCGTATATAAACCATGCCAGACAAAAATTGGCATGCCCGAATGGGCGCCGTGATCTTGATGAGCAGAGCAGTAACATGACAAGAAATTCCTGGTTGCGGGACAGCGGGGATCATGTAACGCCGTGTGACGGCGATCCTGACAACATATCTCTCTGGACCCGGCGCAGTGCGCTTGCGCTGACCGCCGGCCTACTCGGCGCGGGCATGATGCCCGAGCAGGCGGTCGCATTCGCCCAGAAGGTGCAGCCGCGGGCGAATCATATCGTGGTTTCGAAGAAGAACCGCGTTCTGGCGCTGATGTCGGGAGAAAAGACGATCAAGCGCTACCGGATCGGCCTCGGCTTCACGCCGCATGGCCACAAGAGCCGTTTTGGAGACGGCCGGACGCCGGAGGGCCGCTACTACATCAACCGCCGCAATCCGCGCAGCGAGTATCACCTGAGTCTCGGGATCAGCTATCCCAATGCCAACGACATGGCGCGCGCGCTGGCCTTCGGCGTCGACCCGGGCGGGGATATCTTCATCCACGGCGGACCGCGTCGGACTTCCGAGAAGGGCAAGCGCGACTGGACCGCGGGGTGCATCGCCGTAAGTGACCGGGAAATAGAGGAAATCTGGTCGCTTGTGCCGACCGGAACGCCGATCACCATCCTCGCCTGACACACTCCGGGCGCTGGGTCGGGCTTACTGCCCGACCACCTGAACCCACCAGGTTTTGCCCGTCGCGTCACGATACCAGCCAAGGCCGAGACCGCGGGCGGCAGGATCGAGCATCACGTCCCGCGTATCCTTGAAATCGAGCCAGGTTTTCAGCACCACGAGGTCGCTGTCGGTCCCCTCGGAAATGTTCTCCCCGACGATCTCGCCGCGATACCCGGCACGGAACGCCCGCTCTCGCGGGCTGGTGAGGTCCGAGCCGAAGTGCCAGGCACGGCCCTGGATCGACATGTCGCGGGCATGGGTCTCGGCGGCGGCGTTGAGCTCGGCCGAGAGCTGGACCGGCGGAAGATCATGCTGCATTCGGGCCGCGTTCACCGCATCGAGATGACGAAGCCGGATCGCGTTGGCATCACCGGGGCTGATCTCGCCGATCCCAGGGCTTCCATTGGAAGACGCACATGCGGCGAGAACCAGCAGGGCCAGGGCGAGAACTGCGTGAAACGCACGAAGCATGAGCCATTCCATCCATTTGCGGTTGTGCCCCTCTGCTTAGCGGCTTTGCCGGAATCGATCAAATCCATTCCCTGGGCGCGTCCTCTTCGCAGAGGAACTGTGATTTGATATACACGGTTCTGGAGATCGGGCCGTAATGGCCGGTCGGACTGCAAAACGAGCGTTTGCAACCAAGAGTAGCATGAGCAGAGCGATGACCTTTTCCCTTTCCCGCCGGGCCTTCTCCCGGCTCGCCCTTGGCGCCGCGCTTGGCGGGGCTGCCAGCCGGGCGATTGCCTCCACCGAGGAGGATCCGCTCGACACCTTCGTGCCGGATTCTCAGGACCTTCCACGCCTCAAGCGGCGAATCTCCGGCCTGCAGATGCGGCACTGGCAGGATTACTTCGACAGCGTTAGCCGCGATGCGATTCTCTGCGACACCAATGACCGGGTGCTGCACTACTGGGGTGCGGACGGATTCTATCGGGTCTACCCGACCTCCGTTCCGCTCACCGACCAGCTCACCCGGCGGGGCCGGACGGAGATCACGCTGAAGCGGCCGGCGCCCGAATGGCGACCGACCGAGAACATGCTCGATCGCAATCCCGATCTCCCCAGATATGTAGGGCCGGGGCCGGATAACCCACTCGGAATCCGCGCGCTGAACCTTGGTTGGCCTGCCTATCGCATCCACGGAACCAATGATATCCGCAAGATAGGCAGACAGTCGTCCAATGGCTGCATTGGCCTTTTCAACGAGCATATTCTCGAGGTGTACGACCGCGCCCAGGTCGGAACCCCGGTGTTGCTAATTTGACAACATGGGACAAATCGTGCCGGGCCGCGCCATCGGTGATTGAAAACGCTGTGGAATGTTGCGTAGAGTTTCCTCATTAGCTCGTCCGATCGCAGGTCCGGGTGAGTTAGCAGTTTCGCAGACCCGCACTCTTAGGAGGACAAAAATGAAGTTCATCGTGACCACCGCGGCGGCGCTCCTGCTTGCCGGTCATGCCTTCGCAGGCAACCTGGTTTTCGAAGCTCCGGAAGAGCCCGTCGTTGTTGCCGAGCCCGAGCCGATGGGCGGTTCCAACGCTGCTTGGCTGATCCCGGTGATCGGTCTCGCCGCGATCGCTTACGCCATCTCCGACGACAACTCCTGATCGGATCGCGTTTGCGCGCATATGTGGGGTGTGCGGTCCACTGACTGTCAGTCCTGCGTCTGAACAGAGTTTGGAAAAGGCAGCGCTTTCGGGCGCTGCCTTTTTAAATTGAGCGCCACCCGGCGCCGAATCTCTTCCCCTTGAATCCATCTCCGATTTCAATCCGCGCTCTTTGGACGCGGAGATTTGAGCACGTGCCTGCATTTGAAGTGGCGGCTTTCCGATCATTGCGGGCAGCATCGCAGCTGCGGCCGAGCGCAAGAAACACGTCCGGCGTCTCGGCCAATGCGGTGCGCGTCGCCGCCGTCTACTGCTGCTACAACGCCGCGGCGCGCAGGATCGCGTCGACTGCGCGGGCACGAGCTGCCGGAAGTGATTCGCGCATAAGTTGTGGCGCGAGCCGGTTTTCGAGAAAGTGCCCCGTCAGCCGCAGGGCTTCGGCAAGCTCGGTCGCGGGAAGTGTGGCGCCCGTCGGCCAGCCGTCGCGCAGGAAGGCCGGAAGCGGCAGGAGCCGGTCGGCCCAGGGGGCACCGGCCTGCCGGCTCACTGCCCTGCCGGATTTCGGCGAAACCCAGACGAGATCCTCAGACGTGCCGAGTGCTGCGCAGGTGGCGAGGTCGAGCCCGAAGCCGAGCTCGGCCAGCAGCGCGAGCTCCCAGGCGGCGTAGAGGCCGGGCCAGTCGGGCGCGACCACCAGAGATTCCACCAGCGTGTGGGTCCGGGCGTAGAGCCGCGGATGCGCCTCGCGCTCGGGCAGGCTCACTGCGATGAGCGAGGTCACAGAGCCAAGTGCCGCAAGGGCCGCCCTGTCGCCAAGGAGGAGGCCGGTAAGACCCGGTTCAGGCTCAACGCGGAAAGTCCCGATGTGATCCTCGAGTCGCGCCTGCCAGTGGAGCGCCAGCCGCGCGCCGGGCTGCAGCACCGGTGCCATCCGTCGCGAGCCGCCGCCGCGCACGACACCGGCATGCCGGCCATGATCGCGGGTCAGCGCTTCGATGATCGCCGAGCTCTCGCCATGCCGGCGCACCGAGATCAGGATCCCTTCATCATGCCATTCCATTGCGGCTCACCTGCACCCGCTGCCGAGGAAATGCGCGATCGCGGAGGCGAGGTCGTAGAATTTGGCATCGTCGCCGATCATCGCAACCTCGGCAGGGTCGAGCCCCATGTCGGCCGCGGCCATGTGAAAGAAGGCGGTTGATGAGAAACCGGTAGGGCAATCCCGCCGCCCGTAACTGGCCGAGCGCCTCCAGGGCGCTGGGGAGCGGTGCGCGGCCCTGATAGACCACGCCGCCCAGATCTATCGGCAGGCCCCGAATTATGCTCATCCGTCCTGTCCACACACGCACATGGGGCCGATTAAAGACGATTTCCGGTGCGGGTGAAAGCATGGGCACTCGGGCTTTTCAGTTCCGCGGCGCAGCCGAATCCGCTAGGCCTTCCTCCGAGGCGCAACAAGCAGGGCAGGCGCATGATGCGGGACGGGCGGGCGCACGAACCGGGGACGATTCGGGAGATACTGATCGTCTTCGTGAGGCTCGGATTGACTTCGTTCGGCGGGCCGGTGGCGCATCTGGGATATTTCCGCGACGAATTCGTCCAGCGCCGCGGCTGGATCGGGGATGCCGCCTACGCTGATCTGGTGGCGCTCTGCCAGTTCCTGCCCGGACCGGCCTCGAGCCAGACCGGCTTCGCGATCGGCCTGCTCCGCGGCGGCTGGCGCGGCGGGCTCGCGGCCTGGGCCGGGTTCACGCTGCCCTCCGCGCTTCTCATGCTGCTTTTTGCCTATGGTGCGCCGGCGCTTGGCGCAGGCTTCGGTGGTGGTGTGATCGCCGGGCTGAAGGTCTTCGCGGTGGCGATTGTCGCACAGGCCGTGTTTGGCATGGGGCGGAGCCTCTGCCCGGATGCGCCTCGTATCACGATCATGCTGGCCGCCATGGCGCTGCTCGCGCTCTGGCCCGACCCGAAGGCGCAGCTCGCGGCCATTGCCTTCGGAGCATTGTCAGGGCTCTTGCTGCCGCAAGTGGCCGGGCCGGAGGACACTCCGCCCGCGCCGGAGCGATGGCGACGGCCGAGCGGGCTTCCGGCGCTGGGGGTGTTCGCGGCCCTCTTCGTGTTGGTCCCGCTCCTGGTGCAGGCGGGGTTTGGCGGCCATACGCTGGCGCTCTTCGATGCGTTCTTCCGGGCGGGTGCCCTCGTCTTTGGTGGCGGGCATGTGGTGTTGCCGCTCCTCGAAGGCGCGGTGGTGACACCCGGCTGGGTAAGCCCGGAGGCATTTCTGGCGGGTTACGGTGCGGCGCAGGCGATGCCGGGGCCGCTCTTCACCTTCGCCGCCTATCTCGGTGCCGTCGCGGGGCCGGAGCCCTCCGGGGTTGCGGGCGGCCTGATCGCGCTTGCGGCGATTTCCCTGCCTGGTCTTCTGCTGGTCGCCGGCATGATGCCCTACTGGGAGGGGGTGCGGCGGCGGCCCCGGGCGCGTGCCGCGCTTGCGGGCGTGAATGCTGCTGTGGTGGGGGTCCTTGCCCAGGCGCTCTATGATCCGGTCTTTCTCAAGGGGATTCACGGGCCGGGGGACCTGACACTGGCGACGGCGGCCTTCCTCGCGATCACCGTGCTTCGTGTCCCTGTCTGGTCCGCCGTGATCGCGCTGGCGCTTGCGGGCGGTTTGCGCGGCGGGTTCGGCCTCTGACACCTGCGCGTGCGGCTCAGGCCGGTCCGGTGACCGGGACGGGCCCGCCAAGGCTGATCCCCTCGGGTGAAATGCGGGTGTCATAGGCGATCGCCTCGACACCGGCATCGCGCGCTGCGGCAAAGGCGCGGGCATAGCCGGGGTCAAGATCGGCTGCGAGGCGGAAGCGGGCGCAGTCGGTCCGCTGGATGACGTAGAGCATCACCGCGCGATGGCCTTCCGCCACCATCGCCGCAAGCTCGGCGAGATGCTTCGCGCCGCGGGTGGTCACGCAATCGGGAAACTCCGCCCAGTCGCCCTCGCGCCGCAGATGGACGTTCTTCACCTCGATATAGGTGTCGGGCAGACCGCCACCGCTTGCCAGGAAATCGACGCGGCTTTTGGTGCCATAACGCACCTCGGGCCGGTAGGAGGCGTGGCCGGCAAGCTCGGGGATCGCCCCGGCCGCAAGTGCCTCCCCTACGATCCGGTTCGGCAGGCTGGTGTCGATGCCCGCGAAATGCCCGCCCTCGAGCTCCACGAGCCGCCAGCTCAGCGGCAGCTTGCGCTTGGGGTTCGGCGAGCGCTCGAGCCAGACCGCCTCGCCCGGTGCATCGAGCCCGAGCATCGCACCCGGGTTGGCGCAATGGACGGTTGCCTCGGCGCCGTCTTCCAGGATGACGTCGGCGAGAAAACGTTTATACCTTCGCAGAAGCCTGCCGCGGATCAGGGGAGTCTCGAACTTCATGCGCGCGACCCTGGCCCAGGCGCGAGAGGAGGACAAGCCCGATGCCCAATCCCACTGCCGCAATGCTCGTGATCGGAGACGAGATACTCTCGGGGCGCACCCAGGACACAAACACACCCTATCTGGCGCGGGTGCTCGCCGAGAAGGGGATCGATCTGCGCGAGGCGCGGATGGTACCCGATATCGCGGGCGAGATCGTTGCGGCGGTGAAGCAGCTCCGGGCGCGCTATACCCATGTCTTCACCTCCGGCGGCATCGGCCCCACCCATGATGACATCACCGCCGACTGCATGGCGGCGGCCTTCGGTGTCGGCATCGGCGTGCGGGAGGATGCGCGCGCGATCCTTGCCACGAACTATGCCAATCCCGAGGTCGACCTGAACCCGCAGCGGCTGCGCATGGCGCGGATCCCGGACGGCGCGCGGCTCATCGACAATCCGATCTCCAAGGCGCCGGGCTTCACGATCGGCAATGTCCATGTCATGGCCGGGGTGCCGGAGATCTTCCGGGTGATGGTCGACGGGCTCGTGCCGCGGCTGGGCGGAGGGCGGCCGTTGGTCAGCCGGTCCGTGCGGGTGAACATGCCCGAGGGGCTGCTCGCTGCGCCGCTGGGTGAGGTGGCCGCCGACCATCCCAAGGTGGTCATCGGCTGCTACCCGTTCCATCAGGACGGCAAGCCCTCAGCCAACGTGGTGTTCCGGAGCGAGGACGAGGCCGCGCTCGAGGCCGCTGCCGCTGCGCTCTGCGCACGGGTGGGCGACAAGGCGGCCGCTCCGGTCTGAACCGGAGCCATTTCTTGCCGGTGGCCGCTCGAAATGGCGTGATGAGGGGCGAGGATGCCTTGCCCCCGGCCGAGCCGCGTTCCATCATCGGAACCTGCTTTTGACGCTGGGCCCGCAACTCGCATCGGGACCGAAATGACCACGGGTTCCGAATGACTGGCATATATCTCGTCAATACCGCGCTCTTCGTCGGGGCGGCGCTGGTGCTGATAGGGATCTTCTCGAGCCTCGTTGCCACACGCTTCGGCGTTCCCCTTCTGCTCGTCTTCCTTGTCGTTGGCATGATGGCGGGCCAGGAGGGCCCCGGCGGCATCGTCTTCAACGACTATCAGGCCACATATTTCGTCGGCTCGCTCGCGCTCTCGGTGATCCTGTTCGACGGGGGGCTGCGAACGCGACTATCGACGTTTCAGGGTGTGCTGGCGCCATCGCTGATCCTCGCGACCCTCGGAGTGCTCATCACGGCCACCGTGGCCGGGCTCGCGGCCTGGAGTGTGCTGGACCTGAGCCCGATCGAGGGGCTGCTGCTCGGCTCCATCGTTGCCTCGACCGACGCGGCGGCCGTGTTCTTCCTGCTCCGGACGGGGGGGCTCAGGCTTCAAAGCCGGGTCGGCTCGACGCTCGAGATCGAGTCTGGGACGAACGATCCGATCGCGGTCTTCCTCGTGCTCATCGTCACCGAACTCGCGCTCTCTGGCGAAACCATGCCGAGTCCCGACCTGCTGCTGCGTTTTGCCCAGCAGGGGCTCCTCGGCGCGGTCTTCGGGCTGACCTTCGGGGCTGCCGCCGTCTGGGTGCTCAACAACATCACCATGGCGGGCGGCCTGCATCCGCTCTTCGTGGTGGCGAGCGCCATCCTCATCTCTGCGCTCACCTCGCTCTCGGGCGGCAGCGGCATGCTCGCAGTCTACATGGCGGGGCTGGTGATGGGCAACAGGCCGACCCGCGCCTTTCCCTCGATCACCGGTTTTCACGAGGCGATGACCTGGCTCTGCCAGATCGTCATGTTCCTCGTGCTCGGGCTGCTCGTGACCCCCACGGAGCTGCTCGACTATGCGCTGCCCGGGGCGTTCGTTGCCTTTGTGCTCACCTTCGTCGCGCGGCCCGTGGCGGTCTGGCTCTGCCTCACGCCCTTCGGGTATGCGCGCGCCGACAAGCTCTTCATCTCCTGGGTGGGGCTGCGCGGCGCTGTGTCGATCTTCCTCGCAGCGATTCCGACGCTCGCGGGCGTCGAGCATGCGCCGCTCTTCTTCAACATCGCCTTCTTCGTGGTGCTCTTCTCGCTGCTCTTCCAGGGCTCGACGCTGAAGATCGCCGCGCGCAAGCTCAAGCTCGCGCTCAAGAGCAGCACACACAAGCTCAGCCGCGTCGAGATCGACATCCCCGGCCAGGTGGAGCAGGAGATCGCCGGTTACCCCATCGGCTCCGACACGATCATCCTGGGCCTCACCCGCGTGCCCTCCTGGGCGCGGCCGCTGCTCGTCGTGCGCGAGGGCAACATCATGGACAAGGCCGAGGCGGGCGCGCTCCGGCCCGGCGACTACGCCTATTTCCTCGTGCCGCGCGACCGGCTGCCGCGCCTCGATAGCCTGTTTCGCGAAAGCCCCGACGTGGCCCGGCGCCTCGGCCCGCTCTTCGGCGAGCTCTCGATCCTCGGGGCGACAAAAATCTCCGAGCTCGCGGGCTTTTATGATCTCGATCTGGGCGATGCGCCCGGCGATCTCGCGATTGGTGACTGGCTGGCGCAGAAGCTCGGGACGCAGGTCGCGCTCGACGAGACGTTGAAGCTCGAAGGGGCGCGATTCGTCGTCCGCCGACTCGAGGGCGGGCGCATCGCCCGGATCGGCCTGCAGCTCGATGCGATCATGCGCGTCGAACCCGACGAGCGCCTGCTTCAGCGCATCGAGGAGGAGGTCGACGAACTCGGCCGCCTGCGCCGCTGGCTGCGGCGGTTGTCCCGGCGGCAGAGGCGGAGGAAAACCTGAGGCCGCGCCCCGCTCCCGATCCGAAAATATCCAGGACCGACCATGACACGGACTGATCCCCGCACCCGAAGCGTGCTTCTGACCGGCTGCTCGTCCGGCATCGGCCTCGATGCCGCCCGCACGCTCTCCCGCCGCGGCTGGCGGGTCTTCGCGACCTGCCGCAAGCCGGAGGATTGCGCCCGGCTCGAAGCCGCGGGGCTCGAGAGCTTTCCTCTCGATCATGCCGATCCCGACAGCATCGCGATGGGGGTGGCGGAGACCTTCGAGCGCACTGGCGCGCGGCTCGACGCGCTCGTGGTCAACGGCGCACACGCCATGCCAGCGGCGATGGAGGACGTGCCGCGCGGCGCGCTCCGCGAGATCTTCGAGGCCAACCTCTTCGGCCCCTTCGACCTCATCAACCGGGTCCTGCCGGTCATGCGGCGTGAGGGCGCGGGGCGGATCGTCAACATCTCCAGTGTGCTCGGGATCGTCGCGCTGCCGTTCCGCGGCCCCTATTGCGGCACGAAATTCGCCATGGAAGGCATGACCGACGCGCTCCGCCGCGAGCTTCGGGGCTCGGGCGTCCAGGTGAGCCTCGTGGAGCCGGGGCCGATCACCACGCGGATCCGTGAGAATGCCGTGCCGCATTTCGAGCGCTGGATCGACTGGGAGGCCTCGGCGCTGCGGTTCCGCTACGAGCGTGAGCTGATCCCGCGGCTCTACGCCGAACGCGGCAAGCCCGACCGGTTCGAGCTGCCGCCCTCGGCCTGCACGCGGCGGATCGTCCATGCGCTCGAGGCGCGTCGAGCCCGCGCGCGCTATCGTGTGACGGTGCCGACCCGGCTTGCCGAGGCGATGCGTCGCCTGCTCAGCACCCGGCTCGCCGACAGGATGGCGGGGGGCTGGTAAAGCGCCGGGGCTTTGCTTTGCCGGCCAAATCCGATAGGTGCTGATGACTTCACGGACAGGATGCCCGCGCCATGCTTCACGATCCGCTCTTCGTTCTCGCCGCGATCGCCTGCCTCGCCGTGCTGGCCGTTCTGGTCTTCGGGATCGGCACCTTCGGCAAGGGCGGCGATTTCAACCGAAAATACGCGAACAAGATCATGCGGCTGCGGCTGCTCATGCAGTTCATCGCCATCATCCTGATCGTCGTCTTCGTCTATTTCAGCCGCAAGGGAGGGTGAGCCGCGATGGTCGTTCTCAACAGGATCTATACCCGCACCGGCGATGCCGGCGAGACGGCGCTCGGCAATGGCGCGCGCGTGCCCAAGCATTCGCCCCGGGTTGCCGCCTATGGCACGGTGGACGAGCTCAATGCGGCGCTCGGGCTTGCCCGGCTCCATGCCGAGGGTGAGGCAGACGCCGCGCTCGCGCGGATCCAGAATGATCTTTTCGACCTTGGCGCCGATCTCTGCACGCCCGACATGGAAAACGATGCGACGGCCAAGTATCCGCGCCTGCGCATGGTGCCGGCCCAGACCGAGCGGCTGGAGGCCGAGATCGACGCGATGAACGCGGCGCTCGAGCCGCTCCGGAGCTTCATCCTGCCCGGTGGCACGCCGCTTGCCGCCCATCTCCATGCCTGCCGGACGATCTGCCGGCGTGCGGAGCGGCTGGTGGTGGAACTCGCCGGGATCGAGACGGTGAACGCCGCCGCCGTACGCTACCTCAACCGGTTGTCCGACTGGTGCTTCGTCGCGGCGCGCATCGCCAACGACAACGGGCGCGCCGACGTGCTCTGGGTGCCGGGCGCCAACCGCTGAGGCGCGGCACCGCCAAGCGGGATCAGTTCGTCCCGCCCGTGTAGGGCAGCACCACCTCGATATCGATGTTGCCCTGCCGGAAGCCCGTCCACTGCAGGCTGCGCCAGACCCGTCCGGTGCTGGCATCGGCCAGGTGGAGGTTCTCGAACTTGCCCGTCGGGCCTTCGCAATACTCGCTCACCTCGATGCCCTGGTGGCGTTCGTCGAGAATGACGATCTCGCGTGCAGGGCCACGTTCGAAGCGGCACTGGAAGCTCTCGATGCGCCCCTGCGGGCCGTTGGCCGGAAACTCGTAGCTCCGGGTCACGCCCGCGGGCCATGCCGCGACCGGGATCGGGCGCGAGAGCGGGTCGGGCTGACTCGAGGTCGCCGAGAGCAGGTCGTAGCCGAGCCCGCGCGTGCCGGTGATCTGCGAGCCGACCATGATGATGCTCTGCCGGAGGCCGGAGATGTAATCGACATAAGGCCCGTTGCGGCTCGCGGCCTGGAGATAGGTGGGGGCCTTGTCACCATGGACGCGGGCGCGGATCATCGCCACATCGGCGCGGTTGACGGCTGCGCGCGTCACCGGGGCGCCGCGCGGCGCGGCTTCCTCGGTGGGCTGGTCAAACGGATTGACCTCCTTGACCGCCGCATCGAAGATCGGGTTCACGCCCTCGTTCGAGCAGGCCGCAAGACCCGCGGCGAGACACATCGGCAGGAAGAAGCGGCGGATACCCTGTCTCATTGCCAGAAAGAGCCCCAGTTCTGTTTCAGGTGGCCGCGGTCATAGTCGCGCACGATCGGATAGAGCCGGTTCGTGAGGTCGAGCCGCGCGCCGCCGTCCCGCGAGATCGAGGTGAGCGAAACGCTGTTGCGCGACTTGGTCTCGAACGGAACCGTCCAGCGGAAGGGAATCTCGATCGTGACCCCCTTGTCGAAGCTGCCTTCGCCGAATTCCTCGGCAGTGACGTCCGTGAGGGTGAAATACGCCCCGACCGCCCAGCCATTGGCGAAGCGCCGGGTGAGCCGGAAGCTGCCACCCCAGTCGCCGGCGAGATAGCGCCCGGCATCGATCTCGGCCTCGAGCCCGTAGTAGCCGGTATCCCAGTAGAACGAGGCCTGACCCGTCGCGACCTGATAGTCGTAGTAGCCGAAGCCGAAGGGGCTGTAGTAGTCGCGCTGTGCGACGTAGTTGAGATCGAGGCCGAGGCCCCAGCTCTGATCGGCCGGCTTCCAGAGCACTTCGCCGCCCACGCCGCCGAACATGCGCTCGAGCTGCCCGGCGGAGACACGGCCATATGTGTTCTCGTTGAGCTTGAAGAGGTAGTCCACGCTGAGCTGGGTGAGCTTTGGCGTCCAGTTGGCGTAGTAGAAAGGCGTGTCGCTGCGTACGGGCGGCAGCACGCTCTCCGAGGGTTCGGGATTCGTCGGCGCATTGAAGATCGGCTGGCTGAGAAGGCCGGTCACCGAGAGGCCGGGCGCGAATTCCACGGTTCCGCCGGCTTCGATGTTGATGCCGAGCCGGATCGGATCGTCCGGGGTGAGCAGGTAGAGGTAGGGGGCCGGGACGAGGGTCCAGGAAAATTCCGGATAGGCGTCGCGTCTCCAGGCATCGGGGCCGAGCGAGGGCTCGGCGCCCTCGATCGTCACGCTCTCCCACATCTTCTCGCCGGCGTTCGGCGTGTCGACTTCGGTCTCGATGGCGCGGCGCGGAATGGTGATCGTCGAGGTCTCGAGATTGTCGTTGAGGAGCGTGACCTTGAAGGTCTCGACCGACGCGGGCATCCCGGCGGCGAGCACGCGGGCGGTGCGGCCAATGGCCTTGGGCGGCTGGTTGTAGCGCCGGTTCTCGATGACGACCTGGGCCGTGCGCCCGTCGCTGGCGAATTCCTCGAGCCGGATCCCTTCGCTCTTCAGCACCTCCGCCAGCGCCGTGGCGAGCTGGTCGCGGGCCGCGGGGTTCGCCGCCCAGCCGGTACCGGTGGGCGCGCCGGGCGCGCGGGCATTGACGGGCAGAGGCCCCGCGCCCAGATCCTGCGGCGTGAGTGGCTTGTTGGGGTTGCCGCTCAGGGCGATGTTGAAGCCGACGGTCGAGCCGTACATGTAGTAGGCGCCGAAGGTCACGCCTTCGAACCAGCGATATTCTGCACCGAAGTTGAACGGCGAGTTGCGCTCGAAATCCGAGGCGGAGCTCTTCTGCTCGCGCGAATAGGTGTCGGGCGAATATTCCGCCTTCAGGGTGAACTTGTCGGTGGCGCGCCACTCGACCCCGCCGAAGAACCCGATGTCCTCGCCGTGGAAATAGCTGCCGAAGGCCGGTTTGCCGCCTTCGCCGTAGTCGTTGTCGCGGTCGCACATGCTGGAGGAGACCGAACAGAACGGGTTCTCGGTCATCGCGAGCCCGCTCAGCCGCCCCCAGCCGATCCCGGCCGTGAGGGTGAAATCCTTGGCCACCGTCTTCGAGGCGACGAGATATTCACTCGAATAGACGCCCGTGCCGAGAAAGTCGCGCAGGCCGAGCGCCATCGCCGGACGCCAGCCGGTGCGATCCTCGTCGAGGAGCTGGAACTGGATGTCGAAACTGCGGTCGTAGAGCGAGTATTCCGGATCGTCGCCCTGGCCCCAGTCCTCGATCGAGCTGTAGCGCAGCGTGCCCGAGACCCGCGGCAGGATCTGGAAGGTGAAGTTGCGCCGCGCGGTGGGGCCGAACTGGCTGTAGCTGATGGCGATCTGTCCGTCGGGCTGGGCTTCGGCGCTCGGCATGTCGATGAGGCCGGTGGTGCCGTACAGGTTGAGGCTCGGACGGGGCAGCGGCTTCACCGGCTGCGCCTCGCCCGGGCCCACGGCCAGAACGCCAGCCGTCGTGGCAAGACCCGCCACCGCGTATGCCGCCCAACGCTGCCTCTGACTCATTGTCTGCTCACCTCGCGGCCCTGTTCGACGGGACCTCTTTTCCTTGATTGACCGTCCCTGCATGGCCGAAACGCATTCCGAATGCCAGCCCGGAGGAAAGGCTCCGGTCGATTTCCCGCCGCTGTTGCATCTTGCCCTCAACCGCCGGCGTCCCGAATCGCCCGGAGACCGGCCTTGTAGTCGGGATAGGCGAGATCGACGGCGAGCTCCTCGCGAATGAGGCGGTTCGAGACCTTCTTGCTCTCGGCATAGAACGAGCGGGCCATCGGCGAGAGGCCTGCATCCTCGAAGGCGATCGCGGGGGGGCAGGGCAGGCCGAGAAGCTCGGCGGCATAGGCGATCACGTCCTGTGGCGGCGCTGGCAGATCGTCGGCAACGTTGTAGGCGGCCCCTGGGCGGGGCCGCTCGATCGAGGCGCAGAGCACGCGGGCAATGTCGTCGCGGTGGATCCGGCTGAAGATCTGGCCGTCCTTGACGATCCGCTGGGCCCGGCCTTCGCGCAGCCTGTCGAGCGCGCTCCGGCCCGGCCCGTAGATGCCCGCGAGCCGGAAGATGTGGAGCGGCAAGCCGGTTGCGCGCCAGGCCGCCTCCGCCGCGACGCGCCGCTCGCTGCGGGCATTGACCGGCCGCAGCGTCGAGGCCTCGCTCACCCAGTCGCCCTGACGGTCGCCATAGACGCCCGTCGTCGAGAGATAGCCCACCCAGAGCGGCCTGGCTGCCGCGAGGCTTGCTCCAAACCGCGCGAGAGCCGGGTCTCCCTCGGCATCGGGCGGGATCGAGACGAGGATATGGCTCGCCTCCCCGATCGCAGCCTCGACCGCGGCGGCGTCGGCCCAGTCGACGGGCAGGACACCCGCGCGCCGCAGCTCGTCCGCCCGCTCCGGTGAACGCACCGTCCCGATCCGGCGCCAGCCCGTCCCGAGGCTTGCGGCGAGCGCGGCTGCCGAGTAGCCATGACCCAGTGTCACGAGTGTCGGGAGTTTGGGCTGCACCATGATGGTACCTCTCCGGTTTGGCTTCCTGTTGACTGCCCCGGCGCGCGGAGCCCGGCCATGAGGCGTAGGGCGATCGGTCTTGCGCTGCTGGCCCTGCTGGCGGCGGCGCCGGCCCGGGCGGAAATCCGGTCCTCGGAAGAGTGTGAGGCGGCGATCGCCGCCGATCCGCGAACGGCGCGCGAGGATGCGGCCCAATGGAGCCGCTCGGACGGCGGGGTCGAGGCGCGGGTCTGCGAAGCGGCGGCGCTCGAAGCACTCGGCGCCACCGCCACCGCGGCGCAGCTTCTGACCGGGCTCGCGGAAAACACTTCACGCGCCATGCCGGTCGAGCTTCGTGCCGCGCTTTTCGAGGATGCGGGCCGCCTCTGGCTTCTCGAGCAGCAACCGGGGCTTGCCCGCCAGACACTGGCACGGGCCGATGCACTGACGCCGGCCGCGCCGGCGCGGCTCGAACTCTCTGCGCGGGCAGCGGCGGGCGAGGGCGACTGGCCCGCGGCGCTCCGCGCGCTCGACGCGCTGGTCGCGGCGGAGCCGCAGAACGCGGGCGCCTTCGCGCTCCGGGCCGCGGCGCTCCGCCGTGACAAACAGCTTGTGGCGGCGGCGGAAAGCGCCGAGACCGCGCTGTCGCTCTCCCCCGATCTGCCGGCCGGGCTCTTCGAGGCCGGGGCGGCGGCGGCCGAGCGCGGCGACGTCGCGGGCGCCTCGGAGGCGTGGCAGACCCTCATTCTCGTCCACCCCGAGGATCCGCTGGCCCCGATGGCGCAGCGCAATCTCCAGCGTCTGGTCGAAGACGCGCCAGAGCCCAGCGAGCTGCGTCCGCGACCACGGGGTCCGCATCGCCCGTGAGGCGCGCGGCCGCGGCCGCCAGCCTCGGCTCGCCGGAATTGCCGATGGCGTAGAGGACGTTGCGTACGAAGCGGTTGCGGCCGATCCGCTTGATCGGCGAGCCGCTGAAGACCTCGCGGAAGCCTGCATCGTCGAGCGCGGCGAGTTCCGCGAGGCGCGGGCGCATCTGCTCCGCCCGGCCCGCATAGCCGGTGTCGCGCGCGGCTTGGGCGAACTTGTTCCAGGGGCAGACGGCAAGGCAGTCGTCGCAGCCGTAGATCCGGTTTCCGAGCGCCGGCCGCAGCGCCTCGTCTACCGGCCCGGCGTGCTCGATGGTGAGATAGGAAATACAGCGCCGGGCATCGAGGCGGAAGGGCGCGGGAAAGGCCCCGGTCGGACAGATGTCGAGACAGGCGCGGCAGGAGCCGCAATGCTCCCGCTCGGGCGCGTCCCGGGGAAGATCCAGCGTCGTGAAGATCGCGCCGAGGAAGAACCAGTTGCCCAGGTTTCGCCCCAGCAGGTTGGTGTGTTTCCCCTGCCAGCCGAGCCCCGCCGCCTGCCCGAGCGGCTTTTCCATCACCGGGGCGGTATCGACGAAAACCTTGATCTCGGCGCCGGTCTCGGCCACCAGCCAGCGCCCGAGCCGCTTCAGCCGCTTCTTGACGAGGTCGTGGTAATCGCGGCCGCGGGCATAGACGCTGATCGCGCCCCGGTCCGGCATGCCGAGCACGGCGAGCGGATCGTCCTCGGGCGTGTAGGGTTCGGCGAGCATGATGACCGAACGCGCCGCCGGCCAGAGTGCGGCCGGGTTGCCGCGCCAGGCCATGCGCTCCTCCAGCCAGCGCATCTCGCCATGGTAGCCCGCCGCCACGAAGCCCTCGAGCCGCCCGGCGGCCTCGGGAATGGCGTCGGGCGCGCAGATCCCCATCTCGGCAAAACCCTCGGCCAGGGCCCGCTCGCGGATGCGCCCGGCAAGCTCAGCGGACATGGGCCGGGCCTGCGGCCGGTCGCGGCGCGACGGGTGGCCCGCCGGTCGCGCCGGAAGGATCAGAAATCGAGATCCGCATAATGCTGCGGCGGCGTGAAGCCCGGCACGAGATCGGCGAGGATCGAGCGGAAGGCAGGCCGCGACTTGATCTTGGCATACCATTCGTGGAGCCCGGCATTGCGGCTCCAGTCGATGTCGTTCACGTAATCGAGGCAGGAGAGGTGTGCGGCGGCGGCGAAATCCGCGATCGAGAGCGTGTCGCCCGCCAGCCAGCGCCGGTGCTCCATCAGCCAGCCGATATAGTCGAGGTGGTAGTGGATGTTCTGCCGCCCGGCCTTGATCTTCTCGCTCTCGGGATATCCGGTGCGGGCTAGCTTCTTGTTCACTCGCTCGTAAAGCAGGTTCGCGGTGACCTCGCGGTGGAACTTGTCGTCGAACCAGGCCGCGAGCCGGCGCGCCTCGGCGCGGCCTTCCGGCGTTTCGGGCAGGAGGGAGGGCTCCGGGAAGGTCTCCTCGAGATACTCGAAGATCGCGCCCGAATCGCAGAGCACGAGATCGTCGATCTTCAGCACCGGCACCTGGCAGGCCGGGTTCATGCGCAGGAAGTCGATCCGGCGTTCCCAGGGCTTCTCCGCGACGAGTTCGACCTCGATCTTCTTCTCCGCGAGCACGAGGCGGATCTTGCGGCAGAAGGGGGAGAGGGTCTGGTGATAGAGTCGGCGCATGGCGGGCCTTTGTCTGGGTTCGGGGCGTGTCGGGCGCGAGGCTTCTTCTTATCCGGCCCCGGCGCGCGCAATTCAACCCGCCGAGAGGCCGCAAGGGTCAGGAAAAGCACGCTGCGCGGCCATCGGCCCGGATCGTGGCCGCGCCTCGCTCGATCGCCTTGCCGCGGGCGTTGATCCGGGCATCCCCCGAAACCGGCGAGCGGGAGCGCGGCGCGGGCAGGACGGCCATCAGCCGCCCGGCGCGGAGCGGGCCGAGCTCGCCCGCATCGAGGCCCCAGTAGTGCTGCGCCGCGGCCTGCACCCCGAAGACGCCCGCGTCGAACTCGGCGACGTTGAGATAGACCTCCATGATCCGCCGCTTGGGCCAGAGCGTCTCGATGAGGATGGTGAAACCCGCCTCGAGCCCCTTGCGGGTCCAGGTCCGACCAGGCCAGAGGAAGACGTTCTTCGCCACCTGCTGGCTGATCGTCGAGCCGCCGCGCAGCCGGTTCTCGTCGGCCAGCGCGGCCCGGATGCCGTCGAAGTCGAAGCCCCAGTGATTGCAGAAATTCGCGTCCTCCGCCGCCGCCGCCGAGAGGGGCACATAGTCCGACATGTCCTCGAGCGGGACCCAGTCGCGTTCGATATGCCCGAGCCGGAGCCATTCGGTGAACATGAGCAGGGTGATCGGCGGGTTGACCCAGCGATAGACCAGCACAAGGCCGACCGCGAGCGCCAGGGCGACGAGGAGGAACTTCCGGAGCCAGCGCCAGAGGCGCCTCGCGAGGGTCTTGGCGCGACGCACAACCATCAGATGTTCCTGCCGCGAAAGCAGCGTTCGTGCAAGCGCGGCAAGCGGTTGCCGGTTCAGGGCGGTGGCAGGAAGTCCGCTGCGGCCCGGGCGATGAAGTCCGGCCGGAAGCTGTGGCCGCCGGGGAAGAGGCAGAGATCGAGGATGCGCCCCGCGCTGTCGGTGCGCCGGGTGCAGGTGAGATCGCCCTCCTGTGTGGTTTCCGGCGGGCCGAAATCGCTGAGGCTTTCGGCAAGGGTGAATGCCTGATCGAGATTGCCCTGATGCGCCTCTTCGATCGGGCGGCCCTCCATCGGCACGGTGGTATCCTCCGTGCCCTGGAAATGCATGAGGTTCGCGGGAATTTCCGGGCAGCTCTGCGGCACCGGCGCCCAGAACGTGCCGGACATCGGCACGAACCCGGCGAAGTCGGCGCCGCGCTCGCAGGCGAGCGTCCAGACGAGCATGGCGCCGGAAGAAAAGCCCGCCACCAGGGTCCGGGCGGGGTCGATGCCGAAGCGTGCGGCCAGATCGGCCTTCAGCGCATCGAGATAGCCAAGTTCGTCGCCCCGGCCTTGCGCCGAGCCGGCACCGGGGGCGTTGGGGGCGGACCATTCCTGGCCCTCCGCTTCCGCTGCGACGAGTGCGAGCCCGAGGTCGCCCGCGACCGCGACGAGCCCCTCGTTCCGCATTGCCCCCTCCGCCGAGCCGCCATGGCCATGGAAGAAGATGACGGCACCAGGGGGCGCGCCGTCGGCGCGCGGGCCGGGAAGGGCGACCCGGTAGCTGCGCGCCGTGCCGTCTGCGGTGGTCAGATCGCAGTCGGTCCGGGGGCCGCAGGCCAGCGCGGGCGCGGCGGCAAGGCAGGCGGCAAGAGCCAGTGCGAGGCGGGCGGCGGGTCTCATCGGGCGGGGTTCTCCGCGTGCGGCTTCGGGTGCGGCAGGCGAACACGGCGGGGCGGGATGGGTCAAATCGCGACTGCGCGAGGCGGCCGTCTGCCTGCGGGGGTTTGCAAACCGGGGCGCGAGGGGCTAAATCCGGGATGTCATGACATCGGGAGAGCCTGCCTTGGATGGTTTCCTGCCCGGCCGCCTCAACAGGGACGGCATCCGGATCTATTCGCCTGAAGACTTCGCCGGCATGCACGCGGCCGGCCGGCTTGCGGCCGACATTCTCGACCGCGTCGCGCCGCTGGTGGTGCCGGGGGTGTCCACGCTCGAGCTCGACACGGCGATCCACGACATGATCCGCGAGGCGGGCGCGATCTCGGCGACGGTGGGCTACAAGGGCTACCAGCACGCCTCCTGCATCTCGATCAACCATGTGGTCTGCCACGGCATCCCGTCGCAGAAGCGGCTGAAGCCCGGGGATATCCTCAACATCGACGTCACCGTCATCGTCGATGGGTGGTACGGCGACACGAGCCGGATGTATGTGGCCGGGGCCCCCGCACGGAAAGCCGAGCGGCTGATCGACATCACCCATGACTGCCTCTTCAAGGGCATCGAGCAGGTCCGTCCCGGCAACACCTTCGGCGACATCGGCGCGGCAATCCAGCGCTTCGCCGAGGCGCACCGCTGCTCCGTGGTGCGCGATTTCTGCGGCCATGGGTTGGGCCGGGTCTTCCATGCCGCGCCCAACGTGCTGCATTACGGTCGCTGGGGCTCGGGCCCGGTGCTGGAGCCGGGCATGTTCTTCACCATCGAGCCGATGATCAATCTCGGCCGGCCCGAGACCAAGGTGCTCGACGACGACTGGACGGCCGTCACCAAGGACAAGTCGCTTTCGGCGCAGTTCGAGCATTCGGTGGGCGTGACCGAGACCGGGTGCGAGATCTTCACCCTCTCCCCGGCCGGAAAGTTCCATCCGACCTGGGATCGCGAGGCGTGACCGGCGACGGATCATCTCCGATCCTCGCCCGGCGTCGGGCGCAGGCGGAGGTGATCGGGCCGATCTTCGAGGAAATGGTGCAGGAGATCGGCCGGGAACGGGCCGAGGCGATCCTGGGCAGCGCGATCCGCAAGGCGGCCATCGCGGAGGGCGCGCGCTATCGCGCCGCCGCCGCCGAAGCGGCCGAGGATGATCCGGTGGCGGCCTTCGCCGAGCTTTTCGAGCTCTGGACCCGGGGCGGGGCGCTGGAGATCGAGCTGCTCGGACAGAGCCCGGAGCGCTTCGATTTCGATGTCACCCGCTGCCGCTATGCCGAAATGTATCGCGAGATGGGGCTGGGCGGGATCGGGCACCTGCTCTCCTGCGGCCGGGACGGGGCCTTCGTGGAGGGCTATGACCCGGAGATGAAGCTCGAACGCGATCAGACCATCATGTCGGGCGCCCCCTGCTGCACCTTCCGCTATCGGCGGGCGCCTGCGGGCGGGTGAGACCGGGCGGGGCTATCGCGAGGCCATGGCGACGTGGCCCTGGATCTTTCCCGAAACCGGGCCGGGCCCGAACTCCGCTTCGAGATCCTCGGCACACCGGGCGGTGATCGCTTCGAGATCCTGCGGCGCGCGGGCTTCCAGCTCGGCCCGGAGCGGCGTGCCCTGGCAATAGGCCACAGCGGGAAGGCGGGGCGTTTCGGCGCGGCTCTGCCGCGTGACGGTCTCGATCGCGACAGGGCCGAACCCCGCGCTTTCCAGATCGCCGCGCAGCACCGCGACATCGTGGTAGCCATGGGGCAGGCGGGCGAGAAAGAGCGGCGGATTCTCGGGAAAGAGGCCGGCGACGGTTTCGGTGACGCGGCGCGCGAAGATGTTTTCCTCGATCCGGTCCCAGACGCTGAGGAAGAACAGCCCGCCGGGCCGCAGGACGCGCCGCACCTCGCGGAAGCCCTGCACCTTGTCGGGGAGGAACATCACGCCGAACTGGCAGCAGACCGCATCGAAGCTGCCATCCGCGAACGGCAGGGCCATGGCATCGGCCTGTTGCCAGGTGATCCGCGGGTCGGGCGGCTGGCGCCGGGCCGCGCGGTCGAGCATCGGCTGGTTGAGATCGGTCACGACATAGCGCGCGCCGGGGACCAGCCGGGGGGCGAGCGCCCGAGAGACGACGCCGGTGCCCGCGGCGATCTCGAGGACCGCCTGCGGTGCGGCGGAGGCCACCCGCGCGGCGAGATCCTCGGCATATGTCTCGAAGATGAGAGGGACGAGGCAATCGTCGTAGATGTCGGGTATCGACCCGGCGAAGAGCTTGTCGGTTCCGGACATTTCCCCCTCCCGACCCTGAGGCGGCGCAGCGTTGCCGCCAGCGCCAGAGTATCACGGACGGCGGCTTGCGTCTGCTTTCGGGATGCAGGGGGCCTCAGCCGAAATCCTGGAAGACCAGCCATGCGCCGCAGCAGATGACGGCGAAGCCGAGGGCGTGGTTCCAGCGGATCGGCTCGCCGAGCCAGAGGGTCGAGAAGACGATGAAGATCGAGAGGGTGATGACCTCCTGAATCGTCTTGAGCTGGGAGGCGTTGAAATAGCCGTAGCCGATGCGGTTGGCGGGCACCTGGAGCACGTATTCGAAGAAGGCGATGCCCCAGCTCACCAGGATCGCGATCCAGAGCGGCAGGGCCTTGAACTTCAGGTGGCCGTACCAGGCGAAGGTCATGAAGAGGTTGGATGCGAACAGCAGGCCGACCGTCGCGACCGGGGCGGGAATGGCGGGCATGGGCAGGATCCTCGGAGGGGGATAGGTCTCCCTTCGCGCATATCAGAGCCCCGCGGCGCTGGCGATGGCGGGCGAGTGGGGCGGTGAAAACAGGGCGTTTCACCGTGAAAATCCGAAAATCGCTTTGAAATCATTGGATTTTGTTATTAACAAATCATGAATCGTCGCCGTTCCACCCCCGAAACCAGCCGCGCCCGCGCGCGGGGGGCCGGGGAGCGGAGGGTGGTCTGCCGCGGCGGCACACAGGAAGGGAAGACACCGCTCACGCGGGTGTGATAACGCTTCCCCCGATGACGGATCTGTCGGGCATGAAGGACCGGTGGCTGCGGGGGATCGCCACGCTTGCCATCGTGGTCGCGCTGGCGCTGAGGCTGTTTGGCCCCGGCGGCGCGTTGCCCGTGCGCGAGGGTTACGTCACGCTCTGCACGGGAAGCGAGATCCTCTACATCCCGCTCTCCGAGCTCGGGCTCGCCCCGCCGGACGACACGCCCGCCGCGCCGGTCTCCGACCATTGCCCGTGGTTCTTCCAGTTCCATCCGTTGCCGGTCACGCCGTTCGTGTTCGAGCTGCTGGCCGGGATCTTCACGGTGCAGCCGCGCCCGCCCCTGCCGCCGGTGGCAGCGGCCGGGCGCGTGGCCGCTGCCTTCCATGCAAGAGGCCCGCCGGCGACCGGCGCCTGATCCGGTCTCGACATGATACGCCGCGCCCGATTGCCGGGCGGCGGCCCTCTTGCACTTCGGAATGATGAAAATGACAGAAACTCCCATTCGCAGGGCTCCGGCCTCTGCGCTCTATCGCGCCGTGTGGCGCTGGCATTTCTATGCCGGACTGCTCATCCTGCCCCTGTTGGTCCTGATGGCGGTCACCGGAGGGGTCTACCTCTTCAAGGACGAGATCAACGATGTCACCCAGCGCACGCTGCGCTTCGTGGAGCCCGCGGCCACGGCGCCGCTGCCGCCTTCGGCCCTGACGGCGCGGGCGCTGGCCGCGCATCCGGGCGAGCTCAAGGCCTATTTCCCACCGGCGGCGCCGGACCGGTCCGCGCAGGTGAAGATCGCGGGCGCGGACGGGGTCAGGGACTCGGTCTATGTGAACCCCTATGACGGCACGGTGCTCGGCAGCGCCTGGGACGGCGGCCCCTCCGGCAGCTGGGCGATGTGGCTGGTGCGCAAGCTTCACAGCCTCGAATACGTCGGCTGGCTGGGCAACCGGCTGATCGAGGCCGCGGCGGGCTGGATGGTGCTGCTGGTTGCGACCGGCGTCTATCTCTGGTGGCCGCGCGGGCGCAATGTCGGGGTGCTTGCGCCGCGGCGGACGCGGGGGCGGCCGCTCTGGCGCGACCTGCATGCGGTGACGGGGTTCTATACCGGGCTCTTCATCCTCTTCCTCGCCTTCTCCGGGCTGCCCTGGTCCGGGGTCTGGGGCAAGCAGTTCTACAAGCTCAGCTATGCGGTGGGGCTCGGGATGCCGGATGGCTACTGGTCGAACTATCCGGTCTCCAAGGTGCCCGCAGGCGAGGCGCTCGACCGGACGCCCTGGATCATGGAGCACCAGCCGATGCCGGTGTCGGGGGCCTCGGACGGCGCGCCGGCGGCGCTCGATCAGGTCGTCGCGACCCTGGACGCGCTCGGGGTGCATCCCGGCTATGCGCTCGACATGCCCTCCGGGCCGACCGGCGTGTTCACGGCGTCGGTCTATCCCCATGACGTCACGCAGGAGCGCGTGGTGCATCTCGACCAGTATACCGGCAAGGTGCTGTTCGACATGGGGCTCGACGATCTCGGCCCGCTCGGCCGGGCCGCGGAATGGGGCGTGAGCCTCCACATGGGCCAGGCCTTCGGGCTCGCCAACCAGATCGTGCTGCTGCTGGCCTGTGCGGCGATGGTGCTGCTGGCGGTTTCGGCGGCGGTGATGTGGTGGAAGCGGCGCCCGGCGGGCGCGCTCGGGGCACCGAGCGTGCCGGAGGATTTCCGCATCCCGCAGGCCATCCTCGTGATCGCGGTGCTGGCCGGCGTGTTCTTCCCGCTGGTGGGGCTGTCGCTGCTCGTGGTGGCGGGGCTGGAGCTCTGTGTCCATGCCGCGTCGCGCTGGCGGCGTCGGCGGGCGGCCTGATCCGGCCGGGCCCGGCGGTTTGCGCCGCCGGGCCCGGAGGCCGGGGGGCGTCAGGCTTCCCGGCTGATCTGCTCGAGGCGTTCGACATCGGCGATCTCGAGCCAGCGGTAGCCGGTGCGGAGCACGCCGGCCTCGACGAGGCTGCCGAGCGCGCGGCGCACGCTCGAGCGGGTCATGCCGATCAGCCGGCCGAAATCGTCCTGGTTGCCGTTCACGCGGCCCTGTGCATCCGCGAGCCGCAGGAGCAGGCGGGCAAGCCGCGCCCGCGGGCTGAGCGCCAGGGCTTCGGCCAGCAGGGTCACGGCGGTCGTGACGTTGTTGAAGCTCTGTTCGTAGAACATCTGCCAGCAGGCCGGATCGCGGGCGAGCAGCTCGCGCACGGCGGCCTGGGGAATGTGGAAGACCCGGCTTTCCGCCGCGGCGGAGAGGCTCACGAGGCGGCGGCCGCCGGCGAGCGGCGTGCCCTCGCCGATCCAGAAGCCGGGTTCGGCCCGGTGGATCGCCACCGGCTCGTCCCCCAGCAGCGGAAAGGTGAGATCGAGCGCCCCGGCGCCGAGGCCGAAGAGGCCGTTGGGCTCGTCGCCCGCGAAATAGAGCGTCTCGCCCGCCACGAACCGCCGCCAGCGGCCGTTTTCCGCGGCCCAGGTCTTGAAGGTATCCGGCTGGGTGGAGAGCCACCCCACCCGGTCGAGGGGGGCGAGGTCTGCCAGCGACGGTTTGTGTCTGAATTGGTTCATCTGCACCATTCTTGAAATGTACTGGAGACTACCCTGCTCATGGGATCGCCGTCCACGTACCGGTGCAAGCCGCGAGCGGGGGCAGCCATCACATCTTGGAGGGGGAGACACCATGAACTGGTCGAGGACGGCGCGTTTCTGTGCCCTGGCGGTGAGCCTCGCGGCGCTGGCGGCGGGTGCCGCGGCGGCGCAGGAGGCGGACGCCGGGAGCGCGGAGGCGCAGGCGGCGGACAAGCCGAACATCCTGGTGATCTGGGGCGATGACATCGGCACCTGGAACATCAGCTTCAACAACCGCGGGATGATGGGCTACGAGACGCCCAACATCGACCGCATTGCCAAGGAAGGGCTTTCCTTTACCGATTACTACGCCCAGCAGAGCTGCACCGCGGGGCGCGCGGCCTTCATCGGCGGCAACGTCCCGGTGCGGACCGGCATGACCAAGGTCGGCCTGCCGGGCGCCGAGCAGGGCTGGCAGGCGACCGACGTCACCATGGCGACGGTGCTGAAATCCGAGGGCTACGTCACCGGCCAGTTCGGCAAGAACCACCAGGGCGACCGCGACGAGCATCTGCCGACGATGCACGGCTTCGACGAATTCTTCGGCAATCTCTATCACCTCAATGCCGAGGAGGAGCCGGAGAACCGCGACTATCCCGCCGACATGGTGCTGGCGGACGGCCAGACCTTCCTCGAGAAGTTCGGGCCGAGGGGCGTGCTCCACACCTGGGCCAACGATGACGGCACCCAGCGGATCGAGGACACCGGCCTGCTGACCAAGAAGCGGATGGAGACGGTGGATCAGGAGACGGTCGATGCGGCCGAGGCCTTCATCCGCAACGCCGTCGAATCGGGCGAGCCGTTCTTCGTCTGGTGGAACGCCACCCGGATGCATTTCCGCACCCATGTGAGCGAGGAGCATACCGGCCTCTCCGGGCCGGGCGGTGACGAATATCAGGACGGCATGGTCGAGCATGACATGCAGGTCGGCCAGCTCCTCGATCTGATCGACGAGCTCGGCGTCGCCGACAACACGGTGGTGATGTATTCGACCGACAACGGGCCGCATTACAACACTTGGCCCGACGCCGGCACCACGCCGTTCCGGTCGGAGAAGAACTCGAACTGGGAGGGCGCCTACCGCGTGCCGGCCTTTGTGCGCTGGCCCGGCCATTTCCCGGCGGGCGAGACCCTGAACGGCATCATCTCCCACGAGGACTGGCTGCCGACGTTCGCCGCCATCGGCGGCAACCCGGACGTTAAGCAGCAGCTGCGCGAGGGTGTCGAGCTGGACGGCCGGGAATACCGCAACTACATCGACGGCTATGACCTCACCGCCTACCTGACCGGCGAGACCGACGAATCGCCGCGGCACGAGTTCTGGTACGTGAACGACGACGGCCAGATCGTCGCGGCCCGCTATGACGACTGGAAGGTGGTGTTCCTCGAAAACCGCGGCGAGAAGTTCGGCGTCTGGATGGAGCCCTTCACCGAGCTCCGGGTGCCGCTGATCACCAACCTCCGCCGCGATCCGTTCGAGAAGGCCCAGCACAACGCCAACACCTATTACGACTGGCTGCTCGACCGGGCCTTCGTGCTGGTGCCGATCCAGGGGCTGGCCGCGCAGTTCCTCACGACGATGCAGGACTATCCGCCGAGCCAGACGCCGGGCTCGTTCAACCTCAGCACCGTCGAGGAGAAGATCAAGGCCGGCCTCGGCAACTGACCGGGCGAAGGCGACAGGCGGCCTCCGGCGCCATGCCGGGGGCCTGAAGGATCAGGGCGTCGCTGCCGGGGGTGGCGGCGCCGCGCCGTTTTCAGGGGGTGCCGGGCCCTCGGGGGCGGGCGCCCTGTCGAGATGCTCGTGCGCCTTGCGCAGGTGGCGCAGCATGCGGAGCTCGGCGTTCATGCCGCGGAGCGCGTGATCGAGGCTGTCGATCGAGAGCGCGTGGAGGGCGGCGAGGTGGACGAGCTCGTCCTTGATCTCCTCGCGATGGGCGAGAAGCCCTGCCTCGTTTTCCGGGGTCATCTCGCCGGGGCGGGCGAGCAGGGCGCGGATCCGGTGTTCAAGCTCGATGCGCTGGGGCGGCACGGTCTCGACATCGGCAAGCGTGCCGCGGGCGGTGCCGGCATCCTCGAGGGCGGCGACGCAGTGCTGGAGCGCGCGCATCAGGCCCTGGATCTCCGCGGCTTCCCGCGGCGAGATCGGCTGGGTGGTGAGACGGGCGAGGAACTCGGCGATGCCGCCGGCGAGGCCGTGGGCGGCGGCGATGGCGGCGGGCAGCCGGTCCGGGCGGTCGGGCGCGGCGAGCCAGGCGCCGATCGCCCGCGTCGCGAGGTCGCGCAGGCGGCGGGTTTCCTTGAGGGCGGCCGCGATGCCGAGCGCGGGCACGGCCAGCACGGTCTGGTCGAGGTAGCGGAGGCGGGATTCGTCCTCCTCCTGGCTCAGGAACCGGTTCTCGAGCAGACGCACGAGCGCGGGGGTGAGCGGCCAGATCAGCAGCACGCCGAGGATGTTGAAGGCGGTGTGAAAGAGCGCGAGCGCGATGGCGGGGTCGGTCGTGAAGCCGAGCGTGGCGGTGAGCCAGGTGATGGCAGCGAGCAGGTGGGGCAGGAGCGCGAGGGCGGCGCCCGCGGCGACGAGGTTGAAGGCCACATGGCTCGAGGCGACGCGGCGCGCGACCGGGGTCGCCCCCCATGCGGCGATCATCGCGGTGGCGGTCGTGCCGATGTTGGCGCCGATGATGAGGGCGGCGGCGTGCTCGAGATCGAGGAGGCCCGAGGAGACGGCGGAGAGCGCCACGACCATCGCGGCACTCGAGGACTGCATGAGGAGCGAGAGCAGGGTGCCGATGCCGACGTAGACGAGGGTGCCCGCGAGGCTGCCCGGGGCGAAGGCGGGCAGGGTCATCCCGGCCGCGGCGGTCTCGAAGCCCGCCTTGAGAAACTCGATGCCGAGAAAGAGGACGCCGAAGCCCGCAAGCGCGGTGCCGAGCCCCGCCCTGCGGCTCCGGCCCGAGGCGAGGCGGAGGATCATGCCGAGCCCGACCATGGGGAGCGCGGCGGCGGCGATATCGAGGCGGAAGCCGAAGACCGAGACGATCCAGCCGGTCATCGTGGTGCCGAGATTGGTGCCGTAGATCACCCAGACCGCCTGGGAGAGGGTGAGGAAGCCCGCATTGGCAAAGCCGATGGTGGCGACGGTGACGGCGCTCGAGGACTGCACGAGCGAGGTGAGGCCGAAGCCGGTCAGGAAGCCGCGGAAGGCGCTGGAGGTCCAGCGGGCGAGGATGCGCTTGAGCGCGGGTCCGGCGGCTTCGCGCAGCCCCTCGGTCATGAGCCACATGCCCATGAGGAAGAGGCCGAGGCCGCCGAGCGTCTGGCTGAGCATGGGACCGCTCCGGGGGTTCGGGGCTCCCATCCTTGCGGCGCCGGCGGGGGTCGGGCAAGCGGGTTGGCGGGCTTGTCGCGAGAATGTCGCGGGCCGGGTCCGGAGCGGGACCGCCTCGGGGCCGGGGATGTGGATCAAGGTCGATGGGGCCGGGCCGCGCGCGGCGCGGGCGAACCGCGTCAGCCCCCGAGCAGGATGGTGGGGCCGCCCGCGGCCATGGCGTCCTCGGCATCGTGGGTGACGAGCAGCATCGGCAGGCCGCGGGCGCGGGCGTGGGAGAAGACGAAGTCGCGGGTACGGGCGCGGCGGCTGGCGTCGAGCCGCGAGAAGGGTTCGTCGAGGGCGAGCGCGCGGGGTTCGGCGAGCAGGGTGCGCAGCAGCGCCACCCGTGTCCGCTGGCCGCCCGAGAGGGTGGCCGGGTCGCGGGGGCCGAAGCCCGCGAGGCCCGCCTCGGAGAGTGCCGCCTCGATCCTGGCGCGTCGGGCGGCGCGGCCGCGGATCCCGGCGCTGAGGCCGAAGGCGAGGTTTCCCGCGACCGAGAGGTGGGGAAAGAGCACGTCGTCCTGGAAGAGCATGCCGATCCGCCGGGTCTGCGGCGGGCGGTGGGTGATTTCCGCGCCGTCGAGCCAGAGGCGGCCCCGGGCCGTGAAGGCTGGATCGAGGGTGCCGGTGGCGAAGGCAAGCAGGGTGGACTTGCCCGCGCCGGAGGGGCCCATGACGGTGAGGATCTCGCCGGGCGGGATATGCGCATCAAGCTCGAGCAGGGGCACGCCCGCGCGCAGGATGCGGACCTCCTCGAAGGTGAGGCCTGCCTCATGCCGGGAGGGCGGGGCGTTCATCGGGCGGGCCGCATGGCGCGGCGGTTGCGCCAGAGGAGGGCGGGGAGGCCGAGGGCGAGGGCGAAGCCCGCGAAGGGCAGGGCCGCCTGCACCAGCGCCCAGGTGCCGATGAGGCGGCGGTCGCCGCCCGAGGCCAGCGCGACGGCTTCGGTGGTGAGCGTTGCGACCCGGCCCGCGCCGATCAGCAGCGTCGGCAGGTAGAGGCCGATCGAGACGGCGAGGCCGACGGCGGCGGCGGTGAGGATGGGCCGGAGCATCATCGGGAGGCGGACGCGGCGGAAGATCCGGCCGGGCGGTGCGCCGAGCGTTGCCGCGGCCGCGGCGAGGCGCGGGTCGAGCGCGGCCCAGGGCTCGGCGAGCGAGAGATAGACATAGGGCAGCACGAAGACGGTGTGGGCGAGGGTGACGGCGAGCGGGCCGCCGTCGAGCCCGGCCATGAGGCCGAGGATCTGGAGGCCGAAGAGGAAGGCGACCTGGGGCACGACGAGCGGCAGGTAGAGGAGCGCGAGCAGGGCGCGGCCGGCGCCGCGGCCGCGGCGGGTGGCGTTCTCGAGGCAGGCGAGGACGAGGGCGAGGCTGAGGGCGGTGGCCCCGGCGGCGATGCCGAGCGTGGTGAGGGCGGCGCCGGCGAGCTCGGGGGCGGCGCGGCTCCAGGCGCGGAGCGTGAGGCTTGCGGGGAGCGCGTCGGGGAAGCTCCAGAGGCCCGCGACCGACCAGACCGCGAGGCTTGCGAGGCCCGCGAGCATCGGCAGGGTCGCGAGCGCGGCGGCAAGGGCGCCCGCGGCACGCGGCAGGCGGTCGCGCGGGTGCCGGGTGCCGCGGGTGATCCAGGCACGGCCGAGCCGGGTGGCGGCGGCCTCGGCGAGGCGCCAGAGCGCGAGCGCGGCGAGGACGAGGCCGAGCTGGAGCGTTGCCCCGGCGGCGGCCTTGAGCCAGAGGGCGAGGTCCGGGTCGCGCATCCATTGCGTGAGGCGCACGGCAAGGGTCGCGGGCGTGCTCGGGCCGAGGATGAGCGCGGTTTCGACATTGGCGAGCGAAAAGGCGAGGACGGCGAAGACCGGCAGGCGGATCTGCGGGTAGATGCGGGGAAAGACCGCCTTGAGCCAGGCGGTGCTCGGACCGTAGCCGAGGGTGAGGGCGGCGCGCCGGGCGCGGGCGGCGTCGGCCTGCGGCAGGGCGGCGAGGCTCATGAGCAGCAGGAACGGCACCTCCTTGGCGGCGAGGCCCGCGATGAGCGAGAGGCCGAGCGGGTCGCCGGGCAGGAGCCAGTCCGGCGGGGTCTGCCAGCCGGTGGCCCAGGGCGAGACGGCGCGCACGGCCCAGCCCGAGGGCGCGATGAGGAAGGCGAGCCCGAAGGCGGCGGCGGCATGGGGCACCGAAAGGAGCGGGGAGAGCGCGCGCTCGATGAGGCGGAAGGGCCGTGTGCCGTGCCAGGCGGCGAGGATGAGGGTGGTGAGGGCGAGCGAGACCACGGTCGCCGCGAGCCCGGTGCCGAGGCTCAGGGCTGCCGAGCGCCAGAGGCCGGGGGTGGCGAGAAGGGCCGCCCAGGGCGCGAGGTCGAGCCGGGTGCCGCCAAGCGCCGGGGCGAGGCCGAGGCCGGGCAGGATGGTGCCCGCGAGCCCCGCGAGCACCGGCAGCGCGATGAGGCCGAGGGTGACGGCGGGCGCGAGCGCGAGAAGGCCGGGGCGCTCAGGCATCGGGCCGGGGGAGCGCAGGTCTGGCCTTGGGTGTGGCGGTGGGGGGCAGCATCGATGGGGCTATTCGCCGACGCCATAGCGGGAGGACCAGTCGCGCGAGAGGCGCTCCATCCAGCTCGGGTGCGGCTCGGGGAGGCTCCGCCCGAGCGCCTCGGGCGAAAGGGTCGCGGGGCCGAGGTCGATCGCCTCGAAGCGGGCGCGGTCTTCGGGCGCGAGGCTTGCGATGTCGAGCACGGTGAAATTGCCGAGCACGGCGGGATCCTGCGCGCGGGCCTGCGCCTCGGGCGAGATCAGGAAGTTCGCGAAGACCATCGCGCCTTCCTTCGCCGCGGCATTGAAGGGAATGGCGACGAAATTCGCGTTGCCGATGGTGCCGCCCTCGAGAACGTAGGAGCGCACGGTATCGGGAAGCTCGCCATTGGCGATGGCGGCGCTTGCCTCGGACTGGTTGAAGGAGAAGGCGAGGTCGATCTCGCCATCGGCCATGAGCTGCTTGAGCGCGGTGCCGGTGAGCGGATAGGCGCGGCCGCCGCGCCAGAGATCGGGCGCGAGCCCGTCGAGCCAGGCCCAGAGCGGGCGGGTGAGTTCGGCGTAGCGCGCCTCGTCCACGGGCTCTTGCAGCGCTGCCGTGTCGGGGACGAGCGCGAAGGCCGCCTGCTTGAGGAAGGTGAGGCCGAGGAAATCGGGCGGCTGGGGATAGGTGGAGCGGCCGGGATGCGCCGCGGCCCAGGTACCGAGCGCCGCGATCGAGCGGGGTGGCTCGGGGAGGCGCGCGGTGTCGTGATAGAAGACGATCTGCGCCATGCCCCAGGGGGCCTCGAGACCCTCGGTGGGCACGGTGAAATCGTTCACCACGGTCGGCTTGCCCGCCACATCGACGTGGCGCCAGTTCGGAAGGTCCTCGGCCCAGGGGCCGAAGAGCAGGCCCCCCTCCTTCATCGCGGCGAAGTTCGGGCCGTTGATCCAGACGAGATCGACCGCGCCGCCCGTGTCACGCCCCGCGGCCTTCTCGGCCGCGACGCGCGCGACCGCCTCGCCGGTGTCGGCGAGCTTCACTTGGGTGACCTTCACGCCGTAGCGTGCCTCGACCTCGTCGGCGGCCCAGGCGATGTAGTCGTTGCGCCGCGGGTCGCCGCCCCAGGCGTGAAACCAGACCTGCTGGCCGCGGGCGGACGCCTCCACCGCGGGCCAGTCGGCGGGATCGGGGCGGTCGCCGGCGAGCGCCGGGCCAGATGCCAGCGCGGCGAGGAGGAGGGCGAGGGCACGGGCACGGAGGATCGGCATGGGGTCTCCTGATGTCTCGGCGGGAAAGGCGGGGTCCGGCCATGCCATTCGCCTCTATGGCGAGAAATGTTTCAACCCGATCGCCCCAAAGACGCGATAACAATTAAACGATCTGTCAACCGGCCAATTCAGGGCATTGCTTGTTGGCGCTCTGGCAGAGATAGATGGCAACGGTGGTGGGGCCGGATTCCGGCGCCCTTGCCGCACTCGTGTCGTGGCTATTTCCCAGGGGAAGGGCGGTAGTCGCGGTGTTTGACATGGGAATGGGGGAAAAATAGAACTCACCCAACTCTATGTATGTAGAATCCGGCAGTGGATCGAGAGAATCCGCGCCACCTGGAAGGAAGAGGACGCATTCCGTGATCATCGGTGCCCCGAAGGAAATATGCGAGGGGGAAGCGCGTGTCGCGCTGACGCCGCAGTCGGCCCAACTGCTCAAGAAACTCGGATATACCTGCATCGTGGAAACCGGCGCCGGTGGCGCCGCGCGTTTCACTGACGAGGCCTATGCTGCCGCCGGTGTCGAGGTCGTTCCGACCGCCGCCGATCTCTGGAGCCGCGCCGATATCGTCGTGAAGGTGCGCCCGCCCGAGGCGTCCGAGGTCGAGATGACCCGGTCGGGCCAGACGGTCATCAGCTTCGTCTATCCGGCGCAGAACGCCGAGCTGCTCGAGAGCCTGAAGGCGAAGGGCGTGACCGCGCTCGCCATGGACATGGTGCCGCGCATCAGCCGCGCGCAGAAGATGGACGCGCTGAGCTCGATGGCCAACATCGCGGGCTATCGCGCAGTCATCGAGGCGGGCAACAACTTCGGCCGCTTCTTCACCGGCCAGGTGACGGCGGCGGGCAAGGTGCCGCCGGCGAAGGTGCTGGTGATCGGCGCGGGCGTCGCGGGTCTCGCGGCGATCGGCACGGCCGCATCGCTCGGCGCGATCGTGCTCGCCTTCGACGTGCGGCCCGAGGTCGCCGAACAGATCGAGTCGATGGGCGCCGAGTTCGTCTATCTCGACTTCGAGGAACAGCAGCAGGACGGCTCCGCGACCGGCGGCTATGCCGCGCCCTCGAGCCCCGAGTTCCGCGAGGCCCAGCTCAAGAAGTTCCGCGAGCTCGCCCCCGAGATGGACGTGGTGATCTCGACCGCGCTCATTCCGGGCCGCGACGCGCCGAAGCTGTGGCTGAAGGACATGGTCGAGGCGATGAAGCCCGGCTCCGTGGTGGTGGACCTCGCCGCCGAGCGTGGCGGCAACTGCGACCTCACCGTGCCGAACGAGAAAATCACGACCGATCACGGTGTCACCATCATCGGCTACACCGATTTCCCGAGCCGGATGGCGACGCAGAGCTCGACGCTCTACGCCAACAACATCCGCCACATGATGGACGATCTCACGCCCGAGAAGAACGGCGCGCCTTTCGTCAACATGGAGGATGACGTGATCCGCGGGGCGCTCGTCACCCATGACGGCGCCGTCACCTTCCCGCCGCCGCCGCCGAAAGTGAAGGCGATCGCGGCGCAGAAGCCGAAGGAAAAGGCCAAGGAACTCACGCCCGAGGAAAAGCGGGCGCAGGAGGTCGCGGCCTTCAAGGCGCAGACCCGGCAGCAGGTCACGCTGCTCGGCGTCGGCGCGCTGGTGCTGCTCGCGATCGGCCTCGTGGCGCCGGCCTCGTTCATGCAGCATTTCATCGTCTTCGTGCTGTCGGTCTTCGTGGGCTTCCAGGTGATCTGGAACGTCTCGCACAGCCTGCACACGCCGCTCATGGCGGTGACGAACGCAATCTCCTCGATCATCATTCTGGGCGCGCTCATGCAGATCGGCTCGGGGTCCTTCCTGGTGATCCTTCTGGCTGCGGTGTCGATCTTCATGGCGGGGATCAACATCTTCGGCGGCTTCCTGGTGACGCGTCGCATGCTCGCGATGTTCCAGAAATCGTAATCGGGGGTAGGGACAATGGAATTCGGTTTCACGACGGCGGCCTATGTGGTCGCGGCAGTCCTCTTCATCCTCTCGCTCGGCGGTCTCTCGGGGCAGGAAAGCGCGAAGCGCGCGGTCTGGTACGGCATCTCGGGCATGGCGCTCGCGGTCTTCGCGACGCTGATCGGGCCGGGCTCGGGCCTCTGGATCCTCTCCGTGCTGCTGATCGCGGCGGGCGGGGTCATCGGCTTCATCGTCGCCAAGCGCGTGCAGATGACCGAAATGCCGCAGCTCGTCGCCGCGATGCATTCGCTGGTCGGCCTCGCCGCGGTCTTCGTCGGCTATAACGCGCATCTCGAGCTCGGCCGCGTGCTCGCGATGGACGAGGCGGCGCGCGAGGGGCTCAAGGGCTTCGCCGCGGTGCTGGCGCACAAGACCTCGGTCGAGCAGTCGATCCTCAGGGTCGAGCTCTTCCTCGGCGTCTTCATCGGGGCGGTGACCTTCACCGGGTCGATCGTCGCCTTCGGCAAGCTCGCGGGCAAGCTCAACTCCAAGGCGACCAAGCTGCCGGGCGGACATGTCCTCAACGCGACGGCGGCCGGGCTCTCGGTGATCCTGCTCTTCGTCTATCTCGCGACCGGGGGCATGTGGGCGCTGCTGCTGATGACGCTTCTGGCGTTCTTCATCGGCTACCACCTCATCATGGGGATCGGCGGCGCGGACATGCCCGTCGTGGTCTCGATGCTCAACAGCTACTCGGGCTGGGCCGCGGCGGCGATCGGCTTCTCGCTCGGCAACGACCTGCTGATCGTGGTCGGCGCGCTGGTCGGCTCCTCGGGTGCGATCCTCTCCTACATCATGTGCAAGGCGATGAACCGCAGCTTCGTCTCGGTGATCCTCGGCGGCTTCGGCGGCACGACGGGCCCGGCGATGGAGGTCGAGGGCGAGATGGTGCCGACGGATGCCGACTATGTCGCCGACGCGCTGAAGGATGCCGATTCGGTCATCATCGTGCCGGGTTACGGCATGGCGGTGGCGCAGGCGCAGAACGCGATCTCCGAGCTCACCCGCAGGCTGCGCGGCATGGGCAAGGAGGTGCGCTTCGCCATCCATCCCGTTGCGGGCCGTCTGCCGGGGCACATGAACGTGCTTCTGGCCGAAGCGAAGGTGCCGTACGACATCGTCATGGAGATGGACGAGATCAACGAGGATTTCCCGGACACGGACGTGGCGATCGTCGTCGGCTCGAACGACATCGTGAACCCGGCCGCGCAGGAGGATCCGAACTCGCCGATCGCCGGCATGCCGGTGCTCGAGGTGTGGAAGGCCAAGCAGGTCTTCGTCTCGAAGCGCGGGCAGGGCACCGGTTACTCGGGCATCGAGAACCCGCTCTTCTACAAGGAGAACACGCGGATGTTCTACGGCGATGCCCGCGCCTCGGTCGATGCGCTGCTCCAGCGCCTGAGCTGAACCGGGCGGGGGGCCGCGCTCCCCGCGACAGGAGACAGACGGACGGGCAGGCCGGAAGGTCTGCCCGCAAGCATTTCCGGGCCTGCCGAGAGCGCCCGGCACGGACAAGGACAGGTGAATGAAGCTGCATGTCTATGACCACTGCCCCTACTGCGTGCGGGCGCGGATGGCCCTTGGTCTGAAGGGAATCCCCTTTGAGATGCGGGTCCAGCTCAATGACGACGAGGCAACGCCGATCTCGATGATCGGCAAGAAGATGTTGCCGATCCTCGAGGATGCGGACGGGTTCATGGGCGAAAGCCTCGACATCGTGGCGAAGGTCGATGCGATGACGGGGGCACGGCTGTTCGAGCGGCCGGCGCGGCCCGAGATCCGCGGCTGGATCGACACCTGGCAGGGCGTGGTCGACCGGCTGGTGACCCCGCGCACGCCGGTGGCGGTCTATCCGGAATTCGCCACTGCCGCGGCGCGGGCCTATTTCACCGGGCGGCGCGAGCGCACGCCGGGGCGGTTCGCGGCGCTGATCGCCGAGACCGATGCGCTGGTGGCCGAGCTTGCGCCGGGGCTCGCGGCGCTGGTGCCGCTGCTGCCGCGGCCGGGGAGCATTTCGATGGACGACATCCTGCTCTTCCCGGTGCTGCGCAGCCTCTCGATCGTACCGGAGGTGACGCTGCCGGCGGAGGTCGCGGCCTATCGCGACCGGATGGCGGCCGAGGCGGGCATTCCGCTCTTCGAGGCGTTGCGGCTCGCGAGCTGACGCCCCTGTGGCGCCCGGGGGCTACCGGATCGCGCAATTCGTGCTATGGTTGTGTTTGTTCCGGGCGGATCCCGCGAGGAGTTCGGCGTCATGACCAGTGAGCGTGTTTGGCGGGAGGTGCCCGGGGCAGACCGGGGCGCACCCGTGCGGCAGAGGCGAGGGCGGGAGGCCTCGGCGGGTCAGCCGGGCCTCGCGGCGCTGCAACGGGAGGCCGCGGAGGGCCCGTCGGTGCAGGGAGTTCAGGCGCTCCAGCGGATGGCGGACGATCGCGCGCTGCAGCGGGCTTCGCTGGAGGAGGAAGAGCCGCTTCAGGGCAGGTTCGAGCCGCAGCCGGCCGTTCTCCAGCGGGTGAAGGTCGGCCAGATCGAGGTGAGCCCGAGCGGCGGGATGCCGACCTGGGAGCAGGGCGGCCAGACCTATCACCTCAATCTCACGACAGCGACGTTCCACGTCACGCGCGAGGGCAATCCGAAGATCCACTATTTCTACGAAGGCTATGACGAAGGCATCACCGACAAGCAGCCGACGCAGGGCGAGCGCGGATCGAAGAAGAAGGACAGGGACCGCAAGAAGGTGAAGACCTCGACGGTCTTCTCCGCGCTGCCGCAGAACGTGCAGGATTTCATCCGGACCCATTACGCGGAGCTGCTCCAGGTCTGAGCGCGGCGCCGGAGGGGGCGAGCCCGTGGCCTGCGGGCGTGAAGCGCGCGGGCAGGCCGGAGGGTCGCCCGGCGGCGAGATCGGCGATGGCCGCGCCGATCAGGGGGGCGAAGCCGAAGCCGGTGCGAAAGCCGCCATTCGCCACGAAGACACCGGGCCAGCCGGGCACCGGGCCGACCAGCGGATCGGCCTTCGGTGCCCGCGGGCGAACCCCGGCCCAGCGTTCCAGCACGGCGGCGCCGCGGAGCGGCGGGCAGAGGCGCGCGGCCCGGGCGATGAGGTCATCGAGCTGGGAATCGGTCGCGGCGGGATCGGAAAACGCCTTTTCGCTGGTCGAGCCGACGGCGACGCTGCCGTCGTCATGGGGCACGACATAAAGACCGTCGCCGTAGATCATGGCCGGCGGCGGAGGGCCCGCGGGGCGCAGGAGGGCGGCCTGGCCCTTGACGCCGAGCCCGGCCGAACCGGGCATCGCGGGCGCCACCAGTCCCGCCCCGCCGGTGCCCGCGGCGATGACGATCGCCTCCGTGCTGAGGTGCGCGCCGGCAAGGTCGACGCAGCCGGGCCGGACGGCCCTGACCTCCGTGCCGCACCGGACCCGTCCGCCGAGCGCCTCGAGCGCTGCCACGAGGGCGGCGAGCGCGCGGCGGGGGTGGAGGCGGGCGGACAGGGTTTCGTGGACGGCGCCCCAGGGCGCGGCCTCGGGGTCGACCCAGGCAGGCAGCATCGCTGCGGGGACGACCTCCCAGGTGAAGTCGGCCGGCCAGTGACGGCGCGCCTCCGCGCCGTCGGCTGCCATGCGGGCGGCGGCCTCGGGGGCGGTGAGCGGCATCCAGCGGCCGGTCCGGGCATAGCCGGGGGCGAGGCCGCCGAGCGTCTCGACCTCGCGCCAGTAGGCGTCGGCCCCGATGAGCGCGTCGAGCTGGAGCTGCTTCTTGTCGCTCCACCCGCGCGGGATGTGGGGGGAGAGGGCCCCGACGAGGCCGCCGCTGGCACCGGCGCCCACCCCGGCGGCCTCGAGCACCTCGACCTGCCAGCCATCGCGCGCCAGCGCCAGCGCCGAGGCCAGCCCCAGCGCACCGGCGCCGATCACGATGATATCGCCCCTTCCGCCCTTTTCCATGCTCCTGCACCTGCCTATGATCACCCGTTCGGAACGGGGATAGACCATGGTTGTGCAGGGGATGCAAAAGGCGGAAGTGGTCTGGGAGGACGGCGCGGTGCCGGTCTCGGTCCGCTTTGCCGATCCCTATTACGCGCTGGGCGACGGTCTGGCCGAAACGCGACATGTCTATCTTGCGGGCAACGGCCTGCCGGAGCGGTTCCGGCCGGGGTTCCACATTGCCGAGCTCGGTTTCGGCACCGGGCTCAACGCCATCGCGGCCGCCGCGGCCTGGGTGCGCTCCGGGCAGGAGGGGCGGCTTGCCTTCACGAGCTTCGAGGCTTTCCCGATCGCGGCGGCCGACATGGCGCATGCGTTGCAGCGCTGGCCGGAGCTCGAGCCCTGGGCCGGGCCGCTGGTGCGGGCCTGGGAGGCGGGCGCGCGGCTGATCGAGCTGCCGGGGCTGCTGCTGACCGTGGTCGAGGGCGATGCGCGCGAGATGCTCGGGCACTGGACCGGCGCGGCGGATGCCTGGTTTCTCGACGGGTTCTCGCCTGCGCGCAATCCCGAGCTCTGGGAGGCGGAGCTGCTCGCCGAGGTCGGGCGGCACACGGCTCCGGGGGGCACCTGTGCGACCTATTCCGCCGCACGGGCCGTGCGGGACCGGATCGCGGCGGCGGGCTTCACCGTCACGCGCAGTGAAGGTTTCGGACGAAAGCGCCACATGACGCGGGGGGAGCGTGCCCGCAAATGACACGCCGCAACGATCCGCGGCTCGGCATCCTCCTGATGATCCTGACGACGGCGGTCTTCGCCATCCAGGACGGGATGTCGCGGCATCTCGCGGAAAAATACCATGTGCTGACGGTGGTGATGATCCGCTACTGGTTCTTCGCCTTCTTCGTGATCGTGCTCTCGGCGCGGCATCGCGGCGGGCTCGCCCGTGTGATGCGCACCCGGAACCTGGGGCTGCAGATCTTCCGTGGCGTGCTGCTGACCGCGGAGGTCTGCATTGTCGTGCTGGCCTTCGTGAAGCTCGGGCTGATCGAGACCCATGCGGTCTTCGCGGTCTATCCGCTGCTGATTGCCGCGCTCGCGGGGCCGGTGCTCGGCGAATATGTCGGCTGGCGGCGGGGGATCGCGATCCTGATCGGACTTGCGGGCGTGCTGGTGATCCTGCGGCCGGGGCTGCGGGTTTTCAGCCCGGCGGCGGCGCTGCCACTGATCGGGGCGACGATGTTCGCGCTCTACGGGCTGCTCACGCGCTATGTCGGGCGGGACGACAGCTCGGCGACGAGCTTCTTCTACACCGGTGTCGCGGGCGCCGTGGCGACGACGCTGGTCGGGCCGTTCTTCTGGACCCCGATCCAGGGGCTCGCGGACTGGGGCTGGATGGGGGCGCTCTGCCTCACCGGCGTGCTGGGGCACTTCCTGCTCATCAAGGCCTATGAGGTGGCGGAAGCGGGCACGATCCAGCCCTTCGCGTATTTCCAGCTCGTCTTCATCACCATACTCGGCACGCTGATCTTCAACGAGCATCCCGACAACTGGACCCTTGCGGGCGGCGCGATGATCCTCTCGGCGGGCATCTATACGCTCATCCGGCAGGCGCGGATGCGGTAACGCGCACTTGAGCGGCGCGCGCGTTGACTTCGCGCGCCGTCGCACCTCTTTTTTACCTGAACGGAAACGAGATGGGTTCGGGGTGTTTCGACATGCGCAGCTTTGCGGCTTTTCTGCTGGCATCCTCTATCGCGGTGGCGAGCCCCGCGCTCGCGCTCGGGCCGGTGGCCTTCGGGCCGAGCCTTTCGGCGACGGGCTGGCAGGACTTCACCTTTCGCGGCCGGCAACCCTCGCAGTTCTCCGCGGTGAACACCGACACGCTCCGGGTCACATCGGATAATTCCGGCTCGCTGATCTGGCGGCCGCTGCCGGCGGATTTCGCCAACGGGAACACGGCGCAGTGGCGCTGGCGGGTCGATGAGGCCGTGCCGCCGACCGATCTTTCCGACCGCAAGGCCGACGACCGGGCCATCGCGCTCTATTTCCTCTTTGCCGATGACGACTCCGCGGTGGGCGACCCGCCGAAATCGCTCCGCTCCGCGATGATGAGCGGCCGGGCCCTGGTCTATGTCTGGGGCGGCAACTCGGCGCCGGGCACAGTGATCCGCAGCCCCTCGATGCTTGGGCGCGGTCAGCTCGTGGTGATGCAGCCTGCCGATGGCCCCACCGGGCAGTGGGTGAGCGAGTCGGTCGATCTGCGCGCCGATTTTCGCCGGGCCTTCGGGCGCGAGCCGGGGCCGCTCATGGGAATCGGCGTCTCTGCCGATACCGACAACACGGGCACGCAGGGCGATGCACGACTGGCCGATCTCGTGATAGACTGAGCGGGGCCTCCCGACGATCCCGCGGCAGGCTTTTGTTTCTTTAATGAATTCAGAAGCCTGATCCGCCCCTCCATGCGGGGGCAGGGCGCCTTGGCCCATGTCACGGTGCTGTAACGCAGGAATTGATTAACTGATTCCAGCAACGCGTTGCAGCAATGAGGATGACATGGCGGGCTTTGAACGAGGGGCAGCACGGCGCAGCGAGGATCGGATCCGCAACCTGTTCGGGACGCCGGATGACGGGGATCTGGCGCGCGGCGTGAAGGTGCCGGAGGGCGAGCCGGATCCGCGCAGCGAACCGGTCGCGATCTTGCAGTGCATTGCGCGGAAGATCGGCGCGACGCGGCGTCCGGGGGCGGAATCGGACATTCCGGCGGGCGCAACCTACATGGGCCAGTTCATGGTGCATGATCTCGACTTCCTGACGCGCGAGAGCACCGCATCGGGCAACATGCTCGATCTGGCGCTGATCTACGGCGACGGGCCGCGCCATGACGCGGCATTCTATCAGGTGCCTTCGGCGCCGGGAAAGCGGCGGCATCTGCTGCGTCTCAACCGGACGCGGCCGACGGTTTCCTCGCCGCCCTGGGGGGCCGCGCGCGATCTGCCGCGGGTCGCCTGCCCGCATCTCGATGCCAAGGGCGTCGATCAGCGCTCGGAAGTTCTGGTTCCGAACACGTTCTCTGATTCGAACATGCTGCTCGGGCAGTTCCAGACAGTCTGGGCGCTCCTGCACAACGGCATCGCCTCGACGCTCGCCGCCGCTTTCGAGAAGCAGCCCGAGTATCGCGGCCGCGGCGCCGACCCCTACGGTGCGGCCTTCGAGTTGGCGCGGCGGATCAACCGCGGCATCTACCGCGAGGTAATCTGCGCCGATGTGCTCGGCAACTGGCTGCTGCCGGACATGTTCGACCGTCTCGAGCAGGACGGCTTCACCTCGCAGAACGTGGTACTCTCGGAAAAGACGCCGGTCGAATTCATGGCGGGCGTGGCGCGGCTCGGGCACGGGCTGGTGCGCGAGATCTACCGGCTGAATGCCCGGCGTCCGAACGAGGGCATCCGCACCCTGGTGCGGCACACCAGCACCGGGCGGCCGCATGACATGCCGCTGACCGAGGACTGGCTGCTCGACTTCTCGAACTTCTTCGCGATCGGATCCTCCACGCCGCAGAAGGCACGCGCACTTGGGCCACATGTGGCCCGTGCCTTCGCGGCACACGAGGGGGTGGGGGTGGAAGGATCCGCCGAAGGGCTCGTCCTGCGCGATCTCATCGCGTGTTCACGGGGCACCTTGCGCTCCGTTCCGTCGCTGATCCGGCGCGCCGAGAGGCTGCGTCCGGGGCTCTTCGACGGCCGTTTCGCGCAGGACGAGCGCAAATGGAAGGAGACGCTCCGCGAGTGGCTCGCCGATGCCGGTGTGCCGGAGGGGCGGCTCGATGCGGTGGCGGGCGACCCGCCGCTTACCCTCTTCCTCATGCTCGAGGCGGAGGCGGATACCGGCGGCGGGCGTCTTGGCGCGCTCGGATCCTTCATCATGGGCGAGACCGTCGCGGCGGCGCTGCCCGTGGAGGCCGGGGACGCGGCTCTCGATGCCGCCCGCCGTCAGGTCTTCGGCGACGAGGTGCCGGGCACGATGAGCGCCGTGATCGCCTGGCTCCAGCGGCATTACGGCTTTGCCGACGGCGCGCGGCTTCATCCGCTGAACGGGGACGCGCCTCTAGCAGATGGATCGGTACGAGGAGGAAGTGGAATGCTTGATACGCATGTGAAGAGTTCAGGGTCGGAAATTCCTCTCGTCGAGGTGACCGACTACCTGGAGATGGGCCGGCTGGTGACGGACTGGGCGCTCGGGCGCAAGGAAAGGCCCGCAACGGTCGAGGCGCTCAAGGAGCAGCTCGACGGGATCGCGGTGGTGCCGGACCGGGTGAAGGCCGTGGAGTTCTGCCAGGGCGATCACGAGACGCTGGTGATCCGCCTGCCGGTCAAGGAAATGATGGAGATGGCCATCGAGGACATGACCGATCCCGAGCGCGACGGCAGCTATCCCTTCCCGCAGTTCTATTCGGATTTCTACCGCCCCGGCTTCAGCCCGGTGATGACTCCGCTCGACATCCTGATGTCGCGCGTCGGGGATTACACCATCGCGCAGTGCAAGTAACCGCGGCGCGACGGGATAGGGAGCCCTCCCTGAGCAACTCGGCGGCCTAGTCCGGCCGCCGTTCTTTTGCTGCGCCGAGGGCGGCAAGGAGGCGTTTCTGCAGCTCGGCGCGGCAGGAGGATGAGCGGATCGGGAAGCTCGCGACGAACCAGTCGATGATCGCTCCGTCCGTTGGCGCGGCGGCGCCGATCCAGGCGCCTCGGGCCAGATCGAGGAAGGTCGCGATCTCGCTTGCAGCGCGCCGGGTATCGCCGAGATGCATCGAACTGGCCGCGGCCCACGCGGGCAGGTTGATGATCGCGTCGCCGGCGACCTCCGCGGCGCTGATCGAGCCCTCGTAATCCCCGACGAGATAGGTCGCGGTGGCGATATAGCCTTGCGCCGCACGGGAATGCCGCATGCCGAACTGGCGGGCCTGGGCGATGAGATCCGCCGCGCGCGCGTTCTGACCGGCGAAAGCATAGCCGAGGCCGGCCGAGATGATCGTCCAGGGATCGTTCTCGTTGAGGTCCATCGCCATGTCGAGATGGCTGAGCGCCGCGGTGTAGGACCCGGCCATGGTATGGGCCCAGGCCCTCGAAAGGTGGGTGCGGGAATCGAGCGGGTCGAGCTTCACGGCGCGCGCGGTGAGCTCGAGACTGTCGGCGATCATCTGCGGATTGCGCATGTAGCCGGGGAAGATGACGGGGCGGGAATTGAGGCTCTGGGCGAGCGCCACCATGGCCGCGGCAAAATTCGGCGTCGTCTCGATCAGTTCGCGCAGGATCCGCTCGGCCTTGATCTCGGTCTCGGGGCGCCAGTCGCCGCTGAGGGCCTGGGCCTGCATCCAGAGCTCGTATTTGCGGCCCATGGGGCTCTGTGTCTCTCGGGCCGACTGGAGGCGCGGGGTGGAGAGGTGAACGTTGAGCGCGACCGCGAGCTGGCGCAGCGCGGAGCGGTGAAGTTCGGCGATGCCATCCAGGGTGACGGAATAGCGCTCGGCCCAGACGCAGTGGTTGTCGGCCTGATCGAGCAGCCGGAGCCCCACCATCACCGAATCGCTGATCGGGTGGAGCATGATGCGGAGCGAATAGGTCCGGTAGGTGGGCGGGGTGGAGCCGCCCTGCTCGCCGTCGACCACGAGCCAGTCGCGGAAGCGGGCGAGCGCCGCGATCATCTCGTCGCGGAATATGGAACCGAAGAAGTCGAAATCGCCTTCCATCCGCTGGCCCTGGATCGGCTCGACGAGGATGGCGATGGGGGCGAGAAAATCCTGCGTGCCGGATGGGCCGCCGCCCATGGCCGCCCCCGACTGGCCCTGCTTGATCGCGACGTAGAGCGCCTGGGTCTTTTCGGAAGGCTCGACGTCGAGTTCTTCCTCCAGGATCTTCCAGAGCCGCTCGTAAACGCGCATCGCCTGAACCGTGTCGCCGAGCGCGACATGGGCCTCCATCGCGGCGCGGCAGGCGCCTTCATGGGTGGGGTCGGTGCGCATCAGCGCCTCGGCGAGGCTGAGTTGCCGATCGGCTTCGCGGGCCGAGGCCATCGCGCTTTCGAGGCGGTTGGTGAGCTGGCTGCCGAGGCGTTCGCGCTGCACCGCGATCCAGAGATTGAAGTCTGGGTCGAGATCCTCGATGTCGGTGAAGAGCCGGGCGAAGGCGCCGTCATCGCGGGCGAGAAAGCCGGGCGGGATGCCCTGCTCCGCTTCCGCGATCGCCTCGAGGATGTCGCAGTCGATCGGATAGGTGAGGCGCACGGTGTTGCGGTCGGCCTCCAGCAATTCGCCCGCGGGGCCGAGATCCTGCTTGAGCCGCCGCAGCGTCTGGCGCAACGCACCACGGGCCTGATCCGGGCCCGAGTCGCTCCAGAGCATCGTCGCGATGCGCTCGCGGCTTTCCGAGCGGGCCGATTGCAGCGCGAGATAGGTGAGGATCGCAAGCGCCTTGCGGCTGGAAAACTGCAGCGGCTTGCCCGCGAGCGAAACCTGCATGACGCCGGTTGTGGTCAGCGTGACGGAGCGGTTCGCCGTCTCGATCATCCCATGAGCCTCGCCAGTTTGCCGGGTGCGCCGGGGCGCGGGCTTTGCTCGTGGCCCGAGGGGAAGGGCATGAGGCCGCTTGCCGCGATCTTGGCAACGTGGAGCTCCATGCCGGGCGCGTCGAGGTCAGCGGCAACGATACGGATGCCTTCGCGGGCCAGTGCGCGCACGAGCTCCGGCATGCCCGTGAGCGGACGGCGGCTGGCCATGGCCCGGGCGGGCCGCGCCGAGAAGGCGGGCAGCGCATCGAGATCGAGGGCGGCGCGGTCGAGGGCGCTTGCGTCTCCCGCTGTCGGTTCGCCGCGGGTGTGGCGCATGCGCGCCATCTCGAGCGCGATCTCCATCTGCAGGAGCTCCATCACCGCACCGCGCGCCGCCACAGCGGGCTCGAGCGCGGCCTTGAGCCCGATCGCGAGCCCGCGCCCGTCCGGCTCCGAGGAGAAGGCGCAGACGACGGGCACGCCGCAGCGCGCCTCGAGCCGGAGCAGGGTGGTGGCGCGTCCGGGCGGGGATGCGCCGCGGCGCATCGCGGCAAGTTCGCTCGCGGCATCGGCTGCGAGGCCGGGATCGAGGGCGCGGGGCAGGTCGAGGCCCGCCCACCAGCGCGCGGCGGCGTCGCGTTCCACGAGCTCGAGCAGGCCCGAGAGCCGGGCAGCGGCCTGGCTCGGCCCTGCGGCAAGACCGAGGCTGCCCGGTGGCGCCTCCGGCCGACGTTCGGCGTCGAGCTCGGGGCCGGAAAAGACGGAGACGGCGGGAAGGCCGACCGGCGCGCCGTCCTGCGGGTCGCTGGCGGCGATGCGGGTGCATTTCGGATCGCGGGTCCAGATCGCGTCGATCTCCGGATCGCCGGGCAGATCGCGGCGCAGGAGCGGCGGTGCGGCGCGCGCAGCGGCCTCTGCGGCTTCGCCCGCCAGCCGTCCCGCGGCCTCGGCAGGGGTGCGCCCGCCGCCGCCTGCGGCCGCGCCGTCAAGGGCGCCGGCGAGGTAGAGAAATCCCGGCGCCGCGGCATTCGGCAGCGGCGCCACCCAGTCGAGACGCGAAAGGCCGGGTGCAAGGCGCGCGCGATCGGGCCCGGCAAGTGCGCCGAGAAGCTGCGCGACACCATCGCCGAGGTTCCCTGCCGATCCTCCGACTGCGTTCATGAGCTGCCCGCCCACCCGACCGTTTCAACATTCGGCGACCTTATTAGCGTGGAACGAACGTTTTAGACAGGGGGGCGAGGTAGAAAGCGCGCGCGTCTGGGCCGACGCGCGCGCGGGTGCCTCCGCAGGAGGCACCGGATCGTCTGGCTCCGAGGGAGTCTCAGCCGTTCCCGGCTGGAGCGTCCGCCGATGCCGCCGGTGTCGGCGCCTTCAGGGTCGCGGCGGTGAGCCGGGTCACGTGGTCGTCGAAATAGGCCTTGAGCGCGGGGAAGGCATCGGTCAGGCGGAGGAAGTCCTCGGCCGTCAGCAGGAGCACCTTCGAATCCTCGAGCGCGCGTACCGTGCCGGTGCGAAGCCCGCTCCCGAGCAGGACGCGTTCGCCGAAATGATCGCCGGGGCCGAGCACCCGGACGATCTCCTTGCCGTCCTCGCCGGGGATGCGCTGTTCGACCTTGCCCTCGACCAGGGTGTAGAAGCCGTCGGCGCGATTGCCGCGTTCGAAGATGCGGTCGCCAGCGCGGTAGTGGACGTAACTGACCCCGCCCTGGATCTGGGTCTTCACCTGCACGGTGTTGCGCGACAGGACGGAATCGCTCACCCAGTTGAGGAGCACGCGGAGCTTGGTGCTGAAGCCGGGCAGGAAGCTCAGGTAGTAGGTGCGCCAGAGCAGCCAGGCGCTGAAGCCGGTGAGGCGCATGCCGAAGACCTCGGCCACGCCGCGCCGTCCGCCGAGCGAAGCGAGCGCACCCTTGGACTTGTAGTCGAAGGGGGTCAGCGGGCTGCCCTCGAGGGTCGCCTTGATGTTCCTCGCGAGGAGACGGGCCTCGCGCACCGCGAACTGGGCGGTCGGGGGAGCGAAATCCTTGCGGTCCTTGGCGTCGTCCTTCATCGGGATCAGGGCGCAGTCGCCGAGAGACCAGATATTCTCGGTGCTGCGAACCCGGAGCGTGCGCTCGACATCGGCCCGGCCGTGGGCCTTCGGGATGTCGACCTTCTGGAGCAGTGGCGAGGGCGCGTTGCCGATGGTGGCCACGATCGTACGGGTGCCGAAGACTTCGCCGTCGGAGGTGGTGACGCTGGTGCCGGTCGCACGCGCAACACCTGTCTTGAGCTTGATCTCGATGCCGCGCTTCTCGAGCAGCTTGTGTGCATAGCTCGCAAGCGACTCCGGCAGCTCGGCGAGCACGCGGTCGGCGAATTCCACCACGACCACCCGGATCTCGGACGGATCGATATTGGGATAGAACTTCAGCGAGCGGTCGATCAGCTCCTTCATCTCGCCGACCGTCTCGATCCCGGAGAAGCCCGCGCCGATGACGGTGAAGGTCAGAAGCTCCTTCTTGACCTCGGGCAGCTGCGTGATGTCGGCATGCTCGAGCTTGTCGATGACATGGTTGCGCAGCCGGAAGGCATCGCTCACGTTCTTCATGGTGAAGGCGTGATCGGAGAGGCCCGGGAAGCGCGAGAGGTCGACGACCTGGCCGAGCGCGAGCACCAGGTGATCGTAGCTCACCTGGGTGTAGCGGCGTTGCAGGCCCTGGAAGATCGTCACGGTCTTGCTCGCGACGTCGACGTCGAAGACCGAGGCCTGCCGGACCTTCACGCCGGGCAGCAGAAGCCGCAGGGGCGCGATTGCATCCCGCGTCGTGATCGAGCCCGCGGCCACTTCTGGCAGCAGGGGCTGGAACACGAAATGATTGGTTTCATTGATGAGTTCGATTTCGACCTGGCCCGCAAGCGAGCGATGAAGCTCTTTCGCGGCGAACATGCCGGCGAAGCCGCCCCCGAGTATGAGAACGCGCGGTTTCATACCCCAATTCCCCCATGGTTGCGCCGGCTCCCCACGCGCCGGCTGAAAAGCGACACGCCCGGCGGATGCCGCCGGGCGTGCGTGAATTCCGGAAGAGCGGTGCCGCTCAGATGAGTTTTCCGAACGCGACCGAGGTGTCGGCCATGCGGTTCGAGAAGCCCCACTCGTTGTCGTACCAGGACATGATGCGAACCAGCGTGCCATCCATCACCTTGGTCTGATCCATGTGGAAGACCGAGGAATGGGAGTCGTGGTTGAAGTCCGTGGAGACGTTCTTCTCTTCGGTGTAGCCGAGAATGCCCTTGAGCGGGCCGTCGGCGGCTTCCTTGATCGCCGCGTTGATTTCCTCGACCGTGGTCGACTTCTTCGCGATGAACTTCAGGTCGACGACCGAGACGTTGGGCGTCGGCACGCGGATCGCGACGCCGTCGAGCTTGCCGTTGAGTTCCGGCAGCACGAGGCCCACGGCCTTTGCCGCACCCGTCGAGGTCGGGATCATCGAGAGCGCCGCGGCGCGGGCCCGGTAGAGATCCTTGTGCATCGTGTCGAGCGTCGGCTGGTCGCCGGTGTAGCTGTGGATCGTGGTCATGAAGCCCTTCTCGATCCCGATGGCGTTGTTCAGCACATAGGCGACAGGAGCAAGGCAGTTCGTGGTGCAGGACGCGTTCGAGATGACGAGGTCGTCCTTGGTCAGCGCGTCGTGGTTGACGCCGTAGACGATCGTCTTGTCGGCGCCGGAGGCCGGCGCGGACACGATCACGCGCTTGGAACCGTTCTCGAGGTGAAGGGCGGCCTTCTCACGCGCGGTGAAGATGCCGGTGCATTCGAGCGCGATGTCGACATCGCCCCAAGGCAGCGCCTTCGGGTCACGCTCGGCGGTTACCTTGATCGGGCCGCGGCCGACGTCGATCGTGTCGCCGGAGACCGTGACGGTGCCCGGGAAACGGCCGTGCACCGAGTCGTAGCGCACGAGATGCGCGTTGGTCTCGACGGGCCCGAGGTCGTTGATGGCGACCACTTCGATATCATTGCGGCCCGATTCGACGATCGCGCGCAGCACGTTGCGTCCAATGCGGCCAAATCCGTTGATCGCCACCTTAACGGTCATAGAGTGTCCCTTCCGTCATGCCTGTCGGCTCAGAGTGCGGCTGACGGAATCTCGCCAGCCGGCATAAACTTCCTCTCGCCGTATCGCGTCAAGTTCGGGCACGAACCTGCGCTCGAGCGCCCATCCCTTCGCGAATTCGGCGGGACCGGGATACAGTCCTGCGCGCATTCCCGCAAGCCATGCTGCGCCGAGTGCCGTGGTTTCGCGCACGCGCGGCCGATCGACAACTGTCCCGAGCACATTGGCGAGACACTGGATGGTCCAGTCCGAGGCGGTCATGCCGCCATCGACCCGGAGCGGCCCGAGCGCGATCTCGCCCGCGCCCGACTGCGCCCAGTCCGCCTGCATCGCTTCCCAGAGGTCGCGGGTCTGGAAGGCGACGCTCTCGAGCGCGGCGCGCGCGATGTCGGCCGGGCCGGTATCGCGCGTGATCCCGAAGATGGCGCCACGGCAATCCGGGTCCCAGTAGGGTGCGCCGAGGCCGGTGAAGGCAGGTACGAGATAGAGCCTGCGCGCGGGGTCGGCGGCTTCGGCCAGCGTCTGGCTCTCGGCGGCGGTGCGGATGAGCCCGAGCCCGTCGCGGAGCCATTGCACCACGGCGCCGGCGATGAAGATCGCGCCTTCAAGCGCGTAGGTGGTCTGGCCATCCAGCCGGTAGGCGATGGTGCCGAGCAGGCGGTTCCGGCTTGTGACGAGCGTCGGGCCGGTGTTGAGAAGCGCAAAGCAGCCGGTGCCGTAGGTCGACTTCATCATGCCGGGTTCGAAACAGGCCTGGCCGACGGTCGCGGCCTGCTGGTCTCCGGCCACGCCGAGAATCGGGATCGCGGCGCCGAGGATGCCGGGCTCGGTGGAGCCGAATTCGGCGGCGCAGTCGAGCACCTCCGGCAGCATCGCCATCGGGATGCCGAGCAGGGCACAGAGCTCCTCGTCCCAGCAGCCGCGGCGGATGTCGTATAGCATGGTGCGTGCGGCGTTGGTGGCGTCGGTGACATGGGCCTTGCCGCCGGTCAGCCGCCAGATGAGGTAGCTGTCCACCGTGCCGAAGGCGAGGCGCCCGGCTTCGGCCGCGGCGCGGGCGCCTTCGGTGTTCTCGAGGATCCAGCGGATCTTGGTGCCGGAGAAATAGGGGTCGATGATGAGACCGGTGCGTTCGGTCACCAGCGCCTCGTGCCCCGCCTCGCGCAGTTCGGCGCAGAAGGGCGCGGTGCGGCGGTCCTGCCAGACGATGGCGCGGCTCACCGGTTGGCTGCTCTCGCGGTCCCAGACGAGGGTGGTCTCGCGCTGGTTGGTGATGCCGATGGCCGTGATCTCGCGCGCCTCGAGCCCGGCCTTCGCGATCGCCTCGCGCGCCGTGGCGACGGTGCTCTCCCAGATGTCCTCCGGCGCATGCTCGACCCAGCCCGAGGCCGGGAAGTGCTGCGGAAACTCCTGCTGCGCCATGGCCACGAGCGAGAGGGCCTCGTCGAAGACGAGGGCGCGCGTCGAGGTGGTTCCCTGGTCGATGGCGAGAACGTGTTTCATGCGGGCGTCTCCTCCTCCCCTTCGGCGGCCTCTCGGGCGGGCCGCTCCTTGTGGTCTCCACCCGCCTTGTCGCAGGCCGGGGCGGGGTGCGTCGAGTCCCTCGGGCGTTTTGGCCGGCGCGGGCCGGTGTTGCGCCATCGGGAGGCCGGGACTAGAAATGTGACAGGAGGCCGGCAGACCCCACATGGCGCAAAACTTTCGACATTCCGAGATCCTCGCCATCGCGCGCGAGGCGGGCAAGGTCACCGTCGAGGACCTGGCGGCGAAGTTCAACGTTACCGCCCAGACCATTCGCCGCGACCTTGCCGAGCTTTGCGACATCGGTCAGCTCACGCGGGTCCATGGTGGCGCGACGATCCCCTCGGGCGTGATCGCGCTCGGCTACGAGGACCGGCGCTCGATCGCGTCCGATGCCAAGGAGAGGATGGCGCGCATGGTCGCAGAGCAGATCCCCGACGGGGTCTCGATCTTCCTCAACATCGGCACCACCACGGAGGCGGTGGCGCGCGCGCTGCTCAAGCACCGCAACCTGATGGTGGTGACGAACAATCTCAATGTCGCGAACATCCTTGCGACCTCGCCCAACTGCGAGGTGATCGTGACCGGCGGCATGCTCCGGCGCTCCGACGGCGGGCTGGTGGGCGAGGTCACGGCCGAATTCATCGGGCAGTTCAAGGTGGATTACGCGATCATCGGTTCGGCGGCGGTCGATCCCGACGGCTCGCTCCTCGACTATGATTTCCGCGAGGTGCGCGTGGCGCAGGCGATCATCAAGAACGCGCGGAAGGCCTATTTCATTGCCGACAGCACCAAGTTCAAGATGGCCGCGCCCGTGCGCGTCGCCTCGCTTGCCGAGCTCGACGGCTTCTTCACCGACGTCACGCCGCCGCGCTCGATCGTGCAGCTTTGCGCTGACAACGACGTTTTCATTCGCACGGTGGAGCATTCGTCGCGCGTCTATTGATCCGTCCCGCAAAAGCAGATCCCGACGACGGCAGTCTCGCTCGCGGCGGAAAGGAAGGGAAACCGATGGAGTTCGAGGCGCTGCTCGCGGCCACATGGCCGGCGGCGGAGACGGTGGAGGCGGGCGGGTTTCTCCTGCGCCGCGGTGCCGGGGGCGGCAGCCGCGTTTCGGCGGCGAGCCGCATGGCCGGGTCTTGCGATATCGCCGCGGCGGAAGCTGGGTTGCGCGCCTGGGGCCAGCGCCCGCTCTTCCGGGTCGGGCGGGACGAGGCAGCGCTCGACGAAGCGCTGGCCGCGCGTGGCTACAGCGTGAAGGATCCGACCGCCGTGCTTGCCGCCCCCGTTGGCGCGCTGACCGGTGGCGACATCGACGAGTTCGCGATCCTCTGCGACGCGCCGCTTGCCTGCATGGAGGCGATCTGGGCCGCGGGGGGAATCGGCCCGGCCCGGCTCCGGGTGATGGAACGGGTCGCGGTGCCGCGGATCTGGATCCTCGGGCGGCATGGCGACCGGCCGGTCGGCGCGGCCTTCGTCGCGGCGCAGGGCGGGGCGGCGATGCTGCATGCGCTCGAGATCGGGCGGGCCTACCGGCGAGCGGGTGTCGCGCGGCGGATGACGCGGGCGGCGGCGGCCTGGGCGCGGCGCGCCGGCGCGGACACGCTGGTGCTTGCCGTCACGCGGGCGAACACCGCCGCCCTCTCGCTCTACGCCGGCCTCGGGATGGCCGAGACCGGCGGCTATCACTATCGCGAGGCGCCCTCGCACCCCTGACGGAGATTGCCATGACTGCCCCGACCGCGCTCGATCTGCCGCCCGCCGATCCGCTGCCCGAGGAGACCCGGCGCTATTTCGAGATCTGCCGCGATAAGCTCGGCATGGTGCCGAACGTGCTTCTGGCGCATGCGTTCTCGATCCCCAAGCTCGATGCCTTCACGGCGATGTACAATGACCTGATGCTGGGAGAGAGCCGGCTCACGAAGCTCGAACGGGAGATGATCGCGGTGGTGGTCTCGGCCGAGAACCGGTGCTTCTACTGCCTTGTGGCCCATGGCGCGGCGGTGCGTCAGCTCTCGGGCAATCCCGAGCTTGGCGAGATGCTGGTGATGAACTACCGCGTCGCGCCGCTCCCGCCACACCAGCGGGCGATGCTCGATTTCGCCGTCAGGATGACGAAGGCGAGCGCCACGATCGAGGAGGCGGATCGTGCGGGGTTGCGCGAGGCGGGCTTCACCGATCGCGACGTCTGGGATATCGCGGCGGTCGCGTCCTTCTTCAACATGACGAACCGGATGGCGAGCGCGGTCGACATGCGCCCCAACCCGGAATACCACGCGCAGGCGCGCTGACCGGAATGTGAGGCGGGCCTCAGGTTGCGGAGAGGTGCCCGGCGAGGGCGGCGAGGCTCGGGGCCTCGTAGTCGGGGTGCGCGGTTTCGGCCCCGGAGCGGCCGAAGACATGGCCGGGTCGGTTGATCCAGACGCAGGTGAGCCCGAGCGCGTTCGCCGGAACGATATCGGCGCGGCGGCTCTGGGCGACATGGAGCACCCGGCTTGCGGGAATGCCGCGCTGGGCAAGATCGTCCAGAGCGGTCCGGAAATGCGGCAGATCGGGCTTGTAGGCCCCGACCCTCTCCGCCGTCACCACGACATCGAAGCGGATGCCTGCCGCCTGCATCGCGCGGGCAAACGAGGCTTCGTCGATATTGCTGAGCGCAGCGAGCGTAAGCCCCATTCCGCGAAATTCGGCGAGTGCGGCCACGCTGTCGGGGAAGGGATGGTGGGTCGCGGCGATGCCCGCGAATTCCTCGAGATCGCCCGGGCGCGCCGTCACCCCGGTTTCGGCCGCCAGCGCGGCCAGCGTCTCGCGCAGCACCTCGGGATAGGGAAGCGCCGGGCGACGCGCCTGCAGCGGCTGGCGCAGGCGGTCATAGCTCAGCAGCAGGTCCCGGCCGCGCAGCGGGCTACCCTCGCGCAGGAGAAACCGGTCGAGGAACCGGACGATCTCGGGTTCCCAGTCGAGGATCGTGCCGTAGACATCGAAGCTCAGCGCGTCGAAATCGGCGCGCCGCAGGCCCTCGAGGCGGAGGGTGGCAGGTGCGAGCCCGGCGGTCATGCGGCGTTGCTTTCGGGAATGGATGTGCGGAAATACTCGACGAGGAAATCGATGAAGGCCCGCAACTTCGGCTGCGGGAATGGCCCCGGCGGATAGACCGCATAGATGCCGATCGGATCGGCCGTGCTGTCGGGCAGGAGTTCGACGAGCCGCCCCGCGCGGATGGCATCTCCCAGCACGAAGGACGGAATTCTCGAGATGCCGATGCCGGCCTCTACCGCCTTCATCAGGGAGTTGGCGTTGTTGGCGGTGAAGCGCCCGCCCACGCGGATGTGCCGTTCCTCGCCCGAATGCGTGCGCAGGCGCCAGAAGTTGCCGGTGGACTGGTTCGAGTAATGCAGCAGGTGGTGGTGGTTGAGATCGTCGATCGTTGCCGGCGTGCCGTGCGTGCGCAGATACTCGGGTGATGCGACGAGCATCACCCGCGCCTCAGCGAGCTTGCGGGCCATGAGGGAGCTGTCGGACAGCACGCCGATACGGATTGCCATGTCGAAACCTTCGGCCACCAGCTCGACGAACCGGTCATCGAGCACGAGATTGACCTCGACATTCGGGTAGGCGGTGAGAAACTTCGCCACAGCATCCGAGATCTCGCCCATCCCGATGCTGACCGGCACCGAGATCCTGAGCGAGCCCTGCGGCGAATCCTGCATCGCCGTGACCATGCTGTCGGCGTCGAGCGCGTCCTTCAGCACCGCGCGGGCGCGGTCGTAATAGGCAAGGCCCACTTCAGTCGGGCTCACCCGGCGCGTCGTGCGGTTAAGCAGGCGCACGGCGAGCCGGGCCTCGAGCGAGGAGACGCTCTTCGAGATCGCGGACTTCGATACGCCGAGCTTGCGCGCAGCTTCGGTAAAGCCGCCATTGTCGACGACATTCACAAAAGCTTCCATCTCCGCAAGCCTGTCCATGCGCGGGCCTTCTGTTTCCGTTCAGGTGACAATGGGCAAATTCAGCCCTGTCGTCAGAGTAATTGGTTAACGGCAGTTCTGCAACTGAACTTCGTAGCGCGTGGCCCAGGCTTCAACGTCCCGTGCGACCGACGGCAACCAAGCCTTGTTCTGGTAGCTGCCGCGGGCAAAGCCCGCGATGCCGTCGTGATAGGCGAGATACTGGTTGTAGGCGTCGTTCTGGGAAACGCCGTTGGCGCGCGCATTCTGGTTCATGTACCAGCCGATGAAGTCGGAGGAGTCGGCGAAATCCGTACGATCCGCGCGACGCCGGCCGGTGTCGGCGCGATACCAGTCCCAGGTGCCGTCGATTGCCTGGGCATAGCCGAGGGCACTCGAGCGCGGCACCTTGCGCGAGAAGATGCTGCTGCCGACCTTCTTCATCGGTCGGGCGTCGTGCTGGAAGCTCGATTCTCGGGCGATTGTTGCCATCTGGACCGAAACAGGGACACCCCAGCGCTGCTCGGTGCGCTGCATGGCCTTGTACCACTGTGGGCGCTCGCTCTTGATGCGGCACGCGTCAAGAACCGTCGAGGGGGGCTTGTTGTTTCCCCCGCATGCGCTCGTAACCAGCAAAAGGCCGAGAAATATGGAACGCTGAATGCGCTTCCTGCCTGTCATGTCCACTGCTCGCGTGTCTTGCCGCACGTCGGAGGAAAGCATGACAGACTCCCCCCGGATTGCAAACAGAAAACCCGTAGAATAAGCGCAAATCGCCGGTTTTCCGCCTCAGCGCTCGAAGCGTGCGGCAAGCTCCACATGCCCTGACCAGAGGAACTGGTCGACCGGCTGCACCCAGGCGAGGCGGAATCCTGCGCCGGTGAGGGTGGCCGCGTCGCGCGCGAAGCTTGCCGGGTTGCAGGAGATGAAGGCGATGCGCTCCACGCGCGAACGGGCGATCTCGCGGGACTGGGCCTCGGCGCCAGCCCGCGGCGGGTCGATGAGGATGGCCTCGTAGCGGTCGAGTTCGGCGGCGAGGAGCGGGCGGCGGAAGAGGTCGCGCGTCTCGGTTGTCACCCGGTGCAGCCGCTCCGCCCCCCGCCAGCCGGCGTCGAGGGCCGCGAGCATGGCGCCTTCGCCCTCGACCGCATGGACCTCGGCGCGCGACGCCAGCGGCAGGGTGAAGGTGCCGCAACCGGCGAAGAGATCCAGGATGCGCTCCGCGCCGTCGGTGATCGTCTCGGCCGCTGCCAGAAGCGCGGCCTCGCCCTCGGCGGTTGCCTGCAGGAAGGCGCCGGGCGGCGGGGTGACGCGGGCGGCCCCCATCCGCTGGAAGGGCGGATGTTCGAGTACGACCGTTTCGCCGTCGACACTCACCCGTGCGAAGCCGGCCGCACGTGCGGCGGCGGCGAGATCGGACCGGAGCGCGGCATCGAGCGGCTTGGCATCGCGCAGATCGAGGTCGAGCCCGCCCGGTCCGGCGGTCACCGCGAGGCGGATGGGCTTCGCGCGCGACGCCGCGAGCCGGGTGATCTCGCCGAGGGCAGGGAAGGCCGCCATGATTTCCGGGCAGAGCACATGACATTCGCGGATCGGAACGAGCGTGTCGGAGCGATGGCCGTGAAAGCCGATCTGCACCGTCTTCTTCGTCCGGCGCCCGGTGAGGACGGCGCGGCGGCGCGAGCGGGCGGGGGAAGTCAGCGTCGGGTGGATCTCGGTTTCGAGCCCGTGGGCGGCGAGTGCTCGGGCAATGACCTCGGCTTTCCAGGTGGCGAGGAAGGGTTGCGCCGCGTGCTGGAGCGTACAACCGCCGCAGGTGCCGGCATGTGGGCAGGAGGGCGCGACGCGCGACGGGCTCGGGGAGACGAGGCGTGCGTCGGCGATCCGGTTGCCCTCGATCGGCCCCTCCCAGACCTCGCCCGGCAGGGCGCCAGCGATGCGGGTCGGCCCGGCGAAGCCGTCGCCTTCCTGTCCGAGGCGTTCGACGGTGAGCCGGGCATGGGCCGCCGCCTGTCTTTCGCTATCGCCGCTCATCGGGAGGCCCTGGCTCCTGCTTGTTCCGCGGCAACCTGTCTGGCGGCATGGATGTCGCTCCCGGCCCGTTGCCTGAAGGAGCCCTCTACACAGGCCGGCGGGCGATGGCGAGGGAGGACGCCGGTTTTCGCCCCCGGCAGGGCGAGGCCCCGGCCCCTGTTGCGCAGGGGCCGGGGCGTTTCAGGTCAGGGTTCGATGACCGCGGGCCCGTAGGCGCGGCGGGCATATATGTAGAAGGCCGCCCCGAGCAGCGACCAGACCGCCACGATCAGCCATTCCGCGGGCCAGGCGAGGGCTGCCGGCGAGCCGGGGAGGTAGAGGAGCGTCAGTGCCAGGGAGAGAACGAGTGCGGCGTATCCGACCCAGGGGCTCTTGCCGGCACGGAACGGCCGGGGCATGTCGGGTTCCTTCCGGCGGAGCAGGATGAAGGAGAGCGCCACCATGGCGTAGGCGACGATGATGCCGAGCCCGCCTGCATCGACGAACCAGACGAGCGCGCCGCGGCCGAGGAGCGGGGCGAAGATCGACACGGCGCCGACGAGCAGGATTGCGTTGTACGGCGTCTTGTATTCGGGATGCAGCTTCGCGAGGAAGGAGGGCAGCATGCGCGCCTCGGCCATGGCATAGATCGCGCGGCTGCCGCCGATCAGGAAGGCATTCCAGCTGGTGATGATGCCGCCGATCCCGGCGAGGATGATGAGCTTGCCGCCCCAGGGGCCGCCAAGCACGGCCGTTGCCGCATCCGCGGCGGCGATGTTGCTGGAGGCAAGCGCCTCGGCATCGAGCGAGCGGCCGGTCGCAAGGGCGACGAGCATGTACCAGACCACCGCCATCACCACGGAGAGGATCAGCAGGAGGCCGATCCGGCGCGGCGGCAGGTCGATTTCCTCGGCCGCCTGCGGGATCACGTCGAAGCCCACGAAGAGGAAGGGCACCATGACGAGGACGGCAAAGATGCCGCCCGTGCCGCCGACGAAGAGCGGCTCGGCATTGGCCTGGCTGCCATCAAGGAAGCTGCCGGTAAAGAGCGCGAGCCCACCAAGGAAGATGAGCAGAATGACCATCCGCTGTAGGAAAGCGCTGTTCTTGATGCCGCGGATGTTGATCCAGGTCATGAAGATCGCGGCGACGCTGCCGAGCAGTGCCCAGGTGAAATAGACGTCTGAGCCGGCGAAGGAATAGAGATGGATCTGTTTGTAGCCGGGCAGGAGGTTCTCGACGACGGTCGGGAGCGCGACCGCCTCGAAGGCCACAACCGAGACATAGCCGAAGATGATCGCCCAGGTGCAGAAGAACGATCCGAGCTCGCCCATCGCCCGGAACGAATAGACATGCTCTCCACCCGCGAGAGGCATGGCGGCAGCGAGTTCGGCATAGGTGAGGCCGATCAGCACCACGGCTACGCCACCGATGGCGAAGGCGGTCATTGCGCCGAAGGTTCCGGCATTGATGATCCAGGACCCGGCCAGCACGACCCATCCCCAGCCGATCATCGCCCCGAAGGCGAGCGCGAGGACATCGCGGCTGCCTATGACCTTCTCGAACTTGCTTGTTCCGGACATGCCCGGGCCCTCCGTGTTCACAAAAACTCTATGTGAGGGTCTTTTCACGAAGCGGTTTGCGCAACAGTCTTGCGAAGAAAACGCGAGTGATCGCGCCGAACTGCCCACATAACGTGCATCTGGCCGGCGGATATGCAGCCCTGCCGGCCAATTTGATGAGGGATGCCTCATAAACTCCGGATCGCGGCGACGAGGTATTCGGTGTTTCCGTCCCCGCCGGTGATCGGGCTTTCGTCCTCGGCTGTCACCCGCCAGCCGGAGGCCTCGAGAAAGCCGCGGATGCGGGTGCGGGCGGCCTCGCGGGCTGCAACATCGCGCACGAGGCCGCCTTTCCCGACATGCGCCGGTCCGACCTCGAACTGCGGCTTGACGAGGGCGATCAGCGTGGCGCCCGGTCGCGCAAGGGCGAGCGCCGGCGGCAGGGCCTTCTCGAGCGAAATGAAGGAGAGGTCGGAGACGATCCAGTCAGGCACCGGGACATGGGCCGCGGTGAGGTCGCGCACGTTGAGCCCCTCGATGGCATGGAGGCGCGGATCGCTGCGGAGGCGCGGATGAAGCTGGCCATGGCCGACATCGATCGCCCAGACCTCCGCCGCGCCCGCTTCGAGCAGCACCTCGCTGAACCCGCCGGTGGAAGCGCCGAGATCGAGCGCGATGGCGCCCGCCGGATCGAGCCCGAAGGTCTCGAGCGCATGCCGGAGCTTCAGGGCGGCACGGGAGACATAGGGCAGGGGGTCCGCCGTCAGCGTCAGCGCCGCGCCCTCCGGCACCTTCTGCGCCGGTTTCGCGGCCGGGACACCGCCGATGCGCACGACACCGGCGGCGATCAGTGCCTGGGCACGGGCGCGGCTGTCGGCGAGGCCGGCGGCAACGAGAGCCTGATCGAGACGCATCATCCGCCGCCTGCCGCCTATTCTGCCGCGAGGTTGATGAAGCCGCCGGACTGGTGCTCCCAGAACCCGGCATAGAGGCCGCGGCGCTCGAGCAGCTCTGCGTGACTGCCTTCCTCGACGATCCGGCCCTGATCGAGCACGACGATCCGGTCCATGCGCGCAATGGTCGAGAGCCGGTGGGCGATCGCGATCACGGTCTTGCCCTCCATGACGGTCTCGAGCGTGTCCTGGATCGCCGCCTCGACCTCGCTGTCGAGCGCGGAGGTCGCCTCGTCGAGCACGAGCACGGGCGCATTCTTGAGGATCACCCGGGCCAGCGCGATGCGCTGACGCTGGCCGCCCGAGAGCTTCACGCCGCGCTCGCCGAGGCGGGCGGCATAGCCCTCGTTGCCGTATATGTCGCGCAATCCGAGGATGAAGTCATGTGCCTCGGCGCGGCGGGCAGCGGCGATCACCTCCGCGTCGCTGGCGTGGGGGCGGCCGTAGCGGATGTTCTCCATGGCCGAGCGGTTGAACATCGAGGTTTCCTGCCGGACCATGCCGATCTGCGCGCGCAACCCGTCCTGCGTGAGGTCGCGGATGTCGTGGCCGTCGAGGGTGATGCGGCCGCCCTCGGTGTCGTAGAGGCGCAGGAGCAGCGAGACGAGCGTGGTCTTGCCCGCCCCCGAGCGGCCGACGAGCGCGACCTTCTCGCCCGGCCGGACACGCAGGTTCAGCCCGTCGAGCGCGGCCTCCTTGCGCCCGTAGCCAAAGCGGATGTTCTCGAAGGCGACCTCGCCGCGGGCGCTCTCGATCGGCTGCGCGCCGGGGCGGTCCACCACCCGGTGCGGCGGGCTCAGCGTCCGGATGCCGTCCTCGATCTCGCCGATATTGGCAAAGACCCCCATCGCGACCATGCTGACCCAGCCCGACATCTGCGCGAGCCGGGTCGAGACCAGCCCGGCGGTGGCGATGTCGCCCGCCGTCGCGGTACCCTGCGACCAGAACCAGATCGAGGCGCCGATCAGCGCGACGGGAAGCACGCCCGCGAGTGTCATGAGGCAGAGCCGGAAGCCCGAGGAGACGCGACCGAAGCCGATCGCGGTGTCGCGGAAGCCAGAGAGTGCATCGAGCGCCGCGCGGTCCTCGAAGGCGCCGTGGGCGAAGAGCTTCACGGTGGCGATGTTGGAAACGGTATCGACGATCTGTCCGGTGACGGCGGCGCGCGCGGCGGCCCGGGCCTTGGACCGGAGGCGGATGCGCGGCAGGAAATACCGGATCAGGAAGACATAACCCACTGCCCAGAACCCGACGATGGCAGCGAGCTCCCAGTTCACTGCCCCCATCACCGCTGCCGCACCGATCAGCGCCGAAAGGGCGAAACCGAATGTGTTGCAGACCTCGGTGACGACCTCGGTGGTCGCACGCGCGGTCTGCTGCGACTTCTGGGCGATGCGCCCGGCGAAATCATCGTCGAAATAGCTCAGGCTGTGGCCGAGCACGTGGCGATTGAGCCGCGACAGCACCAGAGGATAGATGTTGGGCTGGAGGCTCAGCGCGGTGACGGCTGCGCCCCCGCCCATCACCAGCGGGCGCAGGATCAGGAAGAACCCGGCGACAAGCCCCAGGGCGGGCAGGATGCCGGGAAAGAGCCCGGCCGCGCCCTGCGCCTGCGCCGTGTCGATCAGCCAGCCGATGATCGTCGCCCCGAGCACCTCGGTGAGGCCGGTGGCGATGCTGAGCGCCAGCATAAGCCCGATGGCCGGAAAGGCGCCGTCGAGCGCCCAGCGGAGGAACTGACCGAGCCGGTCGGGCGGCGGGCCTTCCGCATGGCGGAAGGCATGGACGAGATCGGCGAGCAGCCTCATGCGGCCGCCTCCGGTCCGGGCGGCGCACCCGCGTCGAGAAAGCCGCCGGACTGGCGCGACCAGAAGCGTGCATAGAGCCCGCCGCGGGCGAGCAGCTCCGCATGGCTCCCCTCCTCGGCAATCGCGCCCGCCTCGAGGACGACGATGCGGTCCATATGCGCGATCGTGGACAGCCGGTGGGCGATCGCGATCACCGTCTTGCCCGCCATCAGCCCCTCGAGGGTCGACTGGATCGCGGCCTCGACCTCGCTGTCGAGCGCGCTCGTAGCCTCGTCGAGCACGAGGATCGGAGCGTCCTTGAGGATGACGCGGGCCAGCGCGATGCGCTGGCGCTGGCCGCCCGAAAGCTTCACGCCGCGCTCGCCGACATGGGCGTCGTAGCCGCGCCGCCCGTCGCCGTCCTCGAGGCCGAGGATGAAGTCATGCGCCTCCGCGCGCCGGGCCGCCGCGATCATCTCGCCCTCGCTCGCATCGGGCCGGCCATAGCGGATGTTGTCCCGGACCGAGCGGTGCAGCAGCGACGGATCCTGAGTGACCATGCCGATCTGGCGGCGCAGGCTGTCCTGCGTGACGGTGCGAATATCCTGTCCATCGATCCGTATCGAACCACCCTCGGTGTCGAAGAAACGCAACATGAGGTTGACGAGCGTCGACTTGCCGGCCCCGGAGCGGCCGACGAGGCCGACCTTTTCACCGGGGCGGATGGTGAGCGCGATGTCGCGCAGGCCGCCCGCACCCTTGCCATAATGGTGGCTCACATGCGCGAAGACAACCTCGCCGCGCGTGACAGCGAGCTCGGGTGCGCCGGGTGCATCGGGCAGCGCAATGGGCTGGGCGATGGTCTCCATGCCCTCGCGGATCGTGCCGATGTTCTCGAATAGCTCGGAGAGCGCCCACATGATCCAGCCGGTCATCGCAGAGAGCCGGAGGGTGAGCGCGGTTGCCGCCGCGACGGTGCCGAGGGTAGCGTGCCCGGTCTGCCAGAGGCCGATCGCGAGCCCCACCACCGAGACGACGAGCAGCCCGTTGATGAGCGTGAGCCCGAACTCCATCAGCGTGATGAGCCGCATCTGGCGCTTGAAGGTCTCGCGCGCATGCTCGATCGCCTCGCCGGCATAGGCCTCCTCCGCCTTGCCATGGGCGAAGAGCTTCACCGACTGGATGTTCGAATAGCTGTCGACCATCCGTCCGGTGATCTGCGAGCGGGCATCGGCGAAGGCCTTGGAGGCGCGCCCGATCCGCGGCACCGTCCAGAGCATCAGCCAGACATAGAGCCCGAACCAGACCAGCAGCGGGATCGTCAGCCGGGCGTCCGTCTCGGAAAGCAGCCAGAGGGCGCCGCCGAGATAGACGGTCGAATAGACGACGGCGTCGAAGCTCTGGAAGGTGGCTTCGGTCACGGCGGGCGCCGTCTGCATCAGCCGGTTGGCGATCCGGCCCGCGAAATCGTTCTGGAACCAGCCAACCGACTGGCGCAACACGTGCCGGTGGCTGCGCCAGCGCACGATGGTGCCGACATTGGGCATGAGCGACTGGTTGAGCAGCGCATCGGCGACGAACTGGATCACCGGTCGCACGAAGAGGATGAAGCCCGCCACCAGCACCAGCTCAAACCCGTGCACCGACCAGAGCGCCTCGGCGCCGGTCGCGGTGAGTGTATCGACGAGCTGGCCGGTGTAGCGGATGAGCCAGACCTCGATGAGGCTGATCGCCATGATGGCGAAGAAGGCGAAGACCATGACCCTCCGCGCCGGACGAAGATAGGCCTTGAGAAAGGGCCAGAGCTTCGCCGGGGGCGCGTCATCCTCGGCATAGGGCTGATAGGGGTCGACGAGCGACTCGAAGAAGGAAAGCATCGGGAAAACCGCAGACTGAAGGAGATTGAACAGAAAGGCAGGAGAAATCAGGCCTGTCGGGCCCGTCCGGGCCGGTCAGGACCAGCGTGGAAACCGGAATTTCTCCATGCGCACCTCCATTGGCTGCACGGGTCTAATAGCGCAGAACAGCCGCAGTGTCATCACCGGCGGCATCGTTCGCGGAAATGTCATGAAAGGCGGAGGGGTGCGCCCCGCCGGGACGGGGCGCGCACGACGCTCAGGACGGCAGCGCCTTCAGCGCGGGATAAAGCGCGCGGTAGCGCGCAAGCCCGTCCTGATAGGGGCCGACGAGCGCAGGCAGGGGTTCGATCACCGCATCGATTTCCGGCGCGGTGCAGACCTCGTGCGGAGCCGCACCCTCCGCGGCGCAGATCGCCAGCCGTGCGGCACCCGCCGCCGCGCCGACATCGCCGTCGGACGGGATCTCAAGCGGACGGTTCAGGACGCTCGCGAGGATCCGGAGCCAGGTGTGGGAGCGCGCGCCGCCACCGACTGCGAGCGCGCTCTCGAAATCTGTCCCGCCTGCCGCGAGCGCCTCCTGGCAGTCGGCCATGGCATAGGCCACGCCTTCCATCACCGCCTGCGCGAGATCAGTGGCGCCGTTGCTCTGGGAAAGCCCGATGAAGGCGCCCCGGGCGGCCGCATCGTTGTGCGGTGTCCGCTCGCCGGAGAGATAGGGCAGGAAGGTGACGGGCGAGGGCCGCTCGACCGTGCCGATCTCGCCCGCGAGCACCGAGGCGCGCCGCCCGACGAGGCGGGCGAGCCATTCGAGACTGTCGGCGGCCGAGAGGATCACGCCCATCTGGTGCCAGGTCGCGGGCAGCGCATGGCAGAAGGCGTGGACCGCACCCTGGGTGTTGGGCGAGAAGCGCGCGTTGGAAACGAAGAGCACGCCGGAGGTTCCGAGCGAGACGAAGGCCGTGCCAGGCCGCACCACGCCGACGCCGCAGGCCGCCGCGGCATTGTCGCCCGCGCCGCCCGCGACGACCACCTCGCCCTTGACGCCCCAGCGCTGGGCAAGCTCGAGGCGCAGCGCGCCCGAGGCCTCGCTCCCCTCGACCAGCCGCGGCATGTGCGCCCGCGTGAGGCCGGTGGCCTCGAGAAGATCGTCCGACCAGTCCCGTTCGGCCACGTCGAGCCAGAGCGTGCCGGAGGCGTCGGACATCTCCGAGACATGGTGCCCGGTCAGGCAGAAGCGGATGTAGTCCTTGGGGAGCAGCACGGTGGAGACATGCTCGAAGATCTCCGGTTCGTGATGCCGGAGCCAGAGCAGCTTCGGGGCGGTGAACCCAGGCATCGCGATGTTGCCGGAGATCTCGCGGGCGCGTGGAAAGGCCTGTTCGAGCTCCGCACATTCCGCGCTGGCGCGGCCGTCGTTCCAGAGGATCGCGGGCCGCATCACCCGGTCGTCGTGGTCGAGGCAGACCGCCCCGTGCATCTGCCCCGAAAGCCCGATGCCGCGCAGGTCCGCGAGGCTGGTCTCCGCGGCGATGCGGTCGATCGTTTCGGTGACGGCGCGCCACCAGGCCTCGGGATCCTGCTCCGACCAGCCCGGATGCGGACGGGAGATGTCGAGGGCCGCGCTCGCCTGCGCGACGAGTCGCTGCGCGCGGTCGAAGAGGACGGTCTTGACCGAGGACGTGCCGATATCGATGCCGAGATACATTTTTATGCCTGATGCCCGGTCTGTCCGGGTTTCTTGCCGAGGATGATCATACCGAGGATATCATCGTCCGTAACGTCCTTCACGTCCACAGTGCCGACGAGCTGGCCGTTCTTCATCACGCTCGCCCGGTCGCAGAGCTTCATCACCGAGTGGATGTCGTGCTCGATGAGGAAGATGCCGAGGCCCTGGCGCTTGAGCTCCTCGATGAGCTCGGCGACCATCTGGGTCTCCTGCGGCCCGAGAGCTGCGGTCGGCTCGTCCATGATGAGGATCTTGGCGTTGAAATAGACCGCACGGGCAATGGCGACCGACTGGCGCTGGCCGCCCGAGAGCGCCTTCACCGGCGCGGAGAACTTCTGGAAGTTCGGGTTGAGCCGGCTCATGATCTTGCGGGTCTCGGCCTCCATCGCCCCATCGTCGACGAAGCCGGCCGCGGTGGTGAGCTCGCGGCCGAGAAAGAGGTTCTGGGCCGCGGTGAGGTTATCTGCGAGCGCGAGCGTCTGGTAGATCGTCTCGATGTTGTAGCGCCGGGCGTCGCGGGGATTGGTGATGGTTGCCTTCTCGCCATTGACGAAGATCTCGCCCGCGTCCGCCTGATAGGCGCCCGAGAGGCATTTGATGAGTGTCGACTTGCCCGCGCCGTTATGCCCGAGCAGGCCCACGACCTCGCCCGGATAGAGGTCGACCGTCACATGGTCGACCGCCTGGATGCCGCCGAAGGCGAGCTGGATGTCCCGCATCTCGACGAGAGGAGTGCCCCTGCTGTTCATGCCCCGGTCCTCTTGCGATAGACGATGTCCACGAAGACGGCGAATACGAGAACGACGCCGACAACGATCGACTGCATCGGCGCATCGACCCCGACCATGGCCATGCCCGATTGCAGGCTCTGCATGATGAGCGCGCCGATCACCGCGCCGTAGATTGTCCCGATGCCGCCTGAAAGCGCCGTGCCGCCGATCACGGCCGCCGCGATCACCCGCAGCTCGTCGAGTGTGCCGAGGTCATTGCCGACGGCGCCGAGGCGGGCCGAGGCGATCACCGCGGCGATGGCGGTGAGCCCGCCCATGAGTGCGAAGATCTTCACGGTGAGAAAGCGCGTGTCGATGCCCGAAAGCTCGGCCGCCTCCGGGTTGCCGCCCGTCGCGAAGACATAGCGCCCGAAGCGGGTGCGCTGGGCGACGACGGTCATGACGAGCGCAACCACGAGCAGGAGTACCACCGGAAAGGCGATGCCCTGGGCCATGTGGATCGGCCCGTCCGGCACCGGCTCGCCGCGAGCCTCGAGGATCCGCCGCGCCGCACGTGTCGGAACCGGATAGGAGACCATGATGAAGGTGAAGCCGAGGATCGCCACGCTGATAATGCCCGCGACCACCGCCTCGGCCCAGACCGGCTTCACCGGGAAGCCGTGCGCGGCCTTCTTCCGGCGCGACTGCAGCAGGAGAAAGAGCGCGGCTGCGGTCGCGGCGATCCCGAGCACCCAGCTCGCGGGCCCGCCGAGCGTCCCGCTGACGCCGCCGCCGAGAAGCTTGAAGGTCTGGTCGAGCGGGGCGACCGTCTGGCCGCTCGTCACCCACCAGGCCGCGCCGCGCCAGACCAGAAGCCCGCCGAGCGTGACGATGAAGGCGGGAATCGTGAGATAGCCCACGAGCCAGCCCTGGAACGCGCCGATGAGCGCCCCCATCACCACGCCGAAGACCACGGTGATGATCCAGATGCTCCAGTGCCCGGTGCCGACAATCTCGGGCAGGACGTGGAGCTGCATCGTCCCCATCAGCATGCCGAGAAAGCCCAGCAGCGAGCCGACCGAGAGGTCGATATGTCGGGTGACGATGATGAAGACCATGCCGGTCGCCATCACCGCCACGGAGGCGGTCTGCACCGACAGGTTGAAGAGGTTGCGCGGCGTGAGATACAGGCCGCCGGTCACGACATCGAAGACGATCCAGATGACGAGCAGCGCGCCGATCATGCCGAGCAGCCGGGTGTCGATCTGGAGGGATTTGATGAACTTGCCGATTGCGTTCATTTAAGGCCTCTCCGGGTGCCCGGCCGGGTGGGCCGGGCGTCCATGCGGGAATGGATGCGTCGGTCCTGCGGCCGGGCCCTCGCTCCCGGCCGCAGGACGATCCGGAGCGATCAGTCGCAGATGGCGACGTTGCCGGACGGAACACCCGCGCAGAGCGCGTCCTTGGTGATCCAGCCTGCGTCGACCACGACATCGAGATTGTCCATCGTGATCGGGATCGGCGTGAGGAAGATCGCGTCGAGCTCGGCGCCGTCCGGCGAGGTCCATTTCTGCGCGCCGGGGATATCGGCGGCGGCAGTCCCGCCGGCCATGGCGAGCGCGATTTCCGCGGCGGCCTTGCCGAGCTCGCGGGCGTCCTTCCAGACCGAGACGGTCTGCGTGCCGAGCGCGATGCGGTTGAGCGCAGCGAAATCGCCGTCCTGGCCGGAGACCGGAATGCCCTCGAGGCCCTGTGCCGTCAGCGCGGCGACGACGCCGCCTGCGGTGCCGTCATTCGAGGCGACCACGGCATCGACGTCGTTGTTGTTGGCCGTGAGGATCTGCTCCATGTTCCGCTGGGCGTTCGCCGGCAGCCAGCCGTCGGTATAAGCTTCGCCGACGATGGTGATTGCGCCCGAATCGAGTGCCTCCTGCAGGACTTCCTGCTGGCCGCCGCGGAGGAAGTCCGCGTTCGGATCCGTGGGCGAGCCCTTGATCATCACGTAGTTGCCCTCGGGGGCCTCGGCGAGCACCGCACGGGCTTCCATCCGGCCTACCTCGACGTTGTCGAAGGTGAGGTAGAAGGCGCGCGGATCCGCAATCAGGCGGTCATAGCCCACGACCGGCACGCCCTCGTTCGCAGCCGCCTCGATGGCGGGGCCGATGGCGTCGCTGTCCTGGGCAAGGATGATGAGCGCATCCGCGCCGCTCGCAATCAGGCTCTCCACATCGGAAAGCTGCTTGGCGGACGAGCTCTGCGCATCGGCGGAAATGTAATTCGCGCCGGCGGCCTCGAGGGCAGAGACAATGGCCGCCTCGTCGGTCTTCCAGCGTTCTTCCTGGAAATTGGACCAGCTCACGCCGACGGTAATGTCCTGAGCGAGTGCCGTGCTCGCCAGCCCGGAAGCCATAACGGCCGCGGCCAGCGTCTTGAGAGGTGTCATGCGGTGATCTCCCTTGTGAATCTTGCTTTCTGTCCGCCGGTACCGATCATGATTTCGGTCCGCGGTTCGCCAGCATAATCGAGTCATTAAATTTCTTTGTCAAATTTATTTTGACATTTCGATGTAAAGGTGGCTTCCTTTTGTGGAACGTAATGTTGCAATAGCACAATTTATGTGCAGTGCAGGGATGGGGGCCGCGTAAATTAGTCGGGATTAGTCTCTCTGTAATTTTGTATGTGTTTGCCACTTGAATAAAAAGAACGACTGGGAGGCGGAACCGTGGTGACACAGCCAACACAGGTCCAAGGGCTTCGCACGCGCAACAGACGTGCGATTCTCGCCGCAATCAGGAATCTGGGCCAGACGGCGCGGGTCGACATTGCCCGGGATACCGGAATCAGTGCCGCCACCGTGACCTCGATCACCGCGGATCTGGTGGAGGAAGGCCTCGTCGAGGAGACGATGGACCCCGCCGCTGCCCGGGGGGGCGGGCGCGGGCGGCCGCGCGTGCTCCTCAGGATCCGGCCGGACGCCTTCCTCATTGGCGGGGCCAAGATCTCGACCGACCACATCACCATCATGCTGACCGACTATGCCGGCGCCGAGGTGCTGCACCATGTCTGCCCGCTCCCGATCGGACCCGGGCTGACGGCGGAGAAGGTTGCCGGGCATCTCGAGACGGCGACGGCCTCGGCGCTCGAGCGTCTCGGTCGCAAGCCGGAAGAGCTCGCCTCGATCGGCGTCGGCCTGCCGGGCTTTGTCGATGCAAGCACCGGGATCGTGCACTGGAGCGCGTGCTTTCCCGACCGCGGTATAAACTTCCACAAGCTGCTCGCCCGCGGCTTCGGCTGCCCGGTCTATCTCGACAATGACGCCAATGTCGTTGCCCTGGCGGAAAAATGGTTCGGCTTCGGCCGCGGGGTGGACGATTTCCTCGTCGTCACCATCGAGCACGGTGTCGGCCTGGGCGTGGTGATCGGCGGGCAGATCTTCCGCGGCGCCCGCGGCATCGGTACCGAATTCGGCCACACCAAGGTCGAGTTCGACGGCGCGCTCTGCCGCTGCGGACAGCGCGGCTGCCTCGAGGCATATGTGGCCGACTACGCACTCGCCCGCGAGGCGGCCTTTGCGCTCGATCGTGACCTTGCGCTCCCCGTCACCCCGCAAGAGGAGCTGGACGCGCTCTTTGCGGCGGCGAAAGCCGGCGACGAGGTGGCGGATTCGATCTTCCGCCGCGCCGGGCGCATCTTTGCCATGGGGCTCGCCAATCTCGCGAACATCTTCGATCCTGGCCTCATCATCTTCTCCGGCGAGCAGATGCGCTTCGACTATCTCTACAGCCCCGAGGTGCTCGACCAGATGCGCCGGCTGAGCGTCGCCTCGGGCCGCACGCCGCCGAAGATGCGCGTGCACAAGTGGGGCGACCGCATATGGGCCCGGGGGGCGGCGGCGCTCGCCATGGAAGGGCTCAACGAACAGGCGCATGACGGCGGCCCCGCGGTTGCCGCGGGGGCGGCCGGGCCGGAGCGGGCCGCGGTCGAGGATCAGGCCTCGCTCTGACCGGCTCCGTCCGGGGCGAGAAGCCGGTGGGCCGGATGCTCGCGCATGATCCGCCGAAGGAAGGAAAGCATCGCCCGGATCCGGTGCGGCGTGCGCCGGTGGCGGCGGGTGACCGCGAAGATCTCCGGCCCCGGATCGAGATACCCGGTCAGGAGCGGCACGAGGCTCCCGGCCCGAACCGGCTCCATCACCGCATAGGCGATGTTCTGCACCACCCCCGCCCCGCCGATTGCCGCGGCGACCGCCGCCTCGCTCGATTCGAAGCTGAGCGCCGCGGGCATCGCCTCGAGCCGGGTCATGCCGCCTTCCCTGAACCGCCAGCTGAGCGCGCGGCCCTCGGTTGCCGAGAGGATGTTGATCCGGTCGTGCGCGGCGAGCTCGGAAATCGTGGCGGGCATGCCGCGGCTCGCGAGATAGGAGGGGGCGGCAACCGTGACGATCGGAAACTGCCCGATCCGCGTGGCGACGAGCGCGCTGTCGCGCAGCGGGCCGACATAGACGAGCACATCCACAGCATCCGCCACCATGTCCGGAAACCGGTCGCGCGACAGCACCGAGAGGTCGATTTCCGGATGTTCGGCGAGGAAGCCGCCGATCGCGGGCGCAAGCACAAGCCGGCCAAAGGCCGAGGGAACCTGAAGCGTCAGCCGGGCGCGGAGCTGAGAGCGCCCGGTGACGCTCTGGTCCAGCGCCTCGATCTCCTCGAGGATGCGCCGGGCCTGCTCGACATAGAGCGCGCCCTCGGCCGTGAGCGACATGCGCCGGGTGGTGCGCCGGATGAGCTCGACGCCGAGCGCGTCCTCGAGTCCCTTCACGATCGCCCCTGCCATGCCATGCGACAGGCCGAGATCCGCCGCCGCGCGGCTGAAATTGCCCCGTTCCGCGACCCGCACCAGCACACGCATCGCCTTGAGCCTGTCCATGCAATTCTCCGGCAATTCCAGAGAGAGTTTCCAGAGCATCGTGATTTTTCGGACAATATGGAAGCGCTATTCCCGAAAGCGCGGCCAGAGGGGCCGCCTCAGATGCGGGACAGCGAGCCATGAGTGCTTCCGAACGTCATGATTTCTACTACGCCATCCACAAGGCGCTCCGCCTCGGCCACACGCGCGTGCTGAACAGGCTCGCGGCAACCGATTTTACCGAAGCGGCCGCGCGCGCCGATGCCATCGCCGAGCTCCGGGGTTTTCTCGGCCTGGCGCGAGGCCATCTGCTTCACGAGAATTCCGAGATCCATGCCGCGCTGGAGGCGCGCCGACCCGGCGCCTCCGACGAGGCTGCGGAGGATCACGCCGCGCATGAACGGAGCTTTGCGGAGCTCGAGGCGCTGGTCGACGCCCTCGAAGTGGGCCGTCTCGACCGCGCCCGCCTCGGTCGGCAGCTCTATCGCCGCTATGCGCTCTTCCTGGCTAACGATCTCGCGCACATGAACGAGGAGGAGGCCGAGCTCATGCCGGTGCTGCAATCGGCCTTCGAGGACGAGGAGCTGCGTGCGATCGAAGGCCGGATCGTCGCCCGCATTCCGCCGGAGGAAATGGCGCGGATCATGCGCCTCATGCTCCCGGCGATGAACCACCCGGAGCGCGTGGAGATGCTGAGCGGCATGCGGAGCGCGATGCCCGCGATGGCCTTCCGCCAGATCCTCGAGGATGCCGCCCGCCCCGCGCTTGCCGCTGCCGATATGGCTGCGGTCGAGCGTGCGCTGGCGGCCTGAGCCGATGTGCGGGAAGGGGGCGGTCTGCGCGGGCTGCGCGCAGGTTCAGTTCGTGAGGCCCTGCGTGGAGAAATACGCTGCCGCCGCCGGGTGCAGCGGCGCGGTCAGCCCGTCTTTCGTCATCGCCTCCGGTTCGAGATCGGCCAGCACCGGATCGAGGCCGCGCAGCCGGTCGAGCTTGGAGAAGATCGCGGTCACCAGCACCGAGATGACCTCGTCCGGCACATCCGCCCGGGTGACGAGCGTCGCGCCGGGGCCGAAGGAGGCAACGGCATCGGGGTTGCCGCGATAGAGCCCGCCCGGGATCTCCGCCTCGAAGAACGAGGGCGTCTCCGCGACGAGCCGGTCGGCGACCGCGCCCGTCGCGGGCACGAGCCGCGCGTCGCAGGACAGCGTCGCTTCCTGCACCGTGAGCGCGGGGTGGCCGATGGCGGTCACGAAGGCATCGATCCGGTTCTCGCAGAGCGCGCGGGCCTGATCGGTGGCGGCAAGCTCCGCGACCTCGGCGAAGCTCTCCGCCGCCCAGCCCTCGGCGGCCGCAACCGCCTCCCAGAGCGCACGCTGCCCGGAACCCGCCGGTCCCACGCTGAGGCGCTTGCCCGGAAGCCCGTCGATCCCGGTGATGCCCGCATCGGCGCGGGCAACGATGGTCAGCGGTTCGGGATAGAGCGAGACGACCGAGCGGAGCGTATCGAAGGGCCCCTCCTCCCCCGCGCCGGTCCAGGCCGCGGCCTGGGTGTCGGACTGCACGATGGCAAGCTCGACATCGCCCGAGCGGAGGGCTGCGATGTTCGCGACCGAGCCGGCGCTCTGCTCGGCAGAGCAGCGGATGCCATGTTCGGCGCGCGTTTCATTGATGAGGCGGCAGAGCGCAATGCCGACCGGGAAATAGACCCCCGCCGGGCTTCCGGTCGCCATGCGGATGAGTCGCGCCTCCTGGGCGTCCGCCGCGATCGGGGAAAGCAAGAGCGCGGCAACCGCCACGAGACCTTGAAGCCGGAACATTCGCAAACCTCCCGTCCGTTCCGCAGCAGCCTCTCACGCAAGCGCGCGTGACACAACCGGCTTCGCGGGCATTGGTCGAGGGGTGTTCGCTGAAGGGGGAGCGGCAGGCGCGGCCAGTGGCCGCACCCCGTTCAGCGCGCGGGGCTCAGGCGACCGCGCGCGAGAGTGCGCACTGCTTCCAGAGCGCGGTCAGGGCGCCGATCAGGTGATCGATATCGGCATCCGTATGCAGCGGCGAGGGCGTGAAGCGCAGCCGCTCCGTGCCCTTCGGCACCGTCGGATAGTTGATCGGCTGCACATAGATCCCGTACTGGTCGAGCAGGATGTCGGAGATCATCTTGCACTTCACCGGATCGCAGACCATCACCGGCACGATGTGGCTCGGGTTCGGCAGGTGCGGAATGCCGATCGCATCGAGCCGCGCGCGCACCTTGGCGACATTCTCGCGCTGCTTCATGCGCTCGGCATCGCTCACCTTGAGGTGCTGGATGCTCGCGCGGGCCGCGGCCGCGACCGAGGGCGGCAGGGCGGTGGTGAAGATGAAGCCGGAAGCGAAGGACCGGATGAAGTCGACCAGCGCCGCGGAGCCGGTGATGTAGCCGCCGACCACGCCGAAGGCCTTGCCGAGCGTGCCCTCGATGAGGGTGATGCGGTCCATGAGGCCGCGCTCCTCGGCGACGCCGCCACCGCGCGGCCCGTAGAGCCCGACCGCATGGACCTCGTCGAGATAGGTCATCGCGCCATGCGCTTCGGCCACGTCGCAGATTTCGGCGATCGGGGCGATGTCGCCATCCATGGAATAGACGCTCTCGAAGGCAACGACCTTCGGCCGCGCGGGATCGAGGCGGGAGAGCTGGCGGTTCAGATCCTCCGGATCGTTGTGCTTCCAGATCATCTTCTCGGCGCGGGAGTGCCGGATGCCCTCGATCATGCTCGCGTGGTTGAGCGCGTCGGAGAGGATGACACAGCCGTCGAGCTTGGCACCGAGCGTGCCGAGCGAGGCCCAGTTCGAGACATACCCGGAGGTGAAGAGAAGGGCGGCCTCCTTGTGGTGCAGATCGGCCAGCTCGCGCTCGAGCAGCACATGATCGTGGTTGGTGCCGGAGATGTTGCGGGTGCCGCCCGCGCCGGCGCCGCAGCGGTCGATCGCGTCATGCATCGTCGCGATCACCTCGGGGTGCTGGCCCATGCCGAGATAGTCGTTCGAACACCAGACCGTGACATCGCTCACCGCGCCGCCGTCATGCCGGCGGGCCCGCGGGAAACCGCCGCGCTCGCGTTCTAGCTCTGCGAAGACCCTGTAGTTGCCTTCATCGCGAAGTTGGTCGAGATGTTTGCGGAACAGGGCATCGTAGTCCATTTGTCCTCACCTTTGCCTTCAAAGCCCTGCGCCAAGTTCGGCAACAGGTGTGGGTTTATGGTCACCGGGACATGGCACCAGCGCGCCGCCATGTCCAGTCTGCAGTGCACTACCACGGAAGATAAGCCGAGAATTGACAGGAAAATCATGGGATCGACTGGCATTCCCCGCCCCTTTCACGTAAATTCGGCGCTCGTGCGCCCTTCCTCCGCAGGCGGGCATGATTCCCGCATTCGCCGCTGCCGCCCTTGATCTTTGTCAAGCCGGGCCATCTTTCGACGCGCCTTGGCGAATCGGCTCAGTCACCTTCCCACCATTTGCCGGGGTCGCATATTGAACCAAGGTGGGTGTGGTCCGCGCCCGATCCACGATCCCGTGTCAGCCAGAGGATTTCACATGGCGCCCAACGGTCTGAGCTGGTCCGGCATCCTGCGCCTCGGCCTCGTCCAGATGGCGATCGGCTCGGTGATCGCGCTCACCACCTCGACGCTCAACCGGATCATGGTGGTCGAACTCGCGCTCCCCGCCGTGCTGCCGGGGCTGCTCGTCGGCATCTATTATGCGCTCCAGCTCTCGCGGCCCGTCTGGGGTCACCGCTCCGATGCCGGGCGGCGGCGCACCCCCTGGATCCTCGGCGGCGTCTTCGTGCTCGCGCTCGGCGGCCTCGTCGCGACCCTCGGCACGGTGCGGATGGAGACGGATCTCGCCATCGGTCTGCCGCTCTCGGGGGCAGGCTTCATGCTGATCGGCGCCGGCGCCGGCGCCGCGGCCACATCGCTGCTGGCCTTCCTCGCCACGGCGACCCGGCCGGAACGGCGGCCCGCGGCAGCAACGATCACCTGGCTCCTGATGATCTTCGGCATCGCCGCCACTACCACCCTCGTCGGCCAGATCCTCGATCCCTATTCGCCCGCGCGGCTTCTCCGGGTGGTCGCGGGGGTCTGCACCGGCGCGTGCCTCCTTGCGACACTCGCCATGATCGGCCTCGAACGCGACAGCGCGGTGGTGGCGCCGGCCCGCGAGGCGCAGGTGCCCTTCCGCCGCGCCTTCGCCGAGACCTGGGCCGAGCCGCATTCCCGGCGCTTCGCCGTCTTCGTCTTCCTCTCGATGATCGCCTATTCGATGCAGGAGCTGATCCTCGAGCCCTTCGCGGGCCATGTCTTCGGCTTCTCGCCGGGGCGCTCGACCTCGATGGCAGGGCTTCAGAACGGCGCGGTGCTGCTCGGCGTGCTGACCGTCGGCATCGTCGGCAGCGGGCTCGGCAGGGGCTCGCTCCGGGTCTGGACCGCCGCGGGCTGCGTCGGCTCCGCGGCCGCGCTTGTCGCCATCGCGCTTGCAGGCTTCGGCGGTCCCGAAGCGGCGCTGCTGCCCTCGGTCTTCGCGCTCGGCTTTGCCAACGGCGTCTTCGCCGTCGCCGCCATCGGGGCGATGATGCAGCTCGCAGGGAGCGCGGGGCAGGGCGGCCGCGAGGGCACCCGCATGGGGCTCTGGGGCGCGGCCCAGGCCATGGCCTCCGGCATCGGCGGCTTTCTCGGGGCCGCGGGGGCCGACACGATGCGATTCGCGCTCGGCGAGAACCACCTCGCCTATGGCACGGTCTTCGTGATCGAGGCGGGGCTTTTCCTCGTCGCGGCGGCCCTTGCGCTCTCCGCGATCGACGCGCCCGGCCGGGTGCCGCTGCCCGAGGAGGGGCTCTGAGCGCGCGCAGGCCTTGCCCGCGGGCGTGAAATGGCCGAAAGACCTTGGGCATGAACGATCAGAGCGCCGCGAGTCGGCACAGTTTCATTCCTGCTTGGGTCGATGGCCGCCTCCTGCCCGTCGACAAGCTGGAGGTGCACCGCAAGGGCCTGCGCCATCCCGCTGTCTCCGTCTTCCTGATGGATGGTGGCCGGACGCTGCTCCAGCGCCGTGCGCTCGGCAAGTATCACACGCCGGGCCTCTGGGCGAATGCCTGCTGCACGCACCCGCGCTGGGGCGAGCCGACGGAGGCCTGCGCGAGCCGCCGCCTGCTCGAAGAACTCGGCATCGTCGGCCTGCCGCTCGCCCGGAGCGGCCGCGTCTCCTATAGTGCCGATGTCGGCCGGGGCATGGTCGAGCGCGAGGACGTCGATCTCTTCATCGGCCACTGGCGCCCCGCCGTCACGCTGGCCCCCGACCCATCGGAAGTGATGGAGACCCGCTGGGTGCCATTGTTCCAGCTCGAGGAAGAGATCGCGCAGAACCCGGAGCGCTTCACGCCCTGGCTCCGGATCTACCTCGCCGAGCACGCGGGCACGATCTTCGGCTCGGTCGACTGATCCCGCCGTTTACGGGGCGGTTTTCTCGCCGGTTTTGGCACTGGTCCCCGCCTTGGCGGCGGCAAGCGCTGCACTGAACCCCATCAGCGAAAACGGCAGCCGCACCCGGCTTCCGTCCAGCAGCGTGAATTCCACGCTGCCGCCGCGCTCGGCCTTGAGGGCTGCGCGCAGGTCCTCGTCGAGCGCCATCCGCGCCTCGCACCCCGCCGGGTTGCAGGTGACCCAGGCGAGATCGCGGGCGAGTCGCCCCCCGACGGCGAATCCCAGCCCGTCGGGCAGGTATAGCGGCAAGGGTGTGCGCAGGATCAGCTCGTCCGCCGGCGCACCCGGTGCCTCGATCGCGAAGAGCGGCGCGCCGTCCTGCGAACTGACCCGGGTCGTCGCGCTGCAGAGCTTCGCCGCGCAAGTGGTCTGCCAGTCCTCGAAAATTTCCGCCGGAGGGGCCAGGAGCGCCGCCGGCATCTCGGCCGCACCCGTCCCGGATGCGAAAAAGGCGCTGAAAAATGTAAACAATAACAGTGCATTGTTCGACCCCCTCCGGGGCCGCGTTAGCACTTGCTTCATGGTGTTCGCAGTATGTCCATTGCACGCGGCAATCAGCCGGCGCGGCGAGGTTTTGAACGGACCGGTAGTCGCAGTGTCAGAATGGCGGTCAACGGTTTCGCGCATGCGGGGCCATTCATCCCAAGGCGGTGTCGAAAGCATCGCATGAATACAAGGAAATGACCAATGTCCAGCATTCTCACCAACTCGTCCGCGATGGTTGCCCTCCAGACCCTGAAGGGGATCAACAAGGACCTTTCCGGCGTGCAGAACGAGGTCTCCACCGGCCTCAAGGTTTCGAACGCCAAGGAAAATGCCTCGTCCTGGTCGATCGCGTCGACGATGGAGTCGGATGCGGCGGTCTTCGACAAACTGGTTGAAAACCTTGACTCGGCCTACGAGATGGTTGGCACCGCGCGCAGCGCGACCGAGCAGATCGCCGACAAGGTCAAGGAAATCCAGACCCTGATGACCCAGGCTGCCGGCGCTTCGGCGACCGACCAGGCCACCATCAGCAACCAGATCACCGTCCTTACCGACACGATCACCTCGATCGCTCAGTCGGCCCAGTACAATGGCATCAATCTGGTGAGCGCTTCGGGTTCGAGCCAGACTGTGACGACCTCTGTCATGCGCGACTCCAGCGGCACGCTGACGGTCGACACGATGACGGTCGCTACCGTCGACCTCGAGGCCGTGGCTTCTGCGATCGCCGCTCTGACCGTGGATGGCTCCGCCACCTCGCTCGATGCGATCGATGACGAGCTCGACACCGTGAACGCCGCCGCTGCCGCCTTCGGTGCTGCCCAGGCACGTATCGAAGCGCAGAGCGACTTCCTGTCGAAGCAGTCCGACGCGCTGACCAACGGCGTGAGCGCCCTGGTCGACGCAGACATGGAAGCGGCTTCGGCTCGCCTGACCGCCCTGCAGACGCAGCAGCAGCTCGGCACTCAGGCGCTGTCGATCGCCAACCAGGCGCCGCAGACCATCCTGTCGCTCTTCCGCTGACAGGCACCATAGCGGGGCGGGCGAAAGCCCGCCCCGTTTTCGGCCGGATAGTATCCGTTGAAACCTCCCGGCGCCTGAAGGCGCCGGCCTAGACCCCTGGAGGTTCCTGATGACCACGAGTGAAAAAGCCCTTTCCGGTTATGCTGCTGCAGCCCGTCCCGTTCGCACCGACCGTGGACTGGAATACGCCGTCTTTGCCCGCATCACGAGCAGCCTGCGCGAGGTGGATGAAACCGACACCGCCATGCGCCCGGCCCTGACGCGGGCCGTCATGGACAATCTCGGCCTCTGGCGCACGCTTGCGAGCGATCTGCGCCGCGATGGCAACGCCCTTCCCCTCGAGCTCCGCGGCCAGCTTCTCTCGCTCGCGGGCTTCGTCCGCCGTCACAGCTATGCGGTGATGAACGGCCAGGACACGATCGATCCCCTCATCGACATCAACACGTCCATCATGCGCGGCCTGCGCGGAGAAGTGGAGACAGCAGCATGAGCGGGCTTGTTCTCAAGCTGGGTCCCCGTGAACGCGTCATGATAAATGGCGTCGTCATGGAAAACGGCGACCGCCGGACCCGCATCAACATCATGACGCCGGAAGCCAACGTCCTGCGCCTGCGCGACGCGATCCACCCCGACGATGCCAAGACCCCGGTGAAGCGGGTCTGCTACATCGCCCAGCTCGTCCTTGCGGGCGAGGCGGATCCTGCGGAGGCCGCACCGCAGCTTCTGCGCGGCATCGAGCAGCTGAGCCAGGTCTTTCTCGACCGCGACAGCCGCGAACAGCTGACCGCGGCCACCGAGGCCGTCGCCGCCGGCCGCTTCTACCAGGCAATGAAGGCGCTCCGCGCCCTCCTGCCGCGCGAAACCCGCCTGCTCTCGATCGCATCGGGGCAATAGGACACCGGAGAGATGCCATGAGCTATCAGGTCCAGGTTCCGCTCACGGGCATCGCCGGCTGGCGCTTTCTCGAACGTACGCAGACGACACAGAAGTCGGCGTTCGAGAACGACGCGATGATGAAACGCGAGATTGCCTATTTCGAGGAGAACATCGGCAAGGTCGAAACGGCGGCGGATCTCGTTGGAGACCGCCGTCTGCTCAATTTTGCGTTGACCGCCTATGGCCTCGAGGGCGATCTCGACAAGAAGGCCCTGGTGCGCAAGATCCTCGAGGAGGGCACCGACGACAAGAAGGCGCTCGCCAACCGCATCTCCAACACCGGCTACAAGGAGATGACCACGGCCTTCGGCTTCGGCAACGAGACCGGCGTGCAGACCGCCACCGACGGTTTCGCCGCAAAGATCGTCAATCTCTACAAGGAACGCTCCTTCGAGAGCTCGGTCTACGATCAGAACGCCCATCTCGGCCTGGTGATGAACTTCAACCGCAAGGCGGAGATGCTCTCGGAGGGCGAGGGCAAGAGCTGGTATACCGTGCTGGGCGACAAGCAGCTCCGCAAGGTCTTCGAGGGCGCGCTGGGCCTGCCGGCAAGCTTCATCAACCTCGACATCGACAAGCAGGCGATGATGATGGAGAAGAAGGCCAAGCAGGTCTTCGGCAGCGGCAGCCTGACAGCCTTCCAGGACCAGAAGAACGTCGACAAGCTCATCACGCGCTTCCTCGCCCGCGCCCAGATCGAGGAGGGCGGCGCCTCGGCGACCGGCCCTGGCGCGAGTGCGCTGTTCCTGCTCCAGCACCGCAATTCGAGCGGCTCGCAGGGGTTGCTCAATCTCTTCTACCGCTTCGACGGGTAGCCGCCCTGGCCCTGATTGATCTGGAGGAGTGAGGCGAGCCGCTCGAAGCTCGCCTCGACCCCCTCCGGGGCCTCTTCCGAAAAGAACGCATCGAGCTTCGGCCAGAGCGAGATCGCCTCGTCGATCGCCGCGTCGCTGCCCTTGGCATAGAGCCCGGTCTGGATCATCAGCGCGGCGTTCTCGTAGGCGGTGAGCACGCGCCGGACCTTGGCGATCATCGCGTTCTCCGCCTCCGTCGCGATCCCGGGCAGCGAGCGCGAGACGCTGCGCCGCACGTCCACCGCCGGAAACCGCCCGCGCTCGGCAATCGCCCGGTCGAGCACCACATGCCCGTCGAGCACCCCACGGGTGATGTCGGCGATCGGCTCGTCCATGTCCGAGCCCGCGACGAGCACGCTGAAGACCCCCGTCACATCGCCCTTTCCGAACGGCCCCGGCCCCGCGCGTTCGCAGAGCGAGGCAATGAGATTCGAGATCGAGGGCGGAAAGCCCCGGAGCGTCGGCGCCTCGCCCGCGGTCAGCGCGATCTCGCGATGCGCCTCGGCGAAGCGGGTGAGCGAATCGATCAGCAGCAGCACATGGTGGCCCTGATCGCGGAAGACCTCCGCCGTCGCCATCGCCATCCAGGCGGCGCGGCGCTTGATGAGCGGCGCCTGATCGGAGGTCGCGGCCACCACCACCGCGCGCGCCATGCCCTCGGGGCCGAGCACGTTGTCGACGAAATCCCGGAGCTCGCGGCCGCGCTCGCCGATGAGCGCCAGCACGACGATATCGGCCTCGATCCCGCGGGCGAGATCGGCGAGGAGTGTGGACTTGCCGACGCCGGAGCCCGCGAAGACCCCGATCCTCTGGCCGCGGGCCAGCGGCAGCACCGTGTCGAAGACCGCGAGCCCCGTGCCGATCCGCGCCCCCATCGCCTTGCGCCGGGCCGGCTCGGGTGGCGGCTGGCGCAGGCTCGCGCTCGCCGCCCCCTGCGAGATCGCGCGGCCGTCCATCGGCTGGCCGAAGGCATCGACGATCCGCCCCACCCAGCCGGTGTCGGGATAGACGCCCGCGGGCCCGAGCAGCGTCACCTGATTGCCGACCGCGGCGCCGTCGAGCGGCTCGTAGGTCATCGCGCGCGCCCGCGTCTCCGTCACCCCAACGATCTCGCCGCCGAGCTCATGGCCGTTCCGGAGCGTGATGGCGATCTGGTCGCCGATTCGGGCCTGATGCACGAGGCCGGTGATCTCGAGCGAAGCGGTGCTGACGGAAACCACACGGCCGATGCGCCGATGGTTCTGGATCCGGGAAATCTCCGAGCGGAGCGCGGTGAAGTCGGTCAGCATGGGCCCTCCTCGCGGCACTGGTTACGTTTTGTAAACCATGAAGGGTTAAGCCCGGGTTTCCAGAGTGAAGGCGGGAGGACCCGGCCCATGGATCTGAGCCTCAACATCCTGCAGCTTGCGAGCAGCCTTGCCTCGCATTCCGCCGCGCGGCAGCAGGTCATCGCTGAGAACATCGCACATGCGGATACGCCCGGCTACAGGGCCCGCGACATCAAGAGCTTCGCGGAAACCCTCGAGGAGACGGTCCCGCATTTCGAGGCGCGGATGACCCGGCCCGGGCACATTCCGTTCGGAACCGAGAACCCGGCCTACGCGCCCTTCGAGGTCACGGCCTTCGGGGCCGAATCGCCCAACGGCAACTCCGTCTCGCTCGAGGACCAGATGATGCGCGCCACCGACGTGCGCCAGCATCACGATCTCGCGCTCGGGGTCTACCGCAAGTCGCTCGACATCATGCGCAGTGCGGTCACCGGACGCTGACACAACCGCCAGGGGGAGAGTTTACATGGACGAGATGATGCGTACGATGGCGGCCTCGGCCAGCGGCATGCGCGCGCAGGCCGCGCGCCTCCGCCTGTCTGCCGAGAACATGGCCAACGCCGACACGCCCGGCTACCACCGCAAGGTCGTGCCGTTCCAGGAAATCTTCGACCGCACCAACGAGACCCGCGCGGTCGCGACCGGCCCCGTGCAGCTCGACCAGTCCGAAGTCGAGCGCGTCTACCAGCCGAACCACCCGCTCGCCGACGCCAACGGGTATGTCGAGGGCTCGAACGTCAACCTGATGGTCGAGATGGCCGACGCCCGCGAGGCCAACCGCTCGTACGAGGCCAACCTCAAGATGTTCGAACAGGCCCGCGACATGGCGTCGTCGCTGCTCGATCTGCTGCGCCGTTGATTAGGTGTTGAAGAGAGGAAACCAGGTCATGGACGTGAACGCGACACTTGCATCGCAACTCTACAACAGGGCCCAGGTGGCGGCCCGTCCCGTCGCGCGGGAGGCCAGCGAAGGCCAGCCGACGCCGGGCGAGGCCTTCAAGGCTGTCACCGAAGACTTCATGCAGACCCTGCGCCAGGGCGAGGAAACCGTGCAGGCGGGCCTCGTCGGCCGCGCCGATCCGCAGGCGGTCGTCGAGGCGATGGCCGCGACCGAGCTCGCCGTGCAGACCGCGGTCGCGGTGCGCGACAAGGTCGTCGAGGCCTATCAGGAAATCCTGAGGATGCCGGTCTGATCCGGCCGCCCGCACCCGCGCCGACAGACGCGCCGCTCCGGAGGCCGATCCGATGACCGAAGGCGTCCTTCTCGATGTCCTGCGCCAGAGTCTCTGGACGGCGCTCGTCGTCTCCCTGCCGATCCTCGCCGTGGCACTCGCCGTCGGCCTCGCCATCGGCCTCATCCAGGCGCTCACCTCCGTCCAGGAGATGACGCTCACCTTCGTGCCGAAACTCGGCGCGATCCTCGCTGTCTACTGGGTGTCGATGAGCTTCTCGAGCCAGATGCTGGTGAAGCTCTACCAGGAACAGATCATCCCCCTGATCGCCGGACAGTAGCGCGGCCGGGGATTCGTCCGCGGCCCGCCCGTGAGGACGGTATTTTCCTCAACAGATCAGACAATTGGCGCCTTTGACGGAATCTTTACGAAGGCGGTCCAGATTGCCCCCCAGCGCGGAAGGCCGCGCGGTCAATCGCAGAAAGCGGGAGTCGCTGATGGACGTAGCTGGCTATGTTGCGCTGACCCGGCAGACCGGCCTCCGCAAGGAGATGGAAACGGTCGCCAACAACATCGCGAACATCTCCACCACGGGCTACCAGCGCGAAGGCGTCGTCTTCGCCGAGATGGTGCAGATGCTCCCGACCGAGGGCGGCTCCGTCGCCATGACCGATGCCCGCGGCCGCTACACCGACCTGCTCCAGGGCGCGCTCACCCCCACCGGCGGCAGCCTCGACTTCGCCATCGAGGGCAACGGCTACTTCACCGTGATGACACCCCAGGGCGAACGCCTCACCCGTGCCGGCAGCTTCACCCGCGACGCGGACGGCCAGGTCGTCAACATGGACGGCCACCCGCTGCTCGACGAGGGCGGCGGCCCGATCATGATCCCCTTCGAGGCAACCTCGATCAACCTCGCCTCCGACGGCACGATCTCCGCCGATGGCGAACCGGTCGCCCGGCTCGGCCTCGTGATGCCGACCGACCCCACCCAGGTCTTCCGCGAAGCCGGCGTGCTCTACCGCGTCGATGGCGATACCGAGCCGCTCGATCCGGGCCAGTCGCGCGTCGTGCAGGGCTTCGTCGAGGAATCGAACGTCAATGCGGTCACGGAGATGGCCCATCTGATCGAGGTCCAGCGAGCATACGAAAGCGGTCAGAAGCTGCTCGAAATGGAACACGAACGTATCCTGCAGGCCGTCAAGTCCCTCGGCCAGCGCGCCTGACCGGCGCCTGCGAGGAAGAGGAGTAAGTCATGCGTGCATTGAGTATCGCTGCCACCGGCATGTCGGCCCAGCAGCGCCGGGTCGAGGTGATCTCCAACAACCTCGCCAACATGAATACCACCGGCTACAACGCCCGCCGCGCGGAATTCTCCGACCTCCACTACCAGCAGGCGGTGCGCCCGGGCGAGATCAGCTCGTCGGACGGCACCGTTCTCCCCGCGGGCGTCCAGCTCGGCCTCGGCGTGCGCACCTCCGCGGTGGCGATGGAAGTGGCGCAGGGCTCGCTCTCCGAAACCGGCGGCCCGCTCGATCTCGCCATCGACGGCGCGGGCTATCTCGAGATCTCGCTGCCGGGCGGCGACATCGGCTACACCCGCGACGGCGCGCTCAAGCGCAACGGCGACGGGCTGATCGTCACCTCCGACGGCTTCTCCGTCTCGCCCGAGATCACCATTCCCGAGGATGCGACCGAGATCGCCATCAACGGCGACGGCGAGGTCTATGCCTATTTCAAGGACCAGGTGCAGCCCCAGCTCCTCGGCCAGTTCAGCCTCGTCACCTTCTCGAACGAGAAGGGCCTCGAGGCGATGGGCTCGAACCTCTACCGCGAGACCGAAGCCTCCGGCCAGCCGAACGTCGGCGATCCGGGGCAGGACGGCCGCGGCATCTTCCGTCAGGGCTATCTCGAGGATTCGAGCGTCGATGCGGTCAAGGAACTCACCGACCTCATCGAGGCCCAGCGGGGCTACGAGCTCAATGCCAAGGTCATCACCGCCGCGGACCAGATGCTTTCGGCCACGGTGCAGATCCGCTGAGCCGATGACCCCTGCCGCCCGCCTCCTTCTCACCTTCGCGACGGCCGCCCTCGCCTGGGCGGCCCTTCCGTCCGAGCCGCCGAGCGCCCAGGCCGTGGTGCCGGTCCGCGCCATCCGCGGCACCAACATTGTCGGCGCCGAGGATGTCGAGATCGCCAAGGACAAGGACCTGCCGGGCGCGATCCACGCCCTCGAGGACGTGGTCGGGCAGGAGGCCAAGGTCACGCTCTACCCCGGGCGGCCCATCCTCCGGGGCCAGGTCGGCGCCCCCGCCCTCGTCGAGCGCAACGCGGTCGTCAGGATGATCTACGAGCAGGGGCCGCTCAACATCACCGCCGACGGCCGCGTGCTCGATCGCGGCGGCGTCGGCGAGACCGTGCGTGTGATGAACCTCTCCTCGCGCCAGATCGTGGCCGGGACGGTGGAGGCCGATGGCTCCGTAAAGGTGGAAAAATGACCCGCAGATCCGCTCTCCCGATCCTCGCCCTCGCGGGCCTCGCCACCGCCTGCACCCCGATCGGCAGACCCCCCGAGATGACCGAGATCGGCAGCTACGAGGCCGCGAATGGCACCGGGCTCACCGCGGAGCGCGTGGCGATTGCCGTGCCGGCCCCCGAATCCGCGCGCTATTCCTACCAGAGCGGCTCGCTCTGGAGCACGAGCCCGAGCGGCCTGCTCGGCGACAAGCGGGCCCGCAAGCTTGGCGACATCCTCACGATCACCATCGACATCGACGAGGAAGCCAACATCGACAACCAGACCGAACGCCAGCGCACCGGCAGCGAGAGCGCCTCGGTCGGCACCTTCTTCGGCCTCGGCCAGAAGTGGAACAGCGATCTCAACCCCAATCTCGAGATGGGCTCGAGCTCGGATTTCTCCGGCTCCGGCTCGGTGAAGCGCAACGAGCAGATCTCGCTCCGCATCGCCGCAACCGTCGTCGACGTGCTCCCCAACGGCCATCTCGTGGTCCAGGGCGATCAGGAAGTGCGGGTGAACAACGAGCTGCGCAAGCTCATCGTCGCCGGCATCGTCCGGCCAGAGGACATCTCGCGCTACAACGAGATCAGCTACGACCGCATCGCGGGCGCGCGCATCTCCTACGGCGGGCGCGGCCAGATCACCAATGTCCAGCAGCCGCGCTGGGGCCAGCAGATCGTCGATCAGGCGATGCCGTACTAGGCGAGGGGGGCCACACCGGTGATGAAATTCGTCATTCCCGTCGTGCTTGCCCTTCTCGGGCTCGGTGCCGGCATCGGCGCGGGCTTCGCGCTCAAGCCGCCGCCGGAGGAAACCGCGGACGCCTGCGCGCCGGGCGCGCCCGCGGCGGAAGGCGGCCATGGCGCGGCGGAGGCTCCGGCGGCCGAAGGCGCGGACCCTTGCGCGCCCGAACATGCCGAGATCGATCCCTTCGAACCCGAGGAGCCGGCCGCGGCCGAGGCGGAGCATGGCGGCGAGGGCGAACACCCCCTCTATGTCGCGCTCGAGAAACCCTTCGTCGTGCCGGTCTTCACCAATGAAAAGGTCACGGCGATGATGGTCGTCTCGCTCTCGGTCGCCACCGTCGGCGAAGACCCCGAGCTCGTCCATGCGCTGGAGCCGCGCCTGCGCGACCGCTTCCTCGAGGTCATGTTCCTCCATTCGAATTCCGGCGGCTTCAGCGGCAGCTTCACCACGGGCCGCAAGATGGAGGACCTCAAGACGGCCCTCCTCAAGGCCGCGCGCCAGGTCATGGGCGCCGAGATGGTGACCGAGGTTCTCGTCACCGAAATCAACCGCCAGGACGTCTGAGCCCGGCCGCCCGCGCCGCCGTCGCTCAGCGCTCCGTCGCCCCCTTGCCCGCAAGGATCGCATCGCGAAACCGCGCGATCCGCTTCCGCCGTGTCGCGGGCTGCTTCGCCGCGGCGAGGTTGATCGCATAGCTCCGCTGCCGGCCGGGCGTGAGGCGCCGGAAGGCCTCCGCAAGTTCGGGATCGGCATCGAGCGCCTCGACCAGTTCCTCCGGCAATTCGGTCTCCGGCGCCGGCTTCGGGGCGCGACGGCCCGCCTCCGCATGGCCCATCGCCTCCCTCAGATACGCGCCGATGACCTCGGCCATCGCCTCCGGCCGGCCCGTATCGGTGAAGCGGATCGTCCCGGCGTGCCGCGCGTTCGGCCCCTGCGGCTCGAGAATGCCCTCCGGGTCGCGCATCAGCGCCGCATCGAAGAAGCTCAGCCGGAAATCGCCGCGGAACGCCCCGAGGAGCGCGATGTTGCGCCCGGCATGCATGTAGCAGGGATGGCCCCATTTCACATGCTCGCTCAGCCCGGCGGCGCGGCATATCCGGCGCAGCGCCGCGAGCCCGGCGGCCCAGTGGCGTGTCGCGCAATCGGCGGTGTCGAAGCGGGCGCAGCGCCCGCAGCCCTTCGCGAAGTAATCCTCGATCTCGGCAATCATCGCGCGCGCCGCCTCCCTGCTCCGAGCCTACGCCGCCGCAGGGCAGGAGAAAACCGGCGTCTTGCGCGCCCCCGTGCGATCAATCCCTCTGCGGCTTCACCGGCGGCGCCTCGCGTTCCTGGCGGGCGGCGCGGCGTTCGGCCACATCGTGGGCGGCGCGCTCGCGCAGGCGCTCGAGCGCCTCGTGCTTGCCGAGGCTCTGGGCCGCGACCTGGCGGAGCTGCGCAATCCGCTTGGCAAGCTCGGCCCGGCGCTTGCGGGCGATGGCGATGTGCTGATCGGCCCAGGCCATGCGCAGCGCGGTCTGGGCATAGGGCATCGGCCCCGGATTCTCCCCGAAGCTTTCGAGATCGCGCATCGGCAGCCGGGCGAACTCCTCGATCGCCTCGGCAAGCCTGCGGTCCTCCGAGACCGCCGCCTCCAGTTCGGCGAGGTCGCGGGCCTTGCGCGCCTCGGCGAGCGCGGCGAGCTGGCGGAGCTGGTCGGGGGTCATGCTCATGTGTCACCTCTGGCACGGGCGGCCTTGCGGAGGCTGTCGGCGAAACGGATCGCCGCGGCCACGGCGCGGTAATGATCGGGCAGGATCTCCTGGCCGATCTCGACGGTCGCGTGCAGCGCCCGTGCGGTCGGCGGGTCGCTGTGGATCGGGATCTGCGCGGTCTCGGCGATCTCGCGGATCCGGAGCGCGATCTCGTTCTCGCCCTTGGCGACACAGACCGGCGCCGAGCCCTTCTCGCGCGACCATTGCAGCGCCACCGCGTAATGCGTCGGGTTCACGATGATCACGTCGGCCTTCGGCACGTCGAGCAGCATCCGGTTCATCGCGATGGCCTGGGCGCGCTGGCGGCGCTGGGCCTTCATGTGCGGATCGCCCTCGGCCTCCTTCACCTCTTCCTTGAGGTCCTGGTAGGACATCTTGAGCTTGCGGGCGTGGTCGAAGCGCTGCCAGAGCACGTCCACGGCCGCGATCACCGTTGCGATCAGGCAGACCACCGCCAGCAGGATCTTCAGCGAATCCATCATCAGCGTCGCGGTGACATGCGCCTCCGAGCGCGCCGCGCCGATCATCCGGTCGAGATCGCCGCGCAGATAGATCGCGAGCGCGATGGCGATCGCCGAGAGCTTGACGAAGGATTTCGCGAATTCGACGAGCCCGGTCGGCCCGAACTTCTGCTTGGCGTTCGAGAGCGGCGAGATCTTGTTGAGCTTGGGCTGGAGCTTCTCGCCCGAGAAGGTCACCGCCCGCTGCGCGATGAGGCTCACCACCACCGCGGCGATGGGAATGAGGAAGAACGGCCCGAGCGCCCAGAGCGCTTCGGAGAGGATGCTGCCCAGCATCCGCGGCCCCCCCGGCCCGAGGATATGGCCCACGAGCCGGTCGGGCTGCGAGATGAAGATCATCAGCACCGAGGCCGCCTGCTCGATGGCAAAGCTTCCCACCGTCATCACCACCCCGAGGAGCGCGAGATAGACGAGCGCCGCGGTCAGATCCTGCGAGCGCGGGATGTTGCCCTTCTTGCGCGCCTCCTGCAGCCGCTGCGGTGTCGGGTCGAATGTCTTCTCGCCGCCGCCTCCCGAGTCCTCGCTCATCGCGGCATCCCGAGCGGCAGCGCCAGCACCTCGTCAAGCCGGGCGTGCCAGAAGGTAAGCATGAGCGGCCCGGCGAGCAGCAGGAGCAGGATCGAGGCCGCGACGATCGCCGGGGCGCCGATGAAGGCCACCATGAGCGAGGGCATCGCCTTGTTGATCGCCCCGAGCGAGACGTTGTAGGCAAACGCCGTCAGCACGAAGGGGGCCGCGAGCGAGAAGCCGAGCGCGAAGGCCGAGGCCACCCGCGCCGTGCCCCAGGCGGCAACGTCCGCGGCCGGCACCGGCAGCCCCATCGGCAGGATCTCGTAGGAGCGCGCCATCAGCAGCGCGGCCTTCACATGCAGCCCCGAGACCACCGCGAGCGTCACCCCGGCGAGCATCATCAGGTTGCCGATCGCGGGCATCGGGTCGGGCGCGATGCCCGAGCCGAAGACCTGCGCGAGCGAGGTCGATTGCGCCGCGACCGAGCCCGCGAACTGGAGCGCGAAGACCATGAACCGGATCGAGAGCCCGAGCAGCAGCCCGATGCCGGCCTCGATCCCCATCATCAGCGCAAGGGGGCGCGCCGGGTCCGGGCTCCGCGCCGGATCGGCCACCATCGGCCAGACCACGAGCGTGAAGGCGATGGTGAGCCCGAGCCGCACCCGCGCCGGGATCGCGTTGTCGCCGAAGGCCGGCAGCAGGAACATCACCCCGCCCACCCGCATGAAGACGAGCACGAACCCCGCAAACCCGGCCTGCGTCAGGTCGAGTAGCCGGGCGAGCCCCTCCATCATCTCAGGCGAGCCCCAGCACGGCCGGCCGCGCCGAGGTGCCGATCTCCTCGAAGGAAAGCACCGGGTTGCGGATCCCCTTCGCGGTCAGCACCGTGTGCAGGAACCGCCGCCGCTTGGTCGAGGTCACCACCGCCGGATAGCGCCCCTGGCCGCCGGCATGGGCGATCTTCTCGGCGATCGCATTGGCGAGCCGGTTGAACTCGGCGGGCGGCAGCGCCACGTCGACGATCCCCGACCCCTCGGGCAGCTGATACTTCTGGAACATCTCCTCCCAGCTCGGATTGAGCTGGATGAGCGGCAGCGCCCCGTCGGCCTCGCGCAGCTCCGAGATGAGCTGGAACCCGAGCCGGTGGCGCACATGCTCGCAGATCGCCTCTGGGCTCACCTGCGGGCTGTAGACCTCGCCGATCGCCTCGAGGATGAGCGGCAGGTTGCGGATCGAAACCCGCTCCTCGAGCAGGAGCCGCAGCACCGACTGCAGCGCGTCGGTCGGGAACTTGTCGGGAATGAACTCGTCGAGCATCCGCTTGTTCGCCTCCGCCCGCCGCCCGTCGGAGAGCGAGGTGAACTCGTCGAGCAGCTTGCGCAGCGCGCGGCGGTTGAGGAGCCGCCCGAAATTCGACTTCACCGTCTCGAGGAGATGCGTCGCCACCACCTCCGTCGGGCTCACCACCGAGAGCCCCATCAGCGCCGCCTCCTCCTGGAGCGAGGGATCGACCCAGCGGGCCGGCGCGCCATAGACCGGCTCGGCCACCAGACGGCCCTCGGGCGAGGGCGCCTTGTCGTCGGGCAGGAGCACCAGCACCTTGCGCGTCTCGATCTGGCCGCGCGCCGTATCCACCCCCTGGATGCGGATGACATAGCTCGAGCGGGCCAGGGCGGGATTGTCGGTCAGACGGATCTCGGGCATCACGAAGCCGAACTCGGTCGCGATGTGGTTGCGCATGTTGGCGATGCGCGCATCGAGCCCCGTCACCTCGTCCATCACCACCGGCACGAGGTCGGGCGCGAACTCCATGTGGATCTCGTCGATGTCGAGCAGGTCGCCGAGGGATTTCTTCGAGACGGGCTTCGTCGCCTCGGCCTGCTTCTTGGCCTCCGCCTCGTCCTCCGCCTTCCTCTTGCGGCTGGCCGAGAGGTATCCCGCCGCCCCGAGGCAGCCCGCGCCGATCAGGAACGGCACGAACGGCATCCCCGGAATGAAGGCGAAGAGCGCCATCAGCACCGCGACGGTGCCGAGCGCCTTGGGATAGCCGCCGAGCTGGCGCATGAGCGCATTGTCGGTCGAACCGACCACGCCGCCCTTCGAGAGCAGCATGGCGGTCGCGATCGAGATGATGACCGAGGGGATCTGGCTCACCAGCCCGTCGCCCACCGTCAGGATCGAATAGGTCTGGAACGCCTTGCCGATCGGCATGTGATGGACCAGCACGCCCATCGCGAGCCCCATGACGAGGTTCATGAGCGTGATGAGCAGCCCCGCGATCGCATCGCCCTTCACGAATTTCGAGGCGCCGTCGAGCGAGCCGAAGAAGGTCGTCTCCTCCTGCTCGATCCGCCGCCGCTCGCTCGCTTCCTTGTGGTTGATCGCCCCGGCCGCCATGTCGCTGTCGATGGCGAGCTGCTTGCCGGGCATCCCGTCGAGGGCGAAGCGTGCGCCCACCTCGGCCATGCGGCCCGCGCCCTTGGTGATGACGATGAAGTTCACGATCAGCAGCACGCAGAACACCACGAGGCCCAGAAAGACCGAGCCCCCCATCACGAACATCGCGAAGCCCTCGATCACGTCGCCCGCCGCCGCCGTGCCGGTATGGCCCTGGCCGATGATGAGCTTGGTGGAGGAGACGTTGAGCGAGAGCCGGAGCATGAGGCTCGCGAGCAGCACCGTCGGGAAGGCCGAGAAGTCGAGCGGCCGCTGGATGAAGAGCGTGATGGTGAAGATGAGGATCGCCAGCCCGAACGAGGCCGAGAGCCCCAGATCGAGGATCCAGGACGGCATCGGCAGCACCATCATCACGATGACCGCCATCAGCGCCATCGAAAGCAGGATGGTCGGCTGGAAGAGGCTCGCGATCGTCAGGTTCTTGGGCATGGTCCCCCGCGGCTCAATAGAGGCTCCCGCCCGGCGCGGTGAGGAGCGGCGTGCCCTCCGTCAGCAGCGAGCCGCGCCCCTCGTTGAGGAGCGAGCCCGCCGCCGGCAGGAAGAGCATGCCGGCCACGCCGCCCGGCGCTGGTGCGGGCGGCGGCCCGAGCTCCTGCCGCCGTGCCTCGTAGGCCTGCCGCTGCGCCTCCCAGCGCTCGGCGCGGCTCATCCGGCCGCCGGCGCCGTCCGCGCCGAGGGCAAGCGCCCGGAGCGGCGAGCCGAGGGGCGGGGTGCGGGTCGGCACATAGTCGGCGAGCTGCGAGGCACCGCCCTCGATCAGCGAGGGGTCGATGCCCGCGAGGATGCGGTCGAAGCGCTTGCGGTAGATCGTGGCGTATTCCGGGCTCAGCGAGTGATAGGCGCCCGCCGCCGCCGACCAGTCGCCGCGCTCCTCGTAGAGCGTGCGCAGGAACTGCGCGGCATAGGTCGCGGTCCATTCGGGGTTGAACATGTCCTCGAGGCTCGGGAAGGCATGGCCGTGCCAGCGGTAGTTGATCTGGACGCAGCCCACATCGAAGCTCTTGCGCCCGTCTGCGAGGCTCTGCTTGCCGAAGGCGAGCGCTTCTTCCTTGTTCTTGAACCAGAATCCCTTGCCTTCCCGGTTGATCGCCCAGGGCCAGGGCCGGAGCCGCCCGCCGGTCATCCGCCCGGTCTCGGTCAGCGAGATGGCATAGAGCACCTCGGGCGGCACGCCGCCGCGCCGGGCGGCATTGAGGATCGCCCGCTCGCAGAGCGCTGCGGCATATTCCTCGTCATCCTCGCGCAGAGGTGCCGCCTGCGCGATGGTCGCCAGCGCAAGTGCCATTCCGAGCCCCAGGATGATCCGGGCCAACACGGGGAAGCTTCTCCTCCAACCACCGAATGGCCAAGCTCTAGGCAAGCTTGGTTACCAGTCGGTTAGCGGTCCCCGCCGGGCGATAACCCTTTCGCGAGGGACGGGGCAGGCGGGCACGGCCGGGCCCGCCGCGCGCCACCGGTCGTGGCGGCGGCCGGTCTCACCGGCGCACGCGGCGCCGATTCATGATTTGTTTACGGAAAAATCCAGTGATTTCAGCGGTGTTTTCACATTTTCACGGTGAAAAGCCCGATTTCACCGCCGCCGGAGCACCCCGTACTGGGCATAGCTTCCGTGCAGCGGTTCCCATCGCACCTCCGCCCCGGACTTCGCGGCGATCTCCCCGAGCGCCGCCTCGAGGTCGCTGCGCGGCGTCACATGGAATTTCCCGAGCCAGGCCGCGAGCCCCGTCCGGAACCAGCCCGGCAGGCGCTCCTGCCGTCCGAAATCCACCACATGCAGCGCGCCGCCGGGGGCGAGCTTGCCCGCCGCCTCCTCCAGCGCCCGCCTCCAGTCCGGGATCATCGAAAGCGCGTAGGAAAACACCACCCGCTCGAACACCGGCTCCCCGAAGAGCGCCCCGGCATCGAAGCCGCAGGCATCGCCTTCACCAAGGCGGGCGCTCTCGCCGAGCTTCTTCCGCGCCGAGCGCAGCATCTCCGAGGAGATGTCGAGCCCGAAGCGGCGTGCGCCGGGATAGCGCCGGCCGATGAGGGCGAGGTTCCGCCCCGTGCCGCAGCCGATCTCCAGCACCCGCCCGCCCTCGGGCGGATCGAGATGCGCGATCAGATGGTCGCGGCCAAAGAGGAAATACTTGCGCGACGCGTCATAGATCCAGCGCTGGCGCCGGTAGACCGCATTCATGAGCTCGCCGTGGGAGTTCGCGAGGCCCGCCATGCCGCCGCTCATGCCGCGAGACGGTAGAGGTGGAAGCCGCCGTAGATCGCCGAGCGGTCGGCCGCGAACCCGGCCGCCGAGGCCTCCGCATCATAGCTCCAGCGCGCGAGGATCTCCGGCGCCACCCGGCCGGGCAGGATGTCCTCGGCGCCACCGGTGCGGAAGATCACCCGCGCGCCGGGGGCGGCGGTCCGGGTGATCTGGCGCCAGAGCGCGTTGAGCTGGCCGTCGTTCATCCAGTCCTGCGCGTCGAGCAGCACATAGATGTGCCGCGAGGCCGCGGGCGCATCCGCCAGCAGATCGGTGAGCGAGCGGTTGAGCACCGAGACCTTCGAGGCATTGGCCCGCACCTTCTCGAAATGCTCCGGCGCGAGATAGGGCGGCACCGGGCGGCAGTCATCCGGCCCGTAGCCGCGATGGAAGGCCTGCCAGGCGAAGTAGTTCTCGGAGAGCGGGAAATCGCACATCAGCCGCCGCAGCCGCTCGCGCAGCACCGGGATTACGTCGCCCGCGCCATCGGCGGCGAGCTTGTCGAACTGGGCCGGCGGAATGCCGAGCCCGAAGAGGGCGGCCGGCTGCCGCCCGAGGAACTTCACCACCGGCCTGGCCAGCAGCGGCTCGATATGGGCATCGAAGAAGGCCTGCTGCTCCTCGAGGCTCTGGGCCGCGAGGAAGGGCGTGAAATCGACCTTGCCGAGCCGCGCCGCCAGATGGGCCGAGCCGATGAAGCGCCCGAGCAGCCCGAAGCGGTAGAAGCCGCGGGCAAACATCCGGATCCGCCGCCGCCCGTAGGGTCGCGCCTCCCAGTAGGCGCGGGTTTCCGCATCGAGCTCGGGCTTCAGGATCTCGTCGTAGAGCGCGGGGTTCGAGGCGAGATCGGCCCGGCCGAAGAAGTCGTGGAAGCGGGCATGATCGGGCAGGTGCCGCGCCGCGGCGAGCTTCAGCCGCAGAAGCGCGACATGGGCGGGCGAGAGATCCACCGCGGTGATCGAGGCCGGATTGGCGGTGAGATAGGACATCACGTTGCAGCCGCCCGAGGCGATGCAGACGATATGGTCGCGCCTGGTGATCCGGAGCGCCTCCATGTCCGCGACCGGATCCTCCCAGATCTGGGCATAGACCAGATCGCGGAACAGCCGCGAGAAGAGCCTCTCCTGGAGTCCGGTGCGGGAGAGGGCCGGGTTCTGGAGCACCGCGGCGCCGAGCTGCTTGCCGATCGTCTGGGTCTGGTCCATGTGGGTCAGGCTGCCTGTTTCCTGCGTCTCGCGCGATCCTTGCGTCGTGCGGGCGCCTCGCGCAGGGCCCGTACCAGTTGCCGCCGCCGGGTCATCGCCGCCCAGTCGACGAGCTGGAGGCTGCCGTCCTCCCGCTCCACGACCGCCGTGCAGCTTTCGACCCAGTCGCCGGTATTCACATAGGAAATCCCGTTCATGTCGCGCATGTTGGCGCTGTGGATATGGCCGCAGATGATGCCGTCATACCCGCCCCGCCGCGCTTCCTCGGTCAAGACGGCCTCGTATTCGCCGATATGGTTGACCGCGCGCTTCACCTGCTGCTTCGCCCAGTTCGAGAGCGACCAGTACTGCCCGCCCCAGAGCCTGCGGGCCCGGTTGAACCAGGTGTTGAGCCAGAGCGCGAAGCCATAGGCCCGGTCGCCGAGATGGGCGAGCCACTTCGCGTTGACGACCACCGCGTCGAACTGGTCGCCATGGGTGACGAGATACCGTGCCCCGGCGGTCGACACGAAATCCGCCTGCCGCACCACCTCGATGCCGCCGAAATGCGTGCCGAGATAGGTCCGCATGATCTCGTCGTGATTGCCGGGAATGTAGTAGACCTGCGCGCCGTCATGGGCGCGGGCGAGAAATTCCTGCACCACGTCGTTATGGGCCTGCGGCCAGTGCCAGCCGCGCCGGAGCCGCCAGCCGTCGAAGATGTCGCCCACGAGATAATAGGTGTCGGCCTGATTGTGGTCGAGGAAATCGAGCAGCAGCGCCGCCTGGCATCCGCGGGTGCCGAGGTGGATGTCCGACAGGAAGATCGTGCGATATCTCACCGGCGTTTCCGAACCCTTCACCCTTTGGCCGCGACCTCTACCGCACCGCGGCGACACTATTGTGACGGAGGACGCGATCGGTGGAGGGCCGCCCCGCTCAGGCAATCGCCGTCTCGACGATCCGCTCGGCGGCGGCGAGATCGACGGAAACCAGCTTGCTCACGCCCTGCTCGGCCATCGTCACCCCGAAAAGCCGGTCCATCCGGCCCATTGTCACCGCATGGTGGGTGATGATGAGAAACCGCGTCTTGGTCCGCTTCGTCATCTCGTCGAGCAGATCGCAGAACCGCGTCACGTTCGCATCGTCGAGCGGCGCGTCCACTTCGTCAAGCACGCAGATCGGCGAGGGGTTGGCGAGGAAGACCGCGAAGATCAGGCTGAGCGCCGTCAGCGTCTGCTCGCCGCCCGAGAGCAGCGAAAGGGTCGAGAGCTTCTTGCCCGGCGGCTGGCACATGATCTCGAGCCCGGCCTCGAGCGGATCGTCGCTCTCGACCAGCACGAGATTGGCCTCGCCGCCGTTGAAGAGATGGCGGAAGAGCATCGCGAAGTTGCGGTTCACCTCGTCGAAGGCCTCGAGCAGCCGCTCGCGCCCCTCGCGGTTGAGATTGGCGATGCCCTGGCGGAGCTTGCGGATCGCCTCCTCGAGATCGGCCTTCTCGGCGGCGAGGGCCGCATGCTCCTCGCGCACCTCGATGCTGTCCTGTTCGGCGCGGAGGTTCACCGCCCCGAGCCCGTCGCGCTGGCGCCGGAGCTGCCCGGCACGATCCTCGAGCGCCGTGGCGCCGGGCACGCTCGCGGCCTCCTCGCCGAAGCGTTCGAGCAGTGCCTGCGGCGCGCAGCCCATCTCGGCCTGCACCCGCTCGGTCGCGGCGGCGGCATTGATCTCGGCGGCCTCGGAAAGCGCCTCGATGCGGGCGCGGTTCTCGCGCGCCTCGCCGGCCGCCTTTTCGGCGGCGCGGGCCGCGGTGGCGAGGCTGCGCTGGGCGGTTTCGGCGGCGGCGAGCGCATCGGCGGCGCGGCGGCGCCGGGCCTCGGCCTCCTCGAGCGTCTCGGCAATCTCCGCGATCTGCTCCGCAAGCTCGGCGGGGCGGCTGCGCGCCTCGGTGAGCGCGGCCTCGGTTTCCGCCGCCCGGCGGTCGAGATCGGCGAGCCGGCCGGCGGCACTCGCCAGACGGCTGGACCAGCCCTGGGTCTCGCGGATGATCTCGTCGAGCCGGCGGGCGCGGGCGCGCCCGGCGCGGTCGAGCTCGTCGGCCCCGGCCCGGCGGGTCATCATGAAGATGCGCGCGGCCTCGACCCGGGTGCGCTCGGCCTCGACCGCGGCGCGCGCGGCCTCCGGATCGCCGAGCCCCGCAACCTCGGCCTCGGCCGTGGCGCGGGCGGTGGATGCGGCGGCAAGATCCTCGCCCCGGCGGGTAACGGCGGAGCTGAGCGTGGCGACCCGGCCCTGAAGCGTCTCGGCGGCGGCCTCGGCGCGGGTGAGCGCGCGGCCGGCATCCGATGCGGCCTGGTCCGCGTCCTTGCGGCGGCCACGTGCATGGCGTTCGGCCTCCGTCGCGGCGGCGAGCGCGGCGGCCGCCTCGGCGGCCGCATCGCGTGCGGCCTCGGCCGCCTCCTCGGCCTCCGCGAGCTGGTCGGAGAGCGCGGCGAGGCGGTTCCTCTGCTGGAGGCGCAGCGCGGCGGCGGTGGGCGCGCCGCCGGCCTCCACCGAAAGCCCGTCCCAGCGCCAGAGATCGCCCTCGCGGCTCACGAGGCGCTGGCCGGGGCCGAGTGCGGCCTGCAACCGCGGACCGTCGGCGCGCGCAACAACGCCGATCGCGGCGAGCCGGCGGGCAAGCGCCTCCGGGGCCTCGACCTCCGCGGCGAGCGGGGCCGCGCCCGCTGGCAGCGCCGGGGAGGAGCCTCCGGGCGGCAGGGTGCGCCAGCCGCTCCCCGCGGCGCCCTCGGCCAGCAGCGGCAACGAGAGGTCGTCGGCCAGGGCGGCGCCAAGCGCGGCCTCGAAGCCCGGCGTCACGCGCACCGCGTCGAGGATCTGGTTTCCGCCGCCCCCGGCGCGGGCCAGCAGCTTCTCCAGCCCGGCGACCTCGGCTGCCAGTGCGCGCTGGGCGCCCTCGGTCTCGGAAAGCCGGGCGCGCAGCGCGGTCTCGCCGCTGCGGGCCGCGGCGGAGGCGGCTTCGGCCTCGCCCAGAGCCTCCTCGGCCTCGGTGGCGGCATCGGCCGTCGCCTCGGCGGCATCCGTCGCGGCCTCGCGCGCCTCGAGCGCGGCCTCGAGCTCGGCCCCGGCGGCGCCGAGCGCCTCCTCGGCCTGGGCGCGGGCGCGCTCGGCCTCGGTCTCGCGGCGCCGGGCCTCGTCGAGGGCGCGGTTGGCGGACTGGTGATCGGCAATGAGCCGGGCGGAGGCCTCGGCGCGGGCCTCGAACACCGCCTCGGCCTCGCGCAGCGTCTCGGCGGCGGCTTCGGCGGCCTCGCGCGCGAGGGCGAGCTCGTCCTCATGCCCGTCGCCCTCGGCCGCGAGCTCCTCCTGTTCGGCGCGGAGCCCCTCGATCATCCCGGCGGCATCGGAATTGAGCGCGGCCTCGCGCTCGCGGTCGGCGGCAAGCTGGCCCTTGCGGGCCTCGAGCTCGCCGATCAGGCGGCGGGCCTCCTCGGCGCGGGCATCGAGCCGGTCGCGCTCGATGGTGAGCCGCTGGAGCACCGCCCCCGCGATCGCATCCTCCTCGCGGAGGCCCGGCATCGCCTCCTCGGCCTCGGATTGCTGCCGGAGCGCCTGCGCCGCCTCGGTCTGGGCGATGCCGGCGGTCCGCGCGGCGGCGGTAAGCCCGCGGGCCGCGGTTTCGCGGTCGGTCTCGGCATCGTGCCAGAGCCGCCAGAGCAGCAGCGCCTCGGCCCGGCGCAGCGCCTCGGCAATCTCGCGGTAGCGCGCGGCCTGCTTTGCCTGGCGGGCCAGGGCCGCGATCTGGGTCTCCAGCGCCTCGAGCACATCCGCGACCCGGCCGAGATTGGTCTCGGTCGCGCGCAGCTTCAGCTCGGCCTCGTGGCGACGCTGATAAAGGCCGGAAATGCCGGCGGCCTCTTCGAGCACCCGGCGTCGCGCGGTCGGCTTGGCGTTGATGAGCTCGGAGATCTGGCCCTGGCGCACGAGCGCGGGCGAATGCGCGCCGGTGGAGGCATCGGCGAAGAGCATCTGCACGTCGCGGGCGCGCGCCTCCTTGCCGTTGGCGCGGTAGGCCGAGCCCGCATCGCGGGTGATGCGGCGGATCACCTCGAGCGTGTCGGTGTCGTTGAAGCCCGCGGGCGCCAGCCGCTCCCGGTTGTCGATGGTGAGTGTCACCTCGGCGTGATTGCGCGCGGGCCGGTCGCCGGAGCCCGCGAAGATCACGTCCTCCATGCCGGAGCCGCGCATCGCCTTGGCACGGGTCTCGCCCATCACCCAGCGCAGCGCCTCGAGCAGGTTCGACTTGCCGCAGCCGTTCGGCCCCACCACGCCAGTCAGGCCGGGGGCGATCACGAGCTCGGTCGGATCGACGAAGCTCTTGAAGCCGAGAAGACGCAGGCGGGTGAATTGCACCGAGGAAATCCGATCTGACCTCTTCGGGCGAGAATCGGGCCTTCCCGGGGGCTTGTCAATGACGAACCCCCGCATGTCGCGGGGGTTCCAGGGTCGAACTCAAGATGTTGCCGGTCTGTTCGAGGGCGGCCCGGGCCGCCCTCCGCCGGTCATTCCGCGGCGAGGCGATCCGCCGGGCCCGGCTCGAGGATCGAGCGCAGGCGGCTGCGGTTCACGCGGGCGAGCCGGATGATGTTGGGCTCGTCGAATTCCTCGGGCGTGCCCATGTGCCAGCGGCTCCAGTCCATCTCGCGGAGGTTGACGCCCGAGAGCGCCGAGAGCGGAATGGCGCTCGCGAGGCTGAACGCGATCGGCAGCAGCCAGATCGAGACGATGCCGAGATACATCCCCGAGAGCAGCAGGGCGCCGGTGATGGTCTCGAGCGCATGGAACTTCGCCAGCACGCTCAGCGGATACTTGCCCCCCGCGCGCTGCTGCGGCTTCCAGGTCTCCTTGTAGCCGATCATCGTGCGGATCACCGCGATCGTCTGCTGCACCATCAGGATCGGGGCAAAGAGGATCGACAGCACGATCTCGAAGAGGAACGAGAGCGCGAACTGCTTCAGCCCGCCGAGCTGCTTCACCGAGACGCCGGTCATCCAGTAGGTGCCCGCCCCCATGAACTTCGGCGCAAGCAGCATCCCGTACATGAAGAGCAGGATGAAGAAGTTGTTGACCGAGGACATCTCCGGCCAGGTCGGGAACATCGGGTTCGCGTCGGAGAAGTAGGTGATGACGTTGGCATCGCTGCCGTTACCGATGATCGCCCAGAAGACCAGCAGCATGAACCACGCCGGCGAGAGCAGATAGGCCATCGCACCCTGGAAGAGGTGGAAGCGCGAGACGGCGTGGAAGCCACGCGAGGTCAGGATGTTCAGGTGCTGCAGGTTGCCCTGGCACCAGCGGCGGTCGCGGATCACGTAGTCGATCAGCGTCGCCGGCACTTCCTCGTAGGAGCCGCGGATGCGCGGCAGGAAGCGCACCGACCAGCCGGCACGGCGCAGGAGGCCCGCCTCGACGAAGTCGTGGCTGAGGATGAGCGCATCCTTCGCCCGCGTCGTGTTGATCCGCGGCAGACCGGCGCAGGAGGCGAAGGCCGCCGTGCGGATGATCGCGTTATGGCCCCAGTAGTTGCCCTCGCGGTCGGTCCATTTCGCCAGCCCTTCGGACAGCAGGCTGCCGTAGATCGCCGAGGAGAACTGCTGCACGCGGGCGAAAAGCGACTGCGCGCCGAAAAGCTGCGGGAAGGACTGGATCAGGCCCGCGGAGGGGTCGCGCGACATCTCGTCGGCCAGCGCCGAGATCGCCGAGCCCGCCATCAGGCTGTCGGCATCGAGCACGAGCATCGCCTCGTAGGCGCCACCCCAGCGCTCGGTCCAGTCGGCCAGGTTGCCGACCTTGCGGTCCACGTTGTCCTCGCGGCGGCGGTAATGGACCTTGCCGGCGGGCAGATAGCGGCAGATCTCCTCCATGGCCTGAAGCTCCTGCGCGGCGATCGCCTCGTCGCGCGTGTCGCTCAGGATGAAGAGGGTGTAGTCATGCACGCAATCGCGCTCCTCGAGTTCCTCGAGCATGGCGACGGCGTTGCCGAACACGTCCCAGGGCACCTCGTTGTAGATCGGCACCAGCAGCGCGACCTTGAGCGGCGCCGGCGGCGCGCTTTCGTCCACCACCTTGCGGTCGCGCAGGCGGTTGATGATCCCGACGGTGACGGTGCTCACCGAGAGCGCGATCCAGAAGAAGGTCATCGCGACGAGCGCGATGAGGAAACCCTCGAAGGTCGTGAGACCCTCGGTGCCGAACCAGTCGACAAAGGCCGCGATCAGCACACCGGTCGAGGCGATCGCGGGGAGGAAGGTTGCGAGCCGCCAGAGCCCGATGCCGGGCGCGGAGGTCACGCCGGGGGCATCCTTGTCGCGGTAGGGGGCGAAAAGGTTCTGGATCGGGCGCTCCAGCGGGCTCTCCGGCGGCATCATCGGCGTGTATCCGACGTTCGCGGCCTCCGGCGTATCCGGCTGTCGTTCATGCAATATCGTCGTGTTCATGCTGTCCACCTGTAGAGCCAGGTCTCGCTGATGACCTGACCGTCTTTCGAAAGCTGGGCCCTCATCTCGATTGACGAGGCGTCTCCCGGCACGAAGTGGAACGCCAGCCGCAGGCCGCCGGTTTCCGGGTTGCGTTGAATAATTCCATCCTTGACGGTGCCGCGGTTGTCGCTGAGCGAAACCTGGACATCTCGGGGGTTCGCGGGGAGGAGGTCATGCGCCGCGAAATCCACGGTGACGGTATAGCCCTCGCCGTGATGGTTCCGGCCAAGCCGGGTATTGATCACCCGGGCGACATCGCGCCCGAGGATAGGCTCCCCATCCCAGAACATCCGGTAGGAGAATTCATAGGGCTTGCCGGCGGGGATCACGTCCTTCGGGCGCCAGTAAGCCACGATGTTGTCGTAGATTTCCTTGTCCGCCGGGATCTCGACCAGCGCGACCGCGCCGTCGCCCCAGTCGGCGCCGGGCTCGATCCAGAGGCTCGGCCGCGTGTGGTAGAGCGCCTCGAGATCGGCGAAGTCGGAAAACTTGCGGCTGCGCTGCATGAGGCCGAACCCCTTGGGGTTGTGGTCCATGAAGTCGCTGACCTGCAGGGTCTTGGGGTTGGCGAGCGGCCGCCAGAGCACCTCGCCCGCGCCGTTCCAGACGAGCAGCCCGTCGGAATCGTGCACCGCGGGGCGGAAATCGTCGAAGCGGTTGCGGTTCGTCTCGTCGAAGAGGAACATGCTGGTGAGCGGCGCGATGCCGACGTGATCCATGTCGGTGCGCGGATAGAGCGTCGCGCGGACGTTGATCGTCGTCGCATCGCCCGGTTCGGCCTCGAAGGTGTAGATGCCGGTCGTGCTCGGGGAATCGAGCAGCGCATGGATCGTGGTCACCGTGTCGCCCGCTTTCGGCTCGACGATCCAGAACTTGGTGAAGGCCGGAAACTCCTCGCCGCGCTCGTCGGCGGTGCGGATGCCGAGGCCGCGGGCCGACAGCCCGTAATTCTCGCCGCGTGCGATGGCGCGGAAATAGCTCGCCCCCTGGAAGACGAGGAATTCCTTGTATTCGCCGGGCCCCGCGACGGCGCCGCGCAGCCGGAATCCCGAATACCCAAGCGTGTCGTCGATCGGCAGCTCGGGGGCCTGCTCGCCCTTCTTGAAGAGGTCGTAGTCGAAGAGCACGGTGCGCGATTCCGCGCCCGAGACGATATTGATCTCGACCGGGCGGGTGTAATAGGCGCCGGGCGCGAAGAAATCGACCCGCACGGGCTTCTCCGTGCCCTGCCAGAGCGCGCGGTTCGAGTTGAACCAGATCGCGCGATACTGGTCGTAGCTCATCTCGCGCCACGCCGCCGGAATCTCGGGGCGCTCGCTGAACCCCTGTTCCGAGAGCTTGCGGGCCATCTCCTGCAGGCCCTCGAGCGAGAACGGCGTCGCCTCCTCGGAAAGGGCCGGGCCCGGACGCGGATCGACGGTTTCGGCATTTGCAGGGCGCATGCCGAGGATCTGGCCGCCAAGGAGGGCTGGCCCGGCGCCCCCCAGCAGGGCGAGCATCGAGGTTACGAAGGATCTGCGGTTCATGGAAGTCATCTGGCCTTTCGCCAAGGCTGCGACTTGAACCATCCCGCCACGTAGGCAACGAGAATGATGGTCGCGAAGCCGGCAATGTTTGCCACCGTTTCGGTGAAGTAGCTTGTTCCGGAGAGGTCGAGCCCGAGACCGATCAGGCGCGAGGCGATCATGCTGCACACGAAGACGGCCAGCGACTGCTGCCCCACCTTCTGGACCGTGCTCACAAATCTGCCCCACACCCGCGCAATCCATCCCGTGTCCATGTTGACCACGAGCCGACGGCCGCCTTCGCCTGCCGCGACCCACCCCAGGTAGGCCAATGCCAGGAAGTGCGCATAGCGCAGCAGCCCTGCATTGGTCTTGCTGTTCAACCCCCGCAGACTCTCCGCCAGGCCCTGCAATGTTTCCGAAGAACGCAGGAGGGGCGGATAAGTCACAGGAATGGATATAGCGACGATTATAAGCGCTGCAACAACGAGGGCAGGTTTCACGGGCGGGGTCGGCAACCATCCGCGCATGAAGGCAAAACCAGTGAAAAACACGAGCTGCCAGGCGAACGGGTTGAAATACCACACGCGATGCGACCACGGCTCTGCGGGCAGTGCAAGATAACCGAGATTGGCCGCCAGCCAGGTCGTGAGCACCGCTGCGAACAGCAGCCCCCGGCCGCCCTTCGAGAGCAGCATCGCGAGCGGGATCATCGCCAGGATCACCAGATACATCGGCAGGATGTCGAAGTAGTTCGGCACGTAGGTGAGCGTGAAGAGGCCGACGATGTTGACCGGCGCGTTCTTGTAGAAGGCCTGGAGGTTCAGCGTGTCGACGTAAGGTTTCTCCAGCCAGCCGCTGTTGTCGATCGCCGTCAGCAGCAGCAGGATGGCGAAGAACATGCCGATATGGGCCCAGTAGACCTGCCAGACGCGCAGGACCACGCGGCCCGCGCCGAGCAGGAAGCCGGAGCGATCGAAGGTGGCCCCGAAGGCGATCGCCGAGGCCATGCCCGAGCAGAAGACGAAGATCTCCGCCGAATCCGAGAAGCCGAAATGGCCGGGGATCCACTGCGAAAGCCAGTTGTTCGGCGAATGCGAGACAAGGATCACGAACATCGCCAGCCCGCGGAAGAAGTCGAGCCTCGGATCGCGCGGTGCGGGCCGGGGTGCGGCCTTCAGCATGATGGGGGTTGCCCCGATGGGTTCGGCAATATTTTTCATTGGTATAGTTCGCATGCCTCGCAGAAGCGCTGGGTCACGAATGCCCGCGGGTCATCCCTCTCGAAGGGACAAGGGTCTGGCCGCCGTTCGCAGGTCGCGGCGCGCGGGGACGGAGAAGGAACCGGGCTGGTCGCCCGCAATACCGAATACTCGTGCGGCAGCCGCGTTCCTCCGAAGCAGCGCGGCCGGCATGTGCAGTCCTGTCATGTGCAGCCATGGTTTCATTCGGACAAACTCGCTCCCTTTGTTACACAAATTCCGTTCACAGTGCATTGGTTCCGTCGTCTTCACTAATGAAGTGGCGGGGTTCGCGGGTCTTCTGGCAGTAAAGCGCGGAAACTGTGCAGAAAATGTCGGCGCCTGCCCGATTCTTCAACAGTGTTTGACATCTGGAGGCCGGTGCCGCGCCGTTTCCGGCTTGAGGCTTAGTCCCGGGGCGTCTGCGGCTCCCGTTTCCCGATCCGCGACAGAACCGCCTCCGTGTCCTGCCCGAAGCGCGGCGGCGGCCGGAGGTAGCTCACCGGTGTCGCCGAGAATTTCAGCGGATTGCCTATGAGCGGCACCTCGCGCCCGCCGAGCCCGGGGTGCGGCATCGTGATCTGCATCCCGCGCGCCGCGACCTGATCGGAGGCGAAGACCGTGTCGAGCCGGTTGACCGGCCCGACCGGCACCTTGAGCGCCTCGAGCCCGGCCACCAGCTCCGCGCTCGGGATCGCCGCGACGAGCGCCTCGATCTGCGGCAGAAGCGTGGCGCGATTCTCGAGCCGCGCCGGGTTGGTGGCATAGGCCGGATCGTCCGCCAGATCCTCGCGGCCGAGAAAGCGCGCGAAGCGGCGGAACTGGGCGTCGTTGCCCACCGCGACGATCACGTGCCCGTCGGCGGTCGCGAAGACCTGATAGGGCACGATGTTCGGATGCCCGTTGCCGCGGCGGATCGGCACCTCGCCGGTGGTGAGATAGTTCAGGCCCTCGTTGATGAGCCAGGCCACCTGGGAATCGACCAGCGCGAGGTCGATATGCTGGCCCTCGCCGGTGCGGTCGCGGTGGCGCAGCGCGGCCAGGATGCCCACCGTGGCATACATGCCGCACATGACGTCGGTGATTCCCACACCCACCTTCATCGGCGCGCCGTCGGGCTCGCCGGTGAGGCTCATGATGCCGCCATAGCCCTGCGCCATCAGGTCGTAGCCCGGCTTGGAGGCGTTCGGGCCGGTCTGGCCGTAGCCCGAGATCGAGCAGTAGACGAGGGCGGGGTTGAGCGCGCGCAGGCTCTCCTGATCGAGCCCGTAACGCGCCAGCCCGCCCGGCTTGAAGTTCTCGACCACCACGTCGGCCTCGACCGCGAGGGCGCGCATCGTTGCCTGCCCCTCGGGGCTTGCGATATCGACCGCGACCGACAGCTTGTTGCGGTTCGCGCTGAGGAAATAGGCGCTCAGATCGCTCGGGGCGCCATCGGCATCGGCCACATAGGGCGGCCCCCATTGCCGGGTGTCATCGCCGCCGGTGGCCGGATTCTCGATCTTGAGCACGGTCGCGCCGAGATCGCCGAGGAGCTGCGTGCAGGTCGGCCCTGCGAGAATCCGCGTCAGGTCGAGAACCTTGATCCCGTCCAGCGCGCCCGCCATGACCCCTGCCTCCACCTCACCCAAACGTCAGATCCGTCCGTCGTAGGACCGACGGTCAATCTGCGCGGAAATGACGGAAAATCTCTTTTCTTGCAATGCATTTTGCAGTGCAGCACGCAAGCTCTCGCGATCCGTGACACTGCAGCCACAGCCGCCGAAGCCGCGGGCGATCGCGGCGAAGTCGGGGGCGGGAAAGTCGACGCCCGCATTCGCCATCTGCCGCCCGCGCTGCTTGAGCTCGATGAGCGAGAGGCTTGAATCGGCGAAGACGACGACGATCACCGGAAGCCCGAGCGCCGCGGCGGTGGCAAGCTCGCCCGTGCCCATGAGCAGGCCCGCATCGCCCGTGAAGCAGACGACCGGCCGGTCGGGCTCGGCGAGCTTCGCCCCGAGCGCCAGCGGCAGCGCGCAGGCCATGGTGCAGAGGGCCGAGGATTGCAGCAGCGTACCGGGCTCTGTGCAGGTCCACATCTGCGAGAGCAGGATGCGGTGCGCGCCCGAATCGGCCGTCGCGATGGTCTCGGGCGGCAGCACCTCCCGGCATTCGGCGATCACCGCCGCGGGGCCCCAGGCCTCATCGGCCGGAAACGCCGCCGCCAGGGCGGCGCGCAGCGCCGGCACCGCGCCATCGGGCCAGCTCCGGCGCGGCGCCAGCCCTTCGGCAAGCGCCCGGAGCCCCGCGCCGGTGTGGCCGATAAAGCTCACCCCGGCCTGATGCATGTAATGATGGTTCGGCGCCGCGGCGATCTCGATCACCGCCGCCCGGCCCGGATCCCAGACCTCGCGCCAGCCGGTCCGCATCTCGATCGGGTCATAGCCGGCGCAGAGCACGAGATCGGCCCGGGCGAGCAGCGGCAGGATCTCCGCATCGGCCCGGGGCGAGAGGCCCGCCCCTCCGAGCGCGAGCGGATGATCTTCCGGGAGCAGCCCCTTGGCCTTGTAGCTCGTGACCACCGGCATGCCGATCCGCTCGGCAAGCGCCCGGATCTCCGGCCCCGCCCGGTCGCGGAGCGCATCGAGCCCCGCCACCAGCACCGGCCGCTCCGCCGCCGCCAGCCAGCCCCGCGCCCGCTCGAGATCCGGGCCGGGCGCCGGGGCCACCGGGCTCGCCGCCACCCGCCGCCGCAGCGGCACGGCCGCCGCCGGCGCATCGGCCACCGAGATCGGCACGTCGATATGGACCGGGCCCGGCTGCGCCTCGGTCGCGATGGCCACGGCCTTGTCGGCGATCGTGTCCGCGCCGGCCGCGCTCAGCCGGAAGCCCGCCTTGACCAGCGGCCGGAACACCGCCTGATGGTCGAGCACCTGATGGGTGTAGGTGAGCGCCTCGTCGGCATCGACGCAGCCGGTGAGCAGCAGCAGCGGCACCCGGTCCTGCGCGGCATTGCCGACGACATTGACGCCGTTGAGGGCGCCGGGGCCGAGCGTCGCGACGAGGATGCCCGGCGCGCCGGTCCGGTGCCAGACGCCCTCGGCCATGAAGCCCGCGGCCGTCTCGTGATGGCAGAGCACGAAGCGGATCCCCGCCCGCTCCAGCGCATCGACAAGCGTGAGCACCTCGCCCCCCGGCATCCCGAAGGCATGGCGGCAGCCCGCCTCGTGGAGCCTGCGGGCGAGGAGATCGGCCGCGCGCAACGGCGCCTCAGCCGTCATGGCCGGCCGGCTCCGTCGCTTCCTCGGCGATCTCGGCAAATACCGCATCGAGCTCGGCGACGATTCCGGCAAGCTCCGGCCCGGCCTCGCCGAGATAGGGCGCATAGACCAGATCGGGGATCTTGTAGGAGAGCGTCGCGCCGCCGTCCGGGTCTTCGGTCACGTAGAAGCGCAGCGGTGCCTCGATCATCGCCGGCACCGAAAGCCCGAGGATGCGCACCGCCAGATCGTTGTTGAAGGCGCCGATCACCCGGTTGCCCGGGATCTCGATGCCGCGCGCCTTCGCGGCCTCCGTCGGGCCGGCTTCCGTCACGACCGCAAGCCCGTTCTTCCGGATCGCGGCTTTGACGTCCTCGACCAGTTGCGGATAGGGTTTCTCCGTCGCGATGACGGCCCAGCCGTCGCGCGGCTCCATCGTCTGGGCCGCCACGGCCGAGGCCCACATCATCAATCCTGCCAGCAGAATCCGCCGCATGCATGTCTTTCCCGTCTCAACGCACCATCCCGCGCGCCGCGCGCATGATCGCCGTTCGCGGCCGGGGAGGGGAGTCACACCTCCGTCAGCCCGGACACGTTTGCGTGCCGCGCGCGTGACCGGGCGCGGCCCGGCGAGGGGCCCGCAATGAGCTCGGGTCTCGTCCTCACCCCGCTCGCGGGGGTCCTGCTGCTTCTGGTGATGATCTTCTCCGGGCGCGCCTTCCGCGAGAACTGGAAGGCCCAGGCCGAAGGCTGGGTGCTGCGCGCCTGGCTCTACGGCGTGCCCGCGGCCCTCGCCTTCCTCGCGCTCGCCTTCATCCCGCTCCACTTCCGCTGAGCGGGCAGGGGGGCGGGGCTCCCGCCTCAGGCCTTGCGCGCGGCGGCGGCTTCCGCGGCGGCGCGGGCGCGCTTGCAGGCGAGCCGGTCGCGCAGCGGGCTGTCCGGGTCGACGGGCCGGGAACAGACGAGGCACTTGTCGGCGCCGGAAATCGCGTTTAGCCCGCCGCAGCTCCCCTTGATGCTCTTGCCCATCAGCATGACGCCGAGCGACATGCCCGCGACCACGAGCATGAGGAGGATGAAGGCGAGGACGAAGGTGGCCATCGGTTTCCTTTCCGGCGGGCCGCGCCCGTCGCGGCCCTGCCCAAATCTATTCGCTCCGCGTCTGATTTTCAAATGCGCTTGTCGCGCGCGTCACGAACCCGGTGCCATCGTGCGAGATGAACATCGCGGCGATATTGTTCTCCTCCGCGAGGTCGAGCCCCTCGTCCGCGCCGATCGCGAGCAGCGCGGTGGCCAGCCCGTCGGCGAGCATCGCGCTGTCGGCCAGCACCGTCACCGATGCCGTGCGGTGGGTGATCGGGCGGCCCGTCGTCGGGTCGATGATGTGCGAATAGCGCACGCCGTCCTGCTCGAAGAAGTTGCGGTAATCGCCCGAGGTCGCCATGCCGGTGTCCGAGATCGAGATCACTTCCTCGATTTCCTGCCGCCCCGCCTCGGGCTTCTCGATGCCGATCGCCCAGAGGTGCCCCTCCGGGTTCTCGCCGGCCGCCGTGAGATCGCCGCCGACCTCGACGAGGTAGCGCGTGATCCCGAGCCCGCGCAGCGCCTCCGCCACCCGGTCGATGCCGTAGCCCTTGGCGATCGCCGAGAGATTGATGCTGACCTCCGGCTTGAGCTTGGTGAGCGTCGGCCCCGGCCCGAGCTTCAGCAGGTCGTGCTCGCCGACATTCTCGCGCGCCGCCGCGATCTGCGCCTCGGTGGGCATCACCCCGCCCGGATCCGCGGCGCCGAAGCCCCAGAGATCGATGAGCGGTCCCAGCGTCACGTCGAACCGCCCCCGGCTCAGCAGGTGGATGGCATTCGCGGTGCGCAGCACATCGGCGAGATCGGCCGAGATCGGCACCGGGTCGGTGGAGGCATGGGCGTTGAGCCGCGAGACCTCGGACGTCGGGTCCCAGGTCGACATCTCGGCATTCACCTCCTCCAGCGTCGAGGTGATCGCGGCGCCGACGGCGGCCTCGTCGATGTCGGGCGGCGCGTCCACCACCGTCACGTGATAGGTCGTTCCCATCGTCTCGCCGGCAAGGCGCATGACCTCCGGCTTGCGGTCGCACCCGGCGAGCACGACGAGAAGGGCGGCGAGGAGGGCGATCGGGCGCATGGCGGGGGTCCGTCACTACTTTCGGGATGGGGCCTTGTCACACCATCTGCCCCGCCGGCTGTCAACTCGGCGGATCACGTGATGCGGTATCTGCTCCGCCCGCTCTCAACCCGACCGGTCCCAGGACGCGATTTGCGCCCGATACCTCGGAATTTAAGGCCAATTGCGTCTCGCAATGCGCGGATTTTGACTCTATGAATGGTAAACAGGGATAGTGAGCCAGCGAAAAGTATGTCTGAATTTGTATTGAAGCGGGGCCTCGACCTGCCGATGAGCGGCGCCCCGGACCAGACGATCCATGCGGGCGCAAGCCCGACATCCGTCGCAATCATCGGTGACGATTATATCGGATTGAAACCCAAGATGCTCGTTGCCGAAGGCGATACGGTGCGTCGCGGGGATCCGCTTTTCTGCCACAAGGACTCGCCGGAGGTGCTCTACACGGCGCCCGCCAGCGGCCGGGTCCGGGCGATCAACCGGGGCGCCCGGCGCGTGCTGCAAAGCGTCGTGGTCGATGTCGACGATGCCGCCGATCCGGGCCGCGATTTCGGCGCGATCCCGATGGGCGAGCTCGGCACCGCCCCGCGCGAGACGGTGCAGGCCGCGCTGCAGGCCTCCGGCCTCTGGACGGCCTTCCGCACCCGGCCCTATTCCAAGGTTCCGGCTCAGGGCACGGTCCCGGCGGCGATCTTCGCGACCGCGATGGACACCGAGCCCCACGCGCCCGATCCCGTCACGATCATCGAGACCGAGGTCGACGCCTTCGAGGCGGGCCTCACCGCGCTCACCCGGCTCACCGACGGCAAGGTCCACCTCTGCAAGGCCAGCGGCACGACGCTGCCGCATGCGGGCGTACACGGCGTGCAGATCAGCGAGTTCGGCGGCCCGCATCCGGCCGGCCTCGCCGGCACGCACATGCATTTCCTCGAGCCGCCCTCGCCCTCGAAGACGGTCTGGAGCATCGGCTACCAGGACGTGATCGCGATCGGGAAGCTCTTCCTCACCGGCCATCTCGACGCCACGCGCATCATTGCGATCGCCGGCCCGCGCGCGGCCAATCCCCGGCTCGTGCGCACGCTGATCGGCGCTTCCACCGATGCGCTCACCGAGGGCGAGATCTCGGAATACTCGCCCTGCCGCGTCATTTCCGGCTCGGTCCTCTCCGGCCGCGTCGCCGCGGGGCCGCTCGCCTATCTCGGCCGCTACGCGCGCCAGATCACCCTCATCACCGAGGACCAGGACCAGATGGTGCTGGGCTGGATCACGCCGCAGCCCGGCAAATACGCGGTGCAGCCCGTGCTCGCCTCCGCGCGGCGCAAGGGCCTGCTCTTCAACCTCACCTCGAACCTCAATGGCGGGCGGCGCGCGATGGTGCCCACCGGCACCTTCGAGGAACTGATGCCGCAGGACTACCTGCCGACCCAGCTCCTCAAGGCGCTTCTCGTCATGGACACCGATACCGCCCAGGCGCTCGGGGCGCTCGAGCTCGACGAGGAAGATCTCGCGCTCTGCACCTTCGCCTGCCCGGCAAAATACGAATACGGTCCGGCGCTCCGCGCGAGCCTCGAAAAGATCGAGAAGGAAGGCTAGCCGATGGGGATGCTGCGCGATTTCTTTGACAAGTTCGAGCCCTCCTTCCTCAAGGGCGGCCGCTACGAGAAATACTTCCCGCTCTACGAGATGATCGAATCCCTGGCGCTGACGCCCCGCACGGTCACGACCGTTGCGCCGCACGCCCGGAGCTTCGTCGACATGAAGCGGATCATGACCTACGTGGTCATCTCCACCATCCCCTGCATCCTGATGGCGCTCTACAACACCGGCTATCAGGCCAATGGCGCGATCATGGCGCTCGGGCCGGACAGCGCCACCGGCTGGCGCGCCTGGCTCGTGGCCAAGTCGGGGCTCCCCTTCGATCCGGGCAACCCGTTCTCCAACCTCTTCTTCGGCGCGCTCTATTTCCTGCCCATATATATCGTCACGCTCGCGATCGGCGGCATATGGGAATGCCTCTTCGCCGTGGTGCGCGGGCATGAGGTGAACGAAGGCTTCCTCGTCACCTCCATGCTCTTCGTGCTGATCCTGCCCGCCTCGACGCCGCTCTGGCAGGTCGCGCTCGGCATCTCCTTCGGGGTGGTGCTCGGCAAGGAGGTCTTCGGCGGCACCGGCAAGAACTTCCTCAACCCCGCCCTCGTGGGCCGCGCCTTCCTCTACTTCGCCTATCCGGCAAACATGTCGGGCGACACGGTCTGGACCCCGGTCGACGGCTTCTCGGGCGCGACCGCGCTCGGGATCACCGCCGCCGAGGGCCCGCAGGCGCTCGCCAATCACGGCATCTCCTGGTGGGACGCCTTCTTCGGGCTGATCCAGGGCTCGCTCGGCGAGACCTCGACGCTCGCCTGCCTGCTCGGCCTCGTCTTCCTGCTCGCGACGCGCATCGCGAACTGGCGCCTCATCGTCGGCTGCCTCGGCGGGATGATCGGCTTCTCGCTGCTCCTCAACCTGATCGGCAGCGACACCAACCCGATGTTCGCCATGCCGTGGTACTGGCACCTCGTGCTCGGGGGCTATGCCTTCGGCCTCGTCTTCATGGTGACGGAACCCGTCTCCGCGTCCCAGACCAATGTCGGACGCTATGTCTACGGCGCGCTCATCGGCTTCATGGTCGTGATGATCCGCGTCATCAACCCGGCCTTCCCCGAGGGCATGATGCTCGCGATCCTCTTCGGCAACATCTTTGCACCCCTGATCGACTTCTTCGTCATCAAGGCCAACATCGCACGGAGGGCAAAGCGCAATGCCTGAGCAGGAACCCCAGGGGTTCTGGGCCCGCTTCAAGGCCCTGCCCGTCGATTCGACCCCGAAGACGATCTTCGTGGCGGTCGCCCTCTGCCTCTTCTGTTCCATGGTCGTGGCCATGGCGGCGGTCTCGCTCCGCCCGGTGCAGGAGGCGAACAAGCTCCGCGACAAGCGGATCAACATCCTTCAGGTCGCCGGGCTCTACGAGCCGGGCATGGACGTGAACGAAGCCTTCACCTCCTCGTTCACGCCGAAGGTCGTGGATCTGTCGACCGGCGAATACACCGATGCCGTCGATGTGGCGACCTATGACGAGCGGGCTGCCACGCAGGATCTCAACCTGTCTGTCGCGCTCACCGACGACCCCGCGGGGATCGGGCGCCGCGCCAATTACGAGACCGTCTATCTGATGGAAAACCCGGACGGCTCGCTCGACAAGGTCATCCTGCCGATCCATGGCTACGGCCTGTGGTCCACGCTCTGGGGCTTCATTGCGCTTGAAGCGAATGGCAACGACATCTACGGGCTGCAATTCTACGAACACGCCGAAACGCCGGGCCTCGGCGCCGAGGTGGACAACCCCCGCTGGCGCGCCCAGTGGAATGGCAAGAAACTCCGCGACGATGAGGGCGACCTGGAGATCACCGTGTCGAAGGCGCCGTCACCCGCAGGACCGGAATTTCATGTGGATGCTCTTGCGGGCGCAACGCTCACGTCGCGCGGCGTGGACAATCTCGTGCGCTACTGGATGGGTGAAGACGGCTTCGGTCCCTACCTGGCCCGCTTGAGAGAAGGAGACGCTTGATGTCGCAGACGCGTAAGGAACTTCTCGTCGATCCTCTCGTCGACAACAACCCGATCACGCTCCAGGTGCTCGGGATCTGCTCGGCGCTCGCGGTCACCTCCTCGCTGCAGGTCGCAGCCGTGATGGCGCTGGCGGTGACGACCGTGACCGCCTTCTCGAGCTTCTTCATCTCGATGCTGCGCAACCAGATCCCCTCCGCGATCCGCATCATCGTGCAGATGGTCATCATCGCGAGCCTCGTGATCGTGGTGGACCAGATCCTGAAGGCCTACTTCTACGACATCTCCAAGACGCTGTCGGTCTTCGTCGGTCTCATCATCACCAACTGCATCGTCATGGGGCGTGCCGAAGCCTTCGCCATGAAGAATCCGCCGGTGGCCTCCTTCATCGACGGCATCGGCAACGGCCTCGGCTACTCGCTCATCCTCATGCTGGTCGGCTTCATCCGCGAGCTCTTCGGCTCGGGCTCGCTCTTCGGCGTCACCATCCTCCAGACCGTCAACAACGGCGGCTGGTACGTGCCGAACGGGCTGCTGCTGCTGCCGCCCTCGGCCTTCTTCGTCATCGGGCTGCTGATCTGGGCCTTCCGCACCTGGAAGCCGGAACAGGTCGAAGCACGCGAATTCCGCATCCAGACCGTGGAGGCCCACTGATCATGGAAGGTCTCATCTCCCTGGCCGTGAAGGCCATCTTCGTCGAGAACCTCGCGCTCTCCTTCTTCCTCGGCATGTGTACCTTCATCGCGGTGTCGAAGAAGATCGAGACGGCGATCGGCCTCGGCATCTCGGTGACGGTGGTGCAGGCGATCACCGTGCCGGCCAACAACCTCATCCTCAACACGCTGCTCAAGCCCGGCGCGCTCTCCTGGGCGGGCTTCGGCGACGTGGATCTCACCTTCCTCGGCCTCATCTCCTACATCGGGGTGATCGCCGCGATCGTGCAGATCCTCGAGATGGTGCTCGATAAGTATTTCCCGCCGCTCTACAACGCGCTCGGGATCTTCCTGCCGCTCATCACCGTGAACTGCGCCATCCTCGGCGGCTCGCTCTTCATGGTCGAGCGCGACTACACCTTCCCGGAAGCCGCGACCTACGGCCTCTCCTCGGGCCTCGGCTGGGCGCTCGCGATCACCGCCATGGCGGGCGTGCGCGAGAAGCTCAAGTATTCCGACATCCCCGACGGGCTGCAGGGCCTCGGCATCACCTTCATCACCGCCGGGCTGATGGCGATGGGCTTCATGTCCTTCTCCGGCGTGAAACTCTGAGGGGGAGGGGCAGACCATGCAGACCTTCACGCTCGGCGTCGTCCTCTTCACGCTCATCGTGCTCGCCCTCGTCACGCTCATCATGTTCGCCAAGAAGAAGCTGGTGGCGGCGGGCAATGTGAACATCGAGATCAACGGCGAGAAGACCATCTCGGTGCCCACCGGCGGCAAGCTCCTGCAGACGCTGGCCGAGGCCAAGCTCTTCGTGCCCTCGGCCTGCGGCGGCGGCGGCACCTGCGCCCAGTGCCGGGTCAAGGTGTTCGAGGGCGGCGGATCGATCCTGCCGACCGAGGAAAGCCACATCAACAAGCGCGAGGCCCGCGAGGGCGACCGCCTCTCCTGCCAGGTCGCCGTCAAGCAGGACATGAAGATCCAGGTTCCCGAGCATGTCTTCGGCGTCAAGAAATGGCGCTGCAAGGTGCGCTCGAACCACAACGTCGCGACCTTCATCAAGGAACTGGTGCTGGAACTGCCGGAGGGCGAGCACGTCAACTTCCGCGCCGGCGGCTACATCCAGATCGAATGCCCGCCCTACGAACTCTCCTACAAGGAGTTCGACGTGGAGCCCGAGTACCACCCGGACTGGGACCGCTTCAAGATCTGGGACGTGACCTCCAAGGTCGACGAGGCGGTGGAGCGCGCCTACTCGATGGCGAACTACCCGGAGGAAGAGGGCATCATCATGCTCAACGTCCGCATCGCCTCGCCCCCTCCGGGCTCGACGGGGATCCCGGCGGGCAAGATGTCCTCCTACATCTTCAACCTCAAGCCCGGCGACGAGGTGACGATCTCCGGCCCCTTCGGCGAGTTCTTCGCCCGCAAGACCAACAAGGAAATGATCTTCGTCGGCGGCGGCGCGGGCATGGCGCCGATGCGCAGCCACATCTTCGACCAGCTCAAGCGCCTCCACACCGACCGCAAGATCAGCTTCTGGTATGGCGCGCGCTCGAAGCGCGAGATGTTCTATGTCGAGGATTTCGACGGCCTCGCCGCCGAGAACCCCAACTTCGAATGGCACGTGGCGCTCTCGGACGCGCTGCCCGAGGACAACTGGACCGGCTACACCGGCTTCATCCACAACGTGCTCTACGAGGAATACCTCAAGAACCATCCCGCGCCGGAAGACTGCGAGTTCTACATGTGCGGTCCGCCCATCATGAACCAGTCGGTCATCAACATGCTCCTCGAGCTCGGCGTCGACCGCGAGGACATCATGCTCGACGACTTCGGCGGCTGACGCCCGGCCTGCGCCGCGGGGAGGTCCGGCGGCGCAGGAGCCTCCCGCAGGAGGGTCCGTTACCGGGCGATGCGCGCACGCTGCCCGCGCCCCGCGGCCCCCGCAGGCCCACCGCCCTTCCCGAAATCCTTGTCTCACCCGCCGTGTCGAGGCACCCTTGCCGTGCGGCCCGCACACCGCGGCCGCCAGGTTGAACGGGGGTGGGTGCGATGCCGGTGACCACGGGAATGGTTGGCCAGGGGTTCTACAACCGCAATTCGGCGCCCCAGATGGCCGCGATCGAGCATGTCCTGCCCTGGCTCGACGAGGCGGTCGCGGTCCTGCCGCTCGGCGGGGCGGCGCCGATCGGGCTCGCCGATTTCGGATGCTCCGAAGGGCGCAATTCCATTGCGCTGATGCAGCGGCTCGTTCCCGCCCTGCGCCGGCGGACGCCGCGGGACATCATGACGGTCCACAGCGACCTGCCGACCAACGATTTCTCCGCCCTCTTCCGCGACCTCCGGCCGGAGGGCCGCTCTGTCTTCGCGGCGGCCGACGTCTCGTCCTGCGCCGTGGCGGGCTCGATGTTCGACCGCCTGCTCCCGAGGGGTTCGGTGCATCTGGCGATGACCTTCAATGCCATCGGGTTCCTGAGCCGCAAGCCGGTCGACCGGCTGCCGGGCTACATCCTCCCGAACGGACCGAGCCGGGTGCGCGGGGTCGGGGAGGTGACCGCCGAGGAGCGGGCGGCCTTCGCCGATCAGGCCCGCGAGGACATCCGCGCCTTTCTCGCGGCCCGCGCGGCCGAACTCGTGCCGGGCGGCCAGCTCCTCCTGCAGGTGTTCGGGGCCGATGGCGCGCTCCGGACATGCGACGGCATCTACGACGTGCTGAACGATGCCGTCCTCGCGCTGGTGGCGGAAGGCCGGATCAGCCGCGCCACCTATGAGCGCTATTACCAGCCGGTCTATTTCCGCACCCTCGACGAGATCACCGAGGCCGTCGAAACCGCCGACATCCCGTTTCGCATCGAGCGCGGCGAGAGCTACGAATCGCCCGTGCCCTTCAACACGGACTTCGCCCGCACCGGCGACCTCGCCGCATATGCGCGCGACTACACCAACTTCTTTCGCGCCTTCACCGAGGCCGTGCTGCGGATCGCCCTTGCCGATCACCCCGAGGCCGAGGCTCTGGTGGCCGACACCTATGCGCGCGCCGAGCGGCTGCTGCGCGAGGCGCCCGAGCGGTATCCGTTCCGCTACATCGCGCTCGCGGTGCGCATGACCCGCACCTGACGCCGCCCGCGGGCTCCGCCCTCGCGAGAAGGCGTGCATTTCCGCCGCGACGGCGCTACGAAGGGGCCCTCGCAGTCTTGCCGGTCGATCCCGATGACCCGTCTCAACGAACACGGCCAGCCGATCGGCCCCGATCTTCCCGAGTGGCAGCCCGCCGCCCGGCCGCCGCGCGCCTCGATGAACGGCCGTCTGGTGCGCCTCGAGCCGCTCGATGCCGCCCGCCACGGCGCCTCGCTCTTCGATGCCTTCGCCGAGGACCGCGACGGCGGGCTCTGGACCTACATGCCCGTCGGCCCGTTTCCCGAGCGGCAGGCGTTCGACGCCTGGCTCGAGATGGCCGAGCAGTGCCACGACCCGCTCTTCCACGCCATCCTCGACCACGAGACCGGGGCCGGGCTCGGCGTCGCGAGCTACCTCCGCATCGAGCCCGCGGTCGGGGTGATCGAGGTGGGCTTCATCGCCTTCTCCCCGCGCCTCCAGGGCACCGCGGCCGCGACGGAGGCGATGTATCTGATGATGGCGCGCGTCTTCGACGAGCTCGGCTACCGCCGCTACGAATGGAAATGCGATGCGCTGAACGCGCCCTCCCGCCGCGCCGCCGAACGGCTCGGCTTCAGCTACGAGGGCACCTTCCGCCAGGCGACGATCTACAAGCACCGCAACCGCGACACCGCCTGGTTCTCGGTCCTCGACAGCGAATGGCCCGCGCGGCGCGCCGCCTTCGAGGCCTGGCTCGCGCCGGAAAACTTCGACGCCGCCGGGCGCCAGAAGACGAGCCTCGCGGCGCTGCGCCCGGCCTGAGGGCGCCCGCCCTCCTGTCGCAGACGTGACCCCGGTCCTCCGGGCAACCGGTTACCCTCGGGCCAAAGCCACCCAAGCCCGGAGGAACCCGATGACCCTGACCCGACGCAGCACGATCCTGACCGGCGCCGCGGCCCTTGCCGGCGCGGGGCTCTCCGCCTTCCCGAGGCGCGCCCGCGCCACAGGCGGAGCGATCGGCATCCACCCGATCTCGCACGCCTCCTTCGTGATGACACTGCCCGAGATGGTGATCTGGAACGATCCGGTCGGCGGGGCGGAGCTCTACGCCGGCCAGCCCGCGCCGGATCTCATCCTGATCACCCACGAGCATGGCGATCACCTCGACGTGCCGACCCTCGAGGCCGTCGTGACCGAGACCACCGTTCTCGTCACCAACCCGGCCGTCCACGGCATGCTCCCCGCCGCGCTGCAGGCCCGCGCCACGCCGCTCGCGAACGGCGAGCGCACCGAGGTGGGCGCCCTGTCCATCGAGGCGATCCCGGCCTACAACACCACGCCCGAGCGGCTCCAGTATCACCCGCAGGGCCGCGACAACGGCTATCTCCTCACCGCGGGCGACACCCGCATCTATATCGCCGGCGATACCGAGGACACGCCCGAGATGCGGGCGCTCGAAGACATCGACATCGCCTTCCTGCCGATGAACCTGCCCTACACCATGACCGTCGAGCAGGCCGCCGCCGCCGTTGCCGCCTTCCGCCCGGCCGAGGTCTGGCCCTACCACTACCGCGACAGCGACGTGGAGGCCTTCGCCGCCGCGGTCGCCGAGGGCGAGTCCGGCACCGAGGTCCGCCGCGGCCCGTGGTACTGAGCGGCTGAGCCCGCGCCCGCGCCCGCCCGGAAGGCTGGCGCGCGGCCTCCGCTCCCCCCCCGCGCGGCGGGCCGCCCTGGGCACCCGCCCGGAGTAGATGGGCGACCCGGTCCGCTCCTCTCACGCGCCGATGCGGCACCCCCGGGCGGCCACCCGTCCCGGCGGCCGCGCCCTGATCCCGGTCCGGCCATCCGGGCGGCATTCATGATATGTTAACTACGAAAATCCAATGATTTCAGTGGTGAAATCTGATTTTCACGGTGAAAAGCCCTGTTTTCACGCCCCGCTTGCCCCCCGGTCTCCCTCGCGATAGCTGCCCCGGGCGGGTCATCAAAGCTTCATCGCCCTGTCAGGATGCGGTCGCAAAATCCGGGAAAGGTGCGTTCCCGAACCCCCTCGCAACCCGCCAGCGATTGGACATGTGCCGATGTCAAAGCTCGTCCGCGTTTCCTCCCATCCCGTCACCCGCCGCCGCTTCCTCTCGACCTCGGCCGGGGCGGCGCTCGCCACCGGCCTCGCGATGCCCGGCCTCAGCCGCGCCAGCGCCCGCCCCGCCTTCACCCACGGGGTGCAGTCGGGCGATGTCGATGCCACCTCCGGCATGGTCTGGACCCGCACCGACCGGCCGTCGCGGGTGATGATGGAGATCTCGACGACCGAGAGCTTTGCCGACCCGATCCGCCTGCCGCCGGTCAATGCGCTGCCCGACACCGATCTCGCCATCAAGCGTCTGGTGGAGGGCCTGCCCGCGGATCAGCAGATCTTCTACCGGATGGTCGCCGCCGATCTCGCCGACATCAACACCCTCTCCGAGCCTGTCACCGGCCGCTTCCGCACCGCCCCGACGACGAAGCGCGACGTCCGCTTCGCCTGGTCGGGCGACACCGCCGGCCAGGGCTGGGGCATCGACGAGACCGGGATGAAGACCTACGCCACCATGGCGGGCCACGAGCTCGACTTCTTCATCCATTCCGGCGACACGATCTATGCCGATGGCCCGATCGAGGACGAGGTGGTGCTCGCCGACGGCACCACCTGGAAGAACGTCATCGTCACCGACGAGAAGCGCAAGGTCGCCGAAACCCTCGACGAGTATCGCGGCCAGTGGAAATACAATCTCCTCGATCGCAACCTGCAGGAGATGAACGCCCTCGTGCCGACCTTCTTCCAGTGGGACGACCATGAGGTCGTGAACAACTGGTCGCCCGGCAAGATCCTCGACGAGCGCTATACCGAGAAGTCGATCGCGCTCCTCTCCGCCCGCGCCGGCCGGGCCTTCCACGAGATGACCCCGATCCGCTACTTCCCGGCCGAGCCCGACCGGGTCTACCGCAAGATCGCCTACGGGCCGCTGGTCGATGTCTTCTTCCTCGACCTGCGCAGCTATCGCGGCGCCAACAGCCTCGGCCTGCAGACCGAGCTCACCGACGACGCCCGCGTCCTCGGTGCCGCCCAGACCGCCTGGCTGAAGCGCGAGCTTTCCGCCTCGAAGGCCACCTGGAAGGTCATCGCCTGCGACATGCCGATCGGCCTCGTGGTGGCCGACAAGATCGACGACGAGACGAGCTATGTCGAGGCGGTCGCCAATGGCGACAACGGCGCGGCGAAGGGGCGCGAGCTCGAGATCGCCGAGATCCTGCGCCACATCCGCGACGATGCGGTGATGAACACCGTCTGGCTCACGGCGGATGTCCACTACACCGCCGCGCATCACTACGACCCGTCGCGTGCCGCCTTCCAGGAGTTCCTGCCGTTCTGGGAATTCGTCTCCGGTCCGCTGCATGCCGGCACCTTCGGCCCCAACGATCTCGACATGACCTTCGGCCCGGAGGTGCGCTTCGTGAAGGCGCCGACGGCCGAGCAGGGCCCGAACCTGCCGCCCTCCATGGGGCTCCAGTTCTTCGGCCTCGTCGACATCGACGGCCAGACCGAGCAGATGACCGTCCGGCTCATGGACCGCGACGACACCGAGCTCTGGGCGATCACCCTCGATCCGGCCCGCGCGACCTGAATCCGGGCCCGATCTCAGGCGCCCGGCCGCCCGGCTTTCCGGAGCCGGGCGGTCTGCGTTTGCGCTCTCTTGGCTGCATTGCCCGGCGGAGCTAAGAAGACGCTCCGACCCAATCGCAGGAGCCGCCCCTTGGACACCGCCAGACGCATCGCCGAGACCATCGCCGCCGAGATCGGCGCCCGCCCGGAACAGGTCGGTGCCGCGGTCACCCTGCTCGACGAAGGCGCGACGGTTCCCTTCGTCGCCCGCTACCGCAAGGAGGTCACCGGCGGGCTTGACGACACCCAGCTCCGCAAGCTCTCCGACCGGCTGGCCTATCTGCGCGAGCTCGAGGCCCGGCGAGCGACGATCCTCGAGACGATCAAGGGGCAGGGCAAGCTCACCGAGGAACTCGCCCGCGACATCGCCGCCGCCGACACCAAGGCGACGCTCGAGGATATTTACCTCCCCTACAAGCCCAAGCGCCGCACCAAGGCGATGATCGCGCGCGAGAACGGCCTCGAGCCGCTCGCCGACCGGATCCTTGCCGAGCGTGCCACCGCGCCGGAGACGCTGGCGGCGGATTTCATCACCGAAGCGGTGCCGGACGTGAAGACGGCGCTCGATGGCGCGCGCGACATCCTGGCCGAGCGGCTGACGGAAGATGCGGGCCTCATCGGCGATCTGCGCGCCTTCATGGAGAAGGAGGCCTTCTTCGCCGCCCGCGTCGTCGAGGGGCAGGAGGAGAAGGGGGCGAAGTTCTCCGACTATTTCGATCACCGCGAGCTTTGGGCCAACGTGCCCTCCCACCGGGCGCTGGCGATGCTCCGGGCCTCGAACGAGGGTGTGGTGACACTCGAGATCGCCCCCGATCCCGAGACGGGCGTGGCGCGGGCCGAGGAGATGGTGGCCGCGCGGCTCGGCATTTCGGGCCGCGCCCCCGGCGATCTCTGGCTCCGCAAGATCGCGGGCTGGACCTGGCGGGTGAAGCTCAGCCTCTCGATGATGCTCGACCTGCTCGGCACGCTGCGCGCCCGGGCCCAGGAGGATGCGATCACGGTCTTCGCCCGCAACCTCAAGGATCTCCTGCTGGCCGCGCCCGCCGGCCCGCGGGCGACCCTCGGCCTCGATCCGGGGATCCGCACCGGTGTGAAGGCGGCGGTGGTCGATGCGACCGGCAAGCTCGTCGCGACCGACACGTTCTATCCCTTCCAGCCCAAGAACGACCTCCGGGGCGCCGAGGCGGCGATCCTCCGGCTCATCGCGCAGCATGGTGTCGAACTCATCGCCATCGGCAACGGCACGGCCAGCCGCGAGACCGAGCGCCTGGTGGCCGATACGCTGAAGCTCCTTCCCAAGGGCACGAAGGCGCCGGTGAAGGTGGTGGTTTCCGAAGCGGGCGCCTCGGTCTATTCCGCCTCTGAGCTCGCGGCGCGGGAGTTCCCGGGCCTCGACGTCTCGCTCCGCGGCGCGGTCTCGATCGCCCGGCGGTTGCAGGACCCGCTTGCGGAACTGGTGAAGATCGAGCCGAAATCCATCGGTGTCGGGCAGTATCAGCACGACGTCGATCAGCACCGGCTGTCGAAATCGCTGGAGGCGGTGGTCGAGGACGCGGTGAACGCCGTCGGCGTCGATCTCAACACCGCCTCCGCGCCGTTGCTCGCCCATGTTTCGGGCCTCGGGCCGGGGCTCGCGGAATCGATCGTCGCGCACCGGGACGCGAACGGTGCCTTCCGCTCGCGCAAGGAGCTCCTCAGGGTCTCGCGCCTCGGGCCGCGCGCTTTCGAGCAATGCGCGGGCTTCCTGCGGATCCGCGACGGCGAGGAGCCGCTCGATGCCTCATCGGTGCATCCGGAGGCCTATGGCGTCGCGCGGCGGATCGTGAAGGCCTGCGGGCGGGATCTGCGCGCGCTGATGAGCGATACCGCGGTGCTGCGGCGCCTGCGTCCGGAGGAATTCGTCGACGAGAAATTCGGCCTGCCGACGGTGCGCGACATCCTCTCGGAACTCGAGAAGCCGGGCCGCGACCCGCGCCCGAGCTTCGTCACCGCCGCGTTTGCCGACGGGATCGAGGACATCAAGGATCTCAGGCCCGGCATGGTGCTCGAGGGCACGGTGACGAATGTCGCGGCCTTCGGCGCCTTCGTCGACATCGGCGTGCACCAGGACGGGCTCGTGCATGTGAGCCAGCTTGCCGACCGTTTCGTGAAGGATCCGCACGAGGTGGTGAAGGCAGGTGACGTGGTGAAGGTGCGGGTGACCGAGGTCGATGTCGCCCGCAAGCGCATCGGGCTCAGCATGCGCAAGGACGGCGGCACCTCGGCGCGCGAGGATCGCGCCGCCCGCGGCCCGGGTGGTGGCGGCAAGCCGGGCCGGAAGGGCGCGGGTGGCCCTGCCTCTGCCGGCCCGCGCGGCGCGGGCAAGGGGAGCGACGCCGGCAACGGCGCGCTGGGGGCGGCCCTGCTCGAAGCCATGCGCAAGCGCTGAACGGCGGCGGCCTTTCCGGCCGCCGGCAAGACCTGCAATCGCCCGCCCGCTGCGTCCCGCCGGGCGGGCGTTTCTTTCCTGGGGTTTCCCCGGCGCGGGCGCGGGGCCCGGTGGGCCATTCGCATCTCATTAAGCAAACCGTAAGGGTTCGGGCGGCAAGTCTAGCCGAGTTCTGGCTGAATTTGTCTCGAGTTGCGGCGGTCCTGGTGTCCCACGCGGCTCGGAGCGCAGTGTGACGAGGTCCCATGCGAGTGCCTTCCCGCGTCCAGCGCGCCCCATGCGCGGCCGACCGGACCCTCTGATGATCGATCGCGCCGTGAGCTTTCTGGCTGCCCGCCTCAACGCGCATCTGCGTGCGCGCTTCGGGGTGGCGGACGATCTCGTCGTCGCGGGGAGCCCGGCGGATGCGGAGGGCAAGCTGCCGATGGCGCTGCGCAACCGCCTCGCGATCTTCGTCACCAATGTGAGCCACGACACGATGGCACGCGGCGGCATCGGCCGGGCTCCGGCGCTGGCCGGCCGCCTCGCGGTCAATCCGGCCCCGGTGCATCTCAACATCGAGGTGATGCTGGCGGCCTGCTTCGATGCGGAAAACTACCTCGAATCGCTCAAGATCCTCTCGCATGCGATCCAGCATTTCCAGATCACCCCGGTCTTCGACCGCCTGAGCGCCCCCGAGCTCGACCCCCGGATCTCGCAGCTCACGCTCGAGATCGCGAACCTCTCCACCGATGGCGCCAGCCAGCTCTGGGGCATCTTCGGCGGGCGCTATCTGCCCTCGATCCGCTACCTGGTGCGGACCGTCACGATCGATGCGGGCGCGCTCGTCGCGGAAGATCTGGCGATCTCCGCGCCCGAGGGATCGGCGCGCGCCGCCGCGGGAGCCGCGCCGTGACCGTCTTTGCCCCGTTCTTCCGGCTCGATGTGACGCATGACTATTACGGCCCGGCCGTGCGGCCGCCGATCGCGTTGGAGCCCGACAGGGCGACGGCGCGGCTTGCAGCGCGGGGCGATCTCCGGCTCCGGATCGGCGACGGGCTCCTCGAGGTCTTCGCCTCGGAGGACCGCACCGCCCTTGGCCTCATCGCCGAGGCGGACGAGCTTGTCTTCACCTTCCGCCTCCGCGCGCGCACGCCCGCGCTCCACGGCATCACCGAGGGTCTCGCCGACAGCCGGGGCGCGGTCGTGGTGATCGAGGCCGCTCCGGGTACGGCGGGCGCGCTTCAGTCGGGCGAAACCGTGGGGGCTGCCGACATGCGGCCTCTCGCGGCGGAGGGCCTGCTGGACCCCGCGGACCTGCTGCGCCCGCCGCTGGCGCTGCTCCGGATCGTGATGGCGCCCGAGGCCCGGGACGTGCGGCTGTCACTCCGCTTCGGCGCGGTGGAGGCGCTCTGGCTTTACCATGTCCTCGGCGGCGCGGCGGAGGCGCGGATCGGCATCCGCGACCGCAAGGACGAGATCGGCTTCGATGCGCTGGGGGAGCGCGTCATGAGCAACGGTGCGCGCGCGCTGAGCTTCCGCTCCAGTGCGCCGATCGCGGCGCGGGCGCGGCCCGAGAGCCGGTTCGAGCTTGTGAGCGAGGGGCCGTTCGGGCCGCGGGTGGTTCTGCCGGCCCTGCCTTGTCCCGCTCCGGGATCGGGCCGGATCGAGAAGGCCGGCGATGCCCGGCATCTGGTTTCGGATATTTATGTGAACTTGCTCTGAGAGGAGGGCCCCCATGAAGCCCATGAAGACACCCGGCGTCTATATCGTCGAAAAGAACGCCTTCCCCAATTCGGTCGTGCAGGTGGCGACCGCGGTGCCCGCCTTCATCGGCTACACCGAGTTCGCGCTCAACGGCAACAAGAGCCTGCGCGACGTGCCCTGGCGGATCAGCTCGCTCGCCGAATTCCACAGCTATTTCGGCGTCGCTCCCGCCCCGCTCTTCGATCTGGTCAAGAGCGACGGCAAGGCCTCGGAAGACCCCTCCGAGCTGAGCGCGGAAGGCACGGCACAGAAGGACCCGCTGCCCTCAGCACTGCTACAGCTCGGCGCGGACAGCTACGAGCTCCAGCAGAAGAGCACGGCCTACACGCTCTACGGCGCGATGCGGCTCTTCTTCCAGAACGGCGGCGGCCCCTGCTACATCGTCTCGATCGGCTCCTATGACGACGAAATCGACGGTGACCGGATGCTGCGCGGCATCAAGCTCCTCGAGAAGGAGACCGAGCCGACAATGCTCGTCATTCCCGAGACGACGCGGCTTTCGCGCGCGAATGCGGTCAAGGTCCAGCAGCAGATGCTCATGCACTGCGGCGAGCGGATGAAGAACCGCTTCGCGATCCTCGACATCTTCGGCGGCTACCGCGACCGGCAGGATCCGAAGGGCGATCCGGTGGCGACCTTCCGCAACGATGTCGGCATCAACTTCCTCGACTATGGCGCGGCCTACTACCCCTGGGTCAACACCTCGGTCTACCAGGCGCGCAACTTCAGCTTCGAGAACTTCACCGTCGACGGCCGCAAGGAGCTCATCACGCTCCTCAAGGCCAGCCTCGATCCGACGGGCAAGAACGCCGACAAGTTCGTGGTGCCCTTCCAGGAGATCGACTGGATCGCCGATGGCGCCATTGCGGGTGCCGCAGAGGGTGAGGCCCCGACGCCCGAAAGCGTCGACAAGACCCTGCGCGCGATCGTGCCGCTCTACAACGACGTGCTGAACGAGATGACGGCGCGGATGAACTGCATGCCGCCCGCGGCCGCCATGGCCGGGATCTATACCATGGTCGACGCGACCCGCGGCGTCTGGAAGGCGCCCGCCAACGTGAGCCTCAACTCGGTCACCGCGGCGACGGTCAACATCAGCCATGACGACCAGGAAGACCTCAACGTCACGCCGCAGGGCAAGTCGATCAACGCCATCCGCCCCTTCGTCGGCGAGGGCGTGCTGGTCTGGGGCGCACGCACCCTCGACGGCAACTCGCTCGACTGGCGCTACATCAACGTGCGCCGCACGATGATCATGCTCGAGGAAAGTCTCCGGCTTGCCTCGAAGGCCTATGTCTTCGAGCCCAACACCGCGAGCACCTGGGTGACGATCCGCTCGATGATCGAGAACTTCCTCACCGGCATCTGGAAGCAGGGCGGGCTCGCGGGCGCGGTCCCGGCCGATGCCTTCTCGGTCCATGTCGGCCTCGGCGAGACGATGACGCCGGTGGACATCCTCGAGGGGATCCTGCGGGTGACCGTGCTCGTCGCGATCTCGCGGCCCGCGGAATTCATCGAGATCACCTTCCAGCAGCAGATGCAGAAATCCTGATCCCCGAAGGAGTTTGACCCATGGCAGATGACGGTTCCGCCCAGTCCACAAGCGTCTGGCCGCTCCCGAAATTCCATTTCCAGGTGAAATGGGACGATACGGAGCTTGCCTTCCAGGAGGTCTCCGGCCTCGACATGGAGGCCCAGGTGATCGAATACCGCGCGGGCAACAGCCCCACCTTCTCCACCGTGAAGATGCCGGGCCTGAAGAAGAGCGGCAACATCACGATGAAGAAGGGCGTCTTCAAGTCCGACAACGCGCTCTTCGACTGGTTCAACGAGATCCAGATGAACATCATCAAGCGCAAGGCGCTCACGATCAGCCTGCTCGACGAGGGCCAGAACCCGACGATGGTCTGGAAGGTCGCCAACGCCTTCCCCTCGAAGATCACCTCGACCGACCTGAAGGCCGAGGGCAACGAGGTTGCGGTCGAGACGATCGAGATCGCCCACGAGGGCATCACCATCGAGAACTCCTGAGGCGGCCATGGCGGATCTCGAGCTCCCGGTCGTCTTCCATTTCGCCGTCTCGATCGCCGGGGCCGACGGCTCCGGCGCCGATGCGGCCTTTCGGGAGGCGAGCGGGCTCGAATCCGAGATCGAGATCGAGACGGTGACGGAGGGCGGCGAGAACCGCTTCGTCCACCGGCTGCCCAAGGCGGTGAAGCATCCCAATCTGGTGTTGAAGCGCGGGCTCACCTCGACGTCGAGCGAACTGGTGAAATGGTGCAAGGCCACGTTCGAGAACGATTTTACTGCGGCGATCACGCCAAAGTCCATGGTTGTCTCGCTGCGGGACGCCGAGGGTGATCCAGTGGCGAGCTGGTCCATCGACCGTGCCTATCCCGTCAAGTGGAGCGTCGGCGGATTCGACGCGATGAAGAACGAGATCGCCGTTGAGACGGTCGAGTTCGCCTACAACATGCTGAAGCGGAGCGTCTGATGAGCGTGGAGATCGGCAGCCTCGTGGTGCGGGGCACCTTCGGTGCAAGCGGCGGGGCAGGGGACAAGCCCGCGGACGAGGCCGCGACCGAGAAGAAGCTCGTCGCGCTGCGCCGCCAGATCCTCGAGGAGGTCGAGGAGATGCTCGCGGAGGCCGATCGGCGGCGAAGGGAGCGCTGAGCCATGGCCAAGCTCACGCTCACGCGGTGCACCGTCGAGGACGGCCAGACGACGGAGCATGCGGGCGACAGCTTCCGCGCCTCGATCAATCCCGCCGACTACCGCCATACCTACGGGATTTCCTATTCCTCGACCTCGCCCGCGGAGGGAAGCCCGCTCGGCAAGGCCGGGGTCACGCCGAAATTCTCCAACGTCAGCGCCGAGAAGGTCGCCTTCTCGCTGGTGATCGACGGCACCGGCGTGGTGGAGGACGCCCAGGAGCGCAGCGTCGCCGAACAGATCGCGATGCTCAAGCTCATCGCATACACCTACAGCGGCACCGAGCATGAACCCAATGTGGTGAAGATCTCCTGGGGCCGCGGCCTCTCCGCCTTCTATGGGCGGATGGAGAGCATGCAGGTGAATTACACTCTGTTCCGCGCCACCGGCGAGGCGCTGCGGGCCAAGGTCGATCTCTCCTTCGTGAGCTTCCAGACCCAGATGGAGGAGGCTCTGTCCGCGCAGCGCTCCTCGCCCGACATGACGCATGTGGTCCGCGTGCGGTCCGGTGACACGCTGCCGCTCCTCTGCCAGAAGATCTATCGCGACGCCTCCAAATATGTTGAGATCGCCCGCATCAACGGACTTGACGGGTTCCGGGCGCTCAGGCCCGACACGGTGCTGCGGTTCCCGCCCATGCGATAGGCGGTGCGAATGGCAGTTTCCCCGATGGCCGGAAATGACGGCCCGGTTACGGTCTCGATCAAGTCGGCCGGCAAGGCGCTTCCCGACACGGCGCAGGTGGTCTCGGTGGCCGTCCGCGCCGAGATCAACCGCATCCCCGAGGCCATCGTCGTGCTGCAGGACGGGGATCTCGCCGAACAGGACTACCCCCTTACCGACGCCGCGACCTTCAAGCCCGGCACCGAGATCTCGATCGGGGCGGGCTATGGCGAGGACGAGCCCACCGTGCTCTTCACCGGGCTCGTCACCGGCCTCAGGCTCAAGATCGGGGGCACCGGAGCGCCGCAGCTCATCGTCACCTGCCGCGACAAGGGCTTCCGGATGACGCTCGGCCGCAACAGCCAGATGTTCGAGAGCGTGACCGACAGCGACGCGATTTCCACGATCGCGAGCGCGGCGGGGCTCTCGGCGGAGGTCGCCGCGACCCAGATCACCCATGCCCAGCTCGTCCAGCACCGCTGCACCGACTGGGATTTCGTGCTCTCGCGGGCGCAGGCGAACGGGCTCATCGTCTCCTGCGATGCGGGCAAGCTCACGGTGGCGAAGCCCGATACCAGCGCCGCGGCCGCCCTCGTCGTCACCGCCGGGGTGGATCTCATCCGCTTCGATTGCGAGATGGACGTGCGCAACCAGTTCTCGTCCGTCGCGGCATCGGGCTGGAGCATTGCCGATCAGGCCGCGGTCTCCGGCAGTGCCGCCACGGCCACGGGGCCGAGCTGGGGCGATCTCGACGGCAAGGCGCTTGCCACGGTTGGTGCGCTCGCGAGTTTCGATGTCGGCAGCGCCGCGCCCTATTCCGAGAGCGAGCTCACCGCGATCGCGGGCGCGATCCAGACCCGAAGCGCGCTCGCCCGCATCCGCGGCCAGGTGCGCTTCCAGGGCTCGGGGCTTGCCAAGCCGGGCGGTACGCTCGAGCTCAAGGGGGTTGGCGCGCGCTTCGGCGGCACGGCGATCGTCGGCTCTGTCGTCCATCGCATCGAGGGAGGCGACTGGGTGACGGATGCGGGCCTCGGCATCGACCCGGAAACGCTCTCCTCCCGTGAGAGCGAAGGCTTCGGTGCCCCCGGCGCGGGCGGCTTCACCGCCCCGGTGCGCGGCCTGCAGATCGGCAAGGTGACGAAGCTCGCAGAGGATCCGGACGCCCAAGCCCGCGTCCAGGTCCAGCTCCCGCTCTTCGGCGCCGATGGCGGCCCCAAGCTCTGGGCGCGCCTCGGCTGCCTGCAGGCGACGGGCAGCGCCGGAACCTTCTTCCTGCCGGAGGTGGGCGACGAGGTCGTGGTCGGCTTCTTCGCCGAGGATCCCGGCTATCCGGTGGTGCTCGGGAGCCTCTACAGCTCGGTCAATGCCGCGCCCTTCACCGCGACGGATGACAACTACACCAAGGCGATCGTCACCCGGGCGCAGCTCAAGGCGACCTTCGACGACGAGAAGAAGGTCATCACCCTCGAGACCCCCGGCGGCAACAGCGCGGTCCTCGACGACGACGGCAAGTCGGTGAAGCTCAAGGACGCCAAGGGAAATTCGGTGCTGCTCGACCAGAGCGGCATCACCCTCGACAGCCCTGGCGACATCGCGATCAAGGCCACCGGCGGCATCAAGATCTCGGCCACCGGCGATGTCGCGATCTCGGGCGCCAATGTCAGCGCCGAGGCCGAGATGGGGCTCACCGCCAAGGGCAATGCCTCGGCGGAGCTCTCGGCGTCGGGCCAGGTGACGGTCAAGGGCGCGATGGTGATGATCAACTGAGCGATGGGACGAAGGAGACGGACATGCCCCCGGCAGCGCGACTGACCGACATGCACACCTGCCCGATGCAGACCCCGGGCGTGCCGCCGATCCCGCATGTGGGCGGACCGGTGGTGGGGCCGGGCGTGCCGACCGTGCTGATCGCCGGCCTGCCGGCGGCGGTGGTGGGTGACAGCCTTGTCTGTGTCGGCCCGCCCGACACCATCGCCAAGGGCTCCGCCACCGTGACCATCGGCGGCAAGCCTGCGGCGCGCATGGGCGACACCACGGCTCACGGCGGCTCGATCGTGCTGGGCGCGCCCACCGTGATGATCGGAGGATGAGATGAGCACCCCCACCGACGACGACGATCCGGGCTTTCTCGGCCGTGGCTGGTCCTTTCCGCCGCGCTTCGATGCCGCGAGCGGCCGGCTCATTCCGGTGGCGGCCGAGGAGGACATCGTCGAAAGCCTTCGTGTCCTCTTCATCACCCGCCCCGGCGAGCGGGTGATGCACCCGCGCTACGGCTGCGCGCTGCAGGATCTGGTCTTCGAGCCGATGAACGCCGAGACGGAGGCCGCGATCGAGCTCGCGATCTCGCGTGCGGTGATGTTCTACGAGCCCCGGATCGAGCTTGCCCGCGTCGCGGTGCAGGTCGATGACGCGCCCGGCGGCCGGCTCAAGGTGCTGCTCGAATACCGCATCCGGGCCACCAACACCCGCCACAACGTGGTGTTTCCGTTCTATCTCGCCGAGGGCACGCTGCTTTCGGAGACCCCCGGCGAGGTGCTCTGAGCCGGGCTCAGGGCATCGGTCCGTCGAGCCTCCGGCCATACCACTGGAAGATGATGCTGGCGCCCAGAAGCGCGACGAGAGCGGCCATCGCGCCGAGTGACCAGACGCGGCTGTCCACGTCGCAGGCGGCGATCAGCCCGAGCAGGCCCAGCACCACGAGCGCGAGCACCGGCACCAAGAGCAGCCTGTCGCAGAGGCTCTTCACCCGGCCGCTGTAGAAGGTGAGCACACCGAGCCCGACCGCGATCCCGGCGGTCGCGAGCGTGAGCAGGTAGAAGGGTATGCGGTTGGGGCAGACCACCCGGCAGACGCCCTCCGAGGCGCTGCGGGCCATCGGCACATAGGATCTGGGCACCAGGGCGGGGGCCCATGTGTAGTAGCGCGCAGCGACGATCTCGGCGAGCCGGTCGGGCGAGCCGTCGGGCAGCACCGCGCCCGCGACCGGGGCGGGCCAGAACCCGACGCCGTCGAAATTGTCCTGGAAATAGACGAGGTCGTCGTCGAACTGGCCGTAGGAATTGCTGATGCTCGTCTCGTCCTCGGTGCCGGAGGCGGGGGCCGCACTCGGCGGCGCGTGGTCGAGTGCGGCATTCGCCCCGGGCGGCACCACCGGGATGACCGAGCGCAGCACCTGGATCCGCTCCTCGCCGGTGAAGCTCCCTTCGATGCGGGCGCGGAGCAGCTTCTTGGCCTGCGAGGTCGGCCGCTCGAGGAAGACGAGCAGATGATCGACTGGCCGTGCCTCCGGGTCCTCGGTGTTGACGATGAGCCCGCGCAGGTCGCGGAAGAGCGGCGCGGTCTGGTTCGGGCTTGCGACAAGCGGAATGTCGAAGGCGAGATTGATGCTCTGCCCGCTCGCCTCGAGGCGGTCGGCGAGCGCCCGCACGAAACTCAGGAGTGTCGTCGGCGGCGGGCTCGCGGGGCTTCCGTCATAGCCTTCGACAATCAGCGTCACGCCATCGGGCTTGCGGCTCAGCATCTTGTCGAGCCCGCCGAAGAGCCCCGGCGAATGGAGGAGGGTGTCGGCGGCGGCGGGCGCGAGCAGACCCGCGATCGCATCGACGCCCGTGCGGATCGCATCGTCGTTCCAGCCCCGCCAGCCGCGCAGCCGGATCGAGAGATCCGCCTCGACCTCGTGGCGGTGCGCCGAGGTCACGAATGTTGCCGCGGCATCCGACCATTGCGCGGCGTAATGCACTGCGCCCGTGCCGTCGAGCTCGAGCCCGTCGAAGGCGATGCGGCTCACGATGTCGAAATCGACCTCCGGCACCGGGGGCTCGGCCTCCGCGGGAAACATCCAGAACGGGTAGAAGGCATAGACGAGCGCGTTGCTCTCGCGCGTGACGTTGCAGCCGCAATCCGAGGCGATGGGCGCGATGTGCCGCCGGGCGTAGGGATCGTCCACCTGCTTGCGCGCAAGCTCGGCAAAGACCGCTTCGGCCGCCGGATCGGGCGTGACGGGCAGCGTCTCGATCGCGCGGTCGAAGAGCCGGCCCTCGGGATAGCTGATCTGGGCGACGAAGCGAGCCGCATCGTCGAGCTCGGGCGAGATCGCTGCAAACTCGGTCCGGGCGGCGAGGGCCGCGACCACCGCATCACCCAGCCGCCAGCGGGTGCGGAGCGTCGTCATCACCGTTTCGAGCTGGCTCGCCGTGGCGGCGGCGGTGCGCTGCTGCACCACCGGGCGCAGCGCGAGCAGCATGTCGGCGCGCACCATGTCGCGGCTCTGCACCGGCCGGTAGGGCGTTGCATTGATCGCGTCGAAGAAGGCCTTCTCGGTCACCTCGGCCTCGATCACCAGAAGCGAGCTGTCGGTGATGGCGAATTCCTGCGGCGCCTCCAGCGCCTCGGGCCCCTCGAACCCGGCGGCCGCCATGTCGGGCGCGGGGCTCACATCCTCCGCCGCCGCCGCGGCCGCCTCTGCGGCGGCGCCTGCCACCTCCTGTTCCGAGGCGCCGACCGCCGTCCGGATTGCCGCCTCGACCGCCGTCTCGAGCGCCGGGCGCGTCTCGCTCTCGAGCCCCCCGAGGCCAGAGACCGCCGCGAGCGTCCCGGCAAGCTCCGGCCGCAGCGCGAGCCGCTTCAGCGCCTCGGGATCGAGATCGTAGACGAGGCTTGCCGCCTCGTTCCGATCGATGATCGTCTCGACCAGCCGCGCCGTGCATTCCTTCGGGTCGAGCCCCAGCGCGGTGCCGACCGCGGCCGCGAGCTCCGTCCGGCTCCGGAACCGCTCGGCGGTGACCGGGGCGAGGGCCGCCTGAATGCCGGAGCGCGCCGCCAGCGCCTCCATGTCCCGCGCAGTCAGCGCATAGTAGGTCGGCCGCTCCTCGTCCGAGGGCGCGGCGCAGACCGGCGGGAGGCCCTCGGCGCTGGGCGGCGTGGCGCTCCCGTTGAATTCGCCCAGAAGCCGGACCACCGCAGGCGCGGTCGCGACGAGCCGCCCGAGCCGTGCCACGCGGTCCTCGCCGAGCCAGAGGGCGAAGCCCGGCGCGCCAAGGAGCCCGACGGCATTCGGCACCGCGGTCTCAAGCGCCCCGTAGCGCGCCATGGCGCTTGCGAGGGCATCCGGCCCGCCCTTAAGCGGATAGAGCGCGCAGACCTGGGCGAGGACGCCCCGCGTCTCCGGGCCGATCCCGGGCTCGGCGAGCGGCTGGGGCAGCGGGGCAAGGCCCGGATCGGCCGACGCCAGCGCCGCGAGGCCCGCCTGCAGATCGGCAGGCGAAACGCGCGCGCCCGAGAAATCGTGGTCCGCAAGCCCGTCGCAGCCCTCGGCCTCCCTCAGCCCGCCGAAGACGCCTGCGGCCATCGCGGGCCCGCCTGCCAGCCGCACCGCCGCGCGGTTGAATTCCGGGCCCGCTGCCGTGCTCTCGAGCAGGGCCGGGTCGCCGAGCCGTGCCGGCCAGCCCGGGCTCGCACTCGAGAGCGCCCCGAATTCGCGCGCGACATCCAGCGTGCCGCCAACCGGATCGGTGCCCGCGGCGAGCGGCATCGTCTCGCAGAGCTTGCGGAGGAAGGAGACGGTGACCGGCCCGATGATCCCGTCGCTCAGGAACCCGCCATCGGCGCCGAAATAGACCCGCAAGCCCGCCTGGATGAGAGAGCGGTCCGCCGCGCCCTGCGTCGCGGCCGCCGCCGGATCGGGGGTGTCGAAGGCCGCGCAGGTGCCGTCGCTCTCCGGCGCCGCGGGTGGCGGATCGGTCTCGGCGCGGGCCGTGCCGGCCGCCGCGGTGAGGGCGAGAGCGATGAGCAGAGCCCGGATCATGGCGTGCGTCCTTCCTTGCGGGCCTCGCAGGCAATGCCTGCCATCAGGTCGGAATGGGCGATGGTGCCGCTGCCGCGCCGGAGCGCGTTGACGGCGGCGTAACGGACGACGTTGATGATGGCGCCGCCGGCCAGCTCGTGATCGCGCGCGAGCGTGCCGGGCGAGACATCCGCGGCAAGCGGCACCCCGCCCGAGAGGACCCCGCGCCAGAGCCTTTCGCGTTCGCCCGCATCAGGTTTGGTGAAGCCCACCAGAGACTGGAAGCGGCGCGAGAAGGCGTCGTCCATGTTGCCGCGCAGGTTCGTCGCGAGGATCACGAGGCAGGGGCAGTCCTCGATCCGCTGCAGGAGATAGGCGATCTCCTGATTGGCATAGCGGTCGTTCGAGCTCGAGGTCGCCGTGCGGGTGCCGAAGAGGGCATCGGCCTCGTCGAAGAACAGGATCCAGCCGTGCCGCGCCGCCTGATCGAAGACACCCGCAAGATTCTTTTCGGTCTCGCCGATGTATTTCGAGACGATCATCGAGAGATCGACACGGTAGACATCCCGCCCGGTCTTCTGCCCGAGCAGCGAGGCGGTGAGGGTCTTTCCCGTGCCGGGAGGCCCGTGAAAGAGCGCGCGGTAGCCCGGCGCGAGCGCCCGTCCGAGCCCCCAGTCCCCGAGGATCCGGCTCTCGTGGCTCACCCAGGCGGCAATGTGGTCGATCTGGTCGAGCACTTCGGGCGCAAGCACCAGATCCTCCCACACGAGCCGCGTGCTCAGGCGATGGGCCGGGAAGTCCTCCGGCAGTTCCGGCGCTCCCGCCGCCCCGCGCGCGAGCCGCCGGATCTCGTCGGGGCCGAGCGCGAGCAGCCCCGAGAGCGGCGGCGCCCCGGGCGCAGGCCGCTCCATCCGGAGAACCCCGATCCGCCGCAGTGCATGGCCCGGGTCGAGCAGCGCCGCGGCCTCGGCCCGTGCCACCGGATCGGTCCCGGCGATGACGAAGAGCGCCGTCTCGCCGGTCGGCAGGAAGCCCCCCGTCTGCGCCGGGATCTGCCCGCCGAACTCGGTGAACGGCCGGTCGAGCGCGGAATTGCGCACGAAGAACGGATCGAGCAGCGCGGGCCGCAGATGCGGCGCGAGCGCAAGTGCAAGCAGGAGCCGCGCCCGCGCGTCGAGCCCGGCCTCCCGGATGAGGGCCCCGAGCGCCGTCTCGGGCCCCGGAGCTTCGGGCGCGGGTGGCAGATCGGGGGCCGCCTCGGGCCGGAAATGCCCGCGGAGCCGCGCCTCGATCACCGCGCCGAGCCAGTCGAGCTCGCGCGCCGCCGCCTCGGCATGGGGCCGCGTGCACGGGGGAGCGGCAGGGGCCACGTTCATGTCCGCTCCCTCCATTTCACATGCAGCGGTGCGACCATCCAGGGCAGCTTCACCAGAGCGAAGCTCCAGGGCAGGCGGTCGAGCAGCATGTCATAGGCCGCAGGCGCGACATCGAGGCGCAGGCCACCCTCCCGCGCCGAAAGCTGGCCGTCGCGACGGAGGAACGCGGCGCGCAGTCCGTCGGGGCTCGTCTGTCCGAGTGCGCCCCATTCGGCGATCACCGCGCGCAGCAGCCCGTCGGCCAGCGCGCGCCGGCCCGGGTCGGCAAGCGGCGCGGGCGGGCGAAGCTCAAGCCCCTCGGGAACGGCGCAGAGCAGCCGTTCGAGCGGCAGCGCATCGCCCGGCAGCTCGGCGTCGCCGGTGGCAAGCGTATGGAGCGCATCGAGCGCCATCTCTATCGCCGCGCCGTCGCGCAGCCGGTTCTGCGACAGGAGCTCGAGCCGGGAGAAGAGCATCGGCAGATAGGGCGCGAGCAGAACGAGGCCCGCGCTGCGGGTGATCTGCAACCGCGTCTCGCCATCCGCGCCGGGCTCGGCCGGGGCCTGCCCGCCCGGAAGTCGGCGCAGCGCCGCCAGCAGCTCCGCCGCCGCCACATGGCCGCGTTTCTCCTGCGCGAGCCGTGTGGCGAGCGCGCGCACCAGCGCCCGCCGCGCTCCGGCCTCGGGCGCGAGATGCGCAACCGCCGCCGCGGCGAGCCCCGTGAGGCCGCCCTGCACCGGCACGGCGTCAAAGGCCGCCAGCAGCGTGAGGTCCCAGAGAGCCGCGCGTGTCCGCATCTGTGCCGGGAGCTCGGCGGGGAGGCAGTCCCAGAGCAGCGCGAGGACGACGCTCTCGCGCGCCGCAAATCCGGGTTTCCGGCGCTCGACAAGGGCTGCGAGGCTCTCCGCCCGGCTGCTCCGGGCGAGGCGGGCCAGACGCGCCGCGGTGAAGGCCTGCGGCGCAACCAGGCGTGCAAGCCGCTCCGGGTCGCCGAGCGCGACGGCTGCGAGGTCCGCGTCCGGTGCCGGTTCGGCGGCGCCGGTCAGCACTGCCTCGAACCGCTGCGAGTCCGTCCCGCGGCCGGAGAGGCCCTCTCGTCCGGTCGCGGCCCCGGTCTCCTCCGCAAGGGCATCGAGATCCACCGCCGCCCCGGCCACAACCGCCGCAAGCACGGCCGTGAGAAATGCCTCGGGCCGCGGCAGGCTTCGGGCTCTGGCCTCCGCCGCCTCCGCGAGCGGCGGCGCCGCCGTTCCAGCAAGCGCAAGCACCGCACGCAGGAGCGCCGCGAGCCCCGCCGCATCCCGCCCGCGGAGCGAAGCCTCCAACCGGCCGGGCTCCGCCCGCCAGCTCTCGAGCAAGACCCGCCCGGGCTGCGGGAGCTCGTCTCCCGCATCGGCACCCGGCCCCGCGGTAGTCCGTTGCGCCGCGCGCTCAGTTATTGGACGGGCTTCGCCCGGCGCACCGTCGCGGGCCGCCGATATGCGCGCATCAGGCTTCCCGACGGGCGCATCTTTCCCCGTCGGGGTGTCGACATCGCGAGGGGCTGCACCCTCTTCCGGCCCGGAAATGCCCGAGGACCAGCCGCCGCGCAGTGCAGTGACGTCCGGGCGCTCCACCGCGTGATGCCCACCCGCTTCCGCGTTCGCCGCGGGCGCATCCCGTTCCGGGCTTCCGGGCGATCTCGCGAGCATCTCTCCCGGCGCACCGGGCTTTGCCTTGTTCGGTGAAGCCGCGAGAGGGGCGGCAGCTGGCCCTCCCGCGCCGACTTCCCGATCCGGAGCCGGCGCGACACGCGCCGGAAGGTCGGTCGGTGCCGAACCCTCCCAATGCTCCGCCTGATGGCCTCCGCCTGTATCGCCAGCCTTCCGGACCGCACCTCCGTCGTCATGTGCCGCTGCTGCTGCCCCGCCGGATGGCAGGGTTCGCGGGCTCGCGGCACGCCATGCTGCATCGTCTGCCCGATCCGGGGGGGCGACATGCCCCTCTCGAACCTGCGCCGATGCACCGCCGCCGGAATGCTCCGCCTGTCGGCCTCCGCCTGCATCGCGCGCCGTGGGGGGTGAGTTTGGGTCGTCGCGGCCCGGACCGGCCGCCCGGCCTGATGGCGCGAGGGGCGGGTCCGGGGCCTGCGATGTCGCGCCGATCCCAGGCTTCACACCCGCGGAGTGGTCCGTCGGTCGCGCTCCGCCCGCCGCGCCGGCCGGGCGGCTCGGGCCCTCGTGGCTCGGCGTGCCGCCTTTCGGGAGCATCGCCCCCGCTTCATCCTTCGCCGCCGCCTGCCGTGGGAAGGTGCGTCCGGTATCTGCCTGCGGCATGGACTGCGTGGCTTTGATGAGTCCGTCCGGCACAGCGGCTGAACCCGTCTCCTCTCTCTCCGCGTCGGGGAACCCGTGCGCGGCCTTCCCGGCCGCAGGCGCGGCGCGCGCCGGATCATGTTCGGCCGGAGAAGCATCCTGCGGCGCCGTGGAATCCGCCTCTGCCGTCGCCCTCCCGTCGTCCCGTGCTTCCGCGCCGGCAGATGCGATCCGCTCCCGCACCTCAGCGCCCGATGCCTGCCCGAAACCGGCACTGCTTAGAGGTGGCTGGCACACCGCGCCTTCCATCTCCGCACCATGCACGTGCAACGCCGGGGAGGTCGCTTGCGCCACTTCCGGCGTGTCAGGCGATGCCACCGCGGGCGCCGGGCTGCTTGCCGGAGCGGTGGAGCCGGCGGCATCTCCCGCCGCGTCACTAGTGTCGTCTTCCGTCCGGGTCGGCGTGTCCTGCCCGAGGGGCCCATGCGCCGACGCCTCGGCGCCTGCTGAAGCTCCGTCCATGGCCTGGCCCGCGCGCTGCGGTGCCGGGCCGTTTGCCGGGGCGGTGGAGTCTGCGGTTTCTCCCGTCGCGTCACCAGAGTCGTAGGTCGCCCGGGCCTGAGCGTCCTGCCCGAGGGGTCCATACGCTGCCGCCTCGGCGCCTGCTGAAGCCCCGCCCTTGGCCTGGCCGGCGCGCTGCGCCGTTGCAGCGGCCACCTCAGGCCGCGCGATGCCGTATACCACCCCCTCGGCGGTCCCGCGCAAGGTGTCCGGGCCTGATCTTTCGCCGGCGGCGTCCGGGCGGGCTCCCGTCTGTGCCGCCACCGCGCCACCGTCGCCCGCATCAGCCCCGTCCGTACCGACGGCCGGCGCCTCACCGGACGGGACGGAGGCGACCTTGCCAGCGCGGGTTTCACGCGCCGCATGGCCAAGGGTCGCACCAGACAGACCCAATGTCTCCCGCTCGTCGAGCGGACCCTCCCCAGGCTCTCGCGCAGCCATCGGAGCATGCTGTTGCGACGCCACCATGGCGGTCTGCCCGGATACAGCCGGCCCGGGGTCCGCAGGACCGGCCGGAGTGCGTGCGGCCACCGTCCCGTCCTGACCAGCCTGCTCTCGGCGCTCCGCTTCCATGGCCCCGCCGGCCTCAGCCGGATCGGTCGTTATATCCGCCGCATGCGCCTCTGCCGCATCGATCCGGCCAGCCGTGCGTGCGTCAAGGTCCGTGCCCGCCGTCTCTGAGGCCGGACTGGGGTCAAACGCATTGCCGGGCTGATCGCTCGAATTTGAAGCCTGCGCCCCTGTGACAGCCCCGGAGCGGATCGGTTCGGCGGCCTCCGTGGCCTCTGCTGGTGTCGTCGGTCCCCGGGCCGTCGGGAGCGCGCCATGGTCCTCGCCCGCGCGCCCTGAAGGAGCGCCGTGGCCTGCCGCTGGCCCCGAATGTATCGTCTCTGCGGACGGGCCGGGGGCTGCGCGCGTGGCATCGGCTGCCGTCGCGCCTGCCTCCGCGTGTGGCCTTCCGTCCGATCCGACGGTTGCGCCCTGATCCTGCTTCGGGTTCTCGGCCGAGGCACGCGGCGCCCCGCGCCCGGGCGATGCCTTAGCCGTCTCGGGGCGCGGCGCACCGTCACCCGCCGCTGCGGGCGCACCGGATGCGTGCCCCGCGACTGCGGTCCGTTCCGGATCACCCGAAATCGGCTTCGCCGCCGCGGGTCCCCCGACATCAGAGTGCCCGGGCGTTCCGGCCTCGCCTGGCACGGGCTCGGGATCACCCCCGCCCGCGGCGCCGGATGGCGGAACGCGCGTCTCGCCCGAAGCTGCCACACCCGACCGGACAGCCTTTTCTTCCGGGCCGGTGTTCGGATCGCTGCGGGGCATCGCTGCGATCGCGTCTCCGGATCCAGCACCTGTCTCGCGTTCAGGAAGCACCGGAGCGAAGGGCAAGCTGCCATCGGCCTCGCCCGGCGCCGGGGCCTCATGCGCGGTCGCATCGCGTGGCCCGGGGCGCGGATCGGGCGTACTGCCGTCGGCATCCCGTGCCTGCGCCCGGAACGGCGCGGAACGCGCCGCGACGGCTGCCGCAATCTGCGCCAGAACCGGAGCTGCCGCACCAACGGCAAGTGCGTCCGCCAGTGCGCGCACCGGATCTTCGCCGCGCGGCACGTCCGCGGCGGCAACCTCTATGCCGCCTTTCGCATGGGCCAGCCTGCCCGTCGGCGTCGGCTCGACCTCCTCCCGGAGCGGAAGGCCGGCCGGCAACGGCCTCTCGCCGAAGCCGGCCGGGATGTCGCCATCCCCGCCCGACCCGCCACCGCCATGGCGGGCCGCTGCCGCGGCGCCCGGTGCGGAACTTCCCTGAAATGCGCCCTGACCTGCCGCCGCCGGTTTCCCCCGCTCGGCAGCGCGGCCCGCGCGCCCGTCGTCCGGGGCGCGGGCCGCATCTCTGTCCCGCGCGGGCTGGCCGGTTTGCCCCGCCTCTGCGGCCGTGTCCGGAACGGATGTCGTGCCCGTCTCCGGATGGTCCGTGGCGTGGTCGGCTGCCCGCGCCGGAGGACCGCCCGCGCTGTTCTCTCCGGCCTTCGATGCCGGACGTTGCCCGGCGGAGGGGGCCAGCCGCGGCGCACCGGGCGCTGGATTTTCGGGATCAGGGGAGGGCACTTCCCGCGCATAGGGCAGGAGCTCCCGCCGCAACCGCTCGGCAAGGTCGCGGGCCAACCGCGGCCAGTCGGGGGGCGACGGGTGAGAACCGAGATCGATCGAGATCGTGCCGGCCCGGACCGGCTCTGCCGCCTCGGCCGAAACGGCATCGCAGGCCGCCTCGATGGCGCCAAGCAGCTCGGTCCGCAGTGTCTGCGCGAGATGCGCGGGATCCGAGAGCGGCCCGAGCGGATCGGCGACGGCGATCTCGAAGACGAGATCGCCGATCACATGCCGCGGCTCGGGGCCAGACCCGTCCGGCGAAGAGGCCCGACGCATCATGCGCCCCGCGCGGAGAGAAAGCCGCGCAGCACGGCGGCGGCGCGGTCGAGATCCTCCGCCCAGGGGCCCCCGCCGCGGCCCGCATCGCGCAGGGCGACGCGCCAGTCGAGCTCCAGCGCCTCGAACTCGGCCATCTCGCCATGCCCCAGCCAGAGCACCCGGTGGGCAATATGTGCCGGACAGAGCAGCGCCACGGTCTCCTCGGCCAGCCGCCGGAACCCGTCCCAGCGCGTGCGCGCGGTCCAGCCGGAGAGTATGAGGGTGAGGCTCAGCGGCGCGAAGTGGCCGGTGCGGCCCCTCAGCAGGATGTCTTCGACGAGATGCACGCCCTCGGAGCGGCGGTTGATGTCGGTGAGCAGAAGCCGCAGACGGTTGGCGTGCCGGATCGCTTCCGCCCGCCCGGGGAAACGGCCCGCGTTGTAGACCGCCGCGCCGCGGCCCGGATCGAGAAAGAGCCGCCAGGCGCCGTCGGCCTCCGGCGCGAGGACATAGGCCGTGTCGTAGACCGCGCGCCGGAGCAGATCCGGGGTGAGCGCGCCGCTTGCAAGAAAGGCCGTGCGCGCGATGATCTCGCGGGGCGGTGCGGGCTCGGGGCGATCATCGCGCGGCACGATGGTGTCGAAGGGGTTTGCGGGCTCGGGCAGCAGATCGCGTGGAATGCGCAGGCTTTCGAGCTCGGCCTCGTCCCCGGTGAGCCGGAGCCCGAGGCGGGTGACCGGCGCCGACAGCGGCGCCGTGCTGCGGTCGGGAAAATCGAGCAGGATCTCGAGCTTGCGGCAAAGCGCCGCACCCACCCCTGCCACCGGGTCGAACCCTCCCGGACGGTCGCGGTCGAGCCGGGCTACCTCGCGGAGCAGCCGCACCCGGTTTTCGAGCACGGCATCGCGTCGCGCGGCGGGCCCGCGGTAGAGATCATGCTGGCGGAGCGTGTTCTGGGTGTATTCCTCGCCGTGAAGCGCCAGCAGATGGTCGAGCACCCGCCCCTTGCGATCGTGCCAGGGATCGTGCCGGGCCACTGCCTCGGCTACCGCCTCCGGTCCCTCGGCAGCAAGCTCCGGCATCGGCCCGAAATCGAGCGGGCGCGCGGCATAGCTCTGCCGCGCCGCAAGGCCGGTGGCGAAGAGGTCGGCAAGCCCCTCGAGATCGGCCGCGGCATTGGCGAGCAGCGCGTCGGTGAGCGCGAGATAGCCCCGGAACTGTGCCGCCTCGCCCTGCGCCCGGGCCGGGGCCGAGGCGGGCAGGCGGCTCGCCCCGGCGCCATAGGCCGCGGGCAGCCCGTGCCCGACGGGCAGGTGGGCGAACCGGCGCTTGCGGCCCGCGGGCCGCGCGCTCCAGTCCGCGCCGTCGAGCGTCTCGCGGAGCCGCGCCACATGGTCGGCCTCGAGCCGCGCCAGCTCCATCCGCATGCCCTCGAGTTCGAAGGGCACGATGAGATCACGGCTGACAAGCTCGAGCCGCACGTCTTCCGCGCGCTCGGGCAGAACCAGCTCGCGGAACTCGCCCGGTGCGAGCGGCGCGAAGGGATCGCGTTCCGGCGCATCGAGGCGACGGAAGCCGAGCGTCAGGATGTCCTTCACCTCCTCGAGCCCGACCAGCTCGGCAAAGAAGATGTCGAGCGCCGCCGCCCCGCCCTCGGGCGCGCCGGAATGGCCATACATCCGGGCCGGGTCCTCGAAGACAGCGGCCCGCGTCGCCGGCACCGCCCGCCGGTTTGCCGCCCGGTCGCGCATGAGCCGGCGGCACTGGGCATAGATGAGCGCCGCGACCCGCTCGGGCGCATGCCGGCGGCGCATCTCGATCTGCGCCTCGAGGCTGCAGGGCACCGGGGTCGCGAGCGCCAGCACCCGGACATCCTCGCAGAGATTGCGCACCCCGCGGAAGGCCTCGCGCACGGTTGCCAGCGCTATCGCAGGATCGGCCTCCGCCGCCGGGATCACATGGATGTCGTAGAGCCCCGCCGCGTCCGCCCCGGTCGCCGGAGCGACCATCACATGATCGACCGACGGGCCGGAGGCCGCCAGCGCGCGGGCAAGATCATCCGCCGAGACCGGCCGCATCGCCAGCACCTCGCGCGGGTCGGAGAGACCGAGGCGCGCAAGATCCGCCGGCCCATCCTCGCGCGCGAGCAGATCCGCGACCGGAAACTCCGCGCGATAGCCGAGCTCGGTCAGCGCATAGGCCACTTCCTCGATGAGGGTCACGCCCGGATCGTGGAGGTTGAAGTCGGTCCAGACCTCGCGCGAGAGCGCCTGGGCCCGCGCGATGCCCTTGCGGCGCAGCGCGATGAAGTCCGGCGTCTCAGCCATGGGGCCCCGATCCCGCGCCCCTCACGACACGTCCTCGTCGCGCAGGATCTCGGAGCGCGAGCCCTGCATCGCGGTATCGAACCAGAGCCGTGTCACGTAATAGCGGATGACGATGCCCGGCCCGAAGTTCGAATTGGTGCGGATCTGCAGCCGGTAGTCGCGGCTCGTGCCGGTCCAGCGCAGACGCAGCCGGTCGGCGAAGCTCCCGAACATCGCATTCTGCCGCCGGATCGGCCGGCGGCGGAAGAGCCAGTTCAGCACCGGGTTGCGCGGGTTGTAGGCGTTGAGCGCGATGGCATGCATCAGGGCATAGCGCCCGCGCCCCGTCGGGCCGCCCGCACCGGCCATGATCTCGAAGGCGTTGCAGCCGGTCAGATGCCCGGTGATGTCGTGCCAGCGTCCGTCGGCGGGTACCTTGGGCTGCGGCCCGGGATGGCCGATCCTCCCACGCATCCGCGCCACCCCGTCGATATCGAGCCGCCAGTCGGGATCGGCGACATTGACGCCCACCCGCCCGAGCCCGCTCAGCGCAAGGCCGGGTGGCGGATCGCCCTCCGGCCCGGAGGGCTCCGCAACCATGTCGGCCACAGGGGCGCGGGCATGGGTGAAATGCAATGTCCCGGGGGTGCCCGCATGCCGGATCGACCAGGCCGCTTCGGCCGCGCCGCCGCCGTTGTAGAAGCTCACCAGCGTGGGCGAGGCCCCGATCGAGGCGATGCGCAACCCGTCCTGCTCGGTCTTGTCGAAGCCGTCGTCGATCCGGTTGACCATCGAATCGATGAAGTCGCCGTAATGCTCCGCGGTGGGCAGCGCCCCGTCGCGGAAGAACTTCTTCAGTGTCGGGCGGTCCCGCTTGCTCATGCCGTCTCCCTCATGTCGACGACGAGCGTCTCGCCGATGGCGAGCCCGCCGATGCCCGTGACCCGCGGTGTCTCGCTCCGCCGCTCGAAGAGCGGGGTGATCCAGTGATCGGCCATCGGCAGCGCCAGCCCCCAGGGCTCGCGGGCCGCCAGGATCGCCGCGCCGTTGCCCGCCTCGTCGCCGCCCCCGCCGCTTCGCGCCGTGTCGTGGAGCCGGTGCTGGCCGGCATCGTCCGCGACGAGCTGGAGGATCGAGAACTCGGTGAGGAACCGGACATAGTCGAGCCCGGTCACGAAGGCCGCCACGTCGTTGAGATTGAGCGACCAGCCGAAGCCGTCCATCGGCGCCTCCGCCGTCCAGACGCTCAGGAAGCGCGAGATGTCGAGCTTGAGGCGGCGGAGCGCGGTGCCGCTCTCGTCCGACCCGGCGGTGAAGCCTACCTTGGCGCGCACCTGCAACCGCTCGTAGCCCGGATTGCGCACCTCCGCCTCGGCAAAGGCCGAGAGCCGCCCGGCAAGGAAGCGCTCGATCCGCCGCAGCGTCAGCACGTCGAACATCGCGGGCCGCGAGGGCACGGCCGCCGCATCCTCCGGGGCTGCCGGCACGACGACGACGGTCATCGCCCCCGCTCGCGGCGCGCGCAGCCGTTGGTCATAGGCGGGCAGGCATTTCGCCTTCCAGACCTCGGGAAAGGCATCGAGCACCAGCCGCTCCACATCCCAGGCGGTCACCGCCCGGGCCCGGTGGCGCAGCCGCTCGCTCACCCGGGCACGGAAGGCCGGATCTGTTTCGGGCGGCGTGCCGCCGAGGGTGGCGCCCACCTGCGCGATCGCGCCGAGCCCGGCCACCGGCGGGTCGAGCGACCAGCGCAGCGGGAGCGCAGGCGCATCCGCCTCGGGGAGCCCGATGCGCTCGGCCCTGGCTCCGTTCGCGCCGAGCGAGGCCAGCCGCGGGAAGGCATCGAGATGGCGATCGGCCGATACCGCGAGCCAGACGCCCTCGCCCGGCATCTCGCCGCCCGACAGCACCACGTCCTCGTCCGGCACGTCGATGGTGACGATCCCGGTGCGCATCAGCCCGTCGGTCGTGTCGGTCGCAAGGCTCCAGCTTGGCAGCGGCTGCCAGCCCGAGGCGGTGAGATAGTGCCAGCGCACCGGCTCGGGGCGGAAGCTCCGCCGCCGATGGCTTCCCTGCGCCATCTCGAAGAGCAGCGAGACCGGGCCGGTGGCGGTCGGCCCCGCGACCCGGAGAAAGAGCGTGCCGTCGGCGAGCCGGGCCGGGAACAGGCCCATGCCGGGCCGGCTCCGGGCCGGAAAGATCTCCTGCCGCCCGAAGGGCCCGATCTGCACCACGCGCTCGCCGGGGCGCGCGGCCTGCGGCGTGCCGAGCAGGATCGTGTCGCGCGCGGCATAGTCGAGCGCGGCCGAGGCGATCCGCGGCGTCCAGGGCGCCGGCGGGATCCTGCGCCGCCGCGTGCGCAGGAAACCCGGCCGCATCGCCTCGGCGAGCGCCGCCGGATAGGCCTCGTGCCCGAAGGCGTCGCCCGGGCAGTCGAGCGTGAGCCCGAAGAGCCCGGCCCGGATCGTCGAGCGTTGCCGGAAATCCTCCGCCGTGATCCCGGTCCGCGGCGGCAGCACCCGGCCGGGCACGCTGCCCTCGAAGCGCTGCCGCGCCCGGAGTGGTCCGCCCGGCGCGATGCGCCCGACCATCGGATGCGATTGACCTCCCGGCAGGTCGCGCCAGCCGTCCCCCGCGAGATAGGCAAGCCCGACCTTCGGATCTGGCGCATGGAAGGTTTCGCCGTAGCTCCGGTAATAATCCTCGAAACCGCCCGGATCGGAGGGCAGGTCGGACCAGACCACGTCGAGCCCCACCCGCAGTACCGGTTTGGCCGCGAGCTCCGGGGCGCCGACGAGGAAGGCCGCGCCGTCCTTCGGCCGCGCCCCGAAGGGCAGCACGGGCTGGGCCATGTTGAGCGGCCCGTCATCGGAAAACGCCGTCAGCCGCGTAAGCCCCTCGACGCGGGTCTCGATCACGATGCTCTCGAGCGCATAGGGCTCGAAGAGCGAGAAGGGGCAGAAACGCCCGTGCGGTGCCATCCGGAGCCCGAGCACCGGCGCCGCGGCGCCGGGCGGCGGCACGATCGCGGGCGCGGCCTCGTCGAGCTGAAGCGAAAGCGTGAAGCCCGGTCCGTCCTCCGCCGCATTCGGCGCGATCCGCGCCGCGCCGACGGCAAGCGGCCCGGTCTCGGCGGAGAGCGTCACCTCGAAGGCATCGTGAAGCAGGGTCTGGAACACCTCGTCGCGGCCGTGATCGAAGATCCGTGCCGCCACACGCGCCACCTCCGGCCCGCCGAGATGGGCCTCGATGCCGGAGAGGAGGGCCTTGCGGAAATCCCCGGCGGGCCAGGGCGTGCCCTCGACGAGGCCCGCCCGGACCACCCGGCCATAGATCGCCTCGACCTGCGCGGGTGCGGCGGCATGGAGGAGCAGCGCATGATGGAGCTGCGCGGCTGGCGTGCCCTCCGCCCCCCCGAGGGCTGCGCGCCATTCGGCCAGGATCTGCCCCGACGTGTCGGGGTCGTCGAGGCCGAAGAGCGCGGCGAGGGCCGGGTCGGCCTGCAGCTCGGCAAGAACCGCCTCATGCGTCGCTCCGGCGCCCGCCCGCGTGGCCTCCGCATCGCCCCGCCGGGTGAGCACGAGGCGGAGCTCGATCCGTCGCCGCCCGCCCGCGAGGCGCAGCATCGGGCTCGCGATCTCGAGCCCCATGTCCGCCGGCGCGCCGCCCCCGGCCCCGAAGAGCCGCGGCGGATCGGCGCGCACGGCGTCATCGCCTGCGGTGGGGATGCGCGCCAGGCTCACGCCCGAGACGAATCCCATCGCCGCCTGCGGCGAGATCAGCGGATCGCGGTGAAAGCGCAGCCCCAGCGCCTCGGCGACCTTCACCGGCGCCACGCGCAGTCCCTCGCTCAGCCGGAACCGCGCGGGCTCCGGCACGCCCGTCATGCGGGCGACGAGCTCCGTTCCCGCCGGCAGATGGATCGGCAGCGCACCGGGCGCGAAGCGCAGATGCGCCGCTTCCGCGCCCGCGGGCCGGGGCGCGAGCCCCAGCACCTCGCGGTAGTAGAAGGCGGTGTGACGCGAGGTGAAGCGGTTCACCACCGCCTCGACCTCCTCGAGCATGCCGACATTCGCCAGCAGCAGGCCAAGCGCCGGGTCGATCCGGCCCGAGCCGAGGCGGACATCGAGCGTCTCTTCGACCATGGGCCTCAGGGCGGCAACGATGTTGAGAAGTTGCTCCTGCGCATCGAGCAGCGCCTGCCGCGCCGCGCGGGCCCGTCCGATGGCATCGGCCGCAGGCCGCCTCCCGGCGGCAAGGCTCTCGCGGGTCAGCTCGGCCAGCCGCTCCGGCGTGGTCTCCTCCGCGGCCGCCAGCGTCTCGACCAGCCGCAGAAGCTCGGGCCGCGCGGCGATCGCGTCGATCTGCGCGCCGAACCGGTCGCGACCCCGGCTCGCCGCGCGGCCGAGCCAGAGCGAGACCCGGCGCGCCAGATCGCGCAGCTCGCGCGCCGCGCCCTCCGGGTCGCAGGCCGCGCGTTCGGCAAACCGCGCGCGCGCATCCTCCGGGCCGAGCGCGAGCAGTTCCGACATCATCGCGGCGGGCTCCTGCGCGAAGAGCTTCGCCCAGGTCCCGGCCGGGCGGTTGGCCGCGTCGTGGAAGCGGATCTGCCCGGCGATGGCGGCGAGAAGGGCGAGATGATCGGAAAGGCTGCGCTCCGCCGGGCGCACATAGCCTTCGGCCAGCGCAGGCGCGAGGCGGCGGTCACGGGCCGTGCCGTCGGTGATGCGATGCGGAAGGATCGCTTCCGTCATGCGCTACCGCCGGCGCGGCGACCGCGACGGCCTGTGCGGGGGAGGGGCGTTCTCATGGAATCTCCGGCTTCTGCACGGGATGGTTTCTTTTACGCGACTTCTGTCATGCGTTATTCAACCTGTAGTATAGCTCCTTTCTCCGGGGTGCATGCAAGTCATTGCGCGGGTGCCGGCGCGGCGGGCCGGAGATCCGCGGCGAAAATGCCCGAGATGATGCCGCTGTCGCCCTGGATCAGCAGCACGCCGCCAATCTCCGCCGGCAGTCCGGCTGCCTCGTCGAACCCGTAGAGCGTTGCGTCGAGCACCGCGGCGCCCGCGGGTGCGCCCGCGCCCGATCCGGTGAAGTTCACCGCCCGGCCGTCGCCGTTCCGGGTCTGGAACCGCCCTTGGCCGCTTGTCGCGACGCGGGTGTTGCAGAGCCCGATGCCGCTCCAGACCAGGCTGTCGAAGGGCAGGTCGGCCCCCGCCGCCTTGAGCCCGGTGAAATTCGCATCCACCAGCCGCGAACCGAAGAGCACATCGAGGCTCACCGTGCCGGTGACCTCGAGCGGCGTGCCGGCATCCTCCGCGCCGAGGTTCTGCAGCGTGAGCCGAACCGGGCCGGAATAGCGCGCCTGCCCGGTGGTCGCGACCTTCGCGGCCCGCGTCGGCGCGCCGATGGCCGCCTCCGCCGTGTAGCCGACCTTCTTCAGCGTGTAGTCGAGCGACAGCGCCTCGAAATCCTTCGCCGCCGCGGCAACCCCCGCGACCGGCGTGGCCCTGGCCCCCCGCCGCCCGGTGAAGCCGCCCTTGCCATCGGAGCGGGCCTTGAACGTGTCGCTCTCGTCGAGCCGGATGCGGGCGAGCGCACCGGAGCGATGCGCCTTGCCGTCGATCCTCAGGAGGTCGAACTGCGCCACGCCCTGCGGCTGGCGCACCGCCGCCCCGGTCAGCACGCGCTTGGCCGGATCGACCCGCGGGCAGGCGTCCGGCGGCGGCGCCTCCTCCGCATCGTCTTTCTTGAAGAAGCCGCACCCCGCGCAGAGAAGCAGAACGCCAAGGAGCGCACCGATACGAGCCTTCATGTCGCAGCCTCCGCCGGTTTGCCCGCCGCACGGCGGCCCGCCACGGCCCGGTGCCGCGCGAGCCAGCCCGTCGCCGCCGAGAGCGCAAGACCCGCGGTCAGGAACCAGAGCGAGACATAGAGATAGACGATCACCAGAAAGGCCGGGCTCTCGTCGGTCGCGATCACCCGGTTGGCCCGCCCGACGATCTCGTCGGCGCCGATCACCGAGGCGGTCGCCGAGGCCATGACGATGATGAGGAAATACTGGAGCCAGGAGGTCACCCAGGTCGCCCGGGCCGAGGCGACCCCGCGCGCCAGCTGCCGCCGCAGCCCGAGCGTCTGATCCGAGGCAAAGCCGATCACCGGAATGGTGAGGGCGAGCGCCGCCTTGATCCAGAGCGGCAGCGCCACCACCCGCCCGCCCCAGTCGATCTCGACCGGGATCGCGAAGGCCACATAGAAGAGCAGCACGAAGCTCGGCACGTTGCGGCAGAGGCTCGTGAGCAGCTCGGCGGGCCAGCGCAGCCGCCGCCCGTTCCCCGAGCGCGCCAGCGCCAGCCCCGCGCCGAGCACTGTCCCGAGCGCCATCGAGACGGCGGCGATCATCAGGTTGGTCACGAACCCTCCGGCCAGATAGGGCGTCCAGCCGAGCACCCGGCCTGTCATCTCCGTCAGATCCATCGCATCACCATCCCCCGCGCCGCGCGCAGGAGGCCGAGCACGGCCAGCACGAACACGAAATAGAAGACCAGAAGCAGGTTCATCATCGTGGTGGCGTCACCCCCCTCGGCGATGATGCTGTTGACGACCGAGATCGTCTCGGGCAGCGCAATGGTGCTCGCGAGCCCCGCCGCCTTGACGATGTTGACCGAGGTCGAGACCAGCCCCTCGTAGCTCCGCTCGATCGCCTCCGGCAGCAGCCGCAGCGGAGGCACGCCCGGCCGCTCGACCGCGAGATGGCCGAGGGCCGCGCGCAGGATCACCGTGTTGGTGCCGCCCGCATAGAAGGAGAGCACGAGGCTCGCGATGACAAAGCTCCCGGGCGTGAAGCCGTGGGTCGCGGCGAGATAGCCACCAAGCCCGAAGAAGAGGATGTAGAGCTGCAGGATCGGTGGCGTCATGCGCACCAGCACGACGAAGCCGCGGATCGGATGGGCAAGAACCGCCGCCAGCGCCGCGCCGCGCCGCAGCGTCGCATCGGCCAGCGCCAGACAGATCCCGACCGTCAGCGACCCCGCGATGGCAACGAGGCTGAGCGCGAGCGTGAGCCCGATGCCGCGCAGGAGCCGCGCCCGGTCGATCCGGTCGAAGGCGGGCGAGAGATCGAGCCCGGTTGCGGCGCGGAGCCGCGCGGCCCAGCCGGGAAGTTCCCCGCCGAGCCCCGCGATGCGGATCCCGCCGCCGCCGAGACAGGCCTCGGGCCAGGCGCCCGCCGCGGTCCGCGCGCAGATCGGCCGCCCGTCCGCCTCCGCGCTCCAGGTGTCGTGGAAGGCTGCGAGAAACGCGCTGGGCGGCAGGCCCCACCTGGCCTGCAGCGCGATGATCCGGCCGCTCCGGTGCCAGTCGGCCACCGCCTCCTCGACCAGCCGGCCGAGACCGCGCCCGCCTTCCCCGGTCTGCACCGCCACCGCCCAGGGGGTCGAGAGGATGCTCGGGGTCGCGAGGTGATAGCCCGCCCATTGCGGATCGCCGAGGGTCTGCGAGAGCACCGTGTCGTCGAAGGCCATGCCGGCACAGCGCCCGTCGCGCAGCGCGAGCAGCGCGTCACGCAGGCCCGAGAAGACCACCGGCCGGATCAGGTAGCGCTCGACCAGGGCCCGGTTGAAATAGGCGCCGTCGGTAAGACAGACTGGCCGCCCGCGGAGCTGGCCCCAGTCGGTGAAGGGCGAGCCCTTCGGCGCGAGCAGCGTCACGCCGCTGGCGTAATAGTGCGGGCGCAGGAGGTCGGCGCTCTTCTGCCGCTCTTCCGTGTCGCCGATCGTGGCGATCGCGACATCGATCACCCCCTGGTTCAGCCGTGAGAGACGGTTCGCGCTCGTCACCGGCACGAGCTCGAGCCCGACGCCGATGCGGTCCGCCAGATCCTGCGCGAGATCGGGTTCGAGCCCGACGATGGCGCCGTCCTCGGCCACCATGCCCCAGGGCGGATAGTCGCTCTTCACCCCGACAATGAGCCGCCCGCGCTCGAGGATCCGCGCGAGCCGCCCGTCCTCCTCGGGGGCCGCATCCGCCGCCGCCACCGCCGTCGGGCCCGCGCTCAGCACGAGGAGGGCGGCAAGGCGCAGGAGAAGGGCGGGCCGTCTCACGTCGCCGTGCCCTCCGGGGCCGTGGCGCAGGGCCGCACCACGGCGGCGAGGCCGTAGCCGAGCCGCGCCGGGATATGCGGCGCGATGCGGGCATCGAGGCCGCGGAGATGGCGCGATCCGGCCACCTGCGCCTCGGGCAGCAGGCTCTCGGCGCCGATCCGCTCGATCTCGAGCCCGGCCTCGGCCAGCTCCTCGGCAAGGCTTTCCGGGTCGAACAGGCGGTAGGACAGCTCGATCGTGCCGCCCTCGACCTGCCGGAGATAGCGGATCTCCTCGGTGCCGGGCTCCGCCAGCCGCTGTTCGCGCCGGAAACGCCGGTGCCGGTTCGGCACCGACAGCAGGATCCGGCCGGTCCCCGGCCGGAGCAGACCGGCGAGCCTCCGGAGCATCTCGCGCCGGGCCCGGCGTCCCTCGACATGGGAGAGCACCCCGAAGAGGCAAAGCACCAGATCCGCGCCGCCGTGACGGGCCACATGCCGCTCGAGGCTTTCCGGGTCGGGCCCGAGAATATGCACCGGCACGCCGCGCGGATGCGCCATCACGTTGTGCCGCAGGCAGCCGAGGGCCGCGTGGCAGATGTCGAAGCCCGCCACCAGGCGCGCCCGCTCGCGGAGCGCGAGCAGATAGCGCCCGCTGCCGCAGCCGAAATCGATGAGATGGCCCGCGGGCGGCAGCAGCGTGCGGGCGAGCCTGAGCATCCGCGCGTTCGGCGCCGGGTACCGTCGGTCATAGCTCCCGGACGAGAAGTAATGCTCGTACTGCAGGAGGTTCGAGGTGGATTGCCGCGCCGGGTGCGTCTGATGCGCCGCGTCAGGGGTGGCGTCGGCGGCGGGATCCGGGCTCCGGGGCAGGGGGTCTCTCATGCGGTTCAGTTCGGCGAGATCGCGCCGTCTCCCATGTATTCCTGGACGAGAACGCGCCATTCCGGGCTGCGCAGCCGGCGGATGAGCGCACGATCGATCGCGGTACGGATCTCGGGGGCGAGATCCCGCGACAGTCCCCAGCCGTAGGGCTCGTTCCAGAAGGCGGTATCCTGGACGGTGAGCGCATCGCTGTAGGCGGGCAGGCGGGCGAGATAGCTGAGCTGGGCCCAGTCGCCGAAGACGGCATCGACCTGGCCGGCGGCGAGCGCATTCATCGCCGCCTCCCAGCTTGGCATCGCGAGGCAGAGATCGGTTGCGGAGGCCGCCTCGGGCGGCAGGCAATGGGTGGCTCCCGCTCCGCTCGCTCCGTCAAGCGCCGGCGCGCTGTCGGCCTTCCGGCGCGCGAGCGAGAGCTTGAGGGTGCGCGGCGTGCCTTCCTCGGCCGCCCTGCCGCGCGCGAGCCCGTCGAGAAACTGCGCCGAGGTCGATTGCTCCAGCGTCGCGACCCGGAGCGTCGGGAGCTCCGCGAGCGTCACCGTGCGGCTGCCGCCGATCGAGCCGACGAGCGCGCTCGTGAGCATCCCGAAGATCGTCGCCGAGAGGATCGTGCCAACCACCGCCATGAAGATCTCGAGCATGGTCGTCGAGGTGGCCCGGAGCCCGTCGCCAAGCCCGCGCAGCCCGATGGTGCGGATCACCGCCTCGACCCCGTAGCGCAGCAGGCGCACCGGCCGCGGCTCCCGGCTGATCTCGCCGAAATCTGAATGCTGCCGCAGCGCCCAGGACATCAGCCCGGCGAGCAGCAGGTTCGCCGCGAGAAAGGCCACGATCGCCACCTGCACGCTCGGATGCCCGAGCGTCTGGCGCAGGATGTCCGCGGCATAGCGGAAGTTGATCGCCGAATTCGCGCGCTGCGCCACCGTGGTGCCCGAGCTCAGATACTGGTGGCTGAAATCGAAGCTCGCGAGACGGTCGGCGGTGATGGTGAGCGGCGAGATCACCACATCGACGCTGCCATCGGCGAGCCCCGCAAGCTGCGCCCCGAGCGGGCACTCGACAAGCGCGCTCGAACCGATGAGCCCCGCCGCGCGCAGCTCCTTCTCCACGCTCGCCCAGACATCGAAGGCAAAGCCCCGCTGGCCGCGGATCTCGTCCTCGACGATGAAGGGCGGCGCCTCGCGCATTGCGACGACCAGATCGACGGGCCCGTCCGGCCGCGGGCACCCGACCTGGCTCTCGGCCGCGGCCGCCCCGGCCAGGAGCAGGACGAAAGCAGCGAGGCTCGGGATCAGCCGGGGCGGAAGATGGGTCATCGTGTCCGGTGTGGGTTGCGGGGGCAGGCTCACGCGCGGGTGAACGGCTTGCCGGCGACCTTATGGGCCGAAGGGTTGAGGAAGATTTAACCCTGCCACCCCCGCGGACCCCGCCGTCCCAAAATGAGGAAAAACCCCAAAATACCCCTTCAAAATATCATGATGCATGTTTAAAACATCAGGATTGAGACTCACACGTCAGGACGAAACGGGAGCCGCCACCCCGATGATCACCTCTGCGCAGCTGCGCGCCGCACGCGCCCTCCTCGGCATCGACCAGCGCACTCTCGCCGAGCGCGCCGGCCTCTCGCTGCCGACGATCCAGCGGATGGAAGCCAGCCAGGGCAATGTGCGGGGCGTCGTCGAGAGCCTCACCCGGGTGGTCGAGGCGCTCGACGCCCTCGGGATCGAGCTCATCGCGGAGAACGCGCCGAGCCCCTCCGGCGGCCGCGGCGTGCGCCTCCGCGACCCCGCCCCCCGTCCGAAGGCATGACGCCCCGTCCGGCCCCCAGATCAGAGCCCCCCGCCCCATGAGCATGAGATCCGAAGACCCGCTCGCCCTCCGCCCGAGTTTCGCGGAGATGTTCACGCCCAAGCTCGTGACCGTCCTGCGCGAGGGCTACACCCGCGCCGCGCTGCGCTCCGACGCGGTTGCCGGGCTCACCGTCGCGATCGTCGCCCTGCCGCTCTCCATGGCCATCGCCATCGCCTCGGGGGCCTCGCCCGCGCAGGGGCTCTACACCGCGATCTTCGGCGGCTTCCTCGTCTCCGCGCTCGGCGGCAGCCGCTTCCAGATCGGCGGCCCGGCGGGCGCCTTCATCGGCCTCGTCGCCGCCACCGTCGAGGCCCATGGCATGGGGGGCCTCGCGCTTGCCACCGTGCTCGCGGGGCTCATGCTCATGGCCGCGGGCTTCCTGCGCCTCGGCACCTACATCAAGTTCATCCCCTACCCGGTGACGGTGGGCTTCACCGCCGGCATCGCCGTCATCATCTTCGCAAGCCAGATCGGCCCGCTCCTCGGTCTCCAGCTCGCCGGGCCCGAACCCGGCCCGATCCTCGAGAAGCTCCCGGTCCTCAGGGACGCCCTCCCGACGCTCTCCTGGCCCGCGCTCGCCATCTCGGCCGCCACCATCGCGCTCATCTCCGGCCTCAAGCACCTCCGCCCGCACTGGCCGGGCATGCTCATCGCGGTCGTGCTCGCGGGCATCGCCACCGCGCTCTTCGCCCTCCCCGTCGAGACCATCGGCACCAGGTTCGGCGGCATTCCCACCAGCCTGCCGGCGCCCGTCCTGCCGGAGCTGAGCCTCGCGAAGATCCAGGCGGTGCTGCCGAATGCGCTCGCCTTCGCGCTCCTTGGCGCCATCGAATCGCTCCTTTCCGCGGTCGTTGCCGACGGCATGACCGGCCGGCGCCACCGCTCGAACTGCGAACTCGTGGGGCAGGGGGCGGCCAATATCGCCTCGGCGATCTTCGGCGGCCTCTGCGTCACCGGCACCATCGCGCGCACCGCCACCAACGTCCGGGCCGGGGCGCACGGGCCCGTCTCGGGGATGTTGCACGCGCTCTTCCTGCTCGTCTTCATCCTCGTGGCCGCACCGCTCGCCAGCTACATCCCGCTCGCGAGCCTTGCGGGCATTCTGGCCATCGTCGCCTGGAACATGGTCGAGAAACACGCCTTCGCCACGCTCCTGCGCGCCTCGCGCGGCGATGCCGCGGTGCTGCTGACAACCTTCCTGCTCACCGTCTTCCGCGATCTCACCGAGGCGATCGTCGTGGGCTTCGCGCTCGGCTCGGTGCTCTTCCTCCACCGCATGTCGCAGACCACCGCGATCACCAGCCACACGCCCCTCGTCTCCGAGGATCAGGCCGACACCCAGGGCGCCGACCGCGTGCCTTACGAGGAATGCGAGGCGCGCGACCCGAATGTCGTGGTCTACCGCATCTCGGGGGCGTTCTTCTTCGGCGCGGCGGCTTCCATCGGCTCGGTGCTCGACCGCATCTCGGATCAGCACCGCGCGCTGGTGATCGATTTCGCCGCCGTGCCCTTCATCGATTCGACCGCGGCCAACACCATCGAGATCCTCACCCGCAAGACCGGGCGCAAGGGCATGGAGGTGATCCTGACCGGTACCGCGCCGGATGTCCGCCGCGAACTCGTCGCGCATGGTATCAGGCCCCCGCTCGTGCGCTACGAACCCACCATCGCCGCCGCGCTGGGCGTGCTGAAATAGCGGCGGAGGGGCGGCGCGCTCAGATCCGGGTGCAGTCGGGCTTCAGCCGCGCGGCCAGCCGCGGCATGCCCTTCGCGGCCAGCTCCATCAGGAATTCCGCCGGGCGGAAGGGCGGATTGCGGTAGTCCTCCCGCATCTGCCGGAAGGCGTCGATGCCGGCTTCCGGGTAGAGCTCGAAGGTCCGGCACAGGAAATCGTCCGGGTCGATCGCCTCCACATCGAAGGGCGCGAGCGCCTCCGCCGGAAAATCCTTCAGGTTGCGGGTGACGATATGCTGGGCGCCGCATCTGATGGCGGCGGCCAGTACATGCCGGTCGTCGGGATCGGGCAGCGTCAGCCCGTCGATCAGCGTCTCATGCCCGCGCACCCAGGAATCGTCGAAGTGCGTGCGCATCGCCGCGACCTGGCGGTGGACGCTCTCGGCCCGGTCGGGTTTGCAGGCGAGCAGGGATCTCATCCATTCCTCGACAATCGTGTCGCTCCAGCGGGCGCGAAACAGCCCGGCTTCATGAAAGCGCAGCAGGGCATCCCGCATCCAGAACGGATACAGGACGTTCGCGTCGAGAACGACGGTGAAGCGGTCGGCGTAATGCTGGCCCAAGGCGGAATCGATCTGGTCAGTCGGCGTCGAAGTCCTGCCCGAGCCGCGCCATCTCCCGCAACGCTCCGCGCCGGCCCGCGTCGCGCTTGGCCTTGTAGGCCATCAGATCCTCGAGCCGGACCCGCCGGTGTGAGCCGACCTGGATATGGTCGATGGTTCCGTCCTTCAGCAGGCCGCTCAGATAGGGCCGGCTGACATTGAGCAGATCCGCCGCCTGCTGCGTCGTGAGCTCGGCGCCCGTCGGCACGATGGTGACCATGTTGTTGCGCGCGAGCAGGCCGAGCAGGTCGATCACCACATCGCCGACGGCGGGCGCGAGGCGCATCTCCTTGCCGTCCGCATCGACGAAGATCGTCAGCGAGCCGTCGTCGTTGCGCGCCCGCGCCAGCGCCGTTGCGGCATCGGCGGCGTTCGTCATCTCGTCATGGGTCGGCAGGCGTTTCGTGAGCGCGACGACCCTGTCTGCGTGTCCCATTCCTGTCTTCCCTCCGTGACGTCGCGGGCGTGTCTGCGGCGTTTCCGCGCCGAAACGGCTCTGCGGCGTGCAATCGACAAATAAGGTCTCAGGCATGTTCTCTCAAATGAAATAACCGTAATAATCGAAACAAGTGTAACCCGGCCGTGCCGGGCGGGCCGCGGTGCGCCCAGCGCGCGCTCCCCCTTGCCCGATCCTGCAAATCTAACCCAAACTGCTCACGCGCCGGTTAACCACGGGCCCGGAATGGCCCCCGGCGCTCCGCACGCGCCCTCGGCCCTGCCGGTCTCCGCGCAGCGTTTCACGGCCTGATTCATGATTTGTTAGCAACTTTATCAAGATATTTCAGACACTTGATTTCCGTTTCACCGTGAAAACCCTCGTTTTCACGGTGAAACGACCCTCCGGAGCCCCGCTCAGAGGATCAGATCGTCGGCGCTGAAATGCGAGACATGGGCGAGCGCGATCTCCATCTCCGGGCGGCCGTTCCCGGTCAGATCGACCAGAAGCCGGTGATGGGCCGCATCAAACCGGACCTGACCGCCGTCGCCATCGAAGGCGTTGCGGCCGATGAATTCGAGATGCTGATTGCCGTCGCGCAGCGGGTCGCCGTCGATCCGGACGAGATGAATCTTGTCGTCGCCGCGGCCGAAATCCGTGATGACGTCGCGGGCCGTGCCGGGCCGGGAATCGCGGAAGTCCGTGAAGACAAAGACATCACCATCTGCCCCTCCCGTCATCCGGTCGGCGCCGAGCCCGCCCACCAGCGTGTCCCTTCCCTCGTTCCCGGTCAGATTATCCCGGTCGTTGCCGCCAATGAGCTTGTCATTGCCCGCGCCACCCCGGATCGAATCGTTGCCGGAATTGCCCAGCAGCTTGTCGTTGCCGCCGGCGCCAAACATCTTGTCGTTGCCCCCGAGCGCATTGATCTCGTCGTCGAACACTGTGCCGACCAGCCGATCGCCCCGGCCCGTCGGGGCGTCCGCATCGCGGATCGTGCTGAGCGCCCGTACCGTGCCGAACCCGACGGTCTCGTCGGTCGTCGAGGTGAAGTTGGCCTCGCCCAGCCGGAAGACCAGCGTCTCGTTGCCTTCGGTGTGCCCGTCTCTGGCGAGATCCACCTTCACCCGCCGGACATCGGCGCCACCCGCGGTGAACTCGACCTCGCCCGAAAGGCCGGAACCGTCGAGATCCTTGCCGCCGATGGTCGGCCCGCCGCCGATCTTCCAGTCGACGGTGAAATTCGTGTCGCTCGATCCGAGCCGGACCACCGTGAAGATGAGCGATCCGCCCTCGCGCGCCGCCGTCTGCGAGGCATGGGCAAAGACCAGCGTGTCGAAGACCCGCGCCGTCTCGGACCCGTCCGTGAGCAGCAGGGTGTCCGCATCTCCCGCAATTCCGGTGCTTCCGGTGCTTCCGTTCGATCCGGTGCTGCCGGTCCGGCCCGGTGCGCCGTCGGGGTAGAGGAAGAGCGAGCCGCCCGAACCGCCCGCCCCGCCGCGCCCGCCGGAGCCGCCGCTGCCGCCAGAGCCCCCGGAGCCTGCGTCCGCGGTTGCGCCTGCCCCGCCGAGCCCGGTGCGGATGGCCAGGGTGCCCTCGTTATAGATCCCCGCCGTCGCATTGCCGCCGAGCCCGCCGGGTCCGCCGGACCCGCCGCGGCCTCCCGCGCCGCCATTCCCGCCGTTCCCTGGCAGGAGGTCGCCAGGGAATGCGCCAAAGGCCACGCCGTCGCCGCCGTTCTGGCCACGCCCGCCATTGCCGCCGGTCCCCCCGCGCGCGCCTGCGCCTCCATCCCCCGCCGAGACGCTGACATCGGGTGTAACGGCGACGTTGATGACCTTGAGGGTTGCCGATGCATCGTTCCAGACCGCGCCAACGGCCATCCCGCCGGCCCCGCCGTTGCCGCCCCCTGTCCCGCTCTGGCCGCTGCCGCCGCTACGGCCGTTCATGCCGTTGTCGGCGGTGCCGAAGCTCGTGCCGGCCGTTCCGTTGGCTCCGGCCCCGCCCGTGCCGCCATTGCCGGCGGTGATGCCGATGTCGGCGAACTCGACGCCCGAAAGCGTGAGCCTGGCGAGGGACTCGTTGTAGATCGTCGCGAAACTGCCGCCATTGCCGCCGGTGGTGCCGGCGAAGATGGAATTGAAGCCGTCGGACCGCGTGATGTCGAATCCGCCGAAATGCACGCTGTCGATCCGGAGGTCGGTGCCGTCGTTATGCAGCAGCGATCCACCGCTGAAACTGTCGCTGGCGGAAATCGTGACATCGGCAAGCCCGTCGCGATTCCGGTCGCCCTCGATGACGAGCACAGAATCGTCGTCGATGGTCAGGGACCGCTCGAGCGTGACGCGGGAAACGGCCTTGGCAAAGACAATGCGGTCCGCGCCCTCCGTCGCCTCCGCGAGCGCAACGGCTTCCCTGAGAGTGAGGCGCCCATCGTCGGGATCGGTGGTATCGCCGGAATGGGTTACGACAATTCTTGTCATGGCACGGTCCTTCCTGTCGGCCCGCAGAGGACGCGGGGCATAGTCTTTTCGAGCAGGTGGCGGTGAGCGATGACGGGACGGATCTGGCTCGCAGGCACGCCGCGGGAGCGAGCCTGTCGGAGCGTTTCGCCGGTCGCCGGCGGCCGTCCGAAACGAAATTGCAGCGGAGGGCAATGCCCCGCTGTAGCTATTCTCCAGTCTTCCGTTGCGTGGTCCCCGTTCCCCTGCAGAGGAAAGGCTAGTCCCGGAGGATAAATTCTGTCACGCTTTAAATTGTCGCACAGTAATTTTGATCGCATGCGGACACTATGCTCGGGTGTTCTGCCGCGTGGTCTTTGATCTGCCATCCCGGCGGTCTTGCAACCGCGCCTCGGTCCGCGTTCACTGGCTTGCCGCGAGATAGAGCGAAAGGGTCAGAACGGAGAGCACGGTGGTTGCCACGACCACGCGCGCGGTCAGCAGTGCATCGCGCCCGTAGAAGGCTGCGAGCATGAACGGGCCGGTGCCAGTCGGAAGCGCCGAGAGCAGCACCGCGGTCTGGGCCGCAGTGGCCGGGAGCCCGAGCAGGGGCACGGCGACGAGCCATGTGACCGCAGGCTGGACCGCCAGCTTCAGGACGACAAGCAGGAGCTCGGCGCTGCGCCCCTCTTCCGGGCGGCGGCCGGCATTGTCGGCGAGGAAGAGCCCGAGCGCTACAAGCGCGCAGGGCGAGGCGGCCCCGCCGAGAAGATCGAGGAAGGTTTCGAGCGGCTTCGGCACCGGCCAGCCCGACAGCATGACGAGAGCCCCGACAGCCGGCGCGAGGAGGAGCGGGTTCCGGACCAGCGCGGAGAGCGTCCGCCGCGCAATATCCCGGCGGCGCATCCCGGAATGGAGCGCGCTTTCGATCAGCACGATCGCGACGCCGAAGAGCACGCAGGCGGTGAGGATGGTCGCGAGGAGCGTTGCGGCCAGACCATCCGGGCCAATGACCGCAAGAACGAGCGGAAAGCCGACATAGCCGGTATTGGGATAGGCGGCATTGAGCCCGTCGATCGCGGCATCGGCAAGCCGGCGGCCGCGGCGCATCCGCACAAGAAGGGTGATCCCGAAAACGGCTGCACACCCGGCCGAGAAGGCGAAAATGAAGCCGGGTTGCCAGATCTCCGCGGGGCTCGCGTTCGCCATGATGTCGAAGAGCAGGGCGGGAAGGGCGAGATAGACCACAAGACGGTTCACCTCGCGGGTGGCATCCGGCCCGAGCGCATTGCTGCGCCGCGCGAGCCAGCCCGCAAGGATCAGGGCGAAGATCGGCAGGACTATGGCGAGGTTGGGGAGCATGGGGCCTCGATCCGGGGAACCCGCCCTCCCTAGCGCGCCCGGGCCGGTAAACCAATCCGTCTCGGCCGCGCGCGTCTCCGCCCGGAAATCAGACCATCATTTCCTTTGTCGCGGTAAGCCGAAGGTCTGGATAATCGCGCTCCACGCGGTCGATGTCCCATTGCAGGCGGGTCATGTAGACCGGATCGCCGTCGTGGTCCTCGGCCATATGGCCCTTGTTGGCCTTGATGAAGGCCTCGATCTTGTCCTTCGGGCCCGAGATCCAGCGCGCGGATGTGAACTGGGTCGGCTCGAAGCGGACGGGAAGCCCGTATTCGAGCTCGATGCGGGAGGCGAGCACATCGAACTGGAGGGGGCCGACGACGCCGACGATCCAGCCCGAGCCGAATACCGGCTTGAAGAGCTTCGAGGCGCCTTCCTCGGCGAACTGGGTCAGCGCCTTTTCGAGGTGCTTGGCCTTCATCGGATCGCCCGCGCGGACGTTCTGCAGGAGTTCCGGCGCAAACGAGGGAATGCCGGTGAAGCGCAGGTCCTCGCCTTCGGTCAGCGCATCGCCGATGCGGAGCTGGCCGTGGTTCGGGATGCCGATGATGTCGCCGGCCCAGGCATCCTCGGCCAGTTCGCGGTCGTTGGCGAGGAAGAGCACGGGGTTGGAGATCGCCATCGGCTTGCCGGTGCGCACGTGCTTGAGCTTCATGCCACGGGCAAAATGGCCAGAGCAGAGGCGGACGAAGGCCACGCGGTCGCGGTGCTTGGGGTCCATGTTGGCCTGGACCTTGAAGACGAAGCCGGTGACCTTGTCTTCCCAGGCGCCGACGCCGCGGGTTTCGGTCGGGCGGATCTGGGGCGGGGGCCCGTAGAGCCCGATGCCGCGCATGAGCTCCTGCACCCCGAAGGAGTTGATCGCCGAGCCGAACCAGATCGGCGAGAGGTTGCCGTCGAGCATGGCCTGGTGGTCGAAGGTGGGCAGCAGCTCGCGCGCCATCTCGACCTCCTCGCGGAGGGTCTCGAGCAGGTCCGCCGGAATGTGGTCGGCCATCCGCGGATCGTCGAGGCCTTCCATGCGGATGCTCTCGGCGCGCTTGTTGCGATCGGCGCGGTCCATGAGCTCGAGCCGGTCGTTCAGCATGTCGTAGCAGCCGAGAAACTCGCGGCCCATGCCGATGGGCCAGCTTGCCGGGCAGACGTCGAGCTGGAGCTCCTGCTGGATTTCGTCTATGATTTCAAAGGTATCGCGGGCCTCGCGGTCCATCTTGTTGCAGAAGGTGATGATCGGCAGGTCGCGGAGGCGGCAGACCTCGAAGAGCTTGCGCGTCTGGCTCTCGACCCCCTTCGCCCCGTCGATCACCATGATGGCCGCATCGACTGCCGTCAGCGTCCGGTAGGTGTCTTCGGAGAAGTCGCTGTGGCCCGGCGTGTCCACGAGGTTGAACCACCAGTCCTGGAAGGGGAAGGACATGGCGGAGGCCGAGACAGAGATGCCGCGATCCTGCTCCAACTTCATGAAATCGCTGCGAGTTCTGCGCGCCTCGCCCTTGGCGCGGACCTGGCCCGCCATCTGGATGGCGCCGCCGTAGAGCAGGAACTTCTCCGTCAGCGTTGTCTTGCCCGCATCGGGATGTGAGATGATCGCGAAGGTCCGCCGGCGGGCGACTTCGGGCGGCAGTTCGGGCGTGTTCATGGCTCTGTCCAGCATGGCGGGGATATAGCGAGGGGGCGGGCCCTGCGCAATCTGGGGCATGTGCAACGCATGCACATTCCATGCACAGGGCGTATGCATAGTGATTTTGTGGGGTATTTACGGCGGTCTGGCTGCAACGCACGCTGCGGAGCGACAGCTATTTCGAAAAGATAACCCTGAAAGTCGAGGCGCCAACGACGCCCGCTGCGACCAATGCGCCGGGATTGGCGGGAATGCCGAAGAGTCCAAGGAGAGAGGTCCCCAGCCCGATCATACCGAATTTCCACAGGTTGCCGTAGGTCCCGGTATGTGAGTCCAGATAACTGATCGCGATCTGTAGCCTGTCTGCCAATGCGATCAGCTTCTCCTTGAGGATCGCGGCGTCCTGCTCTGACAAATCGGGCGCGCTGCCAACTGGAAGGCGTGCGTGCAGATTTTCGACTACGACCAGTGTCTCCCGGAGGAAGTTCAGTCGGGCGTTATACTCGGATAGCTTCTCTGCATCGTTGGGGACCGGCACCATAAGATGCGCAGCGATTTCCCGCTGGATCTGCTCCACCATGTATTGCGCGAGGCTTGAGGCTTCGCTGTAGGTCCCCGTCAGGGATTGGCGTATTTCTGCGGTGCTCCGCGCACGGACGGCCACCACCAAGTTGGTAGATACCCCTCTAGTGGCGGGAAGATGCGGATCTTGCCCTCTCGTTTCGATCTGCTCTTCAACCGAGAAGGCTTCCTCGATTGCCTGTCCTGGCATTTCCGGATCGGGCCAATGGGCCGGGTGGTGCAGGCCCTCGGGCAGGATGACACCAGTGTCGCCATCCATTTTGTCGAGCTGTTCCTGGATTAGCTCGATGGTGCTCTTTAAATCGGTATACTCCGGCACACCTGCATCGTTCGTGCCCATGCTGGAGTATACCGATTTCACGTTCGCCCCCCTGAGGTCCGCCCCCCAGAGGTCCGCCCCCCTGAGGTCCGCCCCCCAGAGGTCCGCCCCCCTGAGGTCCGCCCCCCAGAGGTTCGCTCCCCTGAGCTTCGCCCCCCTGAGCTTCGCCCCACTGAGGCCCGGCACGAAATCTTCCCGCTCGCGCCGTGCGTTCCACGCCTCGACGCCTTCGAGGAGCCATTCGAGGTGCTGGGGATTGGCCATGGGTGGGGCTCGGAATGGTGGCGTGATTGAATGCCCGGGGACTATGGCAGGTTGTGGCGCGGAAGCAAAAGGTTGCGTCGCTATTGGGGCCCGGAACAACATCGAAAAGGGCAAGCTGATCCCGCAACCTTCAACGACGCCTCTTCGTTGCTGCGAAAGGCGGCGCCATCCGGGGGTGCCGTCGTATTCCACTGTTTTTGCGAAGATGTTCCGGGATTATTTTACGTAAGGATTTTGTGCAATCTGCCCAGGGGAAAGTGAGGGCCAGTGATGGCAGCCCCTTTCACCCCAGCTCGAAGCTCGCGACGCCGAAGGTTCGGGAGGGGTCTTCGGGCGGCGGGGGCCCGAGCCACATGCGGGCGGTCTCGAAGCCCGGTGTGAGGCCGAAGTCCCAGGCGAGCGCGGTTGCGGCCACGTTGGGTTCGGGGACGTCGAGGATGACGGGGCCGTCGCCTGCGTGGCGGGCAAGCGCGGTGAAGAGGGCGCGGGCCTCGCCGGGGCCGTCGGCGAAGAGCGGCCCGATCTTGCTGCCCTCGAGGCAGGCGCGCAGCACGCCGTAGCCGCGGATCCGGGCGCCGCGCAGGAGGACAAGCGCCGTTCGATGGGGGGAGGGGGCGAGCCAGGCGCGGAGATAGGCCGGACGCGCGTAACCGGCGATCGCCGCGTCATATGCGATCACCGCCGCGACGAGATCGGGTGTGATCGGCCGGATGCCCTCGGCGATGGGGTCCGGTGCCGGTGCCGGGCCGCTGAAGCGGATGTTGCGGTGGGAGAGGGCGAAGCCCGAGCGGCGGTAGTTCGTCTGTTGCGCCACCACCCCGTCGAGGCCGATGGAGGCGCCCGCGCGCCGCGCGATCCCGGCTTGCCAGAGCGCGAGCCCGTGGCCCTGTCCGCGCCATTCGGGGCGGCAGATGTAGAGGCCGAGAAAGCCCACCTCCGGCGCGTGGCGCACGACGGAGATCGCCGCCACCGGTTCGCCCCCGATCTCCCCGATCAGGAAGCCCTCGGGGTCGCTTGCGAAGAAGGTGCGGGCATCGTCGCGGCCGGGATTCCAGCCCTCGAGCGCGGCCCAGTCGAGGACACGGCCGAGATCGGCTTCGGTCATGGTTCGGATCGTCAGCATCGGAGCCTCCCGCAGACTGCCCGGCGATCATAGCGCGTCTGGCGGCAGGATGCAGGTGGGGGAGGCGCCGCCCCCAAATGGGCGGGGGCGGCGCGGGACGCGTCAGGCGGTGTGGACGCGGGTCTGGACGAGCCGCGAATGCGACAGGCCGTGGAGCGCCTTGGCGGCCGCGAGCACGCCGAGATCGGCCAGCGGCTCGATCAGGATCACACTCATGTAGGCGGCGCCAAAGCTCGCGATGGCCGCGAGGTTCGAGGCTTCCAGGCCGTGGCCGTAGAGCGCCCAGAACCCGACCCAGAGCACTACGCCGCCCTGATAGGTGACGGAAAGGGCAAGCGCCTCGCGATACTTGAGGTCGACATAGGGTGTGCCGTTGGCGATGAGCCGGTGCGCGACGGCCCGTACAGCCAGCAGCGGCACGATGAGCGTCGTCACGTTCATGCCGTATTGCGGCAGGTCGAACGGGGCGAAGAACAGGCCCTGGATCAGCAGGCCGAGGGCAAGGCCGAGCGCGGCGGGCGCGGCGCCGAAAATCAGGAAGAGTGTCGATCCGAAGATCAAATGCACTTCCGAAACGCCGACCGGGAAATGCGGCAGGATCTCGAAGAAGGCGAAGACGAGGCCGGCGGAAACCGCCGTGCGCAGCGCCAGTGCGCCCAGGCCTTCGCTGCGGGCTTCGGCGATGGCGTGCCGGATGACCCAGGCGCCAGCCCCTGTGGCGGTCGCGTAGGAGAGCGCAAGTTTGGCGCCGGTCACCACGCCGGGTTCGATATGCATCTGATTGTCCTTTCCGTGCGCCGCATACACCCCGTGCAGCGGCCTGGATTGCGCAAGAGGACGGACGAGGGCAGGGACAGGGCAGTGACGCCCGGCCGGACGCGCCCCGCGCCGCCAGTTCGAACGCCATCGGGCCGGTCTCCGGGCTTGCGAGCGGCGTTTCCGCCGGGCGGTCCGCCTTCCCATGCCCGACCGGGCACAGTGGCATCATGAACCGCCGCCTCTCGCCTACCGTTGCGGGGGCAGCGCCGGAGTCGGGCGCGAGATTTTCCGCGCCCTGGACCGGCTTCCCGTTTCACCCTCGTGCCGCAGCATGATTGCCGCGCCACTTGGGCACCGTCAGGCGCAGTCAGCATAGCGTGGCGCGAGGGCGGATGGAAGTGGAGCCGTGGCGATCCAGCACCGGCGGAGCTTTGCCGGGCACGTCGGCGTGACGGCTCGTGAGGCCGGGCCGGACTTGACGGGCAGGGGGGTCGCCCCCAACCTTTTCCACGACGGCCGTTGATCGAGGTTTCACCGGCAGGCCCGGCTCCGCAACCATCTTGCAAGCATTGGTTGTATATAGGGCTGGAATGAAACCTTGAGATGCGGCAATATTGCAGTGCAAGACAATGCTCGGGAGGTCCGGGGCATTTCATCATGGCGCCGACGCGGCGTGCCTACGATCCTGAACCCGTTCGAGGTACTGAATTGTTGGACATCTTTCTTTCGGCACCTTTCGCGCATCCGGACATTCTGGATGTTCTCTTCGATGATGACACGGCGCCGGTTTCGCTGCGGCGCGCCACGCTCCCCGATCACGTTCTTGTCGAGGACAGGTCTGGCATGGCGCTCAGCCTGCTCCGGCGGGAGGGCGGCCTTACGGAGGGTGTGATCGTCACGGCGGAGGCCGCGGCGGCGGCGCGTGTGACCTTCGTGATGGCGGCCTTCGGTGCCGAGACGGCGGAGGTTCCCGTCGATGGCGCGGATGGCCCCGCAGTGGTCCTGGCCCATGTCCGGGAGAAGGCGCCTTCAGGCCCCTCGCGCATCGCCGAGCCGCGCAACTGGACCGGCGAACGGCAGATGCTGCTCCATGAGATCGTTCGCGAGATCGCCGGGCATATCGGGGAACGGCGGCCGGGCGAGATGCCCGCTCTGCTGCATGGGATCTGTTTCCGCGCGCTCGCGCGTGTCCGCGGCCGGAGCACCGATCTGCCGGCCGTTCTGCGCCGCTCACCGCGACCCGGGGATGTCGAAGTTCTCGGCCTTCAGAGCGGGTATGCGAAGTATTTCGGCGTCGAGGAGCATGTGGTGAGCCACCGGCGCTTCGATGGCGGTGCCTCCGGCCCGATCGAACGGGCGGTGATGGTCAGCGGCGACGGTGTGACGGTCGTGCCCTACGATCCGGTGCAGGGCACGGTGCTGCTCATCGAGCAGTTCCGCCCGGGGCCGCATGCGCGGCGCGATACCAACCCCTGGCTGCTCGAGCCCATTGCCGGGCGTTGCGACAAGCTCGAGCCGCTCGATGAATCGGTGCGGCGCGAGGCGCGCGAGGAGGCCGGGCTCGAGCTCGGCCGGCTCGTGCAGCTGCCGGGGTACTACTCCACCCCCGGTGTCTGTGCGGAGTTCCTGACCCCCTTCATCGCGGAGGCTGATCTTTCCCGCGCAGGCGGGGTGCACGGACTTGCCGAGGAGGGCGAGGATATCCGTTCGATCGTCGTGCCGCTCGAGGTCGCGATGGAGGCGGTCGCCTCGGGAGAGATCAATGTCGGCCCGCTCATCCTTTCGCTGCTCTGGCTCGATGCCAACCGCAGCCAGCTTGTCCGTGACTGGGGGGCTTCGAGCGCGGCTTGATGGAGCCGGGCGATCGGTCTAATCAGGGCCACCGGGATCGCCCGTCTTCTTCGTCGCGTATCGGAGTGTGCTATGAGACTTGTCAGGGATCTGCCAGAGGCCGTGGGGAACACGCCGCTGATCCGGCTGCGCCGGGCGTCCGAAGAAACCGGCTGCGAGATCCTCGGCAAGGCGGAGTTCATGAACCCCGGCCAGTCGGTCAAGGACCGGGCGGCACTCTACATCATCCGGGATGCCGAGGCGCGCGGCACGCTGAAACCCGGCGGGACGATCGTCGAGGGTACCGCCGGGAACACCGGCATCGGGCTTGCGCTGGTCGGCTCGGCACTGGGCTATCGCACGGTGATCGTCATTCCCGAGACGCAGGCGCAGGAAAAGAAGGACATGCTGCGCATTGCGGGCGCCGAGCTTGTGGAAGTGCCCGCGGCGCCTTACCGGAACCCCAACAACTACGTCCGGTATTCGGGCCGTCTGGCGGAGGCGCTCGCGGCGCAGGATCCGAAGGGCGCGGTGTGGGCGAACCAGTTTGACAATGTGGCAAACCGGCAGGCGCATATCGAGACGACGGCGCCCGAGATATGGGAGCAGACCGGCGGAAAGGTCGACGGCTTCATCTGCGCGGTGGGATCGGGCGGCACGCTGGCTGGCGTGGCGGCCGGGCTGCGCAGCCGGAATCCGGACGTCAAGATAGGGCTTGCGGACCCCGATGGCGCCGCGCTCTACAATTATTATGCCCACGGAGAACTGAAGGCCGAGGGTTCCTCGATCACCGAGGGCATCGGGCAGGGGCGGATCACCGCCAATCTCGAAGGGCTGACGGTCGACATGCCCTACAATATCCCCGATACCGAGGCGCTCGACGTGGTTTTCGACCTGCTCGCCGAGGAAGGTCTCTGCCTCGGCTCCTCGAGCGGGGTGAATGTCGCGGGTGCCATCCGCATGGCGCGCGATCTCGGGCCGGGCCATACCATCGTCACCATGCTCTGCGATTACGGCACGCGCTATCAGTCGAAGCTCTACAATCCCGACTTCCTGCGCTCCAAGGGGCTGCCGGTTCCGGCGTGGCTCGAGAGCGGCCGCACGGACATACCCGATGTGATGGAGGTCTAGGTAGACCTCATGAGGTGGGTGCCCGGTATGACGACCTTCCTGAGGACGGTCGTCCTTCTTGCGCTGCTCGTCTGCCTTGGTCCGGGCGGCGTGGCTCCAATGGCCTTTGCCCAGCCCAAGGCGGCCGCCGAGAAGGAAAAGCCCAAGGTTCCGACCTCGGAGGAACTTGACGCATGGTCGTCCAAGGTCCAGACGCTGCTCGAAGAACCCACGACCCAGATCGATCAGCTTCAGGCCGAGCGCGAGGATCTGGTCCGGGCGCGGAACGTCGCGCTCGATGCTCAGGCCAATGGCCAGAGTTCGCTCGACGATCTCAAGGCCCGGCTCGATACGCTCGGCCCGGCCCCGACCGATGGTGCGACTGAATCCCCGGAAATCACCGACCGGCGCGCCAGCCTCGAAAAGCAGCTCAACGACGCGAAGGTGCCGATCCTTCAGGCGCAGGAAGCGGTGTTGCGGGCCAATGGCCTTATCGCCGATCTCGATCGCAAGCTGATTCAGGAATTTTCCGAGAACCTCGTCACGCGCGGCCCTGCTCCTGTCCTGCCACGGCACTGGCAGGAGACGGTGGAAGCGATCTCACAAGCGGCCAACGAGCATCTTGCCGTCGCGCAGAAGGCGCTCGAGAATGAGGCCTTCCGCGAAGCTCTGATCACCAAGCTGCCCTTGCGGCTCCTGTTGCTGATCGTTGCGGTTGCCGTGACCTTCACGGTCCGGATGCGGCTCAGCAACTGGATCGAGAAGCGCCTCTCAGTCGCGACACGGCCGCGCAGCGTTGCCTGGATTCTCGCGCTCCGGAACATGAACCGCATCGTCCTGCCGACGGTCGGGGTGGGGTTGCTTTTCGCGGCGCTGCGGCCGGAGGCCTGGTTCGCGGATCAGCCGGAGGTTCGCTTCTTCGCCGTGCCGGATTTCGCCTGGTATCTCATCGGTGCGGGCTGGCTCGGGGGAAGCCTCTTCGCGCCGCGCACGGCCAACTACCGCATCCTGCCGATCGACAATGTCGAGGCCCGGGCCGGAGCGCGGCTCGTGATGTACCTCGGGGTGCTGCTGGCCTTCGACAGCATCATCGGTTCGATGATCGGCATCTGGCGGCTTACCGCGGCAGCGCAGGCGGTTCTCTATTTCCCGATCATCGTCCTCGGGGCGATCCAGCTGCTTGCGGCGGCGTCGCTGATCCGTCTTATCCGTCGGCGGATCAGCGAGCGGGTGAGCGGCCTGGGGGCGGATGCCCAGACGGTCGGGATCGGCCTTCATGTGCTCGATCTGTTCGGCCGTCTCACCAAATTTGCCGCGGCCGCGGCACCGGCGCTCGCCGCCTGCGGTTTTCTTGCTGCCGCGCGGCTCCTCGAGTTTCCGCTCATGCAGACGATCGGGCTCGGGGGCGCGGCGCTCGTTGTCTTCGATCTCATCAGCAAGACCGCCGTGTCGCTCTTCTCCCAGCAGCACGACAACGAAAGCGGACCGCCCAATGGCGGGCTCATTCCGGTCTTCGTGGCGATTCTGGTCTTTTTCGCCTGTCTGCCCATTCTCGGGCTGATCTGGGGGGCACGGCCGACTGACATTGCCGAGGCGTGGCGGATCCTGAGCGACGGGATCGTCGTGGGTGGCGTGACGCTTTCGCCTGGGGTGATCGTCAAGTTCCTGCTTTCGTTCGGCATCATCCTGGGTCTCACCCGGCTGCTCCAGACTGTGCTCCGGGGGACTGTTTTGCCGCGCACGCGCCTCGATGCAGGCGGACGCAACGCGGTGGTCGCGGGGGTGAACTATATCGGTTTCGCGATCGCGGCGATCCTCGGGATTTCCGCCGCGGGGCTCGATCTCACCAATCTCGCGATTGTTGCGGGCGCACTGTCCGTCGGTATCGGCTTCGGCCTGCAGACGGTGGTGTCAAACTTCGTTTCGGGCATCATTCTGCTCATCGAACGGCCGATCAAGGAAGGCGACTGGATCGAGGTCGGCGAGTTCTCGGGCTATGTCCGTGGTATCCGGGTGCGGTCGACCGAGATCGAGACCTTCGATCGCGCGGCGGTGATCGTTCCCAATGCGGATCTCGTGGCAGGCACGGTGCTCAACCGGACGCATTCCGACATGACGGGGCGGCTCATCGTGCCGGTGGGGGTGAGCTACGACTCCGACCCCCGGCAGGTCGAGCGGATTCTGCTCGACATCATCGAGGGTCATCCGCTGGTGCTCGAGGATCCGGCTCCGAGCGTGCTTTTCATGGAATTTGGCGCGGATTCGATGAATTTCGAACTGCGCTGCCGCCTGCGCGATGTGAACTTCATGCTGACGGTCAAGTCGGACGTGAATTTCGAGATCGCGTCGCGGTTCCGCAAGGAGGGCATTTCCATCCCGTTCCCGCAGCGCGACGTTCACATCACGTCCGCAGATGGGTTGGGCGAGCTCGTGCAGGTCGCGGCAGCGGAGGCCGCGCGCGCGGCGGTCAGGGCGCCAGAGGGTCGCGCCGCAGAAGATCCCGCGTCTTGAAGCCGAGCAGGATCAGGACAAGGACAAGCGTCGCTCCATTGGCGAGGATGACGGGCAGCTGGCCCGCGCCGATCCCGTAGACGAGCCAGAGAAAGACGCCGGTCGCGAGCACGAGCAGCATCGCGAAATTGAGGCCCGCGGCCGAACGGCTTCGCCAAGTCTGGATGACCTGAGGCAGGAAGGCGAACGTGGTAAGCGCAGCGGCCACGAGGCCGATCAGGTCGAAGAGGCTGGTCATTTCGGGAACATCCGGACGGCGTGCGACTCGCCCCGAACATCGGGTGCAATCCCTGCCAGCCTATCGCGCCACCAGGGCGATGGCGGAAGCTGCGATTTTTGCATGGCTCCCATGCATAGGGATCATGTCTTCACCACAATGCAGGGAGACGTGAATTTCTTCAGCCGGTTACAAGGGGGGCGGCGCGCCATTCCGTGGTCGAGCGTGCCTGCACGCGTATCCCGCGACCGGGCGCAACAGGATCGTGCCCCGGGACGACAGGGCGTTTCGGGCCTTCCCCAGATCGCCGGAACCGGCTATGTGACCGGCGCGTCACACCCTCTTGTCTGCGAGGAGTCCCGTCATGAAGCACGCCACGCCCTCATCCCCCTTCTTTACCGAACCGCTCTCGAGCCGCGATGCTGCGATCTTCGAGGTCATCGGTCAGGAGCTTGGGCGCCAGCGCGAGGAGATCGAGCTGATCGCCTCCGAGAACATCGTCAGCCTTGCCGTTCTTCAGGCGCAGGGCTCGGTGCTCACCAACAAGTATGCCGAGGGCTATCCGGGCAAGCGCTATTATGGCGGCTGCCAGTTTGTCGATATTGCCGAGCAGCTCGCGATCGACCGGGCCTGCGAGCTTTTCGGGGCGAATTTCGCCAATGTTCAGCCCAACTCGGGCAGCCAGATGAACCAGGCGGTGTTTCTCGCGCTGCTTGAGCCGGGCGATACCTTCATGGGGCTCGATCTCAATTCCGGTGGTCACCTGACGCACGGCTCGCCAGTCAACATGTCGGGCAAGTGGTTCAATGTGGTTTCCTATGGCGTGCGCCAGCAGGACCAGCTTCTCGACATGGAGGACATCCGCGCCAAAGCCCGCGAGCACAAGCCGAAGCTGATCCTGGCCGGCGGCACGGCATATAGCCGCATCTGGGACTGGGCGGCGTTCCGCGAGATTGCGGATGAGGTCGGGGCCTATCTGATGGTTGACATGGCCCATATCGCGGGCCTTGTTGCCGGCGGTGTGCATCCCTCGCCGGTGCCGCATGCCCATGTGGTGACGACGACGACCCACAAGAGCCTGCGCGGACCGCGTGGCGGCCTGATCCTCTCGAATGACGAGGCGATCGCGAAGAAGATCAACTCGGCCGTCTTCCCCGGTCTCCAGGGTGGCCCGCTCATGCATGTGATCGCGGCGAAGGCCGTGGCGCTCGGTGAGGCGCTGACGCCCGAGTTCAAGGCTTATGCGGCGCAGGTGGTGGCGAACGCGAAGACGCTCGCGGCTTCCGTCCAGAAGGGCGGTCTCGGGATCGTTTCGGGTGGCACCGAGAACCACCTCATGCTGGTCGATCTGCGGCCGAAGGGTGTGACGGGCAAGGCGGCTGAGAAGGCATTGGGTCGAGCGCACATCACCTGCAACAAGAACGGCATTCCGTTCGATCCGGAGAAGCCGTTTGTGACCTCAGGCATCCGTCTCGGGACGCCTGCGGGCACCACGCGCGGGTTCGGTGCGGCGGAGTTCGAGGAAATCGGCCGGATGATCGTCGATGTCGTCGATGGCCTCGCGAAGAATGGCGAGGACGGCAACTCGGACGTCGAGGATGCCGTGAAGGCCCGGGCGATGGAGCTCTGCGGCCGCTTCCCGATCTACACTGGCATGTGAAGCCCGGCACGTCCGGTCTGAAATCACTGCGTATACATACCTGCCTCCGGATTGCCGGGGGCGGGTTTTCTTCCGTTTGTCAGACGATGGCCGGGGCAGGAGTGATTCCGGCAGAATGCTGCAGCATGGAGGCCACGCTCGGGATCGAAGTCGGGAAAAGTGAGTTGTGCCGCCTTGCACCCCGGAGCGGGTTCCTGTAGCAGCCCGCGCTCAGGACATCACGATCACGTGGCCTCCGAAAATGCCGCTTTGGCAGGCTGCTGGGCCCGTTTTGCAACCCTGGATTGAGATATTCTCTCGCCAGGGAAGGAATCTGCGTCCGAGCGTTCGCGGATGTTGATCCGTGAGCAGGTGCGGACTATATGACCGCTTACCCCCTTCGCCATGCTTTCGAGGCGTCTCAGCTATTCACCAGATGCAGGGCAGCCTTGCGGAATTGGCAGACCAAAACTGTCACCAGATCGTCATAGTGCGCCACGCTCTGACGCACTGTTAACAAAAAGGAAAACGTAATGTTCGATTACGTGGATGAGGTCGCTTACACCAACGATCAGGGTGCCCGCGCCCAGAAGCTGTTTGCTGCCGTCGTCCTGGCTGCTCTTGATGACGCCATTGCCGACGACAAGAAATATGGCAACGGCCCCGAAGTCATTGCCCGCTGGGCGCGTTCGCGCGACGGCCGGGAAGTCCTGATGTGTGCCGGAATCGATCCCAACGAACGCACCGTCAAGGGCATGATGGAATTTGTCTCCCGCGGTGTCCGCACCTCCGTCGCGCTCAGCCGCGAGGAAAGCGAACGCCAGGCGCAGCGCGCCGAAGCTGCCTGACCCCATCGCGTTCTCGTGAAAAAGGGCCGACCCTCTGGGTCGGCCCTTTTCATTTCCGGCGTGCGGTGAACGGAGCAACCGGCTTCTTGCCGATCCGGGCCCGATCCCCTAAACCCGCCTCCGTCAAGACATCCGGGGCGGCGCCATGAAGTTCACCTTATCCTGGCTCAAAGAGCATCTCGAGACCGATGCGACGCTCGAGGAGATCACCTTTGCGCTGACCGATCTCGGGCTCGAGGTCGAGGGCGTGAGCAACCCTGCGGAGCGCCTTGCGGCGTTCACCGTGGGCGAGGTGGTTGCCGCCGAGAAGCATCCCGAGGCCGACAAGCTCCAGGTATGCTGCGTCGTCACGTCGGACGGCGAGAAGCAGATCATCTGCGGCGCACCGAATGCGCGGGCGGGCATCAAGGTCGTGGTGGCGCAGCCGGGCGATTACATCCCCGGCATCGACGTGACCATCAAGGTTGGCAAGATCCGCGGTATCGAAAGCTATGGCATGATGCTGTCCGAGCGCGAGATGGAGCTTTCGGATGCGCATGACGGGATTGTCGAGCTTCCCGCCGACGTGCCAGTGGGCGCGCGCTATATCGACGTGCGGCCGTCCGATCCGGTCATCGAGATTGCGATCACGCCGAATCGGCCGGATGCGCTTGGTGTGGCAGGGATCGCGCGCGATCTCGCGGCCCGCGGGCTCGGGCGCATCATCACACCGGAGATCGCTTCGGTGCCCGGTGAGGATGCCTCGCCGCTCGCGATCTATCTTGCCCCGGATGTGGCAACGGAAGCCTGCCCCTTCTTCGTTGGGCGGTTGATCCGGGGCGTGAAGAACGGGCCATCGCCGCAGTGGCTGCAGGACCGGCTTCGTGCGATCGGGCTCCGGCCGATTTCGACGCTGGTCGACATCACCAACTTCCTCACCTTCGATCGCAACCGCCCGCTGCACGTCTTCGACGCCGACAAGGTGCATGGACCGCTGACGGTGCGGCTGGCGAAGCCTGGTGAGAGCCTGAAGGCACTCGACGAGAAGACGTATCAATTCGACGGCTCCGAAACCGTGATCGCCGATACGACCGGTGTGGAGAGCATCGGTGGGGTCATGGGGGGGCTGCGTACGAGCTGTACGGAAGAAACCGTCAACGTGATCGTTGAAGCGGCCTATTTCGACCCGATTCGGACGGCGCGGACCGGGCGGCGGCTCAAGATCAACTCGGATGCGCGCTACCGGTTCGAGCGTGGAATTGATCCCGCCTTCACCAAGGCAGGTATGGAACTCGCGACCCGGATGATCCTCGATCTTTGTGGCGGACAAGCTGCAGAGGTGACAGTGGCCGGAGCGGCGCCCGATACCTCGAGAAGCTATCGGCTCGATCCTGCGCGGGTGGTGTCGCTTGTGGGCATGGAGATCCCGCGTGCGGAGCAGGTGCGTATCCTGCGCGAGCTGGGGTTCACGCCGGAGGATGCAGACGAGGGGACGCTGCAGGTGGGTGTTCCTTCCTGGCGGCCGGATGTTCTCGGCGAGGCGGATCTCGTCGAGGAGGTCGCGCGCGTGGCATCACTTACGAAGCTCGAGGGCAAGCCGCTCGCACGCCTGGCTGGCGTTGCAAAGCCGACGCTGACTCCGATTCAGCGGCGCGAGGCTCAGGCCCGGCGGCAGATCGCAGCGCTCGGCTACAATGAATGCGTGACCTATGCCTTCATCGACCAGGAGGCTGCGGCACTCTTTGGCGGGGGCGGCCCCGAGATGCAGCTCGAGAATCCGATTTCCTCGGAAATGAGCCATCTCCGGCCCGGTCTGATGCCTGGCCTGCTGCGTGCTGCGGCCCGGAACCAGGCGCGAGGCTTCGGAGATCTGGCGCTTTTCGAGGTGGGTCAGAGCTTCCAGGGCGGCGAACCCGGGGAGCAGCGTCTCGTGGCCGCAGGGATTCGTGTGGGACATACCGGGCCGCGCGATCCGTTCGGCGGGCGCCGTCCGGTCGATCTCCATGATGCTCGGGCTGATCTCGAGGCCGTGCTTGCTGCGGTCGGCGCGCCTGCAAGCAGCGGGATTCGGCGCGGGGCGCGGGAGTGGTGGCATCCGGGCAGAAGCGGGGTGATCGGCCTTGGGCCGAAGACCGTGATCGGCGTTTTCGGTGAGCTGCATCCGAAGGTGCTCGCCGCGCTTGATGTCAAGGGACCGGCGGTCGGCTTCGCCGCCTTTCTCGAGGCGGTGCCCTTTGCGCGCAGTCGCGGTACCACGCGGCAGGCACTTGCACTGTCGGATTTCCAGAGCGTGGAGCGGGATTTCGCCTTCGTGCTGGATGCGGGTATCGAGGCGGAGGCAGTGCTTCGGGCGGCGCGCGGCGCCGACAAGGCGCTGATCGCTGATGTGTCGGTCTTCGACGTTTTCGAGGGCGCCAAGGCTGAGGCGCAGATGGGCGAAGGCCGGAAGTCGATCGCGATCGCCGTGCGGCTTCAACCGGTCGATGCGACCTTGACGGAGAAGCAGATCGAGGCGGTTTCCGCCAAGATCATTGGGGCGGTCGAGAAGGCAACCGGCGGCACTCTACGGGCCTGACCCCCTTCTTGTGCGGTGCACCGGCCACAAGCGGCTTTCGTCTGCCGTGGCCGGTTGACGCTTCTGTTGTCAGTCCACCGCGGCTGCCGCTAGTTTTCGTTTCATCTGCAATCAGGAGCGAAGCGACCGATGTTGAAGGAATTTCGGGATTTTATTGCTCGCGGCAACGTCATGGATATGGCCGTGGGGATCATCATGGGGGCGGCCTTCACCGCCATCGTGACCTCACTGGTCGACGATCTGGTCAATCCGTTGATCGGCCTCTTTACCGGCGGTGTCGATTTTTCGAGCCATATGATCAGGGTGGGCGAGGGCGAGCATGCCGCGTCCTTCATGTATGGCAATTTCATCAACGCGGTGATCAAGTTCGTGATCGTGGCCTGGGTCGTCTTCCTGCTGGTCAAGGGCGTGAACCGGATCAAGGACGCGGCGATGCCTCAGGAAGAGCCCAAGGTCGAGGGTGAGCCGGCTCCGAGTTCGGAAGCCCTTCTGGCGGAAATCCGTGACATTCTGAAGGATCGGCCGCAGGCCTGAGGCCGCGAAAACCGCCTCAGCCGAAGACCCAGAGCCCGAGATAGAGCGTGATCATGCCCGCGAGAATGGCGCCGATCACGCTGCGGCGCCATGCGCCGAAGGCAAGGGCGGCGAGGGCCGCGATGGCGCGCGCCGGGTCGAAATCGCCACCGGTGGCCTGGGGTGACAGCACGAGCGGCGTGACGATGGCTGGCAGAACCGCGACTGGCACGTAGCGCAGCAGCTTGTTGGCGAGTGGCGGCAGATCCCTGTCCCCAATCAGCCCGAGGAACGAGAAGCGGATCAGGTAGGTGCCGATTCCTAAGCAGAGGATAACGCCCCAGATCATGCTTTCGCTCATGATGTCCGCCTTTCAAGCAATGTTTCGGCAAGCGCGCCCGTTGCCATTGCGAGGCAAGCTGCGGCGATCATCCAGAGATTGAAGGGTAGGAACGAGAGCGCGAGCGATGCCACGACCGAGACGAAGGCCGCGGCCAGATGCGGCAGGCTGCGCAGCATGGGCGCGAAGAGCGCGATAAAGGTAATGGGGGCGGCGAAATCCAGGCCGAACTCGGGCGGAATGGCCTGACCTGCCACGACACCGACGATGGTAAAGACATACCAGAGCGGACAGATCGCCAGCACGGAGCCGAAAAAGAACGCCATCCGCTCTCGGATGCTCATTTCGGGATGGAGCGTGAAGCGTGCGAGCGAGACGCCGTAGGTCTGATCGGTCAGGGCGTAAGCGGCCAGCGCCCGCTGCCAGAGCGGCGCCGCGCCGAGATGCGGCACAAGCGAGGCAGAATACATCGCCATGCGCAGATTTACCGCAAGCCCGGTCAGGACCACGACGATGAACGGTGCATTGTCATTGATGAGCTGAAGTGCCGCAAACTGCGAGGCACCCGCAATCACGGCAAGGCTCATCCCGATCGCCTGCAATACGCCCCACCCTGTCTCGTGCGCCAACACCCCGAAAAGCAGCGCGAACGGTATGACGACGAGGTTGAAGGGCAGGCTCTGGCGAAAGCCTGCGAGGAAGGCGGAGCGGGTGGTATTCTGAGACATGACCGGAGCTTTTCGGGAGACGCTGTTCCTTGCGCGGTCCATCGTCTATCCTGCCCGTCACCCGTGCTGCAACCCCGATGGATCTCACATGCCTGAAAGCCGCGTCGCGATCTTCCCTCCAGATCGGCGGAGCGTTCCGGTCGCGGGTGTCGTCGTTGCTGGCGGGAGCGCACGCCGTATGGGGGGCGGGGATAAGTGTCTGCTCGATCTGGATGGCGCAACGGTTCTTGAACACGTCATCGCGCGCTTGCGGCTTCAGGTTCCGAAGGTGGTGCTGAATGCGGGTGGTGACGCATCCCGCTTTGCACGTTTTGGCGTTCCTGTGATCCCCGACAGCATCTCCGGCCAGCCCGGGCCACTCGCGGGCGTTCTTGCCGGGCTGGACTGGGCCGCGGCAGAGGGTTTCGGAAGCATCGTGACGGTGCCCGGTGATACGCCGTTTTTTCCCGAAGATCTCGTCGTGGCGCTCCGTGCGGCTGCAGTCGCGTCCGAACGGCCGCTGGTGCTGGCCCTGTCGGAAGAGCCCGGCGGCAAACTCCTGACGCATCCGGTCTGCGCCCTATGGCCGGTGGTCCTACGGGAGCGGCTCCGGGCGGACATCGTTGCCGGGGCACGGAAGGTGCGGGCGTGGGCGGAGGCTCAAGGCGCGGCGCGTGCGATCTTTCATGACCGGCGCGATCCGTTCTTCAACATCAACACACCGGAGGATCTGGCGGCTGCCAGGATGCGGCTCGTGGAGACGAGCGCAGCCTGAGAGCGGCAATTTCGGCGTACCGGGGTCTTGGATCAGTCGAAGGATCCGTTCAGGCGCGTGAGCAGCATGAAGGCGCGCCCCGAGCGGGTGTTGGCCACGTCCATGATCTCCTCGTCGCCCGCCTCGCGAGCAAAGTCCTGCAGTACGCGATCGAACCGGCGTTGGAAGAAGAGTGCGGTATCTCGGAAGATCATGTCGGATTTGAGCAGCGCACGGGTCAACTCGAGGGCCTGCTCATCGACAATGCCGCCTACGCTCGACACCTCCGCGCCGCGCTCTCCCGCCATGAAGCGACGCCAGTGGACCGGGTCGCCCGTCTCGACGGAGAGGTCATCCATGTAGACGCCCTCCTGCGAGAGGAGCGTGAGGACATCCTCGGCGGACTGAAGCATCTGCGCGAGCGGCTGATACCGCAGCACGGCCTGCAATGCCCGGAAACCCTCGAAGTCCTGATCGTCGCGCGGGAAATCCAGAGCCTTCACCAAGTCGGGCCAATCCGGACGAGCAGGATCGGTGACCGAATCCGGCAAAAGCGGCAGGAGAGGCTCCTCGCTTCTGTTCTCGCTCGGGGTGGCGGGCCGGGCTGGCGCGGTGGCCGGCCGGGCGGGTTCGGACGGTGGTGGCATTTCTGCCATTGGCGGCGCGCTGCCCACCGGATCGATTACGAGGCTATCAAGCAGGGCGGTCAATGTCGCCTGAAGGCGCACTTGGCCGGAGCTTACTGCGGAGAGCGTCTCTGCGAGATCGGTCTCGGAGCGCTGTCGGGTCTGGACGATTGCACGGATCGTCTGATCCACGGCATCGGAAACACCGCCGTTGCCGGCGGCAACGGCACGGCGTGTCGCCTCGAGCTCCGCCAGAAGCGGACCTGTGCGCTCGGTGAGCGCCACGGCGATTTCGCGTTGCTCGCGCAGGGCTTCGAAGAGCCAAGCCGCCAGCCAGACCAGGCCAAGCGGAAGAACGAGGGCAAGAAGCAGAAAAATGCCGTCGAGGAAGACCATTCCCCGCACCTGGGCTTCGGCCGCGACCGATAGAAAGCCGATGCCGTAACCCAATACGAGGATCGACCAGAGCAGGCTCGCGACGAGCGCCCAGACAATCGGCGCGGGCAGCCAACGGATCCGCTCGGCGACGCGCCGCATCATCGCACCCGGCCCTTCGCCGGAGTGCGTGAACTTGCGGGCCATTCTGGCGCGAAGCGGATCGGTTGCATCCGTCATCCCCGGTTTCCGGCTCAGATATAGGCGATTGAGAGGATTTCGTAGGACTTCACGCCACCCGGCGTCCGGACCTCGACACTGTCACCTTCCTCCTTGCCGATGAGGGCGCGCGCAAGCGGCGATTTCATGTTGAGCAGACCTCGTTCGATGTTGGCTTCCGCCTCGCCCACGATCTGGTAAGTCTTCTCGTCATCGGTGTCTTCGTCAACGATCTTGACGGTGGCCCCGAACTTGATCGCACCCGACATGCGCGACGGATCTATCACATCGCTGCGGCTGATAAGGCTTTCGAGTTCGCGAATGCGCCCTTCGATGAAACTCTGCTTCTCGCGGGCAGCGTGGTACTCCGCGTTTTCGCTCAGATCACCATGTTCCCGCGCTTCTGCAATTGCGGCAATCACCGCAGGCCGCTCCACGCTCTTCAGGTTCTTGAGCTCCGCGTCAAGTTTCGCGAAGCCCTTCGTTGTCAGCGGGACTTTTTCCATTCTCTTATTCCCTCATGCGCCAGCCCATGCACGGGCGCCAAATACAAGATCAGGCCGGAGCCCCTAGCCTCGGCCTGATCTGCGGATCTCCCCTCCGCGACGAGAGAGCATATGTATCAGACAAAGGCTTCGCAAGCAGATGGCGGGCGGTTTGGCGCGTAGTCGGCCGCACAGCGGGAATTTGCGGGTCTCGGGGGCGGTTCTCAACAATTGACCACCGGGTGAGCCTTGAGATACCCAAGCACGACGCACGGGGCAGACGGGACGGGAGCAATCTAGAGATGGCCGAATTCGAGCGCGAGGCAATGGAGTATGACGTGGTCATCGTGGGGGCCGGTCCGGCTGGGCTCTCCGCGGCGATCCGGCTCAAGCAGCTCGATCCGGAGCTTGGTGTCGTTGTGCTGGAAAAGGGCTCCGAAGTGGGCGCCCATATCCTTTCCGGTGCTGTCCTTGATCCCAGTGGTCTCGATGCTCTGATCCCTGACTGGAAGGAGCGCGGCGCGCCGATCAACGTTCCCGTTACCGAAGACCGATTCCTGGTGCTCGGTCCGTCAGGCAGTATCCGGCTGCCAAACTGGCCGATGCCGAGCCTGATGAACAATCACGGCAATTATATCGTCTCGATGGCGAATGTCTGCCGCTGGATGGCGGAGCAGGCGGAAGAACTCGGGGTCGAGATCTTTCCCGGCATGGCCGCGAGCGAAGTCGTCTGGGGCGAGAACGGCGAGGTGAAGGGCGTCGTTGCCGGTGAGTTCGGTCTCGACGAGAACCGTGAACCGGGACCGAACTATGAGCCGGGCATGGAACTGCATGGCAAGTATGTCTTCATCGCCGAGGGCGTGCGCGGCAGCCTCGCGAAGCAGATCATTGCCAAGTATGGCCTTTCTGACGGCAAGGAGCCGCAGAAGTTCGGCCTTGGCATGAAGGAGATCTGGGAGGTCAATCCGGAGGTTCACAAGGAGGGTCAGGTCACCCATACCATGGGCTGGCCGCTCGGCAAGAACGCCGGTGGCGGATCGTTCATGTATCACCTTGAGAACAATCAGGTTTTCGTGGGATTTGTGGTGCATCTGAATTACCAGAACCCGCACCTCTTCCCTTACATGGAATTCCAGCGGTTCAAGCATCACCCTGTGATTGCCGAAGTGCTGAAGGGCGGCAAGCGAATCGCCTATGGTGCGCGCGCGATCTCCGAAGGCGGGTGGCAGTCGATGCCGAAGCTCGCGTTCCCGGGGGGCGCGCTTCTCGGGTGCTCGGCAGGCATGGTCAACGTGCCGCGCATCAAGGGCAACCATAATGCGATGATCTCCGGCATGGCCGCAGCCGAAGCGGCGTTCGAGGCAATCAGTGCCGGCCGGTCGGGCGATGAGCTCAATACCTACGAGGAAAACGTGCGGAGCGGCCCGATTGCGGCGGATCTGAAGCCCGTTCGCAACCTCAAGCCGCTCTGGTCAAAATACGGGCTGGCTGCATCTCTCACGCTGGGCGGTTTCGACATGTGGTGGAACTCGCTTTTCGCGAACCGCTCGCTCTTTGGCACAATGAAGCATGGCAAAACCGATGCGGAGGCGACAGGGCGCGCTGAGCGGTTCGAGCCGATCGACTATCCGAAGCCCGATGGTGTTCTGTCCTTCGACCGGCTGACGAATGTCGCCTATTCGTTCACGAATCATGACGAGAGCCAGCCCTGTCATTTGCGTCTTGGCATGGCGGAGATTCCGGTAGAGCTCAATTTGCCGCGATTTGACGAGCCTGCACAGCGCTACTGCCCGGCTGGCGTCTATGAAGTGCTGCGGGATGAGGACGGGTCGAACCCGCGGTTCCAGATCAACTTCCAGAACTGCGTTCACTGCAAGACCTGCGACATCAAGGATCCGGCGCAGAACATCACCTGGTGCACGCCGCAGGGCGGAGACGGGCCGAACTACCCCAACATGTGATGGCGGCAGGTTGCCAAGCGAGAATCGTCCGATTGCAACCGTTTTAGAGCCAGACTAGGGTCGAGCCTTGTCGCAATCCGGAGATCGTCCCTTGCCGAATACCTTGGCTCGTCTGACCCGAACCATCCTTGCTACGGTTGTGTTGAGCCTGGCTGCGGGGAGTGGGGGGGCAGTGACGCTCTCCGGAGCCTATCTTGCGGCGATGCAGGCAGATTTCCGCGACGACTATTCGGTTGCCGCGGAATACTACATTCAGGCGCTTCTCCTCGATCCGGAGAATGCGGCACTGATGCAGAATGCTGTGGTGATGGAGACGGCGCAGGGCGACGCCGCGGCCGCCGGGGCGCTGGCGGAAAAGCTCATAAAGGTCACTCCCGATAATCAGCTGGCAGCTCTGGTACTGCTTGCTGATGCGCTGGCCGCTGAAGATTTCGTTGGCGCTCAAGTGATCCTTCAGACGCATGCGGCACAGATCAATCCGCTGCTGGGTGGACTCGTGTCTGCCTGGGTTGCCGTGGGGCTGCAGGATTTCGCGGCTGCTCAGAAGCGGTTCGATGCGATGGGTGGCAATGAAGCGCTCGCGGCCTATGGACAGTATCACAAGGCGCTGGCCCTTGCGTTTGCCGGTGATTTCGTGTCGGCGGAAGCCATCCTCGCCGGCGGCGATCAGGGGCCACTTCACCTCGATCGTAATGCCCTGATCGCACACGCACAGATTCTTGCCCAGATCGGCCGCGAAGCCGAGGCAATCGACATTCTGGACGAGGTGTTGTCGAGCGGATTTCCTGACGCTGCGATCTCGCAATTGCGCGACAGGCTTGCCGCGGGCGAGGAGGTTGCCTTCACCCAAGTCCGGTCGGCGCGTGATGGCGCCGCCGAAGCCTTTCTCACCCTTGCGGATGCGCTCGACAGCGGTGATTCCGAGAGGCTCTCCCTCCTTCACGCCCGGCTTGCGGCCCATGTGAGCCCTGGCCTTGTTGAAGCCAATCTGCTTTCGGCGGAGCTTCTCGAATCCGAGGGCCAGTACAAACTTGCGGAAGCTGCGCTTGATACTGTTCCCGACACGTCGCCCTGGTATGTGACCGCTGGCATTCGCCGAGCCGCGGTTGTTGGAGCTTCCGGTGATGAAGCCGGGGGCATCGAGATCCTGATGACGCTCTCGGAGAGCCGGGCCGATGATATAGAAGTCTGGTCCGCTCTCGGCGATGCGCTGCGCGGAGCAGAAAGATATCAGGAGGCGGCCGAGGCCTATAGCCGGGCGATTGAACTCGTACCCGATCCGCAGCCGCCACATTGGGTGCTCTTCTATTCCCGGGGCATTGCCTATGAGCGAGCAGGGGAGTGGTCGAAATCGGAGCTCGATTTCCGCGAGGCACTTGCGCTCGAGCCGGATCAGCCGCTCGTTCTGAATTATCTCGGCTATTCCATGGTGGAGAAGGGCGAGGATCTCGACGCTGCGCTTGCGATGATCGAGAAGGCGGTCGATGGCCGGCCGGACGATGGCTACATCACCGATTCGCTCGGCTGGGTTCTGTACCGGCTTGGGCGGTATCAAGAGGCCGTTCCGCATATGCTGCGTGCGGTGGAACTCACTCCCGATGATCCTGTCATCAACGACCATCTTGGCGATGTGCTCTGGTCGGTCGGGCGCAAACGGGAAGCCGAGTTCCAGTGGCGCCGGGCTCTATCCTTCGGCCCCGGCGAAGATCTCGATATGGATCGGGTTCGCCGCAAGCTCGATGTCGGGCTTGATCGTGTGCTTGCTGAGCCGGACGAGAAAACTGACGGCTGAATTTCTGGCTGGTGTGCCGAAAGATGACGAACTGGCAGACGGAATTTGCACCGGCAAAGGTCAACCTCGCGCTTCATGTCACGGGCCGGCGGGCGGATGGCTATCATTTGCTCGATAGTCTGGTCGTCTTCGCGCAAGTCGGTGATACGATTGCTGCGCGGCCTTCGGCCGCATTGTCCCTGGCTCTTGAGGGCCCGTTTGCGAAGGGGCTTTCGATCGACGAGGACAATCTCGTGCTCCGTGCTGCGCATCTTGCTCGTGCAGAAGCGGAGCTCAGGCTCATCAAGAACCTGCCGATTGCGAGCGGCATCGGTGGTGGATCGGCCGATGCCGCAGCCACCTTGCGGCTGCTTTCGCGCATTACTGGCCGCTCCTTGCCGGAGGATGATGCGGTTCTGGCCCTGGGGGCGGATGTTCCGGTGTGTCTCCTATCGCGCTCCTGCCGGATGTCCGGGATCGGTGAAAGGATCGAGCCGGTGGAGTTGCCGGAGTTCTGGCTCGTGCTGGTTAATCCGGGTGTTCCGGTCCCGACCGGAACGGTTTTCGGAGGGCTCTTATCGAGGGACAATCCTCCGCTCGATCCGCTGGCCGGGATCGAAAAAATCGATGGGTTCTTGGAGTATCTTGCTAGGGCACGCAACGATCTCGAGGCGCCTGCGCGCCGAACTCAGCCGGTAATTGAAGTTGTACTGAACACTCTGAGAAGCCAGTTTGGCTGCAGGATTGCACGGATGTCTGGCTCCGGGGCCACCTGCTTTGGTGTCTTTTGCAGCGCGGCCGATGCAGAGGCGGCAGCGACCTCCATTCGCCATGCAGCTCCGGCCTGGTGGGTGGCTGCGACAGCGGTCGTCTAACGACCGAGTCAGACGATTCTCTCGACGACAAAATCGGCGAGTGCGTCGAGCATGTCACGAAATGTGCCTGATGGCAGATCGCGCAGAGCCTCACGGGCGCGAGCCGCGTGATCGAGCGCGGCGGCTCGAGTCTGATCGAGTGCGCCATGCCTTGTCATAAGGGCGATCGCTTCTTCAAGATCTCCGTCACGCTGATCGTTGCGCGCGATGACGCGTTCCCAGAAGGTGCGCTCCCTGGCGTCTGCCGCAGCGAGTGCCTTGATGACAGGCAGTGACATCTTGCGCTCGCGAAAATCGTCGCCGGTATTCTTGCCGAGCCTTGCCGAGACGCCGCCATAATCGAGGAGATCGTCCGTGATCTGGAAGCTTACGCCGAGGGCATCCCCATAGGCGAAGAATGCGCGGACGTGCTCTTCCGGGGCTCCGGCGACCACGGCGCCCGCCTCCGTCGCCGCGGAGAAGAGCGCAGCGGTTTTGCCTCGTACGACCTGGAGATAGATTTCTTCGGTCGTTTCCAGATTTGCGGCTGCCGTGAGCTGCAGGACCTCACCTTCCGCAATTACGGCCGATGCGTTCGAGAGAATATCGAGCACGCGGATCGAACCCGTCTCGACCATGAGTTTGAAGGAGCGCGCGAAGAGATAATCGCCGACCAGCACGCTCGACTTGTTGTCCCAGAGCAGGTTTGCCGTCGGGCGGCCGCGGCGCTTTGTGCTCTCATCGACAACGTCATCATGGAGCAAGGTGGCAGTGTGGATGAATTCGACGGCCGCTGCGAGTTTTACATGATCCTGGCCCGCATAATTGCAATGCCGTGCGGCGGCGAGTGTCAGAAGCGGCCGGATACGTTTGCCGCCAGCTTCGACCAAGTGAGCCGTCACTTCCGGGATCCGGGGGGCATGCTCGCTCGCCATGCGCCTGCGAATGAGGGCATTGACCTCGGTCATGTCGCTCGCGAGCGCGGCCTGCAGCCGCTCGATCGGCGTCTCGATGCGCTCCGGCGTATTCATGCGTCTTGGCTCTCGACCTTGGGGAGGGGTGAGCCTACGTTCCGGGAGATGAAAGAAATACTCCGGACCACTGACCCCACCATCATTGCTTTCGGCTCCGCGCTACTGCGCGCCGAGGGTATAGACTGCTTTGTAATGGACGTCCATATGAGCGTGCTGGAAGGCGGGATCGGGCTGTTTCCCAGACGGCTCTCGGTACGGGACAAGGATGCTTTCCGCGCCCGCGCGATCTTGCGAGATAATGAGGTCGAGGATCTGGTAGAGGAATGAGCTTCGAGCCAGATGAGCTGAGCTGCGACGGTTTTCTGGGGGGAAGGCTGCAAATCCTGCAGCCAAAGTCCGGATATCGGGCTGCCACTGATCCGGTGTTCCTCGCGGCATTTACGCAGGCACGGGCGGGGGAAACCTTACTCGATCTGGGGTGCGGGGTGGGGACAGCCGGCCTCTGTGTGGCGCGGCGGGTTCCTGGCGTGGTCCTGCATGGGCTCGAGCTGCAGCCGGCTTACGCGGAGCTCGCGCGGAGAAATGCCGAGGTGAACGGAATACCGGCTGTTATCCATGACGGAGATCTTCTCGCCCCGCCCCGAGCGCTCAGGGAGATCGCTTTCGATCACGTCATCATGAATCCGCCGTTCTACGCTGCCGGGGCTGCTACCGGCGCGCAGGACCCGGGACGGGACAGGGCTCATCGCGAGGCTGAAGCGACAGGGCTTGATGCCTGGATTTCCGCAGGGATGCGCCGTTTGCGGCAGGGTGGGGCGATTGTTATTGTGCATAGGGCTGAGCGACTTGCAGAAATACTTGCGGCGTTGAATGGCCCGGCTGGAGCGATCGAGATTTTACCACTCGTTCCGCGGGTGGGAAGGCCGGCAAATCGTGTTCTGGTGCGTGCGCGGAAGACGCGGAGGGCACCCCTAAGCCTTTATAATCCATTAACTATTCATGAAGGAAAGTCACACATCCGGGACGGGGACGACTATACGGAAGATGTGGTGAAAGTTTTACGAGAGTTGTCCGGGCTATTGCTAAACTCTCGTTAAAGTGGTATAAATTCATCACTTTATACCTATTGGCGAGTGGTGCAGTGTCGTTCCGCCAATTGTAGTGGGGTGTGTGCGATGCAAACGGGTGTTTGTTTTCTGATTCTTGCAATGCTTTTGACCCCGGCCGTCGATGGCGTTGCCAAGACGCTTGCTGCAGATCACACCCCGATGATGATCGCGTTTCTCCGTTATATGACTGCAGGTCTCATCGCGACGGCAATCGCCAAAGGCACAGGTCGAAAGATCGTCGTGCCTCGGGGCGACCGCGTCGGGCAGCTCGTCCGAACGGGGCTCATCATGGGCGCAATGGTCTCGCTCATTGCCGCCCTTGGCATGGTGCCGATGGCAAAGGCCGTCGGGGGGTTTCTCATTGCGCCGATTGTCTCCGGGTTGCTTGGCATCGCAATCTGGAAGGAAGAGCCGACGCCAACGCGTCTCGCCGGGTCTGCCGTTAGCTTTGTGGGGGCGGCTCTGCTTCTGCGCCCTGAAGCCGGCATCGAGCTTGGCGCGATTTTTTCACTGGTTGGTGGGGCGTTGCTCGGGACGTATCTGGCGGCCACGCGTGGCGCGACCCAGCAAACGGACGCACTTTCGACGCTTGCAGTACAGTCTCTCCTTGGGGCCGGTCTGATTGCGCCCTTCGCCTTTGCTGGAGGGTTGCCAGTCCTTTCACCGTCGCTGTTCTTGGGAGCGCTTGCGCTTGGTGGTGTCTCCGCCATCTGTCACTTTCTTACGGTCGCGGCATATCAAAGGGCCGAGGCGACGGTGCTTGCCCCTTTCCTCTATTTCAATCTCCTGACCGCGATGGTCGTCGGCTTCTTCTGGTTCGACGAATCGATTGGTCTCATGAGCTTTTTCGGGCTTATTGCGATCGCGGGCGGCGGCATTCTCACACTTGTGAACCCGGATCGGCTCCAACTCGCCTTTATCGAGAATTCTCGGCTTCGCGCTGCGTGACAGATATATGAAAACATGTTTTACTCCATGCGTTGTTCCTAACCAGCATGGAGGAAAACATGAGCGTGAGTTCCCATCTGTCTGAGCTGCGTAAGAAGCATCAGGCGCTTTCGGATCATATTGAAGCCGAGCAGCGGCAACCGGCATCCAATGACCTGGATATCAAGCAACTCAAGCTCCAGAAGCTTCATCTGAAGGAAGAGATCGAACGCCTCGCGGCGCAGGTCTGATCAACGCGAGTCAAGCAAGACGTTGATAGTTGTTACTCCGGCCTCGTCGGCTGAACAACAAAGTTCCCAGAACATATCCAGTGAAGACAGGATCGGCAAAGCTACTATCGCATTGCCGATCCGGCATCGCGCAGGGCGGCCGCAATCCGGGCGCTCAGTTCCCCGATCGTATTCGGTTCGCATCAGGTAGCGTCGAGAAAGGGCACTACCTGATGCAGCTAGGTGGCTAAAGTCCGGGGGGCGGCGAAAGCTTATGACCTCCCGGAAGCGGAAACGCGCGGGCTGGCTGCGTGGTGCGGTCGGCCACTCTCCAGACGCATGCGGTCGCTATGCGAGTTTTTCATTTCTTGTTCTGACCTGCAGACCTCTGTCCTTGGCCCGCGCAATCGGGTCGCTTCAGCCTTGATTGCCAAGTGGGCAGTCGGTCAGAAGCGACTCCAATGTATCGGCAAGAAGCGCGAGGTTTTCAGGCTCGCTGAACCGGTGGTCCGCGCCTTTGACAATCGTCAGGCGGAGGTCCGGTCCGGTCGCGTGGTCCAGAAGGCGGAGAGCGACGGACAGCGGCACATCGTGGTCTTCCGAGCCGTGCAACAGGCGCACCGGGAAGGGCAACTGAAGGGGCGTGCGCAAAACCAGGTTGTTTCGTCCATCTTCGATCAGCCGCCGGGTGATGCGGTATGGTTCGTCGGAGTAGTCGGACGGGACGTCGACATGACCCAGCGCTTCCAGGTCCACGCGCTGCTGGTTCGTGAAGTTCGCCACCATGGCGTCTTCCGTGAAATCCGGTGCTGCAGCGATTCCGACAATTGCGGCGATGCTCGTGCCTAGACGAGATGCCACAAGCAGACTGATCCATCCGCCCATACTGGATCCCACAAGAATCCGGGAACCGGAGGTGAGCTGGTTAATCGTTTCCTCAGCATCACGTGCCCAGTCTCCGATTGAGCCCTCCTCAAACTTGCCCGACGATGCACCATGGCCAGTGTAGTCGAAGCGCAGGAAGCCAATGCTTTTCTTCCGCGCCCAGTCTTCCAGGAAGAGAGCTTTCGTACCGCTCATGTCCGACCGGAATCCGCCCAGGAATACGACAGTAGGCCCGGATCCTTCCGTGTGATGATATGCGATGCGGCGACCGTCTGCTGCTTCAAGAAATCTCGGGATCATTTGTGCTCCATCGCGGCTTTCGACGGCAGATCAGCTGGCCCTTTCCGGAAAGAGGCCGGTGAGTGAGCGTCTGACAATGTTGGTGACTGAAGGTCTTCTCAGAGACGAGAATGGCAGCGGCCTGCAGACCTCCATTGCCGCTATGCCGACCCGCGCGGTCAGGGCTCCGTTGATCATGCCCTCGCCGAAGCGCCGCGATATTCGGGTAAGCGCGCTGCCGCCTGCGACCGAGGAGATCAGATCATCACCGACTGCGACAGCGCCGGTCGCAAGCAGGTGAGTGGCAACCGCCCGGAGCAGACGCCATGACCCGAAGAGTCCGGCATGGGCGCCGTAGATTTCGGCAATTCGGCGAATCATGCGCACGTTCATCGAGAGAGCGGAGAGTACATCCGCAAACGCGAGGGGAACGAGCGCAGTGACGCCGGCAACGGTGCGCGCGGCGGCCTCGATTTCGCGGCGCGTTTCGCGATCCAGTGGCTCGAAGAGCGTGCGTTCGGTGAGCGCAATGACGGCATCGGCGTCGAGCAGATCGGAACGCTTGGCTTCAAGCTCCTGAGCTCCCCATGCGACATCGGTCCGGCCCGCGTAAAAACCCTCCAGCCTTCTGGAGAGATCGACTGCTGCCTTATGGTCGGCAGAGCTCAGCGCGCTTGCCGCGTCTCTGCGGAAGGTGTCGATTCGAGCAAGGCGCCGAAAAGCCCAGATCTCACGTGCAACCTGAATGAAGACGACAAGGAGAAGCAGGCAGAGAATGACCAGCGCAGCCGTGCCTATGGCAGGAAAGCGGTCCATGAGGCCGGTGATGTAGTCATATGCTGCAACCGAGATGACCAGGCTCAGGAAGCCGGAAAGCAGAGACCAGAACCATGCTCCCCACCCAGTTCTTCGGCGACCAGCAAGCCTGGTAACCTTGAGCATTGCGGTGCCTTCCGGCGGAACGTCGTCGTCTGGTGGGGGTGGGGCTTCCGCGGGGCTTGAGGCTTCCGGGGTTGGGAGGTCGGAGGAGCGGAGTATGAAGGGGCCGGTCTCGCCGACGGGATCTGTCTCGGGGCGGGTCATGCCAGACGGTCTCCGATGAGAAATTCAGCGGCACGGTCGAGCCGGATGTGAGGTGGCGCCTCGCCCGGGTGCAGATCGAGCTTCGGCGGAGCGAATCGCGTCACATTATAAGCCGTGCCTTGCCACTCCTCGGCTCCGTGACGAGCCGGAGAAAGAACATGCGCCGGATTTTCGGGCAATGTGCCGGGGAAGAGTGCGGCGTCTTCACCGGTATCGAGAAGGCGTCCGCGAACTACGTCCACGGTGCGCCCCCGATGCTCTACCGTCTGCTCGACCGTTGCGCGGAGGCTGGCGATGGCCATTGCGCCGGTCTTTGCGCCTCGGAAATTTGCGCGGTCGCGGGCATCCTTGACGAGCGCCTCCGCGATTGCGGCGAGCCGGGCGTGTTGGCTGTGATGCAGATGGTCCGCCTTCGTGGCGGCAAAGAGGATGCGGTCGACACGCCGCCCGAGGATGGGGGCAAGCCAGGAGTTCTTGCCGGGCCGGAAGCAGGTGAGAATCTCGGCCATCGCCGTACGCAGATCTTCAAGAGCGCGGGGACCGTCACTGATGGCGCCAAGGGCATCGATGAGAACAACCTGCCGGTCAAAGCGTGCAAAGTGGTTACGGAAGAAGGGGGCCACGACAACGCGCTTGTAGGATTCGAACCGCTTCTCGAAGGTGTTCCAGAGCGATCCGCCACGCTTGGCCGCGGGCTGAGGAAGCGGCGCGAAGGTGAGCGCGGGTGTGCCTTCGAGATCGCCGGGCATGAGGAAGCGTCCGGGAGCTACAGATGAGAGGCCGGCGGCGCGCGAAGCCGCCAAGTAGGCCGTGAAGCTCTCCGCAAGGCCGGTTGCAGTTGCTTCATTGAGCGCGGCGGCAGGATCGCAGTCCTTGAGGCGGGCGAGAAAGGCCGCTGCATGGTCGGAACGCCCTGGGCTCCCCGCCATCTCGAGCGTGCGCGCAGACCATGACGCATAGCTTTGGCTCATGAGCGGCAGATCGAGTAGCCACTCCCCGGGATAGTCGATGATGTCGAGGTGGATGGTACGCTGGCCGCCCAGACTGGTGAGGAGCCCCGAAGGGCGCAGACGGAGGGACAGGCGCAGTGTGGAGATCGAGCGCGTGCTTTCGGGCCAGTGAGGCTCTGGCGCCGTAAGGGCGGCCATGTGATCTTCGAACGCGAACCTGGGAACGGTGTGATCTGGGTGTGGCTGCAGCCACGCCGAAAGGATGCGCCCTTCCGCTGCTGCGCGAAGCTGCGGCATGCGACCGCGATCAAGCAGGTTGGCAACAAGCGATGTAATGAAGACGGTCTTGCCTGCGCGGCTGAGGCCGGTGACACCGATCCGGACAACAGGATCGAAGAGTGACTCGCCGATGCCTTCGATCGTCTCCTCGATCCCGCGGGTGACGCTTCGCGTGATGCGGTTCAGGATCAATCCGGGCCTCCCATGCGCTTCGACTTAGTGAGGTAATGCCTCTCCGGCTTCGCCGCAATGGCGGCTTGGCAAGCGAGAGTGGGAAGGGTAGGGGCGGGGCATGCAGAGATATGCCCTGAAGATCGAGTATGATGGCCGGCCGTTCTCCGGCTGGCAGCGGCAGGCAGAGCACCCAAGCGTGCAGGGTGCGCTTGAGTCCGCCATCGCGCGCATCGAGCCCGCCGCTCCTGCAGTCGGTGCCGCAGGGCGGACGGATGCGGGCGTTCATGCCCTCGGGCAGGTCGCTCATGTCGACCTTGATCGGGACTGGGATCCGCTCCGGTTGCGAGATGCCCTCAACGCGCATCTCCGGCCTGCGCCAGTCGCTGTCGTGGACGCGGCGCTGGTTTCCGTCGATTTTCATGCCAGATTTTCGGCGATATCGCGGGAATATCTCTTTCGCCTGGTGACGCGGAGGGCGCCGCTCGTGCGGGATGCGGGATTTGCATGGCGGGTCAACCGGCCACTCGATCTCGAATCCATGCGCAAGGCGGCGGCACATCTGATCGGGCGGCATGACTTCACGACCTTCCGTTCAGCGATGTGCCAGGCAGATAGCCCCGTGCGGACGCTCGATATCCTTGAGATCCAGGAGGCTCCCTATCCATCGGGGCGAGAGTTTCTGTTCCGGCTCAAGGCTCGCTCCTTCCTGCATAACCAGGTTCGCAGCATCGTCGGCACGCTTGAGCGTGTCGGCGCAGGCGCCTGGGATCCAAGCCGTGTGAGCGAGGCGCTTGCCGCGCGTGAGCGGGCGGCATGTGGGCCCGTCTGTCCCCCGGATGGGCTCTGTCTCGTCGATGTCGGTTATCCTGAAGATCCATTTTGCTCTGGCTGAAACTCTATGAGGCGGAGAGGAAGTTACCCTCGCGCCTGCATCCGGGTGGGCAAGGGGCTGGACGGCGGCTGCCGGGTGCGGCTAGTCAGGTCGCCACCACGAAAAGGGACAAACGGGATGAAACGAGCGTACGTGTTTCCCGGGCAGGGTGCCCAGGTGATCGGAATGGGACGCGATCTTGCAGAGGCTTATCCCTCTGCGCGTGCCGTGTTCGATGAGGTGGATGAGGCGCTAGGTGAGAGGCTTTCGGCGTTGATCTGGGAAGGTGAGATCGCGGAACTCACACTTACGCAGAACGCTCAGCCTGCTTTGATGGCAACGTCAATTGCAGCGGTTCGGGCGCTTGAAGCCGAAGGTGTGAGCGCAATGGATGCGGCATTCGTAGCTGGGCACTCTCTTGGCGAGTATTCCGCGCTATGTGCGGCAGGGGCGATGGGGCTTTCCGACACGGCGCGGATGTTGCGCCTGCGTGGGCGCGCAATGCAGGACGCGGTGCCAGTAGGTGAAGGCGCGATGGCCGCTGTTCTGGGGCTCGACTTCGATGCGGTAACCGCTATTGCGCAGGATGCTGCAGAAGGCGAGGTCTGCGAGGCGGCGAATGACAATGATCCGGCACAGGTCGTGATCTCCGGGCACAAGGCTGCGGTCGAACGTGCTGCGGCGTTGGCCAAGGCGCGGGGGGCAAAGCGCGCGATGCTGCTGCCAGTCAGCGCGCCTTTCCATTGCGCGCTGATGCAGCCGGCGGCCGAAGCCATGGCGGAGGCGCTGAAGGGCGTTCAGATCAATGCCCCCGCGGTTCCGCTAGTTGCGAATGTCAAGGCCGAGGCCGTTTCGGACCCCGAGGAAATCCGAAATCTGCTCGTTGCACAGGTGACGGGCCGTGTCCGGTGGCGGGAGAGTGTTGCCTGGATGGCCGAGCAGGGTGTGACACAAATGATCGAGGTGGGTGCGGGCAAGGCTCTATCTGGCATGATCCGGCGGATTGCCAAAAGTGTTGATGTTGTGGCGATAAATACGGCAGCGGATGCAAAGACGCTCGCCGAAAGAATAGGAGAAGCGCATGTTTGATCTTTCAGGCAAGTGCGCGTTGGTGACCGGCGCTTCAGGCGGTATTGGCGGCGCGATTGCCAAGGCGCTTCATGCTCAAGGGGCGAAAGTGACTCTTTCCGGCACCCGGGTCGAGCCATTGGAGGCACTTGCGGCGGAGCTCGGCGACGGTGCATTCGTTCTTCCCTGCAACCTAGGTGATGCGGATGCCGTCGCGGCGCTTCCAAAGGATGCCGAGAAGGCGATGGGCGGGCTCGATATCCTTGTCAACAATGCCGGAATGACACGCGATCAGCTTTTCATGCGCATGTCAGACGCGGATTGGGATACGGTTCTCGCGGTCAATCTGACGAGCGCCATGCGGCTGTCCCGTGCAGTGATGCGCGGCATGATGAAGGCGCGCTGGGGCCGGATCATCAACATCACTTCTGTCGTCGGGGTCACAGGTAATGCTGGTCAGGCCAACTATGCGGCGAGCAAGGCTGGTATGATCGGAATGTCCAAGTCTATAGCCGCCGAGGTTGCCGGACGCGGGATTACCGTGAACTGCGTCGCGCCGGGTTTCATTGGAACGGCAATGACGGATGTGCTGACAGATGAGCAGAAATCCAAGGTTTCAGGCGGAATTCCCGCTGGCCGGATCGGAACGCCAGAGGAAATCGCTGCGGCAGTGATCTACTTGGCATCACAGGAAGCCGCCTATGTGACGGGCCAGACGCTGCACGTAAATGGTGGTATGGCAATGATCTGAGTGCCGTTTGCTCCACGAAATGCCCTGCGCATTAGCATTTGCCAGCGGCTGCGGTTGTGATATAGGCCGCGCGAGTTGTTCCGGGCGGTTCTTGCCGTGTCGGGGGGCAGCGGCACAACAATAATAAATACGGACTTGACGGCGGCCCCCAAGGGCGCCGAGGTGCAGAACAGCTGGGTAGCTTGGCCTGAGACCAGGCAGAAGAGGAAGACGAAACATGAGCGATATCGCAGAACGCGTGAAGAAGATCGTGGTGGACCATCTGAGCGTTGACGAGGACAAGGTCACGGAGAGCGCTTCGTTCATAGACGACCTTGGCGCGGACAGCCTCGATACCGTCGAGCTGGTGATGGCGTTCGAAGAAGAGTTCGGCATTGAGATCCCGGACGACGCCGCCGAGACGATCCAGACCTATGGTGATGCAGTGAAGTTCATCACGGAAAACTCCGCATCCTGATCTTCCGATCGGAACGTTACGATAATCGGCGCCCATTTGCGGCGCCGTTTTTTTGTATGCCAAGGCGGCTGGGTGTCTGTTGACGTAAAGGGCAGCCTAGGAGGCTTGTCTGCACCGAGCCTTTCAGGCTACACGGTCTAGACCTCAAAGACGGCTCACGGAATTCAGATGCGGCGCGTTGTAATCACTGGACTTGGCATGGTCTCCCCGCTCGCCTGCGGCGTAGAGGAAACCTGGTCGCGGCTGCTGGCTGGAGAATCCGGCGCAGGCAAGATCAGCAAGTTCGATGCTAGTCATCTTGCCTGTGACATCGCTTGCGAAGTGCCTTACGGTGACGGATCGAACGGAACCTTCAACCCGGACGACTGGGTTGCTCCGAAGGATCAGCGCAAGATCGACCCCTTCATCCTTTACGCGCTCGCCGCTGCGGAGCAGGCCGTGCGGGATGCGGATTGGATGCCCGAGGACGAAGACGATCGCGAGCGCACTGGCGTCATCATCGGCTCCGGCATCGGAGGGCTGACGACGATTGCCGAGACAACGCTGATCCTGAAAGAAAAGGGGCCGCGCCGGGTTTCGCCGTTCTTCATTCCCGGAAGTCTTATCAATCTCTGCTCCGGGCAGGTATCGATCCGCTACGGGTTCAAGGGACCCAACCACTCTGTTGTTACCGCATGTTCGACCGGGGCGCACGCCATCGGAGACGGCGCACGTCTGATCCGTCATGGCGATGCTGATGTGATGATCGCCGGTGGCGCAGAAGCAGCAATCTGTGAGTTGGGGATTGCCGGATTTGCGGCGTGCAAGGCGCTCTCGACGGGATTCAGCGAGACGCCGAGACAGGCAAGCCGCCCCTATGACAAGGCGCGTGACGGTTTCGTGATGGGAGAGGGAGCCGGGGCTCTCGTTCTCGAAGAATATGAACATGCGAAGGCGCGTGGTGCAAAGATCTACGCGGAAGTTCTGGGCTATGGGCTTTCCGGTGACGCCTATCATATCACCTCGCCTGCTCCGGATGGCGATGGGGGATTCCGGGCGATGAGCGCAGCCTTGCGTGACGCCGGAATTACGGCAGACGAGATCGATTATGTGAATGCGCATGGCACCTCGACGCCCCTTGGGGATGAGATCGAGCTTGGTGCAGTGACGCGCTTGCTTGGCGATGCCGCGGGCAAGGTGACAATGTCGTCCACGAAGTCGTCGATCGGACATCTTCTCGGTGCGGCAGGGGCGGTTGAGGCAATCTTCTGTACGCTTGCGCTGCGGGATCAGATCGCACCGCCGACCTTGAACCTCGAGAATCCTTCGGTCGAGACTGCGATCGATCTCGCTCCCAATGCTGCAGTGAGGCGCCGGATCGATGTTGCGCTTTCGAATTCCTTCGGTTTCGGAGGGACGAATGCGTCACTGGTCCTGCGCCGCGTGGATTGATTTATTGCAATGATGCGGCATGTCGCTGCCAACGCTCTGACTCTGATAGCCGTCGCGCTCGTTCTTGTCTTCGGCCTGATTACGTGGGCTCAGTCGCAGTACCGGCGCCCTGGCCCGTTGACAGAGCCGATGAGGTTCGAGGTTGAGCAGGGCGATACGCTCACGCGGGTTACTGATCGCCTAGAACAAGATGGCATTATCGCGCATCCAACAATTTTCAGGATTGCTGCTCGCTATACCAAGCAGGACCGCGGCCTGAAGTACGGTGAATACGAGTTTGAGCCAAGGACTTCGATGGAAGAAGTCTTGGCGCTTCTCAACGCTGGAGGCAACGTCATCCGGCAGATTGTGGTGCCGGAAGGCTGGACAAGTTGGCAGGTCGTCGAGATGCTGCGGGCGCGCGAAGAGCTGAGCGGCGAGATCACGACCATTCCCACCGAGGGATCTCTTGCGCCCGCAGGCTATGATTTTCAGAAGGGCGATAGTCGCCAAGGGATCATCGAGCGGATGCAGACACGCCAGTCCGAGATCCTCTCTCAGGCTTGGGCCGGACGAGATGAAGGCTTGCCACTGAAGACGCCTGAAGAACTACTTACTCTTGCCTCCATCGTCGAGAAGGAGACAGGTGTTGCCGCGGAGCGCGATCTGGTAGCAAGCGTCTTTATCAACAGGCTCGAGCGTGGGATGCGGCTTCAGACCGACCCGACGGTCATTTATGGCATTACCAAAGGACAGGGTGCCTTAGGCCGCGGGCTTCGGCGCAGCGAGCTCGTGGCGCGGACCGAGTTCAACACCTATGTCATTCTCGGATTGCCTCCAACGCCCATCGCCAACCCCGGGCGAGATGCGATCATGGCGACGGCTCATCCCGCGCAGACTGACAACCTGTATTTTGTCGCGGATGGTACCGGAGGGCATGTATTTTCCCGCACGTTGGCGGAGCACAATGCAAATGTGGTGAAGTGGCGCCAGATCGAAGCGGAGCGTGCACGTGCTGCCGAGGAGGCCGGCACGGGGGGACAGTGAGTTTCTTGGCTCTTGGCATTTGCCGTCAGATCCGGCTGATCATGCGGCGCAGGGCAAATATTCACAACCTTGGATTTAGTGATTGACAGGGCGAACGCTCTAAGGTATATATCCTTCCAAGCTGGAAGAAGTGAATGGCAGAGGTGCTTAGGCGCGCTCTGCCTTTTTCGTTTCTGCCCGGGCGGAGCAGCCGGGGCAATTTGCAGAATGACAATTTCAGCACAGAATGGACCAGCGGAAGCAGACAGGCTTTCGCGAACAATCGAACTCTACCGCGATCTCTCTATTGCCCTTCGGGACAGGCTAAAGCTCCTGAAGGAAAACGCCTTACAGGATCTTGATTGCAGCAAATCGCTGGACGCAGTCCGGGCGCATCACAAGGCGCTTCAGACTGTACTTGATCTCGAGGGAAATCTTGCAAAACAACAACGAACCGGCACGGACGGAGCGATCCGAGAACTCGATCTCGACGCCGCCCGAACCGAGATCGCTTCGAGACTTTCTGTCTGGCTTGCCAGCCGAGGAAGCTGACGCGCTTCTCGACACATTGAGCCCCAATGCCGTTCTTGCTCTTCCATGGCTCTTTGAGCATTGGGCGCTGGCGGGTCACCAAAGACCGCCCGAGAGCGACTGGACGACATGGATCGTTCTTGGAGGGCGCGGTGCGGGCAAGACCCGCGCCGGATCGGAATGGATCCGCTCTCAGGTAGAGGGTGCGCGGCCAAGTGATCCGGGAGCGTGTTCCCGGGTCGCACTTGTCGCTGAAACTTTGGATCAAGCGCGTGAAGTGATGGTCTTCGGGGACTCGGGGCTTATGCGATGCACGCCCCCGGATCGCAGGCCGGAATGGCAGGCAACGCGCCGCCGGCTTCTGTGGCCTAACGGCGCAACGGCTCAAATATTTTCGGCAAGTGACCCGGAAGCATTACGTGGGCCGCAATTTGACTGCGCGTGGAGCGATGAGCTTGCGAAGTGGAAGAAGGCGGAAGATGCTTGGGATATGCTCCAGTTCGGACTAAGGCTTGGTGCCCGGCCGCGTCAGATCGTGACGACGACGCCACGGAATAACGCTCTCCTACGACGATTGCTTCGGGAGAGGTGCGCGGTCGTTACCCGTGCTCCGACGTCCGCCAACCGGATGCACCTCGCGCAGAGTTTCATTGAAGGCGTTACACAAAAGTATGGTCAGAGCCGCCTCGGACGCCAGGAGCTCGACGGTGAGATTCTTGCAGACTTTGATGGTGCGCTCTGGACGTGGAGCATGCTTGAGCAATCAAGGAAGCTCCCTCCGGTGAGCGTCGGGCGTATCGTTGTTGCAGTTGATCCACCGGTGACCAGTGGCAAGTACTCGGATGACTGCGGCATTGTCGTAGCAGGTGTATCTCAATCTGGTTCGCCATCCGATTGGGCGGCCGAGATTATTGAAGATGGAAGTGTCAGCAGCGCATCTCCCAAGGCATGGGCGGAGCGTGCCGTTTCACTCTTTCGCAGGTATCATGCTGATCGCTTGGTGGCAGAGGTCAACCAGGGGGGTGATCTTGTTGCTGCAGTTATCCGGCAGATCGATCCCTTGATCCCGTTCCGCGCGGTGCGTGCCCATCGCGGGAAGAGTGCTAGAGCAGAACCTGTTGCGGCGCTTTATGAGCAAGGCCGGGTTCGGCATCGGAAGCTCTTCAAATTATTAGAGGACCAGATGACGCAGATGACTCCCAATGGGTTCATCGGGTCCGGTAGCCCCGATCGTGTGGATGCGCTTGTCTGGGCGATTACGGATCTGATGATCGACCCGGCGGCGACGTATCGTGCGCCGCGCGTTCGGGGCCTTTGACGCAGATCTTGGAAAGTTGCAGTCACGAAGGTGCCGTCGCCCAACGACATGGGGTGAGCGGCGTTAGGCTGTAGCTAGATCTGCTTCCCACGATCCAAAGGCGCCGAGCGAGCCAACCTCGTAACTCAGGAGCAAGCAACCCATGGTCTTGCAGTTCTTTCGCACGCCCAAATCAGAGACGAACGAGGCCAAGGCTTCCGCAGCTGCGCAAGTCGTGGCATTCCATGGCGCGGGTCGGGCTGCATGGTCGTCGCGAGACTCCGTAACGCTAACGCGGATCGGTTTTCTGAAGAATCCGGTTACGTTCCGCTGCGTAAAGCTGATTTCAGAGGCGGCTGCCGCGGTGCCGATTGTCGTGCAGGACGAGAAGAGTCGATACGATCAGCATCCTGTCCTCTCGCTTCTGGCAGCACCCAATCCCGGTCAAGCCGGCCCTGCACTTCTTGAGAGCTTCTACGGCTACCTTCTCCTTTCCGGGGATGCCTTCTTGGAAGCCGCAGGTGAGGATAGCTCGGGCGGTCCACGAGAACTTTATGCGCTTCGCTCTGACAGGATGCGGGTTATTCCAGGCGATGACGGATGGCCTGTAGCTTATGAATATGTGCTTGGAGCGAACAAGCATACCTTTGATATGCGGCAGGAGTGTCCCCCCATACTGCACGTCAAGAGCTTCCATCCACAGGATGATCATTACGGTTTATCGCCGCTTCAGGCCGCGGCAAGTGCGATTGATGTGCACAACTCGGCAAGTACCTGGTCGAAAGCGCTCCTCGATAATGCCGCGCGTCCCTCCGGCGCGATCGTCTACAGGGGGGCAGACGGTCAAGGCGCGCTCGCAGCGGATCAGTACGCTCGCCTGCTCGATGAGCTCGAGACATATCATCAAGGTGCCCGGAATGCTGGACGGCCTATGCTTCTCGAAGGCGGTCTCGATTGGAAGCAGATGGGCTTCTCCCCGTCGGATATGGAATTTCACAACACCAAGGCTGCGGCCGCACGGGATATCGCGCTCGCATTTGGGGTTCCGCCAATGCTCTTGGGCTTGCCGGGCGACAACACCTACGCCAATTATCAGGAAGCCCATCGAGCATTTTACCGGCTGAGCGTATTGCCGCTCGTTTCCAAGGCGATGGCCTCAATTTCCGCTTGGCTCCCGCAATTCTACCGCGCTGGATTCCAGATCAAGGTCGATTTCGACAATGTGCCAGCGCTCAACGAGGAGCGGGAGACCCTGTGGCGACGCATCTCCGACGCTGACTTCCTCAGCGATGCCGAAAAGCGCCACATGCTGGGCCTGCCGAAGCTCAGGGATGACTGATGACGGGGAACGTGCCGCGGGGTGGCGGCTCACGCTACCTGTACGAACCATTCGATTCGAGCACGGACAAGGAATTGCGCGAGTATATCGAAATCATCCGTTCAATGGGCTCGCCAGAGCAGGTTCGGGAAAAAATGGCGGCGATCGACCTCCTTATCGAGGAACGGAGGCGACGACTTTGGCTGTTCACTTCAATCAAGACGGTGGCCAGCTGGGCCGCGATCGTGGCGGCGGGCTGGATGGCCTTCAAGGGCGTGATGATCGAGATCGTAGCAGGGATACAGAAATGAAGAGGTGGCATTTCGCCCTCTTCGGTATCCTGCTCGGGACCGCGACCGCGTGGCTACTCTATCCCAGCGCGTCGAGCGTCGTACTTCGGGCAATGTCGGGCGACCGGTGGTTTCATGTCCACTCCGTCGACATCGAGGATGCTGTCGTCGGCGACAGCCCGGTCGTTCATGTTGTGAGAGAGATTCGCCGACCCTTCACAGCGAGCTGGATCGTGACGCTACGTCGCAGGAATGGGGCTGATTTTGCCGTGTTCTGTGCCCGGGAGGGACGAAATGACTACCGGCCGTCGGCTGTCCTCCCTGCGGAGACTGACCTGAACTGGTGGATGAATATTCCTCCGAACCCGAATTGTCCCGGACTGCTTCCAGGAACTTACATCCTGAGCATGTCATGGAGCATCGAGGTGTCGGGGCTTCCACCGAAGGTCATGCGGATCGAAAGCAATGAATTCGAGGTGCGAAAATGATGTTCCTACCGGGTTATCGGTCGGTGCTTGAAACGAAGTTTCGAAATTTCGATGACGACTTGGCTCTCAAGGAGGGCGCTGTCATCTCGGGATACGCAAGTGTTTTCGGTGCGCAGGATCAGGGCGGCGATATTGTTCAGTCGGGCGCATATGGGACGTCACTTGGACGTCTGGAGAAATCCGGCCGTGCAGTGAAGATGCTCTGGCAGCACGATCCGACTCAGCCGATCGGAGTATGGGATGAAGTGCGAGAGGATGCCCGTGGACTTTTCGTCAAGGGGCGGCTGCTTCTTGAGGTCCAAGCGGCTCGAGAGGCCCATGCGCTTCTTAAGGCAGGCGCGATCGACGGGCTTTCGATCGGCTACCGAACCCTGCGCAGCGAAAAGACCGCTTCGGGCCAGCGCATGCTGCATGAAATCGAACTCTGGGAGGTGTCCCTGGTGACATTTCCCATGCTTCCTCAAGCGCGGGTGCAGGCGGAGGTCTCCGACATGGAAGAGAATCTGGCACTGACCTTGGCTGAGACGTTTCGCGAAGCCAGGGAATTGCTGGCCTAAGGGACAAGCAAAACCATCAGTCACCAAGGAACTCTACTGATGACCAATCCTGAGATTAACTCCCGGGCGGAGGCCTTCGTGCTTGGGCAGAACCCACACGTTGAATTCAAGAGCGCCATCTCCGGCTTTCTCAGTGAATTCAATAGTTTTCAATCTGAGATCAAATCCAGACTCAAGGAACAGGAAACTCGTTTGGCCATGCTTGACCGTAAGTCGATCGCGATGTCGCGTCCCCCGCTTGCACGTGCTGCCGACTCCTCCACGCCTCACCGCAAGGCGTTTTCTGCCTACCTCCGCTGCGGAGATGATGACGGGCTGCGCAGTTTGAGTGTTGAAGAAAAGGCTTTATCCTCAGCCGTTGCCGGGGATGGCGGATATCTGGTTGATCCGCAAACGGCGAATGAGATTATCGGGGTACTGCGTGATGCATCGTCAATTCGATCTATCGCCAACGTGGTAACGGTTGAAGCAACGGCCTTCGATGTGCTGGTCGATCATAGCGATGTCGGCGCAGGCTGGGCGACTGAGAATGAGCCTGCTTCTGAGACCGAGACGCCTCAGGTCGAACGTATCTCGATCCCGCTGCACGAGCTGTCGGCCCTGCCGCGTGCGTCGCAGCGGCTGCTCGATGACAGTGCATTTGACGTCGAGGGATGGCTCGCGCGCCGAATTGCGGACAAGTTCAGCCGCGCCGAAGCTCACGCCTTCATTGCGGGTGATGGTCACGACAAACCAACCGGTTTTCTGGCCTATCCCCAGGTCACGAACGAGCTCTGGTCGTGGGGATCTCTCGGCTATGTCCCGACCGGATCGGTTGGCGATTTCAGCTCCAGCGAGCCGGCCGATGCTGTTGTCGATCTTGTCTATGCGCTTGGCGCTCGGTATCGGGCCAATGCGAATTTCGTGATGAACTCGAAGACGGCAGGTGCTGTCCGGAAGATGAAGGACGCCGATGGGCGTTTTCTCTGGGCCGACGGCCTGGCCGCAGCCGAGCCTGCACGTCTCATGGGCTACCCAGTGATGATCGCAGAGGACATGCCCGACATCGCGAACGATTCCTTTGCGATCGCCTTTGGTGATTTCCGTGCTGGATACACTGTAGCTGAGCGCCCGGATCTACGGATTCTGCGCGATCCGTTTTCGGCAAAGCCACACGTTCTCTTCTATGCCACCAAGCGCATCGGTGGTGATGTCAGTGATTTTGCCGCGATCAAGCTGCTGAAGTTTGCGGTGAGCTGAGCGGAAATTACATCCGCCTCAGTTTCCGCAACCGGCCGTCGCAATTGGGTGACGGCCAGACACACCCCTGCGCTTTCCATCGCTGCTCCTTTTCCGTTCGGGCGGCGCGGGGGTGTGTTCCCTGTCGTTCCGACAAACAGGTCTCCTCGATGACATTTTATGTCCTCAAGGCGCAGGATGCGTTGCAGGAAGTAGTTCTTGACTGGCGCGCGGGCTATCTTGCCCCCCTCGAGATCATCGTTGACGATCTGGGCTGGAACATTCGCAATGCGACGTTCCGGCCTGGAGATCTTTCGGTCTCCGAGCAAAGTCACGACTTTCAGAAATCGCGCGCGGTGTTCTTCGGCGGACATGCAGAGCGATTCTACCTTCTTTCAAACCGAGTGCGCACTAGCCGCGATCGAACGCTCGAGCGCCTGCTGGTGATGCGCATAGCATCGGGCTGATGCCCGGGTTTAGGAGACTCAGGATGATTTTGACGGAAGTGAGCGCGCCCCCTTCGGCCGCAATACCGGTGCGCGCATTTGGTCAACACCTCCGGCTTGGATCAGGCTTTTCGGACGACGGATCAGAAGATGCCGTCCTCGAGCTGTATCTGAGGGCCGCCATGGCGGCGATCGAAGCCCGGCTCGGTCTTGCCCTGCTTGCCCGATCGTTCTCTTGGACAGTAACGCGCTGGCAGAGCGAAACCAGTCAGGGTCTTCCAACCGGGCCGGTGCAGTCGGTAGATGAGATCCTGATGATCGCTGCAGATGCGAGCGAGACCCAGGTCATCTCCACAGCCTGGCATCTCGTGCGTGATGCGCGCCGACCGCGCCTTCTCGGGGGTGGAGGGCAGCCACTCCCACCCATTCCGCGCTCAGGCCAAGCCGAAATCCGGTTCACGGCTGGCTTCGGCACGGCTTGGGAAAGCGTCCCGGCTGATTTGCGACAAGCTGTCTTCCTGCTTGCGGCCCATTTCTATGAGCACCGGAACGAAGACATCACGGCGCGGGATACCATGCCATTTGGTGTTCTGGTGCTGATGGAGTCTTATCGGGCAATGCGGGTTGGGGGCGGATTGTGAAAACGGCCGTCTCGCTTACCAGAAAGCTTGCACTCGAAGAGCGACGAACTATGCCTGACGGAGCGGGCGGTTTCGTGGTGAGCTGGGTCGTGCTTGGTTTTCTTTGGGCCCAAGTGACACCACGGAGCGGAACAGAGTTCTTTGCAAGTTTTGCGCCGCGATCACGAATCCTGCATCGCATTCTTGTCCGCGCAGCTCCGCCAGGTGCTCCCTCGCGTCCCCGCCCAGAACAGCGGTTTCGTGAGGGGGAGCGCGTGTTCGACATCCTCAGCGTCACGGAAGCATCGTTGTCGGCGCGGTATCTCGAGATTCAGGCTGAAGAGGGAAGAACCTCATGAGCTATGTATTCTCCGCGGCGTTGCAGTCTGCAGTTTACCGCCAGCTCTCATCAGACCCTGCAGTCGCAGCCGGGGTCGGAACGGCGATTTACGACGCACCGCTTCAGGGCATGACGGATGGCAAGACTTACTTCGTCACGCTGGGCGATGAAGTCGTAAAGCCATTCGGGAGCAAGACAAGCGAGGGCGGTATCCACGAATTCGATGTCACGATCCATTCGACGCGCGACGGTTTTGCCGGAGCAAAGGGTATCGCCGAAGCGATCTGTTCAGCCCTTATCGATGCACACCTAGACATTGGAGAGGATAGAATTGTGAGCTTACGTTTGCTGCGGGCCAAGACTGAGCGCGGTCGCTCGCCAGTGAAGCGGCTGATCACGCTACGTTTCCGCGCCGTAATTGACGGCGTCTGACCCAAAAAATTGATTTGCAAGGACAAGATCTATGACGGCGCAACGAGGCAAGGATCTTCTGATCAAACTCGACATGACCGGTGAGGGGGACTTCCAGACTGTTGCAGGCCTTCGGGCAACACGCATCACTTTCAATGCGGAGACGGTGGATGTGACACATCTGGAGAGCGAGGGGCGCTGGCGTGAGCTGCTTGCAGGGGCGGGCATGCGTAGCGCGGCGATCAGTGGATCCGGGATCTTTCGAGACGAGTCCACTGACGAACGGGTGAGAGCGCTATTCTTCGCCGGCGAGATTCCCCGCTTCCAAGTTATTATCCCGGATTTTGGTTCGGTTGAGGGCCCATTTCAGATCACAAGCATAGAGTACTCCGGCGACTACAACGGCGAAGCGGTCTACGAGCTTTCGCTTGCCTCCGCAGGCGCCCTGAACTTCGAGGCGATCTGATGGCCAATCCCTATCGCGGCGAAGTTGAGCTCGAGGTTAATGGCGAGATGCGGCAGATGCGCCTGACTTTAGGGGCGCTGGCAGAACTCGAGAGCAGGCTCGAGAGCGACTCCCTTTTCAGCATGATTTCCAGGTTCGAAACAGGCGCCTTCCGGGTGCGAGATCTTATTTGCCTGCTGACGGCAGGCTTGAATGGAGCGGGTTGGAGCATAACCGAAGCCGAACTCCTGAAGTGTCATATCGGCGGAGGACCTCTCGCCGCCGCGCAGGCGGCGGCCCGGCTTCTCAAGATCACATTTACACTGCCCGGAGAGGACCTCTCTGTATGAACCGCATAGCTTGGTCGCAGCTCCTGCGGCTGGGCCTGACCGACTTGGGGCTCCGTCCTGATGTTTTCTGGTCTCTTACTCCGGTCGAATTGATGCTGATGGCCGGCCTTGGTGAGACTCGGCAGACCCTGACCCGCGCGGCCTTCCTCCATCTGGCTGCCCGCTTTCCCGACAGCGCGATCGCTCATGACGACGGTACGGAGTAAGCATGGAAGATCATGAAACTGACCTTGATGCTCTAGAGGAGCAGTTTGCCGGCCTTGAAGAAACTTTTGGTGGTCTCGGGGGAGTTGCTGCGGCCTTTCGCAAGGAATTGCAGGGTCTGCAGTCGAGCTTCGAAAGCACCGGCAAGGAGGCATCGGGCATGTCTCGTTCAGTTACCTCGTCAGTGAAGCGTGCATTCGACGATGTGATCTTTGGTGGTGCGCGGCTCACTGATGCGCTTGCCTCACTCGGTTCAAGCATTTCAGGCTCAGTTCTGAACAAGGCAGTTGCCCCCATCCAGAATGCACTCGGTTCTTCGATGACTGGTGGGCTCGAGGCGATTTTGGGCGGATTGCTTCAGTTTCATAAGGGAGCTGCTTTCAGCTCAGGGCGTGTGGCGGCTTTTGCGCGCGGCGGCGTTGTCGGCGAGCCAACGCGGTTTCCAATGCGCGGTGGCATGGGCCTCATGGGCGAGGCTGGCCCTGAAGCGATCATGCCGCTCGCGCGAGGTGCTGATGGCAAGCTCGGCGTGCGTGGCGGAGGTGGCGGCTCAGTCAATGTGACAATGAATGTAACGACGCCCGATGTCACAGGCTTCCAGCAGTCGCGAAGCCAGATCGCGGCTGAAATGAGCCGTGCTCTTCAGCGCGGACGGCGCAATCTCTGAAGAGGCACACGATGAGCTTTCATGAAGTGCGATTTCCTGCGAACCTTTCCATCGGTTCGACTGGCGGACCTGAGCGGCGAACCGAGATTGTGACGCTCAGCAACGGGTTCGAAGAACGCAACTCTCCCTGGGCGCATTCGCGGCGGCGCTATGATGCGGGTCTGGGTGTTCGATCTCTCGATGATCTTACTGAAGTTATTGCCTTCTTTGAAGCACGGCACGGCCAACTCTATGGTTTCCGGTGGAAGGACTGGACAGATTTCAAGTCTTGCCGCCCTTCCGCGCGCATCGATATGTTCGATCAGAAGCTCGGCATAGGCGATGGCGGAAGGACGGTCTTCTCGCTCGTAAAAAGCTACTCTTCCGCGGGGAATATTTACACACGCCCAATTGTGAAGCCGGTCGGCGCATCCGTGATTGTTGCGGTCGGCGGCAAACCTGTTTCTGCCGGTTCTGGTTTCGTGCTCGATGACACCAGAGGGGAAATGACCTTTCTGGAGGCTCCGGCTGAAGGTGCGATCATCACGGCCGGGTTCGAATATGACGTGCCGGTGCGCTTTGACACAGATCGGATCACGACCAGTCTTGCGGGATTCGCTGCAGGCGAAATTCCATCAATTCCGATTATGGAGGTGCGCGTCTGATGCGGGACATTCCATCGGAACTTCATGCGCGACTGGTGAGCGGGACAACTACTCTCTGCCGATGCTGGAAGATATCGCGGCGAGATGGTGTGGTCCTGGGCTTCACGGACCATGACGCCGACCTGACATTCGACGGTTTGAAGTTCCAGGCGAGCAGTGGGCTCGATGCCAATGCCTTGCAGATGTCAAACGGTTTGAGCGTCGACAACTGCCAAGCAGTTGGGGCGCTCTCGGCCTCAACAATACGGGAAGAAGACATCCGGCGGGGGCGCTTCGATCGCGCCGAGATATTTCATTGGCTGGTGGACTGGCAGCGACCCGAGCTGAGAGTCCTGCTTTTTCGGGGCACTCTTGGGGAAATTCGGCGTTCGGATGGGACTTTCGAGGTTGAGCTGCGAGGGCTAGCCGAAGAGCTCAATATGCCGGTGGGACGGTCTATCCTTCGCAGCTGTGACTGCGTTCTGGGTGATGCAAGGTGCGGCTTCGATGTGAATACGTCCGGCTACATGGCGACTGGTGAGATCGCAGCAGATACGACCGATGCGCGAATTATATGTGGCGGGTTGGGTGCCGCCGTGTCCAACTGGTTTGCGCATGGTCAGATCGACTGGCTTTCTGGGCCCAATGCGGGAACGACCTCCATCGTCCGGGCGGATCGCTTGCGGGCCGATGGCATGCGTGAACTTGATCTCTGGATTGCACCGACAGACCTGCCCTTGGTCGGTGATCGTTTCAGTGTCGTTGCCGGCTGCGACAAACAGGCTTCGACGTGCCGTCGGAAGTTCGGAAATCTGCTCAATTTCGGAGGTTTTCCGCACATTCCTGGCGAAGATTGGGTTGCCGCATATCCGAAGGCAGGTGAGGTGCATGATGGGTCAAGACTCAGATGAGGAGCCGTGTGTCAAAGGTGAACGTATCGTTGCGCTTGCACGGCAGTGGTTGGGAACACCTTATCGGCATCAGGCGAGCTGCAGGGGGGTTGGCACCGATTGCCTAGGCTTGCTTCGAGGGTTGTGGCGGGAGGCGATCGGCCCCGAGCCGGAAGCCGTGCCGTTTTACACGCCGGACTGGTCTGACGTGGGTGGCGAGGAGGAGCTTCTCGCTGCTGCTGCGCGCAATATGACACGAGTCCCATCTGGTGGTGCTCTCGTCGGCGATGTCGTGGTCATGCGTATGAAGGACGGCGGTGTCGCGAAGCACATCGGCATTCTTGCTAGATCCGACGAAGGCTATGAAACGCTGATACATGCCTATTCGGGTCATGGGGTGGTCGAGTCGCCTCTGACTCCGACTTGGTCCGAGCGCATCGCCGGCATTTTCCGATTTCCAGACAGGAGTTTTTGATGGCAACGCTTGTCTTGTCTGCCGCAGGTGCCGCGCTTGGGGGATCCATTGGTGGATCGCTTGCTGGAGTTTCCGCGATGGCATTGGGCAAGGCGGCCGGTGCAATCATCGGGAATTCGATTGATCAGACAATTCTGGGCCAAGGCGCTGCGACCGTCGAAACGGGACACGTTGATCAATTCCGGATCATGGGCGCGAGCGAAGGTGCCGTCATACCGCGTGTCTTCGGGCGCATGCGTGTCGCAGGGCAACTCATCTGGTCGAGCCGGTTTCTGGAAGCCGTGAACGAGGAAAGTGTCGGCGGTAAAGGGGGCAGCGGAACGCTCAGGGAATACAGCTATTCGATCAGCATTGCGCTTGCTCTGTGCGAAGGAGAGATACTGCGCATTGGTCGTATCTGGGCTGACGGTCAGCCGCTTGATCAGACTGATGTCACTTTGAGGGTCTATCGCGGCACGGAAGATCAGCTTCCTGATCCAGCTATTGCTGCCATTGAGGGACTCGATGCGACGCCAGCCTATCGGGGATTGGCCTATGTCGTATTTGAAAATCTTCAACTGACGCAGTTTGGAAACCGAATTCCGCAGTTCAACTTCGAGGTCTTTCGTCGATCCAATATCAGTCAGGATCTGCCAACACGTTCGCCGGCGCTCGATGTGAAGGGTGTCGCTCTCGTCCCAGGAACCGGAGAGTACGCACTCGCGACGGAGCAAGTGATGTTCGTGCGTAACAAGGGCATCTTCGACGTCGCCAATGTCCATAATGACAGAGGTATTCCAGACATTCTGGCTTCGCTGGATCAGCTGAAGGCCGAGCTGCCGAACGCGAAAGCGATTTCGCTTGTCGTCAGCTGGTTCGGTAGCGATCTTCGATGCGATCATTGTGAGATCTTTCCCGCCGTAGAGCAGAAGCTGGAAGATGGTGAACCTATGCCTTGGCGGGTTGCAGGTCTGTCTCGGGCATCAGCCCGCATGGTTGGGCGCGTTGACGACAGACCGGTATTCGGCGGAACCCCGGCTGACGAAAGCGTGATACAGGCAATTCGCCGTATTCGGAACGCGGGCCAGCGCGTGTTGTTCTATCCATTTATTCTGATGGATATTCTTGCCGAGAACGGCTTGAGAGATCCTTGGACAGGTAATCTGCGCCAGCCAGCCATTCCCTGGCGCGGTCGCATCACACTCTCCGAGGCCCCAGGACGTCCGGGGTCTCCCGATCAGTCGGCACGGGCCGCGGACGAAGTGCAGAAGTTCTTTGGGACTGCGACTGCCGATGAGTTTGTGTTCGATGGCGAACGTCCAGTCTATCGCGGTTCGGATGGCTGGAGCTATCGTCGTTTCGTGCTCCACTATGCGCATCTCTGTGCGGCTGCAGGAGGCGTCGATGCCTTCTGTATCGGATCCGAATTGCGTTCGCTTACGCAGATCCGGGACGGTGAAGCATCCTTTCCCGCAGTTCGGGCGCTGCGTCGTCTGGCAACGGATGTGCGTGCCATCCTCGGGAAGGCCACAAAAATTGGCTATGCCGCGGACTGGTCAGAGTACTTCGGGCATCAAGTTGGCGACGGGAGTGGAGAAGTTCTGTTTCATCTGGATCCTCTCTGGTCGCATGACGACATCGATTTCATTGGGATCGACAACTACATGCCGCTATCAGATTGGCGCGACGGCGGTCAGCATGCAGATGCCGACTACGGCTCGATCTACAATCTGGACTATCTCGGCGGAAATGTGGCCGGTGGCGAAGGCTACGACTGGTACTATGCAGACGAAAGAGCTCGGGAAACCCAGGACAGGCGGCCGATCAAAGACACGGCTTATGGCGAGCATTGGATCTTTCGCTACAAGGACCTCGTCAATTGGTGGTCCAATCCGCACTTCAATCGTATCGGGGGTGCAAGGTCAGAGGCCCCGACCTCTTGGATGCCGCGCTCGAAACCAATCTGGTTTACCGAGCTTGGATGCCCAGCTGTAGACAAGGGTACCAACCAGCCAAACGTATTTCATGATCCGAAATCGTCCGAAAGCATGCTTCCCTATTTCTCGAGTGGCGTGCAGGACGAATTTATCCAACGCCGTTATCTGCAAGCTACATTTAGACATTGGGGGGATAAGACCAATAATCCGATATCTGACCTTTATGGTGGACCAATGGTCGATATGGACAATGCGTATGTCTGGGCCTGGGATGCGCGACCCTGGCCGGATTTCCCAGCACGCATGGATACCTGGATTGATGGAGGCAACTACCATCTCGGTCACTGGCTTAACGGGCGCGCTGCGCTTTGCTCACTTGCTGAAGTCGTCGCCGAGACGTGTCAAAGATCGGGGCTCTCCGCCGCTGATATCGATGTCGATGAACTCAACGGCACGGTAACGGGGATTGCTATCACTTCGATCGAAACAGCACGCCAGAGCCTGCAACCTCTGATGTTGACACATGCTTTCGACAGTTTCACTGGCAATGGGAAACTTGTTTTCACGAGCCGCGGCGAAGCTCGATCGCGTGAAATCTGCGCTGATGATTGTGTCGTGACTGGCTCGGACCCAGTGCTCCTAAAGACCCGCGCACCTCGGTCCGAAACCCCAAGTCGCGTGACCTTTGGGTTTGTTCGTGATGACAGCGACTATGCGGCAGGTGCGACCGAGGCTGTTGCCGATGGACAAGGGAGCTCGCGGGTTTCCCAGACAAACTGTTCGATCGTGCTAGGTGAGGGGATGGCAAAATCGATTGCCGAGCGCTGGCTTTCCGAAAGTCTGGTGGCTATGGATACGCTCAATCTTGCACTGCCGCCGTCGTCGCTCGACCTCGTCCCAGGGGATACGCTGGCATTGCGCAGCGAGGGCAGTCTAGATCTGTATCGGATCGACCGCGTCGATGAAATGGGCCATCGTATTATCAACGCAACACGTGTGGAGCCTAGGCTCTATGAAATAGCAGTCAATCAGATCGACAGGAGGGAACTCAGAGCACTAAACGCAGCAACCCCAGTTCATGCGGAGCTCCTGGATCTACCGATTCTGCGAGGAGATGAGGTCGCATATGCGCCTTATGTTGCTGTTGCGAAGAAGCCTTGGGCCGGCACCGTTGCGGTCTATTCGAGCGCTAGCGACTACGACTATTCATTGAGCCTCGACATGTCACGGCCTGCAGTAATGGGTCAAACCATCGATCCAGTTCCGGCGGGCCCATGTGGTCGCTGGTTCCATGGAGCATTCAGGGTCCTGCTTGCATCTGGTGTGCTCCAGAGCCGAGAATACAAAGATGTTCTAAATGGGGCTAATGCGGCGGCGCTACGCAGTGGACCAACTGGTGACTGGGAAGTCATCCAGTTCGGCAACGCGGAGCTAGGCCCGGATGGTTGCTTCAGACTTTCAAGTTTGCTGAGAGGGCAGGCGGGGACCGATTTCTTGGCGACAACCCCTTGGCCCGCCGGGACTGACTTCATTTTGCTGGATAACGCAGTGCAGCAGATCGATATGCCGCGCTCAGCCGTTGGTCTTGAGCGCCACTATCGCATTGGGCCGGCGAGAAAGTCTTACGATTCAAAGGTCTTTCTTCAAATGCGCTTTACCGCCGAGGGGGTCGGATGGCGACCATATCGGCCAGTACACGTTGAGGCCGAACTTGTTGAGGGTGGCGCCATTGCTTTGAGTTGGGTTCGGCGTACACGCATCGATGGTGACAGTTGGCAAGGAGCTGATGTTCCGCTTGGAGAAGGGGCGGAGATCTACCATGTTCGCATTCTGAGTTCTGGGGAGTTGGTGCGCGAATATTTCCCTGCCAGAAGCCAAGTGATCTACACGCGACAAGATCAGAATAAAGACGGTACACATGACGACTTCTCCGTCGAGATCGCCCAGATCTCAGAGCGCTTCGGCCCTGGCCCTTATGCCTCTCTTACTATCAAGCGAGCCGATCTGTAAAATATGGCTAGTGACCTGAGTCCCGTATCCTCCTCGAGCTTGAGGCAGAGTCCGATCCATTCGAGGAGACGGACATGAAGCGATCGAGGTTCACGGAAGAGCAGATCGTCGGGATGCTGAAGGGGCAGGGGGCCGGGATGTCGACGGCCGATTTATGCCGGAAGCGCGTTGTGGGCTCGGCGACCCTCTACAAGTTCAAGGCGCGCAACGGCAGGCTGGCGGTTGCAGACGCCCGGCGGTTGAAGGCACCCGAGGACGAGAACGCCAAGTTGAAGAAGCTTCTGGCGGAGGCGATCTTGAACAACGCGGTGCTGAAGGATGACACGGCCAAAAAAATGGTAGCGTCAGGCGGGAGGCGCGCCTCATGTCGTGACAGCCCACTGGGTGGGCGAGCGCCGGCATGCCAGACCGCGCGGCGGGTAACAGGCTGGGACGAGATTGGCCCGCAGAAGGCTGATATACTGCGCAACGTGATCCGCGAAAACTTCCGTGCGATCTTGCTGGAGGGCGAACGCCGATGAAAAAGCTTCTGATTCCGTTAGCTCTCCTTGCCTTGCTCGTCATCGCCGCGATGGGAACTCGGGGACTCGGCATCTGGGGAGACGGGAGCGCCGAGGAATTCGAGCTTTACGGCAATGTCGATATTCGCACCGTTGATCTTGGTTTCCGCGTTGGAGGCCGCATCACAGCGATTCCAGTCGAAGAGGGGGCCAGCGTGCCGAAGGGCGAAACACTTGCGCGTCTTGAGGCCACCCCTCTCCGGACTTCGCTCGATTCCACACAGGCCAAGGCCGACGCTGCTCAAGCCGAACTCGAGAAGCTTCGGAACGGCAACCGGCCGCAGGACATCGCCCAAGCCGAAGCTGCCCTCGCCGAACGCCGGGCCGCTCTCGCAGAGGCTCGGGTCGATTACGAGCGCCAGACCCGCCTGCTTAACTCGCGCACGATAAGCCAGTCGACCTTCGATGTGAGCGAGGCGCAGTTCCGCGCGGCCGAAGCCCAGGTTACGGCGGCAGAAGAAGCGGTTTCTCTGATGCGCGAAGGCGCTCGGCCCGAAGATATTGCGGCCGCTGCCGCGACCTATGCTGCAGCAATTGCGCAGCGTGACCGGGCGCGGACCGATTATGACGACGCTGTCCTCGTCGCTCCTGCGGCGGGGACGATCCTTACCCGTGCGCAGGAGCCCGGAGCTATCGTGCCGGCGGGCGGCACTGTTCTTACGCTTGCCATCGACCGGCCGGTCCGGGTGCGAGCCTATGTAGCGGAGCCGGATCTCGGCCGTGTGGCGCCTGGAATGTCTGTGGAGATCAACACCGATAGCCGGGCCGAAGCCTATCACGGGACTATTGGCTTCATCTCCGCCACCGCGGAATTCACGCCTAAGACCGTCCAGACCGAGACGATGCGCACGGATCTCGTCTACCGCCTACGCATCACCGTAGAGGATCCCGACGACATGCTGCGCCAAGGGCAGCCAGTTACGGTGCGTCTCGCAGCAAATGCGCCATGACTGCAGCACTGGCTCGTCTCGAAGGTGTCATCCGACGTTTCGCCAGACCGGCGGTCACCGCGCTCGACGGCGTGAGCTTGGATATTTTGCCGGGCCGGATGACGGGTCTTGTCGGTCCCGACGGTGCTGGCAAGACCACTCTGATCCGTCTTCTCGCTGGCCTGCTCGATCCGGATCAAGGACGTGTTGAGGTACTCGGTGCGCCGGCCACTCGCTCGGATCGCGCCGCACTTGGCTACATGCCGCAACGCTTCGGTCTCTATGAAGATCTGAGCGTGATCGAGAATCTCACCCTCCATGCGGAGCTTCGCGGGCTGCCTCTAGCCGAGCTTGATGCGCGCCTTGCCGAACTTCTCGACTTTACCGATCTTGCCCGGTTCAAGCCAAGGCTCGCGGGCCGGCTCTCGGGGGGGATGAAGCAGAAGCTCGGGCTGGCCTGTGCCATGGTGCGTGCGCCGAAACTCCTGCTTCTCGATGAGCCCGGCGTCGGGGTCGATCCGGTGTCACGCCGCGAACTCTGGGCGATGGTGGCTGAGCTCGCGAGCTCCGGCATCGGGGTGCTCTGGTCGACAGCCTATCTCGACGAGGCCGAGCGCTGCGACACCGTCCACCTGTTGCATGAGGGAAAGCTCCTGCATTCGGGACCGCCTGCCGATCTCACCGACACGGTGCGGGGCAGGACCTTCCGGCTCTTTGCCGGCGCGGGTGCCCGGCGCGCGCTTCTCGAGCGCGCCCTGGATCGCGACGATGTGACAGACGGAACGATCCAGGGTGCGTCTCTGCGGCTCGTGCTGGCACCGGAAGCGAAGCCCCCGGATGCCGAGGCGTTGGGGCGGGACATTCCTCTCGAGGTCCGTCCCGTCCCGCCGCGGTTCGAGGATGCCTTCGTCGACCGGCTCGGAGGTGGCCCGCCGGGCACAAGCGCGCTCGCGGTTTATTATCGTGACATTCCCGAAAACGACGCTCCCGCCATCGCAGCGGAAGGGCTAACCCGCCGCTTCGGCGATTTCACCGCGGCGCATGACATTTCCTTTTCGGTGGCGCGCGGGCAGATCTTCGGTCTGCTCGGTCCCAATGGCGCGGGAAAGTCCACGACTTTCAAGATGCTCTGCGGTTTACTCACCCCGAGCGAGGGTAGCGGCCGTGTTGCGGGCCATGACCTTCGCACGGCACGGGCCGAGGCGCGGCAATCCCTCGGATACATGGCGCAGAAATTTTCGCTCTATGGCGATCTCAGTGTCCGCCAGAATCTCGACTTCTTTTCGGGAGTCTACGGGCTTCGCGGTCAGGCACGTCGCGCCGCCATCGAGCGGGTTACCGATATCTTTCGACTCGGCAGCTATCTCTCGACAAACGCGGGTCTCATGCCGCTCGGCTACAAGCAGCGACTGGCGCTGGCCTGTGCGGTGATGCATGAGCCGCCGGTGCTCTTTCTCGATGAACCGACCTCCGGGGTCGATCCGATCGTGCGGCGGGAGTTTTGGACCCATATCAATGGGCTGGTGGGCAAGGGTGTGACGGTGCTCGTCACCACACATTTCATGGACGAGGCGGAATACTGCGACCGGATCGCGCTCATCTATCGCTCAGAGCAGATCGCGACCGGCACGCCCGACAGTCTCAAGGACGATGCGGCCCGGATGTCCGAGCTGAAGGATCCGACTCTTGAAGATGCCTTCATTGCCCTGATCGAGGCCTCTGATCGCGCGCGAGAGGCTGCGGCATGACTCCAGGGCTTCGCCGCATCCGGGCCATGCTGGTGAAGGAGACGCTCCAGATCCTGCGTGATCCCTCGACGTTTCTCATTGCCTTCGTCCTGCCGCTGATCCTGCTCTTTCTCTTCGGTTATGGCGTCTCTCTCGATACCCGCGATGTGAAGATCGGCCTTGCGCTTCAGGATGCGAGCGCGGCTGCCCGCAGCCTGGCCTCTGCCTATGAACAGTCGCCTTGGTTCGACGTCCATGGCAGCCGGGAGCTTGGCGATCTCGAGAATGATATGATCGCAGGCCGCATTCGCGGGATCATCGTCATCCCGCAGGATTTCGGTGTTCATCTCGCCCGGCGTGATGGCGGGGCCGAGATCCAGATCATCACCGATGGATCGCTTCCCAACACCGCGAGTTTCGTCGCCGCCTATGCCGAGGGGGTGCGGGCGAGCTGGGCCGAGGGATATGCGGGCGAACACGGGCTGCGGGTTTCGCCGCCGCTCACGGTCAATCCACGGTTCTGGTTCAATCCCGAGCTGGCCAGCCGGTATTTCCTCGTGCCCGGTTCGATTGCCATCGTGATGACGATGATCGGCACGCTTCTTACCGCGCTCGTCGTCGCGCGGGAATGGGAGCGCGGCACGATGGAGGCCCTGATGGCGACGCCCCTCGGCATGGCCGAGCTCATTGCCACCAAGGTCATTCCCTATTTCGTTCTCGGCCTTGGCTCTGCCGCACTCTGCGCGCTTCTCGCCGTCACGCTCTTCGGCGTGCCGTTCCGCGGCTCGATCCCGGCATTCCTCGGCATCTCCTCGGTTTTTCTCATTCCGGCGCTCGGGCAGGGGCTGCTCATTTCCGCGCTCTCGAAGAACCAGTTCGTCGCGAGCCAGGTTGCTCTCATCGTCGCCTTCCTGCCGGCGATGGTGCTCTCGGGCTTCGTCTTCGAGATCGGCTCGATGCCGAAACCGATCCAGATCATCACCCATTTCGTTCCGGCACGCTATCTGATCCCATCGCTCCAGACCGTATTCATGGTCGGTGACCTCTGGGGGCTCTATCTGCGAAACAGCCTGATCCTCCTCGGCTTCGGCGTGGTCTTCTTCCTGCTCGCAATCCGTGCGACCCGTCGGAGGCTTGACTGATGCTCGGCCGCCTCTTCGCCATGATCGTCAAGGAGCTTCTCGCCATCCTGCGCGATCCGCGGGCGCGCATCATCCTGATCGTGCCCCCTACCGTCCAGCTCGTGGTGCTCGGCCTGGCCACGACCCTCGAGGTCAAGAACGTCGATATCGGCATCTTCGACCGAGACGGCGGGGCCTGGAGCCGCGAGTTCTCCGAGCGGCTCGCGGGGAGTCCGAACTTTCGCGAGATCCGGCCGATCCATTCCGCCGGGGCCATGCGGCGGGCCATCGACAATCAGGAGGTGCTCGCTGTCGTCGTCTTCGGCCAGGGCTTCAGCGGTGACATCGCCGCGGGGCGGCCGGCAGAGGTCCAGCTCATCCTCGACGGGCGCCGGTCAAATGCCGCCCAGATCGTCTCGGGCTACATCTTTGCCATCGCGGAGGGGCTCAGCGGCGAGCTTGGCAGCGGGACGGGCCTTACGAGCTCGATCACGACCCACTGGTTCAATCCCAATCTCGACTATCTCTGGTTCACCATGCCGGGGCTGCTGGTAGTCATCACGACCGTGCTCGGGTTGGGGCTCACCGCCCAGACGGTGGCCCGCGAGCGGGAGCTCGGCACCTTTGACCAGCTCATGGTCTCGCCGCTCCGGGTGCCCGAAATCCTGGTGGGCAAGATGGTTCCGCCGGTCCTCGTCGGGTTTTTCGATGCAACGCTCTATGTCATCATCATCCCCGCGATCTTCGGTGTTCCGCTTCGCGGATCGGTGCCGCTGCTTTACCTCTCGCTTCTCTTCTACCTCTTGGCGCTCGTCGGGGTGGGGATGCTCGTCTCATCGATTGCGCAGACCCAGCAGCAGGCGTTTCTCGGCATGTTTCTGGTCGCTGTCCCGGCGATCCTGCTCTCGGGCTATGCGAGCCCGGTGGACAACATGCCGGGCTGGCTTCAGATCGTGGCGCAGGGCAATCCCTCCAAGCATTTCCTTGTCGTGTCCGAGGGGATCTTTCTCAAGGCCATGCCGCCGGGGGACGTTCTGGCCAACACCTGGCCGCTCGGGCTCATCGCGGTGGTCACGCTTGCGGCTTCGGCGATCCTCTTCCGGGCGCGGATGGAGTAGCAGCCTGAGCCGGGTGGGTCGCCGGTGAAAACGGGGCGTTTCACCGTGAAAATTCGATTCTGAGACTGAAATCATTTGATTTTCGTGGTTAACATATCATGAATCAATTCCCATGCCGATGGGCGGGCGGCGGTGGCTGGGGGCAGCTTGGACGGCGTGCATGGCGGGCGAAGACGGGACGGAAATCAGGCGCGTGTCCCTGCTTGAAGCCGGTGGCGAGCCGGTGATTGCGCTCGAGGACATCGTTCTCGGCGCGGTGCCGTTTTCGGCTCCGCTCGGCCCGGTGGACCAACCTCGCGGCAGATGGCCAGGGCGCGACAATTATACCCTGACGCCGCCGGAAATCGCGGGCCCGTGCGTGAAGGATTCGAGGCCCGCGGGACGATGTCCCGGTGGGGGCCGAGGGTTGGTTGCGAAGGGACGGGGCCATCATGACGAACATCATCCGGGCATTCTGGGGCGCGCTTGCGATCGTCGCCCTGCTCTGGGGGCTCGCCACCCCTGATCCTTTCTCCTCCGAGACCTTTCTCGCTCTGCGCAACAACATGGTGCAGCTCTCCGGGCTGCTCGCCATGGCCTGCATGAGCCTTGCGATGATCCTCGCGCTCCGGCCGCGCCTGCTGGAGCGGCCGCTGGGCGGGCTCGACAAGATGTATCGCCTGCACAAGTGGTTCGGCATCGGTGCGCTGGTGCTGGCCGTGACCCACTGGTTCTGGACCCAGGCGCCGAAATGGGGCACCGGGATCGGGCTCATGCAGCGCGGGCCGCGCCCGCCGCGGCCGCCGGTCGAGAATCCGGTCGAGGCGGCGTTCCTCGGCCTGCGCCACACGGCCGAAGGGCTGGGCGAATGGGCGTTCTACGGCGCCGTGGTGCTTATCGTGGTGGCCCTCGTCACCCGCATTCCCTATCGCTGGTTCCAGCAGATCCACCGGCTCTTCCCCGTGGCCTATCTGGTGCTGGTCTTCCATGCGGTGGTGCTTTTCGATTTCGATATCTGGCTCACGCCCGCGGGCGCTCTGCTGGCGCTGCTTCTGGCGGGCGGGAGCGGGGCGGCGCTCGTCTCGATCTTCGGGGCGATCGGGCGCCGGCGGCGGGTCGAGGGCAGGATCACCTCGCTGGTGAATTTTCCCGGCGTTCGTGCGCTCGAGACCGTGATCGCCATGCAGCCGGGCTGGCCGGGGCACAGGCCGGGGCAGTTCGCCTTTGCGGTCACCGATCGGCGCGAGGGCGCGCATCCCTACACCATCGCTTCGGCCTGGAACCCGGCTGAGCCAGAGATCCGCTTCGTGACCAAGGAGCTCGGCGATCACACCACCGGGCTGGCCGAGAAGCTCCATGTGGGCCAGCAGGTGCGCATCGAGGGGCCCTACGGCTGCTTTACCTTCGATGACGCCTGCCCGGTGCAGATCTGGGTCGGCGGCGGCATCGGCATCACGCCCTTCATCGCGCGGATGAAGGCAATGGCGCAGGGCGATCCCAAGGGTGCGGAGAAGGAGGTGCATCTCTTCCACTGCACCGCGGATGTGGACGAGGGCGCGCTCGACCGGCTGAAGGCGGATGCCGCCGCGGCGGGGGTGACGCTGCATATCCTCATCGACGCACGGGACGGGGTGCTGACCGGCGCGCGCATCCGCCGCGAGGTGCCGGGCTGGCGCGAGGCGAGCGTCTGGTTCTGCGGGCCCGCGGGCTTCGGCCGGGCGTTGCGCGCGGATTTCGCCGGCCAGGGCCTGAAGGTCGGGACGCGCTTCCATCAGGAGCTCTTCGCGATGCGCTGAAGGCTCCGGGCTCCGGGTGGTCCCGCCCCGTTGCGGGCGGGACCTCTCCGTTCGGCTCAGTGCATGTAGGGGCTCTTGCCGCCTCGCGCGAAGTCCGGACGTGACGCCCCCTCGGCGAAGAAATCGACCATCGTCTGGCCATCCGGGGCATAGGAGCACTGGACGTTGTCGCTGTGGGTTTCCAGAGAGATCGTCCCGTTGATGGCATAGGTGCCATCCGTGCGCTGGCCCTGATCCTGCATCTCGGTCTTTGCTGCGAAGTCCTGGAAGTAGGACTGTGTGGCGACGGCGCAATCCTCCATCATCCATTCGGCGGACTGGGCATTGGCCGCTCCGGTCCAGAGCAGGCCCAGGAGCGCGACATGGCATGTGTGTCTTTTCATGGCGTTTCATATTTCTGAGGGGGCGGAAGTCTCAGCCTGGCGCGGGACGCGGGGTGACGCCCGGAAAATCCGGCTGGAGGCGGCGGGGGCTTCCGGGGAGGTCGGCAGGTCCGTGCGCGGGGGGCCTTGATGCGGCAGATCGTGAAATGTGAACGGGCGGGGCCGCAAGGCCCCGCCCTTCGGCGTTTCTGGGGTTCGGTGAGGGCCGCGGATCAGTTCAGCTTGCAGGTGCTGATGCCGAGGAGGCGGTAGGCGGGGCAGAAGCTGATGAAGGCGGTGGCGAGCGGGATGAGGCCGAGCCAGCCCCAGGCGCCGATCGTGCCGGTCATGGCGAGCACGATGAGAAGCGCGCCGACGATGAAGCGGATCGCGCGGTCGGTGGTGCCCATGTTCTTGGTCATCGGGAAAACTCCTTCAGGCGGCGGGTTGCCGCGGTTGCAGACGGCGCGCGGCGAGCGTGGCCCGCGCGAGCTCGGGGTTGATGCTGGCGACGGCGTCGAACTGGGTGAGGTGGACCTGGCCGGTCAGCTCGTCGAGGAAATGCACGCGCTGGAGCTTGTCCATGACCGGGCCCTTGACCTCGGAGAGGTGGAAGGTGACGCCGCCTTCCGCGAGCCGGTGGTTGATCGCCTCGAGGCTTTCGAGGGCGGAGGCGTCGATCGAGTTGATCGCCGGGCAGACGAGGATGAGGTGTTTCGCCTGCGGGTTGGCGGCGACGGCGGCGTTGACCTGATCCTCGAGGAAGCGCGCATTCGGGAAATAGAGGCTCTCGTCGATGCGCATCGAGATGATCTCGGGGTCGGTGACGACGTCGTGGCGGTTGATGTTGCGGAAATGCTCGGTGCCGGGAACCTGGCCCATGATCGCGACATGCGGCCGCGAGGTGCGGTAGAGGTGCAGCGCGATGGAGAGGCCGACGCCCGCGATCAGCCCGGCCTCGACGCCCTGCAGCAGGGTGAGCAGGATCGTGGCGGCGATGGCGGTGAAATCGGCCTTGGAATAGGTCCAGGTGTGGCGGAGCGTGCGGAAATCGACCAGCGAGAGTACCGCGACGATGATCGTGGCCGCCAGCGTCGCCTTGGGCAGGTAGTAGAGGAAGGGCGTGAGGAAGACGGTGGCGAGGGCGATGCCGACGGCGGTGAAGGCGCCCGCGGCCGGGGTTTCGGCGCCGGCGTCGAAATTCACCACCGAGCGCGAGAAGCCGCCGGTGACGGGGAAGCCGCCCGAGACCGAGGCCCCGACATTGGAGAAGCCGAGCGCGATGAGCTCCTGGTCGGGGTCGATGCGCTGGCGCTTGCGGGCGGCGAAGGTCTGGGCGACCGAGATGGTCTCGACATAGCCGACGACGGAGATGAGGAGGGCGGGCACCGCGATCTGCGCCCAGAGCTCGAGGTCGAGCGGTGGCAGGGTCGGCGAGGGCAGGGCGTTGGGGATGGCGCCGACGATGGCCACACCGCTCTGCTCGAGGCCGAAGGCCCAGACCGCGCCGGTGGAGGCCACGATGGCGGCGACCGGGCCGACCTTGGCGGCCAGATCGGCGATCCGGGGTGCGACGCCGCGGGCGATGAGCACGCGCTTCAGCCGGAGCCGCGCCCAGTAGAGAAAGGCGATGGCACCGGTGCCGATCAGCGTGGTCCAGGGGTTGATCTCGCCGAGCCGGGCAACGAGGGCGGTCGTCATCTCGTAGAGGTTCTCGCCGCCCGCCTTGATGCCGAGGATATGGCCGAGCTGGCTCATGGCGATGAGCAGGCCCGAGGCGGTGATGAAGCCCGAGATCACCGGGTGGCTGAGGAAGTTCGCGAGAAAGCCGAGGCGGAGCGCGCCCATCGCGATGAGCAGCAGGCCCGAGATGAGCGCGAGGGCGATGGCGGCGCCGATGTATTCCGGGGTGCCCTGCTGGGCGAGCTTGCCGACCGCAGCGGCGGTCATGAGGCTCGCGACCGCCACCGGGCCGACGGCGAGCGCGCGCGCGGTGCCGAAGACGGCGTAGGCGACGAGCGGGGCCATCGAGGCGTAGAGCCCCATTTCCGGCGGCAGGCCCGCGAGCAGCGCGTAGGCGAGCGACTGCGGGATGAGCATGATCGTCACGATCACCGCGGCGATCAGGTCGGAGGTGAGCTCGCTGCGCCCGTAGGTCGGGCCCCATGTGAGGATCGGCAGGTATTTCTTCAGCATGGGGCCCCTATGGATGGATGGCTGTCAGCTCCGCGCGAGCATCCAGAGGTTCTGGCAGCGGCCGCCCGAGCGGCAGTAGGCCAGGACCGGCGTCGGAAGCTCGGCGAGGGCCGCCTTGAAGTCGGCGACGTTGTCCGGAAGGATGCCGCCCGAGATCACCGGCACGAAGGCGAAGGCGAGCCCGAGGCGTTCGGCCTCGGCCCGGATCTCCGCCACGTCGGTCTGGTCGGCGGATTCGCCGTCCGGGCGGTTGCACATGATCGCGTTGAACCCGCGCTCCGCAATCGTCGCGACATCCGCGACGGTGATCTGCGGCGAGACGCTGTAGCTCGGCGTGATCTCGATGATGTTCATTCTCGTCTGGTCCTTCATGTTGCAGGGGAGGGATCGGTGTGCGTTCCGCCAGCCCGCGCACCTGCAACATTCAACAGGTCCGCACTGTTATAATGGCACGCGCAACACATTTCAATCATTGCATGTGATTTTCGCACCGCCGGGCCGGGGCCCGCTGGCGGCTCAGGGCAGGGGCAGGGCGGTGGTGTTCTTGATTTCCTCCATGGAGAGGCTCGAGGTCACGTTGAAGATGCTCACCTCCTTGATGAGCGCCTGGTAGAAGGCGTCGAAGGCGCGGGCATTGGGCACGCGGACCTTGAGGATATAGTCGATGTCGCCCGCGAGCCGGTGCGCCTCGAGCACCTCGGGCCGGGCGCGCACCGCGTGCAGGAAGCGGTCGAGCCAGCCCGCGTCGTGCTCCGAGGTGCGGATCAGCACGAAGAAGCAGCTTTCCAGCCCGAGCTTTTCCGGGTCGAGCAGCGCGACCTCGCCGAGGATGACGCCCGCCTCGCGCATCTTGCGGATCCGGTTCCAGACCGGGGTCTTGGAAGCGCCGAGCCTGCGGGCGATTTCGTCGAGAGAGAGGCTCGCGTCCTGTTGCAGAAGCGAGAGGATTTTCCGGTCCAGATCGTCAAGGGGGACTGCCATTCTCGCGCGCTCCGGTTTTCTGGTATATCGTTCTCACATCATCCAGCATACGCGAACGGTAACCTTATTTGAAGCGCAATATTGAGGGAAATAGGAACAATATCCTATCTTGAAGGGAGGTTCAGCCAACGAGGAATCGCCATGACCACCGTCGCCAGCCCTCTTCGCTTTCGCCCTCGCACGCTGCGGGCCCGGATGCGCATGGATGGCTGCGGGATGGGCATGGGCATGATCCTCGCGGCAAGGAGGGCATTCTGATGGCCAAGGTTTTCGCACCCCAGATTGCCACCGGCAACGATCTTCTCGAGGGCGATGTCGTCTATTTTACCGCTGCGGGCGGCTGGACGCGCGTGCTTGCCGAAGCGGCGACCGCGGGCAGCCGGGAAGAGGCCGATGCGCTGCTCGCGCGGGCCTCGAAATTCCCGAACGAGGTGGTCGGTGTCTATCTCACCGACATGGCCCTCGATGCGGAAGGCCGGCCGGTGCCGGTTCATTTCCGCGAAGAATTCCGTCTGAAGGGGCCGAGCAACCGCCCCGAGCATGCGCGCGCCGCTGCGACCCAGGCCTGAGAGGGATCACGATGTATCAGTATACCGATTTCGACCAGGCCTTCGTCCGCGAGCGGGTCGCCGAGTTCCGCGATCAGGTCGAGCGCCGTATCGAGGGCACGCTCTCGGAAGACGAGTTCAAGCCGCTCCGCCTGATGAACGGGCTCTATCTCCAGCTGCACGCCTACATGCTGCGGATCGCGGTGCCCTACGGCACGCTCTCCTCGCGCCAGATGCGGCAGTTCGCCTATATCGCCGACACCTGGGACCGGGGCTACGGCCACTTCACCACGCGCCAGAACCTCCAGTTCAACTGGCCGAAGCTGAAGGACGTGCCGGACATGCTCGACGCGCTGGCCGACGTGCAGATGCACGCGATCCAGACCTCGGGCAACTGCATCCGCAACGTGACCGCCGACCATTTCGCCGGGGCTGCTGCCGACGAGATCGAGGACCCGCGCGTCACCGCCGAGCTGCTGCGCCAGTGGTCGACCGACCATCCCGAGTTCACCTGGCTCGGCCGCAAGTTCAAGATCGCCGTCACCGGCGCGGAGAACGACCGCGCGGTGGTGAAGGCCCATGACATCGGCCTCCGCATCGTGCGCAACGAGGCGGGCGAGCCGGGCTACGAGGTGCTGGTGGGGGGCGGTCTCGGCCGCACGCCGATGATCGGCAAGGTGATCCGCGACTTCCTGCCGAAGGCGCACCTGCTGCCCTATCTCGAGGCGATCCTGCAGACCTACAACCTCGATGGCCGCCGCGACAACAAGTACAAGGCCCGCATCAAGATCCTCGTCCACGAGACCGGCATCGAGGAGATCCGCGCGCGCGTCGAGGCGAAGTTCGCCGAGAACCTCGCGGTCTTCCCGGGCGTGAACCCCGATGTGCTCGCCCGCATCGAGGCCGGTTTCGCCGCGCCCGCGTTCGAGCCGGTTTCCGATGTGGTGCCGGCGGTCAGCGCGGGCCTGCGCTCCTGGATCGACACCAATGTCACCGCGCACCGGCTGCCGCATTACGCGATCGTCACGATCTCGCTCAAGGGCATCGGCGAGACGCCGGGCGACGCGACCTCCGCGCAGATGCGGGTCATGGCCGATCTCGCCGAAGAGTTCGCCCATGACGAGCTGCGCATCAGCCACGAGCAGAACGTCATCCTGCCGCATGTGCCGCGCCGCCATCTCGCCGCGATCTATGCCCGCCTGAAGGACGCGGGGCTTGCGACCGCGAACGTCGGGCTGATCTCGGACATCATCGCCTGCCCGGGCATGGATTACTGCGCGCTCGCGACCGCGCGCTCGATCCCGATCGCCCAGGACATCGCGACGGCCTTCGCCGATCTCGACCGCCAGCGCGACATCGGGCCGCTCAAGATCAAGATCTCGGGCTGCATCAATGCCTGCGGCCATCACCATGTCGGCCATATCGGCATCCTCGGCCTCGATCGCGCCGGGGTGGAGAACTACCAGATCACGCTCGGCGGCGACGGCACCGAGACGGCGGCGATCGGCGAGCGCGCCGGCCCCGGCTTCTCGGCCGACGAGGTCGTCCCGGCGATCGAGCGGCTGGTCGAGGCCTATCTCGACGAGCGCCAGGATACGGAGGAGACCTTCCTCGAGGTCTTCCGCCGGGTCGGGATGGCGCCGTTCAAGGCCGCGCTCTACCCCGCGCAGGAGGCCCGGTCCAATGCGGCTTGATACGGCGGATCTCAGCTACTCCCGGCCGCTCGACGCGATCGACGCGCTGCGGCTGACGTTCGACGGGGCCTCGCCCGAGGGCGTGATCTCGGGCGTGCTCGCCGAGTTCGGCAACGAGGTGGCGCTGGTTTCCTCCTTCGGGGCGGAAGCCGCGGTGCTGCTCCACATGGCCTCGAAGGTCGACCGGAACATCCCGATCCTGCTCATCGACACGCTGATGCTCTTCGAGGAGACGCTCGAATATCAGAAGACGCTGTCGGCGACGCTGGGTCTCACCAATGTCGTGCATCTGCGCCCCGATCCGGCGGACACCGCCCGGATCGATCCGAACGGCGATCTGCATCGGCGCGATCAGGACGCCTGCTGCGATTTCCGCAAGGTGCTGCCGCTCGAGCGTGCGCTGGCGCGCTGGCCGGTGGTGATCTCGGGGCGCAAGCGCTTCCAGGCCTCGACGCGCCAGGCGCTCGAGGTGTTCGAGGCCGATGGCGAGCGGCTGCGGGTCAATCCGCTGGCGCACTGGAACGCGCAGGATCTGCGCGCCTACATGGACGCGCACGATCTGCCGCGGCATCCGCTGGTGGCCAAGGGCTACCCGTCGATCGGCTGCGCGCCCTGCACCACGCGCGTCGCCGAGGGCGAGGATCCTCGCGCGGGCCGCTGGCGCGGCACCGACAAGGTGGAATGCGGCATCCATTTCGGAGCCGACGGCCGCATCCTGCGGGCAAGCTGAGAAGGACAGGGACATGAGCTTCATCGTGACACGCGACGGCGCCACCGAGCCCGCTGGCACCCCGGACTGGATTGCCCCCGAGGCGCTGGAGACCGTGGAAGGCGGCGCGCTTGCGCTCGCGCTGCCGAACGACCGCGAGGTCGACGATCTGGCGGCGGCGTTCGCGCGCATCGCCGTCATCCGCATCGACTTCCCGGCCATGGGCGACGGCCGCGGCTTTTCCCAGGCGCGCCGTCTGCGCGCGCTCGGCTATACCGGGCGTCTGCGCGCCGCCGGGCCGCTGATCTCCGACCAGCTCCGCGCGGCCTTCCGCGTGGGCTTCGACGAGATCGAGGTGCCGGCCGCGATGGCCGCGCGCCAGCCCGCGCGCCACTGGCAGGTCCGCGAGCAGGGCTTCTACCAGTCCCGCGTGCTCGCCTCCTGATCCCCTCGAACTGAGGCGCGGGGCCGCCGAGGCCCCGCCTTGCTGTCTGCCGCCGGCGGCCTCGCCCATTGACGCGAGGCTTGCCCGCCGGGCGCCGGAGAGGTATGGAGACGCGCCGCGGATGGCGCGGCCAAGTCTCCGCAACCTTGCCAAAACGGACCCGAGCCCATGTCCCGTGCCCTGCTTCCCGGCGTTCTCGCCATGGCGGCGATCGTTGTCGCCTCCAACATTCTCGTCCAGTTCCTGTTCGGCAACTGGCTGACCTTCGGCGCCTTCACCTATCCCTTCGCCTTTCTCGTCACCGACCTGATGAACCGGCTTCACGGGCCCGACAAGGCCCGCAAGGTGGTGCTGGCCGGGTTTGCCGTCGGGATCCTCTGCAGCCTCGTCGGCAGCCAGATCCACGGCGCCTACGGCCCGCTGGTGAGCTTTCGCGTGGCGATCGGCTCTGGGGCGGCGTTCCTCACGGCCCAGCTCGTCGACATCGGGGTCTTCGACCGGTTCCGGGGCGGGGTCTGGTGGCGCGCGCCTCTGGTCTCGAGCCTTGTGGGCAGTGCGCTCGACACCTCGATCTTCTTCACGGTCGCCTTCTCCGCCGCGCTCTCCTTCATCGCGCCCTCGGTCGATGTCGCCTGGGCCAACGAGGCGGTGCCGCTTCTCGGCGCGGGGCCGATGCTGCCGCTCTGGATGAGCCTCGCCGCGGCCGATTTCTGCGTGAAGCTCTCGCTGGCGCTGATCGCGCTCGCCCCCTTCCGGATCGCGGTGCGGCGCCTCGGCGCGCGGGCCTGAGGCAGGGCGCGCGCCGTGCTCTGCCTGCGGGATGAGCAGGCCGGCGCGGAATGCGCAATCACACGATAAAAAATGCTTGCCTTTCGGCGCGAGTCTGGCACCATCAGACTCAACCGAAACAAGCGAAAGGAGGTGACCAATGTCTTATCGGACCTTGGAGCGTTTGGCGGGGTTTGTGTGCGGAGGTAGCTCCTGAGGGGCAGCCCCCTCGGGTCAGCGGACTTGGTGCACCGGGCTCGGCTCAACCAGCCAGCCTCCAAGCTCGAGACGAAGGGGGTCGCATCCAATGCGACCCCCGCTTCTTTTGGGGCACTGCTTCTGTTCGCCGATGGTCCTCGTCCGGCCGCACGGCTTGTATTGACGGCGCATTTCGCCGAAACCTTTTCCCATGCTGCGGATCAATGACGACATCACGCTCGCCGACTGGGAGCTGACCGAGAGTTTCGTGCGTGCCTCGGGGCCCGGCGGGCAGAACGTGAACAAGGTTGCGACCGCAGTGCAGCTTCGCTTCGAGGCGGCGCGCTCGCCGAATCTGCCGCCGGATGTGAAGGCGCGTCTGCGGCGCATTGCCGGCTGGCGCTGGACCGCGGAGGGCGCGCTGCTGGTCACGGCCGAGCGCCACCGCAGCCAGGCGATGAACCGCGAGGAGGCGCGCGAGAAGCTGCGCGAGCTGATTCTGGCGGCACTCGTCCGGCCGAAGCCCCGCCGCCCCACCCGGCCCACCAAGGGCTCGATCCGCCGCAGGCTCGAGGCCAAGACCCGCCGCGGCGCACTCAAGGCGACCCGGAGCACGCTCCCCGAGGACTGACGGCAACCTTCTGCTCCAGGCCCCCGATACATAACTCTCTGATAAGGTTTTGTCCGTATGCCCGGGCATTAGCCTAGGGAGGAACCAGATGAAGGCCGAGGTGCATTCAGACCCTGCCGTGAGCGGAGACGCGCGTCTGAGCAAGCTGGCGGAGACGGCGGCGGCCCTCGGTTATGAAATCGTCGATATCGCGGGGTATCTCGATCACGTCGATGCGCTCTCGGCAGAGCAGCTCACGATTCTGCGGACCGTGCGCGGCGAGGCGGAGCGGGTGATGGATGCCAATGGCGCGGTGCAGGATGCCGTCGGCGCCGTGGCCGAGCGCACGACCCGCACGCTCGAGGCGGTGGAGGGGTCGGTCGAGGACGTGCGCCGCGCCGGCCAGCGCTCGCATGAGGTGGCGGCCTGGGTCGCCGAGCTGACCGAGCGGATGGCGGCGGTCTCGGACAACCTCAAGGCGGTCGAGACCAACAACGCCGACATCGCCCGGATTGCCGCGCAGGTGAACATTCTCGCCATCAACGCAAAGATCGAGGCGGCGCGCGCCGGTGATGCGGGCCGAGGGTTCGCGGTGGTTGCCGATGCGATCAACGACCTGAGCCGCCAGACCGCGAAGGCCGCGGACAGCATCACGCGCAATGTCTCGACGCTCGCAGGCTGGATCGGGACGCTGCGCGACGAATCGGCCAGCGTGAGCGATGAGGCCCGTTCGGTGATTGCGGAATCGCGCGAGACGGATGGTGCGCTGGTGCGCATCGCCGAGAGCGTGCGCGAGACGCATACCGAGGCGCAGCGGATCTCGGCCGAAGCCGAGAAGGTGCAGGAGGCGACCAATGCCTTCGCGCCGGCCTTCGAGCAGATCGGCAGCAGTGTCGAGGAGACGACCGCAGGCATCCATCAGGCGCGCAGCCGGGTCAACGGCCTCGTCGACAAGAGCGAGGTGATCGTGCAGGGGAGCGTCGGGCTTGGCGGCGCGACGGTCGATGCGCCCTTCATCGCGCGGGTGACGGCGGATGCGGCGCGGATCGGCGAGATATTCTCGGACGGGATCCTCAGCGGGCGCATCACGCGCGAGGCGCTGTTCTCGCGCGACTATCGCGGGGTTCCGGGCTCCGATCCGCCGCAGTTCATTGCGCCCTTCACGAAATTTCTCGACGCCGTGCTGCCCGACATCCAGGAGGCGGCGCTTGCGTTCGATCCGCGGGTCGTCTTCTGTGCCGCGGTCAATCAGGGCGGGTATCTCTCGACCCACAACCGCAAGTTCTCGCAGCAGCCCGGCAGCGATCCGGCCTGGAATCAGGCGAACTGCCGCAACCGGCGGATCTTCGATGACCGGGTGGGGCTCAAGGCCGGGCGGAATACCGAACCCTTCCTGCTGCAGGTCTATCGCCGTGACATGGGCAACGGGCGGTTCGTGATGATGAAGGATCTCTCGGCGCCGATCTTCGTCGAGGGCCGGCACTGGGGCGGCCTGCGCCTCGCCTATACGTTCTAGGCGGGGTTTCGGACGGGGCCTTGCCTCTCCGGATGGGATCGGGCACCTCTGCCGGCTCGACGGCCTGGGCGGGGGAAACCGGTGGCGGCGCTTCTTTCGGGATTTCTGCTCGGGCTCAGCCTGATCGTGGCGATCGGCGCGCAGAACGCCTTCGTGCTGCGCCAGGGGATCATCGGGCAGAACGTGCTTGCCGTCTGTCTTGCCTGCGCGCTTTCCGACGCGCTGCTCATCGGTCTCGGGGTCTTCGGCCTTTCCGGCATGGTCGAGGCGGTGCCCGAGCTCGTGCCGCTGCTGCGCTGGGGCGGCGTGGCATTTCTGCTGGCCTACGGGCTGCGGGCCGCACGGGCGGCCTTCGCGACCGATGCGGGGCTCGTTGCGGCCGGTGCGGGCTACAGCAGCCTCGGGCGGACGCTCTGGACCTGCCTCGCGCTCACCTGGCTCAACCCGCATGTCTATCTCGACACGGTGCTGCTCATCGGCTCGATCGCGACGCAATACGAGGATCGTGCCGCCTTCGGTCTGGGCGCGGTGGCGGCTTCCTTCGTCTTCTTCTTCTCGCTCGGCTTCGGCGCGCGGTTCCTCCGCCCGCTTTTCGCCCGGCCCGCGGCCTGGCGGGTGCTCGAGGGGGCAAATGCGCTCATCATGTGGTCGATCGCGGCGAAGCTTGTGTTCGAGTGAGCGCCGAGGCGCTTTGACAACCGGCCCCCGGAGGGTGTTTCAGGGGGGAAGGCGCCGGGTGTGGCGGCCGGTGGCGGAAAGGAGCCCCGATGATCTATGTCGATGCCGATGCCTGTCCGGTGCGGGAAGAGACGGTGCGGGTGGCCGAGCGCCACGGTGTCGAGGTGGTCTTCGTCTCGAATGGTGGCATCCGGCCTTCGCGGCATCCGCTGGTGAAGGTGGTGGTGGTGTCCGAGGGCGCCGATGTCGCCGACAAATGGATCGCGGAGCGGGTGGGCAAGGGCGATGTCTGCGTGACGGCCGATGTGCCGCTCGCGGCGCGCTGTGTGGAGGCCGGCGCGCGGGTGATCGGGCCGGATGGCGAGCCCTTCAGCGAGGCCAATATCGGAACGCGCCTTGCGCTGCGCGATCTCATGACGGATCTGCGCGCCGCCGACCCGTTCCGGCAGGGTGGCGGCAAGCCGTTCTCCAAGGCAGATCGTTCGCGGTTTCTCGAGGCGCTCGACCGGGCGCTCAGGGCCGCCGCGCGCTGAGGCCGGGAGCGGCGAGGCGCTGGACGAAATGCCGGTCGCCCGCATTGCCGAGCAGGTGCGCGGCATCGGCGAGCGGCATCCAGACCGCGACATGGCCAGGCTCCGAGGGCGGGCCCGCTTCCAGCACCGGGGCGCTCAGGTAGATATGGCAGACCTTGCGCGCCCAGAGGTCGTAATCGGGCATGTAGGTGAAGCGCTGGAAGGCGCCGAGCTTGCGCAGGACGCGGATCTTCCAGCCGGTCTCCTCGAGGCATTCGCGGTGGAGCGCGGGCAGCGGCGATTCGCCCGGATCGATACCGCCGCCCGGGAGCTGGAACTCGAGGCGCGGGCGGGCCTGCTCGGTCACGAGCACGTCGTCGCCCTCCCGGATGATCGTGTAGACGCCAGGTCGCGTGACATAGGGGATTCCGGCCCGGACGGGTTCGCCAAATCTTCGCATGGGCCGGACCCTAGGCCGGGCGGCGGCCGGAGAAAAGACGGATGATTGCACTTGCGGTGTGCCGCGCCTATCTGATGCCCTTCACTACAGGAGACAAGCGATGACCCTCGCCGGCCGCATAGCCTGGGACGACATGGTCCTCCCGTTTCAGCTCGACCGCGCCGATATCCGCGGCCGGGTGGCCCGGGTGGATTCGGTCCTCGACACGATTCTCGGCCAGCACGCCTATCCCGATCCCGTCGCGGCACTGATTGCCGAGGCGACGCTTCTGACCGCGCTCATCGGCCAGACGGTGCGCCCCGGCTGGCGCCTTTCGCTGCAGGTGCGGGGGGGCGGCGCGATCCGGCTGATCGCCACCGATTATTTCGCCGCCGAGACGGAGGGCGAGCCGGCGCGGATGCGCGCCTATGCCGCCTTCGATCCCGACCAGCTGCGCGCCGATACCGAGGCGGGCATGGCGCCTTTCGCCATGATGGGCGAGGGGATTTTCGGCATCCTCATCGACCAGGGCACGGGGGCGGCGCCCTACCAGGGCATCACGCCGCTGGCGGGCGAGTCGCTTTCCCATTGTGCCGAGACCTATTTCGCGCAGTCCGAGCAGCTTCCGACGCGTTTTGCGCTCGCCATGGGCGAGGCGCAGGTGCCGGGCGAGGCGGTGAAGTGGCGCGGCGGCGGCGTCATGCTCCAGCACATGCCCAAGGCCTCGCCCTTCGCGCGGCAGGAGGCGAGCGGACCCGACGGGCTGCTTGCGGCCGAGGACATGCTCGACGGTGGCGATGCGGAGAACTGGAACCGGGCGGTGATCCTGCTCGAGACGGTGGAGGACACCGAGCTCATCGGGCCGCATGTCGGCGCCGAGGATCTGCTGCTCCGGCTCTTCCACGAGGAAGTGCCGCGGGTCTATTCCGCCCAGCCGGTGCAGTTCGGCTGCACCTGCGGGCCGGAGAAGGTCGTGGAGTCGCTGGCGGAGTATCCGCCCGAGACGATTGCGGAGCTCGTGACCGAGGATGGCAAGGTGACGGCCGACTGCCAGTTCTGCGGCGCGCATTACGAGTTTGCGCCCGAGGAGCTCGGCCGCCGCGACTGAGCGGCGCCGGTCTCGCCCCGTCCGGCCGGGATCACTCGCGGGCGCGGAGCACGCGGGCGGGGCGGGCGGCGAGCGGCCTGAGGGCGAAGGCAAGGCCGGCGGCGAGGCTTGCAAGCGCACCGCCGGCGACGATGCCGAAGGCGGGCAGCGCCGCGAAGTGGTATTCGCCCTCCATCACCGAGACCGTCACCCACCAGCCGGCGACCGCTCCGGCCGCGATGGCGACGAGCCCGGCGGCGAGGCCGGCGAGCCCGGCCCGGAGGGCAAAGCTCGCGAGGATCCGCGCCCGGCTCGCGCCGAGGGTCTTCAGCACCGCCGCTTCGTAGACGCGCCGCCGTTCGCCCGCGGCGGCCGCCCCCACCAGCACGACGAGACCGGTGACGAGCGTGACCGAGGCGCCCCAGCGCGCCGCGGCGCCGATGCCCTCGAGCGTTTCCGAGACCCGGTCGATCGCGTCGCGCACGCGGATCGCGGTGATGTTGGGATAGGCGGCGGACAGCGCCCGCAGGAGCGGGGCTTCGGCGGCTTCCGTGCCGTAGACCGTCGCGATGTGGGTGTGGGGGGCGGCGGCCAGTGCCGCGGGGTCGACGATCATCAGGAAGTTGATCCCCATGGTGCCGAAATCGACCTCGCGGAAATTCGCGATCCGGAAGGTGAGCGCGCGGCCGAGGATGTTGAGCGTGATCTCGTCGCCGAGCTTCAGGCCCATTTCGGCGCCTTCCTCGGCGGCGAAGCTCACGAGCGGCGGACCCGTGTAGCCTTCTGGCCACCATTCGCCCTCGGTGATCTTGCTGCCCTCGGGCGGGGCGGCGGCATAGGTGATGCCGCGGTCGCCGTTGAGCGCCCAGTGCGGCCCGGCGACCTCGCGGGCGGGGCGGCCGTTGATGCCGGTGATGATGCCGCGGAGCATCGGGGCGGTGTCGATCTCGGTGATGCCGGGCTCGGCCTCGGCACGGGTGCGGAAGCCGTCGAGCTGGGCGTTCTGAATGTCGACGAAGAAATAGGCCGGGGCGCGGGCGGGCAGATCCTCGCGGATGAGGCTGCGGAGGTTGGCGTCGATCTGGCCGATGGCGGCCAGGACCGTGAGGCCGAGGCCGAGGGAGAGCACCACGGAGGCGGTTTCGCCCGAGGGGCCGCCGAGCGCGCCCAGGGCCCAGCGGAGCGCAGGGCGGCCGCGGGCGATGCTGCCGCGCCCGGCCCGACGGGCGCCGCGGGCGAGCGCGAAGGCTGCCAGCCGCAGTATCGCGAGCGCCCCGATGACGCCGCCTGCGGTGGTCAGCGCGAGCCGGGGGGCACCGGAGGCCCAGGTCGCTACGCCGACCAGCAGGGCGGCAAGCGCCGCGACGATCAGGATGTCGGTGGCGCGCGGTCTGCGGCGGCCGGAGCCGATGTCGCGAAAGAGCTCGGCGGCGCGGATCTCGCGGGCGCGGGCGAGCGGCCAGAGGGTGAAGATGAGCGCGGTGAGCGCGCCGTAGAGCGCCGCCTCGGCCAGCGGGCCGGGCTGCAGGCCGGTGTCGAGCGGCACCGGCAGGCGGCCGGCGATGAAGGGTGCGGCGAGCATTGGCGCGGCTGCGCCGATCGCGAGGCCGAGGGCAATGCCGATCGCGGCAAGCATGCCGATCTGGAGGAGGTAGGTCGCGAAGATCGTGCGGCCGGTGGCGCCGAGGGTCTTGAGGGTGGCAATGGTTTCGGTCTTGCCATCGAGATGGCTCTTCACCGCCGCCGAGACCCCGACCCCGCCGACGGCGAGGCCTGCGAGGCCCAGCAGCACGAGGAATGCGCCGAGGCGGTCGACGAAGCGGGTGAGGCCCGGGGTGCCGTTGCGGCGATCCCGCCATTGCAGGCCATTGTCGGCAAAGCGGGCGCGGGCCTCGGTGCGGAGCGCGTCGAGATCGGCGTCGGGGGCGAGGCGGAGCCGGTAGGAGGAATCGAAGAGCGCGCCTTCGGAGAGGAGGCCGCTGCCTTCGAGATCGGCGCGGCTCACGATCACCCGCGGCCCGAAGCTCACGCCGCGCGCCGCGCTGTCGGGCTCGCGCGCGATCCGGCCCGAGAGGCGGAAGTCGCGGCTGCCGAGCCGCAGCCTGTCGCCCTCGGCAAGCCCCAGCCGGTCGATGAGCACCGGATCGGCGACAAGGCCGGGCAGGCCGTCGCGCTCGGCAAGGGCCGCGGCGAGCGGGACGCCGTCTTCGAGTGCGAGCGTTCCGAAAAGCGGATAGGCGCCGTCGACGGCCTTCACCTGCACCAGGGTGGGAGATGAATCGGGCCGGGCGGGCAGGGCGAGCATGGAGCGGAAATCGACGATCTCGGAGACGGTTTCGGCCGCATCCGCCATCCAGGCGCGTTCCTCGGGGCTCGCGAAGCGGTAGGTAAACTCGATTTCGGCATCGCCCCCGAGCAGCGTCGCGGCCTCGCGGCCGAGCCCGCTCTCGATGGCGCCCCGGACGCTCCCGACGGCGGCGATCGCCGCCACACCGAGCGCAAGGCAGAGGATTAGGATGCGAAAGCCGCGCAGCCCGCCCCGGAGCTCGCGCAGCGCGAAGCGGAGCGCGACGGGGCCTGATCTCATTCGGCGGCCTCGAGAGGGGGGAGCGCGATCTGCCCGTCGCAAAGCTGGACCACGCGGTCGCAGCGTGCGGCGAGCTCAGGGGCGTGCGTGACCAGGACGAGCGTGGCACCGTGCCGGTCGCGGAGATCGAAGAGCAGGCGGATGATCGCGGTTCCGGTCGCGCCGTCGAGATTGCCGGTGGGCTCGTCGGCCAGAAGGATCGCGGGCCGGGTGACGGCGGCGCGCGCCAGCGCCACGCGCTGCTGCTCGCCGCCCGAGAGCTGGGCGGGGTAGTGATCGGCGCGGCTGGCGAGGCCCACCGCTGCCAGCTCGTCGAGGGCGCGGTCGAGCGCATCCTTCGCGCCGGAAAGCTCGAGTGGGGTCGCGACGTTCTCGAGTGCCGTCATCGTCGGGATGAGGTGGAAGGACTGGAATACCACGCCCATCGCCTCGCGGCGGAACCGGGCGAGGGCGTCCTCGTTCATCGCGCCGAGATCGCGGCCGAGCACTTCGACGCGGCCGCCGGTTGCCCGTTCGAGCCCGCCCATCAGCATGAGCAGCGAGGACTTGCCGGAGCCCGAGGGGCCGACGAGCCCCAGCGTTTCCCCGCGGCGGACATCGAGCGAGATGCCGCGCAGAATATTGACCGGACCGGCATTGCCACGCAGCGTGAGCGCGGCATCCTGCAGGGAAATCACAGGAGACTTCATATGCGTTTGGCCCCTTCCTCGTACCCGCCTGACAGGAGATATGGGGCGATGCGCCGCCTGCGCAACCTTGCGGCGCTGCTGCTTGCCATGCTTCTCTGGGGGGGCGCGGCCGTGGCGGAAGTCCGTATCCTCGCCTTCGGCGATTCGCTCACTCAGGGTCATGGGCTGTCCGAGGAAGACGGCTTCGTGCCGCAACTTCAGGCCTGGCTCAGGGCGAATGGCGCGCCGGACGCCGTGGTTCTCAATGCAGGGGTCTCGGGGGACACGACGGCGGGAGGGCTGGCCCGCATCGGCTGGGCGCTCGGGGAGAAGCCCGATGCCGTGATCGTGGAGCTTGGCGCGAATGACATGCTTCGCGGGTTGCCCCTCGCTGAGATCCGCAGCAATCTCGAAGCCATTCTCGCGCAGATCGCGGCGGAGGACCTGCCGGTGCTGCTTGCGGGGGTGCCGGTGCCGTCGAATTACGGGGCCGACTATCGCACCGCGTTCGAGGCGATCTTCACCGGGCTTGCCGCCGAGCATGACGCGATCCTCTACCCCTCCTTTCTTGCCGGCATGACCGAGGGGCGGAGCCTCCCCGAGGCGCTGAAGCTCATGCAGGCCGACGGCATCCATCCGAATGCCGAAGGCGTGCGGGAGAATGTCGCGCGCATCGGCCCGGTCGTGCTCGCCCTCATTGCCGAGGCACGGCACTGAGGGCGCAGGGCTCAGAACCGCAGCAGGCGGCGCTGTTCCTCTTCGGCATCGGCGCGGCTGACGCCGATATCGCGCAGGAGACGGTCGTCGAGCCGCGAGAGATCGAGCGCCTGGCGCCGGCGGAGCGGCGCAGTGCGGAAGCGGGCGAGAAATCGCGTGAATGCGGTGCCGCGCCGGGGGCTTTCCATTGCGGCTTGCGGCGAGAGGGGCTGGGCAGGCATGACGACCTCCATTCAGATCCTTGTTGGAGATGCGCAGGGCATCACGTATGCTGATGGATATTGCCCCCTTGCGTGCGATCACGAAAATGAATTATAGTTACGCGATCCATAAGGTATGGTGATATGTCACGCAATCTCGACATGACCGCGCTGCGGTCCTTCGTCACTGTCGCCGATACCGGCGGTGTCACCCGCGCCGCGGGCTATCTCAATGTCACGCAGTCTGCGGTCTCGATGCAGCTCAAGCGGCTCGAGGAGGCGCTGGGTCAGGCGCTGCTCGATCGCTCCTCGCGGACGATTGCGCTCACCCCCGCCGGCGAGCAGCTTCTGGGCTATGCCCGGCGGATCGTGGAGCTCAATGACGAGGCCTGGGGGCGGATGACCAATCAGGCCTTCGAGGGCGTGATCAATTTCGGCGTGCCGCACGATCTCATCTATCCCCATGTGCCGCGGGTGCTGCAGCGGTTCAATGCCGAGTATCCGCGCATCAAGGTGCAGCTTCATTCGCTCTACACGCGGGTGTTGAAGATCCAGCTCGGCCGCGGCGAGATGGATCTCATCCTCGCCACCGAGGAGCAGACCGATCCCGGCGGCGAAACGCTGCTCCGCTGTCCGCTCGTCTGGATGGGCGCGATCGGCGGGCAGGCCTGGAAGGCGCGGCCGCTGCGCTTTGCCACCGTCAATCACTGCATCTTCCGCCGGCCGGCGATCGAGGCGCTCGACCGGGCCGGAATCGACTGGGAGAACGGCGTCGATTCGATCTCGGACATGGCGGTGGAGGCGAGCATCTCCGCCGATCTCGCGGTCAACGCCCAGCTGCAGGTAGCGGTGCCGCGCGGCTGCGAGATGATCCGGCATGGCGGGGCTCTGCCCGATCTGCCGCTCTACAAGGTCAACATGTATCTCGGTGAAGGGCCGCGCGCGGCGCTGGCCCGGCGTCTCGCCGTCTTCGTCCGTCAGGCCTATGGCGCGCAGGAGGCGGGCAGCGCCGCGGCGTGAGGCCCGCAGGGCGCGGGCCGGCCGTGAGGTAACCTTCTGTTAAGCGGGGCACGGGAAGGCTTGCCTCATGCCTCGCCGCACGGGCAGGGGCCGGAGGAAGCAGGAGAGCCCGAGGAATGCCCGATCGCCGCCGCATCCAGCCGCAGAAGGCTGACCCGGCCCGGCGTGCCGCTGCCCGGGCGCCATCGATGGCCCGGCGCGCCGCCGCGCCGCAGAGCGGAACGCTTGCCGGTCTCCAGGCCGCCGCCGATGGCGCGCCCGGCGTCGCGGCGCAGCGGCGGCTTCAGGAGACGAGCGCGGAGACTGCCCCCATCCAGCGCTGGAAGTCGGACTCGCTCAAGGAGGAGACGGATCTCGACCGGATCGACAGCCTGCGCGGGCAGGCGATCTTCGAGGCCGAACAGATGGGCGAGTATCACGGCGAGGTTGAGGGACCTTACGAAGTCGATCCGCACGAGCACCTCTCCGCGCGGGATTCGGAGCAGCTCAGCAATCTCGAGCACATGGCGCAGGTGAAGGAGAAGGGGCTGGCCGAAGACCTGCACCACATCCTGCCGCGCAAGATGCTCAACACCTTCTACGACGGCCTGACCCCGCACGAGCGGGAGTTCCTCGGCGGGATCTTCCGGCGCAAGTCCGGCACGGGCGATCATCGCGGCCCCTCGGATGGCGGCGACCGCGAGGCGCTGACGAGCCTGCGCTCCAATCTGGTGCTGGGGCCGTCGGGCAAGAAACGCTCGGATGATCCCGATCATCGCAAGGGCGTGCAGGTGACGGCGCTCGATCCGAACTTCACCGCGCCCGGGGTGATGGAACCGGTGTCGGCGACGCTTGCCGGGGCCTTTCCGCTGATCGCTGGGCTTGCGGCGATCACCGATCCGCGGGCACGGCTCACGCAGATCAACATCATCCTCGAGCATTTCCTCGATGCCGAGCTCGAACATGCGCACAAGCAGGGCAAGGACGGCTTCTGGGACACGACGATCGACTACCACACCGAAGATCAGTGGGAGCGCGACGAGACGGGCACCAAGTGGAAGAAGAAATTCTCCGAGGACTGAGCGCGCGGGCCGCATCCTCCTGCGGCGTCGCGCGGGCTGGCGCACCGGACTTGCATTTCGCCCCGATTTCTGTAGAAGGCGCGAACCCTCCGCATGATGATGACGCGCGGCCTCTCGTACGGGACCTGGAGGGGTTTGGGTCCCCGTTTTGAAGCCCGCCCGACAGACAGGTGGCAAGATGGCTCTTTACGAGCATGTCTTCATTGCGCGCCAGGATATTTCCAACGCGCAGGCCGAAGGGCTCATCGAGCATTTCGGCGAGGTCCTCAAGGACAATGGCGGGGCCGTAGTCGGCTCCGAATACTGGGGCCTCAAGACGATGGCCTACAAGATCAACAAGAACCGCAAGGGGCATTATGCCTACCTTCGCTCGGACGCCCCCTCGGAGGCTGTCGCGGAGATGGAGCGGCTCATGCGGATCCATGACGACGTGATGCGGGTGCTGACCGTGAAGGTCGACGAGCACGAGGAAGGCCCCTCGGCCGTGATGCAGTCCCGTGGCGGCCGCGACGAGCGCGGACCCCGTCGTCCGCGCCGCGATTGATCGAGAGGGAGGCTAACCCATGGCAAACAGACCGTTTTTCCGCCGCCGCAAGTCCTGCCCCTTCTCGGGCCAGAATGCGCCGAAGATCGACTACAAGGACGTGAAGCTCCTGCAGCGCTACATCTCCGAGCGTGGCAAGATCGTCCCGAGCCGCATCACCGCGGTCTCGTCGAAGAAGCAGCGCGAACTGGCGCGGGCCATCAAGCGGGCGCGGTTCCTCGCCCTGCTGCCCTACGCCGTGCGCTAAGGAGGCACCGATGGAAATCGTTCTTCTCGAACGGGTCGCAAAGCTCGGCCAGATGGGCGAGGTCGTGCGCGTGCGCGACGGCTACGCCCGCAACTTCCTGCTGCCCCAGGGCAAGGCGCTTCGTGCGACCGCGGCCAACCTCGCCCGGTTCGAAACCGAGCGTGCGCAGCTCGAGGCCCGCAACCTCGAGGCGAAGGCCGAAGCCGAGAGCGTGGCCGCGAAACTCCACGGCGAGGCGTTCGTGGTGATTCGCTCCGCTTCCGACGGCGGCGCGCTCTATGGTTCCGTCACCACCCGTGACGTCGCCGACGCGGCGACCGAGGGCGGCTTCTCGCTCGACCGCCGCCAGGTCGTGCTCAACCAACCGATCAAGGAACTCGGCCTCCACGACATCACCGTGGTGCTGCATCCGGAAGTCGAAGCGACGATCAAGGTGAACGTCGCGCGCTCGAAGGAAGAAGCCGAGCTTCAGGCCTCGGGCAAGAGCATCCAGGATCTTCAGGCCGAGGCGGATGCCGAAGCCGAATTCGATATCCAGGAACTCTTCGACGATATCGGCGGCGCAGCCAGCGACGACGACGAAGGCTACGCGCCCGCGGAAGCGCGCGGCGAGAGCGACGAAGCCGAGCGCTGATCGTTCTGCGGGCGGCCTTGCGGGGCAGCCGGGACATCGAAATCCGGAACAGGCGGGATGCAACCATCCCGCCTGTTTTGCGTTCTAGGGGCATGGAAGACCTCAAAACCCATGCCTCCGTGCGCGAAATGACGCGTGAAATGTCGTTACCCGATCCCATGGACCGGGAGGGAAAGCCTCGCCGTGTTGGCGTGGAAATCGAGCTTGGCGGCTTGCCGGAACAGGCAGTGGCGGAGATTGTCCGCGCGCATCTGGGCGGGGAGATCGAACACCGCGCCGCGCATGTCCTTCTGGTGCGGAAGACCCGGCTCGGGGATCTCCAGATCTATCTCGACACGGCCTACAAGGAGCCCGGCAATGCCGCGCTGGAGCAGGCGCTCGAACTCGGACGGGGGCTCATTCCGGTCGAGATCGTGACCAAGCCGGTCGAGATCGCCGCTCTGGAGCCGCTGGATGCTCTGGTCGACAGGCTGCGTGAAGAAGGCGCCAAGGGCACCGAGGATCAGCTTTTCAACGGCTATGGCGTGCATTTCAACGTCTCCGCTGTCTCGCTCGCGGCGCGCGATATCGTGCCGGTGGTGCGCGCCTTCGCGCTGCTCGAGGACTGGCTGCGTGCTGCGCTCCCGATCGACATCACCCGGCGGTTGCTGCCTTTCGTCTCGCCCTATCCTCGGGCCTTCGTCGATGCGGTGGCGCGTGAAGGGGCGGACTGGACCCTGGAGGACTTGACGCGGCACTATCTCGAGAAGACGCCGACCCGCAACCGTGCGCTCGATCTCCTTCCGCTGCTGCGCGAGGCGGACGAGGCGCGGGTCGTCGAGGCGCTGGGCAAGGACGCCGAGTCGGTGAATGCGCGGCCGGCATTCCACTACCGCTTGCCCGACAGCCGCATCGGTGAACCCGGCTGGTCGCTGCTGCGCGAGTGGCGGCGCTGGTGTCTCGTGGAGCAGGTCGCGGCACGCCCCGAGTTGCTGACGCATCTCTCGGAGGCCTGGATCGACTATCGCGATGCCCTGACCACATTGCCCGGAGACTGGATCCGCACGGTAGACGAGGCCCTTTCCCGAGAATTCGGGACGGAGGCGCAGGTATGAGGCGGCCGCGTATCGGTGTTACCACCTCGCACCGGTCGGGGTGGCGGATCTTTCCGCTCGTGGCGTTCAACGTCTGGCTGGCGGGCGGCCGCGCCCGGCGCTGGGTCGCGGGACGTGAGGCGAGTGTTTCCAGGGTTGATGGCATCATCATCGGCGGCGGCGACGATATCTCGCCCGATCTTTACGGCGGCAAGCTCGTTGCCAGCGCACGGCTCGATCCGGAGCGCGACGCGCTCGAACGCCGCCTCGTGATCGAGGCGATGGCCGAGGGCAAGCCTGTGCTTGGCATCTGCCGCGGCTCGCAGATGCTGAACGTGGCACTCGGCGGATCGCTGGATGGCGATGCCTATGCGACGTTCCGCGAGAGCCGCAAGGTCAAGACGATCCTGCCACGCAAGACCGTGCTGCCCGAACCGGGAACGCGGCTTGCGACGATCGCCGGGCCTGCAGAGATGCAGGTGAATTCGCTGCACAGCCAGGCCGTCGACCGGCTCGGGGAGGGGCTGCGGGTTGCGGCACGCGACACGGGCGGCATGATCCAGGCGGTCGAGCGGGTGCGCGAGCCCTTTGCGCTCGGGGTGCAGTGGCACCCGGAGCATCTTTTCTACGCGCATCGCCAGCGCGCACTTTTCGCGGCTCTGGTTCGTGCGGCCGAGGCGCAGGACCGTTCCGAAAGCCAGCTTGCAGCCGCTGCCCTCTCCTGAGATCAGGCAATCGAGATGAGACTGCGCCCGGCGCGGGCGCGCTTCTCGATCAGGAAGGAATGCAAGGCGACGAAGATCCAGCCGCCGTGAAAGGCGACCCCCGCCAGAACCACGTAGATGCCGGGAATCGGGCCGATCGCGGCGCGGGCGAGAAACTCGCTCCAGTCAGGCACGGGCACCGGATGAATCGCGAGCTTGCCGAAATAGGCGACGGCCTGCACGGCGAGGATGTAGGCATAGTTCTTTCTCAGGCGCCGTCCGATTGCTCGCCAGTAGCTGATGTGAAAATGCGGCTTGATGTAATCCTGGGCCAGCAGGGTGTTCCACTTGCCGTCCATCACAACCCCTTCCCCGCGCAGGATCGGCCCGTACATGTCGGTTTCCATCAGGCGGCACCGGGCGCGCCAGACGTTGAAATAGCGGTAGCGGCGGGCTTCGAAGAGCAGGAAGACGATCACCAGCAGGCCCACGAGCAGCAGGGGCAGTGGTGAGGCGTAGGGGCCGGCGAAGGTGAGGGAGAGCGCGAGCCCCGTGGTAACCACCGCCCAGTTCGTCGTGTGATCGAGCCGGGTGCGCCAGAGCGTGCTGCGATAGACCTCGCCGCGGTAGAGGTGGGCGAGGGCGCCGATCTCGGCATTGTCAAACATCCGCGTCTGACCTCCGGATCCGTCGTTGATGCTTCCATCCATCTTCCGCTCCTCCCTGAAGCCCCGCGCCGCTCGGGTCGCGTGTGTGCGGCCCGGCTTGCCGCTCGCGGGTCGTTGACGGCCGGGCCTGTGAAAAACCCTGGCCTTATCACCGGTATCCCCATTATCCACAGGCCACGATGCCGCGCCAATGGGGTATGGTAGCGGCTTCAGGGAGATTGCGACATGGCTGACGGCACGACGGGCGCCCTCGATGGCGAGACGGGCGGATTACCGAACAACATCGAGGCGGAACAGGCGCTTCTCGGCGCTCTGCTCGTCAACAACGACGTCTACGACCGGGTGGCCTCGATCGTGCAGCCCGAACATTTCTTCGATCCCGTCCACGCCCGGATCTTCGAGGTGGCCGCAGGCCGGATCAAGAAGAACGCCCTTGCAACGCCGGTGACGCTGAAGGCCTTCTTCGAGGGGGACGCAGGGCTCGATGCGGTGGGCGGCCCCGCCTATCTCGTCCGGCTCGCGGGCGCCGCGATCTCGCTCTTCGCGGCGCGCGACTATGCCCAGCTCATCTATGACCTCGCGATCCGGCGCGAACTAATTCTGCTCGGGCAGAACATCGCGGGCAAGGCTTCGCGCATGGATGTCGAGAGCGAGGCCCGCGACCAGATCACCGAGGCGGAGCAGGCGCTCTACCAGCTCGGCGAGCAGGGCAAGGTGGACAAGGGCTTCCAGAGCTTCCGCCGTGCCGTCGTCGATGCGGTCAAGGTCGCCAATGCGGCCTACGAACGCGAGGGTGGGCTGGCAGGGATTTCCACCGGCCTCGACGATCTCGACCGCCGCCTCGGCGGCTTGCATCCCTCCGACCTTCTGATCCTCGCCGGGCGCCCCTCGATGGGCAAGACCGCACTTGCGACTAACATCGCCTACAACATCGCCAAGGCCTACCGGCGCGGCACCCGCCACGACGGCAGCGAAGGCGCGGTCGAGGGCGGCGTCGTCGGATTCTACTCGCTCGAAATGTCGGCCGAACAGCTCGCCGCGCGCGTGCTGTCGGAAGCGGCACGGGTTCCCTCGCACAACATCCGCGAAGGCAACATGACCGAGGAGGAGATGCGCCGATTCCTCGAGGCGGCGAAGGCGCTTGAGAACGCGCCGCTCTTCATCGACGATACGCCCGCCTTGCCGATCTCTACCATCGCGGCCCGCGCCCGGCGGCTCAAGCGCCAGCACGGGCTCGACGTACTCGTCATCGACTATCTCCAACTCGCCCGACCCGCCTCCTCCCGCTCCGAGGGCCGTGTGCAGGAGGTGTCGGAGATCACGCAGGGGCTCAAGGCGATCGCGAAGGAACTCAACATTCCCGTCATCGCGCTGTCCCAGCTCTCCCGTCAGGTCGAGCAGCGCGAGGACAAGCGCCCGCAGCTCTCCGACCTCCGGGAATCGGGCTCGATCGAACAGGATGCCGACGTGGTGATGTTCGTGTTCCGCGAGGAATACTACAAGGAACGCGAGAAGCCGGGCGACCATGACCTCGAAGGCATGGTCAAGTGGAAGGACGAGATGAGCGCGCTCCATGGCAAGGCCGAAGTCATCGTCGGCAAGCAGCGTCATGGACCGATCGGAACGGTCGAACTGGCCTTCGAAGGGCAGTTCACCCGCTTCTCGAACCTCGTGCGGCCTTATCAGCAGGCGATCGAGGGCGATTTCGGCTGATCTCCGGGGCGGCGGCGAGAGTTCTCATACAGGTTTGCTAACCTGGAGAGCAGTCAGTCGGGCGCGAACACGCGCCCGACCTGAAAATCCGTCTTGCGCGCACCTGCGCGCTCAGGATGGCGGCAAAGGCCGCCGGCGCGGCGCCAGCCGCGCCCCAGGTCAGGTCAGAAGCGCGGCGGCAAGTCCGAGAAAGGCAAAGAAGCCGAAGACGTCCGTGATTGTCGTGACAAAGGTGCCCGAGGCCAGCGCGGGATCGGCCCCCGCCTTTTCGAGCGCGAGCGGGATGAGCACCCCGGCGAAGGCCGCCACCACCATGTTGCCCACCATCGCGGTGGCGATGACGATTCCCAGCAGCAAATCCGCGAAATAGAGCCCGCTCAATACCCCGATCAGGATCGCGAACCCCACCCCGTTAATGAGCCCCACCAGCCCCTCGCGGCCGACGAAGCGGCCGACGTTCTTTGCCGTCAGGCTGCGGGTCGCAAGGGCGCGCACCGCGACGGTGAGGGTCTGGGTGCCGGCATTGCCGCCCATGGAGGCAACGATCGGCATCAGAACCGCGAGCGCCACGATCGCCTCGATGGTGCTGGTAAAGAGCGAAATCACGGCGGAGGCAAGAATGGCGGTCAGAAGGTTCACCGACAGCCAGATGAACCGGCCCTTGGCAATTTCCGCGACTCCGTCGGAAAGCTCCTCGTCGCCGACGCCGGCGAGCAGGCGCATGTCCTCTTCGGCCTCGTCTTCCAGAACTTCCATCGCGTCGTCGATGGTGATGACCCCGACGAGCCGCCCGCCGCTTTCGACGACGGGGGCGGATATCAGGTGGTATTTGTTGAAGTCGTAGGCCACGTCCTCCTGCGGCTGATCGACGCGGAAGATGCGGAAGTCGTCGTGCATGATCTCGCGCAGCGGCGTGCGGCGCGACGATCCCATGAGACGGCCGAGCGAGACGATGCCGATCGGATGCATGCCCGCGTCGACAATGATGAGGTCGTAGAAGCTGTCGGGCAGCCATTCCTCGGCGCGCATGAAGTCGATCGCGTCGCCCACCGTCCAGTGTTGCGGCGCGGCGACGACCTCGCGCTGCATGAGGCGGCCGGCGGAGTATTCGTCATGCTGAAGGAGCTGTTCGACGGCGACGCGGTCGGCGTCGTCGAGGGCGCGCAGGATCCGCTCCTTCTGCGGCTCCTCCATGTCCTCGGTGAGGTAGACGATGTCGTCGGTCTCAAGGTCCTGGACGGCGGCGGCAAGCACCTCGTCGGGCAGTTCGGCGACGATCTCGTCGCGCACGCCTTCCTCGAGTTCGGACAGGGTCGCCCCGTCGAGCTCCACGCCCCAGAGCGCGATGAGAGCACGGCGCTCGTTCCGCCCGAGCTGTTCGAGCAGATCGGCGACATCGGCTTCGTGCAACGGTTCGAGAAGTTCGAGCAGCCGTTCCTTGTCTCCGGCCTCGACGGCGGCAAGAATGGCTTCGACCAGTTCCGTGGTGACAGGGTTGTCGTGCTGGACGGTTTCGGCCGCTTCTGTCGTCGCCTCTTCCATGCATTGCCCCTCTGCCGGCTGGACGTTTCGGTTCGGGGCAGAACATACACACTCGCCCCCCGGTGAAAAGCACTGCTTCGACATCCGCGAAAGCGTGAGGAATCCGCTATTGACCCCGGCGCCTGGAAGTTGCCCGTTGGGGGAACCATCCCGACCGAAGGAGTCCGACATGGCCAGAGCCCGGCTCAGCATTGATCTCGACGCGATCAACGAGAACTGGCGCGCCCTCGATGCGCGCTCTGGTCCGGAGGTGGAGACGGCTGCGGTGCTGAAAGCGGATGCCTACGGGCTCGGCATTACCCGTGTGGCGCCCGCGCTTGCGGCGGCCGGAGTACGGACATTCTTCGTTGCGCTTGCGGAGGAGGGGGCGGAGCTGCGCGAGGTGCTTGGCCTGGAGGCCGAGATCTTTGTGCTGTCCGGCCTGATGCCGGGCGATGCCGCGCTCTGCCGCGAGTTTGTGCTGGCGCCCTGCCTCAACAGTGTCGAACAGATCAAGGAATTCGCCGCGGCACTCTCCGGCGGTCCCTGCGCCGTGCAGATCGACAGCGGCATGAACCGGCTCGGGCTGGAGCCAGCCGATTTCATCGCGCGGTCGCCCGAGATCGCCGGGTTCGCGCCCCGTCTCGTGCTGAGCCACCTTGCCTGTTCCGATCTTCCCGCGCACCCGCTCAATACCGAGCAGATGCGCGTGTTCGGTGCCGCAACCGCCGCGCTGGCGGGCACGCGCCGCTCTCTTGCCGCCACCGGAGGGATCCTGCTCGGGGGCGATTATCACTATGACCTCGTCCGGCCGGGCATCGGCCTGTTCGGCGGGCTGCCCTTCCTCGAGGCCGGTCCGGTCGTCAGTCTCGCCCTGCCGGTCATCCAGGTGCGCGATGTCATGCCCGGCGAGGTGGTCGGTTATGGCGCGCACTGGATGGCGCCCGTGCCGAGCCGGGTCGCCACCGTCGCGGCTGGCTATGCCGACGGGCTCATTCGCGCGATCGGCAACGGCAATGTGCATCTCTATGCCGGCAAGACCGCCTGTCCGATGATCGGGCGGGTCTCGATGGATCTCATCACCGTCGATGTGAGCGCGCTTGATGAGGTGCCGGACCATCTCGAGATCCTCAATGGCCATCAGGGGATAGACGATCTGGCGCAGGCCGCGGGCACCATCGGCTACGAATTCCTGACCTCTCTTGGCGACAGATATGAACGCGCCTACAAGGGGGGCGCTCTGCAGTCAGCCACATAGCATGAGGCGCATGTTCCTGCCCCGTTTCCTCGCCCTCTTTCTCGCCTCGATCGGCCGTTCGGCGATTGGCCTGCTGCGCGGGGCCGGACGGCTCACGCTGTTCGCGCTCGAGACGGTTTCGCATCTCTTCCGGCCGCCCTGGTATCCGGTCGAGATCGGCCAGCAACTGCTCAGGATCGGGTATTTCTCGCTGCCGGTGGTCGGGCTGACCGCACTGTTCACGGGCGGGGCGCTCGCGCTGCAGATCTATGCCGGCGGGGCGCGGTTCAATGCCGAAACGGTGGTGCCCTCGATCGTTGCCATCGGCATCGTGCGCGAGCTCGGCCCCGTGCTGGGCGGGCTCATGGTCGCGGGTCGGGTTTCCTCGTCGATCGCGGCCGAAATCGGCACCATGCGGGTGACCGAGCAGATCGACGCGCTGACCACGCTCTCGACCAATCCGATGAAATATCTCGTGCTGCCGCGCGTGCTGGCCGCGACGCTCACCATGCCGCTGCTGGTGGCGATCAGCGACGTGGTGGGGGTCTTTGGCGGCTTTCTCGTCGGTGTCGAGCGGCTGGGTTTCAACCCGGCGGCCTATATCCGCAACACGGTCGATTTCCTCGAGCCGTCCGACATCATCTCGAGCCTGGTGAAGGCGGCGGTCTTCGGTTTCGTGCTGGCGCTGATGGGCTGTTTCCATGGCTACCATTCAGGCCGGGGCGCGCAGGGCGTGGGGCAGGCGACGACCAATGCGGTGGTCTCGGCCTCGATCCTCATCCTCGCAGCGAACTACCTGCTCACCGAGGCCTTCTTCTGATGTCGGCGGCCGCAAAGATCGAGCTCCGTGACGTCTGGAAGAGCTTCGACGGCAAACCTGTGCTGGCCGGCGTCGATCTGAAGGTGATGACGGGCGAGAGCCTCGTGATCATCGGCGGATCCGGAACGGGCAAATCGGTGACGCTCAAGTGCATCCTCGGCATCCTGCATCACGACCGGGGAGATGTGCTGATCGACGGAGTCCCCATCGGGCGGCTCGACCGGCGCGGCTTTCTGCGCCATTTCGGCATGCTCTTTCAGGGGGGCGCGCTCTTCGACAGCCTGACCGTCTGGCAGAACGTCGCCTTCCGCCGGCGGCACGGGAGAAAGCCGCTCCCGCGCCGCGAGGCCCGCGATCTGGCAATCGAGAAGCTCCGGCGCGTGGGGCTTGGCCCGGAGACAGCCGATCTCTACCCCGCCGAGCTGTCGGGTGGCATGCAGAAGCGGGTTGGGCTGGCTCGCGCCATTGCGACCGATCCGCAGGTGATCTTCTTCGACGAGCCGACTGCTGGGCTCGATCCGATCATGGCGAGCGTCATCAACGACCTGATCCGTGAGCTCGTTTCCGAAATGGGTGCGACGGCGATCACCATCACCCATGACATGACCACGGTGCGCACGGTTGCCGATCACGTGGCGATGCTCCACGGCGGCAAGGTGCGCTGGGCGGGGTTGGTGGGCGAGATCGATACGGCCGGCGATCCCTACTTGGACCAGTTCATTCATGGCCGGGCCGAGGGGCCGATCGAGGCGGTGCGGTAATGCGCAAGCCTGTCTTTGTCTGCTCCGCCTGCGGCGCCGTCCACGCGAAATGGGCCGGGCGCTGCGATGCCTGCGGGGCGTGGAACACCATCGCCGAGGATCCGGGGCTTTCCGATGCCGGGCCGAAGGGCAAGACGCTCGGGGCAAAGCGTGGGCGCAAGGTGGAGCTGACGGATCTTGCTGTCGAGGATGCGGCGCTGCCGCGGCGCACCAGCGGGCTCGGTGAGCTCGACCGGGTGCTGGGAGGCGGAATCGTGCCTGCTTCCGCGATCCTGGTCGGCGGCGATCCCGGCATCGGCAAGTCGACGTTGCTGCTGCAGGCGGCGGCGGCCTTCGCGCGCGCGGGCAACCCGACGATCTATGTCTCGGGCGAGGAGGCCGCGGCGCAGATCCGGATGCGGGCAAGCCGCCTCGAGCTCACCGACGCGCCGCTGAAGCTCGCGGCCGAAACGAACCTCCGCGACATTCTCACAACGCTTGAGGCCGAGCGGCCCGCGCTCGCGATCATCGATTCGATCCAGACCATGTGGGTCGATCACGTCGAGAGCGCGCCGGGGGCGGTGAGCCAGGTGCGGGCGGCGGCCCATGAGCTCGTGACTTTCGCCAAGCGCCGCGGCGTCGCGGTGATCCTCGTGGGCCATGTCACCAAGGAGGGCCAGATCGCCGGGCCTCGAGTGGTCGAGCACATGGTGGATACGGTGCTCTATTTCGAGGGTGAACGCGGGCACCAGTTCCGCATCCTGCGCGCCGTGAAGAACCGATTCGGCCCCGCCGACGAGATCGGGGTCTTCGAGATGACCGGGCGGGGCCTTGCGGAAGTGGCGAATCCCTCGGCGCTTTTTCTTTCCGAGCGGGGGGAGCCGTCGCCGGGGTCTGCGGTCTTTGCGGGCATCGAGGGCACGCGGCCGCTGCTGGCGGAAATCCAGGCGCTGGTTGCCCCGACCGCGCTCGGCACGGCGCGGCGCAATGTCGTGGGCTGGGACGGGTCGCGGCTCTCGATGCTGCTTGCCGTGCTCGAGGCCCGCTTCGGCATCGGATTCGCCGATCGGGACGTCTATCTCAATGTGGCGGGCGGCCTCCGGGTCAGTGAACCGGCGGCCGATCTCGCAGTCGCGGCCGCGCTGATCTCCGCACGGGAGGACGTCGCGCTGCCGCCGAAGACGGTCTATTTCGGCGAAATCAGCCTCTCCGGGGCGCTTCGTCCGCCGGTCCAGGCCGAGGCGCGGCTCCGGGAAGCTGCCAAGCTCGGCTTTGACGCGGCAGTCACACCCCGCGGCATCCGTGCCACAGCCGGTAACCTTCTCGAGATCGAGATGGTTGCGGATCTCGGCGCATTCATAGAGAAGGGGTTCGGGGCGATCGACCGATAGGATTGGCAGGCATGAATGGGTTTACACTCGTTGACGGCATTGTTCTCGTCGTCGTCGTGCTCTCCGCGATCCTCGCCTACTCGCGGGGCTTCCTGCGCGAGATGCTGGCGATTGCCGGCTGGGTGATCGCCGCGATCTGCGGATTTTTCTTCGCGCCGGCGGTCGAGCCGCTCGTGCGCGAGATCCCGGTTCTCAAGGACATCATCGGAACGACCTGCGAACTCAGCATGCTGGCAGCCTTTGCCGCCGTCTTCGCAGTTGCGCTCGTCATCGTCTCGATCTTCACGCCGCTGCTTTCCGGTGCGGTGCAGAATTCGGCTCTCGGGCCGGTGGATCAGGGTCTCGGCTTCCTCTTCGGTGTCGCGCGTGGGGTGTTGCTCGTCGTCATCGCGCTTGTGGTCTACGACACGGTGATGGGCGGCGAGGGCGGCATCGCGCAGATCGACAACAGCCGCAGCCGGGTGATCCTCTCCAGCATCGAGCAGAAGGTCGCCGCCGCGCTGCCAGAGAATGGCCCCGAGTGGGTCGGGGAGCAGTTCTCGCAGCTCACGCAGAGTTGTAACTGACCGGACACATGACAGACCCGTGACATCCCGGGAGCGGCTGTCTATATACCGGGTCGGGCCAGAACAAAGGCGAATCCTGAATGTCTTTTCGCGCCACTCCCTTTGATGATGACAAGCTCCGCGAGGAATGCGGCGTCTTTGGCGTGATCAACGTCAAGGATGCGGCGAATTTCGTGGCGCTCGGACTTCATGCACTGCAGCATCGCGGCCAGGAGGCAGGTGGCATAGTCTCCTATGACCCCGTGAGCGACTTCCATTCGGCGCGCCGCTTCGGCTATGTCCGCGACAACTTCACCTCGGCCAAGCTCATGGAGACGCTGCCGGGGCCGCTCGCGATCGGCCATGTGCGCTATTCGACCGCCGGCTCGAAGGGGCCGGCCCAGCTCCGCGACGTCCAGCCGCTTTTCGCCGAGTTCGACATGGGCGGTTGCGCCATCGCGCACAACGGCAACCTCACCAATGCTCTTGCGTTGCGGCAGGAGCTCATTGCTCGCGGCTCGATCTTCCAGTCGAGCTCGGACACCGAGTGCATCATTCATCTCATGGCCCGCTCGATCCAGCGCTCCATCCCAGAGCGGATGAAGGATGCGCTGCGCCGCGTGGAGGGGGCCTTCTCGATCGTCGCGATGACACGCTCGAAGCTCATCGGCGTGCGCGATCCGCTGGGCGTGCGCCCGCTGATGCTGGGCCGGATCGGTGACGGCTGGATCCTTGCCTCCGAGACCTGCGCACTCGATATCATCGGGGCCGAGTTCATCCGCGAGATCGAACCTGGCGAGATGGTGATCTGCACCGACAACGGGGTCGAGAGCGCTTTCCCCTTCGGCCGCCAGCGCTCGCGCTTCTGCATTTTCGAGCATGTCTACTTCTCACGCCCGGACAGCGTGGTCGGCGGCCAGTCGGTCTACGAGACCCGGCGGCGGATCGGCGTCGAGCTTGCGCGCGAGGCGCCGGTCGAGGCCGATCTCGTCTGTCCGATCCCCGACAGCGGCACGCCGGCCGCAATCGGCTTCAGCCAGGAATCGGGCATTCCCTACGCGATGGGGATCGTGCGCAACCAGTACATGGGCCGCACCTTCATCGAGCCCTCCGAGCAGATCCGCAACATGGGGGTGCGGCTCAAGCTCAACGTCAACCGCGCGGTGATCCAGGGCAAGCGCGTCATCCTTGTCGACGACTCGGTCGTGCGCGGCACCACCAGCCGCAAGATCCGCGAGATGGTGCTCGACGCCGGTGCCGCCGAGGTGCATTTCCGGATCGCCTCGCCGCCCACGGTCTGGCCCTGCTTCTACGGGGTGGACACGCCGGAGCGTGAGAAACTCATTGCTGCGAACATGAGCGAAGATCAGATCCGTGACTATCTCGGTGTCGATTCGCTTCGTTTCGTGAGCCTCGACGGCCTCTACCGCGCCTGTGGCGAGGGAGAGGGCCGCAACAAGGTCCAGCCCCAGTTCTGTGACGCCTGCTTTTCCGGGGACTACCCGGTCCGGCCGGCCGACCGGATCGCGTCGGGCTTCCAGCTCAAGGCGACTGCGTGACCGACGAAACGACGAACGTGCCTCAGGACGACATGAAACATGCCCTGGTGACGGGGGCGAGCCGCGGCCTTGGCTATGCGGTCGCGCGCCGTCTGGGCCGGGCCGGCTACCATGTGGTGGCGGTCGCCCGCACTGTCGGTGGTCTTGAGGATCTGGCCGATGCGATCGAGGCGGATGGCGGCCCGACGCCGACGCTCGTGCCGCTGTCACTTACCGACGATGGCGGGATGCAGCGGCTCGGCCTCGCCATCTTCGAGCGCTGGGGCCATCTCGATCTCGTGGTGCATTGCGCGGCGAACGCACCGCCGCTCTCGCCGGCACCGCATATCGGCGAGAAGGACTTCACCCAGGCAGTCGACATCAACTTCGGTGGCACCCGCCGGCTGGTGACAATGCTGCAACCGCTGCTGACTGCAAGACCCGGCGGGCGGTTCGTGCACGTGACGGACGACCGAACCGGCCAGCCGTTCTTCGGGGCCTATGGCGCCACGAAGGCTGCGGCCGAGGCGCTTGTCCGCTCCTGGGCGGAGGAGACGCGGCAGCTTCCGCCGGAGGTGACGCTGTTCTCGCCCAATCCGATGCCGACCGCATTGCGTCACCGCTTCTATCCCGGCGAGGATACGGCCGCGCTCGCGAGTTGCGACGCCGAGGCCGCCCGTCTCCTCGAGACGCTCGGCTTCTGAGCCGGGCGTCGGCCGGCTTCCCGGCTTGCGTTACGCAGGCGTCTTGTCCCCTACGGACAAGGGCTCGGCGAGGGCGCGCCGGAAGGCAGCTTTCGCCAGAGCCTCCGGCACGGGCATGAACGCCGCTGTCCGTGTCCAGACGATCGCCGTCTCGATGCGCCGCCCCGGCCAGATTTCCGACAAGGCCATGTGATAGGCCCCGAGCTGGCGCAGGATGCCCTCGGGCGTCTGCTCCGGCGTCTCGGGCGTCAGCCGGTTCGACTTGAAATCCACCGCCAGAATCCGCTCCGGCTCCACCACGAGCCGGTCGATCCGGCCCTGCAGCCGCTGGCCGGACTTGCCCGGAAGCGGTGCGGCGATCTCGACCTCGGCCAGCGTGTCGGGAGCAAAGATGAAGCCGAGCTCAGGGGCCTCAAGGATGGCACGCGCTTCGGCAAGCAGCGGGCCAGCTTCGCCATGATCGGGCGCAAGAAGCTGTGGGCCAAGCCGGTCCCACTCCGCGGGGAGGGCCCAGGGCAGGGTTTCGAGCAGGAGATGCACCGCATCTCCGCGGGCCTTCGCGGCGGTGTCGTCCTCATCCTCGAGAAAGGGCGGGCGCGGCGGCAGGGCGTGCGCGCCGCCGAGGCTCGAGGGCGACAGCGGCGGCGGGGCTGCGCCCGGATGATCCGGCGCGGGGCGGCGGGCCCAGGCGGGAAGGCTCGGAAGATGACGCGTCTTCGCTTCGGTGGGCAGGACGCCGGTCTGCCAGTTGCGCGACAGGACAAGTGTCTCGCCGCTTCCGTCCGGTGCCGCAATGCGCTCGGGTGAGAGGGTTTCGAGCGCTGCGCGGGAGAGCGCATACCAGCTGTTGCCGTCCGGCTTCGGTTCGGCGCCGGCACCGCAGACGATGAGCCAGCTCTCGGCGCGGGTAAGGGCGACGTAAAGCAGGCGCATGTTCTCCGCCCGCGCGCGGGCGCGCCGTGCCTCTTCCGCATCGCGCATGGTCTCGGGGGCTTCCTCAGTGCGCATCTTCCAGAGCGCGGGGCCATTTTCGGGCGCGAGGATCTCCGGCGCGTTGCGGCCCTCCTGGCGCTCCACCGTATCGGGCAGGATCACGATCGGCGCCTCGAGGCCCTTGGCGCCATGGACAGTCATCACCCGGACCTGATCCGCACTGTCCTCGGCGCGGCGCTTCACCTGCATCTCGTCCCGGTCGATCCAGGCGAGAAAGCCGGTAAGGCCGGGCGGTTCGCCGCGCTCGTAGGCGAGCGCCTGATCCAGCAGCGCATCGATGCCATCCTCGGCTTCCGATCCGAGCCGGGCGACAAGCCTCCGCCGGCCGTCATGGCGGATGAGGATGCGCTGAAGCAGCTCGTAGGGTCGGAGGAAATCGGCCTGGCCGAGCAGGTCCGCCACCAGCGCGCGGGCCGGGGCGAGCTCGGGTGCCGTGCTTTCGCGGAGCGCGGCGCGGAGGAGCGACTTCCGGCCATGGGCGAGTGCAAAGAGTGTCTCTTCCGAGATGCCGCCGAGCGGACTGCGCAGCAGGGCTGCGAGCGAGAGGTCATCTGCGGGCGTTGTCGCCACCCGCAGGCAGGCCAGCAGATCCTTCACGGCGAGTTCCGCGCCGATCCGGAGCACATCGGCGCCGGCCACCGGCACGTCGGCCCGCTTGAGCGCCCGGATTACCGCGTGGAAGAGCGGGTTCCGGCGCTGCACGAGGATCATCACGTCGCGTGCCATGATCGGCCGCGGCGGCGTGCTCCCGGGGAGTTCCTGACCCGTGGCGAGCAGATCCGCGATCCGATCCGCGATGCGGGCCGCAAGACGCTCGGTCGGATCGTCCGGCCCGCGGGCGTCGACCGGCTCGTACCATGGCGGTTCCTCGGATTTCTCGGGCTTGGGCAGAAAGGGCCAGATCTCGACGCGGCCAGGCTTTTCGGCGCGGAACGGCTGGTGCGCCACCGTGTTCTCGAGCCCTTCTCCGGCGGGGCCGGCGAAGACTGCGTCGACAAGTTCGAGGACCGGCCCCGCGGACCGGAAGGAATGGATCAGCCCGCGGCGCTGAAGCGCCGCGCCCATGGCCTCAAGCCGCCCGGCGAAATGCATGCGCATCTCGCCGAAGGCGGCCGGGTCCGCGCCCTGGAAGCTGTAGATAGACTGTTTCTCGTCACCGACGACGAAGACGGTGCGGGTGACGTCGCGCGCCCCGAGGCCGGCGAAGAACTCGTCGGTGATCGCGCGCACCACCTGCCATTGCGCGGGGCTCGTATCCTGTGCCTCGTCGACCAGCACGTGATCGAGGCCGCCGTCGAGCCGCCAGAGCACCCAGGCGGCAGTGGCCGGGTTGGAGAGGAGCAGGCGGGAGCGATCGATCATGTCGTCGAAATCAAGCAGCCCGAGTGCCGCCTTCCGCGCCTCGATCTCGTGGAGCCATACACCGGCGAACCGGCCGAGAGCCGACGACCGGCCGAAGGCAAGCAGGCCGATGCGCCGGATGCGCGCGGCCTCGATCCGTGCCATCAGCGCGCCGATCCGGTCGCAGAGCACAGGATGGGCCAGACGGAGCGCCTTGGCCGGGAACGAACCTGTCTTGGCGGTGAAGGGCGCCTTTGCCGTCGCTCCGGTCAGGAGCACGCCTTCGAGCGCGGGAAGAAGCTCGGCGGTGGGGCCGCCGGCAAGGGCGGCCGCCAGGGTATCTCCCGCTCGCTGGTCGTTCTTGCCCGAGCTCGCAAGCAGGGGCAGGAGCGCGCGGAGATCGGCAAGATCGCTTTCGCCGATCGTGCGTGCGCAGAGCGTTTCGGCTGTATCGGCGGGATCGGCGCCGAGGGCGGCGGCGAGCCGGGCGGGATCGAAATCGCCCGCGAAGGCAGCTCTGTTGCGGCCGATCTCGCAGAGCAGCGGATCCGGGTCATCGCCCGAGAGATACCGGGCAAGCTCGGCGACCAGCTCGGGCTCGGCCTCGGCGATCGCATCGAGAACCTCTTCGCGGAGGGCGCGGGCGTGGCGGTCCTCAAGGACGGTGAACTGCGGCGCGACGCCCGCCTCGACCGGAAAGCGGCGAAGCAGCGCCTCGCAGAAGGCATGGATCGTCTGGATCTTGAGCCCGCCCGGCGTTTCGAGCGCGCGGGCGAAAAGCGTGCGCGCCCGGGCAAGCTCCGCCACCGGCAGTGCACCCTCGTCGGAGCCGAGCTGGCTGAGCTCACCGCGCAGTGCATCGTCATCGAGCATCGCCCAGGTGCCGAGGGTTCGGAAGAGCCGGGTCTGCATTTCCGCCGCCGCCGCCTTGGTGTAGGTAAGGCAGAGGATGCGCTGCGGATCGGTTCCGGCGAGCAGGAGGCGCGCCACGCGGTTCGTGAGTACGCGCGTCTTGCCCGAGCCCGCATTCGCTGCAACCCAGCTTGAGCGGTCCGGTGCCGCGGCAGCGATCTGCGCCGCAACGGCCGGGTTTTCCAGTTGGGCCGGTCCATCGCTCATGGCGTCTCCTCCGTCGGGTCACCGTCGGACCATTCGCCGAACCGCGCGAGATGGTCGTAGTCGCCCGCGAAGGTGAGCCGCTGCGGCCGCAGCCGGGCGGTAAAGCCGGTGGTTTCGGTCTGGTAGAGGGTGACCAGCTCCACGAGCCGCGCCCAGGTCGTGGCGATCTCGTCGGGGCTGGCGGGCAAGGTGCGGGTCTTGCGCGCATTGAGCCCGATCAGCTCGAGATGGCTTGCGGGACGGTTGCCGATCTCGTGGAAGCCGCCCGCTTCGGCGATCGCGGCCTCGAGCGGAAGCTGGAGATGAAAGGCGGCCGCCTCCTTTTCCGAAGGCACGTTGCCGGACTTGTAGTCGTAGATCGCACAGCCGCCGTCGAAGGCGATGTCGATCCGGTCGGCCTTCGCGGTGACGGTGAAGGGCCGGGGAGTGCCGGAGAGCGCGCGCCGGCCGCGGGTTTCGCGGGCGGCGGGGCGGCCGCGGGCCCGCCGTTCGCGCTCGCCCGAGATGAACCAGTCGGAGGCGCGCAGGAGGCGCGCGCGCCAGATCGCGCGCGTGGCAGGCCAGGGCACGGTCTCCGCAAGCGCGGCTTCGGCCGCGGCGAGGAAGACGGCGAGGGTATCTTCCGGCAGGGCTTCTTCGGTTGCGTCGATGAAGTTCTCGAGGGCGGCATGCAGGGTCGTCCCGCGGGCGAGGGCATCGGCAAGGCGCCCCGGCGGATCGAGCGGCTTGAGCGCGAGCACCTTGCGGGCATAGATCGCATAGGGGTCGCGCACCAGGGTCTCGAGCTGGGTGACCGAGAGTTCGGCCGGGCGGGCGGCCAGCGGCGGGCGCGGCGAGGGGCGGCGGGCGGCGGCGAGCTCCGCATCGGGGCGGTCGAGCGCCGCGGCGCGGGCCAGAACCGCGGCACCCCGCGCGCGTGCGCCTTCCAGTGCAGTCTTGCCGGGATCCCCGAGCCCGCCGAGCAGGTTCTCGAGCCGCAGAAGCCAGCGGGACGCGACGGTCGGGGCCTCGGCATCGCGCGCGGCACGGGTGAGGATGACACGCCGCGCGGCGGCAGCCTGCTGAAAATCATGCGCGGCGAGCCCGATCCGGCGTTCGGGCAGCGGCAGGCCGATCTCGCGCCGGAGAGTGCGGCTGAGCCAGGGGTCCGCGCCGGGCTGGCCGGGCCAGATCCCCTCGTTGAGCCCGCCGAGAATTACCAGTTCGGCGCTTTGCACGCGGGCCTCGAGCGTGCCCCAGATCGCGACATCAGGATGTGTCACGACCGCCTCCTCCGGCACGTCGCGCCCGGCCATCTGCGAGCGCAGGAGGGCACGGTATTCCGTCGGGCCGATCAGATCCCAGGCGTCGGCCTCGCGCGCCAGCTCGTCCATCAGGGCGAGTGCGGAGAGGTCGGCGTCCTTCTGCCAGAGCGCATGATCGGCCGAGCCCGCTGGCCCCGCTGCAAGTGCCTCCGCCGTGCGGCGGTGGAGGGCGACCATCTCGGGCAGCGGCAGGCGGTCCGGCGCCTCGAGTGGCGTGAGCGTGTCGTGGAGCCAGGCGACCCAGGGCAGGGCATCCGGCCCTGGCGCGTCCGGTGCGTCGGAGGCGGCCCAGGCGGCGAGGGCCGCCCAGTCCACATGGGGCGCGCCGCCGCGGAGGCGGACGAGCTCGAGCCGCCCGGTGAGATCCATGTGCCGCCGCCGTGCGCCGGGAGCGCTGTTGACGAGCGGGTGCTTGAGGAGCGCAAGCAGCGCCTCGGCCGAAAGGGGGCCGTGCCCGCTCTCGGCCAGCATCCGGAGGAGCACGCCCGGTGGTGTGAGGCCGAGTGGACGCCCGGCGCTGTCGTCCGGAATGAGCTGCCAGCGGTCGAGCTCGGCCGTCACGCGCCGGGCGAGCATGCGATCGGGCGTGACCAGTGCGGCACGGGTGCCACCCTCCGCCGCCTCACGCAGGATCCAGGCGATGGCGCGGGCCTCGGCGCGCGGGTCGGGCGCATCGATCCAGGTGAGGCCCTCGCACGCGGTCTCAAGGCTTGCCACGAGCGCCGCGCCTTCGCTCCGCCACTGATCCGTGACCGGAGCGGGGCGGAGCGCCAGCGAAATCAGCGCGTTGCGTTCGGGTGCGGGGGGCGGGGCATCGTGCCACAGCGCCATCCGGGCGGGATTGAAGCCGACTGCCTCGGCAAGCCGCCTGAAGCCTGCCTGCGGGTGATCGCCGGCCGCCCCGTCCGCAGGCGAAAGCCGGGCCCAGACTGGCGCGGGCAGGTCGGTGTCGAAGCCCGGGAGCAGCAGCGCACCCTGCGGCTGGCGCGCGATCAGCGACATGAAGGCCCGGGTGCCACCGCGCGAGCCGGTCGAGCCCGCGACGATCATCGGATCGGCCGGTGGGCTTTCGGCCCAGAGCGCGGCGAGCCGTTCGGTCACCGCCCGGAGCCGGGCCTGTCCGTCGGGGGCGCCACTCTGTGCGGCGTAGATCTTCAGGATGTTGAGAAAGCGGAGACTTCGTTGCCAGTGCGCGGCATGTTCCGCTGGATCGATCTCTTCCAGCGCCTCGAGCGGCACACCCTCGCCCTGCATCTCGTCGAGCAATTCGGAGAGGCTGTCGGCGAGGTCGAAGGCGGCCGTCTCGGCGGCGACGCCCGGTTCGGTCTCGATCAGCCGCGCGATGAGGCGCGCGAGCTCCAGTTTGCGCCGAAGGGGCGGTATGCCCGGTGCCAGACCGGCGGCCATCAGCGGATCGGTGGCGAGATCGCCGATCACCCGGATCCGCGGCAGGAGCCGCGCAGGTCCGGCGGCGAAGGCCTCGCGCAGGCTCCGCTGGGCGCGCCGGGTGTTGACCCAGATCGTCACGCGCGCCGCCGCGTCGGGCGGCTGGCCTTCGAGGCGGGCATCGAGCCCGGCGACGAGGCTTCGCAGGAAATCCGCACCGGGGGGCAGACCGAAGACGCGCGCGCCGTCGCAGGGCGCGAAGAGCCGGGTCACGCCTGAAGCTCCGCTTCGGCCAGCGCAATACCCTCGGGTCGGCCGACATCGACGCAGCGGCCGGGGTAGACGGCGCCAAAGAGCCTTTCGGCGGTGTGCATCGCGTCCCATACGAGGTTGAGCGAGAAGGGCTCCGGCCCGAAACGCGCCAGCGTCTCGAGTTTGAGGATCTGGCAGCCGGGATAGACAAAATCCGCCGCGGCCGCCTCGCCCCGGCGGCGCAGCCGTCCGTCGGCCTCAAGGAAGAAATCGCCCGGACCGGCATGGCCGACCACGTCCTGGCGCGGCACGAGGCAGAGCAGGGCATCCATCCGGCCGGGATCCCAGGCGGCCGCGAGCAGGGGCAGCGGGTTGGGCCCGTGCCAGACCGTATCGGCATTGAGCGTGAAGGCGGTTTCGCCGCCGAGCAGCGGCAGCGCCCGCCGGAGCCCGCCGCCAGTCTCCAGCCGTTCGGGTTCGTGCGAGATCCGCACATCGGGAGCGTTGGCGGTAAGCCAGTCCCGCATCTGCCCGGCATGGGCGTGGGTATTGACGACGATCCGTCCCAGCCCCGCGCCCCGGACGAGATCGAGCGCATGGTCGAGGAGGGGGCGGCCCGCGACCTCGATCAGCGGCTTCGGCCGGGTCTGCGTAAGTGCGCCCATCCGGGTGCCGAGCCCGGCGGCGAAGATCATGATCGCATCGGGGCTCATGCCGCGGCTCCTTCGATGGTGGCCCGCACCGCAGGCTCGGGGGCGGGCAGGTGCCGCGCCACCCACGCACGCAGCGGAGCAAGATCGGGATGGGAGAGATCCTGCGCGAGCAGCCGCCAGACCCGGGGCAGATACGCGAGATAGCGCGGCTTGCCGTCGCGGCGGCAGAGCCGGGTGAAGAGGCCGAGGATCTTGAGATTGCGCTGGGCCGAGAGTGTGTGCGCATCGCGCAGGAAGCCGTCGCGCGCCCGCCCGGTCCGCGCGAGATAACGTTCGAGCATCGCGTCGCGCAGCCCCGGTCCGAGATCGCGGCGGGCATCCTCGAGCAGTGAGACGAGATCGTAGGCCGGATGGCCGAGCAGCATGTCCTGGTAATCGAGCAGACCCACCCGTGCGAGCCCCTGCCGCTCGGGCAGCCAGAGCAGGTTCTCGGCGTGATAGTCACGGTAGATCGGCACGTCCTGCGCTGCGGCCACCTCCGTGAAGGCCGCTGCCGCCACGGCCTGGAATTCCGCCAGCGTATCCGCGGACGGGGCCTGCCCGGTGGCGGCGGCAAGATACCATTCGACGGCGAGGCGCGCCTCGCGCATCAGCACGGCCATGTCGTAGGGCGGCGGCGTCCAGCCCTCCGCCGCGGTGGGCGGCGGGAGTTCCTGATAGCGCGCGAGCAGATCGACTGCGGCACCGTAGAGGCCAGGTTCGCGGGTGGGTTCGGCGGCGCAGAGCCCCATGAAGAGGTCGTCGCCCAGATCCTCGAGCAGGACAAGGCCGCGGCCCGGATCCTCGGCGAGGATCTCCGGCGCACTCAGCCCGTGGCGGCCGAGCCAGCGGGTGATGACGAGAAAGGGCAGGCTATCGAGCCCGCTTTCGGGTGGGGCGTCCATCAGGATGGCCCGCTGCCCGGCGCGCGCAAGCCGTTCGTAGCGCCGCGCGGAGGCGTCGCCCGCCAGCGGTACCCGCTGCGCCGCCCCCCAGCCCTCGGCCGTGAGAAAATCCCGGATTTCCGTATCGCGCATCATGCAGCACCCTTCGCACCGCCGAGGACGCCCGCAAGCCAATCCCAGCCGCCGCCGCGCGGTTCGATACGGAGAAGCCGCCCCTCCGCATCACCGGGCGCGAAATCGAGCGACAGGGAAAGCGCGCGGGAAGGGGCTTCCGGCCCGAGCCGGGAGGCCCACTCGACGAGCACGATCGCCGTCTCGAACGCCTCCGAAAGGCCAAGTTCCGCGATCTCGTCCGGATCGCCGAGCCGGTAGAGATCGGCATGCCAGAGTTCGATCCCGCCCAGATCGTAGGTCTGGACCAGCGTGTAGGTGGGCGAGGGGATGTCTTCGTGCCGTCCGAGTGGGGCGAGGCGTGCGGCGATCACCGCGCGGGCAAAATGGCTCTTGCCCGCGCCGAGGCCGCCATGGAGCTCCAGCACATCGCCCGCACGCAGATGCGGTGCGATCCGGCGGGCCAGACGGGACGTTGCATCGGGGTCCTCGAGGAGGAGTTCTGGCATTCGGGCGTTCCGGTCTTCCGACGTTGCCCGTCGGTTCTAGCGGCCCGGCAGGCGGGTTCAAGCCCCGGTTGCAGCCGACCCCGGCTTGCTGCCCGCCTCGCCCCTCGCTGCCGGGATGGCGGCAAGGCTGTTGGGCAGCGTCGCGCTGAGCGCGAGCGTGCCTTCGGCGGCAGAGACGGCAAGCGCGCCGCCACCCGCCGCGACGATCCGCCGTGCGATCGCGATGCTCGGGGCATCGTCGCGCAGGGCGGTCTCGCCGATGCTTGCCTCGACGGTCAGGCGGTGGGTGGTCTCGTCGGAGGCCAGCGTGATCCGCACCGTCGAGCCCTTGTGTGCCTCGTCGGCCACGGCGAGCCCCAGGGCCATCGCGGCGCTGCGCATCCGGGCGCTCCAGCGCACGGCGGTCTCGGGCACTTCGAGGGTCAGGCCACGCTCGGCGAGCGCGGTCGCCAGCGCCGGGAGCGGCGCGCTTCCGGCGATCTGGCGGGCGCGCGCGATCTTGCGGGTCTCGCTCGAACGGGTGAGCCCGTCCTTGAGGCCCTGGAGCGCGGCATTGAGGCCCTTGAAGGCTTCGGCACCCTGCGCGGCGGGAATCGCCGACATCACCTGCTTCATCGCCGATTCCACCGGAATCCGGATCTGTTCCAGCGCGAATTCGGCGAGCATGTCATCGCCCTCACCCTCGGAGCCGTCGTGGGCGGCCTGAAGCGAAAGGTCGCGGAAGACGACGAGCGCGGAGGCGTCGGGCAGCGGGGCGACGAGGATCTGGAGCCTGCGGCCGTCGAGCCGGTCGACGGCCTCGCTCCAGGTCGTGCGCGTCTCGGACGCGGTCGCGAACTCGGCGAGCTTCGTCCAGACCGGGCTGTCGGCGCACTTTCCGGCCCAGAGTTCGGCCATGTCGGCGATGGTCGGGCCATTCAGGCCCTGCATCGGATCGAGCCCCCAGAGCGCCTCGAACGCGGTGTTGACGAAGACGAGCGATCCAGAGGCGTTGAAGACCGCCACCGCCTCGTTGAGCTTGTCGAGCGTCGCCTGGCTGAGTTCGAGCTCGGAGCGGTACTTGCGCTCGAGCATGATGGTGGCGGAAATGTCCTCGAAGAGGAAGGCGAGCGCGCCCTGCGGATGCGGCCGCCCGGTCACCCGGAAGACCTTGCCCGAAGGAAGCATCCAGTTTTCCTCGTAGGTGCCGTGGCGCGCACCTTCTTCGAGCTCGCCGAGCTTGCGGCGCCAGGCGGTGAAATCCTTCTGCTCCGGCATCTGCCGCGTCTCGCGCAGACGCTCGAGGAAATCGCGCAAGCTCGGCCGACCGGCGAGCCAGACTGCATCGATCTTCACCAGTTCGGTCAGCGCCGGGTTGAAGAGGCCGAGGCGGCGGTTCTTGTCGAAGACGGCGAGCCCGATCGGGAGGTGCGCGAAAGTCTCGGTGAGGGTCTCGACGAAGCGCCGGAGCGAGGCTTCCGCGGCGACCAGCTCGTTCGTGTCCTGGGCATAGCCCAGCCGGTTGCCGGCCTCCTCGATCTCGCTCACTTCATACCACTGCGGCTCGGTGTCGAGAGGGGAGGCGACGAGCATGCGGCTGCGGGCCTCCGCGCCGCGCGAGGTCAACGGTACGGATTCGATGACGTGGCTGAAGGCATTGGCGACCCGGTGGCTTGGCAATCCGCCGGCATTCGGATCGAAGCGTTCGCGATAAGGGGCATTGGCCCAGGCGATCTGGTCGTCGGGCGTGAGGTTCCAGGCAAGAATCGGGGCGCGGTCGATGACGCGGCGGAGAAATGCGATCTCGGAGGTTGCGCGTTCGAGGGAAAGCCGGGCGTCCTGAAGGGCGCGGGCATCCTCGCTTGCCGGCCGGATCGAGAGGATTGCCGCGTTTCCGCGCGGCTCGCCAAGGATTTCGGCAGCCGTGCCGTCGCCGCGGGGGCAATGGTGCCGGAAGCCGATCCCATCGACCACGAGCGCGTCGATGTCACGGTGGATCGAGGGGCAGTCGGTCTCGAGGTGCTGCTTCAGGGCGCTGAGCGGTGATGTGCCGCGTCCGAGGCCGTCGAGAAGCGCACGCGCCGAACCCGTCAGCGCCTTCACGCTGCCTCCGTTGATGAGGAAATCGCAGGTTTCGGCCTCTCCGCCTGACGCGGCAACCCGCGCGCCCTGATGCGGGGCGGCAAGCCGCGGTGCGACGAAGATGATGAGCGCCAGCGTCGCAATCGCGCTGACGAGCGCGGCAAGCAACGTCTCCGGCTGCTGTTGCAGCAGCGCGATCGGCGGCAGATCGGTGAAAGAGATTCCAGTGAGATTCATGCAAGGCGCACCCGGTTACGCGATGTCCGATCAAAGGCGACAAGGCTTAATGAAGGCTTAAATGCTACCGGAACGTGCGGCACCCCACCTTGTGGTTGTCCTGCTCGCCATGCCAAGGGGGCCGGCGTATGTTGAAAAAGGAGGGCTCGGCTGCATGACCCGAATCCTGGCGTTCTTTTCCCTGGCGGCAGTTCTGCTCGGCCTGGCGCTTGGCGGGTTCATCGTCATGCGCACGGCTGACCGCGACCGGTTTGCCGCCTGCAGGGACGGGGCGATTGCTTCCGGCGAGACGGCGGGCATTGGCGGGCCGTTCTCGCTCGTCGATGCGACGGGCGCACGGGTGAGTGAGCGGGAGGCGATCACGAAGCTGACGCTCGTCTATTTCGGCTACACGTTCTGCCCGGATTTCTGCCCCAATAATCTCTCGAGGAACGCCATTGTCGCGGAGTTGCTGGCCGAGCGCGGGGTGGAGGTGGACAATGTGTTCATCTCGATCGATCCGGAGCGGGACACGCCCGAGCAGGTCGGGGATTTTACGGCCGCGATCGATCCCGCCATTCGCGGCCTGACCGGCACGAAGCGGGAGGTCGCGGCGGCGGCGAGTGCGTATCGGATCTATTTCCGCAAGGCCGAAGGGGATGATGAGTTCTATCTCATGGACCATTCAACCTTCACCTACCTGATGGATCCGGAGCGGGGGTTTCTCGACTTCTTTGCCTCCGATGTTCCGGCCGGGCAGATGGCCGAACGCATCGGCTGTTTCGCCTCTAAGTTGTAGTTCGGCACTTTGGAAGCCGGATCGGCGTTGAAGATAATTCCATTCCCGGTCTGTGCATTAACGTTCTGGTGGCAAATTTTCGCTTACGTCCCGGAAGGTTGCACCTGCCGGGAAATTTTCTCATGGCTCATACCGCCGCACTGGACTTCTCGCCCGAGGATTGTCTCGAGGTCGCCGGGGTAAGTGTGCCGCTGGATCCGAACGTCATCACACCCGCGATCCATGAGGCCATGCTGGACGGCGCGTTCGAGGCCGAGGAATCGGCCCAGATCCCGCGGATCGTCCGGCCGGGGGACCGCGTGCTCGAGATCGGGGCGGGGATCGGGTTCATCTCGACGCTGCTCTCGCGGGAGGAGAGGGTCGAGGCGGTGATCGCGGTCGAGGCCAATCCGCTGCTGATGGGCTACATGGCCCGGCTGCACGAGAAGAACGGGGTCAGCAAGGTCCGGCGGCTCAATGCGGTGCTCGGCAACGGGCTCGAGACCTCGGCGACCTTCTACCTGCGCCAGGATTTCTGGATGGGCTCGCTGATGCCCCGGCCGAACCCCTATTATGCGACCGTCGAGGTTCCAACGCTCGGGCTCGACCGGCTGCTGGCGGAGGAGCGGGTGAGCCTTGTGGTCTGCGATGTGGAGGGGGCGGAAACCTTCCTGTTCCATGGGGCGGACCTCTCGGGGGTCGATCGGATCTTCGTCGAGCTCCACGATCATGTGACCGGCCTTTCCGGCGTCGGGCGGATCTTCTCGACGCTCGCCCAGATGGGCTTCATCTATGATCCGCGGCATTCCACCGGCAGCGTCGTGCTGTTCCAGAAGGTCGGCTCGGAGGATATCGTGCGGCCGTATGGGGCGTGAAAATCGGCCTTTTCACCGTGAAAATCAAACTAACATATTGATATTGTTGTTAATTGTTCTTAACAAATCATGAATGGCAAGGGTCCGCGCCGTAGCGGGCATCGGCGGATTTCGGCGCGGTGGGGCAAGTCGCCACAGCGCATCGCTTTGCGGCGGGAAAATTCGGTGGGAGAGTTCATCCGCCGGCGCGTTTGGCCGGTTTCGCTCCGGGCGGACAGGATGGCCATGCGGATCAATCATCGCACCCTTTCGCTTACCCCCGAACTCGTGGCGCTGGTGGAACGGATCGAGCCCGATCCGGGCCCGGAGCCCGGCAGCACAGAACACAGTGCGGCGGATTTCGCGGCGCTGGCCGCGGCGCTGCTGGCGGAGTACCGGCCCGAGCGTCTCTGCGTCTTTGCCTATGGCTCGCTGATCTGGAGCCCGGAATTCGAGCATGAGGCGATGGAGCCCGCGGTTGCTTCCGGCTGGCATCGCGCCTTCTGCCTCCATCTCACCCGCTGGCGCGGCACGCGGGAGGTGCCGGCGCTGATGATGGCGCTCGACCGGGGCGGCTCCTGCGAGGGCATTCTCTACGAGCTTCCGGCGGGTGGGCTCGAGGCGCAGGTCGTCCGGCTGCTCGAGCGGGAGATCGACGGCAACCCGCCGACGAACGTGCCGCGCTGGATCTGGGTGCAGACGGCGGCGGGGCGACGGCGGGCGCTGACCTTCGTTGCGGCGAAGGATGGCCCGGCCTATGCGGGCAGGCTCCCGCTTGAGACGGTCGCGGGGATCACCGCGCGCGCCGCCGGGCACTGGGGTTCCGCCGCGATCTATCTCCAGCGCACGGTCGAGAAGCTCGAGGAGCATGGCATCCGCGACCGCAACCTCTGGAAGCTCCAGGCCCTCGTGGCCGCGGAGATCCGGGCGGGGGCGGAGGGCAGGTGAAGGGCGGTACATCCTCCTGAGGGTCTTCCGGGGCCCGTCGGGCGGGCGGATCCTTGCCGTAACACGCATCACGATCGGAGAATGCCGCGCGGTTACATGCCGCGAGGTGTGTCGTGGCCTGAGATCCTGGTAAATATTCCGGAAGTATTGCGAAAATTACTTCAAAATAGTATGATCTGAAATGCTGCCGCCGTCGTGCGGTTGATTTCGATGGCGATAGCGTCGACTTGGAAAGGAAGACGTAGCCATGAAATACTCACTGATTTCTGCAAGTGTCGGAGCCTGTATTCTGCTTGCGTCGTCGAGTGTGGTGCGGGCAGACGAGTCATCCGCCGAAGATCTCATGCAGCGCCTCGAGGGGGTTGCGCCCGCTGCGGTGCTTGGGAATGCGACGCTCCTGAATATCTCGGCGGAGGGCGAGGTCACGTCGCTCCGCGAGGGCAGCAACGGCTGGACCTGCATGTATCCGGGCACCGACCCGATGTGTGCCGACGCCGGCGCCATGGCGTTCCTGCAGGCCTGGATGAGCCGGGAAGACCCGCCGCAGGATGCGCTCGGTTTCGTCTACATGCTCCTGGGGGATCAGGGCGCGAGCAATACCGACCCGTTTGCCTCCGGCGAGACCGCGGACAACCAGTGGGTGGTCGCGGGGCCGCATGTGATGATCGTCGGGGCCAATGCGAAACCGATGCTCGAGAGCTATCCGCAGGAGGCGCCCAACCCGCCGGATCAGCCGTGGGTCATGTGGCCGGGAACGCCCTATGCCCATCTCATGATCCCGACGAAGTGATGCCGCGCATGCGGGTCGGGAGAGGCAGGGGCCTCCGCTTCGGGCGCCCCGCCGACGGTCCGGGGGCGCGGGCGGCGTGATCCGTCCCGCCGGGGGCCGAGCGCCCCAAGCGTGCGGTTGCCGAATCCGCTTGCATCCCGGCCGGGGCGGGCCTATATGAGCGCTCAATAGCGGCGGGCTGGACGGAAGATCTGGCCCACCACCGAAACTTTGCGACGGGCCGCTGGCCCGTTTTTTTGTTGCATGGGAGACCCCTTTGGCCGATCTGATCGCCAAGGCCGCCATAGACCGGCGTCTGGCCGGCATCGTCACGCCGACCATCGAGGGGCTCGGCTTCGAGCTCGTGCGCCTGCGCCTGATGTCGGGCAAGAAGACGACGCTCCAGATCATGGCCGAGCGCCCCGAGGGCGGCATCGAGGTCGAGGATTGCGCGCGGATCAGCCGCGCCGTCTCGGCCGTGCTCGATGTCGAGGATCCGGTGGCCGGAGAGTACAGTCTCGAGGTTTCCTCGCCCGGCATCGACCGTCCCTTGACACGGCTCAAGGATTTCGAGCGCTACGACGGCTATGAGGTGAAGATCGAGACCGCCGAGCTCATCGACGGGCGGCGGCGCTTCAAGGGCATGCTCGAAGGGGTCGAGGACGGCGAGGTGCTGATCGCGATCCAGGAGGGCACGATCGGCCTCGACTTCGACCTGATCGCCGATGCCAAGCTCGTGCTGACCGACGAGCTCATCGCCGAGAGCCTGGCTGCGCGCAAGGCGCAGGGGTTCGAACCCGAGGATCTCGAGGGCTTCGACGAGATCGAGACTGACGACGACACCAGCGCCGATACCGGCACCTCCGATACCGACGAGGAAAGAACATGAGCGTGACTTCCGCCAACAGGCTTGAGCTCCTGCAGATCGCCGAAGCGGTCGCCCGCGAGAAGATGATCGACCCCAGCCTCGTGATCGAGGCGATGGAGGACAGTCTCGGCAAGGCCGCGCGCTCGCGCTATGGCGCCGAATACGACATCCGCGCGAAGATCGACCGCAAATCGGGCGATCTGGAGATGACGCGCTACCGCCATGTGGTCGAGGAGGTGGAGAACCACTTCACCGAGCTCACGCTCGAGGATGCGCGCGAGATCAAGCCGGATGCACAGCTCGGGGACTATCTGACCGATCCGCTGCCGCCGATGGATTTCGGCCGGATCGCGGCGCAGTCGGCGAAGCAGGTCATCATGCAGAAGGTCCGCGAGGCGGAGCGTCTGCGGCAGTACGAGGAATTCAAGGACCGTCAGGGCGAGATCATCAACGGCATCGTCAAGCGCACGGAATACGGCAACGTCATCGTCGATGTCGGCCGGGGCGAGGCGATCCTGCGCCGCGACCAGCTCATCCAGCGCGAGGCCTTCCGCAACGGCGACCGGGTGCGGGCGCTGATTCGCGACGTGCGTCACGAGACGCGCGGCCCGCAGATCTTCCTCAGCCGCACCGCGCCCGAGTTTCTCGCCGAGCTCTTCAAGATGGAAGTGCCGGAGATCTACGACGGCATCATCGAGATCAAGGCGGTGGCGCGCGATCCGGGCAGCCGGGCGAAGATGGGCGTCATTTCCTATGACAGCTCGATCGACCCGGTCGGGGCGTGCGTCGGCATGCGCGGCAGCCGCGTCCAGGCGGTGGTGAACGAGCTTCAGGGCGAGAAGATCGACATCATCCCGTGGAACGGGGATCCGGCGACCTTCCTCGTCAACGCGCTCCAGCCGGCAGAAGTCTCCAAGGTGGTCTTCGACGACGAGAGCGAGCGGATCGAGGTCGTGGTGCCCGACGAGCAGCTTTCGCTCGCGATCGGCCGCCGGGGCCAGAACGTGCGGCTTGCGAGCCAGCTCACGGGCTTCGACATCGACATCCTGACGGAAGCGCAGGAGAGCGAGCGGCGGCAGGCGGAGTTCGCCGAGCGCACGCGGCTCTTCATGGACAGCCTCAACGTCGACGAGATGGTCGCCCAGCTGCTCGTCGCCGAGGGTTTCGCGACGCTCGAGGAGGTCGCTTACGTCGATCTCGACGAGCTCACCTCGATCGAGGGTTTCGACGAGACCACGGCCGAGGAGCTGCAGGCCCGTGCCCGCGAGAGCCTCGAGGAGATCAATGCGCGTGCGCTCGAGCGGGCGCGCGAGCTCGGGGTGGCGCAGGATCTCTTCGATTTCGAGGGGCTGACGCCGCAGATGATCGAGGCGCTGGCCGAGGACGGCGTGAAGACGCTCGAGGATTTCGCCACCTGCGCCGACTGGGAGCTGGCAGGCGGTTACACCACGGTCGACGGCAAGCGGGTGAAGGACGCCGGTTTGCTCGAGAAGTTCGACATGAGCCTTGCCGAGGCGCGGCATCTCGTCATGAACGCGCGCGTTCAGGCGGGCTGGATCAGTGCCGAGGAGCTTGCGGCGGAACAGGCGGCCGAAGAGGCCGCTGCGGCGGAGGCGGCGGCCGAGGCTGCTGCCGCGTCGCCCGCCGAGGAGAGCATCGAATCGGTGTTCGGCACCGGCAGCGCGAGCGAGCGCTAGGAGAGCGGAGAGGTCGGAACGAGCGTGACGCGCGGAGGCAGGACGCGAGACAGGACGGAGCCGGTGCGGCGCTGCGCGGTAACGCGCGCGGAGCTGCCCAAGGCCCGGCTGCTGCGTTTCGTGATCGGGCCGGAGGATCAGGTCGTGCCGGATCTGGCCGGCCGGCTGCCGGGACGCGGCATCTATGTCGCGGCCGAGCGCGACGTGCTCGCCCGGGCGGTCGAGAAGGGTGTCTTCTCGCGCGCGGCGCGCCGGAAGGTGCATGTCGCGCCGGAGCTTCCGGCCGAAATGGAACGGATGCTCGCGCAGCGGCTGACCGATACGGTCGCCCTTGCGCGCAAGGCGGGTCAGGCCATCGCCGGCCGCGAGAAGACGCTCGCGGCGCTGCGTGCGGGCGAGGCCGTGCTGCTTTTGCAGGCGTCGGATGGTTCGGCGCGGGAAATGGCCGGGGTGCGACCGCCCTCGGGCCCTGAAAGCCGGATTTGCTGCCTTTCGGCATGCGAATTGGGCATGGCGTTCGGCCGTGATCGTGTGATACATGCCGCCGTACTGGCGGGTGGTCTCTCGGACAGAATTTACGAGGAAGCCCTGCGGCTATCGGGCTTCAGGGAGCAACAGGACCGCCAGATGCTCGGGGACGAAGCTGGCGTATGTTTGGCGGGGGAAGGCCTCCGCGAGAAAGGCTAAGACTTGATGACTGATACCAAGGACGGCGACCGCAAAGGCAAGACTCTCGGTGTACGCGGAGGCACCGAGACAAGCCAGGTGCGGCAGAGCTTCAGCCACGGGCGTTCGAAATCAGTGACGGTCGAGCACAAGCGCAAACGGGTGGTTGTCCCGAAGGTGGGCGGCGGCGGGGGCAAGTCCCGCGGCGGGATCGGAGGCCTCTCCGATACCGAGGTCGAGCGCCGGCGCAAGGCGCTCGCCGCGGCGAAGGCCCAGGAGGCCGATCGCCAGCAGAAGGAACGCGAAGCCGCGCAGGCCCGCGAGGATGAACTCTCGCGTCTCCGCGCCGAGAAGGAAGCCGCCGAGCGCGCCGAGAAGGAACGCGAGATCGCCGAGCAGCGCGCTGCTGCCGAGGCAGAGCAGAAGGCCGCCCAGGAGGCGGAAGCTGCCGCGGCTGCGGAACGCGCCGCCGTGAAGGCGGAGAAGTCCTCCGCCGCCCGCGCCAAGGAAACCGCTTCGGTCGATCCGGCCGCCGCGCAGGCCCAGGCCGCGCGCGCCGAGGCCGGCCGTCCGACGGGCCCCAAGAAGACCATGGACAAGGCCGGGCCGGAAGAGAAGCGCGGCCGTGGCGGCAAGAGTGGCGACGACCGCCGCCGCTCGGGCAAGCTCACCATCGCGAGCGCGACCGCCGACGAGGGCGGCCGCCAGCGCAGCCTTGCGGCGATGAAGCGGCGCCAGGAGCGCGAGAAGCGCAAGATGATGGGCCAGGGCGGCGAGCGCGAGAAGATCGTGCGCGATGTCCAGGTGCCGGACGCGATCACGGTGCAGGAACTTGCCAACCGTATGGCCGAGCGCGTTGCCGCGGTGGTCAAGACGCTGATGCAGAACGGCATCATGGCGACCCAGAACCAGACGATCGACGCCGAAACGGCGATGCTCATCGTCGAGGAATTCGGCCACAAGGTGGTGCGTGTCTCGGAATCGGATGTCGAGGATGCGATCACGCAGACCTCGAGCGAGGACGAGGTCAATCTCCAGCCGCGGCCTCCGGTCGTGACGATCATGGGCCATGTCGACCACGGCAAGACCTCGTTGCTCGATGCGATCCGCAAGACCAACGTGGTGTCGGGCGAAGCGGGCGGCATCACCCAGCACATCGGTGCCTATCAGGTGAAGACGCCCGATGGTGCGGTGATCTCGTTCCTCGACACGCCGGGCCACGCGGCCTTCACCTCGATGCGGGCCCGCGGCGCGCATGTGACGGATATCGTCGTGCTGGTGGTTGCCGCCGATGACAGCGTCATGCCGCAGACCATCGAGGCGATCAATCACGCCAAGGCGGCGGGCGTTCCGGTGATCGTCGCGATCAACAAGATCGACAAGCCGGGTGCCGATCCGAGCAAGGTGCGCACCCAGCTCCTGAACCACGAGATCGTGGTCGAGGAGATGGGCGGCGAGGTGCTCGACGTCGAGGTTTCGGCGCTGTCGGGCAAGGGGCTCGACACGCTCCTCGAGAACATCGCGCTGCAGGCCGAGCTGCTCGATCTCACCGCCAACCCGGATCGTCCGGCGGAAGGCGCGGTGATCGAGGCGCAGCTCGACGTGGGCCGCGGGCCGGTCGCGACCGTGCTCGTGCAGAAGGGCACGCTCCGGCGCGGCGACATCTTCGTCGTCGGCGAGCAGTGGGGCCGTGTGCGCGCGCTCATCAACGACAAGGGCGAGCGGGTGGACGAGGCCGGGCCGTCGGTGCCGGTCGAGGTGCTGGGTCTCAACGGCACGCCCGAGGCGGGCGATGTGCTCAACGTGGTCGAGAACGAGGGCAAGGCCCGCGAGATCTCGAGCTACCGCGAGCGTCTGGCGCGTGACAAGCGGGCGGCTGCGGGCTCGGCGACGACGCTCGACCAGCTTCTCGCCAAGGCGAAGGCCGATCAGAACGTCAAGGAACTGCCGGTTCTGGTGAAGTCGGACGTGCAGGGCTCGGCCGAGGCGATCGTGCAGGCGCTCGAGAAGATCTCGACCGACGAGGTGCGGGTGCGCGTGCTGCATTCGGGCGTGGGCGCGATCACCGAGACCGACGTGACGCTGGCCGAGGCCTCCGGGGCGCCGATCATCGGCTTCAACGTGCGTGCCAATGCGCCCGCGCGCGAGAGCGCGAACCAGAAGGGCGTCGAGATCCGCTACTATTCGATCATCTACGATCTCGTCGATGACGTGAAGAAGGCGGCGAGCGGGCTCTTGAGCCCGGAGATCAAGGAGCGCTTCATCGGCTATGCCGAGATCCGGCAGGTCTTCAAGATCACCGGCGTCGGCAAGGTCGCGGGCTGCATGGTCACCGAGGGTGTGGCGCGGCGTTCCGCCGGCGTGCGCCTGCTGCGCGACAACGTCGTGATCCATGAAGGCAAGCTCAAGACGCTCAAGCGCTTCAAGGACGAGGTCAAGGAAGTCCAGGTCAGCCAGGAATGCGGCATGGCCTTCGAGAATTACGAGGACATCCGCGAGGGTGATGTGATCGAAATCTTCGAGACCGAACAGATCGTGCGCACGCTCGCCTGAGCCCGAGGGCTTCGGGGCAAGATATCGGGGCGCGTCCGGAAGGACGCGCCCTGTTTCGTTTTGCCGGGCCGGTGCGTGCGGGCCTTAAGCAAAACACGTCAAAAATGTTCTGCAATTTTTAGGCGTATGCTAGCGTTTCTGCCTCAGTCGGGGGGTGGGTATGGCGGGTCTGGCACGCGTTCTTGCGGTTTTACTGGTGTTTTCGGCGGCTCCGGCCGCGACGGTGCTGGCCTCGCCTTCGGCCGGAAGCCGGACGGAGACGGCTGCGGGGCGGTTCGAGGCGGGCGCGCTCAGCCCCGACGAGCGCCGGGTGCTGCAGGCGGCCCTTGCCTTCGAGGGCGGGTTCGACGGCCCCATCGACGGCAGCTGGACCCCGGAGAGCGCGGCGGCGCTGGCGCGATACGCGCGGCGCGAGTTCGGCGGCGCGGCGGGCGATGTGCAGGTCGCGGCGCTGGTGATTTCCCTGCTGGCGGAGGTCGAGACCCACGGCTGGCGGGTGCGCTACCTGCCGGACCTCGATCTCTCGGTTGCCCTGCCCGAGACGGTGTTCGGCGCGCCGGAGGATGAGGACGGCGGCCAGCGCTGGTGGGCGGAGGAGGGGGTGCTCACCCTGCTCGCACATGATTTCGACGCAGGCTTCGCGGCGGCCTGGCACCGCGCGGCGCGGGGGGCCAACACGGAGGCCGCTGCGCTTGAGGCGGAGGACGGCCCGGACCGGCGCTGGAGCGCCGGGCAGCTCGAGGACGGGCGGCGCTTCGAGACGCTTTCGCTCGCACATGGCGATCGCTGGGCGACGCTCTATGTCGCAGGCACGGAGGCGGACGCGCCCCTGATGCATTTCCTGCTTGCGAGCGCGGTCGCGGGCGCGGCGCCCGAGTGGCAGATGCCGGTGGGCGGCCCCCTCGAGGCGCTGGTCCGGCGGACCCTGGCGGAATTCAGCGGCGCCGGGCCGCTCGAGGATTTCTTCCCGCCGGAGCCCGCGCGGCTCTCGCCGCCCGAAGCGACGGCTGCGGCGAGCGGCACCGGATTTTTCGTCGGCGCCCATGTGCTCCTCACCGCCGATCACGTGGTGGCGAACTGCCGCCGGGTGGAGCTGCCGGACGGCACCGAACTCTCGCTTCTCGCCGCGGACAGCGATCTCGACGTCGCGGCGCTGGGCACGCCCGAGGCCGCGCCTGCCTGGCTGGCGCTTTCGGGCGACGCCCGGGCGCGGCTCGGCCAGAAGGTGCATGCCGCAGGCTATCCCTATTACAACATCGCGGGCACCTCGCTGCACCTGACGGGCGGCAATGTGAGCTCGCTGGCGGATGTGAATGACGATCGCCGCTTCTTCAGCTTCAGCGCGCCGGTGCAGCCGGGCAGCTCCGGCGGGCCGCTCATCGATGCGGATGGCGGCGTGATGGGGCTGGTCGTCTCGCGGCTCTCGGAGCGCTACATCGCGGAAGCGACCGGGACGATTCCCCAGAACATCAACTATGGCCTCGACCATGCGGAGCTGGTGAGCTTCCTGGAGCGCAATGCGATCGTCACCGGCGAGATGGAGCTGTCGCCGGGCGGAATCGGCCGATTCGACATGGAGCGCGGCGCGCCGGATGCGCTCGAGGGCGCGGTGGTGCCGGTCTTCTGCGACTGAGGCCGCGCCCCCCGCCTCAGCGGGGAGCGGCAGGGGGCAGGCCGATGCGGGCGCGGATCTCCGGGTCGCGCAGGCTCACCTCCTCGCCCGCCAGATCGGCGGCGGCTTCGGTCGCGAGCCAGACCAGCGCGCGGGCCGGGATCTCGGGTGCCGCGTGTTCGGAGAACTCCATCCGGCTCACCGCATTGATGCCCGAGGCGCGGATGGCGCGCTGCATGTCGGTCGCGACCGTGCCGGGGGAGAGGCTCATCACCCGGATGCCCGCGCCGCGGTTTTCGAGATGCGCGCAGCGGGTGAGCATGAAGGCTCCGGCCTTCGAGGCGCAATACATGCTCCAGCCCTCAAGCGGGTTGTGCGCGGCGCCCGAGCTCATGTTGATGACCACGCCCGCGCCCTGGCGGCGCATCACCGGCAGGGCGGCGCGCAGGCCGTTGTAGATGCCCTTGAAGCAGATGTCGGCGGCGCGCGACCAGGCCTCGGGATCGGATCTGGCAAGCGCGCCGATGGGCTCGATCACCGCGGCATTGTTCACCAGCACGTCGAGCCGGCCGAAGCGGCCGCAGGTCGCGGTGACCGCGGCCTCGAGCTCGGAGAACTCGGCGATGTCGCACGCCATGCCCTCTGCGCTCGCGCCCTCCGCAGTGAGTTCGGCGGCCAGCGCGCGCACAGCATCGCTGTTGCGGGCGACGAGCATGAGGGAGGCCCCCTCCGCCGCCATGGCGCGTGCGGCCGCCGCTCCGATGCCCCGGCTCGCGCCGGTGACGAGCACGACCTTTCCGCTCAGTTCTCCCATGACTTCCTCCCTCTTCGGTTCGCGGGGACCGGGATCAAAGTCCGAACCGCGCCGGAACGCAAGTGCCGCGGCTTGCCGTGGTTGTTTCCGCCGGTCTATGGTCCTAGCTAGAAGACTGATCCGACAGTCTTGTTCCGGAGATCCGCATGACTTCATCCGCCGCGATCGCAGTGGTCGCGCTCTATGCCGGCCTCAACGGCTTCATCCTGCTCTGCCTTGCGGTCAATGTGGGGCGGACGCGCGCCCGGACCAAGGTGTTCATGGGGGATGGCGGCGACCCGGCGATGATCCGTGCGATGCGGGGCCAGCTCAATTTCGTCGAGACGGTGCCCTACTGCCTGCTGCTCCTGCTGTTGCTCGCGTTTCTCGGCGCGCCGCTCTGGGTGCTGCACGGGCTCGGGCTTGCGCTCACGCTCGGCCGGCTGGCCCACGGGGTGCATTTCATCCTCGCCGATGCGCCGCGCTGGCAGCGGGCCGCGGGGACGCTTCTCACGATGCTCGTTCTTTTGCTTTCCAGCGCCGGGGCGCTGATCCTGGCTGCGGGAGGTATGGTCTGAACATGTCGGAAGATCTCGAAAAACTCGCCGGGCGGTTGCTCGAGGCGGCGCGGCGCGCCGGAGCGGATGCGGCGGATGCGATCGCTGTCGAGGGCGAGAGCCTGTCGATCGAGGTCCGGGGCGGGGCACTCGAACATGCCGATCGCTCCGAGGGCATCGATATCGGCCTGCGCGTGCTGATCGGCAAGCGGCAGGCCTGTGTGTCGGCGAGCGACACGCGCGACGAGGTGCTTGCCTCGATGGCCGAGCGGGCCGTGGCGATGGCGCGGGAGGCGCCGGAGGATCCCTGGTGCGGCCTTGCCGAGCCCGGTGAGCTTGCGACCTCCTGGGACGTCGCGGCGCTCGATCTCGCCGATCCGGCGGCGGCCCCGGCACCGGAGGTGCTGAAGGAGATGGCGCTGGCGGCCGAGGCGGCGGCGCTCGCGGTGCCCGGCATCACCAAGATGGACGGGGCGGGCGCAAGCTTTGGCGCGACGCGCATCCACCTTGCCGCCACCAACGGCTTTTCGGGCGGATACGCCCGCACCAGCCACGGCGTGCAGGCGGTGGCGATCTGCGGCGATGGGCTCGGCATGGAGCGCGATTACGCTTTCGAGAGCCGCAGCCATGGCGCCGACCTGCCGTCCCCCGAGGAGATCGGGCGGCTTGCGGGCGAGCGCACCGCGGCGCGCGCGGGAGCGACGAAGCCGCCGACCGGTGCCTATCCGGTGCTCTATGACGAGCGGGTTTCCGGCAGTCTGATCGGGCATCTGGTGCAGGCGGTAAACGGTTCGGCGATCGCGCGCGGCGCCTCCTGGCTCAAGGATGCGCTGGGCGAGGCAGTGCTGCCGGCAGGCATGGAACTGATCGAGGATCCGTTCCGCCCGCGTATCGCCGGCTCGCGGCCATTTGATGCCGAGGGACTTCCGGTGGCGCGGCGGGCGCTCGTTGCGAATGGTGTGCTCGAAGGCTGGACGCTTGATCTCGCCACGGCCCGCAAGCTCGGGCTCAGGAGCACGGGCAATGCGAGCCGCGGCACGGGCGCGCCACCGAGCCCGTCGACCGGCAATCTCGCCCTGACGCAGGGGGATGAGAGTCGCGAGGAGCTCATGGCCGCAATGGGGACGGGGCTCCTGGTCACGAGCCTCATGGGCTCCTCGATCAATGCGACGACGGGCGACTATTCGCGGGGCGCGAGCGGGTTCTGGGTCGAGAACGGCGAGATCGTGCGGCCGGTCAACGAATGCACCATCGCGGGCAATCTGCGCGAGATGCTGAGGGGCATCCGGGCGGCGAACGACGCCCGGCCGCATCTCAGCCGGGTGATCCCGAGCCTTCTGGTCGAAGGGCTTGTCATTGCCGGAAGCTGACCTCCCGCTCCTCATCACGGCCGCCCATGCGGCCGGCGAGATCGCCATGCGGCATTTTGCCGGGGATCGCGCCGCCACCGAGAAGCCCGATGCGCAGGGACCCGTCACCGAAGCCGATCTCGAGGTGGACCGGATGCTGCGCGACCGGCTGCTCGCGGCGCGGCCCGATTACGGCTGGCTGTCGGAGGAGAGCGAGAACGATCCGGCCCGACTCGATGCCGAGCGGGTGTTCATCGTCGATCCGATCGACGGGACGCGGGCCTTCGTGGAGGGCGGCAAGGCGTGGTCACATGCGCTGGCCGTTGCCGAGCGAGGCCGGGTGGTCGCGGGGGTCGTGTTCCTGCCGCGGCTCGAGCGCACCTACAGCGCGGCCGCGGGCGAGGGGGCGGCTTGCAACGGCGAGCCGATTCGGGTGAGCCGGCGCGAGGTGCTGACCGGGGCGAAGGTGCTGGTGAATGCGACCCAGCTCGATCCGAAGTTCTGGCCCAGCGGGGTGCCGGCGATCGAGCGGCATTTCCGCTCCTCGCTGGCCTACCGGATGTGTCTGGCCGCCGAGGGGCGCTATGACGCGATGCTGACCTTCCGCGACGCCTGGGAGTGGGACATCGCGGCGGGTGATCTGATCGCGCGCGAGGCGGGCGGGCGCGTCACCGACAGGCTGGGCCATGCACCGGTCTTCAACAATCCCCGCCCGGCGCTTCCCGGTGTGATCGCGGCCCCTCCGGAGCTCCATGCCCGGCTGCTCGCCCAGACCCGCCCCCTGCCCGGCTGATCCGGCAGCGGGGCGCAGGACGGATTGATTTCGCTGCACCGCCCACTATGGTGCGGGCAATTTCCACCACATATGCTTTGGAGGCTCATTCATGACCCAGCGCCTGCACCTCGTCTTCGGCGGGGAACTCACCCATACCCAGCGGCACGAGTTCAAGGACATCGAGAACATCGACATCGTCGGTCTCTTCCCGAACTATGCGTCCGCCTACAACGCCTGGAAGGCCAAGGCGCAGGCGACCGTGGACAGCGCCGAAACGCGCTATTTCATCGCCCATATCCACCGGCTCGTCGATGAGGAGGACGAAACCGGCCCGACCTCCGAAGTCGTCTGAGACGGACCGCGGACATGCCCGCCGCGCCCCGGCGCACCCTGATGCTCTGGTTCTACCTGCTGGTTTCGCGGCGGCTGGGCTGGTTTGCCCGGCGGCGGCTGGTGCGGCGCTGTGCGGCGGGCAAGGAAGACCCGAACCGGCTCGGCGAGCGCATGGGTCAGGCGGGCCTCGACCGGCCCGAGGGGCCGCTCGTCTGGTTCCATGCCGCGAGTGTCGGCGAGGCGATGTCGCTCATCGAGCTGCTGCGGCGGCTCCGGCAGAGCCGGCCGGAGCTCACCTGCCTCGTCACGTCGGGCACGCTCACCTCTGCGCGGATGCTTGCCGCACGCTTGCCGCCGGGCTGCCTGCACCAGTTCGTGCCGCTCGACGTGCTGCCTTGGGTGCAGCGTTTCCTCGACCACTGGCGGCCTGAGCTTGCGGTCTGGACCGAGAGCGAGCTCTGGCCCGCAACGCTCTGCGAGGTGTCGCGCCGCGGCATTCCGATGATGCTCATCAACGCGCGAATTTCGGCCCGGACCTACCGGCGCTGGAAATCGGCGCCGCGGACGGCGCGGGCCCTGCTGCGGCGGTTCGACCGCATCCTTGCGCAGGACGATCTCGCGGGCATGCAGCTGGCGGCACTTGGCGCGGATCCCGATCGGCTGAGCGTTTCCGGCTCGCTCAAGGAGGGCGCCGCGCCGCTGCCTCATGACGAGGCGGAGCGGCGGCGGATGACGTCCCTGCTCGGCGGCCGCCCGGTCTGGGTTGCGGCTTCGACCCATGGCGGTGAGGAGGAGCTGGTGCTGGCCGCCCATGCGGCAGCGGTGCGGGCGATCCCGCGGCTCCTGCTCATCCTCGTGCCGCGCCATCCCGAGCGGGGCGATGAGATCGAGGAGCTGCTGCGCTCGCGCAAGCTGCGCTCTGCCCGGCGCTCGGCGGACGAGCCGCTGACGGAGGATACGGATGCCTATCTCGCCGACACGCTGGGCGAGCTCGGGATCTGGTACCGCATCGCGCCGGTGAGTTTCGTCGGAGGTTCGCTCAAGGAGATCGGCGGGCACAATCCCTACGAGCCGGCCTTGCTCGGGAGCGCGATCCTGCACGGGCCGCACGTGCGCAATTTTGCCGATGCCTATCGCAAGCTGACCGAGGCGGGTGCGGCGATGGAGGTGCACAGCGCCGCCGATTTCGGCCGCGCGCTGGTGCTGGCGCTGGCACCCGACACAGCCGCGCGGATGGCGGCGGCGGGCTGGGATGTGGTGAGCGAGAGCGCGGAAGTGACCGACCGGGTGCTGGCAGAGATCGAACTCAGGCTCGGCAGAGAGCCCGCGTGATGCATCCGCCGGCCTTCTGGTTCCGCCCGCGGCACCGGCCCGGCCTGCGTGCCAGGTTGCTTGCGCCGCTGGCGGCGGTCTGGTCCTGGGCCGGGCGGCGGCGGCTTGCCGGGCAGACGCCGGAGCGGCTCGGGATCCCGGTCGTCTGTGTCGGAAATCTCACCCTCGGGGGGGCGGGCAAGACGCCGACGGTGATCGCGCTCGTCTCGCGGCTCGTGGCCCAGGGCGTGCGGGTGCATGTCATTTCGCGCGGCCATGGCGGCAGCCTCGAGGGGCCGGTCGCGGTTGACGAGCGGCGGCACAGCGCGGCGGAGGTGGGCGACGAGCCGCTGCTCATCGCGCCCTTCGCGCCGGTCTGGGTGGCACGGGACCGGGCGGCGGCGGGCCGCGCGGCGGAGGCGGCGGGGGCCGAGATCGTCATCATGGACGACGGCTTCCAGAACCCCGCGCTCGCAAAGGATCTCTCGATCGTGGTCGTCGATGCCGCGACAGGTTTCGGCAACGGCCGGGTCGTGCCCTCGGGGCCGTTGCGCGAGCCGGTGGCGCGTGGCCTGGCGCGGGCCGACATGGTGCTGGCGATCGGCGCCCCGGCGGATCGGGCGGCCTTTGCCGCGGCCTGGCCGGAGACAGCGGCCCTGCCGGTCGCGGGTGCCGCGCTTGCGCCGCTCGACACCGGGATGGCATGGGAAGGGCTGCGCGCCTTCGCCTTTGCCGGAATAGGCCGGCCGGCGAAGTTCTTTGCCACGCTGCGTGCGCTCGGCGCCGAGATCGTCGCGGCGCGGGAATTCGCCGATCATGCCGTCTATGACCGCCGGATCCTCTCGCGGCTCGACAGCGAGGCGCATGAGAGCCGGGCCCAGCTTGTCACGACCGAGAAGGATGCGGTGCGGCTGCCGCCCGATTTCCGGCGCAAGATCATCGTCGTGCCGGTCCGCCTCGCGCTCGACGACTGGGCGCCGCTCGACACGGCACTTGCCCGGATTCGCAGGCCGATGCAGCGGGGCACCACCTCGGAGTGACAGGAAACACACAGGTGCCGGCTGGGCATGCCTCGCGACAGGCTGTTGATTTTCATGATTTTTATTTCGAGTTAACCGCGCGTTCGCTTTTGTTGCAATCGGACACAAAGCTTGATTTGGTCCAAATGTGACATCTCCCTATATTGCATTGCGACAGACGACGGGATCCGGGGTGGGGGTCACTGAGCAGCTGGTCGCAATTGGGGGCAGAAATGCACACGACTCTTGAACGGGAAATCACGCTGCGGGGCACGGGGCTGCACTCCGGCCGTCCCGTGCGTCTTACCCTCCACCCGGCGACGGAGGGCGGCATCCGCTTCCGGCGCGTCGACGTGACCGATCGCGACAACATCATTCCCGCCCGCTATGACGCGGTGACCGACACGACGCTTTGCACGGTGCTCTCGAATGAGGCCGGCATTTCGGTCTCGACGGTCGAGCACATCATGGCGGCCTTTGCCGGGCTCGGCGTGAGCCATGTGCTGGTCGATATTGACGGGCCGGAAGTGCCGATCCTCGATGGCAGCTCGCAGCGTTTCGTGAAGGCGATCCTGAAGGCGGGTCTTCGTCAGGTCGCGGGCGATCTGCGTGCGATCCGGATCCTGAAGCCGGTGCGCGACGTTCAGGGCGATGTGGTGACCGAGCTCACCCCCGCGCCGATGCTTTCGATCGACTTCGAGATCGACTTCCCGGATGCCGCGATTGGGCATCAGGAGAAGACGCTCGACATGCTCAACGGCTCCTTCGTGCGCGAGCTTTCCGACTGCCGGACCTTCTGCCGCCGTGCGGAAGTCGAGGCGATGCAGGCCCACGGGCTTGCGCTCGGCGGTTCGCTCGACAACGCGGTCGTGGTCGAGGGCGAGAAGGTTCTGAACCCTGGCGGGTTCCGGCGCGCGGATGAATGCGTGCGCCACAAGATGCTCGACGCGATGGGCGACCTCGCGCTGGCGGGGGCTCCGATTCTCGGCGCCTATCGCGGTGTGAAGGCAGGCCATGGCGCGACCAACCGGCTGCTGCGGCGGCTTTTCGCCACCCCGGATGCGTTCGAATGGGTGGTGCTCGACGAGGAGCAGCAGGCGGTTCTCCCCGGTGCGGGAGTGGGGCTTGCCGATCTGCGCCGCGCGGGTTGAAGGCAGGAAGAACAGGCAGAAGCGCAGTCCCGGGCTCCGGGGCTGCGCTTTTCGTTTCACCCCCCTTGCGAGCTGTGCTAACCGGATCAGGCCGAGGCTTGGCAGGCGCCCCGGGACATCGGCGGAGTGACTAGAGGCAGGTAGGGTATGACAAGAAAGTCGGGTCGTGTTCTGGCGTTGGCCGGCACATTGCTCCTGATCCTGCTCACCGTCTCATCCTGTGCGCGCAACCGCCAGGAGCCTATCGAGACCCGGTCGGCGCAGCAGATCTATCTCGATGCCGAGGCGCTGCTTGCCGACGGCCAGCCGCGTGATGCCGGCGAGATGTTCTCCGAGGTGGAGCGGCTCTATCCCTATTCCGAATGGGCGAAGCGCTCGATGCTGATGTCGGCCTTTGCCTATCACGAGGGCGCGCAATACGCGGAAAGCCGGTCGGCGGCGGAGCGCTATCTCGAGTTCTTCCCGGCGGATGTGGACGCGCCCTATGCGCAGTTCCTGATTGCGCTCTCGTATTACGACCAGATCACAGACATCGGTCGCGATCAGGCCAACACGTTCGAGGCGCTGCAGGAAATGCGCGACATCATCGAGCGCTATCCCGACAGCGAATACGCCAAGTCCGCCCAGCTCAAGTTCGAGCTCGCGCTCGATCATCTTGCGGGCAAGGAGATGGAGGTGGGGCGCTATTACCTCGCGCGGGGCCATTACACGGCGGCGATCAACCGGTTCCGGGTCGTCGTCGAGGACTACCAGACCACCACCCACACGCCCGAGGCGCTGCACCGGCTGGTCGAGGCCTATCTCTCGCTTGGCCTCACGCAGGAGGCGCAGACCGCCGCTGCGATCCTCGGCCACAACTTCCAGGGATCAACATGGTATGCCGACAGCTATGCGCTGCTGACCGGCCGCGGTCTCGAGCCGGACAATGCCGGGGACAGCTGGCTGAACCAGACCTACCGTCAGGTGGTGAAGGGAGACTGGCGCTGACGCGGGCGCGGGTCTGACCGATGCTCCGGACCCTCACGATCCGTGACATGGTGCTGATCGAGACGGCCGAGCTCGCCTTCGAGCCCGGCCTCAACGTGCTCACGGGCGAGACTGGCGCGGGCAAGTCGATTCTGCTCGATTCGCTCGGCTTCGTGCTCGGCTGGCGCGTGCGGCCCGGGCTGGTGCGCGCCGGGGCCGATCAGGGTGAGGTGATTGCGGAATTCCATCTTGCCGAGGGCCATGCCGCGCGCGCGGTGCTCGAGGCGGCGGGCCTGCCCGCGGGCGAGGAGCTGCTGATGCGCCGGGTCGCGAGCCCGGACGGGCGGCGGCGGGCTTGGGTGAACGACCGGCCGGTGGCCGCCGAGACCCTGCGCGCGCTGTCCGCGACGCTTGTCGAGCTTCACGGCCAGCAGGACGACAAGGGGCTGCTCGATCCGAAGCGGCACCGGGATCTGCTCGATGCCTTTGCCGAGGCCGGGGCGGCGCGCGAGGCGGTGCGGGAGGCCTGGGGCGCGCGGGCCGCGGCGGCAAAGCTGCTTGCGGAGGCGGAGGCGGCGCTCGAGGCCGCCGCGCGGGATGCCGATTTCATTGCCCATGCTGTCGAGGAGCTCGATGCGCTCGACCCTCAGCCGGGCGAGGAGACAGAGCTCGATGCGCGGCGGCGCCAGCTTCGGGCGGCGGAGGAGATCCGCGCCGATGTGGCGCGCGCGGCGGGGGCTGTCGGCTCCGAGGGGGCGGAAGGCGCGCTCTTTCAGGCACTGCGCTGGCTCGAGGCGGCGGCGCCACGGGCCGAAGGGCTGATCGATCCGCTGCTCGAGGGGCTCGAACGCGTGCTGACCGAGCTCGGCGAGGTTTCGCGCGGCGTCGAGGACCTCGAGGCCCAACTCGCGGGCGATCCGGATGAGCTGGAGGCTGTCGAGGAGCGGCTCTTCGCAATCCGGGGCCTTGCGCGCAAGCATCAGGTGCCGCCCGAGGAGCTCCCGGCGCTGGCCGAGGATCTGCGCGCGCGGCGGCGGGCGATCGACGGCGGGGCGGAGGAGATTGCCGGCCTCAAGGTCGCGCTGGGCGAGGCCGATGCCGCCTATGGCGCGGCGGCGGCGCGGCTTGGCGAGATCCGGCGGGACGCTGCGGCACGGCTCGATGCGCGCATGGCCGGGGAGCTGCCGCCGCTGAAGCTCGAGCGGGCGCGCTTCATCACCGAGGTGGACCCGGGTGAGCCGGGGCCCGAGGGCAGCGACCGCGTGCGCTTCACTGCCGCGACCAATCCGGGCGCGCCGCCGGGACCGATCGACAAGGTTGCCTCGGGCGGCGAGCTCTCGCGCTTCCTGCTGGCGCTCAAGGTCTGTCTCGCCGAGCGTTCCAGCGATCTCACGCTGATCTTCGACGAGATCGACCGCGGCGTCGGCGGGGCCACGGCGGATGCCGTTGGGCGGCGGCTGCGCGCCCTGGGCGATGCGGCGCAGGTGCTCGTCGTCACCCATGCGCCGCAGGTCGCGGCCCGCGGGGCGCATCACTGGCGGGTGGGCAAGGACGTGCGCGAAGGGGTAACCCGGACCGACGTGCTGCCGCTCTCGCAGGCGGAGCGGACCGAGGAGATCGCGCGGATGCTGGCGGGGGATGTGATCACGCCCGAGGCGCGAGGGGCCGCGCGGGCGCTGCTGGAGAGCTAGCGCGGGCTCCCATGCGCGCAAGCCCGCGGCCGGGCTTGCGCATCTCAGGCTCAGATCTGTTCGATCGTGACCTTGTTCGGGTCGAAGGTGAGGTGATTGGCAATGCGCGCAAGATCGTCGCTGGGCTCGGGATAGCACCAGGCGGCGTTCTCGATCAGCGTGCTGCGGGTGACGATGCCGAAATAGGTCGCGCGGCCGATGCCTTCCGTGACGGCCTCGCTGCCGGATGTTTCGAGAAAGGCCATGCCGATGTCTTCCTGCGGGAAGAAGATCGTCGCCGGCATGTCGCCATTGCTGAGTTCGAGGGCATTTCCGCTTTCGCCGATGACGGCACCGCCGGCGCGGATGACCCAGGTGCCTTCGGCCGGAACGACTGTAATCCTCTTGGCAAGCATATGCGGTCCTTTGTTCGTTGGTGTCCTCGGCCCCCTGAGCGGGGGCGTTCAGAGCGGTTGGCAGGCAGTTTCAAGCCAGCTTGCAGTGTCTGCATCGACGAGCGGCGCGATCCGCGCGAGAACCTCGGCGTGATAGTCGTCGAGCCAGCGGCGCTCGGCAGGGGCGAGCAGGTCCGCGTCGATCAGACGGCGGTCGATCGGGGCGAAGGTGAGGGTCTCGAACGAAAGCATCTCGCGCTCGCCACCCTCGGGTCGGCTTGGCGCACGCACGGTGGCGAGATTCTCGATACGGATGCCGAAGGCCCCCTCGCGGTAGTAGCCAGGCTCGATGGAGAGGATCATGCCGGGTTCGATCGGTGTTTCCGAGCGGCGGGAGAGGGCCGCAGGGCCTTCGTGCACCCCGAGATAGGCCCCGACGCCATGGCCGGTGCCGTGGTCGTAATCGAGCCCCGTCTGCCAGAGGCCGGCGCGGGCGACCGCGTCGATGTCGCGCCCCGCGAGCCCTCTCGGCCAGGCGAGGCGGGACATGGCGATGACGCCCTTGAGGACCAGGGTGAAGGCCCGGGCCGCGCCTTCGGGCACCGCGCCGACGGCGACGGTGCGGGTGATGTCGGTGGTTCCGTCGACATACTGCCCGCCGCTGTCGACGAGCAGCAGCTCGCCGGGCTTCACCGGGCGGTTGCTGGCCTCGTTCACGCGGTAGTGCACGATCGCGCCATGATCGCCCGCACCGCAGATCGTCTCGAACGAGATGTCGCGCAGGGCGCCGGTTTCGGCGCGGAAGGCTTCGAGGCGGCGGACGACATCGATTTCGGTAAGATGTCCCCCGGGGGCTTCGGCATCGAGCCAGGCGAGGAAGCGCGCCATCGCCGCGCCGTCGCGCAGATGCGCCGCGCGGCTTCCGGCGATCTCGGCCTCGGTCTTGCAGGCCTTGGGCAGGATGCAGGGATCGCGGGCCCAGTCGACCGCGATGCCCGCCGCCGTGAGCCGGTCGGACACCCAGACCGGCGCGCTTGCCTTGTCGACGCCGACCTTGCCGGAGAGCGCATCAAGGGCAGGGCCGAAGGCCTCGGGCGCGGCGATGGTCACCTCTGCCCCGAGGTGGGCGCGGAGCGCGGCATCGCACCTGGTGGGATCGGTGAAGAGCGCGACACGGCCGTCGTCATGAAGGATCGCGAAGGCGCGTGCGACCGGAGTGCGGGCAATGTCGCCGCCGCGGATGTTGAGCAGCCAGGCGATGGAATCGGTGAGCGTCAGCGCCGCTGCCGAGCGCCCGGCGTCGCGAAGGCCCTGCGCGAGATCGGCGCGTTTTTCCGCCGCGCTGTGCCCGGTGAACTCGAGGGGCTGTGGCACGATCGGTGCGGCGGGCGGCGCCGGACGATCGGTCCAGATACGGTCGACGAGATTGGGGCAGCGGACGAGCGAGATACCGTGCGGCTCGAGCGTCTCGGACAGCGTCGCGATGTCGGTCGCGGTGTGGAGCCAGGGATCGAACCCGGCGCGGCCCCCCTCCGGCATGACCTCGGCGAGCCAGTCGGCGGGCTTGTCCTCGGGATGGCGCAGGATGGTGAAGGCCCCGGTGTCGACCTCCTTGCGCGACTGGAGCGTATAGCGGCCGTCGACGAAGAGGCTCGCGGCCTCGAGACCCGCCACCGCGAGGCCCGCGGAGCCCGAGAAACTCGTGAGCCATGCGAGGCGCTCGTCGCAGGGGGCGACGTTCTCGCCCTGATGGGCATCGGCGCGCGGCACGAAGAAGGCTGCAACACCCTCGGCGCGCATGGCCTCACGCAGGGCCTCGAGCCGCAAGGGCCCGGTTTCTGGCGTGGTACGCTGGCGGAAATCCTGGAACATGGGGCGCTGATCATCTTTCATTCCGGAAATCCTTATCGGTCGTTTGCGTGACAGGTCAATGAAGGTTAACCTTCGGCGCGTTGAATCGCGCTAAAGGTGAGAAGTCCCCATGCGTATTGTGGTTATGGTTGCGTTCGCCGGATTGGCGCTCTGGCGGGCCTGGATCGATTGGCAGGCTACGATCGGTGAGGGCTATGCGTTCCGGCTGGCTTCGATCGACCGGGTCTTTGCGGAAAACGCACCCGGAAGCCACGCGAAGGTGGTTTCGATCCTGCAGAATTTCGGGCCGGACTGGCTGTGGGATCCTGTCTTCACGACCCTCTTCAGCCTGCCGCTGGCGTTGATCCCGGCGCTGATCGCCGGGATCCTCTGGGTCACACGGCCCCGCGGACGAGGTCGTGGATGAAGTTGAGCTTGTTGATCGCTGGCGTGCTCAGCGCGAAGGGGTAGAGGTCGCGCTGGCCCATCGAGCGGTTCAGGCTGTTGACCGCGACGGTGAGCGGAATCCAGGCATCCACCAGCCGCTTGAAATCCGGTTCGCGGTAGGGATCGAACGCCAACTCGGCATTGAGCTCCGCCGTTGTCGCGACATGGGGGTCGATCTCCATGCCGAAGCTCGCAGCGGTGTCGAGCGTATCGACCATGTGGAGGTAATGCGTCCAGGTCTCGGCGAAATCTTCCCAAGGATGCATGGTCGCATAGGCGCTGACGTAGGCGTTTTCCCAGTCCGGCGGCGCTCCGTTCTCGTAATGCCGCTGCAGCGCCTCGCCGTAATCCGCGCTTTCGTCGCCGAAGATCTCGCGGGACGCGTCGATCTTGTTGCGGTCGCGCACAAGCACGTCCCAGTAATAATGCCCGACCTCGTGGCGGAGATGGCCGAGCAGCGTGCGATAGGGCTCGCCGAGCTCGACCCGGCGACGCTCGCGCTCGGCGCTGTCTGCCTCGGAGATGTTGATGGTGATGAGCCCGTCGTCATGGCCGGTCATCACAGGGGCGTCCGGCTCGTCGGCCAGGAAATCGAAGGCGAGGCCGCGCTCCTTGTCGTCCTGAAAGCTCGTCAGCGGCAGGTTGAGGCGCTTGAGGGCATAGATCAGCCGCCGCTTCGCCTCCTCCATCTTGCGCCAGCGCTCTTCGTTCCCCTCGACCGCCAGGTCGGGGATGGTGCGGTTGAGCTCGCAGGCGGGACAGAAGCTGTCGCCCGAGTCGGCCCGGACAAGCCAGTTGCAGCCCGCGCTCGCGGCATTGCCGCAGGCAACCCAGGCGCTGCCCTGCGGCGCCGCGGTGACCGCGATGGTGCCATCGGGCTGTGGATCGCAGGCGCTCAGCCGCAACGTATCGGGCAGAAAGCCTAATCGGGTTCCGCAGCGCAGGCATACGGAGTTTTCGAAATGCAGCATCTGGCCGCATTTCTCACAGGTGAATACGTGCAAATTTCCCTCGCGTCAGATGCGCTGCGCCCGTGGTCCCAGGAGCAGCCAGGCAATGAAGCCGATGAGAGGCAGGAACAGGATCACCAGTACCCAGATCACCTTCTTGCCGGTGCTCGCACCCGAACCGACGACTGAAATGATGGCCCAGATGTCCAGCGCGAGCAGGATGAACCCGCCGATGCCCGTGATGTTGATATCCATATCGCACCTCCTGCCTTGCAACGCGCGGAACAGCCCGCGGTTCCGAAAGTCATACGCGCGCGGAAAGGCGTTTGCGGCGTCCCGCGCGGATCGGGTCGTTGTCGAACAGGCTCGCGAGCTGCTCGGTCATGGCGCCGGCAAGCTGCTCCACATCGGTGATCGTCACGGCGCGCTGGTAATAGCGCGTAACGTCGTGGCCGATGCCGATGGCGACGAGCTCGACCGCACGCCTCCGTTCGACCATCTCGATCACGTCGCGCAGATGCTTCTCGAGAAAGCTCGGCGGATTGACCGAAAGGGTGGAGTCGTCGACCGGCGCACCGTCGGAGATCACCATCAGCACCTTGCGCGCCTCGTTGCGGGCAAGCATCCGCCGGTGCGCCCATTCGAGCGCCTCGCCGTCGATGTTCTCCTTGAGCAGCCCTTCCTTCATCATCAGCCCGAGATTGGCACGGGCGCGCCGCCAGGGCGCGTCGGCGGGCTTGTAGACGATGTGACGGAGGTCATTGAGCCGGCCGGGGAGCGGCGGGCGCCCCGCGGCAAGCCAGGCCTCCCGGCTCTGGCCACCCTTCCAGGCGCGTGTGGTGAAGCCGAGGATCTCGACCTTCACCTGGCAGCGCTCGAGCGTGCGGGCGAGGACATCGGCCGAGATCGCGGCGATCGAGATCGGCCGACCGCGCATCGAGCCGGAATTGTCGAGCAGAAGCGTCACCACGGTGTCGCGGAAGTCCGTGTCGCGCTCCTGCTTGAAGGAGAGCGGGGTCAGCGGATTGGCGACGACGCGCGCAAGCCGGCCGGCATCGAGGGTGCCTTCCTCGAGGTCGAAATCCCAGGCGCGATTCTGCTGCGCCTGCAGCCGGCGCTGCAGCTTGTTGGCAAGCCGCGCCACCGCGCCGCGGAGCGGCTCGAGCTGCTGGTCGAGATAGGACCGCAGGCGTTCGAGCTCGATCGGGTCGGCGAGTTCCTCCGCGCGAATTTCCTCGTCATGGGCCGTGTCGAAGACGCGGTAGTCGGGATCGGCGTCGGAATGGGGCGGCTGCACGCGCTCATCCTCGGCCTCCGTCTCCTGCATCTGGGCCTCTTCGGCCATGGCATCTTCGTCTGCGCTGTCGAGGGCCGCCTTCATTTCCTGCGGATCGGAGGGCTGTTCGCTGGACTGGTCCTGGCTCGAGCTTTCCTGCTCGGAGTTGTCCTCGGCATCACCGCCGGCCTGGTCCTGATCGGGGTTGTCCTCGGTCAGGTCCTCGGGTTCGTCATCGTCCTGATCCTCGCCCGGCGCATCGTCCGGGTCGTCGCCGAGCTGTTCGCCATAGCCGAGATCGGAGATCACCTGGCGCGCGGCGCGGGCAAACGCCTGCTGATCGTGGAGGGTGTCGCCGAGCCCCTCGAACGCCCCGCTCGCGTGGGATTCGAGAAAGCCCCGCCAGAGGTCGAGCACGTTCTGCGCCCCTTCGGGCAGCGCGCGGCCGGTGGCGAGATGCCGCACGAAATAGCCTGCGGCCTGCGCCAGCGGGGCGCGGGCGGGGTCGGTGATATCGGCATAGCCGAGGCGCTTGGCCTCGGCCGCGATCTTGGCATCGATGTTGCCCGCCGTTCCGGGCATGGCGCGGGCGCCCACGGCCTCGCAGCGCGCCGTTTCCATCGCCTCGAAGAGCTCCGTGGCAATCTCGCCCTGCGGCGTGTAGCGGCGGTGCGTGGCAGCGTCGTGGAAACGCAGGCGCAGCGCATAGGCGTCCGCCGTGCCGCGGGCGAGCATCACCTCCTCGCGGCTCATCCGGCGCGTCACCTGCGGCAGGCGCATGGCATCGTTGCGGAGCCCGGGCGGATCGACGCTGAAGGCGACCTCGAGATCGGGGTCGGCGGCCATGGCGCGCGTGGCCTCGCTCAGCGCCTTCTTGAACGGGTCCGCGGGGTTGTTCGAGCGCTTCGACAAATGGCCCCCCGATCAGCCCAGGCTGACGCTGGCGGCACTCTCCGGCAGTTCCTCATCGAAGCAGCGCTGATAGAACTCCGCGACGGTCTGGCGCTCGAGCTCGTCGCACTTGTTGAGGAAGGTCAGCCGGAAGGCGAAGCCCATATCCTTGAAGATGCGCGCATTCTCGGCCCAGGCGAGCACGGTGCGCGGGCTCATGACCGTCGAGAGATCACCGTTCATGAAGGCAGCGCGCGTGAGGTCGGCGACCGTGACCATGCGGCTCACGGTCCGGCGGCCCTCGGGCGTCGCATATTCGGGATATTTCGCCAGCACGATCTCGGCTTCGGCGGCATGCTCGAGGTAGTTGAGCGTTACGACGAGGCTCCAGCGGTCCATCTGGCCCTGGTTGATCTGCTGGGTGCCGTGATAGAGGCCCGTGGTGTCGCCGAGGCCGACGGTGTTGGCCGTGGAGAAGAGACGGAAGTACGGGTTCGGCCGGATCACCTTGTTCTGGTCGAGAAGCGTGAGCTTGCCGTCGACCTCGAGCACCCGCTGGATCACGAACATCACGTCCGGGCGTCCGGCATCGTATTCGTCGAAGACGATCGCGACGGGGTTGCGCAGCGCCCAGGGCAGGATGCCTTCCTGGAATTCGGTGATCTGCACGCCGTCCTTGATGCGGATCGCGTCCTTGCCGATGAGGTCGATACGGCTGATGTGGCTGTCGAGGTTCACCCGCACGCAGGGCCATTTGAGCCGGGCGGCGACCTGTTCGATGTGGGTCGACTTGCCGGTGCCGTGATAGCCCTGGATCATCACCCGGCGGTTGTGGGCGAAGCCTGCGAGAATGGCGAGCGTGGTGTCGCGGTCAAAGCGATAGGTCGGATCGAGATCCGGCACCCGGTCCGTTCCGTCTGCAAATCCCTTCACGACCATGTCGGTGTCGATCCCGAAAAGGTCGCGCACGCTGTATTCGACCGTGGGTTCGATATCCGATTCCATGTTGCCGTCCGCCATTATACCCAGCCCTACTGACCGCCCCGCATGGGCGGTATCCCTGCCTTGCTATGTGTCGCAAATGCCGTGGTGATGCAACCCGGCCCCGTCGCGCGACCGCCTTTGTCTAATCCCGGAAGCTGCGGCTGGCCTTGATCTGCTCCCAGGCCCACACCACCTCGGCAAGCCGCGCCTCGTCGTCGCGGCGGCCGCCGTTCATGTCCGGGTGCAGATCCTTGACGAGGGCCTTGTACTGGCGCCGGATCTCGGCCTTGCTCTGGGTGTCCTGCGCCTCGAGGATCTCGAGGGCGCGCCGCTCGGTCGGTGGCAGCCGCCGCTGCACCGGCCCGCGGTTGGCGCCGGGATTGAGCGTGCCCTTGTCGCCCAGAAGCTCGAGGGGGTCATCGAGACCGAAGCGCTGCCAGGCGCGGCCCTCGGAATGGGGCTGCGTGCCGGGCTGGGCGCTGCCGGTGGCGAAGGGCTTGGTGTTGCGCTCCCAGACCCGGTCGGCGGCGAACTGCTGCTCCAGATCGTCGTCGGAATGGGATTCGAAGAAGTTCCATTTGAGGTTGTACTCGCGCACATGCTTGAGGCAGAACCACAGGAAGTCGTCGAGCTGGTCCGGCGAGCGCGGCGCGCGATACTTTCCCGGCTGGTCGCAACCCGGATGGGCGCAGACGCGGCTGGAACTCTCGACAGCTCCCGACTGGCCGCGGCTGCGGGCCCGCCGTTTCTTGTCGGCGGAGACGGAAATGTCGAATTCAAAGGGCGAGCGGCGGCTCATCGCGGGCCGATTCCTTTCAATCTTGCGACTCGGGCGCCAGAGTTTAGACTTTTCGAGGAGCGGGCCAAGACCGTTCTTTGCAGGAAGAGACCGATGGGCGAGACCATGACCCCCGTAAGGGATTCGATCGAGGCGAAACTGACCGAGGCCTTTGCGCCCGAGGCGCTCGAGATCATTGATGAGAGCGAGAAGCACCGCCACCACGGCCATGGCATCGAGGGTGGCGAGACGCATTTCAAGGTGGTCATGCGCGCGCCGGCTTTCAATGGCATGTCACGGGTGGCGCGCAGCCGCGCGGTGCACGGCATCCTCAAGCAGGAGCTCGCCGGACGGGTTCACGCGCTTTCGCTCGATCTCACCGGCACCCAGGCCTGATCGCGGGCGGCCCCCAGCGGCCCTTTGCCCGCCGAACCAGGCGGGCCTCGCCTCAGTTCGTCTCGGCTGGTCCGAACCGCGGCCCGGGGCGAAGCGGCGAGGGCCCCTGGTCCTGACGCGGCGCGCGGGCGGCGCCGGAAATCGGCGGTTCGCGGCGGGCCGCACTCGCGGCCTGCACGCGCTCGGCGAAGGTGCGAACGCTCGGCGGGGTGGCCTCGGGGCGCGGCTGCGGGGCGGCTTCGGCCTGCGGCGCCGGGGCCACCTCCATGACCGGGGCCGGGCGGGGAGCAGCGGGCTCGGGGGCCGGGCGCAGCGCCTCCACGCGGGCCTCCAGACGCGGTTCGCGGCTTTCCCGCTCCCGGCGGAAGATCAGCAGCGACACCGGCTCCTCGACGGCGCGCCGGAACAGCCCTCGCGGGGTCTCGGCCGGGAGGGTCTCGGCGCGGAGGAATTCCCAGCCCTCGCGCGCCTGCTCGTTGATCGTATCGGTGATCGTGAGCGCAAGAAGCTCGGCGGGCTCACGCACGCCGCGGGCCTTCTTGCTGCGCCGGGGCGCCGGAATCGCCTTGTAGTCAAAATAGCTCATGCTACCCCCTCACCGGGCTCCGGCCCGGCCTCAAGTCAGAAGCCGGGCCCGAGCCCGGTCCAATCACAATCGCGGGGGCAGCCTGCCGCGGATCACCCGATGCCGAGTTTTCCGCGCACGATGTCGTTCACGGCCTTCGGATTGGCCTTGCCGCCCGTCGCCTTCATCACCTGCCCGACAAACCAGCCCGCAAGCGAAGGCTTGGCCTGCGCCTGTGCGACCTTGTCGGGGTTCGCGGCGATGACCTCGTCCACGGCCGCCTCGATGGCGCCCATGTCCGTGACCTGCTTCATGCCGCGGTCCTCGACGATCTTGGCCGGATCGCCGCCTTCGGTCCAGAGAATCTCGAAAACATCCTTAGCGATCTTGCCCGAGATGTCGCCCTTGGCGATCAGATCGATAAGACCGCCGAGCTGGACGGGCGAGATCGGGCTGTCGGCGATACCGTGGCCCTCCTTGTTGAGCCGACCGAAAAGCTCGTTGATGACCCAGTTCGCCGCCTGCTTGCCGTCGCGCCCGCGGGCCACCGCCTCGAAATAGTCGGCGCTCGCCACTTCGGCCGTCAGCACGCCGGCATCGTATTCCGTCATGCCGTACTCGAGCACGAAGCGGGCCTTCTTGGCGTCGGGCAGCTCCGGCAGGCTGGCGGCGATGCCATCGACGAAGCTCTGCTCGAACTCGAGCGGCAGCAGGTCGGGGTCGGGGAAGTAGCGGTAATCGTGCGCCTCTTCCTTCGAGCGCATCGAGCGCGTCTCGCCCTTGTTGGGATCGTAGAGCCGGGTTTCCTGCTCCACGGAGCCGCCATCCTCGAGGATCGCAATCTGGCGGCGCGCTTCGAACTCGATGGCCTGCTGGATGAAGCGCATCGAGTTCATGTTCTTGATCTCGCAGCGCGTTCCGAGCTCGCTCGTGCCTGCGGGCCGCACGGAGACGTTCACGTCGGCGCGGAGCGAGCCTTCCTGCATGTTGCCGTCGCAGGTGCCGAGATAGCGCAGGATCTGCCGCAGCTTGCGGACGTATTCCGCCGCTTCCTCGGGGCCGCGGATGTCGGGCTTGGAGACGATCTCCATCAGCGCCACGCCGGTGCGGTTGAGGTCGACATAGGAGAGATCGGGATCGAGGTCATGGACCGACTTGCCGGCGTCCTGCTCGAGATGGATGCGCTCGACGCGCACCTTGCGCGCGATGCCGGGCGCCATGTCCACGAGGATCTCGCCCTCACCGACGATCGGGTGGTAGAGCTGGCTGATCTGGTAGCCCTGCGGCAGGTCCGGATAGAAGTAGTTCTTGCGGTCGAAGCGCGAGAAGAGGTTGATCTCGGCCTTGAGGCCCAGCCCGGTGCGCACCGCCTGCTCGACGCAGAAGCCGTTGATGACCGGAAGCATCCCCGGCATCGCGGCATCGACGAGGCTCACATTGGTGTTGGGCTCGGCGCCGAATGCGGTCGAGGCGCCGGAGAAGAGCTTCGACTTCGAGGAAACCTGGGCGTGGACTTCCAGCCCGATCACCAGTTCCCAGTCGCCCTTCGCCCCGGCAATGACCTTGGGTTCGGGCTCTTTGTAGGCAAGCTCGGCCATGCGTCCGTCCATTCGTGAAATTCGCGCCCGTTTTCTACAGGCCGATGCCGCCAGCGGCAAGGGCAAGACGCGGCAAGGCTGCGGGGAGGCGGCGCCGCAGGCCGGCGCCGGGCCCGCCGGCCCCGCTCGACTGGGCCGGCAGACGGGGTCACATCAGCAGGAGCACGATGATCTGGGGCGCGAGGATGCGCATGCACATCACCAGCGGATAGACCGCGGCATAGCCGATCGGCGCGGCGGGCGAGCTGCTCATCCCGCTTGCAAAGGCGAGCGCAGGCGGATCGGTCATCGAGCCCGCCAGCACGCCGCAGAGGCTGAGATAGTTGAACTTGAAGACGATCCGCGCAACGAACCCGACCACGAGGAGCGGGATCAGGGTGATGAGGGTGCCATAGGCCATCCACATCAGCCCGTCGCCATGGAGCAGCGTCGTCAGGAACTTGTCGCCTGCCTTGATGCCGACGACGGCGAGAAAGAGCACGATCCCGAGCTCGCGCAGGGCGTGGTTCGCGACCGGCGGCATGAACCAGACGAACGGTCCGAAATGCCCGAGCCGCGAGAGCACGATGGCGACGATCAGCGGGCCGCCCGCGAGGCCGAGCTTGATCGGCGCAGGCAGGCCCGGAACCATGAAGGGGATCGAGCCGAACAGCACCCCGAGCGCGATGCCGATGAAGACCGCGGTGAACTGCACCTCGTCGAGCCGCCGCTTCTGGTCGCCGAAGACGCCGCGCACCGCCTCGATGCCCTCGGGCGGGCCGACAACGGTGAGGATGTCGCCGAACTGGAGCGTGCTGTCGGCCAGGGCAGGCAGCTCGACGCCGGCACGGTAGATCCGCGAGATGTTGATGCCATGGGCCTCGCTCAGCCCGAGCGCGCGCAGCTTGCGGCCGAGAATCTTGGTATCGGTGACGACGATCCGGGTCCAGGTGAGCGCTGTGCCCTTGGTGGTGAGCGCCATCTTCACTTCCTCGCCGAGGATGATCTGCATGGCACGGAGTTTCTCGGCCGGTCCGACGAGATGGAGCACGTCGCCGAGATCCACCACGGTGTCGCGCGCGGGCACGATGAGCTCGCCGTTCTTCATCATCCGCGAGGCGACCACGCCCGAATCGAAGAGATCCGGCACTTCCGAGAGCTTGAGGCCCGCGAGATTGCTGTTCTTCACCACCACGTTCATCACCGGCAGCGAGGCGACACCCGCCCGGCGTGCGATGTCGAAGGCCTTGGCCTCCTCCGGCAGCGAGATCCGCAGCACCCCGCGCACCAGCAGCATCGCGGCGAGGATGCCGAGGATGCCGAAAGGGTAGGCCACCGCGTAGCCGAGGCTCGGCAGCTCAACCGTGGCGGGATCGGCGCCGACGTCCTTGAGGGCCTGTGTTGCAGCGCCGAGGCCGGGGGTGTTGGTCACCGCGCCCGACATGAGGCCGACGAGCACGGGCACAGGGATCTGGAGCAGGAAATGCAGCGCGACGGTCACGGCCACACCGAGCAGCACGATTGAGGCCGCCGCGAGGTTCAGGCTCAGCCCCGATGACTGGAGGGTGGCGAAGAAGCCGGGGCCGACCTGGATGCCGATGGTGAAGACGAAGAGAATGAGGCCGAATTCGCGCACGAATTCCATCGTTTCGTGGCTGTAGGTGATCCCGGCCATGCCCGAGAGATGGCCGACCGCAATACCGGCGAAGAGCACGCCGCCGATGCCGAGGCCGACGCCGCGATAATGAATGTTTCCGATGAGAAGCCCGAGCGCTCCGGCAATGGCCAGCGCCACTGTGGCGAGTGCCACGTCGGACATGCTGAAGAAGAGACTTGGCATGAATGGCGGTTCCAGTCCTGTTTGGCCGTCCGGGAAGTGGGGCAGAAGGCCCCGCCTCACCGGACGTTCGCTGCGATGCAGCAGCCAAGTCAAGGGATGGTCCCGGATTTCGCCCCGGCTGTGGTGCCGGTGCCAGAGCTCTCCTTGCGATTGCGCAAAGCTTGAGCAGCCCGCGCTTTGGGCCCGGTTCGGCCGTTCAGCCCATGCGTTCGGAGGCGTATCCGCCGGGGCTTGCGGGGAAGACGACGGTCTTGTTGCCGTTGAGGAAGACCCGGCGGTGGATCACCGCATGGATCGCGCGGGCGAGCACCTGGGCCTCCACGTCGCGGCCGATCGCCACATAGTCGTCGGCGCTCTGGGCGTGGGTGACGCGGAAGGTCTCCTGCTCGATGATCGGTCCCTCGTCGAGGTCGGAGGTCACGAAATGCGCCGTGGCGCCGATGAGCTTCACGCCGCGCTCGAAGGCCTGCTGGTAGGGGCGTGCGCCCTTGAAGCTTGGCAGGAAGGAATGGTGGATGTTGACGATCCGCCCCGACATCGTGCGGCACATCTCCTCGGACAGCACCTGCATGTAGCGGGCGAGCACCACCAGTTCGGTGCCGGTTTCCTCGACGAGCTCCAGGAGCTGCGCCTCGGCGCGCGGCTTGTTCTCCTTCGTCACCCGGATGTGGTGGAAGGGCAGATCGTGATTCACCACCAGCTTCTGGTAGGTGAGATGGTTCGAGACCACCCCGGTGATCTCGATCGGCAGCGCCCCGATCCGCCAGCGGTAGAGCAGGTCGTTGAGGCAGTGGCCGAAGCTCGAGACCATCAGCAGCACCTTCATCTTCTCGGTGCTGTCATGGAAGGCGTAGTCCATGCCGAAGCGTTCCGCGACGGCCGCGAAATCGCTGCGCAGCGCCTCGAGCCCGGTGCCGGTCTCGCTGATGAAGCTGATCCGCATGAAGAACTGGCCGGTGACGGAATCATCGAACTGGGCGCTGTCGCGGATGTTGCAGCCATGTTCGGCGAGAAAGGCGGAAATCGCGGCCACGATGCCCCTGGTCGAGACACATTGCACGGTCAGCACGTAGGATTTCATAGGGTCTCCAGGTCACTCGAAATTTTGCCCCGGCACGAGGGCCGGCGGTCGCCGCGGCGCCCGCGCCGCAAGGGCTTATGCCCCGAAACCCGGCAGGATGCCTCCCAAAAAGCGACATGTCAGGATGCGTTCGTCCGGGTGCTGCCGGAGCCTTGCCTCATGCGGCGCCGATTGTCCGCTCGAGGGCGCGTTCGAGCCGGTCGCAGATCTCCGCGATATGGGCATCCTCGAGGATGAAGGGGGGAGCGAGCAGGATGTGATCGCCCCGGATCCCGTCGATCGTGCCGCCCATCGGGTAGCAGATGAGACCGTCCTCGAAGGCCGCTGCCTTGATCGCCCTGTGAAGGCCGAGGGCCGGGTCGAAGGGCATCCTGCTTGCCCGGTCCTCGACCAGCTCGAGCCCGAGAAAGAGCCCCCGGCCCCGGATATCGCCGACATGCGGGTGGTCGCCGAAGCGGGCCTCGAGTTCGGCGCGGAGCCGCGTGCCCATCCGGGCGGCGCGTTCCACCAGCCCGTCCTCGGTCAGCCGCCGGAGCACCGCGAGCCCCGCAGCGCAGGCGGTCGGGTGGCCCATGTAGGTATGCCCGTGCTGGAAGAAGCCCGAGCCGCTGGCGATGGCCTCGTAGATGGCGCCGGTGCAGAGCATGGCCCCGATCGGCTGGTAGCCCGCGCCGAGGCCCTTGGCGATGCAGAGGATGTCCGGGGCGATGCCGTCCTGTTCGCAGGCGAAGAGCGTCCCGGTCCGGCCCATGCCGCACATGACCTCGTCGAGGATGAGCAGCACGCCATGGCGGTCGCAGATCTCGCGGATCCGGGGGAAATAGCCGGGCACCGGCGGCACGGCACCGGCGGTTGCGCCCACGACCGGCTCGGCGATGAACGCCATCACGGTCTCGGGGCCAAGGCGCAGGATCTCGGCCTCGAGCGCGTCGGCGGCGCGGAGGGCATAGGCCTCCCGGCTCTCGTCCGCCTCCCGCTCGCGGTATTCGTAGCAGGGTGCGATGTGGGAGGTTTCGGCCAGCAGCGGGGCGAAGGGCTCGCGGCGCCAGAGGTTTCCGCCCGCGGCGAGCGCGCCAAGCGTGTTGCCGTGGTAGCTCTGCCGCCGGGCGATCACCCGGTGGCGGGCGGGCTGGCCGGTTTCGAGACAGTATTGCCGGGCGAGCTTCAGCGCCGATTCCACCGCCTCCGAGCCGCCGGAGACGAACCAGACCCGGTCGAGTGCCCCCGGGGCATGGGCCGCGAGCTTGGCCGCCAGGGCCTCGGCCGGGGGGGAGGTGAAGAAGCCGGTATGGGCGAAGGCGGCGCGGCCGAGCTGGGCGCGGATCGCCTCGGTCACCGCCGGGTCGGAATGGCCGAGGCAGGAGACCGCCGCGCCGCCGGAGGCATCGAGATAGCGCTTGCCGTCGGTGTCGACGAGATAGACCCCGTCACCGTGATCGACCATCGGAAGGCGGGCGCGGGTGTGGCGGGGAAAGACATGGGACATCGGGCGGCACTCCGGCGCAGGGGTTCGGTCGGCATCGCGCCCCGCGGGGCGCATGCCCGCCCCCGTTCTAGCGTGCGCCCCCGCCGCGGGCTAGGGGCGCGGGGCCTCAGCCGTGCTCGTCATGGCCGCTCGCGACACGGTTGCGGATGCGGCGGACCATGAACCAGACGCCGGCGATCACCGGCAGGGTGAGGATCGCGACGAGATCGGATTTCTCGAGATGGAGCGCGTGGCCGACCGGGGAGAGCAGGCCCGCGGCGAGATTGACGGCATAGTAGCTGATCGCGACGACCGACAGGCCCTCGACCGTTTCCTGGAGCCGGAGCTGGAGGGCGGCGCGGCGGTCCATCTTGCGCAGGACCTCGACGTTCTGGGCCTGGTTTGCCACATCGACGCGGGTCCGGAGCAGGTTGGCCGCCCGTTCGGCCCGGCCGGAGAGCTCGGCGAGGCGGCCCTTGGCCGAGCGGCAGGTGCGCATCGCCGGGTCGAAGCGGCGCATCATGAACTCGCCCATGAGCTGGCGGTCGGCGATGCGCTCCTCGCGGAGCGCGCCGATGCGTTGGTTCACGATCGCCTCATAGGCCTCGTAGGCGCCGAAACGGAAGGCGGTGGCGGAGGAGAGCGCCTCGATCTCTGCGGTCATGGCGAGGAGGCGGTGGAGCACTTCGGTCGCCTGCTCGCTTTCCTCGGCCATGCCGGTGGCGAGGTCGGAGAGCTCGCGATCGAGGCGGGCGACGGTCGCGGAGACGGCGCGGGCGCGGGGCAGGGTGAGCATCGCCATGCTCTTGTAGGTCTCGATCTCGAGCACGCGCTGGACCACGCGGCCGACGCGGGTCGGGGTGGTGTCGGGGCGGGCGAGGACGGCGAAGCGGGTGTGGCCGTGCTCGTCGATCTGGAAATCGCCCGCGACCACGGCGCTGCTGTCGGCAACCGCGCTGACCGAGAGGCTTTCGGGGACGAACCAGCTCGGGAAGTAGCGCGCCATGGTCTTTTCGCGATCCTCGGGGGCGACGGACATCACCTCGACGATGCAGGAGGTCACCACCTTGCCCGGGGCCTCGGAGAGCCAGTCGCGGGGAAAGAGGTTGAAGAGCTCGCCGGCGAAGGCATCCGCCTGCTGCTCGGGGGCGAAGAGGGTGTAGGTGACGAACTCGGTATGCTGCTCCCACTTCAGGGTGCCGCGGCCCAGACGGCCGAAATAGTGGTCGGCGCCGGGGGGCGGATGCGGGGCGCCGTGGCGGTCGAGCAGGGCGATGAGATGGGCGCGATCCTCGGAGCGGTCGCGCTCGGCGGCGTTCTCGAGCTTCTTGATCGCGAGATACATCGCCCGGCAGGGCGGATCGAGCACCGGGAAGGGGCGGGCATGCAACTCGTTGGCGAGCGCGTATCGCATCGGATGGTCGGGTAGCGGGTTCTGCGCCATGAAAGCTCCGGAATCTCGGCGGCGGGCAGTCTGGCATGGCCGGCCCCCCTTTTCCTACCACGGGCCGCAGGCGCGGCACAGGGGCGTGGTTTGCTGTGGCCGGGCGGCAACTCCACGGGGGGTGGAGGGGGCGTGAAATCGGGCGTTTCACCGTGAAAATCGAAAAACGGCTTTGAAATTGCTCGATTTTCGTAGTTAACATATCATGAATGGCGGGCGGGGCGGCGTTTTGCGCCGGGCCCGCACGGCAGGGCCGCGGGGATGACCTCCGGCTTGCGGACGGGGCCCTCGAAGCCTAATCCTGCCGGGATGCTGGTGCTTGAACATGTCCTCACCGACCGGGGCTCGAAATATGCCGTTTCCGGCGGGCCCGCGGGCTCGGCCGAGGCGGCGCGCGCCTTCGTGACGGAGCTCAAGCGGCGGAAGAAATTCGCCAGGGCCACGCACAATTCCTGGGGGCTCCTCTGCGACGAGGGGCCGCTCAAGAACGACGACGGGGAGAGCGGCGCGGGGATGGTGATCCTGCGGATGCTCGAACGCGAGGGGCTGCGCGACCATGTTGTGGTGGTCACGCGCTGGTATGGCGGCAAGCACCTGGGCGGCGACCGCTTCCGGCATGTGCAGGAGGCGGTGCGGGCTTATGTGGAGGCGTTGGGGAAGGAGGGGGAATGCGTCAATTAGCTTTCGACATGGCCATAAAAATATCCCTCCAATTATATTGATCGTGTATTTGGAGGTATATAGATTTCATTTATCTTCTATTAAATATGCAATCCTCAAGTTCCTTAAATACCGGAAGATCTTCTGTAATGTATTTCGATATGGATAATTTAAATATCTCGGAATTTATGTTGTGTATTATGCCGCATATGTTCTTTATATTATTGGTTGAATCTTTGACATTCTGATTGTTTATGTCGGTGACAAACATATCATACGCTAATTCGTCGAAATTGAGATTTTCTGCAGAGCAATAGGCTTTCAAAACGTCTTTATCGTACAGATAGTTCTCTATTTCCCATCTCTTTAGAACTCTATGACTTTTTTCATTTGTCCTGAGGTAAGTTTGGCGGTCGCTTTCAGATGTTTCCTTACCAGACGCCATATCTCGGTCTTTGAGAACCCAGATTTTCATAGAGGGAAATACCTTGCCAATTATAGCAAGTGCGATTGCGGCTCTCTGCTCGGGCTCGGTATTCCCTCCACTTGAGATAAAGAGAGTGTCGGGATGGGATGTGGCAAAGATGTTATTAAACACCTGAGCATCCAAGCCTCTCTCCCGGCCACCCGCTCCGGGCTCTGCTCTTCCCTCGCAATACACGATTACCGAGGGGCAGACGAGTTCAGCCAAGTCATCCAATGCAATTGAAAATAGCTCGCGCCATGTCCCAGCACTAACTTTTACCGGCTGCAATGTGTATGCCCTAGACGCAAGTTCATACTCGGGCCGAAAATAAATAATCTGACAGCGATCTCTCATGTTGGTTTGTAAGGCGCGCAGAAATCCTATGCTGTGGGTGGTTAGCCAAATCTGACACTCTGGCCCCACTAAGCGATCAATCTCAGATAGCAATTTACCTTGTATTGATGTATTGATGTGGAGTTCTGGCTCATCTATGAGGAACACTGTGTCTGTATAAGTATTTTTCCGGAGATATAAATCTAGAAGGATGTCTACTACCTCTTTTTCACCGGATGAAAGTACATTAAACTCAAATTCTCCGGGATGATCCGATTTTTTAAAGTATAAAGTGCCTTCGTTTCCTTCAACGTTTCCGAGGCTGAAAATCTCAAGATCTAGACAGCTCTTGATGGAGTTATTGAGGTCGCCAATAATTTTTGCTTTCGCTTCGCTGGGCCTTAGATCGTTTTCGTCACGGTAACGGTTGAAGGTCGCATAAAGACGACGGTAATTTTCTTCCATCTTTGAATCGAGAGCGGAGGCATCAGCAGCGCCATATGAGTTCAATCTAATTTCAGGAACAGATCTAGTTTCGGAAATCTTAAGTTCTTCATTGTACCTATATGGACTTCGGAATGAAAAAATAGTATTTTCTGTACCGGTTTTTTGTTTTGAGGTGAAAATGGATTGAAATGATCCAGATGTAAATTTTATCTCGATTTGCTGCAACGCATCGAAGTACATTTTTCTTGTCATTGAGTGGTAGTCGTTACTGCGGTTGCCACCCCGTCCAATGGGGCTATATGCTTTTGCGTAGAACAATAGCCCATCTAATACGCTGCTCTTGCCGCATCCATTTGGTCCCACCAAGGCGACAATCCTCGCAGGATTATCTCCTAGATCGATGGTCAGATCATGGAATCGTTTGTACCCATTCTTTAGGCGTATTTTAGATATACGCATCAATTACCTCGTTATATTTTCCATATACGAATTAGCATGAAAAATTAATTTAATTCGTGTTCTGTCTATTTGCACTCCCCTCACCCGATCCGCCTCACCTCCCCCTCCGGTGCGCCCGCGTCGTCGCTGAAGTCGACGGCTTCGAGGCGGCGGGCGCGGAGAGAGGCCTTGTCGGCGGAGATGCGGATTTCCTCGACGTCGCGCTGGGCCTGCGTGAAGTGGCGCTCGAGGTTGCCGACGCGGCCCATCATGCGCTCGATGTCGCGGTGGAGCGCGCCGAGCTCGCGGCGGATGGCGTGGGCCTCGGCGCGGAGGCGGGTGTCCTTCAGCACGGCGCGCAGCGTGTGGAGCGTCGCCATGCAGGTGGTGGGCGAGACGATCCAGACGCGGGCCTCGAAGCCCTCGCGGACGATCTCGCCGAAGCGGGCGTGGAGCTCGGCGTAGACCGCCTCGGAGGGCAGGAACATGAGCGCACCTTCGGCCGTCTCGCCCTCGATCACGTATTTCTCGGCGATGGCGCGGATGTGGCTGCGGAGGGCGGCGCGCATCTGGCGGCGGGCCTCGTTGGTTTCCGAGGGCGTGCTGGCGTTGACGAGGGCCTCGTAGGGTTCGAGCGGGAATTTCGCGTCGATGACGATGGGGCCCGGCGGATGCGGCATCTCGATGACGCAATCGGCGCGGGTGCCGTTGGAGAGGGTCTTCTGGAAGCTCACCGCGTCGGGGGGGAGCGCCTTGGTGACGATCTCGCGGAGCTGGATCTCGCCGAAGGCGCCGCGGGTCTGCTTGTTGGAGAGGATGTCCTGGAGGCCGAGCACGTCGCCGGAGAGCTTCTCGATGCGGGTCTGGGCCTTGTCGATGACCTGGAGGCGCTGCTGGAGCTCGCCGAGCGAGTGGGCGGTGCGCTGGGCGGAGCGGCCGAGGGTTTCGCCGAGCCCTTGCGTGACCTCGGCGAGGCGGCGTTCCATCGCCTCGGACATCCTTGCCTGGGCGGCGGCCTGGGCGTCGGCGACGTGGGTGAGGCCGCCGTAGAGCTGGTTCTGGCCGTCGTTGAGCGCGCGGACGGCGCCGTCGAGGTCGGCGAGGTGGCGGGCGAGGGGCTCGACGCTGCGCGCGGTGCGGCCGGCGGCCCGGATGAGGGCGAGCGCGAGGGCGGCGGCGGCGAGGGCGGCCCAGAGGCGGGGGTCGGAGAGCTGGAGCGGCGTGCCGGCGATCTCGATCATCGGCGCCCGAAGAGCCGTTCGATGTCGTGGAGCTTGAGCTCGACATAGGTGGGGCGGCCGTGGTTGCACTGGCCGGAGAGGGGCGTGGCTTCCATCTCGCGCAGCAGCGCGTTCATTTCCTGGGCGCTCATGCGGCGGCCGGAGCGGACGGAGCCGTGGCAGGCCATGCGGCTCAGGATCGCGTCGATGCGGGCCTCGAGGCCGCCGGCGGCGGTGCCTTCGGCCAGCGCGTCGGCAATGTCGGCGAGGAGCGCGCGGCCGTCGACCTCGCCGAGGATGGCCGGGGTTTCGCGCAGGCAGACGGCGTTGCCGCCGAAGGGTTCGAGGGCGAGGCCGAGGGCGGCGAGGTCCTCGGCCGCGTCGAGCAGGCGCGCGGTGGCGGCCTCGTCGAGCTCGACCACTTCGGGGATGAGCAGCATCTGGCCCGGCACGCCGCTTGCCGCGCGCTGGGCCTTGAGGCGTTCGTAGACGAGGCGTTCGTGGGCGGCGTGCTGGTCGACGATCACCATGCCGTCGCCGGTCTGGGCGACGACGTAGTTCTCGTGGATCTGGGCGCGGGCGACGCCGAGGGGGAGGTCGAGGGGTTCGGGCCGGGTCTCCGGGTCGGGGGCGTCCTCGGGCTCCGCGGGCAGCTCCTCGACGCGGCCGGACCAGAGCGCGCGGGTGAAGAGCGCGGCGGTGCCGGGTGCGGGGCGCGCCGGGGCCTGGGCGCCCGACCAGGCGGGGCGGTAGGGCGCGGAGGGCTGGTCCGTCTCGGGGCGGAAGGCGCCGAGCATGCCGATGCCGGTGGTGGTGGCGCCGCGGTGCCCGGCCCCGGCGAGCGCCTGTTTCAGCGCGCCCACCACGAGGCCGCGCACGAGGCCGGGGTCGCGGAAGCGGACCTCGGCCTTGGCGGGGTGGACGTTCACGTCGACGAGATCGGGCGGCACGTCGAGGAAGAGGGCGGCGACCGGGTGGCGGTCGCGGGAGAGCACGTCCATGTAGGCCGCGCGCAGGGCGCCGAGCAGCAGGCGGTCGCGGACCGGGCGGCCGTTGACGAAGAGGTATTGCGCCACCGCCGCGCCGCGCGAGTAGGTGGGGAGGGCGGCATAGCCGGTGAGGCGGAGGCCCTCGCGGGTGCTGTCGATCGCGAGCGCGTTCTCGGGGAACTCGGCGCCGATGATCGCGCCGAGCCGGCGGCCGAGGCCCTCGAAGAGGTCGCCCGGCTCGGCATCGAGGCGCAGGATCTGGCGCGGCGCGGCCGGGTCGGAGACATCCTGGAGCAGGATGGCGGTTTCGGGCGCGGCCATGGCGAGGCGGCGCACGGTGTCGTTGATCGCCTGCGCTTCCGCGCGGTCGGAGCGGAGGAACTTGAGCCGGGCGGGCGTGGCGGAGAAGAGGCCCTCGAGCTCGACCACGGTGCCGCGGGCCAGCGCCGCGGGCCGGACGCTGCCGGTCGCCTCGCCGCGGACGGTGAGGCTCGCGGCCTCCGCCGCGCCCCGGGCGCGCGAGGTGAGCGTCAGCCGGCCGACGGCGCCGAGCGAGGGCAGCGCCTCGCCGCGGAAGCCGAAGGTGAGGATGTTGCTGAAATCGGTGCCGTCGAGCTTCGAGGTCGCGTGGCGCGAGAGCGCGAGGGGCAGCGCATCGGCCGGAATGCCGTGGCCGTCATCGCTCACCCGGATCAGCCGCTTGCCGCCATCGGCATAGGCGATCTCGATCCGGGTCGCGCCCGCATCGAGGGAATTCTCGACGAGTTCCTTGATCGCGGAGGCCGGACGCTCGACAACCTCGCCCGCCGCGATGCGGTTCTGCGCCGCGGCGTCGAGTTGCCGGATCACCGGCAGGGCGGGCTCTATCTTGGGGCTCTCTGCGTTCATGCCCCAAGGTCTAGCATGAAGCCATAGGCGCTTCCACGGTTAATTCGTGGAGCCGAGCGCCTCGGGGCGGCCGACGACGACGAAGGTGAGCGCGTCCGGATCGAGCAGGCGGTGCGCGACGCGATTGACGTCCTCGAGGCTCACCGCCTCGACGAGATCGTTGCGGCGGTTGACGTATTCGCGGTCGAGGCCGGCGGCCTGGAGGCCGAGGAGCAGGTAGGCGATCTGGCCGTTGCCGTCGAAGCGGAGGGGCCATGCCCCGGTGAGGTAGCGCTTGGCTGCGGCGAGCTCTTCGGCGCTCACGCCCTCGCCGGCCATGCGGGCCCATTCCTCGCGGACGATGTCGATGGCCTGGGCCGCGACGGCGTTGGCGCTCGAGAAGCTGCCGATCCAGATCTCGCCGAAATCGCCGGTGAAGAGATAGGTGTAGATGCCGTAGGTGAGGCCGCGCTTCTCGCGCACCTCGGTGGTCAGCCGCGAGCCGAAACCGCCGCCGCCGAGGATGTGGTCGAGCACGAAGGCCGGGATGAAATCCGGGTCGTCGCGGGGCAGGCCGCGCTGGCCGAAGACGACGGTCGATTGCGGGGTGTCGAGCTCGATCACCTCGAGGGAGCCGGCAAGCACCGGCTCGCCCTTCGGCGGCAGCGGCGGACCCGATTCGGGCAGATCGCCGAAGATCCGGTCGAGGAGCGGGCCGAGCTCGGCGGCGGTGATGTCGCCGACCACCGCCACCTGCAGCCGGTCGCGCACCATCGTGGCGGCATGGGCGGCGGTCACATCCTCGGGCGTGAGGGCTGCGACCGTCTCGGGCGTGCCGTCGTCGGGGCGCCCGTAGGGGTGGCCCTCCGGGGCGACGCGGGCATAGAAGGCCTGGCGGGCGATGGTGCCGGGGTCTTCGGCCCCGGCCGCGACGGAGGCGGCGAGCTGGGCCTTGACGCGGGCGAAGGCGGCCGGGTCGAACCGGGGGGCGACGAGCGCGTCGCGGAAGAGCGCAAGGCTCTCGTCCCGGCCCTCGCTCAGCACATGGGCCGAAACCGAGATGTCGTCGCGGGAGGCGCTGAAGCCGAACTGCGCCGCCTGGGCCTCGCGGGCCTCGGCGAAGGCGACCGCATCGCGCGAGCCCGATCCTTCCTCGAGGAGGCCCGCCATCAGCGCGGCGGCGCCGGCCTTGCCCTCCGGATCGAGCGCCGCGCCGCCCAGGAAGCGGGCCTCGAGCGCGAGCATCGGGATGGTGTGTTCCTCGTAGAGCCAGGCGGTGATGCCGCCGGGCGAGGTGACTTCCTGGATCTCGATCTCCGCCCGCGCGGGCGGGGCGAGCCAGACGAGGAGCAGGACGAGGAGGGGCGCGAGGGCCGGGGCGCGGCGCGGGCTCATTGCGTGACCTCGGGCGCGGGGGTGCGGGTCATCAGGGCGGTGACGGAGGCCTCGGGCCGGAAGACCATGCGGGCGCAGGCCTGGACATCCTCGGCGGTGACGGCCTGGAGCAGGCCGGGCCAGGCCTCGACATCCTCGAGCGTGAGGCCGGAGGCGAGCGCGCTGCCGATGCGGTTGGCCCGCGCGTTCTGGCTGTCGAGCTCGTAGATCTCGGCGGCGCGGATGCGCTTGCGGGTGCGCTCGAGGCTCGCCGGGTCGGGGCCCTCGGCGATGAAGCTCGCGAGGAGCGCATCGAGCGCCTCTTCGGCGGTTTCGAGCGGGATGCCGGGTTTCGGCGCCACCCAGAGTGAGATGCTGCGGGGATCGAGGCTGGTGCTGGAATAGCTCGCGCCCGCCCCGACCGCGATGCCGTCGCCGAGCTCGAGCGCGCGGCCCATGACCGAGGTGATGCCGCTGCCGCCCAGAAGCTCGGTCATCACCTCGCAGGCCGCGGCCATCGCCTGATCGCCGGGGCGGCGGTTCGGGGCGAGGTAGAGGCGCGAGATCAGCGGGGTGCTGACGCGCGGATCGTCGAACGCCACCCGGCGCGCGGCGATGGGCGGCGGCTCCTGCGGGCGGCTGCGGGGCGCGATGGCGGGGTTGGCCGGGAGCGGGCCGAAGTGCTTCCGGGCCATCGCCTCGACCGCTTCGGGGGTCACGTCGCCGGCGACGACGAGGATCGCGTTGTTGGGGGCGTAATGGGCGCGGTAGAAGCCCATGGCCTTTTCCGCGTCATAGGCGGCGATTTCCTGCGGCCAGCCGATCACCGGGTTGCGGTAGGGGTGGTTGAGGTAGAGCGCGGCGTTGCGCGCCTCGAAGAACGGGCCGTCGGGGCTGCTCTCGACCACCTGCCGCCGCTCCTCCATCACCACGTCGCGCTCGGAGAGCACGCCCTCGGCGCCGGGGGCAAGGCCGGTCATCCGGTCGGCCTCCATGCCCATCATCAGGTCGAGCCGGTCGGCGGCGATGCGCTGGAAATAGGCGGTGGTGTCGGGGGTGGTGAAGGCGTTCTCGTCGCCGCCGTTCTCGGCGACGATGCGGCTGAACTCGCCATCGGCGAGGGTGTCGGTGGCCTTGAACATCAGGTGTTCGAGGAAATGCGCGATGCCCGACTGGCCGGGGGGCGAGTCGGCGGCGCCGACGCGATACCAGACCATCTGGGTCACGACCGGCGCCCGGTGATCCTCGATCACCACGCCGCGGAGGCCGTTCTCGAGGGTGAATTCCGAGATGCCGTCCTCCGCTCCGGCCGCGGCGCGCGGGGTGGCGGGCAGGAGGGCGAGGAGGCAGAGGGCGGCGGCTGTCTGGCGCATCGGGGGAGACTCCGGGAAGGTCTGCTCCCTCCGGTTGTGACAGGCCCCCCGGGGCACAAGCAAGCCCCGATTGCGTGAGGTCCGCGCGCGCCGGCGCGCGCGGCGTCGCGGCGGGCTCAGTTGTTTTCGAGAGCGCTCGGCGGCGGGGTCGAGACCTTCACGCCGCGGGCGCGCATTTCCTCGTAGACCGGCCCCGGATCGAGGATCATCGGGCGGTACATCATCTCGAGCTTGTCGCGCGAGAACATGCGCTCGAAGAAGAGGCCGTGCGAGACCGAGCGGTAGTCGGCGTCTTCGACCGCGAGTTTCGCCCGGATCTGCGGGTCGATCGGGCCCATGCGGGCGAGCAGCGGCGCGGCGCTCGCGGTGCCGGGCGGCGCCTCCCGGCCGGTGAGGCCCGCAACGGCGATGCGCTGGGGCTGGTAATCCACCCGGTTGGGCTGGCCGGGTGTGGGCGGCGGCAGCTCGGCGAGGTTCTGCGGGATCTCGAGCGGGCGGGTCGGCAGGACCATGAATTCGTCGGGCGTGCTGGTGACGCCGGAATTGCGGAGGATGCCCGCGAGCGAGCGGTTGCCGGTGCAGCCCGCGAGCGCGAGGGCCGCGGGCAGGAGCACGAGGGCAAGGAGCGCTGTCGGTCTTGGTCTCAGCATGGCCGCGTCATATCCGGGTTCGGTCGGTCGAGTCTCTAGCGCACTCTCTCCGGGACGTCACGCTTTCTTGTCCCGCGCGAAGATGGCGATGAGCACGGCGCCGACGAAGATGCCGGCGTCGGCGACGTTGAAGGCGAAGGGGTTGTGGATGCCGCAGCAGCTGGTGTTGAGGAAATCCGCCACCGCGCCGTATTGCAGGCGGTCCCAGACATTGCCGATGGCCCCGCCCATGATCGCGCCCACGCCCGCCGCGGTGCCCCAGCCGCTGCGGTGCCGGACCCAGACCGCGAGGCCGATGGTGATGGCGAGCGCCAGGACGATCAGCACCCAGCGCCCGGCGCCGCCCATGTCGAGCAGGCCGAAGTTGATGCCCTCGTTCCAGGCCATGGTGAAGTTGAGCCAGGGATCGAGGACGGGGATGAAGAGGCGGTGGCGGAGGTCGAGGGCCTCCACCACCCAGTATTTCGTGATCCGGTCGGCGAGAAAGACCGGAATCGCGACGGCGAGCGCGCGCGCGAGCATCGGCCGGTTCAATGCCGGAAGTGGCGCATGCCGGTCAGCACCATGGCAAGCCCCGCCTCGTCGGCCGCGGCGATCACCTCGTCGTCGCGCACCGAGCCGCCGGGCTGGATGACGGCGGTGGCGCCGGCCTCGGCCGCGGTCAGGAGGCCGTCGGGGAAGGGGAAGAAGGCGTCGGAGGCGACGACGGCGCCCTTCGTCGGCACCTCGGCGAGGCCCAGCACCTCCGCCATGTCGGCGGCCTTGCGCGCCGCGATCCGGGTCGAATCGACGCGGCTCATCTGGCCCGCCCCGACGCCGACGGTGGCGCCGCCCTTCGCGTAGACGATGGCGTTGGACTTGACGTGCTTGGCGACCTTCCAGGCGAAGAGCAGGTCGCGGAGCTCGTCCTCGCTCGGGGCGCGCTTCGTCACCACGCGGAGATCCTCGCGGCCGATGCGGCCCGAATCCTTGTCCTGGACGAGGAAGCCGCCCGAGACCTGGCGCCAGGCGAGCGCCCGTGCCGTCGGGTCGGGCAGGCCGCCGGTGACGAGCAGGCGGAGGTTCTTCTTCTTCGAGAAGAGCGCCGCGGCCTCGTCGGTGACGTCGGGGGCGATCACCACCTCGGTGAAGATCTCGCTGATCGCGGCGGCGGTTTCGGCGTCGAGCGTGGTGTTGAGCGCGATGATGCCGCCGAAGGCCGAGGTGCGGTCGCAGTCGAAGGCGGCGCGATAGGCGTCGATCGCGGTGGCGCCGCGGGCGACGCCGCAGGGGTTGGCGTGCTTGATGATCGCGCAGGCCGGGCCGTCGGCGGGCGCGAATTCGGCCACGAGCTCGACGGCGGCGTCGGTGTCGTTGATGTTGTTGTAGGAGAGCGCCTTGCCCTGAAGCTGGCGGGCGGTGGCGACGCCCGGCCGGCCGGAGCCGTCGCGGTAGAAGGCCGCGCCCTGATGCGGGTTCTCGCCGTAGCGCAGGCCCTGGGCGAGCTCGCCCGCGATCACCCGGCGCCGCGGCGCGGTCGTGCCGAGCGCATCGGCCATCCAGGTCGAGACGGCGGCGTCATAGGCGCCGGTGCGGGCGTAGGTGGTGAGGGCGAGGCTCTGGCGGAAGCCAAGGGTGGTCGCGCCGTCGTGGGCGTCGAGCTCGGAGAGCAGCGCCTCGTAATCGGCGACATCGGTCACGACCGTCACCCAGGCGTGATTCTTGGCCGCGGCGCGCAGCATGGCCGGGCCGCCGATGTCGATGTTCTCGATGCAGGTCTCGTAATCGGCGCCCTTCGCCACCGTCGCCTCGAACGGGTAGAGGTTGACCACGAGGAGGTCGATCGGCGCGATGCCGTACTGGTCCATCGAGGCCTTGTGGCCGGCATCGTCGCGCACGGCGAGCAGGCCGCCATGGACCATCGGGTGCAGGGTCTTCACCCGGCCGTCGAGCATTTCGGGAAATTCGGTGATCGCGGAGACATCGCGCACCGGCAGGCTCGCCTCGCGCAGCGCCTTGGCTGTGCCGCCGGTCGAGACCAGTTCGATGCCGCGCGCGACGAGCGCGGAGGCGAGTTCCACGAGGCCCGTCTTGTCGGAGACGGAGATGAGCGCGCGGCGCAGCGGCACGAGATCGGTGGACATGAAGCGGCGAACCCCCAATGATGGCGGCCCCGCAGCGCGGCCGGCGCCCGGGACCAGATCCGGGACGCGGGGCTGGATCGCCCGGCGCCCTCCGTGATGACGCGCTCCCGATACTCGACCCGAAACGCCGGGGCAACCACTGCGTGGCGCACGGATTTGCGTACGCAGCACGCAGGCGGCGGGTTTCGGGGCGCAAATCGCCGCCGCGGCGGGGGCTTTGCTTGATCGGGCCGGGCAAATCCGCTCCTCTTCCTGTTCGCAAGCGCCGCAAGGCAGGACGCAGGAGGCCGCCGCCCCATGGAGCATTTCGAACTGATCGTCATCGGCAGCGGGCCTTCGGGCCGCCGCGCCGCCATCCAGGCCGCGAAATTCGGCTGCCGGGTTCTGGTGATCGAGCGCGGCCGGCGCGTCGGCGGGGTTTCGGTGCATACCGGCACCATTCCCTCGAAGACGCTGCGCGAGACGGCGCTCAACCTCTCGGGCTGGCGCGAGCGGGGGTTCTATGGCCGGGCCTACCGGGTGAAGCGCGACCTGAGCGCGACGGACCTGCGCGCGCGGCTCGAGATGACGCTCGGGCACGAGGTCGAGGTGCTGGAGCACCAGTTCGCCCGCAATCAGGTGCAGACGCTGCGGGGGGCGGCGCGGTTCATGAGCCCGCACGAGATCGAGGTGACGGGCGAGGGCGGGGAGGTCACGAGCTTTTCGGCCGACCGGTTCCTGCTGGCGGTCGGCACGGTGCCGCACCGGCCCGCCCATGTGCCCTTCGACGGGCAGAGCATCTTCGACAGTGACGAGATCCTCGAGCTGCCGGCGCTGCCGCGCTACATGACGGTGATCGGCGCCGGGGTGATCGGGGTCGAATACGCGACCATCTTCAGCGCGCTCGATGTGCATGTGACGCTGGTCGAGCCGCGGACGAGCATGTTCGATTTCCTCGACCGCGAGCTGGTCGAGGATTTCACCTATCAGCTGCGCGACCGGGGCATGGTGCTGCGCTTCGGGGCGGAGGTCGAGCGGGTGGAGCGGCTCGGCCCCGGCAATTGCGAGGTGCATCTGAAGGGCGGGCGGCGGATCCGCTCGGGCATGGTGCTGTTCGCGGCGGGCCGGGTCGGGGCGACGGCGGCGCTGAACCTGCCGGCCTGCGGGCTCGAGGCGGACAAGCGCGGGCGGCTTGCGGTCGATCCCGACACCTTCCAGACCTCGGTGCCGCATATCTATGCCGCGGGCGACGTGATCGGGTTCCCGAGCCTTGCCTCGACCTCGATGGAGCAGGGCCGGATCGCGGTCTGCCATGCGCTGGGCAAGCCCGCGCACCGGCCGCCCGAGAGTTTTCCCTATGGCATCTATGCGGTGCCGGAGATCTCGACCACGGGGCTCACCGAGGAGGAGGTGCGGGACCGCGGGATTGCCTATGAATGCGGGGTCGCGCGGTTCCGCGAGACGTCGCGCGGGCATATCATGGGGCTCGAGAGCGGGATGCTGAAGATGATCTTCGATCTCGAGACCCGGCGTCTGCTCGGCTGCCATATCGTCGGCGAGGGCGCGACGGAGCTGATCCATATCGGCCAGGCGGTGATCAATCTCGGCGGCACGCTCGAGTATTTCGTCGAGAACACCTTCAACTATCCGACGCTCGCCGAGGCCTACAAGATCGCCGCGCTCGATGCCTGGAACCGCATGCCGGCGCTGCCCTCCGCGCCGCCGCGGATCGAGCTTGCGGCACCGCCCGGAGAGCTGCCTGCGCCCGCGGCGAAGCGCGCGCAGGGCTGAAGGCCGGGACGAGGCCCGGGCTCAGGGCGTCTCGTCCTCCTCGGGCGGCGGGGCGTCGGCGTCGTGGCTCAGGGACCAGATCACCTGGCCGGGGCCATCCTCGAGCTCGCTGCGGAGCACGATCTGGAGGCTTTCGGCCGGGGCGGCTGCCGCCGGGTCGAACCAGACCGAGGCGGCGAGTTCGGGGATGCCGCCGGCCGCGCGGAAGGCCCAGACCTCGCCCGAGGGCAGGGTGAGGCGGATCACCTCCTGCACCGGGTCGTCCTCGGCGGCGACCGAGGGGGGCAGGTGGAAGCGCACCGCGAAGGGAAGGGGCCGGCCGCGGGTGGCCTTGCCGAAGCGGGCGAGCGCGGCGGCGTCGGGGATGGTGAGGATATCCTCGCCGCGGACCTCGCGGCCGCGGGCCCCGACGAAGACGCGGCGTTCGTGGATCACGCCGAAGCGGCTGGCGTAGCCGTCGTGGGTCGCGAGCAGCCACTGGCCGCTGGCGTCCTGGGCCTGGCGGATCGAGACGCGGGCGGGGCCGCCCACGAGGCGCGGGCCGAAGGCGCTCGCGACGAGCCCGCGGGTGCGGAAGCCCGCCGAGGGGCGGCCGGCGATCTCGACGGTGGAATGGGCCGCGGTCTGGCGCGCGGCGAGGCCCCAGCGCCGGCCGAAGGCCTCGCCCGGCCCCTGGTTGGCGATGAGCGGCTGGCGGCTCGCGCTCATCTCGAAGGCGAGGGTTCCGGCATGGGCATGGGCGGCTTCGGCTCCGCCGGGCGGCGCGGCGGCATCGAGCACCACGACGGTGCGTCCGCCCTGGAGGCGGCAGTAGCCCATCGAGAGCGGGGGTTTCGACTGGACGCCGATGCGCAGCTCGGCGAGCGCCTGGTCGAGGCGGTCGGCATCGCCCGCGCCGCCGCCCTGGAAGCGGGCGAAGCTGCCATCGCCCATGCGCAGCGCGCGGAGCACCGGCACGCTGCGCACGATGGCGGCGAGATGGGCGGGCGGCGCGTGCTGCCCGGCGTTCTCGAGCACGCGGGCGGTCCAGATCAGCAGGATGATCGCCTCGGCGAGGTCTTCGGGGCGGCGGCTTGCGATCTCGCCCTTGTCGTCGATCAGCGCCTCGGCGAGCTTGCCGAGCTCGGCCATGGCGACGCGGTGGCCGGGATGGGGCAGGACGAGGCCGCTCCAGACGAGGCCCGACAGCGCGCGGAGCCGGCCGAGGCCGGGGGCGGCATGGCGCCAGGTCTGGGCGAGGTAGTGTTGCTGGGCGGCGAGCGCACGCCAGAACCGGTCGGCCTCGGCGCGCTCGAGGCCCTGGGCGAGGAGGGCGGCATGGGCCGTCCACTGCCGGGCGCGCGCCCCCGCGATCTCCGGGGTCCAGCCCGGGCCGCTGCCGCGGCCGTAGCGGCGGATCCAGTCGGCCAGCCAGGCCTGCGCCGTGCCGCGCGCCGCGCGGTTGCCGAGGGCGCCGAGGTGGTCGAGCCAGTCGAAGCCGTGGCGGAGCGGGTCGAGCCGCGGGTCCGGCAGGCGGGCGGCCCAGATCGTCTGTCCGTCGAGCGAAACCTCATGGCCGAGCGCCAGCCAGCGGCCACCGACGAGGGCGAGGCCGTGGTCGGCGTCGCCGAAGAGCACCGGTTCGGGCAGGGTCTCCGCAACCTGAGGGCGCGTCCCGAGGCGCGCTCGCCGGGCGGCGAGGCGGTTGGCCCAGCGTCTGGCCGGGCGGGTGAGGCGCGCGCGGAGGGCCTTGAGAAAGAGCGGCATGCGGTTTCCGATGACGGAGGCGTGAGGCGCGAGTCTAGAGCAAAAGCGCCTCGGACGGAAATGCAGTGTGAAACGGGATTTCGCCCGGAACCAAGTGTTTAGGGCGAAATCCTGCGTTCAGGCCGTTTTGGAGAGACCCGTTTTTCGCGCGAGTGTTGCCGCGCCGCCTCAATCCCCCGGGGCCGGGCCCACCTTGCTCAGAAGGGCGGCGTGGAAGCCGTCCATGCCGCCGAGATCCGGCCAGAAATCCGGGCGGAGGCGCAGGCCGCCCGAAGCGTCGATCCAGCCGGGCTCGAGCCCGAGGGCGGAGGCGTCGGGCGGGGAGATGCGCGCCTCCGGGGTCCCGGCGAGAAAGCGGGCGATCTGGCGCTCGCCCTCACGGGGCAGCAGCGAGCAGGTGCAGGCCACGAGCCGCCCGCCGGGCGCCAGCCAGCCCCAGGCGCGGGCGAGCAGGCCGGCCTGAAGCTCGACGAGGCTGGCGACATCCTCGGGGCGGCGGAGATAGGGCAGGTCGGGGTGGCGCCGGATCGTGCCGGTGGCCGAGCAGGGCGCGTCGATCAGGATCGCGTCGAAGGGCGCATCCGGCGCCCAGGCGAGCGCATCCGCGGTGACGATTTCCGCCGAGAGGCGGGTGCGGGCGAGGTTCTCGCGGAGCCGTGCGAGGCGGGGTTCGGACATGTCGAGCGCGGTGACGCGGGCCCCGGCGGCGGCGAGCTGGAGCGTCTTGCCGCCCGGAGCGGCGCAGAGGTCGAGAACGCGAAGGCCCGCCACCGGGCCCAGAAGCCGCGCGGGCAGGGCGGCGGCGGCGTCCTGCACCCACCAGGCGCCTTCGGCAAAGCCGGGCAGGCGCGAGATCTGGCCCGGCGCGGCGAGGCGGATGCTGCCGGTCGGCAGGAGCGTGCCGCCGAGGCGCCGGGCGAGATCCGCCGCCGTTGCCGGGTCGCGGGGCGTGATGTCGGTGGGCGGCGCGGCGCGCTGGGCGGCGATGATGGCATCGGCGGTCTCCCGCCCCCAGGCCTTCACCAGCATGCCGTCGAGCCAGTCGGGGAGCTTGCCTTCGGGCAGGGCGGCCCAGGTGGCCTCCGCCTCGGCGATGCGGCGGCCCACCGCGTTCACGAGGCCCGAGAGATGCCCGGTCTTCGGATGGCCGCGGGTGAGCCGGACGGCGGCATCGACGGCGGCATGGGCGGGCACGCCCTCCATATGGATCTCCGCCGTGGCGAGGCGGAGCGCGTGCTGGGCCGGGCGCGGCGGCCGGCGGTCGAGAAAGCCCGCGAGCAGGGCGTCGATCCGGCCGAGATGGCGCAGGGTGAGGGTGGCGAGGCTCTGGGCGCGGGCGCGTTCCTCGGGGGCGAGATCATCGAGCGCGCCGGAGCCGAGCTGGTCGGCGAGGCTCGTGGCGCGGTCGAGCACGCCCGAGAGGAGCTCCATCGCGGCCTTGCGCGCGGCGAGCCCCGGCACGGGCGCGGGGGCGGCTTTCCTGGCGGATGTGCTCATCCCCAGGGCCCGGACCGGCGACCGGTCTTCGGCAGGGGGCTCGGGCGGACGCTCGGGCGCGGCGCGATCTCGCCCTGCAGCTCCTGAAGCGCGCGGATGCGGTTCTCGACGTTGGGATGCGTGGAGAAGAGGTTGTCCATCCGGGCCCCCGAGAGCGGGTTGATGATGAACATGTGCGCCGACGCCGGGTTGCGTTCGGCATCCGGCATCTCGATCCGGGCGGCATAGCCCGAGATCTTGCGCAGCGCGCTTGCCAGCGCCATCGGTGCGCCGCAGATCTGCGCCCCCATCCGGTCGGCGGAGTATTCCCGCGTGCGGCTGATCATCATCTGGATCATCATCGCCGCGAAGGGGGCGAGAAGCGCCGCAAGCAGCACGCCGACGAAGCCGAAGGGGCTGCGCTCGTCGCGGTTGCCGCCGAAGAAGAGGCCGAACTGCGCGAGCATCGAGATCGCACCGGCGACGGTCGCGGCGATGGTCATCGTCAGCGTGTCGCGGTTCTTGATGTGGGCGAGCTCATGGGCGACGACGCCGGCGAGCTCGTCGTGGTCGAGCACCTGCATGATCCCGGTGGTGACGGCCACCGCGGCGTTCTCCGGATTGCGGCCGGTCGCGAAGGCGTTCGGCTGCTGATCGCGCAGGACGTAGAGTTTCGGCATGGGCAGATCGGCGTTGCGCGCCAGCTCGGCCACCATGCGGTAGAGGTCGGGCGCGCTGGCCTGGGTGACGGGTTCCGCATTGTACATGCGGAGCACCATCTTGTCGGAATTCCAGTAGGCGAAGGCATTGGTGCCGATCGCGAACAGGAGTGCGATCAGCATGCCTCCGGTGCCGCCGAGCATGTAGCCCACGCCCATGAAGAGCGCGGTCATCGCGGCGAGCAGAAGCATCGTCCTGAAGTAGTTCATCTTCCCTCCGGCCTTGCGGCAGACGACTGCGAAGCCCTATAGTCGGCCCCGGTTTGGGGAAGGATATATATCCGAGATGTCAGACGAAAAAGAGGCTCGCATTGCCGAAGCGGCCGCGCGGGCGCTCAAGGAGGCCGAGGCGCGGCGGGCGGAAGCCAAGCCGCTCGAGCTGCCGCCGGAGCTCGGCGGCCGCGACGGGCCGGAGCCGATCCGCTTTGGAGACTGGGAACGCAAGGGCATCATCTCGGATTTCTGATCCCGGGACAGCCGCCGGAACGTGGGCCGGGAGCGCATGAAAAAGCAGGTCATCTGCATCAACTGGGGCCGCAAATACGGTCCGACCTACATCAACCGGCTCTATGCAGGCGTTGCCCGCAACATCACGGGGCCATTCACCTTTACCTGCTTCTGCGACGATCCCGGCGGCATCCGGCCGGAGGTGCGGACCGAGCCGCTGCCCGAGCTCGATGTCGAGATGCCGACGGGCACCCAGGGCATCTGGCCCAAGGCGCGGCTCTGGAGCGCGCGGCTTGCCGATCTCGAGGGGCCGGTGCTCTTCATGGATCTCGACATGGTGGTGGTGGGCTCGCTCGACGGCTTCTTCGAGGAGGGCGCTCCCGAGGATGTGATCCTCGCGCGGAACGAGAACACGCCGTTCGAGAAGCTCGGCCAGACCTCGATCTTCCGCTTTCCGGTCGGCAAGCTCCATCCGTTGCAGGAGCGGTTCCGGGCCGATCCGCAGGGTGTGGCCGACACCTACCGCTTCGAGCAGCGCTATGTGACGCGGGAGGCGCCGGGGGGGATCCGGTTCTGGCCGCGGCGCTGGGTGCGGCATTTCCGGCGCGACTGCACGCGGAGCTTCCCGCTCAATTTCCTGCTGCCGCCGAAATGCCCGGACGGGGCGAAGGTGGTGATCTTTCCGGGCGGCACGCTGCCGCCGCATGTGATCGCCGGGCGCTACAACAAGCATTACACGCCGGGCAGCCCGGCGGCGCATCTCAGGGGGCTTCTGGCGCCCGACCGCCACGATCCGCCGCTGCGCTATCTCCGGCATTACATCCGGCCCGCGCCCTGGGTGGCCGAGGCCTGGCGCGAGGACTGAGGCGGGGACGGGTGCCGCGGCCGCCGCTCAGGGCGTGTCGCCTTCCTCGGTCTGCAGGTCGAACCGGTGCCCGCATTCCGGGCAGGTGCAGCTCAGCACGCGCTGGCGCCGGAGGCGGATCTCGTCATAGATCTCGCGGGCGACGTCGCGGCTGATCGCGAGCTCGCGGCGGAGCTGTTCGATCTTGCGGCCCTCGCTGAGGTCGATCTTGCCGTCCTCGAGCGCGAGGCGGAACTGGGTGCGGAGGTGGTCGCGCCGGCGGTGCAGGTGATCGGCGAGGCCGCTTGCGAGGATACCGGCGGGAAGGGCGGCCATGCCGACCCCGAGCACGGTGACGAGCGCGCCGAAGAGCCGGCCCGCGGCGGTGATCGGCGTCACGTCGCCGTAGCCCACGGTGGTGAGGGTGACGATCGCCCACCACATGGCCGCCGGGATCGAGCCGAAGTTCTCGGGCTGGGCCTTGTGCTCGACGAGGTAGGCGCCGGTCGCGGCGAAGACGAGCAGGATCGCGAGGATCGAGAAGGCGGCGAGCAGCGTCGCGGATTCCTCGCGGATCACGTTCATCAGCACGCCGAGCGCCGGTGAATACCGGGTGAGCTTGTAGACCCGCAGCAGTCGCAGCATCCGCAGCATGTGGATGTTGAAGGGCATGAAGAGCGCGAGATAGAACGGCAGAACCGCCGCGAGATCGACGAGCGCGATCGGCGAGCGGGCGTAGCGCAGCCGGGCCTGGAGGGGGGTGAGGTCCGGTTCGGCCTCGACGCAGGCCCAGAGCCGCAGCACGTATTCGGCGGTGAAGACCGAGACGGAGAGCAGGTCGAAGAGGTGGAACTGCGTGCGGTATTCGGCGTGGATCTCGCCCACGGTTTCCAGCGCGACAGCGACGACATTGGCGATGATGAGCGCGATCAGTGCGAGTTCGAGCGCCCAGGAGAGCTTGTCGGCCCGGCTTGGCCGCTCGAGGATCTCGAAGACCCGCCGCCGGAGGTGGTGGCGCCGCGTCATGCGGCCGGCTCGCGTCGCATGTCCTGCGTCGAGCGGTAGAGCGGCACGGCGATCTGCGCGAAGAGGCCGATGCCCCAGAGCAGATTGCCGATGATCGAGGGCACGAAGGGGTGGATCGCGAGCACGCAGAGCGCCATGACGATGCCGAAGAGCCGGACCTTCCAGGAATGGTAGCTGCGGGTGACGTCGCGGCCCTCGACGAGGGTCTGGAGCCACCAGAGGGCGGCGAGGAAGACGGCGAGGCCGAGCGTGCCGATGGTGCCGTAGCCGCTGGGGTAGGGTTGCCAGAGCCCGACATAGACCTCTCCGGCGAGGGCGACGCCGACCAGCACCGCGCTCCAGAGGATCACGATATGGGCAATCCAGTAGGCGAGCAGGACCGGGACGGCGCGGCTCCGGGGTTTCGCGTTTCCGACGCTGTCGAAGTAGATCCAGGCCATCGCGAAGAGCGAGAGCCCGCCCATGGCGAGGTTGAAGAGCGTGCCGGGGGCGGCCTTGTAGATGCCCTTGTCGGCGAGGGTGACGACGAGCTTGAAGAAGCCCTCGCCGAGCAGGATCAGCATGAGCAGGGCGAAGCGTTCGGAGAGGTGGCCGAGGCGGGGCAGGAAGCGCTCGAAGCGGAGCGTGCCGAAGCGCGGGGCCATGTACTGCACCTGGATGAGCAGGACGCCCGCGCCAAAGACCCAGTAGGCGAGCGGCTTCGGGAGGACCGCGGAGAGCGCAAAGACCGCGGCGAGGACGAAGAAGTTGCGCCCCTGTTCGTAGGCGAGCGAGGTTTCCTCGGCGCCGGTCGAGCGCGCGCGCCAGTAGAGCCAGGCGGTCAGGGCCCGGTTGAGCGCGTAGCCCAGCGCGAAATAGGGCCATCCGCCGCTGGTGACGGCGGGAATGGCCGCGGCGATGAACATCATCGTCACGATCTGCACCGCCATCACCGTCCGGTGCGGGATGTCTGTCGAGATGTAGAGGGAATTGTAGACCGAGCTGTCGGCCCAGGCGAAGAAGATCGCGAGGAAGAGGCCGGTGAAGATCCAGAACCCGTGCCAGTCCAGATGGTGGGAGAGGAAGTTCCCCAGCATGAAGACGGTGACGACATGGATGAGGTCGAAGAAAAGCTCGACCCAGTGCACGTGGTCGCCTGCCCCTTCGACATCGAGGTGATGGCGCGGGCGGCGCCAGATCGGAAAGTCCTTCAGCGGCATGCAGTCCTCCCGTTGGTGTCTTCCCAGTGGTAGGACAGGCCGGGAGGGCTGTGAACGCATTCCATTGTCGGGCGCGGCGCTTTTTTTCGGCGGGGTGGCCGGGCCGACGTCAGCCCGGATGGCGCGAGGGGCTGCGGCGTGCGGGGCTCGGGAGCGCGAGCCAGGGGGTGATCCGCACTGAGAGGATGCCGAAGCCGACGGTCCAGAGGAGCGCGGAGAGGGTGATGCCGTCGAGGCCGGCCGCCGCGCTGCCGGGCAGGAGGCCGCGGACCAGGGCCGCGGCGACGATCATCCAGAAGGCGGCGGCGAGCCAGGGGCCGGCGATGAGGCTGCGCCCGGTATGGCCGCGGGTCGCGCGCATCATCACCGCGACCGTCATGCCGCCGATCGCGCCGATGCCCCAGAGATGCAGCCCCATGGCGGGGTTGCCCGTGCCGAAGGCCGCCGTTGCGAGGAGGCCCGCGGGCACGAAGGCATAGGCGACGTGGAGCATGAGGAGGAGCGGGGAGGCGAGCGTCGCGCCGCCGCGCCAGCGGGCGAGCCGCGCGATGTGCAGGAGGCCCGCGGCGCCGAGGAGAAGCGAGGTGGCAAATGCGGCCGGAGCCGCGACCCAGACGAGGAGGGCGATGCCGCCCGCAGCCATGCAGAGCGCATCGAAGCGGCCGAACGGTGCGGGCAGACGCGCGGCACCGCGCTGGGCGAGCCAGTTGCGGGTGAAGCTCGGGATGATGCGGCCGCCGATCAGCATGACGAGGAAGATGATGACGGCGAAGCCGAGGCGGCGGCCGTGATCGGAGCTGCCGGTGAGGGCCACCTCGAGGTGGAAGATCACGTTGGCCAGGAAGAGCAGCGCGACCGGAATGACCACGCGCAGGTTCTTCCGGTTGCGCGCGGCGATGATCTCGCGGCCGATGGCCGTGGAGATCGCGAGGAGAAAGAGGCTGTCGAGGATCATCACCGCCCACCACGGCAGTGGCACCGCGCCCGCGACCGCGAGGCGGCCGAGGAGCCAGAGGACGAGAAGCCCGACGAGCGGCCAGCCGCGCAGGGGCAGGCGGCCGGTCCAGTTCGGCACGGCGGTGAAGAGAAAGCCCGCGATGACGGCGGTGGCATAGCCGAAGAGCATCTCGTGGACATGCCAGTCCACGCCCTCGAACGGGCCGCCGAGCCGCAGGTCTCCATGCCAGACGAGGATCCAGGCCGGCACCGCGCCGAGGCCGAAGAGGCAGGCGGCGAGGAAGAAGGGCCGGAAGCCGTATCCGAAGAGGGCCGGGCCGTGGTAGGGGCTTTTCTCGGGCATGGGGGCATCTCCGGGGTTGTCTCGACAAGGGCGGCCCCGTGCGCGAATATGCGGCGCGGCGCCGGCCTGCGTGTTTCGTCTGTCACGGAGATGGGCTAGTTCTCGTTCGCTGACCTTGCCGTTTCGCAACCTTCGGGACGAAATCCGTGTCCAGACTCGATGAGAGCCTTCTGAGGGGCGTGCCGCCCTTTTCCAAGCTGTCGCGCCCGGAGATCCGCGAGATCCTCGATCTGGCGCGGCCGGGCCGGCATGCGGAGGGCGCGGCCGTGTTCCGGGAGGGCATGGCGGCGGAGCGCTTCTTCCTGCTGCTCGACGGCTTCGTGCGCGCGGTGCGGACCTCGCCCGAGGGCGAGCAGATCATCGTGCTCCACATTCCGCCGGGAGAGCTGCTCGGGATCGCCCCGGCGATCGGCCGGACGCATTATCCGGCCACGGCCATCTGTGCCTCGGAATCGGTGACGCTCTCCTGGCCGGTGCGGCTCTGGACGGTCTTTGCCGGGAAGTATGACGGGTTCGCCTCGGAAACCTACCGGACGCTCGGGAACCGGCTGGGCGAGGTGCAGGAGACGGTCATGGAGCTTGCCACCAAGGCCGTCGAGCAGCGGGTCGCCTCGGCGCTCCTGCGCATGGTGCATCAGTCGGGGCGCAAGGCCGACGGCGGCATCGAGATCGGCTTTCCGGTGACGCGCGCGAACATTTCCGAAATGACCGGGACGACGCTGCATACCGTGAGCCGTCTGCTCGCGGCCTGGGAGAAGCGCGGGATCGTGGAGAGCGCGCGCAAGCACATCACGGTGACCGATCCGCACCAGCTCATGCTTCTGAGCGGGGCGTCCGGCGCCGGCTCGCCCTGATCCTGGCACCGAGCATGTCGCGCAGGTGGTCGGGGTCGATCCCGTATTCCCGGCAGGCATCCGCGACGGAGTGAAACGGCGCGAAGGGGCAGCCCGGACAGAGCATGCCGTTTTCCATGAAGGTGCAGGCTGTTTCGGGCCATTCGCGGAACAGGTCGGCGAGGGGCGCGTGCAGATCATCGGGCGCGGTCGTCATTCCAGGTCTCCCTGACGAGCTGCATCAAATCTGCCGCGCGTTGCAGGGCGGGACGTTGCGTTTGCGCAACGTCGCGGGGCGGCGTCTGGCCTATTCCCTGTCTCGGCGGCCGGCGGATACCGGCTTGATGCGATGGCGGCTTCCGGGAACGCCCGGCGCGCCGCTGCGGCGGGCGCCCTCGGGCCTGCCGGGGCGGCGGCGCTTGCGGGGATCGGGAGGATGTGTCGCGCGCTGCTGCGCCGCAACCGGCGGGATATGGCAAATCCTGCAAATTGTCGTTTTACAACAATAACGTAGCGCTCCACGCCGGCGCTTCGACAGTGACTGCGATTCCTGACGGCAGCGGGCTCCGTGACTTTGGGAGGACGAGAGATGCAACCTGACGACGAGCTCCAGAGCGAGGAGTATTGCAGTGAGGGCTGTGGGCTCCCGGCCGGAGAACCGGCGCCGCAGGCGCGGCCGAGGACGGGCGGGGCGCTCGACGTGGCGCGGCGCTCGATTCTCATGTCCGACCTTCCCGCGCGGATCGCCGATCAGGTGCTGGCGCGGGCGGTGACCCGGCGTTTCCGGCGCGGCGAGACGATCTTCCTGCAGAACCAGCGCGCGCGCTCGATCTACATCGTGCTCGAGGGCTGGGTGAAGCTCTACCGCATGACACAGAGCGGCGGGGAGGCCGTCATTGCCGTCTATACCGCGGGTCAGAGCGTCGGCGAGGCGGTGGCCTTCCAGGGGCATCCCTATCCGGTCACCGGGGAGGCGGTGACGGACTGCCGCGTGCTCCAGATCGATCCGGGCGTGTTTCTCGATGTGGTCAAGGCCGAGCCCGAGAGCCTCGGGGCGGTGCTTTCGGCGATGTCGCGCCATCTTCATTTCCTCGTGGTGCAGATCGAGGCACTGAAGGCCCGGACCGGGGCGCAGCGGGTCGCGGGGTTCCTGCTCGAACTCTGCGAGGCGGAGAAGGGGCCGGCCACCGTGATGCTGCCCTATGACAAGAACCTCATCGCGGGGCGGCTCGGCATGAAGCCCGAGAGCCTGTCCCGCGCCTTCTCGCGGCTGCGGCGGGATGCGGGTGTGCGGATCACCGCCAATGTCGCGACGATCCGGGATGTCGAGGTGCTGCAGCATTTCGCGATCCGCGACCCGGCGCTCGCCTGGAGCCGCTCCGGCTGAGCGCGGGCTCAGGCGAGGGGGATGAGGTAGAGGCCGTAGAGGGCGAGGGCGAAGATCCCGAGGATCCAGCCGAAGACCCGGCTCCAGGTCTGCGAGTGCCGCAGTTCGAGATAGTTGCGGAGGATGAGGCGCATCTTGATCCAGGCCACGATCAGGATCAGCGCCGAGACCAGGGCGGCGGCCGGCGACATCGCCCCGACCGGCGCCGCGGCGAGGGCGGTCGTGACGAGGCCGAGGGCGAGGAGGGTGAGCCAGGCGCGGGTCATCGGCGTCAGCGGAGCAGGTAGATCACGGGGAAGAGCAGCACCCAGACGAGATCGACCATGTGCCAGAAGGCAACGCCCGTCTCCATGGTGTGGAGGTCGTCCCGGAGGGCGATGAGCCCGAGAATGACGATCCCGGCCACCACATGCGCGGCATGAAAGCCGGTCAGCAGGTAGTAGAAGGTGAAGAACGGGTGGGTTTCGGTGTCGATGCCCTCGGCGATCTTGGCGGCGTATTCATGCGCCTTGATGGCGAGGAACACCGCGCCGAAGAGGGCGGCGGCGCCGAGGCGGAGGCGCGCCTTGCCGCGGGCGCCGGCGCGGCGCGCGGCAATGGCGGCGGCCGCGGCATAGCCGCTGGTGATGAGCACCATGGTGTTGAGCGCACCCGCCGTGCGGTCGAGGAGATCCTGCGCCGCGGCGAAGCCCTCCGGATCGGTTGCCCGGACGGCGAGAAACGAGGCGAGGCCCGCGCCGAAGACCAGCAGCTCGCTCGCGATGAGCACCCACATCATCAGATCGCCCGGCAGTTCGGCCCAGACGCCGCCATCGGGATCGGGGGCGGCGCTCATGTGCCGACCAGCTGGCGGTAGATGCCCGGCAGCGCGTCGGTCAGACGGTCGGGATGCGGGATGACGGTGTAGCCGCCGCGGCCGAAGAGGCGGGGGAACCAGACCTTCGCCTCGGCCTCGATGGCGATGCCGTAGACAGCCTGGCCGCGGCGGCGGGCCTCGATGATCGCCATGCGGCTGTCCTCGATGCCGTGGCGGCCTTCGTAATGGTCGAGGTCGTTGGGCTTGCCGTCGGTGATGACGAGGAGGAGCCGGCGCCGGCGCTCGCGGGCCGCGAGTTCGGCCGAGGCATGGCGGATGGCGGCGCCGAGACGGGTGTAGAAGCCCGGGCGGAGGCCCCAGATCCGGCCCTCGACCTCGCGGCCCATCGGCTCGTCGAAGCGCTTGCAGTCCTGGACGAAGACCCGGTCGCGGCGGAGCGAGGAGAAGGCGTTGATGGCACAGTCGTCGCCGCAGCCCTCGATCCCCCAGGCAAGCGCGGTCAGCGCCTCGCGGGCGATGTCGATCACCGCGCGGCCGGTGACGGCGCTCTCGGTGGAGCGCGAGGCGTCAATCAGGATCGAGACGGCGAGATCGCGCGCCTCCGTCCGGGTCGCGGTCCAGATCCGGTCGGAGCCGCGGCCGGTGGCGCGGAGGTCGATGAGTGCGCCCACCGCGGCGTCGAGGTCGAGCTCCTCGCCGTCGATCTGACGCGGGCGGGCGACACGGCGGGGGGCGAGCGCCTCGAAGCGGCGGCGCACGGCACGAATGCGGCGCCGGGCGGCGGGATCGTCCGGGACGCCTTCGCTCGGCTCTGCGCGGGCGGCGAGCACGCAGCAATGGTCCGGGAGGTAGGCGCCGGCCTTGTGGTCCCATTCGGGGTAGAGATGGCGGCCGGAGAGGCGCTCGCGGTCCACATCCGCCGGCGAGAGATCGAGATGGAGCTTGAGTTTGGTCGCGGGCGCCTTCGAGACCTTGCCGAGCGCGATCTCGTCCATGTCGTCGGCGGCCTTGCGGGCATTCTCGAGGTCGTCCTCCTCGACGCGCCGGTTGATGTTGGCGAAATCGGCCCAAGAGAGGATCGCCTCGAACTTGTGGAGGATCAGGCTGTCGCGGCGCTCGACCTGATCGGTGGCGCGGCGGCGGGCCCGGTGGGTGCGGCTGCTTTCGCCGGTGTCGGGCGGTGCACCGTCGGCGTCGCTGTCATCGGGGCCTGCGCCTTCCGCTGCCGACGGGGGCGCGGTGCGGAGCCACAGCGGCACAGGGCGGAAGGGGCGGTAGCCGCGGGGCGTGGCGAGGGCGCACGGATCGGGCGCGGCGTGTGGCGGGGGCGCGCCGAGCGCCTCGCGGATGCGGGCCTCGACGGTGGCTTCGGCGCGCGGCAGCCGGGCGGGGTCGGGCCGACGCGCCAGGGCCGCGCGGCAGAGGCGCGCGTGGAGCGGGCGGAGGCCGGGGGCCGCGGCCAGGGTCGCCGCGGCGCAGCGCCGGGCCTCGGCGATCCGGGCGAGGTCGGCGGCGAAGGGATCGGGGCTTTCCGCGGCGGGCCGGGCGTGGGCGGCGCTGGCGGCGAGCCAGAGGTAGAGCCCGGCATTGAGCGCGCCTTCGGGGAAGATGTCGAGGCGGGGCGGCAGGCGGAGCTTCACGCCGTCCCAGCCGGCTTCCGTCACACGCTCGGCCGCTGTGCCGAGGCGGCGGCGGAAGCTCAGCCGGTGCGGGCTCGGGGCCGGTGCGGCGGGCACGATCTCGACGGCCGGATCGCCGCCGAGGCCGCGGAAGAGCACGGCGATGCGGCCGGCCATGCGCTCGAGCGGGACGGCGGCGTCCGCGTGGTCGGGTGCTGCGTCGAGGCCGCTGGCGATCGCATGCCAGATCTTTCCGACGCTTTCTTCCGGTTCCCAGAACTCGATCTCGGGCATCGCGGCCCTCAGCCGATCACGGCGGTCACGAGGTCGAGCAGCCCCTGCCGGACATCCGCATCGTCAGTGAGCGGCTCGATCATCGCGATGCGGATGGCCTGTTCCATCGGCATGCCGCCGGCGATGAGGGTCGCGGCATAGACGACGAGCCGGGTCGAGACGCCTTCCTCGATGTCCTGCCCGCGGAGGCCGCGCAGCTTGCCCGCAAGCCGGACGAGGGTTGCGACCCGCTCGCCGGCGAGGCCGCTTTCGGTCGCCACGATCTCGGTCTCGCGCCCGGGCGCGGGGAAGTCGAACTCGAGGGCGATGAAGCGCTGGCGGGTCGAGGGCTTCAGGCTTTTCAGGATGTTCTGGTAGCCGGGGTTGTAGGAGGCGACGAGCATGAAGCCCGGCGCGGCGGGGATCTCCTCGCCGGTGCGGTCGAGGGGCAGGGTCCGGCGGTCGTCGGTGAGCGGATGGATCACCACCGTCACGTCCTTGCGTGCCTCGACCAGCTCGTCGAGATAGCAGATCGCCCCCTCGCGCACGGCGCGGGTGAGCGGGCCGTCGGTCCAGACCGTCTCGCCGCCGCGAAGCAGGTAGCGGCCGATGAGATCGGCCGCGGACAGGTCGTCATGGCAGGCGACGGTGACCAGAGGCCGCCCGAGGCGGGCGGCCATGTGTGCGACGAACCGGGTCTTGCCCGCGCCCGTCGGCCCCTTCAGCAGAAGGGGCAGGCGGTGCTCGTAAGCCGCGGCGAAGATCTCGCATTCGCGGCCCTGCGGCAGGTAGTAGGGGGCTGCCCCGCCGGGGGCGATGTCGGGCGTGCCGTCCATGGCCCCCTCACTCCGCCGCGACCGTTGCGTCCTTGGAGACCACCTCGCGGTGCGGCAGCAGGATCGCGTAGAGGAAGAGGGCGACGCCGATGACCACGGCAACACCGGCCCCGAAGCGCATCCAGTAGAAGATCGCGAGCTGATCCTGGACGTCCATGTAGTTCATGCCCAGCACCCGCTGGAGATGCGTCTGCACCGTGCCGGCGAAGGTGAGGGTGAAGGTCATGAAGCACATGCCCCCCGACATCAGCCAGAAGGAGGCCATGTTCAGCACCTGGTTGTAGGGATCGCGCCCGAGCAGGATCGGCATCGCATAGGTGAAGAGCGCGAGGTTGAGCGAGACATAGGCGCCGAAGAAGGCGAGGTGGCCGTGGGCGGCGGTGATCTGGGTGCCGTGGGTGTAGAAGTTCACGCCATGGAGCGTGTGGAGGAAGCCCCAGACACCGGCGCCGAAGAAGGCGAGGGTGGCGCAGCCCAGCGACCAGAGCAGTGCTGCCTTGTTCGGGTGATCGCGGCGGCCCTTCCAGACCATGACGAAGGCGAAGGACATCATGGCGAAGAACGGAACGATCTCGAGGGTGGAGAAGATCGAGCCGACCCACTGCCAGTAGCCGGGCATGCCGATCCAGTAGTAGTGGTGGCCGGTGCCGAGGATGCCGGAGAAGAGCGCGGTCGCGACGATGACGTAGAGCCATTTCTCCACCACCTCGCGGTCGACGCCGGTGAGCTTCAGCATCAGGAAGGCGAGCACCGAGGCCATGATGAGCTCCCAGACGCCCTCGACCCAGAGATGCACGACATACCACCAGTACTGCTTGTCGAGGCTGAGGTTCGACGGGTTGTAGAAGGCGAAGAGGAAGAGGAGCGCGAGCCCCCAGAGGCCGATGAGCAGGACATTGGAGATCGCGGTCTTGCGGCCCCGGAGCACGGTGAGGGTGATGTTGAAGAGGAAGATCAGCGCCGCGACGACGATGCCGATCTTCACCCAGAGCGGCTGTTCGAGGAACTCGCGGCCCTCCTTGCCGAGCAGCACGTGGCCCTCGAAGGGATTGAAGACATAGGTCAGCACCGCGCCGAGCGTGCCGAGGATGAGGATTGCCAGCTGCACATAGGCGAGCGTGGGCGAGAAGATCTCGTTCTCGGCCTCCTCCGGCACGATGAAATAGGCCGCGCCCATGAAGCCCAGCAGCAGCCAGACGATGAGGCTGTTGGTGTGGAGCATGCGCACGATGTTGAAGGGCAGGATCTCGGAGAGCGTGTTGGGCGCGACATAGATCCAGCCCGCGAGCAGCCCGCCCAGAACCTGGACGGCGAAGAGGGCGAGGGCGGCGAGAAAATAGACCTTCGCGATCGATTGTGTCTGGTATTTCATGTCTCTCGGCTCCTCAGCCCGCCTCGTTCGGCGGCCAGTCCTGGGTGCGGATGCGGTTGGTCCAGATGAGGAAGTCGCTGAGGCCGCGAATATCCTCGTCGGAGAGGTTGAACTGGGGCATCTGCCGGCGGCCCTCGATGCCGGTGGGCATCGCTTCCATCCAGCCCTTGAGGGTTTCGAAGGCGGCTTCCGGATCGTCCTCGACGCCCCAGCGGGTCATGACGTTGCCGAGCTCGGGGGCGAAATAGGCACCCTCGCCGAGGATCGTGTGGCAGTTGATGCAGGCGTTGTGTTCCCAGACGCGCTTGCCATGCGCGACGGAGGCGGTCAGGCCCGCGCGGTCCGTCGAGGTCGTCACGATGTAGCGGTGACTCTGCAGGGAGAGCAGCAGGAAGATGATGATGAAGAAGAGGGACCCGCCAAAAAAGATGTTGCGGGCCATGGATTTGGTGAGGACTTCGCGCATCGCCTTCTCCGCTACGGCCTGTCTTGGAGATCAAGGTTTCGCGAATTCGCCCTGATCGTCCTTAACAAAAGTCAAGCGGCGCATGCATGTTTGGCTTTGCCGTGCTGCTGCCGCGCGGGCGGAAGGCCCCCCGCGCGGCAGGGCTGCCCGTCAGGGGAAGGTCGCGAGATAGGCGAGCACGTTGGTGATGTCTTCCTCCTTGCGGAGCCCGGGGAAGGTCATCTTGTTGCCGGGGATGAAGTCCTTCGGTTTCTGGAGGTAGATGGTGAGGTTCTCCTCGGACCAGACCATGCCCTCGGCGGCCTTTTCCTGGAACGCTTCGGAATACTTGAAGTCCGGCAGCGCGGCGATGGGCCGGCCGATGATGCCGTTGAGCTCGGGACCGACGCGGTTCCTGGCGTCCGGACCGACCTGGTGGCAGGCCTTGCACTTCGAGAAGACCTTCTCGCCGGCGGCCGGGTCGGCGTCCTCGGCCAGCGCCGGGCTCGCGAGGCAGGCGGCGAGGATCCATCCGGTGAGCTGCATCCTGTTGGTCATGGGTTTTCTCCTTTCGATCGGGGTGGCTGAAGGGCTTCGGACGCGGGAGGGGGCTCAGGCGAGACCCTCGGCGCGGCCGAAGCGGTGAAGTCTGCCTTCGCGGTCGATGGCGAAGACGGCGGTGCCCGGAGGCACGAGATCGCCGATGCGCGCGCGCGGCGAGACGGCGAAGGCGGTGGAGAGCGCATCGGCATCGGTGGCCTCCGGGGCGATCACGGTGACGGAGCGCCAAAGCTCGGGCGAGAGGCCGGAGCGCGGGTCGAAAAGGTGGTGCCCGCGGGGCAGGCGCATCGCCGCAGGGGCGCTGGTCGCGGCCGCGCAGCGGGTGAGGCGAAGCGTCTCGCCGCCTTCGGGGAGGCGCAGGGTCTGGGGGGCCTCGCCGGTGAAGCGCATCTCGCCCGTGTCGATGAGCGGGGCGTGGAAGCCGTGCCGGAGAACGAGATCGGCGACGCGGTCGGCAATGTAGCCCTGGGCGATGCCGTCGAGCGTCAGGGCGGTGCCACCGGAGAGCTGCAGGACGCCGGGGGAGGTGGCGATGCGCGCGCCGCGGACGCGGGCGAGGGCGGCTTCCGTGCCCGCGCCGGTGAGGGCGGCCTGCCAGAGCGGCTGGACTGCGGGGTCGAAGGCGCCTTCGGTGCGGGAGGTCCAGTGCCGGGCGCGTTCGAGCAGGGTGAGGAGATCGCGCGAGGGCGCGGCGATCCGGCCCCGGGCGTTGAGGCGGGCGAGGTCGGAGGCGGGGCGGTGGAGGCTGAAGACGGACTCGAGCCGGTCGATCTCGGCGGTGATGGCGGCGATGGCGGCCTCGGCAGCGTCGCGCGGTCCGGTGAGGCGGATGCGGGCCTCGGCGCCGAGCGCATCGCCCCGCCAGTCCCATTGCCGCTCGGGCCAGCGCGCGAGCGCGGCGGCGGAGGCCGCCGATGCGGCGATGACGAGGAAGTGGCGCCGGGTCGGTCTCATGCGGGGCGCCCCTGCTGGGCCGGGGGGGCGGGCTGGCGCGCCGCGCGGTTGGCGCGGGCCTTGAGGATCGTGCAGGTTGCGGGGTCGTGGTAGATCGACTGGCAGCGCATGCAGAGGATGCATTCGTTGGGGTTGATGCGGCCGATCGGGTCTATGGCGCCCACCGTGCATTTCACCTCGCAGAGCCTGCATTCGCGACCGCATTGCGGGCGGCGGCGCAGCCAGTCGAAAAGCTTGATCTTGGCCGGGATCGCCAGCGCGGCGCCGAGCGGGCAGAGGTAGCGGCAGTAGAACCGCTCGATGAAGAGACCGGCCGTGAGGATGGCGCCGGCAAAGAGCAGGAAGGGCCAGGCGCGGCGGAACCCGAGCGAGATCACGGTCTTGAAGGGCTCGGCCTCGGCGAGGATCAGGGCCTGCTCCATCGAGTAGAAGGAGAGCGCGAGGATCGCGACGAAGAGCGTGTACTTGATGACCCAGAGGCGTTCGTGCAGCACGAAGGGCACGGCGATCTGGGGCACGCCGAGGCGGCGGGCGGCGGCGTTCGAGAGCTCCTGAAGCGCGCCGAACGGGCAGAGCCAGCCGCAGAAGACGCCGCGGCCCCAGAAGAGCAGGCCGAGGCCGACGAAGGACCAGATGAGGAAGATGACCGGCTCGATGAGGAAGGTCTCCCAGTGGAAACCGGTCAGCAGCGATTGCAGGAAGGCCACCACCTGCACCACGGAGAGCTGGCCGCCCGCGATCCAGCCGAGCCAGACGAGGGTAACGGCGAGAAACGCGTAACGGCCGCGGAGCCAGAGTTTCGGGCGGCGGACGAAGCTTTCCTGGAAGAAGAGGATGCCGGTGAGGGTCGCGAGCATCGTGGCCACCCCCGCGATCTCGAAGCGCTTCGCCTGCCACGCGGACATCCAGAGCGGCTCCGGTTCGGGGGGATCGGGCAGGAGGAACCCGGCGGGCACTCTGTAGTCGAGGGGAATGCGCAGGGTGAGGGTGTCGCCCGCTGCGCTCGTGCGCGTGGCGCTGACCTCGACGCGAAACGGCCGGGAGGGATCGAAGCGGCCGCCGGGCAGGCGGAAGGCGCTGATTTCGCGGAAGTCCGGCGCACCGGGCGTGGCCAGACGGTCGATGCGCAGGAAATCATCCCGAGAGAGGGTGATGGTCTCGCGGCCCTGGATCACCTCGATGCGGTCAAAGACGCCGGAGCGCCGCCAGGATGTGCCGCGATGCGAGTGGAGCCCGGCCGAGGCGACGAGCAGCAGCGCGTCACCCGGCCCGAGGGAGGCGACCGCCCGGGTGTAGGCCTGCTGCCCGAGCAGGTTGCGGCCGATCGTCGGCGGGTCGAGCAGCGCGGTCCAGAGATCGAGAAAGATGCCCGTTTCGGGAAGCGGGACGCTTGCGCCGCCCAGCGCCGCGCGCGCCTCCGCCATCGGAACCGTGACATGGGCGAGCGCGCCCTCGGCCACCAGGGCCTCCCAGCCCTCGGGGCGGAAGCTCACGCGGTCGAGGGTCCCGGCCGTGGTCTTGATGAGGCCGCGGCCAAGCGCGAGGGTCCGGGCGGTCCGGAGGATGGCGTCGCGGATGACGCCCGTCGAGACGGTCGCGTGCGCAATGATATCCGGCAGGTCCGGGCGGGTCTCGAAGGCGGCAACCCGTTCGGCCGCGAGGTCGAGGCCGGCAAAGCCGTTCACATAGGCCGCAATGTCCTCGGTCGAGATGCCGAGGGTGAGCACGGGCTCGTTGTGGCGCATGAGCCTTGCCCCGGCGATGCGGGCGTCCGGCGTGATCGCGACGAGAATGTCGATCGGGCGTCCGGAGTAGCCGACCGAGCCGGAGATTTCCCAGGTGGAGGCGATGTAGCCGAGTATGCCGCCCGGTGTCGCGACCTCCCAGCCGGGCGGAGCCGCCTCGATCCGGGTGACGGTCAGCGGCTCGGCCGCGCCGAACATCTCGGCGGCGAGAGCGGCGTCGGGCGCCGCCGGGGTAATCGCATCGGGAGCAATGAAGCCCTCGCGCGCGCCGCCTGCCCCGGCGCCGAGCAGGAGCAGGATGAGCAGGGTCGCAAGTCTGGCGATCGGCTGCATGGCCTCGTCCCGGATGACAGACGGGCAGGGTCGCAGCTTCCGGCCCCTGCGCCTTAACCAAAGTCAAGGATCACTTCGGGGGCCTCGCGAAAATGCGATCGGGAGGAAGGCATGAGGAGATTGCCCCGATGATCACATCGCCCAGGTTGCGCAAGACCGCCATGCTCGCAGGATTCGTCCTGCCGGTGACGATGGCCGCCAACGCGCTCTACGCCCAGGAAGAGAAGCCCGCAGGACACGGCGATTCCCCGGCCAACGAATATGTCTTCAGCGCGACGACGCTGGGCCAGATCGAGGTCGAGATCCCCGGGCTGAAGCCCGACGACCCCGTCATCACGCAAGAGGAATTCAATCAGGCCGCGACGATCTATTTCGAGCGCTGTGCCGGGTGCCACGGGGTGTTGCGCAAGGGGGCGACGGGCAAGCCGCTCACCACGGACATCACGCGTTCGAACGGCTACGACTACCTCAAGGATTTCATCACCTACGGCTCGCCCGCGGGCATGCCGAACTGGGGCACGTCCGGCGAGCTGAGCGAAGATCAGGTCGATCTCATGGCGCGCTACCTGCTGATCGAGCCGCCGGCGCCGCCGGAGTTCGGCATGGCAGACATGCGGGCGAGCTGGGATCTCGTGGTGCCGCCGGAGGACCGCCCGACCAAGCAGATGAACGACCTCAAGCTCGACAACCTGTTCTCGGTGACGCTGCGGGACGCGGGCCAGGTCGCGCTGATCGACGGGGCGACCTACGAGATCGTGCGGGTGTTCGACACCGGATATGCGGTGCATATCAGCCGGATCTCGGCCTCGGGGCGCTATCTCTTCGTCATCGGGCGCGATGGCAAGGTCAACATGATCGACCTCTGGATGGAGGAGCCCTCGACCGTCGCCGAAATCAAGGTGGGTTCGGAGGCGCGTTCGATCGAAACCTCGAAGTTCGAGGGTTTCGAGGACACCTATGCCATCGCGGGGTCCTACTGGCCGCCGCAATACGTCATCATGGATGGTGCGACACTCGAGCCGCTCAAGATCGTCTCGACCCGCGGCATGATCTACGACGAGCAGGAATATCATCCGGAGCCGCGCGTGGCCTCGATCGTCGCCTCGCATTTCCGGCCGGAGTTCATCGTGAACGTGAAGGAGACGGGCAAGATCCAGCTTGTCGACTACTCCGACATCCGCAACCTCAAGGTGACCGAGATCGAGGCCGAGCGCTTCCTGCATGACGGGGGATTCGACTCGACGAAACGCTATTTCCTGGTGGCGGCCAACGCGCGCAACAAGGTGGCGGTGATCGACACCAAGGAGGGCAAGCTTGCCGGGCTGGTGGAAACCGGGGGGCTGACGCCGCATCCGGGCCGGGGCGCCAACATCGATCACCCGGTCTACGGGCCGGTCTGGGCGACGTCGCATCTGGGTGACGAGACGATCTCGCTCATCGGCACCGATCCGGAGGGTCATCCCGACAATGCCTGGAAGGTGGTGCAGCATCTCTACGGGCTCGGAGGCGGCTCGCTCTTCATCAAGACGCATCCGACCTCGAACCACATCTACGTTGACACGCCCCTCAACCCGGACGCGGAAATTTCCGCTTCGGTCGCGGTCTTCAATGTCTCGGATCTGACTCAGGAGGAGCCGGAATACACCGTGCTGCCGATTGGCGAATGGGCGGGGATTGCCGAGGGCCAGCCGCGCGTGGTGCAGGGCGAGTTCAACGAGGAGGGCAACGAGATCTGGTTCTCGGTCTGGAATTCCAAGGACAGGGAATCGGCGATCGTCGTGGTGGACGACAAGACCCTCGAGATGAAGAAGGTAATCAAGGACGAGCGCCTGATCACGCCGACCGGCAAGTTCAACGTCTACAACACCAGGGCCGACGTCTACTGATGGCGGAACCTCTCAGCGCGCGGCGGGGCGGCCCGCTTCCGCCGCCGCCGGGACGGGTCTGGCTGGTCGGGGCGGGACCGGGAGATCCGGAGCTGCTGACCGTGCGGGCCGACCGGCTCATCCGTCATGCGGGGATCGTGGTGCACGACAGGCTGGTCTCGCCCGCGGTCCTCGGGCTCGTTCCGGCGCGGGCGCGGCGGATCGACGTGGGCAAGCAGCCGGACCACCACCCGGTGCCGCAGGACGAGATCAATGCGCTTCTCATCGAGCTCGCGCGCGAGGGGCATGACATCGTGCGGCTGAAGGGCGGGGACCCGTTCGTGTTCGGCCGCGGCGGCGAGGAGCTTGCGGCGCTTCGGGCCGCGGGCATTGCCGTCGATGTGGTGCCGGGGATCACGGCCGCGGCGGGGGCGGCGGCCTCGCTTGGGGTGCCGCTTACCCATCGGGGCCATGCGACCGGCGTCCGCTTCGTGACCGGGCATGTCCGCGCGGGCGCGCCGCTCGCGCTCGACTGGGCCGGTCTCGCCGATCCGGACACGACGCTCGTGGTCTACATGGGGCTCGCGGCCCTGCCGGTGATCTCGGCGCAGCTCATCGCCCACGGGATGCCCCCGGACCTGCCGGCGCTCGTCGTGGCCTCGGCGACGATGGCGGCGGAGACCTGTGTCTCGGCGACGCTGCGGGACGTTCCGGGTGTCGTGGCAGAGGCGGGGCTTGCGGCGCCGGCGCTGCTTGTCATCGGGCGCGTGGTCGATCTGCGGCAGCCCGCGGCGGAGATGGCCGCAGGGCTCGCGGCTTTTCCGGGTCTCATGCGGGTCGGGGGTCATGCCTGAGCGGCTGGTGGCCCTTCTGCTCGCGGCGGCGACCGTGCCCGCGGCGGCAAGCGGTCTGCCGCCGGGGCGGGCGGCCGAGCTCGAGACGCTGGTCCGGCAGGATTGCGGGGCCTGTCATGGAATTACGCTTGCGGGCGGGCTCGGCTCGGACATCCGGCCCGCGGCGCTTGCGGCCCGGACACCCGAAGGGCTGGCGGCGGTGATCCTCGACGGCATTCCCGGGACGGCCATGCCACCCTGGCGGCCGCTGATCTCGCCGGAGGATGCCGACTGGATCGCCAGGTATCTGCTGGAGGACGAGGAATGATGCTTCGAACCCTGATCGTTGCGCTCATGTTGGCCCTCCCCGCCGCGGCGGCGGAGCTGCGCGGGACGGGCGATCTCGGCGTCGCCGTCGAGCGGACCACGGGCTCGCTCCTGGTGCTGGACCGATCCGAGCATGCCGCGATCGGCCGGGTGGAGGGGCTGGGCGATCTGTCGCATGCGTCGGTCGTCTTCTCGCCGGACGAACGCCATGCATTCGTCTTCGGGCGCGACGGCGGGCTCACCAAGGTCGATATCCTGACGCAGGACATCGTGGGCCGGGTGATGCAGGCGGGGAATTCGATCGGCGGGGCGATCTCGGACGACGGCACGCTTGTGGCGGTCTCGAACTACGAGCCCGGCGGCGTGCGGGTTTTCGATGCCGCGACGCTCGCGCCGGTGGCGGACATTCCGACAGGCTCCAGGACGCTCGGCCTTGTGGATGTGCCGGGGCGGCGCTTCGTCTTCTCGCTCTGGGATGCGGGCGAGACCTGGGTCGCGGATTTTTCCGGCGGCCCGGAGCCTGCGATCACGAAGATCACCGGGATCGGGGCCAATCCTTATGATGCGCTGGTGACCGCCAATGGCCGGACCTATATCGCCGGGCTCTTCGGCGAGGACGGGCTGGCCGAGATCGATCTCTGGCAGGAGCCGCTGCGGGCGCGGCGCATTCTCGACGGCTATGCCAAGGACGATCCGGCGCTTCCGGTCTACAAGATGCCGCATCTCGAGGGCTGGGCTCTGGCTGGCGAGCGCTTCGCGCTGCCCGCAATCGGGCGGCACGAGGTGCTCTGGATGGATGCGCGGAGCTTCGAGGAGGTCGGGCGGACAGCGGTGCATGGCCAGCCGGTCTTCGCGGTGGCGCGCCCCGACGGGCGTCAGGTCTGGGTGAACTTCGCCCACCCCGACAATGATACGGTGCAGGTGATTGACACGCTTTCTGGCGAGATCGTGCACGAGTTGAAGCCCGGGCCGGCCGTGCTGCACATGGAGTTCGCGCCGCGGGGCAACGAGGTCTGGATCTCGGTGCGCGATGCGAACCGGATCGATGTCTACGACACCGCAAGCTTCGAGAAGATCGCCGAGATCCCGGCCGAAAGCCCGTCGGGGATCTTCTTCACCGCGCGCGCGCATCGCACCGGGCTCTAGGGAGATGGCCATGGATCTCGACCCGATCGACCGGCGGCTTCTCGAAAACTGGCAGAGGGATTTTCCGCTCGAGCCGAGGCCCTTCTCGGTGCTGGCCGCCGCGCTCGGGCTGGGCGAGGCGGAGGTGGTCGGGCACCTGCGGCGGCTCCGGCAGCGGGGGTTCATCAGCCGGCTCGGCGGCACCTGCCGGCCGAACACCGCCGGAGCAAGCACGCTCGCCGCGATGGCCGCGCCGCCGGCGGAGATCGAGGCCGTTGCGGCGGTCATCGATGCGGAGGAGGGGGTGAACCATTCCTACCTTCGGGATCATGCGTGGAACCTCTGGTTCGTGGCGACGGGCCCGGACCGGGCGCATGTGGATGCCGCGCTGGCGCGGATTTCGCGGCGGACCGGGCTCCGGGTGCTCGATCTGCCGCTGGTCCGGCCGTTCAACGTCGATCTGGGTTTTTCCTTCGATGGCGCCGCTCCGCCCCCCGCGCCGCGTCCCCTCCGGCGCGAGGCGGTCCAGGCGGGCGATGCGGCGATCCTGCAGGGGCTCTGCGAGGGGCTCGACATCACGACGCGGCCCTATGCCGCGCTCGCCCGGAGCTGCGGCCGGAGCGAGGCCGCCGTGATCGCACGGATCGGCGCGTTGCTGGAGACGGGTGTGATCGGACGGCTCGGGGTGATCGTGCGGCACCGGGCGCTCGGCTGGACCTCGAATGCGATGGTGGTCTGGGATGCGCCCGAGGCGCGCATCGCGGTGGCCGGGCCGAGGCTGGCCCGCATGCCGGGTGTGACGCTCTGTTATGAGAGGAGGTGCGCCGGGCCGGACTGGCCCTACCGGCTCTACTGCATGATCCATGCGCGGAGCCGGGAGGATGCGCTGGCGACGCTGGGCCAGGCCGAGGCTGCGGCGCGGCTCGACGGCTGCCCGTCGCAGATCCTCTTCAGCCTGCGCTGCTTTCGGCAGCGGGGCGCTCTCATCTCTCTTGGCGAAGGAGCCGCGGCATGATGCGCGACCAACCCATCCTCGACGGCCTTGACCGCTGCATCCTGAATGCGATCCAGGACGGGCTGCCAATCGTGGCCGAGCCTTTCGCCGGGCTCGCCGACAGCCTCGGGATCGAGGTGGAGGAGCTGCTCGAGCGGATCGCGCGCCTGCGTGCGGAGCGGGTCATCACCCGCTTCGGCCCGTTCTACGATGCCGCCGCGATGGGCGGCGCCTTCTGTCTCTGCGCGATGGAGGTCCCGGAGGAGCGGTTCGACGCGGTGGCCGGGCAGGTGAACGCCTGGCCGGAGGTCGCGCACAACTACGCCCGCACCCACCGGCTCAACATGTGGTTCGTGCTGGCAACCGAGACGCCGGAGGACATCGTCCGCGTGGCCGAGGCGATCACCGGGCAGACCGGCATCATGGTGCTGCGCTTTCCCAAGCTCGAGGAATTCTTCATCCGGTTCCGGGTGGCGGCATGAGGATCGACGAGACCGACCGCAGGATCATCGCCGCGACCCAGGGCGGGCTGCCGCTGGTGCCGCGGCCGTTCGCCGCCGTCGCCGAGGAGCTCGGGCTCGAGGAGGCCGAGGTCCTGGAGCGGATGGCGGTGATGCAGGAGCGCGGCGTCATCCGGCGGATCGCGGGGGCGCCGAACCATTATGCGCTCGGCATGACCGCCAACGGCATGACGGTCTGGGATCTCGAGGATGCAGTCGCCTCGGAGCTCGGCGCGGCGGTGGGGGCGCTTGATTTCGTGAGCCATGCCTATCTCCGGCCGCGGGCGATGCCGGGCTGGCCCTACAATCTCTTCGCCATGGTCCATGGCCGGGACCGTTCGGAGGTCGAGGCCAAGCGCGCGCGCATCGCGGTGCTGCTCGGGCCGGCGGCCCGCGCGAACGACATTCTCTATTCGACCCGCATCCTCAAGAAGACCGGCCTGCGCCTGTCGCGAAAGGAGACGTGATGTTCCGGCTCTCGCATTACATGCACGATCTCGTCCATGGCACCACGGCGCGCCCGCGCCGCCGGTCCGGGCCGGTGCGGCCCGTGGTGATCTGGAACCTCACCCGCCGCTGCAATCTCCAGTGCCGCCATTGCTACACGAGCTCGGCGGATGTGCCGTTTCCGGGCGAGCTCAGTTCTGCCCAGGCGATGGCGGTGCTCGACGATCTCGAGACGTTGCGGCTGCCAGCCCTCATCCTCTCGGGCGGCGAGCCGCTGATGCGGAAGGATTTCTTCGAGATCGCGGAGAAGGCGCGGACGGCTTGCCGGTATCTCGCGCTTTCGAGCAACGGCACCTCGCTGGCCGGGCCGGTTGCCGACCGGATCGCGGAGATCGGTTTCGATTACGTGGGTATCAGCCTCGACGGGATCGGCGGGATGAACGACTGGTTCCGCTGCAAGGAGGGCGCCTACGAGGCAGCCCTCGCGGGTATCCGCGACTGTCTCGCCCGCGGGGTCAAGGTGGGGCTGCGCTTCACCATCACCCAGGATACCGCGGCGGAACTGCCGAAGATGCTCGATCTCTGCGAGGCGGAAGGCATCGACAAGTTCTATCTCTCGCATCTCGTCTATGCGGGTCGCGGCGACAAGCACCGGGGCGAGGATGCCGAGCTGCGGCGGAGCCGGGAGGCGATCGCGCTGCTGGTCGAGCGCGCCTACCGGGCCGCACTGAACGGCACCGGGCCGGAAATCGTGACCGGCAACAACGATGCCGATGCGGTCTGGTTCCTGCGCTGGGCGGAAGAGCGGTTCCCGGCCGAGCGGGTCGCGGCGCTGCGGGCGGCGCTCGAGGCCTGGGGCGGCAATTCGGCGGGGCTCGGGGTCGCCAACATCGATCCGCAGGGCCGGGTGCATCCCGATACCTACTGGTCCGACTATACCGTCGGCAACGTCAAGACGACGCCCTTTTCCGTGCTCTGGACCGGCGAGGATCCGATGCTTTCCTCCCTGCGCCAGCGGCCGCGCCCGCTCAAGGGGCGCTGCGGCGCCTGCGCCTATCGCGCGGTCTGCGGCGGCAATACCCGCATTCGCGCCCTGCAGCTCACCGGAGATCCCTGGGCCGAGGATCCGGCCTGCTTTCTCGAAGACGGGGAGATTGGCGTGGCAACGGCGGAGCCGCGTCTCGAAGTCGCACCATTCCGGGGCAAGAGCCATGATCCGGCGCATCGTTTTTCCTAGCGCGCTGATCCTTGGCCTGATCCTGGCAGCCGGGCTCAGGGCCGATCCCGCGGCGCTCTATGCCGAGCATTGCGCCGCCTGTCACGGCGCCGACCGCTTCGGAGCCATCGGACCTGCGCTCATTCCCGAGACACTCGGGCGCATGCGGGGCCCGGATCTGGGCGCGGTGATCGCGAACGGCCGGGCTCAGACGCAGATGCCGGCCTTCGGCGAGACGCTCCCCGAGGCGGAGATCGCGGCGCTCGCGGCGTTCGTCACGGCGCCGGTGGCGGAGGTGCCGGCCTGGGGTGCGGCCGAGATCGCGGCGACGCGGGCGCTCAACGCCGGTTATGCGGCGGCGGATGCGCCGGTGTTCGCGGGCGATCCGCTGAACCTCTTCGTGGTGGTGGAGACGGGCGATCATCATGTGAGTGTGCTCGACGGCGACAGTTTCGAGGTGCTCGACCATTTCCCGACCCCCTTTGCCGTGCATGGCGGACCGAAGTTCACGCCCGACGGGCGCCATGTGTTCATCATGTCCCGCGATGGCTGGGTGCAGAAATACGATCTCTGGTCGCTGCAGGAGGTGGGGCGGATCCGGGCGGGACTCAACAGCCGCAACATCGCGATCTCCGAAGATGGCCGCTGGATCGCCGTGGCGAACTACCTGCCCGCCACGCTCGTGCTTCTCGACGCCGGGGATCTCACGGCAGCGCGGGTGATCGACGTCGCGGACCGGGACGGCGTGCCGTCGCGGATTTCCGCGGTCTATCAGGCGCCGGAGCGCCAGAGTTTCATCCTCGCGCTGAAGGATGCGGCCGAGATCTGGGAAGTGTCGACCGTCGAGACCGGGCCGCCCGTGCATGAGGGGTTCGTTCACAGCTACGAGGCGGGCATGGAGGAGGCGCTCGCCGTCGAGACGGGGCTCTTCGCGCGGCGGCGGATCCCGATCGACGAGCCTATAGACGATTTCTTCTTCTCGCCCGACTACCGCTTCCTGATCGGAGCGTCGCGCGAGGGCGGGCGGGGCGTGGTGGTCAATCTCACCGTCGGGCGCGAAGTGGCGGAGCTGCCGTTGCCGGGGTTTCCCCATCTCGGCTCGGGCATTTCCTGGATCCGGGACGGGCGGCGGGTGATGGCGACGCCACATCTGAAGGAGGCGAAGCTCTCGATCATCGACATGGAGAGCTGGGAGGTCGTCTGCACCATCGAGACGGCGGGGCCGGGCTTCTTCCTGCGCTCGCATCCCGAGAGCCGCTACTTCTGGGCCGATGTGTTCTTCGGGCCGAACCGGGATGCAGTGCATGTCATCGACAAGCAGAGCCTCGAAATCGTGAAGACGCTGCGCCCTGTTCCCGGCGCCACGGCGGCCCATGTGGAATTCGACCGCTCGGGTGGGCATGCTCTGCTCAGCATCTGGGCCGACGATGGCGCAGTAATCGTCTATGATGCGCATACGCTCGAGGAACTGCGCCGCATCCCGATGCGCAAGCCCTCGGGAAAATACAACGTTTGGAACAAGATCACCTTCGCTGATGGCACCAGTCACTGACACCGCATTGATCGTATCCCATGGCCAACCCTCGGCGCCGGATGGCGCGGAGAAGGCGTTGGCCGCGCTTGCAGCGCAGGTGGCAGAACGGCTTCCGGGCTGGCGGGTCGGAAGTGCGACCCTCGCGGCGCCGGGCGCCCTTGCCGCCGCGCTCCTCACGTTCGGGGGCAGGGCACTCGTCTATCCGCTCTTCATGACCAATGGCTGGTTCGTCAGCACCCGTCTGCCGGACCGGCTGGCCGCGGCGGGGGGCGCGGGATGCGAGGTGCTGCCGCCACTGGGGCTCGATCCCGCCCTTCCGCGTCTCATGTCGGATCATGCTGCGGAACGGGCGGCGGGCGTCGGGCTCGATCCGGCGGCAACCACGGTTCTGATCGCGGCGCATGGATCGCCGAGCGATCCGCACCCGAAGCGCGTTACCGAGGGGGTGGCCGATGCACTGAGGCAGGACGGGCGGTTCGCGCGGATCCTGACCGGCTACGTCGATGAGGCGCCGCGCCTTCGGGATGCTGCGGTCGAGGCGCAGGACGGGCTCTGTCTGCCCTTCTTCGCGGCCCGGAACGGCCATGTGGTCGTGGACGTGCCGGAGGCGCTTGCATCTGCCGGATATCGCGGCCTTCTGCTCGATCCGCTCGGCACCTGGCGGGTCATCCCGGAGGTGATTGCCGCCGGCCTCTCCGGGGCAGCGGCACGTCGTGAGGCGCAGAGTTGAAATATCTTCTTCTCTGCGCGCTCCTCTATCCCTTTGTGACCGGTGCCGCGGCGATCAACGTCTTCATGCTCGCGCTGATGGGCCGCGCGATCGGGCTTCCCTCGCTCACCCCGGTGCAGGCGCTGGGCCTCGGCGCGGTGCTGTCGCTTGGCCTCACGATCCTTGCCGCGAACTGGGTGCGCCGGCTCACCCGGGACGGCTGAACGAGGCGGCGGGGCAAGTGCAGCTTGCTGGCAGCCGCGAGGTTGAAGAGCTTGCGGCGAGCTGGAACCGCCGGTGTCATGCGGGCCATTCCGATCATGTGCGCCACCGCGACCAAGTCCTGCCCGCTTCCTGCCGGGAGCGCGGCCTGGGCGATCTGGTCGGCGCCGGAACGGCTGGTCGCGCGGGCCGACCGTCGCGAGATGGAACACCCGGCGCAGCTTGTCCCCGGATTTCGCCGGGGACCGTCACCGAAAGGAGGCTGCCACGTCATCGTCCTTCGGTTGGGTGGCGCTCCGGGGCTCGGCTGCCGAATCCGGGACACCGCTGCCGTTTCGTGCGGTGCAGCTGACCAGGACGAAGGAGAAGGCCCCGCCCGTTGCCGGCGGGGCCTCCGCGGATCAGTCGCGGCAGGGCGGGTAGGAGCCATAGCCGCAGGGTTCGGAATAGGGGCCGTAACCGCCGTAGTAGGGCTCCGCCGCGCCGGCGGAATAGAAGGCCCCCCGAAGGGCGGTGCGGCGGGCCACCCCGGCGAAGGACAGCGGCGTGAGTGGCCGGCCGATGATGTCGATGAAGATCGCGGCCGCGCCCGTGGCTCCGGTCAGATCGCCTTCCAGCACGTCGACATCGAATGTCAGATCGGGGCCGGACATCTGGGGGTTCTTCAGCACGACAACCGCGTCATAGACGTCCTTCTCGCTCTCGCCGAAGACCGAGACGGTGGCATTGGGCGGATCGGCATAGAAGCTGTCGGGATAGTCGGGGTTCCATTCATCCAGCAGAACGGAGGTCGGCGCATGGCCGGCCGAGCGCACCGGGCGGTCGGCAAAGACGATCGAGTTGCCGGCGATGCCTTTCAGCGTCAGCTGGCCATCGGCAAGCACGGCGCCCTGGCTGTTCATCACGATCAGCGAGGGCACGATCTCGGGGCGGGCCTGACCGATGGTCTTTTCCAGCGGGTGATGCGGCGGTGGGGGGTGGCCTCTTGTGCCGAGGCGGAAGAGAGCGCGGCCATCAGTGACAGGATGGCAAGCGCCGGGATGGCTCGAAGACGTCGCATGTATATGATCTCCGGCTGCAGATACAGGTGGACGGTGCGCGCCGCGAAAAGTGCGGTGCGATCGGTTTCGGGACGTGTTGCGGCAAGCGTCATTGCTGTTGCGAACCGATTCCTGCGGAGGCCAGTGATAGCCCTCGGGCACCGAGATATGCAGCTCCTGATCCGCGACGCAATCGTTCGAGCCGCAGGGCGGGCTCACCGGGGCGGACGAATGCCTGAGGTGTTCGAAGGCTCCGGCCAGCCCCGGCGGTTTGCCGGCCCTCTCAAAGGTCCGGCCGTGCGGATCGTTCCCGGAAGGGCCCGGGTCGGTCGGTCCGGTGAACGGCCAGTCCTCAGGAGACCGGGTGTCACGCGGGGCGCCGAACCCTGTCACCGACCGGTCCCTTGAGACCCGGGGCAGCGAGCGGCCCGCCGTGCCGGCGAACTCCGCGGCCAGGGGGGCGTCCCGCGTCGAGGCGATCGCTTCTGTTGCTCTGAGCAGGTTCACCCGGATGCCCTTCGGCTCGACCCAAGGTTTCTCTTCCCGGCACGCAGGCTTTTGAGGCGTCAGACCGGCCCTTCGTCGCGTCTGCTCCGGGGCCGGCTCTTGCAGACAACCAGCCTTTCCGGTCATCAGATCATTGCGCAAGCCTTGGCGCATTTCGTTTTGATGGGTTTGGTTCCGGAGGACATAGACGGGCCATGACTGCCTCGCATTTCCGGTACCTGCAGCGCGGCACCGCGCTCACCCATCTGCCGCCGCTGCTGGCCGAACTTGGAACCCCCCTCGACGCCGTGCTGGACGGGGCGGGGATCGCTGCGGCCGATCTGGTTCCCGACAGGTTCCTTCCCTATGCCGCCGTCCTGACCGTGCTGGACCGGGCGGCCGCGCTGAGCGGTCGGGAGGATCTGGGCATCCTGCTGGGGCGGCGCCAGAGCCTGACCTCGCTTGGCCCCGCGGGGGAGGTCATGCGCCATGCCTCGACGCTTGGCGAGGCGCTGAACGACTATGCCCTGCTGCAGATCTGGAACTGCACCGGCGCTGCTGTCTATACCTATCGCACGCGCGAGGAATTCGCCTGTGGCTACGGCATCTACGATCCGGCCGGAGTGGGCGCCATCCAGATCCATGACACGGTGCTGGCGATCGGCTGCTTGCTGCTCTCGATCCTGACGGAACAGCGGGTGGAACCGGTCGAGCTATGGTCGATGCGGCCGGCCCCTGCCGACCCGGCGCCGCTGCGGACTCTGGCGCGATGCCCGGTGCGTTATGGTCAGGACCAGACCTGCATCTTCCTGCCGCCATCCGCCGCCGCCGTGCCGTTGCCTGATCGCGACCGCGGAAGACATGATGCGGCACTGGCGCAGATTGCACGGCGGGCGGCCTCGGCCCCCTGGGGCAAGGTGGCAATGGTGCGCCATGCCCTGCGCAGCGCCTTCATCAGCGGACGGACGGGCATGGACGACGTCGCCGCGCATCTGCACCTGCATCCGCGCAGCCTGCGCCGCGCGTTGACGCGCGAGGGAACGAGCTTCACTGCCTTGCGTGACGAGGTGCGCTTCACCATCGCCCGCGAACTTCTCTCGCTGACCCCGCTTCTGATGCGCGATATCGCCCTGGCGCTGGATTTTGCCGATACCAGTGCTTTCACACATGCCTTCCGCCGCTGGTCTGGCATGTCGCCGACCGACTGGCGATGTGGTCATGGCAAGGCCGCCCCAGGGGCGGCGGACTGAAAGAGACCGGCGGACAAGAGTGTCAGCAAAACAAATCCCCGGGTCTTGACCCTGCGATACGCATCGTGACGAGCACGGATGCGATCCCTTCATGCCCGGGCCAATTGCCACGAATGGCGGAACGTTTATCCGAGGTCTTGCCCCGAATTCTTGCAGCAGTATCTGCCTTCGGCATGTCGGCGAGACCCGCCCGGCCTTGAGGCACGGGTCGCGCGGCCGACCGGGAGGGGTTGAGCGTGTTCAGTTTGTTGTGGTGCCGTGCAGTTTGCAGACCGAATGGAAACGGGACTGCCTTGAACCGAAGCCGCGCGCCGGGAGTATCGAGCGGGATCGCGCCCCTTTTACATAGCGCGGGCCATGCGGTTGACGCCGCAGGCGCCGGATGCGTGGCGATCCTGGACGGGAAGCAGGGGCCGAGGTTGACGCTGGCGCAAGAACTGAAGCCGCCTCCGGTGGAGTGGGTGACGCCATATGATAGCTTCAACTGACCGCCCCTGCCGCCCTTTCAGCCGAGGCGGCGACCGCTGCAACGCAAAGATGAAAGCGGTCTTCCGCGCCGTGTGCCGCGAGACAGCCGGATCTCGCCATGCAGGGGCCTATCGCACGGCTTCAGATCGCCTGATGGTGCACGTTCAGGCTACCACCGCACCAGACGCGACCCACATTCGTTGGAAAGGACGCGAAGGTGGAGCTCGCTTCGGTCACGAGATGGCGCTCTTCGGCGTTGTGCTCGCGGCGCCAGGCCGCGACCCAGATCTGCATCGAAGTCTCGCCGGCCCGCTCCAGCTCGGCCTGGAGCGAAACCTCGTCGCCGACCTTGAGCGGGCAATGAAACGTCATGCCCTCCACGCTGATCGCGGCGTCGCGGCCGCGCGGTCCATCTGGCTCATCAGCCAGCCGCCGAAGATGTCTCCGGCGGGGCTGGTGTCGGCCGGCATCGCGACGGTGCGGATGGCCGGCTGACGCTTCGGGCGTACGGGATCAGACGACGTGCGCGCATTGTGACGCTGGCGTACGGGTGTCCATGTTTCTTCCCCGGTTCAGGTGATCGTCGATTTCCGCCGCCGAGCCGATCATCCGGCCATAGAGGAACACCGTGAAGGCAGCCGTTTCCAGATCGCGATCCACGAGACGCCCTGACCGGTAGTCGTCCCACAAGAGCGCCAGCATCATCGCGGCGATCACTGCATCGACATTCACGCAGAAGACATAGGGCGTGGCGCCGACCTCGTGCAGCTGCCGTACCAGTTCCCGATAGAAGGCGTGGAACACGTTGTAGCGGCCGCGGCTTTCCATGAACTCGGCGATAAAGACCTCGCGGGGGTCGTGGTTCACCGGCTTGCCCTTGAAGACCGGATGATGAACGCCGGGAAGTGCGCGGACCTCGGCGCCCTGTTCCTTGGCCTGCCGCTTGTCCTGCTTGTAGCGCAGCGCAAATTCGCGGGCCATGGCTGTCAGGTCCAGCCCGTGGTTGGGATCCGATGGATCGGTCAGCCCGCTGTCCCTGAACTGTTCGAGCAGGAATGCCATGCCCTCGAACCCGTTGCCGCCATGGCTGTAGCCGGTATGGGTCAGAAAGCCGACCATCGCCTTGTTGATCTGCACCCGGTCCGGAGTCTGCGGCCCGTCGGCGGCGACAGCGCCCTTGGCGCCCTGCGCCGAGATCGAGCCGGGACCGTTAGAGATCAGCAATCCGACCAGCACCTGCAACATCTCGGCCTCGGCCTTGGCCGGGCGCTTGCCGGTCATCGCCAGATAGCACAGATCGGCCATGGTCCATTGGTCAAAACGCTCTTCGCGCGGGATGCCGCAAAGCGAACCATGTTGGTGATGCGGGCCGGGGATCGAGGCCCCGACCATCACGCCGTAGAGGCGCAAATACCAGGGCAGCGTGCGGGCGGTCAGCCGGGTGATCCGCTTGCGCATCAAGGGCCCCCAGGAAATGGTCAGGGCAATGGCCGCCAGAATGGCGTCGCGGTTCAGCCGTTCGCCGAAGCCCGACAGATATGTCAGAAAGACCGATGTGCCGCCGCGCGCCTGAACCGCCGCCAGCATGGCCTCGGGCCGGGGATCGTCGGCTTCGTCATCGGTCGCCAGGAACATCGCCCGGCTGTCATCATCCATCGTGACGCCGCTGGTATCGAAGGTTTCATCGCGGCCGTCCTTCAGCCCGGAATGGGCGAACAACTCGATCAGTATATCGGTGCAGGCCAGCGCCCGTTCGACCCGGCGAGGACCGACGATCGCGGCGGCCGCCGCCATGACGCTGTTGGGCGAATTGCCGGCCTCGCGCGCGGCATCGGCGGCGATCAGGATAGGATCGCCGACCAGATTGACCTCAGCGGCGACGGCCACGTCCAGCATCGCGCGGTCGTTCGGGCCTGCAATCTCGTGCACCAGCGGCAGCGCGAAGTTCGCCTCAAGCGGCAGAAGCGCCAGATCCAGGACGCTGTGGCCATGGACGCTGGTCACCCGTGACTTCGGATCCATGATCGAGGCGCCGGACTTGTCCTTCATCGTTTGGCGCGCGACCACGGCGCCGATCTGGCTGTCCAGCGCCGCGATCTGTTTTGCATAGGGTTCGGGCGCCGTCACCGGGGCCAGCGCCAGATTGGCCGGCAGTTGCAAGCCCTGATCGTTGGCGATCCAGGTCTTCAACGCCAGATTGCCGCGCGGCGCGAAATCGGGCTGCGTGCCATTCAACGCCATCACGGCGGTCAGCGCCGCGGGAATATCGGCGATGTTGGTTACGACCGCACCTTTCTTCGACACATACTGTGGCGTCTCGGGCGTGAAGATGCCGCCGCTGCCAAAGGCGTCGATGAACCAGCCCTCCTTGTCCTCGGCCTTGTCGCCGGAACCGGCCATTGCGCCGGCATGGCCGACCGCGCGGGTCAGGCGCGATTTCCAGCGCCCGACCACGCAGGCCACGACCGGCTTCTGCCAGTCGATGTCGTGTTCGTAGTAACCGCCCGGCTCGGCATACAGGACCGCCGCCGCCGAACGGTCGTCATTCTGGAAGGCATAGGCAAAGTCACGCGCGCCGTAGTTGATATAGACGTCCTTGCCGCTGGAGATCAGCGTCGTCGTGCCCCAGCCTTCGGTCGCCAGATACTGCGCGATGGTGGTGGTAAAG
>QKPN01000190.1 GCA_003258405.1 Rhodobacteraceae bacterium DSL-40 | reverse complement strand
GGAGCGCCATTGCCCGGCGCGGCTCCGAAGGCTGGGAAAGCCGGGGCTGGTGGCTGCTCGAGGCCGGGGGCTGTTCCCGCGTGATCGACCGGCCGCTGAGCGGGTCGGACCATTTCGTGTATGGCGAGATGGAAGACGGCGATACGCTGCGCACGCTGGCCAAGGCATCTGATGCATTTTGTGTCGGGCGCTCGAAATTCGCGATTGTCGGCCGTGACGATTGCGAAGCATCGGCCTATCGCACCGCCCTGTTCGCCGCGACGCCGCCGCCCGTCGACCGTAAACTGGTGTTCGAATTCTTCG
>QKPN01000019.1 GCA_003258405.1 Rhodobacteraceae bacterium DSL-40 | reverse complement strand
TCGCAGATCGCCTTGTGATCCTGCAGCATCGCCATCGAGCCGCAGATCATCACCCGGTCCGTCGCCGGATCGAGCTGACCGCCCACGGCCGCGGCCAGACGGCCATCGCGGATCCAGTCCGTCATCCGGCCCATGAAGGGCGTCTCCTCGCGCGTCGTCGTGCCGATATGCGTGAGCTTGTCGCCGACGATCTCGCTCAGCAGCTCGTGCGTCACGATCGACTCGCAGAGATGCTTGCCGTAGTCGAGCTCATGCGCCTCGCGGCAGGTCTGCGTGAGGATGACGTGATCGAATTTCTCGTAGGTCTCCGGGTCGCGGATGACGCTGGCAAACGGCGCGATGCCGGTGCCGGTCGAGAAGAGGAAGAGCCGCTTGCCGGGCAGCAGCGCGTCATGGACAAGCGTGCCGACGGGCTTCGGCCGCATCACGATCTCGTCGCCTTCCTTGAGGTGCTGCAGCCGCGAGGTCAGCGGGCCGTCGTCGACCTTGATGGAATAGAATTCCAGATCTTCGTCCCAGGAGGGCGAGGCAATCGAATACGCGCGCAGAAGCGGTTTGCCGTCCACGATCAGGCCGATCATGGCGAATTCGCCGGAGCGGAAGCGGAAACTCTGCGGCCGCTCGCAGTTGAACGAGAAGGTCCGGTCAGTCCAGTGATGAATGTTGCGCACCTTCAACAGGGCAACACCACGCAGCGCCTTCGATACTTCCTGATTCATCTCGATACTCTCCTCGAATGGCACCGCCTATACACCGCTGCGGCGCACACGAAAACCCTGCCGCCGCGAACAGGCTGAACGCGGGTTCCAGCCGCGCCCGCGCCCCTTGGAAAATCCGCCTGCTTCGGAAGCCATTCTCCAGGCATCCGATCCAAGCTGCGTAAAAACTGGATGAAGTTTTCCCTATTTTTGCGCGCCGTCACAGATCTTCCAGCGCTCCCCCGCGCGTTCGAAGCACCGGCTGGCGACGGGCTCGAATCCCTCCGCGCCTTCCTCTGTTGCATAGCGCAACACGGTGAGGGTCTCGCCATCGATCGTCAGGAGATTGAAATCGTTCTCTTCCCCGCGCAACCGGGTCGAAAGCCCGGTGCCCGCCTGCACCTGAAGCGTGCGTGCGTCCTCGAGCCGGGCTGTCACCGGCTCGACCCGCCAGGCATGCAGATGCCCGGCAAGCACCACATCGAACCCGGTGCGCGCGAGCGCCTCGAGCCCCTCCGGCGCCCCCTTCATCAGGGCCTTCGGCTCGTCCGGCACATGCTTGAACGGATGGTGCGCCATGAGGATCTTCACCGGCGCCCGTCCCGCCCGCTCCGCGGCGCGGGCAATGTCGCCCGGCGTCACCCTGCCCCGCTGCCAGGCCAACGGATCGACCGTGTTGAGCCCGACGACGGCGATCTCCTCATCCACATAGACCGGTTCGAGATCGCGCGAGATCCGGCGGCGGTAGCCCGAGAACGGATCGGTCAGCCGCAGCGGCACATTATAGAGCGGCACGTCATGATTTCCCGGCACGGCCAGCCAGTGCAGATCGAGCCGGTCGAGGAACGCGCGCGCCGCACCGAACTGGCTGCGCCGCGCCCGCTGGGTCAGATCGCCCGACAGCGCGACGAGATCCGGCTCGAGATCGCGGATCACTGCGAGCAGCGGCTCGAGAAGCTCCGGCCGGGTCCGCCCGAAATGCAGGTCGGAAAGATGAATGATCCGCCTCATTCCGCCTCGCCCTCGCCCTCGCCCTCACCGGTGGCCCGCGGCACGATCACGCGCAACGCGTCGCGGTGATACCGGAAGGTGAAGGGCCCCGTCATCCGCGCCTTCTCGCCATCGCGCGCAACGAGCATCCGCTTGCGGGCGGTGTCGATCACGATCTCCTGCCCGCGGAGCAGGGTGAAATCCCGTCCCTCCTGCATGCCGCGGAAGGCCAGCCGGAAGGCATAGGCAAGCAGCGCCGGTCCGGTCCGGTCCGGAGCAACGAAGAGCGCGAACTTGCCCTCCTCGACGCAATCCCCACCGGGCAGGTTGAAGACCTCGAGCTGGAAGGCATTGGCCGCAATGAAGATGAGCGGCGAGCGCAGCGTCCGGGTCTCGCCGTCCACGCTCACCTGCATCCGCTGCGACGAGCGCAGCCGCAGCAGGGTCGTCACCACCGACCAGTAGGCGGCAATCCGGCTCCGGCCCCAGCGCTGATAGATCCGCTCGCGTCGCTGCAGGATCATCGCATAGGCGCCGATGCTGGCATTGTTGAGGAAGGCGGCGCCATTCACCTCGCCGAGCCCCATCCCGCGTTCGTCCCCCCGCCGCACGACATCGACGGCCGCCTCGAGCTCTTCGGGCAGATCGAGCGAGCGGGCGAAATAGTTGAACGTGCCGAGCGGCAGGACCCCGAACCGGCTGTCCGACCCGGCAACGCGCGCCGCGATGCCGCAGATCGTGCCATCGCCGCCGGCGGCAACGATGGTGCCGAAGCCTTCCTCCACCGCCGCGCGCGCCGCCCCATCCACCTCGCGGCCCGAGTTGAGCGACCGGATGTCGACCCGCCCGGAATGCGCGGCGAAAAGCCGTTCGAGCTCCCGCGCGACTTCCTGGCGCTTCTTGCCGGATCGCGTGTTGAGGATCACGCAGATATCGTCCTCCCGGCGTGGCGTCACGGCCGCCTGTGCCGCAGAAGCCGTCACCGAAACTGAACTGTCCACCATGGGTCTCCTTGTCACGCACGGAAATTTGCCTGGCGCGCCGATCCCGTCTCGGCAAAGCTCGTGCTGGTCACTCCGGATACAACGGAATCGGGGCCGCTTCGGATCCATTATTTCCTCCCGGAAATAGCGTCGCATGGGCGTTCTCCGGGCGAGGATTGACTTTTTTCCGCAAGTGCGATATTGGGCTCATATCAATGTAGGGCCTCAATACGGAGGCCGGGCCGCGTGGTGATCTGCGGCCGTATCGACCGCAATCTCAAACACGCGAGTCTTGATGACAAGTTTCGAAGACCTTTCGCTCGATCCTCGAGTTCTTCAGGCCGTAACCGAATCCGGTTACACCATCCCCACGCCGATTCAGGCCCAGGCCATTCCGCATGCCCTCGAAGGGCGCGACGTGCTCGGCATCGCCCAGACCGGCACCGGCAAGACGGCCTCGTTCGTTCTGCCCATGCTCTGCTCCCTCTCGCAGGGGCGCGCCCGGGCCCGGATGCCGCGGAGCCTCGTCCTCGCCCCGACGCGCGAGCTCGCGGCCCAGGTTGCCGAGAATTTCGAGAAATACTCGGCCCACCTCAAGCTCTCCATGGCCCTGCTGATCGGTGGCGTCTCCTTCAAGGATCAGGACCGGCTGATCGACCGCGGCGTCGATGTGCTGATCGCGACGCCCGGCCGCCTGCTCGACCATTTCGAGCGGGGCAAGCTCATGCTCACCGGCGTGCAGATCATGGTCGTCGATGAAGCCGACCGCATGCTCGACATGGGCTTCATCCCCGACATCGAGCGCATCTTCAAGTTGGTGCCCTTCACCCGCCAGACGCTCTTCTTCTCGGCCACCATGGCCCCGGAGATCACCCGGATCACCGAGGAGTTTCTCCACAATCCGGTCCGCGTCGAGGTGGCCCGCCAGGCAACCACCTCCGAGACGATCGAGCAGTCGGTCTGCGAACACAAGCCGTCCCGCAAGGATCGCGCCGACAGCGAGAAGCGCGACGTGCTTCGCCGCCTCATCTCCGCCGAGGGCGATGCGCTGACCAACGGCATCATCTTCTGCAACCGCAAGCGCGACGTTGATATCGTCGCGAAATCGCTCAAGCGGCACGGCTTCGACGCCTCCGCCCTGCACGGCGACCTAGACCAGAAGCTCCGGATGCAGATCCTCGGCAGCTTCCGCGATGGCGGCCTCAAGCTCCTCATCGCCTCCGACGTTGCCGCACGCGGCCTCGACATCCCGAATGTGAGCCACGTCTTCAACTACGACGTGCCGATCCATTCGGAAGACTATGTCCACCGCATCGGCCGGACGGGCCGCGCCGGCCGCGCCGGCAAGTCCATCACCCTCTGCCTGCCGCATGAGGAAAAATACCTCGCGAAGATCGAGGAGCTGGTGAAAAAGACCATCCCGCGCACCGAAAGCCCGCTTGCGGGCTCTGCCCGGGCCGAGGCCGCGGACGCGCAGGATACGGAGGCCCCTGTCCGGGAGCGCCGCTCCGCATCGCGCAGCCGCCGCCGCTCCGAAGGCGAAAGCAGCACCGCCGCGGCTCCGGCCGCCGCCGCCACACCGGCGCCGCAGCAGCAGCGCGCCCCCCGCGGCGAAGGCCGCTCGAGGGGCCGCGATGGTGGCCGCGACTCCGGGGGCCGGATCGTCGGCATGGGCGATCATGTCCCCGCCTTCCTGCTTCGCGATTTCCGCGGCGCCCCGGCCGAGGCCGACGAGGTCGCAACGGCCGAAGCGCCGGAAGAAGCCGTGGTGGAAACTGCCGCCGAAGAGAAGAAACCGGCGGCCCGCAAGCCCCGCCGCAGCACGCAATCGCGCCGCAAGAAGGTTGCCACGGAGCCGGCTCCGGCCACGGAAGCCGAATCCGCGGACGCATCTCCCTCCGCCGCGGCCTGATCCATTCAGGGAATCAGGAAAAACGGTCCGGACTGTTTCAGTCCGGACCGTTTTTTCTTTGAAACATCAAGGGTCGTCCCGCCCCTGAAGGGCCGCCGTCTCAGGCTTCGAGACGGCTGATCATCACCCGGCAGACCGGCTTCTTGCCGATCGTGGTATTGCAGAGACGCGAGCAGGTGCGCTGCACCAGCTCCTCGAGCGCATCGTCGTCCCCGATCACCGAACGGTTCGCGCGCGAAAGCACCGCCTCGATCTCGGCCTCCAGCGTTCCTTCGAGCCCGTCCCGCAGCTTGGGATCATCCGGCAGCCCCATGCCCTCGACCCAGACGCCGCCGAGCGGCCGCCCGCTTTCGTCGATGATGATGCTCACGACCACCGCGCCGCGCATCGCCATCCGCAGGCGCTCGCGCACCACGCCGTCGAGCGCCCCGATGAGCTGCGTGCCGTCAAGATAGACCCGCCCGGTCTCGACATGCTCGACAACCATCGGCGTTTCCGCCGCCAGATCCAGCATCGTCCCGTTCGGCGCCACGATGGCCTTCAGCCCCCGGCTCTCGCCAAGCTCGGCATGGGTCGAGAGATGACGGTGCTCGCCATGCATCGGCACCAGCACGTCGGGCCGGACGAGATCGTGCATCGTTTCGAGATCGGGTCGGTTGGGATGGCCGGAGACGTGATAGAGCCCGCCGCTCTCGTCCACCACCTTCACGCCCTTTTCGCTGAGCTGGTTGAGAATCCGCGCCACCGCGACCTCGTTGCCGGGAATCGTCTTCGACGAGAACAGGAACATGTCCCCGGCCTTGAGCTCCATTCCCATGTAGCGGCCGTTCGCGAGCTGCGCCGTCGCCGCGCGCCGCTCGCCCTGGCTGCCGGTTGCCAGCACCAGAAGCTCGCTCCGCGGCCGGTCGGCCGCGTCGATCGGATCGAGGAGCGGCGGGAAGCTCTCGAGAATCTCGGTGACCTGCGCATTGCGCAGCATCGTCGACATGGCGCGCCCGACCACGACGACCTGCCGGCCCGCCGCGCGCCCGGCCTCCGCCAGCGTCTTGAGCCGTGCGACGTTCGAGGCAAAGGTCGTCGCGACCACCATGCCCTCCGCCGAGGCGATCAGATCACGGATCGGCTGCGCCAGAAGCGATTCCGAACGCCCCGGATGCGTGTTGAAGACATTGGTCGAATCGCAGATCAGCGCGCGAACCCCCTGGTCCCCGATCGCGCGGAAGGTCTCCGGCGAGAAGGGCTCGCCCACCACCGGATCGGCATCGACCTTGAAATCGCCCGTGTGCAGGATGCGCCCCGCCGGCGTCTCGATCAGCAGGCTCGAGGATTCCGGGATCGAATGCGACACCGGCACGAAGCCGACGCGGAACGGCCCGGCCTGCACCATGTGTGGCCAGGGCGCCTCCTGCCGCACCTCCAGCACATCGAGCCCCGCGCGTTCCATCTTGTCCTGCGCCAGCGCGGCGGTGAAGCGGCGCGCGTGAACCGGCGCCTTCAGCCGCGGCCAGAGATGGCCGAGCGCACCCACATGATCCTCATGGCCATGGGTGATGAAGATCCCCTCGAGCCGGTCGGCGCGGGCCTGCACCCAGGAGGGGTCCGCCATGATGAGATCGATGCCCGGCGAGCTTTCCATGTCGCCGAAGGTCACGCCGACATCGACAAGGATCAGCCGCTCCTGCCCTTCGGGACCGTAGCCGTAGACATACATGTTCATGCCGATTTCACCTGCCCCGCCGAGCGGGAGGTAGATGAGCCGGTTCTTCTTTTCGGGCATACGGGGCGGTCTCACTCTCTGTTCAGTCGGTCGATCAACACGAGGCCGTGGATCGTCAGTTTTGTATCGATGATCTCCAGGACATCCGTACCCTGGGCGAAAAGGGTCGACAGGCCGCCGGTTCCGATGACGGTCATCGGGATGCCGCGTTCTTCCCGGATCCGGGCACAGATGCCCTCGATCAGACCCACATATCCCCAGAACACACCCGACTGCATGCAGGCAAGCGTATTCGTGCCGACAACCTGCGCGGGTTTCGTCACATCGATATGCGGAAGGGCGGCGGCGGCGTCATGCAGCGCCTTGAGCGAGAGGTTGACGCCCGGCGAGATCACCCCGCCCTCATAGGCGCCATCCGCACCGACAACATCGAATGTCGTGGCGGTGCCGAAATCCACCACGATGAGATTGCCACCATAGCGATCATGCGCCCCGACCGTGTTGACCAGCCGGTCCGCCCCCACCGTCGTCGTCGGATCCACCCGCACCGGCACCCCGAGCCGGACGTCGGGCTTGCCGACGACCAGCGGGCGGCAGCGGTAATACCGGTCCGAGAGCACCCGCAGATTGAACACCACCCGCGGCACCACGGAGGAGATCACGACCGAGAGGATCTCGCCGGTGATGCCGTGAAATTCCCGCAGCTGCTGGAGCCAGACGAAATACTCGTCCGCCGTCCGCTGATGCTCCGTGGCGCAGCGCCACTCGGCGATGATCTCGCGCCCGTCATGGATCGCAAAGACGGTGTTGGTGTTGCCGACGTCAATCGCGAGCAGCATGGTGGGTCTCCCCGGACAGGATCTGCGGCGTGAAGAAGATCTCCGCCGCCGGGAGCGCGACGCGCCCGGATGCCGTATCGAGCAGGATCGCGCCGCTCTCGTCGAGGCTGCGGAAGATGCCGCGGATCTCGCGCCCCGGCAGCCGCGCCGTCACCTCCTCGCCGATCCGCGCCGCCCGCGCGAGCCAGGCCGCACGGATCGGCCCGAAGCCCTCCCGGCGCAGCCGCGCTTCCCAGTGCTCGAACCGCGGCGCGAGAAGATCGAGAAACTCTGCCGGCGGGACGGAAATCCCCGTCGCTTCCGCCAGACTGATCGGCGGCACCGCCCCGGCCTCGAGCGCCGCGGCATCGGGGCTCGCCGCGAGATTGACGCCAATGCCGATCACCAGCGCCACCGGCGCATGGCGCGGGCCGGCTCCGGTCTCGAGCAGGATGCCGGCAAGCTTGTGCCCGGAAAGCAGCACGTCGTTCGGCCACTTGAGCGCGAAAAGCTGCGGCCGCCCGGTCGCATCGACCAGCGCGTCATGGAGCGCAAGTGCGGCGGTGAAGGAGCGCAGCGCCGCCTCGGCCGGTCCGCCCGGCGGCGTGAAGGCGTAGCTCGCGTAGAAATTGCCGGGAAGGGAGGACCAGCCCCGCCCGCGCCGGCCGCGCCCCATGGTCTGACGGCCGGCAAGGATCCAGAACGGGCCGGTCTCTCCCCCGGCGATCCGCCTCAGAGCCTCGGCATTCGTGCTGTCGAGCGCCTCGTGTACGCTGCGCCCGACGCTGGCAGGCCAATCCATCACGGCCGGTCCGTCATCCGCCGGTCACTGGACCAGCGTGGCGGCGGCCGAAGCGGCGAGGGATTCGACACCGAAGAGGTTGATGATGCCGAGCACCATCGCGAGCGCCGATGCCCCGAGCAGCCCCCAGTGGATCGACGGCATCCGGCCATCGAGGGGTTCCACCTCCTGGCCGAAATACATGAGGTAGACGATGCGCAGATAGTAATAGGCGCCGATCACGCTCGCGACGACACCGGCCACCGCCAGCCACACGAGGCCCGCATCCACCGCCGCCTTCAGCACGTAGAACTTCCCGAAGAACCCGACGAGCGGCGGAATTCCGGCGAGGCTGAACATGAGCACGGCCAGCGCCGCCGCCCGCGCCGGATCGACTCGCGAGTAGAGGCCGAGCGAGGCGATATCGGTCACCTGCTGCCCGTCGCGGCGCATGTTGAGGATGAAGGCAAAGACGCCGACGTTCATCGTCACGTAGATGGCGAGATAGATGAGCAGCGACTGCGCGCCCTCCTGCGTGCCGGCCGCGAGGCCGAGCAGCGCGTAGCCCATGTGCCCGATCGAGGAATAGGCCATCAGGCGCTTGATGTTGGTCTGCCCGATCGCCGCGAAGGAGCCGAGGAACATCGAGAAGAGCGAGAGCAGCGCCAGCACCTGCTGCCAGTCCGCCACCGCATTGCCGAAGGCATCGAAGAGCACGCGCGCCAGCATCGCCGCCGCCGCGACCTTGGGCGCGGTGGAGAAGAACGCCGTCACCGGGGTGGGCGAGCCTTCATAGACATCGGGCGTCCACATGTGGAACGGCACCGCCGAGATCTTGAAGGCCATGCCCGCGATGAGGAAGACGAGGCCGAAGACGAGGCCCACCGACATCGGCTCGCCGCCACCGGCGACCATGGCGATGCCCGCGAACATCGTCGTGCCGGAGAAGCCGTAGGTGAGGCTCGCGCCATAGAGCAGCAGCCCCGAGGAGAGCGCGCCCAGCACGAAATACTTGAGCCCCGCCTCGGTCGAGCGCAGCGAGTCGCGCCGGAATGCCGCCACCACGTAGAGTGCAAGCGACTGAAGCTCGAGCCCGAGATAGAGCACGATCAGGTCGGCGGCCGAGACCATGATGAGCATGCCGACGGTCGCCAGCACGATCAGCACCGGATACTCGAACTTCATCAGCTCGTTGCGCGACAGGAAATCGGCGCTGAGCGCGAGCGTGGCCGCCGCCCCGAAGAGCACCATCACCTTGGCAAAGCGCGCATAGCCGTCGGACACGAAGGAGCCGTCGAAGGCGGTCTGCGTGCCGCCGGCGTGAACGCCGACCCAGAGCCCGACCGCGACGAGCACCCCCGTCGAGACCCAGAGGATCATGCGGCTTGCGTCCCGTCCCGCATAGGCGCCCCACATCAGCGCCCCCATGGCATAGAGCGCGAGCACGAGTTCCGGTGCGATCACGGAAAGGTCTTGGCCGAGCATCTGTTGTCTCCCGGGAGCGTCAGTTCTGCGCGAGCGTCGTGGCCGCCGCCGCGAGCGCCGAGTCGGTGTGATGGACGAGAGCGGTGACCGAAGGTCCGATCACGTCGAGAATGAGCGAGGGGTAGATCCCGAGCAGCAGCGTCGCGGCAACCAGCGGCGCGAAGAGCAGCTTCTCCCGGCCCGAGAGATCGGCGATGGTCTTGAGGCTCTCCTTGATGAGATCCCCGAACATCACCTTGCGGTAGAGCCAGAGCGCGTAGCAGGCCGAGAGGATCACGCCGAAGGCCGCGAAGAAGGCGACCCAGGTGCTCACCTGGAAGACGCCTGAGAGCGTCAGGAATTCGCCGACGAAGCCCGACGTGCCCGGCAGCCCCACATTGCCCATGGTGAAGAGCAGGAAGATCAGCGCGTAGACGGGCATGCGGATCACGAGCCCGCCATAGGCGGCGATCTCGCGGGTGTGCATCCGGTCGTAGATCACGCCGACGATGAGGAAGAGCGCGCCGGAGACGAAGCCGTGGCTCAGCATCTGGAAGATCGCGCCGTCGAGCCCCTGCTGGTTGAAGGCAAAGATCCCCATCGTCACGAAGCCCATGTGGGCGACCGAGGAATAGGCGATCAGCTTCTTCATGTCTTCCTGCATGATCGCGACGAGGCTCGTGTAGACGATGGCGATCACCGAAATCGTGAAGATGAAATCCTGCATCACCTCCGAGCCCACCGGAAACATCGGCAGCGAGAAGCGCAGGAAGCCGTAGCCGCCCATCTTCAGGAGGATCGCCGCCAGCACCACCGACCCGGCCGTCGGCGCCTGCACATGCGCGTCAGGCAGCCAGGTGTGCACCGGCCACATCGGCATCTTCACCGCGAAGCTGGCGAAGAAGGCGAGGAACATCAGCGTCTGCGCGCCGCCCGCGATGGTGAACCCGAGCACATGCATCGTCTCGGAGTCGAACTGGTGCGTGAGCAGCGTCGGAATGTCCGTCGTCCCGGCCTGATAGTACATCGCGATCATCGCGACGAGCATGAGCACCGAGCCGAGCAGCGTGTAGAGGAAGAACTTGAACGAGGCGTAGATCCGGTCCTTGCCGCCCCAGATCCCGATGATGAGGAACATCGGAATGAGGCCCGCCTCGAAGAAGACGTAGAAGAGGATGAGATCGAGCGCACAGAACACGCCGATCATCAGCGTCTCGAGCACGAGGAAGGCGACCATGTATTCCTTCACCCGGCTCGTCACGTGCCAGCTCGCGCCGATGACGATGGGCATGAGGAAGGTGGTCAGCATCACGAAGAGCACGGAGATTCCGTCCACGCCCATCTTGTAGGTCAGCCCGCCGAGCCAGGCCCCCTCCTCGACGAACTGGAACCCGGTATCGGTCGGATCGAAGCCCAGCAGCACGAAGAGCGAGAGGATGAAGGTCGCGGCGGTGGTGAAGAGCGCGAGCAGCTTGGCGTTGCGCTGCGCCATCTCGTCCTCGCCCTTGAGGAAGACGAGCAGGACGACGGCGCCGATCAGCGGCAGGAACGTGATGAGCGAAAGCAGGCTGTTCATCTTACCCGGCACTCCCGATGCTGAGCCAGAGGGTGAGCAGGATCAGTCCGACCACCATGGCGAGCGCGTAATGGAACAGGTATCCCGACTGCGCCCGGCCCGCGAGCCGCGTGACGAAGGGCACGAACCCCATGGCGACGCCGTTGATGGTCCCGTCGATGGTCGCCCCGTCCCCCTTCTTCCAGAGGAAGGTGCTGAGCCAGCGGACAGGCCGGACGAAGATCACGTCGTAGATCTCGTCGAAATACCACTTGTTGAGCAGGAACCGGTAGAGGATCGGCTGGGTCTCGGCGAGCGCCTTCGGGCGGCTCGGGTCGAGAATGTAGAACCAGTAGGCGATCGCGAAACCGATCAGCATGGCGACAAAGGGCGAGACCTTCACCCAGACGGGCGATTCATGCGCCATCTCGATGGTGTGGTTGTCCGGCCCGAAGAAGACCGCGCCCTGGGGCGCCGTCTCGCCGGCATGAACCGCATCCGCGCCGGTCTCCGAAGCCACCACGTCGCCGTGATCCGCCGTCGCCGCCGCGTCGTGCCCGGCCTCAGCCGGCGCCGCGCCGTGGCCCTCGCCCTCGGCAACCGTCTCCTCGTGGTGGACCGGAAGGCCGAAGAAGGCGTTCATCCGCTCGTGATTGCCGAAGAACGGGCCATACCAGATCATGCCCGCGAAGATCGCGCCGGCCGCCAGGACGCCGAGCGGGATCAGCATCACCCGCGGGCTCTCGTGGGCATGGTCATGGGCGTGATGATCGCCCCGCGGCTTCCCGTGGAAGGTCATGAACACCAGCCGCCAGGAATAGAACGAGGTGAAGGCCGCCGCGATGACCAGGGACCAGAAGGCGAAGCCCGCCATGGCGTTGGAGCCCGCATGCGCGCTCTCGATGATCGCATCCTTCGAGAGGAAGCCCGCGAAGCCGATCGAGGTGAGCGGAATGCCGACGCCGGTGATCGCGAGCGTGCCCGCCATCATCGTCCAGTAGGTGAAGGGCACCTTGGATTTCAGCCCGCCGTAATTCCGCATGTCCTGCTCGTGGTGCATCGCGGTGATGACCGAGCCCGCGCCGAGGAACAGGAGCGCCTTGAAGAAGGCGTGCGTGAAGAGGTGGAACATCGCGACCGGATAGGCGCCGACGCCGGCGGCCACGAACATGTAGCCGAGCTGCGAACAGGTCGAATAGGCGATCACCCGCTTGATGTCGTTCTGCACGAGACCCACGGTCGCCGCGAAGAACGCCGTCATCGCACCGATGAAGGTGATGAAGGTGAGCGTGCCCGGCGCGAATTCCAGCACCGGCGACATGCGGCAGACGAGGAAGACGCCCGCCGTCACCATGGTCGCGGCATGGATCAGCGCCGAAACCGGGGTCGGGCCTTCCATCGCGTCCGGCAGCCAGGTGTGAAGGAACAGCTGCGCCGATTTGCCCATCGCCCCGATGAAGAGCAGGAACGCCGCGATCTCGGCCGCGTTCCATTCCCGCCAGAGGAAGGTGAACTGCGTCTGCGCGATCTCCGGCGCGGCGGCGAAGATGTCGTTGAAATGGATCGAGTCGACGAGGAAGTAGAGCGAGAAGATCCCCATCAGGAAGCCGAAGTCACCGACGCGGTTGACGATGAAGGCCTTCATCGCCGCGTTGTTGGCGCTCGCCTTGCGATAGTAGAACCCGATCAGCAGGTAGGAGGCGACGCCCACGCCTTCCCAGCCGAAGAACATCTGCAGCAGGTTGTCGGCGGTCACCAGCGCGAGCATCGCGAAGGTGAAGAAGGAGAGATAGGCGAAGAAGCGCGGCAGGTAGCTCTCGCCCTCCTTCCAGTTCTCGTCATGCCCCATGTAGCCGAGGCTGTAGAGATGCACGAGCGAGGAGACCGTCGTCACCACCACCAGCATGATGCAGGTGAGCCGGTCGACCCGGACGCCCCAGTCGGCCGAAAGCGTCCCCGAGGCGATCCAGCGGAAGAGCGGCACGCTCTCGGTCTGGCCGTTGAAGGAGAAGAAGACGATCCAGGACAGGAAGCAGACGAAGAAGAGAATGCCCGTCGCGACATAGGTCGCGGCCTTCTCGCCGATCATCCGGTGGCCGAAGCCGCAGATGAGGGCGCCGAAGAAGGGCAGAAGCAGAATGAGCGAGACCATCTTTTCCTAGCCCTTCATCATGTTGATGTCTTCGACCGCGATGGTGCCGCGGTTACGGAAGAAGCAGACGAGAATGGCGAGCCCGATGGCCGCCTCGGCCGCCGCGACCGTCAGGATGAAGAGTGTGAAGACCTGCCCGACGAGGTCGCCGAGGTAGGCCGAGAAGGCCACCATGTTGATGTTGACCGCGAGCAGCATGAGCTCGATCGACATCAGGATGATGATGACGTTCTTCCGGTTCACGAAGATCCCGAAGATGCCGGTCACGAAGAGGATCGCCGCGACGGCAAGATAATGGCTCAGTCCGATCATGCGCCCTGCCCCGGTTTGATGTCGAGAAGATCGACCGCGGTCGCCGGATCGCGGTACATCTGCGAGATGACGTCCTGGCGCTTCACGCCGGCCCGCCTGCGGTGGGTGAGCACGATCGCCCCGATCATCGCGACCAGGAGCACGAGGCCCGCCGCCTCGAAGAGGAAGACATATTTCGTGTAGAGCAGGTTGCCGAGCGCGACGGTGTTCGACACCTCCGCCGGGTCGGGCGTGACCGCGGCGCGGAGCGACATCGCCGTCTCGTCCACCTGCCAGCCGCCGAAGGCGAAGCCCAGCTGCACCAGCAGCACCACCGCGATCAGCAGCCCGACCGGCAGATAGCGCGCCATGCCCGACTTGAGCTCGGCGAAGTCGACGTCGAGCATCATCACCACGAAGAGGAAGAGCACCGCGACCGCGCCCACGTAGACGATGAGCATCAGCATCGCGACGAACTCGGCCCCGAGCAGCACGAAGAGCCCGCCCGCCGACAGGAAGGCCAGGATGAGCCAGAGCACCGAATGGACCGGGTTCCGGGCGAAGACAACGAAGGCGCCTGCCACGACCGCGATCACGGCGAAGAGGTAGAAGGCGAAGACGGCGAAGCTCATGAGAGACCCCCCTCCTGGCTGCGGCCCGTTCCGCGGGCCCTGGTCACGATCGGCGGCGTATCGGTCATCTGTAAGGCGCGTCCAGCTCGAGGTTGCGGGCGATTTCGGCCTCCCAGCGATCACCGTTCTCGAGGAGCTTTGCCTTGTCGTAGAACAGCTCCTCGCGGCTTTCGGTCGCGAACTCGAAATTCGGCCCCTCGACGATCGCATCCACCGGGCAGGCTTCCTGGCAGAAGCCGCAGTAGATGCATTTCGTCATGTCGATGTCGTAGCGCGTCGTCCGGCGGCTGCCGTCGTCGCGCGGCTCGGCATCGATGGTGATCGCCTGCGCCGGGCAGATCGCCTCGCAGAGCTTGCAGGCGATGCAGCGTTCCTCGCCGTTCGCATAGCGCCGGAGCGCGTGCTCGCCGCGGAAGCGCGGGGAAAGCGGCCCCTTCTCGTGCGGATAGTTGAGCGTCGGGCGCGGCTTGACGAAATACTTCATGCCCAGCTTGAAGCCTGCGAAGAAGTCCGCGAGCAGGAAGTAACGTGCCGCCTTTGCGTAGGTGAATGCCATGTCAGCCTCCGATTGCCCAGCGCTGGTAGGCACCCCAGAACCAGCCGTAATGCGCCATGAGCCCCACGATCACCACCCAGGCAAGCGAGAAGGGCAGGAAGAACTTCCAGCCGATCCGCATGAGCTGGTCGTAGCGGTAGCGCGGCACGATCGCCTTCACCATCGAGAAGATGAAGAAGAAGAAGCCCATCTTGAGGACCATCCAGAAGAGCCCGTCGGGCAGCCCCGGAATGGGCGAGAGCCAGCCGCCGAAGAAGAGGATCGACATCAGCGCGCACATGAACACGACCGCCATCAGCTCGCCGATCATGAAGAGCAGGAAGGGCGTCGAGGAATATTCCACCTGATAGCCCGCCACGAGCTCCGATTCCGCTTCCGGAAGGTCGAAGGGCGGCCGGTTCGTCTCCGCCAGCGCCGAGATGAAGAACAGGAACACCATCGGCAGATGCGGCAGCCAGTACCAGGAGAAGAAGCCGAAATCCCCGTCCTGCGCCCGCACGATCTGGCTGAGGTTGAGCGAGCCCGTCGAGATCAGCACGCCGACGATGATGAGGCCGATCGAGACCTCGTAGGAGATCATCTGCGCCGCCGAGCGGAGGCTGCCGAGGAAGGGATACTTCGAGTTCGACGCCCAGCCGCCCATGATGACGCCATAGACCTCGAGCGAGGAGATGGCGAAGATGAAGAGGATCCCGACATTGAGGTCGGAGATCACCCAGCCGTCACCGAAGGGCACCACCGCCCAGACGATCAGCGAGGTGATGAAGCTGATCATCGGCGCCATGAAGAAGACGAACTTGTCGGCGCCCGAGGGCACCACCACTTCCTTGACGATATACTTCAGGAAGTCGGCGAAGCTCTGCATGAGCCCCCAGGGACCCACCACGTTCGGCCCGCGCCGGATCTGCACCGCCGCCCAGATCTTGCGGTCGGCATACATCAGGAACGCGAGGCTCACGAGGATGAGCACCGTCACGAGCAGACACTGGGCGAGAATGATGACGAAGATGCCCAGACCGGTATCGAAAAAGCCGTCCATCATTCACTCCGCTGCCAGGGGCCGGGCCCGGTCGCTCGCCAGCTTCGCCAGCTCCGCCATCACCTGGCTGGCCCGCATGATCGGGTTCGCGAGGTAGTGTGCCGTGACCGGCGAAACGAAATCGCCTTCGGACATATCGCCCGAGGCCACCGGCGTCCATGCGTTTTCCGGGACAACATCGAGCGCGCCGAGATGCGGCACCGCCTCGGTCATCGCCGCCCGCAGCGCGCCCAGCGTATCGAAGGGCAGCGTCGCGCCGAGCTCGGCCGAAAGCGCCCGCAGGATCGCCCAGTTCTCGCGCGCGTCGCCCGGCGGGAAGCCCGCCCGGTTCGCCATCTGCGGCCGGCCCTCGGTGTTGACGAAGATCCCCGCCTCTTCCGTGTAGGCCGCGCCCGGCAGGATCACGTCCGCCCGGTGCGCGCCACGATCGCCGTGGCTGCCCTGATAGATCACGAAGGCGCCGTCCGGCAGGTCGATCTCGTCTACGCCGAGATTGTAGATCACCTCGGCCCCGTCGAGCGCCGCGTCGAGCCCGCCCTCGGTCGTGAAGCCCAGATCCATCGCGCCGACCCGCGCCGCCGCGGTGTGGAGCACGAGGAACTTGCTGCGCGAATTCTCCACGAGCCGCATCGCGGCCGCGAGACAGGCCTCGCCATCCGCGCCGGTGAGGGCGCCCTGCCCGATCACGACGACCGTTTCCAGCTCCTTCGCGCGGCCGATCTCCTTGTCGGCGAGATCGGCAAGCGCCGCCCGGCCGGGCCCGACGTTCACCACGTCATAGCTGAGATCCGTGGGCTGGCCGACATGGCCGACCGTCGCGCCGCGCAGCCAGGCCTTGCGGATGCGCGCATTGAGAACCGGCGCTTCCAGCCGCGGGTTGACCCCGACGAGCTGGATCATCTGCGCATGTTCCAGATCCTCGATCGTCGCGGTGCCGACATAGCCCGAGCGGTTGCCCGCGGGCAGCTTCGCGCCGTCGACCCGGCATTCCGTGCTCCAGCCCAGCGATTTCGCCAGCGCGCCGAGCGCGTAGACCGCCTCGGTCGAGGCCAGATCCCCGGCCAGTGCCGCGACCTTCCGGCCCTTCGTCGCCGCCGCGATCGCCTTGAAGGCCTCGCCCCAGGTTGCGGGCTTGAGCTTGCCGTCCACCCGCACATAGGGCTTGTCGAGGCGCTGGCGCCGCAGCCCATCCCAGATGAAGCGCGAGCGGTCCGCGAGCCATTCCTCGTTCACGCCGTCATGGTTGCGCGGCACGATCCGCATCACCTCGCGGCCCTTCACGTCGACCCGGATGTTGGAGCCGAGCGCGTCCATCACGTCGATGGACTCGGTCTTCTTCAGCTCCCAGGGCCGGGCGGTGAAGGCATAGGGCTTGGAGGTGAGCGCGCCCACCGGGCAGAGATCGATCACGTTGCCCTGCATCTCGGAGGTCAGCATCGCGCCGAGATAGGAGGTGATCTCGCTGTCCTCACCGCGGCCGGTCTGGCCCATTTCCGGCACGCCCGCGACCTCGGTGATGAAGCGCACGCAGCGGGTGCAGGAGATGCAGCGCGTCATGCAGGTGCCGACGAGCGGGCCGAGATCCATGTCCACCGCCGCGCGCTTCGGCTCGCGGTAGCGGGAGAAATCGACGCCATAGGCCATCGCCTGGTCCTGCAGGTCGCATTCGCCGCCCTGGTCGCAGATCGGGCAGTCGAGCGGGTGGTTGATGAGCAGGAACTCCATCACCCCTTCGCGCGCCTTCTTGACCATCGGGCTCTTGGTCTTGATTTCCGGCGGGGCGCCTTCCGGGCCGGGCCGCAGATCCTTCACCTGCATCGCGCAGGAGGCCGCCGGCTTCGGCGGGCCGCCCACCACCTCGACGAGGCACATCCGGCAGTTCCCGGCGATCGAGAGCCGCTCATGGTAACAGAAGCGCGGCACCTCGACGCCGGCTTCCTCGCAGGCCTGGAGCAGCGTCATGCGAGGATCGACCTCTATCTCCATCCCGTCGATGATGACTTTGCGTAGGTCGCTCATCTCAACGCTCCAACAAATCCTGCTTCGTGTTCCGGGGCGGCGATCCGCCCAGCTGCATCGCTCATGCGCTCACTCCCCGCGATCCATCGGCCAGCGCTTGAACGCGAGGATCCAGAGCGCGACCACGTTGACGAGCGGGATGAGCGCCAGCAGCCCCCAGAACCCGGAATGCCCGGTCCGCGACCAGAGCTTCCAGAAGGGAATGACCGCGAGCGCCGCGAAGAGCAGGAACATGACCATGCTCATGATCGGATTGCCCTCGGAGATGATGACCTCTTCGTTCATGTCCCGCTCCTATTCCGCCGCGACGGCGCTGCAGTTCCGCTCCCGCCACAGCCGCGCTTCCTTCAGATACGACCAGCCGAAGGCCTGATCGCTGTCGCCATGGGCCCGCTTGTGCTCGAGCCGCCCGAGCGCCTCCTCGAGCGTCGGCCTGTGCCCCGCGGGCACCCACCACATGACGAAATGCATCTCGCCCAAGACCTCGAACCACTCCGCCCGGCGCTCGTAGAACTGCCGGTGCACCGTGTTCCAGACGAAGCTCTCCAGCGTCTCGACGCTCTCCCAGACCGTGAGGTTCGAGACGAACCGCGCATCGCCGCCGATCTTCGTCTCGGTGTTCCCCGTGCCCGGCTCGCCCGAGCCCTCCATCATCCAGACGAACCCCGGCATCCGCTTGCCGAGCCCGTTCACCCGATCGAGCGCCGCCATGAACTCGGCCACGCGCGGATCGCCCGGCTCGGCCAGGAGCCGCCCGACGTTGAGCTCCGCGAGGTGATGTCCTTCCGGTGTCATGACCGCTCCAGTTCGTGGTCCGATGCCTGACGGCTCCCGCACGGGGGGCGCCGTTAACCTCTCAATTCCGACTGTTCTTCTCGCAATACGGATTCCATATGCATTCCATACGGGTTCCAGATCGCCGTTTGCGCCGTTAACCCTTGATGTTCCGGCATTTTTCTCATTCCGCCGCCACCGCGCTCACGCGGCCGGTCTTCTTCGCCTTGATCCGGTCCTCGATCTCGTTGCGGAAATGCCGGATCAGGCCCTGGATCGGCCAGGCCGCCGCATCGCCGAGCGCGCAGATCGTGTGGCCCTCGACCTGCTTGGTCACGTCGAGCAGCATGTCGATCTCGTGCGGCTCCGCATCCCCCGTCACCAGCCGGTCCATCACCCGCATCATCCAGCCCGTGCCCTCGCGGCAGGGCGTGCACTGGCCGCAGCTCTCGTGCTTGAAGAACTTCGAGAGCCGCCAGACGGCCTTGATGACATCGGTTTGCTGGTCGATCACGATGGCGCAGGCGGTGCCGAAGGAGGATTTCAGCTCCCGCATGCCGTCGTAATCCATGATCGCGTCGTCGCAATGGCTGGCCGGGATCACCGGGCAGGAAGCCCCGCCGGGGATCACCGCCTTGAGGTTCTTCCAGCCGCCGCGCACGCCGCCGCCGTGCTTCTCGATCAGCTCCTTGAGCGAGATCGACATCGATTCCTCGACGACGCAGGGCGTGTTCACATGCCCCGTCAGACCGTAGAGCTTCACCCCGGCGTTGTTGGGCCGCCCGAAGCTCGCATACCACCCCGCCCCCCGGCGCAGGATCGTCGGCACGACGGCGATCGATTCCACGTTGTTGACCGTGGTCGGCGCGCCATAAAGACCTGTGTTCGCAGGGAAAGGCGGCTTCAGCCGCGGCATGCCCTTGCGCCCCTCGAGGCTCTCGAGCAGCGCCGTCTCCTCGCCGCAGATATAGGCCCCGGCGCCATGATGCACATAGAGGTCGAAATCCCAGCCCGAGCCGCAGGCGTTCTTGCCGAGCAGCCCCGCGTCATAGCATTCGTCGATGGCAATCTGCAGCGCCTCGCGCTCGCGGATGTATTCGCCACGGATGTAGATGTAGCAGGCATGCGCGCCCATCGCGAAGCTCGCGATCAGGCAGCCCTCGATCAGCGTGTGCGGATCGTGGCGCATGATCTCGCGGTCCTTGCAGGTCGCGGGCTCGGATTCGTCGGCGTTGACCACGAGGTAATGCGGCCGCCCGTCATCGCCCTTCGGCATGAAGGACCACTTGAGCCCGGTCGGGAAGCCCGCGCCGCCGCGGCCCCGGAGCCCGCTGGCCTTCACCTCCTCGATGATCTTGTCACGGCCACGGCCCAGGATCTCGGCGGTGCCGTCCCAGTGGCCGCGCGCCTGCGCACCCTTCAGGCTACGGTCATACATGCCGTAGAGATTGGTGAAGATCCGGTCCTTGTCCGCCAGCATCCGTATCTGTCCCTATCTGCCGGCCCGCGGGGGTCGGGCTGCTTGGTCTGGTTCAGGCCCGCGCGCGCCACTGCGCGGACCGCTCTTGCGGGCGCCCCTCGGGACACCCCTCGCGTTCAGTAGACGTCGCCCTTGTCGACGCGCTCGGAAAACTCGGTGTCGCCACCGCCGGCAAGCACCTTGGCCTGCGCGACCCATTCGTCGCGCGTGACCCGGCCCCGGAAGCCCTCGAGATTGGCGTCCACCCATGCAACCTCGGCCCCTGTCCAGGCCGCGATCTGATCGAAATGATAGTAGCCGAGCGAATGCAGCAGCTGCTCGAGCTTCGGCCCGATGCCCTTGATCTTCTTGAGGTCATCCGGCTGTCCGTCCCGCGGCTCCACCAGCGTCGGCGGCTTGCTGCCCTCCTCGACCGGCTCGGGATCGGTCGGCTCGCCCTCGGCGGCCGCAACCGGCTCGTCCATCGCCGGGGCGGGAGCCGCCGGCGCCGCTTCCGGTTCCGGTGCCGCTTCCGGTTCCGCTTCGGCCACCGCGCCTTCCGCTTCGGGCATCCGGAGCGCGGGCTCGTCGCCGGTGATCCGCTTCACCGTATCCTGACCGAAGACCGCGAGGCTCACCGAGGAATTGCCCTCATAGGCCGGATCGCCGTCCTTGAGCGAGGTCCGCCCGCCGGCGGGCTCGGAGGAAAACCGCCCGGTCTGCGATCCGGGCACCGGCACCTCGCCGCGCGCCAGCGCATCGAGCAGCGCCCCGAAGCTCTCGGCGGTCAGATCCTCGTAATAGTCCTTGCCGATCTGCGCCATCGGCGCGTTCGCGCAGGACCCGAGGCATTCGACCTCTTCCCAGGAGAACTTGCCATCGGCGGAAAGCTCGTGCGGATGCGCCGCGATCTTTTCCTTGCAGACCGCCATGAGGTCTTCCGCCCCGCAGATCATGCAGGAGGTCGTGCCGCAGACCTGCACATGCGCCACCGTGCCCACCGGGCGGAGCTGGAACATGAAATAGAAGGTCGCGACCTCGAGCACGCGGATCGAGGCCATGCCGAGCATCTTCGCGATCTCCTCGATCGCCGGCCTCGACACCCAGCCTTCCTGCTCCTGCGCCCGCCAGAGCAGCGGGATCACCGCGCTCGCCTGACGGCCCTCGGGGTATTTCGCGATCTGCCCCTTCGCCCACTCCAGATTGGCGGGGGTAAAGGCGAAGCTCTCGGGTTGTTCGTCGTAAAGTCTGCGCAGCATTATTCGCAAGGCCCCCAGTTGGTCAGTCGGAACGTCTCGCCATGGTCATCCGAAACCAGATGGCCGGATGCGGCGAGCGCCTTGAACTGGGCCCCGAAACTCGACGCCTCCAGCCCATTGCTCCCGACATAGGGAAAGATATCCTTTTCCGTGCCGTGACAGCCGATCTTCACGAAAGCCTCGGCCAGCGGCGCCGGATCGACAGCCTCTTCGGCAAGCACAGGGGCCGCGGCAAGAGCCGCAGCCACCCCGCCCGAAAACAGGGCTGCGGAGCGGGAAATCCTCACCGGTCCACCTCCCCGAACACGATATCGAGCGAGCCGAGGGCGGCGGAGACATCCGCGAGCATGTGGCCGCGGCAGATGTGATCCATCGCCTGCAGATGCGGATAGCCCGGCGCGCGAAGCTTGACCTTCCAGGGCTTGTTGGTGCCATCGGACACGAGATAGACGCCGAACTCGCCCTTCGGCGCCTCGACCGCGGCATAGATCTCGCCCGCCGGCACGTGGAAGCCCTCGGTGTAGAGCTTGAAGTGATGGATCAGCGCTTCCATCGAGCTCTTCATCGTCGCCCGGCTCGGCGGCGAGAGCTTGCCGCGCACCAGCACATCCTCGCCCTTGCACTTCTCGAGCTTGGCGATCGCCTGGTTGATGATCTTCGTGCTCTCGCGCATCTCGTGCATGCGGCAGAGATAGCGGTCATAGCAGTCGCCGTTCCTGCCGACCGGGATCAGGAAGTCGAACTCGTCATAGCACTCGTAGGGCTGCGAACGGCGCAGGTCCCACTTGAGCCCCGAGCCGCGCACCATGACGCCCGACATGCCCCAGTCCTGGCAGTCCTGCTGGCTCACGATGCCGATGTCGACGTTGCGCTGCTTGAAGATCCGGTTCTCGGTGAGAAGCCCCTCGATATCGTCGATGATCTCCGGGAATTCGCCCGCCCAGGTGGCGATGTCGTCGAGCAGATCCTGCGGCAGGTCCTGATGCACGCCGCCGGGCCGGAAATAGGCCGAGTGGAGCCGCGCGCCGCAGGCCCGCTCGTAGAAGACCATGAGCTTCTCGCGCTCCTCGAAGCCCCAGAGTGGCGGGGTGAGCGCGCCCACGTCCATCGCCTGCGTGGTGACGTTGAGGAGGTGGTTCAGGATCCGCCCGATCTCGGAATAGAGCACGCGGATGAGAGAGGCGCGCCGGGAGATCTCGGTGCCCGTCATCCGCTCGATCGCAAGGCACCAGGCATGCTCCTGGTTCATCGGCGCCACGTAGTCGAGCCGGTCGAGATAGGGCAGGTTCTGGAGATAGGTGCGGCTCTCCATCAGCTTCTCGGTGCCGCGGTGCAGGAGCCCGATATGCGGGTCGACCCGCTCAACAACCTCACCGTCGAGCTCGAGCACCAGCCGCAGCACCCCGTGCGCAGCCGGATGCTGCGGGCCGAAGTTGATGTTGAAATTCCGGATGCTCTGCTCTCCGGTCATGACGTCGGTCACGTTTCCGTCCATCGTCTAGTTCCCCTCGTAGCCGGGATCTCCGGGCCATGGCCTGAGCGCGAGAATCCAAAGAAGGATGACGCCGAACACCGGCATCACACTGATCAGAGACAGGGCCGGCGGAAGACCGGCGCGGGCGCAGAGCTTCCAGAGCGGAAGGATCACCAGCGCCGTACCGATGGCCCAGATCAGCAGTCCCGTCACGCCCCGCCCTTCTTTTCGTCGCCGGGAAGGATGTATTCCGCGCCCTCCCACGGGCTCATGAAGTCGAACTGCCGGTATTCCTGCACGAGCTGGACCGGCTCGTAGACCACGCGCTTCTGTTCCTCGTCGTAGCGGACCTCGACATAGCCCGTGGTCGGGAAATCCTTGCGGAGCGGATAGCCGCGGAACCCGTAGTCGGTGAGGATCCGGCGCAGGTCGGGATGGCCCGAGAACAGGATCCCGTACATGTCGAAGACTTCGCGCTCATACCAGTTCGCACCGGGATGCACCTCGACGATCGAGGGCACGAGCTCGTCCTCGCGCACGTCGGCCTTGATCCGGATGCGCTGGTTCAGGTGCATCGACAGGAAGTGATAGACCAGCTCGAAACGCTTCTCGCGCTCCGGCCAGTCCACCGCCGTGATGTCGATGAGCGTGGTGAAGCGGCAGGCCCCGTCCATCTTGAGGTAGGAGATGAAATCGACGAGCGAGGCGGGCGTGACGGTGATGGTCAGCTCCCCGTGACGGATCTCCGAACCGACGACCGCAGCCTCCTGGCGGGCGGTGATCGTCTCCTGAAGATCCTGGAAGGCGGCAAGTTCCATGGCGTTCTCCCCCGTCCTCAGCGCACGATCGTGCCGGTGCGGCGGATCTTGCGCTGAAGCTGCAGGATCCCGTAGAGCAGCGCCTCCGCGGTCGGCGGGCAGCCCGGCACATAGACATCGACCGGCACCACCCGGTCACAGCCGCGCACCACCGAATAGCTGTAGTGATAGTAGCCGCCGCCGTTGGCGCAGGACCCCATCGAGATCACGTAGCGCGGCTCGGGCATCTGGTCGTAGACCTTGCGGAGCGCCGGCGCCATCTTGTTGGTGAGCGTGCCCGCGACGATCATCAGGTCCGACTGGCGCGGCGAGGCGCGCGGGGCGGTGCCGAAGCGCTCGAGGTCGTAGCGCGGCATCGATGTCTGCATCATCTCGACGGCGCAGCAGGCAAGCCCGAAGGTCATCCAGTGCAGCGAACCGGTGCGGGCCCAGTTGATCATGCCCGCGGTCGAGGTCACCAGGAAGCCCTTGTCGGCAAGCTCGTCGGAAAGCGCGCGCGCCGCGACTTCCTTGTCGGCACCCGCCGCGTTGAGCCCGGCGGCATAGGTGCCGGACCCCGCAGCCGGGACGAACGCGCCGGAGCCGGTGTCGGTCTTCGACTCGGTGGCCTGTCCGGTCGGTGTCACTCCCATTCCAGGGCTCCCTTCTTCCATTCGTAGGCAAAGCCGATCGTCAGCACGGCGAGGAAGACCATCATCGACCAGAACCCGAGATCGCCGAGGTTCTGGAAACTCACCGCCCAGGGGAACAGGAAGGCGACCTCGAGGTCGAAGATGATGAACAGGATCGAGACCAGATAGAACCGGACGTCGAACTTCATGCGCGCGTCGTCGAATGCGTTGAACCCGCATTCATACGCGGAAACCTTCTCGGGATCGGGATTGCTGATCGCGACGATCACGGCCGAGAGCAGAAGCACAAGGCCCAGGGCGACCGCCAGTCCGAGGAAGATCAGGATCGGAAGATACTCGCGCAAGAGATCATCCATTTCTCACCTCCGACCAATGTCAGTTAACTTCGGTGCACCGCGGCGCACCCTCGCTATACGCTGGCATAACGACGCCCGGAGCGGAGGTCAACTGAGCCCGCACGGGTCATTCCTGCGGATTGGTCAAGAAAGCTGCCGCGTGCGGCGCAGCACGCGACAGCACCTGAAAGATACTACACCCACAGTTGTGAAATCTCGCCGGAAGCCGATCACCCGCCCTTCTGCCGCCGCCTGCCAGCAAGCGGCATCGGGGTTTCGCCCCTACTCCGCCGCCGCGGCGTAGCTTTCGAGCGGCGGGCAGGCGCAGACGAGGTTGCGGTCGCCCCAGACATTGTCCACCCGGTTGACCGGCGGCCAGTACTTGTCCACCCGGAAGGCGCCGGGCGGATAGCAGGCGGCCTCGCGGTCATACGGCCGGTCCCAGACCCCCACGAGATCCTCGACCGTATGCGGTGCGCGCTTCAGCGGATTGTTTTCCGGGTCCATCAGGCCCTCGGCGATCGCCGTCGCCTCTGCCGCGATGGCGAGCATCGCGGTGCAGAAGCGGTCGAGCTCGGCCTTGGGCTCCGACTCGGTCGGCTCGATCATCAGCGTGCCCGCCACCGGCCAGCTCATGGTCGGCGCGTGAAAGCCGCAGTCGATGAGCCGCTTGGCGACGTCATCGACCGTCACCCCCGCGCTCTCCTTCAGCACCCGCGTATCCACGATGCACTCATGCGCCACCCGTCCGGTCTTCGAGGCATAGAGGATCGGATAGGCCTGCTTCAGCCGCGCCGCGATGTAGTTGGCGTTGAGAATCGCCACCTTCGTCGCCTGGGTCAGCCCCGCGCCGCCCATCAGCAGGCAGTAGGCCCAGGAGATCGGCAGGATCGAGGCCGAGCCCGCCGACGCGACCATTCCCGCACCGCCCTCGATGCCGGGCAGGAACGGCGCCAGATGGGTCTTCACCCCGATCGGCCCCACGCCGGGTCCGCCGCCGCCATGGGGGATGCAGAAGGTCTTGTGCAGGTTCAGATGGCTCACGTCCGAGCCGATGTCGCCGGGCCGCGCCAGCCCCACCAGCGCGTTCATGTTCGCCCCGTCGAGATAGACCTGCCCGCCATGGGCATGGGTGATGTCGCAGACCGCGCGCACGGTCTCCTCGAAGACGCCATGCGTCGAGGGATAGGTGATCATGCAGGCCGACAGCGTGTCCGAATGCTGCTCGGCCTTGGCGCGGAAATCCTCGAGGTCGATGTCGCCGTTCTCGGCCGACTTCACCACCACGACCTTCATGCCCGCCATCTGCGCGCTGGCCGGATTCGTCCCGTGCGCCGAAACCGGGATCAGGCAGACGTCGCGATGCGCCTCGCCCCGGCTCGCGTGATAGGCCCGGATCGTCATCAGCCCGGCAAACTCGCCCTGCGCGCCGGAGTTCGGCTGCATCGAGAACGCGTCATAGCCGGTGATGGCGCAGAGCTTCTCGGAGAAATCGCCGATGAGCTCCTGGTAGCCCGCCGTCTGCGTGTCCGGCGCAAAGGGATGGATGTCGGCGAATTCGGGCCAGGTGATCGCCATCATCTCGGCGGTGGCGTTGAGCTTCATGGTGCAGGAGCCGAGCGGGATCATCGCCCGATCGAGCGCCAGATCGCGGTCGGCCAGCCGCCGCATGTAGCGGGTCATCTCCGCCTCGGCCCGGTTCATGTGGAAGATCGGGTGCGTCAGATATGTGCTTGTGCGGACAAGATTTTCCGGCAGCCGGTATTCGTGGTCCAGATCGCGGTCGAGCATGTCGCCGCCAAAGGCGCGCCAGACCTTCTGGGTGTGCTCGCGCCGGGTGGTCTCGTCGAGACTGATGCCGATATGGGTGGCCCCCACCTTGCGGAGATTGATCCCCTCCGCCTCGGCCGCCTTCAGGATCACGCCCTGCACCGCGCCGACCTTCACCAGCACCGTGTCGAAGAAGTGCTTCGTCTCCACTTCGAAGCCGAGGCTCTCGAGCCCCTTCACCAGCCGCACCGTCTTGCGGTGAATGCGCTGCGCGATCGCCTTGAGCCCCATCGGCCCGTGGAAGACCGCATACATCGAGGCCATGACCGCGAGCAGCGCCTGCGCGGTGCAGATGTTCGAGGTCGCCTTCTCGCGCCGGATGTGCTGCTCGCGGGTCTGCAGGCTGAGGCGGTAGGCCCGGTTGCCGCGCGCGTCGATCGAGACCCCGACGATCCGCCCCGGCATCGAGCGCTTGAGCGGATCCTTCACCGCCATGTAGGCCGCATGCGGCCCGCCAAAGCCCAGGGGCACCCCGAAGCGCTGGGTCGTGCCGATGGCGATGTCGGCCCCCATCTCGCCCGGCGGCGTCAGCAACGTCAGCGCCAGCGGATCGGCCGCCATGCAGGCCAGCGCCTTCGCGCCGTGGAGTGCGGCGATCGGCCCGGAGAAATCGTGCAGTTCGCCATGGGTGCCGGGATACTGGAAGAGCGCCCCGAAGACCTCTTCCGGTTCGAGCTCGGTGAAGGGGTCGCCCACGATCACCGTCCAGCCGAGGGGGGCGGCCCGCGTCTCGATCACCGCGATGGTCTGCGGATGACAGCCCCGGTCGACAAAGAAGGCCTTGGCCTTCGATTTCGCCGCGCGCTGCGCCAGCGCCATCGCCTCCGCCGCCGCGCTGCCCTCGTCGAGCAGCGAGGCATTGGCGACGTCGAGCCCGGTGAGATCGCAGATCATGGTCTGGAAATTCAGCAGCGCCTCGAGCCGGCCCTGGCTGATCTCCGGCTGATAGGGCGTATAGGCCGTGTACCACGCCGGATTTTCCAGGATATTCCGCTGGATGACGGGCGGTGTCACAGTGCCGTGGTAGCCCTGCCCGATCAGGCTCGTCATCACGCGGTTCTTCGCCGCGACCTGACGCAGGCGGTGGAGCACCGCCTGCTCGGAGAGCGCGAGCCCCCAGCCGAGCGGCTCGGCCTGACGGATCGCCTTCGGCACCGTTTCGTCGATCAGGTCATCGAGGCTCTCGGCACCCACCACCGCGAGCATCTGCTCCATCTCCGCCGGCGACGGCCCGATATGGCGCCGGTTGGCGAAGTCATAGGGGTGATAATCGGTTTCCTCGAAGGCCATGTCGTTTCCTTGTTCGGGATCTTCTGCCGGGCCCGGTCGAACCGGGCCCGCAGGCTCAGGCGATGAACTCGGCGTAGGCCGTCTCGTCCATCAGCTCGTCGAGATCGGCGGGGTTCGCGAGCGTCATCTTGAAGAACCAGCCCGCCTCCATCGGATCCTCGTTCACGAGGCCCGGCGTCTCGACGATCGCGGTGTTCACTTCCGTGATCGTGCCGTCGAGCGGCGCGAGGATGTCGCTCGCGGCCTTCACCGATTCGATGGTGACGATCTCGTCACCCTTGGCGACCGTGACGCCCTCCTCGGGCAGTTCCACGAAGACGAGGTCCCCCAGCTGCTCGGCGGCATGCTCGGTGATGCCGACGATCACCTCGTCCCCATCCTGCCTCAGCCACTCGTGTTCCTCGGTAAATTTCAGCATTCGCTCTTTCTCCACGCCTCAGCCGCGCTTGTAGCCCGGTTCAATGAAGGGCAGTTTCGCCACCGTTACAGGCAGCATTTTTCCACGGAGCTTGGCAAGCAGTTGCGTGCCCGGCGCCGCGAGTTCGCTCGGCACATATCCCATCGCGACAGGCGCCCCGACGCTCGGCCCGAAGCCGCCCGAAGTGATCCGGCCCACCGGCTCGCCCGCCTCTGCGGCGAAGAGCTCGGTGCCCTCGCGCATCGGCGCCCGCCCCTCGGGCAGCAGCCCGACGCGCCGCCGCGGCGCCCCGCCCGAAAGCTGCGAGAGGATCACGCCCGCGCCCGGAAATCCGCCCGCGCGCCGCCCGCCATTGCGCCGGACATCCTGGATCGCCCAGCCGAGCGCGGCCTCCACCGGCGTCGTCGTCTCGTCGATATCGTGGCCATAGAGGCAGAGCCCCGCCTCCAGACGCAGCGAGTCGCGCGCCCCGAGCCCGATCGGCTCGACCTCCTCATGCCCGAGGATGCGCTCCACCACATCCACCGCCGACCCTGCGGGAAGAGAGATCTCGTAGCCGTCCTCGCCGGTGTAGCCGGATCGCGAGACCACGCCCGGAATGCCGTGAAAGTCGATCTCGCGCACCTCCATGAAGCGCATCAGCGCGACATCGGGGTGAAGATCGGCCAGCACGGCCTCGGACCGCGGCCCCTGGAGCGCGACGAGCGCGCGCTCGAGCGGCTCCACCGTGCAGCTCTCGCCCAGCGCCTCGCGCATCAGCGCGAGATCCGCCGCCTTGCAGGCCGCGTTCACCACCACGAAGAGATGATCGCCGCGGTTTGCCACCATGAGATCGTCGAGAATGCCGCCCGCATCGTTGGTGAAGAAGGCATAGCGCTGACGCCCCTCCGCCAGACCCACCACATCGACGGGCACCAGCGCCTCGAACGCCCGCGCGGCGTCCTCGAGATTGCCCGATTTCGGCCGGATCTCCACCTGCCCCATGTGGCTCACGTCGAAGAGCCCGGCGGCCTCGCGCGTATGCAGGTGCTCCTTGAGAATGCCGAGAGGAAAGTTGAGCGGCATGTCGTAGCCCGCGAAGGCGACCATTCGGGCGCCTTTCGATCGGTGCATCGCGCTCAGCGGCGTCTGCAGGATGTCCTCGGTCATGCCTCCACTCCCTTGTCCTAGCGGTGGAGCCATCAAGCGCACGGTCCGCGAAAGCCCCCTCGCTTCCGCAAACGGCCTCGACGGCCCGGCGCCCCCTCTGTCCTTCTGCCTGAGATCGCTATCCCTTCGGCGGGCGCAATGCGCCTCTCTCCAGAGTCCGTTGTCGAAGACCGGTCCACTCGCCTGAGAGTTTCCGGGGCGGTTGCTCCTTCGGCACGGGCGCTGCGCCCGTTCTCCCGGCCTTCGCGCGCGATCCTATGGGCAAGCTCCGCCACCCGCAAGCGCCGATCGCGCCCGCGCCGTCAGCGGCCCTGTGGCGCGGCGGCCCCGCTGGCCAGCACATCCCCGCTCGGCCGCGCCTCCGCCCCGCGCTCCGTCGGCTCGAAGGTGATCTCGTAGGGCTGGCCCCGTCCCGGCGCCGGCAGCTCCGGCCCCCGGATGTGCGCAGGCCGCACCCGTCCGATCTGCCCGATCGGAACCGGCGCGGCCCCGGGCCGGGGCTGCGTCCAGAGCACCATCTCCTGCCCCTCGGGCACAACGACCGGCGTGACGAAGCGCACCTCGGTCAGGTCCCCGCCATAGGCCTCCACCACCGCCTGCGGCACGCCTGCCGCGCTGACCAGCACCGCCACGGCCAGCGGATCCGGGTCGGGGCGCTGCCAGCCCAGCACGACGCCGAGGACGAGGCCGACGAGCCCCGCCACCAGCGGCCGCGTCCAGTTCCGCTTGATGCGCGGCCTGAGCACCGGGGACGGGAGCGTGCGGCCGATCGCCGCCGTGCCCCGTTCCGCGAACCCCTCGGGAAGCGCCACCTCCGGCGCGCCGAGATCGAGCGGCAGCATCCGGTCGGCCGCCTCCGCCACCGCATGGTCCGGCCCGGCATCCCAGCCGAGCCTCGCCTCGAGCGCCGCCGCCTCGGCGGGCTCGAGCAACCCGATCACATAGAAATCCGCCCGCTCGTCGAGATCCAGCCCCCTGGCGTCGGGAAGAGCCCCGTCCCGCAGGGCAGCCAGCCCGCGCCGGAGCGCGGCGGCCACCACGCCGGGCGGCAGGCTCTGCGCCGCCCCGATCTCGCCGAGGCCGCGGCCCGCCACCTGGGCAAGCAGGATCGCCTGGCGCGCGGGCCCGTCGAGCCCGGCGAGACGCTCCCGCACCCGCGACTCTCCGGGCAGGAGATCCTCCCAGCCCTCGCGCGGCACCGCCTGCCGGCGCGCCTCCTCCAATGCGGCAAGTTCCTCGGGCGAAAGCCCTTCCAGCCGCGCCCCGTCGCGCAGGATCTCGACGCAGCTCCGGTGAAGTGCCGCATGGATCCAGCCCTGCGCCGAACCGGCATCCGGGCGGAACCGGCCGCAGGTCCGCCAGATCCGCAGCACCGCGTCCTCGAGCACATCCTCCGCGATCGCCGTCCGCCCGAACATCCGGCACACCACGCCGAACAGGCGCGCGCCCTCGCTGTGGAGAATCGCCTCGATCCCGGCGTGCTCGCCGGCCCGGCAGGCCAGCAGGGCCGACCGCAACGGGTCCTGAACCTCCGGGGCCTTCTGCCGTCCCATATCCCCCCTCCGTTCGCGAAGCTGTGAGGAGAGATAGCGGCAATCGCCCCCCTGTCGAGCAACGCCTGGCCCGCCACGCGGCCGCCCGCCGGGTCACGCGCGCTCAGAGCACCGGAATACCCTCGAGCTTGGCCTTTTCTTCCGGCTCGACATGAATGTTGATGACAGCGTGCCCGCCGAGCTCCTGCCGGAGGCCCGCCTCGATCCGGTCGCAGATGACATGCGCCTCGGCCACCCGCATCTCGCCATCGACGATCAGGTGAAACTCGACGAAGCTCATCCGCCCGGCATGGCGCACCCGCAGGTCATGGGCCTCGATCGCGCCGGTGGCCTCGCCCGCGATCACCGATTTGAGCCGATCGACCACATCGCCGCCCGGCGCCTCGTCCATCAGCCCGCCGGTCGCCTCGCGCACCATCTGCCAGCCGCTCCAGAGGATGTTGAGCGCCACGAACCCCGCCAGCAGCGGGTCGAGCACGGACTGCCCGGTGACCGCCACGATCGCGACGCCCGCGATCACCCCGCCGGAGGTCCAGACATCGGTGAGCACATGCCGCCCGTCCGCCACCAGCGCCGGCGAGCGCCAGGTCCGCCCCCAGCGCAGCAGCGTCCAGCCCCAGACCGCGTTGATGACCGTCGCCACACCGTTGATCGCGAGGCCCGCGACCGGTGCATCGAGCGGCTGCGGGTCGACGAAGCCGTAATAGGCCTCGCGGAAGATCATCCCCGCCGCGAGCACCACCAGAACGCCCTCGAACACCGCGGAGAAATACTCCGCCTTGTGATGGCCGTAGGGATGGTTCGAATCCGGCGGCAGCGCCGAAACACGCAACGCGAAGAAGGCCGCCCCCGCCGCCACCACATTGATCGTGCTCTCCAGCGCATCCGAGAAGAGCGCCACCGAGCCGGTGAGGGAATAGGCCAAGAACTTGAGCCCGAGCACGACAAGCCCGACGCCGACACTCGCGAGCGCAGCCTTCTGGGACCGATCCATATAGTTTCCCCCGGTCACGTCCTTGTTCATGCTCTCCCGATGAAACGGCCGAGCCTGCCTCAGAGTTTCAATCTGGAAACCATGACCCCGGCCTCATCGGGATCATGGCGGTTCACGAAGCCGAGCCGTTCGACCAGGTGCAACATGCCGTGGTTCTCCGCAAGGATCACCCCGTCGAGCGACTCGACACCGGCACTGCGCGCATAGTCGATGAGATGGCGCATCAGGGTCGAGCCCAGTCCCCGCCCCTTGAGATCGCTCCGCACCAGCAGCGCGTATTCCGCATGCTTCAGGTCTGGCTCCGAAGCGAGCCGCGAGACGCCCGCAAGCGTCCCGTCGGGCGCGATGGCGACGAATGCCATGTCGCGGTCGTAGTCGAGCTGGGTGAACTTGAGCGCCATTTCCTCGGGAAAATGCGCCCGCGGCGCCATGAAGCGCATGCGGATGTCTTCGGGCGAGACATTGGCGAGAAAATCCGGATAGAGCAGCGCATCCGCCGGGCGCACGGCCCGGAACACGTAGGTCTCGCCCTTGAGCACGACCTCCCGGCGCAATTCGAAAGGATAGGGCCGGATCGCGAGCGCGGGGTTCGGCCCGGTCTGGGCCACACGCGCCGGGTCGATCTCGATCGCGGCGTCGAGCGCGATCACCCCGTCGGTGCCGGCGAGGATCGGGTTGATGTCGACCGCCCGCAGGCAGGGAAAGTCCTCGACCATGTGCGACAGCGCGACGATCGCGCCCTGCAGGGCCACGGCATCGGCGGGCGGGCGGCCGCGGTAGCCGTTCAGCACCTTGCCCATCCGTGTCCGGCTCACCAGATCGGCGGCGAGGCTCGCATCGAGCGGCGGCAGCGCCACGGCGGTGTCGCGCATCACCTCGACATCGATCCCGCCCGCGCCGAAAAGGATGGTCGGCCCGAACACCCGGTCGATGCTCACCCCGAGGATCACCTCCTGGGCGCCGGGGCGGAAGATCATCGGCTCGACCGAGAAGCCGATCACCTGATCGCGGATCCCGGCATGCTGGACCCGCTCGGCAATGGCGCGCGCCGCTTCCTCGGCCTGGCGGGCCGTCTCGATGTTGAGCACCACGCCGCCGACATCCGTCTTGTGCAGGATCTGGCGCGAGACGAGCTTGATGACGACGCGCTCCGTCGTCTCGAGCAGCTCGCCCGCGAGCACGCCGGCCTCCTCGACGCTGGTCGCAACGCGCACATCCGGCACCGGCACGCCATAGGCCGCAATCGCGGCCTTGGCCTCCGGCTCCGTCAGCACCGAGCGCCCCTCGGCGGCAACGGCGGCAAAGATCGCCCGCGCCTTCGCCGCCGCGTCATGCGGCGTCGCGCGCAGCGCCTCCTCGACGGCACGGTCCGGCACACGGAGCAGGGCGGCCTGCGCACGGCCCCAGTCCGTGAGATGCCCCACCGCCGCCGCGGCGCTCGCCGGTGTGTTGTAGGTCGCGATCTCGTTGCGCCGCAGGATGCGCGACCCCGACCGCGCCGTCGCGCCGCCAAGCCAGCAGGTGAGCACCGGCTTCCGGCCGATCATGCTCCGCCGCGTCTTGCCCGCAACCGCCTCGGCGATTTCATCCGAGCCGCCGAAGATGCTCGGACAGTTGAGCACCATCACCACATCGACATTGCGGTCGGCCGCCACCGCATCGATCGCCGCCTCGAACCGCGCGCTGTTGGCATCGCCGAGAATGTCGACCGGGTTCGCATGGCTCCAGGCATCGGGCAGGAAGCCGTCGAGCCGCTCCAGCGTCTCGGGCGCGAGATCGGCGAGCACGCCCGATCCCTCCATCAGCCGGTCGACCGCAAGCACGCCGGCGCCGCCGCCGTTGGTCACGATCGCGAGCCGCGCCCGGTCGAGCGGGCGGAAGCGCGCCACGGTCTCGGCCGCCGCGAACATCTCCGAGAGCCCCTTGACGCGCAGCACACCGGCCCGGCGCAGGGCGGCGTCCATCACCGCATCCTCCGCCGCCATCGCCCCGGTATGCGTCGCCGCCGCCTGCGCCGCCTGCGGCGTGCGGCCGGCCTTGATCGCGATCACCGGCTTCATGCGCGCCAGCGCCCGCGCCGCGGAGAGGAACTTCCGCGCGCTCTTCACATGCGCGAGATACATCAGCACCGCGCGCGTATCGCGGTCCGAGGACAGCAGGTCGAGATAGTCCGACATGTCGACATCGGCCATGTCGCCCATCGAGACGATATGCGAGAAACCGATCTCGCGATCCTCGGCCCAGTCGATCAGCGTCGTCGCGATCGCCGCCGATTGCGAGAGCAGCGCGAGCTTGCCCGGGCGCGGCGCGCGATGCGCGACACTGGCGTTGAGCTTCGCGGCGGGCGCGATCACCCCGAGCGTGTCCGGCCCGATGATGCGCAGCAGATAGGGCTTCGCGGCATCGAGCATCCGCTGGCGCAGCCCGCCCTCCGCCTTCACGCCCGGCGTCAGGACCACCGCGATCCGGCAGCCCTTCGCCCCGAGATCGGCAATCACGCCCGGCACATCCTCCGGCACCACCGCCACCACGGCGAGATCCGGCACGGCGGGCAGATCCGCGACGCGGGCGAAACAGTCCTTGCCAACGAATGTCGCGCGCCCCGGATCGACCGACCAGACCGGCCCCTCGAAGCCCCCCTCGAGGATGTTGCCCATCACCATGGCGCCATAGGTGTCTGCGATATCGCCGGACCCGACCACGACCACGGATTCGGGATGCAGGACCTTGTCGAGATTGCGGACCGTCATGGTGCCTCCGGGTACTCTTCGCAACTGCACACTAACACTAGTCGCATCCCATACGCGGGCAAGACGTTAAAGTCACGGGCTCGCGGGCGGGCTCTGGCAGAACGCTGCAACAGTGCAACCCGCGGGATGCAGTGGCGGGCCGGCGCCGCGGGCTTGCATCGCCCGCGCGAACGGATGCACGATGCGGCCCCGGAAACCGGAGGGAGAGCGGTGATGAAATGGTCGATGAAGCTCGGGCGTTTCGCCGGGATCGACGTCTATGTCCACGCGACGTTCTTCCTGCTGCTCGTCTGGTTCGGCTATGTCTACTGGGCCCAGACCGGCACGCTTGCCGGCGTCGTCACCGGGCTCACCCTCATCCTGCTGCTCTTCCTCTGCGTCGTGCTGCACGAATACGGCCATGCACTCACCGCGCGGCGCTACGGCATTGCAACCAAACACATCACGCTGCTGCCGATCGGCGGCGTCGCCATGCTCGAGAAGATGCCCGAGGATCCCCGCCAGGAGGTGGTCGTCGCGCTCGCCGGGCCGGCGGTGAACCTCGTGATCGCCGCCGGGCTCTGGCTCGTCATGGCGGTTTTCCACGAGACCGGCACGCTCCTTGATGTCGGGATCGGCCAGGGCGGCATCCTGCCGACGCTGCTCGCGACGAACCTCGTCCTCGCCGCCTTCAACCTGGTGCCGGCCTTTCCGATGGATGGCGGCCGGGTGCTGCGCGCCCTGCTCGCCATGCGCACCGACCGGGTGCAGGCCACGCGGATCGCCGCTTCGGTCGGGCGGCTGCTGGCACTGGTCTTCGGCTTCCTCGGCCTCATCGGCAACCCGTTCCTGATCCTCATCGCTGTCTTCGTCTGGATCGGTGCCGGCGCGGAGGCCGAATCAGCCGAGCTCGACGCCCGGCTCAGCCGCAAGCCCGCCGGGCTCGCGATGATCACAGAGTTCCACACCGTCGCGCCGGACGACCCGCTTTCCCATGCCGTCGAACTCACGCTCTCCGGCACCCAGAAGGATTTCCCCGTCCTCGACGGCCCGCGCATCGCCGGCGCGCTCACCCAGGCGGGGATCCTCCGGGGCCTGCGCGACCACGGGCTGGAGGGCCGTGTCTCGGAGGTGATGGTGCCGGTCCGCACCGCCGAGGTCGGCACCGCGCTCGATGTCCTGCTCCAGGAACTCCAGGCCGAGGGCGCGCGCATCGTCTGCATCACCCGCGCCGGCGCGCTCGCCGGCATCGTCGATCTCGAGAACATCGCCGAATACCTCCGCATCCAGGCCGCCCTGGGGCGCGGCTGAGATGCACGAGCTGCTGACCCCCGCCGAGATGGGCCGGGCCGATGCCGCCGCCATCGCGGGCGGCATTCCCGGCATCGACCTGATGGAGGCCGCAGGCCGCGCCGTCGCCGAGACCGCCATGGCGCTCGTGCCCGAAGGGCCGGTGCTCGTCGTCGCGGGCCCCGGCAACAACGGCGGCGACGGCTATGTCGCCGCCCGTCTCCTGCGCGCACGAGGCCGCGAGGTGCGCCTCGCCCTCTGGGGCGATCCGGCCCGGATCCGCGGCGACGCGGCCCTCGCGCGCGCCCGCTGGGAGGGGCCGGAGAGCGCCGCCGCCGCACCTCTGCCCGCCGCCGCCCTCATCATCGACGCGCTCTTCGGCGCAGGCCTCGACCGCGCCATCACCGGCACGCCGGCAGACCTCGTCCGCGCGATGAACGCGAGCCCCGCCCCGGTCCTTGCCGTCGACGTGCCGAGCGGCCTCGACGGCGCCTCGGGCCGCGTGCTCGGCACCGCGGTCGAGGCGGCCGCCACCACGACCTTCTTCCGCCTGAAGCCCGGCCACCTGCTCGAACCCGGCCGCGGCCTCTGCGGCCCCGTCACCCTGGCCCAGATCGGCATCCCCGCCAGCGTGATCGCCGACATCGCCCCGCGCCTCTTCGAGAATGGCCCGGCGCTCTGGGGCGCCGCCCTGCCGCGTCCCGGCCGCAGCGCACACAAATACGCCCGCGGCCATGCCGTCATCCTCTCCGGGCCGATGACCCGCACCGGGGCCGCCCGCCTCGCCGCGGGCGCGGCCCTCCGCGCCGGCGCGGGCCTCGTCACGCTTGCAAGCCCCGGCGATGCGCTCGCCGTCAACGCCGCCCATCTCACCGCCGTCATGCTCCGCCGCACCGACGATGCCGCCGCCCTCTCGGGCCTGCTCGCCGACCGCCGCTTCACGGCGATCGGTCTCGGCCCGGCGCTCGGCACCGACGCGCGCGAACGGGCGCTGGTCCAGGCCGCCCTCGCCGCCCCGCCCGCCGCCGTGCTGGATGCCGACGCGCTCACCGCCTTCGCCGACGACCCCGCCCGGCTCTTCGCCGCGATCGCCGCCCGCGAGGCCCCGGTGATCCTCACCCCCCATGGCGGCGAATTCGCCCGCCTCTTTCCCGACATCGCCGCCGAACGCGATACGCCGAAAACCGAACAGGCGCGGCGGGCCAGCGCCCGGAGCGGCGCCACACTGGTGCTGAAGGGCTCCGACACCGTCATTGCCGCCCCCGACGGCCGCGCCGCGATCAACGCCAACGCTCCGCCCTGGCTCGCAACCGCGGGCTCGGGCGACGTGCTCACCGGCATCGCCACCGGCCTTGCCGCCCAGGGCATGCCGGGGTTCGAGGCGGCCGCCGCCGCCGTCTGGCTCCATGGCGCGGCCGGCACGGAGGCCGGCCCCGGCCTCATCGCCGAAGACCTCGCCCCCGCACTCCGCCGGCCCCTCGCCCGCCTGCTCGCCTGAGGCCGCCGGAGCGGGCGCGCGCCGGCTCAGCCGCCGTGCACCCGCCGCATCCGCCGGAAGAACCCGGCGAGGAGGCCGGGCCGTGGCCGCTGCGGCCGGAGCGCGGGCAAGCCCGCCGCGGGGCGCACCCCGAAGAGCCGGTCGAGATCGAGCGTCGAGGCGGCCCCGATCTGGTCGCGATGGTCGCGAAGCCACATCTCCGTCCGCCCGCGCCCCAGCTCGCAGAGCCGGGCAAGCTGGCGCTCGTCGGCATCGAGCTTGCTCGACGCGCTCTGCGCCTCCGCCGCCGGGCCGCCATGGATACGGTGGAGCCGGACCCCCGCCCCCGCCGCGTCGCAATCCTTCCGGCGCGCGCCCTGGATCGCCGCAAGCTCCTTCACGAGGCTCGCGTTGAAGGTGATCTCGTTCACCCGGTTGATGATGTCGCGCGCGGAATGCGGCACGCCGTCGCGCCGGATCGGATTGATCTGCACGATGAAGAGATCGGTCTCCTCGGCCCCCTCCACCAGCGGAAAGAGCGAGGGGTTGCCGGTGTAGCCGCCATCCCAGTAGGCCTCGCCCTCGATTTCCACCGCCGGAAAGAGCTGCGGCAGACAGGCCGAGGCCATCACCGCATCGACGCTCAGCGCCCCGTTGGAGAAGATCCGCGGCAGGCCGGTGTGCACATGCGTCGCCGTCACATGCACCGCAATCGCCTCGCTTCCGTTCAGCGCCTCGAAATCGACCTGCTGCTCCACGAGATTGCGCAGCGGATTGAGCCCGAGCGGGTTGAGATCATAGGGCGAGACATAGCGCGACAGCCCGTCGAAGAAGAGAAACCCCGGCGAACGGTCGAGGCTCGCCCGCCCACTCAGCCGGTCGACGACCCCGCGGCGGAAGGGCGAGAGCGCCGCGGCCTTGCCCACCCCCTGCCAGAAGGCGGCGAGCGCATCCCGCGCCCCCTGCCGCCCGCCGCGCAGCAGCCCGTCGGCCAGAACGACCGCGTTCATCGCACCCGCACTCGTCCCGCTCACCGCCTCGATCGGCAGGCCGGGTTCCTCGAGCAGCCGGTCGAGCACCCCCCAGGTAAAGGCCCCGTGCGCCCCGCCGCCCTGCAGTGCAAGGCGCAGGGGTCGGGGGTTCGTGACTGTGTCCACATCCATTTCGGTGGCCATGATCACTCCTGAATCCAACGCCCCGCATGCGGCGGGGCTCGCGTATGCTGCACCGCAACATGGCCGGATGCACATCACAACTGCGGGATACGCGGAGATCGTCCCTCCCGCTTCGCCGCCGCAACCGAATCTCAAGACATCGGCGCGAAGCTCCCGGCTCAAGGGGCTGGGGGGCCCTTGATCATGTCCAACGATCCCGAGTTGCTTCTGACGCTCATCCTCGTGGCGGCGGCTCTCGCCGTCCTTCTTCACCGGCGTCTCCGGCCCGGCCGCCGCAGGGGCCCGCGGGCTGAGATCCACGAGACGCCCGCGCAGCCGAAGGCCCCCGCCCCGCCGCCGCCCTGTCCCGCGCCATTTTCCGGCAAGGCCTGGGTCGTCGATGGCGACACCCTCCGCGTCAACCGCGCCCGCGTGCGCCTTTTCGGCATGGATGCCCCGGAAATCGGCCAGCGCGGCGGCTATCCTGCCAGAAGCCACTTGATCCGCCTCGCCGGAGGCCGGCAGGTCAGGGTGGAGCCGGTGACCATCGACATTCACGGCCGAACGGTCGCGCGGGTGTGGCTGGGCGAGACCGATCTCTCCCGCCGGATGGTGCGCGACGGCTACGCGGTAGCAACCGTGCGCTGGGATCTCGACTATGTTCCCGACGAAGAGGCGGCCCGGCGCGAACGCCGCGGCCTCTGGCAGGCCGATCCGCGCAACGGCATCCGCGATCCCGCCGCCCACCGCCGCTGGCAGGCGCGGCAGCGCCAGCGGCAGAGCGGCGGCCCGGGCGGGGGGCCGGCCTGAGCCATCCCCCCGTCCCGGAACGAAAACGGGTCCGGACCGAAACGGTCCGAACCCGCGATGTCACTTCGGCGCCCTGAGCGGGTCAGCCGCCCGGTCCGGTCTAGCCGTCCGCAAGCTCGACGAGCAGATCCTTCGCCTCGACCTGTGCGCCGGGCGTGACATGCACCGCCTTCACCACGCCCTTGCGATCGGCATAGAGCCCGGTCTCCATCTTCATCGCCTCGATGGCGAGGATGAGATCGCCCGGCTTCACCGCCTGCCCCGGCTCGACCGCGATGCTCGCGACAACCCCCGGCATCGGCGCGGCCACATGGCCCGGATTGCCCACATCGGCCTTCGGCCGCTTCGGCGCCGCGGCCTGGGCCTTGCGGTTCGGCACGCGGATGGTGCGCGGCTGGCCGTTGAGCTCGAAGAAGACGCGCACATCGCCCTCCTCGTTGGTCTCGCCCACCGCCGAGAGCCGCACCTCGAGCGTCTTGCCCGGATCGATCTCGGCCGAGATCTGCTGCCCCGGCTCCATGCCGTAGAAGAAGACCGGCGTCGGCAGGGTGCGGACGGGGCCGTAGTCCTGGTGGCGGTGCAGGTAATCGGTGAAGACCTTGGGATACATCAGGTATCCGCAGAAATCCTCGTTGTCGATCTCCACATCGCCCGCTTCCTCGCGGAGCTTGGCCTTGAGCGCGTCGAGATCGGCGGGCTTCATCACAGCGCCCGGCCGCACGGTGAGCGGCGTCTCGCCCTTCAGGATCTTGGCCTGCAGCGCCTTCGGCCACCCGCCCGGCGGCTGGCCGAGATTGCCGCGCATCATGTCCACGACGCTGTCGGGGAAGGCCACGTCGACGGCCGGATCCTCGACCTGCGCGCGGGTGAGCCCCTGGGCCACCATCATCAGCGCCATGTCGCCCACGACCTTGGAGGAGGGCGTCACCTTCACGATGTCGCCGAACATCTGGTTCACCTCGGCATACATCTCGGCAACCTCGTGCCAGCGCTCCTCCAGCCCCATGGACCGGGCCTGCGCCTTGAGGTTGGTGAACTGCCCGCCCGGCATCTCGTGGAGATAGACCTCGGAGGCCGGCGCCTGCAGCCCCGCCTCGAAGGCGGCATACTGGCCGCGCACCGCCTCGAAATAGTCCGAGATCTCGCGGATCGCGGCGATGTCGAGCCCGGTGTCGCGCTCGGTGAAGCGCAGCGCCTCGACGATGGAGCCGAGCGTCGGCTGCGAGGTGTTGCCCGAGAAGCTGTCCATCGCGGCATCCACCGCATCGACACCCGCCTCGGCCGCCGCGAGGAGCGTGGCGCCCGCGATCCCGCTGGTGTCATGGGTGTGGAGATGGACCGGCAGCCCGATCTCCTCCTTGAGCGTCTTGACCAGCACCCGCGCCGCGGCGGGCTTGAGCAGCCCGGCCATGTCCTTCAGGCCCAGCACATGCGCCCCGGCGTCGCGCAGCTCCTTGCCCATCGCGACATAATACTTGAGGTCGTATTTCGCCCGGTCCGGATCGAAGAGATCGCCGGTGTAGCAGATCGTCCCCTCGCAGATCTTGCCGCTCGCGATCACCGCATCCATCGCGACCCGCATGTTCTCGACCCAGTTGAGGCTGTCGAAGACGCGGAAGACATCGACCCCCGAGGACGCCGCCTGACCGACGAAGGCCTCGACCACATTGTCGGGATAGTTGGTGTAACCCACCCCGTTCGAGGCGCGGAGCAGCATCTGGGTCATCAGGTTCGGCATCGCCTTGCGCAGGTCGCGCAGCCGCTGCCAGGGGCATTCCTGCAGGAAGCGGTAGGCCACGTCAAAGGTCGCACCGCCCCAGCACTCGACCGAGAAGAGCTGCGGCAGCTTGGTGGCATAGGCCGGCGCCGCCTTGATCATGTCGAAGGAGCGCATGCGCGTGGCAAGCAGGCTCTGGTGCCCGTCGCGCATCGTCGTGTCGGTGATGAGCACGCGCTTCTGCTCGAGCATCCAGTCGGCCACCGCCTTGGCGCCGTCCCGCTCCAGCAGCTGGCGCGTGCCGTCCGGCACCGCATCGAGGCCCACCACCGGCGGGCGCGGCAGACGCGGCGCGGCCGGCGGCTTCGCCCGGCCCGCGGTCTCGGGATGCCCGTTCACCGTGATGTCGGCGACATAGGTGAGGATCTTCGTCGCCCGGTCACGCCGCGCGGAGAAGTGGAAGAGCTCCGGCGTCGTGTCGATGAACTTCGTGGTGTAGGTGTTGTCGAGGAAGGTCGGGTGCTTCAGCAGGTTCTCGACGAAGGCGATGTTCGTCGAGACGCCGCGGATGCGGAACTCGCGGAGCGCGCGGTCCATGCGCGCGATCGCCGCCTCGGGCGTCGGCGCCCAGGCCGTCACCTTCTCGAGCAGGCTGTCGTAGTAGCGGGTGATGACCGCGCCGGAATAGGCCGTGCCGCCGTCGAGCCGGATCCCCATGCCGGTGGCACCCCGATAGGCGGTGATGCGGCCGTAGTCGGGGATGAAGTTGTTCTGCGGGTCCTCGGTGGTGATGCGGCACTGGAGCGCATGGCCCGAGAAGGTCACGTCGGCCTGGCTCGGCGCGCCCGTCGCCTCGGCGATCGTCGCGCCCTCGGCGAGCATGATCTGCGCCCGCACGATGTCGATCCCGGTGATCTCTTCGGTCACCGTGTGCTCGACCTGCACCCGCGGGTTCACCTCGATGAAGTAGAAATTGCCCGAGTCCCGGTCCATGAGGAACTCGACCGTGCCGGCGCATTCGTAGTTCGCCGCCTGGCAGATCTTGAGCGCCAGCGCACAGACGTATTCCCGCTGCTCCTGGCTGAGATAGGGCGCGGGCGCGCGCTCCACGACCTTCTGGTTGCGGCGCTGCACCGAGCAGTCACGCTCCCAGAGATGGTAGAGCTGGCCGAACTTGTCGCCGAGGATCTGCACCTCGACATGGCGCGCATTGAGAATCAGCTTCTCGAGATAGCCCTCGCCGTTGCCGAAGGCCGCCTGCGCCTCGCGCCGGCCTTCCTTCACCTTCTCCTCGAGCTCGTCGGGGCCCATGATCGGCCGCATGCCCCTGCCGCCGCCGCCCCAGGAGGCCTTGAGCATGAAGGGATAGCCGACCTCGTCCGCCATGCGGCGCACCTCGGCCATGTCGTTGGGCAGCACTTCCGTCGCCGGCACCACCGGCACACCCGCCTTGATCGCCACGCGCCGCGCGCTCGCCTTGTCGCCGAGCATCCGCATCGTGTCGGCCTTGGGCCCGATGAAGGTGATCCCCGCCTCGGTGCAGGCATCCACCAGGTCCGGGTTCTCGCTCAGGAGCCCGTAGCCCGGATGGATCGCGTCCGCGCCCGACATCTTCGCCACGCGGATGATCTCGGGGATCGAGAGATAGGCGGCAACCGGCCCCATCCCCTCGCCGATCCGGTAGGCTTCGTCAGCCTTGAACCGGTGGAGACACAGCTTGTCCTCTTCTGCAAAGACCGCGACAGTCTTCTTGCCCATCTCGTTTGCCGCCCGCATGACACGAATGGCAATCTCCCCGCGGTTTGCGATGAGGATCTTCTTGAATTCTTGCATGGGCCCCAGTTCCCTCTCACCTGCGCATCGCGTTTTCCTAGACCACCGCAGTGCAACACACAAAGAAAATTTGTCTCATTTCATATTCCGCTTTACGCGGAACTCCGCGTCGCGCCGCCGACCGGCCCGGCCATCAGGTCCTCGACAAACAGGCTGAGAAGCTGGGCGCGCCCGCTCACGCCGGCCTTGCGGTAGACCGCCGCCGACTGCGCCTTGACCGTGCCCTCGCGGGTGTTTCGCAGTGCCGCGATCTCGGCGATCGAGAGCCCCTTGATGGCGAGGAGCGCGACATCGCGCTCGGCCGGCGTCAGCGCCCAGCGCGTGAAATGCTCGTCGAGCAGATCGAGAAAGGCGCCCCGCGCCGCCATGAGGCTGTGCTCGAGCCGCTCGGCCTCGCTCAGGAAGCGCCGGATCTCGCGCAGCCCGAGCCAGGTGCCGCCCAGCAGGGCCAGCACCACGAGAAGTTCGATCAGCGGATGCATCGGCTCGGTCGAGAGCTCGGGCAGCTCGAACGCCACATCGATGGCGAAATAGAGCGTACAGAACGCCTGTATCGCCGTCACCGCCACAAGGCCGCGATGACGGAGCAGGAAGTCAGGGGCGATGCGCGGCATCTGGTCTCCCGCCGGGCGGGAGTCAGCTGCGCTTCACGCCCGTGATCATTGCCTTCACGAGATTTTCCCCGTGGCGCAGGCTTTCCAAGACTACGCCGGCAATGTGGAGGCAGACAAGCCCGAGGGTCAGGTTCGCCGCGGCCTCGTGAACCTCCTCGACCCAGTCGACGCCCCAGAAGGCATCCGTGGTCTGGAGCCAGCCGGTGAGGGTCACCGTCGCGAGCATCACCATGAGGGCCACGACCATCGCGCCGCCCGCCGGATTGTGCCCGAGATAGCGCCCTTCGCGGCCGCGAAGGGCTGCGCCGATATAGCCGAAGAAGGTCGAGGGCTTCGGCACGAAATCGCCGAACCGGGCATGGCGGGTGCCGATGAAGCCCCAGATCACCCGAATCGCGAGCGCGCCGGCGACGGTGTAGCCCAGCGCCTCGTGCAGATCGCGCGGCTTCTCGAAGAGGAAGGCGCCGGTGAAACAGAGCACCGTCACCCAGTGGAAGAGCCGGACGAGCGGGTCCCAGACCCGCACGCCCTGCGCCCCGTCCACGTCGACGGGGCCCGTTGCCTCAGTCATCCTCGCGCTCGAGAACTTCCCCGGTGTTGGGGTCGTAGTAGATCTCGACCTTCTTGTCGCCTTCGGTGCCGTAGATCTCGTAGCAGTTGTCGCTCACCTTCATCTGGCGGATGACCCCGCCGGCTTCCTCGAAGGGCTTGGCGATCTGCCACATCTGCATGTGGCCCTCGTCGAGCGTGCACTTCGGCCCCGCGAAGGCCGGCGCTGCGGCGAGGGCGAGGGGAAGGGCGAGAAAGGCAAAGGATTTCATGTCGTGCTGACTCCGTATGTTTTGCCCGGGGCAAACGGCCCGGAACGTGTCGCCGGCCTAGCCCGCCGCATGCCGGCCCATCCATTGCCCGGAGGCTTATGCAGGCCCGCATAAACCAGGGTTTACGGCAGGATTCCGCGCGATCAGGCGAACTTACCCAAAAGTCTTAACGAATCCCTTCCCGCCGCCCCGGCCGGCAAGCCGCCTGCCGGGGCGGCTTCCGCCCGTCCGCAAGTAATCCTAAACTGTTTTGCGCCAGAGCGGTCGGGACCGTCGCGGGCCATCCGGATCCGGCCCGGAACGAAACCGCAAGGGAAGACGCCATGTCCGGAACGACCGCCGCCGCGCTGCCGCAGGGCCGCGCGCCCTCCAGGCCCATCTCCGCCCGCCTCCGGGCCGCACCGGGGAGGGCCGCGCGATGACCCCCCGCGACAGCGCCCCGGGCCGCCTCGCGATCGTGCGGCGCGAGTGGTTCCTCGCCGTCGGCATCGCCACCTCCGTCATCTTCGAGATCTGGCCCGAGGCGCTCTTCCGCGGCATCGCGAATCCGCTCTGGCTCACCGTCCTGCTCGTCTGGCTCTTCGCCGTCGTGCTCGGCTGCGCGCTCGGCGTCGTCCGCCATGCCGAATGCCTCTCCGAACGGCTGGGCGAGCCCTTCGGCACCCTCGTCCTCACCCTCTCGATCACCGCGATCGAGGTCATGAGCATCTCCGCGGTGATGCTCCACAGCGACAACAACCCGACGCTGGTGCGCGACACGCTGTTCTCCGTGGTGATGATCGTGCTCGGCGGCATGGTCGGCACCTCCCTGCTCCTCGGCGCGATCCGCCACCGCGAGCAGACCTTCAACCTCCAGGGCGCCAACGCCTATCTCGGCGTGATCGTGCCGCTCGCGATCTTCAGCCTCGTGCTGCCGAACGTCACCACAAGCACCGCGGGCCCGACGCTCTCGCTCACCCAGCAGATCATGGTGGGCGGCATGGCCGCGGCCTGTTTCGCGACCTTCCTGCTGATCCAGACCAGCCGCCACCGCGCCTATTTCGCCCAGCCCGAGAGCGAGGACCTGCTCTCCGAGGTCGAGGGCCACAAGCCGCCGCTGCTCCCGCACCTGCTCCTCCTGCTCGCCTTCATGTCGCCGGTGGTCTTTCTCGTCGAGCAGCTCGCCCGCCCGATCGACTACATCATCGAGACCCTCAACGGCCCGCAGATCGTCGGCGGCATCGTCATGGCCGTGCTCGTCGCCACCCCGGAGGCGATCGGCGGCGTGAAGGCCGCGCTGCGCAACCGGCTCCAGCAATCGGTCAACATCTTCCTCGGCTCGGTGCTGGCGACCATCGGCCTCACCGTGCCGGTGATGCTGATCTTCTCCGCCGTCGCCGGGCTCGAGCTCACCCTCGGCCTCTCCGCCGAGGACATGGTGCTGCTCGGCACCATGCTCGCGGTCTGCGTCATCACCTTCTCGAGCGGGCGCACGCACCTGCTGCAGGGGGTCGTGCACATCCTGATCTTCCTCGCCTTCCTCGTGCTGGCCTTCGAGGGCTGAGCCGCCACGCGCCCCCCGCGACGCCCCCGTCGCCCCTCCCCCGGCCCGGGATCCGCACGAAACGCGCCGGCGCGCAGAATGCCCGCACAAAGTGGCGCGTAAAGGTAAGCCGTCGCTTTCTGGCTGGTCTATGCAGCGCTATAAGCCCCGACGCGCCTGACAGGGTTGGGGGCCCAAGCCAAAGGACTGATGTCACATGCTGAAAACCACCTGGCACCGCAAAAGCCTGACAGCCCTCGCCGGCACGCTTGCGCTGGGCGTGATGGCCGGGCCCGGCGCGGCGGACGAGACGGATGCGCGCAACATCCTCGCCGCGATGTCCGACTACATGACCGCCCAGCAGAGCTTCGCCTTCGACTTCGACTCGATCCTCGAGGTCGTGACCACCGAGGACCAGAAGATCGGCCTCGCGAGCTCCGGCACCGTCGCCGTCGCCCGCCCGGACAAGCTGCACGCCACCCGCAAGGGCGGGTTCGCCGACATCGAACTGGGCTATGACGGCCAGACCGTGACCCTCATCGGCCACAATGCCGGCGTCTACACCGAGATCCCGGCCGAGGGCGCGATCGAGGCGATGATCGAGACCCTGCGCAGCGACCAGGGCGTGGTGCTCCCCGCCGCCGACCTGCTGGAAACCGACCCCGCCGCGATCCTCCTCGAAGGCGTAACGGACGTGAAGGATCTGGGCTCCGGGGTGATCGGCGGGCAGGAATGCGATCACATCGCGCTCCGCAGCGACGAGCTCGACATCCAGCTCTGGATCGCCCAGGGCGACGCGCCCCATCCCTGCCGCTACAGCATCGCCGCCCGCACCGTCGCGCAGCAGCCGGAATACACCGTCGTCGTCCGCAACTGGACCGACAGCGCCACGGATGCAGCCCTCGCGGTGACCATTCCCGACGGGGCCGAAAAGGTCGATGCCGGCGCCCTGACCCGCCTCACCCAGGAACTGCCCGAAGCCTTCAACACAGGAGCGGCACAATGACCCTCGGAAAACAGATCGCGGCCTGCGCGCTCGCGCTCGCCCTTGGCCTCGGTGCCCTTGAAGTCGGCGACCAGCTCGGCGTGCCCGGCGTCCACAGCTTCTCGGGCGAGGCCTTCGCCATCGTCGGCCGGCCCCTGACCCCGATCAGCATCGCCGGCGTGGGCCGCCGCACCGTGCGGCGCTGCGCGGTCGGCGTCTACGTCTGCTGAATTCTTCCCCCGGTTTCGGACGGCGCGCGGTTCACCTCGCCTCACCCCGCCGCTCTCCGGAAAGCGTGCCTGCCCGCCCCGGCAGGCACGCATCTCCCCCCGCACCATAGGCCTGCACCCTCCGCCCCGCCCCGCGCGGCGGCGCGTCGTCGTGCTGGCAAATCATCGTTGAGAGACGTATATCATCTTCCGGCCCGGTCCGGCGGAGGCGCCATTCTGCCGGCTCGGGCGACTGTTGCGCGCAGCAAACCGGAAGGCCCCGCCATGAAGGAATTCCAGCCCGACCCGCAGTTCGTCATCGAAAGCGAGACCGCCCTGCGGGAGCTCTTCGGCGCCCCGCATGATCTCGCGGTGCTGAAAAGCCGGGAAAGCCTTGGCGAACACGCGCGGGAGTTCATCGGCCGGTCGCCGTTTCTCTGCATCGGCACCCGGAACGCCGAGGGAAAGGCCGATGTCAGCCCGCGCGGCGACCCTCCCGGCTTCGTCCGGGTGCTCGACGACCGCACGCTGGCCATACCGGACCGGCCGGGCAACAACCGGCTCGACACGCTGGTCAACATTCTCGCCGATCCGGCCGTCGGGCTCCTCTTCATCGTGCCGGGGTTCGACGACACCCTCCGGGTGAACGGGCGGGCCATGCTCGTGAACGACCCCGATCTGCTCGCCGGGATGCGCGTCAACGACCGCACGCCGAAACTCGCGATCGTGGTCCGGGTCACCGAGGTCTTCATACACTGCGCCAAGGCCTTCCGGCGCTCGCATCTCTGGGATCCGTCCCGCTTCCAGAACCGCGCCGACATGCCCTCGCTCGTGAAGATCATCCTCGATGAAACCACCGGCGCGCCCGAGGATCGTGACGAGCTCCGCAAACTGGACGACGCCCTCGAAACCGACTACCGCCGCACGCTCTATTAGCTGTCGTGGCCCGGCCGCGATACCAGCGGCCCGGAAACCAGCTTCATCGCGACTGTTCCCGTGTTTTCAGGAGCATGACGGCCTTGGAGACGAGAGACGCGGCAAAGGATGCGTCCAGCGGCATATGCCCCAGAAGCACCCGATAGAAGATCGGCGCATAGATCATGTCGAGGCACACCTCGATATGGTCCGGCGCCGGAATTTCCCGCATCTCGACAGCATCCTCGATCATGCGCCGACCGGCCTCTCGACCGGACAGGATGATCCGATTGCGGAAGGCCCTGGTCATCTCGCTCTCTTGATCCGCGGCGGCGAGCGCCAATGCGATCTGCCGCCCGCGCGTTGTCGCGAACGCCATGACGATCGCGCTGACCTGCTGCTCCAGACGCTCATGCAGGCTTCCGGTCAATTCGGAAGCGTTCTCGGGATGCCGCTCCATCAACGCAGCCATGGCCAGTTCGCTTGCGTTCGCCCAGTGCCGGTAGATCGTCGGCTTTCCGACGCCTGATCTCGCCGAGACCGCCTCGATCGTCAGCCGGCCAAAGCCATCGGTTTTCAGTATTTCCGCAGCAGCAGCCAGCGCCTTGCTTCTGGCGGCCTGGCTGGGCGGGCGACCCCGGGGTTTCTTTGCATCTTGACTCATTTATTTACGGTCCGTAACGTAATTATAATCTCAAGGCAAGCAAGGAATGTCCCGATGCCTCAGTCCATCGCTCCGTATCTGGTTGCCAGGGGTGCCGAACAGGCGATCGCCTTTTACGTCAAGGCCTTCGCGGCAATCGAGGATTTCAGGATGACCGATCCCGGCGACGGGCGCATCGGTCACGCCGAACTGCTGATCGGGGGCTCACGGATCATGCTGAGCGATGAGTATCCCGATTTCGGGGCCGTCAGCCCCGACACGCTCGGGGGCACGCCCGTGACCCAGCACCTATCGACCGGAACGGTCGATGCCGATGTCGAAAGGGCCGTCGCTGCGGGCGCCCTGCTTTTGCGCGGGCCTGCGGATCAGTCCTTCGGCGAACGCTCGGCCGTCCTGCTCGATCCCTTCGGTCATCGCTGGATGCTGTCCCAGACGATCGAAGTGGTGTCTCCCGAGGAGATGCAAAGACGCTGGAACGACGCGACGTCGGCATGACCCCGCCCGTCAGGGCCGGGCTGGAAGCGGCAATGGCGACATGGAGATCCGGATACCGCGCCGCTGATCCGCAATGGCGGCGCAGCACATGGCTTCACCGCCGGAAAACATCGGCACGCCCTCGGCCGGGGCCGCAGCGTGCAACGAGGCGATTCATGATATGTTAACTACGAAAATTCAATGAAATCAAAGGCGTTTTTTGATTTTCACGGTGAAAAGCCCTCGTTTCACAGCCCGGGCGCCATCTCCGCCGGGCGTGCCGAAGCGATTGACCCTGCCAGCGTCCGAAGGCTACTAGGGGGCGCGTGGCCTCGTAGCTCAGGGGATAGAGCGACCGCCTCCTAAGCGGTAGGTCGATGGTTCGAATCCATCCGGGGTCACCATGACAGCCGGTCCTTTCCGGCTCCAGCCGGACGACCGCCCCACCCCATGCCCGCCTCGCAGCCCGACTTCGCCCTCGAAGCCTCCGCCCTCGACCACGGCGCCCGTCGCGTCTGCGGCATCGACGAGGTCGGCCGCGGCCCCTGGGCCGGCCCCATCGTCGCCGCCGCCGTCATCCTCGACCCCGACGCCATCCCCGAGGGCCTGAACGACAGCAAGCTCCTGACCGCCCGCCGCCGCGAGGCCCTCCACGAAATCCTGATGGAGACCGCCCTGGTGGGCATCGGCGAGGCCAGCGTCGACGAGATCACCCGCCTCAACATCAGCCAGGCCGGCTTCCTCGCCATGCGCCGCGCCCTCGCCCTCCTCCCCGCCCCTCCCGACCTCGCCCTGGTCGACGGCCGCCACCTCCCCCCCGGCCTGTCCTGCCACGCCCGCGCCATCATCGGCGGCGACGCCCGCTCCCTCTCGATCGCGGCCGCCTCGATCGTCGCGAAAGTCACGCGGGACCGCACCATGGTGGCCCTGGCGCAACAGTTCCCGGGCTACGGCTGGGAAACGAACATGGGATACGGGACAAAGGCCCATATCGCGGGCCTCGCCGAGCGCGGGGTGACCCCACATCATCGCCCGACATTCCGACCCATCCACAACATCTTGCGTCGACACGCATGATGTTGTCGAGAGAATCACATATAAGCCGTTGATTCGAATAAGAATTGACGGCGAATCGCAAATGAATCATCTTCTCCGCAAAGCGAGACGCTAACCGGAGATCCCGTCGTGGCAAGACCAAAAACTGCACCAGAAGCGAGGTCTCTCGAGACCGGCGTCATCCATGCGGGAGACTGCATCGAGGTCATGCGGAGCCTGCCCGCGGGCAGCGTCGACCTGATTTTTGCGGACCCGCCCTACAACCTTCAGCTGCGCGGCGATCTGCACCGGCCCGACAACAGTCGCGTCGATGCGGTCGATGACGAATGGGATCGCTTCGCCTCCTTCGCCGCCTATGACGAGTTCTCGCGCAACTGGCTCGCAGCCGCCCGCCGGCTTCTCAAGCCCGACGGGGCGATCTGGGTGATCGGTTCGTACCATAACATCTTCCGCCTCGGCACCGCGATCCAGGACGCGGGCTACTGGATCCTCAACGACGTGGTCTGGCGCAAGACCAATCCGATGCCGAACTTCCGCGGCAAGCGGCTTACCAATGCACACGAGACGATGATCTGGGCCGCGAAATCGGACCGTTCGAAATACACCTTCAACTACGAGGCGATGAAGGCGCTGAATGACGGCGTGCAGATGCGCTCGGACTGGGTGATCCCGCTCTGCACCGGCGGCGAGCGGCTGAAGAACGAGGAGGGCGAGAAGGCGCATCCGACGCAGAAGCCCGAGGCGCTGCTTCACCGGGTTCTGGTCGCCTCGACCCGGCAGAACGGCGTGGTGCTCGATCCGTTCTTCGGCACCGGCACCACGGGCGCGGTCGCCAAGCGGCTCGGCCGGCGCTGGATCGGCATCGAGCGCGAGGCGGCCTATCGCCGGGTTGCGGAAAAGCGCATCGGCGCCGTCCGCCCGCTCGACAAGGATGTTGCCGCCATCACGCCCGCCAAACGCGCCGAACCGCGCGTGGCCTTCGGGCTGCTGGTCGAACGCGGGATGCTGGCACCGGGCGAGGTGCTCATCTCGCCGAACGGGCGGCACAGTGCCCGCATCCGCGCCGACGGCACGCTGATTTCGAGCGAGAACCGCGGCTCCATCCATCAGGTGGGCGCCGCCGTACAGGGCGCCCCCTCCTGCAACGGCTGGACCTTCTGGCACTTCAAGAAGGATGGCGCGGCCGTGCCGATCGATTACTGGCGCCAGCAGATCCGGGCGGAGATGGGCGAGTAGCAACACGCTCGCCGCCCAGCCGTCGGTGGCGGTCCGACATCGACGGCGGCGTGCAAGCGCGCCGTCCTTGACGGTAACACCGATCACAGTCCGAACCAGGATGGCGCAGGCATCCCGGAGAGAATGTCGTCAACGGCAACGCCGCCGCGACGCCGCCATGATCGACATTCTCCGCAACCGCACCTGCCGCCATCTCTTCGCGGCCCCGGTGATCGCGCTGGTGAGCACCGGCTCATGACCGTGGCGCTCGGGCTCTGGCCGCCCGGTCGACCGGATACCGTCGCGCTTCGGCACCCGGACCTCCCTCCGGGCCATCCGCATCTTGGCGGGCGCGGCGCCGCGCACCGGCATCCGCTTATCATTGACCACCTGCCCCCGCGCTGGATCGGCCCCTGAGGGAAGCCCTCTCCCGGATACCAGGACCGTCTTGCCGGAGGCGGATGCTCCCACGGGCCAGCACTTGCCGATGAAAAGATTTCGAGATATGTGTTGCCTAAAGCAACATATAGATGCTGAGATCACCCATGCAGCCCGCCGACGCCCTCCTGCCCCCGGCCTCCCCGGACGAGATCGACGCGGTCCGCCGCTTCAACCGCTTCCACACCCGGCTGGTCGGCGCGCTCAACGACCGAATGCATGCGACCGACTACGCCCTGCCGCAGGCCCGCGTCCTCTACGAGATCGCGAACTCCCCGCCGCAGAAGCCCCCCTCGGCCGCCGCGCTTGCCCGCGAGCTCGGCATGGATCCGGGCTATCTCAGCCGCCTGATTGCGGCCTTGGAGAAGGACGGCGTGATCGCCCGAACACCGGCACCGGAGAACGCCAAGAAGCTCACGCTCGCGCTGACGGACAAGGGTCGCGCAGCGGCCGATGCGCTCGCCGCCGCCGCCCGTGCCGAAGTCGCGTCCCTGCTCGGGCCTCTCGACCCGCGCGCCCGCGCCCGGCTCGTTGGCGGCATGGAGAGCATCCGGCAGCTTCTCGGGGATGGTGGCGGGGACACGGGCCTCGTCGTGCTGCGCGATCCCGAGCCGGGCGATCTCGGCTGGATCGTGCACCGACACGGCAAGCTCTACGCCGAGGAATACGGCTTCGAACGCGCCTTCGAGGCAGAGGTCGCCCGCATCGTCGCGCGCTTCGTCGAGGCCTTCAGGCCCGGCCGCGAACGCTGCTGGATTGCCGAGGTGGATGGCCGGATCGCGGGCTCGGTCTTCGTCGTGCAGGAGGACGAGGCGACGGCGAAGCTGCGCCTCCTCTATGTCGAGCCGGCCTGCCGCGGCATGGGCATCGGCCGGCGGCTGGTCGACGAGGCGCTGCGCTTCGCCCGCGCCCGTGGCTACAGCCGCATGGTGCTCTGGACCAACGACGTGCTCGTGGCCGCACGCCGGATCTATCAGGCGGCAGGCTTCACGCTCGTCTCGGAGGAACGGCACCGGACCTTCGGCCCCGAACTCGTGGGCCAGATCTGGTCGCGCGATCTCTGAACCGGCTCAGCCCTCCTCCAGTGCGGAGAGCCCGAGCCGGAAAGCCTTGCGCATGACCGTGGGAAGCGCGGCCCCGGCCTCCGATGCCGGCTCGAAGAGAAGACCTTCGGGTGCCGGGGCGCCGGGCGCGAGCCGCGCGGTCTCGACGCGGAGCAGCAGGTGGAAATGGGTGAAGGTGTGGCGCACCTCGGCGCCCGCATCGCGCCAGTCGGCGGCGAGCGGCGGGCGCGGCGGCGGCAGTTCCTCGGCCCAGTCCGTCCCCGGCAGCCCGAGCATGCCGCCCAGAAGCCCCTTGCCCGGCCGCCGTTCCAGCAGCACCGTGCCATCCGGCCGCATGGCGAGATAGGCGATGCCGCGGCGCACCGGCTTTGCCGCCTTCGGGCTCTTGCGCGGCAGCTCGGCGGCGATCCCCTCCCGGCGGCCGAGACAGGCCTCGCGCCAGGGACAGATGCCACAGGCCGGCGAGCGCGGCGTGCAGACCGTCGCGCCGAGATCCATCATCGCCTGCGCATAATCGCCGGGCCGATGCGCGGGTGTGAGCTCGGCCGCAAGCCCGCGCAGATGCTCCTTCACCCCGGGCAGCGGCGCCTCCACCGCAAAGATCCGCGCCACGACACGCTCGACATTGCCATCCATCACCACCGCGGGCCGGTCGAAGGCGATCGCGGCAATCGCCGCGGCGGTATAGGGGCCGATGCCCGGCAGCGCGCGCAGCCCCTCCTCCGTCTCCGGAAACCGCCCGCCGAGCTCGCCCGCGACAACCCGGGCACACTTGAGCAGGTTCCGGGCGCGGGCGTAGTAGCCGAGCCCTGCCCAGGCGGCCATGACCTCGGCATCCGGGGCAGCGGCCAGATCCTCCACCCGCGGCCACCGTGTGGTGAAGGTCTCGAAATAGGTCTTCACCGCCGCGACGGTGGTCTGCTGCAACATGACCTCGGAGAGCCAGATCCGGTAGGGATCGGCCACGCCCCCCGATCCCGGCGGCACGCGCCAGGGCAGCCGCCGGGCCATGCGGTCATACCAGGCGAGCAGCGTCTCAGGGCAGGCCGCAGCCGGCTCCCGCCGCTTTTCCGATGACATCCCCATGCCGACCCGCTAGCCTCCGCGCTCGCCCAATTCCGGAACGCAAGCCATGGCCCAGGACACGCGCACACGCAACAAGCAAGCCTTGCCGAAGCGGAAGGCGCGCGGCTTCCTGCAGGCCGGCGGCCTGATCGGCCAGCAGATGCGCACGGCCCAGGCCCGGCGCGGTTTCGCCCAGGCCCGGCTCCAGTCGCTCTGGCCCGACATCGTCGGCGCCGATCTCGCCGCCCTCTGCGCCCCCCTCAAGCTCACCCCGACACGCGGCCCCGCGGGCGGGCTGCTCAAGCTAGCGGTCTCGGGCCCCCATGCGCCGCAGATCCAGATGATGGTGCCGACGATCTCCGACCGCATCAACGCGGCCCTCGGTCCCGGCACCGTGGGGCGCATCCAGCTCGTCCAGGCTGCCCTTCCCGTCGTCCAGCGCGGCAGCGGCCGCGGCGGGGCGGCGACCCGGACCCGCCCGGTCGAGCCGATCCCCGAGCCGATGCAGGAAAACCTCTCAAGCATTGGTGACCTGGAATTGCGCGATGCCTTGCAGACTCTCGCCGAGAATGTGCTATCTCGCTCCCGACGTTCCAGAACTCCGGAAGATTGACGCATGACCCTTTCGCTCACCCGCCGCCGGACCCTCGGCCTCGGCCTCGCCCTTGCCGCGTCCCTCGCGCCGGCGATCTCCTTCGCTCAGGAGGTCCACGACGTGAACGAGATGAGCCTTGGCAGCCCCGACGCCCCGGTCACGCTGGTTGAATACGCCTCCTTCACCTGCCCGCATTGCGCCGCTTTCGCCGCGGACGTGATGCCGCAGATCAAGGAAAACTACATCGACACCGGCAAGGTCCGGCTGGTGTTCCGCGAAGTCTACTTCGACCGTGCCGGTCTCTGGGCCAGCATGATCGCCCGCTGCGCCCCGGAAGACCGCTACTTCGGCATCTCCGACCTGCTCTTCCAGCGCCAGCGCGACTGGGCCGTGGCCTCGACGCCCGAGGAGATGATGCAGAAGCTCTTCGGCATCGGACGGCAGGCCGGCCTGACCGACGCGGAGATGGAATCCTGCATGTCCGACGAGGCGTATGCCAAGGAGCTCGTCGAGACGTTCCAGAAGAACATCGCCGCCGATGAGGTCGAAGCAACGCCCACCTTCTTCATCAACGGCCAGAAGGAAAGCAACATGGGCTATGCCGAATTTGCCCAGAAGCTCGACGCCGCGCTCGGCGGCTGAGGCAGCGGCAGAAATTCCCGCCATCGCGCAATCTCGTGCTTTACGGCCGCGCCGGATGGGCCTCTAATCGGGCCCGCCCAGCTAGCAGCCAGGAGATCCCCGCACGATGGAATCGGTCTTTGTCGAGCACCCTCTGCTGAACTCGCCGCATCTGGTCGGCCTCATCCTGCGCGGCGCGCGCAGTGGTGAGGGCAGTGTGGACAGCGGCATGGCCCGGCTTGACGCGCTGCTCGAACGCTCGGACCAGTCGGCCAGCCTGCCGCGCGAGGAAATCCGCGAGCGCTTCGAGCGCCTCGTCCTGCATCTCTCGAAGGCGAAGCTCATCGAAGGCAGCAGCGAGAGATACACGCTGACCGACCGCGGACGCGCGGCGCTCGAGAAATCCCCCGAGGGCTTCGCCACCGCCGATCTCATGGTCTACCCGGAATACGCCGTATTCGTGCGGGAAGAAGGCCGCAGCCACGCGACGTCAGATCCCCATGCCTCGGCCTTCGATCTCGGGGCGGATGCTTTCCGGATGGCGATCGCGCAGAGCGAGAACCCCTTCCCGCCCGACAGCGCCGATCACGTCGCCTGGGCCAACGGCTGGTCGAGCGCGCTCGGCAACGCCCGGGAAGAAAGCCGCCGCTAGCCGCCGGCCGGATCGCCGCCGGCCGTCAGCCCGTCCGGCGGGCCGGAGCGACACTGGAGCGGATCCAGGCCTCGATCTGTCCGGCGCGCATGGCGCCGGCATGGCGTGCGACTTCCCGGCCGCGATGAAACAGGATGAGGGCCGGAATGCCGCGGATCTGGTAGCGGATCGAGGCATCCGGGTGGCTCTCAGTGTTGATCTTGGCAAAGCGCACGTCCGGGGCCATTGCCTGTGCGGCCTTGGCGAATTCGGGCGCCATCATCCGGCAGGGCCCGCACCACGAGGCCCAGAAATCCACCACGAGCGGCACCTCGTCGGTCCGCGCGCTCTTCTCGAGCGTTGCGAGATCCAGATCATGGACCCTGGGGCCGACAAGTGCTGCGCCACAGACACCGCATTTCGGCCCGTCGGCCAGCTTTTCCTCCGGCAGCCGGTTCGCGGCGCCGCAGGCGTGGCAGACCATCTTCACCTTGCCCATCGTTTCCCCCGGAGCATTACATTCCACGAGGCGAATATAAGGAGCCGCCGCGCGCGTTCAACGCCCTGCGGCGTCAAGGAGCGGCAGGAGCGCACTCATGTCGGGGCCGGCATCGCGGCCGGTGAGTGCGCGGCGGAGCGGCAGGAAGAGCGCCTTGCCCTTGCGGCCGGTCGCGTCCTTCACCGCGCCGGTCCAGGCTTTCCAGGTGCTCTCGTCCCAGGGGCGCGGCGGCAGCATCGAGATGGCCTCGGCCACGAAGGCGGCATCTTCGGGGGTGATGACCGGCGCGACCTCGCCGCGGCATATCGCCCACCAGGCCGCGATGTCCCTCCGCGTCTCGAGATTGCCGGCCACGGCGGCCCAGAAACGTGGTGCGATCTCGCCCGGCACGCCCAGCGCGGCGAGATCCTCGCGGATCTCCTCGTAGGGCATGCCGTGGAGGTATCTGGCGCCGAGAGGGACGAGATCGGCTGGATCGAGGCGGGTCGGGGCGGCGCCGAAGCTTGCAAGGTCGAAACCTTCGGTGATCTCCCCGAGCGTGCGGCAGAGCTCGACCGGCGCGCTCGAACCGAGCCTTGCGAGCAGCGACAGGAGCGCCATGGGTTCGGTGCCCTGGGCGCGCAGGTCGCGGAGCGAGAGGGTTCCGAGCCGCTTCGAGAGCGCCTCGCCGCCGGCGCCGGTCAGGAGCGAGTGATGGGCGAAGCGGGGGCTCCTGCCGCCGAGGGCCTCGAAGATCTGGATCTGCGTCGCGGTGTTGGTGACGTGATCGGCGCCGCGGACGATGTCGGTCACACCGGTTTCGAGATCGTCCACCACACTTGCGAGCGTGTAGAGCATCTGTCCGTCACCGCGAATCAGAACCGGGTCGGAGACGCTCGCCGCATCGATCGAGACCTCGCCCAGAATGCCGTCAGCCCAGGAGATGCGGGTGTGATCGAGCCGGAAACGCCAGTGGCCGGGCCGTTCGGCGCGGAGACGGGCCTTTTCCGCCTCGGTGAGCCTGAGCGCGGCGCGGTCGTAGACCGGCGGGCGGCCCGCGGCGAGCTGGGTGCGGCGCCTGACCTCGAGCTCGGAGGGGGTCTCGAAACACTCGTAGAGCCGCCCCGCCACCCGCAGCTGTTCCGCCGCGGCCTCGTAGCGCGCGATGCGGTCGGACTGGCGCAGGAAGCCGTCCCAGACGAGGCCGAGCCAGGCCAGATCCTCCTCGATCGCGATGGCGCATTCGGGCCGGGAGCGATCGGGGTCGGTGTCGTCGAGGCGGAGTAGGAAGCGGCCACCCGCCTTGTGCGCGACGAGCCAGTTCAGAAGCGCCGTTCGCAGGTTCCCGACATGCAGGAATCCGGTCGGCGAGGGGGCGAAACGGGTGATGGTCATGGACAGGGCTCCTCCGGGCGGGCGCGGCTGTGTCCTTAACGCCTCCGTCGCGCGCCCTGAAGCCCTCTCGCGCAAGAAGTCCTTTTCAACCGCATTAAACCCGCATAGGTGGATCCGCGGAGACCCGCAACATGATCCCGAACCGATTGACAGTTGACGCGCCCAGCATCGAGGACTTCGAGTCGCTCGCCGAATGGGCCTACCTGAACCTGCCCGTCCATGTCCGGAAAGCCTGCGAAGGGCTTGCGATCCGGGTCGAGGACTTTGCCGAAGAGGGGCTTCTGGTCGATCTCGGCATCGAGGACCCCTTTGAGCTTACCGGGCTGTACGAAGGCGAGCCGATCACCACGAAATCGGTGATGGACCAGCCGCTCCAACCGGATGTGATCTGGCTGTTCCGCCGTCCGATCCTCGAGGAATGGATCGCGCGCGGCGATGTCGGGCTCGCCCGGCTCGTCTCGCATGTGCTTGTCCACGAGATTGCCCATCACCTCGGCTGGTCGGACGACGAGATCCGCGCCGTCGACGACTGGACGAAGTGAGCCGGGCCGCCGCCGCCGCCGTCGCGGGCCTTGCCCTGCTGCTGGCGGCGGGTGCGCCCGGCATGGCGGCCTCGCCGGGGCTTTCGGCGGAGGAGTTCGAGGCCTTCACGGCCGGGAAGACGGTGCATTTCACCTTCGAGGGCCTGCCCTACGGCTCGGAGCAGTTCCTGCACGGCCACCGGACGCTCTGGCATTTCGAAGGCGAGAAAACCTGTGGCTGGGGGCAGTGGCGAGAGGTGGAGGGGCTGATCTGCTTTGCCTATGACAATGCCCCCGGCGAGCAGTGCTGGAAGGTGACGGAGGCGGGCGGGAAGCTCCGGGCCCAGCAGTCGAGCGGCGGAACCGCCCTGGGGATGACGCTCGAAATGAGCCACGCCGATGACATTCCGCTGCCCTGTCCGGCGCCGTCTCCGGGGATCTGAAGGGCGGACCCGACACCGTGAAATCGGGCGTTTCACCGTGAAAATCGAAAATCGCCTTTGATTTCATTGAATTTTCGTAGTTAACATATCATGAATGGCGCTCCCTTGCGGGCAGGAGCGGGCCACGCTCCTGCCGGGTGGCCGGGCGCGCGGCCCGGCCCTCACGGGAGGCCGCGCGAGGCTCAGGGCGCGAGATCGACCACCACTTCCTCGAGACTGCCCTCGAAGTCGAAGGGCGCCTGGTAGTCGTAGGTGACCGGGGTGCCGGTGTCGGTGCCGATGTCCTGGTTTTCCGACAGGGAATACTTGAAGGGGGTGGTCCGCTCGATCCGGCCGGTTCCGGCCTCCGCGCCGCCGACGGAGAGCGTCACGGTGCCGCTCTGGCCCATCTGCTCGCCGCCGTCATAGGCGAAGGCCATCATCACCTCATGCTCGCCCGCCGGCAGCGCCTCGGCGCTTTCCACCGTGTAGACCTCCACGTCGATGTAGTTGTGCGCGGCCTTGAGCCTGCCGTCCTTGAGATAGAAGGCCCAGCCGCCGGTGTTGCCGCCCTGGGTGAAGATCATGCCGCTGGCGTTTTCCGGGATGTCCACGCGCGCCGAGACCGTGAAGGACTTGTTCTTGAGATCCGGCGCCGAGGATTCCGGCAGGCCGGCGAGCGCGCCCGCGTAGACGAAGCGGGTGCGGCTGCCGGCGAGATTGGGCTTGCCGGTCGCCTCGGCGCTGAAGCGCTCGGCCCCGCGCCAGTCGAGCGGCAGGGCGTTGTTGGCCGCGGCCTGCGCCCACCAGAGCGCCTTCAGCGCCTCGAGCCGTTCCGGATGCTCGGCGGCGAGATCCTCGGCCTGGCTGAAATCCTCGTCGAGATTGTAGAGCTCCCATTCGGCGCTCAGCGGGTCGAAGGCGCCGCGGACCGGATCCCAGGGTTCGAAGGCGAGCGAGCCCGCCCACCAGCCGTCCTGATAGATCGCGCGGTTCACGAACATCTCGAAATACTGGCTGGTGCGGATCTCGGGCGCCTCGGCCTCGTCGAGGGCGGCGAGGAAGCTCCGGCCCTGGATCGGGGTCTGGGCGGTGCCGTTGACGCTGCGCGGCTCGGCGATGCCGGCGGCCGCGAGGATCGTCGGCGCGATGTCGATCACGTGCAGGAACTGGGTGCGGACCTCGCCCGCCGCATCGAAGCGGGCGGGCCATTTCACGATCATCGGGTTGCGCACGCCGCCGAGATGGCTTGCGACCTGTTTCGTCCACTGGAAGGGCGTGTCCATGGCCCAGGCCCAGCCGGCGGGGAAATGGTTGAAGTGCCGCTCGGTGCCGATCTCGTCGATGCGCGCGAGCATGTCCTCGGGCGTCATGAGATAGGCGTTGAAGAAGGCGTTCTCGTTGAGCGTGCCGTCGAAGCCGCCCTCGGCCGAGGCGCCGTTGTCGCCGACGATGTAGAGGATCAGCGTGTTCGCGGCATCGGGCAGGCCCGCGACATGGTCGAGCACGCGGCCGACTTCCTGATCGACCTGCGCGCCATAGGCGGCGAAGACCTCCATCATCCGGGCATGGAGCCGCTTCTGGTCCTCGTCGAGGCTCTCCCAGGCGGCGAGGCTCGCGGGCCGTTCGGTGAGCCTGGTTTCCGTCGGGATGATGCCCCGCTCCTTCTGGCGCGCGAAGGTCTGCTCGCGATAGGCGTCCCAGCCCATGTCGAACTGGCCCTTGAAGCTCTCGATGAGCTCCTTCGGCGCCTGATGCGGCGCATGGGTGGCGGCGGGCGCGAGATAGGCAAACCATGGCTTCTCGGGCTGGATCGCCTCGAGGCTTTCCAGCCACTCGATGGTGTGATCGGCGAGGTCGGTGCTGAGGTAGTAGCCCTCCGCCCCGGGCGTGCCGACGGGGGTCTGGTTCTCGAAGAGATAGGGGCGGATCTGGTTGGTGTCGCCCGCCATGAAGCCGTAGAAATAGTCGAAGCCGAGGCCGTTCGGCCAGTGATCGAAGGGCCCCACCGCGCTCGTCTCGTAGATCGGCGTGTTGTGGTTCTTGCCGATCCAGGCGGTGACGTAGCCGTTCTGGCGCAGGATCTCGGCGACCGTTGCCGTGTCCTTCGGGATGATGCCGGTGTAGCCGTCCTAGCCGGTGGCGAGCTCGGTGATGACGCCGGTGCCCACGACATTGTGGTTGCGCCCGGTCAGCAGCGCCGCCCGGGTCGGCGAGCAGAGCGCCGTGGTGTGAAAGCGGGTGAAGGTGAGGCCTTCGCGGGCGAGCGCGTCCATCGCGGGCGAGGGCACGCCGCCGCCGGTCACGTCGAACTGGCCGAAGCCCACGTCGTCGAGCAGCACGAGGAGCACGTTCGGCGCGCCTTCGGGGGCGGTGATCGGGGCCGGGAACTCTGGCGGGTCGGAATCGAGATAGGTCGTGCCGACAGAGCCGCGGAACTTCTGTTCGGCCTAGGGCAGCACGGGCTGGCCGTCCGCGGCGGCGCGCGGCGTGGGGGCCGGTTGCTGGGAGAGCGCGGGCAGCGCGAGGCCGGCCGTGAGGAGCGGGACGGCACAGAGGCCTGCCAGAGATCGGCGCGTGACCATCATCGAAGCTCCCTGTGGTTTCGCTCGACGTGAAATGACCCCGTCCCGAAGGAGAACACGCACGCGCGGTTCGACCGAACGATTCCCGCGCGCGTGGCCTTCACATCCGCCGGAGCGACAGGGGATCGGCCGGGTCGGGGGCTAGTCGAGGCGCTGGCGGGCGAGCCACTGGCGCGGCGTGAGGCCGAGCTCGGCGCGGAAGGCGCTGCGCAGCGCCTGGCTGTCGGGGAAGCCGCTGCGCGCGGCGACATCCTCGAGGCCCTGGGCGCCGGCGGCGAGGAGATCCTGCGCGCGGGCGAGCCGCAGGCGGCGCAGCCATTCGCCCAGGCTGCCGCCGGTCCGCGCCCGGATGTGCCGCGTGAGGCTGCGGCGGCTCATCCCGGCGCGGCGGGCGAGATCCTCGAGCGAGGGGGTCTGGCCCGGATCGGCGCGGAGGCCATCGAGGATGCCCTCGAGCCGGAGATCGGCCGAGCTGTGGAGCGCGGGGCGTTCGATGAGCTGGGGCTGCGCGCCCGAGCGCTGCGGGGCGACGACGAGCTGGCGGGCGATGCGGTTGGCCTCCCCCGCCCCGGAGAGCCGGGCGAGCACGTGGAGGCAGCAATCGAGCCCCGAGGCGATGCCGGCGGAGGTGAGCACCGGGCCCTCGTCGATGAAGATCGCGCCCGGATCCACCGCGACCTGCGGATAGAGCTCGGCGAACCGCGCGGCATGGGACCAGTGGGTGGTGGCGCGGCGGCCGTCGAGCAGCCCGGCCTCGGCGAGGCCGAAGGCGCCGAGGCAGAGGCCCGCGACGATGGCGCCCCGCTCCGCCGCGGCGCGCAGCTCGGCGGTGATCGCCGCCCCCACCGGCTCCTCGGGATCGCGCCAGCCGGGCAGGATCACCACATCGGCCTTGCGCGCCGCCTCGAGCGGATGGGGCACCTCGATGACGAGCCCGCCCGGCGCGGAGATCCGCGGCACCGCGGCGCAGACATCGACCTCGTGGCCGCAGTCGAGGAACGGCTCGCCGAAGACCGCGAGCGGCGTCGAGAGCATGAAGGGGCTGATCTGGTCGTAGGCGAGGACGGCGAGGCGCATTGGCCCGATATAGGGGAAACTTGTCCATCCGGCCAGTGCAACCTGCGGGTGCAGGCGGCTATCAGGGGATCTCGACAAGACAAGCTTCACTACGGCAAGGAGAAACACCCATGGCACGCTGCCTGCTCGTGATCGACATCCAGAACGACTATTTCCCCGGCGGGGCGCTGCCGCTCTGGCAGGCGGAGGAGACCGAGGCGCGTCTCGTGGCGGCGATCGGCGCGGCGCGGCGGAGCGGCGACCGGGTGATCCTGGTGCGCCATGTGACGCCGGCGGGCTCGGGCTTTCTCGCCGAGGGCAGCGAGGGCGCGGAGATCCGCCCGGCGATCCGCGAGGCGGCGGGCGATGCACCGGTCGTCACCAAGCGCAATGCGGATGCGTTTCAGGACACGGGGCTGCTCGACCATCTCGCGGGCACGCGGGAGCTGCTGGTTGCGGGCATGATGACGCAGAACTGCATCATCTTCAGCGCGATGTCGGAGGATGCGCGGCCGTTCCGGGTCCGGGTGATCGCCGATCTCTGCGCCGCACCGACCGAGATGGTGCATCGGATTGCGCTGACCTCGCTGGGCTCGAAGCTCACCCTCACCGAGGCGGGCGAGGTCTGGGCCGAGGAAGCCGCCGGGGCCTGAGGCCCGCGGGGGGTCTGCTTCGCGCAAGCGGGCCCCTGAGGGGGCCACGCGTCCCGTCTGGCGCTGCGCGGGGCGGGGCGGGACGATCCGGGCGCTTCCGAAGCCAAGCGGCGGGCCGGGCTTTTCGCGCGGCCCTGCGCGCGCCACCGGCAGAGGTCAGAAGAGCGAGCCCTGTTCGGGGGGCTTGGGTTTGCGGGGGCGTCGGGGTTTGGCTTTCGGGGCCGCGGGCGGCTCTGACGGCGGCGGGGCGTCGGCCGGGGTGGCGGTGAGGCGGCCGTCGGCGAATTCGATCTCGAGGCTGGTGGCGGCGCGGGCGCGTTCGGCGCGCTGGAGCACCGCCCCTGCCCCGTCGCGCACGATGGCAAAGCCGCGGGCGAGCACGGCCTCGGGGCCGAGGCTTCCGAGGGTGCGGGCGAGGATCTCGAAGCGGCCGCGGCCGGCCTGGAGGCGCTGGGCGCCGGCGCGGGCGAGGCGGTCGCCCAGCGCGGCGAGCCGTTCGCCCCGGTGGCGGATCGGCAGCGCCATCGTCTGCGGGCGGAGGCCGAGGCCCGCGCGCAGGAGCTGTTCGCGGCGGCGCTCGAGGCTCCGGGCGAGGAGCGCCGGCCCGAAGCGGCCCGCGGCGCCGCGGCTGAGCTCGAGGTGGCGGTCGCGGGTGAAGGCCACCAGCGCGCGCGGCAGGCGCAGGCCGAGCCCGTCGAGGCGCTGGGCGCGTTCGGCCACCAGCGCCTCGGGGCGCGGCAGGGCGCGGGCCAGATCGCGCAGCCGCTGGCGGCGCAGGTCGAGGCCGCGGGCGAGCGCCGCGCGCCGCCGCTCCTCGAGGCCCGCGACGGCGGCCAGAAGCTCGAGGCGGACCGGCACGGCGATCTCGGCGGCGGCGGTGGGCGTCGGCGCGCGGCGGTCGGCGGCGAGGTCGATCAGCGTGGTGTCGGTTTCGTGGCCGACGGCGGAGATGAGCGGGATGGCGCTCTCGGCCGCGGCGCGCACGACGATCTCCTCGTTGAAGCCCCAGAGATCCTCGACGCTGCCGCCGCCACGCGCGACGATCAGCACATCGGGCCGGGGCAGCGCGCCGCCCGCGGGAAGCGCGTTGAAGCCGCGGATCGCGGCGGCGACGGAGGCGGCGCATTTCTCGCCCTGCACCGGCACCGGCCAGAGCAGCACGCGGCGCGGGAAGCGGTCGGCGAGGCGGTGGAGGATGTCGCGGATCACGGCGCCCGAGGGCGAGGTGACGACGCCGATCACCTCGGGCAGGAATGGCAGCGGGCGCTTGCGCTCGGGCGCGAAGAGCCCTTCGGCGGCGAGCGCGGCCTTGCGCTTCTCGAGCATGGCCATCAGCGCGCCCATGCCGGCGGGTGCGATGGACTCGATGATGATCTGGTAGCGCGAGCTGCCCGGGAAGGTGGTGAGCCGGCCGGTGGCGATCACCTCCATGCCCTCCTCGGGGCGGATCTCGAGGCTGCGCGCAGCACCCTTCCAGATCACGCCCGCCAGCACGGCGCGGTCGTCCTTGAGATCGAGATAGATGTGGCCCGAGGCGGGGCGCGAGACCCGGCCGACCTCGCCGCGCACCCGGACATGGGCAAATTCGCCCTCGATCACCCGCTTGATCGCGCCCGAAAGCTCGGAGACGGTGAATTCGGGGGCGTTGCTGCCCGTCTCGCTGTCCTCGAAGAGTTCCATGATCCTCTCGCCTGCGCTCCGGCGCGCGCCACCATAGAGCCCCGGGCGGCGGGGGCCAAGATGCGGCGGGCGGCGCGATTTGCGATGCGGGCGGGAGTCTGCTAGCCTCGGGTGAGCGGTACGCCGCATCTCCCGGCCGTTGCGATCCGCGTCTCGGCCGATGCTTCGGGTACCCGCGGTGCGGCGGCCCCGGAAAACCAACCAACCTTACAGGATGACAGCATGACCCAAGGCGCCAAGGCCGGAGACACACTGCGTATTCATTATACGGGCCGACTGGATGACGGCACCGTCTTCGACAAGTCCGAAGGACGGGATCCGCTCGAGTTCACCATCGGGAGCGGCCAGATCATCCCGGGGCTCGACCGCGGCGTCGTCGGCATGGAAGTGGGCGAGACGCGCGAGGTCACCATCCCGCCGGAGGACGCCTACGGGCCGCGCGATCTGGCGCGGATCCAGAGTGTCGCGCGCGAGACGATCCCCGACGACATCCCGACCGAGCCCGGCACGCCGCTGAGCGTGCAGACCCAGGACGGCCAGACCATCGGCGTCGTGGTGAGCGACCGGACCGACACCCATGTCGAGCTCGATGCGAACCATCCGCTTGCCGGAAAGACGCTGACCTTCGACGTCACCCTCGTCGAGATCGCCTGAGGGCGGGCGGGGCGCGCGCGCGCAACTGGCGTTCGCCGCGCCCCGCCGCCGGCGTCACTTTGCATTTCAATCCCGGGCGCGATTGAACTAGAACCCGCCGCGGGCGAGTCCAAGGCGGAAAGACGACAGCAATGAACATCCTCATCCTCGGCGGCGGCGGACGCGAGCACGCCATAGCCTGGGCCTTTGCCCAGAACCCGAAGGCGGAGCGGGTGTTCTGCGCCCCCGGCAATGCCGGGATCGCGGAGGATGTCGAGACGCTCTCGCTCGACGTGCTGAGCGGCGAGAGGATCCTCGCCTTCTGCCGCGAGAACGATGTGGGCTTCGTGATGATCGGCCCCGAGGCGCCGCTGGCCGAGGGCGTGGCCGATGCGCTGCGCGCGGGCGGCATGCTGACGCTCGGGCCGGGGCGCGCGGCGGCGCAGCTCGAGGCCTCCAAGGCCTTCACCAAGGAGATCTGCGAGGCCTGCGGCGCGCCGACGGCGGCGAGCCAGACCTTCACCGACCCCGAGGCCGCGCGGGCCTATGTGCGGACCGAGGGCGCGCCGATCGTGGTGAAGGCCGACGGGCTTGCGGCGGGCAAGGGTGTGACGGTGGCCGAGACCCTCGAGGCGGCCGAGGCGGCGCTCGAGGCGATCTTCGACGAGGGCGCGGGCGCGCGCGTGGTGATCGAGGAGTTCATGACCGGCGAGGAGGCGAGCCTCTTCGTGCTTGCCAATGGCGAGGAATTCGTCACCCTCGGCACCGCTCAGGATCACAAGCGCGCCTTTGATGGCGACACCGGCCCGAATACCGGCGGGATGGGGGCCTATTCCCCTGCCCCGGTGATGACGCCGGAGGTGACGGAGCGGGCGCTGGCCGAGATCGTGCGCCCGACGCTTGCGGAGATGGCGCGGCGCGGCACGCCCTTCCAGGGGGTGCTCTATGTCGGGCTGATGATCGAGGCGGGCGCGCCGCGGCTGGTGGAATACAATGTGAGGCTCGGCGATCCGGAAGCGCAGGTGCTGGCGATGCGGCTCGGCGGGCAGCTTCTCGACATCTGTCTGGCCTGCGCCGAGGGCGATTTCAGCCAGGCGAAGGTGACCTTTGCCGAGGATCACGCGATCACCGTGGTGATGGCGGCGCAGGGCTATCCCGGCAGCTATGCCAAGGGCGAGCCGATCGGCCTGCCGGTCATCGACGATCCGCGGCTGAAGATCTTCCATGCCGGCACGAAGGCCGCGGAAGGTGGCATCGTCTCGAACGGCGGGCGGGTGCTCAACGTGACCGCGCGCGCCGCGACGCTGCGCGAGGCGCGCGATCTCGCCTATGAGGCGGCCGACCGGATCGACTGGCCGGGCGGCTTCCTGCGCCGGGACATCGGCTGGCGCGCGCTCTGAGCCGCGCCGCCCGCGCCCGGCCTCAGCTCTCGAACTCCCAGAGGCCCGGTTCGGCGAACTCGATGGAATTGCCCGCCGGATCGCGGACATAGACCGAGCGGGCGCCATTGGGCCACCGGAAGTCGGCCTCGATGGCGATGCCCGCGCCGGTGAAGAGCCCGGCCAGCGCCTCGAGGCGGGCGGCGTCGGCGGCGAAGCACATGTGGCCCTCGCCGACGGTGCCATGGGGCGGGACGGGGAGCTCGGGATTGCCGGCCGGCCCGCGGGTTTCCTCCGGGTTGAAGACGAGGAGCATGCCCGGCCCGCAGCGGTAGAAGATGTGGCGGTTGCCAACGCGGCCGACCTTCTCGAGGCCGAGCAGGCCGCCGTAGAAGCTTTCGGCGGCGTCGAGATCATCGACATAGACCGCGGTCTCGAGGATCCGCACGGGTGTCGTGCCGGTCATGGGTTTCCCCTTTCTTCAAGTCATCTGGCGCCGGGCAGTCTGGCATTCCGCCGCCCGCGGGATCAACCGGGGTGCGCCGCCTTGGAAGGCTGCCATGGAACGGCCGAACTGCATGGGCCAACGGGGCATGACGCGCAAGCCGTTTCGATCCTGCAGGATCTGCACCGTCCCGCGCAGCGGCAGCACGCTGCTCTGCGGGTTGCTGGCCGCGACAGATGGTGCGGGCAATCCGGATTCGCATTTTCACGAACCGTCGCTCAAGGGCTGGCTGAACGGCTACGCCCTGAAACGGACGGATCACGCTTCGGAGGGGGACGCCGTTCGCGCCGTCTTCGACGCCGCCACATGGCAGCGCAGGAGGCCCTCGATGCGGCCTGGGAGCGGTGGTTTCAGGCGGAGGGGCTGACGCCCCTGCGCCTCACCTGTGAGGCGCTGTCGGAAGACCCGAAACGGGTTCTGGCGCAGGTGCTCTCGGCGCTGGACCTCGACCCCGAGCGCGCCCGGTCGGTCGCGCTGCCGGTTCGAGCGCGAGGGGCCGGGGCGTGACGGACCGGACACGACCGGAAAGCCTGCGTTCGGCTGGCTCCGCCGTAGCGCGGCTCCGGTGGCGCGGCGTTCCCGCGCACCGAGGGCCTACGCGGTCGGCACCGTGCCGCCATCGATGACGTATTCGGTGCCGGTGATGGAGGCCGCGCGGTCCGAGGCTAGGAATGCGATCAGGTTCGCGATTTCGCCGGGTGTCGACGGGCGCCCGATCGGGATGCCACCGAGGCTCTGCATGATGAGGCGGCGCCCTCCGTCGAGGTCGGTGCCCGCGTCCGCGGCCACGCGTTCGACGAAGCGGATCGAGGCCTCGGTCTCGATCCAGCCGGGGGCGACGCGGACCACGCGGACGCCCTTCGGCGAGACCTCCCGGGAGAGGCTCTTGCTGTAGACCGAGAGCGCGGCCTTGGCGGCGGCATAGGCGGTGGTCGCCTCGGGCAGCGGCAGCAGGCGCTGGATCGAGGTGACGTGGATCACCACCCCGGCGCCCTGTGCGATCAGGCCCGGCACGAGGGCGCGATCAAGGCGCACGGCCGGCAGGAGGTTCAGCGCCAGTTCGGCTTGCCATTCCGCCTCGCCCAGGGCTGCGAAGCCGCCGCCGGGGGCCGAGGAGCCCCCCAGCATGTGAACGACGATGTCGGCGCCACCCATCCGGCTCTGCACCGCCGTGGCCACGGTTTCGCAGCCCTCCGGCGTGGTCAGGTCGGCGGCAACGAAGCGATCCTCCGGCAGGTCGGCAGGCCGCGTGCGCGCCGTCGTCATGACCTCTGCCCCCAGCGTGCGGAACAGCGCCACGGTCGCCGCGCCCGCGCCCTGCGTTCCGCCGGTGATCAGCGCGCGCTTGCCCTCCAGCGTCATGAAATCCGGCATCATCCGATCTCCAGGTCGGAGATGCGGTCGCCGTTCAATCCGAAGGTGAAGGTCAGGAGCGCCGGGCTTCCGGGGAAATCGCCGGTCACCTTCGCCCGGACCCGGGTCTTTCCGGCCACCTCGGTGGTGTCCATCGGCTCCGCGTGATGGTGATACTTCGCCTTTGCCGCGAGCCACCAGTCGCTGATCGCCTGCGGGCCACGGTGGGTGCGGGCCTCGTCGCGGACAATGGCATCGTCGGCGAAGGCTGCGGCAAACGCGGCGCGGTCCTGCGGCGCGCGGGCGGTGAAATAGGTGTGGATTGGAGACGGGAGATGCATGGCGCTGATCCTTTCGCTGCGGGTTCAGGGACAACGTAAGGCTGGACGGCCGTGCAGATAATCGGGATAAATCGGCATCTGGTGATGACAAGATCGGGATAATGGACGCCGAGCTGAAGAGGTTTGAGGCCGTGTTGGCCGTTGCGCGGCTCGGATCGTTCCGGGCGGCGGCGCTCGATCTCGGCATGTCGACCACGGCGCTCTCACATGCCGTCGCGCGTCTGGAGGCCGATCTCGGCGTGCGGCTCTTCAACCGCACGACGCGCAGCGTCTCGCTGAGCGATGCCGGCCGCACGTTCGTCGAACGCATCGGCCCGGCGGTGTCCGAGATCCGCATGGCGATGGAGACCGCGCACTCCCAGCGCAGCACGCCCTCGGGCCTGCTGCGGATCAACGCCTCGGTGCAGGCGGGGCGCGCGATTGCCCCGCTCGTGCTGGATTTCCTGCGCCGCTTCCCCGACATGCGGATCGATCTGGTCACCGAGGGACGGCTGGTCGACATCGTGGCCGAGGGGTTCGACCTCGGGATCCGGCCCGCCGATCTGGTGCCGCGCGACATGATCGCCCTCCCGCTGGGCAGGCCGCAGCGCCATGCCGTCGTGGCCGCGCCGGGCTGGATCGCGGCCCATCCCCGGCCGCGCACCCCGGCCGACCTTCCCCTGGAGGCGTGCCTTCGCGTCCGCCTGCCCAACGGCGCGCTGTTTCGCTGGCATTTCGAACGCGACGGCGAGACCGTCCAGATCGAGGCCAGGGGCCGCCTGACGCTGGACGAGGCCGCCATCGCGCGCGCCGCCGTCCTCGACGGCGCCGGCATCGGCTTCTTCATCGAACAGGACGTTGCCGAGGATATCGCCGCCGGCCGAATGGTCCGCCTGCTGGAGGACTGGACGCCGCCCCGCCCCGGTTTCAGCCTCTATTACCCCGGCCGGCGAAACCCCTCCGCGGGGTTCAGCGCCTTTCTTTCCATGGTCCGCGAGGCCGCGGCGCGGCAGGCGAAACAAGACGGAATGCGATAACGGACGACACCGGGACGACCCGCCGGGCGCGGAACGGAGGCGGCGGGGCTACTCGCCGTCGCGCGGGGCCTGGCGGGGGCGGCTGAAGGGCGGCATCGGGGGGCGGCGGGCATCGAGGCGGCGTTCGAGGAACCAGCCCGCGAGGGTGCCGACGATGAAGCCGCCGAGGTGGCTCTGCCAGGCGAGCATGCCGCCGAGGCCGAAGAAGAACACCACGTTGAGGCCCGCCAGCACGAGCACGCGCGAGGTGATCGGCCGGGTGGAGAGCCCGGCGCGCCGGTGGCGCCGCCAGTCCCAGACGATCCAGAGGCCGAGGAAGGCGAAGACCGCGCCCGAGGCGCCGACCATCGGATAGGGCCCGGTGGTGAGCAGCCCGTAGGCCGCGCCGCCGCCGATCGCGCCCGCGACGAAGAGCGGCAGGATGATCCGGGGCCCGTAGGCGCCCTCGACGAAGCGGCCCATGGCGAGCAGGATCGCGAGGTTCATCACCATGTGCAGGAAGCCGCCGTGGAGGAAGGCGTGGGTGACGAACATCGTCAGCGACTGGCCGCCGAAGGCCGGGGCGTAGGTGCCGTGGAGCAGCCCGGTCCAGAACGCGCCATAGGTGAAGGCCTGCATCCGCAGGCCCGGAGGCAGGAGGATCCCCCGGTCCGAGAGGGACAGGAGGATCTCGATGAGCGCGATCACCGCCGCGAGGACGACGAGGCTCCGGGGAAGTGGCGTATAGGGCCCCTGGCCCGGAACTCGCTGTGTCAAGAAACCTTCTCAGGCGCTGGCGGCAAGGAGGTTGGCATTGCCTCCCGCGGCGGTGGTGTCGATGCAGAGATGTCGCTCCAGCATGTAGCGTTCCGGGGCGACGGGCGCAATCTCGAGGGGAAGGATTGCGCCTTTTCTGGCGGCAAGCGCCACGCGCAGCTCGGAGAGCCAGTCGCCGGGACCGGAGGCCGAGACCATCGCGAGCGGGTTGAGGCGGGTGAGCGTCGCGGGCGCGACCTGACCGTCGAGGGCCGCCACCGGCAGGCCGGTGCGGGCGAAGGGCGCGAGCGTCGCGGTTGCGCCGGGGGCGACGGCGACCACGGTGTTGCCGGCCGCGAGCGCCTGCACCGCCTGCGCGAGCAGCAGCTCGGGCGTTGCGCCGAGGCAGAGCACGGCGCCGCGGGGGTGGTTGCTCAGCAGGTTGCTCTCGCCCGTGGGCCCCGGCAGTTCGCGCACCGTTGCGGGATGGGCGCGCACCGCGGCGAGCGCCTCGGCCACGAGGCCGGTGGCGCCGGGAAGGGCGGCCTCGAGCACGCGGGCGGGGGTCTCGACGGCCCGGAGCTTCGCGAAGGCCTCGGCGATCTCGGCCTCCGGCACCACGCGGCCCGAGGGCTCGGCGCCTTCCGGCGCGGCGGTGAGCGGCTTCACCAGCCGGGCGAGGTAGTGCGGGCCGCCCGCCTTGGGCCCGGTGCCCGACAGCCCCTCGCCGCCGAAGGGCTGCGAGCCCACGATGGCGCCGATCTGGTTGCGGTTCACATAGGCGTTGCCGACATGGAGCTGCGAGGTGATGCGCTCGACGCGGTCGTCGATGCGGCTGTGGAGGCCGAAGGTGAGGCCGAAGCCGCGGGCGTTGATCGCCGCGACGACCTTGTCGAGATCGCGGGCCTTGAAGCGGGCGAGATGCAGCACCGGGCCGAAGACCTCGCGCTCGATGGCGGCGATGCCGCTCACCTCGACGACGGCGGGCGAGACGAAGCGGCCGCCGCGCGGCAGCGGCAGGGTCTTGAGCACGCTGCCCGAGGGCAGGTCGGCGAGATAGGAGGCAATGCCCGACTGCGCCTCGGCGTCGATCACCGGGCCGACATCGGTGGCGCCGTCCCAGGGATCGCCGATCACCAGCGCTTCCATCGCCCCGAAGAGCATGTGCCGGATCCGCTCGTAGGCCTCGTCCTGCACGTAGAGCACGCGGAGCGCCGAGCAGCGCTGGCCCGCGGACTGGAAGGCGGAGGCGAGCACGTCGCGCACGACCTGCTCGGTGAGCGCGGTGGAATCCGCGATCATCGCATTGATGCCGCCGGTTTCGGCGATCAGCACGGCATCGGGCGATGCCCCCTTCGCCAGCGCGCGGTTGATGATCTGGGCGACCTCGGTCGAGCCGGTGAAGCAGACGCCCGCAAGGCCCGAAGCCTCGGTGAGCGGCGCGCCGACCGCGGCGCCGTCGCCCGGCAGGAACTGGAGCGCGGCCTCGGGCACGCCCGCCTCGCGGAAGATATCGACGGCGCGCGCGGCGATGAGCGGGGTCTGTTCGGCCGGTTTCGCGATCACGGCGTTGCCCGCGGCAAGGCAGGCCGCGACCTGGCCGGTGAAGATCGCGAGCGGGAAGTTCCAGGGCGAGATGCAGACCATCACGCCGCGCGGGGTTCCCACCAGGGTCTCCGCGCCATCGGCGTAGTAGCGCAGGAAGTCGACCGCCTCGCGCAGCTCTGCGATGGAATCGGCGAGCGTCTTGCCGGCCTCGCGGGTGGCGAGCGCCATGAGCTCGGCGCCGTTCTCCTCGTAGAGACGGGCGATGGTGCGCAGGATTTCGGCGCGCTCGGCGGCCGGGCGGGCGGACCAGTCGGCGAAGCCGCCGGGCGCGGCGGAGAGCGCCGCGGCGACATCCTCGCGGGTCGCCTCGCGCACGGTGCCGACGATGTCGGAGAGCCGGCCGGGGTTGGCCACCTCGATGCTGCCGCCGCCATTGACGTCATGCCCGGCGATCATCGGGCCGGCCGCCCAGCGCTTGGTCTTCCAGTGGGCGCGGCGCTCGATCACCGCCTCGATCGAGGCGGGCTCGTTGACGTTCCAGCCGCGCGCGTTCCGGCGCGGGGCGAAGACATCGGCGGGCAGCGTGATGGCGGGGTTGGCGACATCGCCGCCCAGCGCCTCGACCTCGGCCATCGGATCGGCGGCGACGGTTTCGGCGGCGAGGGACTTGTCGACGATCTGGTTCACGAAGGAGGAGTTGGCGCCGTTCTCGAGCAGACGGCGGACGAGATAGGCCAGCAGATCCTTGTGCGCGCCGACCGGGGCATAGATGCGGCAGGCGGTGCCGGCGGAGGCGCGGAAGGTGTCATGCAGCGCCTCGCCCATGCCGTGCAGGCGCTGGAACTCGTAGGAGGCGACGTCGTCGCCCGCCATCTGACGGATCGCGGCGACGGAATGGGCGTTGTGCGTGGCGAACTGCGGATAGATCCGGTCGCGCATGTCGAGGAGCTTGCGGGCGTTGGCGAGATAGCTCACGTCGGTATTGGCCTTGCGGGTGAAGACCGGGAAGCCCGGCAGGCCCATTTCCTGCGCGCGCTTGATCTCGGTATCCCAGTAGGCGCCCTTCACGAGCCGGACCATGATGCGGCGGTCGAGCCGGGTTGCGAGCGCATGGAGCCAGTCGAGCACGGCGCCGGCGCGGCGGCCGAAGGCCTGCACCACGACGCCGAAGCCGTCCCAGCCGGCCAGCGCCGGATCGGAGAGCAGCGCCTCGATCACGTCGAGCGAGATGTCGAGCCGGTCGGCCTCCTCGGCGTCGATGTTGAAGCCGATGCCGGCGCGGGCGGCGGCGCGGGCGAGCTCGCGGGCGCGCGGCAGCAGCTCGGCCATCACCGTTTCGCGGTGGGTCCATTCGTAGCGCGGGTGGAGCGCGGAGAGCTTGACCGAGATGCCGGGGCTGGTGCGCACATCGCCGGTGGCGCGCCTAGCGATCGCGGCGATCGCCTGGGCATAGGCCTCGGTGTAGCGCAGCGCGTCCGCATCGGTGCGGGCCGCCTCGCCCAGCATGTCGTAGGAATAGGTGTAGCCCTTGGCCTCCATGCCCGCGGCACGCTCCATCGCATCGGCCATCGACTGGCCGAGCACGAACTGGCGGCCCATGAGCTTCATCGCCTGGCCGACGGCCGTGCGCACCACCGGCTCGCCGAGGCGGCGGATCATGCCGCGCAGGGCCGCCGCCGGACGGCTCGGGTCGTCATCGAGCACACGGCCGGTGAGCATGAGGCCCCAGGTCGCGGCATTGACCAGCGAGGAGGAGGACTTGCCGAGGTGCAGGCCCCAGTTCGAGGGCTCGATCTTGTCGGCGATGAGCTCGTCGATGGTCTCGGCATCGGGCACGCGCAGCAGCGCCTCGGCGAGGCACATGAGGCCGACGCCCTCGTCGGTCGAGAGGCCGTATTCGGCGAGGAAGGCCTCCATCATCGTCGGCGACGAGCTGGCGCGGACCTTCTCGACGAGACCCGCAGCTTCGCTGACGATCGCCTTGCGCGCCGAGGGATCGAGGCGCGTCTGTGCCATCAGGCGCTCCACGAGTGCGGCTTCATCGGTGAAGGTTGCGGCGCGGATGGCGGCGCGGACGTCGGGGGCAGTCACGGCGGGGGCGTCGTCTGTCAGGGTCATCTGGGGCTCTCGGGCTGGATGCGGCGGGTTCGTCAGGCGGGGCTCGTCACGCGGTGAAAGCTAGCGCAAACGTCACGGCGAATTTCGCTGTTCATGTCATTTTCGCGGCATTATCCTCCGATCTTGTGGGTCAGGATGGAGATTTGGCATGTCATCGGCGCCTCAAGAGGTGAATCTTGACAGAATCGACCATGCGATCATCGAGGCGCTGAGCGAGAACGCCCGCATGACTGTCACCGAGCTCAGCGAGCGCGTGGGGCTCTCCAAGACGCCTTGCGCCGCGCGGCTCCGCCGTCTCGAGGAAACCGGCATCATCAAGGGGTACCGGCCCGTGCTCGATCATGCAAGGCTTGGACGCGGCCATATCGCTTTCGTGCAGGTGAGCCTCACGGACACCAAGCTCGCCGCGCTCGCAGCCTTCGACCGTGCGGTGCGCCAGATCCCGGAGGTCGAGCAGTGCCACATGATCGCGAGCTCCTTCGACTATCTCGTGAAGGTCCGGACCCGCGACATCGCCGCCTTCCGCGAGGTGCTGGGCGAGAAGCTCTCGGCGCTGCCGCATGTCTCCCACACCTCCACCTTCGTCGCCATGGGCGTCGTGACGGAGGAGTGACGCGGATTTTCGCGACGCGGCAGAAGGTTAACTTGACCTGCATCAAGGAGGGCGCGGCGCACACCGCTAACCTCGGGGCTGACGAGAAGGAGCAAGGAGGAAACAATGTCCCACGCACCGCACGAGATCGCCGAGGAATTTCCGGACAAGACCGACCGGATCCAGCAGCTCAAGGCGCAGGACGCGCATTTCCGCAAGCTCATGGGAGACTACGACGAGGTGAACCTCGCGATCCATCGCGCGGAGACCAATCTCAGGCCGACGGACGACCTGCACGAGACCGAGCTGCGCAAGACGCGGCTCGCGCTCAAGGACCAGATCGCGCGCATGCTCGCCTGATCCGGCCGCAGCCTTGGGCGGCGCCCGGAGGCGCCCCCTCACCGGCGGCGGCCTTGGCCCGGCGGGAGCGGTGCGACGCGGGTCAGCCTCCAGCGGCCGTTTCGCGACAAACCACCTGATGCGACCGTGATTTTTCGCGCAGCGGTTTTGCTCTAGATGTGGAGCCGGACCAGGCAGGGCGGCGCATGCTGGAAGTCATCGATGTCTCGAAATCCTATCCGGCACCGGGGGGCTCCCTTCCGGTGCTGCGCGGCGTCTCGCTCAGGCTCGAGGCCGGGCGCTCGCTGGCGCTGACCGGGGAATCGGGCTCGGGCAAGAGCACGCTGCTCCATCTGGTTGCAGGTCTCGACAGCGCCGATGGCGGCGCGATCCGGGTGGGCGGCGCCGAGGTTACCGGCGCGGGCGACGCCGCGCGGGCCCGGTTGCGGCGCGAGACGATCGGGCTGGTCTTCCAGCAGTTCAACCTCATCCCGAGCCTCGATGTCGCGGCCAATCTTGCCTTTCAGGCCCGCCTTGCCGGGCGGCACGACCCGGCCTGGCAGGCGGAGCTCGTCGAGCGGCTGGGGCTCGGGGCGCTGCTTTCGCGCTATCCCGAACAGCTCTCGGGCGGGCAGCAGCAGCGGGTGGCGATCGGCCGCGCGCTCGGGGCCCGGCCGGGGCTGATCCTGGCCGACGAGCCCACCGGCAATCTGGACGAGGAGACGAGCGAGCGGGTGGTGGCGCTGCTGCTCGACTGCGTTGCGGCCAGCGGTGCCGCGCTCCTGATGGTGACGCACGAGACGCGGCTCGCCGCCCTGCTCGACCGGCATCTGGTGCTGCGCCACGGGCGGGCGGCGTGACGGGGCTTCTGGTTCTCGGCGCGCTGGCGGGGCACTGGCGGCGGCACCGGCTCGAGCTTGCGGCACTTTTCGTGGGGCTTGCGGTGGCGACCGCGCTCTGGAGCGGGGTGCAGGCGCTGAACGCGGAGGCGCGCGCGAGCTATGCCGAGGCCGGGGCGATGCTCGCCGCCGACCGGCTGGCGGCGGTCCGGGCGCAGGACGGCGGGCTTTTCCCGCGCGCGGATTACGTCGCGTTGCGCCGGGCGGGCTGGGATGTCTCGCCGGTGCTCGAGGGCAGCTGGCGGCGGGGCGACCTGCGGCTCCGCATCGTCGGGATCGACCCGCTCACCCTGCCCCGGCAGGCCAGCGCGGGCACGGACGGCGGGTTCGAGGGCGCGGAGAACTTCGTGGCCTTCGTGCGCCCGCCCTGGCGCGCTCTGGCCGCCGCGAGCACGGTCGCGCGGCTCGAGGGTGTCGAGGGGCTGCCGCCGCTCGAGGTTTCGGCGACACTCCCCCCCGGCACGCTGCTCGTCGATATCGGCGCGGCGGAGGCGCTCCTCGGCACGGAGGGCGCGCTCTCGCGCCTCACGCTCGCGCCGGAGGCGGCCGGGCGGCGCCTGCCGCCGGATCTGGCGGGGCATCTGCGCGTCGAGCCACCCGGCGAGGGCGCGGCGGAGACCGAGCGGCTGACCGAGAGCTTTCATCTCAACCTCACCGCCTTCGGGTTCCTGAGCTATATCGTCGGGCTCTTCATCGTCTATTCCGCCGCGGGGCTCGCCTTCGAGGAGCGCCGGCCGATGATCCGCACGCTCCGGGCCTGCGGGGTGCCGGCCCGTCTGCTCGGCGCGGCGCTCCTCGCCGAGATCGTCGTCATCGCCCTCGCCGCGGGGCTTGCGGGAACGGTCGTGGGCTATGTCATCGCCGCGGCGCTGCTGCCGGATGTGGCCGCGAGCCTTGGCGGGCTCTACGGCGCGCAGGTGGCGGGAAGCCTGAGCCTTTCGCCCTCCTGGTGGCTCGCGGGGCTCGGCATGAGCGTCCTCGGCGCGCTCGGCGCCTCGGCGGCAAGCCTCTGGCGGACCTGGCGCCTGCCGCTGCTGGCCGCAGCGCGGCCGGAGGCCTGGCTCGGCGCGGAGCGGCGGCGGCACCGGCTCCAGCTTGGCGCCGCCGCCCTCCTCGCGCTCGGCACGCTCGGGCTCCTCCTCCTCGGCACGGGGCTTCTGGCGGGTTTCGCCGCGATGGCCGGGCTGCTGCTCGCCGCGGCCCTGGCGCTGCCGCCGCTCCTCGGCGCGATCCTGCGGCATGGCGCGGCGCGGGCGCGGCATCCGGTGGTGCAATGGGCCTGGGCCGACAGCCGCCAGGAGCTTCCCGGCCTCTCGCTCGCGCTCATGGCGCTGCTGCTTGCGCTCGCGGTCAATCTCGGGGTCGGCACCATGGTCGGGAGCTTCCGCGAGACCTTCACCCGCTATCTCGATCAGCGGCTGGCGCAGGAGATCTATGTCCGCGCCGCGGATGGTGCGCAGGCCGAGGCGGTGGCGGACTGGCTCGCGGCGCGGCCCGGCGTCACCGCCGTGCTGCCCTTCTGGCAGGCCGAGACCCGGATGGCAGGGCGGCCCGCGGAGGTGAACGGCTATGACGCTCACGCGACCTACCGGGAGAACTGGCCGCTTCTCGAAGCGCGTCCGGGCGCCTGGGACGACGTGGCGGCGGGCCGCGCGGTCTTCGTCTCCGAACAGCTCGCCCGGCGCGGCGGCATCGGCCTCGGCGAGACCATCGACATCCCGACGCCCGCCGGCCCCTGGCGGGTGGCGGTCGCGGGCATCCATCCCGATTACGGCAATCCCGGAGGCCAGATCATCACCGCGCGCGAAGAGGTCGGGCGGCACTGGGCGGAGGCGGACCGCACACGGGTGGGCGCGCGCGCCGATCCCGCCGCGGTGCCGGAGATCCTCGCCGCGCTGCGCGGGACCTTCGGGCTCGGGCCGGAGCAGGCCTACGATCAGGCGGCGGTGAAGGCCGCCTCGCTCGCGATCTTCGACAAGACCTTCGCGGTCACCGTGGCGCTCAACGGGCTCACGCTGGCGGTGGCGGGGGTGGCGCTCCTGACGAACCTGCTGACGCTTGCCAATGCCCGCCTCGGGCGGCTCGCGCCGGTCTGGGCGGCGGGGCTGACGCCGGCCGCGCTCGCCCGGATCGAGGCGGTGCGGATCGTGGCGCTCGGCGGGCTGACGGCGCTTGCCGCGCTGCCGCTGGGCCAAGCGGTGGCCTGGATGCTGACGGCGGTCGTCAATGTGCGCGCCTTCGGCTGGCGGCTGCCGGTGGAGATCTTTCCGGGCCAGTGGGCGAGCGTCATGGGGCTCGCGCTCGCGACCGCCGCCCTCGCCGCGCTCTGGCCCGCCTGGCGGCTGGCGCGTTCCTCGCCGCTGGCGCTGATGCGGAGGTTCAGCAATGAGCGCTAGGATCTGGCTCGCGGCCCTTGCCCTGCTCGCCGCAACACCCGCCGCGCCGCAGGGCTATGCCGGGCTTGCGACCGATGCGGAGGGCTATGCCGCCGTCACCGCCCCGGCCCGGCTCGCCTTTCCGCGCGATCACGGGCCGCACCCCGCCTTCCGCATCGAGTGGTGGTATCTGACCGCGACGCTCGAGGATGCCGAGGGCCGGGAGTGGGGCGCGCAATGGACGCTCTTCCGCCAGTCGCTCGCGCCGGGGCCCGATCCCGGCGGCTGGGAGAGCACGCAGGTCTGGCTCGCCCATGCCGCCGTCACCGGCGCGGACACCCACCGCACCGCCGAGACCTATGCCCGCGGCGGCATCGGCCAGGCGGGCGTGACGCTCGGCCCCTTCCGCGCCTGGATCGACGACTGGGAGATGGCCGCCGCCCCCGCGCCGGGCGATGCGCTCGCCGACATCACGGTGACGGCGCAGGGCGCGGATTTCGGCTACAGCCTCCATGCCGTCACCGAGGCGCCGCCGGTGCCGCAGGGCGAGGACGGCTTTTCGGTGAAGTCGGACGTCGGCCAGGCCTCCTACTACTACAGCCAGCCCTTCTACCGCGTTGCGGGCACGCTCGAGATCGACGGGCGCAGGATCCCGGTCACCGGCCGCGGCTGGCTCGATCGCGAATGGTCGAGCCAGCCGCTCGCCGCCGGGCAGGAGGGCTGGGACTGGTTCTCGCTCGCCCTCGACAGCGGCGCCCGGGTGATGCTCTATGCCATGCGCAATGCCGACGGCAGCGCGCATGTCTCCGGCACCTGGATCGACGCGGAGAGCAGGCCGCACCCGCTCGCGCCCGGCGACATCTCGATGCGCCCCGTGGGATACAGCCAGGTTGCGGGCCGCGAGATCCCCACCGCCTGGCATCTCGAGGTGCCGCGCTTCGAGCTCGCGGTGGACACGGAGCCCCTCAATGCGCATAGCTGGATGGACACGAGCTTCGCCTACTGGGAGGGCCCGATCCGCCTTTCCGGCAGCCATGCGGGACGGGGCTATCTGGAGATGACCGGCTACGACTAAGAGGGGGATGGGCCGATGCGAGACGACCAGGAGGCAAGCCTCAACGTCTATGGCGAACGGCTGAAGCCCTGCGCCTTCGACCCGATGACGGGTTTCTACCGCGACGGATGCTGCAACACCGGGCCGGAGGATCGCGGGCGGCATGTGATCTGCGTGCGGATAACGGCGGAGTTCCTCGCCTTCTCGCGCGCCCGCGGCAACGATCTCAGCACGCCGCGGCCCGAGTTCGGCTTCGAGGGCCTGCGCGAGGGCGACCGCTGGTGCCTCTGCGCCGAGCGCTGGAAGGAGGCCTGGGAGGCGGGGGCCGCGCCGAAGGTGATCCTCGCGAGCACGCATCTTTCGGCGCTGCGCATCGTGCCACTCGATGTGCTCGAGCAGCACGCCATGCCGGCGCGGCGGCCGACGCGGCATTGACGCGCGGCCGATGAGCGGTCAGAGGAAGGCCCGGAATGGCGGGGCCGGCGGGCGCCCCGTCCGGTCATGCGGGGGAGGTTCCTGATGGAGGAGAGCCTGACGGGTTTCGGCCCTGCCGGTCTCGGGCGCGCCGCGGCCTTCATCGCGGCGGGCGGGCCGGTGATGTGGGCGATCGCGGCGCTTTCCGTCGTGACCCTCGCCCTCGTTCTCTGGAAGGTCTGGCGGCTCGCGCTGGTCGGCGCTTGGTCGAAGGGCGTGGCCCGGCGGGCGGTCTATGCCGCCCGCGCCGGGCGGCTCGACGAGGCCGAGCGGATGGTGGCGGGGCGCCGCGGGCTGCGCTCGCGCGTGGTCTGTGCGGCGCTCCGCGCCCGCAAGGGCTTCGGCGACGCCGCGGCACGCGAGGAGACCGAGCGCGTCGCCAAGGCCGAGCTCGCAGGCGCGGCGCAGGGCCTGCGCGCGCTCGAGCTCATCGCGACGGTCGCGCCGCTTCTGGGGCTTCTCGGCACCGTTCTCGGCATGATCGCCGCCTTCCGTGCGCTCGAGGCAAGCGGGGCGAGCGCCGATCCGGCGGTGCTGGCGGGGGGCATCTGGGAGGCGCTGCTGACCACCGCGGCGGGCATGACGGTGGCGATCCCCGCCCAGGCCGCGCTCGTCTGGTTCGAGAGCGTGATCGACCGGCTGCGGCAGGACATGGAGGACGCGGCCACCCAGGTCTTCCTCGCGCCGGCCCATCCGATCCACCGGCCCTACGCCGCGCAGTAGGGGCCGGGCGGGATGAAGATCGCCGCGCCCGCCCGCCGCCACCGGCGCCTCGCGCTCGCGCCGATGATCGACGTGGTGTTCCTGCTCATGGTCTTCTTCATGCTGGCCGCGCGTTTCGGGGCCGAGGCGGTGCTGCCGCTGATGCCGGGCGGAACGGCGGCGGGCGCGGGCTGGTCCGGGCCGCCGCGGCTTGTCGACATCCGGCCCGGCGGGCTCGCGCTCAACGGGGCCGAGACCGATCTCGCGGCGCTGCCCGGGCGGCTCGCGCCGCTCATGGCGGACCCCGGCGATCCGGTGGTGCTGCGGCCGCGCGATGGCGCGGACGTGCAGCGGCTGGTGGATGTGGCCGGGGCGCTGCGCGCCGCGGGGATCGGCACGCTGCTCGTCGTGGAGGCTGCGCCGCAATGAACTTCTCCCCGCCCCCCCGGCGCACGCCCCGCGAGGCGATCGTGCCGATGATCAACGTCGTCTTCCTGCTGCTGATCTTCTTCCTGATGACGGCGCGGATCGCGCCGCCCGATCCGTTCGGGGCCCACCCGCCCCGGGCCGCGGAGGGCGGCGAGCCGCAGGGCCAGCGCGTGCTCCACATCGCCGAGGACGGGCGGATGGCCCTTGGCGGGCTGACCGGCGCGGCGGCGCTCGACGCGCTTTCCGAGACGGGTGACGAACCGGTGCGGGTCCGCGCCGATGGCGGGCTCGCGGCGGCCGATCTCGCGCGGATCCTGCGCGAGATCGCGGCCCGCGGCGCCGGCCCGGCCGAGCTCACGGTGATCCGGCCATGAACCGTCTTGCGGAAGCGGCGGTCTTCGCCGCCCTTGCGCTCGGCCTGCACCTTGCGCTGGCGCTCGCCCTCACGCAGGACCGGCCCGGCAGCCCGGCGGCCGGCACCGGCGGCGCGGCAGCACCCGTGGCGCTCGCGGCGGCGCCACCGCAGATCGCCGCGCTCGTCGAGGCCTGGGACACGCCGCCCGCACCCGAGACGGGCCCGGCGGCCGAACCTGCCGCTCCATCGGCGGCGGCAGCAGCGGAGCCCATGCCGGATCTCCCCGCCGCACCGCCGCTGCCATCAAGCCGCCCCGACCGCCCCGAGGCTCCGGAGGCGGAGGCGCGACCCGAGCCCCCCTCGCCGGAAACCGCGCGCAAGCCCGCCCCGCCGCGCGCCGCCTCTGCGCCCGCCGCCGCCCCGGCGCAGGGCTCCGGCGGCCGCGCCGGCAACGGCGCCCCGGCTTCGGCCACGGAACAGGCGCGGGCCGCGGAGATCTGGTTCGGCGAGATCCGGGCGCGGGTTGCGGCGCGGCGCATGGTGCCGCGCCGGGTGAGCGCCCCCGCCACGGTCTGGGTGCGCCTGACGGTCTCCCGCTCCGGCGCGCTGCTCGCGCACGCGGTGCAGACCTCCTCGGGCAATGCCGCCTACGACCGGGTGGCGCTTGCCTCGGTCGAGCGCGCCGGACGCTTTCCGCCCGCGCCCGCGGCGCTCGCCGGCAGCCAGTTCACCTTCGCCCTCCCGATCCGCTTCGCGCCCTGACCGGCCGGAGCGCCAAGCTGGCACGGTCCTCGCGGGCGGAGGCGCCGCAGTTCCTGGGGCGAGGTGACGGGCGGACGCCGAGCGAGGTCGGTATGGACCATCTATCCGCGCTTCCCGCGACGGTGCGCCTTGCCGGTTCGGAGGCGCTGACCAAGAAGGCCAGGGAAGAGCCGCTCCGGCCGAACCGGCGTGAGCAGGCCGCGAAATGGCCAGACCGGCAGGGTGGAAATCCGGGGGCGGATGCCCTGCCCTCCTTGTCTCCTGCGACCTGTCGGGGGGAGAGTGTGCGGCATTCAGCCTGGCGCCCGCAGCATCGGAACGGCCGTGTGTTCAAGGGAAGGCCTTGCACGGGCGATCCGCAGGCGAACCAGTCGCGCTGCACCACAATGCTCTGATAAGATCTTGATATTGTGGTGCCCGGGGGCGGATTTGAACCACCGACACGCGGATTTTCAATCCGCTGCTCTACCCCTGAGCTACCCGGGCCCGTGGCGCCCGGCGTCTGTCCGGTGCGTCACGTTGGCGGCGTGAGTAAGACAGATGCGCAGTGCTGTCCAGAGGAAAAAAGCAGAAATCCGGCACTCAGAGCGGCTGGCCGCGCAGGAGGCGCGGGAGGTCTCCCGCGATGCCCGCCGCCTCGCGAATGAGGCCGCGGCGCAGCGCCGGAAGCCGGTTCACGAGGCCGAGCCCGAGGTCGCGGCCGAGGCGCAGGAGCGGGTTGTCGTTGGAGAAAAGCCGGTTGATGCCGTCGGTCGCGCCGACGAGCAGCGCGGTGTCGAAACGGCGCCAGCGCTGGTAGGTCTCGAGCGTGTCGGCGGCACCGATATCCTGGCCGCGGCGGAAGGCCTCGGCCAGAACCTCGGCGAGGGCGGCGACATCGCGGAGGCCCAGATTGAGCCCCTGCCCGGCGAGCGGGTGGATGCCGTGCGCCGCATCGCCCACCAGCACGATGCGCGGCGCGGTGAAGCTTTCGGCGAGCGAGAGGCCGAGCGGGTAGGAAAACCTCGCACCGGCCAGCGCGATCTCGCCGAGGAAATCGCCGAAGCGGGGGCGGAGCGCGGCGAGATAGCCCGGCGCATCGAGGGCGGAGATCGCCTCGGCGGCCGCGCGGTTCTCGCTCCAGACGATCGAGGAGCGGTTGCCGGGCAGCGGCAGGATGGCGAGCGGGCCCGGCGGCATGAAGAACTGGTGGGCGATGCCGTGGTGCGGGCGTTCGTGTTCGATGGCACAGACGAGCGCGGTCTGGCGGTAATCCCAGCCCATGCGCCCGATGCCCGCGCGGGTGGCGACCTGGCTCTGGCGGCCGTCGCAACCGGCGAGCACGCGGGCGGAGAGGCTCGATCCGTCCTCGAGCGTGACCGAGACGCCCGTGCCGGCGGGTGTCTGGCCGGTGACGCGGGTGGCGTCGCGGACCTCGATCAGCGGGCTTGCCTCCATCGCCGCCATCAGGGCCCGGCGGAGGTAGCGATCCTCGAGGATGTGGCCCATCGGGCCCTCGTCGATCTCGGCACTGTCGAAATGCAGGAAGAGGGGCGAGGCGCCCTCGCCCGCGCGGCCGTCGCTGATCTTGATCTCCTCGATCGGCTGGGCCTCGTCACGGACCGTGGCCCAGATCCCGAGGGCCTCCAGCATGCGGCGCGAGGAGAGCGACAGCGCGTAGGCGCGGCCGTCGAAATCGGAAGCCTCGCGCGGGGCCCGGGGCTGGGCGTCGAGCACGATGCTCGAGAGGCCTGCCGAGGCCAGCGCGATGGCCAGGGCGGGGCCGTTCAGCCCGCCGCCCACAATCAGAACGTCGCAATCGTCTCTCATGTCTTCGGACCTACTCCGCTGCCGCGGGCTTGTCCATCATCGAGCGCCGGCAGGAGAACCTTCACGGTGAAAATCCGCGCAACTTATTGAAATATCTGAGATGGGTCTTTGGAGGCCGGGCGGGAGCGCCGCGCGGGATGCGCGGCGGCGATTGCCCGGCCCGTTGGCCGGACAGCACTCTCCCCCGCCTGTTGGCGGGGCCCGGAGTCTGCCCGATAGGGTTTCTGCCAGTATGAAACCTGTGGCAGGGTGCGGGATGTCTATCCCGATCTCAACGACACCCGCCCCCGTGAGATCTTGAGCAGGGACACAACATGCTTCACTCAATTCGGCACGACTGAAATGGACGGCAACCCGAGTTTCGTGCGTAATATGTGAGAGAGAAAAGAATTGCGCCAAGGACCATTTGAAGAATGCATTTTCGAGGTTGGCCATGCCTCTTTGTGATCTTCCTTTTCTTGGCGACGGATCATGCCGCCGCGGAGCACCCCGGCTTGCCCGACCAAGACGAAACAACGAACCTAAATGGAACTTCCTCGATCACACCCCAATTCGAGACCGATGGGAGTTCATTGCCCGATACCCCGGTGTCTCACGACACCCCAAAGCTAGACGGACCCGCAAGTCCGGCTGAAGAATCCGGCACGCCCACTGATCCGGTGGAAGTGGGCGAATCCGTGAACTACGCCTTCCTCGGGGACACGTGGGCGAACTGGATCGGCGCGGTTACCGGGTTCGCAGCGCTCTTAGTCAGTATCCGTGCTCTTTATCTTCTCAGAGCCTGATTCAAAACTCAGTCA
>QKPN01000189.1 GCA_003258405.1 Rhodobacteraceae bacterium DSL-40 | reverse complement strand
ATTCGGGACGCAACAAAGTGTCGTCGCGCCGGGCCCTGGAGCTTGTCGCCTAGTCCTGGCTCATTGTTGCCAAGGCCTGCGCCACGTCCAGTTCGGCTGCCAGCTTGTCGACATAGCGCGCAAAACTTCGCGCGTAGAGCGGCCGGCTTTCGGCCCACCATTCGCGAATGCCGGGATTGCTGAGCGATTCCCGGAGGCGCGCTTCAGACCCTTCCCAGAGTTCGTCCTCGAATACGCCGAAGCGGCGATGCGTGTGCAGCACTTCGAAATGCCGGAACGAGATGCTGAGGAAGTTCGATACACG
>QKPN01000188.1 GCA_003258405.1 Rhodobacteraceae bacterium DSL-40 | reverse complement strand
TCTCTCAAGGGAGAGGGAAGCGCGGGGACTTATCCACCCCCTCCCGGCCTGCGCGTATAATGCGCCGCGATGTTCAGCCTCCTCACCCCGATGCCGGGCCTGCCCTGGTACCTGCTGCCGATCTGGCCGCTCATCTTCTGGCGCATCCAGCGCCTGAAGGCATGGTTCCGCGAAGTCGGTGGCCCGGGCAGCCAGATGCTCTGGGGCGTGATGTGGACTGGCCGCGTCGTGGTCCTGCAATTGTCGGACGATCTCTCCGGGCATCGTCCGGGCATTTTCCGTGCACCGGTGTCGGATCGGCTGAG
>QKPN01000187.1 GCA_003258405.1 Rhodobacteraceae bacterium DSL-40 | reverse complement strand
CTCGATCGTTGCCGAACCGTCATTGCCGGCCGCCGGGAAGGCCGTACCGCGCACGGTGATGACTTTCTTGGCGTCGGACGACTTGACCGTCATGATCGCATTGCCGGCATAGATCGGGCGTACGAACGTGTCCTGGTCGACGACTTCGATGATTTCCGACAGCTGCATCACGTCGAGCTTGGCGGCGATACGCGGCGCGATGTTCTTGCCGGTGGTCGAGGCCGCAATGAAGACGGCGTCATAGTTGGCCATCAGCGGCACGACCAGGGCTTCCATGGCTTCGGCAGTCTGCTTGCGCAGGGTCTC
>QKPN01000186.1 GCA_003258405.1 Rhodobacteraceae bacterium DSL-40 | reverse complement strand
CCAAGCTCGCTGTCGGCTACACGCTCGACGAACTCGATAATGACATTACCGGCGTCACGCCCGCCTCGTTCGAACCGACCATCGACTATGTCGTCACCAAGATCCCGCGCTTCGCCTTCGAGAAGTACAAGGGCGCAGACCCTGTCCTCACCACCGCGATGAAATCCGTCGGCGAGGCCATGGCCATCGGTCGCAACTTCCAGGAAAGCCTCCAGAAGGCGCTCTGCTCGCTCGAGACCGGCCTTTGCGGCCTCGACGACCTGACCTTCGAATCCGATGCAGCCCTGCGTCAGGCCCTCTCCCTGCCCA
>QKPN01000185.1 GCA_003258405.1 Rhodobacteraceae bacterium DSL-40 | reverse complement strand
GGTCTGGTAGCCGCCAATAGCTGCTACGAGATCGTTGACAGCTGCGCCGGAGAGAATGTCCGGATTCAGGAAGTCGATGCTTGGAGGCGCGATAGTGTCGGCGACGCCGTCACCATCAATGTCTGCGACGCCATCATAGTTCCAGTCGCCCGACTTCGAGAGAAGAATCTCGTTGCCGCCATAGCTGCCTTCACCGCGCGAGTAGCTGCCGTCAATTTTCCACGACCAGCCATTGAGAACGCCTGGCGAAAACCCGCCGGAAAGCGACGAACTCGCATAGTAGTAGTCGAGCTGGATGTCGTCGACCGTT
>QKPN01000184.1 GCA_003258405.1 Rhodobacteraceae bacterium DSL-40 | reverse complement strand
GTGACAGCGGCGATCATCGTCACCACGCCTCAGGAAGTCGCACTCGCTGATGTGCGGCGCGGCGCGGCCATGTTTACGAAGACGGCCGTGCCCGTGCTCGGCATCGTCGAGACGATGAGCTGGTTCGAGGATCCCGCAGGTAACCGCCACTACCTGATGGGCGAGGGCGGCGGCGCGGCGACGGCGCAGTCGCTGGGACTGCCATTGCTCGGTCAAATTCCCATGCTGCAGGCAATACGCGAAGGTGGCGATACCGGGACGCCTGCCGCGCTGGCCGATGGCGAACCCGCCCGCATCTTTCACGACCTGG
>QKPN01000183.1 GCA_003258405.1 Rhodobacteraceae bacterium DSL-40 | reverse complement strand
CCCTGCGCTCCATCGGGTTTGAGGTCACCAGAGTAAGAAACCTTAGCAAAGCCCAGCTCGATATCGCGATGGACGATTTCCGCAAGAAACTGGACCGGGCCGGCTCTGATGCTGTCGGCTTTGTTTATTATACGGGCCATGGCGTCCAACAGCCGGACACAAAGGAAAGCTACCTCTTGGGGATCGACGCGGATATTGAAGTTCCATCTGATTTGATACGCTACGGCGTCAGTCTCGACATGCAGCGCACCCTGTACGCGGCAACCGGCGCGAAAGCCGTCTTCATGGTGTTCGACGCATGCCGGAACGTG
>QKPN01000182.1 GCA_003258405.1 Rhodobacteraceae bacterium DSL-40 | reverse complement strand
GGTGCATATTGTCATTTTTGTCACGCTTGTGAGGTTGCGTTATTGTGCGCCGCAACAAATGCCTTGCATCCGGGCTGACGTGAAGCCAAGGTGCCGCGACCCGGGGGCTTTGTGAAGACACGCAATAAACGTGCGCACGCGGTCCCCTGAAGAGAATTTGGAGGATTGGAATTTCAATTATGGGCAGAGAACAGAAAGACATTTACGCAGTGGGCGAGATTCCACCGGAATTCCACGTGCCGAAATTCATGCACGCGTGGGCCATCCGCCGCGAGCGCCACGGTCGTCCGTCGACCGCGATGCAGCTCGAGC
>QKPN01000181.1 GCA_003258405.1 Rhodobacteraceae bacterium DSL-40 | reverse complement strand
CCATGTCGAGCACGGGCACGCCTTCGGTGATGCAGACGATCAGCGGGATTTCCGCGTCGATGGCTTCCTCGATGGCTGCGGCTGCGCCGGCTGGCGGCACGTAGACCACAGACGCGGTGGCGCCGGTGGCGGCCTTGCCTTCAGCGACGGACGCGAAGATCGGCAGTTCGGTGCCGTTATCGGCCTGCCACATGGTGCCGCCCTTCTTCGGGTGGATGCCGCCAACCATCTTGGTGCCGTAATAGGCCAGCGCCTGGTTGGTGTGGAACGAACCGGTATTGCCGGTCATGCCCTGAGTGAGGATCTTGGTGT
>QKPN01000180.1 GCA_003258405.1 Rhodobacteraceae bacterium DSL-40 | reverse complement strand
ATGGGCATCGATATCCGCGACGGCGCCCAGCTGGAGTGCATACACTGCGCGCTCTGCATTGATGCCTGCGATGATATCATGACGCGCGTGGGCCGCCCGACCGGCCTGATTGCCTATGATACGGACCTAGCCGTGGCGACACGTGCAGCGGGTGGCAAACCGGTCTACAAGCTGCTTCGGACGCGTACGGTACTATATGCGGTTCTCATGCTCGCTATCAGCGCGCTAATACTCGTGGGCCTCGCCAACGAGCCCACATTCGAAATCAATGTGCTCAAGGACCGCTCGCCGCCTTTCGTCCAGTTGGCCAATG
>QKPN01000018.1 GCA_003258405.1 Rhodobacteraceae bacterium DSL-40 | reverse complement strand
TCCGCCCTGCGCCTTTCCTGGCAGGCGGAGGAGGGCGGCCCTTGGTCGCCTTGGTCCGAACCCTTCATCGTGCCCGCAGCGGCAGTCGATGCCCCCAAGGGGAACCGCGGCAACTGGCTTCCGCTCGTCGTCAGTCGCACACCGGAGCAGTACAAGGCCGGCCAGATCGGCGGCGTCGGCTTCCAGTTCTTCCGCTCCTGGGCAACCTCGCCGGCCAAGCCCGAGCGCGTCATCGGTTCGCAGGACGTGACCCTTCCGATCATGTCGGAAGATTTCGGCCGCTTCTGGGAAACCCCGCCGCTCAAGGGCCTGCTCTGCGGCATCAACGGCCACAGCATCGCCATGGACAGCGGCAATGCAGACAGGGTGCTCGCCTCGACCTCGGCAGCCTGGCGGCGCAAGATCGGTAACTGGACCGATTTCGAGGGGATCTACCTCAGCACGGACGGAGCAAAATCCTTCAAGTTCGTGAAGAACCTGACCGGGGTTGGAGGCACCTCGGGCGAGGACCGCTGGATGAAGCATCTCTTCGCCGAGGCCCCGGGTGGCACGCCCGAGACCCGGGTGTGGTATTTCGCCTTCATGCAGACCGCGGGCAAGAACGCACCCATCGACGGCCAGCTCTGGAAATCTGCCAATGGCGGCGAAAGCTGGAAGAAGGTAAGCGACCTGCCCAAGGCCACTTATGGCAACCGCTTCTTCGCGCTCAAATGTGCCGATGACGGCAGCCTCTATCTCGGCTGCTCGAATGGGATCTGGCGTTCGACGAATGGCGGCACGTCCTTCTCGAGGCTCACCAGCGTACCTCAGACGGAGGTCCGGGCGATCGACACGCGCGGCGGCAAGGGCGAGATCTGGTGCATCGTCAAGGGCAGCGGTCTCTACAAGTCGACCGACTACAAGTCGTTCTCCAAGAACTCCGCCCTTGGCACAGTGGCACCGCTCGCCTTCGCGGTCTCACCCGCCAACCGCAAACGCATCTGCATCATGGGCGAGGACAACCTCAAGAAATACAGCCATGACGGCGGTGCGTCCTGGTCGACGATCAGCACGGACAAATATCTCGGCCAGAGCGACAACTTCAGTCATCAGCTCTGGGGCACCCATGGCTGGTTCATCTGGCATGAGACGGATCCGAACCGGGTCCTCGCCCAACGGTTCCAGCACATGGGCATCTCCACCGATGGCGGCAAGAGCTTCCAGTGGTCATCCAACGGCTTCGACTGGCTCGATGCGAACGATATCGGTTTCCATCCGACCGACTGGAAGAAGATGGCCCTCGGCATGCAGGATCGGGCCACCTGCTATACGGATAACGGCTTCGAATGGGTCTATTCCCACGGCATCACGGATGAAGACAAGGCTGCGGTCGACGGTGCTGTCGGTGGTCCGCAGTTCGCGGGGTCCGGCATCGTGCTCAGCCCGCATGACGATGCAGCTGCGGTGCTCTGCCTCGGCAATCAGTTCAACAGGGTGCCGGTAATCCTGACAACGAAGAATGGCCAACCCTTCGGCAATGCCGTGGTGGTGACGGATAAGGGCAGTTCCGCCGGCGTGCTCGGCATGTCGAATCCGCAGAATCCGTCGACGGCCTATGTCGGCAAGTGGAAGGTCACCTTCAAGGGGGGCGGATCAGTCGCGCTCTCGACGATGCAGTACGGCTTCTTCGGCCTGCACTGGGCAGACGGGCGCATTCTCTACGGCGGCAACGAGAGCACCAACTCCAGCGATGCCGGCAAGATATACCGTTCCACCGATGGTGGCGCGTCCTGGTCGCTCTGGACTACGGTTGGCGGCACGGATTTCCGCCCGGTGGACAACAAGGCCCAGCTCTGCGTCTGCCCGCACGATCCCGCCCGGGTTTATGCGCCCTCGCGGAGCGGAAAGCTCTACAGGATCGAAGGGAAGAGTAACCCGACGAAGACCCAGATCTTTGACCTCAGCGACTGGATCGGCTCGAATGTGCCCGGGCATGAGCTCGACAGTGTCGCCGCCGATTTCCAGAACGAGAACGTTCTATACATCTCGGTGGCAACCTATGGTGGACCGACGCTGTTCCGGACTACCGATGGCGGCGCCTCCTGGGAGGACATCACCGGAAACCTCCCCAGGATGCTTGGCAGCGTCTTCGTCCATCCGCTGACTTCGGATGTGATCTGGTCCAGTCTGCATGGCAACATGATCCTGCCCGGCCCCTCGGTCCAAACTGCACGGCTCGCCAATGGAAACGCCCTCTACAACGCGACACAGGCGTTCCTCGCCGCGCACGGCGACATCTGACCCGCTTTCGGCACGAATGTGAAAACGAGCTAATCGCGCCGCCGGCCCCCATCGTTTTCCCGATGGGGGCCGGTCTGTTTCGGCGGGCTGCAACGCGGCGCCCCCGGCCGCGATTAAGGGGGATTTAACACCATTTCCGAAAGATGAGGCGCACTATCACTGCGGCCCCATTCAGAGCCGGGCACGCAACGGAATTGAACATGGGGAGAGAAGGACCGTGGCGGCAGACAGAAAGTCTCGCAGACGCATTCATGGCGAATCACCATGCATATCCGCCCGCGGTTTCCCGTCCTTCCATGTTTTCATGCATCCGGATCGCGCCCCGCAGGGCAAAGGAGCTGGGCCGGGTTTCCGGGTCGTCTCCCGCCCACCGCACCCGGCCAGGTATACGGCTTGAAAGGCCCTCCGATGAAACGCTCTTCCTCACAGGCCTCCGGATTTCCCGCACTCGGAATCCCTCTCATATCCGCCGGTCTCGGGATGCTGACGTCCCTCGTTTCCGGGATCCTCGTCTTCTCCGGGATGCAGGATGTGCTCGCCATGGGTGCCCAGCCGAACCTGATGATGCGGATCCTGCCCCCGATGCTCCTCGGGGGGCTGGTCTGCGGCATCGCCGGCATCCTGCTGGCCCGCAACCGCGCGCAACAGCCGCTCGCCGACAATACCCGGCTCCCGCTTACCCAGATGAAAGGGGCCGCCTTCGAAGGCTCCTCCGTTCCCATGCTTCTGGTGGACCGGGATCTCGTGATCATCTCGGTCAACACCTCCTTCCTCGAGCTTCTGACAGACAAGCTAGAGACGTTCCGCAGCTTCTGGCCGGACATCAGCCCCGAGAATGTCGTCGGGACCTGCATCGACATGTTCCACCGCAACCCGAAGCATCACCACAGACTTCTGGCTGATCTCTCGCAGATGCCGTTCCGGACCGACATCTCTGTCGGCGACCTGAAATTCGCGCTCAGCCTGAATGCCGCCTTCGACACCGACGGCACCCATATCGGCAATGTCCTCGAATGGGTGGACGTGAGCGAAGCCCGCGTGAATGCAAGCGTGATCGATGCGATCTACACCAACCAGGCAGTCATCGAACTCTCGCTCAAGGGCGAGATCCTTGCGGTCAACGAGATCGTGCAGAATCTGCTCGGCTATCGCGCCGAGGAGCTGAAGGGCCAGCCCATCTCGCTGCTCAATCCGGGCCGGAGCAAAGATACCGGCCTCGCCGCGCCCGCCCTCTGGGACGGGCTCCGCAACGGCGAGGCTGCCATCGACAAGTTCCTCATCGAGGCCAGGGACGGACGCCGCATCTGGTTCAGCACCATCATCAACCCGATCATCGATGCCTCGAAACGCACCTACAAGGTGATCGCCCTGATGAGCGACGTCAGCGCGCTTGAGGAGATGACCTTTGGCCAGACCGCCGTGATCGAATTCGATCCGGACGGCAATATCCTGCGGGCCAACAGGCCCTTCCTCGACACGGTCGGCTATACCGAGGCCGAGCTTGCCGGGAAGCACCACTCCCTCCTGCTGGACAAGGAGACGGCCGCCAGTGCCGAATACCGGCAGATGTGGCCGCAACTGAGAGAGGGAAAAGCCCTGCGGGGAACATTCAGGCACCGGAGCAAGGATGGCCGCACGATCTATCTCGGAGGCGCCTACAGCCCGATCCGGGACAAGTCGGGCAAGGTCGTCCGGGTGACCAAGCTCGGCTCCGACGTCACCAAGGCCGAGACCGAGCGGCTCGAGGGCATCGAACATCGCGCCCGTACGGAGGCCGAGCAGGCACGGGTGGTCGAGCAGGTTTCCGCCTCGCTCGCGCATCTTGCAGAGGGCGATCTCACCACGCGTCTGAACGATACCTTCGCGCCGGAATACGAACTGCTGCGCGGCAATTTCAACGAAGCGCTTACCCGGCTCGAGAACGTGCTCGCCACGGTCTTCATGACCTCCGAGGAAATCCGCAACAAGTCCGTGCAGATGACCCAGGCGGCCGACGACCTCTCCCACCGCACGGAAACCCAGGCCGCAGCCCTCGAGGAGGCCGCGGCCTCGCTCGAGGAGCTGACGGCAAGCGTGAAGGCAGCCGCCTCCAACGCCCAGAAAGCCAATACGGATGTGGACGCAACCCGACAGAACGCCGAGGAGAGCGGACGGATCGTGCGGGAAGCTGTCGAGGCCATGGGCGAGATCGAGACATCTTCCGAGCATATCTCCCGC
>QKPN01000179.1 GCA_003258405.1 Rhodobacteraceae bacterium DSL-40 | reverse complement strand
TCCTGCGTCTTCTCCACGGTCAGGTAGTGCTTGCGCAGGCTGAGATCGTCGATCCGCGACCCGGCTAGGCGGATCGAGCCGTCAACGGAATCACCATCGAACGTGACCCGGCCCGGCCCCGAAATCGCTTCTTCGACCGTCTTTGTCGCTGCAATCGCCGGAACATTGCTCAGTTCGCTTACGCTCACCCCGGTCTGCTCATCGGCCGTGATTGCAGCCTGCTGGGCCTCAAAGCGTTTCTGCGCCGGCTCCATGAAGACTTTCTGGTAGCCGAACACGAAGGCGACCATCAGCGCCATCGCGATCAGGAAAT
>QKPN01000178.1 GCA_003258405.1 Rhodobacteraceae bacterium DSL-40 | reverse complement strand
CGAAGATCATCGCGTCTGAACTGGCAAATTCGCCCGCCGCTTCGCGGCCTTCCAGCGCCTGCTGCTCCCGGATTTTCGAGACAGCGGACGTGACAATGCTGCTGACGCATTTGCGGTCGGTATAGTTGCCGCCGAATACAGGGACATAGGTCGTGCAGGCGTCTTTTGCCTGGTCCGTGATGGCATCGAGGACTTCGGCCGCACCGGCCTTGGTTGCCAGCATCTCCTTGTCATATGCGATGCTTACGGTGATCGGTGTCGTCTGCCCGGCAACGGCCAGCGGAGACAGGATCATGGCCGCAGCCATGATCGA
>QKPN01000177.1 GCA_003258405.1 Rhodobacteraceae bacterium DSL-40 | reverse complement strand
TGATAATACACCATCATCGGGTGCGACGGGTCCTGTTCGTCGGGCAGGTAGATCCGCACGGGAATCTCGTTCCTGTCCGGACCCGGAATCGTGGAATCCTCAATGATCACGCCGGGCTCCGGCGCGGCGGCCAGCATGGCAAGCTGCTCGCGTGTCGCCGCCTGGACGACTTCAGCGGGCAGTGATGACATTGGCGGCGCGTTGCGGCCATTCCAGGCCACCAACTGCAATTGCGGCTCCAGCACCCGGCCATTGATCTCGAGCGGCTTGCCGCCCGCCAGGCGCACGAGCAAACTGCCCGGCAGTTTGAACATCA
>QKPN01000176.1 GCA_003258405.1 Rhodobacteraceae bacterium DSL-40 | reverse complement strand
CTTTCAACAGTTTAGACGTGCCGCCGGTCGAGACCAGTTCGACACCCATGGCGGCAAGCTTGCGCGCCTGATCGACGAGACCCGTCTTGTCAGAGACAGACAGGAGGGCTCTGCGGATGCGAACGGGCGCTCCGCGGCTGGCATCGTCGGTCATGGGGGCATCCTCTGGCGGCTGGCTGAACTACCCGGCGGGGTAGCACGACCGGCCGGGGCGTCAAGCGCTGTGGCGCCGGTCCCGTACGGCCCGGTTGGCGCCATATTCGGGCACGAGCACACCAAGCAGACGCAGCGCCTCACCCCGATCCCGCCGGCCAGC
>QKPN01000175.1 GCA_003258405.1 Rhodobacteraceae bacterium DSL-40 | reverse complement strand
CCAACCAGGTAGTTCAGGCCGAGATCGCCGGAGCCGGCGATCACGTCATTCAGGTCCGTGTCGTTATTGTCGTCGAGATTGAACTCGTCTTCATCGACATTGTAGTCGAACTCGCCGTCATCGATGCCGGTCGTGATGTCGGCTTCCATCGAGAACATCGGTGTGAACTGGTAACCCGCACGGGCCGTGATGGCATTCGTGTCGACGCCGGAATCGGCACCTTCAGGCTCGATGTTGAGGTAGGTATAGCCGCCCTCGGCATAGAAGCCGGTGTCTTCATTGCCGTAAGTCTGGGCAGCAGCGGGTGCGGCCAGGCC
>QKPN01000174.1 GCA_003258405.1 Rhodobacteraceae bacterium DSL-40 | reverse complement strand
GACATCTCGGCTTTCGAGCAGGAAGTGAACCAGCTTCGCACCCATCAGGGCCAGTCGGATGTCTTCGTCATCAATGAAAACGGCACGATCCTCGCCCCGACCTTCGGCGGCGGTGCGAACAGCCTCGTGACCGAGGTGCTGGGCGACGCGGCGATCATCTCGTCCGATTTCGGCGGCAACCCGCCCTACGAGAAGATGAAGGCGGTGGCCTCGATCTGCTACCGGCATTTCCTGCAGCAGACCAACGTGCTCTTCATCATCGGCGGCAAGTCGAACAACACCGACATCCATGAGACCTTCCGCGGCATGGGCGATGCGCT
>QKPN01000173.1 GCA_003258405.1 Rhodobacteraceae bacterium DSL-40 | reverse complement strand
GACGTCGGCCAAGGCCGTGATCATCACCGGCCGGTCGGAACGCTTCTCCGCCGGGTTCGACCTGAAGCTGATGGGGGCTTCGACGCCCGAAGACGTGACCAGACTGGTCAAGGGCGGCGGCGCACTGGCACTGCGCCTGTTTACCTTCCCCATGCCTGTCATCGCAGCGTGCACCGGGCACGGCATCGCCATGGGCTGCTTCATCCTGCTCAGCTGCGACAAGCGCTATGGCGCGACAGGCCCCTACAAGATCGGCGCCAACGAGACCCAGATCGGCATGGTCCTGCCGGTCTTCGCGCTGGAGCTCTGCAAGGCCCGCCT
>QKPN01000172.1 GCA_003258405.1 Rhodobacteraceae bacterium DSL-40 | reverse complement strand
CAGAGCGTGCGCCTGGTCGGGATCGAGGCGCCGGCGGGGCCTTACAAGGACCGCACGGGGGCGCCTTATTTCAAGGAGTCGCGGCGGATGCTGGAGGACATGGCGCTGGGGCGCGAGGTGCAGCTGTTCTATGCCGGACTGACGCGCGACCGGTATGACCGGGCGCTGGCGCATGTGGTGACGACGGACGCGCTGGGGCCGGACCTGTGGCTGAACCGGGAGATGGTGGCACGCGGCGGGGCGCGGGTGCGGGTGTATCCGGATACGGCGGGGGCGAATGACCTGCTGCTGGCGCCGGAGGCCGAGGCGCGGGGGGCGGGA
>QKPN01000171.1 GCA_003258405.1 Rhodobacteraceae bacterium DSL-40 | reverse complement strand
ACATGCTCAATCACAGCGCCCCGTCCGTCCTTCACGGCTTCGGATTTGTCGTGGCCGGCATGGTGATGGGCAAGGTGATGGCGGCGCGGCCCGGCCGGGAATTGCTGCTGTCAGGCCCCGGTTGGGGCGTGCGCGGCGCGTTCGTCGCGCTGGTCCTGGTCTGCGCGGCCTGGATGTGGGCTGGCGATTACAATGTCGCACTGCCTGAAGTGCGCGGCTATCTGCGCAATGCGAACCATCCGCTCTACCTGCTCACGGGTGTGGCGGCGACGGTCGTGTTTATCGACGTGTTCGGCTGGATCCGCCGCATGGCGAATATCG
>QKPN01000170.1 GCA_003258405.1 Rhodobacteraceae bacterium DSL-40 | reverse complement strand
TGACAGTTTGCGGCGTACGCATTGAGGCCGGGGGGCGCATGTTCGCATGGACTATCGACTGATCCATTTCAATTCAGCGCGACCAGCGGGCGAGTTCACTTTCGACAACGAATTCGTGCAGGTATTCTTGGCGATTCTTCCCCGGATTTTCAGCGAAGCAGATGCTTTCGAAGGCATCCACTGGCATCGCCACGGCCTGCGCCAGCCTGACGCTCGCTGGCGTGACCTGGGGGACGCATTTCCCTATGCGACAGATATTGGAGTCCCGGACGTTTGCACTATGGCCGGATGGGCCTCGCTGGAGGACATGCGGTCATTCGT
>QKPN01000017.1 GCA_003258405.1 Rhodobacteraceae bacterium DSL-40 | reverse complement strand
AGAGCGGACGGATCGTGCGGGAAGCTGTCGAGGCCATGGGCGAGATCGAGACATCTTCCGAGCATATCTCCCGCATCATCGGCGTGATCGACGACATCGCCTTCCAGACCAACCTGCTTGCGCTCAACGCAGGTGTCGAGGCCGCGCGCGCGGGCGAGGCCGGGCGCGGCTTTGCCGTCGTCGCCTCCGAGGTCCGGGCGCTTGCCCAGCGGTCGTCCGACGCGGCAAAGGAGATATCGACCCTGATCTCGACAAGCTCCCAGCAGGTCGGGCGCGGCGTCGATCTCGTGCGCAAGTCCGGCCGCTCACTCGAGACGATCGTGGCATCGGTCGCGGGCATCACCTCGCTCGTGAAGGAAATCGCCGGCTCCGCGCGCGAACAATCCGTGGGCCTCAGCGAGATCAACACGGCCGTGACCTCGCTCGATCAAGTCACCCAGCAGAATGCCGCGATGGTGGAGGAGGCAACCGCCGCGAGCCATGCGGTAAAGGTCGATGCCGAGACCCTCGAGGATCTCGTGCGGCAGTTCAAGGCCAACCCGGACCGGGCGGCAGCCCCCCGCCGGCAGGTCAGGGACAAGCCCGCCACGGCACCGCACCGCACCGCGGCTCCCAGGAGCTCCATGCCACGCAACACGGGCAACATGGCCCTCGCCAGCCGTGCGGCAGCAGCCCCGGCTGACGACTGGACGGATTTCTGAATGTGATCTGCCTGCCTTGCCATGGAGAGGCCGCGGCCAGCGCGGCAAAACCGCGCCCTCCAGCTCCCGGGCGCAATGACAGGCCACCTAGTCGGCTGCGAGGACAGGCATGAAACAGATCAAGGTGCTGGTGGTCGACGACTCCCCGACGATGCGGGCGATCATCCGGACATATCTCCAGAGGGATCCGGAAATCGCCGTGATCGGCGAGGCGGGCGATCCTTACGAGGCGCGCGAAGCGATCAAGGCGCTCTCGCCCGATGTCATCACGCTCGACGTGAACATGCCCCGCATGGACGGCCTGGAATTCCTGGAAAAGATCATGCGTCTGCGCCCCACCCCTGTCATCATGGTCTCCTCCATGGTGGGCGAGGGGGCGGCAGCTTCGATCGAGGCGCTCGCGATCGGCGCTTTCGACTGTGTCGCCAAGCCCGCTCACGGCAATCCGGGCGAGGCCTTCACCGAACTCGCCGGCAAGGTGAAGGCAGCCGCCAGCGCGCCCCGCGGCATGCTCGGCGCCGGCATGCGCCATGCCCCGGCCGAGACCGATTTCCGGCCCAACGGGCATATCGTGGCGATCGGAGCTTCGACAGGCGGGGTGGATGCGCTCTTTTCCGTGCTCTCCGCCTTTCCCGCGAACTGCCCGCCCACAGTGGTGACCCAGCACATGCCTGCAACCTTCACCACAAGCTTTGCCCAGCGGCTCGACCAGAACTGCGCCCCGCAGGTCAGCGAGGCCCGGGACGGTGCGCTGCTCGAACCCGGCCGGATCTACATCGCGCCGGGCGGCATTGCCCATCTCGAGATCAGCGGCACGCGGAACCTTTCCTGCCGCCTGGTCCAGGGTGAGCCGGTCTCGGGACACCGCCCCTCGGTGGATGCTCTGTTCCGCTCCGCCGCCGCCCTCGGGCCTCGTGCCGTCGGCGTCATTCTCACTGGCATGGGCCGCGACGGGGCCCAGGGGCTTCTGGAAATGCGCCAGCGGGGCGCGCGCACCTTCGGACAGGACAAGGAAACGAGCCTCGTCTACGGCATGCCCCGGGCCGCGTCTGAAGCCGGTGCCGTCGAGCGCCAGCTTCCGCTCAATGCCATTCCCGCCGCAGTCCTCGACTGCTGCCAGCTCGAAAGCCGGATGGCACGATGACTGCGCCCGCCGACAGCGCCCGCCCGGAACGGCTCATACATATCATACAGGGCGATTATGCCGTTGCCCGGGACGATTCCTCGGTGATGACCGCGATCCTCGGTTCCTGCGTTGCCGCCTGCCTGCGCGATCCCATCGCCGGGGTGGGAGGCATGAACCACTTTCTCCTGCCCGAAGCCCGCGCCAGTTCCTCCGATCAGGTACTCTACGGCGCCCAGTCGATGGAGTTGCTCATCAATGCGCTGCTCAAGGCCGGCGCCCGCAAGGAGCGGCTCGAGGCAAAGATCTTCGGCGGCGCCCGGATGATCGCAGGCCTCTCGGACATCGGGCAGAGCAATGGCGAATTCGCCCGCCGTTTCCTGCGCGACGAGGGTATACCCTGCCTGGCCGAAAGCATCGGCGGCACCAAGGCCCGCCGCATCCGCTTCTGGCCCGCCTCCGGACGCGCAAAGCAGATGCTGCTTGGAAGCGTTCGCACGGTGGAGCCGGCCCCGCCCCCGCCGCAGCCTGCGATCGGCAACGACGTCGAACTCTTCTAGAAACTGCCTCGGGGGTCGTCCGCATGTGCGTCACCCGCATGCAATGTGCGGGTTGGCGCGCATCTTCGGCCATTGTCTCCCCCCATAACTTGACAGGAGAAGTCGCCATTCTATGGTCCTTTTCCGAGGGTGGGGCTGTACAGTAACGAGTATTACGCGGTCTCCGGATCAGGAACGGGCATATGCCCTCTTCATGAAGGTACCGCGATGCAAAGGCCTCCGATTCTCGTAACCGGATCCCATCGCTCAGGGTCGACCTGGGTGGGCAACATCCTCGCACTCGCGCCGAGGGCCGGCTACGTACACGAGCCGTTCAACCGCCATTGCATGCCCGGTATCTGCCGGGCCGGGTTTCCCCACTGGTTCCAGTATGTGCATGAGGGCGATCCCGAGAGTTCGCATTACCGGGCCTGCCTGCAGGATACCCTGTCCTGGCGCTACAGCCCGCGAGCGCAGCTGCGCAATCTGCAAGGGGTCTGGGACACCGCGCGCATGCTGCGGGACATGGGCCATTTCCGCCTCCGCCGCCTGCTGAAAGAACGCGTGATCATGAAGGATCCGATCGCCTTCTTTTCCAGCGAATGGCTGGCCCGCAGCTTCGGGATGGATGTGGTGATGGTCATCCGGCACCCGGCGGCCTTCGTGGCCAGCATCAAGGCGGCAAAATGGGTCCTCCACTACCGGACCTTCCTGGAGCAGCCGGCCCTGATGGAGGATCTTCTCGCCGACTTCCGGGAGGAGATCGAGGCCATGGCCGGCCAGGAGGACGATACCCTGCAGTCCGCCATCCTGCTCTGGCGCATCATCCACCAGCAGATCAGCGAGTGGCAGACGGCCCATCCGGACTGGATCTTCCTGCGCCACGAGGATCTCTCGCGCGATCCGGAAGCCGAATTCCGCGCCCTCTATGACCGGCTCGGCCTCGAATTCACGGAAAAAGTCCGCCGCGACATGCAGCAGTACACAGGCCAGCAGCGCAGCAAGGGGCCCCAGCTCTACAATCGCGCCCGGATCATCCGGGACAGCCGGAGCAATATCCTGCGTTGGAAGGAACGGCTCAGCCCGGAGGAGATAGCCACCATCCGGCAGGCAGTGGAACCGATTTCCTCACGTTTCTACACCGACGCCGACTGGTAGGGCAGCCCACCGGCGGTCCCGGTCCGGGGCGCTTCACGCTTTGGAAACCATTCCCGCAAAGACTCCCCGCTTCAGGACCGGGCGAGAGAGGCCTCTGATGCCGACTGCGGAAAATCTGATCGAGCGCAAGCTGCAACGGGGCGGTGTCGCCCGTTCCCCGCTGCCCGAGCCCGATTTCATTGGCGAGACCTTCGCGCGCCATCTCGAGGAAGGCTTCCGGCTGCTCGTCAAGACGATGGTCAGCGCCATGGTGCTCGAATGCAAGATCATCAAGCTTGCCGACGCGCTTCAGGACATTTCCGTCCCCACCATGCTTGGTCTCGTCGAGGTCGAGGACAGCAAGGCCCAGGGGTTGCTTGCCATCGACACCGATCTCACCTTTCACCTCATCGACCTGATGCTCGGCGGCGACCATGCCGCGGCCCCCATTCCGATCACCCGCTCCTTCACCAGCATCGACATGGCACTCTGCCGGCTGCCGCTCGAGACGATGAGCACCGCCTTCATGGCCGCCGTCGCTTCCTGCTTTGGCCGTCCGGTCACCAAGCAGCTTGCCATCACCGCGCAGCGCCAGGACATCACCCAGGTGCGGATTGCACCGGATTATGTCGACGTGCTGGTCTACAATCTCGCCCTCGACATCGGCGAGGCCGCGCGGGCAGGCAACCTGCGCCTCGTCCTGCCGCTCGCGGCCCTCGATGCGATCCGGGCCGCGGTCCAGGACGAAGTGGTAGACGCCTCCGCCGATCAGCCCCATGACCTCTGGCGGGTCCAGATGCGCCGCGCTGCCGCGACAGCCCCAGTGGTGATCGATGCCGTCCTGCACCGCCAGAAGCTGACGATCGCAGCCCTCGAGGCGCTGCGGCCCGGTGATCTTCTCGAGATCCCCGCTGCCGCGCCCGACGAGATCCAGCTCATGGTAGCACAGCCCAATGGCCGCACCGCCCAGATCGCGGCCGGAAAGCTCGGCGTCTTCCAGGGCACCAAGGTCATCAAGCTCGACGAAGCCGTGGATCGCCGGGTCCGCGATCAGCTCCAGCACGTTCTCTGAATCGGGATCCGGGGCCTATCGTCGCTCCGCCGTTCCCCCCGCGAGCAACCGGACGGTTTCGGCGAGCTCCACCCCCCAGAGCCGGAAGCGGATCGCGCTGGCAATCACCCGGTAGCGGAGCGGGCGCGGGCTCGCGAGAAACCGCACCGTATCGCGCATGGGCGGCACAAGGCTGCGGCAGGTCCAGAGCACGCGGCGGCGGCGGGAACCGGCGCGGATCTGCCCGCCCTTGATGCGGCGGGCCTTGGTCGCAAGCGCCTCCCAGTCCGTGCGGCAGGGATGGCGCACCGGGGCCTCGGGGATCAGCACGAGCCCGTGGCCGCGCGCCCCCGCCCGGCGGCAGAATTCGGCATCGCCCCCGGAGCGGCGGGCGGCATCGAAACCTCCAAGCCCGCGGAAGATATCCGCCGGCACTGCGAGATTGGCGGTGGTGGCATAGCCATGCGAGACATAGACCGCCTGGGGAATGCCGCGCAGGAGATCGTAGATCGCAAAGGCATTGGGGTCGGCCGGCGCCTCCATCTCCACGGGCCCGGCGCGCAAGCCGTCGGGTGCGCCTCCGGTCAGGGCCGTGAGCCAGCCCGAAACCGGGCGGCAATCGGCATCGGTGAAGACGAGCCAGCGGCCCCTGGCCTCCCCGGCCCCTGCATTGCGCGCGGCATAGGAGCCCGGCCCCATGCAGGGCAGGATGCGGGCATTCGGCGGCAGGGCGAGGGGCGGGGGCGGAGCGGGGGCGTCATTGTTCACGATCAGGATCTCGAAGCGCGTGGTCTCGAGAGTCTGGGCTGCGAGCGCCTCGAGCAGGGCAGGGACAAGATCCCAGTGTCGGTGAACCGGCACGATGACGGAGATGTCCGGCGGCCCGGCCTCGGCGGGGGGGGTCATGCCATGGCCCGCCGTTCAAGCCGGCCGGGAAAGGCCGCATAGGCGCAGTTCTCCGTGACGAAGGCGCGCCCGGCGGCAACGCGGGCCTCCCAAGCGGCCCGGTCGGCCCAGAGCGCCTCGACGAGCGGCCAGACACCTTCGGGCGGCGCATAGAGAGCCGCAGACCCGAAGGTCGGTTCGAATTCGGGCGGCAGGATCACCGGCACGCCCACCGCCATCGCCTCCATCGGCGCCCGGCCGAACTCCTCGAAATAATCCGCGTCGGGATAGTGCAGGAAGATGTCGAGCCCGGCGAGGAAGAGCCGCACGTCGCGTCCGTCGAAGGGGTGGACGCGCCAGTTGCCGGGCCAGCGGGGCAGGCGCGCCCGCGCGAAATGCGCGCCGCCCAGAAACTGCGTCTCGCAGGGCCTGTCGGCGCAATAGGCGGCCCGAAGCGCGGCGGGATCACGCGGCCATTTGAGCGGATGATCGCGTCCGTGCCGGCCGAGCACCGGACGGCGGCGCTCGGCCCCTCGCCAGTGCGGCGCGCTCGCGCACCAGATCCCGGTGTCGATCAGCGGCATCCAGGTCTCGGGCAGGGGGATGGGATAGCGCGGATCCGCCGCCATGGCCGCCCGCACCCGGCCCGAGATCGGTGCCCAGCGGCCCTCCGACCCGAAGGCCTCGGCGAGATGGCCGCGGACCCGGGGAAGGTCATAGGCGATGTCGCGCCCCTCACGGTCGCGCTCCGCCATCTGGTTCACCACCACGGTGAGATGGTCGTGGCCGGTCTCCGGGATGCGGTCCATCAGCTCGGCCAGGACCGGCGGATAGGTGACGATCACATGGGCCGCGCGCAGGGTCTCGCCCGGCGCCACGATCCGCACCCCTCGGGCGCGCGCAAACCGTCGCACATCCGGGTTGAGCTTCCGGGTGACGTCCTGGTCGTAGCGGCGGTATTGCAGGAGGCCTGCCGAAAGCCCCGCGGAGCGGGCCGCTCCGATCATTGCGAGCGCCGATTTCTGCGTGCCGCCGAGGAAGTTGAAATCACCGATGAAAAGTGCGTCGAGCGGCGCGCCGGCGCCACGCTCCGGGCGCAGCATCGGAGGGGCGGGAAAGAAGGGCGGGGTTTCGTGAAAGCCCTCGCGGCGGATGGTGCGCGGCTCGAGACCGCTCTGCCAGAACTCCGCCGCCTCGCGGTATTCCCGCCGGAGCCCGTGATAGATCGAGAGCACATGGGTCGCGCCCGTGCGGGTGAGCGAGGAGGGAATGAGCCGGCCGAAGGAGAGCGGACAGTCCTTCAGCACCATCCGCCGCCGGAACGCCTCGCGCGGCCGGCCCGCGAGATGCTCGAAGCGCCAGATGAGCTCCTTGTCGGCGCCGATCCGGGCGGCATCCCAGCCGCCAAAGCGCTCGAAGAGCTCGCGGCGGAAGAGGGCCGAGCTGTCGTTGAAGCCCATCAGGTCGGGATAGACCCGTGCCGGGCCGAGAAAGGCGAGATCCGGCGTGGTCCGCACCCAGGCAGAGAAGGTGGAGGGGGCACGGCTCCTGAGCAGGGCGCGGAGCTGGCGGGCGATCTTCTCGGGATGCGACCAGTCATCGGAATCGTGAACGGTAATGAACGCCCCCGTCGCCTCGCCGAGCGCGCGGTTGCGTGCGGCATAGCCACCGCGGTTTTCCGGCTGGCGGATCAGGCGGATACGCGGATCCTGCCGGGCGAGATCCGCGGCCACGTCGGGCGTGGCATCCGTCGAGGCATCATCCACCACGAGGATCTCGAGATCGCCATGGGTCTGGTCCATGAGCCCCCGGAGTGCCGTTCCGAGCGTTGCCTCGGCATTGAAGACCGGCAGGATCACCGTAACCCGCGGCCCCGACCCCGTGCGGGGGCCAGGCGCCACACCCTGGATATTATCAAGGGAAAGCAAATGGTTGCGGTCTCTCCAGGTGATCTCCTGAAGCCCGGAGCGGCGGAAGAGGGCGTTGATGTGGCCGAGCGTCTCGGTATCGGATCCGGGACCCGGGGGGGCGCCGGCGGCGGGGCGCCAGCTGCCGGCGAGGAGGAGCGAGAGCGACGGATCGGGCGCCGCACCGCCAAGGCCCGCGGCAATGCGGGCCCGGGCCTCGGCGCCGCGGCCGAGCCGGGAGAGATAGAGCGCCTCGAGCGCAAACTGCCGGCGGTCGGCGGCGGCGGGCGGGTGAAGCTCGCGCATGGCGACGCTCCAGCGCAGCGCCGCCTCGAAATCGCCGTGCGCCGCATGCCAGCGCGAAAGAATCCAAGCCGCATCAGAGGCTTGCACGGGAGGTGCAGCAACCGTCAGCGCCTCGAGATCGCGCAGGGCCGTGCGGGAAAAACCGCCCCAGAGCCGGTCCTCGAGCCCCGCGGCCGTAGCCGGACCCGCCCGGAGTGCGGCCGCGCGGGCCCGCGCCCAGGCCTCGAGGCGCAGCGGCACGAGCCGCCGGAGCGGCGCGGGCAGGGCGGCATGGAGGGCACGGAGACGGGCAGGGGTCATGAGGGGCCAGGCCCCCCGAACATCGGCATGCACACCCCATGCACATCCCATGCACGACCCGTATGCAGGATTCCGGGCCGGGCCGCTCCGGCGCGGGCGCCATGCCGCAGCCCCCGGCCGCACAGATGCACGGGGAAAGAGGGGGGTCTGCCCCCCCTTGCCTGGCTCATCCCGTTTCGCGTTCCGTCCATATCCTGCTCCGCCTTCCGTCATCGCCGGGCGCTCCCTGTCCGGCCGAAGCAGGCCGGACGCGGAGCCGGCCCGTCGCTCAGCCGGCGGCGTTCGGCATGGCGACCTTGTCGAAGGTCATCTTGCTCTCGCCCGCCGCCTGCACCGCCAAGCGATGCATCACGGTCATCATCAGCCGGTCGCGAAGATCGGGGTCGAAGTCACAGATGTCGGAGATCGACCGGGGCGGCTCCGGGGGCGTGAGCCCGCCATCCACGCTGTCGTAGTCGATGCCCTCGAACCGCACCCCGTGGCGATCCCGCAGCCAGAGGAGATCGACCGAGGACCGCGTGAGGTATTCCCGCAGGGACTCGTGCGCCACGGGTTTGGTGAACCCGCCGATCCGCCCCTCCGCATCGCCGATCAGCTTCAGGAGCTTGCGGGTATCGGGCGTGAAGATCCCTTCCTTCTGCTCGTGGGCGTAAAGCCGGTACTTGTGCAGGATGTCCATGCCTTCGGCACTGATGGACTGGTTCGTGTCGCGGATCTGGCGGGCGCGCAGGACAGTGTCGAGATCCGGCGAGATCCGGTGCAGGAAGTCCCGCGTGATGTCAGCCCCATGCAGCTGTTCGCGCGCATAGGCCACCACACGAACGTCATCGGTGAGACCTTCCCAGGCTTCCAGCGGCGCACGATAGACCTGCGGGACCGGATTTGCGATCTTGTGCGCGGCCTTGAGCACCTGCTGGACCTGGGACATGTAGAACTGGGCGGGGCTGCGCGCATAGGCAATGACGGTGAACTCGTCCGCGAAGGCCGAGAGCTCCTTGCGCAGAGCCGCGATCTTCTTCGGTCCCAGCTTCCGGAACAGCATCTCGCCCGACAGGATGAGCGTATGGGCCCCCGAGCTGCGCGCCCTCTCGCCGATCCCGGCCATGAAGCCGTTGAAATCCCGCCGCAGCCGACGGGCATCCTTCTTGTAGATCTGCCGGAACAGCCGCGGCAGCCGCTCCGGCTCCAGAAAGCCGCAGACGAGCATGTTGTGGTTCTTCGGCAGGCCATCGCCCACGGGATAGCAGAAGCCGCGGGCGCGGAGCGCGGGAGCGATGGCCCCCAGGGTCTGCTGCAGCGCCGTGGATCCTGCCTTGGGCATTCCGATGTGGAGAATGACTTTCATGGGGAGAGGGCCTTCCCGGTTGTTGCGCCGAAATCCTGCGGGAGCCTGCGCTCAGGACTCCTCGGCGGCAAGTTCGGCCGAGGGCTTCTGGAACAGGACGCTGCCGATGGCGAGGGCCGCATGCGTCTCGAGCGTGCTGACGAGAAAACCCGGCCCGGTCTCCACGAAGGCCGCGATCCGGCTCTCGTCGCCGCTCCGCATCGCCTCGTAGAGATCGAGCGCAACCGTCTCTATGTAGTTCTCGCCGGAGATCTCCGCACGGTTCTTCCAGAGGGCCGGATCCACGAAGTCGAGGATCTTCTCCTTCTCCTGGTCGCTGATCTCCGTCCCGGTCTGGAAGAAGGTCTTCAGCCGCAGACCGGTACCGACCGGGTCCGACATCAGGTCGGGATACTCGACGATGATCCGCTCGAGATCCTTGCTGGCCTCGAGGGCTGCAAGCGTGTGGGTAATCCACATCAGGCAAGAGCCGGTGCGGTTGCGCCCGTCGCGCTTCTCGAGCGAGCTTGCCACCTCGAGCGGGTTGCGGACGCAGAGCACGACCTTCGTCTGGAACTTGTTCTTGCCGAGTTCCCGCAGCCAGAGCGGCGCAGTGAGGCAGAAGCGCGGATCCTTCAGGCCGAAGGGCTTCTTCTTCGACAGGCGCCGGATCACGTTCGCCATCCGGAGAGCGGCATGCTTTGCGGCCAGGTTGTTCTTCCATCCCTTCGGCAGGGTCGAGGCATTGCGCCGGCCGTGGCGCAGGTGGGCGAGAAGCTCCTCGTTGATGCTGACGCAGCGGCTGTCCTCGAAATAGCCTTTCGGATTGGCCTTGCGCGGTCCGATGAGCTGATCGCCGAGATGCAGGCCGACGATCTGCGATACCGCCGCAATCGCGGAGGTGCCGCTACGGTCCATGCCGATGATCAGTACCGCACAGTTTTTCATGTCGTGTCGTATCTCCTGTCTCTGATCCCGCAACCGGCCGTTTCCGGGAGAGCGGAAGGCGGTGTTTCATCTTCCCTGCAGCGGCAGGTACGCCGCGCGGTCTGCCGGATGGCCGGCCGGCTCATGTCCCGGCCTCCATCTGCTGCGCGCCAAGCACATCTTCCCAGAGGTCGATGACCTTGTCGGGGGTGTAGTCCATCATGCTGGCCGGGCCCGCCGCGCCGAGGCTGCGGCGGCGGGTCTCGTCGCGCATGAGCCCGGTGAGCGCGGCGGCGAAATTCTCCGTCCGGTCGCCGGCAGCCGGCACGAGCAGGCCGTTCTCGCCGTCCCGGACAAGACGGTTCACGCCCGAACAGTCCTCGAAGCCCACCACAGGCAGCCCGGCGGCGAGCGCCTCGGTGACGGCGAGCGGGAAGCCCTCGAACTCGGCGGGGTGGGCCAGCAGGCTCGCGGCGAGATACTGCTTCATGATGTGCTGGGTATGCCCCATCAGCCGGACCTTGCCTCCGAGCCCGGCCTGCTCGATGCGGGCCTTGAGCGCGGCCTCGAGCGGGCCGGTGCCGAAGATCCTCAGCTCCCAGTCGGGAAATTCCGCGCCGATCCGGGCCCAGGCATCGATGAGCAGTTCGTGGCGCTTCACGGTGGCGAGCCGGCCGACGGAGATCACCAGCGGGCCGCGCCCGGCGCGCTTGAGCAGCCGCGGCGCGACGGGGGTGACGGCATTGGGCATCACCACCGCCTTCTCGCGCAATGCGGGCGGGTACCAGTCGCGGTATTCCGGCAGGAGCACGAGGATGCGGTCCATGCGCGGCATGAGCGCGAGGCGGCGTTTGCGGTCGAGCGGGCTCGGATCCCAGCGCGCGGGATTGTGGAAATCCTGCTCGGGGGCGTTGTGCATCGAGGCCAGCCGGCGCACCGGGTAGCCGGGCTCGGCCAGCGCGAGCGCGGTGATCGCGGGCGGCATGAAGGCGATGACGGCATCGGGGCGGTTCGCGGCGAGATGGCGTTCGAGCCGGCGCCAGAAGCCGCCGTTCTTGCTCAGCCAGAGCAGCCGGTCGAGAGGTGCGGGCACCACCTTGAAGCGGGCGTGCAGGCTTTCGCGCAGGGCGTCGAAATGGCGCCGTATCCGGCGGCGGTTGACGCGGGGCGGGCGGAGGTTGGTGTGCACGACCCCGAAGCGCAGCGGGTAGAACGGCGGCTTGCCGCGGAATTCGTGGCTGAGGAGCTCGACCTGGTGGCCACGGTCGGCGAGCGCGTTGGCGGTCTCGATCAGCACCCGTTCGGCGCCGCCGCTGCGGTCGGCGAGTTTCTCGATGACGAAGCAGAGCTTGAGGCGGCGCGGGCCGGAAACGGCCGGCGCCGGGCTGGCATCAGGCATTGGCAGGAACATCCTCGATCAGGCGCTTCATCACATGGCCGGCGAGCCGGTCGAGATCTCCGGCGCCGAGGGCGGGGGCGAAGGCGATGCCGGAACGGCGCCAGCCTTCCAGCACCCCGAGCACGGCGATCTGCAGCTCGGCGATCTCGACCGCCGCGAGGCCTTCCTCCGCGAGCCGGGCATGCACCCGCGGGGTGAGCTGGCAGGCGATCGCGTTGCGCAGCAGGAGCTCGAATTCCGGCTGGTCGCGGCGCACCTCGATGGCCTGGATCTTCATCCGGTCGGGATCGAGCCCCGAGGCCGCAAGCGAGATCCGGAGCCCGTCGAGCCGGCTGAGCGCGCGGGGTGCGAGCAGCTCGCCCGCCGCGGCCCAGCTGCCGTCGGCATCGACCCCCTCGGGCAGGACGAGGGCGTGGAGGCGGATCTGCTCTGCCGGATGATGGCCCCAGAGTTCGAGCAGCATGTCGAGCGCCCGGCGCCGGGTGCCGTTTTCCGTGCCGTTCTCCCGGGAGATCGCGCCGGTGGCGGCGGCGAAGAGCTCGGGCAGCACCAGAAGGGGCTCGAAACGGGTGCCGAAACTGTCGCGCAGGGAGGCGGCGAAGATTTCGATGCGTCGGTCGCTCGCCTCGTCGAGCAGGAAGTCGTGATAGAACCGCCCGCAGCGGGAGGAGAGCCAGAAGGCGGTGGCGGGGCGGATTGCCGGGCCGATCAGGCCCGCGACCTGCTCTCCGGGCAGCAGGCGCGGGCGCAGGAGGTCGCGGCAGCCGGCGAGGATATGCAGACGCATGGCGCTATTTCCCCGCGCGCAGGAGGTGGTGGCGCATGGCGCCGACCGCCCGCTTCGGATGATCGGCAACGGCGGAGCCCATGTAGTAGAGCTGCTTCAGCCGCTCGCCGTTGTTGCCGGCAAAGCGCGCGGCGAGCATGTCGGCATTGTAGCGGATCGTCCTGAGGAAGGCGGGGCCGTAGATCCGCAGATGCGGGTTGTACTTGTCCCGGATAAGCCTGTTGCAGCGGCGGATCTCCCGGGCGTTCCGGCCGAGATCCGACTTGTGATAAAGACAGAGCGCGCGGGTCTTCTCCGGCACGGTGAGGGTGCCGCCCCCCAGAACGAAGCGGAGAAAATAGTCAAGATCCTGCAGCCGGGGCAGGCGCTCGTCGAAGCGCCCGGCGGCGCGGAAGGATTCGGCGGTGCCGAGCAGGGTCCAGAGATAGGCCCGCAGCTTGCGGCCCAGCATCAGCTCGCGCACCTGGCGCTCGCCGGTATCCTGGTGGATCAGCCGCGGCTTCCGCCCGGTCCATTGCCAGTCGTAATGGCAGGTGATCCAGTAGCGGGTGATGTCCTCGCCGGCGAGGCGCAGCCGGCTGAACTGTTCGAACTGCTTCTCGATCTTGGCCGGGTACCAGACATCGCCCGCGTCGAGCCAGGCGACATAGGGGCTGTCGATCGCATCGAGCAGCCGGTTCCGGGTATAGGGCCGGCCGCGATTGACCGTGTTGCGCTCCAGAACCACCGGAAGCTCCTGGGCCGCGGCAAGCGCCTCCACCGCACGGAAATCCGCGCCCGGAGAGCCGTCATCGACGATGATGATGCGGATGTCTCCGGTCCAGCTCTGCCCGGCGACAGAGGCAAGGGAGAGGGCGAGCCCCTCGGGATCCCGGAAGTGCGGCATGAGCACGTCGAGACGGCTCATGCGCGCGGCTCATGATTGCAACGGACTGCCATGAAGTTCCCGACCCCGCCCGGATGTGCTTGTTGTCTGCCTCGAGCCCCCGCCAATCAACCCGCAGGGTGCAGGAGCACTTCTGCCCCGTCGGGAACGGAGTGTCCAGAACCGGATGCCGCGGCGCGGCAGAAGGGCCGGGCGCAGGGCGCGCGCACACTCCCGAAGAACCGGGAATGTTAATTATGTTATACTATGGGAAAGCCCGATGAGGGGCGCCGTCCGCCGGCGCGGGATCCCGGCCGCCATGCGGGATCATGACGGTCGGGAAAAGGCTTCGGCGAAGACGCGATGCCGTCAGGCGTAGTTCTCGAGCCGGCGCGAGAGCAGGCCGTCGAAATAGGCGATGGTCTTCATCAGGCCGTCCTCGAGAGGAATGGTCGGCTGCCAGTCGAGCATGGTCTTGGCCCGGGTGATGTCGGGGCGGCGCTGCATCGGATCGTTCTCGGGCAGCGGATGGCTCACGAGCTTCGAGCTCGAGCCGGTCAGCGCGATCACCTTCTCGGCCAGTTCCCGGATGGTGAACTCGCCGGGATTGCCGATGTTGATCGGGCCGGTGACATCGTCGGACGAGGACATGAGCTTGAGGAAGCCCTCGATCATGTCGTCGACATAGCAGAACGAGCGGGTCTGGCGGCCATCGCCATAGATGGTGATCGGCTTGCCCTGCAGCGCCTGGACGATGAAGTTCGACACCACCCGGCCGTCGTTGGGATGCATCCTGGGCCCGTAGGTGTTGAAGATGCGCACCACCTTGATCCGGAGCTGATGCTGGCGGTGATAGTCGAAGCAGAGGGTCTCGGCGCAGCGCTTGCCCTCGTCGTAGCAGGAGCGCGGCCCGATCGGATTCACGTTGCCCCAGTAATCCTCGGTCTGGGGATGCTGGATCGGATCGCCGTAGACTTCCGAGGTCGAGGCCTGGAACATCTTGGCGCGCACGCGCTTGGCAAGGCCCAGCATGTTGATCGCGCCATGCACGCTCGTCTTGGTCGTCTGCACCGGATCATACTGGTAATGGATCGGCGAGGCCGGGCAGGCGAGGTTGTAGATCTCGTCCACCTCGACATAGAGCGGGAAGGTCACGTCGTGACGCATCAGCTCGAAGCCCGGCAGATCGAGCAGATGCGCGACATTGGCGCGGCGCCCGGTGAAGTAGTTATCCACGCACAGCACTTCGTGGCCCTGAGCAATGAGACGCTCGCACAGATGGCTGCCCAGGAAACCGGCACCGCCAGTCACCAGGATACGCTTGGATACAGGTACGCTCATGCCAGAACCGCTTTCCTAATGTTCTCTTGCCCGAAGGGCATCTACAGCCTCATCATGCCCGGGTAAATCCGGCCCTAACGCTATCGTAATCCGTGCGGGATTGGGAGGAAATATGCTCAACTCCCGGGAATTATGACCAAAGTGAAAAGCCGGGGCCGGAAATCCGGGCCCCGGCAGTGTTCTGAAAAGAGCGGGATGTCGCCACCCCGCCATCACCGGCAGGTAATTGCCGGGTTTCGCGTTCAGCGGGCAGCGCGGCGGCGCTTCGCCGCACCGATCAGCCCGATACCGCCGAGCAGGAGCGGAAGCGTCGCGGGCAGCGGCACCGGAGCCGGCTTGTCGCCGCCATGGCCACCATGACCGCCACCGTGACCGCGGGGGCCCTTGCCGTTGAAGAGATCCGCGAGCGGACCCTTGTCCCAGCCCTTGTGCTCGCCCTTGCTTTCGCCCTTGCCGAAGCCGCCCTTGAAGTCGATGGAAATGCCATGATCCCCACCGAAGCCGCCGAAGGACAGCGCCGAAGCGGTCGCCGGCGTCAGGCTGACGGCACCGGCCAGCAGAACCGCCGGCAGAAGCATTCCGGAATAAAGTTTCATCCTATGAAGTCCCCTCATTAAGACAGGCCCCGCGAAAGGCCTTTTTGTGCGCCCCGCCCCCCACGCAACAAGAGCTCGCAGCCCTTCGAGTGCCGTTAACGGAGTGTTCATCAAATTACCTCACGGCAATGTGCAAACCAATTGCCGCCTGCGGCATTGGTTAATGTGGCGCGCCCTTCGGGACGCCCCTGCCCGCCGTCTCCCGGCCTCTTTCCGACAAGGGTTGTCCCGGTTATCCCGCGCGTTCGGCCCGGGCGCGGGCGAAGGCCACGAAGGCCGCTTCGGGACGGCGGAGCGGCGGCCGGCCCGAAGCCTGCCAGTGGCGCAGCCATTCCGCCTCGAGCCAGTAGGGATCGTATCCGGGGGCTGCCGCCCGCACCCGGTCGTAGACCTCCGGCGACAGCCGCGGGCCGCCGCCCTCGCCTGCGGCGAAGCCGGTGCGCGCCCGTACGCAGACCACATCGCCCTCGACAAGCGCGAGCGTGTAGTCGGGCAGCCCGTCCTGGGCCTCCATGTCGCGGATCATCTTGCGGAAGACCCGCCGGGGCGAGGTGGAGCCCGATTTCTTGAGCAGCAGCTCAAGCCCGATGCGCCACTCGGCCTGGCGGCCGCAATGCTTGCGGGCGATCTCGTAGACCCGGCGCTCGAGCGGCTTGCGGAGCCGGAAGTAGTCGCGGTGCAGGGTCAGCACCGATTTCGAGAGCACCGATCGGTAGATCCAGTCCGAGAGGGTGACGGTGACGAGGATCATCCGCCCGCCGCGAGCCTTGCGCAGGATCTCCCAGCTGTCGATGAGGCCGAAGCCGCGGGTGCTCTCGATGCCGCCGGTCTCGATGTTGGTGACGATCCGCGTCCCCGAGAGCCGCTCGAAGGCCTCGCGCAGCCGCCGGTAGCCATCGCCCGAGGTCTCGCGGTTGGTGGCGACGAGCAGGTCGTGGGCCTTGAGATGGAGGGTCGGCGAGGTCGGCCGGCCGGCATTCACCGCCGCCATCAACTGGCTGATGCAGAAGATCAGCACGTCCTTGTCGTGGATGGTGGCGAGCCCCTTCACCGAGGGGGTGATCTCGATCATCGCCTCGCCATGTTCGTAGCGCAGGATCCGCCGGTCGGGGCGGGTCGCCAGCGTGAAGAGCGGGTGCTCCATCGAGGCCATGTCATCCTTGGGCGCGGCCCAGGGCAGGTCGCAGATGAAGAAGCCGCCTGCCCCTTCGGGGACCGGAACCGCCGCGCCGGCCCGCTCGATATCGCTCTGCCCCATGAAACGGTGGTTCCGCTCTTATCGTGGTTTCAATGACACCAAGCCTAGGGAGAGCCCCACCGCCGCGCAATCACTGTTTCGGGGTTCCGGATTCACTGCCCCGTGGTTTCGGATTCATCGAAACGTGGTTCCGGATTCACTTCCCCCTCCGGAAGGGGGAGTAGAGCATTGAATTCCAGAGGCTTGCCGAAACCCCACAAGCCCGTAACACTTCATTTAACACGCAATAACACCATCAAAAAAATTCGCAGGGGCAGAGCCCCCCTGCCCCCGGCCCGCGGAAACCTTGGAATTTCAAGGAAAACACGCAGAACATCGCGATTTATGTTCCATGTGCTGCGAATCATGATACATTGCAAAAAAGGCGGCACATGAGGGATTTTCCCCGCAAACCGCATGCCAGGAGAGGACAGGTCGAGCAGATGTCCCAGACCCCCGAAGAGGCCCTGCCTCCCTATTTCAACATCTCTCCCGATGCGGCCCTTGCCGAACAGGGGCCCCCCGTGGGCACGCGCGATTTCGCCGATATCGCCAGCCGCTGCACCCAGGGAAGGGACGACCTGCTGAGCCGCGGGCACGGACTCGAGGGGCGCAAGAGCCTGCGGCTCTTCTCCACATGGGAGATCACCAAGTATCTCATTCCGGTTGCACCTGCGCATTTCCGCCGGGTGCTGCGGGCCAATCCCGAGCTGCCGCAAGGGGCGGCGGAAACCGAGGGCGGGGCCAAGTGGTTCACGCTCGACGAAGTGCAACGGCTCAGGGCCCATTTCGCCGCCGAAGGCGCGCGCAACAAGGAATACCGCCCCTGGCGGCCCGAAGGGCTTCCCGCGAAGATCACCGCCATCGCCAATTTCAAGGGCGGGGTCGGCAAGACCTCGACGGCGGCACATCTGGCGATGTCGGCCGCACTCGACGGCTACCGGGTGCTGGTGATCGATCTCGACAGCCAGGGCTCCATGACCTCGATCTTCGGCGGCAAGGTGGCCGATGAATGGGATACGGTCTTTCCGCTCATCGCCCGGGACTACGCGCTGGGGCTCCGGGAGGAGAACCGCCGCCGGGTCGAGCGGGGCGACCCGCCGCTGCCGCTCGAGGAGATGCTGGAGACCGCGCTCGGCCGCACTGCGGGCGACGTGATCCAGTCCACCCACTGGCCGAACATCGATCTCATCGGCGCCCAGCTCAACCTCTACTGGGCCGAATTCCAGATCCCGGTCTGGCGCATGGCGCTCCGGGGCTGGAAGCTCTGGGAGGCGCTCACCAATGCGCTCGAGCGCGACGGGGTGCTTGCGGCCTATGATGTGGTGATCCTCGATACACCCCCGGCGCTCGGGTATCTCACCATCAACGGGCTGGCGGCGGCCGACATCCTGCTGGTGCCGCTCGGGGCGAGCTTTCTCGAGTTCGATTCGACGGGCCGCTTCTTCGACATGCTGCATTCGACCTTCCAGTCGATCGAGGAGGGCGAGAACCTTGCCGCCCGCGCCCTCGGCCGCCCCGAGACGCATTTCGAATGGGATGCGGTCAGGGCGGTCGTTACCCGCTACGACGGCGCGCAGCAGGCCGAACTGGCGGCCTTGATGCAGGCCTATCTCGGGCGCACGCTCTCGCCCTGGCGGCAGGATTTCACCGCCCTGGTGGGGCAGGCCGGCGAACAGGTGAACGGCATCTACGAGGCCGATTACCGCGATTTCAACCGTGACACCTACGCGCGCGGGCGGCGGACCTTCGACGAGACCTATGCAGGCTTCAAGCGCCTGCTGCTGGGCTCCTGGCGCCGGGACGAGCTTGCCGCGGAAGCCGAAGACCGGACCCGGAAGGAGAGCGCCTGATGGCCCGCCGCCGCCTGACCCCGACCGTCGCCGCCGCCTCCCCTGCCCCGGAGGCAGATGTTCCGCGCGCGGAACATTCCGCCACGCTCCGGCCCACGCTCGCCGCCGCCGCGCCGATTGCGCGGGTGGCGGGCGATGCGGCGGGAAGTGCCGCCTTCGAGGAGGTGAGCCGGGCGCTGACCCAGGCGCGGGAAACCGGGCGGATGGTGCTCGACCTGCCGCTCGACGACATTGCCCCCGACCATCTCCTGCGCGATCGCATCCCGGTCGAGGACGAAGAGATGGCCGCGCTCCGGGCCTCGATCCGTGCCCATGGCCAGCGCACGCCGATCGAGGTGACGCCGCTTCGGGGCGCGGGCGGCAGCCCCCTGCCCTACGGGCTCATTTCCGGCTGGCGGCGGCTGGCGGCGCTCCGCGGGCTTCTTGCCGAGACCGGCGAGGCGCGGTTCGCCACGGTTCAGGCTCTGGTGCGCCGCCCCGAAACGGTGGCCGATGCCTATGTCGCCATGGTCGAGGAAAACGAGATCCGGGTCGGGCTCAGCCAGTACGAGCGGGCCCGGGTGGCGGCGCTCGCGGTGAAGCGCGGGGTCTTCGAGAGCGAGAAGGCGGCCCTGCTTGCGCTCTTTGCCAGCGCCTCGCGTCCGAAGCGCTCGCGCATCCGCAGCTTCCTCGAGATCTACCACGCTCTCGACGGCCATCTGCGATTCCCGGCGCATCTGCCCGAGCGGCTGGGGCTGCGGCTGGTGGAGCAGCTCCGGGAGAAGGGGGCGGCGGGGATCATCGCCCTGCTGGAGCGCGCGACACCGGAGACGCCGGAGGCGGAGCTTGCGGCGCTCGAGCGCTGGCTGGAGGCCGCGGAGGCGCCGCCCGCCCCCCTGCCCCGCCCGGAACGGACGGAGCCGCGGACGGCGTCGGAGCGGCCGGCCGCCGCGGCCGACCAGATCCTGCCCGGCGTTACCCTGGAGCAGTCTTTCTCGGGCCGGACCCTCACCCTGCGCTTCAAGGGCCAGGGGGTGAGCCCGGAGCTGGCCGACGAGATCCGGGCAGCCCTGGCGCATCTGCGCGACTGAAGATCGTGCAGATGTTCCGCGCGCGGAACATCCGGCGCGGATCCGGTCAGGATGTGACGAAGCGTCCCAGCTTGCCCAGGGTCTGCAGGCCGAGCTCGACGGCGCCGAAGCCCTTCGCGTCCTGAAACTCGGCCTCCGTGCTGAACACCATGCCCAGTGTCACTTTCGTGGCGCCGTCCTGGTCCTCGAACGCGGCCCAGGCATCGGCATGTCTGGGGCCGTTCTCGCCCCAGAGCAGCGTATAGCGGATCCGCTCCTCGGGCCGGACCTCGGTATAGAGGTGATGGTTCGGGAAGATCGTGCCATCGGGCGCGATCATGTCGAACACCCATTCCCCGCCCGTCCGCAGATCGATCCGTGTCGTCCGGCAGGAGAACCCGTCCGGCCCCCACCATTGCGGCAGCGTCTCTGGGTTCATCCATGCGCCCCAGACGATGGTCCGGGGGGCCTCTATCACGCGCTGCAGAACCATGGTGCGCCGGGCCGCCCCGGCGAGATTGGCCAGCCCCGCCTCGAAGCCCTGCCGGTAGCCTGCCGCCATGTCCCTCGCCAGCGCGGACAGCTGCACCGTCACGGCCAGCCGGCTCTGCGCGCCCGTGCCCGAGAAATCGGCGGTCACCAGCGCCACCGATTGCCGCACCCCAGAGGAGGAGATCACCTCGTAGTTCACGCTGCGCTCTTCGGGGCTCAGATCGAGCCAGCCGCATTCGCAGCGGAAATCCGGCTGGCCCGCGGCCTTGCAGAGCGAGACCTCGCGGCCGCCCAGGCGGGTGTCGGCCTCCAGAAACTCCACGGTGACCGAGGGGCTGGGCGCGGCCCATACCGCACGGGCGGCAGGGGCCGTCCATATCTGCCAGAGCACCGGCAATGGCGCGGCCACGTCCCGCGCGAAGGTCAGCGTCGCAAAGCGGCCCGCCTCGGTGTCGGGGGCCGCAATCATGTCTCCGGGGGACGGGTCCGATGTCATTTCCTGCGCTCCTTCATGGCCTTCGTCGCGAAGGCGTCCAGCCGATCGAGCCGGCTCTCCCATATGGCCCGCTGCTCATCGAGCCATGTGCGGACCGGATCCAGGGCCTCCGGAACGATGGCGCAGGTGCGCACCCGCCCGGTCTTGGAGGTGGTGATCAGCCCGGCGTCCTCCAGCACCGCGAGGTGCCGCATCACCGTCGGCAGGCGCAGGCCCGTGGGTCCGGACAGGTCGGTGACCCGGGCGGGGCGTTCGGCGAGCCGGGTCAGGATCGACCGGCGGGTCGGATCGGCCAGGGCATGGAAGAGCGGCGAGAGGTCCGGATGATGCTTAGTCATTCAGCTAACTATCATCCGTGCGCCGGCCGGGCAAGGAAAACTTCGCCAGTTTGCTAAGTTTCAAGACCCGGAGCCGGATGTTCCGCGCGCGGAACATTTCGTGCGGACTGCACCGGAGGGACGGTTCGCGACAGGCGATGAGAGGGGGGTGGCGGAGAGAGAGGGATTCGAACCCTCGAGACGGTTCCCCGCCTACACACTTTCCAGGCGTGCGCCTTCGACCACTCGGCCACCTCTCCAATGCGCGCACACAAATCATTTTCGTCCCGCTTGTGCAAGAGTGTCCTGCACCGGACGGAGCTCAACCTTTGCGCAAGAGTGTTGGCGTAGGCCGCATGTAGCGTATAACGCCCGGAAGTTGCATCCGCTGGTGCGTGAGGCCGAGTTCTGGAGTTGAGAGAGTCCGCCATGCCGATTGCCCGAGTCCCGCGCCGGATCCGCCGCGCCGCGCCCGTTTCCGCCTGCAGCCCGTCGTTCGCCTGCCGCGGGAGGCGCGCATGATCCTCGAGACCCCCAGCCAGGAAGCACTTGCCGGATTCGGCGCGGGCATCTGTGTCATCGGATCGGGGTCGGTCGGATTGTCGCTTGCCCGCGCGCTCGCCGCCCGTGGCGAGCGGGTGCTGGTGCTCGAGAGCGGCGGGCCGGGGGCGGAGGCCGGCATCGGGGATCTGATGCAGGCCGAGAATGTCCGGCCGGAGAACAATTTCGAGCCGCATACCGTGGTGGCCCGCCAGCTGGGGGGGACATCGAATCTCTGGGCCGGGCGCTGCCTGCCCTTCGATCCGGTCGATTTCCGCTCGCGGCCCTGGCTCGACCTGCCGCCCTGGCCGATCGACGAGACCGATCTCGCCCCCTGGCTCGAGGCGGCCCTTTCCGACATGGACGCGGGGGCACCGGTGTTTCGCGAGGCGCTTCCGGGGGTCGCGGCCGATCCGGCCTTCGGCTGGGAGGCGCTGGAGCGCTGGAGCAACACGCCGAAGATCCAGAAGCGGCTGCGCGCGGACCTGCGCGACGCGGCCAATCTCGCGGTCGCGCTCCACAGCACGGTGACGGGCTTCCGCTATCATGAAGACGGGCGGATCGCCGCGCTCGAGCTCCATCTGGGCCGCCCGGGCGAGGGTGTCCGCTGCGTGCTTCCCGTGGCGCAGGTGGTGCTGGCGGCGGGCGGCAACGAGAGCACGCGGCTCCTCCTGCTCGAGCAGCGCCGCCGCCCTGCCCTCTTCGGCGGCGCGGACGGCCCCCTGGGCCGGACCTACATGGGCCATGTCAGCGGCCAGATCGCTGACATCACGCTGGAGAACGCGGCGCTGCACGACGGGCTCGACTATCACGTCGACGGCCACGGCTCCTATGTGCGTCGCCGGCTGGTGCCGAGCGCGGCGCTGCAGGAGGAGGCGCGGCTTTCCAACGTGGTGTTCTGGCCGGTGGTGCCGCCCATCGCCAATGCCGCACACCGTTCGGGGCCGCTCTCCGCCGTCTTCCTCGCGCTCTCGATCGAGCCGCTCGGGCGGCGGCTGATCGCCGAGGCCCTGCGGCGCAAGCATATCGGCTATCCGCCCTATCACCGTGGGGCGCATTTCCTGAACGTGCTCCGCGACCTGCCGCGCACCATCGGGTTCGCGCCCGCCTTCCTCTGGCGCAACAAGGTGGCGCGGATGCGTCTTCCGGGGTTTTTCCTGCGCAATCCCGCCCGGCGCTACGGGCTCGAATATCATGGCGAGCACCTGCCCGATCCGGAGAGCCGGCTGACGCTGGCGGAGGCCTGTGATGCGCTCGGCCAGCCCCGGCTGCGGATCGACCTGCGCTTCTCCGAGGCCGATGCCGGGCCGGTCCTGCGCGCCCATGAGGCGCTCGCCGCCTGGCTCGGGCGCAACGGCCTCGGCCGGATCGACTATTACGAGGCCGACCCCGCCCGCCGGGCCGCGGCGGTGATCGCCGAGGCGACCGACGGGGCGCATCAGATCGGCACGATCCGCATGGGCCCCGCACCGGGGGCGGCGGTGGTCGATGGCGATTGCCGGGCGTTCGACGTGCCCAATCTCTTCGTGGCGAGCACGGCCGTCCTGCCGACCTCGGGCCAGGCCAATCCGACGCTCACGGCCGTGCAGCTCGGGCTCCGGCTCGCCTCCCGGCTTACCCGCGAGGGGCTCGCGCCGGGCTGAGCGCCCATGCCGGATGCGCGGGCGGGGATCGGCCGATCGCGGTAATCCTGACGGGGCAGGGCGCTTGACAGGGGGGAGGCCCCTCCGCAAACAGGGCCCGGTTGAAAATGGCCGGGGTGCGTGCACGCCACGCGCTCCGGCCCTGCATGCATTTTCGGGTGGAGTGGTTTTCCGGTGGAAGAGGGTTCGGTGTCCAAGATAGATCCGCAGCAGTTTTTGCTCATCATCGGTTCGATGAAGTCGGCGACCACGTCGCTCTTCAGCCTGCTGGCCGAGCATCCGGAGATCTGCCCTTCCGAGCCCAAGGAGCCCGAGTTCTTCTCGAAGCACCAGGGGCATCGCAAGGAGATCGCCCGCTACGAGGATCTCTGGGATTTCGATCCGGCCCGGCACCGCATCGCGATGGAGGGCTCGACCGGCTACACCAAGTTCGGCGAGCGGGGCGCGGCGGAGGCGATCCATGCCTACGGCATCCGCCCGCGGCTGGTCTACATGGTGCGCAACCCCTTCGACCGGATCGAATCCCATTACAACTTCATGCGGCGCAATCCCGACTGGCGCCGCCCGATCACCCATCCCGATCTGGTGCAGACCTCGAACTACTATCTCTACCTCAAGGATTTCGGCGCGGTGTTCGGGCCGGAGAACCTGCTCCTGCTCGACTACGACGATTTCGTCCGCGACCCGAAGCAGATGGCCAACGATGTCTGCGCCTTTGCGGGCTTGCCGGAGATGGCGGAGATCGCGGATGCCTCCGCGCGCAACGTGACCGAGAAGCCGAAGTCCGAACTCGAGCGCACCCTGCGCCGGATGGCGCCGGGTCTCGTCAGCCAGAGCCCGGATTTCGTCAAGCGTCCGCTGCGGCGCGCCATGGAGGCGATCCGGCCCGACAAGACCCGGCTCACCCCGGCCCAGCGACAGCAGATCACCGCCGATCTCGCCCCGGACATGGCGCGGCTTCAGGCGGAATTCGGCGTCGATGTGGCGCGCTGGGGATTCTGAGGCCGGAACCGGTGCGGGACAGGTCCGTTCATTTTCTGGTCAGCAATTCTTTGCAAGGGTGGAGACGCCCATGATAGAGAAGCCCGGGCGGCAATTTCCGCGGAAGTGACGCATGATCATAGATCGGATAACGTGCGTCGGAACTGGCATTGCCCAGGGGGTGCAGGATCCGTCCCGCCCGATGCGCCGAGCGGGATGGCGCGGGCCGGAACGGAAAGCGGCGCCAGGATATGGTAAGTTAAAGGGTAAGCAGGAGCGAGATTGTCCATGAAAGTCGTGATTTTTGCTGGCGGATACGGAACGCGCCTCAGCGAGGAGACGGGAACCCTGCCGAAGCCGCTCGTGGAGATCGGCGACATGCCGATGCTCTGGCACATCATGAAGATCTATTCGGCGCACGGGCTCAACGATTTCATCATCTGCTGCGGCTACAAGGGCCACCTCATCAAGAAGTATTTTCTCGACTTCTTCCACCGCTCGAACGACCTCACGCTCGATCTGCAGAACAACACCGTCGAGGTGCGCCGGGTCGCAACCGAGCCCTGGAAGGTGACGCTCGCCGATACCGGGCTCGAGACGATGACCGGCGGCCGGCTCAAGCGCGTGCGCGACTATATCGGCGACGAGACCTTCTGCCTCACCTATGGCGACGGCGTCACCGACCTCAACATCACCGACACGATCCGCTACCACAAGGAGCAGGGCAAGCTTGCCACCGTCACCGCGGTGCAGCAGCCGGGCCGCTTCGGGGCGCTCGATCTCTCGCCGGACAAGACCCGCATCAAGGGCTTTCGCGAGAAGAGCATGTCGGATGGCCATCTCATCAATGGCGGCTATTTCGTCTGCGAACCGGCGGTGATCGACTACGTGATCGACGACACCACCGTCTGGGAAGAGGAGCCGCTCAAGGGGCTCGTCGCGGACGACGAGCTCGCGGTCTATCACTATCCCGGCTTCTGGCAGAACATGGACACGCTGCGCGACAAGCATGTGCTCCAGAAGATGTGGGACAGCGGCAAGGCGCCCTGGAAGGTCTGGGATCGTCCGGATGGTGCGCAGGCGGCTGTGAACGGCTGAGATTTTCCCGGATCTGACAAGGTAATTCCGACATGCGTGTTCTTCTGACCGGTGCCGACGGCTATATCGGTGCGATCATGGGCCCGAAGCTCATCGAGGCGGGCCATGAGGTGCTGGGCCTCGACACCGGCTACTACCGCCGCGGCTGGCTCTTCGACGACCACAAGACCCATCCGCAGGTGATCTCCAAGGATCAGCGCCAGATCACCAAGGCCGATCTGGAGGGGGTCGACGCGGTCGTCCATCTCGCCGAGCTCTCGAACGATCCGATCGGCGAGAACGATCCCGACCTCACCATGGACGTGAACCATCGCGGCTCGGTGGGACTTGCGCGGCTTGCGCGCGAGGCGGGCGTGAAGCGCTTCATCCAGGCCTCCTCCTGCTCGACCTATGGCGCGGGCGGCGACGAGATGCGCACCGAGACCTCCGAACTTGCGCCCCAGACCGCCTATGCCCGCTGCAAGATCCTGGTGGAGCAGGGCGTGCGCGAGCTGATGGACGACGATTTCACCCCCGTCTTCATGCGCAACGCCACCGCCTACGGTGCGAGCCCGCGGCAGCGCTTCGATCTCGTCCTCAACAACCTCTGCGGCTTTGCCCATACGATCCGGGAAATCCGCATGACCTCGGACGGCTCGCCCTGGCGGCCGATCACCCATATCGAGGACATCTGCGAGGCGATGCTCTGCGCGCTCAAGGCGCCGAAGGATGCTGTGGCGGGCGAGGCGTTCAACGTCGGCGCCGACAGCGAGAACTACCGGATCCGGGAGATCGCCGAGATCGTGGCGAAGACCTTCCCGGGCTGTGAGCTCACCATCGGCGAGTCGGGCGGCGACACCCGCTCCTACCGGGTCTCGTTCGCGAAGATCCGCGAGCACATGCCGGAGTTCCGGACCTCCTGGACCGCCGAGCGCGGCGCGCAGCAGCTGAGGTCGGTCTTCGAGCGGATCGGGCTCACGAAGGAGATGTTCGAGAACCCGCCCTACACCCGCCTGAAGGAACTGCGCTATCTGCAGGACACCCAGCAGATCGACGCGAAACTCTTCTGGCGCACGCCCGAAGCGGTCTGATCCGTGCCCTGGCGGGCGGCTCTCCCCCGGTGCGGGGGAGAGCCGCCTGCTGCCGCCCCCGCCATGGTTCCGGGAAGCCTCGCGATGTCAGATCGGAATTCCGGCCTTGAGATCCGCATCCGGCCAGGCCGCGTCCTTCTCGGAGATCACGGAGACCGGCAGCGGCCAGTCGATGTTGAAGGCGGGGTCATTGTAGCGCAGCCCGCCCTCGACGCCCGGCGTGTAGGGGTGGGAGACCTGATAGGTCACATGGGTCTCGTCGGCGAGCGTCTGGAAGCCATGGGCGAAGCCCACCGGCACGTAGAGCGTGCGGCCGTTCTCGGCGGTGAGCTCGAAACCTTCCCATTTGAGGTAGGTGGGCGAATCCGGGCGGAGGTCGATGATGACATCGAGAATGGCGCCCTGGACGACACGGACGAGCTTAACCTCTCCATGGGGGCTTTTCTGGTAGTGCATGCCGCGAAGCGTGCCCTTGGAGATGTTGTAGGAGTAATTGCCTTGCACGAATTCGCTCACGAGCCCCTGCTTGCCGAACTCATCGGCGCAGAAGGTGCGGGCGAAGAAGCCGCGGGAATCCTCAAATTTCCGGAGATCGATCAGCACTGCGTCCTGCAGGCTTGTCTTCCCGAAATGCATACTCTTACTCCTGTCTCTGCAATACGATTCGATCGGGGCTGCATCCTGCGCGAAATGATCCGACCCGTATAGGTAGATGAGGAAGAGGTAGATAAATCATGATCATCGTCGATAGCGCGCTGGCGAAACGCGCCGCGGACGGCGCCCCCCCGATCCGGGTCGGGATGATCGGCGCGGGCTTCATGGCCGCAGGCGTCGTCCTGCAGATCAACACCGCCTTCCGGGGCCAGATGCAGGTGACCGTGATCGCCAACCGCACGCCCGCAAAGGCGGTCCAGGCCTATGCCGACGCGGGCCAGGAGGGGGCGGTGATCTGCGATACCGCCGCGAGCCTGGCCGCCGCCATCGAGGCGGGCAAGCCGGCCGTCACCGAGGATCCGATGCTGGTGGCAACGAGCCCCCATGTGGATGTCTTCCTCGAGGTGACGGGCGCGGTCGAGGATGCGCTCCCGCTCGTGCTCGCCGCGATCGAGCATGGCAAGCACATCGTGCTGATGAATGCCGAGCTTGACGGCACCGTCGGGCCACTCCTGAAGGCGAAGGCCGACAAGGCCGGCGTGGTCTACACCAATGTCGATGGCGACCAGCCCGGTGTCGAGCAGAACCTTTACCGCTTTGTGAAGGGGATCGGGGTCCGGCCCGTGCTCTGCGGCAACATCAAGGGCCTCCAGGATCCCTACCGTACGCCGACGACCCAAGCGGGTTTCGCCAAGCAGTGGGGGCAGAAGCCCTCGATGGTGACCTCCTTTGCCGATGGCACCAAGATCTCCTTCGAGCAGGCGATCGTCGCCAACGCCACCGGCATGACGGTGGCGAAGCGCGGCATGCACGGCTTCACGGTGGAGCCCGGCACGCCGATCACCGAGGCGGCGAAGCTCTACGATCCGGAGGAGCTGATCTCCGGCCCTGGCATTGTCGATTATGTGGTGGGCGCGCAGCCCGGCCCGGGCGTCTTCGTGCTCGGCACCATCGAGCATCCGCGGCAGAAGCACTACCTCAACCTCTACAAGCTCGGCGAAGGCCCGCTCTACTGCTTCTACACCCCCTATCATCTCTGCCATTTCGAGGTGCCGGCGACGATCGCCCGCGCAGCCCTCTTCGGGGATGCGGCCATCGCGCCGATCGCGGGGCCGGAGGTCGAGGTGGTGGCGCTCGCCAAGCGCGACCTGAAGGCGGGCGAGGCGATCGACGAGCTCGGCGGCTATACGGTCTACGGCGAGGCGGAGGCCGCGGGCATCACCGCGCGCGACAATCTGCTGCCGATCGGGGTGGCGGTGGGCGCGACGCTCAAGCGCGACCTGCCGAAGGATGCGGTGCTCACCTATGCGGATGTGGAACTGCCCGAAGGTCGTCTCGTCGACCGGCTGCGTCTCGAGCAGGCGGCGATGTTCAACCTGAAATCCTCGGCGGCCTGACCGGGAGCCCGGCCGCCGAATTCCCGTGCCCCCGCGCGCCATGGGGCCGGAGCGGATCGATCCCGTTGCCGGCCCGTCTCTCTCCGCACGCGCCGGGCCCCCGATCATCCGGAACAGAGGAGGGGAGGAGAGATGAAGGACACCGAAGAGGCGCCGGAGGCTCCGGGAGCCGCGGCGCGCCTGCGTGCGCAGGCCGCGCATCTCTCCGAACGCACCCTGTGGTTCAGCCGCGGCGTGGTGCGGGTCGGGCGGCGCCAGGCGCAGCGCCGGGGCGAGGCGCTGCTGCGGCGGCTGGCGCAGGACCATCCTGCGCGGCTCCTGCGCCTGGCGGGCCCGCTTCGCCGGATGTTCCCGAAGCGTGCGCTGCCGGCCCAGATCGAGGCGGTGATGACCGCGCGGATCCACGGCTGGCGGGCAGCCGGGCCACTCTTTGCGCGCCTCGCCGCGGAAGGCATGACCGGAGGGGCGGGGCGCGTCCTGCTGCGCCCGGAGCGGCCCGCACCGGGGCTGACGCTTGCGGTGCCGGGGCCGGGTCGGGAAGGACTGCCGGACGCGGAGGGCGCGGTTGTCGTCTATACCGTGCTCACCGGGCGCCCGCGGCTGCTGCCGCCGCTCTTCCGTGCCGATGGCCGGATCCGCTTTCTCTGCTTTACCGACCAGCCGGTCTCGGCGCCGGGCTGGGAGATCCTGCCGCTCGCCCATCCGGCGGAGATTGCCGGGGCGGAGCCTGCGCGGGTTGCGGCCTGGCACATGCTCCAGGCCCGCGCGCTGCTCGACGCGGCCGCGCCCCGGGCGGAGCATTCGCTCTTCATCGCCCCCGACCATCAGCTTCTCGGCAATATAGACACGCTGATCGGCCGCTGGCTGGGCGGGCATGATTTCGTCATGTGGCGGCATCCGCGCTGCGCCGACTGGCAGGACATGGCCGAGCGCCACCTGATCGAGGGCGATGCCGAGGCCGGGGCCGTGCTTGCGGCGGCGGAGGCGCTCGCCGACCGTCGTCCGCTCCACGGGCAGGGCGGGCTCGATGCGAGCATGATCTGGCGCCGGCACGGCGCGGCGGAGATCGATGCGCTGATGCAGGCGTGGTGGCAGGTCCATCTCGAGGGCCCGGCCGGCTGCCCCGCCGATCTTACCCTCTATGGGCTGCTTCATGCGCCCGGCAGTGGCCCGCAGGCGGCCGGGGAGGCCCTGCCGCCTGCGCGGCCGGAGATCCTGCCCTCTCATCTCGGCACGGCGCGGAACAACATCTTCACCGCCCGTGCGCCGGTCCGCCGCCTGCCGGAGGCCCGCCGCACGGCGATCGGGCAGGGGCTCGCGGCCCGGGCGGGGCGGAAGCTGCCGCTCGCGGTGGTCTATGCGACGAGCCACGCGCGCTTTGCCTCGACCTTTCTGCGTGGCCAGCAGCTGAGCGAGCTTGTCGCCGCCCGCTATTCCGATCTCTATGACGTCACCTATACCCATGAGACCGAGGGGATCCGCGACAGCCTCGTGTTGCTTACCAAGGGCGCGATGGCGACCCGCAGCCCCGAGGAGATCGCGGAGGTCAAGGCGCGCAACATCCTGACCATCGGCGGCTGGGACGACATCATCCCGCGCCCCGAGAAGGCGCGGCTGCTCGATGGTCATATCTGCATCTCGCACCGCCAGGCACTCGACCTCAACCGGCTCTATCCGGAGGTGCCGGCCTTCCACGTCACCCATCACGTCAACACCCAGGTTCCGGAGCTCATAGCCCCCGCCGACCGGCTGCGTACCGCCTATATCGGCGATCTGCGCAACACGGTGCTGCCGGCCTCCCTCTCGGAGATGGTGGACATGGTCGGCATCAACACCCGCAACGTGGATGACGACTGGCTGCAGGCGCTGCCGCGCTACAACTGCCACTGGATCGTGCGCCAGAACCAGAGCTGGGTCGGCTGGAAGCCGTTCCTGAAGGGGTTCGTCGCCGCACGCTGCGGCTCGGTGGTCATCACCACCCGCGACGACGGCGACGCGCCCTTCTATCTCGGCGACGACTATCCCTTCTATGCCGAGAGCTTCTCGCCGGCTGATCTCGAGCGGGTGATGGTGGAGGCCGCTGCGGCCTTCGGCGGGCCGGACTGGGTCCGGGCCATGGACATCATGGCCGAAGTTGGCGCCCGCTGTTCGGTTGAGCAGGTTTGTGCCGAGTTCAAGGCGATGATCGACCAGCTTTGCGCCTGATGGGAGGAAAGTGATAAGGGGGCCGGAACAAGTCTCCTGCTTGCCTGTTGACGAATGTTATCAAGGGTGGCCACAGTTTAAGAATGAACGATACGCGATATATCCTGATCACGCCGGCCTATAACGAGGCCCGTTTCTTGCCGGGCGTCATCGAGACGGTGGTCGCCCAGACCGTGAAGCCGGTGGCCTGGATGATCGTGAGCGACGGCTCGACCGACGCGACCGACGAGATCGCACGGAAGGCGGCGGCGGAGCACGATTTCATCCGTTTCCTGCGCCACGAGAACCGGACTGCCACACCGCCCGCCTTCGGCCGGCTCGCCTGGCGCAAGGTCTGCACGATCCGCGCGGGGCTCGCGGAGCTCGGCGACATCCCCTCGGCCTATATCGCCAACATGGACGCGGATGTGACCTTCGCCCCCGATTTCTTCGAGCGGCTGATGGGCAAGATGGCGGCCGATCCGAAGATCGGCATCGGCGGCGGCTTCATCTACAACACCGAAGCCGGCCGGGAATGGCCCTATTTCATCAATCCCGAAGGGGTGGGCGGGCCGCTCCAGTTCTTCCGCCGCGCCTGTTTCCAGGAGACCGGCGGCTATGTGCCCTGCGCGATGGAAGACGCGCTCGCGCTCATCATGGCGCATATGCACGGCTGGAAGACGCGCTCCTTCCCCGATCTGAAGATCCTCCATCACAAAACTGCCCGGGCCAAGGGCGCCCATCCGCTCCGGGGCATGTTCCATGCCGGCGCGGTCGAGCGCGCGGTCGGCTTCTCGCTGATCTACCATCTGGCCCGCAATGTGCCGGACATCCTGCGTCCGCCCTATGTGCTTGGAAGTGTCGCGCGTACCGCCGGCTACGCCTGGGCGGCGGGCAAGGGCAAGGATGCGGGCGTGCCGTCCGACATTCGCGCCTTCATGCGCAAGGAACAGATGGAGCGCCTCCGCCGCAAGCTGCTGGGCCGGTAGCGCGGAAACGGATCTGCTCCCGCCTTCGGGAAATTAAGCATGAACCTTCAATCCGCTCCTGATATGGGAGCGGAACAGGTAGATTAAGCCGGAACCGGAGCTGGGGCCGGCGACTTTTCTTTAATATGTTGACAGGGCCGCGAGAGGCTTAACATGGATAACACGCGATATATTCTGATTACGCCGGCCTATAACGAGGCGCGTTTCCTGCCCGGTGTCATCGAGGCCGTGGCGGCCCAGACGATCCGGCCGGTTGCCTGGGTGATCGTGAGCGATGCCTCCACCGACGCGACCGACGAGATCGGCCGTGCGGCTGCGGCGAAACACGATTTCATCCATTTCCTGCGGTTCGAGAACGAGCGTCCCGATGCGCCGGCCTTCGGCCGGCTGAGCTGGCGCAAGGTCTCGGCGATCCGGGCCGGAATTGCCACGCTCGGCGGGCTCTCTTCCGACTATATCGCCAACATGGATGCGGATGTGACCTTCGCCCCCGATTTCTTCGAGCGGCTGATGGGCAAGATGGTGGCCAATCCCGAGGTGGGGATCGGCGGCGGCTTCATCTACAACAGCGATGAAGGCCGAGAATGGCCGTATTTCATCAATCCCGACGGGGTGGGTGGCCCGATCCAGTTCTTCCGCCGCGCCTGTTTCGACGAGACCGGCGGCTATGTGCCTTGCGCGATGGAAGACGCGCTCGCGCTCGTCATGGCGCGGATGCATGGCTGGCAGACGCGTTCCTTCCCGGACCTGCGGATCCTTCATCACAAGACACCCAAGGCCAAGGGGCGCAATCCGCTCCGGGGGGCCTTCTATTCAGGTCAGCTCGAGCGCGCCATCGGCTTCTCTCCGCTCTACCATCTGGCGCGCAATGCACCCGATGTCCTGCGCAAGCCCTATGTCGTGGGCTGCATGGCGCGGACCGCCGGCTATGTCTGGGCCACCTGCAAGGGGACGGACGGCGGGGTGCCGTCCGACATTCGCGCCTTCATGCGCAGGGAGCAGATGCAGAAGCTGCGCCAGAAGCTCATCTCCAGCTAGAGCGAAAACGGTTTGGATGGAAACAGACCGAACCCAGGATCTTGGTTTGGGGCCAGGCAGAGGCCGGCGGTTCTGGCTGGCCCCGCGGATCTGTCTTCTCCAGGGTCATTTGTGCCTCAGGGCGATCATATTTGTGCGATGATCGCAGGTTAATGCGCGTTTCCGGCTGTTCGGCCTTTCGTCTGTGTTAGGCTCGCTTGTATCATGGGCCTGTATGCGCCGCTTGCCGATCATGTTTCTATTCCCATGGCTGCAAGGTAAGTGGGCGTCCCGGCTGGACTCGCGAGCCGGGGAAATGATGTGGAACCCGGCACAGGCATGAATCCGCAGCCTGTGGCAGGCGGGTCTCCTGCAGGTCCGACGAGGGGGAGGTTACATGCGGCGCGTAATGCTTGGAGCTTCGGAGATCGAGACATCCTGTCTCGGTTTCGGCTGTGCGTCCCTGGGGTCCCGCGTGGGCGCGCGCGAAGGTCTGAGGGCGCTTGCCGATGCCTTCGACAAGGGCGTGCGCTGGTTCGATTTCGCACCGCTCTACGGCGGTGGCCGCGCCGAGGAGATCGGCGGCGAATTCCTGCGCAACCGGGTGCGGAGCGAGGTGCAGATCAGCACCAAGGTCGGCCTGCTGCCCTCGGGCGGCGGTGGTTTCGGGCTCAAGGAGGCGATCTTGCCGATCGCGCGTTCCGCGGTCCGGGCGGCTCCCGCGCTCCGCAAGGCCTTCAAGAGCGCCAATGTCCAGCCGGCCCGGGCGCTCGATCTGACGCCGGAGCTGCTCCACGAGTCGCTTGAGCGGAGCCTCCGGCGCTTCGGGACGGATTATGTCGATCTCTATGCCCTCCATGACGCGAAGCCCGGAGATGTGCTGCGTGAGGATACGCTCCGCGCGCTCGAGGATATCGTTGCCTCCGGCAAGGCCCGAGCCGTTGCCGTGGCCAGCAGCGAGGATACCGCCGCGGCCGCGATCGCGCAGGGTCGGCCCTATACGGCCGTGCAGTTTCCCACGCCGGCCCCGGGGCTCAGTCTCGATGGCGTGGCCGCGGCGCAGAGCGCGGGTTTCGGCCTCATCACCCATTCGGTCTTCGGGGTCGGGGGGGCGCTCGAGCGGATGAAGCAGCACATGGCCGAGAAGCCGGGCTTCCGGGCGCTGGTAACGGCCCGTGCCCGGGGGGGCGACGTGCACGAGGCCCTGACCCAGCTTCTGCTCGAACGGGCGCTGACGCTCAATTCCGGGGGGGTTGTGCTGCTCTCGATGTTCTCGGAGGCCAGCCGCCGGCAGAATCTGGCACTCGCCGATTTCGAACCGTCCGCGCAGGGCAGTGGCCAGCGCCTCGCGCTCGACATGGCCGTCGCCGCCTGAAAGCACCGCTCATCCGAAAAATGAGCACGGCGACCCGCGCGCCGGATCAGAACTTCATCAGCACATCGGCCCCGAGCCCCGCGATGCGGTTGAGATCCTCCTGATAGGATTTCTGCAGCGCCTTGCTTTCATCCACCGAGAACGGTCGGAATTTTTGCCCCGGTTCCGAAGGCGCCTCGCTGTAGGCCTTGAGCACTGCGCTGCGCCGCTGGGGCTTGGGCAGCTCCTGGGGGAGCGCCTCGGCCTTCCGGATGGCCTCGAGGCTGGGTGAAGCCGTGCGTCTGGGATCGGGGATCTCGGGCAGGGCGTCAAGCCTGCAGCCACAGAGGGCGGAGAGGATCTCGGTCTTGTGGCTGCGGTAGTCCTCCTGGCGCCAGATGCGCAGACGTATGCCCGGCGCGATCGCCCGGATCCGCTGCACGAGGCCGAACCAGCTTGGCGGCTTCGCCAGGATACGCCGCTTGACAGCGGCAAAGCCGCCCTCCAGCGGCGGCGACTGCTTGAGCGCTTCGGCATAGGCCGAGGGCAGGAAGGTGTCGAAGGAGCGGATCGAGAGGAAGAAGGTCATGTCCGCGCGCTCCGACAGGGTCGAGAGCCGGGCGATGGAAGTATCCGCCAGCGGATAGAGCAGGCCGGAGAAGGCGTCTCCCGAAGTGCCGATGAGGTTTTCCTCCGAGATCACGACGGATTGCGGGCCGTGGCGCAGGGGGCTCAGCACGCCGTCGAGGACGCCGGGCATGATCGAGCGGCGCAGGAATGGCACCCGCGCGGCGAGGTTGCGACGGAAAAGCTCCCGGGTCAGCCCGTGATCTCGAACGGTCTGGTTCGGAATGAAATCGACGCCATGGGCTGCAAGCTGCGGCCTGATGGCCGAGAGTGTCTGCTGAAGATGGGTCGTCGCCGTCTTGTGAGCGCCCAGATGGATGCGCCAGGATTGGACAGGGGGCAGCGCGTCCGTGGAATCGAACGTCACCATGTCGGGTCTGGTAAAGCCCATCGCCTTGCCTCGTGTCCTCAATCGTGAAGTCAGGATGTTCTGCTCGAACTGTGCGTCCGCCGATTAAAATGTAGTGCAAATTTACCTCGCGGTTTACCCTGCACGCACGGTTCCATCGCCAATCGGTAGAATTTCGCCTATTGTCCTCACGGACAAAGTGCACTTGCTGGATATCCGAGTTGACTGATACGCTGGTGACGACCCGATCCGGAGGGCTGGAGCAATCCATTGCCGGCCATCCGGTCAATCTTGCCGGGATGGCCTGGTTCTTCCTGGCGATCTTCTCGACGCTGCCGCTCTTCTGGTTCGGGCTCTACGGGCTTTCCGAAGACTGGGCGCGGCCCGAGTTCAGCCACGGGCCGGTGATTCCGCTGCTCTCCTTCTACATGTTCCTGCACGAGATGAAGCAGGTCCCGCCGCCTGCCGCACCGGTAACGGACCGCTGGCCGGGCGTGCTGGTGATCGGGGTGAGCCTGCTGCTGGCGCTCGCCGGCAATCTCGTAGGCATCTACGATTTCGTGTTCTATTCACTCATCATCTGGGTGGGCGGACTGATCCTCACCGGTTTCGGCTGGCGCCGCGGCATCGTGTTCTGGCCCTCGGTCCTGCATCTCATCTTCATGCTGCCATTGCCCCAGGTGCTCTACTGGAAGATCTCCTCGGCGCTGCAGTTCGTCTCTTCCGAGATTGGCGTCGGGCTGTTGCAGATCGCGAGCATTCCGGTCTTTCTCGAGGGCAACATCATCGACCTCGGAGTCTACAAGCTGCAGGTGGCCGAAGCCTGTTCGGGGCTGCGCTACCTGTTCCCGATCATGAGCTTTACCTATGTCTTCGCGGTGCTCTACAGCGGGCCGCGCTGGCACAAGATGGTACTGCTTACCTCCGCGGTTCCGCTCGCGGTGCTGATGAACTCGATCCGGATCGGCATCATCGGCATCCTGGTCGACCGCTATGGCATTGCACAGGCCGAAGGCTTCCTGCACGCTTTCGAGGGCTGGGTGATCTTTCTCACCTGCATCGGCATCCTCTTCCTCATGGCCATGGCCATGCAGCGGCTTTCGGGAGACCGGCGGCCGCTCGGAGAGGCGCTCGACATGGATTTCTCGGGCCTTGGCGCACAGTTCGGGCGGGTACGGACCATCCCGCCCTCCCGCGGGCTCGTCACCGCCGCGCTGATGACGCTTGCCCTCTCGGCAGCCTGGAGCTTTGCGCCCGCCCGTGAGGCGAGCACGCCGGAGCGGGAACCCTTCGCCCTGTTTCCGCTGACCATCGGCGGCTGGTCGGGCAATTCCAGCCTGCTCGCGCCGGATGTCGAAAGCACGCTCGGGGCCGACGACTATTTCTCCGGGACCTACCGGAACATCGCGGAAGCCGAGGATGTCGACTTCTTCATGTCCTATTACGTGGACCAGACCAGCGGCAACGCGATCCATGATCCGGAGGTCTGTCTGCCAGGCAGTGGCTGGGAGGTCTACTCCATCGCGCCGACGGAGATTTCCCTGCCGGGCACCCAGGACGGCAGGGTAAGGATCAACCGCGTCGTGATCCAGAAGGAGCTCGACCAGCAACTTGTCTACTACTGGTTTGCGGGCCGGGGGCGCCAGGTCACCAACGATTTCGCCGCCAAGCTTTATACTGTCTATGACAGTGCAGTCCGGGGCCGGACGGATGGCGGCCTCGTGCGGGTCATCACGCCGATCGGGGAGGGGGGAGAGGCCGCGGCGGATGCCCGGCTCCAGCGCTTCCTTGTTGCCACGCGGGACAAGGTGCGGGATTTCATCCCGGAATAGGGTTTTCCTTGCGATGAGATCCCCGACATGACTGCGGCGGAACCCCTTCCGGGATCCCGCCGCCAGCAAGCCTTGCCGTGAACGTCCGCTTCAAAGGTTCGTCTGGAAGATCCGGGCGATGTTGAAATAGAACTGGTGGCTGTCCGCGTCGGAGCTGCCTTCGGTCCGGTTGCTGAACGTGTAACCGATCTCGCTGGTGACGACCCGCGTGAGGTCGTATCCGAAGCTCGCGGTCACATTGGTGCGCTCGATATCCGGATCCTGGGGCTCGTCCAGGTTCTGCTGATAGGCATAGCTGAGATCGAGGCCCACGCGGGAGCTCTCGTTGAGATCGTGTTGCACGCCGAAGCCGATCCCGCTCACCTGCTGCTCGTTGCCGCTCTGACCGCCGGTATAGCGGTTGAACGCCCGGCCGGTCAGCCTGGAGCGGGGCATGTTGTAATTGGCCTGCAGGTTGAAGCTCAGCCGGGGGTCGGGAGCGGCCGTGGTCCAGCGGGCATCGCCGAGGACGGTCACCGTGGGAAGGTCGTAGCGGAAATCGCCCCGCACGACGGGCCCGCTGTTCGACTGCGTCGTCTCGCGCACGTCGTCGATGACTTCCTCGCGCGTCCGGTCGGCATAGCCGAGGCCGCCGCGCACCCGGAGGGCTTCGCTGGGATGATAGATCAGCCCCCAGTCGACCTCGCCGATCCGGACCTCGGTCTGCTCCGTGTCGTCGGCCCTGTAGTAGAAATAGCTGCCGTCCAGACCGGTAGAGAGCACGGGGTTGAGACGGAGCGTCCAGAAGCCGCTTCCCTCGACGGAGTAGCGCGGCACCAGATCCTCGTCCGGTGTGCTGTTCCGGTAGTCGATATTCGTCGCGACCAGCCGGACGCCATAGCTGCTGGGCGCGTTGGGGCCCAGCGTGAAGCCGATATCGGCATCATAGCGGAGCTCGCTCGTCTCGCCCTGTAGCTGTTCGAGATCGTCGGGCAGGGTGCCCTCATCGGTGATGAAATCCGTGAGGGGGTTGTTGAAATCGACGCGGCGGGTCCGGAACCGGAAGGACGAGTCGAAAGCCGTGTGAGCGCCTTCCTGCTCGTATTCGAGATGGGCCGTGCTGGGTGAGGCGAACTGGAACTCGAAATCGTTGGGAACCGCGTCCTTCGCGGGCCAGAAGGCCCGTAGGCCGGTGTCGAAGCCCAGCGACAGGACCCGGTCCGAGCCGATCTGATCGAGCTGCAGCCCGAAACGGGTGTCCGCGTAGGTGGTCTGGCCCGGCGAGACGTCATCGAGATCGTAGTTGGAATCGGTCGTGACGCTCTGGGAAATGGTGGCCGTCAGCGTCGAGGCCGACAGGCCTTCCTCCGCCGACTGGGCGATGACGGTCGTGCCGTGGACCGCGGCACCGCCGGCCAGGGCCAGCGCAGCGAGGGAAGCGCGTTGCATGTGCCCGCGCCTCACTCGAACAGGCGGCGTTCCGGGACAATGATCACGTCGCCTTCGCGCAAGGTGATCATCGACTGGATGGCGCCGCCGCGTTCAACGGCCTTGTAGTTGAAGATGTAGAGGCGTTCCTGGCCCGTCGACGGGTCGGTGCGACGCAGCTGGATGCGCTTGGTGGCCGCGAACTGGGCCGGGCCTCCGGCAAGCGCGATCGCCTGCAGCAGGGTGGTGCCGGTCTCGATTTCCTGTTCGCCGGGATCGTTGACCTGGCCGAGGATGTAGATCGGGAAACGCAGGCCTTCCTCGTCGACCTGAACGACCGAGACAAACACGCTCGGGCGGACGGCGAAGTTGGAGGCGAGCCGGTCGGTGATGGCCTTTTCCACGGTCTCGACCGTATTGCCGGCCGCCTGGACGGAACCTGCCATCGGCACGGAGATGCGGCCATCGGGCAGAACCAAGGTTTCCCGGTTCAGCGTCTCGTCCTCGAGAACGGTAATGGCGAGCTGGTCTCCGGGCTGGATCCGGTAGCCGGCACCCTGGGCGAGGGCTAGGGGAGCGGTCAGCACCGCAATCAAAATAGCGAACAGAATCTGTCTCATCGAACCGCCTCTTGTGGTCGTTTGAGGTCTCTTAGAACATGGCCGTGGTGGAAGGGAAAAGCCAAAACACCTGCTGTTCCGGGGCAGGCGGGCATTTGCCGGTCCGACCGTATTCATTCTGCAACAGGTACAGTCGGAAATTCCGGCTCCTTATAACAGCTCTGCACGGGCCGTGTCTCGGCGTTTATTTACGGATATTTTATCGGGTGTCCGCTAGACTCGGATCCGGCAAATATTGGCGTCTTGCGTGTCCCGGTGCATGGGGTTCCGGGGGAGGGGGGGACCTATGCTGGAGCGGATACTCTATGTCAGCCGGGCGGCGCCCGGCACCGAACTCTCGGATATCTTCAGGATCGTCTCCGAAGCCCGGGCCCGGAACGCGGCGGCGGACATATCCGGCGCGCTTGTCTTTGTCGACGGCTGGTTTGTCCAGGTGCTCGAGGGTCCGGCCCCGGCGATCTGTGCAACCTATGCCCACATCCTTGCCGACCCCAGGCATGTCGATATCAGTTTTCGGGCCCGCGAGCGCGCGCTCTGCCGGCTCTTCGGCGATGGGCTGGTGCTGCGCACCGGGCCGAAGCTGAGCCCTGAGGTGCTGCGGGAATTCGATTACAGCTTCGGCTTTCCGGTCGAGACCTTTCCGGCGGATGTCCTGCTGGAATTCATGGTCTGGGCCTGCGGGTCCGGGCGCGGCGCGGGAGCCGCGCCGCAGAGCATCGCCGTCTGAACCGGTCTTGCCTCCCCGCGCCGGCAGGTTCCGTTTCCGGAGCTGCCGGCGCGGGCCCTGTTGTCAGTAGTAGCCGTATTCCTCGCTGGCATAGCGGCACATGTTGAGCACCACGCCCAGCACATTGACCTGGCCCGCGAGATCCTGCTCGCACTTGTCGATCTCGTCGAGCCGGCTCTTCTCGGCGCCCGCGACCAGCAGCACGCAGTCGAGATGCGGCAGGAACGCCATCGCGTCGTCGCTCACCAGCATTGGGGGCAGGTCGTAGATCAGGATGTCGGGCCGGAAGGCGTCCTTGATCGCCCGGACGCCGCCGGCGGTCCGCGCATCCATCAGCAGATCGGCAGAGGCGCGAATCGACTGGGCGTTGGTGCCCACCGCGAGATTGTCGCCATAGCGCAGGAAATTCTCCTGAACCGTATGTGTGCCCTGCAGCACGCTCGCGACGGAGTGCGTCTCGGTGATGCCGAGATGCTTGCCGACGACAGGACGTCGCAGGTCGAGATCGACGAGCACGGTGCGCAGGTTCGGCTGATGGGAGAGGCTGAAGGCGAGGTTGAGGCTGATCGTGGTCTTGCCGCAGCCGCTCGTGGGCGAGGTAATGCCGATCGTCTTCCAGTCGTTGCGCTGCATGGTGCGCAGGATCTTGGTCCGCAGCATGTCGAAGTGGTTATGCGCCGGGTCTGTGTCCGCGAAGGTCACGATCCGGTGGCGCGCGAGATGCTCGGCATCCGGCTCGAAGGTGCCGATCTCACCCCAGGCCGTGCCGGCCTGGCCGCGGGGGATCTGGGCACCGTGCGCTGCGGTTCCGTTCGCGGGATCGCGGACGGGGGAAATGCCCATGCCGGTGCGCTGTTCCTTGGCCTTCTGTATGGCGGCTTGAATGCGTTCCATGGTTCTTCTTTCCTAGATCCCCGCCGGGGGGCAGAGCGGCCTGTGCCGGAGCGTCTTGCGGTGCGGGGCCGAGCTCATGAATCGGTGCTCGCCGGCGCCGTGCCGGACGGCAGCTCCTCGAGGGGCTGATCAAAGCCGCGTACTGCGAGCAGGGTCAGCGGGATCAGCACGACGATGAGGGCAAGCGCCCCGAAGACGATGCCGCGCTTCCAGCGGAGTTCGCGCTGCGTACGGATGTAGGGGATTGTCGCGATCGGCTGGATCCCGAGGCCGTTGAGATCAAGCGGGCGGCGAATCGAGCGGTTGAAGGCTTCCCAGATCAGAATGACGGCCGCGGCGATCCCGAGCCCGACCACGACGCCGGCGCTGGAGATCAGCATGCGCTTGGGCCGGACGGGGGCCGAACTCCGGGAGGGCGCCTCGATGAGCGAGAATCGCTGGCCCTTGGAGAGCACCTCGATGCGTTCGCCCACCTGGGCCTGGCCCAGGGATGTGGCGGCCTCCTGGTACTGCCGCTGCAGGTTGTCCAGCTCCCGTTCCATGCCGGCGAGCACCATCTCGTTGGAAGGCGTCTGCTGCACCGAGGCATCGAGATCATCGAGCGTCTTCTGGATCGAGGCCTTCTCGTCGGCGATGAACTTGAGCCGGGCATCGATCGGCGCGAGCTCCTGGTCGAGCTCCGACATAGGCTTGCCTGCCTCGCCGGTCTCGGTGTCGGGAATGCTGCGCGCGGCGCGCTGGTCGGACACAAGTTTCTCGAGCGCCCGGATCCGGGTCTCGAGCGTGCGGACCCGCGGGCTCGACGAGGCATAGACTGCCTTCTGCTGGATGAGCTCGCTTTTCAGTGCCTGCAGCTCCTCTTCCTCGGGGCTGAGGGCGGCGACGCTGGCCCGCCCGGTGCGCTGGTAGACCCAGACGACGGTGGAGCGCTGGTTGCGCAGGTCCGCTTCCTCGCGCTCGAGGGTGAGCAGGCGCTCCTGCTCGCGCTGCTGCTGGGCGCGGCGGGCGACGAGGCTGTCGGGCAGGGAATCGACGTTCTGGGTCTTGAAGACGGAGATCTTCTCCGACTGCTGCTCGATCTCGCGCTGCAGCCGCTCGACTTCTGCCTTGAAGAATTCGAGGGTCTCGTTGGCTCGGCCCGTGCGCATGCGCACGTTCTCGTCGAGGATGAGCGAGACGAGTTCGTTAGCGCCCTTGTTGGCGAATTCCGGTGTTGGCGCGTCAAAGGCGACGCCGATGATCGTCGCGCCGGGCGTGTCGGGGCGTACGGTCGGATCGGGTTCGAAGCCGATGAACTGGATGCGATCACGCATGTCGGAGACGATGTCGCCCACCGACAGATCGGGCTGGTCGGCATAGAGTCCGATGCGCTCGGCGAGATCGTAGATGTTGGCGCGGGTCATGATCCGCTGCTCGATGATCTGGATCTGCTCGAACGGATTGACCGGCACGGTGGACTGCGCCAGATCGCCGGGGATCTGCTGCGGTTCGACCAGCATGCGCGCGGAGGACTGGTAGACGGGCGGCAGGGTGTAGGCAACGACGATGCCGATTGCCGAAATCAGGGCCGCGATCACCACGAAATAGGGCAGGCGCCGCTTGAAGACGGCCCAGTAGAATTTCAAGTCTATTGCGTTACTCATTACCCGTCTCTTTATTCCGGCGAGCTCACCCGACCATCTTCAGATTGCCATGCATGCGGCGGTCGGTCACCACCTGTTCGATCACGGCGGCATCAACCGTGGCGAGTGCGTCGGTATAGGCATAGACCAGCGCGTAGTCACAGATCTGGTTCACTAGGCGCGGAATGCCGCGCGAGGCGCGATGGACATATTCGCAGGCCGCGGGGCTGAATATTTCGTGATCTGCCCCGGCCACGGCGAGCCGGTGGGCGATATAGGCTTGGACCTGCTCCATCGACATGCCCGGCAGGTGGTATTCGGCGGCGACGCGCTGTGCGAACTGAACGAGGCGCGGCTGGGCGATCAGGTCGCGCAGCTCTGGCTGTCCCACGAGCACGAGCTGGATGAGCTCGTCCTTGTCAGCATTGATGTTGGAGAACATCCGGAGTTCTTCGAGGGTCTCGATCGAGAGGTTCTGCGCCTCGTCGAAGATCAGCATCGTGCGTCGGCCGGCGGCATATTCCTCGATCAGGAAATCCTGGAACTGGGCGAAGAGCTGCACGTAGCTCGAATTGTTGTCGGTGGGTACGCCGAGGGCCATCAGCACCCAGTGCAGAAGCTCGCCGCGGTTGCCCTGGGCATTGGAAATGAGCCCGACGGTGAACTCCTCGGGCAGCGTGCGCAGCAGATGGCGCAGGAGCGTCGTTTTGCCTGCACCGATCTCCCCGGTGATCACCGTGATCGGCGCATGGGTCAACATGCCATACTCAAGCATCGAATAGGCACGGGTGTGGTTCTCCGACCAGTAGAGGAAATCCGGATCCGGGAGAAGTGTGAACGGCCGCTCTCTCAGGCCGAAATGCTCATTGTAAATGTTCAGTGTACTCGTCATACCCATTCATACCCACATCCCGCAGCCAACGGGCGTTTCGTGTCTTATATGGTACTGGACTGCGCAGCCATCGCAATTTCATGCGACAAGATGAACAGACGCGCTTCTCGTGGCCCATCGGACCCGAACTCTTTGAATTCTTCCTTACCCCCCGGCGGATTGCTGCGCACCGTACCACCAAGCCACTGTGAAAGATACTCACGTCTTTCAGACCGGCTTTCCCGGCCTGGAATTCGGAGGACCTGCCGGGACATGGACACCACCGGCGCATTGCGCATATCTTAACCACGTTGGGTCACAAGCAACGCGAGTTGGCTAAATTTTGGTTGAGTTTTGATGTAAATAGTGGCTTACTTCGCTCTGTGAGGGGCAACAAGCGGTCAGGACTCGGGGTCACCGACACGCGAAAACGTTTTAGGGAAAACGTCCATCCGTCTTAGTTTTGCGGCGCAATGCGTCCGTAAGAGTGCTCCATGTCGTAGGAGCGCAGTCGTCGCTTATTTTGTGCAGCGCGGCTGTGCATGCATTGTGGGTAAGGTTGTAAGGTTATGGCACACTATTCTGAAGTCGATGGTGGCGTGTCTGTATCCGAGTATTCGGTAGGCCTGGGTCCCAGGCAATCTCAGAACGCCCGTTTCCGTAAGGATTTCTCCTGGAAACTCAAAGCTGCCATCGACCGTATCGGTGCGCTGTTCCTGCTCATAGTCTTCGCCCCGGTCATTGCGCTGATCGCACTCATCATCCGTCTGGATTCGCCGGGCCCCGTGCTTTTCCGGCAGCCGCGCTTCGGTGCCGGCGGCAAGCATGTGGTCGTGACCAAGTTCCGCACCATGCGCCACGAGAAGACCGATATCGGCGGCCGCCGTCAGGCAACCCGCACCGATGACCGGATCACGCCAATCGGCCGTTTCCTGCGCAAGACCTGCCTCGACGAACTGCCGCAGTTCTGGGATGTGCTCTGCGGTCGGATGTCGCTCGTCGGCCCGCGCCCGCATCCGCTCGCCCTCGAGGTCGAGGGCAAGCCGATCGAGGAGCTCATCCCGAACTATCACGTCCGCCACAAGGTCCGCCCCGGCATCACCGGTCTGGCCCAGGTCAACGGCAACCGCGGCCCGGTCACGGATCTCGCCATGGGGCGCGAACGCGTGCTCTACGATGCCGCCTATATCCGGAACTTCTCGCTCTGGCTCGACATCAAGATCCTGTTCCTGACGCTGGCCGTGCCGTTCCAGAAGGACGGCTCTTACTGAGCTGCCGCATCGCCCGGGCGCCTGCCCACAGAGATCTGACGCATTCCGCCGCCCCGATTTCGGGGCGGTTCTGCTTTCAATTCCCAATTCCCTCGGCCTGGACCCGGGGGACAGGGCGCGCGCCGGACTGTCAGGCGTGAAGCCGCCGCCTTTACCGTGTCGCGCCGTGGTGGCTTTATTTTAATCATTCGCCTCTCTATTCGTCATCCATTGTTCCGCAGGCGCCGCGATCTGGCCTGGATCCTTCGTGTTTCCCTGCGAGGATATTTGCGAATCTGGAGCAACGGATGCCCGTTTCACGTTTCCTCTTCATTCTTTTCCTGAGCTGCGGTCTTGTCCTGTCCGGCTGCGAATCCGAAGAGGCGCGGGTGGAAAAGCACTACCAGCGCGGGGTCGAACTCCTGGCCGCAGGTGATGCAGATCGCGCGCTGATCGAGTTCCGCAACGTCTTGCGCCTCGACGGGAACTATATTCCCGCCCGCGAACAATACGCTCAGGTCGTCTGGAAACGCGGCGACCTCGGTGAGGCCTTCACCCAGTATCAGCGCCTCGTCGAGCTTGATCCGGAAAATGCCGCAGATCACCGCAACCTGACCGAACTCGCGCTCCAGCTTCAGGATTTCGAGACCGCCCAGATCCATTCCCGCAAGGCCTATGCGCTGGCGCCGGAGGACCCGATGACCCGGGCACTGAAGGCCACGGTCGATTTCCGCCTCGGCAACGACACCGCCAGTGCGGTCGCCATGGCCCGCGAGGTGGTCGCGGAAGCGCCCGCCACAGTGCCGGCCCATCTGATCCTGATCGCCGAGCGCCTCAAGGCCGAGGATCCGGCCGCGGCACTCGCGCTCTGCGATGCGGCACTCGCCGCGGTTCCCGATGACGAGGGGCTTCATCTCGCCCGGCTCACCGTGCTGGAGAAGCTCGGCGACATGGCCGGGATCGGCGCCGAACTGAAGACGATGGTCTCGCGCTTCCCCGACAATGACGGCACCCGGGAGGCGCTGGTACAGTGGTATCTCCAGCAGGACGATATCGACAATGCCGAGGGCGAGCTGCGTGCGATTGCCAAGCGGGATACCACCGGCGCGCCGGAACCGCATCTCGATGTGGTGGCCTTCCTGCACGATCTGCGTGGCGCCGATGCGGCCCGGGCCGAGCTCGAGCGGCTGATCGTGGCCGCTGCCGACCCCTCGCCCTATCAGCGGGCGCTTGCCGAACTTGATTTCTCCGAGGGAGCGCCCGAAGCGGGCATCTCCCGGCTGCGGGAGCTGCTTGCCGGGGCCAAGCCCTCGGATGTGACACGGACCCTCCAGGTGACGCTTGCCGAGATGCTCTATGCCACAGGCGCGCGCGATGAGGCGGCCGGGCTTTTGCAGACCGTGCTCTCCGAGGATCGGACGCATGTCGCTGCCCTGAAGCTTCGGGCCCGCATGGCGCTTGATGACGACCGGCCCGAGGATGCGGTTCTCGACACGCGCAGCGCCCTTGTCCAGGCGCCGGGGGATGCGGACATCATGACGATCATGGCCATGGCCTACGAGCGGGCCGGGTCGCGCGATTTGATGGGCGAACGGCTGGCTCAGGCTGTCGAGCTCGCCCAGCGGGCGCCGGCGGAATCCCTGCGCTATGCCCGCTTTCTGGAACAGGAGGGGCGCTCGAGTGCGGCCGAAGGGGTGCTGATGGATGCGCTGCGCGGCGCGCCGGCCAACCCGGATCTGCTCGAGGCCACGGGACAGTTCTATCTCGAGGCCGGCAACTGGCGCGGCGTTGACCGGGTCATCGCGACCCTGCGCGGGCTCGATATGCCCGAGGCCGCCGTGACGGCCGACGCGTTCCAGTCCGAAAGCTTGCGGCGCCAGGGCCGGGACGCGGAGCGGCTTGATTTCCTGCAGGGGTTGGCGGGGCAGGGGAATGTCTCCGCCCTCACCGAGCTCGTGCGCTTCCATCTTGCCGAGGGGGATCCGGATGCCGCGGACGCAGCCCTCGCGCCCTTCCTCGCCGCATCGCCCGACAATCGTGATGCGCGGATGCTCGTGGCCGAGACGCTGGCCGCCCGCGGCGATGCTGCCGGGGCCGAGGCCGCCTATCGCGCCCTGATCGCGGAGGATCCCGGCGATGTCCGGATCTACCAGGCGCTTTTCGCGCTGCTAGAAGGCACGGACGATGCTGCTGCGGCCCAGGTGCTCAAGGCGGGCATCGCGGCTGTCGCGGAGAATGGCCCGCTGCTCTTCGCGCGGGCGGGGCTCGAGGAGCGCGCGGGCGATCTCGCTGCGGCCCGGGCCGATTACGAGATGCTTTATGCCCGGGATTCGGGCTCTGTCCCGGTGGCCAACAATCTCGCGAGCCTGCTGACGGCGGCGGGAGCGGCGAGCGATCCGGCCGATCTTGCCCGGGCCCATGCCATGACCCGGCGGTTGCGCGGGACGGATGTGCCCCCGTTCCAGGACACCTACGGCTGGATCCTCTATCTGCGGGGAGATGCATCCCAGGCGCTCACTTATCTCGAACCGGCCGCGGCAGCGCTGCCCGATGTCGCGCTGGTTCAGTATCATCTCGGCGAGGCCGAGCTTGCCGCGAAGCGCTGGGATGCCGCGGAGCAGAGCTTCACGCGCGCCCTGGAAGCTGCAGCAGCCGGAAGCCCGCTGCCGCAGGTCGATATGATCGCGGAGCGCCTGCAAGCGGTGGCGGCCGGGCGGGCGCAGGCCCAGATGCCGGAGCCGGGCGGGAAAGCGCCGGGGGCCGGTGTCGATGGCTGAAACATGACCGGCGTTGCCGCACCGCCGTGCCCCGTTCACGACATTGTGGATCGGCTATCGATTGTGCGCGCCAGCCGGGTATACTGCGCCCATGTAATCAGGGCACGGCCGAGGGGAACGGAGTCGGGTGTGCACGGTATTGATTTGTAATTGGGTGGTCCATTGACGTGATGTCTTCAGAAGCTCCGAACATGTCGAAAGCTTCCTTGGAAAGCTTGAAAGCGGGGGGTAAGCCCGGGGTTCGGCCGGTGATCCAGACCTTTCGCGCCTTTCTCGAGTACATGCGGGAGGATTACGAGGCAAACAACCGGGGCTTCTGGGAGCCGGGTTTCCAGACCCTTGCGGCCTATCGCATGGCAACATGGTGCAACGGGATCGGGAATCGGATTCTCAGGATCCCGGTGCGGGTTCTGAGCCGCCTGTTGCTGCTGTTCTGCCGGAATTTCTACGGCATCGAGCTCCATGGCGACACGCATATCGGCCGCCGCCTGCGCATTGCACATCAAAACGGAATTGTCATCCATCCCAAGGCGGTGATCGGGGATGACTGCATCATCCGCCATGGGGTCACCATCGGGGCGGTCGGCAAGGGCGGTGGCCGGGGCAACTGGGCGCCGAAGCTCGGAGACCGGGTGGAGGTCGGGGTCGGTGCTGTCCTCACGGGACGCATAACCGTTGGAGACGATTCCTCGATCGGTCCAAATGCCGTGGTCATGACGAATGTGCCCGCAGGAAGCATCGTCGCGGCTCCGCCCGCACGGATCATGACCCCGCCGCCCCGGAAGGACGCCTGAACCGCCGGGAGTTTTTCTTCCCTCCCCATGGGGGCCCGGCCGCCCGGGAAGATGCAACATGATTGCGACATGGGCCGATATGCCGAACGGAAGGGCTGACGCGGCCGGCGTGATCTCGTATCCCCCCGCCAGGCACGAGCCAAGCAACGCGACGATCATCGGAGGCTTCGAAGATGAATGCACCGCACAGCACAGCCGAAATGCTGGAGGCACAGGGCGACGGCCACATGCGCGCCAAGGATTATGACGCCGCCGCCGCCGTCTTCGAGGAGGCTGCCTCCCGCGCCGAGATTCCGTCGGGCGCGCTCTGCGTGAAGCTCGCCCGGGCACGTCTCGGGGCGGGTGATCCAGCCGGGGCCGCCGGCTGGGCAATCCGCGCGGCCCGTGAGGAGGAGAGTTTCAAGGTCTGGTCCGCCGCCGCGGGCCTCCTGCGACGCTGCCCGTTGGAAAGCTGGCCCGACATGCGCCGGACCCTCCAGCTCGGGCTGGTCTCGACTTGGACGCAGAGCGCCTTCGCGCCGCTCCTCCAGCTCGCGGCCGCCCGGATCGGGCTCGCAACCACCGTCTACGAACCCGACTTCGGCCAGTATTTCAACGACACGCTCGCGCCCACCTCGCCGCTGCAGCAGGCGGCCCCCGATGCGGTCATTCTCTGCCCTGACTACCATTCCCTAGGCCTGCCGGCATTTTCCGATCGTCCGGAGGAGGATGTGGCGGCCGAACTCGATCGCTGGACCGCCTGCTGGGCGGGGCTGCGCCGGGAGCGGAGCCCGATCCTGATCCAGCAGGGGTTTGCCGTGCCGGGCGGGGATCCGCTTGGCCATTTCGGCTCGGGCCTCGCCGGGGCGCGGCGCTCGATGGCCGCGACCCTGAACCGGGGCTTCGCCGCGGCCGCGGCCGAGGGCGATGTGGGCTTCGTCGATACCGCGCTGCTCGCCGCGCGCCTCGGGGCCGAGCGCTGGTTCGACGATCGCGGCTGGTACATGGCCAAGATGCCGTTCTCGCCTGCGGCCCTGCCGCTGCTTGCGACCCAGACCGCGGCGACGCTCGCTGCCCGTCTCGGCTTCTCGCGCCGCTGCATCGTGCTCGATCTCGATAATACGCTCTGGGGCGGCGTCATCGGTGATGACGGGCTCGAGGGCATCACGCTCGGCGGCGGCATGGCGGGCGAGGCCTTTCAGGACTTCCAGGCCGCGCTCAAGGATCTCACCCGGCGCGGGATCCTGCTTGCCGTCTGCTCGAAGAACGATCCCGAGGTGGCACTCTCGCCCTTCCGCGAGCATCCCGAGATGATCCTGAAGGAAGAGGACATCGCTGCCTTCGTCGCCAACTGGCAGCCGAAGTCCGAAAACATCCGCGCGATTTCCGAGACGTTGAGCCTCGGCCTCGACAGTTTCGTCTTCCTCGACGACAACCCCTACGAGCGCGCTGAGGTGCGCCGGGCGCTGCCGCAGGTCGACGTGCCGCCACTGCCCGAAGATCCGACCGGCTACCGCCGGGCGCTCGAGGCCTATCCCTTTCTCGAACCGGCGGCCTTCACCAGCGCCGACCGCGAGCGTGCCGGGCAGTATCGTGCGCGCGCCCAGGCGATCGCGCTGCAGGCTACGGCCGGTTCGCTCGAGGATTACCAGGCGAGCCTTGCGATGGAGGCCGAGTTCGGCGCCGTCGAGGGGGTGGTGAAGTCCCGTGTGGTGCAGCTTCTCAACAAGACCAACCAGTTCAACGTCACGACGATCCGCCGCAACCAAGCCGAGCTCGAGGCCTTCCTCGCCCGGCCCGGTGCCCATGGGGTCTGGGTGCGCCTGCGTGACAAGTTCGCCGATCACGGGCTCATTGCCGTAGCGCTTGCCGAGGTGCGCGAGGGCGCCCTTGAGATCGACACATTGCTCATGAGCTGCCGGGTGCTCGGCCGCGGCGTCGAGGAGGTGCTGGTGGCCGAGCTCGCCCGGATCGCCGAGAGGGAGGGCTGCGCCGAGCTCGTCGGCCGCTACCGCCCGACCGAGCGCAACGGCATGGTGGCCGAGCTCTTCCCGCGTCTCGGCTTTGCCGCCGATGGTACCGAGGCGGAGGGTGGCACGCTCTGGCGCGCGGCGGCGGCGGACTTGACAGCCGAAACCCGTCCGATCCAAGTGACCTGGGTTTGAGACAGGATCCGGGGCCGGATCGAATGAAGAAGGAGAGGACAGAGCAGTGTCGGATGATGTGACGGAACGCCTGACGGAAGTCTTTCGCACGACCTTCGGAGACGAGGAGATCAGCCTCGAGCGCGAGATGACGGCCGACGATATCGAGGCTTGGGATTCCGTCTCGCATATCACGCTGATCTATGCGGTGGAGGAAGAGTTCGGCTTCACCTTCTCCAGCAAGGATCTGGGCGCGCTCGGCTGCGTCGGCGATCTCATGGACATCATCCGCAAGCGGGCCTGAACCCCGCGGGCGGAATCCCAGCTTCAGGAGGGCCGACATGGCCGGATCCGCGAAACGTGACGCCCCTGCGCCGAAGATCATGGCCATCGCTTCGGGCGGCGGCCACTGGATCGAGCTGCGCCGCCTCATGCCGGCCTTCGCCGATCTTGATGTCTTCTATGTGAGTACCGACCGCCAGGCCGATGCGGACCTGCCGGAGGGACGCTACTATGCGGTGACCAATGTCACCCGGCGTAACCGCTTCGCCTTTCTCACCCTCATTCGCGAACTTGCGGGGATCATCCGCCGCGAGCGGCCCACGGTGGTGATCTCGACCGGCGCGGCCCCCGGCCTCGTGGGACTCATTCTCGCGCGCCTTTTCTGCCGCAGCCGGACCCTCTGGATCGATACCTTCTCGCATGCCGAGAGCATCACCCTGTCAGGGCGGCTGGCACGGCCCTTCTGCGATGCCTGGCTCGTGCAATGGGCGCATCTGGCCAAGCCTGGCGGCCCGGAATACTGGGGAGAGATCCTGTGACGGAAATGCCCGGCGACATCCAGATGGCAGGTGCGGAGAGCACCGCTGTGCGGCCCACGGTCTTCGTTACCGTCGGGTCGATGTTTCCCTTCGATCGCTTCGTGAAGGCGGTCGACGACTGGGCGGCGGGGCAGGACATGGAGATCCTCGCCCAGATCGGCGAGGGCGCCTACGAGCCGCGCAACATGCGTTGGGTCCGCCGTCTCGCCCGGCCGGAATACGAGGCCGCGATGGCGGGGGCCGATCTCGTCATCGCCCATGCCGGTGTCGGCTCGGTGGTCTCCGCCGGCGAGCATTGCAAGCCGATCGTGCTCCTGCCCCGGCGCCATGCCATGGCTGAGCACACGAGCGATCATCAGGTCGAGACCGCCAATGCGCTGCGCGGCAAGGCCGGCATCCTCGTTGCCGACGACGAGACGGAGATCCCCGCTCGCATCGACGAGGCGATGGCCATGACGGCGGAGACGCGAGAGGCGATCGCCCGCACCGCCGATCCGGCCTTCATCGCCCGGATCCGGTCGTTCATCCTGCAAACCCCGGCGCCTGGGGCAGGCTGACGGCGGCGCGCAGCCGCGAGCATTCCCCGCCCCGGAGGGGCGGGCCTTAACGGCCCCCTAACCATTTGGCCCGACTGATTAACCCGGTGTTTTTGGTTAACAGCCGGGGTTTCGGTAATGGGCACGTTCAATTTCGGTCTCGAGGCGGGGCTTGTCCTGGCAGGGCTTCTGCTGTTCCTGCCCGCCTGGTTCTGGGCCCGGCGCAGGCGGCGGATGGCCCGCGAGATCGAAACCGGCGCCATGCCCGAAGCTGCGCCCGCCGTTCCGGGCGAGGAAGCCATCCGCGAGAGCGGCCGGCGGGGCCGCACCGAGGCCCGGCTTGCCGCCATCGAGACGCTGCAGGCCGATCTCGCCGCTCGGATCGATGCGCTGGTCTCGGAGCAGAACGCGCCGGAGGAGCGCCTTCAGGCCGTGGCGAGTCAGCTTCTGAGCCTGATCCGGGACAAGAACGCCACCTTCGAGACGGCGCTGGCCGGGCTCGACCAGCTTCGGGCACGGCTTCGGGCGCTCGAACAGGTGGGCGAGCTCGCGGAATCGCGCGGCCTCATCGACGGGCTCACTGCGCGGCTTGACGAGATGCAGAGCACCCATGCCGCTGCGGCGGCGGCCGTCGAGCGGCGCATGGCCATGCTCGAGGCCCCGGCGGTGAATCCCTTCTCGGAGATCTCCGAGCAGCTCACCCGGCTCTATACCCAGAAGGACGATGCCATCGAAGCGCTGCTCGACCGGCTTGGCCCGATTGAAAGACGGTTGAGCGAGATCGAGGGCCGCCGTCCCGGCCGCGATGCCGTGCTCGCCCGCCTCGAGGCCCAGCTCGCCGCACTTCAGGAAGATCAGGCCGAGGCCGGCGGCGCGCTGGCCGAACTGCAGTCCGGGCTCGGGGAGGTGGCGGCTCTCGGCGATGCATTTGCCGCCCTCCGGGCCGAGAAGACGCAGATGATCGAGCGGATTGCCGGACGGGTCGAGGCGGTCGAGCAGGACATGATCCAGATGAGCCCGCAGGGGCTGCTCGCTTCCTTCACCGAGCGGCTGGAGAGCCTCCGGGCGCTTCATGCCGCAAGCGAGACCGCGCTCAAGGACCGGATTGCCGCGCTGGAAAGTCCGGCCGCGAACCCGTTCGCCGAGATCTCCGAACAGCTCACCGCGCTCTATGCCCAGAAGGATGCGACGGTGGAGACGATGCTCGCCCGGCTCGGCCCGCTCGAGGCGCGGCTTTCCGGGATCGAGCGCGGCCTGACCGCACGGCTCGATGCGATGGACTGGGGCCAGAACGAGATCGCCGCCCGCCTCGCGCCGATGGAGACGAAACTCGCCGGGATCGGCGAGGGGCCGTCGGTGGCGGAGACCCGGGCCGCCCTCGAGCGCGTTTCCGAGCGGCTCGAGGCCCTGCGCCTTGCCCATGCCGCGGGCGATGCCGCAACCGCAGAGCGCCTCGCCGCGCTGGAAAATCCGGACGCGAATCCCTTCGCGGAGATTTCCGACCAGCTCACTGCGCTTTATGCGCAGAAGGATGCCACGGTGGAGACGGTCTTTGCCCGGCTCGCGCCGCTAGAAGCCAAGCTCGACAGCCTCGAGGAGACCCTCACCGCGCAGGATCCGCAGGGGATGCTCGACCGCTTCGCCGAACGGCTTGACGCGCTGCGCGCCGCCCATGCCGCGAGCGAGACTGCGCTCAGGGACCGTCTCGCGGCGCTGGAGAACCCCGGCGCGAATCCCTTCGCGGAGATTTCCGACCAGCTCACTGCGCTCTATGCGCAGAAGGATGCCACGGTGGAGACGGTTTTCGCCCGGCTCGCGCCGCTGGAGGAAAAGCTTGCCGAGGTTACGCAGACGCTCGCCGCGCAGAACCCGCAGGCGGTGCTCGAGCGTTTCGCCGAGCGGTTGGAGGCGCTGCGGGGCGCTCATGCCGCAAGCGAGACGGCGCTCCGGGACAGGATCGCCGCCCTCGAGGATCCGGCCGCAAACCCGTTTGCCGAGATCTCGGATCAGCTTACCGCCCTTTATGCCCAGAAGGATGCGACGGCAGAGATGGTAATCTCTCGTCTCGCACCCTTGGAGGCGAAGCTTGCTGAAATGGAGCGGATCCTGCCGGAACTCGATCCGGACGCCCGGCTCGCCAGCCTCGACGAACGCCTCGAGGCGCTTGGCAGGCGCCATAGTTCTGGAGATGCTGCTCTGCGCGGCCAGATCGAGCAGCTTGCCGACACCCAGATGGACATGCGCAGCGATTTCGCCGCGCTTCGGGCCGAGACCGTTTCGGTCGACATCATCGCCGAGCGGCTCGAGGGGCTCCATGCCCAGAAGGACGCGCTTTCCCAGGCGCTGCTCAACCGCATGATGCATCTCGAGCAGGAGGTCATGGCGCGCGACCCCGAAGTGGCGCTCGAGCGCTTCGCTGAGCGGTTGGAGACGCTGCGCGCCGCCCATGCCGCGAGCGAGACTGCGCTCAGGGACCGGCTCGCGGCGCTGGAGAACCCCGGCGCGAATCCCTTCGCCGAGATCTCCGAGCAACTCACCGCGCTCTACGCCCAGAAGGATGCGACCACCCAGACGATGCTCTCCCGCCTCGCGCCGCTGGAAGCAAAGCTCGCCGAGATGGAGCGGAGCCTCACGGCCCGGCTCGACACCCTCGACTGGAGCCAGGACGAGGTCACCTCGCGCCTCGCGCCGCTGGAAGTCAAGCTCGACAGCCTCGAGGAAACCCTCGTCGCGCAGGATCCGCAGGGGATGCTTGACCGCTTCGCCGAACGGCTTGACGCGCTCCGTGCCACCCATGCCGCGAGCGAGACGGCGTTGAAAGACCGGCTTGCAGCGTTGGAGAACCCCGGTGCGAATCCCTTCGCCGAGATCTCCGATCAGCTCACTGCGCTCTATGCGCAGAAGGATGCGACGGTGGAGACGGTCTTTGCCCGGCTCGCACCGCTGGAAGCCAAGCTCGACAGCCTCGAGGAGACCCTCGCCGCGCAGGATCCGCAGGGGATGCTTGACCGCTTCGCCGAACGGCTTGACGCGCTCCGTGCCACCCATGCCGCGAGCGAGACGGCGTTGAAAGACCGGCTTGCAGCGTTGGAGAACCCCGGCGCGAATCCCTTCGCCGAGATCTCCGACCAGCTCACCCGGCTCTATGCGCAGAAGGATGCGACGGTGGAGACGGTCTTTGCCCGGCTTGCGCCGCTGGAAGCCAAGCTCTCCGGAGTGGAGAGCAGCCTCTCCGCCCGGCTCGACACTCTCGACTGGAGCCAGGACGAGGTGGCCGACCGGCTGGCCGCCGTTCGGGCCGGCGTGGAGGATTTTGCGCTGAAGGCAGTGACCACCCGCCTCGCCCCGCTTCAGGACCGCCTCACCGAGATCGGCGAGGCGGTCGCGGCCCAGAACCCGCAGGCGATGCTCGACCGCTTTGCCGAGCGGCTCGAGGCGCTGCGGGCCGCCCACGCAGCGAGCGAGACGGCGTTGAAAGACCGGCTCTCGGCGCTCGAAACCCCCGGCGAGAACCCGTTTGCCGAGATCTCCGACCAGCTCACCCGGCTCTATGCCCAGAAGGATGCCACGGTGGAGACGGTCTTTGCCCGGCTCGCACCGATGGAGGCGCGGCTGGCCGACATGGAACGTGGTATCTCCGCCCGGCTCGATGCCCTCGACTGGGCCCAGGGCGAGGTGGCCGAGCAGCTCACCGGCATCCGGGCCACCGCCGAGAAGGCCGCTCCGGCCGCGGGCATGGCCGAGGAACTCGCCCGCGCACTCGCCCGGAGCGATGCGAGCCTCGAGGCGGCGATCGCCCGGCTGGCTCCGCTTGAGGCGCGCCTCGAGGCGCTCGAGGCCCGGCCTTGGGATCCAGATGCCGACGAGGCCCGCGAACAGGCCCGCGCCGTGGCAATGCAGCTCATCGCGCTCCATGCCGCGGCCGAGCAGACCGGCCTCTTCGCCGACCGTCTGGCGCTGCTCGAGGCGAGCCTGCCACGGCTTTCTGCCACCCAGATGCAGCTCATGGAGACGCTCGCGGCGCGTGGAAATGACGGGTCGGAGGCTCCGGCCGCGGACGGGACCGGACAGGGCGGCGACATGGAGGAGGTCTGGAGCCTGCCCCAGCTCGTTTCCCTGCATCGGAAGTGAGACCGGCCTCTCTTCCTCCAGACCGAGGTGGGGGAGAGGCGGTGCCAGACCCGGTAACGGGCACTTAACCAATTCGGATCAGGTTAAGATCCGACGTTCCTGACGTGGTTCCTCCCCCGCATTCCCCCGAAGTGAAGAGCCCGAAGCGTAGAAGCGAAGAGGTAGAGAGACGTGGAATCCCAAGCTCCCGAAGCCGCCCCGACCGTGCTTGCTGACCTCATCGCTGCGGGGCTCGTCAGCCATGAAATGATCGGGGATCCTGCTAAGCTCGGCGGCGAGGCGACCTGTCTGCGTGCGCTCTGCGCGCTGGTGGCGGGGCCCGTCTACCGGATCGAGCCCTATCACTACGCCTTCCGGGCCGGAGCAGAGGATCTCGACGGTGCGCTCGGCGCGCTGCCGCCCGGCGAATGGGCAGAGGCGATCGAGGGGGGGCTTGCCGCAACCCTCGGCGAGGATGCGGTCTGGCTCAACGCGACGGACCTGCTGCCCGAGGCGGATGCTGCCCTTGCCCAGCCGATCCTGCTGCTCCGCGCCCAGGACCGGGCGGTGACCGGCGCGCTCGAGAGTGCGGGCCCCGAGATCAAGGCGGTGATCAATGCCCGCTATGCCGCCGAATGCGCACGCCTCACCCTTGAGCAGGCCGCCGATCCCGCCTCGGGCAGTGCGCTCGCCACTCGACTCTCGGCAATCGAGGCGCGCCAGAAGGAAATTCTCTCCCGGCTCGACGCCCAAGGTGACAGCACCGATGCCGTGCTGACGGCTCTGTCCGAGACGCTTTCCGCCGTCCTGCAGCGCCTAGAGACCCAGGACGAGCTCCTGAACGCCCATATCGCCCGGGACGAGACTGCCGCTTTCCAGAAGACCCTCGGCGTCACCCTTGCCGAATTCCTTGCCCGGCTCGAGCAGCGGTCCGAGGAGGACCGCGCCGCCATGCGCATGTCGCAGTTCAGCTGACGGGAGACTTCCATGCATCTGCGCGAGAGAATCACCGGAATGCCTGCTGGAATTGAGGAGACCGATGCCGCGGATCCCTGCGAGGCCGGAGAGGTCGCGCGTCGGACCCTCGCCCTGCGCATCGCCCATCGCAACAGACTCCGGGCCGAGCGTCTGGCCCGGCTGCATGCCGACGGCCCTCCAGCCGCAGCAGCAGGGCGGACGGCGGCCAGCACACCGCCGGAGGCCGCCTCCTCCGTACCGAAGCCCGCCACGATCGGTCGGGCTGCGCCCGCGTCCCAGCCGCGACCCGTGGCCTCGCCTCCCGAACCGTCTCGCGCCGCCGCGCCGCTTTCCGAGGAGGACGAGGAGGAGGCCGCGCTTGAGGAATTCCTGCGGGCCCTGAGCGCAAGCGCGCCGCCTGCTGCCGGAGCCGCCCCGGCCCCTGCGGTGTCGAAGGCGTCGGCGGCCGAACCTGCCGCGGTGCTGCGTTTCCAGCGCCCCCCAGACAGCGGTGCGCCCGGGCCGAATGCCGGGCTCATGGGCATGACCGAGCCTCGGGCCGCGCCGATCTGCGACCTCCACCGGCTGGAAGGCGCGGGGCCTGGTCTCATCTGGGCGCTGCAGCGGGCGGGCATTGCCTGCCTCGCCGAACTCGCCGAGCTCGAGGCCCCGGATCTTTCCAACCGTCTTGGCGCTCTCGGCGGGCTTGTCCCGGCCCGGGACTGGATCGAGGCCGCCCGCCGGGAGATCCGCGCGCCTGACCCCGTCCGGGGCTGATCCCGGGCAGCGTGAAAGGTAACACAAGCCGGGAGGCGCAGAGCCCCCGGTTTTCGGAAAACCCTTTCTCTTCAAGAGAAAAGCTCAGAACTTCGCGGCGAAAAGGCCTAATTTCACCGTGAAAATACCCCGGCATCGGGGGCTTGCCCCGTTCCGGAAGGACCTCTATCTGGCGGAAAGGTTGCCCGGGGAGATCCATGTCCGCAGCACTCCGTCCGCTGCCGCGCGTTTCGGTGGTCACGCCCGTCTGGAATGCCGAGGCCACGCTTGCAGCGACCGTGGCCTCGGTTCGGGCCCAGACCATGTCCGACTGGGAAATGCTGCTGGTCGATGACGGGTCCTCCGATCGTTCTGCCGCCCTTACCCGCACTCTTGCCGCGGAGGAGCCGCGCCTGCGCCTGCTCGGCTGGCCGGAGAACCGCGGCGCTGCCGCGGCCCGCAATGCTGCCATTGCCGCCGCCCGGGGCCGCTACGTGGCCTTTCTCGATGCCGACGATCTCTGGCACCCTGAAAAACTTGCCGCCCAGCTCGAGCACATGGCCCGCACCGGCGCGGTCTTCGCCTTCTGTAGTTACCGGCGGGTCGATGCCGTTGGACGGGTGCTCGGCGAGGTTCGGGTGCCGGCCTCGGTCGATCGTGTGCGGCTTCTTCATGGCAACGTGATCGGCTGCCTCACCGCGATCTACGATGTCGCACATTTCGGCCGGGTGGAGATGCCGAACCTGCGGCGGCGGCAGGATTACGGGCTCTGGCTCAGGCTTCTGGCCCGGGGCGGGGAGGCCCATGGGCTCGACCGGGTGCTGGCCGATTACCGGGTCGGGGCCGGGTCACTCTCGGCCAACAAGGTCACGGCCCTTGCCGCCACTTGGGAGCTCTACCGCCGCGAGGCCGGGCTTTCGCCCCTCCAGGCTGGCTGGTGCCTTGCCCGCAATGCCACGGGCGCGCTCCGCCGTCGGCTACCCCGCTAGAGCTCCTGGTCTGCCGCAAGCGTGCCAAGGGTCGCTGCGACCAGTGCCTCGGCCCGGTCTTCGGCGGCCGCTTCGGCATAACAACGCAGCTCTGGCGCATTGCCCGAAGCCCGCAGATGCAGGATCTCGCCCTCTGCGAGCGGCAGCCGCACCCCGTCGAGCGTATCCGGCTGCCCTGCCCCCTCCAGTCCGAGCCGGTCAAGAAAAGTGGCGCGGGCGGTCGCATCTCTGGCAAGAGCCACGAGGAGCGGGCTGCTCCTGTCCTTCGGAAACTCCGGCAGCCGCCCGCTGGCGGTGAAGCGGGACGGCAGGCTAGCGGCGAGCTCCGAGAGAGTCCGGCCTTCCCGGGCAGCCATCACGAGGGGGGCGAGCAGCGGTGGCATGGCGTCGCGGGTGACAAGCGGCCCGAGATGCGCGCCGGTCACCGGATCCTCTGCCCGCCCCCCGAACAGGAAGCCGCCATTCGCCTCGTAACCCGCGACACAACGCGCGCCCTGCGCGGCAAGCGTCTCCATTGCAGCGATCACATGGGGCGAGCCGATCCGCGTGCGGGCAATGCGCCCGAACCAGCCGCTGCGCTCGAGCGCGGTGTTCGAGGAAACCGGTGTTGCCACGGCATCAGCGCCGAGCAGACGCGCGGTGAGGAGGCCGAGCGTGTCGCCGCGCAGGATGCGGCCTGTCTCGTCGGCCATCAGCGGTCGGTCACCGTCGCCATCGCTCGAGATCATCGCATCGAGACGCTCCGCACGGGTAACGTCCCGGGCAAGGTCGGCATCTTCCGGGCGCACCGCCTCGGTATCGATCGGAATGAATCCCTCGCTGCGGCCGAAGGGGATCACTGTGGCGCCGAGCCCCTCAAGGATGGGGACCATCAGGTCCCGCCCCGCGGCGCTGTGCTGGTAAAGCCCGATCCGCTTGTCCGCGAGCGTATCAGGGGCAAAGAAGCCGAGATAGCGGTCCTGATAGCGCCGTGCCGCCGCCCCGCCATCTGTTTCAGCTGTCACTGCAGCCGGTCGAAGGGCCGGGGCGGGCGACTCGAGGGCGGCAAGGATGCAGGCCTCGTCAGCCTTGGTGATCTCGCCGCCGGGACGGTAGAACTTCAGCCCGTTGCGGTCGAAGGGGATGTGGCTGCCGGTGACCATGATTGCTGGCAGGCCGCGGGTGGCCGCCTCGAGCGCAAGAGCCGGGGAGGGCAGCACGCCGCAATCGATGCCGAGACTGCCCATGGCCTGCGCCATGGCAAGGCAGGCATCGGCGATCCGCGGCGAACTCGGCCGGAGGTCGCGGCCGGTGAGCAGGATGCTTCGGTCCAACCCCAGGGTATCGAGATGGTGCAGGAAGGCCGCGACATGCGCCGCGACCCGCGCCTCCGTCATCTCCGTGACGAGACCGCGCAGGCCGCTCGTGCCGAACTCCATCCGATCCGTCTCCCGCGGCCAGTCAGGCCGCCATGTTTGCCTCGTGCACCCTGACCGCCTCGCGGACGTCCTCGAAAAATCGTGCCTTGCCGTTTTCCAGCACCAGTCCGGAGGTGCAGTAACTCAAGATCGTACGGGTCGAATGAGAGACCATCAGGAGGCCCGCATCCTGGAGGCGGTTCTTGAAGACCGCGAGCGACTTCTTCTTGAAGGCACTGTCGCCCACGGCGGTGATCTCGTCGACGAGATACCAGTCGAAGGAAATGCCCATCGACATGCCGAAGGCGAGGCGGGCCCGCATGCCGGAGGAATAGGAGCGGAGTGGCATGTTCATGAAATCGCCGAGCTGCGCGAAATCCTCGACATAGTCCACCAGAGCATCCGTATCGATGCCGTAGACCCGGGCGGTGAAGCGCACGTTCTGGGCCCCGGTGAGGTCGGTATGGAAGCTGCCCCGCAGGCCGAGCGGCCAAGAGACCGAAGCATGGCGGCGGATCTCGCCCGAATCGGGCTGCACAATGCCCGCGACCATGCCGAGCAGCGTCGACTTGCCCGCGCCGTTGCGCCCAAGAACCCCCACCTTGCGGCCATGGGGCAGGGTGAGGGAAAGCTGGTCGAGCACGACCTTGCGCCGGGTCTGGGTGCGATAGGATTTCGAGACGTTGCGGAACTCGATCATGGAATCCGGATCCCGCCCTTCAGCGGTTATCCCGCACGTTGTAATAGATCAGCATGCCGACACCCCAGCCCAGAAGCAGGAAGAGGGTGACAAGCCCGGAGAGCAAGTTCCGACGAGGATAGAGTGAACTTTCGGCGAGAGTGGGGCGGACATGGGGCGCGAGATAGCGGCTCTGGCGCCGCGCCTCGGCCCGGGCCGCGGCCAGTGCCGCCAGTGTCTGGGTATAGGCGGTGTTGGCGAATTCGGTGTCGACGAGGAGTTCCTCGTAGGTGCCGACGATCTCAGGCACCTCGCCTTCCTTGCCGCCCACGCCGAGATTGGTGCGCTCCGTCTCGATCTGGTCGGTGATCGCCGAGATGCGCCGGTTGGCCTGGATCACCCGCTGATCGTCCTCTGCGGCATAGGAGAGCAGAACATCGCGGTCGACGAGGGCTTGGGCGAGCTCTTGCTGGAGCGCGTTCAGGAGCCCCATCTGCCCGGCAATGTCGGCCGAGGGATCGACGATGCGGTTGGTACGGCGGAAATCAGCCATCCGCTTGCGCACCTCGCGCAGGTGAGCCTCGGCCTCGGCCAGTTCGTCGCGGGCAAAGCGCACCGCGTCATCGCGGGCCTGCTCGGAGAGCTGGTTCACCACCTTGCCGCTTTCGGCGAGGATGGCGGCGGCGATGGCGCGGGCGTCCTCGGGGGTAAAGGCATTAGCGCGGACATGAATGATGCCCGTGCTCGCCTCGTAGCTCACCTCGACCATCCGGTTCCAGTAGTCGAGCAGCCGCTCGATCGTCGCGTTCCTGTCGAGGGTGAAAACCGGGTCGCCTTCAGCCTTGTTGTAGATCCGGCGCAGATCGAGCTGGGCGTCGATGTCCTCGACCATCTTCTGGCTGCGGATGTATTCGAAGATGATGTCCGCATCCGAAGCTGTGCCGGTATTGATCTGCGTGATCGCCCCGAGGAGCCCGGCTGCGGCAGAGCCCTGTTCCTCTGACCGGATTGAGAAGTCCGTTACGGAATGATACTGGTCGGCGGCGCGCAAGTGGAGATAAGCCGTCGCGGCGATGGCGGGCAGCAGAACGATGAACACGAAGGAGGCGATGAGCACCCGGTGGCGGCCGCGCGGACGGGCCAATGGCACATCGATGGCCTTCTGTGGGATCTCCGAGGTGACGGCAGCCGGAGCTATGCCGCCGCGCCGTGCCTTTTTCTGGCGGAGCTGGCGCTTTGTGCGCCGGATCTGCGCCTTTTGGCGGGCGCTGGGGGCGGAGGAGGCAGCCTCTCCGATGGCGGGAGCCGTCTTTCCGGCGTCATTGCCCGCCGGCGCGGTCCCGCGCTTCATGCGCAGCTGGCGCCGGGCCTTTAGCGCACGCAGCTTCTCCCGTTGTCCTTCCCGGGTATTGCCGCCGTCAGTTTCCGGCGCCTCGACGGGAACGGGGCGGAGCCCGGGTTTCATCTCGGCGGCGTCGTTCGGTTCGACGGCCTTCAAACCGCGTCTTGCTGGCGGTGCCGCGGAGGCGGCGATTTTGTCCTTGGGGGGAGTGTTCATCTCTACCCTGTCGCTCCGGTAACAAACCGGGCTTGTCATGGCGATATGGGCAGGTTTACTCCTTGCCCCGGCGCAAGGCAAATGCCCTCGTGCACTCCCGGATCATTGTGGCGGATCGGAAACGCTTCCTTGGACAGTCTAACCCCCCTTCAGCCCCGGACGGATCATCCACGCTTCCAGCGCTTCAGGGTCGTTGCCGCCTTGGTGATCCGTGAGATGAACACGGCCTTCGGCCGTTCGGCTGGCGGTTATCTCTGGGCAATCGCCCAGCCGCTGGGAGGGATCCTACTGCTTTCGCTCGCCTTTCGTCTTGCGCTCCGCACGCCACCGATCGGCACGAGCTTCATGCTGTTCTATTCCACCGGCGTAATCCCGTTCCAGATGTTCAATACCATGTCAAACAAGGTGAGCGCAGCGATCGCCTCGAACCGTGGGCTGCTCTCCTACCCGGTGGTGAGCCCCCTAGATGCGGTGATGGCGCGGTTCGTGCTGAATTTTCTCACCAACTTCATGATGGCGGTTTTGCTCTTCAGCGCGGTCATCGTCTTCGGCGGCCTCTATGTGGTCATTGATCTGGCCGCAGCAGCGGAAGCCTTCGTGCTGATCTCCCTGCTCGGCCTAGGCATCGGCACGCTCAACTGTGTGCTCTTCGGCTTTTTTCCGACCTGGAAAAACATATGGTCGGTGCTGACCCGGCCGCTCTTCATCATGTCGGGTGTCATCTTCCTCTACGAGAGTGTGCCGCCCGCCTTCCAGCATGTGATGTGGTACAATCCCATCATGCAGTCGATCGGGCGGATGCGGTCCGGATTCTTCGGCACCTATCACGCCGATTATGTCTCGGCCCCCTACATTCTCGCCATTGCCCTGACGACTTTCGTGATCGGCGCCTATCTGATGCGGCGCCATGCGAGCTTTCTGATCGAACAGTAACCGGGTCCTGACAGGCACTCACGCTCAAAACGCCGAATGCGCAACAAGGTGCGTCAACCCGGATAATGGCCTTCTGTTCGAATCGCTCTGCGGAGTGGTCGCCAGTGCGCGCGACGCGCACACTCATTCCGTATCGAGCTACAGAAGGCAATCCCCGCATGGCCGACAACAGCGCGAACCTGAGCTTGCCCTACATCATGCCGAACCAGGCGCAGAAGCATGTGACCCACAACGAGGCGATCCGTATTCTCGATGCGCTGGTGCAGCTCTGTGTGCTCAGTCGTAGTGGGTCGGTGCCGCCGGAAGAGCCGGCGGATGGCGAGCGCCATATCGTGGCGACCGGGGGGGAGGGGATCTGGACCGGTTGGGACGGCAGCGTCGCCTGTTTCGTGGACGGTGCCTGGGCTCGGCTCGTGCCGCGGGCGGGCTGGCTCGCCTGGGTCCGGGACGAGGAGGGGCTGCTGGTCTGGACTGGCTCGGCTTGGATCCCGGCCGGCGCGGCGATGAGCGGGGCCGGGCCGGTCTCCGAGATACAGAATGCGGTGCGGGTCGGGCTCGGCACCCAAGCGGATGCGGCAAACCCGTTCTCGGCCAAACTCAACCGCGCGCTCTGGACGGCGCTGGCCGCGGAGGAGGGCGGCACCGGCAGCATCGTATCGGCCTTAAGCAAGGCGTCGGAAGGCGTCGATGCGGGGTTTGCACTGCAGGACGGCTATTCCACGCGAGCCCTTCTGGGGCTCCTTGGCAGCGACGATTTCGCGATCAGGGTGAGCCCCGATGGCAGCACCTTCTATCAGGGGCTCGCCATCGACCGGTCGAGCGGCAATGTCGCGATCGGTGCGGGCCCGGATGCGAACAACCGGCTGCTGGTCTCGGGCGGGAACGCACTCTTCACCAATGAGGGCTCCCTCAACGTGGCGATGAGCAAGGGGGCGGCGGGGGACGATCTCGCCTTCGCGCTCCAGAGCGGCTTTGCCACACAGGCTCTGCTGGGGCTGCTCGCCAACAACGATTTTACCATCAAGGTGGGGGCGGGATACACACCCGCGCTCGTCATCGACAATGCCGCCGGTACGGTCTCCCATCCGCAGAACGCGAAGTTCTCGGCCTATGCCTCGAGCGATCAGCATGTCCCGGCCGACAGTTGGGTGCGGGCCGAATACGATCAGCTCCGCCACAATGTCGGCGGGCATTACGACACTGCGACATCGACCTTCACCGCGCCGGCCAACGGCATCTATCTCTTCGAGGCGAATGCCCTCTATCGGTCCGCTGGCCTGGCACCGAGTCTGCTGCAGCTGGGCTTTGCGGTCGACGGGGGTACGTCCTACAAGGATCGCCGCACGCGGTTTCCGGGCTCCCAGCTCGTGGACAACGAGACGATGGTTTCCGTCATTTCACAGATCGAGCTCCTTGCGGGCGAGAGCGTGTCGGTCGAGGTGCGCTACAGTTCCCAGGCGGGCGCGCTTGCCGGCGGCAATGCGACCCATTTTTGGGGGATGCAGGTGGCGTGAAACCGCCAAGAAGAGATTTCTCTGCCGGTATCCGAGCCTACAAGGAGCCGTTTGCCATGATGCCGTTTTTCCGGCCGGGCGTTTCGGCATAAGGTTAGGTAAAGCCGCGGCCCGAACCGGCGCAAACACGCCCTGGGCCGCTCCGGATACCACAGAACAAATACGAAGGACTCCTGCCTTTGGCCGAAGATCTCCAGCGCCCCGCCCCCTCGGACGGCCTTTCCGCCGTGGATCCGGATCGGAGTGCCGCTCCCGTCGTCTCGATTCTGGTCATCAGTTACAATACCCGGGCGATGACCCTCGACTGCCTGAAGAGTGTGGTTGATGAGACGACGGTGCCCCATGAGGTGATTGTCGTCGACAATGATTCGCCGGATGGGTCCGCCGCCGCGATCGCTGAAGCCTTCCCGCATCTGCACCTCATCGCTAGCAAGGAGAACTACGGCTTTGCCAAGGGCAACAATGTCGCGGCAGGCCATGCTCGCGGCAAATACATCCTGCTTCTCAATCCCGACACGGTGGTGCTCGATCACGCGATCGACCGGATCGTAGCCTTCGCCGAGCGTACCCCCGATGCGAAGATCTGGGGTGGGCGCACTCTTCATGGCGACCGCAGCCTCAATCCCGGCAGTGTCTTCGGCCAGGTCACCCTATGGGCACTGTTCTGCCGCGCCTCGGGGCTGGCGGTTCTCTTTCCCCGGAACTCTCTTTTCAATTCCGAGGATCTCGGTGGCTGGGACCGCTCGGACGAGCGCGAGGTGCCGATCGTTCAGGGCAGCTTCCTGCTCATCACCCGCGACCTTTGGGAAACGCTCGGGGGTTTCGATCTTACCTATGTGATGTATGGCGAGGAGCAAGATCTCTGTCTCCGGGCCCGGCGCGACCATGGCGCCCGGCCCCGCATGACGCCGGAGGCAGAGATCATTCATTTTCATGGTGCCTCCTCGCGCCGGGCCTCGCGCGAGATCATGACGCTGAAGGGTAAGGCGACGATCGTCCGCCGTTTCCTGCCACGCTGGCAGCAGCCGCTCGGGCTCTGGCTCCTACGCATCTGGCCCTGGAGCCGGATGGTGAGCGGAAAGACCCTGAGCCGGGTTACCGGGCGTCCGCGCTTTGCCGAAGCCGCCGAGCTCTGGGGCGAGGTCTGGCGAGCCCGTGCAGATTGGCGCAACGGTTATTCCGGCGGGGGGACCTGATCCCTCTTCCGGGGACTTTTGCTGAAGCGCTCCTGTGGCTTTTCTGCCCTGAAATTTGGGTAAGGTGGCCCGGATTTGTCATTAATCTTAAAAGAATTTGACTCAATCCGCCCCGGATCTGTAATTTTCCGGCCAGGGTATGAGGGGTTATACCGAAATGTCTAGAGTGAATAAGTATTTTTGCGCCGTATTGGCCGCGGCAGCAATGTTGGCGGCTTCCGCCGCCAGCGCAGTCAGCCTTGATATGGTGCGATACAATCGTGCCAATGCGCTCAAGGCTCAGGCTGAGTTGACGAGTTTTCTGGCCACCCACACCGTGACCAACAAGCGCGTCGAGACCTTCGACAAGTATAAGGCATGGAACGGCAAGACCGGGACGATCAACCCGAGGCACACCCAAGTCGGCAGTTTCACGCCGCAGGGGACCACGGGGTCGGGGAAATCCTCGGTTAATGGCGGTACCGGGCTTCAGGTGCGCCATGACAATTCCATGCGCTGGGGCCGTTACAATTCGAACACCCCAGCGAGGAACATCGTCGGCAACAATTGGCTCGACAGCAACGACAACAAGACCATGCGGTGGCGGGTCAAGGGGGATGGCAAGTTTAACACAGTCGCCTTTCTTCTCACCGACATTGCCGATGTCGGCGGCAAGTTCTCGATCAAGGTTGGCAATACCGTATTTTCCGATCTCTCCAAGGGCCGCCGCCTGAAGAATGGCAACATCCATTTTGTGGTCATCACGCTCGACGAGGCGGTGGACAGCATCAGCATCCGGCTCCGGCACGACAAGGCGAATGATGGCTTCGGCATCGACACCGCCATGGTGGCGAACGTGGCACCGGTACCGCTTCCGCCCGCGGCGGCACTCCTAATCTCGGGTGTGGCTGCTATCGGTGGCCTGCGCTATCGCCGTCGCCGCGCGGCGGAGCCCGCCGCGGCCTGACGCCACATCAGGGATCTATCTTTGTTCTTGGCTCCGATCATGCGAAGCCAAGAACAAGAAAAATCAAAAAGAGAGCGCCGGCGCGTGTCGGCGCTCTCTTTTTGATTTGCACGTCCTTCGCGGACGTGCCTGCCTTCTGCATGGCATGAGGCACGGGCAGGGCAGAGCCCCGCGTGGGTGGATGCCCCTGCAGATCTTGTCATGTATGGTGGTATCGCACTCCTTCACCTCTCGGTGGGAGCGGCCTCATGGCAGATGCGGAAAGCCCGGTCCTGGGCAACCTGGTTATCCCTCAAGGTCGGAAGGCGGACCTCGCAGCAGGCTCAGGAGCGGTTCCAGCGGGTATTCCCGGCACGGCCCCCCGGGCTGAGCAGGGCCTTCAGCATCTCGCTGGCCCGGAACAGGCGTACATTGACCACCGAGTGGAAGGCGAGCAACCGCTGTCCAGCCCCTTCGAGGCGGTCGGAGCGAAGGATGGCCGGGATCTCGGCGATTGGAGAGACCGCCATGGCCGGGATCTTGAGCGCCCATTTTAACCGGCCGCCGGGGCGGTCCAGCGCATAGAGGTGGAAATGATGGCTTACATGCCGGCTCCATTGCCGATAGAGCCCCTGCATGTCCTCGCGTGCGGGATGGAAAACCACCGCCTCGGGCGCATAGATCGTAGTGAAGCCCTTGGCATGGGCGCGCTGGCCCCAGTCGAGATCCTCAGGTACGTCGAGCCCGCCGAAGGGCCCCACCGCAGCAAAGACATCGCGCCGGATCACGAGATTGGCGGAGGCCGAAAAATGCAGCCGCGGGATCTGCATGCGCTGGCGGAAGCCGTAGAGCAGCTCGAAGGCTTCGGCCTTGTTGGGCGCGCCCTCATGGGCGATGGTAATGCGGATCTCGCCTCCCAGCGCCTCGAGGCCGGGATTGTCCCGGAAGCGGGCCATGATTGCTGCGATCCAGCCGGGATCGGGTATGCAATCACTGTCAGTGAACGCGAGGAGGGGAGCATGGGTCTCTGCGGCACCCCGGTTGCGGGCAGGCCCTGGCCCGGGGATGCTCTCCTGAAGCAGGCAGACATTCGGGAAGCGGGCAATCACGGCATGGGGCAGCTCCCGCGATCCATTGTCAACCACGAGGATCTCGGCGCGGCTCATGTCAAATGTCTGGCCAGCCAGAGCATCGAGACATTTTCCGAGGCGCTCGGCATCGTTGAGATGCGGGATGATGACGGCAATCTCGGGGGCGGTTTGAGAGGCAGTCCGGGACATCGGCATGGTCCTCAGGATAACGGCATGATCAGTGTACGGGGCCTGAACGAGCGCTCTTCGGAAACGGCCTTGTCCGTACCGAATACCGCTTCGGAGCAACTCCGGAACCAGTGTGATGCAAAGTTCAAGGTTTCCCGCCCCATGCTCAAATAAAGTGGTCTGATGTAGAAGTCCGGATCTTATAGGATATTTTTAGATGCGGGGCCGGATAAAAGTGTAAACTTCTTAAGTTCCCTTGGCGGAAAATAGCGCAGAAGGGCGGCCTCGTTTGCCAAGATCACGACAATTTCGGCTGTCTGGAACATTTTCTCCAGCCCAAACCGGTCATGAGAACCGTACCCTCTCGCACGAGCTCCCGACAGGCTCAGGTGCCGCCCGTCTCCAGGCCATAAAAGTTGCGATACCAGTCGATGAAGTGCTGCATGCCAGTCCTTAGCGGGGTCGCAGGACGGTAGTCGATGCTTTCTGCAAGCCGCGAGCTGTCGGCATAGGTGTCCGGCACGTCGCCGGGCTGGAGCGGCAGGAACTCCTTCACGGCCTCCTTGCCCATGGCTTCCTCGATGGCAGCAACGAAATCGCCGAGTTCAACGGGCTCGTTGTTACCGATGTTGTAGATCCGGAATGGTGCGCTCGAGGTGGCCGGATCCGGATGCGCGGGATCCCAGTCGGGCGCAGGAGCCGCAGGCTGGTCCGAGGTCCGGATCACGCCTTCGGTGATATCGCCGACATAGGTGAAATCACGGCTGTGCCGGCCATGGTTGAAGAGCTTGATCGGTCGCCCTTCGGAGATGGCCCTAGCAAAGAGCATCGGCGCCATGTCCGGCCGTCCCCAAGGCCCGTAGACGGTGAAGAAGCGGAGCCCGGTGCAGGGCAGGCGATAGAGATGGGCATAGGAATGCGCCATCAGCTCGTTCGCCCGCTTTGTCGCCGCATAGAACTGCAGCGGATGGTCTACCCCATGTCCCTCGGAGAAGGGCATGGTGGTGTTGGCTCCATAGACGCTGGAGGTCGAGGCGAAGGTGAGATGTGCGACCTTCGCATGGCGGCAGGCCTCGAGAATATGCGTGAAACCGAGAATGTTGCTCTGCACATAGGCCAGCGGGTTCTCGAGGCTGTAGCGCACGCCCGCCTGGGCGGCGAGATGGATGACCCGGTCGAAGCTGTCGGCCTCGAACACAGCTTCGACCGCGGCACGGTCTGCGAGATCGGCGCGATGGAAGCGGTAGTCTGCCCCGGTCTTCGCGGCGATCCGCTCGAGCTCGGCAAGCCGGGCCTCCTTCAGAGAAGGGTCGTAATAGTCGTTGACCACATCGAAGCCCCGGACTGCGTCGCCCCGCTCGAGCAGGGCACGCGCCACATGGAAGCCGATGAAACCAGCCGCTCCGGTAACCAGAACTCGCACGGGCGTATCTCCGTTCTCTTGCGTCAGGGTCAGGCTGCCGAAGAGGAGGCTTGGCTGGCCGGGGGTGGGAGGCCGCGACCGATGGCGTAATACATGAAGCCCTTCTTCGCCATGCGGACCGGATCATAGAGATTGCGGCCATCGAAGATGACGGGATCCTTGAGCCGCTCCTTGATGAGATCGAAATCCGGCGCCCGGAAGACCTGCCACTCGGTCAGGGTGATGAGGGCATCCGCCCCGCGCAGGGCCGCCTCCTTGGTACCGCAGAGCGTAAGATCGGGCCGGTCGCCATAGATGCGCTGTGCCTCTTCCATCGCTTCGGGGTCGAAGGCCTGCACGCTTGCTCCGGCCTCCCAGAGCGCTTCCATCAGAACCCGCGAGGCGGCTTCCCGCATGTCGTCGGTATTGGGCTTGAAGGCGAGGCCCCAGAGGGCAAAGGTCCGGCCCTTGAGCATGCCGCCGTAATGACGGTTGATCTTGTCGAAGATCACTGTCTTCTGCTGTTCGTTGCGCTCCTCGACCGCATCGAGGATGGTCGGCACGAAGCCGGTTTGGCGGGCGGTGTGGATGAGGGCCTTCACATCCTTCGGGAAACATGAGCCGCCATAGCCCGCGCCGGGATAGATGAAGTGATAGCCGATGCGGACATCGGCCCCGATCCCGCGGCGCACTGCCTCGACATCCGCGCCCAGGCGCTCGGCGAGGTTGGCGATCTCGTTCATGAAGCTGATCTTGGTCGCTAGCATGCAGTTGGCGGCATACTTGGTCAGTTCCGCCGAGCGCACATCCATGACGATGATCTTGTCATGGTTGCGGTTGAAGGGACCATAGACCTCGCGCAGCAGCTCCTCGCTCTCGGCATTCTCGGTTCCGATGACGATGCGGTCGGGGCGCATGCAATCCGCGACTGCAGCCCCTTCCTTGAGAAATTCCGGGTTGGAGACCACATCGAAGCCAAGATCGCTGCCCCGCTCGCTCAGGACCTCCGTCATCTTCGCCCGCACCTTGTCGGCGGTTCCGACCGGCACAGTGGACTTGGTGATCACAACCTTGGGCTCTTCCATGTGCCGGGCGATGGTGCCAGCCACACTGAGCACATATTGCAGGTCGGCCGAGCCGTCCTCGTCAGGCGGCGTGCCCACAGCAATGAACTGGATGCGGCCATGAGCCACACCCTCGGCCGCATCGGTCGTGAAGTTAAGCCGTCCTTCGGCATGGTTCTTCTTTACCATGTCCTCGAGGCCGGGTTCGTAGATCGGTATGCGGCCTTCCTTGAGCCCTGCAACCTTCGCTGCGTCGACATCGATGCACAGCACGTCATGCCCGACCTCGGCCAGGACGGTGCCCTGCACGAGACCGACATACCCGGTCCCAAATACGGTGATCTTCATGATTTCTCCTTACGTCTCGGTCCGCTGCTCAAGATGCAGGGGAACCTGGCCGGGCGCATGACCTCTAAAATGGCATCCTAAGGCAGACAAGCCATGTCGTGAATGGCAGGTATTGCCACCCGGCTCTTCTGCTCCTGATCTGGCCATATCTGACGCTGCCCTCATCTGGCGATCCCTGTCTCCAGAAAGTCGCCATAGGACCGATAGCGGTGCGAGATGCCGGAAATGAAGCGCCCCCCGCGGGCCCGCATCGTCTCGATCAGGTCACAATAGAGGCGGTAGTTGGCCGACCCTCGGCTGTAGCTCCCCGAACTGATGGCATATTCAATTTTTCGCCCAAGATCCGATGTGAACTTGAAATGCATGATCGGGATGATTCTCGTGCGGCTTGGCTGCTTGCTGGTCTGGTGACAGTTGAGAAAGTAGTCGCCCTTCCGCCAGAACACGATCGGGGTCTTGTGGATGACCTTGTGCGGCTCGTAGCGGTATCCGGTCAGCCGCCGGCGGAGCCGCATCACGAGGCTGCCTTGGGCGAGCACGTGATAGGTGCTGAGCAGGCGCGCGGTGCTGCCGGGGTAGATGGTCTTGGGCGTTTCCTCGCCATCGCGGAACTTCAGGAGCGGGCGGGCATCGAAATACCAGTCCGCATCGAATCTGAAACGGGCGGTGTCGGGTATCCCGAGAATGTCATTCACATTCTCGGGATACATGTCGACCATGCATCCCCAGACGGCCTCGCAGCCCTCGCGCTCCAACTCCTTCGTGAGACCGGTCAGGCTCATGCCCTCGGGCAGAGCGAGGAACTCGTCGGCGTCCACGGCGACAGCCCACATGCCGGTGCAGAACTGGTTCATGATCTGGTCACGCCAGAGCCGGACGGCACGAGTTTCCATGATCCGGGAACGGAATTCCGGCGCATATTCGATCTGCTGCGAATAGCGCACATCGCTGCCGAGGATCATGACATCGGGCTGTGTCTCGAGGAATTCGCGGGTTCCGTCGGTCGAACGATCATCGAGGATGATGAAACGGTCCGCCCCGAGGCGCCGGTAATAGGCGAGGAACTCCTCGAGGAAGAAAAGCTCGTTATGCACGATGCCGCAGATCGTCAGCGCATAGGAGCCGGTCATCGGATTGTGGGTGATCGTGAGGGGCGAGTGCGTGTCGGAAGTCATGCCCGTATCATCCTCTTGTCGCATATGATGCGGCTCTCCGGGCGCGTGCGCCCGGAGAGCCGCATCCAGGGAGGTCAGGCGCCCCCAGCCAGTGTCCGGAATTGCCGGTTGTTCTCGAACAGCTCGGTATAGCTGCCTGCGGCCACGACGCGGCCCTGTTCCAGCATGAAGATGGTGTCGCAGTCGCGCACAGTGGTCAGCCGGTGTGCGATCATGATGATCGTCTTGGCATGGCCGAGGTTGTGCACCGCATCCATCACCGCGCGTTCGGTGAGGTTGTCGAGCGCGCTCGTGGCCTCATCGAGGATCAGCACATCAGGATCGTGATAGAGGGCGCGGGCGATGCCGATGCGCTGGCGCTGACCTCCGGAAAGGCGCACCCCGCGTTCGCCCACCTTGGTCTCATAGCCCTGCGGCATCTCGTCCATGACAAACTTGTGCAGCTCGGCGATGCGGGAGGCGTGTTCGACCGCTTCCATATCGATCTCGTCCGGACGTCGCCCGAAAGCGATGTTGGAGGCAATCGAGGCATCGGTCAGAAAGATTTGCTGCGGCACATAGCCGATCGAGCGTTGCCAGGCATGCCGGTTGGTCTCGGTGATTTCGAGACCGTCGACCAGCAATTTACCCTGATCTGGGATGAGCAGGCCTAGAACGATATCGACGGCGGTCGTCTTGCCTGCGCCGGTTCCGCCCACGATCCCGATTGTCGAGCGGGCGGGGATCTCGAGGCTGAGGCCCTGAAGCGCCGTCCGCTCCGCCTTGGGATAGGCATAGTGGATATCGACGAGCTCAAGCGTGGAATTGAGCGGTACGCTGGCCGTCTTGTCCAGCTCCGGACGCTGGCGCATGTTGGCCTGGGCCTCGATCATGTCCTCATGGAGCTTGTCGAGGGTTGGCTTTGAAAACCGGATCAGCGTCACGGAATTGTAGATCTTCTGCAGAGCCGGGAAGATGCGAACCCCCGCAAAGGCATAGATCGCGAGCACCGGGATCACCGAGGCGAGCGAGCCGTCGCCCCGGATGAGCAGGAAGAGCACGAAGGCGAGCATGCCGCCGAAGGCCACCGCCTCGAGGATGTAACGCGGCACCTCGCCGATGATCGAGCTCATTGCCTCGGCTTCCGCCAGACGGCGCGAGGGCTTGTGGAAACGCTGAAGGAAGCGCTTTTCCAGCCCGAGCAACTTCACGTCCTTGATGCCGCCAATCGCTTCTCCGACGATCTGGAACCGCAGATCATTGGCGATCTTGCGCTCCTGGCCCAGGCGGTGGAGATATTTCTGGACGCTGACATAGATCAGCAGGTAGCTGCCGCCGAGCAGGACAGCGGAGGCAAAGGCGGCCTCGGGCCGGACGAAGATCAGAAGTCCGACGAGGGCGAGCACCACGACAGCGTAGGTGAGCAGAGACATCGCCGGGCGCAGTGAGCGGTTCACCACCTGCCCGACATCGCCGAGAATGTTGGCGCTCAAATCGCCACTGTGGCGATTGAGGAACCATGTATAGGGTTGGAACAGGTATCCCTCGAGCATCCGGCTCGAGATGCTGTCGCTGCGCATGGTGGAGAAGCGGAAGACGGCATATTGCACGACGGTGCGGAATGCCGTGCCGATCACCACAATCGCAAAGACCCCGAAGCCGAGGAAGATCATGAAATTGTTCGGGTCGGTGAAGCCCAGCCCATTGTAGACGGACTGAAGGACGCTGTGCCGCTGGATGATTCCGGGATCGGACAGAACCACCATGAACGGTACGATCGAGGCAACCCCGACCATCTCGAAGAACCCCATGAAGAGGATCAGGACCAGCAGTATGTAGAACCTGCCCTTCTCCCGCGGGGTCAGCAAGTCCAGGAGCTTGCGGTAGGTGTCAAACATGCAGATCCTCTTACGACCACGAACTCTTGCTGCCGGGCGGGTTTGCGGTGGCCCTTTCCCGCACTTCAGCCCGACGGACGATCATATCACAGGCCATTACGTCTTGTACGCAGGGATGGCGTGCCTGCCGCCGCCCCTGCGGTGCCCGCTGCCTGCCCCTTTTCGGGGCGTGGTGCGAGCGGCCGGTTTCCTTCCGGACCGAAGGCGCGTGCCTGGGCCATGCGGCGCTCCCGGACCGCGGGATCTACGGCCGGCCGGCCCGATCCTCCGCGCGTGTAGAACCAGGCTCCCATGCCGATGTAGATCGAAACGAATACGTTGGCCGCTTCCCAGATGTTTACCGTGCCCAGAGTTATCACGACGCCGATAAGGGTGATGAGATATCCGGTCCGATAATCGGACTCTGTCTCGGACAGATCCTTGGACGAGATCTTGGCGAAACTCACCAGGATTGCAAGAACGAGAAACAGGAAGGTCGGAATCCCGTACCGCATGGCATATCCGACCCAGAAATTGTCAAAACTCGGCTTGCGCCACCAGGGCCGGACCCAGTCGTTCTGGCCGATGCCGAAGAAGGGATGCCGCTGGATCTCGGCCATGCCGTATTCGAAGTTGATGAGCCGCCCCGGAGCCGTTGTCGGGTCATAGGTAAGGTTGTTGATGACGAAATCGACAATGTTGAACTCTTCGGCCAGCCGCAGGAGCCCCAGCCCCATGAATGCGCAAATGGCCAGAAGCGCCCACCGGCCGCGGAGAAATCTCAGGGTGCGGTCCCAGAAGATCAGGCCACACTGACAGAGGATGGAGAGCATCGGCCCCGAGGAGAGCGCGGTGAAGGTTACGAACAGGAAGAAGGCACCGAGCCGGAGCGACTTCATGAACTGCTTGCGATAGATGTAGAGCACATTCGCAAAGCCCATCGAGCCCATCAGTCCGTAGAGGATCGGGTGATGGAACACGGTCTGGGGTCTCACGAAGCCAAGCCGAAGCCCGAGATTGACCTGCCGGGGGGGGAGCGAGAGGAAGACGTCGAAAAACATCCGCAGCAGGTTCTTGCCCGTTACCATCTCCACGAGGGCGAAGGGCAGCAGGATGGCGAAGAGAATGGTATAAAAGGTAAAATATCTTTTGAAATCACTGGCGTTGCGCACCAGCATGCGGCCGATCAGATAGCCCCCGAACCCCTCGACGAAAAGGATGCCGGCAAAGGGCAGGACACCGAAGCCATGATTCGCAATGAGGCCGAGAATGATCCAGATCCCACCGCAGAGGATGAGAATGTCGACGGTGTTCGGCTTGCCGGCCGCCCCGGTGATCCAGCGCCAGGCCAGCAGCGGGAACAGCGCCAAGAGGACCAATCGGTAGACGGTCAGCGAGGATCCAGCGACATAGAAGTAGCCGGGGACCAGCAGCGCCGACATGAAGACGAAGAGGATCAGCCTGGAACGGGGAACGGCCTCGGGAGCCTCCGCCATGGCCGGAGCGGCCGGGACATCCTGGGCCCCGCTACGGGGAGAGGATGTACCGAAACGGGTGGATCCTGCCTGCTCAACCATGAAACTCTGCATCTACCAAGGTCATCCGTGTCCGACATCCGATCGGGACGGCCGCATGCGCTGGTATTTCCTGATCACTCTAAAACAATCCGCACATGACCACCCGACGTATCCGCCGCGCGCTGTCAACGTGCGCACACCCCTTTCGCGGCGGCAACATACAGATCTTCGGGGGTGCGATCAATCTTCCCGCGCCTGAATCAGGGTTAGCGGAGCAAGCTGCAAGGTGAATCGGCGGTTTCCGGCCCTTGTATCGGGGCCGGCCTGCCAGGATGGTTCAGCTCAGGGCGCCCAGATGCGTCTCGATCGCCTCGCGCAGATCGGGCACCATGAAGGGCTTGGCGACGAAATGGTCCACCGCCTCGCCGGCCTGATCCTGATAGGCCTTGGAGGTTGCGAGGAAGACCGGGATGGATTTCAGCTCGGGATCGGCCTTTATCTTCTGCGCAAGCTCGACCCCCGACATGCCCGGCATGTTGAGATCAGAGATCACGACACTGAATTTCCGGGCCGCCAGCTGCTCGAGAGCGGCCTCCGCACTTCCGGCGACGGCCACGTCGATCACGCCGATCTCCTTCAGCACAAGGCGCGCCATGGCCCGCATGGTCTGCTGGTCGTCCACCACAAGCGCGGAAATGCTCTTGGCTTCTGGCATATCGTTCTCACTCTCCGAAGATGTTCGAGCAAACTCTTCGACCCCAAGCGTTAAGAAGTGACAAACGCCTCCCCTGCAGGGGCGGCCATGACCTGCAGGAAACTGCATTTGAAGTAATCGTTCCTTAAACACCCCCTGCCAACAAGAGCGATGGCGGCAGACCGGGAACGGCATGTCGTTACCGGTTTGAGCATATGAAGAATGTGATGGCAGTCGCATCGAGAGCAAGGAACCACAGGACGGCCCCGGTGCGGGAACATTGCCCGCCTCCGATCGAGCGGGAGCCCGCTCGATCGGCTTTCGCTGATGCAACGCAGGAATGGATATTTCATGGGTAACGAGACTGCGCAGGCAGCCGCTCCCGCTTCTGGGACGTCTTCCACCTTCCATCTCGAATCCCGGCTGACCGTGCAGCACGCGCCCGCGTTGCTCGACAGCCTGCGGATGCGGCGGGGAGGAGATCTGACCCTTGATGCCTCGAGCGTCGTCACGATCTCGACACCTTGTCTGCAGGTCCTGCTGGCAGCCGGCGAGAGCTGGCGCCGCGACGGGAGACGGCTGCAGATCATGGATCCCTCATCCGATTTTCTCATGGATCTGGAGCATCTGGGCATCGGCCTGGAAGCGCTTCAGTCCCAGGAGAGCACCTGATGTCCCTGACCGTACTTGCCGTCGACGATTCAAAGACCATGCGCGACCTGCTCCGCGCCGCGCTAGCCCCACAGGGGTTCACCGTCTGTCTGGCGGGAGATGGCGAGGAGGGGCTCGAGATGCTGAGTTCGGTGAACCCACATGTGATCATCACCGACATCAACATGCCGAAGCTCGATGGCTTCGGCTTCATCGAAGGTGTGCGCGGCCGAGACGATCTGCGTGGCACACCGATCCTGGTGCTCACCACCGAGAGCGCTCCCGAACTCAAGCAGCGTGCCCGCGATGCCGGGGCGACGGGATGGATCGTGAAGCCTTTCGACAAGGACAAGCTGATCGCCGCCGTTCGGCGGGTGGCCGGCTGAGCGAAACCGGACGAGGGAGGCCCGGCACATGGATCCGATGCAAGAGATCATGCAGATGTTCTTCGTCGAATGCGAAGAGCTTCTCGAGGCGCTGCAGGAGGGGCTCGAGGTTCTTGACGCGCAGCCCGACGATATCGAGACGATCAACACCGTCTTCCGCGCGGTGCACTCGATCAAGGGCGGTGCCGCAGCCTTCAGTCTCAATAGCCTCGTCGAATTCGCCCATACCTTCGAGACAACGCTCGATGCGGTACGTTCTGGTCGGCTCGAAGCCTCCGAGGAGGTGCGGCACACGCTCACCCGCTCGGCTGACGTCTTGGGGGATCTGGTGGCGACCGCCCGGGATGGCGGCGAGGTCGACGCCGCACGGGTCCAGGCGCAGGCCGATGCACTCACGGCCTTCTGCAATCTTTCCGAGCCCCAAAAACCAGCTGAACCGGCTGCGGCGAAGGGTGCCGCAGCATCGGAAGATGCAGGCAAAGAGAGGGTAGTTTCGGATACGGCGTCAGAGGAACACCCTGCCACCGAGACGGTGGATACTGATGCGGAAGCGCTCCGTAACAGCGAGGTCATGCCGCACTGGGTTATCCGGTTCCGCCCCTTCTCGAGCCTCTTTGAACGGGGTAACGAACCGGCCCTCATGCTGCGCGAGCTCGCCGAACTCGGAGAGATGACGGTTACCTGCGATCTCTCGGCCCTGCCACATCTCGAGGAGATCGATCCGACGGAAGCCTATGTCGGATGGCAGATCGAGATTGCGACGGAGGCTCCGGAGAACGCGCTCCACGAAGTCTTCGACTTTGCCGAGGGCGATTGCGAGCTCTCTGTCAGACGCGTGAACGCCGGTGAGACCGAAGCCGCGGACATGGAGACGGCCGATCCGGAGACGCCCCCTACGCCCCCCGCCGCGGAAGTGCCGGCTCCGGCCATGGAGGTGATTGCCCCGGCCGCCGCGACCGGGATGCCGCAGCCGGAGGCCGAAGAGTCCGAGGCCCCGAAGCAGTCGGCCACGCCATCTGCGCCCCCCGCCGCTGCCCCGCAATCACCGGCCAAGGCCGCTGCGGCGGAAAGCGGCAACGCACCGCGCGGAGGAGGGGGCAGCGCCACCGTGCGTGTGGATCTCGAGCGGGTGGATCGGCTTATCAATCTCGTGGGCGAGCTCGTCATCAACCAGGCGATGCTCTCGCAATCGGTGATCGAATCCGGGCTCGCCAACTCCTCGGCCATTGCCGTGGGGCTCGACGAATTCAAGCATCTGACCCGAGAAGTGCAGGAAAGCGTACTGGCGATCCGCGCCCAGCCGGTGAAATCGCTTTTCCAGCGCATGGCACGCATCGTGCGCGAGGCGGCGGATCACACCGGCAAGCAAGTGAAGTTCGTGACCGAAGGCGAAATGACGGAGGTCGATAAGACGGTGATCGAGCGCCTCGCCGATCCGCTCACCCACATGATCCGCAATGCTGTCGATCACGGACTGGAGACACCCGAGACCCGTCGCGAGCGGGGCAAGGGAACGGAGGGCACGATCAGTCTCACTGCCGAGCACCGATCGGGCCGGGTCCTGATCGAGGTGAGCGACAATGGCGCAGGCATCAACCGCGAACGTGTCCAGCAGATCGCGGTCGACAAGGGGCTGATTGCCCCCGATGCAGTGCTCACCAATACGGAGATCGACAATCTTCTGTTCCTGCCCGGCTTTTCCACTGCCAAGGTCGTCTCCGACCTTTCGGGGCGCGGGGTTGGGATGGACGTGGTCAAGCGCTCGATCGGCGCACTTGGTGGGCGCATCTCGATCTCATCTCAGCCGGGCGAGGGCTCGACTTTCTCGATCTCGCTGCCGCTGACATTGGCCATTCTCGACGGGATGATCGTGAGCGTGGCCGACCAGACTGTGGTGGTTCCGCTCTCGGCTATACTCGAGATGCTCAAGCCGGAAGCCGCCCAGATCCATCCCCTCGGTGCAGACGAGAAGGTCGTGCAGGTGCGCGGCGAATTCGTACCGATCATCGATGTCGGCTATCAGCTCGGCTTTGCTCCGGCTCTCGACGACTACCGGGAGCGTGTCATGCTGTTGATCGAGACGAGCGACGGCGAACAACGCGCTCTCGTAGTCGACAGCATTCAGGATCAGCGGCAGGTCGTCATCAAGGGGCTCGAGGAGAATTACGGCGAGGTTTCCGGCATTGCCGCCGCAACGATCCTTGGCGACGGGCGGATCGCCCTGATCCTCGATACCGACGCGATCGTCTCCGATGCAGCGCGCAATTTCGCAGCAACCCGTACCTCCCTTGCTCTGGCAGGATGATCCCATGACCAACACAACCGAACTCGAGGCCATCGACACCGAAACCCGTGAAACGGATTCCGCGGAATATCGCGAGATCGTCTCCTTCCGTCTGTCCGAGCAGGATTTCTGCATCGACATCATGAACATCCGTGAGATCCGGGGCTGGACCCCACCGACGCCGCTGCCGCATTCGCCGGATTACGTGCGCGGGCTCATCAATCTGCGCGGTTCGGTCCTGCCGATCGTGGATCTCTCACGGCGACTCGGTCTGTCCTCCCGCGAGGCCACCTCACGTGATGTTATCATCGTTGTCATGGTCGAAACCCAGCTCATCGGTCTCGTGGTCGACGGGGTTTCCGACATCCTCACCGTAAAGCAGACCGACTTCCAGCCAACACCTTCGGTCGGTTCGGACAATGCCCAGGGCTATGTGCAGGGCATCATGGCGATCGAAGGCCGGATGATCCGCCTACTCGATCTCAAGCGCGTCTTCCCCACCAAATGCGGGGAAGCTGCATGACGCTTGCGGAGCCAGCGCGAAGCCCGGGAGCAGGAGGCGTTGCGGGACAGGAAATCCGCCTGACGCCCGAAGTCTTTCGCAGAATTGCGCGAGCCGTACGGGAATATGCCGGCATCTCCCTCCCGGAGAGCAAGATGGCGCTGGTCCAGGCACGGCTTGCCAAGCGGCTCCGAGCCCTCGGCATGACCGATTTCGCCCCATATTGCGCCCTGATCGAGGGGCGGAGCGACGAGGCACTTGCCGAACGCCAAGAACTCATCACCGCCATCACCACCAACGTGACGCGCTTTTTCCGAGAGCCGCACCATTTCGACATGCTGCGCACCCGGGTTCTGCCGCCGCTCATCGAGCATGCCCGGAAGGGGGGGCGCGTCCGGCTCTGGTCGGCGGGCTGCTCGACCGGAGAGGAGCCCTATTCGATCGCGCTGACCATGCTCGACATGGCATCGGATGCCGGACGGCACGACATCAAGATCCTCGCGACCGATCTCGACCGAGCCGTGCTCGCCACGGCAAACCGCGGCATCTACCCCGAGCGCGCGCTCGAAGCCGTGCCCGCGACCCTGCGCAAGGCGCATTTTCAGCCGAGGACAGAGGGCAACGAAACCGGCTTCGCCGTCGGCCCCGCAGCCCGCGCCCTGATTTCCTTCCGGCAGCTCAACCTCACGCTTCCCTTCCCGATGCGGGGCAGCTTCGATGTGATCTTCTGCCGCAATGTGGTGATCTATTTTGACGCGGAGACGGAACTCTCCGTCTGGAAGGCATTTTCCGAACGTCTGCCGCCGGGAGGATGGTTATTTGTCGGGCATTCAGAGCGTATCAACACCTTGGCGTTACCAATGTTCGCGAGCGACGGCGTAACCTCCTATCGCAGGCTCTGAGCCCGTCGCAGGGGAAAGTGTCATGGAAGCATGATCCGGCAGCCGGGGGGCGCACGGATCGCAGGCCATGCAGCGTCCAGGACGGACGAGCACAAGGGTAGCGGGAGTATCCTGGATGAGACACGATTGTCCACTTCGGAACGTGACGGAAGACACCGACCACACCCAGATGCAGGCGCCCCTGCTGGCACTTGCCGTGGAGTTGGCAAGCGCGCAGGAAACCGCGCTCGATCTTCAGATTTCGATCAGTGAAATTCTCTCGAATCTCGAAACCGGCTGCTGCAATGCAATCTTCAGCCTGCAGGACGTGGACCGGCTGGCCCAGATCCTCGGAGATCTCTCGACCTTCGCCCGGTCGCTCGCGGCATCCTCGCCGGGAACCTGGCATATCGATGCACATGCCGCCGCCAGCCTCCTGCACCTGCGCGACCTCGCACACAGGCTCTGTGGTGACGAGATCGTTCCGATTGCCAGCCTCGGTGATGATTCCGGGGACGATGGAGATCTGCTGTTATTCCAGGACTGATCCGCGCCCCGCAGCCGAAAGCCGTGCGGGCCTCCTAGCGACCTGCCGGCTTCATCGCCGCAAACGCCCCGCGCAGACCTGCATATCCCAGCATGGCCCAGAACCGTGGTCTGGCAGGCTGGAGGGCCAAGGCCTTCCGCAGAGCAGCCCGTGCCGCCGCATAATTTCCCGCCCGCCGTTCTTCTCCCGCAATGATGTAGTAGAGTCGGGCCAGATGCCGGGGATGGCGGCGCATGAGATCGCCATGCTTCCCGATCGCCCGCCACCAGGAGGCGATGCGTTTGGGAATGTCCCGGGTGATCGAGTTGGGCGAGAACCACTGGAGTACCAGGGGTTCGTCGACGCAGGCAACGGAGCCCACCTGGGCGAGACGCAGCATGCATTCCCAGTCGATGAGAGCTCTGATCTCCTCGTCAAACCCCCCGATCTCGAGCATGACGTCCCGCCGGACCACAAGGGTCTGGGTAGAGACGAGGCTCGTGGTGATGAGGGTGGGAATCAGATCCCCCTCGATGACCTCGGCATTCGGATCCGGCACGTAGCCGATCTGTGGCCGCCCGCTGCGGGAGCCCCCCATATCCTCATGGGTGCCGATCACCATCATCCCGCAATAGGCCGCTATATGATCCGCGCCCGGGGCGGTGAGGCGTGCCATCTGTTTCTCGAGCTTGCGCGGCAGCCATTCGTCATCGCTGTCCTGGAACGCGATCCATTTTCCGCGCGCTTCGTGGACCCCCCGGTTGCGGGCAGCGGATGCGCCGGCATTCTCCGGGCTTTTGATCAGCCGGATACGCGGATCGCTGAGGCGCGCTGCCGCGTCCAGGGTTCCGTCGCTGGAACAGTCATCGACAATCAGCAGTTCAAAATCGGCATAGGTCTGGCGAAGTACACTTTCCATCGCAGCACAAATAGTCGCAGAGCGATTATATGCCGGGATGACCACCGAAACGGCCGGGGGGGACGCGGGTGGAACTCTGTCTGTCATCACATGCAATCCTGTCGGGCAGCCGAGGCTCGCACGAACAGCGTTCACTCCGCCGAAGCCCCGATCGGGGGGGAGTCTAGTGCAGGATTGAGGGAAGGGAAAACCGTTTTTCCTCAGGGACATCCCCTCTCGTGCGGACTCAGCAATCCCCTGCCAGAAGGGTGGCCCAAGGTGTTGCCGGTCGTTCCTTTGGATCGCACGCGCCAGCCCGGTGTGTTCCAAGCGCGTCGCGACTCTGCTAATGTGCCAGCCGAACTGGAAAGTATTCCATGGTGCGGTGGGCAGCTAATTGCGGTCCTATCCGCAATCTCATCACGAGAGAGTTCTGACACTCCTTTCCATTCAAGACGGAATTCCCACTCCGTTTCAGGCGTTCTGGGGCGTCCGGGCTTCTCCGTCTCCGGAGTGTACTCGAACATGTCAGCAGTGGACGCCTTCAACAAGCATGGTCGCAGCCTAACGTCCCCCCCCGAGAATGCCGCCCCGCTGCAGCCCAGCGACACAGAGCAGGTCCGTCAGGTGACGCGCGCCGTCTTTGTCGGGGGCGAAGGAGATCTGCATGTCCAGATGCTGGGAGGAGGTGTCGTGACCTTCACCGGAGTTCCGGGAGGAAGCCTTCTGCCCCTGCGCGTGGTGCAGATCTTTGCGTCGGGAACTTCCGCCACGGAACTTGTGGGCCTCTGGTAGTATGCGGCAGATTTCGCTCGGCACCCGCCTTGCCACTGAGCAATGGCTGGCCCGGAAGCGGACCGAACGTCCCACTCAGGCTCCTGCGCTGATCAAGCCTCCGGTGCTGTCCGGGGCCGGGCGGATTGGAGAAGCGCTTGCCGCAGATCCGGGAGAATGGCAGGGCAGGGCGGCTCCGGTGTTCACATATCAGTGGCTCCGCGATGGCTCGGACATTGTGGATGCCACCGGTTCTGCATATCTGCCCGGCCCGGCCGATGATCTTGCGACAATTTCCTGTCGTATCACGGCAGTGAATGCCGCCGGCTGGGCTATGGCGGTCACGGATGGAATTCGTATTACACATGTGCCGCCCGATCTGCTCATGCCGATCCCGGACCAGTTTTTGATTTTGAATTCAGGAGATCATATTTTGGATATTTCTTTGAATTTCTCGGGCGGGTCGCTCAGCTTCAGCATCGAGGGTGAAGGGACATCGGTCGACCCCGATACCGGCTCGGTCACCTTGAAGACCACGGCTCTGGCAGATGGTCAGCCCGTCATTGTCACTGCCCGCAATTCCGGCGGAGCAGTGACCGGGCGATTCCAGATGACGATTGCCGCCCCGTCCGGCAGCCTCCCTAAATGCCTCGTCCAGCCAAGCCTCTCCGGGGAGGCCTTCATAGGTTCCGGCATCATGGTTGAAACCGGGGAGTGGAGCGGCGATCCGGTGCCGGGGCTTTCCGTCCAATGGCTGCTCGATGGCTCGACGATCGAGGGGGCGACGGAAGCCGGATATGTGCCGAAACCGGAAGATGACGGCCGAGCCCTCTGCGCCCGTGTTACCGCAACCAATGCTTCCGGCGCGGCCGAGGCGATGACGGAAGAGTCCTCCGTGACCTGGGCTCCACCTGTTGCCGCAGGTACGTTGCCCGATCTGGTCGCCGATGCCGGAGACACCCCTGTCACCGTCGAGGCGAGTACGGACTTCACCGGAGAAAACCTAAAATTCGCCGTGAACGGCGCCGGAGCCAAGATTGACTCGCAAAACGGCGTGGTCACTATCCCGACCCATGAGACACTTACCGATGAAGAGATCACCGTGACGGCCAGCAATTCGGGCGGAAGCGCGGAAAGCTCCTTCAAGGCGACCATTCAGGCCAAGCCTTTCGAACCCTTCGCCCTTGCGGCCGGTGACGTCGCCATTGCCCGCTCGATCTTCCGTCCCCAGACCCAGAGCACTTGGTATACACCGGTCCTGACCTTCCCGGGCCTCAAGGGACAGAAGGTGCATGCCTTCCGCTGGTCGCTCCGGGCCAATCCCGACACGGATGCGATTGAGACAAATGTCGTGGAGACTGCGCCGGGGGAGTGGCAGATCTTCATGACCGCCCCGGAGAAGAATGATCCCGGCGCCAGCCCGCGGGTGGACTACTCGGTCTGGCAGGCCAAGGATTCCTGGCATTCCGCCCTGCGCCTTTCCTGGCAGGCGAAGGAGGGCGGCCCCTGGTCACCCTGGTCAGGCCCGTTTACCGTACCTGTCGCGACGGAGGAAACCGGCTGGGTCGATGCGATTCCGGTTCTGGTGGCAGCCCCCGTCCTTGCCGGAACTGCCAAAATCGGTCAGGCGCTCACGCTCGATCCGGGGCGATGGAATGGTCATCCCGAGCCCGAACTCGGCATCCAGTGGCTCCGGGATGGCGAGATTATCGAGGGTGCGACCGCGGCGAGCTATATCCCCGGTCCCGAAGACGACCGGAGCACCGTCTCGGCACGTGTTTCGGCGCGCAATGCGCTGGGAACGGCCGAAGCAGAAACCACGGCACTCGACATCACCTATGTGGCGCCGGAAGCCAGGGGCGAGATGCCCGAGGAGATCTTCGACATCGGCACCGGACTGCAGGAAATTGCCGTTGCAGACTATTTCTCGGGTGACGGCCTGGCCTTCTCGGTTGAAGGCGCCGGCGCCACGATCGACGCCGGCAGCGGGCTTGTCGCCGTGCCGACCGATGCCCCTGTCGAAGGCGAGGTGGTGACGGTCACCGCCATGAACTCCGGCGGCACAGCGGATCAGAGCTTCATGGTCACGGTCGAGGCCGAAGATGGCCCCCTCGAGCCCTTCCAGCTCACGGCAGAAGACATGATCATCAACCGCTCGGTCTTTCGCCCGGCGGACCAGAGCACCTGGTATACACCGGTCCTGACCTTCCCCGGCCTCGAGGGGCAGAAGGTGCATGCCTTCCGCTGGTCGCTCCGGGACAATCCCGACGCGGATGCGATCGAGACGAATGTCGTGGAGACTGCGCCGGGTGAGTGGCAGATCTTCATGACCGATCTGACGCGGAATGCTCCAGGCGTCAGCCCGCGGGTGGACTATTCCGTCTGGCAGGCCTCCGATACCTGGCATTCCGCCCTGCGCCTTTCCT
>QKPN01000169.1 GCA_003258405.1 Rhodobacteraceae bacterium DSL-40 | reverse complement strand
CCGACACCACCGGAACCGGCTTATAATCGCCGCCAATGTCGCTGCTCTCGCCCCCTTCGGATTTGCCCGCACACCTGCGACCGGCCTGGCCCTGGATCTGGCTGCAGCACCTCGTGCTCCTCACCTGGATCCGGCTCACCTATGGAAGGGGATTCCTGTATTGCTGGGCCATCACGGACACGGGCCGCGTCGAATTGCTGTGGATCGACACGGACTCGCGCAAGCCTGCCGTCGTGCGAGCCCCCGAATCGCCCGCGTCAAGGCGGCTCGCCGCCGCGCTCAGCGGCGAGGCGTTCGACCCGGTCTTCCGGCCCGTGCTGTCG
>QKPN01000168.1 GCA_003258405.1 Rhodobacteraceae bacterium DSL-40 | reverse complement strand
GGTCGGCATTTTTGTCTTGGGTTTGGGGTGATGGTCCACGGGGGTGTGATTGAGTGCGGGTGTGATTCCTTGGGGTGTTGGGGTTTGGATTGAGATATTATTGTTTTTTATCAGTGTGTTGAAAGTTTTTTGGGGATTGGCTGTTTTTTTCGCTTGCGAGTCGGCGGGCTCAACTCTAGATACCCCGTCACCGCAGCGGACGAGGCGCTCGCCACTGACGCCGCGGGGCACCGGAAAGCGCAAACGAGGGCGCGTCGAGGATGACGCATCCGAGTTTGTTTTGCCGACTGAGTGACGCTCTTTGACATTATATATCTTTGATG
>QKPN01000167.1 GCA_003258405.1 Rhodobacteraceae bacterium DSL-40 | reverse complement strand
CGTTCATGCCGGCATCGAGGATCAGGAAGGTGCGGTCGGGCGCCGGTTTTTCGTAGAGTGCCGTGGTCAGCAGGACGCCCGCATTGCCGGCGATCACCCGGCCGGGCTCGAGGATGACCTGCACGCCGAGGCCGTCCATGACTTCGGCGATCATGCGGGCGTAGGCCGAGGGCGGGGCGGGCGCGTCTCCCTCCTTGTAGGGGATGCCGAGACCGCCGCCGACATCGATGCGGCTGATCGTGTGGCCGGACGCGCGCAGGCGCTGGGCGAGACCGACAATCTTCTCGAACGCGGCGCGCATCGGCACGAGGTCGCCGATCTGGC
>QKPN01000166.1 GCA_003258405.1 Rhodobacteraceae bacterium DSL-40 | reverse complement strand
ATCTTGCCGCGAAACTGGGGGGTATCTCGCCCCGTGACTTCCTGCGCCAGAAGAATGCCGCTGATGCAGGCCTGTCGGAGACGGCCAGCGACGCCGAGGTCTTCGCCGCCATGGCCGAAAACCCGAAGCTGATCCAGCGTCCGATTGGTATCAAGGGCAAGAAAGCCGTGCTCGGCCGGCCAATCGAACGCCTGCTCGACCTGACCTGATACGAATTCGCGGCGAAAATCCGCCCGCGGGGCCGGATTCGATCAAATTTCACCGATTCCGGCGACAGAAAATCAGCCTTGATGCGCGATAGTGCTCTCATGATGCTGATCCTGT
>QKPN01000165.1 GCA_003258405.1 Rhodobacteraceae bacterium DSL-40 | reverse complement strand
GCCCGTGCTTGAGGCCCTGAGCCAGCGCGGCATTGCCCTGGTCGAGGATGGCAGCCTTGAGGATGCCAGTTTGGATGCAGTCGCTGATGCAACGCGTGTGCGGTACGTCAAGGCATCCTCTCCCATCGACACCAAACTAACGGCGGACGATATCAACCTGGAACTGCTTGAGCTGGAAACGCTCGCCAAGGAAAAGGGCGCGGCCATGGGGGCGGGATATGCCTTCCCGATCACCATCGAGATGGCCAAGATCTGGACCAGCGAACTCGGCCAGAAGGGCATCCTGCTGGCACCCGTGTCGGCCCTTGTGGGCACGACGCCCGCAG
>QKPN01000164.1 GCA_003258405.1 Rhodobacteraceae bacterium DSL-40 | reverse complement strand
AGCCGCACGGCCGACCTGCCCGCAGTCTGCCGCATGGCGGATATTCTCGTGCCCGCCGTCGGACGTCCGAACATGGTCAAGGGTGACTGGGTCAAACCCGGCGCAACGATTGTCGATGTCGGCATCAATCGCGTGCCCGCACCCGAAAAGGGTGAAGGCAAGACGCGTCTCGTCGGCGATGCCGATTTTGCCGATTGCGAAACCGTGGCCGGCCATATCACGCCGGTGCCGGGCGGCGTCGGCCCGATGACTATTGCCTGCCTCCTGCGCAACACCGTGCTCGCGGCCTGCGCCCGGCGCGGCTGGCCGGTGCCGGAGGGCCTGTGA
>QKPN01000163.1 GCA_003258405.1 Rhodobacteraceae bacterium DSL-40 | reverse complement strand
CGCCAACAGGGCGGCAGGGCAATCTTCGTTGGTGCAGCCGTCAAGCTGGCCGTGCGCATTCCAGTCGCCGACGACAAAGCCGTTGAAGCCCATCCGGCCTTTCAGCACATCGGTGAGCAGGTAGTGATCGCCGTGGATCTTGGAGCCGTTCCAGCTCGAGAAGGACGCCATCACTGACAGGGCGCCAGCCTCGATGGCGGGCGGGTAGCCGGCTGCGTGCAGGCGCACGAGGTCTGCTTCGGGCAGCACGGCGTCGCCCTGGTCCTTGCCGCCGGCCGTCCCGCCATCGGCGAGGAAGTGCTTGGCGGTGGAGATGACATGGCCATC
>QKPN01000162.1 GCA_003258405.1 Rhodobacteraceae bacterium DSL-40 | reverse complement strand
GCCGGGCACGCCTTCAACACCGGCGTCATCTACCTGCCGCCCTCGGGCGTGCGCGACGGCGTGGCCGAATTGATCCGCGTGAACCCCTATCTGGAAAAGATCGTCATCATCACCGAAAAGATCGCCATCCACGATGCGCGCGAGGTCCGGGCGATGGCGCAGGCCAACGGCATCGACGTCATCGGTGGCAATTGCCTGGGCGTTGCCGACAGCTGGAACCGGGTCAGGATCGGCGGCGCGCTTGGCGGCGATCACCCCGAGGAATCGCTGATCCGGGGATCCATCGCGATCTTCTCGAATTCGGGCGGCTTTACCACCACCATCGCG
>QKPN01000161.1 GCA_003258405.1 Rhodobacteraceae bacterium DSL-40 | reverse complement strand
CCTTTGTCGACTTCCTCGGACGCCCGTCGCTGACGGCAGATGTGCACAATGCCCTCAAGGACCGCCTGGTGCGCAGCCTTGTCATCGGTGTGACAGACTGGGAAGGCAACCGCGCGCCGATCAGCCTGCCTGACCCGCAGCCGGAATTCTTCTTCGTGCCTACCTATGCGGCGGAGCGCGCCAAGGTGCTGGGGGCGGATGTCCTGAACAAACGGCTCGGCACGTCGCTCACGTCGTTCTATCGCGCGTCGTCTGCGTTTGTAACGCCGGAGGCCCGTTCCGGCAGGGATGCCATCGACACGGCCTGGCACGACACGCTCGAAGGCAAG
>QKPN01000160.1 GCA_003258405.1 Rhodobacteraceae bacterium DSL-40 | reverse complement strand
TTCCGGCATTTGCAGCAGGTCGATCGACGGAAGGCGCGTCGCCTTGTTGCGGCGCTCGGTCTTGGTCACGCGCGGAACCGGGGCCTTGCCCTTGGGCGCGGGCTGGGGATTCTTGAACCGCATCGTGCGAACGGGCACCTCGTCGGGCTCGTCGAGATCGTCTTCCTCGTCGTACACGTCCTCTTCGTCGAAGATTTCTTCCAGGTCTTCGTCATCTTCATCATACTCAACCTGGGTCTTCGGCTTCCTGAAGAAGCTGCGCGCTTCTCCGGAAAGCTCGTCATCCCCCTTCACGACACGCGCCCGGTCCGTAACGTCGGACGGGCGGC
>QKPN01000016.1 GCA_003258405.1 Rhodobacteraceae bacterium DSL-40 | reverse complement strand
TCAACTCTTTTCCGGGTGGGCTCTAAGTTCAAGAAGCAGTTTGCAAGCGAGGTGGCAGCTATCGGCATCTTAGATCGCGTCGCGCTCATGACGCCTGAGAACATCCATCTCAATTCGTTCATGTACGAGCCGATCATTGACATGGGTGAGACCCATTTGCGCCAACTATATGCGGATGTGAAGGCGCTGGCGTAATAGGGGCGCAGCGATCTAGACGTCGAAAGACACGTTGGGTAGAGAGCAGTTCCCGCAAGTAGCCATAGCCTTAATTTATACTATGCCCGAAGTATAAGATCTGGACGCCGCCCGATCCGAGACTCCAGTTCCCTCAAAACGGCACCGCCGCCTCGAACGTGGTCCAGGCACCGCCGTCGGGGTGCATGAAGGTGAGGGTCTGGGCGTGGAGCTGGAGGCGGGGGGCGGCGGCGAGGACGTCGGGCGGGGCGTAGAACTTGTCGCCGAGGATCGGGTGGCCGATCGCCTTCATGTGCACGCGGAGCTGGTGGCTGCGGCCGGTGCGGGGGCGGAGCTCGACGCGGGTGGCGTTCGCCTCGCGCGCGAGCACACGCCAGTCGGTCAGCGCCGCGCGGCCGCGCTCGAAGCAGACCATCTGCAGCGGGCGGTTGGGCCAGTCGCAGATGAGCGGGAGCTCGACGCGGCCCTCGTCGGCCTCGATCACCCCGGCGACGCGGGCGATGTAGGTCTTGCGGACCTGGCGCCGCTCGAACTGCCAGTTGAGGTGGCGCTGCGCGAGCTTTGTGCGGGCAAAGACCATGATGCCGGAGGTGTCCATGTCGAGGCGGTGGACGAGGAGCGCGCCGGGATCGCTCGCCTTCGCCCGCGCCTCCAGGCAATCCTGCGGCCCCGGCGGCTTGGCCGGAACGCTGAGGAGGCCCGAGGGCTTGTTCAGGATCAGGAGATGTGTATCGCTGTGGATCATCATCTCTGGCGCGAGCAGCGGTATCCCGTGATCTGCATCAATCCCAACCGCCGGTTTCCGTTGCATGTATTGGCCCATAAATCCTGAAGGGAGCATCCCCCCATGTACAAGAACATCCTCGTGCCCGTCGACCCGGCCCATGGCGAAGTCGCCGACCGCATGGTCGAGGTTGCCAAGACGCTTCTGGACGAGGGCGGGCAGATCACGGTCATGTCGGTGATCGAGCCACTGCCGAGCTATATCGCGGGCTATGTGCGCGAGCAGGCGTTCCAGGACCGGCTGAAGGAGAATCGCGATGCGGCGCTCGGCGCGCTCCAGGATCTGCTGGAGCGGACCGGTGTGGCGCACGGCAAGGCGATCCTCGACGAGGGCAGCCCCTCGCCCGAGATCCTGCGCGTGGCCGAGATGATGAAGGCCGATGCGATCGTGCTGGGCTCGCACCGGCCGGACTTCCGCGACTACCTCATCGGCTCGACGGCAGCGCGCGTGGTGCGCCATGCGCAGTGCACGGTGATCGTGGAGCGCACGAAGCTGCTGGCGTTCTGAGGCGCAAGGTGTGCGGCTTCAGGCCGGGGTGTCCGGCCTGAAGCGCGCGAGGCTGTGGCGGCTGGCCGGCCTCAGGAGGACGAGAGCGCCTTCAGCGCGCCGAGGAGGCCCGCGGTCGAGCCGTCCTTCCCGGCGACGCCTTCGCCGGTCTGGATGAGCGGCAGGAGGGCGGTGGCGAGTTCCTTGCCGAGCTCGACGCCCCACTGGTCGAAGGAGTTGATGCCCCAGATCGTGCCCTCGACGAAGACGCGGTGCTCGTAGAGCGCCACGATGCGGCCGAAGGTGGCCGGGTCGAGTTTGGCATAGATGAGCGTGGTCGAGGGGCGGTTGCCCGGGAAGACCTTGTGGGGGGCGAGAGCCGGGTCCTTCACCGTTTCCATGGCCGCAGCGAGGTTGCGGCCCTTCATCAGGGCTTCGGACTGCGCAAGGCAGTTGGCGAGCAGCAGCTCGTGGTGGTGGCGGAGCTCGGGTTCGTGGCCGTTGGCGGCGACGAGGAACTCGCAGGGGATCACGTTGGTGCCCTGGTGGATGAGCTGGTAGAAGGCGTGCTGGCCGTTGGTGCCCGCCTCGCCCCAGACGATCGGGCCGCTGGCGCGGGGGAGCGTCGCGCCCTTGAGGTTCACGCCCTTGCCGTTCGATTCCATGTCGAGCTGCTGGAGATAGGCCGGCAGGCGCGAGAGGCGCTGGTCGTAGGGCAGCACGGCGCGGGACTGGTAGCCGCAGACGTTGCGGTGCCAGATGCCGACGAGGGCGAGCAGGACGGGGAGGTTCTGCGAGAGCGGCGCTTCGGCGAAGTGGCGGTCCATCTCGTGGGCGCCGCGCAGGAATTCGACGAAGTTCTCCGGGCCGATGGCGATCATCAGCGGCAGGCCGACCGCGCCCCAGACCGAGTAGCGGCCGCCGACCCAGTCCCAGAAGCCGAAGACATGGGCCGGGTCGATGCCGAAGTCGGCGGTCTTGTCCATCGCGGTCGAGACGGCGGCGAAGTGGCTGTCGGCGGCATCGCTGCCGAGGGCGGCCTTCATCCAGGCCTGCGCGGTGCGGGCGTTGGTCATCGTCTCGATGGTGGTGAAGGTCTTCGAGGCGATGATGACAAGGGTTCGCGCCGGGTCGAGGCCCTTCAGCACGTCATGGACATGGGCGCCGTCGACGTTGGAGACGTAGTGGAGGCGCGGGCCGTCGTGATAGGGCGCGAGCGCCAGCGTCGCCATGACCGGGCCGAGGTCGGAGCCGCCGATGCCGATGTTCACGACATCGGTGAAGGGCTTGCCGTCGGAGGCGGCGATGGAGCCGTCGCGGATGCCGCGGGCGAAGGCCGAGAGCCGGTCGAGCACATCGTTGACGTCGGGCATCACGTTGTGGCCGTCGACGAAGATCGGGGTGTTGGCGCGATTGCGGAGCGCGACATGGAGCACCGCGCGCTTTTCCGTGGTGTTGATCTTCTCGCCCGCGAACATCGCGTCGCGCCGGGCCGCGACGCCGCAGGCCTCGGCCAGCTCGACGAGGCGCGTGAGCACGCGGGAATCGATATTGGTCTTCGAGAAGTCGAAGAGCATGTCGCCCAGGCGGGCGGAGAACTCCTCGAACCGGTCGGGATTGGCGTCGAACAGGTCCTCGATGCGGCGGGCACCGATCTTGCCCAGCGATGCCTCGAGATCCTGCCAGATCTCCGTCCTTTCGCGCATGGTTTACCCTTTCAGACCGCTCGCCACCCGAGCACGTTCTTCTATTTCCGACCATTTCCCGGCGTTTACAAGGTCGCTGCTGGCGATCCAGGAGCCGCCGACACAGAGGACGTTGGGAAGCGAGAGGTAGTCCTTCGCATTCTCCGGCGTGACGCCGCCGGTGGGGCAGAAATTCATCTGCGGCAGGGGACCGGCGAAGGCCTTCAGCGCCTTCGCACCGCCATTGGCCTCGGCGGGGAAGAACTTGCAGACGTTGTAGCCGCGCTCGAGCATGCCCATGGCCTCGCCGACGGTGGCGACACCGCCGAGGAGCGGCAGGTCGGCCTCCTCGCAGGCAGCGACCAGCCGGTCGGTAATGCCGGGAGAGACGCCGAAGCGCGCGCCCGCTTCCTTGGCGGCGCGCACATCCTCAGGCGTGAGCAAGGTGCCTGCCCCGACCATGCCGCCCTCGACCGAGGCCATGGCGCGGATCACGTCGAGCGCCGCGGGCGTGCGGAGCGTCACCTCGAGCGCGGGCAGGCCGCCGGCGACGAGCGCTTCCGCGAGCGGCACCGCATGGGCGACATCCTCGATCACGAGAACGGGGATCACGGGGGCGAGGCCGCAGACCTCGCGCGCGGTGGCCGAAGCTTCCTCAGGGGTCATCAGTGCATCTCCGAAATCAGGCTCGAGGCGCCGGCCTCGGCCGGGCCGACCGCGCGGCGGAAGGTGGAAAAGAGATCGCGTCCGGTGCCGGTTTCATTGCCCGACAGATCGGCGCGGACCGGGTGGCGGTCGAAGACGCCGGGCGTCAGCACATCGAGCGCACCGCTTGCGGCATCGACCCGCACGAGATCGCCGTCGCGCAGCAGCGCGAGCGGGCCGCCATCGAGCGCCTCGGGGCTCACATGGATCGCCGAGGGCACCTTGCCGGACGCGCCGGACATGCGGCCATCGGTCACCAGCGCGACCTTGAGGCCGCGATCCTGCAGCACCGCCAGGACCGGTGTCAGGCTGTGAAGCTCCGGCATGCCATTGGCCTTCGGGCCCTGGAAGCGGACGACGACGACGGTGTCGGAGGTGAACTCGCCGGCCTTGAAGGCGGCCTTCACCTCTTCCTGGTCGTGGAAGACGCGGGCGGGCGCCTCGATCACATGGCGTTCGGGCGCGACGGCGGAAACCTTCATCACGCCGGTGCCGAGATTGCCGGTGAGGCGGCGGAGGCCGCCGGTGGGCTGGAAGGGATCGGAGGCGGGGCGCAGGATCTTGTCGTTGAGGCTTTCCCCCGCGCCCTTGTCCCAGACCAGCGCGCCGTCGATGAGCTTCGGCTCCTCGGTGTAGCGCCCGAGCCCCTCGCCCGCGACGGTGCGGGTGTCGGGGTGCAGCAGGCCGTCTTCGAGCAGCTCGCCGATCATGTAGCCGAGCCCGCCCGCGGCGTGGAAATGGTTCACGTCGGCGAGGCCGTTGGGATAGACCCGCGCCATCAGCGGGGTCACGTCGGAGAGCTCCGCGAAATCCTGCCAGTCGAGCACGATGCCCGCCGCGCGCGCCATGGCGATGAGGTGGATGAGCAGGTTGGTCGAGCCGCCGGTGGCATTGAGGCCGACGATGCCGTTCACGAAGGCCCGCTCGTCGAGCACGTCGCAGGCGGGGGTATACTGGTTGCCGAGCGCGGAGATCGCGAGGGCGCGCTTCGCCCCCTCGACGGTGAGCGCCTCGCGGAGCGGCGTGCCCGGATTGACGAAGGAGGACCCGGGGAGGTGGAGCCCCATGAACTCCATCAGCATCTGGTTGGTGTTGGCGGTGCCGTAGAAGGTGCAGGTGCCGGGACCGTGGTAGGAGGCCATCTCGGCCTCCATCAGCTTGTCGCGGCCGACCTCGCCGGTGGCGAACTGCTGGCGCACCCGCGATTTCTCGTCATTGGGGATGCCCGATGTCATCGGGCCGGCGGGCAGGAAGACGGCCGGAAGGTGGCCGAAGGTCGCCGCGGCGATCACGAGCCCCGGCACGATCTTGTCGCAGACGCCGAGATAGACGGTCGCATCGAACACGTCGTGGCTGAGCGCGACGCCCGCGGCCATGGCGATCACGTCGCGGGAGAAGAGCGAAAGCTCCATGCCCGCCTGGCCCTGCGTCACCCCGTCGCACATCGCCGGGACGCCGCCCGCGACCTGTGCCGTGCCGCCCGCCGCGCGGGCCGCGCGCCGGATGAGATCGGGATAGGTCTCGTAGGGCTGATGCGCCGAGAGCATGTCGTTGTAGGCGGTGATGATGCCGAGATTGCCGGCGCTGGTGGTGGCAAGCGACTTCTTGTCGCGCGACCCCATCGCGGCATAGGCATGCGCCTGGTTGCCGCAGGTGAGATGGGCGCGTTTCGGACCCTCGTCGCGTGCCCGCGCCATGCGGTCGAGATAGGGCCGCCGGAGGGGTTTCGACCGCTCGACGATGCGGTCGGTGACTTGGGCGACGGTTGCGTTCAGGCTCATGTCGAACTCCTGGCAGGGCCGTCAGTCGGCATAGTGCACCGTGACGGGGCACGGCGCCGACAGGACGACGCGGATGGGGGCCTCGGCGGCAGGGCCATCCGCGAGCGCATGCTCGAGGGCCGCCTTCTTCTCGGGGCCGGTGATGAGGACATGCGCGGCGGCGGCCGCGCTGAGGACGGGGGCGGTAAGGGTGAGGCGCGCCTCGGGCTGACCCGCGGGGCTGATCCCGAGGAGGATCGGCGCGTCGGGATCGAGGGCCGCGGCAAGTTCCGGCGCATCGGGGAAGAGCGAGGCGGTGTGCATGTCCCCGCCCATGCCGGTCACGAGCACGTCGATCGGCAGGACCGGCGCGAGGCGGTCACGGATCGCGGCGAGCGCCTCGTCCGTGCCGTCGGCACCGAGAAAATCGACGAGCGTCGCCGCGATGGCCGCGTTCTGCATCAGCGTCTCGCGCACCAGTCTGGTGTTGGAGCGCTCGCTGGTTTCCGGCACCTGGCGCTCGTCGGTGAGGATGACCGCGACATTCTCCCAGCCGAGATCGGCCTCGGAGAGCCATGTGAGGAACGGGCCCGGAGTGGTGCCGCCGGGCACGGCGAGCGTTGCCCGGCCCTTGGTCGCCACCGCGGCGCGGAGCTGGTCGGCGACGAGCTCGGCCAGCCCGCGCATCAGCGAGTCGCGGTCGGGATAGGGGGTGAAGGCCGCTTCGCTCATGTGGTGATCTCGCGCCAGAGGTGCCCGTCGAGCGAGGTGAGCTTGTAGGCGTCCACCGGCCCGCCGCTGCCGGGATCGTAGGGCAGCGGTTTCGAGCCGCTCTCGGCCCAGGCATCGATGACCGGATCTGTCCAGGCCCAGGCGGCCTCGACCTCGTCGCCGCGCATGAAGAGGGTCTGGTCACCGCGGATCACGTCCATGATGAGGCGTTCGTAGGCCTCGGGCATCGTGCCACCGTCCTCGCCCAGCGCATCGGCGAAGGTCATGTCGAGCGGCACCTCGACGAGGCGCATGCCGCCCGGGCCGGGCTCCTTGATCGTCACCCGCATGGTGATGCCCTCGTCGGGCTGGAGGCGGATGATGAGGGCGTTGCCCTTGAGATCGTCCACCTGCGGGAAGATCGTGTGCGGCGGGTGCTTGAACACCACGGCGATCTCGGACATCCGCGCGCCGAGCTTCTTGCCGGTGCGGAGGTAGAAGGGGGTGCCGGACCAGCGCCAGTTCGAGATATGCGCGCGGATCGCGACATAGCTCTCGGTGCGGCTCTGAGGGTTGCCGACGTGGTCGTGATAGCTTCCCTCGTTGCCCCGGGCGCGATACTGGCCGCGCACGGTGTCGCCGATCTTCAGCGGGTCGAGCGCACGGATCACCTTGAGCTTCTCGTCGCGCACCGCGTCGGGGTCGAAGCGGGAGGGCGGCTCCATGGCCGTGAGGCAGAGGAGCTGCATCATGTGGTTCTGCACCATGTCGCGCATGGCGCCGGAGTGGTCGTAGTAGCTGCCCCGCCCCTCGACGCCGACGCTCTCGGCCACGGTGATCTGCACATGCTCGACGAAGCCCGAGTTCCAGAGCGGCTCGAAGAGCGCGTTGGCGAAGCGGATCGCCATCAGGTTCTGGACCGTCTCCTTCCCGAGATAATGGTCGATCCGGTAGATCTGGCCCTCGTCGAAGCTGCGGGCGAGCGAGGCGTTGAGCTTCATGGCCGAGGCGAGGTCGTGGCCGAGCGGCTTCTCGATCACGATCCGGCTTTCGGGCGTGGCGATGCCGCTTTCGGAGAGCTTGGCGGCGATCTGCTCGAAGAGCGAGGGCGCGACGGAGAGGTAGAAGGCGCGGGTGACCTCGGGGCGTTCCTCGAGCTTCTTGGCGAGCGAGGACCAGCCGTTGGTGCCGGTCGCATCCACCATCACGTAGTCGATGCAGCCGAGGAAGGTCTCGACGGTGGCGGGGTTGAGCAGCTTCGGCTCGACGAATTCGGTCAGCGCGTCGGAAATCATCTTGCGGAATTCGCTGCGGCTCATCTTGGAGCGCGCGGCACCGATGACCCGGGCGTCCGACGGCATCTGCTGCACGGCGAGCCGGCGGTAGAGGCTCGGCAGGATCTTGCGCCGGGCAAGATCGCCGGTGGCGCCGAAGATCACCAGATCGAAGGACGGAACGGGAATGACGGTGGAGACCATCCTGGCTTCCTTCTCCTCACACAAGTTCTGAAGCGCGCGGCAGATCGGCGCCGCGACGGGTACATGTTACAGCGGCGGCGCGGGCGGCGAAGGCGAGCATCGCGGCCAGACCCTCCCGGTCCATCGCGCCGAGTGTTTCGGCCGGACCCTGCGGCCCGCGCAGAAGCGTGGCGAGAAGGGCTGCCTGGAAGGTGTCGCCGGCTCCGACGGTGTCGACCACCTCGGACTTTGGCGGCGTCGCGCTTGCGCTCACCCCACCGGCCATCCAGCCTCTCGCCTGTTCGCCCCCGTCGGTGACAATAACGAGCTGAACTCCGTTGGCCAGACCCTCCGCGGCAAAATCCTCAGCCGTTCGGCCCGGATGCAGGAGCTCGAGATCCTCGGCGCTGATCTTCACGAGATTGGCGAGCGGATAGAGCCCGGCGAGGCGGCGGCGCCAGACGGCCATGTCCGGCTCGACGGTCGGGCGGATGTTCGGGTCAAGCGAGATGAAGAGATCCTTATGGCGCCGGGCGAGAGACGCGAAGGCATCCGCCGCCGGCTCGGCCACCAGCGAGAACGAGCCGAAGTGGAAGCCCGTGACCTCCGGCCCGATCTCGGGCACCTCGACATCGGTCATGCCGGAGCCCGCGGAATTGGCGTCGTAGAACTGGTAGGCGGGCACACCGGCGGTATCGAGACCGACGAGGCTGAGTGTCGTCGGCCGCGCGGTGGAGACCGAATAGCGGGTCGAGACCGATTCCGCCTCGAGCACCTGGCGCAGCCGCTGACCGAGGAGATCGGTCGAGAGCCCGGTCAGGAGCCCCACGGAGCGCTCAAGACGCGCAAGCCCGATCGCCACGTTGAAGGGCGAGCCGCCGGCGCGAGCATCATAGCTCGCCTGACCCGGCCCCTGCTCCCGCTCCAGAAAGAAGTCGAAAAGCGCTTCTCCGCACACAAGGAACATCAGCCGAATCCTCCCCAGTCTTGTTGTTGCGAGGCTTATAAATCAGTCTACGTGATTTATTCAACCCCCCACAGACATCGGATCAGCGATAATGGAAGGACCGCCCTTTCACATCGAAGAGGTGCAGCTTTGCCGGATCGGCGCCAAGGCGCACCGTCTCGTGCCGCGAGATGCTGTGGATGCCCGGCAGCTTCGCGATCGTCGGCTCGGCCTCGCCCACCCTTTCGAGATGCAGCAGCGTCGTTTCGCCAAGCCCCTCGACGATTTCCACACGGCCCTCGATGAGCGCCTCGCCGGTGGTCGGCACGAGATCTTCCGAGCGGACACCGAGCTTTACGCTCGAGCCCATGTCGCGCTCACCGCTCGCCACCGGCACCACGGCGCCGCCGCCCTGGTCGAGCTCGACGCGGGTCTGGGCGCCGGTGCCGGTGATCCGGCCCTCGAAGATGTTCATCGAGGGCGAGCCGATGAAGCGGGCGACAAACACATTCGCGGGACGCTCGTAGAGCTCGAGGGGCGGCCCGACCTGTTCGATATTGCCGCCATTGAGCACCACGATCCGTGTGGCGAGCGTCATGGCCTCGACCTGGTCGTGGGTCACGTAGATCATCGTCGATTCCGGCATCCGCTCCTTGAGCTGGGCGATCTCGATGCGGGTGGCGACGCGCAGCGCGGCGTCGAGGTTCGAGAGCGGCTCGTCGAAGAGGAAGACCTTGGGATCACGCACGATCGCCCGCCCGATGGCGACGCGCTGGCGCTGCCCCCCAGAGAGCGCCTTGGGCAGGCGGTCGAGATACGGGGTGAGCTGGAGCATCTTCGCGGCCTTGTCGACGGCGGCGTCGATCTCGGCCTTGGGCTTCTTGGCGATCTTCATGCCGAAGGCCATGTTGTCGCGCACCGTCATGTGCGGATAGAGCGCGTAGGACTGGAAGACCATCGCGATGCCCCGCTGCGCGGGCGGCACGTCGTTCATCGCCTTGCCGTCGATCTCGAGCGTGCCGGAGGTGATGCGCTCGAGGCCTGCGATCATCCTCAGCAGCGTCGACTTGCCGCAGCCCGAGGGGCCGACGAAGACAATGAGCTCGCCCGTGTCGATATCGAGGTCGATGTCGCGGAGCACCTCGACGGGACCGTAGGCCTTGCCGACCTTGGTCAGTTTGAGTTCGGCCATCTATTTCCCCCAATCACTATTCTTGTTCTCGCCTGTCTGCTGCATCCGTTCGGGACCGGCGCCCCCACCCCCTGTCCGCGGCCCCGATGGCCGCGGCACGGAGGATATGGGCGCGCGCGGTCTCAGCCCCCCTTCACCGAGCCGGCCAGAAGCCCGCGGACCAGGTAGCGCTGGAGCGTGATGAACACGAGCAGCGGGATGATGATGGTCACGAAGGCCGAGGCCGTGAGGATCTCCCAATTGCCGCCGCGGCTGCCCAGCAGTTCGCGCAGGCGGCCGGTGAGCACGAGCTGCTCCTCGTTGTTGCCGAGGAAGACCATCGCGATCAGCAGATCGTTCCACACCCAGAGGAACTGGAAGATCGCGAAGGAGGCGAGCGCCGGGAAGGAGAGCGGCAGGATGATCTTCACGAAGATCTCGAAATCCGAGGCACCGTCGACGCGCGCGCTCTCTATGATCTCGCGCGGCAGCCCCGCCATGTAGTTCCGCAGCAGATAGATCGCGAGCGGCAAGCCGAAGCCGGTATGGGCGAGCCAGATCCCGGCATAGGTCTTGGCGGGCACCCCGAGAAAACCACCGACGCTGTTGTACATCTGCAGGAGCGGGATGAGCGACATCTGGAGCGGCACGACGAGAAGGCCCACAACGGTCGCGAGCAGAAGCGCGCGCCCCGGGAACGGCATCCAGGCGAGCGCATAGGCCGCGAAGGCCGCGATCAGGATCGGGATGACGGTCGAGGGGATGGTGACGGTCAGCGAGTTGATGAAGGACCGCCCGATGCCTTGCGAGAAGAGCACGTTGCGATAGTTGTCGAGGGTGAATTTCGGCGGCTGGAGCGAGGTGAAGAAGATGCGCTGGCCGCGCTTGCCCTCGGGCTGCTCGACGCTCGAGAGGATGTAGGTGCCGTCCTTCTCAACGGTGAGTGTCTCGCCGCCGCGGAGCTCGGCCGTCTCGCCGGGCTGGAAGGCCGCGGGCTCCTGGGCGCGCCAGCCGAAGGCCGAGACCGTTCCCTCGTTCTCGCCGAAGAGATTGCCCTCGAGCACCCATGTCCCATCGCGCTCGACCGCCTCGTCAGGGGCCGCGGTGCGCTCGACGAGGTTCTGCTCGGAGCCCGAGAGCGCTGTCCACCAGCCCGAGACGGCGATCTGGTCCTTGTCGCGGAGCGAGGAGATGAAGAGCCCCATGGTGGGCACGGTCCAGATGATGACGAGCAGCGCCGCCGATATGTGGACGAGCCAGGTGACGAGCGGATTGCGTCCGGCGATGCCTTCCATCTCACTGCTCCTTCGAGGCGTTGCGGATGTTCCAGATCATGATCGGAATGACGAGGACCATGATGATGACGGCGATCGCCGCCCCGCGGCCGAAATCGCCGCCGCCGCGAAACATCCAGTTGAACATGAGGTTGGCGAGCACCTGGGTGTTCCACTGCCCGTTGGTCATCGCGAGCACGATGTCGAAGACCTTGAGCACGAGGATGGTGATCGTGGTCCAGACCACGGCGATGGTGCCCCAGATCTGCGGCACCTTGATCTTGAAGAAGATCTGCAGCGGCGAGGCGCCGTCGAGCACGGCCGCCTCGATGGTCTCCTCCGGGATGCCGCGCAGCGCGGCGGAGAGGATCACCATGGCGAACCCGGTCTGGATCCAGATCAGGATCACCATGAGGAAAACGTTGTTCCAGAACGGCATGGTGATCCAGGCGTGCGGCTCGCCGCCCAGCCCCACCACGATGGCGTTGAGGAGGCCGATCTCCGGCTGGCCCTCGCCGCGATAGTCGTAGATGAATTTCCAGATCACCGAGGCGCCGATGAAGCTGATCGCCATCGGCAGGAAGATGAGGGATTTCGCGATGTTGCCCCACCAGATCCGGTCGGTGACCGCCGCCGCGAGCAGGCCGAAGAAGGTCGCGCCCGCGGGCACGATCAGGAGCCAGAGCATGTTGTTGCGGAAGCTCTGGCGGAATTCGGGGTCGTTGAGCATCCAGGTGTAGTTCGACGTGCCCACGAAGGTTTCGCCGCTGCGGTCATGGAGCGAGAGCCAGACCGAGGCGAAGACCGGGTAGATGAGGTAGATGGTGAGCGCGAAGAGCGCGGGGCCGACGAAGAGCCAGGGCCGGATGGTATTGGCCCTCATGATGTTCGCCCCCGCGTTCGGCCCGCGCGGCGGGTAGATCCGGTCGAGGATCACGTTGCTGCCCCAGAAATAGCCGGCACATGCGGCGACCCCGAGAATGACCACGCCAAGCGCGGACAGAATCTGGCCCATCGTCCCTTCCCCTCCTTTTCCGCCCGAGCCCTTCCGGGCACCCTCGACAGGCGCCCGGCGGGCTTGCAGCCGTCCCGTTTGCCGGGATCAGTTCAGTGCGTTCCAGACACCCTGGATGTTCTTCGCGACCGCCTCGGCATCCTCGCCGCCGACATAATCGACCATGCCGGTCCAGAACGCCCCGGCGCCGACTCGGCCCGGCATGAGGTCGGAAGCGTCGAACCGGAAGGTGGTGGCACCGAGCAGGATCTCGCCCATCTGCCTCTGGCTGTCCGTGGCATAGGCATCGAGATTGACGCCCTTGAACGGTGTGAGGAAGCCCGACTGCGCCATCCAGACCTCATGCGCGATCGGCGTCTTGAGGAAATCGATGAAGGCATGCGCGGCGGGGCTGTCGTTGGTGATCCCGAAGACCGTGCCGGCGCCGAGCACCGGCTTGCCGAGATCCTTTTCCTCCCAGGCCGGGAAGTAGAAGAAATCAGCATCGAGCCCGACTTCGGTTCCGGCAGGGAAGAAGCTCGGGATGAAACTTGCCTGCTTGTGCAGGTAGCAGGCCGGCGGCGACTGGAAGAGGCCCTGCGGGCTGTCGCGGAAATCGGTTGTGGCAACGGCAGCGGCGCCGCCTGCGACCCAGTCGTCGTTGCGCGCGAAGGTGCCGAAGGCGTCGATCGCCTCGACCACACGCGGATCATCGAAGGGGATCTCGTTGGTTACCCAGCCGTCGTAGACTTCCGGCGACTGGAGCCGCAACAGCAGATCCTCGACCCAGTCGGTGGCGGGCCAGCCGGTTGCATCGCCCGACCCGAGCCCGATGCACCAAGGCGTGCCGCCATCGTCGACGATCTGCTGCGAGAGTGCGAGCAGATCCTCCATGGTCTCCGGCACCTCGTAGCCCGCATCCTCGAAATTCTCGGGCACATACCAGACGAGCGACTTGAGGTCGGCCTTGTAGAAGAAGCCGTAGAGTTCGCCGTTGGTGCTGCCGAGATCGACCCAGGAGTCGCCAGCAGCGTAATTCTCGCGCACCCAGTCGGCAGTGGCGGAATCGAGCGGCGTGACAAGTCCCTTGGCGGCGAGATCCTTGAGCAGGCCGGGCTGCGGGAAGACCGCGATATTCGAGGCCGAACCCGCCTGGGCATCGATCACGATCTGCTGCTCGAAACTGTCGGAGCCCGCATAGCGCACATCGGCGCCGGTAGCCGCCTCGAAATAAGCAAGCACGCTCTCGATGAGTTCCTTGTCGGGGCCAAGCCAGGGCCCGAAGATCGACAGGGTTTGCCCCGAGAGGTCGTGGCTTGCGGCAAATTCGTCGTAGCTCGCCCAGTTGAACCGCGCATCTTCACCCGGCGCGAATTTCAGATCCTGTGCTCCGGCGACGCCGGCAAACAGCGACAATCCAGCCGCTGCGCTCGCGCAGTACCACGCTCTCATGCGTTTTCTCCCCAATCCTCCAGCCTCGAACGGGCCGCGTTGAACTGCCAGTTTGACCCATATGCCAAACCGCTTTGAATGCTCGAACCATGCGACAGCCCTCGGAAACTGTCAAGCAATGCCGAAAATATTCCCCCTACCCCATTGTCAGGCCGGACAAGGCTTGTCAAAATCCAAAGCGCTTTGAATGCTGGATCACCATGAATCTGAGAGAGCTCGCAAACCTCCTCGACCTTTCCACCACGACCGTGAGCCGTGCGCTCAACGGCTATCCGGAGGTGAGCGCCGCGACGCGGGAACGGGTGGCAGAGGCGGCGCGGTTGCATGGCTATGCCCCGAACCAGGTGGCGCGGCGGCTTGCCACAGGCCGGACGCTCGCCATCGGGCACGTGATTCCGATCGCCGAGCACCAGATGATCAACCCGGTCTTTGCCGATTTTCTCGCCGGCGCCGGCGAGACCTATTCGGCAGCGGGCTACGACACCGTGCTCTCGATCGTGCCCGCCGAGCAGGAGGCCGAGGCCTACCGGGAAATGGCGCGGCAGCGGAAGGTGGACGGGATTCTGGTGTCCGGACCGAAGGTCGTCGATTTCCGCATCGAGCTGCTCGCCGAGCTCGGCCTGCCCTTTCTCGTGCATGGCCGCACCGGGCCCGACGAGGCAGGCTATTCCTGGATCGACATCAACAACCGCCGGGCCTTCCGCCGCGCGACGGAGCTCCTTGCCCATCTCGGCCACCGGCGAATCGCGCTGCTGAACGGGCAGGAGCAGCTTTCCTTCGCCGCGCGGCGGCGCCTCGGCTACGAAGAGGCGCTGATCGAGGCAGGGATCGCCTTCGACACCGACCTCGCCCATCAGAGCGAGATGACGGAGCCGCTGGGCTACGCGGCGGCGACCCGCATGATGCAGCTCGCCGATCCGCCGACAGCGTTCCTCACCTCCTCGATCATCACGGCCCATGGTGTGCTGCGGGCGATGCGCGAGCTCGGCCGCCAGGCGGGGCGGGATTTCTCCATCACCACCCACGATGACGACCTCTCGTTCCTGCCCAACGCAGGGGAGGTGCCGCTCTTCACCGCAACGCGCTCCTCGGTACGGGCCGCCGGGCGGCAAGCCGCACGGATGCTCATCGACCTGATCTCGACCCCCGAAAGCGGCCCCCGCCAGGAGCTCTGGGAGGTCGAGCTTACCCTCGGCCTTTCGACCGGGCCGGCGCCCAGAGGACAGACCCATGCCTGACACCACGACCGGCTTCGGCTTTCGCCGCGCCGATTTTCCGCAAGGCTTCACCTTCGGCGCCGCGACCTCGGCCTATCAGATCGAGGGCGCGCGATTCGGGGGCGCCGGCCCCTCGCACTGGGACACGTTCGCCGCGACCCCGGGCAACACCGTCCGGGCTGAGGACGGACGGCTCGCCTGCGACCACTACCACCGCTGGCCCGCGGATCTCGATCTCGTGCGGGATGCGGGGCTCGATGCCTATCGCTTCTCGATCTCCTGGGCCCGCGTGATGCCTGAGGGGCGCGGCACACCGAATGCAGAGGGGCTGGATTTCTACGATCGGCTGGTTGACGGCATGCTCGCACGCGGGCTCGCGCCCTGGGCGACGCTCTATCACTGGGAGCTTCCTGCGGCGCTGGCCGATCTCGGCGGCTGGCGGAACCGCGACGTGGCGGGATGGTTCGCCGATTACACCGCGCTGGTGATGGCGCGGCTCGGGGACCGTATCCACGCCACGGCCCCGGTCAACGAGCCCTGGTGCGTCGCCTGGCTCAGTCACTTCCTCGGCCATCACGCGCCGGGACTGCGCGACATCCGGGCTGCGGCACGGGCGATGCATCACGTGCTGCTGGCCCATGGCCGGGCGATCGAGGTGATGCGGGGGCTGGGGCTCGGCAATCTCGGCGCGGTGATGAACTTCGAATATGCGCTGCCCGCCGACGAGAGCGCCGAATCGGAACACGCCGCGCGGCTCTATGACGGGATCTACAACCGCTGGTTTGTCGGCGGCGTGCTCGAGCGGGCCTATCCGGAGGATGTTCTGGAGGGGCTCGGGCCGCACATGCCGGACGGCTGGCAGGACGACATGGCCCTGATCGGGCAGGACCTCGACTGGATCGGCATCAACTACTACACCTGCAAGCGGCTCGCGGCGAACCCGGAGAGCCCCTGGCCAGGACTTCGCGAGGCGCCCGGGCCGCTGCCGACAACCGATATGGGCTGGGAGATCTGCCCAGATGGCCTGCTCCATTTTCTCACCCGGCTGAAAGACCTCACGAGCGGCCGGCTGCCGATCGTGGTGACGGAGAACGGGCTCGCGGCGGCGACACCCCTCGAGGATCGCGAACGGATCGCCTATCTCGAGGCGCATCTCGGAGCAGCGCGGCAGGCGATAGCGGAAGGGGTGCCGCTCGCGGGGTATTTCATCTGGTCCCTTCTCGACAACTACGAATGGGCCTTCGGCTACGAGAAGCGCTTCGGGTTGGTGCATGTCGATTTCGAGACGCTGGAGCGGACCCCCAAGGCAAGCTGGCATGCGCTCCGCAGGGCGATGGAGCGGGAGCCAGTCACGGCGCAGGAGGCCAGGTAGCGGCGTTCATTCTTCACGGTGGGAGCAGGACCTTCACCGTGAAGATCACGACGAGCCCTTGAAGTGGGCCAGGAGATCGGAGGAAATCGCGGGTAATGGCCTGTCGGTATTCACGCTTTCCCGTGCGCCATCGGCCCGGAGCTGGCCGTTATCCCGAGGCGCCGCCGAGCTGCGGGCCGGGTTCAGGCTCATCGACGAGGCCGAAGCGGCGGTGGCGGTGGCCGAAGGCCTCGATCTCGCGGCGCAGATGTGCCGCGGTGAATTCCGGCCAGGGTTCGGGCGGGAAAGTGTATTCGGCATAGATCCCCTGCCAGAGCAGGAAGTTCGACACGCGCTGCTCTCCCGACGTGCGGATGATCAGATCCGGGTCGGGCAGCTCGGCGGTGTCTAGGGCGCCACCGAAACGGGCCTCGTCGATCGCCTCGGGCCGGAGCCCTCCTCCTGCAGCCTGACCCGCGAGGTTGCGCACGGCGCGGGTGATCTCGTCGCGGCTGCCGTAGTCGATGGCGATCGTTAGATTGAGGCGGCTGCAACCGCTGGTATGGGATTCGAGCCTTGCCATGAGCTTCTGCAGGCCTTCGGGCACCCGGTGGCGCATGCCGACAAAGCGTACGCGGACATCGTGGCTGCGGAGCGCCGCCATCTTGCCGCAGATATACTGTTCGAAGAGCCGCATGAGCCCGTCGATCTCGGTCAGCGGACGCTGCCAGTTCTCGGTCGAGAAGGCATAAAGGGTCAGATGGGTGATGCCGAGGTCCGGGCAGACGCGGACGATCTCGCTGACGCGGCGCGCCCCGCGGGCGTGGCCTGCGACCCGCGCAAGGCCGTGCGACTTGGCCCAGCGCCCATTGCCATCCATGATGATCCCGACATGGAGCGCCGGGCGATCCGTGTAATGCATTTATGACTCATGTACCCAAGCCCATTGCATAGGCGTCTTTGCTGCAATGCGCAACAGGCGCAGGGAATTTGTAATCCTCGTGACGGCAACCGACACAAAAAGTGAAAGGCCCGCCTGAGCGGGCCTTTCGGGAAGCGTCTGGCCGGAAACCGGCCGCCTTGAGGGTCAGACCTGGGCGCGCGGAACGCGGACGTTCTCGACGAGCTTCTGGATCTCGACCGGCGTGGGCTTGGTCATGCCGGAGACCACATAGGCGGTGAGGAAGTTCAGCAGCGCACCGATAACCCCGAAGCCCGACGGGTTGATCCCGAGCAGCCAGCCGCTCGGGTCGTCCGGCAGAGTTTCGGTGCCGGGGATGAAGAACCAGCCCTTGTAGAGGAAGATGTAGACCATCGTGGAGATGAGACCCACGAGCATCCCAGAGATCGCGCCTTCCTTGTTGATGCGCTTGGAGAAGATCCCCATCATCAGCACCGGGAAGAGCGAGGATGCGGCGAGACCGAAGGCGAGCGCCACCACCTGAGCGGCAAAGCCCGGCGGATTGAGGCCGAGATACCCCGCGATCGCAATGGCCACGAGCATCGAGATGCGCGCCGCCGTGAGCTCAGCCTTCGGACTGATCTTGGGCATGAAGATGCCCTTGAGCAGGTCGTGGCTGACCGAGGAGGAGATCGCGAGCAGGAGGCCCGCCGCGGTGGAGAGCGCAGCGGCGATACCGCCGGCGGCCACCAGAGCAGCAACCCAGTTCGGGAGCGCCGCGATTTCCGGGTTGGCGAGCACCATGATGTCGTTGTCGAACTTCACGAGCTCGTTGCCCTTCCAGCCCCATTCGTCGGCCTTGGCGACCATGTCCGGGTTCTTGTCGTTGTAGTACTGGATGCGGCCGTCGCCGTTCTTGTCTTCGAAGATGAGCAGACCGGTGTTCTCCCAGCGATCCATCCATGCCGGCTTCTGATCATAGGGCAGGTTGGCTTCCGGATCGCCGACCGGGCCGGTCTGGATCGTGTTGGAGAAGTTGTAGATCGCCATCGCCGCGATCGCCGGAGCAACCGTGTAGAGCAGCGCGATGAAGATGAGCGCATAGCCCGCCGATTTGCGCGCATCCGAGATCTTCGGCACGGTGAAGAAGCGCACGATCACGTGCGGCAGACCCGCGGTGCCGATCATCAGCGAGAGCGTGAGCAGGAACATGTTGTACATGCCCATGCCCGGCCGGTCGGTATAGGCGCCGAAGCCGAGATCCTGCAGCGTCTGATCGAGGGCGCTCAGCAGGTGGGTGTCCGGCCGGTCGGCGAGCGTTCCGCCAAGGCCGAACTGCGGCAGGGCCGTATCCGTCAGGTGCAGCGAGATGAAGATCGCGGGCACCGAATAGGCGAAGATCATGATCACGTACTGGGCGATCTGGGTGTAGGTGATGCCCTTCATGCCGCCGAGAACGGCATATACGGCAACGATCACCATACCCACGACGAGACCAAGCTCGATCGGCAGGTTGAGAATGTTGGAGAAGGCGATGCCGACGCCGCGCATCTGACCGATCACGTAGGTGAGCGAGATCATCAGGAGGCAGATCACAGCCACCGCGCGGGCGGTGGTGGAATAGAAGCGGTCGCCGATGAATTCCGGCACGGTGAACTTGCCGAACTTGCGCAGGTAGGGCGCGAGCAGCAGTGCCATCAGCACGTAGCCGCCGGTCCAACCCATCAGGTAGGCGCCGCCGGTGTAGCCGAGGAAGGCGATGATGCCGGCCATGGAGATGAAGGAGGCCGCCGACATCCAGTCCGCCGCCGTGGCCATGCCGTTGGCGACGGGGTGGATGCCGCCGCCGGCGACGTAGAATTCCTCGGTGCTGCCAGCGCGCGACCAGATCGCGATCGCGATATAGACCACGAACGTGAGGCCCACCGCGATAAGGCTAAGGGTCTGCAGATCCATTATGGGCGTTCCTCACTCTTCGTTGACGTCGAATTCCCGATCCAGCCCGTTCATGCGCCAGGCGTAATAGAAGATCAGGAGGATGAAGACGTAGATGGCTCCCTGCTGGGCAAACCAGAAGCCCAGCGGATAGCCCCCGAGATGGATCCCGTTGAGCATCGGCGCGAAGAGGATCCCTGCCCCCAGCGACACTAATGCCCAGATGACCAGGCACGGAACAATGATGCCGATATTCCGGCTCCAGTATTCCCCGACATCTTTTTTTTGAGCGCTCATTTTTCTCCCCAGTTTGTATCAGAGTGACGGCCAGTGCGCCGCGGAGGCGAACATGCCCGACATTTTGTTACGTTCTCTGACGTGGTTTTTTCGTAAATGTTTCTACACCTCACGTCTAGAAAAATCATCCTTTACGCTGCGATTCAGCGAGACATATGAGGCATTTCATGGGGTTCAGGGCAGATCTGCCAATGTTTTGCCCGCCCCGGCGGCCGGACTGGCCACACCCGGTTGCTGCGGTGCACAAGATGTGGCGGGCGGAGGGATCGGTGCGGCCGGAGAGGGGCACAAAAAAAGATGCCCCGCACGGGGCGGGGCATCCAGAAGACCGATCGACCAGAGGTCAGTGCGCGGAAGCGCCTTCCGCCCCGAGACCGGTGTTGGACCGGACGAACTGCGCCGGGAAGGCGGCCCGCTCCTTCGCCGCGTTGCGGCTGTGGTCGATCATCGAGAAGGCGTAGATCCCGATGAAGGCCAGCGACATCGAGAACAGCGCCGGGTTGTCATAGGGGAACGGCGCGGTGCCTTCCGGGTTGCCCATGACCTTCACCCAGACCGCCGGCGACAGGATCACCATGATCACCGCCGAGAGGAGGCCGATGAGCCCGCCCATGAAGGCACCCCGGGTCGTCAGCTTCGACCAGAACATCGACATGAGCAGAACCGGGAAGTTGCAGCTCGCGGCGATGGAGAAGGCGAGGCCGACCATGAAGGCGACGTTCTGCTTCTCGAAGAGATAGCCGAGGATGATGGCGATGATGCCAAGGCTGACCGTCGAGATCTTGGAGACCCGGATCACGTCGGCGTCGGTGGCGCGGCCACGGGCGAAAACCGAGGCATAGAGGTCGTGGCTGACCGCCGAAGCGCCGGCAAGCGTGAGACCCGCGACCACCGCGAGGATGGTTGCGAAGGCAACCGCCGAGATGAAGCCAAGGAAGAGCGAGCCGCCCACGGCGTCGGCGAGATGGATTGCCGCCATGTTGCTGCCGCCGATGAGGCCGGTCAGCTTGTCCCACGTCGTGACGCCGTCCACCACCTCGGTATTGAAGTAGTTCGGGTTGTTCATCAGGAAGGTGATGGCGCCGAACCCGATGATGAAGGTGAGGATGTAGAAGTAGCCGATGAAGCCGGTGGCATAGAACACGGACTTCCGGGCCGCCTTGGCGTCGGCGACGGTGAAGAAGCGCATCAGGATGTGCGGCAGGCCCGCGGTGCCGAACATGAGCGCCAGCCCGAGGGAGATCGCAGAGATCGGGTCATGCACGAGGCCGCCGGGCTTCATGATGTCGATACCCTTGGGATGCACCTCTGTCGCGGCCTTGAACATCGCCTCGGGGCTGAAGTTGAAGGCGACGAGCACCATCAGCGCCATGAAGGTTGCGCCACCAAGCAGGAGGCAGGCCTTGATGATCTGCACCCAAGTGGTCGCCAGCATGCCACCGAAGGTCACGTAGAGGATCATCAGCACGCCCACGAGGATCACCGCGATGCCGTAGGGCAGACCGAAGAGCAGCTCAATGAGCTTGCCGGCGCCAACCATCTGCGCGATCAGGTAGAAGGCCACCACGGTGAGGGTCCCGACCGCGGAGAGCAGGCGGATCGGCGTCTGCTGCAGGCGGTAGGAGGCGACGTCTGCGAAGGTGAACTTGCCGAGGTTGCGCAGGCGTTCCGCGATCAGGAAGAGCACGATCGGCCAGCCGACAAGGAAGCCCACCGAGTAGATCAGGCCGTCATAGCCCGAGACGAAGACGAGGCCGGAGATCCCGAGGAAGGAAGCCGCCGACATGTAGTCGCCCGCGATCGCCATGCCGTTCTGAAAGCCGGTGATGCCGCCACCGGCGGTGTAGAAATCCGCCGCAGATTTCGTCCGGGAGGCCGCCCACTTGGTGATGAAGAGGGTGAAGCTCACGAAGATCAGGAACATGATGATGGCGGTCACGTTCACCGAGGAGCGCTTCTCGCCGCCCTGGATCGTGTCGGCCAGCGCCAGTACAGGCGCCGAGGTCGCGAGCACCGTGAGTGTCGCGACGAGGTTGCGTGCTGCGCGCGTCATCTCTGGGCGTCCTCCAGGATTTCCTTGTTCATCTGGTCGAACGTCGTATTGGCCTTGGCCACGTAGACGCCTGTAAGCACGAAGGCAGCCACGATCACGAAGACCCCGACGGGAACGCCGATGGTCGTCACACCGCTGCCGAGCGGAGTGCCAAGAAAGCCGGGCGCGTAGGCCACAAGCAGAATGAAGCCAAAATAGATCCCAAGAATAAGGATCGACAGGATGCGCGCAAGTTTGGCACGCTGTGCGATCAGTTCCTGGAATTTCGGGTTACTGCTGATCTTCTCATATGCGGAATCTGTAACTGGTGCGGTCACGGTGTTTCCGGTCCCATGTGGTGTCTCCCCCAATTGTCGCGCCCGTCCACTCCGATGGCGGACACGACGGGCAATCCATCCAAACACCGGGAAGGCCGTCGGGTGCCATGATTTGCGTCAATTTACACGGATTAGTCGGGCATTCACATCTGCGTGAGTTCAGAGCTGGTAGTCAAGCGCCAGTTTAGCCTGCAGGCGCTTTGCCTCCCGGAAGGCCTCCTTCAGGATGCGCCGGTCAAGCTCGCTCAACCTGGAGGGGTCTATCCGGTTCGAAAGCCGCTGTCCGGCCTGGGCCTGGAGCTCGTTCACCCGCATCCGGAGCAGACGAATGTAGTCGTAGGCGTCGATCCAGGCGGTGGCGTCGTTGCGGTCCATGCCGCCTGCGCGCACCACGCCCGCGATTCGCTCCACCGTGTTGGTCGCATCGACGCCATGCGCGAGCGAGAGGATGCGGGCGGCATCGATGAAGAGGGTGACGCCATTCACCTTGAGGTCGAGCGTGTTGGCCTCCTCGCCCTTGCCGCTCAGGCGGAAGTCGCGGATCATGCCGAGGGGTGGCGTGTTGCGCATCGCGTTGGCGGCCATCTGGCGGCGGAAGAGCCCGTTCGGGCCGATGAGCCCGAACATCGCCCGGCGCAGCTCGCGCACTGGCTCGCGCGGGCCCCAGAGCGGGCGAAAATCGAAGAAGATCGTCGCGTTGAGCAGGTTTTCCGGCGTGCTCTGGTTGACCCAGCGGGCAAAGCGCAGGCGCCATTCCTCGTAGGTGAGGCAGCACTCGGGATTGCGCGCCATGATGTTGCCCGGGCAGAGCGTGAAGCCACAGGCATCGAGATCGTGGTTCACCCGGTCGGCGAAGGGGATGAGCGCGGCGCGTGCCGTTTCGGCGTCCATGCCATCGGGCGGGGTGAAGAGAATGCCGTTGTCCTGATCGGTCTTGAGCGTCTGTTCAGCGCGGCCCTCGCTCCCGAAGGCGAGCCAGGTGAAGGTGAGGCCCTCGGGGAGCTCCGCATCCTCCAGCGCGAGCTCGATGACGCGCTCGGTGATCTGGTCGTTCAGAAGGGTGATGATCTGGGCGATCTGGCCGATCTTTGCGCCTTGGGCGATCATCTGTGCGACGAGCTGATGGGTGTCGTCGGCGAGGTGGACAAGCTCCTCGACATTCTCCGCCGTCGAGATGGACTTGGTGAGATTGACAAGCCCGACGCGTTGCATCGAGAAGAGATCGCGCTCGGAGACGACGCCCACGAGCTGCCCGCCTTCGACCACGACGAGATGGTGGATCCCGGCATGGGCCATCTTCATCGCCGCCTCGAAGGCGAAGGCGGAGCGGGAGATGGTGAGCGGATCGGGCGTCATCACCTTCCGGATCGGCTCGGAATAGGGCACGCCCTTGAGCGCCACGCGGTTCATGAGGTCGCGGAGCGTGAAGATGCCGATGGGCGCGCCGCTCGCGTCGATGATGAGCATCGAGCCGATGCGCGCGCCACTCATGCGCGCGAGCACCTCGGAGATCGGCGCATCCGGCCCGCTCGTCATCGGCTTGCGCAGGCGCTTTTCCATCAGCGAGACGCTGAGCGAGCTGTCGTCACCGAGATCGCGGGCGGCCTCGGCGCGAACGGTGCGGTTGACCTTCTCGAGAAGGCCCGAGAGGCGGTGGGTGCAGTACTGGTTGAAGGCTGTCGAGATGTCGCGGAGCCGATTGAATTCGGCGCGTGGCATGGTGAGGCAGACCACATCGCCGACCGCGCGCTGGACATTCCGGATCGGCCGATTCGCCACCAGCGCGCCGATCGGAAAGCACTCGCCCGGCACGAGCTCAAAGGCATTGCCGGAGATGCGCTCGTCTTCGGCACTTTCCTCGCCGACAACAAGGCCCGAGCGGAGGATGTAGAACCATTCGGCGGGCCCGGCAGCGGGATCGGTGATCGCGGCGCCGTCTGCGAAGGTGATGGGCTTCAGCCGCGCCAGCAGAAAATCGAGATGGGCCGGGTCCATCCGGTCGTAGGGCGGGTGCTGCAGCAGGAAACCCCGCGTGTCCAGCCCATCCTTGCCCGAATTGCCTGTACCGCCGCCCTCAAATGCCATGTCCACCATGCCTCAGCCACCTGCTCCCGTTCCGTGGGCGAAGACCGCGCCGCGATGGCGCAGCTCCGCTGCCATGTTGGTTTCCCGCATCACGTCGCCAAAGGTGCCGAAGCCCTTCGCCTCCAGACGCTCGATCATCTTCACCAGCAGATCCGCCGTCGCGATCGTGTCGCCGAGCGCGGTGTGCCGGCCGGTGATCGAGATGCCGTAGCGTCCGGAGAGCCCGTCGAGCGAATGATCCTCCTTCGGCCCGTCGAGCAGCAGCGAGATGAGCATGGTGTCCAGGACCGGATTGTCGAAGCGCACGCCCGCGGCCTTCTCCTTGATGGTGAGAAAGCGCATGTCGAAGGCGGCGTTGTGAGCGACCAGCACCGCGTCGCCGCAGAAGGTGCGGAACTCGGGCAGCACCTCGAGGATCGAGGGCTTGTCGCGGACATCGGCGTCGGTGAGGCCGTGAAACTGGATCGAGGCGGGCGGGATCGGGCGGCCGGGATTGACCAGCCATTCCGTCGCCTCGCCCGAGAGAATGCGGTTGCGCACCACAGGGACGGCACCGATCTGGATGATCTCGTCGCCCTGCCCCGGCTGAAGACCGGTCATCTCGCAATCGAAGACCACAAAGTGCAGGTCGCGCATGCGGCGCTGGGCGAGCTCGGCGTCGCCCTGATGCGCCGCCATGAGGTTCGCGTCGTAGAACTCGGCCCGGGCTGCGGGACGGCGGGCGGCTTCGCCGGTCTGGCGCCGCCGCTGGGGCGCGCGGAGCGGAAGCCGCAGCATGGCATTGCCCGGGCGGCGGGCCGGTGCCGCCTCGAGGCGGGAGCCATGGCGATCGAGCACGTTGCCGAGGCGCTGATGATCCTTGGCCCCAAAACAGTCGAGCTCGCACCAGGCCGCGCGCTCGGCCTCCGTCGCGGGATCGCCACGCCAGGAGACCTCCAGATCAACCCCGCCGCCGGAGGTGGCGACGGTCTCGAGGAAGACCTCCTCCACGCCGCGGCTTTCGGCAATCTGGAGCACCAGCGTCTCGAGCGCCTCCACCAGGGCAAGACTGTCAGCGAGCAGCCATTCGGGCGTGCCGATCAGGGTGGTGCGGACCCCGGCATCAGGCGGGAGCTTGCGCGCGACGAGCTTCGCGAGATCGAGCGCGTAGACATCGACCATGGTCGCATGGCCGAGCAGGAGCTCGCGCAGGCCGGCGGAGACCGCGCGGGTAATCTCGGAGGCCTCGCGGCTCGCATCGGCGGCGAGGCGGGCGAGCATCTCGCGTTCCCCCGCGGTCAGCGCGTCGCTCACCAGCCGCTCGGCAGCGCGGCGGATCTCGTCGAGCCGCGGCGCGAGTTCACCCGAGAGCGTGTGCCGCATGGCATCGCCGCCAGCGAGCAGCGCATGGTCCTGCGAACCGTCGACAAGCGTCACGAGATAGCCCGAGATCGAGCCGCCCGGCGCGATCAGGAGCGCCATACGGCCGTGAAAGACCTGGGCCCCGTCGCGGGTCGAGCAGACGAAGGGCGCGGAGATCTCGTGCCGCGCCTCAGGATCGGCCTCGAGGCGCAGCTCGAGCCGGCTGAGGCTGTGGCCGAGCGGGCCGATGTCGAGCACGGCGCCGAGATCGCGGCCAAGCCCGACATGCTCCGGGGCACCGACAAGCGAGACCGCGGCGGCGTTGTAGAGCATGATCCGGTGCTGGTGATTGCAGACGAAGACCCCTTCGTTGAGGTTCTGCAGGATCGACTCTAGCCAGGCCTTCTGGTTGCCCGCCTCCGCCGCCTCGGCCTCGGCGAAGCTGCGGACCTCGCGGCGGGTCTCGCGCAACGTCTCGACAAGGGCGGCGCATTCGCGGGAGAGGCCCTCGAGCCCGCCCGCATTTGTGATTTCGAGCGGCAGGTCACGAGTACGGGCCTCGCGAATCAGCCGCAAACCGCGGGCGAGCCGCTGGGCCGGGGCGGCGGCGAGCCGGTGATGAGCGGCAAGCAGCGCCCCCGGCGCGATCAGGGCCGCTGCGGCGCAGGCGAGTCCGGGCAGCCAGGCAGGATCGGGCGGGACGAAGCGGGCTGCAGCCCAAACCGCGCCGCATGTCACGGCCGCGGCGCTCGCAGTGATGAATGTGAATCGGTCCGTCACGTTGCTGTCGCCGCGGATCGCGCCGCCTCCCCCGTTCGTTTTTGGGCGAGCCTTGCCCGCTCCGGCCCCGGCGGGCCTTGATCCAGGACAAGCGGCCGGATCTTCGCGTCCGGTCCCATCGGGCCTGCATCCGGACCTTCCGCAAGATTAGGCTGCCCCGGACGGCCCGACGATACGCGAGGGGGCGCAGCAGTTCTACACGGAAAAGAGGGAGTTGGGTGTGCAGGCGCCGGTCAGAGCAGGCGGGCGATTACCACGGGCAGGTTCGGTGCATTGAGCGACATCACACGGTAAACTTGGCTGTAGACATAGACAGTGAAGAAGAAAAACACCGCGCTCAGGAGTGCGCTGTGGTAGCCGACGGCGGCGAGCATCGCCGTGAGTGCCGGCAGGAGCCAGGTGATGATGCTGGTCGCGGGATTGCGCAGTTCGATCCGGCGGCGGTTCTTGGGCACAAGGCGGCGCGCGTAACGACGGTGGGCCAGCATGTGGAAATGCACGCGGTCGGGCTGGCCGATGCTATGGCCCGCGCGGCGAGACTTGCGTCGCATGGAGGCGAGCGTCTCGATCACCGGATAGGCGCAGATGAGAAGCGCCGTCCAGGCGGAGACATCCGGGTTGCGCGACGGCAGCAGCACACCGAGGGCAGCGAGCAGGAAGCCGCAGAAATAGGCCCCACCATCGCCCATGAAGATCCGGCCGAGCGGGAAGTTCACCACGAAGAAGCCGCCCACCAGGGCGGCGAAGAGGATCGCGAGCGAGAAGACCAGCGGATCCCCCACCTGCCAGCCGACGAAGGCGAAGGCACCGAACATGATGATGAGCGAGCCGGAGGCGAGGCCGTGGAAGCCGTCGATGATGTTGATCGCGTTGGCAACCCCGCCCATCGAGAAGCAGGTGAAGAGCACCGCCACCGGTGTGAAGGCGAGCAGCCAGTCGACGCCGGGCAGATCGACCTTGTCCATCACGTAGCCGGTGAGGATGGCGAAGAGGAGGCCAGCCCCCATGGTGGCGATGAGGCGCCGCTGGACGCCGACCTTGCGGGTGATGTCCTCGATCAGCCCCGCGGCGAGCGCCGGGGTTCCGGCGACACCGACGAGGATCCAGTCGCGGCGCAACTCGTCGGGCAGAAAGAGCGCGAGCCCGCAATAGGCCGCGGCAATCGCCGCACCGCCGATGCGCGGGGTCGGCCGCTTGTGGAACTTCTGGACACCGACGAGGTGATCGTGAGTGAAATGTCCGTGCCAGCGCTGCGTCAGGATAAGGCCGATGCAGGCGAGGAGGCTTACCAGGAAACCTGCCAGGGCGTAAGGAAACACACCCTGCAACGTCATCGGCAACGATGCAGCGCTCATTCGACCATGCTCGCAAAGGATTGTTGTATGAAGCTGATAGCTTGAGTCGTTAGCGCATCGGCTCCGGCTTGGCGAGACGTTTTCGACGGGCCTCGCACAGTATCGGCGGCATCGTGCTCACCGGGCCACAGTTCAGTGAGCGGCGGCGGTTTCACCCGTCGGCCGCCATGCCATGCGGCCCCGGGCACGGGAGGCGAGCACACGGTCACGACGCTGGCCGATACTGCGTTCATCGATCCAGGCGTTGATGCGCCAGGCCAGGCTTTTCCAGGCCGGATCGACGGGCAGTCCGTGGGCAACGCCGCGCAGAAGCTGGGTTTCGGCGCCATATACGAGGCCGAGCGCCCAGAGATCGGTGATCGGCACGAAGGCGTCCCGGTCGCCCTGGATCGCGAGGGTCGGCACCAGCCGGGCGAAGGGCCAGGCCGGGAGATCCCAGGTAAGGCCGTCGAAGAGCGCCTGCGGGCTTTCTGGGGTGAGCGGGCGGGTGAAGACCTCGCGTATCCAGGCCTCCGGCGTCTCCTCGGTGAAGAGTGCACGGCGGATGAGGTCGATCCCGAGCAGATCGCCCGCGCCCGCCTGGGCGACAAGCGTCGCGGCGAGAACGTCAGGCGCCTGCGAGGAGAGCTGCCAGAGTGATGGGCCGAGGCCACATGGGCCGGGCGAGGAGACGAGTACCGCGCCCGAAACGCAACCCTGCGCCGCGAGGTGCTGCGCCACGAGCCCGCCGAGCGAGTAGCCCACGACAATCGGAGCACCGCCAAGCTCATCCGCGGCCTCCCGCGCCCGCTTCACGTAGTCCCGGAGGCGCGCCGGGCCGAGCGTGGGCCCAGGCAGCCGCGGCGCGGAAACGCGATGACCCCGGTCCGCGAACCAAGGCGCAATGAAGGTGGTCCAGACCTCGGGTCCGGCAAAGGCTCCGTGCAGAAAGAGAATGGGTGGCGGTTCGGCCATGGCTGATCTCCTTGAGCCAGATCTAGCGCGATCCCGCCGCCGGTGTCGAGGCGCAACCCCGTCTTTCCGGCGGCTTCCCGCCTTGAAACGTCAGCCAAAATGGCCATCTCGCCGGGTAAGGGTTAAGGGGTGCCACCTGTGGTTGCTCTGTGCTACGGTGCTCGCCCAACCCGAGAACCCAGGAGGACGCCTCATGAACATGACGCTAGTGGACGATTACGCGAACCGTCTCTTCGCCGCGCATGGCGATCGGGCGGAATACGAAGCCGCCCAGAAGGCCAAGAGCTGTGAAGAGGCCGGTCAGTCGGACGAGGCCGAACAGTGGCGCAAGGTTCGCGAGAAGATCCGTATCCTGCGCGGCCCGAACGTGAGCTGATCCGGCACGGACGCCGCCGGGGCGCATTCGCTCCGGCGCAATGACAGGTGCGGGCGGCCGGGACCGCAAGGTCCGCCTTCCGCCCGCTGACCGCCTTGACCCACGTACGGGCCAAAAGCCGCTGGAACCCGGGCACGGTTCCGTGCATCTCTCGGCCTCGGGCAGGCGCGTACCCCTTGAGGGCTCGTGGCATTTGCCGGGCAAGCGAGGCGGAGGGCTGCCGATGACATCTCTCGACTACGCGGCGGTCGCCGTCTTCCTGATTTTCTGGCTCGGGCTCGAGCAGGGCCTTGTCTGGCTTGGCCGGCGCCGGCCGAACATAACCTCGGACATGGAGGCCGTCCGCGAGGCCTGGATGCGGCAGCTCCTGCGCCGCAACCTCCTGCTGGTCGATGCGCAGATCGTCGGGCACACGATCAATTCCGCCTCGTTCTTCGGCTCGGCGAACCTCATCGTGATCGTCGGAATCGGCGGGGCGGTTTTCTCGGCCTCCGACGTGGCTGCCGGTGTAGAGATCCACGCCTCCAAGCCTCTGCTGCTGCTGGTGCCGCTGGTGCGGGGCCTATTCGATTTCATCTGGTCAGTGCGACAACTCAACTATTTCCTGGCTGCGATGGCCTCGAGCCCGCACCCCGACCAGTCGGAGCGCTGGCCGACCTGGGCCCCTGCCCTCGCCGCGATGTTGAGCCGTGCCCTGAGTTCGTTCAGCGCGGGCGTGCGAAACTACTACTTCGCCGCCGCCGCCGCACTCTGGATGCTCGGGCCGCTTGCGCTGATGGTGGGCGCGGTCGCCGCGGCGGGCTTCCTGATCTGGCGACAGTGCTATTCAGCTACGGCGCAGCGGATCCACGAACTCGCCCCACTCGTGCCGCGCGACATGGACGTGGCCGGCGCGGCGGACGCCGGTAAATCCTGACCTTTGAGGAACTAAAGACGATTTCAGCGCCTCCCTCGGGGAGACGCTGCCAGGAAAGATCTGCTGGATCGGGCTTCGGGCTTCGCTTCGGGGTCAGCCCTGCGAGCCGCCGCAGCCACTGGAGCCGCAGATCGGCTTGCCGAGCGGCGCCTTGATGTCGGGGCCTTCACCAAGCGTCTGATCCATCATCCGCGCGGGCTCGGCGCAACTGACCTTGCCGACCACCTTGGCTGGCACGCCCGCGACCGTGGTCATCGGCGGCACGGGCTCGAGCACGACGGAACCCGCAGCGATGCGGCTGCAGTGACCGACCTCGATGTTGCCGAGCACGGCGGCGCCGGCGCCGATCATCACGCCGTTGCCGATCTTCGGATGGCGATCGCCATCTTCCTTTCCGGTGCCGCCGAGGGTCACGGAATGCAGCATCGAGACATTGTCGCCCACGACGGCTGTTTCACCAATCACTATGGAATGGGCGTGGTCGATCATCACCCCGCGCCCGATCCGGGCATTGGGGTGGATATCGACGCCGAAGCACTCGGAGGTGCGCATCTGGATGAAGCGTGCCATGTCCTGCCGCCCCTCCTGCCAGAGCCAGTGCGCGATGCGGAAGCACTGCAGCGCCTGGAAGCCCTTGAAGAAGAGAAGCGGGTGAATATAGGCGTGGCAGGCCGGGTCACGGTCGTAGACCGCAAGAATGTCAGCCCGCGCCGCGACGCCGAGAGATTCGTCATCCTGATAGGCGCCATCGAGGATCTCGCGCAAGATGAGATCGCTCATTTCGGGCGAAGCGAGCTTCTGGGCGATGCGGAAACTCATGGCCCGCTCAAGGCTGCGATGATGCAGCACACCGGCATGAACGAGGCTCGCCATCAACGGCTCGTCGCGCGCAATCTCTTCCGCCTCGCGGCGGATCGTCGTCCAGACCGGGTCGATACTGGTCAGACTCGCTTTTACCTGCTGCATGCCGTCGGCTCCCGGATACACAACTCGGTTCAGATTGGGCGGATCAGCGCCGGATTCAACCCTGCCTGCAAGATATCATTAACGTGAATCACACCCACCCCTACCTTGCTAATCGGTATGTGAAAAAAAACAAGTCTTGTTCCGTATTCGGAGGCTTTCGCACGACGAATAGGGAGATTAATCTTCGCCTCATGCAGACGATCTTCACGATTTCGACAACTGGACCGGGACTTTACGACTTCACGCGCGAGGTGCGCCGTTGGACGGAAGGCCATGGCGAAGGACTGCTCACGCTCTTCGTGCGCCACACATCCTGCTCGCTGCTGATCCAGGAAAATGCCGATCCGGATGTGCAGACCGATCTCGACGGTTTCTTCCGTCGCCTGGTGCCGGCATCAGACGATCCCTCGATGCGCTGGATCATCCATACGATGGAAGGACCGGACGACATGCCGGCCCATATCAAGGCCGCCTTCACGCCGGTTTCGCTGTCAATTCCGGTCGCGCGCGGCAAGCTGCTCCTCGGAACATGGCAAGGGATCTATCTTTTCGAGCACAGGCACGCGCCGCACCAGCGACAGGTGGCGGCGCATTTCGCCGCGGATGCTCCAGCGCGCTAGGACCCGCGCCCCGGAAATCTCGTCGCACTGAGCAGCGCGGATCGGCCCGAATGCGCGATGGCCCCGCATCGCGGGGCCATCGCCATGATGATGAGGTCGCTGACTCTTTCCGCCACGATCCTGGTGGCCGTCAGGCCGCGCTGCGATGGCTGCCGCCGCAGGCGTCGCAGACTTCCCCAAGGTAGGTGGAAATGGTGCGCGTGATGCGCAGTGCCATCGCCTCGATTTCCGTTGCGGGAAGGCTCTCGAGCTGCCGGAATTCGCCCAGCTGCTCCTCGATCAGCGCCTGAACCTGCGCTTCGCTCACTTCGTTCATACTCTCAACTCCTGCACCTTGCCTGCGCGGACCGCTTCTGGCGACGGAATGCACGCAAAACGTGTAACTTCGCGCTCCGAATATATCATGGCGCGCACCCTCCCTCCAACGACATCGTGCTGTCCGGTTCCAAATGGAAGCCCGGACCCCGCGGGATGCGGGGATTTTCGCCGATCCGCACCCGAAAAAGGGCGGACTTCAGGCCGCAGGACGATGCTGTCTGAGCTCAAGTGCCTCATATGGCAGAAGAATCGAATTCAGCGAACCGTGATCATTCGTCATGCTTAAAAAACATGCAACGGCCACATCATTCCGCCGACACGCACGGACCGTGCCGCCTGCAGGTGCGAGTCACATGCCGAGCGCCTGCTTGTAAAGCTCGAGCACAGCCTCTTCCTCGCTCAACTCCTCAGCGTCACGCTTGCGCAGCGCGATGAGCTTGCGGAGCACCTTCACATCGTATCCGCGCCCCTTGGCCTCGGCCATCACCTCTTTCTGCTGGTCGGCGATGTCCTTCTTCTCCTGCTCGAGCCGCTCGTAGCGCTCCACGAACTGGCGCAGCTCGCCCGCGGTGACCCGGTACTGGGTCTGGGCCTCGTCCTCGATCATCTCTTCCATGGCTCTGCCTCCTGCCATCCTGCCGGGTTCTCCTACCCGTCACGCGGCCCGGCTTGCAAGCCCGAGACGCCTCGACTATGCATTCGGGAAAGTGCGGAGTGAGAGCTTTGATTTTACTGCAAATTGCCGGGGCGATCCTGACTGTATCAGGTTTGTTTGGCCTCGGATTCTGCATTCTACGCGGTTTCAGGATCCGCCGGGCCGGTCTTTCACCCGAGGAGGCCCGCTCCCAGCTCCAAAAGCTGATCGCGGTCAATCTCGGCTCGATGGCCCTCGCGACGTTCGGCCTCATCCTCCTTTTTGTCGGCCTCTCCTTCTGACCACCTCACCGCCCGCGTTCACCAAATATTAGAGGGTGGCGCGGAGACATGAGCTTCGTTCCTGTCTGATATTTTTGGGAATTCGAGGAGCTTGGTGGCAAAATGGCGTTAATTTCGCGCAGACCTTCCCTCACCCAGGCGATGTGGATTGTTGCCACCGCCGGCTTCGCGGTTGCCTATATATTTGCCGCCATCGACATCTCCGGCGATCTGCAAAAGCGGAAGCAGATCGAAATGAATCGGGAACTTTCGGGGCTCACGGTCACAATCGGGAATCTTGTTCACGAACTCCAGAGGGAGCGAGGGGAATCCTCCGGCTTTCTGGCAAGCGGCGATCCCGCCTTTGCCGCGCGGCTTTCAGATCAGCGCAAGCTCACCGATGCGGCGGCGGAGTTGTTTCTTGCCGGCGGCGCTCAGTTGATTGCCTCTGGCCAGCAACTCCCGGCCGACTATGAGGCAGCCAAACGCAAGATCGCCAAGCTCCCGGACCTCCGCAGGCAGATCGACGCCGTCGCGATTGCGCGCACCGATGCCGTCAGCTCGATAACCGATCTCGATACCACGCTCATCAATCTTGTGCCGCACATTGCCGAGACAATGAACCACGCCCCGACGGCGCGGGCCGCCCTGCGCCACAGCCTGTTGCTGGCCGGGAAGGATCTGGCCGGGCTCGAGCGGGCGACCGGCGCGGCGGGCTTCGCGGTGGCCGCCGGGAACGGCGGCGTCTTCCCCCCCGACGTTCTTGCCCGGTTCAATGCGCTCGCCCTCACCCAGGAAACCCTCCTTGATGCCTTCGCCCTGACCGCGACGCCGGAGCTTGCCACCGCGCTCGACACGATGCGCCGGAGTTCGCCATCGCAAGAGGTGGCGCGCATGCGCCAGATCGCGGCCTCCGGCGATCCCGACGTCATTCTCGGCGTTTCAGGCACGGCGTGGTTCGATACGATCACCGACAAGATCAACGCGCTCAAGAACGTCGAGATGGCGAGTGCGGCCGAGATCCGCGCCCAGGTGGACGCGGCACATGCCTCGGTCACCAGCGGAACGATCTTCCATGTCGCGCTGCTGCTGACGCTCTCGGCCCTCGCCGGCATCATGGTGCTTCTGATCACCCGCACTGTGGCCCAGGAAGTCCATGCGACGACGACACGGCTTGATGCGCTTTCCCACGGAGACATCCGGAGCCCGGTGCCGGAAAACCGCATCCCGGATCTTGCGAAGGTTTCCGAGGCGCTGTCGGCCTTCTGCAGCAAGGAATGCGCCCGCCAGGCCGCCGAGGAACAGGAAGAGGCGCTGCAGCGGAGATCGGGCAAGGGTATCGAGCGGGTGCTGAGCCAGGTACGCCAGCATGATTTCTCCGCCCGCCTGCGCCTGCGCGACCTGAAGGGCGTCGCCCTTCTCATTGGCGAGGGGCTCAATACGATCCTCTCAACGGCAGAAGAAGTGGTCGCGGCCCAGCAGGCGCGCGACGAGGCTGCCCATTGCGAGGCCTTGCGCGCACGCGAGCGCGAGGCGGAACTCCAGGCCGCCGCGGCTGACCAGATTGCCTCGATCGTCGCGGCCTGTTCACGTGGCGATTTCTCGGCCCGGATCGCGGTAGATGGCAAGGAGGGCGTCTTCCGCGAGCTTTCGCTTGGCGTGAACGGCATTGCCGATGCCGCCGCCAGCGGGCTCGAACAGATCCGCAAGAGCCTCGCCGCCATTGCGAAGGGCGACCTCACGCAGCGGATGAATGGCGAGTTCCACGGGCTCTACGCCGAGATACAGACGGCGCTCGACGAGACCCTGGCCAATCTCTCGCGCATCATGAACGACATCGAGGAGCAATCGGCACTCGTGGCGCGAACTGCCGATGAGATCCGCAGCGCGACAGACGATCTCGCCATGCGGACCGAGCGGCAGACCGAGACGGTGCAGAAGTCGGCCAACGCCACCGAGCGGCTGGCGGAAACCGTGCAGGGCAATGCCGACAGCATGGACACCGGCCGCGAGCTTACCCGGCAGCTTGGCATCCATGCAGAGAACGGTGCGAAGATCTCGGGCGAGGCTATCGCCGCGATGGAAGGGATCGAGAGCACCTCGGGCGAGATGGCCGAGATCATCAACGTTATTGACGAGATCGCCTTCCAGACCAGCCTGCTTGCACTCAACGCCTCGGTGGAGGCGGCGCGCGCGGGCGAATCCGGCAAGGGTTTCTCGGTCGTCGCGGCGGAGGTCCGGCTGCTCGCCGAACGTAGCGCCGAGGCTTCCAAGCAAATCGGCGAGCTGATCGCGGGCAATGTGCGTGAGGTCCAGTCGAGCGCCGACAAGGTGCGCGAGAGCGGGCTGGCGCTCAACCGTATCGAGGAGGCGACGGCCGAGGTCATCACCCTCGTCGAACGCGTCTCAGGCGCAAGCCAGGAACAGGCCACGGGGATCCGCGAGCTCGGCCGCGCAATGACCGAGATCGACACGGTGACCCAGAGCAACGGCGAGTTGGTACTTCGCACCGCCGAGCTGATGGACAACCTCGCGGAGAGCGGCGCGCATCTTTTCGAGCTCGTCTCCATGTTCCGACCCGGCACCGCGACGCGCAGGGGCGCGCACGGCGAGAGACGGGTAGCAGCGGAATAGGGCTCTCGCTCAGGGAGAGAAGACGCCTCCGCAATACTACCTTTGGGCCAGTTGCGCTTGCTGTTCCGCTTCGTCTAGGGTCACATTCAACGCGAAAGAGCCCTGTCCGGCATGCCACAAACCATACTTATCACCGGGACGAGCCGCGGCCTTGGCCGCGAGCTTGCGATCCAGGCTCAGCAGCGCGGCGATCGCGTGATCGCGACGATGCGTGCGCCCCATGCCTCCCCGGCGCTGCCACCCGAAATCGAGGTGTTGCCACTCGAAGTCACGAAGACCGATGCCCACGCCGAGCTTGCCCGGCAGATGGAGGGAGTGGCGATCGATCTGCTGGTCTGCAGCGCGGGGGTCTTTCCCGGCCGCGGCGGGCTGCGCGAGGCGCAATGCACGGAGCTGGACTGGTTCATCGGCCTGATGACAAATGTCGCGGGTCCCTATTTTGCCGTGCGCGCACTTCTGCCCAACCTGCGGCTCGCAGGGCGGGCGAAGGTCGCGATCATCTCCTCGGCGATGGGCTCGAGTGAGAATGCCGCGGGTGGCTCCTACATCTACCGGGCCTCTAAGGCAGGGGCGGTCAATCTGGCACGCAACCTCGCTGTCGAGCTTGCGCCGCTTGGGATTGCCGTCGGCGCCTATCATCCCGGCTGGGTGCGCACAGACATGGGCACCGGGGCCGCGCCGGTCGATCTCAACCACAGTGCGACCGGGCTGCTCGAGCGATTTGCCGAACTTTCTTCCGAAACCTCGGGAATCTTCGAGGACTACCTCGGCAATCCGATCCCGTTCTGAGCGGCAGGAGCCCTGCCCGCCCGCGCGACAATGGCCTCGCGCAGATAGCCGACGATGAGCCGGGCCCAGGCATCGTTCGAGACCGGCCGGCTCAGCGAGGCGCGGGCCGAGGTCGCGAGCGGGGCAGGGAAGACGGCACCGGTGCCGAGCGCAATCAGCTCGTCGAGATAGGCGGCATCGAATTCCGGGTGTGGCTGGATCGTGATCGCATCGGGCGCCTCAAGCGGCCCGTAGGCGAGTACGGCATAAGGGCAGAGCTCGGAGCCCGCGATCACATGCGCACCCTCGGGAAGCCGCGTCACCTGATCCTGATGCACGGCACGCATTGCGAACTGCTCCGGCAGGCCCTCGAGCCAGGCGGGCCGCGCCGTGAGCCGGTAGTCCTCCACCCCGAGCCGCCAGCCTGCGGCGGATTTCTCCGCCCGCCCGCCGAGCGCCTCGGCAAGGATCTGGTGGCCGAAGCAGATGCCGACCACGGGCACACGTGCCTCGACGGCGGCGCGCAGGAAGGCCTTCAGCGGCTCGATCCAGGCCAGGCCGTCGTAGACACCGTGCCGCGAGCCGGTGACGAGCCAGGCGTCCGCGTCGTGGAGAGAGGCAGGCATCTCGCCCGCGACCACGCGCACGGTGATGAACTCGAGGTCGGGATCAACCGCGCCGAGCAGGCGCTCGAACATCGCCGGGTAGCCGCCATGACGCCCCTGCAGTTCCGGCCGCACCTCTCCGGTTTCCAGAATGCCGATCTTCACCCCGGTCCTCCATCCTTGCCGAGCGGCGCCGCCCGTTGCGGCCCTCCGACACAGGATGTGCACCTTGGGGCGGCCTGCTGCAAGAGCCGGACCCGGCGCTTGCACCCCGCCCCGGCACCGGCTACGACCGCCCTGCCCTCCGGACGCCGCTGACCGCGGCGTGGACCAGTGGGCACCGAGACAAGGAGAGGCGTGATGGCCGACGATGACGAGTATGTCTATGACGAGGCCACCGGCGAATGGCGGCCAGCGTCGGAAATGGCGGCCGCCGCCAGCGCCGCACGCGAGGTGAGGGACTCGGCGGGCAATCTGCTCGCGGATGGCGATTCCGTCACCCTCATCAAGGATCTGAAGGTGAAGGGCGCCAACCAGACGCTCAAGCAGGGCACTGTCATCAGGTCGATCCGACTGACGGACAATGTCGCGGAGATCGACTGCCGCCACGATGCAATCAAGGGCCTCGTGCTCCGGACCGAATTCGTCCGCAAGCGCTGATCGCTTGACGCGGCCCGCCCGGGGGGTAAACCGGGCGGGCACACTAGAATTCCGGTAATTTCCCATGAAGGCCACCCACCGAACGAGCTGAATCCCGCCCCGGCGCAACGCCGCCGAGGGCCCGAGGCGCGATGCCATGCGGCATTTGCGCCCATTTCTGCTTGCGCGAGCAAGCCGGCTCACCTTTGTTCGGAGACCCTCAGATGGAAAACCACTTCGAAAGCCCGTTTCGCGGCATCCCGCTCGACCGTCAGGTCACCAATCCCAACATCCGCGTCGGCCGCTACAGCTACTACTCAGGCTACTATCACGAGCACGGCTTTGACGACTGCGCCCGTTTTCTTGTGCCCGACGCGGGCGCCGACCGGCTGGTGATCGGGAGCTTCTGCTCGATCGGTTCAGGCGCCACCTTCATCATGGCCGGGAACCAGGGCCATCGGAGCGACTGGATCAGCACCTTCCCCTTCGCCTGGATGCCCGAGGTCGCGGCCTTTGCGGAGGCGGAGAACGGCTACCGCCCGGCGGGCGACACGATCGTCGGCAACGATGTCTGGATCGGCTCCGAGGCAATGATCCTGCCCGGCGTGCGTATAGGTGACGGCGTGATCATCGGCGCCCGGGCGCTGGTCGCACAGAACGTCGAGCCCTATGCGGTCGTCGGCGGCAACCCGGCGCGGGAGATCCGCAAGCGCTTCAACGAGGCAGAGATCGGGCTACTGCTCGAGATGCGCTGGTGGGACTGGCCAGATGAGGCGCTGCGTGACGCGATGCCGCTTCTGACCAGCCGCGATATTGAGGGGCTGCACCGGTACTGGACAGCTTCGGCCCCGGCCAGCTGATCTGGCACCATGCAGGCCTGCGCATGAAAAAGGCCGCCCCGGAGGCCGGGGCGGCTGGCAGGACGCGTCCTGCGAAAGAAGCTCAGCCGAAGAACTGGGCGCCGTTGGCCGAGATCGTTGAGCCGTTGACGAAGCCCGCGTCGTCGGAGGCGAGGAAGACCACGCAACGGGCGATTTCCTCGGGCTTGCCGAGACGGCCCGCGGGGATCTGGGCGATGATCGATTCACGTACCTTCTCGGGCACCGCCATCACCATCTCGGTCGCGATATAGCCGGGGCAGATCGCATTGGCAGTGATCCCGGCCCGCGCGCCTTCCTGAGCCAGCGAGCGCACGATGCCGATGTCGCCGGCCTTGGTGGCGGCATAGTTCACCTGAGCGAACTGGCCCTTCTGGCCGTTGACCGAGGAGATCACGATCACGCGGCCGAACTTGCGCTCGCGCATGCCGGGCCAGATCGGATGGATGGTGTTGAAGACGCCGGTGAGGTTGGTGTCGATGACTTCCTTCCACTGCTCCGGGGACATCTTGTGGAAGGGCGCGTCACGGGTGATGCCGGCGTTGGCCACCACGACCTCGATCGGGCCGAGATCGGCCTCGACCTGGGCGATGCCAGCCTTGGAGGATTCGTAATCCGCCACGTTCCACTTGTAGGTCTTGATGCCGGTTTCTTCGGTGAAGGCCTTCGCCTTCTCGTCATTCCCGGCATAGGTGGCGGCCACTTCGTAGCCCTCCGCCTTCAGAGCCTTCGAAATTGCCTCGCCGATACCGCGCGAGCCACCCGTAACCAGAGCAACGCGTCCCATAGAGTTCCCTCCTCCTCGGAAATTGAAGTCTTCTGTTTTCGTGTCTTGCAGTCATGCAGGAGGCGCGCGGGAGATCAATTCCCGCCCGCCTCACTCATCGGGATCAGTCGCGCTCGACGCAGACAGCGACCCCCATGCCGCCGCCAATGCAGAGCGTCGCGAGACCCTTCTTCGCATCCCGCCGCTTCATTTCGAAGAGCAGCGTGTTGAGGACGCGGCAGCCCGAGGCACCGATCGGGTGACCGATGGCGATGGCGCCGCCGTTCACGTTCACGATCTCGGGGTTCCAGCCCATATCCTTGTTGACCGCGCAAGCCTGCGCGGCGAAGGCCTCGTTGGCCTCCACAAGGTCGAGATCCTCGACCTTCCAGCCCGCCTTGGCCAGCGCCTTCCGCGAGGCGTAGATCGGGCCCACGCCCATGATCGACGGATCGAGGCCGGCCGTCGCGTAGGACGCGATGCGCGCCAGCGGCTCGATGCCGCGCTTCTCGGCATTCTCGGCGGACATGAGCAGCGTGACCGCGGCACCGTCGTTGATGCCGCTCGCGTTGCCCGCGGTGACCGAGCCGTCCTTGGCGAAGGCCGGGCGGAGCTTCTGCATCGCCTCGATGGTAGCACCGGCGCGGATGTATTCATCCTTGTCGACCACGGTCTCGCCCTTGCGGGTCTTGACGGTGAAGGGCGCGATCTCATCGTCGAACTTGCCGGCCTTCTGCGCGGCCTCGGCCTTGTTCTGTGAGGCGACGGCGAACTCGTCCTGCATGTCGCGGGAGATCTGCCACTGCTGCGCGACGTTCTCGGCAGTCTGGCCCATGTGGTAGCCGTTGAAGGCATCCCAGAGGCCGTCCTTGATCATCGAGTCGATGAACTTCATGTCGCCCATCTTCTGCCCCGCGCGCAGATGCGCGACATGCGGGCTCAGCGACATGCTCTCTTGGCCGCCAGCGATCACGATCTCGGCGTCGCCAAGTGCGATGTGCTGAGCGCCGAGCGCCACGGTCCGGAGCCCCGAACCGCAGACCTGGTTGATGCTCCAGGCCGAGCTTTCCTGCGGCAGGCCTGCAAGGATATGCGCCTGGCGAGCGGGGTTCTGGCCCTGACCTGCGGTCAGAACCTGACCGAGGATCGTTTCGGAGACCTCCCCGGCCTCAACGCCGGCGCGCTCAAGCGCGGCCTTGATCACCGAGGCTCCAAGCTCATGCGCCGGTGTGTTGGCAAAGCTTCCATTGAAGCTGCCCACGGCCGTGCGTGCCGCGGACGCAATAACGACATTCGTCATCCGATCCTCCATTGCGGCCCGCCGGGAGCCGCCCCCAAATCACGGTGCGCCGGGCGGATCGCCGGGACCCGAATCAGCCGCTCACGCGCACGTCGCATGTGGTGGCACAAAGCCCGTCATTGCTCAACCGCCATGGTTAAACAAGGAATTGCGCCAGATGTTGCCAGACCGCGGTCCGCGCACCGCTTCCCACCACCATTCCGACATGCCCTGTTCGCGGCCGGATAAGACGGGCATCGGGGATCGCGCAGGGCAGCGCCTCGGAGAGCGAGGGTGGCGCGATACTGTCGGAGCGGCCGCAGAAGCTGAGGACGGGGACTTCGATCTTGTCGAGCTGCACCGGACCGCCGAGGAAATCCCAGCGCCCCATCGCGGTGCGGTTCTCGACCTGCCACCCGACGAGGAGATCCTGTGCCGCGCCGCAGGGCATTGGTACGCCGTCGGCGAGCCAGTCCTCGAGCGCGACGAAGAACTGCGCGCCGGCGCCGTCGGGCGCCATGCGGGCGAGCTTCTGGAACTTGAGCGCGGTCTGGAGCGGGTTGATGAGCGCAAAGAGCATCTGGAAGACCGCGACCGGAACGAACCCGAAGGCGTCGGCAAGCGCGCGGAGGAAGGCCTGTGCCTTCTCGGCCCCGCCATCGCTCCGCATCATCGCCCGGAGCGTGCCGGCAAGGCCATCGGTCGAGGCAAAATCCCACGGCGCGCCGATGGTCACCAGACGCGAGAGCCCTTCGGGGCGCCGCGCGGCGAGCCCGGCGGCGAGCGTACCGCCCATGCAGTAGCCGATCGCGGGCACCGGCCGGCCGGTGAGGGCAGCGACATGGGCGAGCGCCGGGGCGAGGCGGCAGGCGCCGTATTCCTCCAGACCGAAGCCCGCCTCCGCGAGGCCGGGCGCACCCCAGTCGAGCATGAGTGGCCGAAAGCCGCGCCCCGCCAGCCAGCGCAGCAGCGAGCGGCCCGGCGCGAGATCGAGAATGTAGGAGCGGTTGATGAGACTCGGCACGATCAGGAGCGGCTCGCCCTCCGGGTTGCTGGCCTCCGATACCTGGCCAAAATCGAGCAGCCGTGAGCAGCCCTCGGACCAGATGGCAGGTGGATCCTCGAGCGTGCGCCGGTAGGGATGGCTCTGCCAGATCTCGAGCCCCTCAATGGTCTCGCGCAGCCGCGAGGCGAGCTCGCAGGCGATCTCGATCCGATCAAGGTCGGGGCCGAGGCGCGCGGCAAGTTCACCCAAGCCGTCCACCCAGGGAAAGCTCGCGCAATCTGCCCGGGGCGCCGCCAACAACGCCTGACTGTAGGCTGCAAGCGCTGCTCCGAGATGGAAGACGAGCGGGCTCGGCTGACCGACCCTCTGCGGTGCCGGCTGCACCATCAGATGTCCGGCTCTGGATCCGGCTCCCAGTCCCGATCCGGCGCCCAGGTGCTGTCCGAAGCCGGAACCGGGGATGGCAGATACCGCCCGTGCAGCGCCGAAACGGTCACGTGGCGCTCCCACAGATCGAGATAACGCGAGGCCCTTCGGCGCTCTAACCGTCGGCGATTCAGGGCTTCCTCCCCGGGAAGTTCTTCTTGTGTCTCTATGGCCATGTCCGCCGGCCGGCTCCTTCATTAACCTAGCCCATTCGCAATCGCAAAAAGCGCTTTCGGCTTTGATGCATGGCGGATAAGCTTACACCGGGTGGAGGAAATGTTCACTAGGAGACGAGCGTGGCTGAGAAGAACGACAAGACGGCCGAGCCAATCATCATCAAGAAGTATGCCAACCGCAGGCTTTATAACACTGCGAAGTCGAGCTACGTGACGCTCGACCACCTCTCGCACATGGTCCGCGAGGGGCAGGACTTCGTCGTCAACGATGCCAAGTCGGGGCAGGACATCACCCGTTCCGTGCTTGCGCAGATCATCTTCGAGGAAGAGGCCAAGGGGCAGACGATGCTGCCCGCAAACTTCCTGCGCCAGTTGATTCGCCTTTATGGCGATACGCTTCAGGGTTTTGTGCCCGGGTATCTCGAAGCGTCGATGGAAACGTTTTCACGCAACCAGGAGCAGATGCGCGAGCAGGTGCAGAAGGCGTTCGAGGCCAACCCCGCGCTCGCGAATTTCGAGGCGCTGGCACGCTCCAACATGGAGTGGTTCGAGAACGCACTGCGCATGTTTGCGCCCTTCGCGAGCGGCATCGGCGGCAAGGCGGGCGACAACTCCCGACTCGACAGCAAGAAGGAAGTCGAGCTCGAGGAACTCAAGAGCCAGCTCGCCGCGATGCAGGAACAGCTCTCGAAGATCGTCAAGGACAAGTGAGGCGGCAACGCCGCCTCGCACGCGCCCCGCGTCGCAGCCCTGCGGCGGGGCTCAGCCTGCTGCGCGGCCCGAATCAGTACGGCCAGCCTGCGGCCTGCTGACCGGTGCCTCCGCCGGGCGACCGTAGAGATAACCCTGCATGCAATCGACACCCGCGTCACAAAGCCAGCGCGCATCGGCCGGCGCCTCCACCCGCTCTGCGACGCTGAACATGTCGAAATGGCGCGAGAGCCGCAGCAGGCACTCGACGAGCACCTGGGCATCAGGGTTGGCATGCACGCCCTGAACATATGATCCGTCGATCTTGACCATGTCGAAGCGGAACGCACGGAAGTGGCGGAAGCCGGTCGCGCCCGCGCCGAAATCGTCGAGCGCGAAGGCCGGGCCCATCTCGCGCACAAAAGCCATGAACTCGATAGTCTGGTCGGAGTTCTCGATCGCCTGACTTTCGGTGATCTCGAGGATTAGGCGCCCGCAGACACCGCTGCCGCCGCGGTGGGCTGCAGACAGGATCGCGAGCCACTCCTCGTCGCCCATCGAGAGCGGCGAGATATTGACCGAGAGACGCAGTGCAGGATTGCGGGCGAGCGCTGCAAGCGCCGTGCGCAGCGCGCGGCGGTCGATCGCCCGGCCGATCTCGCAATCCTCGATCGTGGGCAGGAACGCCCCGGCGGGCAGGATCTGACCGGTCGGCAGGCGCAGCCGGGCAAGCATCTCGTGAAAGGCCGGAACGCGCGGATCCGAGGCGCAGACGACAGGCTGGTAATGGAAGACCACCCGGTTCTGGGCGAGCGCCTGGGCCACGGTGAAGCGCAGGCGCGCATTGGCTTCGATACGGGTCATGGCAACATCGGGCAGCCTCGGCGCGCTTCGGCCGAGCAGCTGAAAGGCATCGATCTGTGTCTTCGGTCGCATGGGGCCTATCTCGCTCGAAGGACCGCCAGAGGGAAGGCGGTTGCAGGCATAATTAATTCGATGTTCCTTAAATGTTCGTGAATTTTCGCCAAAGTTTGTCCAACGAAAAAAGTCGGAATTGCAATTCCAAAGCAAACCAGTCAGGATAAGGCCGAATCTCAAGCCACCTTCGGAAGCGCCCGGGGAAGCCAGAATTATGACGATCCCAGCTTCAGGAGGACAACGGTGCCGGACCGAGACCACGATGCCGCAGAAAAACAGGATCGGACCAAGAGCAGCCCCGGCGTGTCGCGCCGCGAGGCGCTTCTTGCCGCCTTCGATGGGCGCGGCGCCGCGAATCTTCCGCTGGAGGCCCTGATTGACCGTTGCGAGCGCGCCGCATGAGCCAAATGCCTGCGACGGAGTGCAAGCCGGACACGCCGGACGATCCCCCCGTGTACGACGCCCGTTCCCTGACCGAGGGCGGCAGCACGGCCGTGATCGTGCTCGACGGTCAGCCCTATGTCCTGCGCATCACCCGCGCCGGCAAGCTCATCCTCACCAAATGAGCGCCGCCCCCTTCCAGCGCGGCGCGGCCGCCGTCGGCGTTCTGGGCGAACTGCCGCCGCTCGAATCCGCACTCGTGCTCTACATCCGGCTCTGGCACACGAGCCCGGCCGCCCGCCATGAGGTGGCCTGCGATTTCAACCGGGCGCTCGGGGCCGAAGGCGGCGCGCAGATGCTTGACCTCTTCGAGACCTTCTGCGCTGCCGCCGCGGCTTCGGCGCGCCGCCCGCTCATCCGGCACGAGATCCGTTGCCGCTGCCTCGGGGCCGACGAGAGTGCGCTCGCTCATCTCGTTGCCGCCGCAGCCGAGGGCGCACACGAGGATGCGGAACTGCTCGCCGCCCTGCTGATGGAGCGCGGCTCCGTTACCCGGATCACCGGGCTCGCCCGGGCGCTCGGGACCGGGCTTGCGCGCATGTTCCCGCGACACGGCAAATCGCCCGCGCCGGACGGGCACCGCGTCACCCATACGATACAGACTGCCGCTAGGCACTAGAGAATGCGAAAGGACTGCCTCATGAAAAGAACCCTCCTCGCCAGCGTCGCCCTCGGCGTTGCCGGTGTCGGCCCCGCCGCCGCGGCCGACAGGACGGAGGTGCTCGAGACCTACGTCAACATCGCCGAAGCGGCCTATGGCGACAGTCTGGTGACCGCACAGCGGCTCGGTGCCGCAGTGGATGCACTTCTCGCCAATCCCTCGGCCGAGGCGTTGCAGGCGGCACGGACCGCCTGGCTTCAGGCCCGCGTGCCCTACATGCAGACGGAGGTCTTCCGCTTCGGCAACCCGATCGTCGATGACTGGGAAGGCAAGGTGAACGCATGGCCGCTCGACGAGGGTCTCATCGACTATGTCGATGCCGCCTATGGCGGGCCGACCGACGAGAACGAATACGCCACGGTGAACGTGATCGCGCATCCGTCCTTCACCCTCTCGGGCGAGGAGGTGGACGCGAGCCGGATCACGCCGGAGCTGCTTGCCAACACGCTGCACGAGGCCGACGACATCGAGGCCAATGTCGCGACCGGCTATCACGCGATCGAATTCCTGCTCTGGGGCCAGGATCTCAACGGGACCGGACCGGGCGCAGGCAACCGCCCCTGGACCGACTATGCCGCGGGTGACGCCTGCACGCACGGCAACTGCGACCGACGCGGGGAATATCTCAAGGCCGCGACCGACCTGCTGATCGCAGATCTCGGCGACATGGCTGGCGCCTGGGCCGAAGGCGGGGCCGCGCGTGCCTCGGTGCTGTCCGACGAGACGACCGGCGTCGCAACCATCCTCACTGGCATGGGCTCGCTCTCCTATGGCGAGCTCGCGGGCGAGCGGATGCGGCTCGGCCTGATGTTGAATGACCCGGAAGAGGAACAGGACTGCTTCTCCGACAACACCTACAATAGCCATTTCTACGACGGGCTGGGCATGTGGAACATCTACCACGGCCAGTATGTGCGGGTGGACGGCACGCTCATCTCGGGCGCGTCGGTTTCCGATCTGGTCGCAGAGGCCGATGGCGAGGTGGATGTCGGGCTCCGGGCCGACCTCGATGCGACGGTCATGGCACTGCTCCGGATCAAGACCACCGCCGAGGCCGGAATGTCCTACGATCAGATGCTCGACCGGAACAATGCCGCCGGTGGCGCGCTGCTCATGGGAGCGGTCGATGCTCTCGTGACCCAGACGAAATCGATCGAGCGCGCGGTCTCGGCGCTCGAGCTCGATACGATCCAGTTCGAGGGCTCGGAAAGCCTCGACAATCCGGACGCAGTCTTCCAGTGACCGCGACCCTGCCCCGCCGGGGCTGATGCAAAACGCCGGGGCGCCGCAGCCCCGGAAGCCAGACAGGGGGACGACGACCATGATGGTCTGCCACTGCATGCAAATTACCGACCGGGACATCGACGCCGCGATCGACTGGATGCGCGCCGCCGATCCCGCGGTGGTCATCACGCCCGGCAAGGTGTTCCATGCCCTCGGCAAGTCCGCGGAATGCGGCGGCTGCGTGCGGCTTTTCGTCGACACGATGAAGCGGAACGACAATCTTGCGGTGCCCTTCGAACTCCGAAACCTGCGGGGCGAGAGCCGCCGCGGTCGGAACCTGCACAGCCTCTGGCGCGACGGCCCGGGCTGATCGGCGCCAAGGCGCAGGGCCGACCTTCCTGACGCCCGCCCGTTCCCGACCCCGGGGTCCGCCCATGGGTCGCCCCCTCCCACGAGCGCGCCGCCGCCTTCTGGATCGCGCGCCGCTGCAAAGACTGCCTGCCCCATCATGACACGCCGCCTTCCCCGCCAGATCGCCAGGTTCCTGACGGCTGCAACGCTCTCCGCCCTCCCCGCCGCCGCCAGCGCGGCGCCCCCCGAGATCCCCAGCAGCCCGCTCGAGACTGTACCCCGCACCGCGGCCGAGCGCGCGCGCATCGCACCGGTCGTCGCCCCTATCACCGATTTCACGAAGCCGGAGCGCTTCGAGACACTGCAGGCCGGCGCCGCCACTTCAAAGGCCATGGTGAACCGCGATTCCTATTCGCACTCCTCGGCCAACATGAGCTTCGAGAAGGAACTCGACTTCAAGCTCGGCAACGGCCTCTTCCGCAAGGTCTGGGTCTCGGCCCCCTCCTCGACGCTTGCCTCCGACGGGCTTGGCCCAATCTACAACTCCCGCTCCTGCCAGCGCTGTCATCTCAAGGACGGCCGCGGCCATCCGCCGGAAAACGCGGACGACAGTGCCGAATCGATGTTTCTCCGCATCTCGATCCCCGGCGGGCCGGAGGATGCGGTGAAGGGGATCGAGGACTACATCGCCACCCTGCCCGATCCGACCTACGGGCTCCAGATCCAGGACACCGCCCTGCCTGGCCTGCCCGCCGAGGCGAAGATGGAGATCTCCTACGAGGAGATCGAGGTGCCGCTTTCGGAGGGCGAGGTCGCGCATCTGCGAAAGCCCACCTATGCCCTCGGCGAGCCAGGCTACGGCCAGCCACACCCGGACGCGATGCTTTCGCCGCGTGTCGCCCCGCAGATGATCGGCCTCGGCCTGCTCGAAGCTGTGCCCGCGGAGGACATCCTCGCGCTCTCCGATCCCGATGACACCGATGGCGACGGGATTTCGGGGCGGGCCAACATCGTTTGGTCGAAGGAATTCGAACGGCCGATGCTCGGGCGGTTCGGCCACAAGGCGGGCACGGCGACGATCCGCCAGCAATCGGCCGATGCCTTCGCGGGCGATATCGGCATCTCGAACCCGATCAACCGCGCCGGCTGGGGCGAGTGCACTACAGCCGAAACCGCGTGCCGCGCCATGCCCGACGGCGGCTCGGGCAGCGCAGAGGACCTCGAGATCGACCAGGAGGGTCTCGATCTCGTGACCTACTACAGCCGCAACCTGGCGGTTCCGATGCGCCGGGGCGTCGACGATTCCGAGGTGCTCCACGGCAAGCAGGTGTTCTACGAGACCGGCTGTACCGCCTGCCATAACCCGAAATTCGTCACCCACCGCCTCGCGGACCAGCCCGAGCAGAGCTTCCAGCTCATCTGGCCCTATACGGACATGCTGCTTCACGACATGGGCGAGGGGCTGGCCGATCACCGCCCGGAGGCGCGGGCGACCGGCACCGAATGGCGCACCGCCCCGCTCTGGGGGATCGGCCTCACGCAGGACGTGAGCGGCCACAGCTATTTCCTGCATGACGGCCGCGCCCGCTCGCTCCTCGAAGCCATTCTCTGGCATGGTGGCGAGGCCGAGCCTGCAAAGATGCAGGTGGTCGACATGCCGAAAGCCGATCGTGACGCCCTTCTCAAGTTTCTGGAAAGCCTATGATGTGCCGCAAGACAGCCGCCGCCCTCTGCCTCGCCCTCTGGCCGCTCGCCGCAGCTGCCGCCGGCGGAGACGACCTTGATCTCGTGGCCAAGGCCGTCGATGTGCAGATCCTGCCCGGCTACGAGACGCTTGCCGCTGCCTCGGCCGAGCTCGATGCTGCGGCCGCCGAGGATTGCGATCCCGAAGGCGAGACGCTGCGTGATGCCTACAATTCCGCCTTCGACGCCTGGATCGGCGTCTCGCATCTGCGGTTCGGGCCGAGCGAGACGGACAACCGCGCCTTTGCCCTGGCTTTCTGGCCCGACGACCGCGGCGCCTCACGCAAGACGCTGGCCGGCCTCATCCGCGAGGAGGATCCGGTGGTCAACGATGCCGAGAGCTTCGGCAATGTCTCGATCGCTGCGCGCGGCTTCTTCGCGCTCGAGATGATGCTCTATGACGGCTCGCTGTCCGAGGGCGATCCCGGCTACTCCTGCCGTCTCGTCCGCGCCATCACCCGGGACATCGCGACCACCGCTGCGGCCATCGAGGCGGATTGGGATCCGGCCTATGCCGAACTCATCCTGCATCCCGGCCCTGAGAACCCGATCTATCTCTCCGATCTCGAGGCGCTGCAGGAGCTCTACAAGGCGCTGATGACGGGGCTCGAGTTCACCGCCGACAGCCGGCTCGGCCGTCCGCTCGGCACCTTCGAGAAGCCACGGCCCAAGCGCGCCGAAGCCTGGCGCTCAGGGCGCTCGCTTCGCGACGTGCAGATCTCCATCGCAGCGACCAGCGCGCTTGCCGAGATCCTGGCGTCCGATGTGCCCGAGGAGACGCGTGCGCCGCTCGATGTGGCGGTCGAGCGCGCCGGGCGGCTCGCGGGGCGGCTCGACGACCCGATCTTCACAGGCGTTGAGACCCCGACCGGCCGGCTGCGCATCGAGGTGCTGCAGCAGGCGGTCAACGATGTGCGCGACGCCTCGCAGGCAGTGATCGGCCCGGCCCTCGGTGTGAGCCAGGGCTTCAATTCCCTCGATGGAGACTGACCCCATGACGAGCCGCAGGACCTTCCTCAAGTCGCTCCTCGTTGCCTCGACCCTTCCCGCGCTGAGCTGGGCCGATGCCGGCAGCCCCGCCTATCTTGCGGCTGCGCGGCGGCCTGATGGCGCCTTCTGGCTCTATGGCCTCAGCGAGACCGGTAGCGAGATCTTCTCGCTGCCGCTGCCCACCCGCGGCCATGCGGCGGCAGCGCATCCGAGGCGTCCCGAGGCGGTTGCCTTCGCCCGGCGCCCCGGCACCTTCGCCATTGTGCTCGACTGCGTCTCGGGCCAGGTGAAGCGCCGCCTCGATGCGCCCGAAGGCCGCCACTACTACGGCCATGGCTGCTTCTCGAGCGACGGGCGGCTGCTCTTCACGCCAGAGAACCTCTATGCCGAGGGCGCTGGCCGCATCGGGGTCTGGGATGCCTCCAACGGGTATGCCCGGCTCGGGGATTTCGACTCCGGCGGCATAGGGCCCCATGACATCCAGCGCCTGCCCGGCAGCGAGGTAAAGGTGATCGCCAACGGTGGCATCCGCACCCATCCCGATACCGGCCGGATCAAGCTCAACATCGACACGATGCAGCCAAATCTCACCTATGTCGACGAAGACGGCTCGATCCTCGAGACGGTCGAGCTCGCCCCGGAGCTGCACCAGAACTCGATCCGCCATCTCGCCATCCATGATGACGGGCTGGTTGCTTTCGCAATGCAGTGGGAGGGTGATCCCACACGGAATCCGCCGCTTCTCGGGCTTCACCGCCGCGGCGCAGCGCCCCGCTTGCTGGAAGCCGGCATGGAGCAACCCAGGATGCGCGGCTATGCCGGGAGTGTGGCCTTCTCGGGCGACGGGCGCTTTGCAGGCATCACTTCGCCCCGGGGTAGCATGGTGCATTTCTTTCGGGTGGCAGACGGCGGCCTCGCCGAGGCCCTGGCACAGGCCGATGTCTGCGGGCTGGCGGCGCACGCCCTGGGCTTCGTGACCACCGACGGCACCGGTGGCTGCCGGGTGATCGTACCCGGCGGCAAGGTGACGGACGAGGGCCGGGCCGAGGTGGCCTGGGACAACCACCTCGTCCGGCTGAACGTCTGAGGCTCAGACGAGCTCGCCCTCTGCGGTGACGCGCGTGCGGCCCCGGAGGTAGGGGTGAAGCGCTTCGGGAAGCGTGATCGAACCGTCCTCTTCCTGACCATTTTCAAGGACCGCGATGAGGCAGCGGCCGACGGCGAGGCCCGAGCCGTTGAGCGTATGGACAAACTCCGGCCGGGCGCCCTCCTCGCGGCGGAAGCGCGCATTCATCCGGCGGGCCTGGAAATCGCCGCAGACCGAGACCGAGCTGATCTCGCGATAGGTGTCCTGCCCGGGCAGCCAGACCTCGAGATCGTGGGTACGGCGGGCCGAAAAGCCCATGTCCCCGGTGCAGAGCACGATGGTCCGATAGGGAAGACCGAGCCTTTCCAGCACGTTCTGGGCGCAGGCGGTCATCCGGTCATGTTCGGCGAGGCTTTCCTCGGGCCGGGTGATCGAGACCATCTCGACCTTCTCGAACTGATGCTGGCGCAGCATGCCGGAGGTATCCTTCCCCGCCGAGCCGGCTTCGGAGCGGAAGCATTGGGTGTGCGCGGTCATGCGCATGGGCAGATCCTTCGCCTCGAGGATCCGGCCCGCGGCGAGGTTCGTCATCGTGACCTCGGAGGTCGGGATGAGCCACCAGCCAGTGGTGGTCTGGTAACTGTCCTCGGCGAATTTCGGCAGCTGACCGGTGCCGAGCATCGCTTCGTCGCGGACGAGAACTGGGGTCCAGTGTTCAACAAGCCCATGTTCTTCCACGTGAAGATCGAGCATGAACTGGGCAAGAGCGCGGTGGACGCGGATCATTGCGCCCTTGAGCACGACGAAGCGGCTCCCGGAGAGGCGGCCGGCAGCCTCGAAATCGAAGCCGGGTTTCGCGCCCGGAATCTCGAAGTGTTCGAGCGGCTTGAAGGCGAAGGCGCGGGGTGTGCCCCAGCGGCGGATTTCGACGTTCTCCGTCTCGTCCCGGCCCACGGGCACGCTTTCGAGCGGCAGGTTCGGGAGGCCCATGAGAAGCTCGTTGAGCCGGGCGTCCTCAGCCTTGGCTTCTTCCTCGAGGCGGGATATTTCGTCTTTCTTTTCAGAGACAAGCGCCCGAAGACGCTCGAACTCGGCCTCGTCGCCGCGCGCCTTGGCGGCGCCGACCTGCTTGCTCGCGGCATTGCGCTCGGCCTGGGCGGCTTCGGCGGCGGCGATCTTGGCGCGGCGGCTGCCGTCGAGGGCCAGGATCTCGGCGGAACGGGGCTCGGCCCCGAGGCGCGCAAGGCCTGCGTCGAAGGTTTCGGGCGCTTCGCGGATGGCGCGGATATCGTGCATGTCGGACGGTCCCGGGCGGTTTTCGGTGGGGCGCTTATGCCGGATCGGGCGGGGCGGTTCAAAGGGGTTTTTCCCCTCTGGCAGCTATCTGGAATCCATATGGAATCGATATGGAATCCATATGGCAGAACGGAACGTGAATTCTTAACGATTCAGGGCGCGGCTTCCCCCGGCGGACCGCGCCGGGATCCGCTCCGCGCTCCATTGGCACGGGAGCAGGCCGGAGGCGGCGTCCTGACGGCATGTCAGGCGGCGGAGCGGTTCCGGGCGGGCGCGCTGGTGCGGGCGGTTCGGTCGGTGCGGAAGAAGCGGACGAGATCCTCGAGGCGTTCGGAGAGCTCGGTGAGGGTGCGGGCGGAGCTCGCGCTTTCCTCGGCCATGCTGGCGTTCTGGCTGGTGAGGGCGTCCATCTCGGATATGGCGGAGGTCACCTCCTCGATGCCGAGGGTCTGGCTGTGGCTTGCCTCGCTGATCTCGTCGGTGGTGGCCGCCACGTCCTCGATGGCACGCACGATGTCCTGGAGGAACGTGCCGGTGTCGGTGACGAGGCGGACGCCCTCGGCAACGTCGAGCGAGCTTTTCGCGATCAGGCCGCGGATGTTTTCCGCCGCCTCGCCGGCACGCTGGGCGAGCGCGCGGACCTCGCTTGCGACCACGGCGAAGCCCCGGCCCGCCTCGCCCGCGCGCGCGGCCTCGACCCCCGCGTTGAGGGCGAGAAGATTGGTCTGGAACGAGATGTCGTTCAGCACCTCGATGATCTCGGTCACTTGCCGGGCGCTCGCGTCGATCTGCGACATCGCGGCGACGGCATCGTTGACCACGCTGCCGCCGTTGGTGGCGGTGGCGGCGGCCTCGCGGATCCGGCCCGCGACCTTCTCGGCGCTTTCGGAGTTGGCGCGCACGGTGGCGGCGAGGCCGGTCATCGTGGCGGAGGTCTCGCGCAGGGCATCGGCCTGGGCATTGGCGCGCTGCGCGAGCGCGCCCGAGTTTTCCGAGATCCGGTGGGTGTCGCGGACGATCGCCTCGGTCGTGCCGGTGATATCGGCGACAATGCGCCGGAGGGTATCGACGGTGCCGTTCACGTCGCGCTTGAGATCGGCGAAGGCCCCGGCGAAATCCCCCTCCATCATGTCGGTGAGGTCGCCCTCGGCCAGGCGGGACACCGAACGCATCGTTTCGCCGATGCCGCGATCGACCTCCTCCACCAGCCGGTTCATGCCGCGGGCAAGCTCGGCCAGGGCGGGGTCTTCGAAGCGGCTGGCGATGCTGCCATCGAAGCGCCCTTCGGCGGCGCGGCTGACCACGGTGCCGAATTCCTCGACGAAGCGGCCGGTGGCCTCGGCGCGCGCCACGGCCTCTTCGCGCTGGCGCTCGGACAGGGCGCGCTGCTCGGTTGCCTCGCGGCTCTGTTCCTCGGCGCGGGCGCGCGCCTGCTGCGCATCGGCCCGCTCGGCCTCGGCCCGCTGGCGCTCGACGCGGGATTCCGCCTCGAGCTGCTTCTGGCGCCTGAGCGCGTCGCGAAGGCCGCTGACGCTTTCCCGGAGGACCCCGACCTCATCTCCCGAATGCCAGGCGGGCGGTTCGGCCTCGAGATCGCCCGCGATAAGCCGGCGCATGACGGTGGCCAGATCGCGAAGCCTCCGGCCCAGCGCGCGCTCGAGCCAGCGCCAGGAGAAGAACATCGCGCTGCAGAGGCCGATGGCGGCGGCAGCCATGATGCCGAGCGCAATGTTGCGGCTGGCCTGCAGGTGCGCGACGCTCGTGGCGATCGCATCGTTCACGACCCTCTGGGTGGCGCGGGCATCGGACACAAACTGGTTGTAGGCCTTGTCCACCGTGTGGATCGTCGCCGGCTCCGCGTCGCGGGCGAGCGCTGCGTCGGTGGCCTCGCGCAGGGCTCCGATGCGGGTGAGCACGGTGTCGGTTGCCTCCGTGAGCGCGGCGGCCGTGTCGGCGGGGAGCGTGCGACCGGCGGCGGCGATGCCGTCACGGAGCCGTTCGGCCTCTGCCTGGGCGCTGGAGAGGCGGGAGGCAACCGTGAGGCGGGCGGTCACGCTGCCGTTGCCGGTGAAGGCCGCGTTGGCGGCGCGCACGCCCGCGGCGGCCGAGAGCTGCATTTCCATAACCGCGGTATTGAGCGGTGTGAGCCGCTGGCCAAGGCCGACGCCGCTCTGCGTGATGATGACAAGCAGGACAAGAACAATGGCGGTTCCCGACCCCGCCACCGAGGCGAAGGCCGCGAACGAGAGAAGGATCTTGCGACCTGCGGACAGGTTCTCCAGCACCGCATGCCTCCCGAAAAAATTAATCTTTCGGAAAGCCTCCGAACATTTGGTTGAAATGTGATTAAGCTGCCTGACGCTGCGCCGGCGGGCTCAGAAGGCGTAACAGGCCCCGAGGGCGGCGCGGAGGCTCGCGGTCGAGCCCGTGAGCGAAAGCAGGCCCTCGCGGCGGCCGTCGATATCGATCGGAACCTCGGCGTCGCGCCCGGCGAGGCGGCGGGCCAGCGGCGAGTCCGCGAGATCGACGACGAAGGCGCCGCCCGCCGTCTCCTCGTAGAGCGCCTCGGTCTCGACCGCACCGGCGGGAAAATCGAAGCGGACGGTGAGCGCCGGGCCCTCGGGCGGCTCGCGGAAGCGGAGGGCGAGGAAGGGCGCGTCGGCAAGGCAGAAGGCACCGATCGAGAGCAGGTTGCCCGGGCCGATGCCCAAGGCGACGGGGCTGCCGTCGGGCACGGCGCGCAGCGTCCAGCCCGATTGCGGCACGAAGCGGCGGAGCTGTTCGGGCGCGGGGCGTGGCAGCGGCCGTTCGACGGCGAGCGTCGTGAAGGGCGGCGGCACGGGCGCACTGTCGTCGGCCAGTCGCCAGTCGCGGATGCAGGTTGCGCTCGCAAGGCCCGCCGCAGCGCAGGTCGTGGCGCCATGGAGCGTGCGGAGCACCGGCGGGCCGCCCTCCGCGCCCGCAGGCGGCATCAGCTCGATGCCCGTGACCGCCCCGAGATCGAGGCTCTGGTAGGCCCCGCCGGGTTTGGAGAGCCAGAGGGTCGCCGCGCAGCCGTCGGGGCCGCAGAAGGCGCCATCGGCCTCACCGCAGGCAATGCGCGCGAGATCGGTGACGAAATCGGGCTTTCCGTCGCCGTTGAGATCGGCGGAGGTCTCGTAGCCGTCGAGGATGCGGGCGACGCCGCCGCGCGCCTCGCAGGCAGCGAATGCCCCCTCGGTCGCCTCGAAGACGCCTGCGGGCGGCTCGGCCCGGGCGGGAGCGGCGAGAAGGAGCAGGAGGGTGAGGGCGGCGGAGGTGGGAGGGGCGCGGCGGGGCATGGGTCAGCTCTGCTTGATCTGGAGCCAGGCGATGGCGATCGCGAGGATGAGGCCGATCAGGACGGCGATGGCGATCTTGACCGGCGAATACGGGCGCTCGCCCTCCACCGCTCCGGTGCGGGCATTGACGACGAAGCGGTAGCTCTTGCCGCGGTAGCGGTAGGCCGCGACCCAGATCGGCAGGAGCACATGCTTGAAGGTGAGCCGGCCCACCTCGGTGGAAAGCTTGCCGACCTGCTGGCGGTCACCGCCGATGTCGCGGCGGACATCCTCGGTGATGACGCCGTTCATGATCTCGCGGGCCTCGCCATAGGCCTCGTGGACCGGGATGCCGTAGGCCTCGGCGCGGAAGCCTGCGAGGTAGCGCGGGTCGTAGCGGAGCAGCGCGGAGAGATCCCAGGGGGCCACTGCATCGGTGAAGCGCTTGGGCAGGCTGCGGGAGCCGAGGACGAGCACATCGTCGAAATCGCGCGCGACGCGGCCGCGCACCGGGGTCCAGCGCACCTTCGCCACCTGCTGGTTCACCATGCGGCGCTTGCCGTCCTGGATGACCGGCACCACCCGGTTCTCGTAATAGACGGTGCCGCGCTGGCCGGTGTAGGCGGTGCGCGTCTCGGCATCATAGGTCCAGTAGGGCACGTAGATCCCGTCCATCGCCCGCTCGGCGGAGGCATATTTCCTGAGGTCGGAGGGGGCGAACCAGAGCCGGCCGAGCCAGGATTTCATCGCCCCCCGGGCCTCGGGCTCGGAGAGCAGGAAGGGGAGCTGAGCCTGGGGGCGGATGTGGCGATGCGTGCCGGTGCCCGTGACCATGGGCGAGGCGCAGAACGGGCAGCTTTCGGCGTGGATGCCGGGCGCGAATTCCACCTCCGCCCCGCAGCTCTCGCAGCGCGCGGTGCGGGTTTCCTCCATGTCGACGGCTGAGAGATCGTCGCGCTCGGCGGCGCGCAGGTCGAGCTCGGCGATATTGCCGCGGGGTGCCTCGATCGGTTCCTCGTGGCCGCAATGCTGGCACCGGAGCGCGTCGGTGCCGGGGGCGAAGCGCAGATCGGCACCGCAGGCCGGGCAGGGAAAGCGGTGTTCCTCGAGGATGGAAGCGCCGGGCGCGGTGTCTGACACGGGCTGAGATCCCTCGGGCGGATGACGCGGTGACGTTCCCCACCTGCCCCGAAACGCCTGCCCTGACAAGGGGATCTTCGCAGATGTGAGAGCGGTGGCGGTGTCGCCCGGCGGCCCGCGGCCTCGGGCCGCCGGGCCAGGGACGCGCCGGAGCTCAGCCCGCGGGCGGTGGCGGGGGCGGCGGGATCTGCGAGAAGATCGGCGCGAGTTCGGCGATCTTGCCCGCATGCGCCCAGCCCGCGCTGCCCGGGGTCCAGACATAGGTCTCGGGGGTAAGGCTGCCTGCGGCGACCATCTTCTCCAGCTCGAGCTGGGTGAAGGGGCCCTTGGTCGCGCCGCCCTCGGCGATGTGCCAGCGCGGCTCGGCGGCGGGCGGGGGCGGCGGTGCGGGTGTTCCGGCCTGGGCCGCAGGGGCCGCGTTCGGGATCGGGCCCCAGGGCCCCGAGCGTGCCATGCGCTCGGCCATCGCCATGCCCATCCCCATGCCCATTCCGGCCGCCATCCCCCCGCCTCCGCCGGGATTTTCGGCCGCTTTCGTCATCGCCTCGGCGGCGGAGAAATCGGTGTAGCGCGAGAGGTCGCCCGCGACGGAAGCGGAGCTGCGCTTGTCGAGCGCGGCTTCGACCTCGGTGGGCAGCGAGATGTTCTCGATCATGAAGGCGGGCAGCTCAAGGCCGTAAGCGGCGACCATCGGCGCGATCTTCTCGTGCACAAGCTTCGCGAGATCGAGGTTGTTCGCCGCCATGTCGAGCACCGGGATGCCCGAGGCGGCGATGATCTGGCTGAAATGGGTGACGATGATGTTGCGGATCTGAAACGAGATCTCCTCGGTGGTGAACTCGCCGTCGGTGCCGACGATCTCGACCATGAACTTGCCCGGATCAGCGACCCGCATCGTGTAGGAGCCGTAGGCGCGGAGCCGGACCGGGCCGAATTCCGGATCGCGGCACATGATGGGGTTGCGTGTGCCCCACTTGAGATCGGTGAACTGGCGCGTGTTGACGAAATAGACCTCGGACTTGAACGGGCTCGAGAAGCCGTGGTCCCAGTGCTGGAGCGTGGTCAGCACCGGCATGTTGTTGGTTTCGAGCTGATAGAGGCCGGGCGAGAAGACATCGGCGAGCTGGCCCTCGTGGACGAAGACCGCGGACTGCCCCTCGCGGACGGTGAGCTTCGCACCGTATTTGATCGCGTTGTCGCGGCGGGGAAAGCGCCAGACGATGGTGTCGCGGGTGTTGTCGGTCCATTCGATGACGTCGATGAACTCGCCGCGGAAGAGGTCGAAGAGGGACATGGGGCCTCGCGCAGATAGGGGCTCGGGCGGAAAAGCGCCGCGCACGGTGAGGAATATAGGCACGGCGCGGGCCAAACGCCAAGCCGGAGGACGACCTCGCCCGCGCCGCGAAGCGCTCCGGTCGGCCGTCCGACGATGCGCGCAACTCCCCCCGGACGCGGGGTAACAATGTTCAGGACGCCCCAGCGCCCCCGCACCGCCCCAGCCCGGGGCGCGCATTTCCCCATTGTGTCCAGATAGATCCGAGCCCGGCCAGCTCGCCCCCACGCGGCCAGAAAAGGACCATCGAGCAGTCCAATGACATTTTCGGATATCCTTGCCCGCCACCCCGACCAGAAGCTCTTGCGCCCCGGCGGCGGCGTCGCCCGCCTTCAAATCGTGTTGTGGAATGCGGCACTGATGTCGATCGTCCTGACTTTCATCTTCGCGAGCATCGCCTTCGGCGCGCGCATCGCCGACCTGCGGCACAGGCAGGAAAACATCACGACGAAAAACACCATGCTGATACTCGACATGATCCGGCTCGAAGGCGAGCTTGGCTATGGCGGGTTCATCCACAATTACAAGAACGCGGTGCTGCGGCCGGGTGAGCCGCGCAACATCGAGAAGGCCGAGGAAAACCTCGAACGGGCTCTGCGGCTCCTGCGCCGGATCGAGCTGGCCGTCCGGGGAGACGAAATCCCGATTACGATCGAGGGACTGCGGCAGACGCTGCACACCTACAGCGACCGGCTCATCACGCTCAAGCAGGAGGACATAACCGCGCTCGGCGCGCGCGAACTCGACCTTCTCCTGCGGGTGAATGACATGAAGGCGCTCGACGACCTGAGCCAGCTCATCACCACGATTGCGGAGCAGGCCCTCGTCAAGACTGCCGATATCAGCGACGGCATCCAGACGCTCAGCAACTTCGCCGCGGCGATCGGGACGGCTCTGCTCGCGGCCGGGTTCGTGATTGCGCGCGAGCGCTACAACTTCGCGCGCAAGGCACTGAGTGCGCGGGTGACGCAGTATTTCGGCATGCTCGAGACGCTGCCGCAGGGGGTCATCGGCCTCTCGGCGGAGGGGCGCATCGTCTCGCTCAACCAGACGGCGCGCGCGCTTCTGGCCGCGCCAGCCCTTGCGCTTCCGGCGAACTGGCCGCGGGGCGCCGTGCTTCTTGCCTGCGACGAGCCCGCGTCGGCATCTGCGTCTCCGTTCGGGAGCGTGGGCGAGAGCGATCTCGTCACACTGGCCCTGCGCGGCGTGAGCTTCGAGCGCAAGCCCGCGCTGCTCCGCTTTGCCGAGGGCGAGCGGCCCCGGCCGGTGCGGCTGACCACCTGGTGCTGCGACCGGTTCGAGGATCATCCGGCCGCGCTCCTGCTCATTCTCGAGCCGGGCAACTGCAGAAGGCGCCGCCACCGCAAGGCCGACGCCAGCGCGGTGAGTGGCTGGCGCCGCAGACCTTCGGCATCGCCCCGCCGTGCGTCCGGGCCCGCTGCCGCCGCTGCATTTGGGCCGTGGCGGGCCTGATAGCCCTCTCCTCCTGCGGCCCCGGCTCGCATGCGCCCTCCCCGTTGTCGCGCACGGTTGTGGCAGAGCGCAGGACAGCGGCGTCGCGCAGGCCGGGATGCTCTGCGCCGGTCTCGCGCGCAGGCTTCGGAGACGGGGAGCCGGCCGTCCTGCCAGCCGCGGTTCACCCGAACGGGGCCGTGGCGGCTGGCACTCATCAGGCCCTTCTGCCCGAAGCGGTAGACGCAGATGAGGAGCGAGTGCGGCGCGGGGCGCCCGAGGCGGAAGAGGTCGGAGAAGGGGCGCCACGCGTGTGCAGCGATTGCGAGTTCGAGGGTTTCGGCGAGGCCGGCGGCAAGGGACAGGGCCGGGGCGCGGACGACACCTGACCCGCAGGCCGAGGAGGAGCCGTTGCCCCGGCGCTTGGGGGGCTGGGGCAATCGACAGGGTGAGAGCGAAATCCGGGGTTCGGGCTGTTTCGGCCCGGACCATTGTCGCGCTAGGTGCCTGCGCGGGGCTGGGCCTGCTCGGCGACCATGGCATCGCGCGCGATGGCGGGCAGCAGCGGGCGGGCTTCCTCGGCGGTCATTCCGGGTTTCAGGCGCGGGTCATACAGCATGCGGAGCAGCACCTCGTCATGCTCCGTCAGCAGCGCGAATTCGAGATCGTCGTTGAAGAGCGAAGGCCGGGCCTCGGGGCTGTCGTTGGGGAGCCCCATGGCCTGGGCCATTTCCTCGTGCACGCAGGAGAGCCGGGTGAGCGGGGGATGCTCGGCCCGGATGAGGATCATCACCGCGGAATAGCGCGCCTTGTCCGCGGGATCACTGAAGGCATAGGCGGTGCAGAAGGTATCGACGGCGGAATCGCCGATGGCGTTGGTGACGGCCGGCGCAAAGCCCGGGAAGCGGGCGCCGACCTCGCGGGCGAAGGCCTGGCGCTCGTCGGAATTCATGAAGAGCACGAGAAAATTCACGTCGTCGCCGTCGCTCACCTGCATGTCGAGCCCGGTGAGCCGCGCAAGCCGCCGGGTGAAGCCCGCGACATTCGCCCGGTCTCGGGCGGATTCCGCCGCCGGGACCGAGGGGCCGGTCATGACGCCGACCCGTACCGGCCTGTCCCAGCGGCGCAGGTAGGCCGGGGATTCCGAGCGCAGGAAACGGCCGTTCACATCGACATATTCGTCATAGAGCGCGACACGCTCGAAATCGCGCACCAGATCGTCGACCGTATAGGGGGCGTCGGCCGGGGCCATCTCGCGGCGCATCCGGCCGCTCGATGTGAGCTCGGTCTCGACGGCGGCGTAAAGCTCGGCAAGCTGCTCGGACTCGCTCGGCCCCTCCGGCTGGTCGGTCGGGGCGGGCGGGATCGGGCGGTCAGGCTCGCTGCTCGGGACCCGCGAGGTGCAGCCCGCAGCAAAGAGGAGCGCAGCAAGACCGCAGACGGCGGCGAGCCGGAGCGGTGCGGCGGCACGAGGGACCTGTCCGGCGCCGAAGCCCGGAGCGCGCCGCCCCATGCAAACCGTTTTTCCCAATCCGAACCCGCTACACAATTCTGCCCGTTACAAGCCTCGTCTGCCGCGCGCCCGGCCGCTATCGGACGACGCTGCCGCCGACGGTGTCGCCGAGCCCGGTCGCCTGCGACTTCGCCGCGGAGAGCGCCGTCTTGAGTTCGCCCTCCATGCGGATGAGCGCCTGCTCGGCTTCGGCACGCTTCGCCTTGCCCTCATCGGCGATCTTCAGCGAATCCTCAATGGTGGCGATGAGATCGGCATTCGCCTTTTCCACGGCCGTGATATCAAAGACACCGCGCTCCATTTCGGTGCGGATCGCGGCATTGGCCTCGCGGAGGTTCTTCGCGTTGGAGGTCAGCAGCTCATTGGTGAGGTCGTTGGCGTCACGCACAACCTCGGCTGCCTCGCGCGAACGGTGGATCGTCACGGCCTGGGCGAGCTGGGTTTCCCAGAGCGGGACGGTGTTGACGAGGGTCGAGTTGATCTTGGTGACGAGGCTCTTGTCGTTCTCCTGGACGAGCCGGATCGAGGGCAGCGACTGCATCGTGACCTGTCGCGTCAGCTTCAGGTCATGCACCCGGCGTTCGAGATCGTCGCGGGCGGCCCGCAGATCGCGCAGCTCCTGGGCCTTCATCACGCCTTCCTGCTCGGGCGCGGCCTGGACCTCGGCCTCCTTGGCCGGGATCGCCGTCTCGTCGAGCTCGGCGATCTTCTGTTCGCCCGCAGCGATGTAGAGCGCGAGCTCGTCGTAGAATTCGAGGGTCTTCTCGTAGAGCTTGTCGAGGGATTTCACGTCCTTGAGGAGCGTGTGCTCGTGGACGAGCAGCTCCTCTGTGATCTTGTCGATCTGGCCCTGCACCGTCTCGTAGCGGGCCATGAACTCGGCCATGGGCTTGGTCTTGCCCATGAGCCGCTCCCACCAGCTCTGCTTGCGGTCGGGATCGAGCTCGGCGACAGAGAAGCCGCGGAGGGAGGTGACCATCTCGCGGAGCGAGCTGCCCGCAGGGCCGACATCCTTGTTGCGCACGCCCGACAGCATGTCCTGGCTGATCGTCTGCAGTTCGGCCTGGGCGCCGGAGCCGAAGCGGATGATCGACTGCGAACTCGAGAGGTCGATCTCGGCCTTGATCCGGTCGATCTCGGCCTGGAGCGCAGGATCGCCGATCGCGGCCGGGACGATCTCCCCCTTCGGCTCGGGCAGGAGATGGGCGCTGACCGCCTCGACCTCCTGGAGCGCCGCTGCCGCCTTCGCGCGGGTATCTTCTGCCATGGGCTCAGGTCTCCTGCTGCTGTCCGTGTCCGGGTGTGATCATGTGGTGAGGCCGTCCTGGCGGAGGCGTTCCCGCAGCACCTCGATCTCGACGTCGAGGTCGCTGCGATCGTCCTTCAGCAGGCCGGCGCGGTGGGTGGCGAAGCTGGTCTCGAGATCGGAGAGCAGCGCCTCGTACTGGCGGCGGCTCTCCGTGTCGCGGCTGCGGGCGTAGATCTCGGCAAACTTGGACGTCGAGTCGCGCAGGCCCATGAGGTAGACGGAGAGGAAGGTGCGGGCCCGCGGCAGGTCGCGGGGGTCGTCCTCGACCACGCGGAAGACCTCGCGGGCCTGATCACAGAGCCGCTCGACGCGGGCCTCGAGCAGCGGATCGCCGATCCGACCCGCGGCACCCGCGATCTCGCGCACCATGGCCTCGGCCCGGTCGATCGCGCGCGCCACGCGGTCGGAGGCGAACTCGTCGACGCCCTCGAGCCCCTTGCCCTTCATCGGGTCGAGCCCGAAGGCGACGACATGGGCGCCCGCCGCGATCACCCCGAAAGCGAGTGCCGTCAGCAGCCCCTGCCCCAGGCTCAGCGCCCCGACGAGGGTGATGCTGGCGCCGGTGAGTGCAGCTGCGAAGAGCTTGCGCGGAATACTCGGAGGACGAGCAATCTTGCGGGCTTCGAAGGCTGCTTCAGCCTTCAGCCCCTCGGCGAGAAGCCAGGCCGCCAGCGCGAGGCCCGCAAAGCCGCCGACCTCCGCGATGGTCTCCGTGGCGCTGCCGCGCCGGATCGAGCCGACCGCGGCAAAGAGCAGCGGCAGAGGCATGACGAACAGGAGCCGGGCCCGGATCGAAACCTTGCGCGCCCGGCGGTTGCGGAAAGGCGCGGGGGCGGGGCTGCCCGCGCGCGTGCCGCCCGAAGGTTGCGCGCCCGGAGAGTATTTCCCACCAAATCTCTGTTGCGCCATCAGAAAATACCCGGGCCCGCGCCCAGTGCTCCGAAGCTCGTGGTCAGCACGATCGCCGCCAGAATGACGAATCCGACCAGCCGTATTCCGGAATTTCCCATCAACGATGTCCAATTTTTCGTCCCTTGTGGGCGAAAGATAGTCGTCGTCGAGAGCTGAAACCAGCCCCGTCGGTCGCGAATTGTTCATCAAGTGTTATGATTTAGGGCAGACTGCACCAATTGCGCTGATTGCTTCATCGTAGACCCCTGCACAGGTTGTGTACAAGCTTTTTTTGCACCGCGATTCGCGTTAAAGATTCGCTTACGAAGTTTCGTAACCCGATGCTGCAGCTTGACCGTGCGCCGCGTCCGAGGGGACGTGACGTCGAAGAAGCCCGGGCGCGGGGTCTGGGTTGGCAGTGACTTAAGGACTTAACCGAATGGCCAAGGGCACGGTGAAATGGTTCAACACCGAAAAGGGCTATGGATTCATCCAGCCCAGTGACGGGGGCAAGGACGTTTTCGTCCATATCACGGCAGTTCAGGCCGCCGGATTGCAATCCCTGAAGGACAACCAGCCGATCGAATACGAATTGATCGACGGCCGCGACGGACGCAAGAGCGCCGGCGACCTCAAGATCTGAGGCGCGGTCCGCGTCTCCTCGCGGCCCCGCGGGGCCGTCCCGGCGCTCCGGATTCAGGTTCGTGGCGCTTTCCTGTGCCCTTTTCCTTCGGCTTTCCGCCCCCCGGCGCTCTTGCGCCCGCCTTTGAACCCGAACCGGCGGAATCCCCTTCCGGCTGCATTTCGCCCGTGCGAAGACCAAGCTGATCGCGCAAGACCTTCGCGCGCACTTCCTCGACCGCTCCCGATGCGAGATCGCCGAGCTGGAAGGGGCCGTAGGAGATCCGGATCAGGCGGTTGACGAGCAGCCCCGCGCTTTCGAGCGCCCGGCGCACCTCACGGTTGCGCCCCTCACGTAGCCCCACGGTCAGCCAGACATTCGCCCCCTGCACCCGGTCGATGGTGACACCCATCGGCTGGAAGCGCTCGCCGTCGACAGTTACGCCGCGGCGCACCGGCTCGAGGCTTTCCTCGGTGGCCGTGCCCTTGGCGCGGACCCGATACTTGCGCACCCAGCCGGTGGCGGGCAGCTCGAGGCGGCGCTTGAGCGCACCGTCGTTGGTGAGCAGAAGCAGACCTTCGGAATTGAGGTCGAGCCGGCCGATGCTCATGACACGCGGCAGCTCCGGGGGCAGTTTATCGAAGATCGTCGGGCGGCCCTTTTCGTCGCGCGCCGAGGTCACGAGCCCTGTGGGCTTGTGGTAGCGCCAGAGCCGGGTCGGCTCGGCGGCGGCGACGGGCGCGCCATCGACCTCGATCCGGTCGGCGGCGGTGACGTTGAGGGCGGGGCTGTCGATCAGCTTGCCGTTTACCCGCACCCGGCCGGCCGCGATCATCGCCTCGGCGTCGCGGCGCGAGGCGATTCCGGCGCGCGAGAGGCGGCGGGCGATACGTTCGGAACTGTCATCGTTCTGGCTCATTTCCTGCTCCTACACGGGCGGGCGCGGCACGCGCAATCGCGAAATCCCGTGCGGGCGTACCCTGCCCCGGTCGGCCAAGAGGCTTGAAGCCGCGCCCGCGCCGCGCCAAGAGACGCGGATGACCCGCTTCGCACCGCATATGGACATCGCCCTTGCCGAGGCCCGCGCCGCGCGCGACCGCGACGAGACCCCTGTCGGCGCGGTGATCGTCGGCGCGGACGGCCGGCTGCTGGCCCGTGCAGGCAACCGCACGCGGGAGCTCTCCGACCCGACGGCGCATGCCGAGATGCTGGCGATCCGGGCGGCCTGCGCCGCGTCGGGCTCGGAGCGGCTCGGCAGCGCGACGCTTTACGTCACCCTCGAGCCTTGCGCGATGTGCGCCGCAGCGATCGCCGCGGCCCGGATCGCGCGGGTCTGCTACGGCGCGGCGGATCCGAAATCCGGCGGGGTTGAACAGGGGGCGCGGGTCTTCGACCGTGCGCAGACGCACCATCGGCCGGAGGTTGTGGCAGGCGTTGCCGAGGCGGAGTGCACGGCCTTGCTGCGCGCTTTCTTTGCGGAGCGGCGCTGAGCGCATCGGGGCCGTTTGCCTCGCCGCAGCATTGCCACATACTCTTGCGGACGGGCGGAATACCCCGGGGTTGGAGAGCAGGAATGAAATCCTTGTTTGAGAAGGCGAAAACGGCGTCCGCGCCGCTATTCGCGGCTGCAGCGCTCACGCTGGCCGCAACGACGGGCGCACAGGCGGCCGGGGCAAGCGAGCCCGTGCATGTGGCGATCCAGGTCGACGAAAGTGACCCGGTCAAGATGACCATGGCACTGAACAATGTGAAGAACATCCACCGCTACTATGCCGAGCAGGGCGAGGAAGTGGACATTGAGGTCGTGACCTTCGGGCCCGGTGTCACCATGCTGCGCAAGGATCTCTCGCCGGTCGGCGCCCAGATCGCGCACATGAGCGAGACGATCGATCATCTGTCCTTCTCGGCCTGCGCGAACACCATCGCGGCAGTGGAGAAGACGACCGGCAAGCCGGTCGAGCTGCTGCCGGAGGCGCAGGTGGTGCCGTCGGGCGTCGTGCGGCTCATGGAGCTTCAGGAGCAGGGCTACAGCTACCTCAGGCCGTGAACGGCCCGCCCGGCGGCAGGGCGCCGCCGGGCACGCGAGACCTCACAACTCCAGTGTCTCCATGACTTCGGGCGTCTTCACGTCGACCCCCGGCAGGCCCGCCTTGAGATCGTCGGCCGATTGCGCGAGCAGCGGGAAGGTCTTGTAGTGGCAGGGGATCACGGTCCTGAAGTTGAAGAACTTCTTCGCCGCAAAGGCCGCGCGCTTCATGTCCATGGTGAAATGGCCGCCGGCGCAAAGGATGCCGATCTCGGGGTGATGCAGTTCCTCGAAGAGACCCATGTCGGCCATGACGTCCGTGTCGCCCGAGAAATAGATCGTCTTCCCTTCGCCCGCGATCATGTAGCCGGCCTCCGAGCCGGCATAGACCGGCCCCTCGCTGCCGCCGTAGGAGGAGGAATGGGTCGCATGCACCATGGTCACGGAAACCTCGCCGAGCGTGACCGTCCCGCCCTTGTTGAAGCCCACGGTCTCGATGCCGTGCTTCTCGGCCCAGAAGGACATGAGGTCGAAGATCCCGACCACCGGCACGCCCAGCGCCTTGGCGATCTCGATCACGTCGTTGGCGTGGTCGAAATGGCCATGGCTGAGCAGGATGCGGGTGGCACCCGCGATCGCCTCTTCCCGGCGGCTCTCGTCAAAGCTCGGGTTCTCCTTCAGCCACGGATCGACAAGGAGCACCTCGCCGGCGATCTCGATGCGGAAGCCCGAATGACCAAGCCACGTTATCTTCATTTCAATTCCCTCCGGAAGTCTGCTTCGATCAAGGACCAACGGCCCTCGCCCGCTCGGAGTTTCCATGGACTGGTTTCGTGAGGTCAACAGCTATTGCGAACGCACCGGCCCCGGCTACTGGTCGGAGCCGGTCAACGCGCTGACAAATCTCGCCTTCGTGGCGGCCGGGCTCTGGGCCTGGCGCCACGCCGGGCGGGCGGGCGACCGGGGTGGGCGGCTGCTTGCGGCGATCCTCGTTGCGATCGGCATCGGCTCCTGGCTCTTTCACACCCATGCGCAGGTCTGGGCGATGATGGCGGACGTGTTGCCGATCCTCGTCTTCATCCTTGTCTATGTCTTTCTCGCGACGGTGCGCTTCTTCGCCCTGCCCGCCTGGGCCGGAGCGCTTGCCGTTGCGCTCTACTTCCCCTGGTCGATGCTGATCGAACGGGGGCTTACACCACTGGTCGGTACGCTCAACGGCTCGATGAGCTACGTGCCGGTGCCGACTCTGATCTTTCTCTACGCGGGCCTGCTCGCGCGCCGCCGCCCCGAGACGGCGCGAGGGCTCGCGCTCGGCGCCGCACTCCTCTGCCTCTCGCTCCTCTTCCGCTCGATCGACCAGGCGGTCTGCGGCGCGGTGCCCTCCGGCACGCATTTCCTCTGGCATCTCTGCAACGCGGTCCTGCTCGGCTGGATGATCCGGGTGATGGTGCGCGACCGGGAACCCGAAGCCCTGCGAAGCGCTTGATCCCGACGGTCGGACCGGCGAGGATCCCGGCATCGTGAAGGAGATTTCAGCATGGCAACCATTTATGGCACCTCCGGTCCGGAGCGGCTTCTCGGCACCAACGCGAACGACAGGATCGAAGGCTTTGGCGGTGACGATTACATCTCAGGCCGCGTCGCGGATGACACGCTTTATGGCGGCAGCGGCGACGACACGATCGCGGGGGACCACGAGCACGATCCCCGTCTCAAGGGGAATGACCGGATCTTTGGCGATTCGGGCAACGACGTTCTCTACGGCAATCCGGGCGACGATACGATCCATGGCGGCGGCGACAACGACCGGCTGTCGGGCGATGACGGGAACGATCTGCTGCTGGGCGACAATGGCCACGACTGGCTCGATGGTGGAAGGGGCAACGATCGCCTCCGCGGCGGTGGCGGGCGTGACACGCTTCATGGCGCGAGCGGTAACGACGAAATCAACGGTGACGCGGGCGACGATTACGCCCACGGCGAGGCCGGAAATGACACCATTCAGGGCGGCGATGGAAACGACAAGGTCCGCGGTGGTCCCGGCCGGGACTCGCTCTTCGGTGGCGCGGGGAACGATCTTGTCGCCGGCGGGACCAACTATGACGTGCTGCGTGGCAACAATGGTGACGACACACTGATCGGCGGCGCAGGCGGCGACGTGCTGGTCGGCGGGGTTGGAAACGACGTTTTCGTCTTCGAGACGGCCGGGCACTCCCAGCCCGGAACCTCGGGGCGGAGGCCGCTCTTCGACCAGATCCGCGCGACGCTGGCCGATGCGAGCCCTGCTGCCCCTGCCTTCGAGGATGGCGATCTCATCGACCTCTCGGGGATCGACGCAAACAAGACGTGGTCCGGCGATCAGGCCTTCCGGTGGGGCGGCGTCTATGACGGCGGCGAACGTGAGATCGGCATGGTCTATGTCGTCAACAGCCGCTCGGACACGCTGGTCCTGGCGAATGTGGACCGGGACGACGGCTGGGATTTCAAGATCGAGATCGAGGACGGACGCCGCGGCGCGGGCTGGTATCTCGACGACGATTTCATTCTCTAGGCGCAAGTGCGGTGCGGACCGAAACAGTCCGCACCCGGCATCGCGCTCCGACCTCCAAAGGAGACCAGGTTCCCTTTTTGAGATTTCCGCTCCATCCAGAATGGTCCTGGTCTGGCGTCGCGCCCGCCCCACCTTCCGGCTTTTTGCTTGCGCGAAGAGCGCAGGCGGTTTACACGCTTTCGTGTATATCGATTCCCGCAGGCGGGTTCGGCTACACGCCGACCTGATGGGAAACGAGCCGCAATGGCGCGGCGTATCCTGACACATGCCCTTCGTGGCAAGCAGCAATGACGCTGTGTGACCCGTGATCTGTCCTTTCGGGGCCGGATCGCCGGAACGCGGCGCCTTTCCTATTTCCGCGTTCCGCAACAGGAAACCTCCGGCCATGCCCGCGATGGCCCATGCCGGACTCCCGAGGAGCGGAAGATGCGCCACGCCATCTTCAGGGACAGACTGACCCGACCCGCCCTGGCCGCTGATCGCGGCCGGTCGAACCCGCTCGTGCCGCGCCAAGGACCGAACGCCTGACCCTTCAGATCCTCTCCCGAACCAGACCTTCGAAAAGGACCTTCAGATGTCATACGTGACGCCCAGGGAATTCGCCGCGAAGATGATCGATGCCGGCGAATCCAAGATCTTCATGTCGACCAAGGACACGCTCATCCGCGCCTACATGGCCGGGGCGATCCTCGCGCTTGCCGCAGCCTTCGCGGTGACGATCACCGTCAACACCGGCCAGTTCCTCGTCGGTGCCCTGCTCTTCCCGGTGGGCTTCTGCACCCTCTACCTGCTCGGGTTCGACCTCCTCACCGGGGTCTTCACCCTTGCGCCCCTTGCGGTCTTTGCGAAGCGACCGGGCTGCACCTGGGGCGGCGTGCTGCGCAACTGGGGCCTCGTCTTCGTCGGAAACTTCGCGGGCGCCATGACCACCGCCGTCTTCATGGCGATCATCTTCACCATGGGCTTCACCCAGGATCCGAACGATGTCGGTCAGAAGATCGGCCATATCGGCGAGGCCCGGACCCTCGGCTATGCCGCGGCAGGCGCGGGCGGCATGCTCACGCTCTTCATCCGCGCGGTGATGTGCAACTGGATGGTCTCGACCGGCGTCGTTGCGGCGATGATGTCGACTTCCGTTTCGGGCAAGGTCATCGCCATGTGGATGCCGATCCTCATCTTCTTCTACATGGGCTTCGAGCATTCGATCGTGAACATGTTCCTCTTCCCGAGCGGCATCATGCTCGGCGGCCAGTTCACCTGGGCCGACTATTTCCTCTACAACGAGATCCCGACCGTCATCGGCAATCTCGTGGGCGGGCTCACCTTCGTCGGCGCGATGATCTACTCGACGCATTACAAGACCTCGCCGCAGCGGAACGCCCCGGCACCCGAGGGGCTTCCGGCCGAATGAGCCCGGACGGCAGCCCCGCTCCATCCGGCTTGCCGGGCGGCGCGGGGCGCGCTCTCCCGGAGACCGGCATGGCCCCCACCCTCTCCGTCTGCCTCGGACAGGCCTCGGACCGCGGCCGGAAGGCCGAGAACCAGGACTTTCACGGCGCCATCCTGCCCGACGGCACCGTGCTTGCCCTCAAGGGCGTGGCGCTCGCGCTGGCCGACGGGATCTCGAGCAGCCGGGTGAGCCGGGTGGCGGCCGAGACCGCCGTGCGCAGCTTTCTCGACGACTACTATTGCAGCCCCGAGACCTGGGAGGTGAAGACCGCCGCCCGCACGGTGCTCACGGCGGCCAATGCCTGGCTGCATGCCCAGAGCCCCAGCGGGCAGTTCGGCGCGGACCCGAACCGCGGCCACGTCTGCACCTTCTCGGGCCTGATCCTGAAGGGACGGCGGGGCTACGTCTTCCATGTCGGCGACAGCCGGATCTGGCGGGTCGCGGGCGCAAGCCTCGAGCAGCTCACCGAAGATCACCGCATCGCGCTTCCCGGCGGCGAGAGCTATCTCGGCCGGGCGCTCGGGCTCGCGCCGCAGGTGGAGATTGACCAGCGCGTGATCGAGCTCGCGCCGGGCGATACCTTCCTGCTCACCACGGACGGCGTCCACGAGCCGCTCGGCCCCGGCACGATGGCGCGGATCGTGGCGGAGGCGGGGGAACCGGAGGCGGCGGCATCTGCGCTTGTCGCGGCGGCGCTCGCGGCCGGAAGCGAGGACAATCTCACCGCGCAGGTGGTGCGTATCGAGGCGCTGCCCGACGGGAGTGCCGAGGAGTTCATGGGCGCGGCGGCGCGCCTGCCGCTGCCCCCGCCGGTCGAGGCCCCGGCAGAGTTCGACGGCTACCGGCTGCTGCGGCAGATCCATGGCAATGCGCGGAGCCGGATCTTCGTCGCGGTGGAGACGGCGACGGGGCGGCAGGTGGCGCTGAAGCTGCCCGCGCCCGAGCTGCGCGAGGACCCCGCGCATCTGCGGCGGATGATGATGGAGGAATGGATCGCCCGCAGGCTCTCGAGCCCGCATGTACTGAAGGCCGTGCCACCCGCGCGGCCGAGGCGATATCTCTACGTGGTAACGGAACATGTCGAGGGCCGCACGCTGCGGCAATGGATGCACGACAATCCGCAGCCCGATCTCGCTGCGGTGCGCGACATTGCCGGGCAGATCGCGCGCGGGATCCGGGCGTTTCACCGCCGCGGCATGGTGCATCAGGATCTGCGCCCCGAGAATGTCATGATCGACCGAACGGGCACGGTGAAGCTCATCGATTTCGGTTCGGTGCGGATTGCCGGGGTGGCCGAAACGGTGGTGCAGCCCGAGGCCGCCGAGGTTCTGGGCGCGGTGCAGTATGTGGCGCCCGAGCTCTTCCTCGGCGCCGCAGGGAGCTGGCGCTCGGATCTCTACGCGCTCGGGGTGATCGTCTACGAGATGCTGACCGGGCGCCTGCCGTACGGGGCGGCCGCTGCGCGCGCCCGCAGCCGCGCCGCCCAGCGCCGGCTCGTCTATGCGAGCGCACAGCGTGGCGCGCGGCCGGTGCCCGAGTGGATGGATGCAGCCCTCCGCCGGGCGGTCGATCCCGATCCGCGGCGGCGGCAGGAGGCGCTTTCGGAATTCGTCGCCGATCTCTCCCGGCCCGACCGGCGGCACGCGGGCGCGCCGCGCCCGCCCCTGGCCGAGCGCGACCCGGTCCGGTTCTGGCAGATCGTCTCGCTCTGCCTTGCGGGCGTGATCGTCTATCTTCTCGCGCGCTGAGACGACACCGGTTCCCTTCCGGCGCATGCGCGGCCATTCTTGCGCACGGACCGGCAGAGGGAGGACGGCATGTTCGAGGGCTTCAGCGACGAGAGGATCACGCTGGCAAGCGGGCTCACGCTCCGGGTGCGCGCGGCGGGGGACGGGCCGTCGGTGCTTCTGCTCCATGGCTACCCGCAAACTCACGCCTGCTGGCATCTGGTCGCCCCGCGGCTTGTCGCGGCCGGCTTCCGCGTGGTGGCGAGCGACCTGCGCGGTTACGGCGGCTCGGACAAGCCTGCCTCCGCGGCGCCGCACGAGACCTATTCGAAGCGCACCATGGCCGCCGATCAGGTCGAACTGATGCAGCGGCTTGGGCATCCGCGCTTTCATCTCGCGGGTCACGACCGCGGCGGGCGCGTCGCGCACCGGCTGGCACTCGACCATCCACAGGCGGTCGCGCGGATGGCCGTGCTCGACATCGCGCCGACAGCAACGATGTATGCCCGCACCGAGCGGGTGTTTGCGACCGGCTATTACCACTGGTTCTTCCTGATCCAGCCCGCACCGCTGCCCGAGCGGCTGATCGGGGCGGACCCGGATTTCTATCTCGAGAGCAAGCTCGCCGCCTGGGGTCGCTCGGGAATGGAGGCGTACGCCCCAGAGGTGCTGGAGGACTACCGGCAGGCCTTCCGCGATCCGGCCTGCATCGCGGCGACCTGCGAGGACTACCGCGCAGCGGCAACGATCGACCTCGACCATGACGCGGCGGATGCGGAGGCGCGGATCAGCTCACCGCTGCTCGCACTCTGGGGCGCGCGCGGGCTTGTCGGACGGCTTTACGACGTGCCGGCGGTCTGGGCGGAAAAGGCGCGGGATGTGCGCGGGAAGGCGCTCGATTGCGGCCATTTCCTGCCCGAGGAGGCGCCGGAGGAAACCGCCGCGGCGCTCATCGGCTTCTTCGGCGCAGGCGCGGACTGAACGGAAAGATCAAAATGCGGGGCGCGCGAACGGAAATTGCGGAAAACTCGCGTTTTTTTGTCCGCTCCCGGCGCGTCTGACCGTTGAAAACAACGAAGCGATTCCCGATATTTCGCAAGACTGCCAGCATTGCCGATCAGAGGTGGCTGGAAAACTGGTTTGTACGGAGGATAACATGGCCGAATTCGAGACTATTCGTCGGACGGGCGCCGGCGTAAGAACGGCGCAGATCGACGAAGGTCTGCGCACCCACATGAACAAGGTCTACGGGACCATGTCGGTGGGGACCCTCGTAACCTTTGCTGTTGCGTGGGCCGTGGGTTCGAGCCCGGAACTCCTCTCGGTCTTCCGCAACCCCGAAACGCTCCAGCCGAACATCCTCGGCTGGATCATCATGTTCGCCCCGCTGATCATGGTTTTCGCGATGGGCGGCATGGTGAACCGGCTCTCGACGTCCGGGCTTCAGCTCTTCTTCTACGCCTTCGCCGCGGTGATGGGCCTCTCGATCGCCTGGATCTTCCAGGCCTTCACCGGGATGTCGATCGCGCAGGTCTTCCTCGTGACCTCGATCGCCTTTGCGGGCCTGAGCCTCTGGGGCTACACCACGAAGAAGGACATCTCCGGCTGGGGCTCGTTCCTCATCATGGGCGTTATCGGCCTCATCGTCGCCTCGCTCATCAACATCTTCCTCCAGTCGCCGGCGCTGGTCTTCGCGGTGTCGATCCTCGGCGTGCTCATCTTCGCGGGCCTGACCGCCTATGACACGCAGAAGATCAAGACGACCTATCTGCAGATGCGCGCCACCGAAGGCGAGGAGTTCCTGGGCAAGGCCGCGATCATGGGCGCGCTGAGCCTCTATCTCGACTTCATCAACATGTTCATGATGCTGCTCTCGCTGTTCGGAAACCGCGAATAACGGAGCGCCCCGGGGGCCGGCAGAATCCGGCCACCCCGCCAGACACGAGGCCCGTCGCGGGATTGCGGCGGGCCTTTGTTCGTATTACGAGCATAATTCTATAGCTCTCTGCCGCATAGCGACAACTTCGCAACCCGGCCACCGTCGCCGGCGTTTAATCCATTGGCGGCGCTTTGATGCGCGGTTATTATTTAAGCAGTCCATGGGAGGATCCCGTGTCACACGGGGGCGCTACTTTAAAGGATCTGGCGGAAAAGCTGGACGTATCGATCGCAACGGTGTCGAGGGCCCTCGCCGGCCATGACAGGATTGCGAAGTCCACACGGGCGCGGATCGAAGCCGCAGCACGCGAGATCGGTTACATTCCAAATCGCGCGGCCCGGGCGCTCGTATCCGGCCGGTCTGGCTTTGCCGCGATGGTGCTGCCCGCAGAGGAGGCCGGAGGAGAGGCCGTCCCGCCGGGGCTGTTCAGGGCCCTGAGCGCGGGCTGCGCGCAGATCGGCATGGATTTCTTCCTGGCCTCGGTGCCGCCGGGACAATCGGAACTTGCAGTGATCGAACAGATCGTGCGGGCGCGAAAGGCTGACGGCCTCCTGCTTCTCGCGGCAGGGGACGACGACCCACGCCTCGCCTTTCTCGCCCAGCGCCGGTTCCCGTTTGTGACGCTCGGAAGCCCCCCTCGGGGAGCGCCCGACCAGCCCTGGGTCGACACCGACGGCTTTGCCGCCTTCGAGCGCGCCTTCACCCTCCTGCGCGGGCTCGGGCATCGCCGGTTCGGGCTGGTCGGGCCTTCGGATCCGTCGCCCTCCTGCCGCCGCCGCCATGACGGGCTTCTCGCCGCAATCGCGCGCTCGGGCGACACGTCCATAGAGGTCGGCAGCGTCGCGCTGCACGGCGACGATATCGGTCGCAGCCGCCGGGCAATACGCGCCCTGCTTTCGCGGCCCGCGCGGCCGACCGCAGTCCTTGGCCTCACCGATGCCGCCGCTCTCGACGTCATGGAGGAGGCCGAGCGCCTCGGGCTTTCGGTGCCCCGCGACCTTTCGGTCATCGGCTTCGGCAACGACCCGGCCGCCGCGCATTTCCGCCCCGGCCTTACCACCTTCGACGCCGATCCCGTGCATTGTGCCAGCTGCGCCGCGGAGCTGCTGGCCGAACGGATCGAGGCCGGCCCCGACGCTGCGCCACCGCTTGCCCGCGTGCTGCGGCCGCGGCTGGTGATCCGCAGCAGCCACGGGCCGGCGCCGCGGGCCGGCACGACCGGGGCGGCGCTGTGCGAAAGCCAGCCGGCTTGAATTGCCGTCTCCGATGCCTTGATTTGAGTCATTTTGCAAATCCGAACGGAAAGAGTATCGTTTCGGTCAAAATTTATCTGGGGGGAACCGCATGAACGAGATTCAGGCCCGATACGCGAGTCGGTCCGTGCCGCGCTATACGAGCTATCCTACAGCGCCGCATTTCCGTCCCGGTTTTCCCGAAGTGACCTATCGAAGCTGGCTCGCCGAGCTCGACCCGACACGGCCCATCTCGCTCTACCTCCATGTCCCCTTCTGCAAGCAGATGTGCTGGTATTGCGGCTGCAACATGAAGCTCGCGTCACGCTACGAACCGGTGGCGGAATATCTCGAGCATCTGCTCGACGAGATCGACCTGCTTGCCGCGGCGCTGCCCGGACGGATGAAGGTATCGCATCTTCACTGGGGCGGAGGCACGCCGACCGTCCTCACGCCGGAGGACATGCGCCGGGCGATGGACCGGGTCTGGTCGCATTTCGACCGGATGCCGGACGCGGAGATCGCGGTGGAATGCGATCCGCGCACCCTCACCGACGAGATGGCCGCCGAGATCGGCCGGCTGGGCTTCACGCGCGCGAGCTTCGGTGTGCAGGAATTCGACCCGGAAGTGCAAGCGGCGATCAATCGCATCCAGCCGCCGGACATGGTCGCCCATGTGGTCGACACGCTGCGCGCCGCCGGGGTCGCCCATATCAATTTCGACCTCATCTATGGCCTGCCCTATCAGACGGAAGAGAGCCTGATCGAGACGATCGAGCTTTGCGGGCGGATGGCACCGGACCGCATCGCGCTCTTCGGCTACGCGCATGTGCCCTGGATGGCCAAGAACCAGCGGCTGATCCCGGAATATGCCCTGCCCGACGGCGCGGCGCGGCAGGCGCAGGCGGAGATGGCGGCGAACGCGCTCATCACCCATGGCTACGAGGCGATCGGGCTCGACCATTTCGCCCGGCCCGATGATACGCTGGCGATTGCCGCGCACGAGGGGCGGCTGCACCGCAATTTTCAGGGCTATACCACCGATTGCGCCCGGGCACTGCTGGGGCTCGGCGCGACCTCCATCGGCCGCACGCCGGGGGGTTATATCCAGAACATTTCCGAGACAGGCGCCTGGGCACGCGCGGTTAGCGCGGGGCATCTGCCGGTCGCGAAGGGCATCGCGCTCACCGACGATGACAGGCTGCGCGGCCGGGTGATCGAGCGGTTGATGTGCGACGGCATGGTCGATACCGCGGCGATCGCGGCAGCCTGCGGCAAGCCCGCGGACTGGTGCCGAGACGAGATGGAGCGGCTTGCAGACTTCGCCCGCGACGGCCTGGTGATGCTCGAGGGCAGCCGGGTGGTGCTGACCGAAAGCGGCAGGGCGCTCTCGCGCGTCGTGGCCTCGGTCTTCGACGCCTATCTCACCCGCTCGGAGGCCCGCCACTCGGTCGCGGTCTGAGCCTCTCGGGGGCGCTCAGCTCTCCTCCGGCGGCGTCTCCGCAAGCCGGGTGACGACCACGGAGGATTGTTCCAATGTCCGGTGGACCGGGCATTTCCCGGCGATCTCCACCAGCTTTTCGGCGAGGGCGGCATCGAGCGCGACCTCGACTGTCAGCACGCGCTCGAACCGATCGATCCGCCCGGAACGCCCTTCGCAATCGGCGCAATCCTCGGCATGAACCTTGGCATGGTCGACGGCAACACTCACCCGTCCAAGCGCAAGCTTCTTCTTCTCGGCATACATGCGCAGGGTCATCGCCGTGCATGTTCCGAGCGCGATGGCAAGGAAATCATAGGGGTTCGGCCCGGAGCCCTCTCCCCCGACCGCGGCGGGCTCGTCGGCGAGCAGGCTGTGGCCGTGCACCTCGACGAGTTGCTGGTAACGCCCGCGGCCCGTCTCGGTGACATGCACGAGATTTCCCGGTCTGGTGGCTTCCGGGATGGGCACGTAGCGCGCGGCCCAGGCGGCAAGCACGCCCGCGGCATAATCGGCATCCTCGGCCCGGCTCAGCATGTGATCGGCATCGTCGAGCGAGATGAAGCTCTTCGGGTGCTTCGCCGCGCCAAAGATCGCCGCCGCATTGTCGATCCCCACCACCGCATCCCGCGGCGCGTGCAGAACGAGAAGCGGCACGCGGAGTGCGGCGATGCGCGCCTCGAGCCGAGCGGCGGCGAGATCCTCGAGGAAGTCCGGGTGGATGGTGACGGAATGCCCGGCGAGACGCAGCTCACGCGCGCCATCCGCCCCCGTCTCCGCGCCGAGGCCGGTGACGACACGGGAGACATGGGCGGCATCGGCGGGCGCATTGATCGTCGCGACGGCGCGGATGCCGGGAATGTCACCGGCCGCAGCCAGCACGGCCGACCCGCCGAGGGAATGGCCGACGAGAATCGAAGGTGCGCGGCCCTGCGCCGCGAGCGCTCGCGCTGCGGCCGTGATGTCGGCAACGGTGGCAGAAAAGGCGTGGCCCGGAAAGTCGTCATGGCTGAGGCCGGTGAAGTCGAAGCGTAGCACGGCGATGCCGCGCTCCGCCATCGCGCGGGAAATGCGCGCCGTTGCGATCGTGTCTGCCGCGCAGGCGAAGCAATGGGCGAAGATCGCGATGGCCCGCGGCGGACCCGCCGGCAGATCGAGCCGCGCCATGACGGGGCGCCCTTCCGCGCCGGAAAACTCCAGCGTCTCGGTGAACTCCGTCATCGGCCCGCCCTCCCCTGGCTTTCCGCCTGCGGATATCAGCTCCAGAAGGGCTGCTCCTTTGCGAAACTGTCCCAGCAATCGTAGAGGTTGGGCCGGTCGTCGCCAATCTGGATGTGGAGCGCGCCGAGAATCCAGCCGACTGCGCGCTGCGCCGCCGCATCCTTGCGGCCCGGCGCTTCGGGCGCGGTGAAGTATTCCTCCGCCATCGCGGCATCGTTGAGGCTGCCGAACTGATCCTGCAGCGCCTTCAGTGCCTTGATGTAGGATTTCACCTTCTTGCCCGGATAGATCGAGTCGAGCACATCCGCGGTGTAGCGGAGCTTCTTGAGCTCCTTTCGCAGCTCGTGCAGCTCCTCGGCCTCGAGCTTGCGGATCTTGCGGCCCTTCTTCATCACCTTGGTGTAGCGCTTGTCCAGGAGCTTCGGCGCCAGCTCCGAGACAGGTTGGGCAAGGCGCGCGGTCTGGGAATAGTCGGAGGGCACGAGCCAGCCTCGGCCCTCGATGAGCCGGCCGAGATCGAAGAGGAAGGCGATGCTTTCCGGTGTGACAAGGGCTGCCCGCACCTCCTTGCGCACCATCCTGCGCCGCGTCTCGAGCGCAGAGACCAGCGCACTGCGCGCGGCCTCGTCGAGCCCCTCGGACCGGTCGGCGACGAGCTCGTCGATAAGGACGTCGATGTCGCGGAGCGAACCCACCACCTGGCCGAGATCGCGCGCCCTGTCCGACAGCGCGGTGAATGTATCCCTCCCGAGCGCCTCGCTGAAGACGGAAAAGGCGGTGCGGATTCGCCGCAGGCCGACGCGGAGCTGGTGCGGCCCCTCGATCAGATCGGTTTCGGCCACCACCTGCATGTTGGTGGCGATCTGGGCGAAACAGTCGCGGAAGACATCGCGGGCGACGCTCTCGACCGTGGCGTTGCCATCGAAGTCGAGCGTGCCGGCGTTGCGGGGGGCGGGACCGCTCTCGCTCTGGCCGCGGGCAAGCCGATAGCCGCGGGCGGCCTTGCTGTCAGGGGCAAAGCGCACCGGGCCGGCCTCGAAGAGCATCTGCGCCACATCGTAGACCGCGGTCACCTCGCCCGAGACGAGCTCGATCTCGGCCTCGTGGATCGCGCGGCTTTCCTCCCCGGCCACGACTTCGCCATGGTCGAGGGCAAGCTCGACCTCGCTGCCGTCGGCGAGCTTCAGATGGTCGGTGATGCGGCGGATCCGGGTCTCGAAGACCGGCGAAAGCGCCGCGCCGCCGACGATGCGGGCGATCTCGGCAAACATGCCCTCCGGATCCGGCCCATCGAGCACGAGCCGGCCGCCTGGGGCGGGTATCTCCACCTCGCCGCGGGAGAACAGGCCATTGCCTCCGCCCTTGCCGAACTTGACCGTCTGGACCCAGGAACGCCCCACCTTGCGCAGGCGGAGCGCGATGCCTTCCGCCGAGAGGGCATGATCACTGGTATCGTAATAGACGGAGACGAGCGATTGGTTGCGGCGATTGCCGACCCTCAGCCGTGCGAGGCCGGAATGGCGCCGGACGCGCGCTTCCTGGTCTGCATCCATCAGGATCTTCAGTTCGGTTTCAACCAATTGGGGGACGCTCCGTTCTTTCACACCGCCACGACAGTCTTGGTCGCCGGGGCGCTTCGTGTTAGCATATCGATGTGGAGCGAGCTACTTATACGGCTTTTCTACGGGGGTGCAAGGTAGATTTCCGCCCCCGTCAGCCATCGGCTGCAGCCACGAACAAACGACATCCATGTTGCACCGGTCTCCTCCGGCGCGCGGCTTCGTTCGCGCCGGGCGGCGTTAAGGAAAAATGAGCAAGAACTCTGGCAGCATGGATCACGGGGAAACGTCTGGATGAGGTGACATGAACGGTCGCGTCGAGGGCAAGCTCAGAACAGGACGGAAGGCGGAAACGCCTGCCTTCCGCGGGGGACGCTAACGACGACAGGATCGCATATGAACCCATCTCAACTCGCCATCGCTTCCGATTTCGTGAAGACCGGCATGGAAAAGGCCGGGGTTCCGCTCACCGAGAACCTCGAGGCCTATCTCTCGATCACTTTCGCCCGCTTCATGGGCGAGACAATCCGGGTGGATCTGCTCACCGTCAGGATCACAGAGGCGATGGACGCGCGCGCGTCGCGCGACATGATCCGGGCCCTGGCCGATGAATGCCTCATCGCCTGCGCCTTCTTCGAGGCGCGCCTGCGCCGCGCCGGCGCGATCCGGCACTATGTCGGGCTCGGTCAGATGACCTATGACGCCGCGGACATGACCGAACAGGCCTATGGCTTCATGCCGATGCGCGACGTGATCGCGAGTGCGGCCGAAAGCAGCTCCGACGACAGCCGCATCCTCATCGACCGCGCACGGTCGGGCAGCAGCACTGCGCGCAAGGAGCTCGAGACCCAGAACGTCGTGGTCGGGCCCTGGGGCAAGGATCCGAAAACAGGGCTGCTCTGGCGCTAGACCGGCACGCCGTTTCAGGCGCGCTCGAGCGTCAGGAAGGCCCCGAACGGGAGCCGCGTCTCCCAGCCCTCCCGCGCGCCGGCCAGCGCGCAGGCCGCGCGCACGACACCCGCATGGGTGACCCAGAGGACCGGACCCGGACCGGTTTCCTCGAGGGCCTCCGACACACGCGCCGCCAGCATCGCCGGGCTTTCGCCGCCATGGGGCCGCGCCGCCTCGAAATCCGCCGCCCAGGCGTCGAGTTCGGCGCGCGGGATCTCCGCCCAGGGCCGCCCCTCCCAGGAGCCGAAATCCATCTCGACGATCCGCGGCTCGATGCAGAGTGGCAGGCGGCGGGTCTCGGCGATGCGCTCGGCAAGGCGCAGGCATCGGGAAAGCGGACTCGAGACCACTTCACCGACCTGCGGCAGGCCCGCGAGCGCAGCGGCGGCGCTGGCCTCGAAACAGGCGGCGAGCGCAAGATCGCTGCGGCCGTAGCAGATGCCGTCGGCAATATCCGGGCGGGTGTGGCGCAGCAGGGTCAGAGACATGCCAGCACCCCAAGGTAGCAGCCGATCTCGCTCGCCTGCTGCACCGCGCCGAGGCAATCGCCGGTGTAGCCGCCGAGGCGGCGCTCGAAGCGGCTCCGCATGAGCAGATGCCCCAGCGCGAGACCGGCCGCCGCCCCCAGCGTCGGGAGCAGCCCGGCGGCTGGAATGAGGAGCGCGAGCCCCGCAATGCCGGTTGCAAGCGCAACCGCGAGGCTGCCGCCCGTAATGCCGTCTGCGACCGGCTTGCCGGTGCCGTGATCGCGTTGGTAGCGGCTGGTCGCCATGACAAGCACGCTCGAGGCCCGGCTCGCGGCATGAGCGGCGAGAAGCACCCATGGGACGAGCCCAACGGGAAGCGCGGCAAGCGCGAGGATCTTGCCGCCGAGCATCAGGCCGAGGCCCGCCGCACCGTATGTGCCGAGGCGGCTGTCGCGCATGATCTCGAGCGCGCGTTCGCGCGTCGCGCCGCCGCCGAGCCCGTCGCAGGCATCGGCAAAGCCGTCTTCGTGGAAACAGCCGGTGGTCATGAGCCCGGCGGCCGTCGAGAGCAGGGCCGCGAGCGCGGGCGGAAAGACGTGCGCGGCGGCAACGAAGACAAGGCCCGTGATTGCGCCGACAATGAGGCCGACGGCCGGGTGCCAGCGCGGTGTCGCGGCGAGGCGCGCCGGACTGTAGAGGCGTGTGGAGCGCACCGGCAGGCGGGTCAGGAACTGGACCGCGAGGAGAAAGATCGCCCCCTCCTCGGCGAGGCGCGCCCTCATGCGGGGCCGCTCACCCCGGCGCTCTCGAAGCTCGCCATCTCGTTGAGCATCGCGACCGCCGCCTTGACGATCGGCCAGGCGAGCAGCGCACCGGTGCCCTCCCCGAGGCGCATGTTGAGCGAGAGCAGGGGTTCGGCTCCCATCCAGCGCAGCAGCGCCTGGTGGCCGCGTTCGGCAGAGACATGGGCAAAGACGAAGGCCGCCCGGGCCGAGGGCTCGAGCGCCTCGGCAACGAGGGCGGCCGCGGAGGCGATGAAGCCATCGACGAGCACGATACGGCCCGCACCGGCCGCGCCCAGAATCGCGCCGGCCATCATCGCGATCTCGAACCCGCCATACTCGGCTAGCGCGACCTTCGGGGCGAGGCGCTCTGGCGTGCGGCGCGCAGCGGTCTTGAGGATCTCGCGTTTGCGGGCAAGCCCGGCATCGTCGAGCCCGGTGCCGCGACCGGTGAGATCCGCAAGCGGCAGGCCCGCGATCTTGTGGGCAAGCATTGCTGCGGAGGCGGTGTTGCCGATTCCCATCTCGCCGAAGGCTGCGGCGACATGAGGGGCGCCCGCCCCGAGCGCCCGACCCTCCGCCAGGGCGCGGGTGACCTCCGCGGCGGACATGGCGGGGCCGTCCCGGAAGCTTGCGGTGCCCGCGCCAATGCGCCGCGACAGCAGGCGAGTGTCCTCGAGTGGCGCGCCGGCGACGCCGGCATCCACCACGCGGACCGCAATGTCGAAGCTGCGGGCAAAGACGTTGGACGCAGCCCCCCCGGCGAGGAAATTCAGCACCATCTGGCGTGTGACTTCCTGCGGATAGGCCGAAACGCCCGCTGCGGCGATGCCATGATCGGCGGCGAAGATCGTGAGCTCGCAGCTCTCGAGCCGCGGCCGGACGCTGCGCTGAAGCCGGGCGACCTGTTCGGCGAGCGCTTCGACCTGGCCGAGCGCGCCCAGAGGCTTGGTCTTGCTGTCGATCGCGCGGCGAATCTCCTCGCCAAGCGCGGTGTCGCCGATCTGCCGGTCCATTGCTGTCTCCTGCCGTCTCGCGTCGAGGTCGTTATTGCCTCCGGCGCGCGGGGAATGCCAGAGGGTTTCCGTCAGGCCGGATCAGCCCTTCTGTCGCGCGGTCTGCACGGCGAGAATCCCCGCCATGATGATGACAACGCCGATGACATCGCGGAGCCCCACCCGCTCGCCGAGGATGAGCGCGGCTGTCGCAACACCGAGGAACGGGTTGAGGAAGTGGAAGGTCGCAGCCCGGGTCGCACCGATCATGCCCACCAGCACGAACCAGATCATCGTCGCCCCGACGCCGGGAATGAGGGTCGTGTAGATGAACGCGGTGACCATCGGCAGCGTCCAGTTCACATGCCACGTCTCGAGCACGAGCGAGACCGGCAGCAGGGCTGCGCTGCCCACAAGCATCTGGAGGCCAACGACGATCCAGAGATTGCCGCCGCCCGACACTCCGCGCACGAGCAGTGTCGCGACCGAGAGCGAGAAGACGCCGATGAGGCAGAGCGCCATGCCGAACGGGTCGGCCCCCTGCCCGATCCGCGAGGCCATGATGATGAGCACGCCCGCGAAGCCCGCGGCAAGGCCCGCGAGCGCCCTCGGCGCCAGCCGCTCGCCGGTGATCCGGCCGAGCGCGGCAACGATGAGCGGCAGCATGCTCGCAATCACAGAGGCAAGGCTTGCCTCCACCGTGCGCATGCCCTCGAAATTGAGGCCGAGATAAAGCGCGTTCTGGCAAAGACCGAAGAGGATGACCCCCTGCCAGGCGCGGCGGTCGAGCCGGATGCGCTGGCCGAGCGCGAAACCGATGCCGAGCGCGATCAGGCCCGAGATCAGGAAGCGGACGGTAAGCGCGAGGAAGGGCGGCGCGTCGGCCACGACAATGCGTGCCGAGGTGAAGGCGGAGCTCCACGCGGCAGCGAAGAGCAATCCCAGCATGAGCGCGCGCCAGTTCATCTCGGTCCCCCCTCAAACGGACAAGCCGCGCAAGGGGCGCGGCTCGGATCGGTATGACGGGGGTTGGCCGCCTTGTCGAGACGGCCGTCTGCCGGCCCCGCGCGCGAGGCCCGGAGCTCAGGCGTTGATGACGTCCTTGAGCTGTTTGGCGATGGTCACCTTGGCGACGCGATCGGCAGGCTTCTGGATCTGCTCGCCGGTCGAGGGATTGCGCACGGTGCGCTCGGGGCGCGCGCGGCAGGCAAACTTGCCGAGACCGGGAAGCGTCACCGCGCCACCGGCAGCCATTTCCTTGGTCACGATGTTGGTCAGGGCCTCGAGGGTGCGGTTGGCGGTTGCCTTGTCGAGCGCCGCCTCTTCCGCGATGGCCGCGATGAGCTGGGTCTTGGTCATGGGTTTCTGGGTCATCTGTGTCTCCCTCTTGGATCCGGAACTGGGGTGCAATGCGCCGGAAATACGGCCTGTGGCAAAGCCTAACCTCCCGATTTCAGAAAACTCAATCTAAGATTGCATTGACTGCCTGTTTTCAACGGGTTTTCGTGCAGTCGTGGCAGGAATGCTGCAGAAATGTGCCAGCCGTTTCGCCGCGCGCGTCATGGCGATGTCACAAGAACGCCGTTTCGTCGAAGCTGCGCAACTTGCGGGAATGCAGCTTTTCCAAAGGCATGTCACGAAGACTTTCGAGCGCGAGCACGCCGATCTGCAGATGCTGGGCAACCTGGCGCTTGTAGAAACTCGTCGCCATGCCCGGAAGTTTCAGTTCGCCATGAAGCGGCTTGTCGGAGACACAGAGCAGCGTGCCATAGGGCACCCGGAAGCGGAATCCGTTGGCGGCGATCGTCGCGCTTTCCATGTCGAGAGCGACGGCGCGCGCCTGGCTCAGGCGCTGGACCGGGCCCGACTGGTCGCGAAGCTCCCAGTTGCGGTTGTCGATCGTCGCCACAGTGCCGGTGCGCATGATCTTCTTCAGGCCGTAATCGACGAGGCCCGTCACCTGCGCCACCGCCTGTTCGAGCGCGACCTGCACCTCGGCGAGTGCCGGGATCGGCACCCAGAGCGGCAGGTCGTCGTCGAGCACATGATCCTCGCGCATGTAGGCATGTGCGAGCACGTAATCCCCGAGAGACTGCGAATTCCGCAGCCCGGCGCAATGGCCGAGCATGAGCCAGACATGCGGGCGCAGCACCGCGACATGGTCGGTGATGGTCTTGGCGTTCGATGGTCCGACGCCGATGTTGACCATGCTGATGCCCGAGTGGTTCGGGCCGATCAGGTGATAGGCGGGCATCTGCGGCTGGCGCCCTGAGGGCACGCCGCGCTGTCCGCCACGGCGGGTCACCACATTGCCGGGCTCGACGAAGGCGTCGTAGCCCGAATGCGGGTCCTCGAGCGCGCGCAGCGCGAAGGCCACGAACTCGTCCATGTAGAACTGGTAGTTCGTGAACATCACGTGATTCTGGAACCAGGACGGGCTCGTCGAGGTGTAATGCGCGAGCCGGGCGAGCGAGTAGTCGATCCGCTGTGCGGTGAACGGCGCGAGCGGCCGCGGCATGTCGGGTGATGGCTGGGTCAGCCCGTTGACGATCTGGTCGTTGGTGGTGTTGAGGTCCGGCACGTCGAAGATGTCGCGCAAGGGACGGTGCAGCACATCCTCGATCGCGCCCTCGACATAGGCGTCCTCGTCCATGGCGAAATGCAGCGGTATGGGCGTGTCCGAAATGCCGATCCGCACCGGCACGCCGTGATTCTGGATCAGGAGGCCGATCTGTTGCGTGAGATAGCCCTCGAAGAAATCCGGCTGGGTGATCGTGGTCTCGTAGCTGCCGGGTTCGGCGACATGGCCGAAGGAGAGCCGGCTGTCGACCGCGGCGAAGCTGTTGGTGGTGATGCCCACCGCCGGATAATAGGCCCGGTAATGCCCTTCGGGCATCGCCCCCGCCATCACGGCAATGAACTTCTCCTGCAGAAAGCCGGTTGCGGCCTTGTAGCGGCGCTTGAGCTCGGCAACCGCCTCGGCGGCATCGGTGAGCAGCAGCGCGGGCTCGGCGGGCGGGGTGATGAGCCGGAGCTCGGAGAGCGGCGTACGGTTGTCCATCTGGCGGCTCCCGGCAATCAGTCAGCGATGAAGAGGTCGGTCTTCTCGAACCGGGTCACGTCGATGATCCCGAGATCGGAAATCCGCAGTGCGGGGATGACAACGAGTGCGAGCAGCGAATGCTGCATGTAGGCGTTGTTGAGCTCGCAGCCGCAGGCCTGCATCGCCGCGACCATCCGGCCTGCGGCATCCGCGACCTCCTCGGCGGGCGCATCCGACATCAGCCCCGCGATCGGCAGCGGCACCAGTGCCAGCTCCTCGCCCTCGCGCCAGACGGTGACGCCGCCGCCGACCTCGCCGAGCCGGTTCGCCGCCAGCGCCATGTCGGCGCGGCTGGTGCCGACGACGATCATGTGGTGGCTGTCGTGGGCCACGGTCGAGGCCACCGCGCAGGGCACGTCATAGCCGAAGCCCGAGACGAAGCCATTGACCACCCCGCCCGTGCCGCGATGGCGCTCGACAAGGGCGATCTGGCAGACATCCTGCGCTAGATCCATCTCGACCCGACCGTCCGTCACCGGCAGCTCGGCCTCAAGCGCCTTCGTCGGGGCCTGGTTCTCGACCACGCCGATCACGCGGGCGCGCACGCCGTTGGCGCCCTCCGGCGCAGGGATCTCGAAATCGGCGGCCGCCAGCGTGCGGCCCATCTTCACGGTCGCGCGCGCATTGTCGGGCCAGCGGAACGCCGGCTCGGGCGCGAGGCAGAGCCCGTCCTGCGCAACGATCCGGCCACGTGCGATGACCGTCTCGACCGGGAGCGTCACCAGATCGGAGGTCAGGATGCAGTCCGCGCGGCGGCCCGGGGTGATCGAGCCGAGCTCGCGCTCGAGGCCGAAATGGCAGGCTGTATTGAGCGTTGCCATCTGGAGCGCGATCAGCGGGTCGAGCCCACAGGCGATGGCATGGCGCACCACGCGGTTCATGTGGCCCTCGTGGACCAGCGTGCCGGAATGGCAGTCGTCGGTGCAGAGTATGAAGTTTCGCGGATCAAGACCCTTTTCGGTCACGGCGGTGATCTGCGCCTTCACGTCATACCAGGCCGAGCCGAGGCGGAGCATCGCGCGCATGCCCTGACGTACGCGGGCGATGGCATCCTCCTCGCGCGTGCCCTCGTGATCGTCGGCCGGGCCCCCGGCCACATAGGCCGGAAAATCGGTAAGATCGGGGCTTGCGTAATGGCCGCCGACGGTCTTGCCCGCCTCTTGCGTCGCGGCGATCTCGGCCAGCATCTTCGGGTCCCCCGCCACCACGCCGGGATAGTTCATCATTTCGCCGAGCCCGATGATGTTGGGCCAGCCCATGGCCTCGGCGACATCCTCCGGGCCGATCTCGGCACCCGGTGTCTCGAGACCCGGGGCCGAGGGGCAGCAGGAGGGCATCTGCACGAAGACGTTGACGGGCTGCGCCAGCGCTTCGTCATGCATCAGCCGCACGCCGGCGAGCCCGAGCACATTCGCGACCTCGTGCGGATCGACGAACATCGAGGTGGTGCCGTGCGGGATCACCGCCCGCGTGAACTGGCTGACCGTCAGCATGCCGGATTCGATGTGCATGTGCGCATCGCAAAGGCCCGGGACCAGGAACTTCCCGCCTGCCTCGATCACCTCGGTCTCTGGCCCCACCATCGGCCCGGCATCGGGGCCGCAATAGGCGAAGCGACCCGCCTTGATGGCGATATCGGTGGCGGGGATCACCTCGCGGCTGTGAACGTTCACCCAGCGGCAGTTTCGGATCACCATGTCGGCGGGCGCCCTCCGGGCGGCGACGGCGACAAGCTCGGGGGCCACGGAGGACCAGGGGCGGAGGGGCTCTGTCATGCGCCAAGTGTGCCGGGAGGGCGGCGGCAATCAAGCCCTGGCGTGTAGGCGATGCAAAAAATTCACCTGGATCCCCCGATGTGGCAGCCGTGCAAAAAAGAAGGCCCGGATCCTGCGATCCGGGCCAGGTTTCCGGATGGAGCCGAGGCTCCGCCCGGGAGGGAACCTCAGGCGCGTGCGGCCACGAATTCCGGGTAGCACTCCATGCCGAGCTCATCGAGGTCGAGCCCGTCGATCTCGGACTGCTCGCTCACGCGGATACCGACGGTTGCCTTCAGGATCAGCCAGAGCACCAGCGAGACCACGAAGACGAAGACGCCGATGATGACGATCGAGATGATCTGGCCCATCCAGGTCGCGTCGGGGTTGGTGAAGCAGACGGCGAGCGTGCCCCAGATGCCGCAGCAGAGGTGGACCGGGATGGCGCCCACCACATCGTCGATCTTGATGCGGTCGAGGAACGGCACCGCGAAGACCACGATCACGCCGCCGACCATGCCGATCAGGGTTGCGATGCCGAGCGTCGGATAGAGCGGCTCCGCGGTGATCGAGACAAGACCGGCCAGCGCGCCGTTGAGCGCCATGGTGAGGTCGGGCTTCTTGTAGAGGATCTGGGTCATCACCATCGCCGCAACCGAGCCGCCGGCGGCAGCCATGTTGGTGTTGACGAAGATGCGGCTGACGTCGGCCATGTCACCGATCGAGCCCATCGCAAGCTGCGAGGCGCCGTTGAAACCGAACCAGCCGAGCCAGAGGATGAACGTGCCGAGCGTCGCGAGCGCGAGGTTCGAGCCCGGATAGGGATGCACGCCGCCGTTCTTGGGATACTTGCCAAGGCGCGGCCCGAGCACGAGGGCACCGGCAAGCGCGGCCCAGCCGCCGACCGAATGGACGATCGTCGAACCTGCGAAGTCGAGGAAGCCGAAGTCGGCATCCAGGAAGCCGCCGCCCCATTTCCAGGAGCCCGCGATCGGGTAGATGAGGCCGGTCAGGATCACGATGAAGAACAGGAAGGGCCAGAGCTTGATGCGCTCGGCCAGCGTGCCCGAGACGATCGAGGCCGTGGTGGCGCAGAACATCACCTGGAAGAAGAAGTCGGAGCCGGTGGAGGCGTAATCGATCGCATCCGCGTTCTCGGGGGCGAGACCGACGGCCTCCATCACCGCGACGTGGATGTTGCCGAAATAGCCGGGAACGATCCAGGCATCACCCGGATACATCAGGTTGTAGCCGATCAGGTAGTAGAGGATCGCGGCGATCGAGAAGAGCGCCATGTTCTTGAAGAGCTGCATCGTGACGTTCTTCGACCGCACGAGGCCGGCCTCGAGCATGGCGAAGCCCGCGGCCATCCACATCACGAGGAAGCCGCCGATGAGCAGCAGCAGGGAGTTCAGGATCCAGACGGTGTATTCGGACGGTTCCGGACTGGCGATGACTTCGGCGACCTCTGTGACGGCCTCCTGCGCGTGACCCGCCTGGGCCGCCGCGGCGAGCGCGATCGCCGTCAGCGCGGTATACTTGAAGTACTTGTTCATCTGCTTGGTTACCCTTTCCTGGTATTTCTGGCGATCACAGAGCTTCCTGGCCGGTCTCGCCGGTGCGGACCCGCACTGCCTGTTCGACATCGAGAACGAAGATCTTCCCGTCGCCGATCTTGCCGGTCTTCGCCGTGGTCGAGAGTGTCTCGATCACCTGGGCGAGGATCGTTTCCGGAACGACGAGTTCGAGCTTTATCTTCGGGACGAAGTTCACAACGTACTCGGCGCCGCGATAGATCTCGGTATGGCCGGACTGGCGCCCGTATCCCTTGACCTCTGAAACCATCAGGCCCTGTACGCCGATGGAGGTCAGCGCTTCGCGCACCTCCTCCAGCTTGAAGGGCTTGATGACGGCAATCACTAGTTTCATGGGCTCTCTCACTTCGTGGTCGAGGCCGCACACCGGTGCAGCGCTCCTGATGGGGTCCGCGCCGGTCCCTCGGCGCGAGTGGCGGACATCGCCTTGCCGCTGGGTTGCCGCCGGTCCCCTGAGTGGGCCGGCGGCATGGGCGGCGGCGCGATGCCGTGGTGGACGGGGATCACATGTTGTAGGCCTGCTCGCCGTGCTCCCCGATATCGAGACCCTGCCGCTCGACGTCCGTGGCCGGACGCAGACCCAGGACGAGGTCGACGAGCTTGAACAGGATGAATGAACCGATGCCCGAGAAGAGCAGCGTGAAGACCACCGCCTTGACCTGGGCGAGGACGGCCGTGACGAAGTCGTAGTCGGCGACGAGGAGCGTTCCGGGCTCGGTCGTGTAGTCCGGGATGCCCGCGCCCCCGAGGGCGGGATTCACGAGGATGCCGGTCGCGATCGCGCCGACAATGCCGCCGACGCAGTGCACGCCGAAGACGTCGAGGCTGTCGTCATACTTGAAGGCGTTCTTCACCGTCGAGCAGAAGACGAGGCAGAGCGGGCCGACGACGAGGCCGAGGACGAGCGAGCCCATGGGGCCTGCGAAACCCGAGGCCGGCGTCACCGCGACGAGGCCCGCAACCGCGCCCGAGACGAGACCCAGCAGCGACGGATGGCCCTTGAAATACCATTCGGCGAAAAGCCAGGCGAGCGCCGCGGCAGCGGTCGCGACGAACGTGTTGATCACGGCGAGCGCGGTGACCGCGTTCGATTCGAGGTTTGAGCCGGCGTTGAAGCCGAACCAGCCGACCCAGAGCAGCGAGGCGCCGATCATCGTCATGGTGAGCGAGTGCGGCGGCATCGGTTCCTTGAGGTGGCCGATGCGCGGCCCGATCACGAGGCAGCCGACGAAGCCCGCGATCCCGGCATTGATGTGGACGACCGTGCCCCCGGCGAAATCGAGCGCGCCCCAGTTGAAGAGCATCCCGTTGGCCCCGAGCACCGCATTGGCGGCGTCCATGGCCGCCTGGTTGCCGGCAGATGTCGCATCGGCCAGCGCGGTCGCGGCGGCGGCAAAGGTGTCCGGTCCGCCCCACCACCAGACCATGTGCGCCATGGGGAAGTAGATGAAGGTCGCCCAGAGCACGACAAAGACGAGCAGCGCGCCGAACTTTACCCGCTCGGCGAAGGCGCCGACGATCAGCGCCGGCGTGATGCAGGCGAAGGTCATCTGGAAGCAGACGTAGGTGTATTCCGGCAGATAGATGCCGTTCGAGAAGGTCGCCGACAGCGTCTCGAGGTTCACCCCGCGAAGGAAGGCCTTGGAAAGCCCGCCGACCCAGGGATCGAGGAGCCCACCATCGGTAAAGGCCAGCGAATAGCCGTAGATCACCCAGATCACCGCCATGAGCGCGGTGATCGCAAACACCTGGGTCAGCACGGAAAGCATGTTCTTGGCGCGCACGAGGCCGCCGTAGAAGAGCGCGAGCCCGGGGATCGTCATCAGGAGGACGAGGACGGTCGAGACGGTCATCCAGGCGACGTCGCCCTTGTCGACGACCGGATCGGGCATGTCCTGGGCCACGGCGGGCAACGCGCAGAGCGCGAGCGCCGGCAGCGCCCAGGCAAGTCCCCGGAGGGGGGTGGCGAGGGCGCGCGTCCGCGGCATTCCCTGCAACATATCGGAACCTGTCATCTCAGAGCGCCTCTTCCCCGGTCTCGCCTGTGCGGACCCGCAATGCCTGCTCGACATCGAGCACGAAGATCTTGCCGTCGCCGATCTTGCCGGTCCGGGCGGTGGCCGCGAGGGTCTCGATCACCTGCGGCGCAATCGCGGCCGGGACGACCATCTCGAGCTTGATCTTCGGC
>QKPN01000159.1 GCA_003258405.1 Rhodobacteraceae bacterium DSL-40 | reverse complement strand
GTTTCCGCTTTCAGGCGATACACAAAGTCCAGCGCCTCGCGCGGCGTCAGGGCATCAGGGTCGACGTCGTCAAGTATCTGGACAAGCCGGGAGGGGGCAGCCGGCACGTCATCGCCGCCGAATTCCTTTGCGGGCTCCAGAACCGCCGCGAACAGAGGAAGATTGTCTGCCGTTTTCGGATCGGCCTCCAGCCGCTTGAGAATCTGCGCGGCGCGTGTCACCGCGCGCTTCGGCAAGCCGGCAAGACGCGCGACCTGGACGCCGTAAGACCGGTCGGCCGGTCCCGACTGGATTTCATGCAGGAAAACCAGGTCGTTCTTCCATTCGCG
>QKPN01000158.1 GCA_003258405.1 Rhodobacteraceae bacterium DSL-40 | reverse complement strand
GCACGTCATTCAGGGTCCACCCCTTGAACGCCGTCGCCTGCCCGAACGCATCGTCATCAAGCGGCGCCAGCAGCGCATGCAGCGCCGCGCTCTCATCCAGGAAATCCTGCGCCTGCGGCATGCTCATCGCTATTACTCCCACTCGATCGTGCCGGGCGGCTTGCTGGTCACGTCGTAGACGACCCGGTTCACGCCCTTCACTTCATTGATGATACGGGTGGCGACCCGGCCGAGGAACGCATGCTCGAACGGATAATAATCCGCCGTCATGCCATCCGTGGACGTCACGGCCCGCAAGGCCAGAACGGCCTCATAGGTCCGTTCGTCCCCCAT
>QKPN01000157.1 GCA_003258405.1 Rhodobacteraceae bacterium DSL-40 | reverse complement strand
GCGCCGTCGCAGGCAGCCACGAGGCCGGCCTCGACACTGCGGCCGTCCTCCATGGTGAGACAGGCGTGGGCGGGATGGGTTTCCAGGCCGGTGAATTTCGTGTTCCGCCACCAGGTGAGGCCCGGCGTTGCGGCGGCAACAGCGTCAAGCGCGGCCTGGAGCGCGGCGGCCGGCACCATCTGCCCGAGCGGTTCGCCCTGTGCGTCTTCGGGCAGGTCGTCTGTACCAAACAGGACAGAGGGCGCGCCGAACCAGTGGCGCCCGCCATCGGTCGCCTCGAGGCCCATGAGCGGTTGCGTCTGGCCGGAGAGCGCCTGATGTACGCCGGCCGCGCCG
>QKPN01000156.1 GCA_003258405.1 Rhodobacteraceae bacterium DSL-40 | reverse complement strand
CGCTTCCTCGGCGAGGCTCACACAGGCCTCGTCCAGGCTGATCATCTGCTGTCCCTGGCTGCCGAGCCGGCGCAGCGCCAGCGTGCGCTCCTCCGCCTCACGGCCACCCACGACAGCAATGATCGGCACTTTCTGCACCGAATGCTCGCGAACCTTGTAATTGATCTTCTCGTTGCGCGTATCGACCTCGACCCTGAGCCCCGCCTTGCGCAGGGCAGCCGCCGCCTCGTGGGCATAATCATTGGCCGCATCCGTGATCGCCGCGACCACGACATGCACGGGCGACAGCCAGAGCGGGAACGCGCCGGCATATTGCTCGATCAGGATGCCCATGAAGC
>QKPN01000155.1 GCA_003258405.1 Rhodobacteraceae bacterium DSL-40 | reverse complement strand
TTGCCTGCCTGCTGGCCGCCAAGAAGGCCAATCCGGGCACCGATTTTCTCCCCGTCAACCTGGCTGCCACGGACCGCTTTCGGATGGTGTTCCTCGAAAGTGACAGCGCCTGGACGCAAGTCACGGAGTCACCGGCTTCTGGCCGGTCGGCCCTGGGCATGCCCCTCGTCGATATCATCGAGACTTTCGGATTTGCCGATGCCGACCTGATCAAGATGGACATTGAGGGGTCCGAACTTGCCGCCCTGACGGGCATGGAGCCTTTCATTGCGAGCAATCCGGATGTCGAATTTGTCTATGAGAGCAATTTCGAGGCCTGCAACTTTTATGGCCATACG
>QKPN01000154.1 GCA_003258405.1 Rhodobacteraceae bacterium DSL-40 | reverse complement strand
GCCCAGGATGCGCTGCGGGCAGCCATCGAGGCCGGTGCACCGATTGTCGGCTTTGCACCGGAAGAGGCGCGCCTGCGCGATGTCTTCGTGTCGCTGGTCGGTGAGGCCGATGCCGCCGCCCTGACCGAATCCGAAGCGGGGGAGGCGGCCTGATGCGCAATATCTACCTCATCTTCCGGCGCGACTATCTCGGCTACGTCCGCGCCTGGGGCTTCTGGCTCAGCCTCGCTGCCGTGCCGCTATTCATGATCATCGGCGGCACCTTCGCCCTGTTCGCCGCCAAGTCCTCGCCCGTGCGCTATTACGCCGTCGTCGAACCCGCCGCCGTCTATGCCGAC
>QKPN01000153.1 GCA_003258405.1 Rhodobacteraceae bacterium DSL-40 | reverse complement strand
CACGTCGTCGCGCCGGACCTGCGCGGCCATGGCGCCTCGCCCTATTCCGCCCCGCCCGAAGACTGGCCGACAGATGCCGTCGCCCGCGACCAGATCGCCCTTGTCGCGCACTTGAAGGAAGACCCCTACGCCACCGTCGGCTATTCCATGGGTTCGATCAGCGCCCTGCGCTGGCACCTGCTCGCGCGCAATACCGGCCGCATGGCCCTTGGCGGCATCGGCGATTCGGGCGCCGACGAGTTCAACCGGGATCGCAACACCGCCTTCCGCGCCGCCATCCGCGCAGCCATGGCCGGCGAGGACACGCCCGGCGCCAGGAGCATGCTGGCCCGCGCCCGG
>QKPN01000152.1 GCA_003258405.1 Rhodobacteraceae bacterium DSL-40 | reverse complement strand
CGACGCCGAGGGCGGCGACCAGCGTGCCCTGCTCGGAATGGACCGTGCAGTTCTTCGTGTCGATCAGAACGGGCTCCACCGGTCCGCTGGATGTCTGCAGGTCTCCGACCGCCGGCCAGGTCCCGACATCGCTCCAGGCGCAGGATAGCGGGCCGACTACGGCCGCATTGGCCGTGTGCTCCATCACCGCATAATCGATCGAGACCGAGCGCACCTGTGCGAAGGCCGCCTCGTCGATCCGGTGCACCGGCCCGTCGGCAACCGTCTTGTCCAGCGCCGCCTGCGTGCTGGTGAGCACGTCAACAGCATGGGTCGCGAGTTCGGTGCGCATCAGGCCGGCCTG
>QKPN01000151.1 GCA_003258405.1 Rhodobacteraceae bacterium DSL-40 | reverse complement strand
TGCGCATCACGGATGCAAACACGGTCAGGATATCCTGCGCGCCCACCAATGGCCGCAGCGCTGCGCTCGCCTTGCGCCCGCCATCGCTCAGCGCCACAGCGTCCGGTGCCAGCAATTGCCGCGCCGTCTCGAAATCGTCCGCCGCCACAGCCGACAGGAAGCGCGCGATCAGCTCACGCACCTGGTCATCCGGCGCATCAAATCGCGGCCCGCTTTCCTGCAACCGCCTGTGCGCCCGGCTGACCAGCTGGCGGCACGCCGCTTCTGACTTTCCCAGCGTCGCCGCGATCTCGTCATATCCGGCATCAAATGCCTCGCGCAGGATGAAAGCCGCCCGCTCCGCTGCG
>QKPN01000150.1 GCA_003258405.1 Rhodobacteraceae bacterium DSL-40 | reverse complement strand
GGCGATGCAGTCGGAATATTCGCTGCTGACGCGCAACCCGGAGATCGCGGTGCTGGACGCCTGCAAGGAGCTGGGCGTGACCTTCGTGCCGTTCTCGCCTGTGGGGCGCGGCTACCTGGCCGACAATCCGCCCGCGCCGAAGGATTACCATGCTGCCGACATGCGGCGCATCTTCCCGCGCTGGACCGAGCCGTACTGGACCGAGAACCTGCCGCTGTTGAAACAGGCGCAGGAAATGGCGGGCGATATGGGCTGTACCATGTCGCAGCTGGCGATTGCCTGGACGCTGGCGAAGGATGCGGCCTGCGTGCCGATCCCCGGCACGACCAGCGCCAAGCATTTGCGGGACA
>QKPN01000015.1 GCA_003258405.1 Rhodobacteraceae bacterium DSL-40 | reverse complement strand
AGGCGCACCGCCCGCCGCGGGCCGGAGCGGCCACGTCGAGATCCCCCGGCCCGTCGAATAGTCACATTCGAATTCTTGACAGGGATACCCCTTCCCGCGCCATGATCCTCGCGGGAAGGGGTATTGGTCATGAAGTCATTTGCACTTGTGCGAGCACTCGCCGTGCTCGTCGCACTCCTGTCCGCGCCGGTCGCGCAGGCGGGCGAGGGGGCGCCGCCGCTGGCGGGTCTCGAGCCCGCCGCCATCTGGGATGGCCTGCGGCAGCGATCCGCGCCGGAGCGGGTCTTCGAGGCGGCCTGCTGCAAGACCTGCCACAAGGGCAAGGCCTGCGGCGACAGCTGCATCAGCCGCAACTACACCTGCCACAAACCGCCCGGCTGCGCCTGCGACGGCTAGGCCGGAGCCGCGCGCCGGCACGGGCCTCTCCCGCCCGCGCGCCCGCCCCGGTTCGAAGGCGGCATTCATGATATGTTAACTAGGAAAATCCAATGAAATCAGCGCCGTTTTTCCGTTTTCACGGTGAAACGCCCCGATTTCACGGCCCGGAGCCCTACTCGAAGACCAGCGACGGGAGCCATGTGGCCAGCGCCGGAAACGCCGCGACCACCCCCAGCATCACCAGCTGGAGCAGCACGAAGGGCGCCACGCCGCGATAGATGTCGAGCGTGCGGACCTCGGGCGGCGCCACCCCCCTGAGATAGAAGAGCGCGAAGCCGAAGGGCGGCGTCAGGAACGAGGTCTGCAGGTTCACCGCGATCAGCACCGCGACCCAGACCGGATCGAAGAAGACCGAGCCGTCGGGGTTCGAATAGGAAAAGAGCGCGGGCGCCATGATCGGCACCACCACGAAGACGATCTCGAGGAAATCGAGGAAGAAGCCGAGGATGAAGATCACCAGCATCACCGCCGCCAGCGCCCCCCAGGCCCCGCCGGGCAGCGCGTCGAGGATCTCCTGAACCGTCTCCTCGCCCCCGAGCCCGCGGAAGGTGAGGTTGAAGAGCTGCGCCCCGATCAGGATCACGAAGACCATGCAGGTGACCCGCGTCGTCGATTGCATCACATCCGTGAGCACCGGCCTGCCGGTCTCCGCCGTCTTCCGCCGGAGGGCGGCGAGCAGGCTCGAGCCGATCCCGAGCGCGATCAGCGCGCAGCACGCGCCGGCCGCCCAGATCGCGATCCGGTCGGCGGGCTCGATGACCTCGCGGGTGACGCGGAGATCGAAGGAATTGCTGAGCAGCAGCGCCCCGGCGATGCCCGCGAAGGCCGCATACTGCGGCCAGGCTCCGCCCTCGCGAAACCGCGCCCCCGCCAGCAGGATCGCGCCCACCGCGCCCACCGCCGCCGCTTCGGTCGGGGTGGCGATGCCCGCGAGGATCGAGCCCAGAACCGCGACGATGAGGGCAATGGGCGGCACCAGCACCCGCACGATCTGCCCCGCCGAGGCCCGCCCGGTCTCCTCCAGCCGCATCGGCGGCGCGGAGGCGGGCGAAAGGATCGCAACCGCCGCCTGATAGAGGAAATAGAGCCCCACCAGCATCAGCCCCGGCACCATGGCGCCGGCAAAGATGTCGCCCACCGAAACCGGGTCGGGCGCCCAGTCGCCCGCGTTCCGCCGCGCCTCGATATATTCGTTGGAGATCGCATCGCCGAGGATGACGAGGACGATCGAGGGCGGAATGATCTGCCCGAGCGTGCCCGAGGCCGCGATGGAGCCGCAGGCGAGCGAGCGGGAATAGCCGTGCTTGAGCATCGAGGGGAGCGAGATCATCCCCATCGTCACCACCGTCGCCCCGACAATGCCCGTCGAGGCCGCGAGCAGCATGCCGACGAAGGTGACCGAAAAGCCGAGCCCGCCCGGAAGCTGCCCGAAGAGCCGCCCCATGGTCTCGAGCAGGTCCCCCGCGATCTGGCTCCGCTCGAGCATCACCCCCATGAAGATGAAGAGCGGCACCGCGACGAGCACCTCGTTGGTCTCGTCCATGATGCCGAAGATCCGGCTGTAGAACGGCTTGAGAAAGCCGAGATCCCCGGTCGCGAAATAGCCGATCTCGAACCAGGCCCCGAGCAGGGCAAAGACCAGCCCGATCCCCGCCAGGGTGAAGGCGACCGGGTAGCCGCGCAGCAGCGCCGCGATCGCGACGACGAACATCAGAAGGTCGAGATGGGTGAGCAGAACCTCGGTCACGGGCGGGGTATCTTTCTAGTCGAGGCTCTTTTCGCCATGGAAGGGATCGTGCACCTTGTGCCCCGCCAGCCGCAGCGCCGACTTGAGCGCCGTCGAGAGGCCCTGAAGCGCAAGCAGCACGGCCGCGGCCAGCACGGTCGATTTGAGCAGATAGCGGTAGGGAATGCCCGAAGCTTCGGGCGAGCCTTCGTGCATGGTCCAGGACATCGCCACATTCGGCGCCGCCGACCACCACATCACCCAGCAGACCGGCAGCAGGAAGAAGAGCGAGCCGAGAAGGTCCGTCCAGTCCCGGACCCTGTCCGAGGCCTCGGCATAGAAGATGTCGACCCGCACATGCCCGTCATGCAGCAGCGTGTAGCCCGCGCCCAGCATGATGAGGCTGCCGTGGAGATAGATGATCGATTCCTGCCACCAGAGCGAGGAGACCCCGAGGAAGCCGGGGGCCGCGAAGACATAGCGCAGAAGAACGACGAGAAACTGGATCAGCACCATCAGAAGCGTGAACCAGGCAATCACCCGGCCGATGGTTTCGCTGATCCCGTCGAGGATCCTGTAGACCTGCTGCATCACCCGCTCCCCCCCGCGGACCCGCGCCGCCGGACCCTGCCGGCGGCGCGCGGTGCCTCAAAGTTCGAGGTTTGCGTCCCGCGTGTCGAGATAGGCCTGCTCCGAGAGCCGCGACCAGCCCGCGATGAGCTTGCGGAAATCCTTGTAGCTGGCATAGACCCGCTCGCTCATCGGATCCCCGGACCCGACCTCGGCAACGACGTTCTCGGACGCGGCGGCAAGCTCCTTCAGCACGTCATCGGGATATCGGTGAAGCTGAACCCCGTGCTCGGTCAGGAGCGTGTTGAGCGCGACCGAGTTCTGGTAGTTGAATTCCGAAAGCATGATGTCGAGCTCGGCCGCGCAGCAGCTGCGGATGACGGCCTGATCGGTCTCCGAAAGCGCGTCCCACCAGCCCTTGTTCATGCCGAGCGCGATGCCCGAGCCGCCTTCCTGAAAGCCCGGATACATGTAGTTCTTCAGGATCTTGTAGAAACCGAAGGCGAGGTCGTTGTAGGGGCCAACCCATTCCACCGCGTCGATCGCCCCCGACTGCAGCGCCGGAAAGATCTCGCCGCCCGGAAGCGCCACCGCGCTTGCGCCGATCTGCCGCATCACCTCGCCGCCGAGGCCGGGAATGCGGATCTTGAGCCCCTTCATGTCGTCGATCGAGGTGATCGGATTGCGGAACCAGCCGCCCATCTGCGCGCCGGTGTTGCCGGTCATCTCGCATTTGACGTTGAACTGCCCGGCGAGCTCGTCCCAGAGTTCCTGCCCGCCGCCGAAGCGGATCCAGGAGTTGAGCTCCTGGCAGGTGAACCCCATCGGGACGCCGGAGAAGAAGTTGAACGCCTTGTGCTTGCCCTGCCAGTAGTAGTCGGGCGCGTGATACATCTCGGCCGCGCCGGAGGAGACGGCATCGAAGCTCTCGAAGGCCGGCACCAGCTCGCCCGCAGCGAAGAGCTTCACCTCGATCCGCCCCTCGGAAACCTGGGTAATCCGGTCGGCGAGGCGCTGGGCGCCGGTGCCGAGGCCGGGGAAGTTCTTCGGCCAAGTGGTCACCATCTTCACGACCTGCCGGTCCTGGGCAATGGCGGGCGCCGCGAGGGCGGCGGTTCCGGCCGCGCCCGTGGCAGCGGCCCTGATGAATGTGCGGCGATCCAATCCGTCCTCCCGTGATTGCTCTGGTTCGGTGCCGTCTCCGGATGCGGCCCGTTCGGCCCATGCCACCCGGCGCTCCGGCAAGGCATCGGCCATGGCCCCTTGGGGCGCCGCATATACTCTCGAACGCGGTGGGGTTTTCAAGGCGTTTCGGAAGGGTAACGTGCGCAAGGGAGACAAATCCGGGGCGGAGAGGCGTTGCATCAAATTTTGCACCTTTTCTCCGGGGTTTTCTGCACCCGGCCCGAACAGGTCCCGCTGGAGGGCGCCATGCTCCATCTGGATCCGGCATGCCGTGACGATCACTACATGTGGTGGGACCGGGCCGGTTTGGCGCCGGGAGGCAATTGTCGCGGGGGATGAGCCGACGTTCCGGCCCCGGTGCGGAGGTTCGCGGTAACGACGCCTTAAACATTCGGCCGCAGGTTGCACAGGCGTCGCGTCGACCGGAGGAGTTACGGGATGACAGTCGGGTTTCTGGAGTGTGTTTCGGCAGGCCTCGTCCTGCTGCTTATGGCTGCTGCGTTCGGGGGTCGGGCAGCTTCACCGCGCCCGGTTCCGATACGCATATCTCGTCGACTCCCGGTCGGCGCGGCGCACTCGAGGGCCGAAAGGCTCCGGGATCACTGAAATCCGGGCTTTTGCCCGGATTTGCCGCATGGCGATCACGTTCGCAAAAGTATCTGACAAATCTGGATAAATTCTGTGCGCTTCTGCGCATTTGCGCTCTTTGTGAGCAAAAAATGCAGGCGCGCGGTCGGTTTGTCTTGTCGTAACGCCCTCTCGGCCTTCACAATTCCGTTGTGAACCAGCTGGGGGTTACATTTATGACTTGCATACTTGTCGGGCTGGATGGCTCGGCGGCCGGCGAACGGGCCTTGGCACATGCCAAGGCGCTTTCGCGACTGATCGGGGATTGCGAGCTGGCGCTCGCTTTCGTGATCGACTGGTCGCCGTATTCCTTCCACACACCGGAGGAGCTCGCCGAGCGCCACAAGCGGCGCGAGCGCGAGATCGATCAGGCGCGGGACTATATCCTTGCGCCCGCAGCCAAGGCGCTCGAAGCCGAGGGCTTCAAGGTCTCTACCGAGGTGCGCCACGGTGATCCCGCCGAACTTCTCGAAGCGATGGCCAAGGCAAAGGGCGCCGAGCAGATCGTGATCGGCCGGGTCGGCGAGCGCGGGCTGCGCGAGCGGATCTTTGGTGGCGTGACGGGCAAGCTCGTCGCTGCTGCGACCGTGCCCGTGACCATCATTCCATGAACGAGGAGGCGAAACGCATGCGACTTATTCCAATCGTATCGGGCGCCCTGGCGCTCATGGCCGCGGCCGGTGCCGCGATGGCGCAGGAAGCGGGGAGCTTCGATGCGAAGGTGAACGACATATTCGCGAGCTCGACGGGCTGGTTCGTGAACCTCATCTTCGCGCCGCTTCCCGGCACCGGGGGCTTCCCCTGGATCGTGGTCTGGCTGGTGAGCGGCGCCGCGATTTTCACCATCTACTTCCGCTTCATCCAGTTCCGCGCTTTCGGCCACGCGATTTCGCTGGTCAAGGGGGACTATTCCGATCCCAACGACGCGGGTGAGGTCTCGCATTTCCAGGCGCTGGCAACCGCGCTCTCGGGAACGGTCGGCCTTGGCAATATCGCCGGTGTCGCCGTTGCGGTGGGGATAGGTGGCCCCGGTGCCACCTTCTGGATGATCATCGCCGGCCTCATGGGGATGGCCTCGAAATTCACCGAATGCACGCTCGGGGTGAAATACCGCAACGAATACCCCGATGGGACCGTCTCCGGCGGGCCGATGTACTACATGACCAAGGGCTTCAAGGAGCGCGGCGTCGGGGGCGGGCGCTTCATGGCGATCCTGTTCTCGATCTTCTGCATCGGCGGCTCGTTCGGCGGCGGCAACATGTTCCAGGCCAACCAGGCGCATGCGCAGCTGGTGAACGTCATGGGTGGCCCGGGCAGCTTCCTTGACGGCAAGGGCTGGATCACCGGGATCATTCTTGCCGCGATCGTCTTCGCGGTCATCATCGGCGGCATCAAGTCGATCGCCAACGTGACGGAGAAGGTCGTGCCCCTCATGGGCGTCATGTATGTCGGGGCCGCCCTGATCGTGCTGATCATGAACGCCGACAAGATCGGCTGGGCCTTCGGTCAGATCTTCGAGGGGGCCTTTACCGGGCTTGGCGTTGCCGGCGGGATGGCGGGTGCGCTCATCCAGGGCTTCAGGCGCGCGGCCTTCTCCAACGAGGCCGGCGTCGGTTCGGCGGCGATTGCGCATTCCGCGGTGCGCACGAAGGAGCCGGTGACGGAGGGCACCGTTTCGCTGCTCGAACCCTTCATCGACACGGTGGTGATCTGCACGATGACGGCGCTGGTGATCTCGATCTCGGGTGCCCTGGTGATCGATCCCGAAACCGGTCTCTATGTCGTCGAGAACGGCGTGATCCAGACGGTGAACGGCGTTTCCGGCGTCGAGCTGACATCGGTCGCCTTCGCACAGGGGCTTTCGTGGTTCCCCTATGTGCTCGCGCTTGCGGTGCTGCTCTTCGCCTTCTCGACGATGATCTCCTGGTCCTACTACGGCCTCAAGGCCTGGACCTATCTCTTCGGCGAGGGGAAGACCAAGGAGCTCGTCTACAAGCTGCTCTTCTGCTTCTTCGTGGTGGTTGGCGCGGCCGCACAGCTCGGCGCGGTGATCGACTTCTCGGATGCGATGATCTTCGCGATGGCGGTGGTCAACATCATCGCGCTCTACGTGCTTCTGCCGATCGCGGGGCGGGAGGTGCGCTCCTATTACGACCGGCTGAAATCCGGGCAGATCCGGAAGTTCGTCGCGGCCGAATAGGGCGCGTCCGGACCACGGACCTGAAACGAGAAAGGGCGCCCGGAGGCGCCCTTTCCGCATTCCGCAACAGCGGGCAGATTACATCATGCCGCCCATGCCGCCCATGCCACCCATGTCGGGCATGCCGCCGCCCTGGCCCTTCGGCTCGGGCTTGTCGGCGATCATGGCTTCGGTGGTGATGAGCAGGCCGGCGACCGAAGCCGCATCCTGAAGCGCGGTGCGCACGACCTTCGCGGGGTCGATCACGCCGAACTTGAACATGTCGCCATATTCTTCGGTCTGGGCGTTGAAGCCGAAGGCCGGATCATCGGATTCGATGATCTTGCCGGCGACAACCGCGCCGTCGACACCGGCGTTCTCGGCGATCTGGCGCAGCGGCGACTGCAGCGCGCGGCGGACGATCGAGATGCCGGCGGTCTGGTCGGGGTTCGCACCCTCGATGCCCGTGAGCTTCTTCGACGCCTGGACGAGCGCGACACCGCCGCCCACGACAACGCCTTCCTGAACGGCAGCGCGGGTCGCGTTGAGCGCGTCGTCGACGCGGTCCTTGCGTTCCTTCACTTCCACTTCCGAGGCACCGCCGACGCGGATCACGGCAACGCCGCCCGCGAGCTTCGCAAGACGCTCCTGGAGCTTCTCGCGGTCATAATCGGAGGTGGTGTCGTCGATCTGCTGGCGGATCTGGCTGACGCGCGCTTCGATCTCGGCCTTCTCACCGGAACCGTCGACGATCGTCGTCTCGTCCTTGGTGATGGTGATCTTGCGCGACTTGCCGAGCATGTCGAGGCTGACATTCTCGAGCTTCATGCCGAGGTCTTCCGAGATGACCTGGCCGCCGGTCAGGATCGCGATGTCCTGCAGCATGGCCTTGCGGCGGTCGCCGAAGCCCGGTGCCTTCACGGCTGCGATCTTGAGGCCGCCGCGCAGCTTGTTCACGACGAGGGTCGCGAGCGCTTCGCCGTCGACGTCTTCCGCGATGATGAGGAGCGGCTTGCCGGACTGGATGACAGTCTCGAGCAGCGGCACCATCGGCTGGAGCGAGGAGAGCTTCTTCTCGTGGAGCAGGATGAGGCAGTCTTCGAGTTCTGCAATCATCTTGTCGGCGTTGGTGATGAAGTACGGCGACAGGTAGCCGCGGTCGAACTGCATCCCTTCGACGACTTCGGTTTCGGTTTCGAAACCCTTGTTCTCTTCGACGGTGATGACACCCTCGTTGCCGACCTTCTGCATCGCGTCGGCGATCTGCGCACCGATCTCGGTCTCGCCGTTGGCGGAGATGGTGCCGACCTGGGCGACTTCATCGGAGCCGGAAACCGTGCGGGCCTTCGACTTGATCTCGGCGACGACGATTGCCACGGCCTGCTCGATGCCGCGCTTCAGGTCCATCGGGTTCATGCCGGCGGCGACCGACTTCATGCCTTCGCGCACGATGGCCTGAGCCAGGACGGTCGCGGTGGTGGTGCCGTCACCCGCTTCGTCGTTGGTGCGGGAGGCCACTTCGCGGACCATCTGCGCACCCATGTTCTCGAACTTGTCTTCGAGTTCGATTTCCTTCGCGACGGTGACGCCGTCCTTGGTGATGCGCGGGGCGCCGAAGGACTTGTCGATCACGACGTTACGGCCTTTGGGGCCGAGGGTCACCTTCACCGCGTTGGCAAGCAGGTCGACGCCGTGCAGCATGCGATTGCGGGCGTCGGTATCGAACTTGAGCTGTTTTGCACCCATGTCGGGATACTCCTCGTGAATTCAGTTTTGCGACGAACGGCGGTCGGGCTCAGGCGGCCTTGACTGCTGCCTTGTCGGTCATGATGCCGAGGATGTCGCTCTCCTTCATGATGAGCATGTCCTCGCCGTCGATCTTGACCTCGGTGCCGGACCACTTGCCGAAGAGGATGCGGTCGCCCGCCTTGACGGCCATCGGGATCAGCTCGCCCGAATCCTTGCGCGCGCCTTCGCCAACGGCGATGACTTCGCCCTCGGAGGGCTTTTCCTTGGCGCTGTCGGGGATGATGAGGCCGCCCTTGGTCTTCTCTTCGCTCTCGATGCGGCGAACCAGAACACGGTCATGCAGCGGGGTGAATTGCATTGGGATCGCTCCTTGTTGCGTTCCAACCTTTACGGGTGGGCTGGTTGATCTTGTTAGCACTCGCCACCCGGGAGTGCTAGCGCATCGCTTACCTAGGCAGCGCCCCGAGTCGTGTCAAGCGGCGCTCCACAGAAAAACCTGGCGGGCGGGGCGCTTTGATTTCACGCGCGGAATCGGCTACTCCCCGGGCAGCGGCCATTGGGCTGGAAAGGGGAATTCATGACCAAGATCATCCGGACCCTCGACGAGATCGATCCCGGCTACAATGCAGTTTTCTGTGATCTCTGGGGCTGCCTCCACGACGGCACCCGCGCCTTTCCCGCAGCGGTCGCGGCGCTCGAGCGGTTTCGCGCGCGGGGCGGAACCGTCCTGCTGCTGACGAATTCGCCGCGGCCCGAACGGGATGTTGCAGTGCAACTCGAAGCGCTCGGCGCGCCAGCAAGCTGCTACGATCTTATCGTGACCTCGGGTGATGCGGCGCAGGAAGCGATGGCCTCGGGCGCCTTCGGCCGCAAGGTCTATCACATCGGGCCGGAGCGGGATCTCGGCTTCTTCGTCGGGCCGAACGGGCAGCAGATCGACGTGGAGCGCGTGCCGCTGGAGGAGGCGGAGGGCATCGTCTGCACTGGCCTTTTCGACGACCGCAGCGAGACGCCGGAGGATTACCGGGCGACGATCCTCTATGGCAAGACCAAGGGGCTGAAGCTCCTCTGCGCCAACCCCGACGTGGTCGTGGACGTGGGCGAGCACCGGATCTACTGCGCTGGCGCAATTGCAAAAGCTTACACGGAGGCGGGCGGCAAGAGCTTCTATTTCGGCAAGCCGCATCCGCCGATCTACGCGCTCGCCCGCGAGAAACTCGCCCGGCATCTCGGTGCGCCGGCCGACACCCAGGACATCCTCTGCCTTGGCGACGGCATTGCCACCGACATCCAGGGCGCCATGGGCGAGGCCCTCGACTGCGTCTTCATCAGCGGCGGTCTCGCGGCGGAAGAGACCGCGACATCCCGGAGCAGCGGGCCGGATCCGGAGTTGCTGGAGCGCTTCCTGCGGGCCGCGCGCTTCTCCCCGAAGTTCGCCATGGCCTATCTGGGCTGAACCGGAGGGGCGTTAACCGAGAGCAACATAATTACTACCTTGGTCCTGTATCGTGCTGAAAGTTGCGCGCGCCTGTTGCGCGATGCGGCGTTTTCGCGTATATGTATCGCACTGCAACACTGTAGGCGGAGCGAGAGAGTGATGTTGGACGCACGGGACCACAATCTGCCGGTTGGCACGATTTGCATCGAGGATCTCGAAATCGGCATGACCCGGTCCGTGTCGAAGACGATCGGAGACAGGGAGATCGAGATGTTCGCCGAACTCTCGACCGACCACAATCCGGTGCATCTCGACGATTCCTATGCGCAGGACACGATCTTCGGCGGCCGCATCGCGCACGGCATGCTCACCGCGGGGCTGATCTCGGCGGTCATCGGCGAGCAGCTCCCGGGCCACGGCACCGTCTATCTCAAGCAGGACCTCAAGTTCCTCGCCCCCGTGCGCCCCGGCGACCGCGTCGAGGCGATCGTCTCGGTCAAGGATATCGACCACTCCAAGCGCCGGGTGACCCTTGAATGCCTGTGCCGGGTCGGCGATACCGTTGTCGTGAAAGGCGATGCGCTGGTCCTGGCGCCGAGCCGCAAGTTCGACTGACGAGAGGGCCTCTTCCTGCGGCCCGGAGGGCCATGAAGAGACATTTCGGCTATTTGGGCATCCCGGCGGAGGACCGCGGCGCAGCGGCGGCCATCGGCAATTTCGACGGGGTGCATCTCGGCCACCAGTCGGTGCTGGCGCTCGCCCATGCAGCGGCGGCGGCACATGATGCGCCTTTCGGCGTCGTCACCTTCGAACCCCATCCCCGCAGCTTCTTCCAGGCTGATGCGCCGCCCTTCCGGCTGATGACGGCCGATGCCCGTGCGCACCGGCTCGCCAAGCTCGGGGTCGAGCAGCTCTACGAACTGCATTTCGATGCGGACCTGGCGCGGCTCGAGCCCGAGGATTTCGTGCGGGAAGTTCTCGTCGGCGGGCTCGGTCTCTGCCATGTCGTCGCTGGCGAGGATTTCCGTTTCGGCCGCAACCGGCGCGGCGATATCGGTCTCATCCGCGAGATCGGCCCCGCGCTCGGCCTCGGCGTGACGGCGGCCCCTCTCGTCTGCGACGACGCGGGAGACTATTCCTCCACCGCGATCCGCAAGGCGCTCGCCGAGGGCCATCCCGAGGAGGCGGCGCGGGTGCTCGGCCACTGGCACCGGATCGAGGGCGTTGTCCAGCACGGGGACAAGCGCGGCCGCACGCTCGGCTTTCCCACCATCAACCTCTGGCTCGACGCGCTGCACCAGCCGAAATTCGGCGTCTATGCAGTGATCGTCGATGTGCTCAGCGGTCCCTGGCAGGGCAGGTGGCCGGGCTGTGCCTCGATCGGCGCGCGGCCGACCTTTGGCGAGAACCGGCCCAATCTCGAAGTTCATCTGATCGACTTTTCCGGTGATCTCTACGGTGCCGAGGTCTCTGTCGCCCTGGTGAGCTGGCAGCGGCCGGAGCTGCGGTTCGAGAGCGCCGAGGCGCTGGTCCGGCAGATGGAGCTTGATGTCCGTGAGGCGCGGGTATTGCTCGAGCCGGTGCTCGAGGGGCGCGCCAGATGATCAAGACCGAGCGGCTTCTGCTCCGGTGCGGGCAAGACGCCGATCGGGATGCCTTCGCGGCGATGAGCGCCGACCCGGAAGTGATGGCGCATTTTCCCGCTCCGCTCAGCCGGGCGGAAAGCGACCAGGTCTTTGACCGGTTGCTCGCGCGATGGCGCGCCGAGGGAATCTGTTTCGCTGTGGTCGAGCGGCGCGCCGACGGTGCCTTTCTCGGAATCGCAGGCCTCGCACACGTTCGCTATGATGCGCCCGTCCGGGGGATGGTCGAGATCGGCTGGCGGTTCGCGCGCGCCCACTGGGGCAAGGGCTACGCGAGCGAGGCCGCACGCGGCTGGCTCGGCTACGGGTTCGGCACGCTGGGCTTCAGCCGGATTGTTGCCTTCACAGTGCCCGCAAACCTTCCATCGCAGGCCGTGATGCGGCGGATCGGCATGCGACGCACCCCGGAGCTCGATTTCGAGCACCCGCTTCTGGAGGCCGGTCATCCGCTGCGCCCGCATGTGGTCTTTTCCCTGGACCGCCCGTCGCCCGAGAGAGCGCCTGCTTGACGCAATTCTTCGCTGCGCGCAGGCTGTTGTGACAAGAAACGGCGCTACGGGAGGAAAATCATGGGAAAACGCGATGATCTGATCGCGCAGTATGCCGAGGATCTGCGTGTCAAATGCGGGGTCTCCCCGGACAGGGAGCTGCTCACCAAGGTCGCGATCGGGCTTGGGCCGGCCATCTACAATGAGGATTCATCGACGGTGGCCGGAACGGACCCCGCCGAGATTGCCACAATCCGCAAGAATTTCCTGGTGAAGAAGCTCGGTCTGGCCGATGGGCCGGAGCTCGACGCGGCGATCGAGACGGTGCTCGATCAGTATGGCCGTTCGAACCGCAACAAGTATCGCGCCGTGGTCTACTACCTGCTTGCGCGTCATTTCGGCAAGGAAGCGGTCTACGCCTGACCGCAGGTCAGGGCACGATCGGTTCAAGCGGGTCGTAGAGCGCAGGCGCGGGGGTGCCGAAGGCAAGCTCCGGCAAGATGTCGGGCTTGAAGCGGAGCGCGGCCATGTCGGCTTTCGCCGCCCAGCGGAAGCGATTCACGACGCCTTCGGTGTCGGCCCAGGTCGCACTTGGCGCGCCTCCGGTGATCCTGGCGGCGAAGAAGAGCTCGACCTGATGGAAGTCTCGCCCGGGATCGTGGAATTCCGACACGGCGAGCGGCGCGCCGATGCGGACGGCAAGGCCGGTTTCCTCGTAGACCTCCCGGGCGAGGTTCTCGGGCAGGCTCGCATGGGGTTCGACTCCGCCGCCCGGTGCGCACCAGAGATCGCTCTGCGCGCCGGGATAGGCATTGACGAGCAGCAGCCGTCCGGCCTCGACGATTACCGCGCGAACGGCGAGGCGGAGGCCGGAATACACCCGCTCAGCTCCGTGGCGAGATACGGTTGACGTGTCCCATCTTGCGCCCCGGCCGCGCCTCTCCCTTGCCGTAGAGATGCACGGCGGCGCCGGTGAGCTGCGGCGCACCGTCGACCTCATCTCCGAGCAGGTTCAGCATCTCCGCATCCGAGTGGCGGCTGCCGTCGCCGAGCGGCCAGCCGCAGATCGCGCGGACATGCATCTCGAACTGGTCGATCAGGCAGGCATTCTGCGTCCAGTGGCCGGAATTGTGTACCCGGGGCGCGATCTCGTTCACCACGAGCCCGTCGGGCGCCACGAAGAGCTCCACCCCGATCACGCCCACGTAGTCGAGCGCGTTGAGGATGCGCCCGGCCAGCAGCACCGCGTCCTGCGCCAGCGAGGGCGGGATGGCGGCGGGCACGGTCGTGCGGCGCAGGATGCCGTTCTCGTGCTGGTTCTCGCCGGGATCGAAGGCCGAGACATCGCCGTCGAGGCCGCGCGCGGCGATCACGGAAATCTCGCGCTCGAAGCTGACGAAGCCCTCGAGCACCGCAGGCCGCGCGCCGATCGCCTCCCAGGCATCGGAAGCACCGCCATGGCCCATGATCCGCGCCTGGCCCTTGCCGTCATAGCCGAAGCGGCGGGTCTTGAGGATCGCGGGCGTGCCAACATGCTCCATCGCGTCTTCGAGCTCGGAAAGGCTCGATACCGCGGCATAGGGCGCGGTGCGCAGACCGAGCCCGGAGAGGAAATCCTTTTCGGCGATGCGGTCCTGGCTTACCTCGAGCGCCCGGCGGCCGGGGCGGACCGGGACGAGGGGCGTGAGCGCATCCACCGCGGCGAGGTCGATGTTCTCGAATTCGTAGGTCGCGACATCGATCGAGGCGGCGAAGGCCTCGAGGGCGGCGCGGTCGTCATAGGCGCCGCGGGTGAAGGCGTCGGCGACCTGCGCGGCGGGCGGAGCGTCCGCATTCTCGTAGATATGGCAGCGCAGCCCGAGGCGGGCGGCGGCGAGCGCAAGCATCCGGCCAAGCTGGCCGCCGCCGAGGATGCCTATGGTGCTGCCGGGGGCGAGGGGCTCAGACATCTTGCGGCGCGTCCGCAACGGCGTCGGTCTGGGCGGCGCGCCAGGCTTCGAGACGGGTGGCGAGGCCCGCATCGTTCACCGCGAGCATGGCGGCGGCGAGAAGGGCGGCGTTCGCCGCGCCCGCCGGGCCGATCGCAAGCGTGCCGACCGGAATGCCCTTCGGCATCTGCACGATCGAGAGGAGCGAATCCATGCCCGAGAGCGCCTTCGACTGCACCGGCACACCGAGCACCGGCAGGCGGGTCTTGGCGGCGAGCATGCCCGGAAGATGTGCCGCCCCGCCCGCACCGGCGATGACGACGGCAAGCCCGCGGGACGCCGCGGTCTCGGCATAGGAAAACAGGCGGTCCGGCGTGCGGTGAGCCGAAACGATGCGTACCTCGTGCGGCACGTCGAGCGTTTCGAGGATCTCCGCGGCCCCGCGCATCGTTTCCCAGTCCGACTGGCTGCCCATCACGATGCCGACAAGGGGATCAGGCATTTGCTCCCTCCGGATTTGCGCAAAGCCGCCTTATAGCCGAGCCGCGCGGGCGCGCAAGGCCGGTTCAGGCGATGATGTCGGGGGTGATCTCGTCGGAAATGCGGCGGATCTCGTCCTTGAGCAGGAGCTTGCGCTTCTTGAGGCGGCGGACGGTCAGCGGATCGGCGCGCCCCTCTGCATCGAGGGCGGCAATCGACTCGTCGAGATCCCGGTGTTCGCGTTCCAGAAGTTCCAGGCGGATGCGAAGAACCTCCTCGCGCTTCATGGTGGGCGAACTGTTCATCTGCCGGCCTCTGAAAGTTTCACGCCCCCGTTATACCCGGAGCGGGGTGCACCGGAAAGTGGCCTGACCCCATGACAGCCCTTGTTTTTCCGCAGTTTGTGCCCATCTTGTTCTCGTGTGGCCGCCGTGACGGGGCCGCTGGCAAAGTCGCTTCTGCAAGGGCTTGGAGAACATGAGCAAGGTTACATTCGCGTCGCATCCCTACCTGCTCGGTTTCGAGGATCTCGACCGGCTGGTGGAGCGCACCGGGAAATCCGGGAAGGACGGCTATCCGCCCTACAACGTGGAGCAGAGATCCGCGTCGGCCTATCGCATCACGCTCGCGGTGGCAGGCTTCGCGGAAGAGGACCTCGCGATCACCGTCGAGGCCAACCAGCTCGTGATCCGCGGCCGCCAGTCCGAGGACGATGAGGGCCGGGTGTTCCTGCACCGTGGTATCGCAGCCCGCCAGTTCCAGCGCAGTTTCGTGCTGGCCGATGGCGTGGATGTGTCCGGCGCCGAGCTCGAAAACGGGCTTCTGCATGTGGATCTCGAGCGGGTCGAACCCGAAACCGTGGTCCAGACGATCAAGATCAACGGCAAGCGCAGCTGAGGAAAGGGCCCTGCCATGACGGATTATCCCAGTTTCCCCGCGGGCGGTGAAAGCCGCATCGTCTATGTTCGCGACGTGAAGACCGCCGACCTTCCGGCCGAGCTCCGCGCCCAGACCGGCGGCCAGGAACGCATCTACGCGATCCACGCCGAATCAGGTGAGGTGCTCGCGCTGGTCCCCGACCGGGATCAGGCCTTCATCGTTGCCCGACGCAACGAGCTTTCGCCCGTCAGCGTTCACTGACGACCTCCATGAATCGCCGGGGCGGACGCCCCGGCCACCGCACTGACCTGCGAGGCGCATGTCCGCGCGAACGAAAAAGGCCTGCCACGGATGGCAGGCCTTTTTCGTTCTTGCCGTCGCGCTGCCTGGCGCGCGTGATGCCGGGCGCCGGGCTGCCCCGAAGGGCTCAGGCCTTGACGGACACGCGCGTCGCTACCTCCGCAGGTTCGGCCTCCACTGCAGCGAGGAAGCGCTCCGCGTCGAGGGCCGCCATGCAGCCCATGCCCGCCGAGGTGACGGCCTGCCGGTAGATCGGATCGGCGATGTCACCCGCGGCGAAGACGCCGGGCACCGAGGTTGCCGTGGAGCCCGGCTGCGTCTGCACATAGCCGCCGTGATGGGTCTCGAGCTGGCCCGCGACGAGTTCCGAGGCGGGGGCATGCCCAATCGCCACAAAGACACCGGTGCAGGGGATTTCGCGCTCCGAGCCGTCGCGAATGTCCCGGAGCCGCACGCCCGTGACGCCGAGCGGCTTCTCGCTGCCCAGAACCTCGTCGAGGACGTGATGCCAGACCGTCTCGACCTTGGGGTGCTTCAGGAGGCGGTCCTGCAGGATCTTCTCGGCGCGCAGCTCGTCGCGGCGATGCACGAGCGTGACCTTCGAGGCGAAATTGGTGAGGAACAGGGCTTCCTCGACCGCGGTATTGCCGCCGCCGATCACCACGACTTCCTGGTTGCGATAGAAGAACCCGTCGCAGGTGGCGCAGGCCGAGACGCCGAACCCCTTGAACTTTTCCTCGGAGGGCAGGCCGAGCCAGCGGGCCTGCGCCCCGGTCGCAAGCACCAGCGCATCCGCGGTATAGACGGTGCCGCCGTCACCCACGGCGCGGAAGGGGCGCGCGGAGAGGTCGAGGCTTGCGATGTGATCGGCAATGATCTCCGCGCCGGTGGCCTTGGCGTGTGCCTCCATGCGGACCATGAGGTCCGGGCCCTGGATTTCCACCTCGCCGGGCCAGTTCTCGACCTCGGTTGTGATCGTGAGCTGCCCGCCGGGCTGGATCCCCTGGATCAGCACCGGCTCGAGCATCGCCCTTGCGCCGTAGACCGCCGCCGTGTAGCCCGCCGGTCCGGAGCCTATGATGAGAAGCCTTGTGTGCCGCGTTTCGCTCATGCGATGCCCTTCCGCTCGTTGGGCGCCCTATATAGGTGCGGTGCAGCGGCCTGTGAAGCGCACTGCCGCGCAAGACTGACCCTTTACACTTGCCGGTGCAATTGCGAAAGATAATTGCGTTACGAGCCTCGCGCCCATAATGATCGGCCCAATCATACGGACAGACGCAGAGATGCCCACATTCAAGCTGGATCCCATTGACAGGAAGATCCTCGCGGAGCTTCAGGCCGACGGCCGCATGACCAACGTCGAATTGTCGCGCCGCGTCGGAATTTCTGCGCCACCATGCCTGCGACGGGTCCGGACCTTGGAGGAACAGGGGCTGATCCGGGGCTATCACGCGGATATCGACGCCCGTGAGCTGGGCTTCGAGGTCCAGGTCTTCGCGATGGTCGGGCTCGCGAGCCAGGCCGAGGCGGATCTTTCGTCGTTCGAGACCCGCGCGCGGTCTTGGCCGCTCGTTCGCGAATGCCACATGCTGAACGGCGAGATCGACTTCATCCTGAAATGCGTCGCGCCCGACCTGCCGACCTTCCAGAATTTCCTGACCCGGGAGCTGACCGCCGCGCCCAATGTCGCGAGCGTGAAGACGAGCCTAGTGATCCGCTGCGCCAAGGATACCCCCGGCGTGCCCTTCGAGATCTACGAGGCCCGGATCGCCGCGCAGGGCTAGGCGCCTGCGCGATCAGGAGCGTCAGAGCGTGATGGCGGAGATGAGCCGGCCGTAATCGGGCTCGCCCAGATGCGTCGTGCGCCGAAACGAGAAGAAGCGGTCGGGTTCGGCATAGGTGCAGGCCCGGATCCATGTCGCCGAACCGACTCCGGCGCCGCGCAGCCGCCAGAGCACGAAACTGGGAAGATCGAAGCGGTATTTCCCCTCGCGCGTGCCATGCGTGAAGAAGCGGCCATGGTCCGGATCTTCGTCCATGAAGCGCTCGAGGAAGTCCTGCCCGACCTCGTAGTTCCGCTGGCTGATCGTCGGGCCGACGACGGCGCTGATCTCGTCACGCCGCGCGCCGAGCGCCTCCATGGCATCCACCGTCGCTTCAAGCACACCGTCGAAGGCCCCGCGCCAGCCCGCATGCGCTGCGCCGATCACGCCTGCATCGGCGTCGGCGAAGAGGACGGGGGCGCAATCCGCGGTGAGGATGCCGAGCGCAATCCCGGGCGTGGTGGTGACCGCGGCGTCGGCCTTCGGCCGCTCGCTCCAGCCCTCGGGTCCGGCAACGACCACCTCGGCCGAATGGATCTGATGCAGTGAAAGCAGGTTTTCCGGCGTCACCCCCATCGCTTCGGCGACGCGGCGGCGGTTCATCGTCACGGCCTGCTGCTGATCAGAGGAGCCGGGGCCGCAGTTGAGCCCCGCATAGATGCCGGAGGAGGCGCCCCCCCTGCGGGTGAAGAAGCCATGGCGTATGCCGTTCAGGTCGTCGGAAGTCAGGATTTCGAGCGTCATGTCTCAAAGCCGGGCGGTTGTGCCGCCGTTTCGGGCAGAAGGGCGAGCACCTGAAACAGGTTTCCCATTTCCGCAGGGTGGGTCAAGCGCCGATGTGCCGCCGCGATTGACTGAAATGCCGCGCCGCTCTTCCCCCGGGCGAGGGACTGAGCTCGGGCGGTGATGCCGAGCCGTTCGAGAAACACGCCCTGAGCCACCGTGCCATGGGTCCGGGCTGGCCCGGCGGTCTCCGCCAGCGCGCGGAAGCGGACATGGGCCGTGAGATCGGCGCATCCGGGATCGCCCAGAGGGTCGACCGGCTCATGCGCGCGCAGGGCCTGCAGGGTATCGCCGGTGCCATCCCAGGCGCCGTAGTCGATCACCAGGGCGGCGCCGCCTTCCGCCGCAATCCGCGCACCCAGCCAGCCCGCGATCGAGGCGCCGACCGGATTCGTCTCGACGATCGCCCCATCCGGCACCGGCCCGAAGGCCTGATCCAGTTCGGGTCCGGCCTCGGGCCGCGCCCATGTGAAGGCGAACCCCTCGCCATCCGGGGCGAGTCCGACGCGGCGCTCGCGCCACAGCGGATCCGTGCGCTGGAACTGCCGGATCGGCAGCGCGTCGAAGAACTCGTTGGCGAGAACGAAGAGCGGCCCCTCGGGAAGCTCCTCCACCCGCGAGGCCCAGGCGGGCGCAGCCTCCGCGAGCGTCTCCGCCTGCACCCCGCGCAGCACCGGGCTCGTCTCGACGAGCCAGAGCGCGGCGGCCTCGCGAAAGCCGGGCATCCGACCCGCCGCCCGCAGCGCATCGCGCAGGAGCGTGCCGCGCCCGGGGCCGAGTTCGGCAAGGACGAAGCGGGAGGGCCGCCCCTGTTCGAGCCAGACCCTCGCCAGCCAGGCGCCGAGAAGCTCGCCGAACATCTGGCTGATCTCGGGCGCCGTGGTGAAATCGCCGGCCGCGCCGAGCGGATCGCGGGTCATGTAGTAGCCGTGTTCGGGATGGCCCAGGCACCAGGACATGTATTCCGCGAGCGCGATCGGCCCGGCCTCGGTGATGCGGGCCCGGATCAGCGCCGCAAGCGGGGTCATGCCCGCCGTCCCGACCAGAGCAGCAGGCCGAGCCCGACCGCGACCATCGGCAGCGAGAGAAGCTGGCCCATGGTGAGGCCGGCGTCCGCACCGAACCGGATGATATGACCGTAGGGGTTGCCGGGGGTGATGTATTGCCCGTCCGCGAGCCGGAAATGCTCCACGAATGTCCGCGCGAGCCCGTAGCCGATGAGAAAGAACGCGGTCACCCGGCCGGGGCGGCGGAGCGCGCCTGATCTCACCGCCAGTGCGAGCAGGACGAAGAGCAGCAGGCCCTCGAGACCCGCCTCGTAGAGCTGCGAGGGGTGCCGGGTGCAGGGGCCCACCCAGCCTGCCGGGCAGCTCTGCGCCGCCTCGCCGGGAAAGGCCACGGCCCAGGGGGCGGTCGAGGGCCGGCCCCAGAGCTCGGCATTTATGAAATTCGCGATCCGCCCGAAGAAGAGGCCGATCGGTGTCGCGGCGGCCACCGCGTCTCCGACCCGCAGCGGCGGAACGCCATTGCGGAGCGCGTAGCCGAGGAGGGCGACCACCACGCCGAGGAAACCGCCATGGAAGGACATCCCCCCCTCCCAGACGGCGAGGATCGCGGCGGGATGTGCCGCGAAATAGGCTGGCTGGTAGAAGAGCGCGAAGCCGATCCGTCCGCCGAGGATCACGCCGAGGATCATCCAGGTGAGCAGATCGTCGACCTGTTCCACCTTCATCGGTGGGGTTCCGCCCCAGAGAGCGGGCCTGCGGCAGAGGGCAGCGACATAGCGCCAGCCGAGCAATAGCCCGGCGATGTAGGCGAGCGCATACCAGCGGATGGCAAGCTCGAGGCCGAAGAGGTGGATCGAGACCAGGACGGGGTCGATATCCGGGAAGGGAAGGACGAGCGGCATGGGGGCTCCCGTAGCGGCGGCGGCCCCTGCATCTAGAGGCATGCCCGGCCTGTCAAGCGGGCTTGGCCCGTGGCGCGACCTTGGCATTCCTTCCCGCTGTGTCCATATAACAGGCAACGCAGGATGGAGATCGGAATGCAGACCCGGAACAAGGTTTTCGACGACATGGCGCAGCTCTTCTCGAACGCGATGGGCGTCGCTCAGGGCGCCAAGGCGGAGGCGGAGACCGCGCTGAAGAGCATGCTCGACCGCTGGCTCGCCGATCGCGACTTCGTGACGCGCGATGAGTTCGATGCGGTGCGCGCCATGGCCCAGAAGGCGCGCGAGGAGAACGAGGCGCTCAAGGCCCGCATCGAGCAGCTCGAGACAGGCAAGAGCTGAGCCTTCGGCACATCGGCGGGAGATTGCTGAAACGTTAAGCGATGTGGGAAATCCTGGGCCTGGGCAAAAATTTTTTTCTTTACAGGTCTTTTCCCTTCTCCCACCATATTTGGTAGATCGGTGCGGTCATGCCGTCCGATCTATTGTCAACCTCACAGCCCCCGCGCGGGGTTCGCTCCGCCGGAGGCCAATACGAGAGGCATCGGGTATGAGCTTTGTCGAGCGTGACTTTGACTGCGAGGAACTCCATCCCATCGATATCGTCGAAACTCTCGCCGAAGAGCGCGAGTGGGATTTTGACCGTATCGGGGACGACCAGATCGCCATGGCGATCGAAGGTACCTGGAGCACCTATTCCGTGACCCTCGCCCTTTCGCGCCAGGATGAGAGCCTGCGCCTGATCTGTGCCTTCGAGATGGAGCCGCCCGAAGAGCGGCTTCGCGACCTCTACATGCTCATGGGCCTTGCCAATGATCGCTGCTGGAACGGGGCGTTCACGCTCTGGATGGACCAGAATCTGATGGCCTACCGCTACAGCCTCAACCTCGCGGGCGGTGCCCAGGCCTCCTCCGCCCAGATCAACGATATGATGCGCAGCGCCATCGCGATGTGCGAGCGCTTCTATCCTGCCTTCCAGCTTGTCGTCGCGAAGGACGAGAAGCCGGAGAATGCGCTTGGAATCGCAATCTCCGAAGCGTACGGTCGCGCCTGAAGGCGGCCTCTCCCCGTGTCCGGCTCCTGATGCGTTGGGGGCCGGAAAGGGGGGAAGAATGGATCTTTCGGAAATTCGATCCCGCGGCTTGGTATTGCTCGGTTGCGGGAAAATGGGATCGGCAATGCTGGAGGGCTGGCTGGCCCAGGGGCTGCCGCCCGGCGCCTTCACGGTGCTTGATCCCAAGCCGGGGCCGCGCCTGATCGAGCTTGCTGCCGAGGGGCTGCATCTCAACGAGGACCCGCCCGCCGATCCCGCCATCGCGATCATTGCGGTGAAGCCGCAGATGATGGGCGATGCCCTGCCACGGCTCGCACCGCTCGGGAACGGCAAAACGATCTTTCTCTCGATTGCCGCCGGCACGCCGATCGCCGCCTTCGAGGCGGCCTTCGGGGCCCGCACACCCGTGATCCGCGCCATGCCCAATACGCCGGCCGCCGTCGGCCGCGGCATCACGGCACTCATCGGAAACGCCGAGGTGACCGAGGAGGCGCTCGAGCTGGCCGAGACACTCCTGCGAGCGGTCGGACAGACAGTGCGGCTCGAGAACGAGGCACAGATGGATGCCGTCACCGCGGTGTCCGGCTCGGGCCCGGCCTATGTCTTCCTGCTGATCGAGGCGCTTGCTGCCGCGGGCGAGGCGCAGGGGCTTGCGCCGGATCTCGCTCTGGCGCTGGCGCGCGCGACAGTCGGCGGAGCGGGGGCCCTTGCCGAGAATTCCGGCGAAACCCCGTCCCAGCTCCGCGTGAACGTGACGAGCCCGGGGGGCACGACGGCTGCGGCGCTCGAGGTTCTGATGCGCCCAGAAGCTGGTCTTCCCGCGCTTCTCGACGAAGCGGTCGGGCAGGCCGCCGCGCGGAGCCGTGCTCTCGCCGGACCGCCCGGACCATAAAAATGCTGCACTGCAACATGACGTCTTGACTTTTATGCTGCACTGCACAATATTTCACTTATCGAAAGCGCAAACCGGAGGAAACCCAGATGTTCGACCCGAAAACCTTCTCGTTCGACCCCGAAAAGCTCACCGAGTTCTTCAAGCAGAACGATTTCACCAAGCACCTCTCCAACATGAAGCTGCCTGGCGTTGACGCCGAGGCGATCATGGCTGCTCAGCAGAAGAACATGGACGCCCTCGTTGAAGCCAACAAGGCTGCAGCTGCCGGCTACCAGGATCTCTTCAAGAAGCAGATGGCGATCTTCGAAGAGACCATGTCCGAAGCCCAGAAGTACATGGCTTCGCTCGACGCGACGAAGCTCGACCCGGAAACCGCCAAGGCTCAGGGCGAACTTGCCAAGGCTGCCTTCGAGAAGGCGATTGCCAACATGCAGGCTCTGGCCGAAGGCGCCCAGAAGGCGAATTCGGAAGCCTATGAAATCGTGTCGGCCCGCATTCAGGAAAGCCTGAACGAACTGCGCGACTTCGCTTCCAAGCTCTCGACGTCGGCCTCCTGATTCCTGGGCCACTCCTCTGCCGAGACGAAACCGCTTGCTCTGACCGGGCAAGCGGTTTTTGTTATGCGCGGGCCCAAGAGGAGCGCGCATGTCCGAGATCTCTTTCGATGATTTCCTGAAGGTCGACATCAGGGTCGGCCGGATCACGCGCGCCGAGCCGTTTCCGGAGGCGCGCAAGCCCGCGATCAAGCTCTGGATCGATTTCGGCGCCGATATCGGCGAGCGGAAATCTTCGGCACAGATCACCCGCCATTACGCGCCCGAGACCCTTGTCGGCCGGCAGATCATGGCGGTGGTGAATTTTCCGCCGCGGCAGATCGGGCCGGTGCGCTCGGAGGTTCTCGTGCTGGGAGTTCCGGATGCCGAGGGCGGAATCGTTCTCCTCGCCCCGGACCAGGACGTCCCCCTCGGCGCCCGAATGCACTGAAACCTTCGAGGCGATCCCCATGACACGCCCCCGCATCATCGTGACCCGCAAGCTTCCCGACGCCGTCGAGGAACGGCTCCGGCAGCGATTTACCGTCGCGTTCAACACCGCCGATACGCCGTTTTCCAGCGAGCGGCTCGTCCGGGCGCTCCAGGTGGCCGACGGGTTGCTGTGCACCGTCACGGATCTGTTCGACGAGCAGATCCTGCAGGCGGAAGGCAAGCTCAACGCGAAGATTCTGGCGAATTTCGGGGTCGGGGTGAACAATATCGACCTCGATGCCGCGGAGGCCCAGGGGCTCGTCGTGAGCAATACGCCCGGGGTTCTGACCGATGCGACGGCGGATATCGCGATGGCGCTGATCCTTGCCGCGACCCGGAGGATGAGCGAGACCGAGGCGATGCTCCGGAGCGGGAACTGGACGAGCTTCAGCCCGACGGGGATGCTCGGGACCGGCATTCAGGGCAAGACGCTCGGGATCATCGGCATGGGCCGGATCGGGCAGGCGACCGCACAGCGTGCGCAGGCGGGGTTCGGGATGAAGGTGATCTATTTCAACCGCTCGAAAACCGGGCCGTTCGATTTTCCGGCCGAGGCGCGGGATTCGATCGAGGCGGTGATGCGGGAGGCCGATGTGGTCTCGCTGCATCTGCCGGGCGGGGCGGCGAACCGGGGCACGATCTCGGCGGAACGGATCGGGCTGATGAAGAAGACCGCCTTTCTCGTCAACACGGCGCGGGGCGACGTGGTGGACGAGCCGGCGCTGATTTCGGCCCTGAAGGAGGGGCGGATCGCGGGGGCGGGGCTCGATGTCTTTGCCGCGGAGCCGACGGTGCCGCAGGCGCTGATCGATCTGCCGAACGTCACCCTTCTGCCCCATATCGGCAGCGCGACGGTCGAGACCCGGACGGCGATGGGGATGCTGGCGGTGGACAATCTCGAGGCCTTCTTCGACGGGACGGATCTGCCGAGCCGCGTGGTCTGAGCGCCGGTTTTCGGGGGCGTGCCATCACGGTGAAAAGGGGGCTTTTCACCGTGAAAATGAAAAAACGGCTTTGAATTTACTGGATTTTCGTAGTTAACATATCATGAATCCGGGGGTGGCGCCGTCGCTTCGGAAGACCCGGGAGCGTGCCGCCCTGGGCTGCGCTACGGCGAGCCGGTTTCCTTATCCTCTTTCCCGACCCAGGGCGCGATGTAGAAGGCTGGAACGGCCGATGCCCGCTCACAGCCGTCATCGAGGTCGCGCCCCGGATCATTGAAGAAGGCGGCTGTCATGTCGCCGACACAGGGCTGGTAGAGAATCGCGCCATGACCGGCTTCGGCGATGAACACGCTCCGGGCATTGGAGAGACCCTCTGTCGCGCTCTCGGCCCAGCTCGCCGCCGTCTGCACGTCCCAGCCGCTGCCGATCGAAAGCACCGGGATGTCGCTTTCAACGACGGCGTGAAAGTCGGTGCGCTCGACCGGCTTGAACGCTGAGCAACTGGCGAAGATTTCTGCCGCAGCGCTGTCCGTCATCGCCGAGAAATCGAATGGCAGCGCCGCCGTCACCGCGTCGTAGCCCTGGAGATTGTTGTAGGGAATGTCTTCCTGGCAGGCGTAGAGCAGAAGGTCGACGCTTTGCTGGAAGTCGAGTGTGCGGCGTTCGACCGCTTCGCGAAGATCGCTGTAGACCGCGGAAATCTCGCTTTCCGTCATGGCCTCTACAATCCGCAACAGACGCCCGAGGTGGGGGCCATCGAAGTTCTTCTCGATGAAAGCCATGAGGCGCTCGCGCGTCGGGTCTCCGATTTTCAGGGCCGCGTACTCCTTCGCGGCCGCCGCGGCCGCCTCCGGTGTGGCAATCGTGTCCGGCAGCGCGGCCGAAAGCTCCGCATCCAGCAGGGAGGGGAGCGGGCCGAGTTCGCGGTCGCGCCGCAGCTTCGCCCGGAGTTCCGTCACCGCGAGGCCGAATGCCTCGCCAGCCATGTCTGAAACCTGCGCATTCTTGAGCGCCTGGGATAGCGCCTCCATCTGCGGCTCTGTCAGCGCCGCGCTCGCCTGGGCCTGGAGCGTTTCGACCGTCGGCAGCGGCGGCGCCATCTTCCAGTCCCCGACAACCAGTTCAAGCGTGGGCCTCTCTCCTTCGCGATGAAGCTCGTAGAACATGGCCGGGAGGTAGGGGGTCAGCGAGCCCTTCAAGGGGTTCTCGTTCCGGGCCGCAATGAAGGTCAGGGGCGTCGCCGGTGGCAGCGTTTCGCCGTCGAACGTCAACTTGCCTTCCGAGGCCAGGGCGATGACCTCGGAGATCACCCTGCCCAGATCGGGATAGGCTGCGGCGCAGGCCGCATCGGCGGCACAATCGTCGACAAGTCGCTGTGTGGCCTCGGAGAAAGGAAGCGCCAATGTGTCGTAGAGTTTGACGATCGGCGGCGCGACACCATCGATAACGGCCGACCGCGTGCCCTCCGGCGCCGTGCGCAGGACTTCCAGCGTCAGCTTGGTGCCGTAGGAGATGCCGTAGAGATTCCAGGATTCGTAGCCGAGGGCCTGCATGACCACCGGAACATCGAGGGCGTTCTGCCGGGTGTTGTATCGGGAAATATCGGTGCCGTTCTCCGCCAACTCCGCGAGACAGCCGGTCAGGAGCGTGGTCGGCGCGAAGGCGGCATCCTCATCCTGTTCGGCGAGGCTCGCCCGATCCAGCGCGATGTCCACGACGTTGGCGGTGAGCGCGTCCTGGCACGCCACGCTGCTGCTCGAAATGCCGGCGGCGCGCTGATCGAAGATCACCACGTCCCGGTTGGTTCGGAACTTGTCGAAAACGCGCGCCAGCCCGGCCAGACCCGAATGCAGGTTCCCCATGCCGGGGCCGCCGTGGAGATAGGCGACGGGGTCTTCGGCAGGATAGGTCGAATGGGACCGGAGGATCGCGAAGGACAGCTCCACCGAATTCGTTCCATCGGCAGCATCATGGTCTTCCGGAACGGTGACCGTGCCGCAGATCACTGTCTGGCGCTCGATTTCGGTCGGGGCCAGCGGGCGACGGCAGGGGGTGATCGTGATCGGGGTTGCCGCGACGGGGCCGCCGTCGAGAAGAGGTGCGAAATGGCGGCTGTCGGGTTCCGGTGCGATCAGGGCGGCCAGGAAAGCCAGGGTCTCTGCGAATGTCATTCCGGCGCCTCCGGGGCATGGCGTGAGGGCTCAAGGGTAGGCTGGGGGCAGTCGAACGCGCAAGCGCAAGCGCGGAGGCGGGCGGGCGCACGCCGGGTCTCATGGCCCGAAAGTCTCCCCCGCGCGCTCTTCCAGCCCTGGTCGCCGCGGACAAGGCCGGCAGTTCGGATGCAAGCGGTCCGGCCCGTTGGCCGGACGCCGTTTTCCCCCGCCTGTTGGCGGGGCCCCGTTTCTGCCCGATAGGGTTTCTGCCAGTATGAATACCTCTGCCGGGTGGGCCATGGCCGGCCGGCGGGAGCAGGGCCGGGCGGGTCCGGGGAGCGGGAGCGGCCTCAATGTCGCCGCTTCGCCCTTGCTGCGGCTGCGCGGAAGGACCATGTTGGGCGGTGAAGCCGGCTCGGGCGTTCTCGCCGGGCCAGACAGACCGGCCCTCGGCAATCCCAGGGAGACCTCATGCCTCAACCCGTATTCGATGCCCGTGATCCCGCTGCGGCGGCGGATCTCGGATCCTTGCCCGAATGGAACCTCGACGATCTCTACCGCGGCCCCGATGCGCCGGAGCTGGCGCGGGACATGGACTGGCTGCGGACGGAATGCGCCGCCTTTGCCGCCGATTTCGAGGGCAAGCTCGCGGCGCTCGATGCGGCCGGGTTGCTGGGCGCGATCCGGCGCTACGAGAAGATCCAGGGCATATCGGGCCGGATCATGAGCTATGCGGGCCTGCGCTACTATCAGAACACCATCGATCCGGCGCGGAGCAAGTTCTTCGGCGACAAGCAGGGCGAGCTCACCGACATTTCGACGCCGCTCGTCTTCTTCACGCTCGAGCTCAACCGGATCGAGGATGCCACGCTCGATGCACGGATCGCCGAGAGCGCCGAGCTGGCGCGCTACAAGCCGATCCTCGACCGCATCCGGGCGATGAAGCCCTATCAGCTTTCCGACGAGCTGGAGAAGTTTCTCCATGACCAGTCGGTGGTCGGCGCGGCGGCCTGGAACCGGCTCTTCGACGAGACCATGGCGGGGCTGAGCTTCGAGGTGGAGGGCGAGCGCCTGCCGCTCGAGGCGACGCTCAACCTTCTGACCGATCAGGATCGGGCGAAGCGTCAGGCGGGGGCCGAGGCGCTGGCGCAGGTGTTCCAGGAGCATCTGCCGCTCTTCGCGCGCATCACCAACACGCTCGCGAAGGAAAAGGAGATCGAGGATCGCTGGCGCAAGCTGCCGACGCCGCAGGCTGCACGGCATCTCTCGAATGACGTCGAGCCCGAGGTGGTGGAGGCGCTCCGGAACGCGGTGGTCGCGGCCTATCCGAAGCTCTCGCACCGCTACTATGCGCTGAAGGCGAAGTGGCTGGGGCTCGAAACGCTGGAGGTCTGGGACCGGAACGCGCCGCTGCCGAAGGAAGACGAGCGGGTGATCGGCTGGGGCGAGGCGAAGGAGACGGTGCTCGGCGCCTATGCGGGCTTCGATCCGAAGATGGCCGAGATCGCGGCGCCCTTCTTCGAGAAGGGCTGGATCGATGCGCCGGTGAAGCAGGGCAAGGCGCCCGGCGCCTTCGCGCATCCCACCGTGACGGATGTCCACCCTTATGTGATGCTCAACTATCTCGGCAAGCCGCGCGACGTGATGACGCTCGCCCATGAGCTCGGCCACGGGGTGCATCAGGTGCTGGCGGCGGGGCAGGGGGAGCTACTCTCCTCGACGCCGCTCACGCTTGCCGAGACCGCGAGCGTCTTCGGCGAGATGCTGACCTTCCGGCGGCTGCTCGATGCGGCACCGGACGCGGCGGCCCGCAAGATCCTGCTCGCGGGCAAGGTCGAGGACATGATCAACACGGTCGTGCGCCAGATCGCCTTCTACGATTTCGAGTGCAAGCTGCATGCGGCGCGGCGGCAGGGCGAGCTCACCCCCGACGACATCAACGCGCTCTGGATGAGCGTGCAGGCCGAGAGCCTCGGGCCGGTCTTCACCTTCATGGAGGGCTACGAGACCTTCTGGTCCTATATCCCGCATTTCATCCACTCGCCGTTCTACGTCTATGCCTATGCCTTCGGCGACGGGCTGGTGAATGCGCTCTATGCGGTATACGAAGAGGGTGATCCGGCCTTTGCCGAGAAGTATTTCGCGATGCTGAAGGCGGGCGGGTCCAAGCACCACAAGGAGTTGCTGGCCCCGTTCGGACTCGACGCATCCGACCCGAAGTTCTGGGACAAGGGCCTTTCGCTCATCTCGTCGATGATCGACGAGCTGGAGGCCATGGAAGGCTGATACAGGGAACCGTGCAGGCGCTCGCGCGTTGTAGACTGCACTACACCCGTAGCACTGGCGGCCTCGCCCGGAGGATCTCTGCGATCCGACGGCGGGGTCGTTCTTTTGATAGCATTCGCCGTTTTTTTTGACACCATTCGAGGAGAGGGATCCCGATGCTGCTGCGCCTTGGCTGCGAACTCGACTACAAGCTGCCCCAGCCTACCCCGATGATCGTGATCCTGAACGTGCATCACTCGCGGGTCGCCTATCTCGAACGGCCGGACCTGCTGACCACCGATCCGCCGGTGCCGATCGAGAACTATCGCGACAGTTTCGGCAACTGGTGCTGCCGGCTGGTTGCGCCCACCGGGCAGTTCCGGATGCGCACAGACGGGGTGATCCGCGACGACGGCCTGCCGGACCCGGTGGCCTTCGACGCCGTGCAGCATCCGGTGGAGGAGCTGCCCGCGGACACGCTGCTCTATCTGCTCGCGAGCCGCTACTGCGAGACCGACGTGCTGATGAACGAGGCCTGGCGGCTCTTCGAGCATGCCCCCACCGGCTGGGGGCGGGTTCAGGCGATCTGCGATTTCGTGAACGGGCACATCACCTTCGGCTATGAGCATTCGCGCCCCACGCGGACGGCGGCGGAGGGCTATTCCGAGCGGCGCGGGGTGTGCCGCGACTTTGCCCATCTCGCGGTCACGCTCTGCCGCTGCATGAACATTCCGGCGCGCTACTGCACCGGCTATATCAGCGACATCGGCGAGACGCCGCCCTACGGGCCGATGGATTTCGCGGCCTGGATGGAGGTCTATCTCGGCGGGCGCTGGCATGTCTTCGATCCGCGCAACAACGCGCGGCGGATCGGGCGGATCCTGATTGCCCATGGCCGCGATGCCGCCGATGTGCCGCTCACCCATACCTTCGGGCCGAACGAGCTTGCCGGGTTCCAGGTCTGGATCGACGAGGTGGCGGCGGACGGGGCGGTTTGAGGCGCCCCGGCCTGCCGGGCCGCGAGGGTCAGCCGGCGAGGCGTGACTTCACGTCGGCGGCGAAATCCTCGTAGCGCCGGAGCGCCTTGACCTCGACATTCACATACTGGCCCATCTTCTTCATGATCGGCAGGTCGAGCAGGATCTGATCGAGCGTGTCGGGGCCGTCGACATCGACGACGACGAAGACGCGGCGTTCGCCTGCGACCTTCCAGAGATCGACCACGGCGCCAGCATCCTTGGCGCCGAGGGCGACCACGGCTTCTTCGGCCCAGATGCCGAAGAGGTCCTGCTGGGACATGTCGGCGCCGTATTCGACGTTGAAATCCAGATGGTACAGCATGGTGTTCTCCCTGTTTTCATTGCTGACGGTTATAGGGCCTCACGGAAAGAGGGCGCCAGCGATTTTCATCGCGGGCGCCCTTGACCTTCGGGCCGTCGGCCGGGCTCAGGCGCGGGCTTCGCTGCCGGGTGCCGGGCCGGTTTCGGGCGGGGGTGCGGCGGGTTCGAGCGGGGTGTGGATGCCGTTGTAGCGCCGCTTGGCCCATTCGCGGGCGGCCTGCAGCGCCACGTAGAGCACGGGCACGAGCAGGATGCCGAGGGTGCAGGCCGCGAGCATGCCGCCGAAGACGGCGATGCCGATCGAGCGCTGGCTGGCCGCGCCCGCGCCCGAGGCGATGACGAGCGGAATGACCCCGAGCAGGAAGGAGAGCGCCGTCATCATCACCGCGCGGAAGCGGAGCGTCGCGGCCTCGACGGCGGCGGCGTAGATCGAGGCCCCCTTCGCGCGGGTCTCCATGGCGAATTCGACGATCAGGATCGCGTTCTTCGCCCCGAGGCCCACGAGCATGATCATCCCGATCTGGGTGTAGAGATTGGCGTCCGTCCCGGCGACCCAGACCGCGGCATAGGCGCCGAAGAGCGCGACGGTGACGGTGAGCAGGATCGCCACGGGCATGGTCCAGCTCTCGTACTGGGCGACGAGGAAGAGGTAGGCGAAGATGATGGCCAGCGCGAGGATGAGGGCGACGAGGCCGCCCGCCTCCTGTTCCTGCACCGCCGAGCCCGTCCATTCGTAGGCATAGCCGGGCGGCAGGGCCTCCGCCGCGACCTCCTGCAGCGCCTGGATCGCCGAGCCGGTGGAATAGCCGGGAGCGGGGTTGGCGGTGACGCTGGCGGCGCGGAACATGTTGTAGCGGTTGAGGTTCATCGGGCCGAGGATGTTCTCGACCGTCACCAGCGTGCTCATCGGAACCATGTCGCCGCTGCGTGAGCGCACGTAGAGCCGGCCGATGTCGTCGACCTGATCGCGATAGGTGGCGTCGGCCTGGAGCATGACCTTGTAGACGCGGCCGAAGAGGTTGAAGTCGTTCACGTAGTAGGAGCCGAGATAGGCCTGGAGCGTGCCGAAGACCTCGGCGACATCCACGTTGAGCGACTTGGCCTTGTCGCGGTCGAGATTGACGAAGACCTGCGGCACGTTGGCGCGGAAGGTCGAGTAGGCGACCGCGATCTCGGGGCGCTGGTTGGCGGCGTAGACCATGCCGCCGATGGCGGAGGCGAGATCCTGCGGCGTGCCGCCGCCGGTCTGCTGCACCTTCATCTCGACGCCGCCGGTGCTGCCGAGGCCGGGAATCGGCGGCGGGTTGAAGACGATGATCGAGGCCGAGGGAATGGTGTTGAACTGGCCCGAGATCTTGCGCAGGAGCGCGCGGGCCGAGAGCGCGGGATCGGCGCGCTCCGCCCAGGGGGTCAGCGTGATCGCCATGAAGGCGGAGTTGGTCGAGGAGCCGCCGTTCAGCATCGAGAAGCCGTCCACCGTCACCACATGGGCCACGCCCTCCATGCCCTCGAGCATCTTCTCCATCTGGCGGGTGATGACCTCGGTGCGGTTGAGCGAGGCGCCCTCGGGGAGCTGGATGTCGGCCATCAGGTAGCCCTGGTCCTCGTCAGGCAGGAAGCCCGAGGGCACGATGGCCGAGAGGCCGCCGATCGAGGCGACGGCGGCGGCGACGGCAACGAGGCCGATCACCGAGATGCGGGCGAGCCGCGCCACGATCGCGACATAGCCGCTCCGCGCCGCGCCCACGCCCCTCTCGAAGACGGCGAGCAGGCCGCGGGGGCCGCCCTTGCGCGGCCGCAGGATCAGCCCGCAGAGGGCGGGCGAGAGGGTGAGCGCGTTGATCGACGAGATGACCACGGCGGCGGAGATCGTCGTCGCGAACTGGCTGTAGAGCTTGCCGGTGATGCCCGGCATCACCGTGACCGGCACGAAGACCGCGAGCAGGACGAGGGTCGTCGCGATCACCGGCGTGGTGATCTCGCCCATCGCGACGCGCGTCGCCTCCTTCGGGCTGAGCCCGTCGGCGATGTGGCGCTCGACGTTTTCCACCACGATGATCGCGTCATCGACCACGATGCCGATGGCGAGCACGAGGGCGAAGAGCGTGACGGTGTTGAGCGACATTCCGAAGGCGAACATCACCGCGAAGGCGCCAATGAGCGAGACCGGGATCGCCACGGTGGGAATGAGGGTGGCGCGGAGGTTGCCGAGGAAGATGAAGACCACCGAGATCACCAGCGCGAAGGCGATGAAGAGGGTCTCGATCACGTCGTCGATCGAGCTCTGCACGAAGGCGGTGGTGTTGAAGGGCACCTCGTAGGAGACGCCTTCGGGGAAGCGGGTCTTGAGCTGTTCGAGCTCGGAGAGCACGCCGGTGGAGACATCGAGCGCGTTGGCGCCCGGAGCCTGGTAGACCGCCAGCACCGTGGCCGTCTGGCTGTCGTAGCGGCCGTCGAAGGCGTAGATCTGCGAGCCAAGCTCGACGCGGGCCACGTCGCCCACGGTGACGATGGCGCCCGACTCGCCGGTGCGCAGCACGATCTGCTCGAATTCCTTCGGATCGGTGAGCCGGCCCTTGGCCTTGACGGTATACTGGAACTGCTGGTCGGGGCCCGCGGGCGGCGCGCCGATCTGGCCTGCGGGCACGATGGCGTTCTGGTCGGAGATCGCGCTGACGAAATCCGAGGGCGTCATGTCGAGGCTCGCCAGCCGGTCGGGATCGAGCCAGATCCGCATCCCGTAGGAGAAATCGGTCATCACGTCGACGCGGCCCACGCCGGGCACGCGGCCGAGCGCGTCCTTGAGGTTGATCGAGGCGAAGTTGGAGAGGAAGACCTTGTCGTATTCGCCGTTCTCGGAAAAGACCGTGACCAGCATCAGCATGTTGGTGCTGGATTTCTGGGTCGAGACGCCGTTCTTGTTGACCTCCGCCGGGAGCTGGCTCACCGCCTGGCTGACCCGGTTCTGGGTGTTGACGGTGGCGAGGTCCGGGTCGGTGCCGACCTTGAAGGTCACATCGAGGCTGTAGCTCCCGCTGTCGGCGCTGTTGGAGCTCATGTAGATCATGTCGTCGACGCCGTTGACCTGCGCCTCGATCGGCGCGGCGACGGTATCCTCCAGCGTCTCGGCGCTCGCCCCGGTGAAGCTCGCGGAGACCCGGACGACGGGCGGTGTGATCTGCGGGAACTGCTCGACGGGCAGCACCAGGTAGGCGATGCCGCCGATGATCGAGATCACGATCGAGATGACGAGCGCGAATTTCGGCCGGTTGATGAAGGTGGCGGACAGCATCGGCTCAGTTCCCTTCGGCCGGGGCGGTATCCGTCGCGGCGGCGTCTCCGGTGGCTTCGGGGGTGGCGGCGGCGGCGCCGGCTTCGGCGCCCGCGGGCGGGGGGGATGCCTCGACCGCGTTGACCGCGACGCCCGGGCGCACGCGCTGGAGCCCCTCGACGATGACGCTCTCGCCGTCCTGGAGGCCGGACTTCACGACGAAGTCGGTGCCGTCGGGGTTGCCGAGCTCGACGTAGCGCTGGGCGACCGTGCCCTCGGCGCCGACGACGAGCACGAAGCTGCCCTTCTGGTCGCGCTGGACGGCGGCCTGCGGGATGACGAGTTGATCCTGGGACTGGGACTGCGCGATCTGCACCGTGACGTAGATCCCCGGCGCGAGCAGGATGTCGCTGTTCTCGAAGCGGGCGCGCATGCCGATCGTGCCGGTGGCGGGGTCGATGGCGTTGTCGATGAAGTCGATGCGGCCGGTCTCGGAGAACTGCGAGCGGTTCGGCAGGATGAGGTGGACGGGCGGGCTGGTGGAGGAATCCCGGGTGCCGATCGCCTCGGTGCCGAGGTGTTCGAGCAGCGAGATGTAGATCCCCTCGCTCAGCGAGAAGGCGACGTCGATGGGCGAGAGGCTGACAAGGTGGGTGAGGGTGACGCCGGGGCCGACCGTGTCGCCGACGCTGACCGGGATGTTGCCGATGCGGCCGTCGAAGGGCGCGCGGATCGTCGTGTAGCCGAGGTTGAGCTGGGCGAGATCGACCTGGGCGTTGGCGGCCTCGAGCTGGGCCTTGGTGGCGTTGCGCTTGGCGAGCGTCGCGTCGTATTGCGCCTGGGCGATGGTGTTGGATTTCAGGAGCTTGGTGTCGCGGTCGAGCTCGATCTCGGCCAGCGCCAGCTCGGCCTCCTTCTGGGCCGCGGCGGCCTTGGCGCCGGCGAGGTCGGCCTCGTACTGGTCGGGCTCGACCTCGAACATGAGTTGGCCCTGCTTGACCATCGCGCCATCCGCCACATCTCTCTTGGCGAGAAAGCCCTGGACGCGGGGGATGATGTCGAGGGAATCGACGGCCTGAACCTTGCCGACGAAGCTGTAGACGCTGGATATCTGGCGTGTGGTGACGCCCGCGACGGTGACGCTGGGCGCCGCCGTCTGGGCCGCGGTGTTGGAGCCGCCCGTGTCCTCGTCGTCACAGCCGGCGAGGCCGAGGCCGGTTGCGATGAGCAGACTGCCAGCGACAAGCGCCTGCCGGATGCTTGTGAGACCTATTTTCATGGGAACCCCGTTCAGCGCCGTTACCTGTCTGGATCAGTCGTAACAGCCGGGGTGCATCGGCGCGAGATAATTGTCCCGCGCCGGGGCGCGTGTCAGCCCATCTGGTAGCCCGGGGTCGAGTGCGAGATGGCGATCTCTTCCTCGTTCATCTCGGCGCCAAAGGGCTCGAAGAGCGGCGTCGAGAGGTAGCGCTCGCCGGTGTCGGGGAGCATCGCGAGGATCACCGAGCCGGGCGCGGCCTTCTCGGCGACCTGGCGCGCGACGGCGAAGGTCGAGCCGCCCGAGACGCCGGTGAAGATGCCTTCCTTCGCGGCGAGCTCGCGGGCCCATTTCATGCCGTCGGGGCCGGCGACGGGGATGAGCTCGTCGTAATAGCCGCCGTCGATCGCTTCCTGCAGCACGTAGGGGATGAAGTCCGGGGTCCAGCCCTGGATCGGGTGCGGCTGGAAGGCCGGGTGGCTGGCGGCGGGGCCGTTGTCGTCCGAACGTTCCTGGGCGGTGCCGGAGCCGAGGAGCTGGGCGTTGGAGGGCTCGGAGAGCACGATCTTCGCGTCGGGGAAGGATTTCTTCAGCACGCGGCCGACGCCCGCGACGGTGCCGCCGGTGCCGTAGCCGGTGACGAAGTAGTCGAGCTTGCGGCCCTCGAAATCGGCGAGGATCTCGCGGGCGGTGGTGTTTTCGTGGATGTCGGCGTTGGCCTCGGTCTCGAACTGGCGGGCGTAGAACCAGCCGTTGGCCTCGGCGAGTTCCCGCGCCTTCATGTACATCCCCGTGCCCTTCTGTTCCTTGGGCGTGAGGATGACCTTGGCGCCGAAGTAGCGCATGACCTGGCGGCGCTCGACCGAGAAGCTCTCGGCCATGGTGATGACGAGCGGGTAGCCCTTGGCCGCGCAGACCATGGCGAGCCCGATGCCGGTGTTGCCGGAGGTCGCCTCGACCACGGTCTGGCCGGGCTTGAGCCGGCCCTCGCGTTCGGCGGCCTCGATCATGTTGAGCGCGAGCCTGTCCTTCACCGAGGAGGCCGGGTTGAAGAACTCGCACTTCACGTAGAGCTCGACGCCTTCGGGTGCGAGGCGGTTGATGCGCACCACCGGGGTGTTGCCCACCGTCTCGACGATGCTGTCGTAGAGCCGGCCCCGGCCATCCGTCTGGCGGGTCGTCCCGCCGCTTCCGTCCGCTGCAGCCATGTCGCTCCCCTTTTCGTCCTTGTCCCTGCAAAAACCACACCGGGCTTCTGTGAGACGGCGCCGGCGGGGTGGTCTCCCGTGATACACCCGGCGTTTCTGAATCTCCACGTTGAATGAGCGCCAATGGCTAACACGAGGCCGTGCGGCGCGGGGCGTTGACAGTATCGCACCCAAACCTGTAATGATCGGTAAAGAATGGAACGATCATTACAGGATTCGGAACGGCATGAAGAGATTTCTGGCGCGCCCGCAGCCGAGGCCCTCGCCGCGGCTCGTGTTGATGGCGGGGGCGGGCGGGGTGCTCGCGATCGCCTGCCTCGGGCTGATGACCGACCGGGCGCAGATGCCGCTGCTGATGGCGCCGTTCGGGGCGAGCTGCGTGCTGCTCTTTGCGGTGCCGGGGAGCCCGCTCTCGCAGCCGGCGAACGTGGTGGGCGGGCATGTGCTCTCGACGCTGGTGGGGCTCCTGCTGCGGCTCGCGCTGCCCGATGCCTGGTGGGCGGTGGCGCTGGCGGTGGGGGCGGCCATCGCGCTGATGACGGCGCTGCGGGTCACGCATCCGCCCGCCGGCGCCGATCCGCTCGTGGTCTTTGCCGCCGATCCGGGCTTTCACTTCCTGCTGTTTCCGGTGACTTCGGGCGCCGTGGCGCTGGTGGCCATCGCCGCGGCCTTCCACCGGCTGAGCGGTACCGCCTATCCGGCGGAGACGCGGTGATGGCGCGGAGCGTCGCGGAGCGGGCGGATGTGGTGCCGGTGCTGGCGGAGGTCTTCCGCCGGCACGGCTTCGAGGGCGCGAGCATCGGCCTCATCGTCGAGGCGACCGGGCTCGGGCGCGGCAGCCTCTATCACTTCTTTCCGGCCGGAAAGGCCGACATGGCGGCGGCGGTGCTTGCCCATGTCTCGGCCTGGTTCGAGACCAACATCTTCGAGCCGCTCGAGACCCGGCCACCGGTCGAGGCCATTCCGGCGATGTTCGAGGCGGTGACGGCCTATTTCGAGGCGGGGCGGCGCATCTGTCTGGTGGGGGCCTTCGCCCTCGATGACACGCGCGACCGCTTCGCCGCGGCGATCGAGGGCTATTTCCGCCGCTGGCTCGAGGCGCTCGGCGGCTGCCTCGCGCGGGCGGGCTGGCCGCCGGAGGCGGCGGCGCGGATGGCGAACGAGGCGGTGGCGGGGATCCATGGCGGGATCGTGCTGGCGCGGGCGACCGGGGAGCCGGAGCGCTTCCGGGTGGTCCTTGCGCGGCTCGGCGGGGCCTGCACCGGGCCTGCGCCCGCGGGCGGTGCCTGACCGCTCCGGGCGCGGCCCAGATGGACCGCGCCCGGAGGTGAGTCTCAGCGGCTGAGATTGAGCGCGACGAAGCGCGGCGCGCCGTCGCGGCGGACGAGGAGCAGGATCGAGTTGCGCCCGGCGGCCTCCGCGGCCTCGATGCGGCGGTTCATGTCCTGCGGGGTCGTCACGGCTTCCTGTCCGACCTCGCTGATGACATCGCCCTCGCGCATGCCCTTGGCATAGGCGTCCGAGCCATCCTCGACCGAAAGCACCACGAGGCCGCCGCGCACGTCCGCGCCGATCCCGTACTGGTCGCGGAGCGCGTCGGTCACGGCGACGACCGACATGCCGAGCACGGTTTCCTCGCTCGGTGCGGCCTCGTCGGGGGTGTCGACGCTGGCCGCGGCAAGGGTCGGTTCCTCCTCGAGCCGGCCGATATCGACCTTCAGCGATTTCTCCTCGCCGTTGCGGAGCACCACCACATCGACCGAGCGGCCGACCGCGGTATCGGCCACGATGCGCACGAGCTCGCGGGTGTCGTCGATATGCTCGCCGTCGAAGGTCAGGATCACATCGCCGGTCTGGATGCCGGCGCGTTTCGCCGGGCCGTCGGGCACGTCGGTGACCATCGCGCCGTCGGTCGACTTGCGGCCGAGCGCCTCGGCCATGTCGGGATCGACGTTCTGGATGCGCACCCCGAGCCAGCCGCGGCGGGTCTCGCCAAAATCGCGGAGCTGATTGACCACGCGCTCGACCACCGCCGAGGACATGGCGAAGCCGATGCCGATCGAGCCGCCGTTGGGCGAGAGAATCGCCGTGTTCACGCCGATCACCGCGCCATCCATGTTGAAGAGCGGCCCGCCCGAGTTGCCGCGGTTGATCGCGGCGTCGGTCTGGATGAAGTCGTCGTAATTGCCCTGAAGCGTGCGGTTGCGCGCCGAGACGATGCCGGCGGAGACCGAGAAGCCCTGGCCGAGCGGGTTGCCGATGGCGAGCACCCAGTCGCCGACGCGGGCGGCATCGCTGTCGCCGAAGGGCACGAAGGGCAGGGGTTCCTCGCGATCGACCTTGAGGAGCGCTATGTCGGTGCGCGGGTCGACGCCGACGATATGGGCATCGAGCAGCTCGCCGGAGAACAGCTCGACGCTGATCTCGTCGGCGCTTTCGATGACGTGGTTGTTGGTGACGATGTAGCCGTCCTCGGAGATGAGAAAGCCCGAGCCGAGGGCGCTCGAGCGGCGCTGCTGGCGCTGGCCGCCCTGCTGCCGGTCGAGAAAGTCGCGGAACAGATCCTCGAAGGGCGAGCCTTCGGGGATGATCGGCCGCAGGCTCTGGTCGGGCGTGGCGACATTCGTCGTCGAGGTGATGTTGACCACCGCGGGGCTCAGCCCTTCGGCGAGATCGGCGAAGCTGTCCGGCATCACGGCGCGGGACCAGACGGGCCCGGCGAGGCTGCTTGCGATGGCGAAGGCGAGCGCGAAGAGAAGACCGAGCGAGAGGAGCGCGGTGTCATCCGACGGCCGTTCCCGCGTCCGGGCCTCGGCGATGAGCGCTGTCGAATGTCTCAAGTCTTGTCCTCCTTGCTGGCAGCGGTCCCGCGTTCAGGTTTGTTCTGTTCGCGAAAGTCTAACCGGCCTCCCGCAGCCTGTCTTCCCTGATCTCGCGGGCAGGGTTCACGACGGGTTGACAGAAGGGGGGCGGAGCGCCCGGGGTCCGCACGGAAGGGCCGGCACTTTTGTCGCAAAAAGGTGAAAAAGGCGCTTGAACCGGCCGGCGGCCGAAGATAGATAACCCCCGTCCACGCGCCCTTCGTCTATCGGTTAGGACGCCAGATTTTCATTCTGGAAAGAGGGGTTCGATTCCCCTAGGGCGTGCCAGGACTTCCCCCCATGACATCGGTCTGATCTTCTGGCGCCTCGCGCTGCGGATATGCGCGTCTCCGCGCGTCTCGGGGGCTGGTGCGGCCTCCGGCCGGGCGGGATGCATCTTTCCGCTCTCCCGCCTGCATTATCGCTCTTGCGGAGCCCGGTGGCTGGCGATAGATAGCCGCCCGTCCACGCGCCCTTCGTCTATCGGTTAGGACGCCAGATTTTCATTCTGGAAAGAGGGGTTCGATTCCCCTAGGGCGTGCCAGGACTTCCCCCCATGACATCGGTCTGATCTTCTGGCGCCTCGCGCTGCGGATATGCGCGTCTCCGCGCGTCTCGGGGGCTGGTGCGGCCTCCGGCCGGGCGGGATGCATCTTTCCGCTCTCCCGCCTGCATTATCGCTCTTGCGGAGCCCGGTGGCTGGCGATAGATAGCCGCCCGTCCACGCGCCCTTCGTCTATCGGTTAGGACGCCAGATTTTCATTCTGGAAAGAGGGGTTCGATTCCCCTAGGGCGTGCCAGGACCTCCCCCCATGACATCGGTCTGATCTTCATGCGCGGACGGCGGCAATTGCGCGATGGGCCGCCTTCAGGCATCCTTTGCGGTCAAGAGGGCATGAGCCCCTGGCCCGCAGGCGGGCCTTTTCGTGGACCGGAGGCGGAGCAGCTATGGCCATCGGCATTTTCGACAGCGGTCTGGGCGGGCTGACCGTCCTCGACGCGCTCACCGCCCGTCTGCCCGGGCAGGATTTCGTCTATCTCGGCGATACGGCGCATGCGCCCTACGGGATGCGCCCGGCGGCGGAGATCTATGATCTCACGGTCGCGGGCGTGCAGCGGCTCTTCGACGAGGGCTGCGGGCTGGTGATTCTCGCCTGCAACACGGCCTCGGCCGTCGCGCTGCACGATCTGCAGGTGAACTGGCTCGATCCGGCGGCGCACCGGGTTCTGGGCGTGTTCGTGCCGGTGATCGAGCATCTGACGCGGCGGGACTGGGGCGACAATTCGCCGCCCACCCATACCGGGCTGCGCGATGTCGCGCTCTTTGCCACGCCCGCGACGGTGGGCTCGGGCGCGTTTCCGCGCGAGCTGCGGTTCCGGGCGCGGGACGTCCGGGTCGAGGCGCAGGCCTGCACCGGGCTCGTCGAGGCGATCGAATCAGGCGATCTCGGCCGGGCGCGGGAGGTGGCGGCGGCGCATGTCGCGACGCTCCGGACCCGGCTGCCGGTGCCGCAGAGCGCGGTGCTCGGCTGCACCCATTACCCGCTGGTCGAGGCCGCGTTCCGCGCCGCGCTGCCGCCGGAGACGACGCTTGTCTCGCAACCCGAGCTCATCGCGGCGAGCCTCGGGGATTATCTCAAGCGCCACAAGGGCTTCGCAGGCGGGAGCGGCGCGGTGCGCTATCTCACCACCGGCGATCCGGCGCGGGTCGGCGCGCATGCCGGCATCTTCATGGGCCGCGCGCTCGCCTTCGAGAGCGCGGCGGCGGCGTGAGAGATCCCGAGGAGGAAACGGCATTCGGGCCCGGGCTCGATGCCGCGATCGATCTCGCGCTCGCCGAGCGGCGCCTCGTCGGGACGGTCGTGCTCGTGGCGCGGGACGGGGCGCTGGTCTATGCCCGCGCGGCAGGGTTTGCCGACCGGGCGGCGGGGCGCGCGGTGGCAGAGGATACGATCTTCCGGCTCGCCTCGGTGACGAAGCCGATCACCACGGCAACGCTGATGGCGCTGGTCGAGCGCGGAGCGGTGGCGCTTTCCGATCCGGTGACGCGGTTCCTGCCGGAATTCCGGCCACGGATGCGCAACGGGCGCGAGCCGGTCATCACCATCGCGCAGCTTCTGACCCACAGCTCGGGGCTCGGCTACCGCTTCCTGAAGCGCGGCGGGAGCTACGAGGCGCTCGGGATCTCGGACGGGCTCGATCAGCCGGGGCTCTCGATGGCCGAGAACCTCGCGCGGCTCGGCCGGGCGCCGCTCGCCTTCGCGCCGGGCGCGAAATGGCGCTACTCGCTGGCGATCGACGTGATCGGCGCGGTGATCGAGGCGGCATCGGGCATGGGCTTCGCCGAGGCTGTGGAGCGGTTCGTCACCGGGCCGCTCGCGCTGCGGGACACCGCCTTTCGCGTGACGGATCCGGCGCGGCTTGCGGTCGCCTACATGGGGGCGGCACCGGAGCCGCGGCCGATGGGCGATCCCGAGGCGGTCGAACTCTGGAGCGGGGAGGTGCGGTTTGCGCCCTCGCGTATCCTCGATCCGGCCTCCTATCCGTCGGGGGGCGCGGGCATGGCCGGCACCGCGCCCGAGATCCTGCGCTTTCTCGAGACGATCCGCAGCGGGGGCGGAGAGATCCTGCGGCCCGAGACGGTCGCGCTGATGATGGAGAACCATGTGCGGCCCGATGCGAGGACCCTCGGGCCGGGGATGGGATTCGGCTACGGCTGGGCGGTGCTGCTCGATCCGGTGGCGGCGGAGACGCCGCAATCGCCCGGCACGATCTCCTGGGGCGGGGTCTATGGCCATCGCTGGTTCATCGATCCGGCCGAGCGGCTGACGGTGGTGGCGCTGACCAACACCGCCTTCGAGGGCATGGAGGGCCGCTTCGTGACCGATGTGCGGGATGCGATCTACGAGGGCTTGCCAGCTCTGGCGGGCTGAGGGCTGCGCCGCCCCCTCCCGCCACTCCGCGCAGGGTATTGCCGGGGCGCCCCCGGGGGTCAGATCAGCAGGTCGAAGAAATCGCTCGTGCCGAGGCCTTCCTGATTGTTCATCACATCGAGGCAATCCGCCAGTTCGGAACCGAAAGCGGTGTCGTAGCTGCCGCCCGAATACGCCGTCTGCACCGCACCGATGACCTCGGCTGACTGCAGCACGCCGTCGTGGTTGTCGTCGACGCCGCTGAGGAAGGCGAAGCACTGGTCATATTGCTGGTCGATCAGCGCCTGGTCCGCGGCGTCGTCGATGCCGTCGGTCGGATCGATCCCGGTCTTTCGGGCAATCGCGTCCTTCATCGTGTCGGCGTCGGCATAGCTGAAGTTGCCGATGTCGTGGTCTTCGTCGGCCGTGGCGTTGAGGACCGCCGCGGTGGCCGCGCGCGCAAGCGCCATCTGGCCACCGCCGCCGGTGCCGAGGGCCTGGAGCAGGGTGGCGTCGACTATCACCGTGGCGGTCCTGCCGGACCCCTGGGTGAGGGTCGCCTGGATGCCGAAGAAGTCGTCGTATTCGGTGGTCGAGATGTCCTGCCCGAGGACGGCGTTGGCGACATCGACATGGTTCTTCCAGTAGCCCGGCGTGAGGCCGGTGCCCGGATCGGTGTGGTGCTCGTCGTCGTCGCACTCGTTGAGTTCCGGGGCGGTGCCGGTGGTTTTCGAGCTGTCGCCGGCATCATGGGCCTGCCCGCGCAGGAACCAGTCGGTGTTGTCGAGCAGCGCCTTTGCGTTGATGTCGTTCAGGTCATCGCTGATGACGAAACTGATCGCCGTCAGATTGCCGGTGCTATCGCCGCTGTCGGCCGAAAACGTGACGTCGAAGGGCGTCGTGGTCTGCGTTGCTGGCTGGACGTTGAAATCCGCATCGGCGTTCTGCTCGGCCACGTCGATGACCAGCGGGCCGGTGTAGGAGGCGTTCGTGGTGACCTGCCCGATCTTCATCGAGCCATTGACGAAGAGGTCGTCGACATCGCCGTTGAGGTCGAATCCGAGCCCCTCGATGTCGCCTGGCGCCGTGGCCCCCGGGGCGAGCTGGATCGTGACCTTGACGTCCTCGAGGCCGTCTCCGGTGAAATCCTGACAGTAGTCGAAGGTGATGGTGTAGCTCGCGCCGAATGAGCCGACCTGTGTATTGGCCGTCCATACCGTCTGTTGTGCGGACATGAGTTTTCCCCCTAAAAAACCCACATCCATAATCTGAAAATATACGGAAAACCGATTCTGTTATCGGGTAAAACAATACTTATCTGTGGGCCGATATAGTATTCATATGGAAGTAAGTATCACTCAAGTGATTATTTTCTGTGCAATAATTCTCATCTTTTGGTTGATATCGTCGTCGTGCAGGAGTGGCTGCAGCGGAGCGGCTGACGGTGGTGGCGCTGAGCAACACGGCCTTCGAGGGCATGGAGGGGCGCGTCGGGACCGATGTGCGGGATGCGAGCTACGAGGGCTTGTCGGTGCTGGCGGCGGGACGGTCTGCGGGCGCTTCGAGGGCGGCGAGCCAGGTCCTGAGCAGGCTGTCGAGGGCGGCGCGCTCGTCGGGGGTGAGCCCGGCGACGAGCGCATGCTGGTTTGCGACGTGCTCGGTCACCACCGCGTCGACAAGCGAAAATCCCTTCTCGGTCAGAACGATCAGCGCGCCGCGGCCATCCTCGGGGTTCGGGCGGCGCTCGACGAGGCCGTCGGCGGCGAGCCGGTCGAGGCGGTTGGTCATCGTGCCCGAGGTGACCATGGTCCAGCCGATCAGCTCCGAGGGGGTGAGCGCGTGGGGCGGACCCGCGCGCCGGAGTGTCGCCAGCACGTCGAAGCTTGCCGGGGTCAGGCCGTGGGCGGCGAAAACGCGGCCTGTCCCGGCCGAGAGCCGGTCGTGCAGGCGCTTGAGCCGCCCGAGAAGGCCCATGGGCTGCACCTCGAGATCGGGGCGTTCACGGCGCCACTGGGCGAGAATGCGGTCAACCTGATCCATGCCGCGACGTTCTAGCGGAATCTGTCTTGACGTCAAGGTATCTGGATATATCTTGACGTCAAGATAAAGGAGATCTGCCATGTCCCGGCCGCTCGACACCTTGCTTGCCGCCGTCGCCCCGGTCATCTGGGGCAGCACCTATATCGTCACCTCGCAGATGCTGCCGCCGGGGTATCCGCTGACCGATGCGGTGCTGCGCGCGCTGCCCGCGGGGCTGCTCCTGCTCGCCATCACCCGGACGCTGCCGCCGCGGCGCTGGCTCGGGAAGCTCGCGGTGCTCGGCGCGCTCAATTTCGCGATCTTCTGGGCCGCGCTTTTCGTGTCGGCCTACCGGTTGCCGGGGGGCCTCGCGGCGACGCTCGGGGCGGTGCAGCCGCTTCTCGTGCTGCTGCTGGCGCGGCTGCTGCTGGAAACGCCGATCCGGCCGCTGGGGCTTCTGGCCGCGGTCGCGGGGCTTGGCGGTGTCGCGCTGCTGCTGCTCGGGCCGGGGGCGCGGCTCGACGGGCTCGGGGCCGCGGCGGCCCTGCTCGGGGCGCTCTCGATGGCTGCGGGCGTCGTGCTCACGCGCAAGTGGCATCCGCCGGTGCCGGCGCTCACCTTTACCGCCTGGCAGCTCACCGCCGGGGGCCTGCTGCTGCTGCCGGCCGCACTCCTCTTCGAGCCGGCCCTGCCGCCGCTCACGGCGGTGAATGTCGCGGGTTTCATCTGGCTGGGGCTCTTCGGCGCCGCGCTCACCTATTTCCTGTGGTTCCGGGGCATCGCGCGGCTCGGGCCCGCGGGCGTTACCGGGCTCGGGTTCCTCAGCCCGCTCACCGCGGTGCTGCTCGGCTGGGCGGTGCTGGGCGAGGCGCTTGCCCCGGTGCAGCTCCTCGGTGCGGCGGTGGTGCTCGGGAGCGTCCGGCTGAGCGGGCTGGCCGCGCGCCCGGTGGCCCTGCCGGCGGGAGCGCGGGCTGCATGAGCCCGGGCGCGCGGCGATTGAATGCCGCCGCCCCATGTTCTAGATCGTCAGGGGAGCATGCACGAGGGTTATGACATGGACAGGGTTTACGAGATCGCGGTTCTGGGGGCGAGCGGCTACACGGGCTCCGAGCTCGTCCGACTCATCGCGACCCATCCGGGATTGCGCATCCGCGCCCTGAGTGCCGACCGCAAGGCCGGGCAGACGATGGGCGAGGTGTTTCCGCATCTCCGGCATCTCGACCTGCCCCGGCTCGTCACCATCGACGAGGTGGATTTCGGCTGCATCGATCTCGCCTTCTGCGCGCTGCCGCACGCCACGAGCCAGGAGGTGATCTCGAAGCTGCCGCGCGCGCTGAAGGTCGTCGACCTCTCGGCCGATTTCCGGCTGCGCGATCCGGCGGTCTACGCGAAATGGTACGGGCACGAGCATCTTGCCCTCGATATCCAGGAGGAGGCGGTCTACGGGCTGACCGAGTTCTACCGCGAGGAGATCCGGGCCACCCGGCTCTGTGCGGGCACCGGCTGCAATGCGGCGACGGGGATGTACGGGCTCATGCCGCTCCTGAAAGCGGGTGTGATCGATCCCGAGACCATCATCATCAACCTCGCGACCGGGGTTTCCGGCGCGGGGCGCTCGCCCAAGGAAGGGATGCTGCATTCCGAGGTTTCCGAGGGGTTCCGGGCCTATAACGTCGCCAAGCACCGGCATCTGGCGGAATTCGATCAGGAATTCTCGAAGGCGGCGGGGCGCGAGGTGGCGGTGACCTTCGTGCCGCATCTCCTGCCGCAGAACCGCGGCATTCTCGCGACCATCTATGTCCGGGGCGAGGTGGGCGAGGTGCATGCCGCGCTCTGGGAGGCCTATGACGAAGAGCCGTTCATCCATGTGCTTCCGATCGGCGAGGCGCCGGCGACCCAGCATGTGCGCGGCTCCAACTTCGTCCATGTGGGCGTGATCGCCGACCGCAGGCCGGGCTGGTGCATGGTGTTTTCCGCGCTCGACAACCTGGTGAAGGGCTCCTCGGGGCAGGCGATCCAGAACGCCAACCTCATGCTCGGCCTGCCCGAGACCATGGGGCTGCTGGCAGCGCCGTTGTTTCCGTGAGGCGGACCAAGCACTTCTTTGTCATCCTCTGGGACGCGATCACGCGCTTCAACCGCAACGACGGCTCGGCGATGGCGGGCTATGTCGCGTTTTCCGGGCTGCTCTCGATCTTTCCGTTCCTGATCTTCGCCACCACGCTCATCGGGGTGCTCGTGGGCCAGGAGCGGACGGGCGAGATCGTGGATGCGCTCTTCGAGATCGCGCCGGCCCATGTCGCCCGCACCCTCGAGCCGGTGGTGACGGAGGTGCTCTCGGGGCGGAGCAGCGGGCTGCTGACGCTTTCGGCCGTCTTTGCGATCTATGTCGCCTCGAATGCGGTCGAGGCGCTCCGGCTCGCCTTCGACCGCGCCTATGCGGTCGAGCCCGATTCGTTTCTGGTCAACCGCCTGCGCGCGATCGTCGTTGTCTTCGTGGGGGCGATCGTCGCGGCGCTTCTCGGGCTCACCATCCTGCTCGCGCCGCTGATCCTGCGGCTGACCGCGCAGTTCACCCATCTCCAGATCCCCTCGGCGACCGGCCTGCTCAGCACCGGCTTCGGGCTTCTGGTCTTCGGGTTCTTCACCTTCGGGATGCACCGCTACCTGCCGGGGCGGCGGATGGAGCCGATGACGCGCGTCTGGCCCGGCGTCCTGCTGACGGCCTTGCTCTGGATCATCGCGGCGACCGGGTTTTCGACTTATCTCTCATTTGCGCCGAGCTATACGGTGACGTATGGAACGCTTGCGGGGGTCATCATCACGCTGATGTTCTTCTACATCACCGGGCTGGTGATTATATTCGGCGCAGAGTTCAACGCCGCGCTCAACCGGTTGCAGACGCCTGCACGAAGGCACTTCACCGGCTAGAGGGCAAGACCGGGGGAGACCGACCGTGGCGATGGGAGTGAAGAAGAGACGTCGCATCCAGCTCATCGCGATCGGTGCGGTGATGCTCGTGCTGGCCACGGGGCTGATCGGCTACGGCATGCGCGACGGAATCGAGTTCTTCCGCAGCCCGAGCCAGCTTGCCGAACATCCGCCGCGCGAGGGCGAACGGTTCCGCATCGGCGGGCTTGTCGAGGACGGTTCGCTCGAACGCGGTTCCGGCCACGAGGTGCGCTTCACGGTGACGGACGGCGGCGCGACGGCGGAGGTGGTCTTTGCCGGCATCCTCCCCGATCTCTTCCGCGAAGGGCAGGGGGTGGTCGCCACCGGCCGGATGGAGGACGGCGTCTTCGTCGCCTCTGAAGTGCTCGCCAAGCATGACGAAAGCTACATGCCGAAGGAAGTGGCCGACGCGCTGAAGGAACAGGGCCTCTACCGCCCCGGCGCCGGGGTCAATCCGCAGCCGGGGACCTGACCCGGGCCGCTCGCCGCGTGGATTCGGGAGCGGATCTTGCCGGACTGGACAGCGGCGGGGCTCGACCGCACGCTGCATGAACCCAATTTTAGGCGAATTGGGGGAAACTCGTCGTTCTTTCACCGCAATGACGGGACAGACGCGAGATGCATTCAGTCGAGAGCATCGCGGCGGAGATCGTGCGCCGCGAAGGAGGATATGTGAACGACCCGGACGATCCGGGCGGGGCGACCAATCACGGGGTCACGATCCACACGATGCGTGCGCTGGGGATCGACCTGACGGGGGACGGCAAGGTCACGGCCGAGGACGTGAAGGCGCTGACGCCCGAGCAGGCGGTGCAGATCTACAAGACGCATTATTTCGAGAAGACCGGCATTTCACGGCTGCCCGCGCCGCTGCAGCCGAGCGTCTTCGACATGCAGGTGAACTCGGGCGCCAATGCGGTGCGCATCCTGCAGGCGCTGATGGCGGAGTTCGGCCTGCCGCTCTCGGTTGACGGCGCCATCGGTCCGATCACGGCGGCGACGGTCGGCCGCGCCATGCAGCTCGCGCCCGAGCATCTGGTCGATGCCTATGGTGTGGCGCGGCGGAATTATTACTACCGGCTCGCCGACCGGCGTCCGGCAAGCCGGAAATACGCGCGCCGCAAGGATGGCGGCAAGGGCGGCTGGATCACGCGCGCCGAGGAATTCATCGCCCCGCGCTTTCACTTCACCCGCGAACAGCATGACGAGAGGGTTGCGGCATGGGACTGATGGGAACGGTGCTCGGCATGGGGCGGGTGGCGGAACGCGTCGGCGGCGTTGCCGAGGTCTTCGTCGGCAATCAGGCGGAGCGTGATGCGGCCGATCTCGAACGCGCGACCAGGACGCTCGAACAGTTCAAGGGCGAGTTCGAGCAGACGCCGGACGGCTTCTTCGACCGTTTCGTCAATGCGATGAACCGGGTGCCGCGGCCGCTGCTCTCACTCGGCATCATCGGCCTCTTCATCTACGCGATGATCGAACCGGCGGGCTTTTCGGAGCGCATGGAGGGGCTCGCGCTCGTGCCGGAGCCGCTCTGGTGGCTGATGGGCGCCGTGGTCTCGTTCTATTTCGGGGCGCGCGAGCTGCATCATTTCCGCAACCGCGGCACGCTGACGGCCCGCGCGTTGCTGAATTCCGGCGAGACGGCGGCCTCGGTGACGGCGGAGACGCCGCTCGAGGGCGGGGCCGAGGCCGCACCCTTCCTTGGCGGGCCCGTGCGGCGGCTCGCGGGCGGGACATCGACCGGCGCGGTCGAGGTGGCGGTGCGTGCGAGCGATCCCGATTTCAACGCGCCGGTCGAGGAATGGCGGCGCAGCCGGCGCTGATCCCGATCTTGCGCGGTCTTCGACCTTTGTTGATTTGATCCCCCTTGCATTTCGACGCATAACCGGGGGCGTCGCCAGCAGTGGGAGCCCGCGCAATGATCGTCGAACTGGGGCATCTGGCCCTGATCCTCGCCTTCCTCGTCGCTGTGGTGCAGATGATCGTGCCGATGGTCGGGGCATCCCGGGGATGGTCGGACTGGATGCGGGTCGCGGTGCCCGCGGCCTCCGTGCAGTTCGGGCTCACCCTCGCGGCCTTCGCGGCGCTGACCTATGCCTTCGTGGTCTCGGACTTCTCGGTGAGGCTCGTCACCCTCAACTCGCATTCCGCCAAGCCCATGCTCTACAAGATCGCGGGTGTCTGGGGGAACCACGAGGGCTCGATGATGCTCTGGATGCTCATCCTGACCCTCTTCGGGGCGATGGTCGCCTGGTGGGGCAAGAACCTGCCGCCGACGCTGCGCGCGCGGGTGCTCTCGGTGCAGGCGACGATCGCCGTCGCCTTCTTCGGCTTCATCCTGCTGACGTCGAACCCGTTCCTGCGTCTTGCCCAGCCGCCGCTCAACGGTGACGACCTCAACCCGCTGCTGCAGGATCCGGGCCTCGCCTTTCATCCGCCCTTCCTCTACCTCGGCTATGTCGGGCTCTCGATGGCCTATTCCTTCGCCATTGCGGCGCTGATCGAGGGAAGGGTGGACGCCGCCTGGGCGCGCTGGGTGCGGCCGTGGACGCTGGTCGCCTGGGTGTTTCTCACCATCGGCATCGCGATGGGCTCGGTCTGGGCCTATTACGAGCTCGGCTGGGGCGGCTGGTGGTTCTGGGATCCGGTCGAGAACGTGAGCTTCATGCCCTGGCTCATTTCCTGTGCGCTGCTGCATTCGGCGATCGTGGTGGAGAAGCGCGACACGCTGAAGAGCTGGACGATCCTGCTTGCGATCCTCGCGTTCTCCTTCTCGCTGATCGGCGCCTTCATCGTGCGCTCGGGTGTGCTGACGAGCGTGCATGCCTTTGCCAACGATCCGGAGCGCGGCGTGTTCCTGCTCTGGATCCTCGGCGCCTTCATCGGCGGCTCGCTGATGCTCTATGCCTGGCGCGCGCCGGTGCTGCGGTCGAATTCGGTCTTCTCGACGGTGAGCCGGGAGAGCGGGCTCGTCATCAACAACGTGCTGCTGGTGGTGGCGACGCTGGTCGTCTTCTTCGGCACGATCTGGCCGCTTGGCGCGGAGCTGCTGTTCGGGCGCAAGGTCTCGGTCGGCGCGCCCTTCTTCAACCTCGCCTTCACGCCCTTCATGGTGGCGATCGCGGTGATCCTGCCGCCGCTTGCCATCCTGCCCTGGAAACGGGGCAAGCTCGGCCGCGCGATGCAGCCGCTCTGGGGTGTGCTGGCGCTTTCCATCGCGCTCGGGGCGCTCGCCTGGACGCTTCAGACCGGGACCTCCATGCTGGCGCCGATCGGCATCACGCTCGCGGTCTGGCTGGTGCTCGGGGCCGTGGCGGATGTGACGAGCCGCACCAAGCTCGGCCATGCGCCGCTGGGGGAAACCCTGCGCCGGATGCGCAACCTGCCGCGGGCCGACTGGGGCAAGACGCTCGCCCATTCGGGCCTCGGGATCAGCATCTTCGGCATCGCCTGCATCACGGCCTGGGCAAGCGAGGACATCCGGGTCGTGCATGCGGGCGACCGGATCGAGATCTCGGGCCATACGCTCCGTTTCGATGGTGTCGATCACGGGCAGGGGCCGAACTACAGCTATGACCGCGGCCATGTGGCGATCCTGAAGGGCGAACGGGTCGTGGGGCTGCTCGATCCGGAAAAGCGGCTCTATCCGGTCCAGCGCATGCCGACGACCGAGGCCGGGATCAACCGTGGCTTCACCCGGGACATCTATGTCGCGCTCGGCGATCCGCAGCCCAACGGCGGCTGGGCGCTCCGGACCTATGTGAAGCCCTTCTCGAACTGGATCTGGGCCGGGGCGCTCATCATGGCCGGCGGCGGCATCGTGAGCCTCAGCGACCGCCGCTACCGGGTGGGGGCGCCCAAGCGCCGAACCGCGGCCTCCGGTCCGGCACCGATGCCGGCGGAGTGACCCTGATGCGTCGTCTTCTTGCCATTCTCGCGCTCTGCCTGCTGCCGGTGGCGGCGCTCGCGGTGCAGCCCGACGAGATCCTTCCCGACCCGGCGCAGGAAGCGCGGGCGCGGGCGATCACCAGGGAGCTGCGCTGCGTCGTCTGCCAGAGCGAATCGATTGACGATTCGAATGCCGACATCGCCCGCGACCTGCGGCTGCTCGTGCGCGAGCGCATCACGGCGGGCGATACGGACGAGCAGGCGCTCGATTTCGTCGTGGACCGTTATGGCGAATACGTGCTGCTGCGCCCGCCGTTCAACGCCTCGAACGCGCTGCTCTGGCTCTCCGGGCCGATCCTGCTGCTCCTTGGCGGGGCGATCGCCTTCGGCTTCATCCGTGGACGCGCGCGGGCCGCACGGCCAGAGGCGAAAGCGCCGCCGCCGCTCAGCGCCGCGGAGCGCCAGAGGCTCGAGGCCCTGCGATCGGAGTGAGGGGATAGCGGCACTTTTGCATGGGACTCCACGGGCTTCGATGTCAGAAGATGGCAAGGCCATTCGGGGACGCCCTGCGATGACATCTTCTGCCGCTGTTTTCCTGACGAGGCTCTGGGCCATCGCCCTCGCGCTGCTTCTCTCCGTGGGGGCTCTGCAGGCGCAGGACGAGGCGGTGGCCCCGCCGCCGGCGGCGCGGACGGCGCCGCAGAACCTGCTCGACGTGATCGGCGGCGAGAGAGCCCGCAGCGAGATCCTGGAATCCGTCCGGACCGATGCCGCCGAGGGCCTGAAGGGACCGCCGGTGCCGGATGCGATGACCGAGGCGAGCGCGCGGGCCTCGCCCCAGGCGGCGGTGGATGCCGCGGGCGCGCCGGAAGGGCGGGACGATCCCGTCGGCGCGCGCCTCATAGATTTCGTCCTCGAGACCGGCTCGGGATTCTTTTCGCAGTTCGGGGAGGACTTCCGGGCTGCGCGCACCAATCTCCGCCGCCTCACCGCGCTTTCGGCCATCGATCGCGAGGCGTTCCTCCGGCTGTTGCCGGAGCTTCTGGTGATGGTGCTGGCGGCGACCGCGGTGGCGGTGCTCTTGCGGCTGCTCCTGCGGCCCTTCTTCCGGCGGGTCGGCGTCTATGCCTCAAGCAAGGGGCCGATCACGCGGCTGCTGCTTGGCATCTTCTGTGCGGTGGTCGATTTCCTTGCCATGTGCCTCGGCGTGCCCGCCGCGCTGATCGCCGTCGGCCTCTATGGCGCGAGCGATGACATGGAGCGGGTGCGCGCGGCCTTCCTCGGGGCCTATTTCGTCGCGGCGCTCCTGATCGTCGCCATGCGCGCCTTTCTCAGCCCGGCCTCGCCGCAGATGCGCATCTTCCATTTCGGGGACGACCGGGCGCGCTACTGGACGCGGCATTCGATCGCGATCATCTGCCTGCTGACCTTCGGGACCGTGATGGTGAGCACCATGGTTTCGGAGCTCGGTTCGCCCATCGCGGCCAAGGCTTCGGTGGTTGCGATCAACGTGCTGACGATCCTCTATGTCGCGGTGCTGGCGATCGCCAACCGAAAGGCCCCGGCGGCCTATTGCGAGTGGCGCGCGACGGAGGACGAGGAGAGCATCCTCTTCCCGCTGCTGGCGGCGATCGCGCCCTTCTGGCTCTGGGTCGCGCTGCCCTATCTCGCCTTTCTCTTCCATCAGGCGGTGACGCTCGGGGGCGAGGGGATTCCGCTTCTCCTGGCGACCTCGCAGATCGCGGCGGCCTTTACCGTCGGCGTTCTCGTCCTCGACGGTGTGCGGGGGGTGGCCGAACGCGGGGTGCGTCTGCCCGAGCGGCTGCACCGGCAGCTCCCCGAACTCCAGCCGCGCATCAATGCCTTCGCGCCGCCCTTCCTCAAGCTCACGCGCTGGATCATCTTCCTGCTCTGGCTCGGCTTCGCGCTGCAGGTGGTGGGCGTGGTCGCCCTCTGGGACTGGGTGGAGCTTCGCCTCGGGGTGGACGTGTTCGGCGCGGTGACGAGCCTCGTGCTGATCGCGATGGCGGGGTTCGCCGCCTGGCTGGTGGTGAACGGCTGGATCGACTACCGGCTGGCGTCGCATCGCGGGCATGTGCCGACGGCCCGCGAGCGCACGCTGCTGGCACTCCTCCGCAATGCCTCGCTCGTTGCCATCATCCTGCTCGGGCTCATCTATTCGCTCTCGGAAATCGGTGTGAGCGTCGCGCCGCTGCTGGCCTCTGCCGGGGTGGTCGGGCTCGCGATCGGCTTCGGGTCGCAGAAGCTCGTGCAGGACATCATCACCGGCGTCTTCATCCAGTTCGAGAACGCGATCAATGTCGGCGACGTGATCGAGGCGGGCGGCAAGATCGGCACGGTGGAGAAGCTCACCATCCGCTCGGTGAGCCTGCGGGACGTGGAGGGGGTGTTTCATGTCATCCCCTTCTCCTCGGTCGATCTCGTGTCCAACCACATGATGGGCTACAGCCATCATCTCGCGGATATCTCGATTGCCTATGGCGAGGATATCGACGCGGCGAAGGACGCCATACTCGCGGCCTATGAGGATCTGCAGGCCGATCCGCTCTGGAGCACCAAGCTTCTGGGCGGGATCGAATGGTTCGGGGTGCAGGCGCTGGCCGATTCGGCGGTGATCCTCAGGGCGCGCCTCAAGACGCGGCCGGGGGAGCAATGGGCGGTGGGCCGGGCCTATTCCGAGCTGGTGAAGAAACGGCTGGATGCCGCCGGCATCGAGATCCCGTTCCCGCAGCTCACGCTCTGGTTCGGGCGGGGCCGGGATGGCCGCGCGGCGCCGGCACATGTGCTTTCGGTCTCGGAGCGGGGGAAGAAGGAGGGGCGGCGCCCGCGCAAGTCGCGCCCTGTTGCCGGGGCGGAGCGCGTGGCGCCGGGCCAGCCGACCGATTCGGATTTTGCGGAAGGGGACGGGGACGATACCTGAGGCCGGGATCCGCGGGGCCTTGCGCCGGCCCGCGGATCCGGCCGCGAGGTCGGATCAGAAGTATTCGATTCGATCCTGAAGCAAATTCCCGAGCTCGCCCGCATCGACACCGAAGAAGAGGATGCCGTTGCTGCCGCCGAGATCGAGCCATGCGCCGTCGCCCATCGCTTCGGTGCGCGCCGCGAGCGCATCGGCACTCAGGTCGCCGAGCCCGTTGATTTCGCGCCCGATGCGCAGGATGTCCTCCTCGGAGAAATCGAGGATCATGTCGACGCCATGCTGGCCGCGGATCTCGAAGACATCCGAGCCGCTGCCGCCGACGAGGACGTCGTCGCCCGCGCCGCCGTTCAGGATGTCGTCGCCGTCGCCGCCATCGAGGTAGTCGTCCTGGCGGCCGCCATGCATCCAGTCGTTGCCGCCTTCGCCGAAGATCACGTCGTCGCCGCGGCCGAGCTGGTCGATTGCGCCAACGAAATCATCGCCATCGCCAAGATGGATCACGTCGTCGCCATGACCGCCGTCGATCCAGTCGTCGCCGGCACCGGCCTCGATCGAATCGTTGCCCCAGCTGCCGCGGATGATGTCGCGATCGTCGCCGCCGGTGATGGTGTCATCGCCCGAGCCTGCCTCGATCCGGTTCCGGCCGCTGCCCCCGTCGATGAGGTCGTCGCCGCGCCCGGCGTCGATCGTGTCGTCGCCGGCGCCGCCCAGCAGCGTGTCCGCGCCGTTGCCGCCGGAGAGGACGTCGTTGCCCTCGCCGCCGTCGATGAGGTCGTCGCCGTCCTGGCCGCGCAGGTGGTCGTCGCCCGCATCGCCATGGAGCAGGTCGCGGCCGAAGGATCCCTCGAGCGTGTCGTTGCCGTCGCCGCCATGCATCTCGTCCGTGGCGAGCTCCTTGGCTGCGCGCCAGTCTTCGGCCGATTCGCCCGCCCCCGCCTGTGCGGCATAGGTCGACCAGCGCACGTCGAGCAGGTCGTCTCCGCCCCCGCCGAAGAGCAGGTTGGATCCGCCACCGCCATGGATGATGTCGTTGCCGGTTCCGCCCGCGATGGTGTCGTTCCCCGGGCCGCCGAGCAGGTTATCGTCCTCCGTGCCGCCATGGATCACGTCATTTCCCGCCCCGCCCAGCAGCGTGTCGCGGCCCAAGCCGCCCAGGAGGACATCATTTCCGCCGGTTCCGTCGAACCGGTCGTTGCCCATCGGGTCGAAATAGAGGTCGCTGCCCGGACCGCCGGTAAGATTGTCGTCTCCCCAGGATCCGAGAGTCAGGCCGAAGGCCCCGAAATCGAGGACCCGCACGACCCCGGCTCCGAAGAGCCGTTCGATCAATGCATCGGGATCCTCGCAGAACTCGTTACGCATTTGGCTTGCTCCCTTTTTTGCGTCGCGATGGAACGGGGCATGGCCTCGCGCGCCGGGGCCTCTCGGTTGCGCGTCGGCCGGATTTGCGATCCGCCCCGCGTAACTTGAAGCGCAAGCTCGGTATAAGGCGCGTTAACGGCTGAGGAGTGCAGCGCAACAATATGTTAGGAATTTGAACCGCGATTGCTGAAAGTCGCAACTATATTGCGCCTGCTAATTAAGGTCCTGTTTACGCCCGGACCCCCATCCAGTTCCCAGCGACACGATCGCGGAAACGGAGGGAGTATCCATGGCAACTATCCCTGGAGGGGCATTCAACGACTTCGTGTTTGGCACGTCGGGGGCGGATTTCATCGCGTCGGGGGACGGTGATGACTTTGCCTTCGGTGGAAGCGGCGACGACGTCATTGACGGCGGCGCGGGCTTCGACACGCTGAATGGCGGCTCGGGTGACGACACCATCGCGGGCGGCGATGGCGACGACATGGTCATTGGCGGTTCGGGGGACGATCACCTGACCGGCGACGCGGGGGCGGACACGCTGCTCGGCGGATCGGGTGACGACGACGTCTCGGGCGGAGACGGCGACGACATGCTGGTTGGCGGAGCGGGGGACGATCACCTCGCAGGCGATGCCGGCGACGACGTCATCCTGGGTGGCGCTGGCGCCGACACGCTTCTGGGCGGCGAGGGAGACGACCGGCTCGAGGGGGATGCCGGTGACGACGTTCTTCTCGGCGGCGACGGCGACGACATCCTGAAAGGCGGCGCGGGCGACGATGTGCTCGACGGCGGCGATGGCGACGACGTGCTGTTCGGGGGCGGAGGCAACGACCTCTTCGTCTTCTCGGGCGGTGGCGACGTCATCATGGATTTCAGCGATGGCGACATGCTGCAGATCTCGCACAGCCTCGAGGGCCTGACGCTGGAATCGGTCGCGGACGTGGCGGATTACGCCATCGACCTCGGCGATGCCGGCACCCTGATCGACTTCGGGCAGGGCGACAGTGTCCTGCTCTCGGGCGTCTCCTACGACGAGGTCTCCGCCGACCCGTCGAAATTCATCACGCTCGTCTGAACCTGATCCGGGCCGGCCGTCATTCGGCCGGCCCGGATTCCTCGCGATCGCAGCCAACTGGGCCAGACCGTCATGAACATCCGCGCAGACAGTCTACATTTTTCAACCCGTGCGCGCCCGGGCGCGCCGGATTGTGCGACCTTCCGCAACCCGGCAGGGGCGGCGCGCCGGACGCAGGCGGCGGTGGTGCCGCTCGCGGGCGAGGTCACGGCGGTGGTCTTCGACGAGAAGGCCCGCCCCGAGGGCGCGCCACGGCGGCGGCGGATCGAGGCGCGGCTCGAGGGGGCGCCGGTCGGGCGGCCGTTCCTCGCGACCGAGCTCGAGCTGGTCTCGGGCGGGCTGCGCCATGTCCTGATGCTGGGGCGCCGGGCCGAGGAGATTGCCGCAAGCCGGATGGAGATCACCATCGAGGGCGCGCCGACGGCGGGGCTCGATCCCGAATGGCTGCAATCGCCGGTGGCCGACAGCTCCGCGCTCATCGACGGGCTGGCGGAGGCCGGGCGGCGGCGGCTGCTCCGGCTCATCATGACAACGGGAGCCTCACTCTTCGGATTTTCCGACGAGACCGGCTACGGCGCGGTGACCCGCGAGCTGCTGGCGCTTCAGGGCGGGCTGCGCCAGGCGCTCGGTTCGGTCTGTCCGGTCGGCGGCGCGGGCGTGGTGCTGAGTTACCGGTTGCCGAAGGAGAGCGGCAGGGCGGAGTTCCGCACGCTGGTGCTCGAAACCCGCGACCGCATCGTCAACATCAAGGGCTTCGAGACCTGCGTCGAGGAGACGCCACGCGGCTATCTGTTGCATCTCTTCTGCCCCGGGCGGCTGCCGGACGGGGCAGAGCTCGTGGCCCTGGCCGACACCCCGCTGGTGCTCGAAGGACCGGGCGCCGGGCACGAGGCGCAATCGCTCGTGCCGTGGATGGCGCGGCGCGATGCCCATGCCGCGGCCTGGCTCGAGGGGCTGGTGGCGGCCTGGGCCGATCGCGACGCAGGTGCAGCAGCGATTGCCCGCGAGCTCGGCGCCTCCGGAGAGGCCGAGCCTCTCATTGCATTGCAGCATCTTTCGGCCACATCGCAGGGTCTGCTTCATGCCTTCGAGCTTCGCGACGGGCTCGGGCTCGTGCGGGCGCTCCGGGTGGACTGCGGCGGCGAGAGCCGCGAGATCGACCTTGCGGGCGATGCGGCAGTGCCGGGGCTTCGGGGCGGCTATCTGCCGGGGCTTTCGGCGGCGGGGGCGCCCGCGGCATCCTGGCGGCTGCGGCTCGTCTATCGCTCGGGCCGGGTCCATACCATTCACGAAGGGCCGGTGCCGCGCTTTGACGGCGCGGTTCCCGAATGTTTCTCGCGGCTTGGCCGAGAGGTGGCGGCCGAGAGCATCGCACTGGCCCGGCTTGACGGGGCTGAGGCGCCGGCGCGGAGCATCGTCGAGCGCTTTGGCCCGAGCACGGTGCGGCCGCGGCTCAGCATCGTGGCGCCGGCGAGCGCCAGCGGTGACATCCTGCGCGCCCGTGCCGCGCGGATTTTCGGCGAACGGCAGGCCGGACAGGTCGAACTCGTCCACCATGTCCGCGAAGGTGCGGAGGCCGAGGCGGCGCGAAAGCGCCTCGCGGAGATCCACCGCACCTACGGGATCGCGATCAAGCTTGTCACGCTCATCGGTGCACCCGGGCCGGCGGCAGCGCTCTGCGCGGCGCTCGAGGCGGCGGAGGGCGAGCTCACCCTCGTGCTCGGGGCCGAGGTGATGCCCGCGAGCCGCGGCTGGCTTGCGGACTGGCTGCGCTGCTTTCAGGCCGGAGCCCGCAAGGCAGCGGTGCTGGGCGGCACGCTTTGCGCTACCGACGGCTCGGTGCTCGACGCGGGCGGCCTCGTCGAAGACCGCGGCGCGCTCCGGCGCCGTCCGGTCGGAATCCCGGCCACCGATCTGCCGGGGGGCGCAACCGCCGCGACCGGCCTCGCGACCTGTGACTGTGCCGGATTCACCGCGGAGGCCAAGGCGGCCTTTCTGGCCTCCCGCCGCAGCCATCCCGACCCGGACATCCGGCTGGCCGAGACGATCGGCCGGCTCGAGGCGCGGGGAAATGCGGCGCGCACATCCTTCCGCAACCTTTTCATCCGATACAGCGCACCGGGGGCAGCCGATCCGATCTCGGCGGCGGCCGACCGGATCGCGATCGGGGTGGTCGCGCGGGCCGGCGAGGGCCCTGAAACCGCCAGGGGGAAGGCATGAGCAAGTTCCGAATTCTGGAGATCGCCCACGATCATCCGGCCTGGACGACGGGCGGGACCGAGCATGTCGCGCAGGATCTTGCGCGCGGGCTCGATGCCCGCGACGGGGTCGCCGCGCGGCTGCTGGTCGCCGCGACGAGCCTCCAGCGTCCGGGCGCGGCACCGGGCTCGCTTCAGGCGATCGGCGAGGACTTCGTGCTCTGCACCGGGCGCTATGACCGCTTTTCCATGCTGCGCGAGGATGGCACGGACTGGCTTGAGGGGCTCGGGCAGGTGCTCGAGATCACCCGGCCCGATCTCGTGCATCTCCACGGGCTCGATCGGCTCGGCGCCGAGATCCTCCCCGCGATCCGCCGGATGCGACCGCGGGCGCGCATCGTGCTCACGCTCCATGACTATCAGCTCATCTGTCCGGGCGACGGCCTGCTGCTGACGCGGCCCGAGGGCATGAGATGCCCGGGGATGGATGCGGACCGCTGCCGCAACTGCTTTCCAGAGATCGAGCAGGCGCGCCATGCGCTCCGCCGCGCGCATCTTCAGGCGCTGCTCGACTGCGTCGATCTCTTCATCGCGCCGAGCACCTTCCTCAAGGACCGCTTCGTCGACTGGGGGCTTGCGGAGAGCCGCATCCGTGTCGTGCCGAACGCGGTGGTTCAGGCCGGGATCTCCTGGGATTCGCCCGCGCCGCGCGCCCGGCGCGACCGCTTCGCCTATTTCGGCAATATCCTGCCGCACAAGGGTGTGCTTGTGCTGCTCGAGGCAGCCGCGCGGCTGCGCGAGACCGACAGCACGCTCCGCGTCAATTTCCATGGCGGCCTCGGCTGGGCCGAACAGGATTTCCGCAGCGCGTTCAAGGCGGGGCTCACGGCGGCGGGGCAGATCGCGCAGCATCTCGGCCCCTACGACCGGGGCGATCTGCCGAACCTGCTCGCGCGGACCGACTGGGTGGTGATGCCCTCGCTCTGGTGGGAGAACGCACCGCTCGTCATTCTCGAGGCCCGCGCGGCCGGGATCCCGGTGATCTGCTCGGGCGTCGGCGGCATGGCCGAGCTGGTGCGGGACGGCATCGACGGGCTGCATGTGCCGCCGGGCGATGCCGCCGCCCTTGCGGAGACCATGGTGCGTGCCGCCACCGAACCCGGGCTCTGGGAGAGGCTCGCGGCTGCGCCCGTCGCGCCGGTCTCGCACGAAGCTTTCGTCTCGACCCATCTCGATCTCTTCAACGCTCTCTTCAATCGGGTGGCAGCATGACTCCGGCAGATGGCAGCGATTTTCCGCAGCGGGACCTGTCCTGGTCCACGCTTCACCGTACCCGCGCAATCCTGCTCCATGGCGGACGAACGCTTCTGCTGTTCGAAGGCGCCGAGCACGCGCTTCCGCTGAGCGGCAGTCTCGTGCAGGGCGGCCGGATCCTGCCCTGGCGGGCAAAGTGCTGGCAGGCGGGCGGCGGTGAAACCTGGTGCGGCATCGCGGTGCTCGATGGGCTGCCCCAGGCAGGCGCGGAGATCCATGACCCGGCCTCGGCGCGGGCGTGGCGTTTCGCCGCGTTGCCGACGGTCGATGTCTCACCGCAGCCTCTGGCCGATCTCGTGCGCACCTCCGGCGTGGACGGGCGCGACATCTTCAACTTTCTCACGCTGCATCTTCTCGACGCCGGAGCCTCGGCCGAGGAGGCCCGGGCCTACGAGGATTTCGCGCGGAGTTTCTTCACCGCTGCCGCCGAGCGTGACGGTTTCATCGAGATCCTCGGCCGGCCGGAATGCGGCGGCCTCTTCGCCCAAGGCTGGTCGATGTCGCTGAAGGCGGGCACGGCGACGCTTGCGAGTGTCGCCGGCGGGCTTTCGGTGCGCGAGGTCGAGGTTGCGGTGTTCGACCGTGAGGACATCCTGCCGCCGGGGCAGGGCGTCGCCTTCTTCTGCCGCGACTGGCGCGATGCCGATCTCCAGTCCGTCGATGCGGTCTTCTTCGAGCGCGACGGACGGCTTCTGCGGCTCGACGTGGTGCGGGGCAACCTGCTGCGGCTCGAGGGCACGCCGGCGGACGCCCATGTCCGCCACATGCTCGACCGTTTCGAGGGGCCAGAGAGCACCCGCCGCGCCTTCCGCCGCATCTGCCGCCCGCGCTTTTCGGGCGAGAACACGCTGGCGGGCACGAGCCTGCCGATCGCGGCGGCGTTCGACAGCCTGCTGCAGGCACCCGACGGCGGGCTGCTCGCGGTGGGCTGGCTGCTCGATCCCTTGCGCCGCGTCGAGCGGGTGCTGCTGAAGAGCACCGGCAATCTCTATGCGCCGCTCGACAAGGCCTGGTGCCTGCTGCCGCGGCCCGATCTCAACAACGGCTTCGGCCAGGACCCGCGCTTTGCCGATCTGCTCGGGCCGGGCGACGTGATGCACGGCTTCATCACCCATGTGCCCGCCGCGCGCGACAAGGTGGACGGGGCGGAGGTCTATCTCGAGCTCGTGCTCGATGACGACAGCTGCCTGTTCCGGCCGCTCACGGTCGCGCCCTTCACCTCGAGCGAGCGCCTGCCGCAGATCGTCGGCGCGATCTCCCCGAGCGATCCCGAGCTTGGCCGGATCGTCGAGGAGCATCTCGCGCCCTTCCTCGCAAGCGTCGAGCCCGCCTCGAAGGGCGGCCGTCGCGGCCGGGAGCGGCGGATGATCCCGCTCGGCAGCCGTGCCGCACAGCGGCCGGTCTCGGCGGTGATGCCCTTCCGGCGCATGGCCGAGCTCCAGCCGATTCTCGGGGTGCTGGCCGGCTCGGAGGAGGCGCGGCTGCTCGAGCTTGCGCTTGTCACCACACGTGCCACCGCCTCCGAGCATCTCCGGGCGCTCGAGGATGCGTTCCGCTTCTATGGGCTGCAGGGCGGCGTCGTCGTGACGCCTGACGACTGCACCATCACCGGCCAGCTCGATGCGGGGGTCGCGGCAACGACGGGGGCGCATGTGCTCTGCTGGTTGCCGTCGGCGCTGCCGAAGGCGCACGGCTGGCTCGGCGCGCTGCTCGGCGAGGCCGAGCGGCTGCCGGCGCCGGGGCTCGTCTCGCCCGCGCTCACCTATGAGGACGACTCGATCTATTACGGAGGCCCGCGGCTCGATCCGGCGGGGGCAGAGGCGGCCTGTGCGCTCTCGGGCTATGGCGCCGAATGGCTGCCGCGGGGCGCGCCCGAAATGGTCACGTCGGGGGCGGCCGAAATCGCGCTCGTCGGGCGCGCGCAGCTCGAACGGGCGGGCGGTTTCACCGGCCATCTCTTCAGCGATTCCTATGCACATGTGGATCTCGCCTCGCGCCTCCGCCGTCTCGGTTCGGGCGCCTGGTGTGCGGGCGCGGTCGAGTTCTGGATGCTCGACGAGGTCCATGCCGCGGAGGATCCGCCCTTCGCGCGCCTGATGAAGAAGGTCGACGCAGCCCTGCTCGGCCGCAGAACACGTCACGAATCCGGAGGACTGTCCGCATGAAGGCCCTGTTCCTCAGCCACGCGCATCCCGCCTTCTCGATCGGCGGTGCGCAGGTCGCCTCCTACAACGTCTTCCAGGGCATCAAGCAGCAGGAAGGCTGGGAGTCCCATTATCTCGCGGGCGTCGCGCCGCCGGTGATGCGCCACAAGGCGACGCCGCTCATGTCTCTGGGCCAGGGGCCGGACGAGACGCTCTACTGGTCGAACGATTACGACTGGTTCCATCTCGCGACCAACGGGATGGACGACCTGATGCGGCATTTCGAGCGCTTCCTCGCCGATCTCAACCCGGATGTGGTGAACTTCCACCACATCATGGGGTTCGGCATCCAGGCCATCCGGGCGGCGCGTCGCGCGCTGGGCGATGTGCCGATCGTCTACACGCTTCACGAGTATCTGCCGATCTGCGCCCATCACGGGCAGATGATCAAGGCAACGAACGGGGCGCTCTGCACCAAGGCATCGCCCTCGGACTGCGGCGTCTGCTTTCCCGAGATCGGAGCGGCGAACCTGCTCCGGCGCGAGATCTTCATCAAGAGCTTCCTGACCGAGGTCGATGCCTTCGTCAGCCCGTCGAAATTCCTGCTCTCGCGCTTTGCCGACTGGGGGCTGCCGCCAGAGAAGCTGGTGATGATCGAGAACGGGCTCGAGGGCGGCCAGGTCGCGCCCGCACGGCCGGTGGCGCCAGGGGGGCGGCGCAACCGGTTCGCCTATTTCGGCCAGCTCAACCCGTTCAAGGGGATCAAGGTGCTGATCGATGCGGTGACCCGCGTGCCTGCCGACGTCTGGGGCGATTCGATCCTCTATGTCTATGGCGGCAATCTCGAGCACCAGCCGGAGGATTTCCAGGCGGCGGTGAAGGAGCTCTTCCGCATCGCCGGGCGCCGGGTCCGCTTCATGGGCTCCTACAAGAGCCCGGATCTGCCCAATCTCATGCGCGAGGTCGACTGGATGATCGTGCCGTCGACCTGGTGGGAAAACAGCCCCGTGGTGATCCAGGAGGCCTTCTTCCACGGCCGGCCGATCATCGCGTCCGATATCGGCGGCATGGCCGAAAAGGTGCGTGACGGCATCGACGGGCTGCACTTCCGCGCCTCGAATGCCGAGAGCCTTGCCGAGAAGCTCGCCCGCGCCATCCGCGAGCCCGAGCTCTGGGACCGGCTGCGCAGCAATATCGAGCCGCCGATGACGGCGATCGAGACCGGACGGCAGCACGCGCGCCTCTTCGAGCGCCTGATCGAGCGCCGGAACCGTAGAGCCGCCCTCGCCGCGCACGACACGGCGGCGGAGGCCCAGGCTCCGCAGCAGGCCGCGGAATGAGCGTGCGCCCGCCCGAGGACGCCTGCCGCGCCACGCTGCGCGACATTGCCCGCGGTGCGGCCGCCGCGGGCGTGATCGGGCTTTTCCTCAACCTCATGCATCTCGCGCTGCCGCTCTACACGATCCAGGTATACGATCGGGTGCTCTCGAGCGGCAGTCTCGAGACGCTCGGCGCGCTCGCGACCCTCGTTGCCGTGGTGCTGGTCTTTCAGGCGGCCATAGACTTCCTCCGCTCGCGGATCTTCGTGATCCTCGGCGGGCGGCTGGTCTCGCGGCTCGGTCATCCGGTCTTCCGCTCGGCGGTGGAGACCACGCTGCGCCAGGGACCGCTTGCGGCCGCGGGCGTGATGCGGGACGTGAGCGATCTGCGCAATTTCATCGCGGGCGGCGCCATCGCGCTCCCGATCGATCTCATCGTCGCGCCGATGTTCCTCTTCGTGCTCTTCCTGCTGCACCCGATCTACGGGCTCGTCGGGCTCGCGGGGGCGATCGTGCTCACCGGCATGGCCATCGCAACCGAGATCATCGTGCGGCGGCCGAGCGCACGGGCCTCGCAGGCCACCAACCGTGTCCAGTCCGAGACCTCCGCGGCGATCCGCAATGCCGAGGTCATCACCGCCATGGGGATGCTGACCGAGGTGACACAGCGCTGGCGCCAGGCACAGGCAACCGCGGTCGATGACACCGAGCGCGGCCGGGCGGCGGCGCGGGCGCTTTCGGCGGTGGCGCGCACGCTCCGCGTCGGCTTCCAGATCGGCATCATCTCGACGGGCGCGGCACTCGTGGTGAGCCGCGATGCCTCGGCGGGCACGATCATTGCCGCCAATGTGCTCATGTCGCGCCTGCTGCTCCCGTTCGAGCACCTGATCGACGGCTGGCGGCAGTGGGTGGATGCGCTTGCGTCCTATTCGCGGATCCGCACCGTGGTCGAAAGTGGTGCGACACAGCGCTCCGAGCTGCCGATCGAGGTGGGTTCGGGCAAGCTCGTGGCCGACCGTGCGACCTTCATGCCCCAGGGCGGCGACAAGCCGCTCCTGCGCAACATCTCGTTCCAGGTCGAGAGCGGCGAGCTCATGGGAATCATCGGGCCGTCGGGGGCGGGCAAGTCGACACTCGCCCGGCTCGTCGTCGGCCTCTGGGCCCCGAGCGCGGGGGGCGTCTTCCTTGACGGGCAGAGCACCTACGCCCACGAGCGTGCGAGCTTCGGAGCCGCCGTCGGATACCTGCCGCAGGAACCGACGCTCTTCGAGGCGAGCGTGAAGGACAATATTGCGCGGTTTCGGGATGCGCCGATGGAGGATGTGGTGCGTGCGGCCCGCGCCGCCGGGATCCACGAGCTCATCGGCGGCCTGCCGCAGGGCTATCAGACCAGGCTCACCGATGGTGGTGTGCGGCTCTCGGGCGGCCAGAGGCAGCGGCTCGCGCTCGCCCGCGCGCTTTTCGGCGACCCGAAGCTGCTGGTGCTCGACGAGCCCAACTCCAACCTCGATGCCGAGGGCGAGGCGGCGCTCGTCCGGGCCATCGAGATCGCGCGCGAGCGCGGCGCGACCGTGCTGGTCGTTGCCCAGCGCATGTCGATCCTCTCGAAGGCCGACAAGCTGCTCATGCTCCGGGAAGGGGCGGTGGCGCAGTTCGGCCCGCGCGCCGAGGTGCTGGCGGCGATCGGGCCGAAACGGCCCGCGCGGCCCGAAGGCAACGGCGTCGTACCGATGCGGGAGGCCGGCCGATGACCGCCATCACCGATCCCGGGCATCTTGCCGGCGATGGGCCGTTGCCGTCCTATCGGGGCGTGTTCCTGACCGCGCTTCTGGCCATCGTCTGCCTCTTCGGCACCGCGATCGGCTGGGGGATGTATGCCCGGCTCGATGCAGCGGTGGTGACGCAGGGCGTGCTGCTCGCAGAGAGCCAGCGCAAGACGGTGGAGCATCTCGAGGGCGGCATTCTCGAGAAGCTCTGGGTGAAGGCGGGCGACCGGGTCGAACAGGGCCAGATCGTCGCCACGCTCGATGCGACCCAGACCCGCGAGGCTCTGGCGCAGTTCGAGACGGATCATACCGCGCTCATCTTCGAGATCTGGCGGCTGCGCGCCGAGGAGGCGGGCGCGACCGCGCTCGACCGTGCCGATCTGCCCGAGGCCGCCGCGGCCGTGCCGGAGGCCGAGCGGGCCCGGCGCATCGCCGCGGAAGAGCGCCTCTTCGATGCGCGGCTTCGCGCCCATGCGGGCCAGCTCAACGGGCTCAACCGCCAGATCGACCAGCTCGCCGCGCAGGTCTCCGCCGACGAGGCGCAGGCCGCCTCCTCCGAGCGTCAGGCCACGCTCTGGCGCGAGGAGCGTGACTGGACCGAGACCCTGGTCAAGAAGGGCGCGACACCGCGCCAGAAGCTGCTCGAACTCGAGCGCACCATCGCAGCCCTGGAGGGCGACCGCGACGAGTATCACGGCCTTGCCGAGGCCGCGCGGCAGGACATCGCGCGGGCACGCGCCGACATCGGGACGCTCGAGAGCCAGCGTGTTGCCGAGGCCGGCACCCGTCTGGCCGAGGCGAGCCGCGAGATGGAGGGGCTCGAGAGCCGCATCCGGGCCGGGCAGGACGTGCTCGAACGCCACCGGCTGCGCGCGCCGCAGACCGGCCGGGTGGTGGAGATCTTCACCATCACGCCGGGTGCCATCGTGGGGTCCGGCGCGCCGATCATGGACATCGTGCCCGGGGAGGATCAGCTCGTCATCGAGACGCGCCTTGCGCCCGATGCCATCGACACCGTTCACGTCGGCCGGCCCGCCACCGTGCGGCTCACCGCCTACAAGCGGGCGCGGGCGCCGATGATCGATGGCGAGGTGAGCTATGTCTCGGCCGACCTGCTCACCGATCCGAAGGATGGCTCGAACTATTTCGAGGCGCGGGTGACGCTCGACGCCGAGGAGGTCGCGAGCCTCCAGGACGCCGAACTTGTGCCGGGGATGCCGGTCGAGGTGTCGATCCGGATCGGCGAGCGCCGGGCGGGGGAATACCTGCTCGAGCCGCTGCTGCGGCATGTGCGCAAGGCCTTCCGGGAGGAGTGAGCCCGGATGCGCCTCGTCCGTTCACCTTCGGTCAATCCTCCCGGTGCTAGGCTTTCCCTTCAGGGAGAGGGGGACAAACCCATGACAAGACGCGCGATTATCCAGATCGGTACGGAGAAGACAGGCACGACCAGCCTGCAGGCGTTTCTCGCCGCCAACCGCAGCCGGCTCGCGGAGAAGGGGTTCGTCTATCCCCGCTTCTGCGGCGAGGTGAACCAGACCGGGCTCGCGGCCTTCGCCATGTCCCCGATGCGGATGGATGCGATCCGGGCGCAGTGGGGGATCCATGCCCCGAGCGATGTCCGGCCGATGCGCGAACGGATGCGTGCGGCGGCGAAGGCCGAGCTCGACGGCACGCGCACCGCGATCTTCTGCAACGAACACTGCCACAGCCGCCTCACCAGCCCCGACGAGGTCGAGACGCTGCGCCGCTTTCTCGCACCGCATTTCGACGAGATCCGCATCTCGATCTATCTCCGCCGCCAGGATCAGGTCGCCGTCAGCCTCTACTCCACCCGGCTGAAGAGCGGCGGGACCGAGGGCGATATCCTGCCCCGCACCAATGGCGAGGATCCCTACTTCAACTACGATCGCTCGCTCCGGCTCTGGGAGGATGCCTTCGGCCGCGAGAACGTCACCGTGCGCCTCTTCGATCGCAAGCGGCTGAGCGGCGGCTCCGTGGTGCAGGACTTCCTCGAGACCTGGGAGATCGGGGCGCCGGAAGAGTTCATTGCCACCGGCAACCAGAACGAATCGGTCAATCCCGCCGCGCAGGAATTCCTGCGCCACCTCAATGGCCATGTGACGCCGATCGAAGGCCTGCCGCTCGATGCGGTGCTCGGCCCGCTGTCGGCAAGCCTTGCCGAGCATTTTCCCGGCAGCGGCGCCAAGCCTGCCCGCGCCGCGGCAGAAGCGTTCTATGCGATGTTCCGGGCCTCGAACGAGGCGGTGCGCGTGCGGCACTTCCCGGATCTTGCGAGCCTTTTCCCGGAGGATTTCAGCTCCTATCCCGAAACCTGTGGCGGGGCGGCGGCGACGCTCGGGGATTTCGCCGCCATCGCCGCGGCACTCCAGGTCGAGAACACGCGGCATATCCGGCGGCTCGAGGCGGAGATCTGCATCCGCGACGCGCGGCTTGCCTGGGACAAGGGCGAGACGGCGCCGGCGATGGCAGCCCTCGGCCGCGCGGTCTCGTGGCTTCCGCATCATGCGCCCACGCACCGGATCCGCGGCGAATACCTGCTCCGTTCCGGCTGCGCGGCCGAGGCGGCGGAGGCCGCGCGGGCGGCCACGGCGCATGCGCCGGAGAACTTCGAATACTGGCATTTCCTCGGTGTGGTGTTGCGGAGCCTCGGCGATCTCGAAGGCGCGCGCGATGCGCAGGCCCATGCCGTTGATCTCAATCCCGCCCATGAGCCGAGCCGCACCTGCCTCGAGCAGATCGAGCAGGCGCTCGCGGTCCAGCCGGAGGCGCCGCCTGCATCCGTTGCGCGAAGCGCCTGACGCTTCCGCGTTCCATTTCAGAAGCATGCCGTGAGTAGACCAGTGACAGATCACCTTGCAGAGATTTCCGTGACCCGCGCGCTGCGCGCAGCCCTCGAACCCGCCGGTGTGAAGCTCGCCGGGCTCGCCCAGGTGCGGCGCCTTCACCCGAACTCCCGCATCGAGACACCGGTGGCGATCCTCTCGACCGTCACCCCGGGGGCGTTTCTGGATGTCGGGGCCTTCTGCAATCTCTCGGGCGGAACGATCAACAACCTTCGGGCCGGACGCTACTGCTCGATCGCCAGCGGCGTGGTGATCGGAGCCCACGAGCACCCGACCGATTGGCTCACCACCTCGCGCACCGCCTATTATCCGCAGGTGAACGGCTGGGACGCGCTGATGGCCGGGCCGAACCTGCCCTTCGTGCGCGCCAACCGACGGCCCTTCCCCGACAGCTGCCCCATCACCACGCTCGGCCCGGACGTCTGGATCGGGCAGGGGGCCTTCATCAAGTCGGGCGTGACCATCGGTGCTGGCGCGATCATCGGGGCGCGGGCCACCGTGGTCAGGGACGTGCCGCCCTATGCCATCGTGGTCGGCACGCCGGGCCGGGTCCTGCGCCTGCGTTTCCCCGATGCCATCGTCGAGCGGCTGCTGGCGCTCCAATGGTGGAACTACTCGATCTACGATCTTTTCGCGGCGCCCTTCGACGATGTGGAGACGGCGCTCGGCATCCTCGAGGAGAAGATCGGCTCGGGGGCGGTGAAGCCCTTCGCCGGCCGCGTTCTCACGCCTGCCGATCTCGCCGATCCGGAGGCGCTTGCGGCCTCCTTCAAGGCCGATCCCATCCGTCAGGCAGGCTGACCGGATAGCGCAGGAGATCCCGCTCGGGGCCGACGGAGCAATCCTCCCCGAGCGGCATCCGCACCAGATAGAGCCAGAAGCCGCCCTCCACCACGTCGAGATTGGCCGAGGGGCCATCGCCGTCGAGGAACGAGGGATAGGCATAGGCCGCCTCCGCCCCGCAGTCGCGGCGCCAGAGCAGCGGCACCGCGAGGAGCAGGCGCGGGCGTGCCCAGTCGATCAGGTTTGCCGATTGCGTCCACCAGATACCGCTCTGCCGGACCCCATCGCCATCCTCGAGCGTCGCCGGCGTCACGGCGAGAAAGCGGCCGCTGCGCCCGTCTTCGACCACGCTGGAGATCGTGCTGCGGATCCCCGGCACGGGCTCGCAGACATGGGCGCCGGGGTCGCTGATGGCCTGCCGGTAGGGATCGGCGAAGGCGCGGGTGAAGCCCGCACCGTCCCAGGCTCGCCAGTCGCCTGGCCCCCCACCGACCGGGCGCCGCAGAAGGCAGGCGCCGCGCTTCTGCGCGCCCGTCGCCTCGGCGAAGACGAAGACGTAGAGATAGTCGCCCCGGCGGAAGATGTTGCTCGGGCTGAAATAGCCTGCCCGCTTTCCCGCCCCTTCGGGGTAGGGATAGGGGAGCGCGGCGACGAGGCCGCGGCGGGTGAAGCTCTGTCCGCCGTCCTCCGAGACGAGCTCGAGGATCGCGTTGCGCCAGCAGGCCATGTAATCGCCCGCCGGGCAGCGCCCGGGCCGGAGATGGCCGTGATACTCCACATGAGCGAGGGCGATGACCCGGGTGCCTTCGGCCCAGGTGGCCGCGATCCAGGCCCGGTCGTCATAGGCGGCGGGATCGTCGCGCTCCGCGCCCTCATAGGCCACGCGGCAGCCGTGGCGCAGGGTCGCGAGCGAGAGACCCTCGGCAATGCGGCTGCGTTCCGATCCCGCGACGAGGCGAACCCGGCCGGAGGGCGTGCGCCAGGCACGCGCCGGAGTGTCGGGGATGTCCCAGGTTTCGCAACGCGCCGCGGCCCAGTCGAAGACGGTCTCGGGCGACCCGGCGATGACGGGCTGGCCTGCCGCGAGCCCCGGCGCCGCGGCGAGAAGCCCTGCGAGCGCGCCCGCGGCAATCTTCACAATACTCCGCATCCCGCACCCGCACCTTGCCGGATCGTTAACCCGCCCGCGCTAGGCAGGGGGTGAGACCCCGATTGGGGTGACAAACCGTTACGTTTTTCTGAAGGAGGCAGCAGAGGCGCCATGCTGGACAACGATTCCCCCGAAAAGGCGAGCCCCGATCCCGCGTCCGCCGAGGAGGCATCCTCCGGGGCCGCGCAGGGCTCCGGCCCCCGGCTCAACGGTGTCATCGACGTCTCGCGCCCCGGCCGTGTCGCGGGCTGGGCAATCGACCGCTCGGATGCTAGCGTCGCCGTCGATGTGGAAATCTTTCGCGAAGGCCGGCTCGTCGCCACGGTCCGCGCGGACCGCCATCGTGAGGATCTGGTGAAAAACGGCATCGGCACCGGAAAATACGGTTTTGTCGCGGAGATCGATCCGCCGGTCGAGCCGGGCATGGCCTTCGCGGTGACGGCGATCGCGCGCGCCCCCGATGGCGCCCGCGGCGTGCTCAGGCCGATCGGCAAGGCCGGGCCCTCCTCCGATCCCGACCGTCGGGTGACGGAGCGGGTCTTCGAGGAGGTGATCGCCCTCCGCACGGAGCTCGCCCGCTTCCGCAAGACGGCCGCCGCCGGCGCCGACGAGGCCGCCATCGAACGGTTCCGCGAGATGCTCGAGCGTGTCGAGGTGGTGCAGGCCCGTCTCGAGGCGCGGCCCGAGCGTGCCGCGGATCTGGAGACGGGCTCCGACCGCGGCCTCCGGGCCATCGCCATCTCAGCACTCGTCATCGCGCTCGGCTCGCTCGGCTTCGGCATCCTCTCCATGTGGTTCGGCTGATCGCGAACACGGAACAGAGAGGACCATGGCCCGCACACCGCGCATCCTGTTCATTCACGACAACTTCCCTGCGCAGTTCGGGCGTTTCGGACAATGGCTTGCGGGCCGCGGCTGGGAGATCTCCTTCGCGACCGAAGCGAAGGGGGCAGCGGCCGAGGGGATCCGGGTGCTGACCTACGCACCACATCGCGAGCCTTCGCCCGAAACGCACCCCTATGCGCAGCCGATGGACAAGGCGGTGCTGAAGGCCCAGGCCTTCGCACGCACGGGTTTCGAGGCGCGCAAGGCGGGATACCGCCCCGACCTCGTGGTCGCCCATTCCGGCTGGGGGGCGGGAATGTTCGCAGCCCAGGTCTTTCCGGAGGCCCGCTTCGTTGCCTATTGCGAATGGTGGTACCGCCATCCCGGCGCGGATGTGGAATACCTTTCGGAACTCACCGGCGAGCCGGTGCCCGCTTCGCTCGAAGGGGCGATCCTCGAGCAGTCGCGCAACGCGCCGATCGCGATGGATCTGGCCGCCTCGAGTGCCGCCCTCTGCCCGACGCGCTTTCAGGCCTCGCAGTTTCCGCCGATCTTCGGCCGGGCGCTGACCGTGCTGCACGACGGGGTCGATACCACCTTCTTCAGCCCCGACGCGGCGGCCCGGCGCGCGACACTCGGGGGGCTCGTGGCCGAAGGCGCCCGCGTCGTCACCTATGCGACCCGCGGCATGGAGCCGCACCGGGGCTTCCCGGATTTCATGGCCGCGCTGCCGGAGATCCTCGCGTCCGATCCGAAGGCGGTGGCGCTCATTGCCGGCGAGAACCGCGTCGCCTATGGCGGCAGCCGCCAGCGCAAGACCGACTGGAAGGCCAAGGCGCTGGCCGAGCACGACCTCGACCCCGCCCGGGTGATCTTCACCGGGCGGCTTTCCTATCCCGACTATCTCGCGCTGCTCCGCCGATCGGATGCGCATGTCTACCTGACCGTGCCCTTCGTCCTCTCCTGGTCGATGCTCGAGGCGATGAGCACCGGCTGCGCAATGGTCGTCTCCGACACGGCCCCCGTGCTCGAGTTCGCCGACGAGAGCTCCGCCCGGCTCGTCGATCTCCGCGAGGCGGGGGCGCTCGCCGCCCGGGTCATCGAGACGCTCCGCGATCCGGAGGACAGCGCGGCCCGCCGCGCCGCGGCGCGCCAGCGTATCGTCTCGGATCTCGACATGCAGGATCTCTACCTCCGCAAGGCGCAGTTCCTCGGCAAGGTGATGACCGGCGGCCGAGGTTGAACTGTCGGGGTCGGGTGGTCTAAGGACGGGAAACGCGCGGCGCGCGGAACTCTCCGCCCGCTTCCCCATGGCGTTGCGCTGCGCCCGAAACCGGAAGTGTCCGGAAGAGACTGATACCATGTCGAAGCACAAGTACTATCCCTCCATGGGCGGCCTACCGCCCCAGTCGCAGCTCCTGTCCGGGCGCGCGGTCTTCACCGAAACCCATGCCGTCATCCCGAAGGGCGTGCTGAGCTCCATCACGGCAAGCCGCCTGCCGCATTGGGAAAACACGCTTGCCTGGGTGCTGGCCCGGCCGATGTCGGGCTTTGCCGAGACCTTCGCGCAGTATCTGATGGAAGTCTCGCCGGGCGGCGGTTCGGACCAGCCCGAGCCGGATCCGGGCGCCGAGGCCGTGCTCTTTCTCATGGAGGGCGAGCTCGACCTCACCATCCGCGGCGAGAAACATCATATCGTGCCAGGCGGTTATGTGTTCCTGCCGCCGGGCTGCCCCTGGTCGCTGCGCGTGGCGGGGCAGGGCACGGCGCGGTTCCACTGGATCCGCAAGCGCTACGAGGCCGCCGAGGGGATCGACCTGCCCGATGTCATCCTGGCCAACGACAACGACATCGCGCCCGAGGTCATGCCCGACACGGAGGGCCGCTGGTCCACCACCCGCTTCGTGCACTGGTCCGACATGCGCCACGACATGCATGTGACGATCGTCAACATGGAGCCGGGCGCGGTCATCCCTTTCCTCGAGACCCATGTGATGGAGCACGGGCTCTATGTGTTGCAGGGGCGCGGCGTCTACCGGCTCAATGACGAGTGGGTCGAGGTCGAGGCCGGTGATTTCATGTGGCTCCGCGCCTTCTGCCCGCAGGCCTGCTACGCCGGCGGGCCCAGCACCTTCCGCTACCTGCTCTACAAGGACATGAACCGCCACGCCCCGCTCGCCCTCCGTGCGCCGGCCCTTGGCGGCGCCGCACTGCCGAGGGCGGCCGAATAACGGAAGGGGGCTCCCCCGAGCCCCTCTCCGGGCAGGCAGGCCACGGTCTTCACTCCCTGCGCCGGGGCGGCGCATCGTCATGCGCAAGCGACACCTCCAGAGATGACTGTCGATCGGAATGGCAAGCTCAGCACGGTGGAGGACCGCCCCTTTCAGGCCGCGTTCCGTCCGGTGCTCGAGGCGGTCTCGTCGCAGCTGACGGATGCTGCCCCTTCGCCCCTTCACAGCCTTTATGTCTACGGCAGCGTGGCCGCGGGGGTGGCGCGACCGGGGATATCGGATCTGGACCTCTGCCTGGTCCTGAAGGCGCCGCCCACGGAGGCGGAGCGGGCGGACTTCGAGAGGATCCGCAGGGCGATCGAGGCCGAGCACCCCGTGGTCAGCAAGATCGATTTCGATATCGGCTCGATCGAGGACGTTTTCGCCCCGGACACGCGCCTCGCATGGCAGGTCTGGCTGAAGCACTATTGCCGGTGTCTCGCGGGCGCCGATCTGCGTGACGCACTTCCACTCTTCCAGCCCTCCCGTGCAGTCGCCGTGGCGATCAATGGCGATGTCGCACAGGTTCTGGAACGCTATCTGGGCCGGATTGCAGAAGAGCCTGCCCCGGAGCATGCCCGGCGTGTCATCCGGGCCGCCGCCCGCAAACTCATCCGGTCCACCAACATCCTGCGGCACCCGTCCGACACGGACTGGCCCGAAACCCTCGAGGATCATGTCCGGAAATTTCAGGCGCGCTTCCCGGAACAGGGGCGGGAGATCCTCTATCTGCTTGAGCAGGCGACCACTCCCGATGCGCTGGATCCTGACCGGGTGGCGGATCGTCTGCGCGCGTTTGCGACGTGGCTGCGCGCGCGTTCGGACATGGACGGAGGCGCGCGGCCCGAATAGCCGGGGCCGCGCACGAGAGTGAAAACGGCATTGGTCCGGCTCCGGAGCGGCGCCGCGGCTCAGCCCGCGACCACGTCCCAGGGCCGGTCGAACCAGTGCTCCTCGAGATTGGCTCCGTCGCCGATCCGGTCCACCACGGCAAAGAGGCCCGGCGCGTGCAGGGGTGTCAGCACCCCGTGCCAGGTGCCGCGGTGGAAATTGATCGCCTGTCCCGCCGCCGTGACGAAGGCCCGTGGCCGCCCTGGGCCCGCGGGCGTATCCGGGGCGACGATCACCAGAAACGGATGCCGGCTCATCGGCACGAAGGCCTGCGAGCCGCGCGGATGCCGCTCGACCATGTCGAGCCGGTAGGGCAGGCGCCTCGGCTCGGCCTTGAAAAGGTTCAGCCCCGCCCGGCCATCCGGTCCGAAATCGAGCTGCGCCCGGTCGTGCCAGCGCCCGCAGAGCCCGCGGTTGATGATCCGGTCGGGCGCGCCCTCGGCTTCAAGCACGTCGCCGAAGGGGGCGAAGGCTTCGGCCGTCAGCGGCTCGCTGCGGATCGTGTCGTCCTCGCCACTACCGCTCATGCCGGCAGCAGGTCCGCGAGTCGCAGCTCGGCGATGCGCTCGACCTGGGCGCAGGCGGTAGCCATTTCGGTCTCGCGGCTGTTGCCGAGCCGGGTGCGGAATGCCTCGAGGATCGAGGCCTTGGTGTTGTCGCGCACCGCGATGATGAAGGGGAAGCCGAACTTCGCGGTATAGGCGTCGTTGAGCTCGGTGAAGGCCGCACGCTCGGCATCCGTCAGCGCATCGAGCCCGACGGAAGCCTGCTCGGCAGTCGACTCGGCGGTGAGCCGTTTGGCTTCGGCAAGCTTCCCCGCCAGATCGGGATGCGCGGTCAGCACCCCGAGCCGCGCCTCGGGGCTCGCGCTCCGGAAGATGCGGGTGAGTGCGTTGTGCAGCCCCGCCGCCGTGTCATGCGCCGGCCCGAGCTCCAGCGCCCAAGCGCCCTCGGCGATCCAGGGCGAGTGCTCGTAGATCCCGCCATAGGCCGCGACGAACGCCTCGCGCGTCATTTCGGAGGGTCGCTCGCGGCGGTCGGGCGGAAAGGTCGCGATCCAGTGCTCGGCGATCTCGATCCGGCGCGCGAACCAGACATCGGCGTGGCTCTTGGCATACTCGAGGAAGCGGCGGAGCGCCATGACCCGCCCCGGCCGTCCGATCAGGCGGCAGTGGAGCCCGATCGAGAGCATCTTCGGCGCGCCGTCAAGCCCCTCGGCATAGAGCGCGTCGAAACTGTCCTTGAGGTAGGCGAAGAACTGGTCGCCCGCGTTGAAGCCCTGCGGTGTTGCAAAGCGCATGTCGTTGGCGTCGAGCGTGTAGGGGATGATGAGCTGGTCCCTTTCCCCGAAACGGCTCCAGTAGGGCAGGTCATCGGCGTAGCTGTCCGAGACATAGGCAAAGCCGCCTTCCTCGGCGGCGAGCCGCACGGTATTGGCCGAGCAACGGCCGGTATACCAGCCGCGCGGGCGTTCGCCCGTCACCGCCTCGTGGAGCGCGATCGCCTCCTGCATGTGGGCGCGCTCCGCCTCCGGCTCATAGGCCTTGTATTCGATCCACTTGAGCCCGTGGCTCGCGATCTCCCAGCCCGCCTCCTGCATCGCCCGCACCTGCGCGGGGCTCCGGGCCATCGCTGTCGCGACCCCGTAGACCGTCACCGGCACGTCCATTTCCGTGAAGAGCCGGTGGAGGCGCCAGAAGCCGGCCCGCGCGCCGTATTCGTAGATCGATTCCATGTTCCAGTGCCGCTCGCCCGGCCAGGGCGCGGCGCCGACGATCTCCGAGAGGAAGGCTTCGGAGGCGGCATCGCCATGGAGCACGGCGTTCTCGCCGCCCTCCTCGTAGTTGATGACGAACTGGAGCGCGATCTTCGCGCCCCCCGGCCATTTCGGATCGGGCGTGCGGGCACCATAGCCGTGCATGTCTCGGGGGTATCGCTTCATCGGGGTGTCTCCGTCACGCTTCGGGTCGGTGGCATCGGCCGGCTCCGGGGCCATACCGCATGTCATCGCATTTCCTTTCGCGGTGCAATACGCTCGCTGCCGAGCCACAGGACCGCAGTTCAGGAAAGGAAACAGCAATGGCCGGATATCTCACCACCCATGTGCTCGACGCCGCCCGCGGAACGCCCGCCGCCGGGATGGCGGTGGCGCTCTACCGGATCGAAGGCGAGGATCGCACGCTTCTGCGCGAGACGGTGACGAATGCGGATGGCCGGACCGACGCCCCGATCCTGCCCGAACCCGAGTTCGCCCCCGGCACCTACGAGCTGGTCTTCGCCGCCGGGGCCTATCTGGATGCGACGGGGGCGCCGGGCGAAACTCCGCGCTTTCTCGACATCATCCCGATCCGCTTCGGCATGGCCGATCCGACGCATTATCACGTGCCGCTCCTGCTCTCGCCCTACAGCTTCTCGACCTATCGCGGCAGCTGAAACCCCGGGCAACTGCCCAATATTGCCGCAGTGCAACGAATCTGCCTTGGCACGGGCAGGTTCACCACCCCATACTGCCGGCGAGACCGTGTTCTGGGCCCGAAGCGTGGGGAGTATGGATGTTCGAAGCCGCCATCATCTGGGAATGGATCGCCTTTGCCGTCAGGTGGACGCATGTGATCACGGCAATCGCCTGGATCGGATCGTCCTTCTACTTCATCGCCCTCGATCTCGGGCTCCGGAAGCCCCTCGTGCCGACGCTGGCCGATGGCGAGGAATGGCAGGTCCACGGCGGCGGGTTCTACCATATCCAGAAATACCTGGTCGCGCCCGAGAACATGCCCGATCATCTCGTCTGGTTCAAATGGGAGAGCTATTCGACCTGGCTCTCGGGGGCGGCGCTGCTGATGATCGTCTACTGGGCGGGGGCGAAGCTCTTCCTGATCGACCCGGAAAAGGCGGATCTGGCGGTCTGGCAGGGGATCCTGATCTCGGCGGCCTCGCTCTCGATCGGCTGGCTGATCTATGACCGGCTCTGCAAATCGCCGCTCGGCGAGAAGCCCACGCTGCTCATGCTGCTCCTCTTCGGGCTGCTGCTCGTCATGGGCTGGGGCTACAACCATGTCTTCACCGGCCGGGCGGTGATGCTGCATCTCGGGGCCTTCACGGCGACGATCATGACAGCGAACGTGTTCTTCGTCATCATGCCCAACCAGCGGATCGTTGTGGCGGATCTCAAGGCAGGTCGGGCACCGGATCCGAAATACGGCAAGATCGCGAAGCTTCGCTCGACCCACAACAACTACCTCACGCTGCCGGTCGTGTTCCTGATGCTCTCGAACCACTACCCGCTCGCCTTCGCCACCGAATACAACTGGCTGATCGCGGGGCTCGTGTTCCTGATGGGGGTCACGATCCGGCATTATTTCAACACCATGCATGCCCGGAAGGGCGAGCCGCGCTGGACCTGGCTTGCGACCGCGGTCCTCTTCATCCTCATCATGTGGCTGTCGACCCGGCCGATGTATTCGGAGGATTCGCTCGACGTCTCCGAGGCCTTGCCGCTCAGCGGCACCGAGCTGGTCCTGGCCGAGACGCCGGGATTCGAGGAGGCCCGCGACGCGGTGCTGGGGCGCTGTTCGATGTGCCATTCCCGCGAACCGTTCTATGAGGGCATCCACTGGCCGCCGCGCGGGATCGTGCTCGAGACCGATCACGACGTGCTCCGGGCCGCCCGGCAGATCTACATCCAGGCGGGTGTGACCCATGCCATGCCGCCGGCCAATGCCTCGTTCATGGAACAGTCCGAACGCGATGCGATCGTCCGCTGGTATCGCGCCGCACGGGAGAGCTGAGAGGCGGGTTTCCGGGAGCTTGCCGGAGGCGCGTTCACGGTGAAAACAGGGCTTTTCACCGTGAAAATCTGATCAACTATCTGATATCGCTTGAAATAGTGGTTAATGTTGCATGAATGGCCTGTGGTGGAGCCGTTGCCGCGGGTGCGCGGCTGCGGGGAGGGCCGCCATGTCGTCTGACGGTTTGCCGTCCGGGGCGCACCTGGAATCTGGCCTGGAGCCGCAGCCCGGCCGCGGGGCGTGATGGCACCGTTCGTGCCGCCGGGTTTCCGGGAGGAGGGGCGCTGTCGGGCGCTGGGGGTGTCGGACCGTCGCGGCTATTCGAAGAGATCGTCCTGACGGGACTGGGCGCGGGGGGGCTCGAGGCCGAGGTGCTGCCAGGCGCGGGCGGCGAGCATGCGGCCGCGCGGCGTGCGCTGGATGAGGCCCTCCTGCAGCAGGAAGGGCTCGATGACTTCCTCGACCGCGTCGCGGGCTTCCGAGAGCGCGGCGCAGATCGTCTCGACCCCCACCGGCCCGCCGCCGTAGTGCTCGGCGAGGTGGCGGATGTAGCGCCGGTCGGCGCCGTCGAGGCCGAGATCGTCCACGCCGAGGCGGTTGAGCGCGGCGTCGGCGATGGCGCGGTCGACCTTGCCGTTGCCCTCGACGATGGCGAAATCGACCACCCGGCGCAGCAGGCGGCCGGCGATCCGGGGTGTGCCGCGGGCGCGGCGGGCGATCTCGCGGGCGCCTTCGGGGGTTGCGTCGGCCTGCTGGAGGCGCGCGGCGCGGGTGACGATCTCGACGAGCTCGGCCTCGTCGTAGAACTCGAGCCGGACGGGAATGCCGAAGCGGTCGCGGAGCGGCGTGGTGAGAAGCCCGAGACGGGTCGTTGCGCCCACCAGCGTGAAGGGCTGGAGCTCGATGCGGACGGTGCGGGCCGCAGGGCCCTCGCCGATCACGAGGTCGAGCTGGAAATCCTCGAGCGCCGGATAGAGGATTTCCTCGACCGCCGGGTTGAGGCGGTGGATCTCGTCGATGAAGAGCACGTCCCGCGCGTCGAGATTGGTGAGGATCGCGGCAAGATCGCCGGCGCGCGCCAGTACCGGGCCGGAGGTCATGCGGAAGTTCACCCCGAGTTCGCGGGCCATGATCTGGGCGAGCGTGGTCTTGCCGAGGCCGGGGGGCCCGTAGAAGAGCGTGTGGTCCATCGCGCGGCCGCGGCGCCGGGCGCTTTCGATGAAGACCTGGAGATTGGCGCGCGCGGCCTTCTGGCCGATGAACTCGTCGAGGCTTTGCGGCCGCAGCGCGCGGTCGGCATCCTCGGGCAGGGGCTCCGGGCGGAGGGTCGGATCGGGCTCGCTCATCGGCTCATCCCTTCGGCGCGAGGAGGCGGAGTGCGGCGCGGATCAGCCCGGTGGCATCGTCGATCGTTGGCATCTCGGCGGCCTCCGCGATCGCCGCGGCGGCCTCGCCCTGGCCGTAGCCGAGATTGACCAGCGCCGAAAGCGCATCGGCCTGGGCGGCCGCATCGAGCCCGGCGGCGGGGACGGGATGTTCCGGCAGCGGGGCGTCTTCCTCGTCGATGAGGGCGACGGGGTCGGGGGCGGCGCGCCGGGGGGCCGCGGCGGAGAAGGCGGGGGCGGAGCCGGCCGCGCCCATCGCCATCACCTGCGGCGCCTTCGATTGCAGCTCGAGCACGATGCGCTGGGCGAGCTTCGGCCCGATGCCGGGTGCGGCGCGGATCGCGGCGGCATCGCCGAGCGAGAGCGCGCGGCCGACGCCTTCGGCGCCGAGGATGCCGAGGATCGCCAGGGCGCCCTTCGCGCCGACGCCCTGCACGGAGGTGAGCAGCCGGTGCCATTCGCGTTCGGCCAGCGTCCGGAAGCCGAAGAGCTGGAGCAGGTCCTCGCGCACCAGAAGCTCGGTGAAGAGCGCCACGGCCTCGCCGGGGGCGGGCATGGCGGCGAGCGTGCGCTCGGAGCAGTAGACGATATAGCCGACGCCACCGGTGTCGATCAGCACATGGTCGGTGCTGCGGTAGTCGAGGCGGCCCGCGATCTTGCCGATCATGCCCGTGCCCCCGCGATCGCGGCGGCGAGCCGGCCCTGGAACTGGGCGTGATGGGCATGGCAGAGGGCGATGGCCAGCGCGTCGGAGGCATCGGGGCCGGCGAGCTTCACCGGACCGAGCTGGAGCTTCACCATGTGCTCGACCTGGGACTTTTCGGCATGGCCGACGCCGACCACCACCTTCTTCACCGCATTGGGCGCATATTCCGCCACCGGGAGCCCGGCCTGGGCCGGCACGAGCAGGGCGATGGCGCGGGCCTGGCCGAGCTTGAGGGTGCCGGCGGCGTCCTTGTTGACGAAGGTCTGCTCGACGGCGGCGGTTTCCGGGGCATGGGCGTGAAAGACGGCGGTGAGCTGGGTGTGGAGGCTCAGGAGGCGCGTGGCGAGATCCTCGCCCTCCGAGGCGCAGACGCCATTGGCCACATGGGTGAGCGAACCGCCCGCGACATCCACGATTCCCCAACCCGTCCGGCGCAAACCCGGATCGATCCCGATGACGCGCATTTGCTGCCGTCCTTCTTGCTGCTCGACGATGCCATACCACGGGGGCTCGGATGCCGCCAAGTCCAACACGGGCCGCGTGAACAAAATGCTAACTCCCTTGCGCCCATTGCATGACAGCCATGCTGCCACACAGCTTGCTCGGGATAGGCAAGAGGCTTATCTGCATCGCGCTACGGGGTGCATCACGCACCCCGATTCTACTTAGACGTGAGTGCAGAAAATGTTTGCGTTGCAGAGTAACCGTTCCGTGCCGATGGGCGCCATCACCACCTATCAGGTGATCGACCTGTTCGACCGGGGCCTTGCTGTGGTTCGGGCCTGGATCGCCGCCCGCCACACGCGTGCGTGTCTCGAGTCCCTGAGCGATGCCCAGCTGGCCGATGTCGGCCTCAAGCGTGGCGATATCGATGCGATCGCCGCCCGTCTGGCGCGGCATCATGCATAAGCCGCCGCGTCAGCGCGCCGGCTTTCTCAGCACGAGTACCGACCATTCGCCGCGGCGCACGAGCTGCTGCCGCGCGAAACCCCAGCCCCGGTAGACCCTCTCGACCGAGATCGCCTGCCGGGTCAAGATCCCCGACAAGACCAGAATTCCGCCCGGCGCCAGATGCGAGCGCATGTCCGGTGCAAGCCGCTTGAGCGGACCGGCGAGGATGTTCGAGAGAATCAGGTCGTAGGGTGCGTTCTCGCGCAGCGCAGGATGCCGGAAGCCCGGCGCCGTGACGCAGCGGATCCGCCCGGTCAGGTCGTTTGCCCGCACATTCGCTGTCGCCGTTATCGTTGCGAGCGCATCGATGTCGGAGGCGATGATCCGCGCCGCCGGGAAGACCCGCGCCGCCGCCATCGCCAGCACGCCCGTGCCGCCGCCGATATCGGCGATCCGGCGCGGCGCGATCCTCTGCCGCACCAGCCCGTCGAGCGCGAGAAGGCAGCCCTGGGTGGTGGCGTGATGGCCGGTGCCGAAGGCGAGAGCCGCCTCGATCTCGAGCCCGATCAGGTTCGAGGGGATCGTGTCGCGATCATGGCTGCCGTAGACGACGAAGCGGCCGGCGCGCACCGGGGAGAGCCCGGCGCGGACCTGGGCCATCCAGTCCTTCGTGCCGACCGGCGCGACGCTGAAGGCGGGGGCGCCGTTGGCGGCGGCGAGGAGGGCGAGCATCGCCTCGTCGGGCGCGCCCTCGAAATAGGCGCTCACCTCCCATATCCCGCTGCCGTCGTCGCGGTCATGGGTGCCCGAGGCCTTCGGGGCCGGATACATCTCGTCGAGCGCGTCGAACAGCGCCTCTGCGGTGGCGCGGCCGGTGACCGCGGTGACGGCGTGATAGAGGGTCAAGGCACACTCCCGTTTGTTGCCGCCGATTAGGCGCGCACCGCGCCGGGGTCAAGGCGCTTCCCCGCCCGTTAGTTGCGAATGAATCGCAACACAGTTGACAATTGCGAATCGTTCGCAAAATGATGTGGCTTGTGGCACAACGCCAGTCAGGAACAAGGATGATCCGATGACACGCCTGCCCGTCCGGCTTCTCGCGACGACGACATTGACGATGCTTTTCGCCCATGCCGCCTCCGCCGACGCGGACCGGCTGAAGGCGGTCACCTCCTTCACCGTGCTGGCCGACATGGCGCAGAACGTGGCGGGGGACGCCGCCGACGTGGTCTCGATCACCCGGCCGGGCGCGGAAATCCACGGCTACGAGCCGACGCCGCGCGACATCGTGGGGGCGGCGGATGCCGATCTCATCCTCTGGAACGGGCTCAACCTCGAGCTCTGGTTCGAGCAGTTCCTCGTCAATCTCGGCGACATTCCCTCGGTCACGCTCTCGGAGGGGATCGAGCCGCTGCCGATCGCGCAGGGCTCCTACGCCGGCAAGCCCAACCCGCATGCCTGGATGGGGCTCGAGACCGCGCTCGTCTATGTCGACAACATCGCCGCGGCCTTCTCGGAATACGATCCGGCGAATGCCGCGACCTATGCGGCCAATGCCGAGGCCTACAAGGCGGAGCTGCGCGCGGCCATCGAGCCGATGCGCGCGGCCATCGCCGAAGTGCCGGAGGAAAAGCGCTGGCTGGTGACCTGCGAGGGCGCCTTCAGCTATCTCGCCCGCGATTTCGGCTTGCGCGAGCTCTATCTCTGGCCGATGAACGCCGATCAGGTCGGAACGCCGCAGCAGGTCCGCGCGGTGATCGACGGGGTGCGGGAGAACGACATCCCGGTGGTCTTCTGCGAGAGCACGGTCAACACCGCACCCGCGCAGCAGGTCGCGCGCGAGACCGGCGCGGCATACGGCGGCGTGCTCTATGTCGACAGCCTCTCGGACCCCGACGGCCCGGTGCCGACCTATCTCGATCTGCTCCGCGTCACCTCGCAGACCATCGCCGACGGCCTGACCGGCGGAACGGAGTGAGCCCCGCCCGAAGAGGAAACCCGCCCGTGCCCGCCATGACAGATCCCCGTCCGGACGCGCCAGCCGCCAATGATCCCGGCGGCGGCATCCGCGCCCGGCACCTGACCGTCACCTACCGCAACGGCCATACCGCGCTGACGGATGCGAGCTTCGAGATCCCGAAGGGCACGATCACGGCGCTGGTGGGCGTGAACGGCGCCGGGAAATCGACGCTCTTCAAGGCCATCATGGGGTTCGTGCCGGCCGCGCGCGGCGAGATCCAGCTGCTCGGCCGCCCGGTCCGCCAGGCGCTCCGGGAGAATCTCGTCGCCTATGTGCCGCAGGCCGAGGAGGTCGACTGGGCCTTTCCGGTGCTGGTCGAGGATGTGGTGATGATGGGCCGCTACGGCCACATGGGCTTCCTGCGGCGTCCGCGGGCGGCCGACCATGCCGCGGTCGACGCGGCGCTGCAGCGGGTCAACATGCAGGATTTCCGCCGCCGGCAGATCGGCGAGCTCTCGGGCGGGCAGCGCAAGCGGGTATTTCTCGCCCGCGCGCTTGCCCAGGAGGGGCGGGTGATCCTGCTCGACGAGCCGTTCACCGGCGTCGATGTGAAGACCGAGGCGCAGATCATCGAGCTTCTGCGCGCGTTGCGCGACGAGGGGCGGGTGATGCTGGTCTCGACCCACAACCTCGGCTCGGTGCCGGAATTCTGCGACCGGACCGTGCTGGTGAAGGGCACCGTGCTGGCCTATGGCCCGACCGAGACCACCTTCACCGCCGCGAACCTCACCCGCGCCTTCGGCGGCGTGCTGCGCAGCCTGACGCTCGGGGGCGCCGATCTCCACGACGACGACGACCCGCGCAAGCTCAGCATCCTCACCGATGACGAGCGACCTTTCGTGCAATACGGCGAGGAGACCCAGCGCCAGGAGCGCGCCAAGCCATGATGGCCCATCTCCTCGAGCCCTTCTCCTATGGCTACATGACGAATGCCATGTGGGTCTCGGCGCTGGTCGGCGGGGTCTGCGCCTTTCTCTCGGCCTATCTCATGCTCAAGGGCTGGTCGCTCATCGGTGATGCGCTCTCGCATTCGGTGGTGCCGGGCGTCGCGGGGGCCTACATGCTGGGCCTTCCCTTCGCGCTCGGGGCGTTCATCGCGGGCGGCCTGGCCGCGGGGGCGATGCTCTTTCTCAGCGACCGCTCGGGGCTCAAGGTCGATGTCATCATCGGCCTCATCTTCACCGCCTTCTTCGGCCTCGGGCTCTTCCTCATCTCGATCAACCCGGTGTCGGTGAGCGTCCAGACCATCACCATGGGCAACATCCTCGCGATCACGCCGGCGGATACGGCACAGCTCGCGATCATCGGTTTCGTCTCGCTCGCGATCCTGCTCGCGAAGTGGAAGGACCTGATGGTGACCTTCTTCGACGAAACCCATGCCCGTTCGATCGGCTTGCGCCCGGGTCTGCTCAAGGCGGTGTTCTTCGTGCTGCTCTCGGCCTCCGTGGTGGCGGCGATGCAGACGGTGGGGGCGTTTCTCGTCATCGCCATGGTGGTGACGCCGGGGGCGACCGCCTATCTGCTCTGCGACCGGTTTCCGCGGCTCATCGCACTTTCGGTCGCGATCGGGGCACTGACCGGGTTCTTCGGCGCCTGGGCGAGCTATTTTCTCGACGGTGCGACCGGGGGCGTGATCGTGACGCTGCAGACCGCGATCTTCCTCACGGCCTTCATCCTCGCCCCGAAGCACGGGATTCTCGCCGCGCGCCGCAAGGCCGCGCGTGGCCTGCGCGAGGCCGATGCGGCGGCGGCGGCCGGGGCGGAGGAGGCGGCGCCATGAGCGAGGGCCTGCTGCTTCCCTTCCAGTTTCCCTTCATGCTGAATGCCTTCTGGATCTGCGCCATCGTCGCGGTGCCGACCGCGCTGCTCTCCTGCTTCCTGGTGCTGAAGGGCTGGGCGCTGATGGGCGATGCGATCAGCCATGCGGTGCTGCCGGGGATCGTGCTGGCCTATATCACCGGGGTGCCGCTCATCCTCGGCGCGTTCGGCGCCGGCATGATCTGCGCGCTGCTCACCGGGTTTCTCGCGAGCAACAGCCGGGTGAAGCAGGATACGGTGATGGGCGTCGTCTTCTCCGGCATGTTCGGGATCGGCATCATCCTCTACACCTCGATCGAATCCGGCGCGCATCTCGACCACATCCTGTTCGGAAACCTGCTTGGCGTGGGGCCGGAGGATCTGCGCACGGCGGGCGCGATCTCGCTCGTGGTCTCGCTGCTGCTCGTGCTGCGCTGGAAGGATCTGCTGCTCCATGCCTTCGATCCGGCGCAGGCGCGGGTCTCGGGGCTGCCGGTGGCGCTGCTTCACTACGGGCTGCTGACGCTGCTTTCGATGACGATCGTCGCGACACTCTCGGCCACGGGGCTGATCCTTGCGGTGGGGCTGCTGATCTCGCCCGGCGCCATCGCCTTCCTGCTGGTGCGGAGTTTCGGGCGGATGCTTGCCGTGGCGGTCGCGGTCAATCTCGCGGCGATGCTCGGCGGCACCTATGCGAGCTTCTTCATCGGGAGCGCGCCGGCGCCGACGATCATCCTGATCCTGACGGCGATCTTCGTGCTGGCCTTTCTCCGCCGCCTCCACCTCGCGCACAGGGCCGGGCAGGGCGCGGCATAGCGCGGGAGAGGGGCTTGCGGCCGGCGGGCCTGCGGGCGTATCCCGCGGGTCTTCCACGGCCCATTGCCTCGCTGCGCGCGCGGGGGCACTCTGGGGCCGGTTTCCCACACGAGGTTCATCAGGACATGATTCAGGCGCTCAGCCTCCTCTTTCTCTGCCAGCTGGCCGGCGAGGTGGCCGTGCGGCTGACCGGGCTCACCTTTCCCGGCCCCGTGCTCGGCATGGGGTTTCTCTTCATCATCCTGCTTCAGCGCGGCCGCACCGGGCCGGGGCTCGATGCGGTGACCGACACGATCCTGCGCAATCTCTCGCTTCTCTTCGTGCCGGCCTCGGTCGGCGTGATCCAGCAAGCGGGGCTCATCGCCGCCAACTGGTTCGCGATCAGCGTCGCGGTGGTGATCTCGACGCTCGTCACGCTCACGGTGACGGTCTGGACCTTCCGCGGGGTGGCGCGGCTTCAGGAGCGGAGGCGGGCGCAATGAGCGGGGCGGCGGGCAATATCACCGGGGTCTGGGTCTATCTCTCCGAAACGCCACTCTTCTGGCTCACGGCGACGCTGGTCGCCTATCTGATCGGCGATGCGTTCTCGGCGCGTTGCGGGCGGCATCCGCTGGCGAACGCGGTGGTCGTCGCCGTGGTGCTGCTGGTCGGGGTGCTTCTGGTCACCGGCACCCCCTACAGCACCTATTTCGAAGGGGCGCAGTTCGTGCATTTCCTGCTCGGCCCCGCCACCGTCTCGCTCGCGGTGCCGCTCTGGCGCAACCGGATGGCGGTGAAGCGCAACCTGCTGCCGATGTGCATCGCCCTCGTCGCGGGCTGCCTCACCGCGATCGTCTCGGCGGTGGGGGTCGCCTGGGCGCTGGGCGCTCCGGCGCCGATCCTCGCCTCGCTCGCGACGAAATCGGTGACGGCCCCCATCGCCATGGCGCTGACCGACACGATCGGAGGCATCCCGCCGCTCGCCGCGGTGCTGGTGATGTTCACCGGCATCTTCGGCGCGGTGGTGGTGACGCCGCTCATGAACGCGATGCGGATCCGCGACTATGCCGCGCGGGGGTTCGCCGTCGGGGTGGCGAGCCATGGTATCGGCACGGCGCGGGCGTTTCAGGTGAGCGAGGAGGCCGGCACCTATGCAGGCATCGCCATGGGGCTCAACGGCGCCCTGACCGCGCTCGTCTTCCTGGTGCTGCCGCTGCTCTTCTGAGCTTGGGGGCGCGCCGGGGAGGCTGCCGGCGCCCGCTCGCGAAAAAGTTAATAAAAGGTTGACCGATGGCGTGTCATCGGCATGATTTCGCTCATGTGATTTGAGCATCAGGGGAGCCTGACCGGATTCTGGCGCTGCAAGAGGCGGCCGCATCGATTTTCATGTTCTGTTTTCCCTTGGCGGCCTCGACGAGGCCGGGGTTGCGCCTCGTAAGCTCAGTCCGTTCCCGGCCTCTCCGTTGCTTGAAAGGGCCACTCACGTCTCCGCCGCGGGCGGGCGGCGGCGGACAACGGGGGAAGAAACATGCCGGACATCAGCGTAACGAGCATCTCGACGGTCGAGGGCAGCTCCGACTATCTGGAATACACCATCTCGCTGTCGTCGGAATCGACCGAGCCGGTGACGGTGGGCTATCGGCTGCTGCCGGGCACCGGGCTCTCGGGGGCGGGATTCGACTATTACGGCAGCTCCGGCACCATCACCTTCAATCCCGGCGAGACACTCCAGACGGTTTCCGTGCGAAGCTATTCCGACCGGCTGGCGGAGACCGACGAGGCGGTGGTCCTCGAGCTCTTCGATCCGACCAATGGCGATCTTCCGGCGGGAATGGCCACCTTGCGCACCACCGGCTGGATCCTCGACGACGACAATGCGGGTGTGACGCGGGCCATGTTCGTCGGAAACCCGCTCATCCGCGAGGGCGATTCGGGCGGGCGGGATGCGGTTTTCACCATCGGCGTCTCGGAAGCCTATACCACCGATGTCACGCTGAGCTACCGGACCGTCGCGGGCACGGCCACGGCGGGCGAAGATTTCGTCGCGAAAAGCGGCACGGTGAGGCTTCCCGCCGGCGAGACGGAGGTGGAGGTTTCGGTGCGTGTGCTCGGGGACCGCGCCGTCGAGACGAGCGAGACCTTCTTTCTCGACGTGACGCCGCCCTCCGGCGTCGGAAGCGGCGCCACGGGCACGGTGGGCGAAGCGCGCATCATCGATGACGACAGCGCGAGCGGCTTGCCGACGCTCTCGATCGAAAGCCAGAATACCTCCGAGATCAGCAACACCTATCTGAACTACACCGTGACGCTCTCGGAGCCGCACACGGAAACGGTTACTGTCGGCTACCGCAGTCTCCCCGGTTCGGCTTGGGCCGGTCCCGATTACTACCACACCTCGGGCACGCTTATCTTCGCGCCTGGCGAGACCTCGAAGCTCATCAGCGTCCGCGCGTACAACAACCGGGAAAGCGAGGCGGACGAGTCGGTCGTTGTCGAGCTCTTCAACCCGACGGAGGCGAAATTCGCGGGCGACATGCCGCGGGCGCGCGCGACCAGCTGGATCCTCGACGACGAGAATCCGGGAACGACGCGGGCGATCTCGGTCAGCGATGCGCAGGTCGTGGAGGGCGGTGGCACCCGCACTGCCGAGTTCACCGTGAGCCTCTCGGAAGCCTTCACGTCCGACACCACGATTTCCTACACCACGAAGGACGGGCTCGCGCGGGCGGGCAAGGACTACCAGAAGACAGAGGGCAGCCTGACGTTTCTGGCGGGCCAGACAGAGGCGGCGGTGCAGGTGAACGTGCTGGGCGACCGGCAGCATGAGGGGGCCGAGGATTTCTTCCTCGTGCTCGACATACCCTCAGGTGTCGCGCCCGGCAGCACGGGAACGGTGGGCAAGGCCACGATCCTCGACGACGATGCCCCGGGCCGCCTGCCGTCGATCAGTATCGACAGCACACCGGCTTACGAGAACGGCGATTACCTCTACTACACCGTCACGCTCGCGGAAGCCTATCGCGAGACCGTCACGGTCGTCTACAGGAGCCGCAGCGGGTCTGCGCTGGAGGGCGCTGACTACTATGCGGTCAGCGGCACGCTTTCCTTCGCTCCGGGCGAGACCTCCCGGACGGTGGCGGTGCGAGCCTACAATGATCGGCTGAACGAGTCCGATGAGAGCGTTTTCCTGGATCTCTACAATCCGACCAACGGTGTCCTGAGCGGCGGAGCGCCCACACTGAGCGCGACCAACTGGATCCGCGACGACGACTACGTCGGAACGACGCGGGCGCTGCAGGTCTCCGATGCCGAGGTCGTCGAGGGGAATGCGGGCACGAAGCTCGCGGCATTCCGGATCAGCCTGTCGGAAGCCGCCGCGACGGATCTGAGCTTCGACTACAAGACGGTGGACGGCTCGGCTCAGGCGAAAAGGGACTACGTCCCCACCTCCGGCACGTTGACCTTTGCCGCCGGACAGACCGAGGCGGTGGTGACCGTCGCGGTCAAGGGCGACCGTCTGATCGAGGGCAGCGAGGATTTCTTCCTCGCGCTCGACCCGCCCGGAAGCGGTTTCGGCAGCGGCGCCGAGGGCGCGGTCGGCAAGGCGGTGATCCTGGAGGATGACAGCAGCGGGCGTTTGCCCACGATCACGCTCGAGGGCGCCAAGGCGCAGGAGGGGGATGCCTATCTGCCCTTCACCCTCACGCTGTCCAAGGCCTCGAGGGAAACCGTCACTGTGGCTTACCGTACGGTCGATGGCACCGCAGGTGACGATTATCCTCTCGACTATTATCCGAGCACCGGCACGGTCAGCTTCGCTCCCGGGGAGACGTCCAGGACGGTCAGCGTGCGGACCTTTGACTACGAAACAGATGAAATCGACGAGTACATGACCCTTGAGGTCTTCGATGCCAGGAACGCGGTGCTTGCGGGCGATGGCACTCGCCTTTCGGCCACGGGATGGATCTTTGACAAGGACAATCTCGGGACGACGCGGGCGCTGGCGATCTCGTCGCCGGTGGTGGAGGAGAGCAATGTCTCGGGGCAGACCTTCGCCGTCTTCAACGTGAGCCTCTCCGAGGCGGCCGACAGCCGCATCCGGCTCCGCTACGAGACGCTCGACGGCACGGCGAAGGCCGGGCGCAACGGGGACTACCAGGCGACATCGGGGGCGCTCGTCTTCGAGCCGGGTCAGACCGAGACGAGTGTCCGGGTCGCGATCAACATGGACGGCAAGCTCGAGGACACCGAGACCTTCCGTCTGCGCATCGTGCCCTCCTCGATCGGCAGCCTGATCGCGAGGGGCACGGATGGCGCCACGGCGACCGCGTTCATCCAGGACAGCACGATCCATGGCACGGGCCGCAATGACCGGCTCACGGGCACCGCGCTTGCGGATGCGATCTTCGGGCAGGGTGGCAACGACACACTGAGAGGTGGGGTGGGCAACGACACGCTGAACGGCGGCACCGGCAGCGACCGGCTGGACGGCGGCCCCGGCGCCGATCAGATGGTGGGCGGCAGCGGCAACGATCTCTTCTATGTCGACAATGCCCGCGACCGGGTGGTCGAGACGGCGAGGGGCGGCCGGGACACGGTGCGGAGCTCGGTCGACCACACCCTGGCGCAGAATGTCGAGGCGCTGGTGCTCACCGGCAAGCGGCCAATCGACGGCAGCGGCAATGATGGCGACAATACCCTGGTCGGCAACAATGCGGCCAACCGGCTGCTGGGCGGGGCGGGCAGTGACGTTCTCTCGGGCCAGAACGGCGGGGACGTCCTGCGCGGCGGCAGCGGCCACGACCGGCTGAAAGGGGGTGGCGGCAACGACATCCTCGACGGCGGTACCGGGCGGGACACGATGGATGGCGGCGCCGGCGCCGACACCTTCGTTTTCCGGAGCGCAAACGAGAGCGCCGTCGGCCGCAACCGTGACGTGATCCAGAGCTTCGACAAGGCGCGCGACGTGATCAACCTCTCGGCGATCGACGCCGACGTGACGCAGAGGGGCGATCAGAGCTTCGATTTCATCGGCCGCGACGGATTCTCGGGCCATGCAGGCGAGCTGCGCCTCCGCAACGGGCTGTTGCAGGCCGACACCGACGGCGATGGCCGGGCGGAGTTCGAGGTCTCGGTCTCGGGGCACGCCTCGCTGTCGGACGATCACTTCATCCTCTGAGCCTCCGGGCCTGCGCCCCGGCCGGGGCGCAGGCGGGCTCAGGGGCGGCTCACCGCAAGCGGGGTCACCTCGATGCCGAAGGAGACCTTCGGCTGCGGCGGGAAGGGGGCCTCCAGCGGTTCCGATGCGCCGGGGCTCACCGTGCTCTCCCAGAGCGCGGAAAGCCGCGCGGCGATGTGTTCGACCGAGCCCGGCTTTTCCCGCCAGGTGAGAAGCAGCACCGGGCCCGCGGCCGCATCGGGCGGGGGCCCCGGATGCTGCGGGCTTGCCACCGGCAGGTCGGGGCGCCAGTAGATCAGGCTGCCCGCGAGCCAGTCGGGGGCTGCAATGATGCGCGTGGGCGCCGGGTGCCGGGCGAGCGCGGCCGCGGCGAGATCCGCGACGGGCGCGCGGCGCAGCGCGGGATGGCCGGGATCGCCGTAGCGGATATGCACGGCGAGCGCGACGGCCACGAGGCAGACAAGCCCGGCGATTACCCTGACAAGGATCCGCCGCCCCGCGGGGCCGATCCGCCGCAGTGCGACGAGCGCCAGGAGCGGGGCGCCGAGATAGATCACCGGAAGGAGCCAGATGTCGCGGACATGGGTGGTTCCGGTCGCGGCGATCCCGAGCGCGGTGAACCCGACGCCGATCAGCAGCACGCGCAACAGAAACCCCTCCAGCGGCCCGGCCACCGCATCGGCCATCGGCGGGGCCGCGCGCCGCCAGCGGATCAGGCCGAGGATGAGGCCGGCCAGGGCAAGGCAGCCGAGCAGATCCTTGCCGAGCTCGATGAGGCCGCGCCCGGCGATGGCCGGGGACCACGCGGCGCGCTTGAGTTCGCCCGCCGAGGAGAGCGCGAGATCGGGGTGGAGGACCGCCCAGCCGTAGGGGGGAGCCATGATGAGCACGGCGACCCCGGCCGCGATCAGCAGCCCCTTGCCCGCGAGCCGGGTGCGCAGCCCGGGGGTGAGAAGGGCCGCGCCGAGGAGGCTTGCGGGCACGAGCGCGAAGTTCACCTTGGACAGCATGCCGAGCCCGACAAGGAGGCCGAAAAGCGCCCAGCCGCCGCGCCGGCCCTGCAGCGTGCGGGTCCAGAAGGCGAGCGTGGTGAGCGCCGCCATGGTCAGCACCAGCACGGAATGGGTCATGTCGCGCTGGCAGTCCCAGGCGATCTGCGGCACGAGGAAGAGCCCGAGGGTGGCGAGCCCCGCCACGTCGGGGGGGTGGGTGCTGCGCAGAAGCCGCCAGACGGCGAGATAGAACCCGGCGAGCAGGATGTTCTTGAGAATCGCGAGGGCAAGCAGCGGATCGCCGACCAGCCCGAGCACGCCCCATTGCAGCCAGGAGTAGAGCGGTGGCTGCGGCCCGTAGCCCCAGGCAAGCTGCTGGCTCCAGAGCAGCATCTGCGCCTCGTCAAGCCCGAGCCCGCCGCCGAGCAGCCGCCGCCAGGCCACCTGAAAGGCGAAATAGAGGCAGATCACCAGCGGCCAGACCCAGGGGCCTGGCCCGGCGTTTCGTTCGGTATTCGAGGCGGTATCCGTCATGACACGCCGCCTACAGCAATGCGCGGGCCGGGAAAAGCGGCGGCGTTCCGTGCACTGCGGCAAAGCGATGCGGCAAGTGCGTTGCTCGCCACCCGATCCCGCTCTAGTTCTTGTGAAGCCGAGGGATGTGGGATCCCGCCCGGTCCGGCCGCAGGCCGGGGCGGACAGGCATAAAAGGGAGACAACCGTATGGGCCTTTTCGGCATTATCCTATCGCTCCTGTTGCTCATGTACCTCGCCTACAGGGGCATCAACGTTCTGATCCTCGCTCCGATCCTCTCGCTTCTGGCGGTGCTGCTGTCGGGCAACATTCCGGTGCTCGCGACCTATACGCAGGTCTTCATGAAGGCGCTCGGGAACTATCTCATCACCTATTTCCCGCTCTTCATGCTCGGCGCGATCTTCGGCAAGCTGATGGCCGACAGCGGCTCGGCGCGCGCCATCGCCGAGTGGTGCGTGCGCAAGCTCGGGGCGCATAACGCCGTCGTCGCGATCGTGCTCTCCTGCGCGATCCTGACCTATGGCGGCGTCTCGCTCTTCGTGGTGGCCTTTGCGGTCTATCCGATTGCCGCAGCCCTCTTCCGCCGCTCCGACATCCCCAAGCGCTTCATTCCGGCCGCCATCGCGCTCGGCTCGTTCACCTTCACCATGACGGCTCTGCCGGGCACGCCCGCGATCCAGAACGCGATCCCGATGCCCTATTTCGGCACCACGCCCTTCGCCGCCCCGGTCTTCGGCACGTTTGCCGCGCTCATCATGTTCTTCGGGGGTGTCTACTGGCTGCGCTTCCGCATCGCGCGGTCGGGCGCACGCGGCGAGGGCTATGGCACGCACCCGCGGGTCTCGGCCGACAGCGACCTCGCCCAGGATGCCTCGCTCCCGAGCTTCGCGGTGGCCATCGCGCCGACCGTCCTCGTGATCGTGCTGAACGCGGTGCTCACCTATCTCATCATTCCCAATCTCGACACGAGCTATCTCGCCGAGGCCCGCTATGGCGAGACCGACGTCACCAAGGTCCGCGGGATCTGGGCGATCATCGTCGCCCTCGTCGCCTCGATCCTCCTGCTGATCGTGCTCAACCGCAGCCGGCTCCAGCACCTCAAGGACAGCATCAACACCGGGACCATGGGCTCGTTGCTTCCGGTCTTCAACACGTCCTCCGAGGTCGGCTACGGCGCGGTCATCGCCTCGCTTCCGGCCTTTGCCGTGGTGCGCGACGCGGTGCTGAACGTCTCGTCAAATCCGCTCATTTCGGTCGCGGTTGCGACCAACGTGCTTGCGGGCATCACCGGCTCGGCCTCGGGCGGCATGTCGATCGCGCTGCAGACGCTCGGCGAGCAGTTCAACCAGCTCGCGATCGAGAACGGCATCAGCCCCGGCCTGATGCACCGGGTGACGGCCCTCTCCTCGGGGGGCTTCGATGCGCTGCCCCATAACGGCGCGGTCATCACTCTGCTCGCGATCTGCGGGCTCACGCACCGCGAATCCTATTTCGACATCTTCATCTGCGCGGTGCTGATCCCGGTCTTCGCGACGATCTGCGTCATCATCCTCGGGTCGATGGTGTTCTGAGGCCGAATGGCCCCGGCGCCGTCCGGGAGAGAAGACGGCGTGGTGCCGGGAGGCTTCCCGGCACCCGTAATCCGGGCCGACTGGCCATTTGCCAATGCGGCAACGGATGGTTAATGCTCGGAGCTATAGCATTGCGAGGTGATCATGCGGCCGGTTGTTCTCATCATTCTTGACGGTTGGGGGCTCAGCCCCTCGCGCGAAGCCAATGCCGTCGCGCTCGGCAACACGCCGAATTTCGACCGGATCTGGGAGACCTGCCCGCACAATACGCTCACGGCCTGCGGCAATGCCGTCGGCCTGCCCGAAGGCCAGATCGGCAATTCCGAGGTCGGGCACACCAATATCGGCGCGGGCCGGGTGGTCTGGATGGATCTTCCCAAGATCGACAAGGCGATCGAGGACGGGAGCTTTGCGGCGAATGCCGCGCTCAAGACCTTCATCGAGAAGGTGAAATCCTCCGGTGGAGTGGCGCATATCGCGGGGCTCGCCTCGCCCGGAGGGGTGCATTCGCACCAGCGCCACATCGCCGCGACCGCCGCCGAGATCACGCGGGCGGGCGTGCCGGTGCTGATCCATGCCTTCCTCGACGGGCGCGACGTGCCGCCGAAATCCGCCGCCGGTCAGGTTGCCGATCTCGAGGCCGCGCTGCCCGAGGGGGCGAAGATCGCCACGGTTTCGGGCCGCTTCTACGCCATGGACCGCGACAACCGCTGGGATCGGGTCGAGCAGGCGGTGAAGGCTATCCTGCGCGCAGAGGGCGAGCACGCCGCCAGTGCTGCCGAGGCGATCGCGGCCGGTTACGCACGCGGCGAGACCGACGAGTTCGTGACCCCCACGGTCATCGGCGACTATGCGGGCGCGAAGGACGGCGACGGGCTCTTCTTCGCGAATTTCCGCGCCGACCGGGCGCGCGAGATCCTCTATGCCCTCGTCGATCCGGAGTTCGACGGGTTTGATGCCGGAACGCGCCCCGCCTGGTCGGCCAAGCTCGGCATGGTGGAGTACTCCAGCAAGCTCAACACGTTCCTCGAAGTGGTCTTCCCGTCGGAGGAGATCGTCAACACGCTCGGCGGCTGGCTCGCGGGCAAGGGGCTCAAGCAGTTCCGCATCGCCGAGACCGAGAAGTATCCGCATGTGACCTTCTTCCTCAACGGCGGGGTCGAGGTGCCGGAGGCGGGCGAGGAGCGTTACATGGCGCCGAGCCCGAAGGTGCGGACCTATGACATGCAGCCGGAAATGTCGGAGCCGGAGGTCGCAGAGCATCTGGCCGCGGCGATCCGCTCGGGCGAATACGCGCTCATCGTCTGCAATTTCGCCAACCCGGACATGGTCGGCCATACCGGCGATCTGGCCGCGGCGATGAAGGCGGTCGAGGCGGTGGACCAGGGCCTCGGCGAGGCGCTCGAGGCGATCAAGGAGATGGGCGGATCGGTGATCGTGACCGCGGATCACGGCAATTGCGAGGTGATGGTCGATCCCGAGACCGGCGAGCCGCACACGGCGCACACGCTCAACCCTGTGCCGGTGATTCTCGTTGGCGGGCCCGAGGGCGCGACGCTGCGCTCGGGGGGCGTGCTGGGCGATCTCGCGCCGAGCCTGCTCGAGCTCATGGGGATCGAGAAGCCGGCCGAAATGACCGGCAAGAGCCTGATCGTCCCTGCATGAGGCCGCGGCTCCGCATCGCTGCGTTCACGCTGGTGGCCGGTCTCGCCGGGGCCGGCGGGTATCGCGCGGCGACCCCGGAGGCGGTCGAGACCGTAGGCGAGCGGCTGGCGGCGGCGGGGCAGGCGCTCGACGCCGCCCGCAATTCCGGTGCCGCGCCGGAGGTGGTGGCCGAGGCCATCAGCCAGTACGATCGCGCGCTTTCGGCGATGCGGACGGTGGTGATGCAGGCCGGAGCACAGGAAAACGACGTCCGGCTCGGGCTGGCGCGCGACCAGCTCGAGATCAGCCGCCTGCTCGCGGCGCTCGAACGGGTCTCGCTCGAGCGCGACGCGCCGATCGATCTGCATCCGGGCGGGCCGCTGGCGGCGGCGCGGGCCCAGATGATGAGCAAGGCGCTGGAGCCTGCGCTGGCAGAAAAGGCGCAGGGCCTTTCGGAGCGGCTCGCCATGATGCGGGCCGCCCGGCAGGTGCAGGAAGACGGTGTTGCCGATCTCGAGGACGGGCTCGGCCGGCTGGCGCTCGCGCGCTCCGAGCTCGTCGCGCACATGCAGTTCGTCCAGCTCGGCGGCACGCCGGTGGATGCGGCGACGGCGGTGGCGCTGCGCGAGGCGAATTCGCTCGCCGATCTCAGCCGGGCGCTCGACACCAACGCTTCGCCCGCTTCGGCGGACGACCGCCCGGCCACGCCCTATCTCTGGCCGGTGGACAGCGACATCCTGCGCGGCTTCAACGAGACCGACGCCGCCGGGGTGCGCTGGCCCGGGGTGGTGATGAGCGCGCCGCCGCTCTCGCTGGTGCGGGCGCCGGCGGATGCGAAGATCCGCTACGCCGGCCCCTTCATCGACTATCAGGGCATCGTCGTTCTGGAGACGGCGGACAAGGCGCTCGTCCTTCTGGCCGGCCTCGCGGAGCTCAATGTCCGGACCGGCGAGCGGGTCACGCGCGGATCTCCGCTCGGAATGCTCGGCGGGCGCTCGCCCGACGTTGAAGAATATGTGATGCTGCGCGATCTGGAAACTGGCGCTGGTCTGCGGGAAGCACTCTATGTAGAAATCAGGCACGGACGGGGCCCTGTTGATCCTGTCGCCTGGTTTGTCGCCACAAACGGATAGGATACCCGAGCATGAAAAAGATCTGGCTGGCAGGACTCGTGGGTGCCACTGCGGGCATTGTCTTCAGCACCCAGTTCGCCGGTCCAATCGTCGCTCAGGAGGCGGACAAGGAATCGAGCGTCTATGAGCAGCTCGACCTGTTCGGCGACATCTTCGAGCGGGTCCGGTCCTCCTATGTCGAGCCGGTGGACGAGAAGGAACTCATCCAGGCGGCGATCAACGGCATGCTCTCCTCGCTCGATCCGCATTCGAGCTACCTGCCGCCCCAGGATTTCGACGACATGCGCGTCCAGACCCGTGGCGAGTTCGGCGGGCTCGGCATCGAGGTGACGCAGGAGAACGGCTTCGTGAAGGTGGTCTCGCCCATCGAGGGCACGCCCGCGGAGAAGGCCGGCATCCAGCCCGGCGATTTCATCACCCATGTCGACGGCGAGAGCGTGCTCGGCCTCAACCTCGACGAGGCGGTGGACCTGATGCGCGGCCCGGTCGGCTCCGATATCACCATCACCGTGACCCGCGAGGGCTCGCCCGAGCCCTTCAACGTCAAGATCACGCGCGAGACGATCAAGATCTCGGCGGTGCGGTCGCGGCTCGAGAACGGTGTCGTGGTGCTCCGCATTACCACCTTCAACGAGCAGACCTTCCCGAACCTCGAGGAACAGCTCAAGCAGCGCGTCGAGGAAGCCGGCGGCATGGATGCGGTGACGGGCTTCGTCATCGACCTGCGCAACAACCCGGGGGGCCTGCTCAACCAGGCGATCTCGGTGGTGGATGCCTTCCTCGAGTCGGGCGAGATCGTCTCGACCCGCGGCCGCGACCCGCGCGACAGCGAGCGCTACAACGCGACGCCCGGCGATCTGGCGGAGGGCAAGCCCATGGTCGTCGTCATCAACGGCGGCTCGGCGAGCGCCTCGGAGATCGTTGCCGGCGCGCTCAAGGATCATCGCCGCGCGGTGATCGTCGGCACCAAGAGCTTCGGCAAGGGCTCGGTCCAGACCATCATGCCGGTGCAGGGCGACGGGGCGATCCGGCTGACCACGGCGCGCTACTACACGCCGTCGGGCCGTTCGATCCAGGCGCTCGGGGTGGCCCCCGACATCATCGTCGAACAGCGCCAGCTCGACGATCCGAATGCGGAGGACAATGCCGAGGACGCGCTGCCCGCGGCCCGGTCGGAGGCCGATCTGCGCGGCTCGCTCACCAATGACAGCCTCACCGAGGACGAGAAGAAGATGATGGAGGAGGACCAGAAGCGGCAGGAGCAGACCGATGCGCTGCGGCAGGAGGACTACCAGCTCTCCTACGCCATCGACATCCTCCGCGGCATGTCCTTCCGTCAGGACGAGATCGAGGACAAGTGAGCAGGAAGGCGCGGCCGATGACCGAGGCCGAGATCCTCGCGCTGCCCTACCGGCCCTGCGTCGGGGTGGTGCTGCTCAACCCGGCGGGGCTCGTCTTCGCCGGGCAGCGGATCGACAACCCGACCCCGGCCTGGCAGATGCCGCAGGGGGGGATCGACGACGGCGAGAGCCCGGAGGCGGCGGCGCTGCGCGAGCTCGGCGAGGAGACGGGGCTCGCACCCGCCTCCGTCGAGATCCTCGGCCGCACGCCCGAGTGGCTGACCTATGACCTGCCGCACGAGATCGTGCCGCGGATCTGGAAGGGGCGCTTCCGGGGGCAGAAGCAGCTCTGGTTCCTGATGCGCTTTCTCGGGCAGGATGCCGAGATCGACATCGCGAGCAAGCATCCCGAGTTCAGCGAATGGACCTGGATGGCGCCCGAGGCGATCGTGGAGAGCATCGTGCCGTTCAAGCGCGAGATCTATGTCTCGGTCTTCGAGGCCTTCCGCGACCGGCTGGGATGACGGAACGCCCCGGTGAAAACCGGGCGTTTCACCGTGAAAATCAAAAAACGCCTTTGAAAAAATTGGATTTTCGTAGTTAACATATCATGAATGGCGGGGGTGGGCCCAGCGCTCGCCTGTGCACGATCGCTGACAGCGTTTCCCATTTGTGCAAGCGGACGTATCCCGATGAGCTTGTTGCGCGAAATCCAACAGTCTTTGATGCAAGAAAAAAGCCCAATTGGGCCGGTGCTTCTTAAACTTCGTTTCTTGGCTTCGCGGCTCGGAAGTGATGTTCTGGAGGAGTGGATCAAATATGAGAGCGAAGGCTATCCCAGCTCCTCAGAGGTTCCTGACTACAGAAAGCTCTTAGAGCCCACCCGGAAAAGAGTTGA
>QKPN01000149.1 GCA_003258405.1 Rhodobacteraceae bacterium DSL-40 | reverse complement strand
CATCGCCGGACGTGGCGGCAAGGCGCCGGCACATGCCCCTTACCCTGGCCTGGTGACGCCGCACGAGTTCGGCGAACGCGCCGTCATTGCCGCGTGCGGCATCGGCTGCCAGGTCGGGGTCGGTACGCATGTCGGTGCCTCCCGCAGCGACGATCCAGAGATCAGGCCGATTTCTGGCCATGACCGAATGCCCAGAGACCAAGATACGCCAGTCCGAGGAAAACCGGAAACGCGGCAACGCCGAACATGGGCATGACCGCTTCGCTGTCTTCAAAACTGACCATGATTCCCAGCACCGCGAAGGCGGCGCCAAAGGCGATGAACAGCACGCCGCGGCGCAGGTCCGCGCGGATCGGGTCGACCAG
>QKPN01000148.1 GCA_003258405.1 Rhodobacteraceae bacterium DSL-40 | reverse complement strand
CAAGAGCCCGGTCTATGCATCCATCGGCAAGATGTACACGCCGTTCGGACTGAACGACACGGTCAGCCCTTTCACCAATTCAACTGTCTGGCACGCCTTTGCCGGTCTCGCCTATGGTGCGGAAGTCGGGTACCTGAAAGACGGGCTCAGCCTGCGGGCCATGGCGATCCAGGGCGGAGCGGAGTTCCGCGGTGCAAACACCCCGGTGGATGGCACGAACGTTCCGTCCAAGCTGAACAATTTCGCGCTGGATGCCAATTACACGCTTGATCTGGGTGAAGGTGACGCGGTGATGGCAGGCGCCAGCTACCAGCATGGCAGCGCGTATTGCCAGAACTATCCTGTTGTCCACTTCAATCCGTGTGACGAC
>QKPN01000147.1 GCA_003258405.1 Rhodobacteraceae bacterium DSL-40 | reverse complement strand
TTTATGGTAAAATGAAGGGATGAGTTACGATGTTGGTTCTGGTGATCTCGTGCTCTGCGTGAATGCGGCGCCGAACCACGTGACCGGCCAACCCGTGCCTCTCGTCGCGGGAGAGACATATCGGGTCTGGGCGGTCATGGAGTTTGCCTGCCCATGCGGACGGTCCGACGCTTTGCTAGACGTCGGCGTTGACTTTGCCTGGTGCCAGTCTCGCTTCCGGATACTACCCAAGCCAAAGGCGAAGACCACGACGCGTCGCATCTCGGCACCGAAAGAAACAGAAACCGTGTGACGAGTCTTACGGCGCCTTGGGGCGCAAATGCAGACATTCGATCTACGCTGCACCAACGGGTGAAATTGGCCCATTTTA
>QKPN01000146.1 GCA_003258405.1 Rhodobacteraceae bacterium DSL-40 | reverse complement strand
TCCGTCAATTCTTCTTCCCAGCGTTCGCCCTTGAGGAACAGCCCTGTTGCGCCATTTTTCATCCAGGGCGCCGCATAATCCAGCAGGCGTGGCAGTGGCGCAAAGGCCCGCGCCGTAACAATATCTGCAGGTTTGGCCTTCGCCGATTCGACGCGGCCCTGGATGACATCCGCCGAAAGGTGGCCGGCAAGAATGGCCGCCCGCAGGAATGCGGCCTTCTTTCCGACGCTCTCGATCATCGTGACATGGCCCTGCGGCCGCGCGGCGGCGATGATCAGCCCCGGAAAGCCGGCGCCGGAGCCAAGATCCACGACCCGCGCCGTTTCCGGAATATGGTCCAGCAATTGAAGGCAGTCCCAGACATGCCTTT
>QKPN01000145.1 GCA_003258405.1 Rhodobacteraceae bacterium DSL-40 | reverse complement strand
CCGGCCTGCCCGGCTTCATCCATGAAATCGATCCCGACCTCTGGCTCGACCCGCCCGCCTGCGCTGCCGCCATTGCCGAACTGGCGCCGCTCTGGCCGCCCGGAAGCGCCCATGGCTATCATCCGCTCACGTGGGGCTATTTCGTCGGTGAACTCGCCCGGCGCATCAGCGGCCGGACACTCGGCACCTGGCTGCGCGAAAATGTTTGCGCGCCGAACGGCATCGATTTCCATATCGGCCTGCCCGCCAGCGAGCACGCGCGGTGCGCCGACATTCGCCGGCCAACCGCCTTGCCCGAACTTGGCGAAATGACCGAACCGAAGCGCGCCGCCTTTGGCACCAGATGGTCTTCGCCCAATCGGGGCGGCGCG
>QKPN01000144.1 GCA_003258405.1 Rhodobacteraceae bacterium DSL-40 | reverse complement strand
CGCGAGCGACTCGAAGCCTACGCCCGCACAGACTCTGAGACCCTTGCGCAAAAAGCAGGCCTCGTTTTCCATGATCCCGGCAAACAGCCAGACGCGAGCCAAAGGCAGGCCGCCGATGCTGCGCTCGCCGCAGCCATCACCGAGGGAACGTTCGCCGTGCGAGCGCCTCAGATCGGCGAAGCGCTCTGGAGCGGAAATCTGAAGCCGACCGGAGAGACAAATCCGCCAAACCTGACAGAAGCAGGCGACGCACGCCGGGCGGAACTCGGCCATTATCTTGGCGCGACATTCTACTATGGCCGCGAATGGTATTGGGGCATCGACCGCCTCCACTACCTGGAATCGCGCCTGACCGAACTCGGCGCCCGCACGG
>QKPN01000143.1 GCA_003258405.1 Rhodobacteraceae bacterium DSL-40 | reverse complement strand
CGGCAGGCGACAAGGCCCCGAACAGCGGCGCAACAACACAATCAGCTGGCAGGTCTTCCAGCCGTTCAGCGACCCGTGAGATTTCGCGCGCGCCGGGCAGGAAGGCCAGCACCGATCCTTTTTCCTCCCGCAGGGCTCGCCGGATCGCAGCGGCCATGCGGTCTTCGATCCGGTCTGTCGACCGCCCGAGATAGCGCGTCTCGACCTCGAACTGGCGTCCGGCGCTTTCAATCACCGGCGCGTCAATCGCCGTCGCGACCCGGTCCGTGTCGAGCGTCGCCGACATGATCAGGATCCGCAGTCCCTCGCTCAGCGCGCCCTGCGCCTCCAGCGCCAGTGCGAGGCCGAGATCGGCGTTCAGGCGCCGCTCATGG
>QKPN01000142.1 GCA_003258405.1 Rhodobacteraceae bacterium DSL-40 | reverse complement strand
CAGGAGATCTGTATAGACCGGATTATTGTCAGACAGGCGCGCATTGATGATTTCCAGCGTCCCGGCCGGCACGCCCATTTGCTCCATCATCCGTTCGACCTGGGCCTCGCGTCCGATCAGGATCGGATGGCCAAGTCCCTGGTTCTTGAAGCTGAAGGCGGCGCGCACGACAGCGGGCTCTTCGCCCTCGGCGAACACGATGCGGCGCTGGACGTCCTTGGCGCGGGCCTGGACACCCTGCACGAAAGCTGCCGCCGGATCGGCCCGCCGCACAAGCGAGGCGCGATAGGCGTCCATGTCGGCGATCGGTGTGCGCGCGACGCCTGTGTCCATCGCGGCCTGCGCCACGAAGGGCGGGATAAAGCTGATGAGGCGCG
>QKPN01000141.1 GCA_003258405.1 Rhodobacteraceae bacterium DSL-40 | reverse complement strand
TTGATGCGATCCGCGAGGAAATCATCAAGATGCGCGACCTCACCGACAAGCCGTTCGGCGTGAACGTGGCGCAGGCCTTCGTGCGCGACCCCAACATTGTCGACTTCATCATCAAGCAGGGCATCAAGTTCGTCACTACGTCGGCGGGCGACCCGATGAAATATACCAGCATGCTGAAGGAAGCAGGCCTCACCGTGTTCCATGTCGTGCCGAGCCTGCAGGGCGCGCTGCGCGCCATCGAAGCGGGCGTTGACGGCCTGATTGTCGAGGGTGGCGAAGGCGGCGGTTTCAAGAACCCGAAGGACGTCGCCTCCATGGTGCTCATTCCGCTCGTCTGCGAGCAGGTCAATGTGCCGGTCGTGGCGGCAGGCGGCATCAC
>QKPN01000140.1 GCA_003258405.1 Rhodobacteraceae bacterium DSL-40 | reverse complement strand
AATCTCGAAAAGATATGGGCTTCCGACACGAGTGCCCACCGCGCCACCCAGCATTAAGCAAGGATGCGGCTGACAATTCTGTCTGTCGGACGCCTGAAATCGGGCGCCGAACGCGAGCTCTTTGACGAATATGTCAAACGGGCCCTTCCGGTTGCGCGAAGCCTCGGTTTTCGCGGTATCGAGGAAATTGAAGTCGCCAGCGGCGGCGGCCTCGATGCGGAAGCCGAGCGGATTCTCGCGAAGATTCCGGCGGGCGCCAATGTCATCCGCCTCGATGAATTCGGTCGCAACACGCCATCAGCCGATTTTGCCCGCCAGCTCGCGCGCCTGCGCGACCAGGGCGTGCCCGATCTCGTGTTCCTGATCGGCGGAGCGGAAGGATATGGC
>QKPN01000014.1 GCA_003258405.1 Rhodobacteraceae bacterium DSL-40 | reverse complement strand
GCTACAAGATCGCCTATATGCGGCATCAATCGGTCCTCGTTCTCACATGTTCGGTTGAAAAAAGGCGGACATCGTCACGCCGGACGATGTCCGCTGGCGGGGGCCCTCAAGCCCCCGCCGAGGGGGAGCCTACATGTTGTCAGGCATCGCCTTTCCGGTGGCCCAGGCATTCAGCAGCTCGTCATAAGCGACGGTCTGGCCCTCGGGCTTCTCGTTCTCGAGCTTGCGCTGCGGCGCGAGCGTGCCCTCGGCCTCGGCCTTTTCATACCAGTCTTCGGCCGAGGTCTTGGGGTTCATCTTCGGCCCGCAGACGGCCATCACGTTCGCCCGCTCGAGACGCTCCATGATCTTGTCCTGGGCATCGGCGAGATTGTCGAGTGCGGTCTGGACCGTCGTTTCGCCCGAAATCGCGGTGGAAATGTTCTGCCACCAGAGCTGCGCGAGCTTCGGATAGTCGGGCACGTTGGTTCCCGTGGGCGTCCACATCACCCGGGCGGGCGAGCGGTAGAACTCGATGAGACCGCCGAGATATGGAGCGCGCTCGGAGAAGCTCTCGTCGTTGACCGTGCTGTTGCGAATGAAGGTGAGCCCGACGTGCGACTTCTTCACGTCGACGGTCTTCGAGACCACGAACTGTGCATAGAGCCAGGCGGCCTTGCGACGGTCGACGGGCGTCGACTTCAGCAGCAGCCATGAGCCCGCATCCTGGTAGCCGAGCTTCATGCCATCATGCCAGTAGGCACCGTGCGGCGAGGGCGCGACGCGCCATTTCGGCGTGCCATCCTCGTTCACGACCGGGATGCCCTTCTTGGCGTAGTCGGCGGTGAAGGCAGTGTACCAGAAAGCCTGCTGGGCGATGTCGCCACGGGTCGGCACGGTGGCATATTCGTAGAAGGTCATGCCTTGCGCTTCGGCCGGAGCATAGTCCTTCAGCCACTCGATCGACTTCGTCAGCGCGTAGACCGCCGCGGGCCCGTTGATGTCGCCGCCGCGCTCGATCGAGGAGCCGACGGGATGGCAATCCTCGACGCGGATGCCCCATTCGTCTACCGGCTTGCCGTTCGGCAGACCCCGGTCGCCGCTGCCGGCCATCGAGAACCACGCGTCGGTGTAGCGCCATCCGAGCGAGGGATCCTTCTTGCCGTAATCCATGTGGCCGTAGATCTTCTTGCCGTCGATCTCGCCCACGTCATTCGAGAAGAAGTTGGCGATGTCCTCGTAGGCCGACCAGTTCACCGGAACACCCAGATCGTAGCCGTATTTCTCCTTGAACTGCGCCATCAGGTCCGGATCGGTGAATAGATCCTGTCGGAACCAGTAGAGGTTGGCGAACTGCTGGTCGGGCAGCATGTAGACCTTGCCGTCGGGCGCGGTCGTGAAGGAGATGCCCATGAAATCGTCGATATCGAGCCCCGGATTGGTCACGTCGGCGCCTTCGCCCGACATGAAGTCCGAGAGCGGCACGACGGCGCCATAGCGGTAATGCGTGCCGATCAGGTCGCTGTCGTTGATATAGGCGTCATAGACGTTCTGGCCCGACTGGAGCTGCGTCTGCAGCTTCTCGATCACGTCGCCTTCCTGCAAGAGGTCGTGGGTCACCTTGATGCCGGTGATCTCCTCGAAGGCCTTGGTGAGCGTCTGGGATTCGTAGGTGTGGGTGGGGATGTTCTCCGAGACCACGTTGATCGACATGCCGCGGAAGGGCTCGGCGGCGTCCGTGAACCACTGGAGTTCCGCAACCTGCTCGTCGCGCGACAGGCTCGAGGGCTGGAACTCGTCGTCGATCCAGCGTGCCGCGGCAGCCTGGTAATCCTGGGCAAAGGCTGCACCGGGCGGCAGAGCGGCGCCTGCGAGCAACACCGCAATGAGGCCGGCCTGCGGCCAGGACGGCCGCAATCGCTCCATGTGTCTCATCCATTTTCTCCCTTGTTGAACCAGGTCTCTGCGGGCCTGGCCTTGTTTTGCGCCACCACGCTGCGCGCGCCGACACACCTTGCAGCCCGGCTCTCAGCCGAACCGCAGGATAAGAATGCCCAGCGCCGCCGAAACTCCGAGAGGCAGCCACAGAGCCTCCATATCGGTCGCATAGACGAAGCCGAGATGAATGAAGGCGGCGAGCATCAGGCTCAGGAACAGCCGGTCGCCCCGCGTCGTCACCATCGGAATGAGGCCCCGCCGCGGCACCGAAGGCCAGCGGATCTCCGCGAGCGTCATCGCAACCAGAATGAGGGCGATGACGGCAAAGAAGGTTGCGGTCGGGACCGTCCAGGCCATCCATTCGAGATCCATGAGAAAGCCTCCTCCCGTCTCAGACGCGGCCCAGGGCGAAGCCCTTGGCGATGTAGTTGCGGACAAACCAGATCACGGCCATGCCCGGCAGGATGGTGAGCACACCGGCCGCGGCGAGCAGCCCCCAGTCGAGCCCCGACGCCGATACCGCGCGGGTCATCGCCACCACGATCGGCTTGGCCTCGACCGAGGTCAGGGTCCGGGCGAGCAGCAGCTCGATCCAGGAGAACATGAAGCAGAAGAAGGCCGTCACCCCGATCCCGGCGCGGATCAGCGGCAGGAAGATGGTGATGAAGAAGCGCGGGAAGGAATAGCCGTCCACATAGGCCGTCTCGTCGATCTCCTTCGGCACACCCGACATGAAGCCTTCAAGGATCCAGACCGCCAGCGGCACGTTGAAGAGGCAGTGCGCGAGCGCCACGGCAAAGGGCGTGTCGAACAGGCCCACCGCCGAATAGAGCTGGAAGAACGGCAGCAGGAAGACCGCCGGCGGCGCCATCCGGTTGGTGAAGAGCCAGAAGAAGACGTGCTTGTCGCCGATGAACTTGTAGCGCGAGAAGGCATAGGCGGCAGGAAGGGCCACGCTGAGCGAGATGATCGAGTTCAGGATCACGTAGGTCAGCGAATTGATGTAGGTGTTGTACCACGTCGGATCGGTGAAGATCGTCATGTAGTTGTCGAAGCTCGGCGCCTTTGGGAGGAAGTCTGCGCTTGCCATGATGTCCGCGGGCTTCATGAGCGACATGCGCACGAGCCAGTAGATCGGCAGCATCTGAAAGGTCAGGAAGAGCCCGAGGAGCATCGCACCGACAAGATGGCGGCGCGCGCCGCTGGAGCGGGCCTTCGACCGGGGCGTAGCTGCGTCCGCGAGAGAGGTCACATTAGCATCGGAAACCATCGCCTGTCCTTTCTCAGCTCGCATTGATCCGCTGGAGGATCGTGTAGAAGACGTAGGAGACGAGCAGGATCACGAGGAAATACATCAGCGAGAACGCCGCCGCCGGACCGAGGTCGAACTGGCCGACCGCCATGTTCACCAGCCGGATCGAGAGGAAGGTTGTCGCGCTGCCCGGACCGCCACCGGTAACGACGAAGGGTTCGGTGTAGATCATGAAGCTGTCCATGAACCGCAGCAGGATCGCGATCGTGAGCACGCTCCGCATCTTCGGCAACTCGATGTAGCGGAAGACCGCCAGACGCGAGGCCGCATCGATCCGGGCCGCCTGGTAGTAGGCGTCCGGGATGGAGCGGAGACCGGCGAACGCCAGCAGCGCCACCAGCGGCGTCCAGTGCCAGACATCCATCGCGACGATGGTGACCCAGGCGGAGATCCCGTCAGCGGTGTAGTTGTAGGGAATGCCCAGCGCGTTCACCGTCGAGCCGAGCAGCCCGATCTCGGGGCGGGCATAGACCTGCCAGATCGTGCCGACGACGTTGAAGGGAACGAGCAGCGGGATGGCAAGCAGCACGATCGCGAGGGAGGATTTCCACCCCTTGCGCGGCAAGCCGAGCGCGACGAGCACGCCAAGCGGGATCTCGATTGCGAGAATGATGACCGAGAACAGGATCTGGCGCACGAAGGAGGCCTGCACATCCGGATCGCGCAACATCTCGCGGAACCACTCGACGCCGATGAAGGCACGCTGGTGCGGGCCGAAAATGTCCTGCACCGAGTAGTTGACCACTGTCATGAGCGGCACAACGGCGCTGAAGGCGACGAGCAGCACCACCGGCAGGATCAGGAACCAGGCGCGATTGTCCTCAATCTTGTTCATGGAGATCTCCCAGGAGCCGGTCATCCGCGAAGACGAGTGTGGAGCGGGGCGGAAAATGCACCCCAAAGACATCCGTCGGCAGCGCGACATGGTCGGGGAGGCGCATCTTCACCAGCGTCTCGCCGATCGCCACATCGGCGATGTAGCTGTCGCCGCGAAGCTGGGCCTCGACGATCCGGCCCGCGACGGCTTCCTCCCCCGCACCGGCGACGCACAGCGCCTGCGGGCGCACACCGATGGCGAGTTTCTGATCCGGCTTCAGCCGCGGTCCGAGCCAGTTCGGTGCTGCGAGCGCCCCGCCCGCGAAGACCAGGCGTTCGCCCTCGAGCGTGCAGGGAATGAAATTCATGCCCGGCGACCCGATGAAATTTCCGACAAAGCGGTGTTTCGGCCGCTCGTAGAGATCCTGCGGCGTGCCGACCTGCATCACCTCGCCATCCGACATCACCACCACCTCGTCGGCGAGCGTGAGCGCCTCGCTCTGATCATGGGTGACGTAGATCAGCGTGAGGTTCAGCGCGTCATGGACGAGCTTGAGCTTGCGGCGAAGTTCGAACTTCACATGCGGGTCGATCACCGTGAGCGGCTCGTCGAAAAGGATCGCCGCGACGTCCTCGCGCACCAGCCCCCGGCCGAGCGAGATTTTCTGCTTCTCGGCGGCGCCGAGCCCCGCGGCTCGCTTCTTCAGCAGCGGCACGAGATCGAGCATCTCGGCCACCTCGCCGACCCGGCGGCGGATCGTCGCCTTGTCCTCGCCGCGGTTGCGCAACGGGAAGGCGAGGTTCTGCTCCACTGTCATCGTGTCGTAGAGCACCGGGAACTGGAAGACCTGGGCAATGTTGCGTGCCTCTGTTGGCAGGTCAGTCACGTCATTGCCATTGAAGAGCACGCGGCCGGTTGTCTGCCGCACGAGCCCCGAAATGATGTTGAGCATCGAGGTCTTGCCGCAGCCCGAAGGCCCGAGCAGCGCATAGGCGCTGCCGTTCTTCCAGGTGAGATCCACCCGCTTCAGCGCAAGGCGCGAAGGGTCCGACAGGTCATTGTCATAAGAATGCCGGAGGTTGTCGATTGCGATCTCGGCCATCACGCCACCTTCCGCGTTCTGGCGCCGGGCGCTGTGCGCAGCATGCCGTCCGTGCCGAAAAGGAAGAAGTCGGCAGGGTCCAGATGGACGGTGCACGCGCTCCCCGCCGGTTTGGGGCGGATGCCATCGCGCTGCATGACCCAGTGCCCACCGGCCGCCTCGAAATGCGTGAAAGTCGAAGAGCCGTCGACCTCGGCGAGCGTGACGGTGCCGGTGAGCTGCACCCGTCCTGGTGCTGCGGTTTCGGTGATCCGGTGCGGCGGCAGGCCGAGGCGGCAGGGCCCCGAGGGGCCACCCTGCATGTGAAAGGGCAGCGGCGCACGAAGCCCCGCGAAGGCCAGAAGCCCCTCCTCGATCCGGCCCTCGAAGATGTTCATCGGCGGATCGGAGAAGACCTCGGCCACGGTTGTGGAGGCAGGATTGCGATGCACCTCTGCCGCCGGCCCGATCTGGAGCACCCTGCCCTCGTGGAGCACGATGGTGGTGCCGCCAATCTGCAGCGCTTCGTCAGGCTCTGTCGTGGTATAGACCACCGTGTGCTCGGCATCCCGAAAGATGTTGCGGAGATCGGCGCGCAACTCTTCACGCAGCTTGTAGTCGAGGTTGACCAGTGGCTCGTCGAGCAGCAGCAGGTGCGCGCGCTTGGCAAGCGCGCGGGCAATCGCAAGCCGCTGCTGCTGGCCACCGGAAAGCTGCTGCGGCAAACGATCGAGAAAGCCGTCGATATGCACGATTTCCGCCACGCTGCGCACCCGCCGGTCGATCTCGGCGCGGTCGAGCCGCTGACGGCGCAGCGGGGCCGCGATGTTGTCGTAGACGGTGAAGGACGGGTAATTGACGAACTGCTGGTAGACGAAGGCCACGTCGCGCTTGCGGACAGGCACGCCGACGAGGTTCTCCGCCCCGTCCTGCATCTCGCCCCGGCTCGGACGGTCGAGCCCGGCAAGAATGCGCAGGAGCGAGGTCTTGCCCGCAAGCGTGCGGCCAAGGATGACGTAGAGCCCGCCGGGCTCGAGCGTGAGATTGATGTCGGAGAGCCAGGCCGCGCCGTTGACGCTCCGGCCGACCCCTTTCAGGACGATGCTCATGCCGAGGCTCCCGCAAGGCGGCTGTCCGCGCGCGCGCGGGCCTCAGCCGCGGGCGCCGGATCGGCCCAGACCTCCGCCATCCGGGCTCCGACCCGCCGGTAATGACGGTAGGCGCGGTCGAGATCCTCATGCCGCGCGGGATCGGGGGTATGTTCGCGGGCAACGCGGATCATCTTCCGCGAAGCGGTCTGCATGTCGGCATGGAGCCCGGTTGCCACGGCGCCGCACATCGCCGCCCCTTTGGCGCCGAATTCCGAACCGTTGGCGATGGAGAGCGGCAGGCCCAGGGCGTCGCAGAAGATCTGCGACCAGACCGAGCTCTTCGAGGGGCCGCCCGAGAGGCGAACGGAGGCAACGGGCGCCGAATCCGGCCCGCCGAGAAGATAGTCGATGTCGGCGCGGTGGGCGAAGACTATACCCTCGAAGACTGCGCGCATCACATCGGCAAGCCCCGAGCGCGCGGTCGCACCGAGAAGCCCCGCCGGCGCGCCCTGCGGTCCGCCGAAGACATAGGGGAAGAACAGCATGTCGCGCGGCCGGTCGAGGCTGCGCGAGACGAGATCGCTGCAGACCTCGTAGATCGAGCGCCCCTTGCCGCGGGCGCGTTCCGCCTCGGCACCGAGCAGCGTCTTGCAGAACCACTCGAGATTGCTCGCCGACGTCGGCGTCGCGATGGTGGCGAGATAGAGATCGTTGAGCGGATAGGGGACCTGAAGCGTCGGGTTCGGATCGAGGCAGGGCTTCCGGTGCAGGGTCGAATTGATGCTGAAGGTTCCTGCGACCACGCCAAGCTGGTCGGATGCGCTCACGCCAGAGGCGAGCGTGCAGCCCACGACATCGTAGACCCCCCGCGCGACCGGCGTGCCCTCGAGCAGCCCCGTGGCGCGCGCGGCCTCGGCCGAAACACGGCCCGCCACCGCAGTGGAGGGCGCGATTGGCGGCAATTTCGGAATGCAGCCCTCGAGTCCGGCGGCGGCGAAGGCGTCCTCGGCATAGGCACCGGCCTCGATATCGGCAAAGCCTGCGCAGCCCGCGTCCGTCGGATCGGTCGAGATATCGCCGCAGAGCCGGAGGCGGAGGAAGTCCTTGCAGAGCAGAAGGTGACGGGTCGCCGCCAGCGTCTCCGGCTCGTGGCGCTGAAGCCAGCCGAGGATGGCAAGGCTCTGACCGGACCAGACCTGCTGGCTGATGCGCGGCTCGATCTCGCGCGTGACGCCCGTGAGCTGCCATTCCTCGATCACGGGTACCGAGCGGGAATCCGTCGATCCGAAGGCAGGTCGCACCGAGCGCCCTGCCCCATCGACCATGTAGAGTCCGGCGCCGAAACCCGAAGGCGTCACCGCAGCGATGTCGGAGGGCGCCGTTCCGCTTCGCTCGAGCACAGAGGCAATCGCCTCCGCCGTGCTATGCCACATCGCATCGGGGTCCCGCTCGGTGCAGCCTGCCGCCGGAAACATGATGCGGTTCGGGCGATGGTCGCAGGCGAGTTCTTTCCCCTCCTCGTCGAAGAGGGCGACCTTGGTCATGGTTCCGCCAGAATCGATTCCCAACAGCCGAGCGGCCATTCCTTTCCTCCCGTTGATTCGGCCGCGCTCTTCCCCGGCGCAGCTCGTCTTTACGGCCGGCCTCGCCTGAGGCCACAAGCCAACTTGTTATGATATGTTCATAGAAGGGGAGAACGATCGACCTGTCAAGAAGCAAAATATGACTGAAATATGGCGTTTTTCGTGCCGCATCCGCAACATTTATTCCCGCATTGCAGCGAAAACATCCCCTTGATCGGACTTCCGTTCTAAGTTGTAATAACAAGCAAGGGCGCGGAGACGCTGCGAAATGACCGGAGGACAACATGCAAAGCCGAGATGAAGTGATGGGGCGCCTCGCCCGCGGCGAAGGGGATGGCAGGGTTCTCATCATCGGTGGGGGAATCAACGGGATCGGCGTATTCCGCGATCTCGCCGCACAGGGCATCCCTGCGGTGCTCGTCGAGCGTGGTGATTTTGCCTCCGGAACCAGCTCGGCCCCCTCCCGGCTCATCCACGGCGGGTTGCGCTATCTCGAGACCGGCGAATTTGCTCTCGTCCGCGAATCCGTCGAGGAGCGCAATCGCCTCCTCCTCAACGCCCCGCATCTCGTCCGGCCGATTCCGGTCTGGGTGCCCGCGCTGAGCTGGACGGGAGGGCTCATCGACGCCGGCCTTCGCTTCCTCAAGCTCAAGCGCACGCCGGGCCCGAAGGGCGCGCTCGCCGTACGCGCGGGCCTCGTGATCTTCGATCATTTCGGCAAGCTCAAGCGCACCATGCCGCGGCACCGTCCGGTGCCGATCGCCACAGCCCGGAAGCAGATCCCCTTCGCCGCGGATGTCCGGGCCGTACTTGAATACTGGGACGCCCGGATCCACTCGCCGGAGCGCCTGTCGCTCGAACTCGTCGCCGATGCCGAGGCGGCCTGCCCGGACGCCTTCGCTGCACCCTATACGGAAGTTACGAGCATGATCGACGGTGCCGTCGAGCTGCTCGACCGCCAGACCGGCCGCTCCACCACCATCCGTCCGAGCCTCGTCGTCAACTGCGCAGGCGCCTGGGCCGACAGGGTGGACAAGCGCATCGGTGTGCCGGACCGGCTGATCGGCGGAACCCGCGGATCGCATCTCGTCCTTGAGCGCCCCGATCTCGCCGCCGAACTCGGTGATGTCATGCTCTATTTCGAAACCCGCGATCACCGCGCCTGCCTGATCTTCCGGCTCGACGAGCGCATGGTCCTGCTCGGCACCACCGATCTCAGGGTGACGAACCCCGACGAGAGCGTCTGCACCGATGCGGAGATCGACTACCTCTTCGATGTGCTGACCGATCTGCTGCCTGAGGCGGCCCCTGCGCGGGATCAGATCCGTTTCGTCTATTCCGGTGTGCGCCCCTTGCCTCTCAGCGGGGATGGTGCCACGGGCGCCATCAGCCGTGATCATACCTTCCGCGTCTTCGAGCCCGCCCCCGGCCGCCCTTTCCGCGTCGTCACGCTGATCGGCGGCAAATGGACCACGTACCGTGCCTGCGCCGAGCAACTCACCGACAAGATCCTGCCGATGATCGATGCCAGCCGGAGCGCCTCGACGGAAGCCCTCGCAATCGGCGGCGGACACGGGTTCCCCCGCACGCCCGAAGGCCGCGCAGCGGCCATTGGCGATATCGCCGGCAAGGGGCGGATAACACCGGAGGACGCGCAGCGCCTGCTCGACCGGTATGGCAGCCTTGGCGCCGAGGTCGCGGCCAGCTTCGATGCCGAGGGCAGACGTCCGCTTGCCGGCGCCCCTGCCTACCACGCGGGCGAGATTGCCTGGATCACGACCCGCGAGCGCGTCACCCGCCTCGAGGATATCGTGCTGCGCCGGACCCTGATGGCGTTCGAAGGCCATACGAGCGCTGCAACAATTTGCGATTGCGCGGAGATTGCGGCAACACTGCTTGGGTGGAGCCCCGAGCGCAAGGAGGCCGAGATCGCCGCCACCCTCGACCTTCTGGCCAGCAGGCATCGCGTGCCGGCCCAACCGCAAACCGAGATTCGCCATGTCGCAAGCGCCCAAGCCTGAAGCCGCCATGAGGGCCGGTATCGCAACCGCCGTGCTGCACCGCTCCGCCGAGGAGGGCAGCGCGCCGCTCTGGGCCCAGGCAAAGGCGCGCCTTATCGAGATGATTGCCTCGGGCAACCTCTCGCCCCACGACCAGTTGCCATCTGAAGCGGAGCTCTGCCGCATGTTCGGCGTGTCACGCACCGTGGTGCGCGAAGCCCTCAACCAGCTCGTGGTCGAACGCCGGGTCTACAAGATGCAGGGCAAGGGCTCCTTCGTCTCCGAAGCCCGCACCGATCAGGATTTCATCGGCACGACGATCTCCTTCACCAGCGATTTTGTCGGCACGAGCAAGATCGTCTCGCGCCGGATCCTGTTCCAGGGCCTGCGCCCGGCCACCGCAGATGAAGCGCACAAGCTCAGCCTGCGCGATGACGAGCCGAACGTCGCCGTGCTCGACCGCGTGCTCTGCGTCGATGACGAGCCGCGCACCCGGGTCCTCGCCCTGCTGCGCCCCTCCGCCGTTCCCGGCATGGAGGCGGCGCCAATGGAGAACCGCTCGCTCTACGAGACACTGCGGCGGCGCTACGGCATCGTCCTCACCCGCGCGGAACGCTGGATCGAGGCGATCAGCGCGTCGGAAGAGACCGCGGCGCTGCTCGAGGTCGAACCCGGCACGCCACTTCTGGGAATCGAATCGCTTTCGAGCGATCAGCACGGAACGCCGGTCGAACTCTATTTTGCAACGCACCGTACTGACCGTGCACGGCTGCATTTCTATGTGAAATAGCGCCGGTCAGGACACGGCCTTCACAACTCTTTTCACCCGGCAGAGCATCGCCTTGCAGGGTCATGCACCCTGCTCCGCCGTCCAGCGGGCGGGACGCGACGGCGTGTCCCGAAACTCCGTGCTTGCAGTTTTGAGCAAATGGTCAAAAAATTGTCATGGACCGAGAACGGGGCCGGGCATCAGCAGATCGCATCATCCGAAATCTCGGCAGGGTGAAGGAATCCGGGCCCCAACAGCGACAGAGGACGACCATGAGACGCATGTCCCGAAGCCTGATTGCCGCTTCTATCCTTGCCTTGTGCGCAGCAATGCCCGCTGCCGCCAAGACGTTTGTCTATTGCTCCGAGGCCTCACCCGAAGGTTTCGACCCGGCCCCCTATACGGCGGGCACCACTTTTGACGCCTCGGCGCACGCCGTCTACAACCGCCTCGCGCAGTTCAAGCCCGGGACGACCGAAGTCGAGCCCGCACTTGCCGAAAGCTGGGAGGTCTCGGAGGACGGGCTGGAATATACCTTCCACCTCCGCGAAGGGGTCAAATTCCATTCGAATGACAAGTTCACCCCAAGCCGAGATTTCAACGCCGACGACGTGATCTTTAGTTTCATGCGCCAGGCCAGCACCGATGACCCGTGGCACCAGTATATCCCCGGCATAACCTACGAATATTACGACGCCATGGAGATGCCCGACCTCGTCAAGGAGATCGTCAAGGTCGATGACCACACGGTCAAGTTCGTGCTGAACCGGCCGGAGGCTCCCTTCCTGGCCAATATCGCGATGCCCTTTGCCTCGATCGTATCGAAAGAATATGCCGACACGCTGGCGGAGGCCGGCACGAAGGAAGACCTCAACAACCTGCCGATCGGCACCGGTCCGTTCCGCTTCGTCGCCTACCAGAAGGATGCGGTGATCCGCTATCAGAAGAACGCCGACTACTGGGGCGAAGCGCCGAAGATCGACGATCTGGTCTTTGCCATTACCCCGGACGGTTCGGTCCGCCTTCAGAAGCTCAAGGCGGGCGAATGTCACCTGATGCCCTACCCTGCGCCGGCCGATCTCGACTCGATCCGCGCCGATGACAGCCTCAAGCTCGACGAGCAGCCGGGGCTCAACGTCGCCTATCTCGCCTACAACACCACTGTCGCCCCCTTCGACAATCCGAAGGTGCGCAAGGCCCTCAACATGGCGATCAACAAGCAGGCCATCATCGATGCCGTGTTTCAGGGCGCGGGCCAGATCGCGAAGAACCCGATCCCGCCGACAATGTGGTCCTACAACGACGCGATCGAGGATGATCCCTACGACCCGGATACCGCCAAGGCGATGCTCGAGGAGGCAGGTGCCTCCGGTCTCTCGATGAAGATCTGGGCCATGCCGGTACAGCGGCCCTACATGCCGAATGCGCGGCGCACGGCCGAGCTCATGCAGTCCGATCTGGCGAAAGTCGGCGTCAATGCCGAAATCGTCAGCTACGAGTGGGGTGAGTATCTCAAGAAATCCACCGAAGTGAACCGCGACGGCGCCGTGATTCTCGGCTGGACCGGCGACAACGGTGACCCGGACAACTTCATGGGGGTGCTGCTCTCCTGCGCCGCGACGGGCGACGGCGGTGCGAACCGCGCGCAGTGGTGCAACGAGGATTTCTCCAAACTCCTGTCCGAAGCCAAGACCACCAACGACATTGCCGAGCGCACCCGCCTCTATGAAGAGGCCCAGGTGATCTTCAAGGAACAGGCCCCCTGGGACACGCTCGCCCATTCGACACAGTTCGTGCCGATGCGCGCCGACGTGACCGGGTTTGTCATGAGCCCGCTCGGGGACTTCGCCTTCGATACCGTCGATCTCGCCGAGTAACCGCTCGGACATGGGGACCGGGCGCGCGAGCCATTCTCCGCCGCGCGCCCGGAAAGGGGAGCGACATCATGATCCGGTTCTTTCTCACCAAGCTGCTCTATCTCGTCCCGACCTTTCTCGGGATCACCATCATCGCCTTCGGTTTCGTCCGCGTCCTGCCCGGCGACCCGGTCCTGCTGATGGCGGGAGAGCGCGGTCTGTCGCCGGAGCGGCATGCCGAGCTGGCGGCGCAGCTCGGTTTCGATCGCCCGCTCTGGCAGCAGTATCTCGACTTCCTCGGCCGGCTGCTGCACGGGGATCTCGGCAATTCGCTTGTCACCAAGAAGCCGGTGCTGACCGAATTTCTGGCACTCTTCCCCGCAACGCTTGAGCTCGCCTTCGTCGCCATCGTCATCGCGACGGTCATCGGCGTGCCGGTCGGCGTGCTCGCGGCGATCAAGCGCGGCTCCTGGTTCGATCAGATCTCGATGACCGTCGCGCTCGTCGGCTTCTCCATGCCGATCTTCTGGTGGGGCCTGCTTCTCATCATCTTCTTCTCCGGCACGCTCGGCTGGACGCCGGTTTCGGGGCGTATCTCGCTCATGTATTTCTTTCCGCCCGTTACCGGCTTCATGCTGATCGACAGCCTGCTCTCTGGCCAGAAGGGCGCCTTCGCCTCCGCTGTATCGCACCTGATCCTGCCCTCGATCGTGCTGGCGACGATCCCGCTCGCGGTGATCGCCCGCCAGACCCGTTCGGCGATGCTCGAGGTCATGGGAGAGGACTATGTGCGCACCGCGAAGGCCAAGGGCCTGCCATTCCGCCGGGTGGTCATGGTCCATGCGCTACGCAACGCGATGATCCCGGTCATTACCACCATCGGGCTTCAGGTCGGCGTGCTGATGGCCGGCGCAATCCTGACCGAGACGATCTTCTCCTGGCCCGGCATCGGCAAATGGATGATCGATTCGATCTCGCGGCGCGATTATCCGGTGGTCCAGAGCGGGCTCCTGCTGATCGCGGGCCTCGTCATGATCGTGAACCTTCTCGTCGATCTAACCTATGGCCTCATCAATCCGAGGATCCGCCGCCGATGACCGATACGACCGTAAAGCTCAGCAGTGCGGCAATCCGGCGCCGGATGCTCGCGGAATTCTGGTATCACTTCCGCCAGAACCGCGGCGCGGTTGCAGGCCTCGCCGTCTTCATCTGCCTCGTGATCATGGCGGTCTTCGCGCCGCTCATTGCCCCGCACAATCCGGCCGCGCAGTTCCGCGACGCGCTGCTCGTGCCGCCGGTCTGGCAGGAGGGCGGGCGCGCCGAATTCCTGCTCGGCACGGATGCGGTTGGCCGCGACATGCTCTCGCGGCTGATCTTCGGCGCGCAGTATTCGCTCTTCATCGGGGTCGTCGTGGTCTCGATCGCCCTCTCGGGCGGTATCGTGATCGGCCTTGTCGCCGGCTTCTTCGGCGGGTGGGTCGACGCGGTCATCATGCGCGTGATGGATGTGATCCTGGCCTTTCCCTCGCTCCTTCTCGCCCTTGTGCTCGTCGCAGTGCTGGGGCCGGGGCTTACCAACGCGATGATCGCCATCGCCATTGTCTACCAGCCGCATTTTGCCCGCCTCACCCGCGCCGCGGTAATGGGCGAGAAGCGGCGGGAATATGTCACCGCCGCGCAGGTCGCAGGGGCGGGCAACATGCGGCTCATGTTCCGCACCATCCTGCCCAACTGCCTCGCACCGCTCATCGTGCAGGCAACGCTCTCCTTCTCCTCCGCCGTGCTCGATGCCGCCGCACTCGGCTTTCTCGGGATGGGCGCACAGCCGCCCGCATCCGAATGGGGCACGATGCTCGCAGAGGCCCGCGAGTTCATCCTGCGCGCCTGGTGGGTGGTGACCTTCCCCGGCCTCGCGATCCTCGTCTCGGTGCTCGCAATCAACCTGATGGGCGACGGGCTGCGCGATGCGCTCGATCCCAAGCTCAAGAAGAGCTGAACGGAGGACGCCGATGCCCATTCTCACCATCCGCAACCTCACGGTCCGCTTCGCCACCGCGACCGGAGCCTTCACCGCCGTCGATGGCATCGACGTCTCGGTCTCGCCCCGCGAAGTGCTCGCGATCGTGGGCGAGTCGGGTTCGGGCAAATCCGTGTCGATGCTCGCGGTGATGGGGCTCCTGCCCGACACCGCAACCGTCACCGCCGACGAGATGATCTTCGACGGCACGGATCTGCTGCGCCTCTCGAGGGCCGAGCGGCGGCGCATCATCGGGCGGGAAATCACCATGATCTTCCAGGAGCCGATCGCCTCGCTCAACCCCTCCTTCACCGTCGGGTTCCAGATCGAGGAAGTGCTCCGGCTCAATCTCGGCATGAGCCGGCGCGAGGCACATGCCCGCGCCATCGAGCTCTTTCAGGCGGTGGGCATTCCCGAACCGGCGGCCAAGATCCAGTCCTATCCGCACCAGATGTCCGGCGGACAGTGCCAGCGCGTGATGATCGCGATGGCGATCGCAACCAACCCCCGCCTGCTCATCGCCGACGAACCCACCACGGCTCTCGACGTGACGATCCAGAAGCAGATCCTCGACCTGCTGATGAAACTCCAGGAGGAGCACGGCATGGCGCTCATCCTCATCACCCATGATATGGGCGTGGTTGCCGAGACCGCCGACCGGGTCGTGGTGCAGTACAAGGGCCGAAAGATGGAAGAGGCCGACGTCCTCAGCCTCTTCGAGGCGCCGCAGCACCCCTATACCCGCGCGCTGCTCTCCGCCCTGCCAGAGAATGCGACGGGCGACCGGCTCCCCACGGTTTCCGATTTCTTCGGCGCGGAGGGCGCGCAATGAGTATTGTCGTCGAGGGCAACGCCCTCACGCAGGACTATTTTGTCGCCGGCGGGCTCTTCGGCAAGGCCGAGACCATCCGTGCGGTGAAGGGCGCGAGCTTTGCGGTCGAGAAGGGCCGGACGCTTGCGATCGTCGGCGAGTCGGGCTCAGGCAAATCGACCCTCGCCCGCATCATCGCCTTGATCGACCGTCAATCGGGCGGCACGCTCCGCATCGATGGCGACGAGGTCGACATCGGCACCCGCCGGCCGTCGCCGGCCCTGCGGTCCAAGGTGCAGATGGTGTTCCAGAACCCCTACGGCAGCCTCAATCCGCGCCAGAAGATCGGCAACGTCCTGATGGAGCCGCTCCAGCTCAACACAGACCTGCCCGCTGCCGAACGCCGAACCCGCGCCGAGGCGATGCTCATCAAGGTCGGACTCGCCCCGGAGCACTTCAACCGCTATCCGCACATGTTCTCGGGCGGTCAGCGCCAGCGCATCGCCATCGCCCGCGCCCTCATGCTGAATCCCGATCTCCTCGTGCTCGACGAGCCGGTTTCCGCGCTCGATCTCTCGGTGCAGGCACAGGTACTGAACCTGCTGGCCGATCTCCAGGAGGAATTCGGCCTCACCTATGTCTTCATCAGCCACGACCTTTCGGTCGTCCGCTACATCGCCGATGAAGTCATGGTGATGAACAAGGGCGAGGTGGTGGAACAGGGCAGCCGCGATACGGTCTTCTCCAACCCGCAACACCCCTACACGCGCCAGCTCTTCGCCGCGACGCCCGAAACCGACATCGAGGCGATCCGGGCCCGGGTGGCACGTCGCCGCGCTCTGCACGCGCACTGACGCCGGCACGAGTTCTCGAAGCAAAGCCGCTTCGGAGTGTAGCGCGGCCCGACCAAGGCTTTTGGTCTGGCCAATGATCTGGCGCCAAAATGGTTCGGAGTGTTTCGCTCCGAACCATTTTCAGTCTAGTCGAGGTGGAAGACCTCAAGCATCCCGGCCCACCATTCCCCTTCGGCGCGCGTTGCGAGCGGCCGCTGCATCGGACCGCAGAGCTTCCACCACTCTTGCGTCACCGGGTCAGCCGCAATGGCCGCATCGTCGGCGGCGAAATCCGTACCGACATACTCCCAGTAGCTGAAAAGCAGGTTTTCCGGCTCGCGCAGGAAAATCGAGTAGTTGGTGATATTCGACGTCGTAAGCCGGGCGAGCACCTCCGGCCAGACGGCGGCGTGAAGCCGCCGGTATTCCGTTATCTGCGCGGGATCGATGCCGATCACCAGTCCCATCCTCTGCATGTCAGGCCCCCTCTCCGAGCTGGTAGAACCGGGTTGCGGTACCCCCGAAAACTGACTCGCGCGCAGCTTGCGGCAGATGTGCCGTCAGGGCCCGCGCGGCGGCGAACCAGTCGGCGTAAGACCCCGCAAGGTCGAGAACCGGCCAGTCGCTGCCCCACATGACCCGCTCCGGACCGAAATGCTCCAGAACGTGGCGGCAGACCGGCCGCAGTCCGGCCTCCGACCAGCCAGGCCCGAATTCGTTGGCAAGACCCGAAAGCTTGCAATGCATCTGCGGAAGCGCCGAGAGCCGCGCCATACCCGTCCGCCATGCCTCCCCCGGACCGGAGCCTGCAAAGACCGGTTTTGCGCAATGGTCGATGACAATCCGGAGCCGCGGCAGCTGCGCCGCCACGTGCGCAAGGACCTCGAGATGGCGCGGTGTGATCAGGGCATCGAGCGCCAGCCCGCGCCGGGCAACGGTTTCGAGCCCCGCCATCACATCGGGCGACAGAATCCAGCCAGTGTCCTCGATATCCTGCAGCATTGGCCGGATGCCCTTGAGTTTCGGATGCCGGAGACGGTCAAGCTGCGCCTCCATATTGCCCTCGAGGTCAACCCAGCCCACCACGCCGAGGATCTCGGGCGTGGTGGATGCATCCGCGAGCGAGAGCAGGAACTCGGTTTCCTCAAGCGTCGGCGCGGCCTGCACGATCATCGTCCCCGCGATGCAGGCGGGCCTCGTGACCGCCGCGAGATCCGGCAGCAGGAAATCCCGCCGGATCGCGGCGACGCTGTCATCCATCCAGGAATAATCCCCGCGATCAATGCGCCAGAGATGGTGGTGCGCGTCGATCATCAACTGTCCTCCACGGGCGCCAACGGAATCCGTTGACTGAATGTCTTTTATGATTTTAAACACTATTTCAAGGGAGGACATTCATGTCAACAACGCCCATCATTCAGTTCGGCACGAGCCGCTTCCTGCAGGCCCATGCCGATCTCTTCGTTTCCGACGCCATGGCGCGCGGCAGGGCGCTGGGGCCGGTCACGGTGGTGCAGAGCAGCGGCGATCCGAGGCGCGCGCGGCGCCTCGCCGGTCTCGTCGCGGGATACACTGTTCGCGTCCGCGGTCTCGAGAATGGAGCGGTGATAGAGGAGGATGCGCACGTCACCAGCGTCGTCCGCGGCCTCTCGACCGCAACGGATCTGCCCGAGATCGAGCGGATCATCGCCGAGGAGGCGGAGATTATCCTCTCGAACACCTCCGACGCGGGCTTTGCTCCCCGCCCGACCGATCGCGCGCAGAGTTTCGAGCAGGGAATGTCCTATCCGGCCAAGCTCGCCCATCTCCTGCGCGCACGGTTCGAGGCGGGCGGACGCCGGATCCAGGTCATGCCCACCGAGCTCATCGAGCGGAACGGCGCCGCACTCTGCGCCCTGACGCTGGATGCCGCCGAGGCCATGGACCCGAACTTCTGCGCCTGGCTGCGTGACGAGGTAACCTGGGTCGATTCCCTCGTCGACCGCATCGTTTCCGAACCTCTTGAGCCCGCGGGCGCAGTCGCCGAGCCTTACGCGCTCTGGGCGATCCAGTCCCGCCCTGGCTTGCGACTCCCCTGCACCCATCCAGCAATTCGCGTCGTGCAGGATCTCGACGCCGTCGCCCGGCTCAAGCTCTTCTTCCTCAATCTCGGCCACACCTGGCTCGTCTCGGAATGGCTCAGGCAAGGCCGTCCTCATCGCTTCGTCCGGGAGCTGGTCTGCGATCCTGCCTGGGCGCAGCGGCTCGAAGACCTTTACGGCGAGGAGGTGCTGCCCGCCTTCATCGCAGCGGGCGAGGGTGAAGCAGCCCGGCACTATGTCGCCGTTATTCTCGACCGCTTCGCCAACCCGTTCCTGGATCATCCGCTTGCCGACATCGCCCAGAACCACGTGCAGAAGGTCGAGCGCCGGATCGTGGCCTTCCTCGACTGGGCCCGGTCGCAGGGCGATACCGTCGCAAAGCCCCGTCTCTCGGCAGCACTGGAGGCCATTACATGCGCATGAACCTCGTGGGCCGCACCGACCTTTCGGTCAGCGAGATCTCCTTCGGCTGCGCAAGCATCGGCAATCTCTATCGCGAGGTCGCGGAAGCCGACGTTCGCGCCGTTCTCGAAACGGCCTGGGAAAGCGGCATCCGCTATTTCGACACGGCGCCGCATTACGGACGCGGCCTTTCTGAAATGCGGCTCGCCCCCTTCCTCGCCGCCCACCCGGACGCCATCCTCTCCACCAAGGTCGGCCGCGTGCTTTCCCCGGCGCGCGCGCCCATCGCCGAGGCCGACGGCTTCGTGAGTCCCGCCCAGAACGATGTCCGCTACGACTACAGCGGCGACGGGATCGAGGAGAGCTTCGAGCAGAGCCTTGCCCGAACCGGCCGCACCCACATCGAGATCGTCTATGTCCATGACATCGGCGCCTACACCCACGGTGCCAGCAACCACTTGCACATGAAAGAATTTTTCGAGACCGGCTACGAGCGCCTCGTCCGCCTCAAGGAGCGCGGCCGGATCCGCGCCTTCGGCCTCGGGGTTAACGAATGCGACGTCTGCCTCGAGGTGATGGCGCACGGGCCGATCGACGTCATCCTTCTGGCCGGGCGCCTCACGCTGCTCGATCGCAGCGCAGAGGCGGCCCTCCTGCCCCGCTGCCTCGAAACCGGCACCAGCCTCGTACTCGGCGGGATCTTCAACTCCGGCATCCTTGCCACCGGCCCGGTTCCGGGCGCCACCTATGACTACGGCCGCGCGCCGGAAGAAGTGCTTGCGCGGGTGCGTACGCTCCAGACCCGCGCAGAAGCCTCCGGCATTTCCCTCGCCGCCGCCGCGCTCCATTTCGCCCGGCGCGCGCCCGCAACCGCCTCGGTCCTCCTCGGCACGGCAAAGCCCAGCTCCCTCCTGCGCAACCTCGAACTGCTGGCAAGGCCGCTGCCCGAGGAGGCAAACGCAGCCCTCGCCTGAAACGGGGCCCGTCCGCCGTATCAGCCGAGCTGATGGTCGCGGAGCGAGGAGAGAAGCGTCGTCATCGAGGTGCGGAGATGGCCGCGCGCCGCTTCCTCCGCCGCCGCCGCGTCCCGCTTCTCGAGCGCATCGATAAGCGCCAGATGCTCCTCGATCGCCGCCGCATTCCGGCGGCGCTCGTCGGTCTTGTCCCACATGTAGTGGTAATGGAAAATGAGTGAGATCACCTTCTGGAACTCGGCCACGAACCGGTTGCGCACCACCGAATTCAGCGCGGTGTGAAACCGCTCGTCAAGTTTCGAGAAGTCGTGGAACTTCGCGTCGATCTGCTCCTTGAGCGCCAGATGCTCGCCGCGAATCTGCCCGAGCTGCCGCCAGATCGAATGATCGACCGGGGCGTTCACCACATGCCGCACGGCATTCAGCTCCAGCACGGACCGGAATTCTGACAGCTCCACCGCGAAGTCGCGGGTGAAGCCCAGAAGCGTCCAGCCGCCGTGCGGGCGCCGCTCGACGAGCCCGAAGGGCGTGAAGCTTGACAGGAACTCCTGCAACCGGTGCGGTGCCACGCCGAAATCCCGCGAAAGCTGGGCCACGTTGAGCGGTGTGCCCGCCGGCACGTCGAAGCGCAGCACCCAGTCGAGAAACCGCGCCTCGAGCTCCTCCATGTCATCGCCGGAGGCCGCGCCATCCAGCGCCAGCCTGTCACGCTCTTCGGGGCACCTGAGCACGGTCTTCTCGCGGCCGTCCCAGGAAAGGATGCCGACCTTGACGAGTCGCTTGAGCCCGGCGCGCACCACCGTGCGGCTTACGCCGAACTCTGCCGCCAGGGCATTCTCCGAAGGCAGCGAGCCGCCCGGAGCCAGTGCGCCACAGAGCTCGATCAGGCGATTGTACGCCCGCCTGAACCGCACGTCCGTCCGTGCCATGGCATTCCTCCTGCCTGTTTCCGACCTGATCCCGGGCCAGCAATTATTAAAAACATTTGACATCTCCACCAGTGCCACGCAAATTGTTTTTAATCATAAAGTTCCGTTTTCGCATTCAGCGATACCCGGGGAGGATCCATGACTGAGGCAACCCAGGCCGGAGGTGGCGAGACGGCGGGCGCGTTGAAGTTCTCCGCCGACACCTTTCATCGCCTGACAGCGTTGATGACGCTGGCGCTTCTCATCGTCGTCTTTGCCTTCGGCAACGCTGCGTTCCTTTCCGTCAACAACGGCCTCACGGTGCTGCTGCAGACATCCGTCATCGGCCTGCTCGGCATTGGCATGACGATGGTGATCATCACCGGAGGCATCGATCTTTCCGTCGGATCGGTCCTCGCCCTCTCGGGCGTCATTACCGGCCTCAGCGTCAAGGCGGGCCTCCCGGTCATCCCGGCAATGATGCTTGGCGTCGTGACAGGGGCTCTCTGCGGTGCCTTCAACGGCTTTGTCATCACCCGGATGCGCATCACCCCCTTCGTTGCCACGCTCGGCATGATGCTCATCGCCCGCGGCCTCGCGCTTCAGCTGACGGGGGCCGCGCCGGTCTCCGGGCTCGGCGAGCCCTTCGGCATTCTCGGCAACGGCAGCCTGTTCCGGGTCGTGGAACTGCGCGAGAATGGTTTTCCCCGCGTGGTCTTTCCCGGCATCCCCTACCCGGTGATCCTCCTTGTCATCGTCGCGGCAGCGGCGGCCTACCTGCTCCGCCGCCGCCAACTCGGCCGCCACATCTATGCGACCGGTTCCAACGAGGAAGCCGCCCGGCTCGCCGGCGTGCTCGTCGACCGCACGAAGATCATGGCCTACGTGATGTCGGGTGCACTGGCCGGGCTCGCGGGTAACGTGCTGATGTCGCGCCTCGTCACCGCCCAGCCCAGCGAGGGCGTGATGTACGAGCTCGATGCCATCGCTGCGGCGGTGATCGGCGGTGCCTCTCTCATGGGCGGGGTCGGCGGCATTTCGGGCACGATGATCGGCGCCTTCATCATCGGCATTCTGCGCAACGGTCTCAACATGGCCGGGGTCTCCGCGTTCATCCAGCAGATCGTGATCGGCTTCGTCGTCATCGGCGCGGTCTGGATCGATCAGCTGCGCAACAGAAACTGAAAAACAACGTCCAGGGAGAACTGAAATGACCTTCAAGAAAGCCGGCATGCTCGCGGCCTCGGCATTGGCCCTCACGGCTGCCCAGGCGCAGGCGGGAGAGATCGCCGTCATCGTCAAGACGACCAACTCGAACTTCTGGCAGAACGTCAATCTCGGCGCGGAGGCCGCGATTGCCGGCCAGAACGAACACACGATGAGCTTCGACGGCCCCGCCACCGAGAGCGCCGTCGCCGACGAGGTAAACCTCGTGGAGAATGCGATCAATCGCGGCGTCGCGGGCATCGTGCTCGCGCCCTCCGATCCGGAGGCGCTCGTGCCCGTCGTCAAGCGCGCCTACGAGAACGCCATTCCCGTCGTCATTATCGACAGTGCGCTCTCCGACGAGGCCAAGGGCGCCTACCAGTCCTTCCTCTCAACCGACAACTGCGCCGCGGGCGAGGAAGTCGCCAAGCGCATGATCGACAAGGCCGGCAGCGAGGGCAAGGTGGCGGTCATGTCCTACGTGGCCGGGGTCGGCTCGGAGATCGGCCGTGTCGGCTGCTTCGTGAAGTATATCGAGGCCAATTCCAAGCTCGAGATCGTCGGCCCCTACTACTCGCAGTCGCAGATGGCGACCGCGCTCAACCAGACGACCGACGTGCTCGCCGCCAATCCGGACCTCGTCGGCATCTTCGGGGCCAACGAGCCTACGGCCGTCGGCATGGGCCGGGCGCTCGTCCAGTCGGGCCGCGCCGGGACCCTGACCGCCATCGGCTTCGACGGCAACGCCGATCTCCAGCAGTTCGTGCGCGACGGCGTGCTCGATGCCATCGCCGTCCAAGGCTCGTTCCAGATGGGCGAGAAGGGCGTCAGCGCGGTCCTCGATGTGCTGAACGGCGGCGAGGTCGAGCCCTTCATCAACACCGGTGTCGTCCTCGTCGACAAGGACAACGTCGACAGCGACAGCGCACAAAACGTTCTCTACTGAGCCCGCTCTGCGCCACGCCCGCCCCCTCCCCCCGGGGGGCGGGCCGAACCTGAACCGGAATTGCGAAAGGCCCGCCATGACATCCCCCGCGCCCCCTCTCGTCGAGATGATCGGCATCGAGAAGCACTTCGGCGGCGTGCATGCCGTGAACGGCGTATCGCTCAAGCTCTTCCCCGGCGAGATCGTTGGCGTGCTCGGGCATAACGGCGCGGGAAAATCCTGCCTCATGCGGATCCTTTCGGGCGCCATGCTGCCGACCGGCGGGGAGATCCGCATCCGCGGCAAGACGGTGAGCTTCGACTCGCCCAATGATGCCCGCGACCTCGGGATCGAGACCATCTACCAGACACTGGCGCTCGCCGATCACCTCGATGCGCCGGCCAATCTCTTCCTCGGGCGCGAGATCAAGACCCGCTTCGGCAATCTCGACGACGCCCGGATGCTGAGCGAGGCCCGCAAGGTCCTCGCCACGCTCAACCCCAATTTCCGCAACCTGACCGATCCCGTCCTGAGCCTCTCCGGTGGCCAGCGCCAGGTGATCGCCATCGCGCGTGCGATCTACTTTGACGTGAAGGTCCTCATCATGGACGAGCCGACCGCGGCACTCGGCCCCTCGGAAACCGCGATGGTCGCCGATCTCGTCCGTCGGCTGAAGGCTCAAGGCATCGGCATCCTGCTGGTGAGCCACGACATGCATGACGTCTTCGAGCTCTGCGACCGGGTCGTCGTGATGAACAAGGGCAACCTCGTCGGCGAACATGACATCGAGGACGTCACCAAGGACGACATCCTGAGCCTCATCATCAAGGGCGAACTGCCGCTCGACTGGACCCCGCGCTCCGCGGAGATGGCACAATGATGGACGACGTGCTCACCACCCAGCTCTGCGGCACCTGCGACGCACCCGGCCGCTTCTCGCTCTCGCCCCGCACGCTGCCGGCTTCGGCCCCCGAAGGCTGGCGGCTTGTGGATATCGCCGCCATCGGCATCTGCGGAACCGACTACCACATCTTCGAGGGCAAGCACCCCTATCTCGAATACCCCCGCGTCATCGGCCACGAGCTTGGCGGACGGCTCGCGGACGGGCCCGACGCCGGCCGGATCGTCGCCATCAACCCCTACCTCTCCTGCGGCACCTGCCGGGCCTGCCGGCGCGGCAAGCCCAATTGCTGCATGAAGATCGAAGTTCTCGGCGTCCATCGCGACGGCGGCATGTGCGCCCGCGTCGCCGTGCCCGAAGGCAACATCGTCCCGGCCGACGGGCTCAGCGAGATCCAGGCCGCTATGGTCGAGTTCCTCGCCATCGGCGCCCACGCCGTCGCCCGCGCGAAGCTTTCCGCCGGAGACCGGGTCCTCGTCACCGGCGCCGGCCCGATCGGTCTCGGCACCGCACTCTTCGCGCGCGCCGAGGGGGCCGAGGTCCACCTGCTCGACCAGAGTGCGGCACGGCTCGCCCAGGCGCGCGACCGCTTCGGCTTCTCTGACACCCATCTCACGGGCAGCGACATCCTGACCGGCGAACGCGCCGACGGGTTCGATGCGATCTTCGATGCCACCGGCAGCGCCGCCGCGATCGAGGCGGGCTTCCCCCTCCTCGCCCACGGCGCGACCTACACCCTCGTGAGCGTGGTGAAGAACGACATCACCTTCTCCGACCCCGAGTTCCACAAGCGCGAAGCCCGGATCATCGGCAGCCGCAACGCGCTCGCGGCGGATTTCGCCCGGGTGATCGCGGCGATCCGCGGCGGCGAAATCGACACCGGCGCGCTGCTTTCCGAGGTCGTTCCGCTCACCGACCTGCCTGACCGCTTCGCCGGGCTTGCCTCGGACCGGGAGACCATCATCAAGATCGTCGTGACACCATGACCTCGCTGCCAGACGCGGCGGCCCGTACAGGAGCCGCCCCCGCAACCGTCCGCCTGCATCCCGACGACAACGTGCTGATCGCACCGCGCGCCATCATGGCGGGCACCGTGCTCGAACCCGGCGGACCGGCTGCGTGCGAGGATATCCCGGCCGGGCACAAGGTCGCGTCGCGCACCATCGCGGCGGGCGAGACCATCCGGAAATACGGCCAGATCATCGGCACTGCACTTGCCACGATCGAGCCCGGCGCGCATGTCCACGTCCAGAACCTCGGCATGGGCGCCCACCGGCAGGACTATGCCTTCGGCGCCGACCTGCGCCCGCTGCCGCCTGCCGAGACCGAAGCGCGCTTCCGCGGCTATGTCCGCCCTTCCGGCCGGGTCGGCACCCGCAACTTCATCGGCATCCTCACCTCGGTGAACTGCGCAGGCTCGGTCGCCCGCTTCATCGCCGAGGCCGCCGAGCGCGCGGGCTGGCTCGACGCGTTTCCCAATGTCGATGGTGTTGTGCCCATCGTCCACGGCACGGGTTGCGGCATGTCCGGCAAGGGCGATGGCTACGAGACGCTCTTCCGCACCATCGCCGGCTACGGCCACAACCCCAATTTTGGCGCGATCCTCATGGTCGGCCTCGGCTGCGAGGTGATGCAGATCCCCGATCTCATCGACCGCAAGGCGCTGAAGGACAGCGCCCGCTTCCGCTACATGACGATCCAGCAGACCGGCGGCACGAGGGCAACGGTTGAGAAAGGCGTCGCGATCCTGCGCGAGCTTGCTGCCGAGGCCGACCGGGTCGGGCGCGAAAGCGTACCCGCCCGGCACCTCTCGGTCGGCATGCAGTGCGGCGGCTCTGACGGCTACTCGGGCTTCACCGCCAATCCCGCCCTCGGCGTGGCCTCCGACCTGCTCGTGCGCCAGGGCGGCATCACCATGCTCTCCGAGACCTCCGAGATCTACGGCGCCGAGCACCTGCTCACACGCCGCGCGGTCGACGAACCCACCGGGCGCCGGCTCGTCGATCTGATCGAATGGTGGGAAGACTACACGGCGCGGAACTTCGGCGAGATGGACAACAATCCCTCGCCGGGCAACAAGCGCGGCGGCCTGACCACGATCCTCGAAAAGAGCCTCGGTGCTGTCGCAAAGGCAGGCACCGCGCCGCTTTCCGGCGTCTACCGCTACGGCGAGCCCATCGACAGCCCCGGCCTCGCCTTCATGGACAGCCCCGGCTACGACCCCTGCTCGGTCACCGGCCAGACGGCATCCGGCGCCAACCTCATCGCCTTCACCACCGGCCGCGGCAGCGTCTCGGGCTACAAGCCCGTGCCCTGCATCAAGCTCGCCTCCAACAGCGAGATGTATGCCCGCATGCAGGAAGACATGGATGTGAATTGCGGCGACATCGTCGAGGGTGTCCCGATCGCCGAAAAGGGCCGCGAGATCTTCGAGCTGATGCTGCGCGTTGCATCGGGCGAAAAAACGAAAAGCGAGGCGCAGGGGTTTGGCGGGGTCGAGTTCGTGCCCTGGCAGATCGGCGCCGTAATGTAGGGGAGATCCCGTGGGACGACTGGAAAACAAGACCGCCCTGGTCACTGCGGCGGGCCAGGGCATCGGACGCGCAACCGCCGAACGCTTCATGGCCGAGGGCGCGCGGGTCATCGCCTGCGACATCAACGCCCCGGCGCTTGAGAGCCTTGCCGGCGCGGAGACCGTGCATCTCGATGTGACCGACTCCGCTGCGGTGTCCGCCCTCATCGGGCGCCTCGGCCCGCTCGACATCCTCTTCAACTGCGCAGGCTACGTCCATTCCGGCACGATCCTCGACTGCGCGCCCGAGGACTGGAGCTTCACCTTCGATCTGAACGTGACCTCGATGTATCGCCTGATCCGCAGCGCCCTGCCGGAGATGCTGGCCGCGGGTGGCGGGGCGATCATCAACATGGCCTCCGTCGCTTCCTCGCTCAAGGGCGTGCCGAACCGCTTCGCCTACTCCGCCTCCAAGGCCGCCGTGATCGGCCTCACCAAAGCGGTCGCCGCCGATTTCGTGACCCGCGGCATCCGCTGCAACGCGATCTGCCCCGGCACGGTGGACAGTCCCTCCCTGCACGACCGGCTGCGCGCCACCGGGGATTACGACACGGCGCTTGCCGAGTTCATCGCGCGCCAGCCGATGGGTCGCATCGGCACTGCCGCGGAGATCGCGGCCCTCGCGGTCTGGCTCGCCTCGGACGAGGCGGCCTTTGTCACCGGCCAGACCCATGTGATTGACGGCGGCTGGGCGATTTGAAGGAAACAGCATGAAACTCTTGCGCTATGGCCCGAAAGGCCAGGAAAAGCCCGGCATTCTCGATACCGACGGCACGGTTCGCGATCTCTCCGGCCTTGTGGACGACATCGCCGGCGAGGTGCTGACGCCCGCGGGCCTCGATGGGCTCCGCGCCACCGACCTCTCGAGCCTGCCCGCGGTCAGTGGCCAGCGGATCGGCCCCTGTGTGGGCCGGGTGGGCAAATTTCTCTGCATCGGCCTCAACTATGCCGACCACGCCGCCGAAAGCGGCATGGCGCTCCCCGAGGAGCCGGTGCTGTTTTCCAAGGCGGTTTCCGCAATCTGCGGCCCCGATGACGATGTCGAGATCCCCCGCGGTTCGGTGAAGAGCGACTGGGAGGTCGAGCTCGGCGTGGTGATCGGCAAGCCCGCGAAATACGTCTCCGAGGCTGATGCACTCGCCCATGTCGCAGGCTATTGCGTGGTCAACGATCTCAGCGAGCGCGACTTCCAGCTTCATCGCTCAGGTCAGTGGGTCAAGGGCAAGAGCCACGACACCTTCGGCCCGATCGGTCCATGGCTGGTTACCGCCGACGAGATCGCCGACCCGCAGCGCCTTTCGATGTGGCTCGAGGTCAACGGCACCCGCTATCAGGACGGTTCGACCGCCACCATGCATTTCGGCGTCGCGCAGCTCATCTCCCATCTCTCGCAGTTCATGAGCCTGCATCCTGGCGACATCATCTCCACCGGCACGCCGCCGGGCGTCGGCATGGGCCAGAAGCCGCCGGCCTATCTCAGAGCCGGCGACCGGATGGCCCTCGGCATCGAGGGCCTCGGCACCCAGCACCAGACCTGCATCCCCGCCTGACGGCGGAGCCTGGAGGCGCGCTCGAAGACCGCAACGCCAGCATGCTCCCCGCATGCTGGCGTTTGCATATCCGCCAAAAGGCAAAACACGGGCCGGCTCGACAGAACCCGCTCCGCTGCCGCTTCGGTACACCGGAAAAGGTCCGCACTCGCGGGCACCCGCGATGGCGCACCGGCAGACGCTCCATCGGCCTGCCGGTGCGCGTGCCGGCTCAGTCGAGCCGGCCGCGTTTCTGATAGCTTACATAGAGCGCGATGAGAGTGCAGACCGCGCCCGAGAGCAGATATCCGCCCGAGGCGCCGAGCCCGAAGGCGCTGGCGAGCGAGAGTGCCGCGAGCGGAGCGAATCCCGCGCCGAGCAGCCAGGCGAAGTCCGAGGTCAGCGCCGAGGCGGTGTAGCGGTTCTTTACCCCAAAGTTCGACGCGACCGATCCCGAGGCCTGGCCGAAGCAGAGGCCGAGGATGCTGAAGCCGATGATCATGAAGGCGAGCTCGCCGATATCACCGCCATTGAGCAGGAGCGGAGCGAATCCGCTGAAGATCGCGATGGCGAGCGCCGTCGCCCCAAGCATCAACTGTCGGCCGTGGCGATCGGAGAGCCAGCCGCCGACAACCATCGCCGCAACGCCGAACAGCGCCCCGATCATCTCGATCACAAGGAAGTGAGAGATCGATTCCTCGGTGTAGAGGAAGACCCAGGAGAGCGGAAATACCGTGACCATGTGGAAGAGCGCGAAGCTTGCGAGCGGCACGAAGGCCCCGAGAACGATAGTCATCCCCTCTTCCCGAATCGTCTGGAAAATGGGTGTCGGCTGCAGGTGACGCGCCTCGAACTGGTTCTGATACTCCTCCGTCACCACGATGCGCAGCCGGGCGAAAAGCGCCACCACGTTGATCGCCATGGCCACGAAGAAGGGATAGCGCCAGCCCCAGTCGTAGAAGTCGGCCCGGGTCAGGTTGCCGTAAAAGTAGGCGAAGAGTCCGCTCGCGACGACCAGACCGAGCGGCGCGCCGAGCTGCGGGATCATCGCATACCAGCCGCGGCGCTTCGGATCGACGTTGACCGAGAGCAGCGAGGCGAGCCCGTCCCAGACCCCGCCCATCGCGAGCCCTTGTCCGATACGGAAGAGCGCGAGCAGAATTGGCGCAGCAATTCCAATCGTTTCGTAGCTCGGCAGGAACGCCATCCCTGCCGTCGATGTGCCGAGCGTGAAGAGCGCCGTGGTGAGTTTCACGCCCCGCCCGTGCGCCCGGTCGATCTTCATGAACAGCGCCGTGCCGAAGGGCCGGGCGAGGAACGCGATCGCGAAGAACCCGAAGGAATAGAGCGTCCCGGTCACGGGATCGACAAAGGGAAACACGTGGCGCGGGAACACGAGGACCGACGCAATCGCGAAGACGAAGAAGTCGAAGAACTCGGAAGTTCGTCCGATGATCACGCCGATTGCGGTCTCCCCGGGGCCAATTCCGTGTTGGCCGGAGTGCCCTCTTCCGTCGCCCATTGAGCCTCCATGGCCGGACGACGGCAGTGCAGCGGCGGATGGATCAGTGTTCATCTGACAGCCTTCCATTGGTGCAGCAAACTTTTGACGATCATTCCCCGGTCACGTCAAGGCGGGTTGAACCGATCGCCGATGAGGCATAGGAAAATGAGTCGGGGCAATATGTCATAGCAGGCAGGCGACCTCTACTCTCTAAACAGAGGTCAAATTGCGCCAAGCTAATGGACGCTGGCAAGGTGGGCTATCTCTTGAGACGACTTCGAGGCCGGCATGTATTGCCGTTCGTTCTTCTCCTGACGGTTGCTGGTTGTAAGTGGGTGGTACTTTCCCCATCCGGCGATATCGCAGCACAGCAACGAGATCTTCTGATCATTTCGACCGTCTTGATGCTTCTGGTCATCATTCCGGTCTTGTTCCTGACAGTCTTCTTTGCCTGGAAGTACCGCCAGGCAAATCGCGAAGCGCGCTATGATCCCGATTGGGACCACTCAACTCAACTGGAGCTTGTGATTTGGGGCGCACCGCTCCTCATCATCATCTGGCTCGGCGCGCTCACCTGGATGGGGACGCATCTGCTCGATCCCTACCGCCCGATCGAGCGCATCGACAGCGACACGCCCGTCGCCGCCGGCACCGAGCCGCTTGAGATCGAGGCAGTCGCACTCGACTGGAAATGGCTATTCATCTACCCGCAATACGGCGTTGCCACGGTCAACGAGATCGCCGCGCCCGTGGACCGGCCGATCCGGTTCCGGCTCACCTCCTCGACGGTGATGAACGCCTTCTTCATCCCGGCACTGGCGGGCCAGATCTACGCGATGCCGGGGATGGAGACCAAGCTCCATGCCGTCATCAACGAGCCCGGCGAGTTCGGCGGCTTCTCGTCGAACTACAGCGGCGCAGGCTACTCGGGCATGAAGTTCGAGTTCCACGGCGTCGACAGCCAGGCCTTCGACCAGTGGATCGCGAAGGTGCGCGGCGGCGAGGGAACCCTTGATCGCGCAGCCTATCTCGAACTTGAAAAGCCGAGCGAGAACGCCCCTGTCCGATACTTCGGCGCGACAGACCCGTCTCTCTTCGACGACGTGGTGAGCATGTGTGTCGAGCCCGGCAAGCTCTGCCTGCGCGACATTCACGGACCGCACGGCAGCGCGCAGGCCGCAGAGGCGCACGGCGGCGAGGGCCACCACAGCTGGGCCCCACCCGACGCACTCGAATACGACAAGACCACGCGGCGCGGCGGACCGATGGACGCTCATGGCACGAACGAAGCCGCCATGGATCACGGATCCGAAGAGGAACACTGAGCGATGGATGCACTGACCCATTTCCTGTTCGGCAAACTGACCTGGTCTGCCATTCCCTATCATGAGCCGATTCTGGTGGTGACATTCATTGTCGTCGCTCTCATTGGCAGCTCCGTGCTCTTCGCCATAACGCGCTACAGGCTCTGGGGGTATCTCTGGAGCGAATGGTTCACGAGCGTCGATCACAAGAAGATCGGCATCATGTACATGGTGCTCGGCGTCATCATGTTGCTCCGGGGCTTCGCCGACGCGATCATGATGCGGCTCCAGCAGGCGATCGCCTTCAACGGCTCCGACGGCTACCTGCCCTCCCATCACTACGATCAGATCTTCACCGCGCACGGCGTCATCATGATCTTCTTCGTCGCCATGCCGATGGTGACGGGCATGATGAACTACATCATGCCCTTGCAGATCGGCGCGCGCGACGTCTCGTTCCCGTTCCTCAACAACTTCAGCTTCTGGATGACCGTGTCCGGTGCCGTCATCATCATGATGTCGCTGTTCATCGGGGAATTCGCCAAGACCGGCTGGCTGGCGTATCCGCCGCTCTCGGGCATCGCCTACAGCCCGGATGTCGGGGTGGATTACTACATATGGGGGCTGCAGATCGCGGGGATCGGGACATTGCTCTCGGGCGTCAACCTGATCTGCACCATCGTGAAGATGCGCGCGCCGGGCATGACCTTGATGCGGATGCCGATCTTCACGTGGACGGCGCTCTGCACCAACATCCTCATCGTCGCGGCCTTCCCCGTGCTGACCGCTGTCCTCGCGCTGCTCATGCTTGACCGCTACGTCGGAATGAACTTCTTCACGAACGATTTCGGCGGCAACTCGATGATGTATGTGAACCTCATCTGGATCTGGGGGCATCCGGAGGTCTACATTCTTATCCTGCCGGTCTTCGGGATCTTCTCCGAGGTCACCTCGACCTTCTCGGGCAAGCGGCTCTTCGGCTACACCTCGATGGTCTATGCCACCGTGGTCATCACGATACTCTCCTACCTCGTGTGGCTGCACCACTTCTTCACCATGGGCTCAGGCGCGAGCGTGAACTCGTTCTTCGGGATCACCACGATGGTCATCTCGATTCCGACCGGGGCGAAGATATTCAACTGGCTCTTCACGATGTATCGCGGCCGGATCCGCTTCGACCTGCCGATGATGTGGACGGTCGCCTTCATGATCACCTTCGTGATCGGCGGGATGACGGGCGTGCTGCTTGCGGTGCCGCCGGTCGACTTCGTGCTCCACAACAGCCTGTTCCTGATCGCCCATTTCCACAACGTCATCATCGGCGGCGTGCTCTTCGGGCTCTTTGCCGGCATGAACTTCTGGTTCCCCAAGGCCTTCGGCTTCCGGCTCGATCCGTTCTGGGGCAAGATCTCGTTCTGGTTCTGGGTCGGCGGTTTCTACGTCGCCTTCATGCCGCTCTACGTGCTCGGCCTCATGGGCGTCACCCGGCGCCTTCGCGTCTTCGACGATCCGAGCCTGCAGGTCTGGTTCGTGATCGCGGCCTGCGGCGCGGCGATGATCGCGGTCGGCATCGGCGCCTTCCTCATGCAGCTCTTCGTCAGCATCCGCAACCGCGAGGCGCTGCGCGACACCACGGGCGACCCCTGGGACGGCCGGACCCTCGAATGGTCCACCTCCTCGCCGCCGCCAGCCTACAACTTCGCCTTCACGCCGGTGGTGCATGATCTCGATGCCTGGACCGACATGAAGCGGCACGGCTACGTCCGGCCGGAGGACGGCTTCATCCCGATCCACATGCCGAAGAACACCGGCACCGGCGTCTACCTCGCGGGCCTCAGCGTCGCCCTGGGCTTCGCCATGGTCTGGCACATCTGGTGGCTCGCGATCGTCGCCTTCGTGGGCATGATCGGCGTCACCATCTGGCACACCTTCAACTACAACCGGGACTACTCGATCCCGGCCGGCGAGGTGAGCGCCTCCGAGAACGAGCGGACGCGACTTCTGGGGGCCGGGGCCTGAACATGACGGATACGACATTGATGCACGGCACTGAAACCGACCGCCGGGTCTTTCACGTCGCGGAAGGCCCGGACCATCCACCCGGCCACAGCACCCTGCTCGGGTTCTGGATCTACCTGATGAGCGACAGTCTCATCTTCGCGATGCTGTTCGCGACCTTTGGGGTGCTCGGGGCGAACTACGCCGCGGGCCCCACCCCGGCGGATGTCTTCGAGCTGCCGCTCGTCGCGGTCAACACGGCGATGCTGCTCTTCTCCTCGATCACCTACGGCTTCGCCATCCTCGCCATGCAGGACGACGACAACCAGCGGACGCAGAAATGGCTGATGGTGACCGCAGCCTTCGGCGCGGCCTTCGTCTGCATCGAGCTCTACGAGTTCGGCTCGCTGATCGCCGAGGGCGCCGGGCCACAACGGAGCGCGTTCCTCTCCTCCTTCTTCGCGCTCGTCGGCACCCACGGGCTGCACGTGACGTCCGGTCTCGTCTGGATCGCCGTGATGGTGGTCCAGCTCCGCAAGCACGGGCTGATCGAGGCCAACCGCCGGCGGCTGCTCTGCCTCAGCATGTTCTGGCATTTCCTCGACGTGGTCTGGATCGGCGTCTTCACCTTCGTCTACCTGCTGGGAGTGATGCGATGAGCGCCCACGGACATCATCACGATACCGCCCCCAGCCATTCGACCCTGAGCGGCTACATCACTGGCTTCGTGCTTTCCGTCATCCTGACGGCGATCCCGTTCTGGCTGGTGATGGGCCGCCCCTTCGACAGCGCGGCGCTGACCGCCGTGCTCGTCATCGGCTTCGCCGTCGTCCAGATCTTCGTCCACATGGTCTACTTCCTGCACATGGACACGAAGGCGGAGGGCGGATGGTCGGTCATGGCGCTCATCTTCACCCTCATTCTCGTCCTCATCGCGCTCACCGGCTCGCTCTGGGTGATGTATCACCTCGACCGGAACATGATGCCCGGCATGATGCACGAACCGGCACCGATGCAGCCCGGCACCACCGAGGGCATGCCGGATTTCGGGCTCGAAGATGACACCAACGGGGCGCAGCACGGCGGTCACGATTGAGCCGAAGGCCCTCCATGGCCCGGCTCGCATATCTCGGGCTGGGAATCCTCGCCGTCGCGGTCTTCCTCGCGCTCGGCATCTGGCAGGTCGAGCGCCGCGCCTGGAAGCTCGACCTGATCGACCGCGTCGAGGCCCGCGTTCATGCGGCGCCCGCCGCTGCCCCCGGCCCTGCCGACTGGCCTTCCGTCTCCCGCGACCGCGACGAATACCGCCATGTCCGGGTGACGGGGCATTTTCTCGACAGTCCTGAAACCCGCGTCCTCGCGGTGACCGAGCTCGGCGGCGGCGACTGGGTGCTCGCCCCCTTCCTGACCGACCGCGGGTTCGTCGTGCTCGTCAACCGCGGCTTCCTCCCCACGGGCGACGGCCGCCCGGCGGAGCCCTCCGCCGCCCCTCCCGGCGACGAGACGGAAATTACCGGCCTCCTGCGCCTCAGCGAGCCCGGCGGCGCCTTCCTGCGGGCCAACGATCCCGGCGCGGACCGCTGGTATTCCCGCGATGTCGCTGCCATTGCCGCGGCCCGCGGCCTGCATGACATCGCGCCCTATTTCATCGATGCGGATGCAGACGGCTCCGGCTGGCCCCGTGGCGGGCTCACCGTGATCCGCTTCCACAACAGCCACCTCGTCTACGCGATCACCTGGTTCTCGCTCGCAGCCCTGCTCTCCGGCGGGCTCGTGCTGGTCTGGCGCGCAAAATAGCATTGCCCCGCGCCGAAAACGTCCGGCGCGGGGCTTCAATGCAGGGCACGCCCCGTCTCTGGGGCGCGCAAGGCTACAGGCTTCAGGCGGGCTTGGCCCGCCTCAGCCCATGCGTTCGGAGGCGTATTCGCCGGGGCTCGCCGCGAAGACCACGGTCTTGTCGCGGTTGAGGAAGACCCGGTGATGGATATGGGCGTGAATGGCCCGGGAGAGCACCTGGCTTTCCACGTCGCGGCCGAGGCTCACGTAATCCGACGGGCTCTGCGCATGGGTCACCCGCACTGTGTCCTGCTCGATGATCGGACCCTCGTCGAGATCGGCGGTCACGTAATGCGAGGTTGCCCCGATCAGCTTCACACCGCGCTCATAGGCCTGCTTGTAGGGGTTCGCGCCCTTGAAGCTCGGCAGGAACGAATGGTGGATGTTGATGATCCGCCCCGACATCTCCTGGCACATCTCGTCCGAGAGGATCTGCATGTAGCGGGCGAGCACGATCAGTTCCGCGCCGGTCTCGCGCACGATGCGCATCTGCTCGGCCTCGGCCTCCTGCTTGTTCTCCTTGGTGACCTTGATGCAATGGAACGGAAGGTCATGGTTCACCACCACCTTCTGGTAATCCATGTGGTTCGAGATCACGGCCACGATGTCGATCGGCAGCGCACCGATCCGCCAGCGGTAGAGCAGGTCGTTCAGGCAGTGCCCGAAGCGCGAGACCATGATGATGACTTTCATCTTCGTGGCCGGGTCATGGAAGGCATAATCCATGTCGAGCTTCTGAGCCGTCGCAGCAAAGCTCTCGCCCAGCGCGTCGCGGGTCCGGCCCTGCTCGGAGACGAAGCTTAGCCGCATGAAGAAACGGTCGTTCGCGAGATCCGAAAACTGCGAACTGTCGTGGATGTTGCAGCCCTGCTCGGCGAGGAAGGTGGAGATCGCTCCCACGATGCCGGGTCGCACCGGGCAGGAAACGGTCAGGATGATCTGAGACATGTCTGTTGGACCTTATGAGGGATCAGCATTCCGGAAGGTTGACGGCAATCCCGCCGGTGGAGGTTTCCTTGTATTTCAGGTTCATGTCCTGCCCGGTCTCGAGCATCACGCGGATGCAGTTGTCGAGCGGCATGAAATGGTCTCCGTCGCCGCGAAGTGCGAGCGACGCGGCCGAGACCGCCTTGATGGCGCCAAGCGCGTTGCGTTCGATGCAGGGCACCTGAACGAGCCCGGCGGCCGGATCGCAGGTCATGCCGAGATGGTGCTCGAGCGCGATCTCCGCGGCGTTCTCAACCTGGGCATTCGTGCCCCCGAGGGCTGCGCAGAGCCCCCCGGCCGCCATGGCCGCGGCACTCCCCACTTCGCCCTGGCAGCCGACCTCGGCGCCCGAGATCGAGGCGTTGTGCTTGATCAGCCCGCCGATCGCGGCAGCGGTCAGCAGCAGGTCGCGGCAGCCCTGGTGCGTCGCGCCGACGCAATGGTCGCGGTAATAGCGCAGCACCGCCGGCACCACGCCCGCCGCGCCGTTGGTCGGCGAGGTGACGACCCGCCCGCCCGCAGCGTTTTCCTCGTTCACTGCCATCGCATAGACGCTCATCCAGTCATTGGCCTGGTGCGGCTGCGCGAGGTTCATGCCCTTCTCGGACTGAAGCTGGTCGTGGATCGCCTTGGCCCGGCGCCGGACCTTGAGCCCCCCCGGAAGGATGCCCTCCTGGGTGAGCCCGCGGGCGACGCAGGCATCCATGGTATCGAGGATGCGGTCGATCTTCTGATCGAGCGCGGCCCCGTGCAGCACCGTCTCGTTGGCGCGCTTCATCTGCGCGATGCTGAGACGCGAGCGCGCCCCCATCTCCAGCATCTCCTGAGCGGTGCCGAAGGGATAGGGAAAGGAATGCGCCGACTTCTCGTCGTGCAGGCTCGCCTTCGCGGCATGCTGCGCCTCGAGCTCCTCCGCCGTCAGCACGAAGCCGCCGCCGACAGAATAGTAGATCTGCTGGCGGTAGGCGTTGCCCGCCTCGTCGAAGGCGCGCAGGATCATGCCGTTGGCATGGCCCGGCAGGGCCATGTCATAGTCGAAGACAAGGTCGCGGTCCGGGACGAAGATCAGCTCGCCCAGGCCCTCGGGCCGCACGACACCTTCCTGCCGGACCGTGGCCTCCAGCGCCTCGGCCTGATCCGGATCGAGCGTCTCGGGCAGCAGCCCGCAGAAACCCAGGATCACCGCGCGGTCGGTCGCATGGCCCTTGCCGGTGAAGGCGAGCGAGCCGTGCAGGCTCGCGCCGAGCCGGTGCAGCTTGCCCGCACCGGGGATCTTCTCGGCCCCGCTGCGCAGATCGTCGAGGAACCGCGCAGCCGCCACCATCGGCCCCATCGTATGGGACGACGAGGGGCCGATGCCTATCTTGAAGACATCAAAGACCGACAGGAACATCTCAGGCTGCCGAACCGTAGATCGGATGCGCCGCGCAGAGCGCACGAACCTCTTCCCGCACCTCGGCCTCGACCGCGGCATCGCCCTCGGAGTTCTGCTCGAGCGCGTCGATGACCCGCAGGATCAGGCGCCCGATCTGCTCGAACTCCGCCACGCCGAAGCCGCGGGTGGTGCCGGCCGACGTGCCGAGACGGATGCCCGAGGTCACGAAGGGCTTCTCCGGATCGTTGGGGATGGAGTTCTTGTTGCAGGTGAGCCCGGCACGCTCGAGCGCGATCTCGGCCACCTTGCCGGTCACGCCCTTGGGCCGCAGGTCGACCAGCAGCATGTGGCAGTCGGTGCCGCCCGAGACGATGCCCAGACCGCCCGCGATCAGCACGTCCCCGAGCGCCTTTGCGTTCGCGATCACCTGTGCGGCATACTGCCGGAACTCGGGCTGCAGCGCCTCGCCGAAGGAGACGGCCTTGGCGGCGATGACATGCATCAGCGGCCCGCCCTGGTTGCCCGGGAAGACGGCCGAGTTGAGCTTCTTGGCCAGCGCCTCGTCATTGGTGAGGATGACGCCGCCGCGCGGCCCGCGCAGCGTCTTGTGGGTGGTCGAGGTGACGACATGCGCATGCGGCACCGGGTTCGGATACTGGCCGCCCGCGATCAGACCCGCATAATGCGCCATGTCGACCATCAGATAGGCGCCGATCTCGTCCGCGATCTTGCGGAAGCCTTCGAAGTCGATCTTGCGCGGATAGGCCGAGGCGCCCGCCACGATCAGCTTCGGCCGGGTCTCGAGCGCCCGCTCGCGCACCTTCTCCATGTCGATGATATGGGTTTCCGGATCGACCTCGTAGGAGACGACATCGAACCACTTGCCCGACATGGTGACCGGCGAGCCGTGGGTCAGATGCCCGCCATGAGCGAGCGAAAGGCCCATGATACGGTCGCCCGGCTGAAGCAGCGCGAGAAACACCGCCTGGTTCGCCTGCGCGCCGGAATGCGGCTGCACGTTGGCATATTCCGCACCGAAGAGCTGCTTCAGCCGCTCGATCGCGACCTCCTCGACCTTGTCGACGAACTCGCAGCCGCCATAGTAGCGCTTGCCCGGATAGCCTTCGGCGTACTTGTTGGTGAGCACGGAGCCCTGCGCCGCCATCACGTCGACGGAAACGATGTTTTCCGAGGCGATCAGCTCGATCTGGGTCTGCTGGCGGTCGAGTTCCTCTGCGATCGCCGACGCGATCACGGTGTCGGACAAGACGGCCTTGGGAAGGGAATGGATCATGGGTTGGGTCCTTTGACTCAGAGGGCCTCAGCGGCGAGTTCGCGCACGCCGACTTCAAGAAGGTGCAGAAGATGCGACGCGAAGCTGTTCCAGACATCCATGCGGAAACTGTCTGCGGCATCGCGCCAGAGGATCACGGTGGAGCCGTCGAAAAGCGTCCGGCGCCCCTCGCCCACGGCAATTGTGTCGATGTCGCGCGCGCAGCCGAGGGTCAGCAGCTCGGCGGCGCGGGGCCCCGAGATCTGGAAGCTCACCTCGCGGCCCGAAACGTCGACGAGGCTGTGCGGCAGCGCGCCATAGACGCCCGCGCAGGCCTCGACGAGACCGGACACCGCGGCGAGCGGGGCATGCAGCATCCACTCGTCGGGGCCGAGGCAGAGCGCCTGCAGCTCGCCGGCCGCGGCGCGCCCCCCGACCTTGCGCGGAAGCGCAAGGCCGAGCGCGCCCTCGAGCGCCGAGAGATCGCCCCGCGCCCGCAGCGAGAGCCGCCCGCAGGGCGCCTCGACGGAAACCCGCGCGGCCGAGCTTACAGCGGCGACGCCGGAGGACAGGGAAGAAGTATGGGCAGTCATCGCATGTCTCCGGCTCAGATCTTCAGACGGGTGTTTTCTGGATCGACAAAGACCGGATCGGTGATCTTTGCCGCGATGATGCGGTCGGGCATCGGGATGTAGACGGTCTCGCCCATCCGCTCGTGCCCGCCCTCGATCACCGCCAGCGCGATCGGCTGGCCGACGGTGTCCGAGAGGTAGGACGAGGTGACGTGACCCACCATCTTCATCGGGATCGCCTGCTTCGGATCGAAGACGATCTGTGCGCCCTCCTCGAGCCGCGACTTGTCCTCGGTCAGCAGGCCGACGAACTGCTTGCGTCCCTTGGCCACCAGATCCGGGCGCGCAAGCCCCCGCATCCCGACGAAGTCCGGCTTCTTCTTGCCGACCGCCCAGCCCATGCCGCAGTCATAGGGCGTCACCGTGCCGTCGGTGTCCTGGCCGACGATGATGTAGCCCTTCTCGGCGCGCAGCACGTGCATCGTCTCGGTGCCATAGGCGGTGATGCCATACTGCTGCCCGGCCTCCCAGAGCGTCTCCCAGAGCTTGCGGCCCTCATGTGCCCGCACGTTGATCTCGAAACCGATCTCGCCGGTGAAGCTCACCCGGAAGAGCCGCGCGGGCAGGCCCGCAACGGTGCATTCCACGCAGGACATGTGCGGGAAGGCGTCCTCGGTCAGCTCGACCCCCTCGACGAAGGGCGCGAGCAGCTTCGCGGCATCCGGGCCGTTCAGCGCGATGGTCGACCACTGCTCCGTCGTCGAGGTGAGCCAGACATTGAGGTCGGGCCACTCGGTCTGGAGATAGTCCTCCATCATGTTCAGAACCCGCGCCGCGCCACCGGTGGTGGTGGTGACGTGGAACTTGTCCTCGCTCAGCCGGCCGATCACGCCATCGTCGCGGATGTAGCCGTCATCGCCCAGAAGCAGGCCGTAGCGGCAGCGCCCCGGTGCGAGCTTGGTCCAGGGGTTGGTGTACATCCGGTTCATGAACTCGACCGCATCCGGGCCCACGACCTCGATCTTGCCGAGCGTCGAGGCGTCGAAGATGCCGACGCTCTTGCGGGTCGCAACGCATTCGCGGCGCACCGCAGTGTCCATGTCCTCGCCCGGCTTCGGGAAATACCAGGCCCGGCGCCACTGGCTCACCGGCTCGAACACCGCGCCATGCTCCTCGGCCCAGCTGTCGATCTGGGTCTTGCGGGTGACCTCGAAATGCCCGCCGCGGTGATAGCCCGCGAAGGCCCCGAAGGTCGTCGGCGTGTAGGGCGGCCGGAAGGTGGTGAGACCCACCTGCGGCTGCTTCTTGCCGAGCGCATCGGCCGCGATGTTGAGGCCGTTGATGTTCGACATCTTGCCCTGGTCGGTCGCCATGCCGTTGGTGGTGTATCGCTTGACATGCTCGATCGAGCGCATGCCCTCACGCACCGCGAGCCGAAGGTCCTTGGCGGTCACGTCGTTCTGATAGTCGACAAAGGCCTTGGCCTTGCCCGGGCTGCGGTCGGTCGGCAGTTCCGTCATCGAGACGCCGCTGCCGGTGCGATCCCCCTCGACCGCCTGTGCGGCGGCCGGCGCGGGCGTCTGGCCCAGAGCCTCGGCCACTGCACGGCCCTTCTCTGCACCATCGGCCAGCACCGCGGCGATGCCCCAGAGCCCGCGGCTCGCACCGGCAATGACGCAATCCTCGGGCGTGTCCTTCGGCAGGAAGGTGGTGCGGTCGTCGTCCCAGGCGAGCGAACCCTTCGTGTGCGAGAAGAGATGCAGCGACGGCGTCCAGCCACCCGACATCAGCACTGCGTCGCACGAGATCTCCTCGCCGGCGCCGACGGCGCCGTTCGTCACCGGATTGACCCGGAGCGAGGAGACGCGCAGGCGCCCCGACGTGCCGGTCGCGGTGTGGGAGAGCTTCACCGTGATGCCGCGGCTGCGCGCCCCGGAGAGCAGCGCCTCGGACACCGTGCCGCGGATGTCGACGATCGCCTGCACCTTCGCGCCCGCATCCTGCAGATCGAAGGCGGCATACCAGGCGGAATCGTGCGAGGTGATCACCACCGGCTTCTTGCCGACGAGCACGCCGTAGCGGTTGAGGAAGGTCTGCGCGGAACCTGCCAGCATGACGCCGGGCCGGTCGTTGCCGTGGAAGACCAGCGGCTTTTCCAGCGCACCCTGCGCAAGCACGACCTGCCGCGCCCGCACCCGCCACATACGCTCACGCGGCGTGTCCGCCGGCAGCGCGGGCAGATGATCGGTGAGCTTCTCGACCATGCCGATCATGTTCTGGTGATAGTAGCCGATGGCGGTCGTGCGGGTCATGATCTTGACCCCGAGCTCCTTCAGCGCCGCAAGCTCGGCGGTGAGCCAGTCCCACGCCGGCCGGCCGTCGATCCGCGCCTGCGGCTCGGAGAGCAGCGTGCCGCCCGCTTCCGCGTTCTCGTCCACCAGCACCACCTTGAGCCCGCCCACCGCGGCAGCACGCGCCGCGGCAAGCCCGGTCGGGCCGGCGCCGACGACCAGCACGTCGCAATGCAGGTAGCGCGAGGCGTAGTGATCCGGATCCTCTTCCTTCGGGCTGACGCCAAGACCGGCAGCGGCGCGGATGAAGGGCTCATAGACCTTGTCCCAGAAGCTCCGCGGCCACATGAAGGTCTTGTAGTAGAAGCCGGCCGAGAACAGCATGTAGGCCGCGTCGTTCACGGCACCCACGTCGAACTTCAGGCTCGGGAACTTGTTCTGCGAGGTGGTCTCGAGACCTTCCCAGATTTCCTGCACGGTCGCCCGCGTGTTGGGCTCGAAGCGGCCCGGGCCACGGCGGGTGCCGATGAGCGCGTTGGGCTCCTCGGAGCCCGCGGCGACGGCGCCGCGCGGACGGTGATACTTGAACGAGCGGCCCATGAGATGCACGCCGTTCGCGAGCAGCGCCGAGGCAACGGTGTCGCCCTTCGCGCCGCGATAGGTCTTGCCGTCGAAGGTGAAGGAGATGGGGCGCGCGGTATCCACCCGACCCCGGCCGGAAACACGATAGTTGCTCATTTCTGGGTCACCGTCAGCGTCGAGAGGTCGGGGCGCGGTTCGCCCGCCTTGTAGGTGGTCAGGAACTTGTCGGAGACGGTGTCGCGCACCGCATTGAAGTAGCGTCCGCAGCCGTGAAGGTGCCGCCAGCGCTCGTAGTGCGGCCCGCGCACGTTGCTCCGGAGGAAGAGGAAACCTTCCCAGTCCGCGTCGCTCTGCGCCGAAGGCGTTTCGGGGCGGACGATATGCGCTTCACCGGCATAGGTGAATTCGACCTCGGGCAGGGTCTCGCTGCAGTAGGGGCAGTGGATCAGAAGCATGTTCGGAGACTCCTCTAGTGCGCGACAGCGGCAGCGGCGGCTTCGTCGATGAGCCGTCCGGTGCGGAACCGCTCGAGGGTGAAAGGCGCGTTGATCGGGTGCGGCTCGTCCTTTGCGACGGTCCAGGCAAAGGTATGCGCGGCGCCGGGCGTGGCCTTGAACCCGCCGGTGCCCCAGCCGCAGTTGACGAAGAGCCCCGGCACCGGGGTCTTGCCGACGATCGGCGAGCGGTCCGGCGTGTTGTCGACGATCCCGCCCCACTTGCGCAGCATCCGCATGCGGTTGAAGATCGGGAAGACCTCCGAGATCGCGGCAATCGTGTGCTCGATGAGCGGCAGGCCGCCACGCTGCGAATAGGAGGTGTACTGGTCGGTGCCGGAGCCGATCACGAGCTCGCCCTTGTCGGACTGGCTGCAATAGGCATGAACCGCATTCGACATCACGACGCAGGGGAAGACCGGCTTCACCGGCTCGGAAACCAGCGCCTGCAGCGGATAGCTTTCGAGCGGCAGGCGAACGCCCGCGCTGTCCATGACCACCGAGGTGTGACCGGCGGCCGACACCGCGACCTTCTTTGCCTTGATGAAGCCCTTCGCGGTTTCGACACCCGCAACCGACCCGTCGGCGTTGCGCCGGATCGCCGTCACAGCGCAGTTCTGGATGATGTCCACGCCACGCATCGCCGCACCGCGGGCATAGCCCCAGGCGACCGCGTCATGGCGCGCGGTGCCCGCGCGTTCCTGCAGCGCACCGCCCATCACGGGATAGCGCGCGTTCTTGGCGATGTTGATCGGCGGGCAGAATTCCTTGCACTCCTCGGGCGTCAGCCAGCGGTTGTCGACGCCGTTCAGACGGTTGGAGTGGACGTGGCGCTTGAAGCTCTGGACATCGTGCACATTGTGCGCGAGCATCAGCACGCCGCGGTTGGAATACATGACGTTGTAGTTGAGTTCCTGGCTCAGGTTCTGCCAGAGATCCAACGCATGATCGAAAAGCCGCGCGCTCTCGTCATAGAGATAGTTCGAGCGGATGATGGTCGTGTTCCGGCCGGTATTTCCGCCGCCGAGCCAGCCCTTGTCGATCACCGCGATATTGGTGATGCCATGCTGAGTGGCGAGGTAATAGGCGGTCCCGAGACCATGGCCCCCGGCGCCGACGATTACGACGTCGTACTCCGCCTTGGGCTGACTGTCCGGCCACTGCTCGGTCCAGTTCTTGTGGCCGGTCAGCGCGTTCTTGAGTAGGTTGAAGGCGTTGAAACGCGTCATGGGCTGCCCCTCACCGCAGATGGAATGTATCAGCTTACGTAGCGTTTCCCGGTTCAGCCTCATTGAACGATTGCGACATCAGGACCGGAGATACGCGCCAACGTTTGTTGCACCCGACTTGAGGCGCTCCGCCGCCATGCTCGCGGCGGACAGGTCGGGCGTCAAGCCCCGCCGCAATCGCGCCGCACCCCTTGTCTGACAGGGGTGCGCCGCGACCATCGGCAGCAAGAGGCCCCGGCTCGAGACCCCGGGGCGCGGTATTCCGCCGACCAGCCGCACCGCGCCGTTTCATGTCGTAGTACTACCGCGCACCCGTCGCAAAACTACTGTGTCGCAGTGCTTCACCCATAGATACCGGACGGATTGACTGAATACCCTGAAAATTGGCCGTTCCGGCAGTCTTCCCGCCGGAGCGCGCCCGAATACTGGGTCAGAGGGAGAAACGGCGAAGGGCGGGCCTGAGGGGTCGCCGCGACCACGGCGGCGCCCTCACGCCCAGAGAACTATGAATAAGGTCCGGCCAACCGGGCTTCCGACCAAGGGGACATCCCCGAATTCCAACACAGGAGCGATATTCTTGACAAACCAAGCCAATGCAGATGCGTCGGCCGCGGACATCGGCGACGAGACCCAGCCAGAGGGTCTGATTCAAACCGACTACACGATTGGACAGGACAATATCGAGGGGAGCTTCGGCCCGTTCGGGTTCGACGTTCACAACCCGGTCTTCGCGATCTCTGCTCTCTCGGTCGTTGCTTTCGTGGTCTTCACGATCGCCATGCCGGAGCTCGCGGGCACCATCTTCAATGCGATCTTTTCGGAAGTGACCCAGGGCTTTGACTGGTTCTTCCTTGGAGCGGCCGACATCTTCGTCCTGCTCTGCCTCGTTCTCATCGTCAGCCCCTACGGCAAGATCCGCCTCGGCGGGCGCGATGCGACCCCCGATTTCACCTATACGGGCTGGTTCTCGATGCTCTTTGCCGCCGGCATGGGGATCGGGCTGATGTTCTACGGTGTCTCGGAACCCCTGAGCCACTTCTCCTCCTCGCTCGGCGGTACCGCAGTCGGGGCGGACGGGGTTCGTACCGACTGGTCCCCGCTCGGCGCCGCCTCGGACGAAGCCGGTGCGATCAAACTCGGCATGGCCGCCGCGATCTTCCACTGGGGGCTGCACCCCTGGGCGATCTACGCCATCCTCGCGCTCAGCCTCGCCCTCTTCAGCTACAACAAGGGCCTGCCGCTCACCATCCGCTCGGCCTTCTACCCGATCTTCGGCGAGCGCGTCTGGGGCTGGCCTGGCCACGTCATCGACATCCTTGCGGTCTTCGCGACGCTCTTCGGCCTCGCAACCTCGCTCGGCCTCGGTGCTGCGCAGGCCAACGCCGGGATGAACAAGCTCTTCGGCATGCCCATCGACACCACCTCACAGATCATCCTCATCATCCTCATCACGGCGATCGCGCTCTTCTCGGTCGTGCGTGGCCTCGAGGCCGGGGTGAAGCTGCTCTCCGAGATCAACATGGGGCTCGCCTTCCTGCTGCTCATCTTCGTTGTCGCAGCCGGTCCCACGATCCTGATCCTCACCGGCGTCGGCAAATACCTCCTCGCCTACCTCGAATACCTCCCCGCCCTCTCCAACCCGGTCGGGCGTGACGACGTGAACTTCGTTCAGGGCTGGACCGCGTTCTACTGGGCGTGGTGGATCTCCTGGTCGCCGTTCGTGGGCATGTTCATCGCCCGCGTCAGCCGTGGCCGCACCGTGCGCGAGTTTCTCATCAGCGTGCTGCTCGTGCCCTCGCTCGTCTGCGTGATCTGGATGTCGGTCTTCGGCGGCGCCGCGATCAACCAGGTCGTGCATGACGGCTATACCGCAGCCAAGGACGCCGAGCTTCCGCTCCAGCTCTTCGCGATGCTCGATGCGCTTCCCTGGACCTCGATCACCTCGATGATCGGCATCGTCCTGGTCATCGTCTTCTTCGTGACCTCGTCTGACTCGGGCAGCCTCGTGATCGACACCATCGCCGCAGGCGGCAAGGTCGATGCTCCGGTGCCGCAGCGCGTGTTCTGGTGCCTCTTCGAAGGCCTCGTCGCCATCGTGCTGCTGCTCTCGGTCGGCGGTCTGAAGTCGCTCCAGGCCATGGTGATCTCGACCGGCCTGCCCTTCACGCTGGTGCTGCTGCTGATGTGTGTCGCGATCTGGCGCGGCCTGGCCAGCGAACCGCGCTGACACCAAGAAACCCGGGCCGCCTGGCCCGGGTTTGCCTCCCCCCCCGCGTGGGGTCAGGCGTCCGGCTTGCCTATCTGGCGCACGGCATTCGGCGCCATGTCAAAGCGGCGCTGGAACATCCGGCTGAGATGCGAGGAATCGCAGAAGCCGCAATCAACCGCGATCTGCGCAATGGATTTGTCCGTCGTCTCGATCAGATGATAGGCCAGCGACAGCCGGATGCTGAGAAAGGCCGCCTGCGGCGAGGTGTCGAGCGCCGTGCGGAAATGCCGTTCGAGTTGCCGCTTGCTGTGCCCCATGCGCCGCGCGATCTCCGTCACCGAAAGCGGCGTGTCGATGTTCTGCTGCATCAGCAGCAGCGTCCTGAGCACGATCGGATCCCGCGTCCTGAAATCGAGCGTCACGCCGGGCTGCGGCTTGTCCGGCTGCAACGCGTCGTCGATGATCATGATGTGAAGGCTCTTGCTGGCCTGCGCGCGCCCCACGTGCCGCTCGACGAGATAGGCCGCGAGATGCGCCGAACTCGCGCCGCCCGAACAGGTCAGCCGGTCGCCGTCCACCACGAAGATCTGATCGGTGACCGGCGTCATTCCCTCGAACTGCTCGAGAAAGTCCGCGTGATGAAACCAGCTCACGCAGCAGCGGTAGCCATCGAGCAACCCGGCCTGATGCAGCATGAATGCCCCGGTGCAGACCCCCACCAGCGGCACGCCGGCCGCGGCGGCCTGATGCAGGAACCGCTCGTAGACGGTGCCGAGCCCCGGCATCTCGTCCATCAGCCCGCCGACGACGACGATGTAATCGAAACGCGCAGGGTCGCCGAGCCGCTCCTTCGGCTGCACCGAAATGCCGCAGCTCGAGGTCACCGCGTCCATGGTGTCCGACAGCACGGTCCAGTTGCAGAGGATCGGGCGGCTGCGGTCGCCCTCATCGGCCGCGAGCCGCAGCACATCCACGAAATTTGCAAAGGCGCAGAGCGTGAAGCGCTTGGCGAGGATGAAGCCGACGGAAAGCCGCGCGCCGCCCGTGCGCGGGCGCAGGGCGCGCGTGACCGTGCTGCGGGACGTCTCTCTCTGCGGCTTCTGACGGGAAGGCATCCGACTTAGCTCCGGGCTCAGCAAGGATCCTGAACCACTGTCGTAGCCCTAATCCCGTTTTGACGCAATCATTCTGTTCCCGAGGCGCCAAATGGCGCAATCGTGCCCCTCATCGAATCCCGGCTCCGTGCCGCTTTCCCCTTGGGCCGATGGCTCTGCGGGCGAAAGACCGGCCAGAGCAGACGAAAACCGACCGGCCATAAGGCGTCGCGGTCATACTCTTGGAACCAACAGGGCACCACCGGAGTGCCGTGCAGCGAGGAAGAAACATGAAGGTACTGGTGCCTGTGAAGCGGGTCATCGACCACAATGTGAAGATCCGGGTCAAGGCCGACGGCAGCGGCGTCGATCTGGCCAACGTCAAGATGTCCATCAACCCCTTCGACGAAATCGCCGTCGAGGAGGCAGTGCGTCTCAAGGAATCCGGTGCGGCCAGCGAAGTCGTCGCCGTCTCCGTCGGCCCGGCCCAAGCACAGGACGTGCTGCGCACCGCGCTCGCCATGGGGGCCGATCGCGCGATCCTCATCACCGCCGAGACCGCCGTCGAGCCGCTCGCCGTCGCAAAGATCCTGAAGGGTGTTGTCGAGGCCGAAGAGCCCGGCCTCGTGATCCTCGGCAAGCAGGCCATCGACGACGATTGCAACCAGACCGGTCAGATGCTCGCCGCCCTCCTGGGCTGGTCGCAGGGCACCTTCGCCTCCGGCATCGCGCTCGGCGATGGCAATGCAAAGGTCACCCGCGAAGTCGATGGCGGCCTTCAGGTGATCGAGATCAACCTGCCCGCGATCGTCACCGCCGACCTGCGCCTCAACGAGCCCCGCTACGCCTCGCTCCCGAACATCATGAAGGCAAAGAAGAAGCCGCTCGAGACGAAGAGCCCGGAAGACTTCGGCGCCTCCATTGCGCGCCGCCTCACCGTGCTGCGCGTCGAGGAGCCCGCCACCCGTCAGGCTGGCGTGAAGGTCGGCAACGTCGCCGAACTGCTCGACAAGCTCAAGAACGAAGCTGGCGTCATCTGATAGAAGCGGAATCAAAGACCATGGCCATTCTTCTCCTTGCGGACCACGACAACACCACGCTCTCCGACCAGACCGCGAAGGCCCTCACGGCCGCGGCGCAGATCGGCGGCGAGATCGACATCCTGATCGCCGGCAAGAACGCCAGCGACGCCGCCGCCCAGGCCGCGAAACTCGCCGGCGTCCGCTCGGTGATCGTCGCCGAGGCCGACGCGCTGGAGCACCGCCTTGCCGAGCCCACCGCCGCGCTGATCGTCGCCCTCGCCGAGGGGTACGACACCATCCTCAGCCCCGCGACCAGCACCGGCAAGAACGTCCTGCCCCGCGTCGCCGCCCTGCTCGACGTGATGCAGATCTCCGAGGTGACCGAGGTCGTCGCGGCCGACACGTTCAAGCGTCCGATCTATGCCGGCAACGCCATCGAGGTGGTGCAGAGCACCGAGGCAAAGCGCGTCCTCACCATCCGTACCGCGAGCTTCGCCGCCGCAGGCGCCGCCGCAGCCGAAGCGCCGGTCCGGAGCGTCGAGGAAGCCGCCAGCGGCGATCTCTCGCGCTTCGTCGAGAACATCCTGTCGCAGAGCGATCGCCCCGATCTCAGCGCGGCGAAGATCATCGTCTCCGGCGGCCGCGCGCTCGGTTCTGACCAGACCTTCCGTGATGTGCTCAATCCGGTTGCCGACAAGCTCGGTGCCGCCGTGGGCGCTTCCCGCGCTGCCGTCGATGCGGGCTATGCCCCGAACGATCTGCAGGTCGGCCAGACCGGCAAGGTCGTGGCGCCGGATCTCTACATCGCCTGCGGCATCTCGGGCGCGATCCAGCACCTTGCGGGCATGAAGGACAGCAAGATCATCGTCGCCATCAACACCGATGCCGAAGCCCCGATTTTCCAGGTGGCAGACTACGGCATCGTCGGCGATCTTTTCGAAGTCCTGCCGGAAATGGCGCGTCAGCTCTGACGTCCCGTCGCGGCCCATCAGGGAGAGAGCGGAAATGACCGCAAAGATCATCGACGGAAAGGCCTTTGCCGCAGGCCTCGGCGACCGCATCGCGGAAACCGTCACGGCCTTCACCGAAGAGACCGGGCGCACCCCCGGTCTCGCGGTGGTGCTGGTCGGGACCGATCCGGCCAGCGAAATCTATGTCCGCAGCAAGGGCCGCATGGCCCGCAAGCTCGGCATGGAAAGCTTCGAGCACGTCCTGCCCGAAACCGCCTCGCAGGAAGAGCTGCTCGCGCTCATCGCGGCGCTCAATGCCGACGATACGGTGGACGGCATCCTCGTGCAGCTCCCGCTGCCCCGCCATCTCGACAGCCTTGCCGTCGTCGAGGCCATCGACCCGGCCAAGGATGTCGACGGGCTGCACCCGGTCAACGCGGGCTATCTCGCAACCGGCCTGCCGGGCCTCGTCTCCTGCACGCCGCTCGGCTGCCTCATGCTGCTGAAATCGACGCTCGGCGATCTCTCCGGGCTCGATGCCATCGTCGTCGGCCGCTCGATTCTGGTCGGCAAGCCGATGGCCCAGCTGCTGCTGGCCGAGAACTGCTCGGTGACGGTGGCGCACTCGCGCACCCGCGATCTCGATTACAAGGTCCGCCAGGCCGATATCGTCGTCGCCGCTGTCGGCTCCGCCGAGATGATCCGCGGCGACTGGATCAAGCCCGGCGCCACGGTGATCGACGTCGGCACCAGCCGGGTGATCCGCGACGGCGAGAAACGCCTCGTCGGGGATGTCGAGTTCGCCCATGCTTCCGAACGGGCGCGGGCGATCACCCCGGTGCCCGGCGGCGTCGGCCCGATGACCATCATGAGCCTCATGCACAACACGCTGCTCGCCGCCTTTCGTCGCTCCGGGCGGGTCGCACCCCAGCTCTGGTGACCATACCTTCTGCGCCGCGCGTGAAACCGTTGTTTCTCGCGCGGCGCATGTCTTCTGGGCTGTAGAGCCCGCCCGCCAATCCGTCTAATCTTCCCACAAACTCCTCGAACAAGTGGAATCAAGAATGTCCTCGTTTCCCGAACGCGCAAATGTCGTCATCGTCGGTCTCGGCGGTATCGTCGGCGCCTCGGTCGCGCATCACCTGATCGAGCGCGGCTGGGACAATATCGTCGGCATCGACAAGTCCGGCATCCCCACCGACATCGGCTCGACCGGCCACGCCTCGGACTTCTGCTACTGCACCAGCCACGACCTGCTGACCACGTGGACGACCATGTATTCGGTCGATTTCTACGAGAAGATGGGCCACTACTCGCGCATCGGCGGCATCGAAGTGGCACGTGTCGGCGATGACGGCCGCATGGAAGAGCTCAAGCGCCGCTGCGATTCCGGCCGCGCCTTCGGCACCCGCGTGAAGATGATCACGCCGGCCGAAGCCAAGGAAAAATTCCCGCTGATCGAGGAAGACCAGATCCAGGGCGCCATGTGGGACCCGGATGCGGGCCTCGTCATCCCCCGCTCGCAGACCGTTGCGGGCAAGCTCGTCGACGCCGCCGAGAAGTCCGGCAAGCTCCGCGCCTTCGCCAACACCTCCGCCCTCGAGCTCATCACCGAGAACGGCCGGGTCACGGGCGTGAAGACCACCCGCGGCACGATCATGGCCGACCATGTCGTCGTCTGCGCCGGCCTCTGGGGCCGCCTCATCGCCGCGATGGCGGGCGAGGATCTGCCGGTCATGCCCGTCGATCATCCGCTGACCTTCTTCGGCCCGTATGACGAATTCGCCGGCACCGGCCTCGAGATCGGCCGCCCGCTGCTCCGCGACCAGGGCAACTCGGCCTACATGCGCGACACGGGCGATCCCTCCACCACCGAGGGCGGCCAGATGGAATGGGGCTACTACTACGAGAAGGACGTGCGCATGGTGCATCCGCGCGACATTCTCGAGAAGGAACAGTCGCGCCTGTCGCCCTCCATGCGCGACCTCGTGCTCGAGGACGTGATCGAGCCGCTCGAACGCGCGATGGAGCTGACCCCGATCCTCGCCGAGCTCGGCTTCAACGAAAGCCACTCGTTCAACGGCCTGCTGCAGACCACCACCGACGGCGGCCCCTCGATGGGCGAAAGCCGCAAGCTCCGCGGCCTGTGGTATGCCGTGGCGATCTGGGTCAAGGACGGCCCCGGCATGGGCAAGCTCATCGCCGACTGGATGACCGACGGCCGCACCCATATCGACCACCACTCGATCGACTATTCCCGCTTCAACGAGTTCCAGCTCACCGAAGATTTCATCTGGGGCCGCTGCTTGGAAACCGCCGCCAAGATCTACAACCCGCCGGTCCACCCGCGCGAACCCTTCGGCAACGCCCGCGGCATCCGCCGCTCGCCCTTCTACGAGCGTGAAGTCGAGCTCGGCGGCTATTTCATGGAACTCGGCGGCTGGGAGCGGGCCCATGGCTACGCGGCCAACGAGCATCTCCTCGAGAAATACGCCGATCAGGTGCCGGTGCGCGAAAACGAGTGGGACAACCGCCATTTCTGGCGCGTCTCGAATGCCGAGCAGCTCGAGATGAGCGCCGATTGCGGCATCATCAACCTCTCGCATTTCCACATGACCGACATCTCCGGCCCGGATCACGTCGCGCTGATGGAATACCTCTGCGCGGCCAAGATCGGCGGCGACGCCAACATCGGCAAGGGCATCTACACCCACATGCTCGATGACGAAGGCAATGTGCGCGCGGACTTCACCGTCTTCCGCATGGCCGACCGCTGCCGCCTGGTGAACGGCGCCGACGCCGGCCCGCGCGACCTGATGTACATGAAGCGCACCGCCCAGGACAAAGGCCTCGATGTCACCATCACCGACGTGACCGAGGATTTCACCACCATCGGCATCTGGGGCCCGAACGCCCGCGAGAACCTCAAGAAGGTCGTCGCGGACCCGGACATGCTCGACAAGGAGAACTTCCCCTTTGCCGCGATCAAGCCGATCGAGATCGCAGGCAAGAAGGTCTCGGCCTTCCGCATCTCCTATGTCGGCGAACAGGGCTGGGAGCTGCACATGGCCTACGACGACGGCCTCGCCGTCTGGGACGCGCTGCGCTCCACCGGTGTCATCGCCGTCGGGGTGGAAACCTACGCGAACTCGCGGCGGATGGAGAAATCCCTGCGCCTGCAGAACGCCGACCTGCACACCCAGTACAACCTCTACGAGGGTGACCTGGCGCGCCCGAAGGTCAAGGAAGCGGACTTCCACGGCAAGGAGAAGCACCTCGAATACCGGGCCCGCGAGCACCAGCCCGCGATGCTCTGCACCCTGGTGATGACGGAAAACACCGACAGCAAGGGTGTGGCCCGCTTCCCGGTCAACACCATGCCGGTGATGGACCCGGAGACCGGCGAAGTGCTCGTCGATGCGCTCGGCCGCCGCTCCTACACCACGTCGCAGGCGTTCGGTCCGACGGTGGGCAAGAACATCATGCTCGCCTACCTGCCCTGGGATTATTGCCAGGTCGGCCGCAAGCTCAACGTCACCTATTTCGACGAGACCTATCCCGTCGAAGTGGCGGGCGTCGGCTACGCGCCGCTCTACGATCCCGAGAACCTCAAGCCGCGCAGCTAAGCCGGCATCGGTATAGCTCTGCTCAAGCGACTCCGGCGGATTTCCGCCGGAGTTTCTGTTTTTGGGGTCCGCTTCGGCCCTCTCGAATGTCGGGCGACCGTCCTGACCTCAGACGGGCAATACGGCCCTCCCTGCCTCGCTCCGGGCAGCGATCACTCCGGCGTCTCCTGCGCGACCAGCCAGTCGGCAAACAGACGCGCATTGGCCGAGGCCCGGCCGTGGATGCGGAGATAGAAGGGATGGGGCGAGTCCATCGCCTCGGGCACCAGCTGCACCAGGCGGCGGCTGCCGAGAAAGCTTCCCAGGAGTCCCTCCCAGCCGAGCACCGCGCCGACATGATCCTCGGCAACCTTCAGGGAAATGAGATAGTTGTTGAGAAAGAAGCCCCGCCCCCGCGGCGCGGGCAACCCCTGTTTCGCGAACCATTCCGGCCAGTCCGTCCAGTCGTTGCTGCCCGATTGCGTGTGGATGAGCGGCACGGAGAGCAGATCGGCAACCTCGGAAATGCCATAGGCTTCAGCAAACTGCTCGGTGCTGAGCGCGAGAATGCGATCGCGGAAAAGCACGCGCGTCTCGTCATCCTCCCGATCCGGATCACCGTAATGAATGCTGAGATCGACGCCCTGCGCGCGGCCTTGATCCTCGATCATCTGCGAGATCGCGACACCGGGATGGGCCTTCCAGAACGCCGCCAGCCGCGGCGTCAGCCAGAGCCCGCTCATCGCCGAGGTGGCCGCAATCGACACGCCGTTGCGGTCATGGCGGCTGCGGATCCGCGCCACGCTCTCCGAAATCATCTCGAAGCCCCGCTGCAGCGACACGAACAGAAGCGCGCCGGCTTCGGTGAGCTCCACCCCGCGGTACTGCCGGTTGAAAAGCGGCTGACCGAGCTCGGTCTCCAGCGCCTTGATTCGATGACTGACCGCCGCAGGAGTGACGTTCAGCTCGAAGGAAGCCTGCTTGAAGCTCAAATTTCGGGCAGCTGCCTCGAAACAGGCAAGGTCGCCAAGCGATGGCAAATCATACGGATTCGGCATGTTGGTCGCTTTCAGACAGCAGATGTCGCGAATGGAACATTTGGCACAAGAGTTTAGGCATGATAATGTCACATGAGATTTTTGCCAATTGCCAACGGCCGCGCACGATGGCTCTGTGCGTGGCAGATCCCGTTCTCGCGCCAGGAGTTCAGTATATGGCAAGCCAGACCGCCGCGCTCTCCGACCTGCTCAACCAGCACCGCCCCGGCCATGCGCTCCAGCAGCAGTTCTACAACGTGCCCGAAATCTTCGAGGCCGATCTCGAAGCCATCTTCTACCGCGAGTGGCTCTATGCCTTCCCGGTCTGCATGCTCGACAAGACTGGCAGCTACCAGCGCCTCCGGATCGGCGTCTATGACGTGGTCGTCCTGCGCGACGGCAAGGGCGAGATCCGGGCCTTCCACAACACCTGCCGCCACCGCGGGTCGGTGATCTGCGCCGCCACCACCGGCCGCGTCGCGAAGCTCACCTGCCCCTACCACCAGTGGACCTACGACCTCGACGGCCGCCTGATCTGGGCGCGCGACATGGGCCCCGACTTCGATCCCTCGAAGCATGGCCTGAAGCCGGTGCATTGCCGCACCGTCGCCGGGCTCGTCTACATCTGCCTCGCGAACGATGCGCCCGATTTCGACGCCTTCGCCGCGACCGTGAGCCCCTATCTCGGCGTGCACGACCTCTCGAACGCCAAGGTGGCCTTCCAGTCCACCATCATCGAGAAGGGCAACTGGAAGCTGGTCTGGGAAAACAACCGCGAGTGCTATCACTGCGCCGGCAACCACCCCGACCTCTGCCGCACCTACCCCGAGGATCCGACGATCACCGGCGTGAGCGCGGACGGCACCTTCCCCGAGAAGGTCGAGAAGCACTTCAACCGCCTCGAGGCTGCCGGCGCCCCCTCGCGCTTCCAGCTCGGTGAGGGCGGCCAGTTCCGCGTGGCCCGCATGCCGCTGCTCGACGGCGCCGAAAGCTACACGCTGAACGGCAAGATCGCGGTGCAGAAGCGCCTCGGCCAGGTGCCGTTCCTCGACGCCGGCACCCTGCTGCTCTTCCACTACCCGACGACCTGGAACCACTTCCTGACCGACCACTCGATCACCTTCCGCGTGACCCCGATCGGCCCGCAGGAAACCGAGGTGCAGACCACCTGGCTGGTGAACAAGGACGCGGTCGAGGGCGTGGACTACGACCTCAAGAACCTCACCACCGTCTGGGAACACACCAACGACGAAGACCGGCGCGTGGTCGAGCACAACCAGCAGGGCATCAACTCGCCCGCTTACGAACCCGGCCCCTACTCCGCGATGCACGAAGATGGTGTGATCCAGTTCGTCGAATGGTATCTTGGGCGCATGCGCGCAGCACAGACCCCCACCTCCCTGGCAGCAGAGTAATTCCCGATGGCGAAGCCCCAAGAGACTGCAAACGAGACCTGGACCGACAACGAGCCGCTTGAGTGCGTCTCGATCCTGCCGGAGGCCCCGAATGTGGTCACGGTCTGCTTCCAGGCCCCCTCGGGACGTTCCTTCGCCTTCGAGGCCGGGCAGTTCCTTACCCTCGAACTGCCCGTGCCGGGGGGTCCGCTCTACCGGACCTTCACGATCTCCTCGTCGCCGTCGCGCCCGAAATCGCTGACGATCACGATGAAGGCGCAAGCCACCTCGATCGGGGTGCGCTGGATCATCGACAACCTCCGCCCGGGCATGACGCTGAAGGCGACCGGCCCCGGCGGGCGGTTCACCTCGACCGAATACCCGGCGCGGAAGTATCTCTTCATCTCCGCCGGTTCGGGCATCACCCCGATGATGTCGATGACGACCGAGATCTATGACCTCGGCCGGCATTGCGACATCGTCTTCGTGAACTGCGCCCGCCGCCCCTCGGAGATCATCTTCAAGCGCCGCCTCGAGCACATGGCGATGCGCATCGCCGGGCTTGATCTCAAGTGGGTCGTGCAGCAGCCCGATCCCTACCAGCCCTGGACCGGCTATCAGGGCCATTTCAACCAGCTCATGCTCGGCCTGATGGCGCCGGACTACCTCGAGCGCGAAGTGTTCTGCTGCGGCCCCGAGGGCTTCATGCAGGCGGTGCGCGAGGCGCTCGCGGGCCTTGGCTTCGACATGGACCACTACCATCAGGAGAGCTTCCACGCTCCCGGCACGCCGGGGCCGGAGCTCGTCGAGGTCGAGCTGCCCGACGACCACCTGCCGCAGGAAGACGTCGCGGCCGAAGTGGTCTTCGACATCTCCGGCATCACCCAGACCTGCACCGAAACCGACACCGTGCTGGCCGTTGCCCGCAACGCCGGCATCGCCATCCCGTCGGGCTGCACCTTCGGCGTCTGCGGCACCTGCAAGACCAAGAAGATCTCGGGCGAAGTGCACATGGTGCACAACGGTGGCATCACCGACGAAGAGATCGAGGAAGGTTACATCCTCGCCTGCTGCTCGAACCCGCGCGGACGGGTCGAACTCGAAATCTAGGCGCCGGGACGGTTCAGGTTCGAACCGTTTCGCCCCGGACGACAGTTTCGCTCCGCGCGTTTGCTCCCCGCAACGGGCAGCAGACCCCGCATGGACCGGCATTCTCCCCTGCCGGTCCATGCACCTTTTCCCCAAGCGCTGCGCCGCTGGCGCCATCCTGAACGCGCCACCCTCCTGCCCCCGGCATGTCGCGCGCGAAGACGATCACAAGCCTCTCCCTCCAAGCCGTCTACGCGCGCGGGTCCGTTCGGGATCAGGCGCCGTATTGCGCGTCCGACACCTGCTCCATCCAGTCGACGACCTTGCCGTCCTGAACCTCCTGAATGGCGATGTGGGTCATCGCCGCGTCGGGCCCGGCGCCGTGCCAGTGCTTCTCGCCCGGCGCGAACCACACCACGTCCCCGGCGCGGATCTCCTCGATCGGCCCGCCCCAGCGCTGCACGCGCCCGGTGCCGGAGGTCACGATCAGCGTCTGGCCGCGCGGATGCGTATGCCACGCGGTGCGCGCGCCGGGCCCGAAGCGGACGTTCGCCCCCTGCACGCGCTCCGCATCAAAGCTGTTGAAGAGCCCCTCGAGCTCGACCTCGCCGGTAAACCAGTCGGTCGGGCCCGGACGGGTCGAGCGGCTGTCGGCACGCACGATCTCCATGGCGTATCCTTTCCCTTTCTGCTGCCTCTGCCGGCACTCTAGGGCGATCCGAACCGTTCGATGAGAGGAATAAGTGTCATTCCCGAAAGAGCAGGTCTCGGGACTGGCACGCTCCGCATCCGCGCCGCCGCCCCGGCGCAGGAAACACCCCGCGCCCGAAGCGCGCAAAAACTCTTCACGACGCCCCCGGCATCCCGGCGCGGCCAACGTTGGCCAGTGCCGCCCCGCGCGCGGATCAACCGGCCCCACTAGCCATTCATGATATGTTAGTATCTTTTTTCAGCAAATTCAATTACTTGATTTCCGTTTCACGGTGAAAAGCCCCGTTTTCACGGCAAAGCCTCTCCCGGAAGCGCCGGTCAGACCGTCGCCCCCTTGTGCCGGATCGCACAGCCCACCACCCCGGCCGCCATGCCGACAAGGACCGCGACCGCAACCTCGATCACCGTGACATGGCCGGGATGTGTGCCGCCGAAGAGATAGGTCTCGAGAACCCCGACAAGCCCCCCCATGATCGCCGCGAACAGCCAGTTGCGCGTCGCCATCCCGAGCGCAAGCCCGACGATCCCCGGCAGGCTCAGGATGTTTCCCCCGATCGTTCCAAGCAGATCCAGCATTCCCAACATGGTCGCGTTCTCCTGAAATGTGAGCAGGGCGCCTGGCCTGACCGGCGCCCCGTCAGGCTACTCCACCGTCCTCTCGAGGTAGGTCCGTATCGCCGCAAGATCGGGGCCGGGCGCGAGGTTCCCCTGTGCCGTCTGCCCGCCCTCGAGCTCCTCCACGACGTGGCGGTATTCCTCGAGATAGCCCGGCGCCAGATCATGCGCGATGCCCTGGTGGCAGTCGATGCAGGTCATGCCCTCGTCGATCGCCCGCTGGTGGTTCGCCGCGGCGCGGGTCTCCTGGATGGTGAAATCCATGTATTCGAAGGCATGGCAGTTCCGGCACTCCCGGCTGTCCGTGGCCTTCATCTTGCGCCAGACCGACGCCGCCATGTGCAGCCGCCGCGCCTCGTAGTCCTCCGGCGTCGAGATCGTGCCGAGGATCTCGTGATAGACATCCTTCACCGCCATGATCTTCGCCTTGACCTTGTACTGCCACTCATGCGGCACATGGCAATCCGAACAGATCGCCCGCACCCCGGAATGGTTGTTGTAATGCACGGTCTGCCGGTATTCGCCGAGGTTGGTCTCCATCGTATGGCAGGAGACGCAGAACTCCTCGGTGTTGGTGAGCTCCAGAGACCAGTGGAAACCGCCCCAGAACAGGATCCCGGCGAGGAACCCCGCGAGCAGAAGGAAGCCGAGGCTGAAGGCCGAAACGGGGCTCCAGATCAGGTCCCAGAGGCCAAGGAGGCCGCGGCGGCGGGGTGGTTTCCCATCCTTCGGATCGCGCATGATGGTGTCTCCCTGTTCCGGCGGCTTCAGTGCAGCGAGCTGGAAGGCTCGAAGGTGTTCCCGACCAGTTCGGGCGCATTGGCCTGCGGAACATGGCACTGGGTGCAGAACCAGCGGGTCCCGGCGACGGTATCGAGCTGCGTGCCGTCGCGATCGAGATAGTGCGACATCGAAAGCGTCGGCGCGCCGCGTTCGCCCGCGTTGGTCCAGTCATGGCAGCTCAGGCACTGGTTGGTGCGCAGGTCGATCTGGTACTGGGTCATCGAATGCGGGATCACCGGCGGCTGCTGGCGATAGTTGCGGACCTGCCGGCCTTCGAGCTGCTGATAGACTTCGCCCACATCCACGGTGTCCTCCACATCGACACCCCTGAGGGAGGAAACCGGGCCGGAGGCCTGGGCAAGGACCAGTCCGGCGACCAGCATGGGTGCGGCGAGGGCGGAGATACCCGCGAGTACCGGCATTTTCATCTCTGATCTCCCTGGTGATGTTCAGGCGGCATGACTGGTGTTCGGATCATTCGCCGCGCCCTCCCCCGTCTTGAGGTGGTGGTCGAAGCGGTGGGTGAAATTGAAGACGTTGACCGAGCAGACGTCGATGCACCGCCCGCAGTTGGTGCAATCCGGCGACAGGATCAGCGGCGTCTCGCCGGGCTTTCCCTTGAGGGCGGGCGAGATCACGTGGGATTCCGGGCAGACGGCGTAGCAGTCCATGCAGTTGTCGCAGACCGTGCGATCCGCGGCGCTGACACGAAGCAGGCTCTTTGCCCCCAGAAGGCCGTAGAACGCGCCCACCGGGCAGACATGGCCGCACCAGCCCCGGCGCGCGACGACGAGATCGAAAAGGAAGATCATCGCGACCAGCGCCCAGGCGAAGCCGATGCCGAAGACCAGTCCGCGATGCAGCATGGTGATCGGATTGACGATCTCCCAGGCGATCGTGCCGCTCAGCGCCGAGACGACGAGCGCGGCGCCAAGGATCCAGAACCGTGTCGTCCGCTTCGGCTGCCAGCCCTTCTGCAGCCCGAGCCGTTCATGCAGCCAGTGGGCGGCATCCGTCACCGGATTGATCGGGCAGACCCAGGAGCAATAGACCCGCCCGCCGATCAGCGCATAGGCCACGAGAACGATCAGCGCGCCCAGGAGCGCGGTGGCTTCCGGCCAGTGCCCGGCGAACATCCCCTGCAGCAGGACGAAGGGATCGGTGAGCGGCAGAACGCCAAGGGTCCGCGACCCCGCCAGCGTCCCCGCAACCCACCAGACCCCGAACCAGGGCCCGAGGAGGAAGAGCATGAGAAAGAAGGCCTGCGACAGGCGGCGCAGGATGAGGTAGCGGTGTGCGCCCACCCAGCCCTTCTCGCGAATGGCCTCCTGACCGGTCGGGAGCCGTGTCTTGTCGCTCATTGGCTGGCTCCCGGCAGCTTGAAGGCCGGATCGAAGCCGCCCGGTGTCGCGAGATTGTCGGTGCCCGGCCCCGGCAGACGGTCCGGCAGATCGATCAGGTCCTCGACCAGCGGCGCGCCATGGGCTTCCCGCTCCTCCCAGCCCTTGCGGTAATGCTCGGCAGCCGCCCCGCGGGCCAGCCGCAGCGGCAGCACCTTGATCGCGGCCTCCGGCAGCACGCAGCTCTTCTCGCAGATGCCGCAGCCGGTGCATTGCCCGGCATGGACGGTGGGGGCGAAGATCGCATGATGGCCGGAACGCTCGTTATGAGACAGCTCGAGCGTGATCGCCTTGTCGATGACCGGGCAGACCCGGTAGCAGACATCGCAGCGCAGCCCGAGAAAGTTCAGGCAGTTCTCCTGATCCACCAGCACGGCGGTTCCCATGCGCGCGTCGTCGATCACCTGCAGCGCGGGATCAAGCGCCCCCGTCGGGCAGGCCGCGACGCAGGGAATGTCGTCACACATCTCGCAGGGCGTGTCGCGGGCGGTGAAATAAGGCGTGCCGGCCGCCGGGCCGCCCTCGCCGAGTTCTGCGAGCTTCAGCGTGTCGTAGGGGCAATCCCGCACGCAAAGGCCGCAGCGGATGCAGGCGGCGAGAAACGCATCCTCCGGCAAGGCCCCCGGCGGACGCAGCGCGTCTGCCGGCAGCGCCCTTGCCTGATGCGCGAGATAGGCCAGCAACGAGCCTGCCATCGCGCATCCCCCCGCCATCCGTGCGGTCTCCGCAAGGAACCGGCGGCGGTTTGGGTTGGCTGGCCTTCCGGGGGCGGGCATTCTCGGGGTTCTCGGTCAGGGGAGGGTCACGCGCGCTCGACCTTGCAGGCGCATTTCTTGAAGTCTGTCTCCTTCGACAGCGGGCAGGTCGCATCGAGCGTGAGCTTGTTGATGAGTTGGCCCTCGTCGAACCAGGGCACGAAGACGAGGCCGCGCGGCGGCTTGTTGCGGCCCCGCGTCTCGACACGGCTCAGCATCTCGCCGCGCCGGGTCGAGATCATGATCTCCTGGCCGCGCCGGAGGCCACGGTCCCGCGCATCGTCGGGATGCATGAACACCACGGCCGCCGGAAAGGCGCGGTGCAGCTCCGGCACGCGCCGGGTCATCGAGCCCGAATGCCAGTGTTCCAGCACGCGGCCGGTCGCAAGCCAGAGATCGTATTCCTCGTCCGGGCTCTCCGCCGGAGGCTCGTAGGGCGCGGAAATGACCTTCGCCCTGCCGTCGGCGTTGCCGTAGAACTGCACGTCCGCGCCGTCCGCGACATAGGGGTCGTAGCCCTCCCGGAAGCGATAGAGCGTCTCCTGCCCGTCCACCACCGGCCAGCGCAGGCCGCGCGCATGATGATAGGCGTCGAACTCGGCGAGGTCGTGGCCGTGGCCGCGCCCGAAGGCGGCGTATTCCTCGAAAAGCCCCTTCTGCACATAGAAGCCGAAATGCTCGGCCTCGGCATTGTCGAAGCCCTCCGCCGTCTCCGCGAGCGGGAACATGTTCACCGTGCCGTTCTCGTAGAGCACCTCGTAGAGCGTCTTGCCGGCAAGCTCGGGCTTCTTCGCGACCAGCTCCTCTCCCCAGACCTCGTCCACGGTGAAGCGCTTGGAGAATTCCATGAGCTGCCAGAGATCGGATTTCGCCTCGCCGGGCGCCGAGACCTGCTGGCGCCAGAACTGGGTGCGGCGCTCCGCATTGCCGTAGGCGCCCTCCTTCTCCACCCACATCGCCGTGGGCAGGATCAGGTCCGCGGCCATCGCCGTAACCGTCGGATAGGGATCGGAGACGGCGATGAAGTTCTCGGGGTTGCGATAGCCGGGGATGCCCTCCTCGTTCATGTTGGCCGCGGCCTGCATGTTGTTGTTGCACTGGACCCAGTAGGCGTTCAGCACCCCGTCCTTCAGCATGCGGTTCTGCAGCACGGCATGGAAGCCGGGCTTCTCGGGGATGGTGCCCTCGGGCAGGCCCCAGGCCGCCTCGCACCGGGCGCGGTGTTCGGGGTTCGTCACCACCATGTCGGCAGGCAGGCGATGGGCAAAGGTGCCGACCTCGCGCGCCGTGCCGCAGGCCGAGGGCTGGCCCGTGAGCGAGAACGGCGAGTTTCCGGGCTCGGAGATCTTCCCGGTGAGCAGATGCACGTTGTAGCAAAGCCCGTTCACCCAGGAACCGCGGGTGTGCTGGTTGAAGCCCATGGTCCAGAGCGACATGACCTTGCGGTCCGGGTCGGCGTACTGCTCCGCCAGCCGCTCGAGCTGGGCTGCCGGAACGCCGGACAGCTCAGAGACCATGTCCACGGTATAGCTGGACACCGAAGCCGCATATTCGTCGAAATCGATCGGCGTCAGCGTGCCGTCATCGGGATGCGCCGCCGCTTCCTGCAGCGGATTCTCGGGGCGCAGGCCGTAGCCGATATCGGTCTCGGTCCGGGTGAAGTTCACATGGGCATTCACGAATTCCCAGTTCACCCGGTCGTTCTGGATGATGTAGTTGGCGATGTAGTTGAGGATCGCGAGATCCGTCTGCGGCGTGAAGACCATCGCATTGTCCGCAAGCTCGAACGAGCGGTGCTCGAAGGTCGAGAGCACATGCACCTGGCAGCCGGGCCTGGTGAGCCGGGTGTCCGTCAGGCGGGACCACAGGATCGGATGCATCTCCGCCATGTTCGAGCCCCAGAGCACGAAGGTGTCCGCCTGCTCGAGATCGTCATAGCAGCCCATCGGCTCGTCGATCCCGAAGGCGCGCATGAATCCCACCACCGCCGAGGCCATGCAGTGGCGCGCGTTCGGGTCGATGTTGTTCGAGCGGAAGCCGGCCTTCATCAGCTTGGAGGCGGCATAGCCCTCCCAGACCGTCCACTGGCCCGAGCCGAACATGCCCACCGAGGTTGGCCCCTTGTTCGCCAGCGCCTCCTTCCACTTCTGCGCCATGACATCGAAGGCCTCGTCCCAGCTTACCGGTTCGAACGCGCCGTTCTTGTCGAAAACGCCGTTGGTCTTGCGCAGGAGCGGCGTTGTCAGCCGGTCCTGGCCATACATGATCTTCGAGAGGAAATAGCCCTTGATGCAGTTGAGGCCCCGGTTCACCGGCGCGTCCGGATCGCCCTGGGTCGCAACCACGCGCCCGTCCTTCGTCCCCACGAGCACCGAACAGCCGGTGCCGCAGAACCGGCAAGGCGCCTTGTCCCAGCGAATATCGGCCGAGGCGGCCTGGGCCGCGGCGGGCCCGGTGGCGAGCGGAATGCCTGCGGCCGCGGCCGTGCTCGCCGCTGCGGTGGCTTTCAGGAACGTCCGGCGGGATTCGGAGATGGTCATGCGTCAGGTCTCCTGAGTATTCAGTACAGGCGCGGGCCCCGGGGTCTGATCTTCGAAGTGGTGGTAGTTGAGCGTGAGCGAGATCACGCCCGGAAGCTGGTGCAGCGCCATGAGCAGATCCGAGGCGCGCGCCGTCCGGGTATCCTCGACCACGACGACGAAACGGCCGTCCGCGCTCTCGGCATGGACCTCGACGCCCTCCATCGCGGCCATGGCGGCGCGGGCCGCTTCCCGCGCGCGCGCCGCGACATGGACAAGGCAACCACAGATGTTCATTCGCGTGCTCCCACGGCCGCGGGAAGATCGCGGCGAAACGCTACGGCGCCTGCCGGGCAGGTGAAGGCACACGCGCCGCAGCCCGTGCATCGCTCCGGATCGAGCTCCGGCACGGCCCGGCCCGCCGTCATCAGCCGGAACCGGATGGCGCGCGTCTCGCAGGCATCCTCACAGGCCCGGCAGGCAATGCCCTGAAGCGAAAGGCAGGAGGGCCGTATCTCCGCCCGCCACGGCCACTCGGCGACAAGCTCGACCAGAAGCGCGCCCGACGGGCAGGCGCGCGCGCAATCCCCGCAGAACGTGCAGGCACCTTTCGAGAAATCCAGTGACGGGCGCTGCCCTCGGCCTTGCACGATGATGCCTTCGGGGCAGGCCTCGGTGCACTTGCGGCACCGGTCGCACAGGCTCGCGAAGTCGCCCCGGGCCCCGGGCGGCCTCATCTGATCTGTCTCGTCCGGAGCGAGATTTCCGCGCAGGAAATCTCTTCGAGAGTGACATACCATCGCGTCGCTTGGCCTTCTGCCTGGCACCACCCGGAGCGTGACGCGCTGCCCGCCCGCTCCGGTCACACGCCAGGCGCGCTTCTGAACCCATCAGAAAACCGTCTCGCGCCCGGTGTCTGGGGCTCAGTCTATGGGGCCGCCCTCGGATTGAATTGACTTTGGTCAAGTCGCTCCACGTTGGAATGCGGGCGCACCACCCGGCCCCTTCCCGAAACCGGCAACGGTAAAAGGCGGTTGGCGCAGGCTTCCTCTGCGGGTTCCAATCGGCCGGAAGCCGGTTTACAGCTCGCCGGGTCGTCAACAGATTCCGCGGGTGGTCCCGATGCTGCAATTTCTGGTCCTCTCGCTCGCCGGGCTTGCCGCGGGCGCACTCAATGCCGTCGCGGGCGGTGGCACATTCCTGTCGTTTCCGGCGCTGGTCTGGCTGGGCGTGCCGCCGGTGATGGCGAATGCGACCGCGACGCTGACCGCGCTGCCGGGCTATGTGAGCAGCGCCTGGGCCTTTCGCCGCGACGTGAGCGCCGAGGGCAGCCTCGGGCTCCGGGGGATGCTGGGCCTCTCGGTGCTGGGCGGGTTCATTGGCGCGCTCCTGCTGATGGTGACGCCCGACGAGGTGTTCTCGGGCGTGGTGCCATGGCTCCTGCTCATCGCCACAGTGCTCTTCGCCCTCGGGCCCTGGCTCGTGCAGCGTCTGGGGGGCGCGGACGGGCTCGGCTTCCTCGCCTCCGCGCTGGTGCTGCTGGTGGTGTCAGTCTACGGCGGGTATTTCAACGGCGGCCTCGGGATCATGCTGCTCGCGGCTTTCAGCCTCATGGGCTTCGCGAACCTCCACGGCATGAACGGCCTGAAGAATGCCCTCTCGGCGATCCTCTCCACGGTCTCGGCGCTGACCCTCGCGCTCGCCGGGCTGATCGAATGGGACAAGGCGCTGGTGCTGGGGATCGCCACGGCGCTCGGCGGCTATCTTGGCGGGCATTATTCGCGCCGGATCCGCAACATGCGTGCGCTGCGCATCGCCATTGTCACGGTCGGCCTCGCGATGACGGTGGCATTCTTCCTGCGCTGAACGCCCGGAAGCGCCGGGCGGGGGCATCTTTCCGGCCGCCTTGCCGACGAAGCGATTGTTTCTTTCGGCGAAGGAACTAAACCTGTGTTCCAGGGCTCCGGCCGCTTGCGGAGCCAAAAGTTCGCATCCAGGGAGGAACACAATGGATCGACGCAAGTTCATCAAGGGCACCGCACTGGGCTCGGCCGCAGCCGCCGGATCGATGCTCGCAGCCCCGGCCATCGCACAAACGATGCCCAAGGTGCAGTGGCGCTGCACCTCGTCCTTCCCCAAATCGCTCGACACGATCTATGGCGGCGCCGAGGATGTGGCGAAGTTCGTGAGCGAAGCCACGGATGGCAACTTCACCATCCAGGTCTATGCCGCGGGCGAGATCGTCCCCGGCCTTCAGGCAGCGGACGCAGTCACGAGCGGCACCGTCGAGATGTGCCACACCGCGGCGTATTACTATGTCGGCAAGAACCCGGCCTACGCGCTGGGTGCCACTGTGCCGTTCGGGCTCAACACCCGTGGCATGCAGGCCTGGCTGCTCTATGGCGGCGGCATGGACCTCTGCAACGAGTTCTACAATTCCGAGGGGCTGCACTACATCCCGGCCGGCAACACCGGCGCGCAGATGGGCGGCTGGTTCCGCAAGGAGATCAACTCGGTCGCCGACATGAACGGCCTCAAGATGCGCATCGGCGGCCTCGCGGGCCGGGTGATCGAGAAGCTCGGCGCCGTGCCGCAGCAGATCGCGGGCGGCGACATCTACCCCTCGCTCGAGCGCGGCACCATCGACGCGGCCGAATGGATCGGGCCCTATGACGACGAGAAGCTCGGCTTCTACAAGGTTGCGCCGTTCTACTACTATCCCGGCTGGTGGGAGGGGAACCTCATCCTCAACATGTTCGTCAACACCGACAAGTGGGCCGAACTGCCCCCGGCCTACCAGAGCCTGCTGCTGACCGCCGGCAAGGCCGCCACCACCGAGATGATGGCCGAATACGACTTCAAGAACCCGACCGCGATCCGCCAGCTCGTCGACAACGGCGCCCAGCTCCGCCCCTATCCGCAGGACGTGATGGAGGCCTGCTTCAAGGCGGCCAACGAGCTTTACGCCGAGATCAACGGCGAAAACGCGGCCTTCAAGAAGATCTACGACTCGATGATGGCCTTCCGCGCCGAGACCTATCTCTGGCAGCAGGTGGCGGAATACAGCTTCGACACCTTCATGATGGTCAAGCAGCGCGAAGGCGCGCTCAACATGGGCGGCTGACGGCAGCCAGCCCGCCGCGCATCAGAGGCCCGCGGCGCGTGCGGGCCTCTCCTGAGGATTGCTCTCGCCGATCGCCCGCCCCGGTCTGCCAGCGGAGCGGTGGTCCGGCACAGCACCGCCCACAACGCCGGGAAAGGCGAGGCGCCCAGATCCCCCCGACCAATGCCGACGCCAGAGACGGATAGTCCATGAGGGTCAGCGGCGAAGAGCTCGGCTGGATGTCGGCGCGGCCAGCCTCAGGCCGCGCCCCTGCCGTCAGCCCTCCAGCCCCAGCCTTTGGTGCCAGTCGGCGATGCTCTCCTCCGGGTAGCCCTCGAAGAGCCTGTCGCCCTCGTGGACGCAGGGCTCCACCCAGCCGGCCTTCGAGCCCAGCATGAGATGTGTCCGCTCCGGCGGCACCGGCAGTTCGGTGTCGATCGCCGAGGCATGCGGATGCAGAAGCTCCGGCCAGCGCGGGTCCCAGAGCCAGAGCGCCGAACCGCAGAGGCCGCAGAACTTGCGCTCCGCCGGGCTTGGCTCGCCATCCTCAAGCCGCGCGCTGTAGCTCCGCACATGCTCGTCCCCCTCGACGGTGAGCGTGGCCGCTTCCGCCGAGAGGTTGATCGCAAAACCGCCGCCGCCCGCCGTCTTGCGACAGATCGAGCAGTAGCAGAGGTTGAAGGGATAGGGATGCGGCGAGGTCACGGCAAACCGGACCGCGCCACAGTGGCAGGAGCCTTTGAGATCCATGCCCCCGCCCCTCAGTTGAAGCTCGGGGGTTGCGAGAGGTCCGGGGCGCCGGGCTGCGGGGCCGGAGCCGAGCCCTCTGGGGCGGGAGCCGAGCCCGCCCCGCCGCCTGCCGCCCCGCTTCCCGTCCCTCCGGGTGCCGCCGGTGCGCTGTTTCCGCCGCCGAGACCCGGGGGCGGGCCGCCCGCGCCGCCGAGCGGCGGAAGGCCAAGCCCGCCCCCGCTGTCCGACGGCGCACCCGTGCCCTGCTGCGGCCCGCCAAGCGGCGGCAGGCCGAGGCCGCCGTCGTTGCCGGACGCGCCACCCGAACCTCCGAGCGGCGGAAGGCCGAGCCCGCCCCCGCTGTCCGAGCTGCCGCCGCTTCCCATGGGCGGAAGACCGAGCCCGCCGCCACCGGACGGGGCCGGAACCTCGATGGTCGAGGACGGCGCCGCCACCGGCACCTTCTTGTAATGGGTCACCAGATAGGGGAAGGCGATCACCAGCAGGATCATCGCGATGTTGATGAAGATGAAGGGGACCGCGCCCTTGTAGATCTCGGTGGTGCGGATCGCCGGCATCACCCGGCCCGAACGCTCGTCCTTCCAGTCCCGGGCGGGGGCGACGGAGCGGAGATAGAACAGCGAGAAGCCGAAGGGCGGCGTGAGGAAGCTCGCCTGCAGGTTGACGCCGAGGATCACTCCGAACCAGACCAGATCGATGCCGAGCTTGGCGGCCACGGGTGCGAGCAGCGGGACAAGAATGAAGGCGATCTCGAAGAAGTCGAGGAAGCAGCCGAGGATGAAGACGACCACGGTCACGACAATCAGGAAGCCGTATTCGCCGCCGGGCAGATCCAGCAGCAGCTCCTCGATCCAGATGTTGCCGTTCACGCCGTAGAAGGTGAGCCCGAACACCCGCGCGCCGATCAGGATGAACATCACGAAGGCCGACAGCGTCGTGGTGGCCTCGACCGAGGAGCGGAGCGTGGCGAAGTCGAGACGCCGCTTGGCGAGCGCGAGGAGCAGCGCGCCCACCGCCCCCATCGCGCCGCCCTCGGTGGGCGTGGCGATGCCGAGGAATATCGTGCCGAGAACGAGGAAGATGAGCGCCAGCGGCGGGATCAGCACGATGATCACCTGCTCGGCGAGATGCGAGATGATCCCGAGGTTCATGGCGCGGTTGACGAGCGCGAAGACGAAGATGAGGATCACCGCCGTCGCCGCGGAGGCGACCAGACGGTTGGCCGGTGTGAGCCCGTCAAAGACGAAATGCGCGGCCAGGAAATGGATCGCGACGGCAACGGCCAAGGCGGCAACCAGCGACATGACCCCGCTCCCGAGCGTGCGTTCGGAGATGGGCAGGGCGGGAACGGCTGCCGGCCGGATGATCGAAAGGATGAAGATGTAGGCGCAGTAGAAGCCGACGAGCATGAGCGAGGGCCAGATCGCGCCCATGTACATGTCTCCCACCGAGACGCCGAGCTGGTCGGCCATGACGATGAGAACCAGCGAGGGCGGCACGATCTGCGCGAGCGTCCCGGAGGCAACGATGGTGCCGGTTGCCACCGGCTGCGAATAGGCGAAGCGCTGCATGATCGGCAGCGAGATGAGGCCCATGGCGATCACCGAGGCCGCGACCACGCCGGTGGTGGCCGCAAGCAGCGCGCCGACGACGATGACGGCATAGGCGAGCCCGCCGCGGATCGGGCCGAAGAGCTGGCCGATCGTCTCGAGCAGATCCTCGGCCATGCCGGATCGCTCGAGGATCAGCCCCATGAATGTGAAGAATGGAATCGCAAGCAGCGTGTCGTTCGACATGATCCCGAACACGCGTTCGGGTTGCGCGCCCAGCAGGGGCCAGAAGAGGTTGATCTGCGAGGGGGCGATTTCAGAGAGGGCGACACCGACAACGAAGAAGAAGAGGCCGCCGGCGGCGAGGGTGAGCGCCACCGGATAGCCGATCAGCAGCATGCCCATCACCGTGATGAACATGATCGGCGCAAGGTTGTGGGCGATGAGCTCAAGCATGGCTGCGATCCCCGGCCTTGTGATGCGCTTCCTCGATGTCATGGACCAGGTGAGCGTGTTCACGCAGCTCCGGCGGCAGGTGATCCTCCTCGGTCTCGACCGGCGGATCGAGATCGCCGCGCAGGTAGGCGACGGTCTTGATGATCTCGGAGAGACCCTGGAACACGAGCACGACGAACCCCAGCAGGATCAGGAGCTTGGCAGGCCAGAGCACGAGCCCGCCCGCGTTCATCGATTGCTCGCCCGTGATCCAGGAGCGCCAGAAGAACGGCCAGGAGAGCCATGTCATCAGGAGAACGAAGGGCATGAGGAAGATCAGATGGCAGACGAGATCGATCCAGAGCCGGGTCCGCTGGCTGAGCCGCGAGGATACCACGTCGATGCGCACATGCTCGTTCTTCTGCAGCGCCCATGCAGCCGCAAGCATGAAGACCGCGCCAAAGAGATACCATTGCAGCTCGAGCCAGGCGTTCGAGGAAATGTCGAACGCCTTGCGCACGACCGCATTTCCGGCGCTGACCAGAACCGCGACGAGGATCAGCCAGGCAATGCCCCGGCCGAGCCAGGCCGTGATCCGGTCGACGCCGCGGCTCCAGCGAATGAGAAGGTTCATGGCCTTGTTTCCTCCCAGATTGATGCGCCGCCGGCACCTTCGGCGCCTGTTTTCCCGCACGGAAGCTGGGCGCGGCTGGCGCCGCAGAAGCATCCGTCCAGGGGCGTTCTCCCTGCAAGTCGTAGTGGCCGCGCCGATTCACGGCAACCTCGGCGTGACACCCTCCGAAGCAGAAGCGCACTGTCCCCTCTCCTGGATCCGCACTCGCGCCCGCGGCCTCCCCGCGCCAGGGCGCCAGCCCCTCGCCAGGCCACCCGATGGGGGCAGGCCAATAGAGCGCGACGCACATGTCGGCGGAGTTCGGTTTCCCTGCATCGCGTAGCGGGCTTTCCCAGCCAGGACCGACTCCGTGACCTTCCTTGCCGTGATGTGAATGCTCGGTCGAAACGCAACCCGGACGCCTGTCCCGCTCCAACTCCACGGGCACTGGCGCTTCTCGGACATCATGCGAGCCGCCCCTCTCGGATCGGCCCGCACAGTCTCTGTGATGGGGCTAGACCTTGGGCGTGAACAACCCCCGCAAGGCGCTGCACGAACAGCGCGACGCCATCACCTCGGATCTGCCCGAGCTTCCGGAGGACCTCCCGGATCTCTACCGGGTCAAGATCGACGATCTTGTCGGCACGCTGTCGAACCCGGATGTGATCCACCGGGCGAGCGAACAACTGTCGGAGATCGTCAAGCAGATCGTGGTGCGATGGGACGCGCAGGCCGGCACACACACGGTGGAGATCGAGGGCGATCTGGTTGGACTGCTTGGATTTTCGGAGCTTGGAATCGCAAAAGCCTGTGCGCTGCACAGGCCTTCGCTAACACTGGTTGCGGGGGCCTGATCACACCGACGGTTGAGTCACGGATTAGAGCGTTTCCCGGCCAACGTGAATTGAAGGGCAAGCCAATACAAGTGATATACTATATGATCAGAAGAGCTATGGCTGAATTTAGGTGACACGGCTTGATCCGGCGGCGCGGCTTTTGTTCGCATCAGCCTGGGCGACGCCGTCGGTCAATGTGACACCTTCGATGACGCGGGGCAACTGGTTCCGCCCGTTGAGCTTGCGCCATTTCCTCGACGCTGCCCTGATCAGGGTGAAGACCATCAGCTTCGCGGTCTTCTGCGAGCGCGCGCCCCTGGTCCGGACATTACGATGCCTGACGATGGCGAACACGCTCTCGATCGGGTTCGACGTTCACAGGTGGTCCCAGTGTTCGGCCGGGAAATCGTAGAAGGCCCGCAGCGCATCGATGTCCTTGGTCAGGCAGGACACGCCCTCCGCATATTTGGCAGCGTATTTCTTTCGGAAGGTCTCGATGGCCGCCAGGGCCTCCGCCCGGGGTGGCGCATGCGAGATGTTGCGCAGATCCGCGGCCATGGCGAGCTGCCCGGATTTCGGGAAGTGGTTGAGCACGTTCGATATCTTGTGAAGCCAGCAGCGCTGGTGGCGGGTGCCGGGAAAGACGTCGTCCATCGCTTTCCAGAACACCAGGGCGCCGTCGCCCACGGCCAGTGCCGGCGGCACCGCCAGTCCCCGGGCCTTGAGATCGACCAGAAGCTCGCGCCAACTCTGCGCGCTTTCCCGGACCCCGACCTGGAAGCCCACCAGCTCCTTCTTCCCCTCCGGTGTCGCCTCGATCAGGACCAACATGCATTCGGCCACGGGCTCCATCCTGGCCTGCAGGTAGACGCCATCCGCCTCAGGTGAGCCCGCGAATGCGATCCGTCCGAGAGAGCGGGCGAACGACATAGCGCCGGGCGGACAGATCGCGGCGCTGCCAGCGGTCGTACTCCTCCTGCCACCCGGCCGTGAGACGGGTAACCGCACCCGGCGACAGGTTCGGCGCATCCGCCCCGAGCAACGCGCCGAGCGCTTCCTGGAAATCTCCGGTGGAAACGCCGCGCAGGTAGAGCACGGGTAGCAGCGCATCGTGGCTGCGTGATCGGCGCGCCCATCGCGGCAGGATGTTCGAAGTGAACCGGATCTTCTTCTCGTCGGGCACCCCGGCTGCCCTGTCGCGCACCTTCTGGCGCTGCACCGGGATCGCACCGATCCTGGTCTGGATGTCGCGCTCGGGGCCGCCGGTGCCATGCCGGACGACACGCTGGCGGCCGTCAGGCAGCCGTTCCTCGGCAAACTGGGCGACGAAGCTGGCCGCCTCCGCCTTGAGGGCAGCCGCGAGCATCTGGCGGGCATCCTCGCGAGCAATCTCGGTCAGCGGGTGGAGGATGGTTCCGGGCTGGCGGAGCGGGGTAATCGTGGTATCTTCGGCCATAGGCGTATCGTTCCTTTCGGAAGTTCTGGCAGGCTTCGACACCCGCCACAATACGCCGCCTTCTCAGGCCCCATCACCCATTTTCAGCCACAGCTCTGCCGTCCGATTGAATCGCTTGGGGCCGAGCGACCTGTCGCAGCAATGCCACCATCGCCACGACCAGGGCGAGCGGCAGAACGAGCGTGCGTAGCAGAAAGATCGCGATCAGCTTGAGCGAGGATTCCAGCAATTCGTCCGCATGCGAGACGAAGAAGCCAGCCGCTCCGAAATATGCTCTGAACTGCGCCAATGCATCCGAAGTGTCCGACCCGCCGGAGCGGAGCGAATCCTGAATCCAGCCGAAAGAGCTGTCGGGTTCCGGGGCGACTGCCTCACCGGTTTCCAGGGCCTCGTCGGGGACACCGAGAAGCGATTGGGCCTTGTCCGATACGACGGCGAGCTGCGCCATGGCCGCGGCCCGTGCGGAGCGGGTGACATGTTCTCCAAACAGGCCGCCGAGCGCGAGAGAGAGCGGTAACAGCACGGCGAGCAGAGCGCCGGTCAGGTTCGAGGCGGTACCCGCGCGGCAGATCGGCTGTGCAATGACGTCGCAGTGTCGCTCAATGGGCCCGCGGGCCGCGTGAATGGCCAGCCCGACGGCCAGTAGAAGGAAGCCGAGGCCGGAGAGCGGCCCCACCCCGATCGCCAGCACGCCGGCGAAGAGCGCGACCCAGAAGATCGCATCGGCCACCCGCTCGACCGTGTCGTCGATCGGCTCGAGAAACTTCAGTGGCTGGGCGCTGGCCGATATCCCGAAGCTGCCGCCGACCTCGATCTCCTGTGCGAACGACAGCGCCGAGTTGACCGACCTCAGGGCGACATAGACGCCGAGGCTCGCCACCGCGGCGTCGCGGGCCACCCGCTCGGCCGGGGCACTGATCGGCCTCATGGGAAAGACCGCGAGAGCGAGACAAATGATCGCCAGTGCGAGCCAGATCAATCGTCGCGGAATTGGGAACATCTCTCGGTCCTCTCATTTAGAGATGGTTCACCCCGATCGTTCCCAAATGAGCGCTCTTTGCAGTTATAATGGCGGTTTCCATCGTGAAGAGCAACGGCTCAAGCAAGCCTGATTTCAACTGGCCTGATCGAGAAGGTGGTGCTTACGGCCAACCCGGAGGCGCAGAACGGTCTCCTGGAGGAGGTCGAGGTATGCGGCGATCGCGCTGGAATTCTTCCGCTTTCCGTTGAAACGACAAAACCCCGCCGGAGGGGCGGGGTTCTTGCCAGTATATCTGGTTGCGGGGGCAGGATTTGAACCTGCGGCCTTCAGGTTATGAGTCGTGCCGAACGAACCATGAACAATCACTCGGAACCGCGAGTTCTTGCGCAATTTCCGCCACTTGGCGATCCCGCAGGCAAGGCCCCGCTTCGCACCAACTGTCGGGATTGCGCAGGGTTTTTCGGCCTCGTGCTTCCACAATGCTTCCAAGGGGCCGCGACCTGATTTTCCGGTAGCACGACCATCAGGCGGCGGTGAGCGACCAGAAGCCGAACTTCCTGCCGTGCTCCTCCTTCAGCCGGGCGACATAGGCATCGTGCGTCTCGAACGCGCCGAAGTCCGGGATGTCCCGCGCGAGCCGGGCGCAGGGGACAAGGTGCTCGGCGGCATAGCGATACCGCTTCGCCCGCGATCGAGTGAGCGTGAAGTCGATCATCGCGCGGAGCACCAGAGTCGCGGCCAGTGGATGACGCTCTGACAGGGCCTCCGCCGCGGGGGCGAGATACTCGTAATGGTCACCGTCGATCTCGTCGTGCCGGGCAATCATGACGTCGGCAGCGCGATCCAGCGCCGGCCAGTCGAGGAAGAACTGCAGGGCGTGAAGAAGGCTCGGATAGGCCGTGGCGTGCGCCATCGCCCGCTCTTCGGCCTCGATGTCGTCGAAGTCGGGCAGCCGCTTGAGATAGGCCCGCAGGTAGCTGTCGGAGAGCGTGCGTTCGAAGCAGTCCCACCGGAACGCCTGCGCCTCCTCGCCGCGACCCAGCGCCTCCAGCGTCTGCAGGCGGATATCCTGCCAGGCCAGCGGAACCCGCAAGCCGTCGCCGAGCTCCGCGCGCTCGAGGAACCCCAGCGCCTCGCCCGCCCTGCCGGCCGCGAGTAGGCGCTGCGCAATCTCGGCTGCGATCTGTGGCACCTTGCGGGTCTTCGGATCGTACTGGCCGATGAAGCCGTCGACGTCGCCCTGTGCATCGGCGATGTCCTTGAGCGCCACGGCGACCGTGCTCGTGCGCTCGCGCGCCCGCATCTCGTGCTCGTAGGTCGTGCCACCCGGGCCCCAGCCCACCGCCTTCCATTGATCCTTCGGCGGCGCCGGCACGGGCGAGCGACCGAGGTCCTCGGCCATCGATTTCAGTGCCGCCAGCCCCTCGTCGCCGAGCGCCGGGGCCATGATGCCGATCAGGCCGTCATACTGGCCATAGCCGTTGTCCTGAAGCGCATCGAGAACAGTGCCGGCGAGCGCCTGCGGGTCGGGCCGGACCTTCGCGGCGAGCTGACCGAGATCGGCGCAGGCCAGGTGGAAGATGCCGATGACGGTGCCGCTGGAGTCGTCGCAGCGCTCGAACACCGGCGTGGCGAGCGCCATGAACCGCCACATCAGCGCCAGCGCCTCATCCGGATCGGCGGGCGCGATCTGCTCGACGATGGCGCGCCGCTGGGTTTCGAGATCCGTGACAAGTGCCTTGCGGTTCTTCCAGGTGATGAAGCTGCGGGCGCGGGCGATGCTTGTCAGCCGCTTGGTGATCTCCCGCGCGGCCTCCCTCGGGCTCTGGGCACCCGCCAGCGCGAGCCGCAGCTTGCGCTTGGCGGCCGCGTTGCCGGTGCTGACCTCGATCAGCAGTTGCGCCAGGCGCTCGGCGCCCAGCGCTTCGAGGTTCTTCGCATTGAGGGTGGTCTTTGAAGCCATCGGATCGCCAGTTTCTTTTCCCTGAGCCTATCAGCGGCCAGCGGGGTCCGGAACCTGCGTTCTGATTCGCGCGGCTCGTCGATTTCCCGCATCAGCGCGCCGAAGCGCCTTGCGCGGAACCGCGAGCCATTTCCTTTTTCTTCGCGATTTCAATGTGTTCGTTGACTGTCGCCCGCGCTTCAGCACTGTGGAACGGCGAAAGAACCACCGAAGAGCGCCATGCCCAAGATCACCAAACGCCTCGTCGACGCCGCAGAAGCCCGCTCCGCCGAATACTTCGTCTGGGACAGCGAGATCCCCGGCTTCGGGCTGCGCGTGCTGCCGAGCGGGCGCAAGGGCTACGTGGTCCAGTATCGCGCCGGACGCCGGTCCCGGCGGATCAGCCTCGGGCCCAGCACGGTCCTGACCTGCGAGCAGGCCCGCAACCGCGCCATCTCCATTGTCGCCGCCGCGCGCAATGGTGCGGACCCCGCCGCCGAGCGGGACGCGGGGCGCAGGGCGATCACGGTGAAGGAGCTGGCGGAGCGGTTCGACAAGGAGCACATCGCGATCCGCGTGAAAGCGAGCACGGCGAAGGAGTACCGCCGCAACCTCGAACGCTTCATCCTGCCCGCGCTCGGGCAACTGACCGTCACAGGGATCACGCGTGCCGATGTGGCGAAGTTCCACCACGACCTCCGCCACATCCCCTATCAGGCGAACCGCTGCCTCGAAGTGATCTCGAAGATGTTCAGCCTCACCGAGATGTGGGGCCTGCGTCCGGACGGCACCAACCCGCGAAAGCACATCCGGAAGTACCCCGAGGAGAAGCGCGAGCGGTTCCTCAGCGCGGCGGAACTGCGCCGGATAGGTGAGGTGCTGCGCGAGATGGAGGCGGAAGGGATCGAACTGCCCTCGGCCATTCTCGCGGCCCGCCTGCTGATCCTGACCGGCTGCCGCCTGAACGAGATCATGACGTTGCAGTGGACCCACATCGATCTGGCCGAGCGCGTCCTGCGCCTGCCGGACTCCAAATCTGGCGCCAAGGTCGTCCATCTCGGCCAGCCTGCTGTCGACCTGCTCCGCGACGCTCAGCGCATCGACGAGAACCCGTGGGTCATCGCCGGCACCCTGCCGGGCAAGCGCCTGAGCGATCTCCAGCCCTTCTGGCAGCGCGTTCGTGCCCGCGCCGGCGTCAAGGACGTCCGCATCCACGACCTGCGCCACACCTTCGCGTCGACTGCCGTCGCCTCGGGTCAGGGTCTGCCCATGATCGGCAAGCTGCTCGGGCATACGCAGGTCCAGACCACGGCGCGCTACGCCCACCTCGCCGCCGAGCCGGTGCGGATGGCGGCCGATGCGGTGGCGCAAAACCTCAGGCAATCCTTGGGATAATCGCGCCCCGCCACGTCCCTTTTCGATTGATCACGTAGTTCCGCGCGGCTACCCTCCGAGTAAGCCCAGAAATTGGGCGCGCACAGTTCGCGTGCGCGCAGGGCTGGGCGGGAGCGCAACGTGGACCGGGACAAGGCCGAACTTCGCTGGGGGATTGAGCAGCGCCTCGAGTTCATCGAGTTCCGTCTGTTCTGGGAGGGACACGTCAATCGTATCGACGTGATGCAGCAGTTCGGCGTCTCGGTGAACCAGGCATCCTCGGACCTGAACCGCTACATCGCGCTGGCACCGGACAACATGGTCTACGACAAGAGCGCGCGGACCTACGTCCGCGGCCCAGACTTCGACTGCAAGTTCCGCCCGCCGGACGCCGCGCACTACCTCGCCCAGATCCGCCTCGTTGCCGACGATGTGCTGGAGCGCGAAGATTGCTGGATCCCTGACCTGCCACCCTACGCATCCGCCCCGACGCCGGTTCGCGGCGTTGAGCCGGTGACACTTCGCTCGGTCGTCGGCGCCATCCGCCGCTCTGAGGCGATCGAGGTGAAGTACCAGTCCCTGTCTAGCCCCGAGCCGCGCTGGCGCTGGATCGCGCCTCACGCCATCGCGTTCGACGGGTTCCGCTGGCACACCCGGGCGTTCTGCCTGATCGATGACTGCTTCAAGGATTTCCTGCTCTCGCGGATCCTCGACATCCGCGGGTCATGCGAGAGCGAAACGTCGGCAGACGATGATCGCGACTGGCATTCCGAGGTCACTCTTGAATTGGGCCCTCACCCCGAACTTTCAGAGACGCAGGCGAAGGTCATCGCGCGTGACTACGGGATGCGGGGTGGCAAGGCCAAGATCAAGGTGCGGCGCGCGCTCCTCTACTACGCGCTGAGGCGGCTTGGGCTCGATACGGACCCGGAAGCTAGGAGGCCGCAGGATCAGCAGATCGTTCTTCTGAATGCGAGTGACATAATCGGAGAACGACGAAATAGCGCGAGGTCAACGATTCAATGAAAGACCTTCGCTCCAGCGCCAATCCTCAGCAATTGACTGCGATCAATGCGGCGGAAGGACCTGTTCTCATTATCGCCGGCCCTGGCTCCGGCAAGACTTACACTCTTGTCGAGCGAATTGTTCACCTGATCACCGAGAAGCAGGTTGCGCCAGAGAGCCTCCTGGTCGTCACATTCACTGACAAGGCGGCCCGGGAACTGACCACACGAGTTTCAAATCGCCTCGCTGAACTCGATATCCGCTTCAACCTGAATGAAATGTACCTCGGCACATTTCACTCGATCTGCCTACGGCTACTGGAAGAATTTCGTGATTTCACCCGCCTGAGGCGCAGTTTCACCCTTTTTGACCAGTTCGATCAGCAGTACTTCCTCTATCAGAAGATCAAGGATTTTCGCGAGCTTGCCGATGCACAGCTAGTAATAGGAGATGACCAGACCGGCCGGTGGGCGCAGTCGGAACAACTGATGAAGTGGTTGAACAAGGTCAGCGAAGAGGCCTTGGAACCGCATGTTCTTAAAACGGCGCCAGATCCGGAGGTGCGTGCCCTCGCTCGTTGTTTTCAAAAGTATCAAGAGCTTCTCGAAGAGAATAACTGCTTGGACTTCTCCGGGATCCAGTACGAGGCTCTGCAGCTACTGCGCCGGCACCCGGACGTGCTTGCTCAGCTACGCGACAAGATCACGTATCTGATGGTCGATGAGTATCAGGACACCAATACGATCCAGGAACAGATCCTGCTGCTTCTCGCCGGCGACAGGAGTAACCTCTGCGTCGTCGGGGATGATGACCAAGGCCTCTACCGCTTTCGAGGGGCCACGATTCGCAACATCCTCGAGTTCCCACAGCTCTTCCCGCCAGACAGCTGTAAGCAGGTGCGGCTGACGGTGAACTATCGTTCACATCCAGGGATCATCGACTTCTACAACGAGTGGATGAAACGGCTGGATTGGGAGGAGCAAGGAACGGCATTCCGCTTCCCGAAGCAAATTCTTCCGCGTGAGGACAGCTTCCCCGACGTGCCGACCGCGGTCCGTCTGAGCGCATCGGACGAGAAAGGCGAGAACGAGAACTGGCACGCCGAGGTTCTCACGTTCCTGACAGCGCTACGCGACTCCGGCCGCCTGACCGACTGGAACCAGGTCGCCTTCCTCTTCCGTTCGGTCAAGAACGACCGCGTGCTCGAGCTGGCACGGTTTCTCGAAGGCAACGGGGTTCCTGTCTATTCGCCGCGCTCCAACATGTTTTTCGAGCGGGAGGAAATCCGCTTGATCATCGGAGCGCTGATCTTCCTGTTTCCGCAGTTCCCCAAGGTGCGGCAGTGGGCCGAAGGCGCCCAATTGGCGATCTGGGATTATTACGACCAGCAGTGCTTCAAGGCGTTCACGGACGAGCTTCGGAAGCCGGAGAACAGCCGTATGCTTGAGTGGGCCCGCCCGCTCGCCAAGCGCCATGCCGTCCTGACCCAAACCGCCGACTACGCCTTCTCTGGGCTGTTCTATCAGCTCCTTCAGTTCCCCCTGTTCTCCCGCTTCCTCGACGAGGAGGCGATGCAAGGCGTGGACAAGGGCCGCGCCGCACGCAACCTGGCCACATTCTCGAAGCTGATCACCAAGTTCGAGTACCTTCACTACGTCACGGTCTTGAACCCCGAGTATCTCGAGCGCGACCTGCGGAACCTGTTCAACCAGTTCTTCCGCTTCCTCAAGGACGGCGGCATTGGGGAGTACGAGGACGAGGCGGAGTACGCGCCGAAGGGCTGCGTCTCGTTCCTGACCATCCACCAGTCCAAAGGGCTTGAGTTCCCGGTGGTCGTGTGCGGCTCGCTGGAGGCCGTGCCACGCAAGCAGCACACCGATCTGGACGAGATCCTCGAGGACGGCGGATACCTGTCGAAGGCGCGGTTCGAGCCTCTGGATCGCATCAAGCACTTCGACTTCTGGCGCCTCTACTACACCGCCTTCTCGCGAGCGCAGAACCTGCTGGTCCTGGCCGCGCAGGAACGGTACGGCAAAGGGCTCGGCAAATCGCCGTCGAAATATTTTGAGGACGTCTTCCATGGCCTTCCGGACTGGCGGACGGTCGACTTGACCCGGCTCACCTTCGAGAAGGTGAAGGAGATCAACCTAAAGCGGGAATACTCCTTCACCTCCCACATCACGCTCTTCGAGAACTGCGCCGAGCAATACCGCTTCTTCAAGGAGCTCGAGTTCGCGGCCATCCGCGTCAGCCCGATGCTGTTCGGCACCCTCGTCCACCAGACCATTGAGGACATCCACAAGGCCGTCCTGCGGGGCGAGGAACACACGGTCACGCCGGACGCCATCGACGCTTGGTTCTCCACCAACTACGCGATGCTGTCGAAGAAGGAGCGCGTGTACCTCGCGCCCATCACCCTCGAAGCCGCGCGCCGGCACGTGATGCGCTACTACGAGCGCGAGAACGGCAACTGGGACAGGGTCAAGGAAACCGAAGTCGAGATCTCGCTGGTCAAGGACGACTACATCCTCAAGGGCAATGTCGACTTGATCCGGGGCGAAGGCGGCACTGTCGAGGTGGTGGACTTCAAGTCCGAGAAGAAGCCCGACATGGAGAAGGACCGCGAGCGCCTGCGCCAGTACCAGAGCCAGCTCGAGGTCTACGCCCACCTCATCGAGGAGCGGACCGGACAGAAGGTCAGCCGGATGCACCTCTATTACACCGGCGAACAGGACGGGAATCCGTATGTCAGCTTCGCCAAGGACGACCGGGCGATCGGCAAGACGGTCGCCCGCTTCGATGAGATCGTCCACCGCATCGAAAGTGCGGACTACCGGATCGCCGCGCGGCCCGACCGGCTGTGCGAGAACTGTGACATGCGCGCCTATTGCGACGCGAAGAACTGGAATTTCAGGGAAGATGACCGATGAGTGATGTGAAAGCCGATCAGACCGCGATGGACCTTGGCGCCGAGGCCGCCAGCCTGGAGAGCGTGGAGAAGTTCCAGTTCGCGCCGATCAAAGGCTACCCGATGCTGAACTGGCGCGGGAAGCGGCCGTTCACGTCCACGCAGTTCTTTCCGGCGCAACTTAAGGAAGTTCACGGCCCCGAGGTCTCTGGATGGCGCAACAAGATCTTTTGGGGAGACAATCTCCAAGTCATGAGCCATATGCTCAAGAACTTTCGTGGGAAGATAAATTTGGTGTATATTGATCCGCCCTTTGACTCGGGAGCGGACTACCGACGCAAGATCTCTGTTAAGGGCTCATCTGCATCGTCCGACTACGTCGCTTTTGAAGAAAAGCAATATGGAGATATATGGACAAATGATGAGTATCTTCAATTCATGTTTGAAAGATTCATACTACTTAGAGAGCTTATGTCTCCTGAGGCCTCCATTTATGTTCATTGTGACTATCGCAAGTCTCACTACCTTAAGCTGGCTCTCGATGAGGTTTTCGGCGCAAGCAGTTTTCAGAACGAAATAGTCTGGAGAAGAACCACTGCTCGTTCCGGGAGTGGGGCATATAATCATATACATGATACGATCCTGTTCTACTCAAAGGGCCCTAAATACGTTTGGAATCAACAGTACACTGATTATAGCAAAGAGTACCTCGCGTCCAACTTCAAGCCAGACGAGGATGGTCGCCTATTTCGCGAAAGCCCAATTACTGCGCCTGGGCTTCGGAGTGGAGAGTCAGGGGCAACTTGGAAGGGGCTAAATCCAAGCAATATCGGAAAGGGTCGGCACTGGGCGGTACCGAGCTTCTTGGAGCACATGTTGTCCGACGAGGCAAAGAAAAGTCCCCTTAAAGCTCTCGACGAGCTGGAAGCCAAGGGTCGCATCAGGTGGGCCAAGGACGGAATGGGACGGCCGAATGCCATTCAATTCGCGGACGATATGCCCGGCGTTGAGCTTCAGTCAATTTGGACTGACTTTGTTGCGCTCGGGAGCAACTCTCTAGAGTCAGAGGACTATCCCACCCAAAAACCTGAAGAGCTTCTTTCCCGAATTATAAAATCATCATCAAATCCTGGCGATATTGTGTTTGACTGCTTTATGGGGGCCGGAACGACGCAAGCTGTATCCATGAAGCTTGGCCGAAAATTCATTGGTGCTGACATAAATCTTGGTGCAATTCAGATCACTACAAAAAGACTTACGCGAGTTGCTTCGGAAATATGCAGCGAAGCTGAGCCATCAGGCGCTACGAAATTTGTCGGCTTCGAGGTTTGCAACGTCAATCAATACGATGTTTTTCGCAATCCGGTTCAGGCAAAAGAACTTCTGATTGAAGCCTTAGAGGTCCAGCCTCTTGAACTCAGTACTGTCTTCGACGGAGAGAAGGACGGCCGCATGGTCAAGATCATGCCGGTCAACCGCATCGCCACCCGCGCGGACTTGAACGAGCTGATCGCCGGCTTCGACTACAAGGCGTGGGAGCGCCGCCAGGCCGAGCATCCGAACCGGCCAGTGGAGAAGCTCACGCTCGTCTGCATGGGTCATGAGCCCGACCTCGCCGCCCGGCTCAAGCTGGCCGCGGCACCCTACAAGATCGATGTAGAGGTGGTCGACATCCTGCGCGACAAGGCCAACCTCGAGTTCCGTCGCGACTCCGAGGCAAAAGTTGTCATCAAGGATGGCGAGCTGTTCGTCGAGCGCTTCTACCCCATGAACCTGCTGCAGAAGCTGTCGATGCAGAAGGAGACGGTCGAGGACTGGCGCGAGCTGGTCGAGAGCATCCTCATCGACTGGAACTACGACGGCGCTGTGCTGCAGCCCGCCGTGGTCGACATCCCCGGCAAGACCGACCTCGTCGCCGGGCGATACGAGGTTCCGGCCGACGCCGGGACGATCCGCGTGAAGATCACCGACCTCCTCTCCGAGTCCTGGGAAGGGAGCGTGACCAATGGCTAGGCGCACCAAGGCGATCAGCGCGTCGCTGGACTTCGCCTTCTTCCAGTTCCTGTGGGAATTCTACCGCGGCAACCGCGGCACGATCCGCACGCATTACAAGGAGCTAACCCGCAAGTTTCTGGACTTCAACAACCCGGACAAGAACCCCAAGGCCTTCCTGCGCCAGCCTCAGTACGAGGCACTGGAGATCTATGTCTTCCTGAAGGAATTCATGGACAACGCGAAGGTCGAGGAGATCTTCAAGGCGTGGTTCGAGAAGACCGGCCGCTTCGCCGGCCGCCAGGAAGGCGGAATCATCGGCGGCGACGCGCGCCAGGGGTCGATGTTCGATGCGGTGACGCAGGACCAGTACAAGGCTGTCTTCGCGGCAATGCGGAAGAACTCCCGCATCTACCCCAACTACATCTTCGCCCTGACCATGGGAACCGGCAAGACAATCCTCATGGCGACGTGCATCTTCTACGAGTTCCTGTTGGGAAACAAATTCGAGAAGGACAAGCGCTACTGCCACAACGCGCTGGTCTTCGCCCCGGACAAGACCGTGCTCCAGTCGCTGAAGGAGATCGAGTCCTTCGACCTCGCGCTGGTCGTCCCCCCCGAATACGTGAACTTCCTGACCACCCACCTGCGCTTCCACTACCTCGAGGAGGCTGGCACCTCGCTCAGTACGCTGGACCGATCGCGCTTCAACATCGTGGTCTCGAACACACAGAAGATCATCCTGAAGCGTCGCCACAAGGAGAAGACCCCGTTGGACGCGCTGTTCGGCGCGACCCCGGACACGGTGACAGCGCCCGGGGTCTATGGTGAGGCCGCCGACCTCTATGCCTGGGATCAGCCCGAAGAAGAGGCCGAGCTGACCACTAACCAGCGGTTCGAAAAACTGTGCCGTCTCGAGCAGCTGGGCATCTACGTTGATGAGGCGCACCACGCCTTTGGCAAGACGCTCGCCAAGGACATGGGGATCGGCGCCAAGGAGACTGACACGAGCCTCCGCACCACCATCGACCAGCTCGCCGCCAATCTGAACCGCGCCGGGACGCGCGTCGTCGCCTGCTACAACTACACCGGCACACCGTACGTCGGCAAAGAAGTGCTGCCCGAGGTGGTCTACGCGTACGGGCTGAAGGAGGCCATCGACAAGGGCTTCCTAAAGAAGGTCGTCCTTCACGGATACCGAAACACCCGGACGGACGAGTTCGTCGACATAGCCGTCGAGCAATTCCTCGATGAGACTGGCGATCTGAAGCCTGAGGGCATGCTGCCCAAATTGGCATTCTTCGCAGCCACGATCGAGGAACTAACGAAGGAGCTCCGCCCGGCGGTTGAACGGGCCCTTTCGAAAAGAGGTGTTCCGACATCCCGCATCCTAGTCAACGTCGGCGACGAGAAGTTGACCTCGAACGACGACATTCGAGAGTTCAACCGTCTGGACACCCCAGACTCGGAGAAGCAGTTCATTCTGCTCGTCAACAAGGGGCGCGAGGGCTGGAACTGCCGGTCCCTATTTGGCGTCGGCCTCTTCCGCGAGCCCAAATCCAAGGTTTTCGTGCTTCAGGCCACCATGCGCTGCCTTCGCGCCATCGGCCAAGCCCAGCACACCGGGCATGTGTTTCTCTCCGACGATAACATGGAGATCCTGAACGACGAACTGCAGCAGAACTTCAGGATCAGCGCTGCCGAGCTGCAGAACGTCGCCAGCGACAAGGAGCGCGTCCAGGTCAAGGTCATCGAGCCCCCCGTGAAGATCAAGCTGGTGCGGGTGCGCAAGGAATACAATGTGTGCGAAAAAACCGTCACGCCTGGACAGACGCTCTTCCCCGAGCTGTCCGCTCGGGACAAATGGAGCGAGCTTGTCGAGAAATATCGGCTCGTGGAGACGCAGCAGGAAGGGCTCACCCCAAGTGAGGCCGCCCGTGCGTCATCCAGCAGGACGTTCGACCTTACCGAGCGCCGCGAGAAGCAGGTGTTCTCACGCCTCAGCCTCGTGGGAGAAGTCGCTCGGTATCTCAACCAATCGCCATTGGAAATCGAGTCGCTGCTGGATGCCACAACGGAAGGCGTCAATAGGCTCGTTGAAATCACTAACGAATTCAACGAGCTGCTCTACGACGAGGTTATTCCACGCTTGTTCCGGATGATCTTTGAGCTGGATGAGTCGGAAAAAACCGAAGAGCACGAAGTCGAACTCATCAAGCTCCCGGCGAACGGATATTACGAGATCACGGCTGCCAAGGACAAGATTGTCCGCAGCACGGACGCAGTGGTGAAGGATCATGAGCGCGACAAGAGCTTCCACCTCGACACCTACTGCTTCGATTCCAATTCGGAGCGAACGCTGTTCTGGGATCTTCTAAGAGAGAAACGAGTGAAAAAGATCTATTTTACTGGCATGCTTACGCACGGTCAGTCGGACTTTTTCATTCAGTATATCGACCCTGACTCACACACGGTTCGCAGCTACTATCCCGACTTTGTTTTTCTCCGCGAGGAGCCGGACGGCAGTGAAAAGTACGTCGTGGTAGAGGTCAAAGGCGATCATCAGGTCGACAATGCGGTGGTTCAGGCCAAGAAGGAATTTGCAGAGCAAATAGCAGTGGCCAGCGGCATGGAATATCAGATCATTAAATCGACCGATGCTGATGCTCGAAATTATCGAGTGCTACTCTAGGAGCGTCAGTACTGAAACCGAGGTCGATCAATATCTTCCTGCTCGACGGCGACCCGAATGGTATCCGGGTGGCGCAAATCTCGATGTCGACGATCCAGGCGATTGCCTTCCGGCGCAACCAGCTTCGTCGGGTTCGGGAGGCTTTTCCCGAAATCGAACGGCCAGGCGTGTACATCCTGATCGGGGCCGACGAAGACGCGCAGGACCGGCAGCTTGCATATATTGGCGAGTCCGAAGGTGTCGGAGCGCGATTATCGTATCACAACTCGAATGAGGCGGGTCGCGATGCCAAAGGCTTCTGGACCGACACGGTCGTGCTGATCAGCAAGGACGAGAACCTGACGAAGAGCCACGCGCGCTATGTCGAAGCTTGTCTGATCCGGGGGGTCGTCAGCAATCCCCGTTGGACCCTGCCCAACACGCGCACGCCGTCCGACGACGCGGGCAAGCTACCGCTCCCTGACCGCGCAGCCATGGACGAGTTCGTGGATCAGACGAAAACACTGGTTGGAGCCCTTGGCTGGGATCTCTTCCGAGAAGTCCGCGGTCGTGCGCCGGAGCAGATCGCGGAGCAAGAACTGCCAAAGGCTGAACTCCATGAAAGCCCTCGGTTCTTCTTCCGGGGCGACGGCTTCGCGGCAGAGATGGAGATCGGGCCCTCCGGGGATTTCGTCGTCACGGCAGGTTCGAGGGCAAGGGTCCGGACGACGCGAACGATACCGAGAGGGACGGTCACGCTCCGGAACACCCTTGTGGAGAAGGGCGTCCTCCGCGAGGAAGGCGATTTTCTTGTCTTCACAAGCGCCTACAGCTTCACGTCTGCCTCTGCCGCGGCTGCGGCCGTCATTGGTGCGAGCGCCAATGGCCGGATCCTCTGGAAGCTCGCGGACGGACGCAATTACGGGGATTGGGAGGCAAACCAGGATGCGGCGGGCGACGCGTCAGGCCAATTCTGAAGGTGCGACTGCCCGGGGAACGGTACCGTCAGCGTGGCGAGAATTTAGCCGATCTTGCAGCCCCAGAAGGACGTGTGATCGGCGGCGAAGTAGCCGTCCGCGACCCGGAAATACCCCTGCAGCTCGACGGTATCGCCAGCGGTTAGCGGGACCATGGTCTGCAGCCAGATCGCGGTGGCGAGCGAGACGTGAGTGGCAGAGATTTCGCCGAGGGAGCCCCGGATTTCCGTGGTTCCGTTCAGCACCAGCCGCCCCCGCATGCGCGCGGTCGTGCTGGCGTTGACCTTGTACATGAGCGTCGCGCCGAAGAGGTAGGTGCCGTCGACCGGCGCCACGAACCGGTTGTTGGCGGCGTCGAAGGCGCCCTGATCGTTGTAGTCGGTGTTGTTCAGGCCGATCTTCGTCCAGGTTCCGACGCCCACGTAGTTGTCGTAGTTCGTGTACGCCTTGAAGCGCGGCAGCCGGGGCTGGTCGACGATGCCGTTGGCGTTGTCGACGCTGAGCCCGTCGAAGAAGGTGCTGCCATCGGCCGAGACCGCCAGCCGGAAGCGGTCGGAGCCGAAGAGGCCGACCAGCGCCTTGGTGACGAAGCCGGTCTGCAGGGTCAGCCCGAGATCGTCGCCCGCGGCCTCCTTGTTCATGATGTAGAACAGATCGCCAGTGCCGCCCTCGGCCACGGTCTTCGCCGTCCAGAGCGCTGCATTGAGCTTGGCCGAGAACGGGTTCGAGGCGTCCGCCGTCGTGCCGATCCCAAGAAGCGCGAGGTTCTGCAACACGTCCGGTGTGGTCCCGATCCAGCCCGCGCCATCGTATACCAGCAGCAGTCCTTCATCCTCGACCCAAGCCCGCCAGCCGGTCCTCGGTGGCAGACGCAGCCACGCGCCGTCCGCCCACAGCGCCACATTCAGGTCCCACCCCGCCCAGTCGCCCGTCGCGCCCGAGCCGACGATGTAGCGGTCGCCATCCGCAGGGCTGCCGGGCGGCGCTGTCAGATTCCGGTCGAGGACGGAAAGCTGGACGAGCCCGTCGAGGATCCGCAGCGCCTCGTTGTGGGTGACATGCTTCTGGGCCTGTGCCGCGAGGATGTAGGGCAACAGGAGATGGGTCGTGGCGTCGGACATGGGTTGGCTTTCAGAGCGTGAGCGTGACGGTCTTG
>QKPN01000139.1 GCA_003258405.1 Rhodobacteraceae bacterium DSL-40 | reverse complement strand
GACCACGTCCGACTCCAGCTGCGCGATCGAGTTGCCGTACATCGCCGGGATGCGCGTGAAGGCGTCGAGATCGTCGTTGATCAGCACCTGCCGGGTGATGGCGACGACGCGGCCGTAGGTCTCGATGCGGTAACTCTCCTTGCTCTCGCCGAGGGTGCCGCGCTTGAACTCGCCGCTTTCGCCCACCTTCAGGAGCTGCGGCGCCTCGCCCAGCTGGACCCGATGCATCGCCTTGAAGTCGGTCGCCAGCACCTGCCGGCAGAAGAGCGGGAAGGTCCGCGGATAGGCCTCGTAGGCCTGGCGCAGCGTCTTGTTGGTGACGGCAGCCAGGATCTCGGGGAAGTCCGAGGTCGAGTGGAGTGCCCGCGTCGCCACCTCGTCGCGCGAG
>QKPN01000138.1 GCA_003258405.1 Rhodobacteraceae bacterium DSL-40 | reverse complement strand
TTGGAGACGACGCCTGCGCCGACGGTGCGGCCGCCTTCACGGATGGCGAAGCGGAGCTTTTCTTCCATGGCGATGGGGGCGATGAGTTCGACGTTGAACTTCAGGTTGTCGCCCGGCATCACCATTTCGGTGCCTTCCGGCAGTTCCACGGTTCCGGTCACGTCGGTGGTGCGGAAGTAGAACTGCGGGCGGTAGTTGGCGAAGAACGGGGTGTGCCGTCCGCCTTCTTCCTTGGTGAGGATGTAGGCTTCCGCCTCGAAGTTGGTGTGCGGGGTGACCGAGCCGGGCTTGGAGAGCACCTGGCCGCGCTCGATGCCTTCACGCTCGACGCCGCGCAGCAGGAGGCCGACGTTGTCGCCCGCCTGGCCCTGGTCGAGCAGCTTGCGGAACAT
>QKPN01000137.1 GCA_003258405.1 Rhodobacteraceae bacterium DSL-40 | reverse complement strand
ATTCCTTTCGGACAATCAGGCAACTGGACTGAGGACGCGCGCAAGCTGGCGCGGGACGCTGGCTATTTGACGATTTATGCCCAGGCCGAGGAGACCCGGCCAACCGATACCGTGGCCCGCACATTCGTGACCAAGTATGATGGTGACTTCATCTTCAATGCCCTGCTGAAAGGCAAGTTCGATTCATGGGAAGAGTGGTTCTGATGACCGAACCTCGACTCGTATCCGTGATCGTCGCGACGCGTGACCGACCCAAATTGCTTGGCGAAGCGCTAGCGTCTATTCGCGCGCTCGAAGGCCCGGACCTAAAATTCGAAATTCTTGTTGGCGATAATGGCGGCCTGCCAGAAAGCAAGGAAGTCGCCGATCGCTTTGACGCCATCCATCAGTATAC
>QKPN01000136.1 GCA_003258405.1 Rhodobacteraceae bacterium DSL-40 | reverse complement strand
GAGATTGCCGGGCTGGGTGAGGTCGAGATGCGCCTGCTGTCAGCCCGCGAGATTGCGCAGGGCTTGATCGAGGGTAGCCTGCATGCGGGCGTGACGGGCGAAGACCTGTTGCACGACCTGGCGCCGGAAGGCGCAAGTGATTTCCGGGTCGTCCGGCAGCTTGGCTTTGGGGGCGCCGACGTGATCGTCGCGGTGCCGCAGGCCTGGCTCGATGTTGATACGATGGCTGATCTAGAAGCAGCGGGCGCAGCCTTTCGCAAGCTGCACCACCGGCGCCTTCGGGTGGCGACAAAATACATGCGCCTGACACGGCGGTTCTTTGCGGCCAAATCGGTCGGCGAATACCGCCTGGTCGAAAGCGCCGGGGCGACGGAAGCGGCGCCGGCGACCGGTGCGGC
>QKPN01000135.1 GCA_003258405.1 Rhodobacteraceae bacterium DSL-40 | reverse complement strand
GTCGACATTGTCGCGCATCAGGGTCGGGTAGAAATCATCCGCGATCAGGATGCGCCGGCAGCCGACGGGATAGTCCGGCGTCAGCTTCTTGCGCAATTCCGCATCCGGCACCTGGGCGTTCAGATGGTCCGTCGCCTGGCGCGTGAAGAAGGCGCGCCCCTCAGGCGTCCACTCGAAGGCTTGCCAGAAAAAATAGTCGGCATTCTCGTAGAGAATTTTCCGGTTGATCGCCGCAAACTCCGCCGCCTTTTCCGGAATCGTGAACATCAGCGCCATTTCTTCCGGCGTGATCTCGCGGTCATTGCGGGGAATCATCCAGTTGGCAGAGCGCTGGAACACGCCGACATTGGATGCTTCCAGCGCGACTTGCGGGATCAGTTGCACGGCGCTCGCCGCCGAGCCCACG
>QKPN01000134.1 GCA_003258405.1 Rhodobacteraceae bacterium DSL-40 | reverse complement strand
AGGTCCTGATGCTGGAACATTATGATCCGCTCTATGCCCGCAGCCGCAAGCGGCGCGAGGATAAGCCGGTTCTGGTGCTCCCGCTTGCAGGATTGTCGCCGGACGATATTGCCGGCGCGGCGAAAGCCATTCTCGAACGGGCCTAGCGCCCGCGCGCCTGTTCCGTGCCGCGCCTGGCGAGTTCATCCGCGCACTCGTTGCCCGGGTCGCCGTCATGGCCCCTGACCCATTTCCACTCGATGTCATGGCGCTGGCAGGCCTCGTCGAGCGCTTGCCACAGGTCCTGGTTCTTCACCGGCTTCTTCGCGGCTGTCTTCCAGCCATTGCGCTTCCAGCCCTTGATCCACTTGGTCAGGCCGTCCTTCACATACATCGAATCGACATGAAGCGTGACCTTCGAAGGGCCTTTGAGCGCATTGAGCGCTT
>QKPN01000133.1 GCA_003258405.1 Rhodobacteraceae bacterium DSL-40 | reverse complement strand
CAAGGAAGCCTGAAAACGCCGCCATCTCCCAGACCTTCTGGTACACGCGCGTCGTCATCTCGCGGATCGGGAAGCGCACATTCGCCCCGATATTGAACACGCAGACTTCCAGCGGGCCGACCTCGGCTTCGATCTGGTCGAACAGGGCGACGGTCTGGTCCTCGTCGCGCGCATCGACGCCGAATGCCCGGCCCTTGCCGCCGTCTGCCTCAATGCTCGCCACTAATTTTTCCAGCTGGTCGAGATGCCGCGCCCGCCGGGTCACACAGGCCGTCAGGCCTTCTTTCGCGAACGCTCGCGCAATCGCGCCGCCCGTTGCGTCGCCCGCGCCGACAATCAGTGCTGCACCTGCCATGGCCGGTCATCCTCTTGCTGCTGCCAGCAACCCTCGCCTAGGGTGGCGCCGATGCCAAGGGCACGGCGCTAAAGG
>QKPN01000132.1 GCA_003258405.1 Rhodobacteraceae bacterium DSL-40 | reverse complement strand
CCTGAATTGGAGGGACATTTTGGCAGGCAGGCTGGTCTTTGAGGCCTTTATCTTCTCGATCCCGTTCATCCTGTTCGGACTCTACCTGCTGGCGACAGCCAGCGTGGAACAGGAAGGCAAGCGCAAGTGGCCGGTCCAGATGCTGTTCCTGGCCGGGCTCGCGCTCGCCACGATTGCCTGGTTCATCCTGATTGTGATGGAAAAGAAGGAGCGCGACGTCTGCCATGAGCCGGCCCGGTTCGAGAATGGCGTGATCATTCCGGCGCGCGACTATCCGTGCGAGCAGAATGTGCGCGATGTTGGCGCGCCCCTGAAGGATGCGCCCGGCATCGTGCCGCAAGGCGCTGTCGGCCCGGCTGACGCGCGCGATGCATCCGAAATCCAGGCGCGCTTCCCGGAAACCGAGGCGGCAGACAGCCCCGATGACCCCG
>QKPN01000131.1 GCA_003258405.1 Rhodobacteraceae bacterium DSL-40 | reverse complement strand
CCTCGGCGTGCCCTACCGCTTCTTCGGGTTCGACAGCGCGATTTCCGAAGTCGTGAGCTATGCCCGCAAGATTGACGCATGGATGCGCGAGGGCGGACGGCAGCAAATCGCGGATGCCATGGGCATTCGGACCGCAGCGTGATCGGAGGACAGGATATGTATCGTCAAGGCATCGAGGAATTCCCCTATTATCTGGGTCTCCGCTCGCTGGCTGATATCGCCACGCC
>QKPN01000130.1 GCA_003258405.1 Rhodobacteraceae bacterium DSL-40 | reverse complement strand
GGCATCGAGGAATTCCCCTATTATCTGGGTCTCCGCTCGCTGGCTGATATCGCCACGCCCGAGGACCGGGTCTGCGTGCTGAACATCATGGGCGGCGAAAGCCGGCAGGTGACGCCGACCAGCCACGCCTTTTCCGGTGGCAATGTGGTCTTCGGCACATCACCGGGGCGCGCCGGCCAGGTTCTGAAGACGGCCGCGGGCGAC
>QKPN01000013.1 GCA_003258405.1 Rhodobacteraceae bacterium DSL-40 | reverse complement strand
GCCCGTCGCGCCCGAGCCGACGATGTAGCGGTCGCCATCCGCAGGGCTGCCGGGCGGCGCTGTCAGATTCCGGTCGAGGACGGAAAGCTGGACGAGCCCGTCGAGGATCCGCAGCGCCTCGTTGTGGGTGACATGCTTCTGGGCCTGTGCCGCGAGGATGTAGGGCAACAGGAGATGGGTCGTGGCGTCGGACATGGGTTGGCTTTCAGAGCGTGAGCGTGACGGTCTTGGGCGCGCCCCGCCCGACGAGGGCGGAGAGCTGGTAGATGCGGACGTCGAGCGTGTTGCCGGGCCCGAGCGGCGCGCCCCAGTCGGCGGTCTGCTGGGCGGCGGTGTAGACGGCGCTGGCGGTGGCGGTGCTCAGCAGCCGCTTTACCGTTGCACCGTCGAGGATTTCGACCTCGTAGGCTTCCAGTTCCTCCGCCATCGGCACTTCGACAGCGCCCCAGCTGTCGGCGGCGAGCGCGCGGGACCGGCGTGTCCAGCGGATGGAGAGATCGCCGGGTGTGCGCGGCGTGCGCCACGGCTGCTCCACTTGGGCCACGGAGAACGGCCGAAGCCCGACGCCTGCGGGCGTGAAGGCTTGCGCCACATAGGTCTCGTCGCTGACCGGACGGCTCGCCGGGCCGACGCGCCAGTTCCACGGGATGCCGAGGTCGGCCTCGGCGATCGGCAGCGACGCGAGGCTGTCGTCGATTACCACGACCCTTGCGCCAGCGGGCGCCGGGTTGCCCATGGCGCCTTCTGTCCCCCGCTGGCCGCGCAGAAGCCGGGTGAGCCGATACCGGCCGGGCGCGAGCAGCTCGGCCGCGCCCGCCTGCACTATCTCCCAGACGCCGGGCGCGGTCTCGATCGCGAGCGCGTTCGCCCCGCCGAACAGGGTCAGGTCCGTGACGCTTTCCAGCGTGCCGGTGAGCAGATCGACCACCAGCACATTGCCGACGTCGAAGCGCGAGGTGGGTCCGGAATAGAAGTCTGCGACCAGCGCGCCGATCCGGGCCCGCGTGCCGAAGCTGGTCAGCAGCTCGAACCCGTCCATCGAGGGGCTGCGGAACACCGCGATCTCGCCCGGCCACGGCACGGCATGCGCCACGGCGAAGGGGCGGTGCGCGGGCTGGTCCTCGGTCAGCTGCGGCAATTCGAGCAGCACCGCCTCGGGCGGGCCGAAGACGACCGCTTGGGACAGTGCCGAGGGCCGCGAGGCTCCCGGCGCCAGGTCGTATGCTTCCCGGTCCTGGCGGACCGCCTCAATGCCGCGCGCATCCGCATCCGCGATGGAGACAAGCCGCAGCGGGACAGCCCGGCCGTCATGGGCGAAAGACACGACATCGGCTGGGTCGAGCGCGAGCCGCGATGGCGGCAGGCGGAAGACGGCGCTCTCGCGGCCGGTCCAGGCTTCCATCAGCGCGCGGCGGCAGCGGCGCTCGGCCTCCTCGGGCGGCACGGCCATCGGAAAGCTCTCCGAGGCGATTCGCGTCGTGTCGACGGTGATGCGCCGAGCCTCGACCTGCGCGGCCTCGTAATCCTCGTCGGCACGGGCGACCTGCCATTTCAGGGCCTGCGGGAGTTCGGTCTCCTGGCCGCGGGTCAGCTCCAGCACATCGCCCTCACGGGCCGCGACCAGATCGTCGGACGCGAGAGTGGCGACGGAGGCCCGGCCGCGCATGACGAAGCGGATGACGCCCTCGGTCTCGACGGCGTCGAAGCCGAAATGCCGCGACAGCGTGGCGATCGAGGCGCGCGGGCTTTCCAGCGCGCCGATGGCATAGCCCTCGACCGCCCCCCAGAGGCCGTTCACGTCGATGCGATCTTCGGGGAGCCCGGCGCGCAGGCAGAGATGGCGGACCAGCGCCGCAAGCGACACCGCCCCGAGCCGCCCGGTCAGCCAATGCCCCAGCCGCCAGTTCGCGCCGTCCGTCCAGACGTCGGTCAACGCCGGGAAGAAGGGATACGGACGCGCGTCCCAGGTCCAAGCGGCGCATTCGGGCACATGCACCATCCGGCCGCCATAGACCGACGAGATCGGGTTGTTCGTGGCCTCGCCCCAGAAGAGATACGTGGCCTCGAGATGGGCGCGCTGGATCGCGTCGTCTCGCCAGCCGCGGGAGAAGTAGGGCACGAAGCTCTCGGAGGATTTCGGATCGAAGAAGACGTTCGGTTGGTTCGTGCCCCGGTCGATGGCCGGACAGCCCAACTCGGTGAACCAGATCGGCTTGGACTGCGGCGCCCACCCCGTCGGCGTCGCGCTCTCGACCCCGCCCTGTCGGTCGTAATGCAGGTTCGACCACCAGCTGCGCAGGTCCTTGTAGCGGAAGACCCAAGGCTTGCCGACGGCACCATCGGTGATCGGCGTTCGGATTTGCGCCGACCGATCCGCCAGGCTGGCGTAGAACCAGTCGAAGCCCTCGCCGCCCGCGATGTTGGATTGCAGGTAGGCGCGGTAGTAGATCGCGGGCCAGCCCTCCTGCGCGTCGGCATGCTCGAACCCGTCGCGCCAGTCGGAGAGCGGCATGTAGTTGTCGATGGCGACGAAATCGATCTCCGGATCGGCCCAGAGCGGGTCGAGATGGAAGAACACGTCACCCGAGCCGTCGCCCGGCTGGTGGCCGAAATACTCGGACCAGTCCGCCGCATAGCTGATCGCCGTGCCCGCCCCGAGGATGGCGCGCACGTCGGCGGCCAGACCGCGGAAGGCCTGCACTGCCGGATAGGCGCTGCTCCCCGAGCGGATCGTGGTCAGCCCGCGCATCTCCGTCCCGATCAGGAAGGCGTCGACCCCGCCGGCCGCCGCGCAGAGATGTGCGTAGTGCAACACCATGCGGCGCAGACCCCAGTCGCCCGGCGCTCCGGTCCAGGAGACGGTCTCGCCCGAGACCGCATAGTCCGATGGGCTGGCGCTGCCGAAGAAGGCCGCGACCTGGCTCGCCGCCGCTCCGGTCTTGTCCACGGTCCCGGCGTAGCCGGCGGCCGGCGAGCAGGAGATCCGGCCCCGCCACGGAAAGGCCGGCTGCCCCGTCTCGGCGGCGTTGTCGGAATACGGGTTCGGCAGCGTGTTGCCGGGCGGTACGTCCATCAGGATGAACGGATAGAAGGTGACGCGCAGCCCGCGGGCCTTCATCTCCTTGATCGCCTGCACCACCGCGAAGTCTGCCGGCGTGCCGCCATAGACGGGTCGGTCCTGGTCGTCGCGACTGACGAGATGCGCCGCGGACCGGCTAACGCCGTTCACCGACCACGTCTGCGGGCTCGTCGTCTTCTCCGACACCTCGACGCCCGGTCGGATCGTGCAGTCGCCGACGCGCAGGTCGTTCCCGAACCAGGCGACGACGAGGCTGACGCTCTCCACCTTCGGCGCCATCGCCTGCAGCCGGTCGAGCGCCACCACCATGTCGGCGGTGTCCGACCGCGCGTTCAGGTTCTCGGGGATCTGCGCGCCGCCGCTGCCCTTGCGGATGCCCTGCGTCGCGTAGGTGAACTCGCCCGAGGCCGGGATCATCGTGACCGCCTGCGTCAGCCCTTCGGCGGTGTCGGGGTCGGCCAAAGGGCGGAAGACCTCGAAGGAGAGCTGCGGCAGGCGGTTGCCGTAGTTGCCGAGCGGCAGATCCTCGAAGACCACATAGGCCGTGCCGCGATGGGCCGGGGTGTTCGCCGCGCCCATCTTCGCCGCAATGAACGGATCGGCGGTCTGGCTCTCGTCGCCAGGATACCAGCGCCAGGTGATGCCGGCGGTATCGAGCAACTTGCCGTCGGCCCAGATGCGCCCGATGCCGGTGATCGGTCCCTCGCAGAGCGCCATGGCGAAGCTCGCGTAGTAGAGATACTCCGTCGTCTTGACCTTGCCGCCGCCCCCGCCGCCCTTGCCGCCGCCCTGCGTGGTGGTCTTGGTCTCTTCGCGGAAATCGGTCGCCCAGATCACATTCCCGCCCATGCGCATCCGCCCGTAGACGCGGGGGATGACGGCTCCTTCCGTCGAGGACGTGATCCGAAGGCTATCGAGCCGCGGCCCCTCGATGCGCTGGGTGGGCGCAAGCGAGGACACGATCCAGCTGTCGACGACCGAGCCTATAGTCGAGCCCACGAAGCCACCGATGGTGGCGGCACTCACGCCGAGGATCGCGCCGCCGATGCTGCCGCCAATGGCGGCGCCAGCGGCACCGAGGACGAGCGTTGCCATGTCTGGGTCTCAGCGTTGCGGAAACAGGAAAGCGGAGGCGATGCGCCGCCGCCAGGATGAGGTGAGCGGTTCCTCGATCACGCCGAGCCGCTCGTAGGCGTGCAGGAAGCTTTCCGGCCCGATCATTATGCCGACATGTTTCGCGATGGCGCGCGGCCTCATGCGGAAGAGGACCAGCGCGCCGGGACCGGCCTCGGCGGGCGACACCTCGATCATCATGCGTCGCGCGCCCTCTGCCAGCACCTCACGTGGGCCGGTCTCGCCCCAATCGCGACTGTAGGGCGGGATCGGGAATGGTTCGGGTCCGACGACCTCGCGCCAGACGCCGCGGGCCAGCCCGAGGCAGTCGCAGCCGACGCCCTTGAGGCTCGCCTGGTCGTGGTAGGGGGTGCCGAGCCAGGATCGCGCCGCAGCGATGACCCGATTCGGATCGGCGCCAGCTCTCGTGCATCGCGATGCGATGCTCTGCCGCCCGTCGTTTCCGCTGGAAACGACGCTGGTCACAGCACGCCTCCCTCGTGGCCGCCGTCCTTCGTCGCGTAGCGCAGGATGGTGTCCTGGCCTGGGATGTGGGGGAAGCCGCGGAAGTTGGCGGTGTTGGCGAACTTCGCCCCACAGGTCTCGATGCGCTTGTCGCAGCCGGCGCGGATGGTGAAGGCGTCGCCTTCGCCGATGGACCGCACCGGCGCCTCGAGCAGGGTCAGCACGGCGATGCCCTCCGTCACGTCATGGCCCAGCACTTCGGTGCGCCGCCCGGCGTTCACGCCGCTAATCCATTCAACGGTGCCGAAGGTGAACCAGCCGGAGGCGAACTCGCCGAGGCCCGAGGCGGTGAAGGCCCGATCCCGCAGCAGGTCGATCACGGCGCCCGCACCCTTGAAAGCGGGATCCTCGAGATCGACGCTGCAGCGCGCGTCACCGAGCGCGGCATCGCAGGTCGCCTGAAAGGTCCGCCCGACCGTCTGGCCCAGCACATGGGCGAGCGAACGCACCTCGGCGACGAAGGCCAAACGTCCGCGCCGGATCTGACCGATGGCGCCCCGGCGCATCAGCACGCGCTGGCTCGTATGGGCCCAGTTCACCCGCCAGACTTCGACCTCGGCATTGTCCCAGCGGCCGTCGAGAATGTCGGTCTCGGTGATGCGGTCAGAGGTCAGCACGCCCTCGGCGTCCTGCGCATCGACCGAAAGGTCCGAACCCGATCGCACCTCGGTCGCGGTCAGACCGCTCTCCGGCTCGAAGTCGGTGCCGTCGAAGGCGAGCGTCCGGTCGTGATCGGTGAAGCCGAAGGTGACGCCATCGGCGCGCGTTATCCGCCAGCACCAGGCGAGCGTGGTCGTGCCCTCGTCGAGATGGGCCTGCAGGGCGGGCGAGAGGGATTTCATCGGCAAGTTCCCGTCATGCGGTCGTCGAGATCGGCAATCCAGTCCGCCCATGCAGGCGGCACGGCGGTGACGGTTTCGGCAGGCGGCCGGGCGAGCCGCGCCTCGGCATAGGAGGCGCAACCGGCATCACCACCGCCCATCGTTGCGGCGCAGCCGGTCAGCAGGATCGCCAGTGACGCGGCCATCGCGAACGGCGTCGCGCCCGCGTTCGACGCGCTCGCTCTTGTCTTCCATTGCATCGCGTTCCGCCTCCCGTTTGCCAGCGCGCTTCCCGTCGACGCGGCCCCAGAGCCGGCCGAGGACCACACCCCCGACCGCGCCGAGCCCTGCGACCAGCCAGACCAGGAGATCAGCCATCGTCCTGCTCCCCGCGTGCAGCGGCGACGCAGAGGGCAGCGACTAAAACGCCGAGGCAGCCGCCCACGATCAGACCGGCGAGGAACTCAAGCATCGCCGCGGAACCCGCGCTCGATCCGGTCGCGCAGGCCGATCAGGCCGAGCCCGAGGAACATCAGCCCTGCGGGCGAGGCATCACCGGAGCCGGCGAGCTGCGCGACGAGGCGAGACAGCTCGCTCAGCGGCCCGGTGGCGGGCAGCGCGAAAGAGGCGATGCCAGTGAGCATGGCGAGAAGTCCCGCCCACCAGGTGAGCGAGTTGGGGCGGACGTAGCGCATGAGTCAGGCCCTCCGGATCAGGGTGGAGAAGAAGGCGGCCAGCCGGGCGAGCCAGCCGGTCGGCGCGGTGGGTGAAGGGGCGAGCACCGGCGGCGTCGGCGTCGGCCACGGCCCGCGAGCCAAGGCCAGCGCCCCATCCTCGGTCAGGCGGCGGATCGGACGCGAGAAGTCCACGCGGCCCGCGCGGTCCACAGACCAGACCGGGATCGTGCCGACGGGATAGCGGCCATGGCGAAACAGGTCGCGCTCAGCCTCCCGGCGGGGAATGATCGAGGCCGGTCTCCGCCAGTTCAGAAACGCGTCGGCCGCTGCAACGCGATTGCCGGCATTGAGATGTCGGGTCAGCGCGGCCTTTGCGATGCCGCCGGTGTTGTAGTGAAAGCTGACCAGCGCATCGAACTCATGCGGCGCCAATGGCACCTTCACGGCCCGGAGGACGGCGGCCTCGTAGCGCGCGAGGTCGGCGCGGAAGACCCGGAACGCCTCGCGGATCCCGGTGTCGAACTCGGCGGGCATACCGCGCGGCAAGGTGGCGGGATCGGGTGGCCCGGCCGCGGCCGTGTGGCCGATGCCGAAGGTCCAGACCTGTTTCACATCGAGATAGGGTCCGGGCACGAGTCCTTCGTGCCGGACGAGGGCCAGCAGACCCCGGTCGGTCATGTGCATGGGATTACCGGAAAAGCGAGAGGATCAGGATCAGTGCTGCGATGGCGAGGCCGATGCGCAGACGGTGGGTAAAGGCCGCTCGAGGGTCGGCCGGGTCGCAGCGGAGGGCGCGCGCGAAGCGAAGGATCTCATTCATCGCCGTCGCCCTGCTTGGCGCGGCGCAGGCGGGCGAGCAGCATCTCGATGAAGGCCGGCCCGAAGACGCCGACGAGATAGGCGGCGGACCCTGCCGCGCCGCCCGCCGGTATCGCCTCCGTCGGCAGGCCCATCCAGCTCGTTATGACTGCCATCGACAGGCTGCCCATGCCCGCGGCGATCAGACCACCGAGGAGGATGTGCCGCAGCGCGTCGCGCAGGTGCATCTTCGTGGTCAGCGCGTTGGTCGCGCCGCCGAGCGCGCCCCAAGCGGCGAGGATCACGGCGGTCGAGGCCGCGAGCTCGCGTAGCACGGCTGCGACGAAGCTGCCGGTGTCGTTCATCGCCGGATCTCCAGAAGCGGGATGGAGGTGATCGAGCCGAGCCGCTCGAGGTCGAGCGTCACGTCGAGCGCGTCGGTGTCGAAGCGAACCGGCACGTCGAACTCGAAGCCCGCGGTGATCGCGACGCCCTCGGCGGGCGCAGTGTCGAAGGTGAACACGCCGGTGGTCGTGTCGACGGACCACCCGCTGGGCTGTTCGGCTCCATCGAGCGCGACGCGCACCGTGTCGGCGACCGGCTTTGTGATCGTGCGAGTCCAGGTCTGGCTGCCCGAGGCGTAGCGCTTCACCAGTTGGAAGGCGGTTGTGGCGCCGTCGCCAGTGCCGATCGCTTGGTCTGTCGGCGATGGCGTTCCCGATGGCGGGCAGGACTTGTGGTCACCCCAGTCCTTGAACCGGAAACCATGCAAGCGGCCGTTGCGCGCCTCGAAGAAGGCGACGACCGCAGCCAGATCGTCCGCGCGGCGGATGCCATAGGCGACGTCGTAGCGGCGCCGCGAATTGGCCCAGCTGGCGTTGCGCTCCTCGTCGCCCGAGGCGAGTTCGACGATCTGCGTGCGCCTTTCCGGCCCGCCCCGCGCGCCCCGGCTGATGTTGTCGGGAAACCGGACCTCGTGGAACGCCATCACATGCCCCTCCGCCCGAGCGACACGGCGCGGGCGATGTCGGCCGCGACCTGGGTGCGGGACTGCCGAAAGCTCTCCGCGTCGCGCGCCATAATGGTGACGTTGACACCGCCGCCCGCGCCGTAACTCTGTGCCTCCCGCCGCGACAGCACTCGCTCGCCGCGTTGCAGGATCGCGGGCACCTCATCATGCCGAAGCCCGGCCATGCCGCCGGAATGCATCCGGGGCGCGGCGGCGAAGAAGGCCATGGCCGGGACCATGCGCGAGGGCCCGGCGGAGCCAACCATGCCGCCCGCGTGCAGGACGTTGGCGAAGATCCCGCCCGTGCCGCCGAACACGCCGGAGAGCGCGTTGGCGATCGGCCCGAGGATGAAACGCCGCGCCGCCAGCTGGGCGAGATCGGCCAACAGCGAGGTGACGAGGTCGCGGAAGTTCAGTTTGCCGGTCTTCACGAACTGGCCCACGGCGTTCTCGGCCGACTGGAAAGCGCCGACGAGGCTCTGGCCGATGTCTCCGCCGATCTCGCGGGCCTTGCTGGCATAGTCCGACAGCGCTGCCGTGACCGCCTGCCAGCCGGTGACGGCTGCCTCGGTCGCGGGCTTCGCTGCAGCAGCGGCAGCTCCGGCCGCCGCGCCTGCATCCGTCGCGGCGCGTCCGGCATCGCCGAGCGCCGTCTCCAGCCGCTCCGCCGCAGCGGTCGTCTCGGCCAAAGCGTCGGCGCCGTCCTCGTCTGTGCCTCGGACTGCATCGCGCAGCGCCTGCCAGCTTTCCAGCGGTGCGCGGGCCCCTTCGGCCAGATCGCGTGCGGCCCCACGATAGAGGTTCGCCGACTCGAGCGCGCGGTTCGCCGCGTCGGTCAGGCCGAGATCGGGCGCGGTGAGCGGGTTGTCCTCGAAGGCCCGCTCGAACGCCGCCTGCGCCGCCGTCGTGGCAGCGCTGGCCGCGCCCTCGAAGCGGTTCTCGATCTCGCCTAGGTCGAGGTCGGGCACCAGCGAGATCCGGCGCTCGGACCCGAGCGCTTCCAGCCCCTGGTTGATGCCGGCGATGAAGCCGTTGATGCGCGAGACAACGCCGTTCAGCATCGCCTCGACGCCGTCGACCAAGCTGTTGGCCGCCTGGAACGCCAGATCGCCGATGGCGGCGGGCAGCAGGCCCCAGATCGCCTTGATCGCCTCATAGGCGCCTTCGAACGTGTTCGCCGCCGTGTTGCCGAAACCGACGACGCTCTCGATGGCGCTCTGCATGCCCGATGCGGCGTCCGCCTTCAGGTCGAAAAACATCGCCGTCGCGGCCGCGCCCGCCGCAGCCGCGCCCATCCTGATCCGCTCCCAGACCTCGACGGCGAGGTCTTTCAGCAGCGACATCGCCTCGCCGAAGCCGCCCGCACCGGCGACGAGACGCATGAACTGGTAGAGGAGCTCGCCCGCACCGACGATCAGCGCGCCGATACCGGTGCGGATCAGCGCCCCACGCAGAACGACCAGCGCCGTAGCGAGGCCCCGGACCGAGAGCGCCGCAGCGGCCATGCCGGCGACCCAGCGTCCCGCGAGGAAGGCGGCGAAGGTCGCGGCATAGGTGGTCAGGCGGCCGATGTTGTCGAAGAGACCGCGGATCGCGATGCCGAGCGGCCCGGTGCGACTGGCGACCGCCGCCATGGCGTTCGCGACGGCTTCCAGCGCAGGTGCCGCGGCGACCGCCAGCTGGTTCGACAGCCCGCGCCAGATCAGCCCGAGCCGGGAGATCGCGTCGTTCGTCCGCTCGATCTGGTCGGCGTCCTGCTCGGAGACGACGACGCCGAAGGCGAGCACGTCCTCCGTCGCCTGGCGCAGCGTCGCGGTGTCGATCCGGCTCATGGCGATGGAGCCTTCCTCGCCGAAGAGCTGACCCGCGACCGCCGCGCGTTCGGCGGTGGGCACGAAGTTCTCGATGGCGGCGTTGATCGCGCCGACGCGCTGGTCCAGCGGCAGCGCGATCAGTTCGTTGGCCGAGAGCCCGAGCCGGTCCAGCGCGTCGATGGCGGGACCGGCCCCGGCGGCCGCCTGGCTGAGACGACGCGTCAGGTCCTTGGTGGCCTGTTCGATCCCGGACATCGAGACGCCCGCCAGCTCGCCCGCGCGCTCCAGCGTCTGGATCGAGGCGACGGTGGTGCCGAGCGACTGCGCCAGCTTCGCCTGTGCATCCACCGTCTGCAGGCCGGAGCGGACCATGGCAACGCCGGCAGCTGTGGCGGCAGCGACCGCAGCTGCAGCCGTCACGCGCAGACGGCGCGCGAAGCCGGCGAGCCGGGCATTAGCCGCCTCCATCTCCCGGCTCAGCCGTCCGAAGCCGCGCGCCCCAGCCTCGCCGACACCTTCGAGCTCGGCGCGCACCTGTCGCCCGCCGACCGCGGCGAGGCGGACGCTAACGCGTTTCTCGGCCATGCGAGACTTCCATCTGTTCGTTGAGCTTGGTGACCATCACCGCTTCGATGACGGGCAGCAGTTCGGCCGTGGCGAGCGGCGGCACGCCGAGGGCGTCACCGAGCGCGAGTGCTGCCGACATGTCCCAGCCGATCACCGCGCCGGGCAGGACGCGCAGCTGGCCGCCGAGCCGGCCGACGAGATCCCAGACCTGCCAGCCCTCATCCGTCCAGGGGCGGTTCAGCCGCGCCGGGCAGTCTTCGCACGCTTGCGTGCAGGCGTCGCAGTATCGGTCGCCCCCGCCGAAGGACCATTCGGCGAGAGCGCGGAGGCGTTTTTTTCCTGTTCCAGCAGCAGACCCTTCGAGACGTAGGTCAGCTGGAAGGCTTCGAAGATCGGCCAGACATCGAGCAGCGCGTCGATGGCCTCGGGGCTCGGGTCGATGGGCTTGCCGTGGGCGTCGCCGATGCCCTCCCAGGCGAGCACGGCCCGTCGCGCCAGCGCCTTGGCGAAGGCGACGGCGCGCTCCTCGTCGGAGGCGTCCTCGGGCACCGCCTCGACGGCCGGGTCGCTGCGGGTCGCCACCATCAGCGCGGTGGTCAGCGGGCGCAGCTGCACCCGGACGCCGGGCGAGAGGTCATGCCAGCGCGGCGCGTTGGTCAGGTCGAGCGTGAGCATCAGTAGGTCTCCACATCGTTCACGAGGGTGGCGGTGCACATCCGGCCGACGACGCTGTCGCGGGCGGCCTGCCAGTCGAAGGTGGCCTGCACGCCCTGCGGCCCGGAAATCTCGATGCGCGGGCGCGGCAGGTAGACGGCGTGCACGGTGAAGGTGAAGCTCTCGCCCGAAGGCAGGACGTAGGCGAATTCCATCTCGCAGGCCTCGCCATTGATCGCCTGCGTCACCAGAGTCTGGTCGGCGAAGCGCACCTCGATCCGGCCGGTCAGCGCGGCGATGGACGGGTCCGCCCCGTCGATCCGGCCGTCCGAGCGGATCGTCTCGATCCGGTCGAGGTTGTTGGCATAGGTGATCTCGGCCGAGACGACGTTGCCGAGCGCGGTCCCGTTCCGCGTGATCGCCCCGTTGAAATGGCCGAACCGCTTCAGCTCCAGCGCAGTCGGCGTTCCGGCGCTGGTGGTTGTGCCGACCGTCTCGCCCTGTGCCACCAGCCGCGCCGTTGCCGTCAGCAAGCCGGAGCGCTGCATCTGCCAGGTGATCTGGTCGAGCACGCAGCCCGAGTACATCGCGTATCGGGGCACCTCTGGCATGCCAGTCTCGATCGACATGCTGGGCAGCGTCCAGGACCCTGACTGGAACTCGTGGGTGTACGGCGCTTCCACACCCGTGGTCGTGGGTGCGCCGAACGCCGCCTTCAGCCAGAAGCCGAACGCCTCGGCGTCGAGGGGCACGACGACATCGCCATCGGCCGTCACGGCATCCTTGATCGGCGCCAGCGGATCGCGGCCGTAGCCGAGAAGCTCCGAGTTCAGCAGCGGCTGCTCCGCCCCCAGCGAGGTGCTGGCGAAGGGCATGCGGGTGAAGCCGCTCGCGGGCGGCGTGCCATAGGTCGTCTCGAACGCAAGCGCCATCAGCGCCCGCGCCCCTTGGGCTCGTGCCATGGTTTTCTCCTCGGATTGTCGGGATCAGCTGAGTGGGTCAGCCGTGGAATAGTGCAGCACCACCGGGATCACGGCCGCCTTAAAGCTGGCCGCGCCCTCGACCGGCAGATCGACAGACCGCGGCGCTTCGGCCTCGACCCAGTCGCAGAGCCCGCCCAGCGTGCGGTCGGCGGCGAGCGCCATGCCGATGCTGGTGGTCAGCGTGTCGAATGCGACGTCACGCGCCGCGCCCTGCACGACCGCCTCGATCTCGGCGCGATGCTGGTAGTGGTAGCGCAGGGGCGACAGCGTGACGTCTGGCTCCCCCGGCTCGCCATCGCGGAGGATCAGCAGGCCATCGGCCGGCACGCGCTCGGGCAGTACCTCGCCGCGCAGGGCGGTGGCGGGCAGCGCCGTAAGCCGCGCATGCAGCGCGGCGAGGATGGTTTCGCGATAGGTGGGCATTGGCGGCCAGCCATTATTGGATGAGCGTTGCTGTGGCGGCTAACAGTACTGTCTGGCAAAGAAAATTTGGTGCGTGTAGCTTCGAACGCATGTTCAGTCAGTCGACAGAAATGAGCGCTTCGGATCGGCAACCGACCTACCTTACTCTGCACGGCGTTCCCCTTTCGGACGTCCCGCGCAGCGGTGTGGTCTACTTTTCGTTTGATCCCCAGGGAGTCTGGCGTGCCAGCACTGGTGATTTTTCCCATGAGATCGAGAATATTTGTGTTCGAATTCACGATGCCCTTGCAGCACAAATATTTGATGGGATTGGACAATACCACGCGATACTTCCGAAAGTGCAAGAGTGGGTCGTGACTGCCGGACTAAACTCAGAAGCGCCAATCTCCCGTGAACTCTTCGAAAAACTCGTTGGCGCAAACAGCGACCCGACGACTCACAAACTCCTATACTTGCATGACTGCCGCAGGCTGGTTTCTGGCATTCAGGAGGCACTGATCGAGGTCGTCCAACTTCAGGGCGAATTCTACAAAACGCTCAACTTGGAAGAACTCTTCTATCCCCCCGGCGTCAGCCCGGATGGAATTCGGCACATCGGTTCACCAGTAACCGCAAAGTTGATCGCCCTCATTAACGTGATCTACATTCGTCTGCACAGCCTTCTGGACTACGCCACGAAACTTGTCTTTGAAGCCGAGCATATAAGAACAGATTTCAGTCGCTACCCTCGTTTGGCGTCGAAAAACAAGCTCTTCGGCGACCGGCGTCGCATTTCACTCAACAATAAAACCGGGACGCTATTTGAGCCCTGCGATCTGGTCACGGAAACGGAGGCCCTCCGAAACCTGATCATCCACGACGGATTTTTTGACGAACAACCCAAGGTCTATGAAGTTAGGGCGAATGGAGTCGTGCAAGAGCGGTTTATTCTCATGCCCGACCGTGAGAACGGACGCCTCACATCATATGGCAACAGAAACCTCTTTTACGGCAATGAAGATAAGATCAACATGCGCTTGCCCAGTTTCATCGCCGAATTCCAGAAGCGACTTTTGCTGACGGTCAAAGAAACACTGAGGATCCTCAGCTAGCGCGGTGGCGCGCCACTTCTTCAGTTGATATGCCCTTCCACCCAGTTCGCCACAATCAGCCCCGGCACACTGTCCAACGCCCGGTCTGCATCCCGCGCGAGTTCCAGCCGCTTTGGCAGCTTGACCTGTGGGACCAGCAGGAAGATCGGTGCGGTGACCTGGTTGCGGCCGGTCTTCGCGCGCGACGCCACCGCCTGACCGCGGGTGTTGATCCGGGCGCGGTCGGCGACCAGCAGGCTCGGCCCACGCCGGCGGTAGACGAAGCGCAGGCGCAGCCCGCGGCGGCGTTCCCATTCCCCGGGGGTGAGCTTGCCGCCGCGGAGGCCTCGGCCAGCGGCCTCGGTCGGGATCGCCAGCCAGAACCCGTCTTTCGAGCGGATCAACGGGCCGGTGTCGTGGGCGCCGACGATGACCGGGGCCTTGGACCAGACCAGCGCCGCGGCATTCGGGCTCTCGCCGGCCTTGGGATAGGTCTGGCTCCGGATCGAGTTCGCCAGCCGCCGCCCGAGGCCCGCGCCGGTGATCTGCCCGCGCCATGCGGTCTTGAGCCCGGTCCCAGCCTCGCGCATGGCGGCGGTGACGGCCTTCTCCCCGGCCTTCACCTCGGCCGCCATGGCGGCGACGAGATCGGGCGTGATGTCGAGCTTCAGCTTCACGCGGGCCTCAGATCCACGGTCCAGACGAGCCGCTCGCGGTCGCGAACCGGCTCGCCCTGGATGAGGAAGGCCTCGCCGTCGATCTCGATCCGGTCGCCGGGATGCGGGTTGGCGACCTCGACGAGGCGCAGATCCAGCCGAGTGGTTTCCGACCAGATGCGTGCCTCGCCGAAGCCGGTGATGTCGTCCGGCCTCCTGAGGATCGCGCGGACCAGCGCGGGCGCGCCGCCCTCGGCGGTGTAGACGACGTCGCGCGCGAGGTGCGCGTCCGCGAAGAGCGCGTCGAGGGCGGCGGCGAAGGCGGTCATCAGAAGCTGCCGTTCAGGCGCACCCTGCCGATGGTGTCGCCGGCGCCGCCGGCCACCGCCTCGACGGCGACGCCGATGAGGGTGTTGTCGGTGGCGACCGTGGTGCAGCGTTTGTTGGTGTCGTCCCAGTACACCTTGGCGCCGACGGTCCAGGCCTGCGAGCCGACCTTGGTGAGGTCGAAGACGCCTGTGAGCGCGGCCTCGATGGTCGCGCCGCTCGCGGCATCGCCGGCCGCCACGCCGAAGATGGCGCCGACGAGAAGGCCGTCGCCGGAGGTCACGGCGTATGGCGCGGTCAGAGAAAGGGTGTTGCCGGGCTGGACGTAGTTCTTCATCGCGCATTCCTTTCGCGGAACGACGACGGGCGGCGCGAGGGCCGCCCGTGCGTCAGGGATCAGGGTTCAGGGGATGGCCCGGCTCACGCGCCGGGGTTCTTGTAGAGGCCGCGCCAGTCG
>QKPN01000129.1 GCA_003258405.1 Rhodobacteraceae bacterium DSL-40 | reverse complement strand
CATAGAGCTGGGTGAGGACGCGGAGCGCAGCCGCCTCGCGGTCCGGCGACTGGCTCCAGCGTTGCTGGAACATGCACTTGTTCAGCCACTCATCGCCATAGTCTTCGAGCACGAGCGCGAGCACGGCGCAGGCCGGATCGTCGGGCATGGCGGACGGTTCGGGATGGTCGGCCTCCAGCGCAGCAAGCATCGCCGTCGAGTCCTGGCTGGCTGGCCGGTTCGGTGAAACCAGGAGAGGGACGGTTGCGACCCGCTGGGCATTTGCCTGAAAGTCGACTTCGTTGGCGCGCGACCGCGATATCCAGTCGAATGCCAGCCCCTTGTAGCGCAGGAAGGCCCGCACCTTGAGCGAATAGGGAGACGTGTCTGCGCCGAACAGACGGTAATCGGTCATTGCGCTATCCTTGCTGGTCAAGCCTTTGTCTAGGGACT
>QKPN01000128.1 GCA_003258405.1 Rhodobacteraceae bacterium DSL-40 | reverse complement strand
GCGCGCATTTAAGTGCGAGCGAGAAGCGCGCGAGTTCGCCACCTGACGCGATCTTTCGCAGGGGGCCGAACCCCGCCCCCGGATTGGTTTCGGCCTCAAACTCGACGCGATCAGCCCCCTGGGGGCCACCATCTCCCTCTGCCAAGGCGTCAACGCAGATAGAGATCGTCGCCCGGCCCAGTTTCAACGGCGTAAGTTCCTTGGCAATCGCCATTTCAAGCCGGCCTGCCGCCGCCTTTCGGGCTGAGGTCAGGGTCTCTGCCGCCTGGTGCCAGCGCGCCTGGGCCGCCGTTTCGGCTTTTCGCGCGGCGATCAGCGCATCTTCACCCGCTTCGGCAAGATCAAGCCGTCCGCGCAAGCGCAGCAACAGGTCCGGCAGGGCTTCCGGATCGGTCGTGTGTTTGCGTGCGAGCGCTCTCAAGGCGAACAGGC
>QKPN01000127.1 GCA_003258405.1 Rhodobacteraceae bacterium DSL-40 | reverse complement strand
CGGTTCATTACAGCCATTGGCGTCAAGCCACAGCATTTCGCGTTCCGAGACGATATTCGCTGAATCCGGATCGGGATTGCTCATTGCGATCACCGCGTACGACGTGCGGAACGCCGAAAGATCGTGTGAGACCGGCACGAAGACAATCTCGCTGCCGCCAGCGCATGCGGTTTGCTGGATGTTGTGCAGCAGAGTCATGTCCAGCTCGCCACGTGCGTTCTCTGCCGAGGCCATCCCGCTGGCGAAAAGGCAAGCGGCGCCCAGTATTGTTCGTTTCAGTACCATCACCCGTTCTCCTCGACGGTTCGAAGACGAAACGATTGATTCGAAATCGGGTTCCCTGATGGATTAAATAAGGTCAATCATGGCATTTTCGCCTGAAGCGAGAGCGCATGGAGGCCCGTATCGAATTCTTTTTGCAGTACGAGCATG
>QKPN01000126.1 GCA_003258405.1 Rhodobacteraceae bacterium DSL-40 | reverse complement strand
AGCCTACGTTGCCCCAAAACCGCAAATCGCAATGCACCCTGCCGAACAAGGGCCCGCTCTACGCGCGCCCCTTGCCCCTCTCGCATCACGCCTTAGGCTAACCCTTCCACAATGGGAGGACACGGAATGATTCGGAAATTTGCGATAGCGGCGGCCCTGGCCGGGGCGCTGATGGCGGGGACGGCGCCGGCGGCCCATGCGGGCCCGGACGAATACCTTGGCGAGATCATCACGGCGGGCTTCAATTTCTGCCCCCGCGGCACGCTGGAGGCCGATGGCCGCCTGCTGCCGATCATGGAAAATACCGCCCTCTTCTCCCTCTTCGGCACGCTGTATGGCGGCGACGGCCGCACCACGTTCGCCCTGCCCGACCTGCGCGGGCGCACAATCATCGGCGCCGGTCAGGGCCCGGGCCTCACCGGTCGCCAACAGGGC
>QKPN01000125.1 GCA_003258405.1 Rhodobacteraceae bacterium DSL-40 | reverse complement strand
GAAGGGCACGCCGGGCGGACCGCGAACCCGCGAAGCGCTGCGGGCAGCCGCTTTCGCGGTGATGGCGCCGCTCCTGTTCATATCGATTCACCAGAAACTGCTTGGCGGTGCCGAGGAAGCCCCGATCGATACCCAGGCGACGATCGGCCACCTGCAGTCCTGGCTCGGTGGCGCCATCAGCGGCTGACCGGGTCAGCCCATCGCCGTTTCGACTGCGGCGATTTCAGCGTCGGTCGTTGACCACGAACACACGAACCGGTGACAGCCGCCGGGCCACGGATAGAATTTTGCGCCTGCCGCTGTGAGACGTTCAGCCAGCCCTTCGGGCAGGCGCACGAACACTTCATTGCCGTCCGGCTTGTAGGCAAGGTGCACGCCCGGCTGTGCAACCAGCGCTGCCGCCAACCGCGTCGCCTTGGCATTGGCCCGCCCGGCGAGGTC
>QKPN01000124.1 GCA_003258405.1 Rhodobacteraceae bacterium DSL-40 | reverse complement strand
ATGCCGAGGGCATCGAGGCGGGCGAACAGGGTGTCAGGGCTTGCAGTCATGCCTGTCTTTGGGCCAAGTCAGGAGCCAGCCGTCAAGAAGAGAAACCCGTCCATGCGCCTCGAATGCTACAAGATACACGACACCGCCCCCGAGATCGTGCCGGGCCGCAGCCAGCGCGCATGGATGGATGCGTTCCCGGACCGCCACCCCTATCGCTGCCTGCCGCTGACCATGGCGAATTCCACCGGCTGGGAAATCCTCTGCCCGATGGATATCAAGATCTCGTGGAATGGCGGGCCGCTGAAGGAAGACATCAGCTTCAAGACGACCGGCGACCCGAATGCGATTGCCAGCTTTGCCGACAGCCATTTCATGCGCGGCATCGTGACGTTCCATACCGGCCACCTGTTCCGCACCCCGCCGGGCTGGGGCGTGTGGGCGACGGGCGCGCCGAA
>QKPN01000123.1 GCA_003258405.1 Rhodobacteraceae bacterium DSL-40 | reverse complement strand
GCACATGCCGCCGACCAGGACGTCGTTGCCCCGGCGATAGGCCAGCGCGCCGGCCAGCGTGAAGAATAACAGGTTGCGGCCGGGCACGAAGGTGGACGGGAGACCCGCCTTGGTCGTCCTGATGGCGACATCATCGGTCATGGCGCTGTGGCCGAGGCTTTTGAGGACGCTCGCGTCCAGCATGTGGTCGGGGCCGAGGCGCTCGCCCCATGCGGGAAACTGGGCGCGAATCGCCGCCAGGAACCGGGTGCGGCAGATCAGTTCGACGCTGTGGCGCTGGCCATAGTCGAAGCCGACCGTCTCAACCCGCGAATAGCGCGACAGGGCGTCGGCGAGGCATGTCGCCGAATCCTGTCCGCCGGAAAAAAGCACGAGAGCCGATATGTGATCCTGGTTCATTGCGGGGCTCTATCAGCCCCTACGTAAAGGGCCAAGATGCCAGCGTTAC
>QKPN01000122.1 GCA_003258405.1 Rhodobacteraceae bacterium DSL-40 | reverse complement strand
CCATTCATTTGCGGCGCCATGCAAGTGAAACAGCCTTTCGGTTTGTGTGGCGGGGCGCTAAGAGCGGGCCATGAACTCGGTCGCTCTCATCGATTATGGCTCCGGCAACGTCCACTCCGCCGCCGGTGCGCTGAACGAGGCCGCCCGCCGGGCCGGTCTCGCCATCGATATCGCAATCACGGACGACCCCGCTGCCATCACCGCCGCAGCCCGTATCCTCCTGCCCGGCGTCGGCCATTATGCCGATTGCGCGGCCAATCTGCGCGCCCGCCCCGGCCTGGTCGCCGCGCTCGAATCCGCCGTCCTCGACAACAAGACCCCCTTTCTCGGCATCTGTGTCGGCATGCAGCTGCTCGCCGATACCGGCCGCGAGGATGGCGACACGCCCGGCCTCGGCTGGATCCCTGGCATCGTCGACCATATCGCGCCCGGCCCCGGCCTGCGCGTG
>QKPN01000121.1 GCA_003258405.1 Rhodobacteraceae bacterium DSL-40 | reverse complement strand
GCGTTCGGGATAGAGAAGCGTGCCACAGCCAGAGAGGGCTACGGCCAGGACGGCCGTTGAGCCACCCATCAGAAATCGGCGTTTGGTTGTGTCCATGATTTGATCTCCCGTGATCGGACCCCGCTCAAACGCAAGGCCCCTGACCCTTAAAGCCGCAAGTGGGTTAAAAGTTCCACTCCCTGCTTGTCATGCCTGCCGGGGCAGAAGCCCAAGTCCCGGCGAGAGGGGCACACGTCCCTGACCATTTCCAACTGGTAAACAAACGCTTACGAAATGACGGTCCCAAGTTCGGCGGATATTTGTCCAATTGCGTTAGAAGGGGGGTATCTAAACCGGGGGGACCGGATGCCAGGTTCGATCAGATTACGCGATGTTCTTGAATCGCTCACGTTCTTCGCTTTTGTTGCGATCACGGCGCTCTGCCTGTCATTCACCTTTTCCATGGTGGTATAC
>QKPN01000120.1 GCA_003258405.1 Rhodobacteraceae bacterium DSL-40 | reverse complement strand
GATCGCGCAGGCCCTCGTGGCGGCCCAGCGTACTGTGTCAGATGACCGGACGTGCCACTCGCTTCATGCTTATTTTATCCGGCCAGGCGACCCGAAAGTGCCGATCATCTACCAGGTCGACCATGCCCGTGACGGCGGCAGCTTCACGACACGACGCGTCGTGGCGATCCAGCACGGCAAGCAGATATTCAACCTGGCCGCCAGTTTCCAGGTGCCCGAGGATAGCTGGGAACACCAGCACGACATGCCGCAAGTGCCCCCTCCCGAGGCGTTGAAAGGCCTGCGCGAGCGCCGAATTGAAATCGCCGACAACGTACCGGAAAAACTGCGCCATGAGTTTACGCGCGAGCGTGATATCGAGATGCGCGACGTCACCCCGCTGGACCTGTTCCATCCGGAACCCGCCAGCGACGTGCATCAGGTCTGGTTCCGGGTGGCCCGGGAAGTCGGCGACGACC
>QKPN01000012.1 GCA_003258405.1 Rhodobacteraceae bacterium DSL-40 | reverse complement strand
CGCTTCACAGGCACGAGGACCTTCATGGACGCTCCCCTTTGTTGCCGGGAGAGAGGCCGCCCGTCACATGTGGCGACAAGCTCAGGCCGACTCTCGCCGCTGAGTTACATAAACAGGCTGGATACGGTTCCCCGGGCGCAGGCGCAACCAGAAGATACGCGGGCCGGCTGGCGGCTGCGTTCGGAGAGCGTGTGCGCGGGGAGGGTGCGGGACAGGGTCCCGGGTCAGGCCGAGGGGGCGCGGCCCCAGAACTCGACGAAGATCGCGGAATAGACCAGCGCCGTCGCCGCGAGCACGAAGGCATGCCAGATCGTCGTGTGGAACGGCAGCCGCTCCCAGAGGAAGAAGCAGACCCCGAGCGTATAGAGGCAGCCCCCGGCGAGGATGAGGGCAAAGCCCGCCTCGGACATGTCGGCAAAGAGCGGCTGGCCGGCGATGACGCCGGCCCAGCCGATCACGAGATAGAGGAGCAGGCTCGGGCGCCTGAGCCAGCCCGGACCGAAGAGGATCATCGCGGCCCCGGCAAGGGCGGCACTCCAGACGCCCGCGAGAAAGGCGCCGGTCGAGCCGGAGGCGAGCACCGAAAAGGGCGTGTAGCTGCCCGCGATCTTCATGTAGATCGCCGACTGGTCGAGGCGCCGGAGGCGATCCTTCCAGTCCGGGGCGGGCACGAGGTGGTAGATCGCCGAACAGGTGAGCATCGTCACGAGGCTCATTCCGTAGACAAGCAGGGCAATCACCGTATTGGCGTCGCCATACCAGACCGCGGCGAGGGTCACGAGCACCGGTGTCGCGATGAGCGCAAGGACAATGCCCGTCAGATGCACCGCGGCATCCGAGATCCGCTCTGCCTTGCTGAGGATGGCCTTCGCCTGCATCTGCACCGTCGTCTCCCTCGTCCAGCGTCCTTCCCGCATTTAAGCAAGATTTAAGCGAATCGGGAACTTGACTTCTCGTGACTTGGTTACGGCGCGCCTGCGGCACAAGGCCTTGCGGATCAGCCGCCGAGACCGGGCAGGAGCGCCTTGGCCCCGGCCGCGATCATCTCGACGGCAATGGCGAGAAGGATCATCCCCATGAGCCGCTGCATGATGACCCGGAGCGTTGCCGACAGCCGCCGGCCAATCGCGGCCGAGAACCAGAGCGTGACCCCGAGCATGGCGAGGATCGCTCCGGTGACGACGGCGTAGGTGAAGTAGTCCACACCGGATTTGGCCTGCTGGAGGAAGATCACCAGGGTGGTGATCGCGCCGGGGCCGACGATCATCGGGAAGGTCATCGGATAGAAGGCGATGTTCTCGGTCGCCTCCAGGTGCGGCTGCTCCTGCGCGCTGCCCTCGTGGGCCGGGCTGCCCTTACCGTTCAGCATGTGGAGCGCGATGCCCGCAAGCACCACGCCGCCCGCGACGCGGAAATCATCCACGGTGATCCCGAAGAAAGTCAGGATCTGCTGCCCGCCGATCCCCACCACGGCGCAGACGATGACCGAATAGGCCGTGACCTGAAGGGCGGTGCGCCGCTGTTCGTCGAGCGGCATGCCGTTCGTCAGGCTGAGAAAGATCGGCAGGTTCACCAGCGGGTTCATGATCGCGAAAAGGGCACCAAAATACTTGATCCCGTAGGCGGCATCCATGGGCAGAGTCTCCGATCTCTTGCCCCTCCGGCGGGGCTGTCTGCTGTCAGTTCGTGAGCGAGACCGGATAGATCCCGACCGAACGGTTGAGGGGTTCGGCGGTGCCGTCGGGCGTGACCACCGGCAGTGTGTCGGGCGCCTCGCCGAGCGCCGCGATCTCGATCGCATCCGCCGGGAGGCCCGCCTCTGTGAAGACGCGGGCCACCGCTTCCGCGCGGGCACGGGCAAGGGCCGCATTGGCATCGGCGGCGCCGACCGTATCGGTATGGGCCTGGATGCGGATGACGTCGAGATCCATTTCCGACATCACCTGGGCTGCGGCCATGGCGCGGGTCTGCCCGCCGATGGTGAGCGTGGCGGAGCCGGATTCGAACTGGATCTCCATGAGCAGGCTGTCGTTCGTGTCGATGGCATCGGGGTTCGCCTTGACCCGGGCCTCGTGGATGACCTCCTGGATCTTGGCGATATCGGCGTCGTAGCGGCCGAACCCGGTGGTCTCCTTGTCGTCGCCCGGTGTGGCGGCGACCAGCTCGGGGGTGGGCACCTCGGGCTCCGAACCCGCTGCGATGCGCTCACCGAGGTGCGTAAGCGTGGCGTAATCCCGGTCCTCGAGGGCGGTCATGATCTGCTGAAGCGCGACACCATGTTCGGCGAGCGCGGCCTCTAGCCCTGCGAGTTCGCCCTGCCGCGCGGCGATCAACGCCTCGATCTCGTCGAGCTCTGCGGTGCGTTCGGTCACTGCGGTGTCGAGGGCCGCCACCTCAAGCGTCGCCTCGGCGATCCGGGCCTGCAACGCCTCGACCTCGGGGTTCGGCTGCGTCATGGCCTCGGGCGCTGCCGGAGGCTCCTGGGCCTCTGCGGCCGCGATGGGAGCGGCCTCCGGCGCACTCATGGGCTGCGGTGTCTCCACCTGCTTCGGCGCCAGCCAGATCCCACCTCCGACCGCCAGTCCTGCAACGGCCACATAGGCCAGTCCTCTCCCTGCTTTCATCTGCCTCACTGCCCCTGTTGTCCCGCGCCTGTTGCCGGCGCCCCGTTTGTTAACCAAGGTTAGGCTGAAATCCGGGGGTGGAGACAAAAACCTGCCGCCGGCGGCGTCCGGGCGGCCACCTTCCTCGGCATTTGTGGCCCTTCGGACACGAGTATCCCGCATATTCCGCGCCTTGCGGCCGGAAATTGATGCAGGCGGGCGCAGGAATGGTCGCAAAAAGTGTGTATATGCCCGCATGGATTGTTTCCGGCAGGCGGCACAAGGGGCGAGTCGGCTCCTCGCTTGACAGGGCCCGCGCCGGCCGCGAAGGAGCGGAGAGCAGGGAGTTTCGCCGCGATGTCCATGTCTGTGCCCGTTGCCTTGCCCGGGATGAGGATCGGGCTGCTCGGGGGATCTTTCGATCCGCCGCATGCGGGGCATGTGCATATCACGACCTGGGCGCTCCGGGCCTTCCGCCTCGATCAGGTCTGGTGGCTGGTGAGCCCGGGCAATCCGCTCAAGGCCGATGCGCCGGCCAACATGGCTCGCCGGATCGCGGCGGCCGAGGCCATCCTCACCCACCCCCGCACCAGGATCACCGATCTCGAGGCGCGTCTCGGGACCCGCTACACCGCCGAGACGCTCGAGGCGATCGGGCTGCGCTATCCGGGAGTCCGCTTCGTCTGGCTGATGGGGGCCGACAACCTGCGCAGCTTTCACCGCTGGGAGCGCTGGGACGAGATCATGGCGCGCGTGCCGGTGGGGGTGCTCGCCCGGCCTGGCGAACAGATCGCGGCCGGCCTTTCCCCGGCGGCCCGGCGCTTTGCGCGCTGGCGCCTCTCGCAGGCCGCGGCGCCTTCGCTTGCCGCCGGCCCGGCGCCGCGCTGGACGCTGCTCTCCGGGCCGATGCTCGATCTCTCCTCGAGCAGCCTGCGCCGGTCCGGTCTCTGGCAGCGCTGAGCCGCATCCGCTCGCCCCGCGATTGCGCCTTACGTCACGATTTACAGCGCGGAGGCTCCGGGCCTAGACTTGCCCACGGACGGGCCGGGTCAGCCGCAGCCAATCGCCGGAAGACGCGAGGCGGCGGGCCGGGAAGAAGCCACGAGCGAAGAGAAACGAAGGGGAGGTCGTCATGAAAACCACTGGAGTGTTTGCCCTGGCCGCAGGGGCCGCTGTCATCGGGCTCTTGATCGGTATCGGCATAGGCCGGTCCGGCAAATCCGAGCTTGCCGAGCGCGCCGACCGGCAGGACGAACTGTCGGCGAGCGTTGCGGCGCTTTCGGACAAGGTCGGCGCCATGGAGGGCCGGTTCGACGAGATTTCCCAGAGCATCGGCTCCGTCGGCAAGAACCTCGAGGGCCAGTCGCAGCGCTTCGGCGATCTCTCCGAGCGGATCGGAGAGATCGGCACGCAGATGTCCGACTCGGTATCCGGCATGGCTTCGGATCTCTCCGGCAAGTTCGCGCAGCAGTTCGACGGTCTCGGACAGCGGCTCGCGGGTCTCGGGTCGCAGGGGGGGAATGGATCAGGTAGCGCGCCCGCAAAAGGCGAGCGGGTCAGTCCGGGCGAGACCCTGAAGCTCGGCGATGACGGGGCGCGGCTTTTCCTCTCCGCCGTGAACGCCGAAAGCAAAACGGCGCGGGTCTCGATCAATGGCATCGGGCTGCAGACACTCACAGTCGGCACGCCGGTCAATGCGGGCAACTGCCAGGTGACGCTCACCGGGATCGATGCGCCTGCAGCGATGATCGACACGACCTGTGACGGCAAGCAGGCCTCCGCAGATGGCGAGAAAGCCTCGGGCGGCTCCGAACCCGCCGGGCTCGGCGCGGGCACGGAAATCTCGATCGCCCAGGCAGCGAGCCTCGCCGACGGCGCCGTGAAGATCTACCTCTCGCGCATCGACACCGCCGCGGGCACCGCCAGGATCGCCGTCAACGGCACGCAGGTGAGCGATCTCACGATGCAGAATCCGGTGAAGGCGGGCGATTGCACCGTCAACCTTACCGGCTTCACCGAGCGTTCCGTCAGCGTCGAGGCCTCCTGCTGAGGCCGCTTCGCGGACAAAGGTAAACGCGGAGAGTTTTCGACAGATTCTGCCCCGCCCCCTCCATACAGCCGCTTGATCGGCCGGGGGAGGCGGGCGCACACTGCGCGAATGGTGTTGTCGCAGGGTTCCATTCCGGTCTCGCGGCGGCAGGTTCTTTCCGGACTGGCCGCGGCGGCGATCCTTGCGCCCGTGGGCGGCGCATTGGCGGGGATCTCCGATCCCGTGGCCCGCTCGGGTCTTGCCGAAAGGACCGGCGTCGCGCTTGCCGATCTCCGCGATGGCGGGCTGATCGAATCCTGGCGGGCCGAGACCGGCCAGCCGCCCGCCTCCGTCCTCAAGATCATGACGACGCTCTACGCGCTCGATGCGCTCGGGCCGGACTACCGCTTCACCACCCGGCTCATCGGCACCGGGCCGGTCGAAGACGGCGTGCTCAAGGGCGATCTGGTGCTCGCGGGCGATGGCGATCCGCTGCTCGACACCGACGATCTGAAGCGGATGGCGGCCGCGCTGATCGCGCGCGGTGTGACCGGCGTTTCGGGCCGGTTCCTCGTCGCCGAGGGCGCGCTGCCCTTTACCGAGGCGGTCGATCCCGGCCAGCCGATGCATGTGGGCTACAACCCGGCGATCTCGGGGCTCAATCTCAATTTCAACCGCGTCTGGGTCGAATGGCAGCCCGGCAAGAGCGGCCGCCCGGATTTCGGCTTCGCCGCACCGGGGCGCGATTTCCGCGTGCGCCTCGCGGGTATCGGCGGCGAACTCGGTGCCGCGCCGCCACCAAGACACCGCGTCGAGGGCACGCGCGAGATCTGGACGCTTCCGGGCGGCGAGATGAAGGGCCGGGGCGGCGTCTGGCTGCCCGCCCGCCGGCCCGGCGCCTACGCTGGCGAGGTCTTCCGCGATCTCGCGGCCGAGTTCGGCCTCGCGCTTCCCGCGGCGGAGCTCGTCGGGGATGCTCCGCCGGGCGACGTCCTCGTTGCGCACGAGAGCGCGGCCCTGGAGGAAATCCTGCATGGCATGCTGCGCTATTCCACCAACATCACGGCCGAGATCGTCGGACTCCGCGCGAGCCAGGCCCGCGGCCTCGACCCGGCGGACGTCGGCGAAAGTGCGGCGGCGATGACCGAATGGGCGCGGGCGCGCTACGGCCTCACCGAAGCGGTTTTCGTCAACCATTCCGGCCTCTCGGCTCTCTCGCTCTGGTCGCCCGCCGAGACGGTGAAGGTGCTGGCGGCCGAAGCTGGCGGTGCGCTGCCCGGCCTCCTGCGTGAACAGGCCCTCCTCGGGCCGGACAGGCGGCCGCTCGTCCTGCCCCATGTCCGGGTCGCGGCGAAATCCGGCACGCTCTTCTTCGCGAGCGGGCTCGCGGGCTATATCCAGGGGCCTGACCGCACGCTTGCCTTCGCGATCTATTCCTCCGACGCCGATCTCCGCGCGACAATCCGCCCCGACGCCGCCGGGCGCCCGCCCGGCGCGCGGGGCTGGGCCGGCCGGGCACGCGGCATGCAGCAGGCGCTCCTGCGTGACTGGGCGACCGAGGCCTTCCCGCCGCCGCCCTTGCGCCCGATGCACCGTCCGGGATAGAGGCGGAGGGGTTGGAGGCCCCCATGGAACCCGCATCGCTTCTCGTCTTCGCCGGAACCCTGCTCGTTGCCGTCGCCATTCCCGGGCCGGGGATCGCGGCGCTTGTCGCCCGCGTTCTCGGCCGCGGCATTGCCGGAGCGGCGGCCTTCACGCTCGGCATGTGGCTCGGCGATCTCGTCTGGCTTGCCTTTGCCGTCGGCGGCCTCGCGGTGCTCGCGCAGAGCTTCCACCTGCTTTTTCTCGCGGTGAAATGGGCCGGGATCGGTTATCTGCTCTGGATCGCCTGGAAGATGTGGCACGCGCCAGCGGTCATCGGCGGCGGCAGCACCGTGCTTCCGCGCACCGAACGGACGCCGACGCTTCTCTTCGCGGGCTTCTCGCTCACCATGGGCAATCCCAAGGTGATGGTCTTCTACCTGGCGCTCCTGCCCTCGCTGGTCGATCTCGGCGCGGTGGATTTGCTCGGCTATGCCGAGCTTGCCGCCATCGTCACCTGCGTGCTCGCGGTCGTATTCTCGGGCTACATGCTGCTTGCATCCTGGGCCCGGGCGCTCCTGACCGCGCCGCACCGGGTGCGGGCGATCAACCGCGGCTCGGCGCTGGCGATCTGCGGCACGGCGGGCTGGGTCGCAACCCGCTGATCCGTCCGGGGCCGGCCGCCGGCGGGCGGCCTCAGCCTTCCGCTTCGGGCAGGCGCCGATGCCGCGCCGCGCTGCCGCGCTCGATCGCCGCGGCATGCAGCCGCTCGATGTTGAGCTCGTAACGCAGCTCCTGAAGGAACCGCAGCTCGGCCTGGAAGGTCTGGCCGTCGGCCGCGGCCACGTCGCAGGCCAGCGCATAGGCGGTCTCGTGGAGCCTTTCGGGCAGCGCATCGCGCAGGAGCCCGAAGAGCGCATCGAGCCCGTCCTCTTCCTCGAAGAGATCGAACACGGTCTGGCTGACCATCGCGAGCCGGTCGCGGTCGAAGCCGACGAAGACCGGCAGCGATTCGACCATACGGCCGATCGATATGAGCTCGTTGTTGGAGATGTTCTCGTCCGAGGCGGAGACGGCCACCATGACCGCTACCAGCGCATCCTGCGCGGTAAACGATGGCAACGGGAAATCGGAGGCCATGGCATCCCTCTCTGCAAGCGCATGCGTTCGGGCCGGTTCTATTGACCGCCGAACGGGGGGGCAATAGGAAGCGGACGGGCGGCTCGGCCGCCCCGATCAATATTTCGCGTGACAATCTCGACGGTGTGGTGATGTACGACGTGCGCAAGGTGGCGGAGAACTCGAAGGCGTGGCCCTTCCAGGAGGCGCGCGCCCTTGCCAAACGTTACGAGAAAGCGCCGCCCGAGAAGGGCTACGTGCTCTTCGAGACCGGCTACGGCCCTTCGGGTCTGCCCCATATCGGCACCTTCGGCGAAGTGGCGCGCACGACGATGATCCGCCGCGCCTTCGAGGTGCTCTCGGATATCCCGACCCGGCTCATCTGCTTCTCCGACGACATGGACGGGATGCGCAAGGTACCGGAGAACGTCCCGAACCCGGAGATGCTGCGCGAGCACCTGCAGAAGCCGCTCACCTCCGTGCCGGACCCGTTCGGCGCGTTCGAGAGCTTCGGGCATCACAACAACGCCATGCTTCGGCGCTTCCTCGATACCTTCGGCTTCGAATACGAATTCATCTCCGCGACGGAGTTTTACCGCTCGGGCCAGTTCGACGAGGTGCTGCTCCGCGCCGCCGAGCGCTATGACGACATCATGAAGGTGATGCTGAAATCGCTGCGCGAGGAGCGCCAGCAGACCTATTCCTGCTTCCTGCCGATCCACCCCGAGACGGGGCGTGTGCTCTACGTGCCGATGAAGCATGTGGATGGCCGCGCGGGCACCATCACCTTCGACGACGAGACGGGCCGGGAATGGACCCTTCCCGTCACCGGTGGCCAGGTGAAGCTGCAGTGGAAGCCCGATTTCGGCGCCCGCTGGGCCGCACTCGACGTCGATTTCGAGATGTATGGCAAGGACCACAGCTCCAACACGCCGATCTACGACCGGATCTGCCGCATTCTCGGCGGCAACCCGCCCGAGCATTTCGTCTACGAGCTTTTCCTCGACGACAATGGCGAGAAGATCTCCAAGTCGAAGGGCAACGGCATCTCGATCGACGAATGGCTCGCCTACGCGAGCCCCGAGTCGCTCGCGAATTTCATGTTCCAGAAGCCGAAGACCGCCAAGCGGCTCTTCTTCGACGTGATCCCGAAGGCGGTGGACGAATACCACCAGCATCTGCGCGCCTATCCTGGCCAGACGCCGGATCAGCAGCTCGCCAACCCGGCGTGGCACATTCACGGCGGCCATCCGCCCGCCTCCGACATGGTCGTGCCGTTTTCCATGCTGCTCAACCTGGCCTCCGCCTCCGGTGCGCATGACAAGGACGTGCTCTGGGGCTTCATCCGGAAATACGCACCCGAGGCCAGCCCGGAGACCCATCCGGGCCTCGACGCCGCGGCGGGCGGCGCGGTGCGCTACTTCGAGGACTTCGTCCTGCCGGCGAAGGTCTACCGCGCAGCCGACGACCGGGAGGCTGCCGCCTTGGCAGATCTGCGCGACCGGCTCGCCGCCTGGGAGGGCCCGGTCGATGGCGAGGAATTGCAGAATCTCGTCTTCGCGGTCGGCAACGCGCACGGCTTCGACCCGCTCCGTGCCTGGTTCGGCGCGCTCTACGAGGTGCTGCTCGGCGCAAGCCAGGGCCCGCGCTTCGGCGGCTTCATCGCGCTCTACGGCATTCCCGAGACCATCGCCCTCATCGATCGCGCGCTCGCCGGCGAGCTGGTGAGCGCCGCGGCCTGACCGCAGGCGCAGTCTCCGGGGCGCGCGCGCACCGGCGCCCCACGGGCCGGCGGCTTCCCCTGGTTCGATCCCGTCCGAGCCCCGCAGTGCGAACCGGTCGGGCGGGATCTTCAGATCGCGCCGGCCATCCGCCTCCGGCTTGCGCCCGCCGCGCCAAGTGTGACCGAGGCCGCTTCCGTGGTCGTCGCCTCGGAAGGCTTTGGCACTGGGGGAGTGGCGCCTTGAGGTACCCACTGTGGGGGCGGCTGGCGCAAGCCGGCGCGGGATCTTTGAGCACAAGGTGCCTGCCAAAATGGCTTCAACCCCCTAAACGGGAGAAGGCGATCGGATCGCCGCGCCGACGGGTTGCCGTATCGAGAGGTCGGCTTGCGAATGGAGGGATCGCTGGCGTAAAACGGTTCTCAGATAATTTATTTAAAAGAGATTACGTTGAAAAAGCCCGTAATTTCCATTCGGCAACTCAGTTTTGTCGCCGCGCTCGCGGAAGAGCTCAACTTCTCCCGCGCGGCGAAGCGGTGCCAGGTCTCTCAGCCGACGTTGAGTACCGGGCTGCGGGAGTGCGAAATGGCGCTGGGAGTCCAGATCGCCGAGCGTACGAGGCGGTCCGTCATCCTCACTCCGGCAGGGCGGGAGATTGCCGCGCGCGCGCGGGTCATTCTCGCCGCAGTGCGCGATCTCGAGGATCTGGCCACGCAAACCGCCGCCGGAATGCCCAACACCCCGCTCCGTCTCGGCGCGATCCCGACGGTCGGGCCCTATCTGCTGCCCCACGCGATGCCGGAGATCCGCACCGCCAGCCCGGATCTGAAGTTCTATCTCCGCGAGGAGCTTGCGGAGTCCCTGCGAGACGGTCTTGCCTCGGGTCGGCTCGACGCAATCCTGCTGGCCCGGCCATTCGATCTGGAGGAGTTCCATGTCGAGCCGCTCTTCGAGGACGGGTTCCAGATTGCCATGGCCGCGGATGCCCCGCACCCCGTAGCGCCCGCCGGTCTGGAGGGCGCCCGGCTGCTGCTGCTCGATGAAGACCACTGCCTCCACCGCCACACCCTCGACGCCTGCCCCGAGATGCGGCTTCAGCCGGACCGCCGCGCATTGGCCACGGGCCTGCCGACGCTCGCCTCGATGGTGGCGGAGGGGCTTGGTGCGACGCTTCTGCCGCAGCTCGCGATCGACGGCGGCGCGTTTGCGGATCACAGGCTCAGCCTTGTCCCGCTCGAGAAGGCCCGCCCGCGCGAAGTCGTGCTCGCATGGCGCAAGACCGCTGCACGGGGCGTGGAATTCGGGCATCTGGCGGAGATTCTCCGCCAGACCCGCCAGCGGCTTGCGGAGCGCGCGGCCTCCTAGCGATAGAAGACGTTACCGCCGAACTTGCCGACGCGCGCACGGGTGTTGAACCAGCCCGGCGGCATCGAGGCAGCGTGGAAGAAGAGCGCGCCCTTGGTGATGTCGGGCGCTCCAGCGAGCACGGTCTGGGCGGTGCGGAAGGCCTTCTCGCGGTCATCCGAATTGGCAAGATTGTCCGGCCGCCCGTCGCAACGATACGAGAACTGGCAGCGATCCGAGACCACGCCACAGACGCTGTTGGGGAATTTCGGGTTCTTTGCCCGGTTCACGACCACATGGGCGACCGCTTCGGTGCCGACAGGGCCGGTGCCCCGCGCCTCGAAATAGATCGCCTCGGCGAGGCAGGCGAGATCCGCGGAGCTCGCCCGGCCGACTTCTGCCGGCTCCGGGGCCGCCGTCGGGGTGGGGGTCGCGGAGCAGTTCGCAAGGATCAGCAGGGCGGACAGGGCAGTGACCAGGATGCGGAGGTTGCGCAAGACGAGGTCTCCTCAGACAACAACAGCCACATTAACCACGATCAAAGAAAACGCGGTGTGGGAAATGCAGCGGAAAGGGGGGATTGGCGGAAAACCGCCGACAGGAAAGATCTATCTGTAGAACACGTTACCGGCGATTTCTCCGACGCGGGGCCGCGAGGCGAACCAGCCGGGCCGGGCGCCCGAGGAGTGGAAGAAGAGCGCCCCGTGGGTCGGGTCGTCGGTGCCGCCCGCGAGCACGCTCTCGGCGGTGCGGTAGGCGCGTGCGCGCTCGCGGCTGTCCGACAGGACCTCCGGCTTGCCGTCGCACTGATAGGAAAACTGACAGCCGTCCTTCACCACGCCGCAGATCGTGCCCGGGAACTTCGCGCTTTCGCGCCGGTTCACCACCACATGTGCAACCGCGAGGGCGCCCTTGTCCCCGGTGCCCTTTGCCTCGAAATAGACCGCCTCGGCGAGGCAGCTGACGGAGGCGTCGCGCGTGGGGCGCGCATGCGGAACATCGGCGGCCGCGAGCGGAGTGCCCGTGAGCGCGATGGCGAGCAGAGATGCAGCAGCAAGAAGACGCAAGGATTTGATCCGGTGCCGTTTCGGTTGGCCTGCCCTTTGCACAGAGCCCCCGCCGCTGTCCAGACACACGCCCCGAGGGCGGCGGTTTCCCGCCGAAACCGCCGACGACCGGTCCGGACGGCCGAGCACTGCGCCCGCCGGTCAAGCTCATGTTGCAACTGCGAAAAGCGCCGTGGCTAGCTGCTCGGCATCTGCAGACGCTGAGGCCGCCATGCAACAAGGTCAGATCGGCTATTCAACGGGGAAAGGGCTAAGGGCCAAGACGTGCTGCGGCTGATTCGCCCGGTTATTTTGCGGTGCAGCAATCGCCCGCGGGCTCAAAGCTTGCGGAACTCCATGCGGTAGACGACCTCCTCGCCGGTCGAGGGGTCGATGCCGGGGGCGCCGCTGATGGTCAGCCGGTCCCCCTCGATGGCGAACGGCCTCGAGAGATCCACTTCCCAGTCCGGGTTCCAGGCGCCCTCCACGTGATGCACCACCCGGCCGGGCTCCACGGTATAGGCGGCCACATAGGCGAGCATGCTGTCGAAGAGTTCGGCCCGCTCTTCCACCGACCAGGGCGCATCGCCGCGGGCGAGGCGGCTGCGACGGAACACCGTCGCCATCATCCGCCCGTCGGCGTGATAGGCGATATAGCCGAGCGGATCGGGGCCCATCGCATCCGTGACCTCCCCGGTCGCAACCGACTCCCGTGTCCAGGAGATCATCCTCCAGGTTCCGATGATATCCGTCATGGTCTGCCTGTCCTTGTCACCAGTCCCGCACTGCGACCCTGGCACGGAACCGCGGGGCGCGGGCATGTCGCTCTAACGCGAACGGGCGGAGCCTTGGCCCCGCCCGCCGCCTGTCTCTTCGAAGACCCGGAGATCAGCTCTGGTTCATCCGGTTGTCGATGAGTTCGTCAACGACGCTCGGGTCGGCAAGCGTCGAGGTGTCGCCGAGGGCTCCGTAATCGTTCTCGGCGATCTTGCGCAGGATGCGGCGCATGATCTTGCCCGAACGGGTCTTCGGCAGGCCGGGCGCCCACTGGATGAGGTCGGGGCTCGCGATCGGCCCGATCTCCTTGCGGACCCACTGCACCAGCTCCTTGCGCAGCTCGTCGGTGTATTCCTCGCCGGCATTGAGCGTCACATAGGCATAGATGCCCTGGCCCTTGACCGGATGCGGATAGCCCACCACGGCGGCTTCCGAGACCTTCGGGTGCGCCACCAGTGCGCTCTCGACTTCCGCCGTGCCCATGCGGTGACCGGAGACGTTGATGACGTCATCGACGCGGCCGGTGATCCAGTAGTAGCCGTCCTTGTCGCGGCGGCAGCCGTCACCGGAGAAGTAGTAGCCCTTGTACTGGCTGAAGTAGGTGTCCACGAAGCGGGTGTGATCGCCGTAGACCGTGCGCATCTGCCCCGGCCAGCTGTCCTTGATCGCCAGAACGCCCTCGCATTCCACCTCGTCGACCTCCGCGCCGGAGGTCGGCTCGAGCACGACGGGCTGCACGCCGAAGAAGGGCTTCGTCGCCGAACCCGGCTTCGTCGGCGTGGCGCCCGGCAGCGGCGAGATCAGGATGCCGCCGGTTTCGGTCTGCCACCAGGTATCGACGATCGGGCAGTTCCCCTTGCCGACGATCTCGTTATACCAGTTCCAGGCTTCCGGGTTGATCGGCTCTCCCACCGAGCCCAGAATGCGCAGGTCGGAGAGATCGTATTTCTCGACGAACTCCTTGCCCTTGCCCATCAGCGCGCGGATCGCGGTCGGCGCGGTATAGAAGATGTTGACCTTGTGCTTCTCGCAGACTTCCCAGAAGCGGCCGGCATCCGGATAGGTCGGCACGCCCTCGAACATCAGCGTGGTGGCGCCATTGGCGAGCGGCCCGTAGACGATATAGCTGTGGCCGGTAACCCAGCCCACGTCCGCGGTGCACCAGTAGATTTCACCTTCCTGATAGTCGAAGATGTATTCGTGCGTCATCGAGGCGTAGACAAGATAGCCGCCGGTGGTGTGCACCACGCCCTTCGGCGCGCCGGTCGAGCCGGAGGTGTAGAGGATGAACAGCGGATCCTCGGCGTTCATCGGCACGGGTGCGCAATGGTCGGAGACGCGGTCCATCTCCTCGTCGAGCCAGTAGTCGCGCGAGGCATCGAAGGCCACGTCGTTTCCGGTGCGGCGCACCACGAGCTGCTTGACGCCGGTCACGCCCTCGAGCGCCTTGTCCGAGTTCGCCTTCAGCGGCGTCATGCGGCCGCCGCGCGGCGCCTGGTCGGCGGTGATCACGAGCTTGGCGCCCGAACCTTCGACGCGGGCCTTGAGCGCATCGGGCGAGAACCCGGCGAAGACGATCGAGTGGACAGCGCCGATCCGGGTGCAGGCGAGCATCGCATAGGCCGCCTCGGGGATCATCGGGAGGTAGAGGATGACCCGGTCGCCCTTCTTCACGTCGAGCGCGTGCAGGACGTTGGCGAACTTGCAGACCTGCTCGTGCAGTTCCTTGAAGGTGATGTGCTGGCTGACATTGGGATCGTCGCTTTCCCAGATGATCGCCGTCTGGTCGCCGCGGGTTGCCAGATGCCGGTCGATGCAGTTGGCGGAGACGTTGAGCTCACCGTCCTCGAACCATTTGATCGACACGTTGTGGTAATCGTAGGAGGTGTTCTTCACCTTCGTATAGGGCTTGATCCAGTCGAGCCGCTTGCCGTGTTCGCCCCAGAAGGCCTCGGGGTCGGAAACCGACGCTGCATACATCTCCTCGTATTTCTGGGCATCCGCATGAGCATTCGCGACGATCTCGGCCGAGGGCTTATGCATCTGGTCGGTCATTGGCGTTTCCACTTCTGAAATGTTCTTGGGTCTTTTTCGCTTGAAGCCCCCGCGTGGAAAGCGGGCGCACCGGTTGCCGGCGCGTATCTCCCCAGAAGCGCCCCCCGACACCCGTCGCGCAGTTTTATAAAAGCAAAGCGCCCGCTTGTAAAATATTATGATTGATGCACTGCAAAAAAATTACATTGCGAACTTGGAGTTGACGGACTATTCCATGAGACTCTTCGATACGTGTCGGTTTTCCGCATCCACATCGCGGTAGGCCTCCGGCCGGAAGCGCGGCGTGCAGAGGCACCAGAAGACGAGCGGCGTCACCCCGGTGCAGGTGATGCGCTGCGGTATCCCCGGCGGGATCAGCACCCGGTCGCCCGCCCGCACCGCGTGCCGCACCCCGCCCACTTCCGCGAGGCCCTCACCCGAGACGATCACGTAGCGCTCGGCGATGCCCTCGAGCACGTGCAGCCGCGTCGTCACGCCCGGCGCCACGCGGGCCTCCGCGAGCGAGACCTCGGCCGAGGCCGGGTCGTTGAGATATTCGGTGATGAAGCAGCGCTCGGCAGTCTCGGTCCCGGGCGGAACCGGGCCGGGCAGCAGCCAGTCGGGCGGGGTTCCGGGCATCGTCGCGGCCTCCCGTGGGTCTTTCGTCGCCCCTCTGGTTGACAGGGCTTCTGCCCGCATGCAACCCCTTGGAAAATCGCCGTGCGAGGCCCCATGCCTTCCGATCTTGTCGTCACCCGAGCCACGATCGTGACCGCCGATGCGCGGGACAGCGTCATCCCCGAGGGCGCGGTTGCCGTCACCGGCGGGCGCATCACAGCCATCGGTCCTGCCGCGGAGATCGGCCGCGACGCGGCGCGCGTGATCGAGGCGCCCGGCATGATCCTGATGCCGGGCCTCATCAACACCCACTGCCATGCCGCCGACAGCCTGTTTCGCGGCCTTGTCGAGGATCTGCCGCTCGAACCCTGGCTCCAGACCGTCTGGAAGGCCGAGCGCGCCATCCTCGACCGCGCGACCTGCCGGCTCGGCGCGCGCCTCGGCCTTGCCGAGCTGCTGCTCGGCGGCGTCACCACGGTGATGGACATGTTCTGGCATCCGCAGGAGACGGTGGGGGCGGCGAAGGATCTCGGGATGCGCGTCTCCACCGGCGGCATCTTCTTTGACTTTCCGGGCATGGACGGCCACATCGCCGAGCGCCGCGTCGCGGATGCCGAGGCCTTCTTCTCCGAGTTCGCGGGCGACCCGATGGTGCTCTGCGGCACGTTCCCGCATGGCGCCTATACGGTCGGCCCGGAAAATCTCGCCGCGGCCCGCGCGGTCACCGACCGGCATGGCGGGCTCTTCTGCACCCATGCCGCCGAGACCAGGGCCGAGGTCGCCGATATCGAGACGCGCTACGGCCGCCGGGTGATCCGCCATCTCGAACACCTCGGGCTGCTCGACGAGCGCACCGTGCTCGCCCATTGCGTCTGGCTCGACGACGAGGAGATCGAGATCCTCGCCCGGCGCCGGGTGACGGTTGCGCACAACCCGATGTCGAACCTCAAGCTCGCCAGCGGCTTTGCCCGCATCGCCGACATGCTGGCGGCGGGCGTGCGGGTGACGGTCGGCACCGACGGCGCGATCTCGGGCAATGATCTCGACATGTGGATGGCGCTCCGGATGGCCGCGACCCTGCCGAAGGCCGCGACGCTCCGGGCCGATGCGGTGACGACCGCCCAGGCCCTGCGCATGGTCACCCGGGCCGGTGCCGAGGCGCTCGGCGCCGGCGACCGGCTCGGCTCGCTCGAGCCGGGCAAGCAGGCCGACATGATCCTGCTCTCGACCGACCGCGCCCACGCCGCCCCGATCTTCGACCCGATGACCCATGTGGTCTATTCGGCGGCGAAATCCGATGTGCGCCATGTCTTCGTGGCCGGGGAACAGGTGGTGCGCGACGGCGAGCTTGTCCGCCTCGATCTCGGCGCCCTGCTGGCCGAGGTCCGCGCGCTTGCGCCCCGGATCGCGGCGAGCATCGCATGAGCCTGCCGCTCGGCGCGCGCATCGCCGCGGCCCGCGCCAGCATCGCCGGGCGGGCGGGCGCCCCCGTGGCTGTGGGGCTGGTGCTCGGGTCCGGGCTCGGCGCGCTGGCCGAGCGGATGCGCGGCGCGGTGGCAATCCCCTATGGCGAGATCGCCGGCATGCCGGTCTCGACGGCACCGGGCCATGCCGGGCAACTGCTCCTCGGCGAGCTCTTCGGCACCCGCTGCGCCCTGATGCAGGGCCGGCTCCATCTCTACGAGGGCTGGGCGGCCGCCGACATCGCGCTGCCGATCTATCTCCTGAAGGCGCTCGGCGCGCGGAGCCTCGTCGTCACCAACGCCGCCGGTGCCCTCAATCCCGCGTTCGCACCGGGCGAGGTGATGCTGATCGAGGATCACATCAACCTCACCGGAGCCAATCCCCTGACGGGTCCGAACGACGAATCCGTGGGTCTGCGCTTTCCGGATATGTCGCGCGCCTACGACCCTGAATTGCGCGCGCGAGCAAAAGAAATCTCTCTGCGACATAATTTTGCGTTGAAGAGCGGAATTTATGCCGGTATTTGCGGACCCTCGCTTGAGACTTCTGCCGAACGACGCTTTCTGCGCGCGGCTGGCGGCGATGCCGTCGGCATGTCCACCGTGATCGAGGTGATTGCGGCGGCCCATTGCGGGCTGCGGGTTCTGGGCTTCTCGGCGATTACCAATGCGGCCGCGGGCGGGCCGGATCAGCAGCCCGACACGATCGAGGAGGTCCTTGAGAACGCGGCCGTCGCCGGCCTGAAGATGGCGGCGCTGCTCGAAGAACTGGTGCCACGCCTCTGAGAAAGGCGGGCCGGGGAGGTTCGCATGATGGAAGCAAAGACGCGCAGCGTCCTGCTGCTTGCGGCGGTCGAGGTGATGACGATGAGCCTGTGGTTCGTCTCCGCCGCGATTCTGCCGGATCTGGTGGCGGAAGGCGGGCTCAGTGCGGCGCGGGCCGCGGCGCTTTCGAGCGCGGTGCAGATCGGTTTCGTTGCCGGGGCGCTCGGGCTTGCGCTCCACGGCACCGCTGACCGCTTCGATCCCCGCAAGGTCCTCGCCATCTGCGCCGCCATCGGGGGGGCGGCCAATCTCGCGCTCCTCGTCACGCCGATCGGCGGGGCGGCCCAGATTGCGCTCCGCTTCCTCACCGGGGCCTGCCTCGCGGGTGTCTATCCGGTGGGCATGAAGATCGTCGTCGGCTGGGGCACGCGCGACCGCGGTTTTCTGGTCGGCCTTCTCGTGGGCGCGCTCACGCTCGGCTCGGCGCTGCCCCATCTCTTCGCCTTTCTTGGCGGCGCCAACTGGCGGCTCACCGTCGGCGCGACCTCGGGGCTTGCCCTGCTCTCCGCGGGGCTTGTGCTCGCCGCCGCCCTCGGGCCGGCGCACGCCCGCGCGGCGCGGTTCGATCCCGGCGCGGTGTGGCTTGCCTGGACCGACCGACGCATCCGCCTCGCCTTCGCGGGGTATCTCGGCCACATGTGGGAGCTCTATGCCTTCTGGGCCTGGATCGGCGCGGCGCTGACGGCGGCCTTCTCGCTGCGCATCGGGGCCGATGCCGCCCAGTCCGCCGCGCGCCTCGTGACCTTCATCGCGATTGCCACCGGCGGCCTGCTCTGCCTGCCCGCCGGCTGGTTCGCCGACCGCATCGGCAAGGCCCGCGTCGCCCGTCTCGCGATGATCGCGAGCGGCAGTGCCGCGCTTGCCACCGCCCTCGGGTTCGGCGGGCCGGTCTGGCTCGTCGCGCTGCTCGCGATCCTCTGGGGCGCGGTGGTGATCCCGGATTCGGCGCAGTTCTCGGCGCTCGTCGCCGATGCCGCACCCCCCGAGCGGGCCGGAAGCCTGATGAGCCTCCAGACGGCGCTCGGCTTCACGCTCACCTTCTTCACCGTCCAGGCGGTGCCGGTCGCGGCACATGCCTGGGGCTGGCCGCTGACCCTCGCGCTCATGTCGCTGGGGCCTGTACTGGGGGTGGAGGCGATGCGCCGCCTGATGACGATGACTGCCAGAATATCCACGGCCGGTTGAACGCGGCCATTGACATTCACCTTTAGGTAACCTGCTATGAGATACAACCTGCTCTCGGGCATCGTCCACCCTCGCGAGGTCGGAGTCGTATGCGCAAGCGATTCAGGATCACGAAGTCAATGATACTCGGCCTGCTCATCATATCGGCGTTTTTCGCGGCGATTGCAGGTCTCATGGTCTTTCTGCTCGGGTACGGCATCCTGCTCGCGCTTCTCGCCTATTCCCTCAGCGGCTCGGCAATGCTGCTCCTGCTCGCGATGTGGGTGTATTTCCGGTCCTCCGGCGAGGAGGACCGGTGCGGGCATGAGGTGGATCAGAGCACGTAGCGGCTGAGATCGGCAGAGGCCATGAGTTCGCCGAGATGCGCCTCGACGAAGGCGTCATCGACCACGACCGCATCCCCCGCGCGGTCGGGTGCCGTGAAGCTCAGCTCCTCGAAGACGCGCTCCATCACCGTGTAGAGCCGCCGGGCGCCGATGTTCTCGACGCTGCGGTTCACCTCGGCCGCAATCCGGGCGAGGGCCGCAATCCCGTCCTCGGTGAAGGTCACGGTCACGCTTTCGGTGCCCATCAGCGCCGTATACTGCCGGGTGAGCGCGTTGTCGGTCTCCGTGAGGATGCGGACGAAATCCTCTTCCGTCAGCGCGCGCAGCTCGACCCGGATCGGCAGACGCCCCTGCAGCTCGGGCAGCAGGTCCGAGGGCTTGGCGATGTGGAAGGCGCCGCTCGCGATGAAGAGGATGTGGTCGGTCTTCACCGGCCCGTATTTCGTCGAGACGGTGGTGCCCTCGATGAGCGGCAGCAGGTCGCGCTGCACCCCCTCGCGGCTCACATCCGCCCCGCGGGATTCGGCCCGGGCACAGACCTTGTCGATCTCGTCGAGAAAGACGATGCCGTTCTGCTCGACCGCCTCGACCGCGGCGCGGTTCACCGCCTCGCTGTCGATGAGCTTGTCGGCTTCCTCGGTGATGAGCAGCTCGTAGGACGCCGCGACCGACAGCCGCCGCCGCGTGGTGCGCCCGCCGAAGGCCTTGCCGAACATGTCGCCGAGGTTCATCGCGCCCATGTTCATGCCCGGCTGGCCGGGGATCTCGAGCATCGGGAAGGGGCTCGCGTTGTCGGCGACCTCGATCTCGATCTCCTTGTCGTCGAGCATGCCGTCGCGGAGCTTCTTGCGGAACATCTCGCGGGTCTGGTCCCGCGCGCCCTGGCCGGCGAGCGCCTCGATCACCCGGTTCTCGGCGGCCTCGTGCGCCGCGGCCTTCACCCGCTCGCGCATGTCGGCGCGCACCATGACGATGGCCGCATCGATCAGATCGCGCACGATCTGTTCCACATCGCGGCCGACATAGCCCACTTCCGTGAACTTCGTCGCCTCGACCTTGATGAAGGGGGCCCTCGCGAGCTTGGCGAGACGGCGCGAAATCTCGGTCTTGCCGACGCCCGTCGGGCCGATCATCAGGATGTTCTTGGGGTAGACTTCGTCGCGAATGTCGTCGGCGAGCTGCTTGCGGCGCCAGCGGTTGCGCAGCGCCACCGCAACGGCGCGCTTGGCATCCTTCTGTCCGATGATGAAACGGTCGAGCTCGGAAACGATCTCGCGCGGCGTGAGTTCGGTCATGCCATTTCCCTCATGTCAGGGCAGGCCGGGGGCCGCGACGCGGCCCGCACCGGCGTGCCCGGGATCACTTGCTGATGCTTTCCACGGTCATGTTGCCGTTGGTGTAGACGCAGATCTCGGCGGCGATTTCCAGCGCGCGCCGGGCGATCACCTCGGCATCCGGCTCGTACTGGTAGAGCGCGCGGGCGGCGGCCAGGGCATAGTTGCCGCCCGAGCCGATCGCCGTCGCGTCATGCTCGGGCTCGAGCACGTCGCCCGCCCCGGTGATGACATAGAGCTCCGCGCCGTCGGTGACGATCAGCATCGCCTCGAGATTGCGCAGGTACTTGTCCATGCGCCAGTCCTTGGCGAGCTCGACCGCGGCGCGCTGCAGCTGCCCCGGCGCCGATTCCAGCTTGCGCTCCAGCCGTTCGAGCAGGGTGAAGGCATCCGCCGTCGATCCCGCGAACCCGCAGACGATGTCCCGCCCGCCGGGCGCGATCCGCCGCACCTTGCGCGCCGTGCCCTTGATGACCGTCTGTCCGAGGCTCACCTGCCCGTCGCCGGCAACGACGACCTTGCCCCCCTTGCGGACGGCGACGATCGTGGTGCCGTGCCAGCCCGGAAACCGCTCTTCGCTCATGTTCCCTCCGTATGTCCCGCGAGCGATATATGCGTTGCAACGCGGGCTGCCTAGGGGCAGGCGGATCTTGCCCACAGGGCGGCAGGACCGCATAACGGAACGCCGGACCATCGCAGCCACTGCCGGGGCACCGCCTGATGCTCGACCGAAACGACTTCGACTGGAACGATCTCAAGGCCCTGCTCGCCCTCGCCGGCGAGGGCTCGGCGCTCGCCGCGGCGCGCCGGCTCGGGGTGAACCAGACCACCATCGCCCGCAGGCTCGATGCGCTCGAACGCGCCCTCGGGGTGCGCCTGGTCGAGCGCCGCGCGGCCGGCTATGCCCTCACCCCGCGCGGGGCGGAAGCGGCGGCGCTTGCCCGCCCGATGGCCGAGGCGGCGGCGGGGCTCGGTTCCGCCGCGTCGGCCTGGCAGCGCGGCGTGGCGGGCAATGTGCGCGTCTCGGCAACCGAGACGCTGGCCGTCCATGTGCTCGCGGGCCTCGCCGCGCGCCTGCGCGAAAGCCACCCCGCGATCGCCCTCGAACTCGCCGCCGAGGACCGCCGCGCCGACCTCCGCCGGGGCGAGGCCGATCTCGCCGTCCGCATCACGGCCCCCGGCGTTCCGGCCGAAACCGTGCCCGGCCTCCTTGGCCGGCGCATCGGCGCGAGCCGCTGGGGCCTCTACTGCGCCGCCACCTATGCCGCGCGCCACGGGCGCCCCGCCCGGGCCGAGGATCTCGCGATGCACGCCTGCATTACCGGCAGCGGCCCGCTCGCAAGCCTCCCCGCGCTCGCCTGGCTCGCCACGCTAGTGCCCGAGGGCATGACCGTGGCGATGCGCTGCAATTCCGTGCCGAACCTCATCGCCGCGGTGCGCGCGGGCCTCGGCATCGCGCCGCTTCCCTGCCTCGTCGCGGCAGGCGATCCGGGGCTCCGGCGGCTTCTGCCGGAGGCCTCTCTCGATGCGCCGGTCTGGCTGCTCTGGCGCGAATGCGACCGCGACGACCCCGCGCTTCGGGCGGTGATCGGCGCGGTGGTCGCGCGCTTCGGCGAGATGCGCGGCGCCCTCACCGGGGTGGACTGACCTCGGGGCCGGAGCTCAGGCCGTCTTGCCGCCATCTTCGGAGCGAAAGCCGAGCTGGCGGGCCTGCGCCGCGGCGTCGCGGGCGCCCCAGCGCCGTGCGATCCGGCCGCCGCGAAGCTCGAACCATTCCATCGCCACCAGCGTGTAGCTTCGGCCCGTCGGCTCGCCCTGCGCCATGAACGGTCCGGTCCAGCGCCCGCGCTCGGTATAGCGCACCGCGACGCAGGCGCCCTCGGCCGCCATCTCCTCCACCGTGAGCTCCATGCCCAGCCCGTCGTGAAGCTGCCTCCAGACCCCGAGGGCGAAGTCGAGCCCGCCCACACCGGTCACCCCCTGGATCTCGGCATCCTCCGTGAAAAGCGCGCGCATCGCCGCGAAATCGCCCGCGTTCATCGCCGCCACATAGGCCGCGACCACCGCCCTGTTCCGCCCCGCCTCGACATCCATCCACCGGCCTCCCTGCAATTGCCACCCCGGGAACCGCACCCCGGCAGGGCGGATCCTGACCGGTGGAGCCGCACCCGGACAATCCGCGATGCCGCGAGATCGTTCTGCGAAAATGCAGGATGGCGAGAGGGGCCACGGCGCGCGGCAGGCGTCCTGTCGGTCCGGGAGCTTGCAGCGGAAAGCGGAAACAGGAGGCGTGAGCCCTGCCGCACCAGACCGACGCAGTCAGCCTATGCCGGGGCAAGCCCGGAGACGCAGCAGGGCAGGCACGGAACATGTCCATGCGATGTCGCCATGGCTGGATCTCCCCCTCCAGAGCCGGCGACGCGCGCAATATCGCTCGAAACGGGCGTTGGAAGGTTTGATTTGCATCAAGCAAGTGACAGAAAGCTACTCGTTTTCCGGGCTGGAGGCGCCGCACGCCACAACCGGCTGCCGGTCAGGCCTCCGAAACCGGCCGAAGCTGCGCCGCCGGCCTGGCCAGAGCGGTGGCTTTTTCCCCCGGCGCCTGGTGCGTCTCCAGCATCCAGTTCACCTGATCGGCCGGGCGGGGCCGGTCGAACCAGAAGCCCTGGCCGGTGGTGCAGGCGATCGAGGCGAGGAAATCCCGGTCTTCCGCCGTCTCGACGCCTTCGGCCGTCACCGGAATGTCGAGCCCGTTCGCGAGCGTCATGATGCCCGCGAGGATCTTCTGGTTGCTGCTGTTGTGCACGATGCCGGTGACGAAGCTGCGGTCGATCTTGATCCGGTCGAAGGGCAGCTGGCGCAGGCTCGAGAGGCTCGAGAACCCGGTGCCGAAATCGTCGAGCGCCACCGAGATGCCCAGCTCCTGCAGCTCGCGGATCGCCTGTCGCGCCAGATCGAAATCCGCGATGATCGCGCTCTCCGTCACCTCGAGCTCGAGCCGCGCCGGATCGAAGCCGGTCTCCGCCAGAATCTGGCGGATGTTCGTGACCAGCATGCTGTCGCGGAACTGCTGCGGCGAGACGTTGACGCTGATCCGGAGCCCCGGATCCCAGTCGAGCGCGGTGTTGCAGGCCTCGCGCAGGATGTTCGAGCCCAGCGTGCTGATGATGCCGATATCCTCGGCGATCTCTATGAAGACGGAGGGCGGCACCGGGCCGCGCTCCGGGTGCTCCCAGCGGGCCAGCACCTCGTAGCCGGCAATCCTGCCGTCCCCGATCTCCACGATCGGCTGGAAGAACGGCACGATCTCGTGGCGTGCCACCGCAAGGCGCAGGTCGGCCTCCAGCGCGGCGCGCTCGGTCGCGCGCGCGCCGAGCTCGTCGTCATACCACGCGAGCCGTCCGCGCCCGGCGCGCTTGGCGGCATAAAGCGCGCGGTCCGCGAGCCGGAGCGCCGAGTCGTGCAGCTCGTCGAGCTCGCAGACGGAAAGCCCGATGCTCGCCCCCATCAGCACCACGATGTCGAAGGCCTCGTAGGGCCGCTCGAGCCGCGTGAGCAGCCGCCGCGCGATACGCTCGGCCGCCTCCTGCGGCGTGCCCGGCCGGAGCACCACGGCAAATTCGTCGCCGCCGAGCCGCGCGGCGAAATCCTGCGGCCCGAGATCCTCGACGATGCGCTCGGTCGCGAGCTGGAGCATGCGGTCGCCGAACGCATGGCCGTGAAGGTCGTTCACATGCTTGAACCGGTCGAGATCGATCAGCAGCGTCACCGCCGCGCCGCCGGTCCCGGCCGCCGCGAGCATGTCGAAATGATCCTGAAGCGCGCGCCGGTTCGGAAGCCCGGTCAGCGGATCGTGCCGCGACATCTGATGCGCCTCGCGCTCCGCCCGGTCCCGTTCCCCGAGCGCCTTGTGCAGGTCGTTCGTGCGCAGCAGCAGAACAGCCAGCAGCGCGAAAACGCTCAGCAGGAAGAAGGTGATGACCTCGTCGACCTCCCAGCCTTCATGCGCGCGGGCAAATTCCTCGATCTGCTCGAAGGTGTCGAACCGCATCGCCAGAACCTGCGTAATGCCCAGCACGACAAGAACGCCGAGATAGTGGAACGCTCGTGTCTTGGGGCGGGCCATGTCCGTCTTCCCGTTCCGTGCGCGGTTTCGTCGCGGGCCAGCTAGGCCGAGAAACCCTGCGGTCCGGTAAATCCGGCCGCACTTGATCCCTGTCATGGTTAGCGGCGGGTAAACGAAGCGCCGCTCCGCACCGTTCCCAAACGCGCGATGCCGGGGGCGGGCGCATTGCATGCCACCCCCGTTTCGGGTCATGTGGCCGCGCAGCCCGTGGGTGAGCGGGCCGGGGAGCGCAAGCAGAGAGGGCCATTCACCGGTGTTCGTATCCTTCTTTCCCCGCCCCAGACTCTTCGTCTGGTCGGCCATCCTGTGGGCTGCTGCCTGTATCGCGCTCTGGTATGCCGGGGCCTCCGGCTTTGGCGCGACGCTCGGTTTCTCGCTCGACGACGAGGCCGCGCACGCCATCGGCGTCTCGCGCTTCTGGTCCGGCCAGTTCCTGTGGTTCTACCTCTATTTCGCCGCGGCGACCGGCCTCTTCGCGTTCGCCTGGTCCCGGATCGAGCCCCACCCCTGGACGCGCTGGTCGATCCTCGGCTCCGCGCTCATCCTTTTCGCCACCTATTTCCAGGTCCAGGTGAGCGTCGCGGTCAACGACTGGTATGGGCCGTTCTACGACCTCATCCAGGCCGCGCTCTCCCAGTCGCGCGAGGTGACGCTCGCCGACCTCTACGGCGGCATCATCTCCTTCCTCGGCATCGTGCTGGTCGCGGTGGTGATCGGCGTGCTCACCCGCTTCTTCGTCAGCCACTGGATCTTCCGCTGGCGCGCGGCGATGAACGGCTACTACATGTCCTACTGGCCGCGGCTGCGCCATATCGAGGGCGCGGCGCAGCGCGTGCAGGAAGACACCATGCGCTTCTCCACCACGATGGAGCAGCTCGGCGTCAACCTCATCGACTCGCTGATGACGCTCATCGCCTTCATGCCGGTGCTGATCCGGCTCTCGGCCAACATCACCGAAGTGCCGCTGCTCGGCGCCGTGCCGCATCCGCTGGTGGTCGCGGCGCTGCTCTGGTCGGTGCTGGGCACCGCCTTCCTCGCGCTCGTCGGCATCAAGCTCCCCGGCCTCGAGTTCCGCAACCAGCGCGTCGAGGCCGCCTACCGCAAGGAGCTCGTCTACGGCGAGGACGACCCCACCCGGGCGCAGCCCCCCACCACCCGCGAGCTCTTCCGCGATGTGCGGCGGAACTACTTCCGCCTCTACTTCCACTACATGTATTTCAACGTCGCCCGGATCTTCTATCTGCAGGTCGACAACATCTTCGGCTACGTGGTCCTCGCCCCGGCGATCGTCGCGGGCACCATCACGCTCGGCCTGATGAACCAGATCCTCAACGCGCTCGATCAGGTGCGGACGTCGTTCCAGTATCTGGTGAATTCCTGGACGACGGTGGTCGAGCTCCTCTCGATCTACAAGCGCCTGCGCAGCTTCGAATCCGCGATCCACGGCGAGGATCTGCCCGAGATCGATCGCGAATGGCAAGACCGCGGCCCCGCGCCCGCCACCTGAACGGGCGGGGGGCGGCCGGCGAACCGGAGAGAGACGATTGCCCCGCCGCCCCCGAAGCCCTAGGATTGCCCCGCAACCTGCCATCACCCACCAGACCTTGTGCCCCGAGCCGCCCATGACCCGAGACGTGCCCCCGCCGGTGCCCGCGTGAGCCGGGCCGCCGCCGCACGGCGCCGCGATCCCTTCCTCGCCGGGCTCGCGGGCTTCCGGGAATTCGGGCAAGCGACGCTTACCGAAACCGACGCGGGCATTCCCTATTTCATCAACGAGTTCTGGACCTCCGGCCAGCGCCGCTCGCATGCGATCCACGAGGTCTCCTACCGGGCCTGCTTCAAGGCCCAGCTGCCGGAGTTCTTCATCCGCCGCCTCACCCGCCCCGGCGGCGCGGTGCTCGACCCGTTCATGGGCCGCGGCACCACGCCGGTGCAGGCCGCGCTTTCGGGCCGCACCGCGCTCGGCAATGACATCAACCCGCTCTCGATCCTGCTCACCCGGCCGCGCCTCGGGCCCATCGCCACGGCCGGGATCGCCGCGGCGCTCGAGACCGTGGACTGGACCCACGGCGAGATCACCCGCGAGGATCTCCTCGCCTTCTACCACCCCGAAACCCTCCGCCGCCTCGAGGCGCTCCGTCTCTGGCTCGCCGAGCGGCTGCCGCCGCCGGGCGAGGGAGGCCCCGTCGATCCGGCCGCCGACTGGATCCGCATGGTGGCGCTCAACCGCCTCTCGGGCCATTCGCCCGGCTTCTTCTCGGGCCGCTCCATGCCGCCCAACCAGGCGGTCTCGATCGGCTCCCAGCGCCGGATCAACGCCCGCCTCGGCCTCTCGCCGCCCGAGCGCGACGTGGCGGCGCAGATCCTGAAGAAGACCCGCTCGCTGCTGCGCGACGGTTGCGCCCCCGCGGGCCGTGCCGCACGCCTCTCCACCGGCCCGGCCTGGGCGACGGGCCTGTCCGCGGGCACGGTCGATCTCGTCGTCACCTCGCCGCCCTTCCTCGATATCGTCGATTATGCCGCCGACAACTGGCTCCGCTGCTGGTTCGCGGGCATCGACCCCGCCTCGGTCGCCATCGACCGCCACCGCACCGAGGCCGCGTGGGAGGAAATGGTCGTCCGCGTGCTCGCCGAAATGGCCCGCGTCCTCCGCCCCGGCGGCCATGTCGCCTTCGAGGTCGGCGAGGTCCGGGGCGGCCAGGTGCTGCTCGAGCGCCGCGTCTGGAGCGCGGCCGAGGGCCTGCCCTTCGAGCGCCTCGGCGTGATGGTGAACGCGCAGAGCTTCACCAAGACCGCGAACTGCTGGGGTGTCGCCAACGGCGCCAAGGGCACCAACACCAACCGCATCGTCCTGCTCCGCCGCCACTGAGTGCGCCGCCGCCCTGCCGCCGCCCCCGGCGACCGGTTCCGAACGTTCCTTCTTCACAGACGCCGGCAAAAGCCGCACCATCGAGGCGCGCGCGTCATGCCGGGCGCATGCCGCCGAAGGAGGTCGACCGGACGGGAGGAGCCAGGATGTCGAAGGTCGTCAACGGCCAGTTCACGGCCCGCATGGAAGGCGATTTTGTCGTGTTTCTCATCGGGATGCGGATCAACAAGCCCTGGAAGATCCGGCAATGGTGGCCGGTCCTGACGGCCATGCCGAAGATGGTGCGCGAACTGCGGCAGGCGGGGCCTGAGTCGGGCTTTCTCGGCTCGACCCCGATCCGGAGCGGCGTGATCGCCCAGTACTGGCGCTCCTTCGAGCAGCTCGAGGCCTATGCGCGGTCGCAGGAGGCATCGCACTGGCCCGCCTGGGTCGCCTTCAACAAGCGCATTCGTGGCGCGCGGGGCGATATCGGCATCTGGCACGAGACCTACCGGATCCGCGCCGGCGAGTATGAATGCGTCTATTCCGGCATGCCGCCCTTCGGCCTCGCCAGCGCCGCGGAGCTCGTTCCGATCGGCCGCGAGGCCCAGTCGGCCGCCCGCGACCGCCTCGCCGGCAAGCTCACCTGACCCGCCCGAAAGAGCCGCGCGGAAACCCGAATGCGAGGCGCCCCGGCCTTGCTCCGCACGGAATGCCATCATCCCGGCGCGAAGGGCGGCGAGACCGGAAGCTTGCTGGAGGCCTTCATCTCTCTCAGCGAGAGGTTGGACCGGATGCTCGTCACCCCCGGCAGGCGGCGCAGGGTGCTGTCGACGAAGGCGCTGTAGTCGTCGAGATCGCGGGCCACGACGATCAGCAGGAAATCGTCGGCGCCGGTGGTGTTGTGACAGGACAGGATGTTGGGGCTCGTCTCGACGATCCGCTGGAATTCCGCCGTGGCGGTCCGGTCGTGCTCCGAGCAGCGAAGCTGCACGAACGCCAGGACGCCGAGCCCGAGCTTGCGGCGGTTCAGATTGGCCTGGTAGCCCTCGATGATGCCGTCCTGCTCGAGCTGCTTCAGCCGACGCCAGCACGGCGTCTCGCTCATGCCGAGCCGTTCGGAGAGCTTCGCGTTGGTCATCCGCCCGTCGTCCTGCAACAGGGCCAGGATCCGGGCGTTCACGGCATCGATCTCGGGCACGGGCAGAAACCCCCAAAGTAAACCGCTGATTTGAAAGCATCTGCCCCAAATTAGCCGAACTGGAACAGGAACGGCAAAGCCATTTCCCGGCGGGCCTCTAAGATCGCGTCACGCACCCAGAGAAAAGGCCCCGCCATGAAAGCCGTCCTGTTCGAGAAATTCCGCGAAGAGCCGAAGCAGGTCACGGTCGCGGACCCGAGCCCCGCGCCGCATGGCGTCGTCCTGCGGGTCTCGGCCACGGGCGTCTGCCGCAGCGACTGGCACGGATGGATGGGCCACGACAGCGACATCTCGCTCCCCCATGTTCCGGGGCACGAACTGGCCGGCGTGGTCGAGGCCGTGGGCAAGGACGTGACCGGATGGAAGGCGGGCGACAAGGTCACCGTGCCGTTCATCTGCGGCTGCGGCAGCTGTTCCGAGTGCCACGCCGGGCACCAGCAGGTCTGCCTGCACCAGGAGCAGCCGGGCTTCACCCACTGGGGCTCCTTCGCCGAATACGTTGCCATCCATCAGGCCGACCTCAATCTCGTAGCCCTGCCCGAAAGCATGGCATTCGCCACCGCGGCCAGTCTCGGGTGCCGCTTCGCGACGTCCTTCCGCGCAGTCATCGACCAAGGCCGGGTCAGCGCCGGTCAGTGGGTGGCGGTTCACGGCTGTGGCGGCGTCGGGCTCTCCGCGGTCATGATCGCCGCGGCCGCGGGGGCGAACGTCATCGGCGTGGACCTCGACCCGGCCAAGCTCGCCCTGGCCCGGGAGCTCGGCGCGGTCGCGGTGATCGACGGCAGGGAGGCCGACGTGCCCGGGGCGATCCGGGAAACCACCCGCGGCGGGGCGCATGTCTCGCTCGATGCCCTCGGTCACCCGGTCACCATGACCAATTCCATTCTCTGCCTGCGGCCACGGGGCAAACACATCCAGGTGGGCCTGATGCTCGGCGAGCACGCCGCCCCCGCCGTGCCGATGCCCCGGATCATCGGACAGGAAATCGAGCTCCTGGGCTCGCACGGGATGCAGGCGCACCGCTATGGCGCGATGCTGGACATGGTCGCCAGCGGCAAGCTCGGTCCGGCGCGCCTCGTGGGCAACCGGATCGCGCTCGCGGAGGCGCCCGAGGCGCTGATGACCATGGACAGCTTCCAGTCCGTCGGCGCCACGGTCATCACCCGCTTCTGAGGAAAGCCCGGACGCGAAACCGCCCGCCGATCTTCCGCATCCTGCCGTCCGGGCGCTGCTGTCGCTGGCATTCCAGGCCATGTCGTTTCCCGGCGTGTGAGTTCGGCTGCCAAGTGTAGCATCCCGCCGGCGAGGCCCCGTAATGTTCGGCATACCGGCATGCGGGGCCTCGCCTGTGTTAGACTATGGAGGAGACGCACATGAGCAATATCGGTGTTGTTTACACTGGCCCCGGGTCAGTCGAGGTGCAGAAGATCGAGGATCCCAAGCTTCAGTCGCCCGACGGGCGCAAGATGGAGCACGCGGTGATCCTCAAGGTCATCTCGACCAACATCTGCGGCTCCGATCAGCACATGGTGCGCGGGCGTACCACGGCCGAGCCGGGGCTGGTGCTGGGGCACGAGATCACCGGCGAGGTGATCGAGACCGGCTCCGACGTCGAGATGCTGAAGGTCGGCGATCTGGTCTCGGTGCCGTTCAACGTGGCCTGCGGGCGCTGCCGGTGCTGCCGCGAGGGCGACACGGGCGTGTGCCTGACGGTGAACCCCGCGCGCGCGGGCGGGGCCTACGGCTACGTCGACATGGGCGGCTGGATCGGCGGACAGGCCCGCTATGTCACCGTGCCTTATGCGGATTTCAACCTTCTGAAGTTCCCCGACCGGGATCAGGCGCTGGCCAAGATCCGCGACCTGACCATGCTGTCGGACATCCTGCCGACCGGCTTCCACGGCGCGCTGAAGGCGGGGGTCGGCGTCGGCTCCGTCGTCTACGTGGCGGGCGCCGGCCCGGTGGGCCTTGCCGCGGCGGCTTCGGCGCGCATCCTCGGCGCGGCCGTGGTGCTGATCGGCGATTTCAACGCGGAGCGTCTCCAGCACGCCGCGAAGGTCGGCTTCACCCCGGTCGACCTGTCGAAGGGCGACAACCTGCCCGAGATGATCGCCGATATCATCGGCTCGCCGGAAGTGGACGCGGCCATCGACGCGGTGGGCTTCGAGGCGCGCGGCCATTCGGGCGGCGAACAGCCGGCCATCGTGCTGAACCAGATGATGGAGATCACCCGTGTCGCGGGCGGCATCGGCATTCCGGGCCTCTACGTGACCGAGGATCCGGGCGCGGTGGACGACGCGGCGAAGACCGGCAACCTGTCGATGCGTTTCGGTCTTGGCTGGGCAAAGGCCCAGAGCTTCCACACCGGCCAGACCCCGGTGCTGAAGTATAACCGCCAGCTGATGCAGGCCATCCTGCACGACCGGCTTCCGATCGCGGATATCGTCAATGCCACGATCATTCCGCTCGAGCAGGCGGCCGAGGGCTACAAGAGCTTCGACAGCGGCGTTGCGAAGAAGTTCGTGCTCGATCCGCACGCCATGCTGGCATCCTGATAGCAGACCGACCTCTGCTCGGCCGCCGCCCCCCAGGGGCGGCGGTCTTGTCCCGTGCGCGGCCATTCAGCCGCGGCGCGGCCCTGCGGCGGCACCGAAGCGGTCATTCGTGACCGGTGGAACGGGTGTCCTCGCGCCCATCGCGGCACCGCGGACGAAGCGGGCCTGCGCCGCGCCACGCGCGACTGTCCGGCATGCCCGGACATCCCCATGTGTCCGTTCCAGCCTCTCGGACAGGTGGCGCTTCACCCCTCCTGCGCCGTGCCTGCCGCCACCTCGACGGTCACATGCTCCATCCCGGTCGTCTCGCGCACGCGGACCTTCACGGCGCGGCGCACGTCATCCGCCACCGCGCCGGGCGCGAGCTCGACCTCCAGCGTCGCCATGGGGCGCTCCTGCGTGATCGACCAGGCGTGGACGTGATGGGCACGGGCCACGCCGGGCAGCGTGCCTTCCAGGTCGGCCGCGACGGCGCGGGCATCGAAGCCCGCCGGCGCGCCTTCGAGCAGGATGTGGCCGCTCTCGCGCACGACGGTCCACGCCGAGCGCAGGATGAGGAAGGCGACGAGCACCGACAGGATCGGGTCGATGGGGGTCCAACCCGTCCAGATGATGACGAGCGAGGCCGCAATCGCCGCGACCGAGCCCAGCAGATCGCCCATGACATGCAGGGCGGCGGCACGGACGTTGAGGTTGTCGCCCTCCGCGCGGCTGAGCACCCAGAAGGCCACGACGTTCACCACGAGCCCCGCCACGGCGACCCAGAGCATCAGCCCGCCCAGCACCTCGTGCGGATCGCGCAGGCGCTGGACGGCCTCCAGGAGGATCCACCCCGCGATGGCGAACAGCGTGAGCCCGTTCACGAAGGCGGCCAGCACCGAGAAGCGGTCGAAGCCGTAGGTCCGCTTCCAGTCCGCCGGTCGCCGTGCCAGCCGGAAGGCGAACCAGGCCAGCAGGAGCGAGGCGAAGTCGGTCAGCATGTGGCCGGCGTCGGCCAGCAGCGCGAGCGATCCCGAGAGGAGCCCGCCGATGACCTCCGCCCCCATGAAGCTGCCCGTCAGGGCGGCGGCGATGAGGATCGCGCGTTCCTTGGATCGGCGCGCCTCGGGCGCATCGTTGGCCGAGAGCGTCGGGCCGTGCGAATGGCCCGCGTGCCCATGCGCGTGGTCGTGGCCATGCCCGTGCGGATGATCGTGATCGTGTCCCATCACCGCACCTCCGCCTTGAGACCCGTCTCTGCCGGGGGCACGACGTCGCAGGCAGCGCCGATGCGCTCGAAACGCGACAGGTGGGTTCGGCCCGGTTCTGCGAGCCGTTTGCGGCCCGCAGGGGCGTCGAGGTCCGGCGGGTCGGTGCGGTGGAGGTGGTGGTCGGTCATCGCGGCACTCTTGATTCGTTTCGTCCCCATGGGGCATACGACCTACAGCGACTGTAGCTTCAATGGGGTAATCGCGATGCGGGGCCATTCCATCGGCGCGCTGTCGAAGCGCACGGGCGTGAAGGTGACGACGATCCGCTACTATGAGGGGCGCGGTCTCCTGCCCGATCCCGGCCGCACGGACGGGGGGCAACGGCGCTATGGCGATGCCGAGCTGGACCGGCTGTCCTTCATCGCCCACGCCCGGCAGCTCGGCTTCGACCTCGACGCCATCGCCGAACTGATCGCGTTGCAGGAGACGCCCCATGCGGCCCATGGCGACGCGCATCGCATCGCGAAGAACCGGATTGTCGAAATCCGGGACCGGATCGCGCGGTTGCGGCGGCTGGAGATGGAACTGGTGCGCGTCGTCAAGGCCTGCGACGGTCATTCCGATGGGCAACCCTGTCGGGTGCTGCACGCCCTCGCCGACCATCAGGCCTGCGAAGGCGAGCACTGAGACCTGCTTCGGGGTCACAACGAGGTCTTGAACGTGAACACGGCCGCGCGTCGGGGCGATCACCCCGCCGGAGCATGCGCCAGGCGGCGATCGTGGGCCGCACCCGGCCGCTCCTGTCGCTCGCGCCTACCCTGAACGACGCCGCTCGAGCAGATAGCGGCTTGGCGGCTTGCCGACCATCTTTCGAAACATGGTCACGAAACTGCTGGCGCTTTCATAGCCGAGATCCATCGCGACGGCCTGAACCGACTGGCCGGCGCTCAGCCGCCGCAGGGCGAGGACAACATGCAGCTGTCGGCGCCAGCGGCCGAAACTCATGCCCAGCTCTTCGGCCAGAAGCCGGCTCAGGCTGCGCTCGCTGAGCGCGACGCGGGCGGCCCATTCCCCGACACTCGCATGATCCGCAGGCGCCGCGATCAACAGGTCGGTGAGCTTCTTCAGGCGCGGATCGCCGGGGAGGGGGAGGCGGAGGTCCTCGACCGGCGCCGCGGCCAGCTCGTCGAAGAGAACCGACACGATCCGGCCATCCGGTCCGTCGACGTCATAGAGCTCCGGCAGCGCGTTTGCCCGCATCAGCAACTCACGGAAGAAGCGCGACACCGTGATCGTACAGCAGTCGTTCGGCAGGTCCGCCGATGCGGGGGGGTCAATGAAGAGCGAGAGACACTCCACCTCGCCCGAGCCGAAAACGGAATGGGGCAGCCCGCCGGGAATCCACACGGCGCATTGCGGCGGTACGATCCAGACGGCGCCGTCAACCTCGCAATTGACGACGCCACGGACCGTGAAGAGCAGTTGCGCCTTCTGATGGTGATGCCGGGGCGATTGCTCCAGGGCGTCAAGGGTGGTGACCGCGTTGGCGGCCACCAGCGCCCGCGGGATCTCGTCGACATAGGCGAGCCAGTCGCGACGGTTGTCCAGATACATCTCGGACCTCGGCGTCTTCGGTTTTGGCCGGATTGAAACATATAATGGCAGGATTGCGCAATGACGCCACGCGCCGGCTGGCGCATTGCTGTGAGGCAGAGGCGGCTCGCGGATCCCCGGGATCGCGCTCCGTTTCCGGAGGGGCAGGGCTGACCTGCCCGACACTTTGGCACAGGAGTTCTCACGTGATCGACAATGCCCCGGCCCGGCTCGCGCTCGCATGGCTCATCCCCGCAGTCGGGGCCGCCCTCTTCGTCACGATCCAGTGCTTTTCCTATCTGAACACCCATGTCGGCAGCGGCGGGGCGATGCAGGCCATGACCTTCGATCCCGCCGCCTTGTGGGGCGTGTCCCTTTTCTATGGCGCCTGGGTCGTCCCGCCCCTGCTGGCGCTTGCCGCACGGCGCGTGACCGACTGGGCGATGCTCGTCCTCGGCGGTCTGCTGTTCATCATGAGCACGCTCGCGGGCGTCTTCGATGGCGTGCGCGATGGCGGCCATCTTGTCGGCCTGGAGCTGCTGGCCGTCACGCTTCCGGGCGTGGTCGCGCTTGCCTCTACGTGGCGGCACATCCGCTCGACCTGAAACCGTCCATTCTCGCTGGGAGACGACACATGCCCCTCGATATCACGAATTTCCCGCTTGTCTGGATGAGCTATGACGACGCGCCCGATCACGACCACGACGAGGATTTCGCGGCGCTGGAGGCGAGCCTTGAGCGCGGCGCGCCCTTCGTCATCCTGACCGACAACGCCCCGACCGAAGACCACGACCACAGCCACGAGGAAAAGAAGCGCACCGCGCTGTGGATGAAGAAGCACAAGGCAGAGCTGCGGGCGCTCGTCAGGGCGATGATCGTGATCGAGCCGAACTCCGCCAAGCGCCTGGCCTTCAGGACGTTCGGCGTGGCCTTCGCCAAAGTCTGGGGCTTTCCGCTGAGGCTCGCCCAGACCCGCGAGGAGGCCATGGAGCTCGCCGGGAACCTGCTGTCAGAGGGCGTGGGGCCTGCAACACCCTGAAGACCGGCCGAGCGGAGGGTGCGAAGACGGTTCCCATGAGATTGCAGGTTTCGATCAGACCCGGATCGATCTGGATGATCGGGCGCGAGCCGTCCCGCCGCGCCGCCGCGCGGGGTCACGCCTTCAGGGAAACGATCCTGTCTGGCCTGAGAGAGTCGAGGAAGGCCCGGTCGTGGCTGACCACAACCACCGCGCCATCGTAGGAGGCCAGGGCGGCTTCCAGCGCTTCGACCCCGTCCATGTCGAGATGGTTCGTCGGCTCGTCCAGAAGCAGAAGCTGGGGCGGTGGCGTTCCGCCGAGAACGCAGGCGAGACCGGCGCGCAGCTTTTCTCCGCCGCTCAGGCCCTCCGTGCGGCGCAGGGCATCGCCGGCCCGAAACCCGAAACGGGCCAATGCGGCATGGGCCATCTGCGCAGTCGCCTGCGGGTTCTGCTCCCGGAAGACCTCGCGCAGGGTTCGATCGGGAGCGAGCAACCCGACATGCTGATCCAGCAGCGCCCAGGGCACGGAGACACGCACCTCTCCCGCCATTGGCCGGAGCGCGCCGGTAATCAGCTTGAGGAGGGTGGTCTTGCCACTGCCGTTCGGGCCCGCGATCAGAACCCGCTCGGGCCCGGTGAGGGTGAGCGACAGGTTCTCGAGGGTCGGGGCCGCGGGGTCATGCCCGCCGGTCACCCGGTCGAGCGCGAGCACGGTCCTGCCCGCCGGAAGGCCGCTCGTCGCGATCTCCATATGGATGGGGTCCAGCACCTCGACCTTCTCGCGCGCGGCGGTGAGTGCATCCTCGGCCGCGTCTCGCCGCGCGTCGCGCAGGCGCGCCCCTGCGCCGCCGGAGGCTTCCGCGCGGCCCTTGGCGGCATCCAGGAGGATTTTCGGCTGGCCGCCCCTCGCGCGGGATTTGCGGCCGGCACTGTCCTTCCGCGCCTTGCGCTCGGCGGCCTGCTGCGCGCGCCGGGCCGCCTCGTCCCGCGCCTTTTCCGCATGGGCCAGGTCCTCTGCCGCGACCGCGCGCACGGTCTCCCTCTGCTGCCGGAACGCGCTGTAATTGCCGCCGTATCGCGCCGCGCCGAGGGAGGTGAGTTCGACGATGGCGTCCATCTCCTCCAGAAGCTCGCGATCGTGGCTCGCGACGATCGCGCCGCCGGTCCATCCGCGCAGGAGGTCGAGGACCGCGCGGCGGCCCGCCCGGTCGAGATTGTTCGTCGGTTCATCCATGAGCAGGAAATCGGGCTCCGCGAGGATCAGCGCCGCGAGGGCCGCCCGGCTGCGCTGACCGCCCGAGAGGCTGGCAAGCCGGGTCCGCGGATCGACCGACAGGTCGCAGCGGGCAAGTGCTGCCTCGATCCGGGCGGGCAGGGTCCAGTCCGCCTCGGCCAGCTCCTCGGCCATGGCCCGGCCGCGCTCCGCCCGGTCCATGAGGTCCAGGGTCTGCCGCGCGCCAAGAAGATCGGCCACGGTCTCGTCCGGGTGCGCCAGCGCCTCCTGACGCATCACGGCAACCGAGCCGGTCACGCGGACCCGCCCGGAGCCCGGAGGCGTGTCGCCCGCGATCACGCGCAGCAGCGTGCTCTTTCCCGCGCCGTTGCGAGCGACCAGCCCGGTGCGCTCGTGGCCGAATGTCAGATCGAGATCGGTGAAAAGCGGTGTGCCGTCAGGCATGGACCACGACAGGCGGGACAGGGAAACGGATGCAGGCATGGGACAGGACTTCTCGCGACGAAACCGAACGGGTGAGGGCGGCGCGTGTCATATCCATGTCGAATGCAGTTCCTGTCCTGGACCGGATCCAAGGTAATCAGGCCGAAGCGCGCTTGCAAGATCGTGAGGCGACTGTCGTGGATGGGCGCGAGCCGTCCCGCCGCGCGGCCGGCGCTCACGCCGCCGGGGGCGGGCCGCTGCCGGGTAGGGGTGCTTCCCGCTCGGTGCCGAACCCCGCGGCGGCGATCTGCGCCTTGAGCCAGGTGCGGAAGATCCGGCAGGGCTGCGGCAGCCGCCCGGCCTTCGGCGTCACCAGCCAGTAGCCGTTCCGCGTCGCCCGCCGCCGCCCGAACGGCTCGGCCAGACGGCCCTGCGCCAGCGGGTCGGCGGCGAGCGTCTCGAAGGTCAGGAAGATGCCGCTCCCCGAGATCGCCGCATCGAGACAGAGCGAGGCATCGGAAAAGACCGGCCCCTCGGGCAGCGCGCCGGCCGCGGGCTCGCCCGGCGCGAGCCAGTCCTCCCAGCCGAAATTCGGCCGCGGCTCCCGGATGATCGGAAAGCGCAGAAGGTCGGAGGGCTGCCGGATGCAGGCCGCCATCGCCGGGGAACAGACCGGAAAGATGATCTGCGGAAACAGCCGCTCGACCGCCACGCCGGGCCAGGCCCCGCGCCCCACCCGCACGCAGAGATCGACGCCGTCGCGGCCGGGCTCGAGCAGCTCGACGCCCGCATCGAGCCGCACCTTCACCGCCGGGTTGGCAGCGTGAAACTCCGGCAGGCGCCAGATCAGCCAGCGCGCGGCAAACATCGGCGCCACCGAAACCGTCAGCACCTCCGCGCGCGCGTGCTCGGCAAGGCTCACCGCCTGCGCCAGCCGGGCAAACCCGTCGGTCAGCAGCGCACAGATCTCCGCACCGCGCGGCGAGACGCTCATCCCCTTCGCATGGCGATCGAAGAGCGCGAAGCCCAGAACCTTCTCGGCCACGGTCACCTGCTGGCTGATCGCGCCGGGGGTCACCGCCATCTCCTGCGCCGCCGCCGTCACCGAACCGAGGCGCGCCACCGCCTCGACGGCGCGCAGCGATCTCAGCGGAATGCGGTTGAGCACGAGCATTCAGGTTTCCTAAACACCGCGGGATCAGATCTCGATACTCCCGCCACCGCGCCTCTGCAATCCTCGGCCAAAGTTCAGAGGAGCCATGATGATGAACCCGCTGGGAGCCTTCCTGACCCTGCGGCCGCCCCACCGCGGCGGCCCTGCCGGGCGCCTTGCCTTCGGCGCGATGACGCCGCGCCAATGGGCAGAGGCGCTCTTCCCGCCGCCGCGCCGGGGGCCCGCGATCCCCGGCCCCGCCGCACGCGGGGAGCGGCCGCGATGACCACCGCAACCCTCGAACCGCGGCGCACCTCGCGCGGCCTGAAGCGCTGGGCCCGCAGGCTGCTCGGCGGCGCCGCGGCGCTCGCGCTTCTCGCCGCGGGTGGCATATGGCTGAAGGCCGAAGCCGCGCTCCACCGGCACTGGCCGGCGGGGCCCGCCGAGCTTGCCGTCGCGCCGGCGCCCGCGCTCGTGCCCGAGGGCGAGCGCCTCTTCCGCGCCTTCGGCTGCCACGATTGCCACCAGGATGCCGGCCGCGTGCTCTTCGAGGCCCGCGGCGTCGGCCGGCTGGTTGCGCCGAACCTCACCCGGAGCCTGCCGGGCTTCACCGATGCCGATCTCGTCCGCGCGGTGCGGCAGGGCATCCGCCCGGACGGCACCTCGCTTGTCGTCATGCCGACAGGCGCCCTCGACGAGATCTCCGACCGCGATCTCGCCGCCATCCTCGCCTATCTCCGCACGGTGCCGCCGCGCCCCGACGCGGTTTCCGGCGGCACGGACTGGGGTCCGCTCGGCCGCGTTGCCATCGCGGCCGGCGCCATTCCCTTCTCCGCCGCCGCGGCCGAGGCGGGTGTGGCGCGCCCCGAGCGCCCGGCCCCGGAGGGCGCCTATCTCGCCCGCACCATCTGCGCCGGGTGCCATGACCTCGATCTGCCGCGCGACGACGGCCTCGGCTTCGTCGCACCCGCCCTGCGCGACGTGGCGCCCGCCTATTCCGCCGACGGGTTCCGCCACCTGCTCCGAACCGGCGCGCCGCTCGACGGCCGCGATCTCGGCCCGATGAAGGAGGCGGCGCTCGGCGCGCTGAGCCACCTGACCGATCCCGAGATCGACGCCCTCTACGGCTACCTGACGGAAGCGCCGGAATAGCCGGCCCGCACCGCCAGAGCCGCCAGGGCCGCGCGCCCTAGGGGGCGCGGCACACGTCTGCGTGGCCGCCCCCTCCCGGCGATGGACAGCGCGGCCGGCATGGCGCTAACTGGCGGGCATGAAGCGCTGCGTCATCGCCCTCCTTCTCATGCTCGCCCTCGGCCTCGCTCCGGCCGCGGTCACGGCCCATGCCCTCCACATGGCCGCCGGAGCGCTGGCCCACGGCGCCGGCCCGGGCCATGCCCCAGCCGCCAACCACGCCATGCCGGACGGCCACACCATGCCGGATGGCCACGCCATGTCCGGAGGCCATGCCGCCGACTGTGGCGGCACCGCGGCCTGCCGGTTCGGCGCCGCGGCCTGCGCCTGGGTCTGCAGCAGCATGACGGCGCTCCAGCCCGCGGCCGCGCCCGCCCATGCGGCCGATACCCTCGGCGTCGTGCATCCGCGGGCCCCGGCGCTCCTCCGCGAGGGCGAGGCGCCGCCGATCTCCGAGCGCCCGCCCGAACCCTTCCTCCTCTGAAGCCCGCGCGCCACCCCGGCGCGGTCCCGATGCTTTCAGACGGGGCCCCGAAGCGGCCCCAGGGAGACGAAGATGCCTGTTTTCTCCAGACGCGGCTTTCTCGCCGCGAGCGCCGCCGCCACCGCGGTGGCGCAGCTGCCCCGCATGGCCCTCGCCGAGGCCCCGGCCATCCCCCTGCGCGCCACGCGCCGCACGATCGAGGTCGAGGGCCGCGCCGCGACGGTCTGGGGGCTCGCCGGGCCCTCCGGCCAGGGGCTCGTCCTCGATCCCGGCGCGCGCTTCCGCGTCGATCTCACCAACGAGCTGCCCGAGCCGACGCTCATCCACTGGCACGGCCAGATCCCGCCCAACGCCCAGGACGGCGTGCCGGACCTGCCGCTGCCGAAACTCGCGCCGGGCGAGACCCGGAGCTACGACTATGCGCCGATCCCCGGCACCTACTGGATGCACGCCCATATCCCGCTCCAGGAAATGCGCCTGCTCGCCGCGCCGCTGATTGTCCGCAGCGCGGCGGATGCCGCCGCCGACCGGCAGGAGGTGGTGATGTTCCTCCACGATTTCTCCTTCCAGCCGCCCGAGGAGGTGATGGCGGCGATCGCCGGGGGCCACGCGCCGGAAGGCCACGGCGCCATGGACCACGGCGCCATGGACCACGGCGCGATGAACCACGGCACGATGCCGATGCCCGGCATGGATCACGGCGCCATGCCCGGCATGGATCACGGCGCCATGCCGATGGAGGGCACGCCGGGCGGGGGCGCGATGGCGATGGATCTCAACGATTACGACTGGGACGCCTATCTCGCCAACGACCGCACCCTGACCGACCCGGAGGTGGTCGCGGTCGAGCGCGCCGGCCGCGTGCGGCTCCGCATCGTCAATGCCGCGGCGGCGACGGTGTTCTGGATCGACACCGGCGCGCTCGAGGCCCGGCTGGTCGCGGTCGACGGCCACGGCGTCGAGCCCCTGCGCGGCACGCGCTTCGGCATCGCCATGGCGCAGCGGCTGGATCTCGAGCTCGACCTCCCCGGCGCCGGCGCCTGGCCCATCCTCGCGATCCGCGAGGGCGCGCGCGAGCGCACCGGCCTCATCCTCGCAACCCCCGGCGCTGCGGTCGCCCGGCTCGCGCCGCTGGCCGAGGAGGCCGCGCCCGCCTTCGATACCGCCCTGTCGCAGGAAGCCCGCCTTGTCGCACTCGACCCGCTGCCCGCGCGCGCGGTGCAGCGCGGCCACATGATGATGCTCGGCGGCACGATGCAGCCCTACCGCTGGACCATCGACGGCCGCACCTGGGCCGATCACATCCCCGTCGCGGCGCAAAGCGGCGAGCGGGTGGAGATCATGTTCCACAACATGTCGATGATGGGCCACCCGATGCACCTCCACGGCCATACCTTCCAGGTGGTCGAGGTGAACGGCACGCGCCTCCGGGGCGCCCGGCGCGATACGGTCTATGTCCCGCCGATGGCCACGGTGACCATCGCCTTCGATGCCGGCGAGGCGGCGCGCTGGATGCTCCACTGCCACCACATGCCGCATCTCGAGACCGGCATGATGACCGAACTCGCCATCACCGCCTGACCCCCGTCGCAAGGCGCGCGCCCCCGCGCGCGCCTCGCAACCCTCCACGCCCGGCCGCGCCGCTCTCCCGCCCGGATCGGCCGCGGCGGCCTGCCACAAGGGCCGGTCGGGGCGAAAAATCCCGGCACGCTCCATGCGTCCAAGGCGCATGTCCCGATGACCGGCCGCGGAGAACCGGGCGTTCCAGAGCGCAGCCACCTCCGCCGCATTCATGATATGTTAACTACGAAAATCGAATGATTTCAGTGCGAAATTTTGATTTTCACGGTGAAACGCCCCCTTTTCACCGGGAGGTCATCCCCGCGAGCGGCCCTCCGGGCGAGGGGGTTCGGGCCCTGTCCGGGCGCTTTCAGAATCCCCTTGATGGCGCGGGGGCCGGAATGGTATCGGGAGGCCGACGCGGGTGTAGCTCAATGGTAGAGCAGAAGCTTCCCAAGCTTACGACGAGGGTTCGATTCCCTTCACCCGCTCCAGATCCCCCCTCCCGGCCTCACTGATCCTGCGGCGTGATCTCCATCTCGCCCCGCGGCGCACCGCTCTCGCGGTCGAGCACCCGGATCCGCTGCTGCCCCGTGCCGTCGGTCGTCACCACCGCGATCCAGTCCCCCCCGAGCGTCACCGCCCCGGCCGTCTCCCCGGCGGGCAGGGTGACCTTTTCAGGCAGCGCCAGCGGCTCCGGGCCCGCCGTCAGCCGGATCACCAGGGTGGCCACGATGATGATGAAACCGACAATCAGCGTGACGGTCAGCGTGTTGACGAGCAGCCGGAGTTGCCGAAGCCGCTTCGGTTCGGGTATGTCGGCGTCTTCGCCATGTGGGATCGTGCCTGCCATGTCCGCTCCGTCCGAGACGCTCCGGGTCACGCTCGGGCCCAAGCCCGCGCAGCGCCTTGATAAGGCGTTGGCCGCGGCGGTGCCAGAGGATGCGGGCCTGAGCCGGGCCAGAATTCAGGCCCTGATCGCCGAGGGCGCCGTGGCGCGCGCCGGCGGGGCCGTGCTGATCGACCCCTCGATGCGGATCGAGCCGGGGGCCGAGATCCTTCTCTCGCTCCCGCCCGCCCTGCCGTCCCGCGCCGAACCCGAGGCGATCGCCCTCGATGTCGTCTACGAGGATCCCCATCTCATCGTCATCGACAAGCCCGCAGGTCTCGTCGTCCATCCGGCGCCGGGGGCTCCGACCGGAACGCTGGTGAACGCCCTGCTCCACCATTGCGGCGAGAGCCTCTCCGGCATCGGCGGCGAGATCCGCCCCGGCATCGTCCATCGCATCGACAAGGACACCTCCGGCCTTCTCGTCGTCGCGAAATCCGATCTGGCCCACCACGGCCTCGCCGAACAGTTCGCCGCCCACGATATCGACCGGCGCTACCTCGCCGTCGTCCGTGGCGCGCCGGAGCGCTCCGATCCGCGGCTCTCGGGCCTCCGGGGCATCTCCTGGGAGGAGGGCAACCTGCTCCGGATCGAGGGCAACATCGGCCGCCACCCCGGCGACCGGAAGCGCATGACGGTGCTGAACCACGGCGGCAAGCGCGCCGTGACCCGCGCCCGCCTTCTCGAACGTTTCGGCCCGGACCCGGCCCGGCCGCTCGCCTCGCTCGTCGAATGCCGGCTGGAAACCGGCCGGACGCATCAGATACGCGTTCACATGAGCTTCGCCGGTCACGCCCTGGTCGGCGATCAGGTCTATGGCCGCCGCGGCGGCGAGGGCGTGCTCGCAAGCTTTCCGCGCCAGGCCCTGCATGCGGCCCGCCTCGGCTTTCTCCATCCGGTGACGGGCGAGGAGCTCCGCTTCGACGCGGCCCTGCCGGCGGATATGGAAGACCTCATCGCTGCGCTGCGAGATACGGGCACCTGACGGACCGCTTTCGAGGCTCCGGCCCGGGAATGCTCGGGCCGCGTGTTCCGCACCGCCTTCCTTTTCCTCATTCCGCCAACAGGTTGTGCGCGACGCCGCGGAGTGGCACGATCATTATTGGCGCACGCACACGTTTATTGCGAAATACGGTTAATTCATCCGGCATTTACTAGATCACTTGCTGCCGTGTTGCATTTCTGAATCAAATCCGTCATATTTCCGTCATAAGGTGGGTGGGTTTTATTTCAAGCTGCATCGGGTCAGGCGCTCCGTATCGTCGGGGGCTGGCTGCGTGCATCGGAGCGACTGTCTTGCATCAAACGTTCAACGGGGATTCTCTCCGGGGTGGTGACGTGCGCGCATCCCTCGGATTGTTCGAGGCCGTACGCAATCTGCACCGCGGACGTATCGGTCTGGCCGAAGCCGGGCTCGTTCTCTGGGTCTGGGTGGCCGGCGCGGTTTCCATTGCGCTCGCGGCCGTCATTCCGGTGCATCTCATGCACCCGGATGTCATCGGGGGCGTCACGTCCAAGTTCCTCCTGACGCACGAGAACAATCTCGGCGCGTGGTGGTCGGGCATGCTGCTGCTGATGCTTGCGCTGCACGCCTATGATTCGCGTGTCGCCTGGCGCTCGCGGTCGCGGGACATCGCCTGGGCCTGGGGCGCGCTTTCCGGCATCTTCTTCTTCTTCTCGGCCGATGAGATCTCGTCGATCCACGAACGCCTGAGCGGTGTCGGACGCTGGATCGGCGTCGGCCCGTGGCCGCCGCTGCTCGTTGTCGCTGCGGTGCTCGGCGTCATCGCCATGCGCGCGCTCTTCATCCTCTGGCGGCAGGGCGGGATGCTGCGCCGACAGTCCGTGGTGATCTTCATCGGTCTCGGCATGCTCGGCTCGGTCGCGATCCAGGAATACATCGAACACAAGCTCGTGCTGACCTCGGTCTGGACGCAGGCGCTGCGTGCGGTGATTGAGGAAGGCACCGAGCTCTTCGGGATGATGATCATCCTGCTCGCGGTCGTGCATGGCAGCATCGCGCTGGCCCGTCGCAGCGAGCCGGTCTTCGCCTTCGCGGCGCGGCGTGGCCCGCGGGTGCTGAGCTTCGGCTTTCTCATGGTTCCGGTCTTCACCGCGCTTGCCATGCTGATCGTCGATGACCGGGGTCAGGCCGCGAACTGGCTGGGCTCGTCGGTCTTCCTGATCTCGAGCATGCTCGCGATCTCGCTCCTGATCGCCGGCGGCGGGGCGGAGCGCCGCCGCCTGACGGCGATTGCCGTGCTCGGGATCTGCTGTTCGGCGACCAGCACCGGCTTCGGCCCGTTCCAGACCATCTCGATCCACGGCATCGAGTTCGGCACGCGGCTGCTGCTGCTCACGCCGCTTGCCGCGGCCTCGATCGTGCTCTGGGTCGCGCGGCTTGCCCATGTGCCCGCAACCAAGCCCGATCTCGTGGCGGTTGCCTGCTGCGCGGTGCTGGTGCTGCCGGCGATGGCCGCGACGCCGCTCGTGGGCTATGTGCTCACCCAGGTGCTGGCGCTCTCGACCTTTGCCGTCGCGCTGCTCGCGGTCGGTGTGATTGCGCCGCATGGCGAGCGGGCCGAGGATTTCGACCACGCCCCGCATCTCCCCGGGTTCTGACGCACCCGGGCGGGGCGCCTGGTCAGGTGCCGGCCAAGGATCTGAGACCTTCGCATCCAGCCTCCGCAATGCCGGGGGCTGGATTTTCGTTTTGCGCGAGGCTCTTGAGCGTCTTGCGGCAGCGCTGGGGCTGCTGCAGGTTCCGCAAGGGTCGCGCGGGCCGTTCACGAAAATGGTATCGCACGCGCGAGAATGCCGCTGGAATATATGTAGTGGTTGCTATATTAATAAATCAAGGCGGCGGGATTCCGTCCGGAGCATGCGGCTCCGGTGTCCCTGCTGCAGGAGGTTGACAATGAGCTATGCCAATCTGCCGGCACCGTCTCCGGAACAGGGTCTCTCGCGCTACATGCAGGAGATCCGCAAGTTCCCGATGCTGGAGCCCGAAGAGGAGTACATGCTCGCGAAGGCCTGGGTCGATCACGGCGACAAGGAGTCCGCGCACCGGCTGGTGACGAGCCATCTGCGCCTCGCGGCAAAGATCGCCATGGGCTATCGCGGTTACGGCCTGCCGACCGCGGAAGTCGTTTCGGAAGCGAATGTCGGTCTCATGCAGGCGGTCAAGCGCTTCGATCCCGAAAAGGGCTTCCGGCTTGCGACCTACGCGATGTGGTGGATCCGCGCCAGCATCCAGGAATACATCCTGCGTTCCTGGAGCCTCGTGAAACTCGGCACCACCGCGGCGCAGAAGAAGCTCTTCTTCAACCTGCGCAAGGCGAAGAATCGCATCGGCGCCATGGAGGAGGGCGAGCTCCGCCCCGAGAACGTCGCCCGGATCGCCAAGGATCTCAACGTCACCGAAGAGGACGTGATCTCGATGAACCGCCGCATGTCCGGCGGCGATGCGAGCCTCAACGCCCAGATCAAGAACGACGGCGAGGGCGCGGCCGAGTGGCAGGACTGGCTCGAGGACGAGGATGCCGACCAGGCCGCGGCGCTGGCCGAGCGTGACGAATACGAGAGCCGGCAGGAGTTGCTGATCGAGGCGATGCAGTCGCTCAACGAACGTGAACGGTATATCCTCACCGAACGGCGGCTCAAGGACGAGCCAATGACGCTCGAGGATCTGAGCCAGGTCTATGACGTGAGCCGCGAGCGGATTCGCCAGATCGAGGTCCGCGCCTTCGAGAAGCTCCAGAAGAAGATGCGCGAGCTTGCCGCCGACCGCGGGCTCGTTCCGGCCGTCAACTGAATCCGGCACGCCCGTCCCGCGCCCGCGCGGACTGGCGTGCCTGAAACCCCCTGTTATGATCTCGCCTGTAAGGCTTTTGCCCGGTTCCGCGGTGGGGGAACCGGGGGAGGGCGCGCGCTCCGCGTCCGAGGATCATTGGCGGGAAGTGATTGATGGCATTTTCTCATTCCAGCGCACGCTCTGTCGGGCGGACCGGCGACAGCCGGATTGATGGCATCCTGTCGGGCTACGCCTGGAAGAACGGCACGATATACTACAGTGCCCCGAACAGCTCGCTCGATTACGAGAACCGCTATGCGCCGAACGCCGATGCTGATGGCGATGGCCGTCTGGCGCCCTGGGACGGGTTTTCCATTCTGAGCAACAGCCAGATCGCGGTGCTTCAGGCCGCGCTCGACACCGGATACCGGGGCGATCTGCCCGGTCGGGCCGGATTTGCCGTCGAGGGCTTCACCAACCTCAGGCTCGCCTATGCGGGGATCGGCTCGGGCGATGCCGAGATACGGGTGGCAAATACCGCCGACACCCGCGGAGCCTACGCCTACTATCCGGCGGCGCAGGGCTACGGCGGCGACGTCTGGCTCGGGGATGTCGGCGCGCGGCCGGTGGCGGGCAACTACGACTACCTCGGCATCCTGCACGAGGTCGGGCATGCGCTCGGCCTGAAGCACCCGCACGAGGCCGAGAACGGCTTCGGCCGGCTCGACAAGGCCTGGGACGCGCCGGAGTTCACCGTGATGAGCTACCGCGCCCATGTCGGCGCGAACCCGAACTCGCCCTACCGTGGCGAGACCTGGGGCGAGCCGCAGAGCTACATGATGCTCGACATCGCCGCGCTGCAGCGGCTTTATGGCGCGAATTACGACGTCAATTCCGGCAATACCACCTATTCCTGGCGGCCCGACAGCGGTGTGACGCGTGTCGATGGTCAGGACGCGATCGCGCCGGGCAAGAACCGGATCTTCGCGACGATCTGGGATGGCGGCGGCCGCGACACCTACGATCTCTCGGCCTACGACGACGATCTCATCCTCGATCTGAGGCCGGGCAAGCACTCGGTCTTCAGCGAGGCCCAGCTGGCGGATCTCGGTGGCGGGCCCAACAACGGCCATGCGCGTGGCAACATCTTCAACGCCCTGATGCATGGCGGCGACCGGCACTCGCTCATCGAGCGGGCGATCGGCGGGGCGGGCGATGATGTGATCCGGGGCAACCAGGCCCGCAACACGCTCATCGGCGGCGATGGCGATGACCGGCTGAGCGGGGCCGACGCCGCGGATGTCTTGCGCGGGGGGCGCGGGGCGGACAAGCTCGCCGGCGGTGCGGGCGGAGACATCCTCATCGGCGGTTGGGGGTCCGATGTGTTCCGGTTCACCGCGCCAGCCGATTCGCGCCAGGGGGCGCCGGATCACATCCGGGCCGGTGACGGGGCCTCGGCGTTTCAGGGTGCGGGCGGGCCGGGTGGCGACCGGATCGATCTCTCGGGGATCGATGCCAACACCCTCCGCAGCGGCAATCAGGCCTTCCGGCTCGACGACAGCCACGACACCGGCACGATCTGGCTGCGGAACAAGGGCTCTGCGACCTTTGTCCTCGGCAATACCGATCGTGACGTCACCGCGGAATTCCGCATCGTGATCCATGACGGTGACCTGAAGGCCGGCCACTACACCGCCGACGACTTCATCCTCTGACCGTCAACCTCGGAGCGCGGGCGCATGGCCCGTGATCCCGAGGGCTGCACGGCGTGGGCCACGGGCGGGATTCGCCATCCGGCCGCGACAGTCGGCCTTCACCCAGTCAAAAGGGGAGGAAATCTGCCCCAATTTGCAATCTTTAATTGCATTCGGGCTCACCAACTCGGCGTTTGTTTGAGCGATCGGCGACGGGGTGCGGCAGAATTGCTGCACAAGCACAGATGATCCTGCGAGAGGCGGCAACAGGGCCGTTACTGTCACGGAAACTTGCTGGACCGCGCGCGCCAAAGTGATTAAACCACTTCAAAATCCGGGCCCGAGCCCTGTCGGGGGCACGGCCGTGCCCGGTCGAACCCCGCCCCCCGGGAGGGGAGCTCAGGCAAGGAGAATGCGCGTGGCTCATGTTGAAGACCAAGGCGGAACCCGGAGGGACTTCCTCTATGTGGCGACAGGAGCCGCCGGAGCTGTCGCTGCGGGTGCCGCCATCTGGCCCGTAATCAATCAGATGAACCCTGCGGCCAACGTGCAGGCCCTTTCCTCGATCCAGGTCGACGTCTCCAGCGTCGAAGTCGGCAGCCAGATCACGGTGAAATTCCTGGGCAAGCCCGTGTTCATCCGCCGCCGCACCGAGAAGGACATCGAGGAAGGCCGCGCCGTCCCGGTCGCGCAGCTTCCCGACCAGAACGCGCGCAATGCCAACATCGCGGCCGACGCACCGGCCACCGACGAGAACCGCACGATGGACGAAGCCGGCGAATGGCTGCTGATGACCGGCGTCTGCACCCATCTCGGCTGCATCCCGCTCGGCGATGCGGGCGAGTTCGACGGCTGGTTCTGTCCGTGCCACGGCTCGCAGTACGATACTGCCGGCCGCATCCGGAAGGGCCCGGCGCCCGAGAACATGCATATCCCGGTGGCGAAATTCGTCTCCGATACCGTGATCGAGCTCGGCTGAGGGGGAGAAGACGTCCATGAGTGGCATTCCGCACGATCATTACGAGCCCAAGACCGGGGCAGAGAAATGGGTTGAATCCCGCCTGCCGATTATCGGTCTTGCCCACGCAACGCTGACCATCCCGACGCCCCGAAACCTCAACTGGATGTGGATCTGGGGCATCGTCCTTGCCTTCTGCCTCGTCCTGCAGATCGTGACCGGCATCACGCTGGTGATGCACTACACCCCCGACACCACGCTGGCCTTCGCCTCCGTCGAGCACATCATGCGCGATGTGAACGCGGGCTGGGCGCTGCGCTATGTCCACGCCAACGGCGCGTCGCTCTTCTTCTTCGCCGTGTACGCCCATATCTTCCGCGGCCTCTACTACGGTTCGTACAAGACCCCGCGCGAGATCACCTGGATCGTGGGCATGCTCATCTTCCTGCTGATGATGGGCACCGCCTTCATGGGCTACGTGCTGCCCTGGGGCCAGATGTCCTTCTGGGGCGCCACCGTGATCACCGGCCTCTTCGGCGCGATCCCGGTCATCGGCGACGACATCCAGACCTGGCTGCTCGGCGGACCGGCAGTGGACAACTCGACGCTCACCCACTTCTTCTCGCTGCACTACCTGCTGCCCTTCGTGATCGCGGCGCTTGTTGCCGTCCACATCTGGGCCTTCCACACCACGGGCAACAACAACCCGACCGGTGTCGAGGTGCGGCGCACGTCGAAGGCGGAAGTCGAGGCCGACACGCTGCCGTTCTGGCCCTATTTCGTGATCAAGGATCTCTATGCGCTCGCCTTCGTGCTGGTGATCTTCGCCGCGATCGTCGGCTTCATGCCGAACTTCCTGGGGCATCCCGACAACTACATCGAGGCGGACCCGCTGAAGACCCCGGCCCATATCGTTCCCGAATGGTACTTCCTGCCGTTCTACGCGATGCTGCGCGCCATCACCTTCGACATCCTGTTCATCAACTCGAAGCTCGCGGGCGTCATCGCGATGTTTGGCTCGATCGCGATGCTCGTCATCGTGCCGTGGCTCGACACCAGCCGCGTGCGCTCGGGCCGTTTCCGGCCGATGTTCAAGATCTGGTTCTGGCTGCTGGTCTTCGACTTCTTCCTGCTGATGTGGTGCGGCGGCATGCCGGCCGAACAGCCCTTCGTCATCATCTCGCAGCTCGGCACGCTCTACTGGTTCGTCTTCTTCCTTGTGATCCTGCCGTTGCTCGGGATCATCGAGAAGCCGCTGGCACAGCCCGAGACCATCGAGCAGGATTTCAAGGACCATTACGGTGACGCGTCTGACGCGACTCCGGCCGAGTAAGAGTGAGGACGACGAACATGCTGAGAAAAACGCTTCTCTCCGGCCTCGCCGCACTCGGACTCGTGGCGGCTGCGGCCGCGCCGTCCATGGCGGCCGAGGGCGGGCATATCCATGACTACAGCTTCTCCTTCGAGGGCCCGTTCGGGACCTACGACCAGGCGCAGCTGCAGCGGGGGCTTCAGGTCTACACCGAGGTCTGCTCGGCCTGTCACGGCCTGAAGTTCGTGGCCTTCCGGACGCTCGCCGATCCCGGCGGGCCCGCCATCGCCGAAGACCAGATGCGGGCATATGCCGCGCAATGGGACGTCTTCGATCCGGAGCTCGACGACCTCCGTCCGGGCACCCCGCCGGATCACTTCCCGCCGTCGCAGAATGCCGCGGCCCCGGATCTGAGCCTGATGGCAAAGGCCCGCGCCGGTTTCCACGGGCCCCTCGGCCTCGGCATCAACCAGATGCTCCGCGGCATCGGCGGCCCGGAATACATCGTCGGCATCCTGACCGGTTTCACCGGCGAGGAAATGGAGCAGGCGGGCACCGTTCTCTACGAAAACAGCGCGTTCGGCGGCTATATGGGGATGAACCCGGTGCTCATGGGCGATGACGTCACCTATGCCGACGGCACGCCCGCCACGATCGAGCAGGAGGCCCAGGACGTGGCCGCCTTCCTGATGTGGTCGGCCGAGCCGAAGATGATGGCGCGCAAGACCGCCGGCATGACGGCGGTGCTCTTCCTCGTCGTGCTGACCGTGCTGCTCTATCTCACCAACAAGAAGCTCTGGCTGCCCTACAAGGGCAAGAAGAAGCACAGCTGATCGCGGGCGCGCGCCGCCTGTGACGCAGAAACGGAGGGCGGGGCCGATGGCCCCGCCCTCTTGCATGTCGGCTCGTGCCCTCCGGCTGGCCCTGCGGGGCGTGGTCCGGCTGCCTCAGCTTGGGTCTGTCGGGCCGACCACGGCGAAATGGGCGCCCTGCGGGTCGCGGGCGATGGCGATGACCGCCCCGCCCGGCACCTCCATCGGCCCGTGGATCTTCTCTCCGCCGCCGGCCTCGATCCGCCCGATCGCGGCCTCGACCCCGTTCACCCCGAAATAGGGCATCCAGCAGGAGAGCGGCGCATCGCCGAGCCCGGTCATGCCGCCGATGTCCGTCCCGCCGTGGGAAAAGACCTGGTAGACATGGTCCGACTCCAGGTCGACCGTCATCGATTTCTGCCAGCCGAAGAGGCCGGAATAGAAGGCGAGGCCCGCCTCCGGGTCGGTCGAGCGGAGTTCGTGCCAGTTGCCGTGCCCGGCCTGTTTCTGGTCGAAGGCGTTGCCCGAGCCCTCGCAGCCCGGCTCCATCTGCGCGGGGGCAAGGATGCCGAAGGCCGCTCCCTGCGGGTCGGCGGCATTGGCAAAACGCCCGGTGCCGGGAATATCCGCCGGGGCGCGATGGATCTGCCCACCGGCTTCGGTGATGGCTGCCGCGGTCGCGTCGGCGTCGTCGACCGCGAAATAGAGCATCCAGAACGGGGGCATCCCGGCGGTGTCTCCGGGCATCGGCATGAGACCAGCGACGGTTTCTGCGCCAGACCGGGCCAGGCGGTAGTCGAAGCCCTCCATGCCCGCATCCGTCACGCTCCAGCCGAAGACGCCTTCGTAGAAGCTGGCCGCCGCCTCCATCGCATCGGGGCGCGTGGCGAGTTCATACCAGCACGGGGTTCCTTGCAGTCCGCTCATCCATTCCTCCCTCAGCTCTCATCGACGATGGTCTCGAAGCCGCCCCAGATCATCCGCATGCCGTCGAAGGGCATGTCGGAGAACCGCTCCATCTCCGGATCGCTCTGCATCTTTTCCCAGGAACTGTCGGCGGTCGCCTTGTCGGGCCATTCGATCCAGGAAAATAACACCGCCTCGTCGGGTTTTGCCTGCACGGATCGCCGGAAATCCGTTACCTTGCCGTCAGGCACATCCACGCCCCAGTTTTCCACCATGCGCAGGGCGCCCCATCTGCGAAACAGCGGCCAGGCGCCCCGCGCGTGCTCGATATAGGCTTCCCTGTTGGCGGTCGGCACCGCCAGTACGAACCCCGAATAGTAGCTCATCGCCGGCCTCCTCTCTGTTGGTGCCGGGGTTGGCCCCCGGCGACTCGCAGCCTGACGATTGCAGTATTAAAAAGCAACTGATAGTACATAAAAATGACCAAAGGCAGAAAACCGGCAAGACTCCGCTACGACGAGGGCTGCCTCGCCGCCCATGCGCTCAACGTGATCGGCGATCGCTGGGCCTTGCTGGTCGTGCGCGAACTGATGTTTGCCGCGAAGCGCTTCCAGGCCATTCGTGCGGGGCTGCCGGGCATCACCGCGAGCGTGCTGACCCAGCGCCTCGCCCAGCTTGCGGATGCGGGGGTCGTGGTCCAGAACCCGGCGCTCGGCTTCTACGAGCTCACCAGCGCGGGCCGCGCCCTCCTGCCGGTCCTCCAGTCCCTCTGCCAATGGGGTGTCGTCCAGCCGGGTCACGATCCGGGGCGTTTCATCAGCCCGAGCGCCCTCATGATCTCGATGACGGCGATGATCGGCCGTGGCGCGGCGGCGCGCGGCCTTCGCGTCGCCGCGGGCTTCGACATGGGCCGCGAGCGCTTCGTCCAGCATCTCAGCGCCGCGGGCCGGCACAGGGTCCGCGCCGTGGATGCGCCGATGGGCGATTTCATCCTCTCGGGCGACGGCAACAGCCTTGCGCCCGTGGTCTACGGGCCCGCGCCGCTCGCCGATCACCTCGCCTCCGGAACGGTGGGCCTCCGCGGCGATCCTCGTGCCGCGCAGGCGTTTCTCGACCTCTTCTGCCTTGCCGGGCCGCCGCACCGTGCGGCCGCCGCCCCCTCAGAGCCGTGACTGGTTCACCCGCGCCGAAAGTGCCTCGGTGCTCTCCACCCGCTCGGAATAGCGGTCGGTCAGTGCCGCGCTCCGCCCGCGCACCATCAGCGTGAACTTCACCAGCTCCTCCATCACATCGACGAGACGGAGGTAATAGGGCGAGGGCCGCATCCGTCCGGCCGGGTCGAACTCGTCCCAGGCCTTGGCGACCGAGGACTGATTCGGGATCGTCACCATCCGCATCCAGCGCCCGAGGATGCGCATCTGGTTCACCGCGTTGAAGCTCTGCGAGCCGCCGTTGACCTGCGCCAGAGCCAGCGTCTTGCCCTGCGTCGGCCGGACGCCTCCCGTCGAGAGCGGCAGCCAGTCGATCTGGCTCTTCATCACGCCGGTCATCGCCCCGTGGCGCTCGGGCGAGACCCAGACCATGCCCTCCGACCAGATCGCAAGATTGCGGAGCTCGGCGACCTTCGGGTGCTCTGGCCCGGCCGCGTCGGGCAGCGGCAGGCCATGCGGGTCGAACATCCGCGTCTCCGCACCGTAGTGCGCGAGCAGACGCTCCGCTTCCTCGGCGAGCAGCCGCGAGTAGGAGCGGTCGCGGAGCGAGCCATAGAGAAGCAGGATCCGCGGCGGGTGCCCGGGATCGCCCGGCGCGGCATAGAGCGCCGGGTCGATCGGATGAAACAGGGCGGGGTCGATGTTCGGCAGATCCCTCATGGCTTGACGACTTCGCCGTCCTCCTTGGCAAAGCTGCCGATTTCCTGGTTCTCGAGGATCTCGAGCACGGTCTCGGAGGGCCGGCAGAGCCGCACGCCCTTCGCCGTCACCACGATCGGCCGCTCGATCAGGATCGGATGCGCCAGCATCGCATCGAGCAGCGCCGCATCGCTCAACGCCGGATCGTCGAGGCCAAGCTCATCATAGGGCGTGCCCTTCCGGCGCAGGATGTCGCGCGGGCGCTTGCCCATCGCGGCCAGCAGGCGTTCGAGCGTCTCGCGGCTGGGCGGGGTCTCGAGATACGCGATGACCTCGGGCTCGACTCCCGACTGGCGGATCATGGCGAGCACGTTGCGCGACGTGCCGCATTTCGGGTTGTGATAGATCGTGACCATGGGGCGTTACCTCTGGGGAAAATGCGCGCGCGTGCGGTTGGCGAGCGCGACGAGGGAGAGCATCACCGGCACCTCGACGAGCACGCCGACGACGGTGGCAAGCGCGGCGCCCGACTGCAAGCCGAAGAGGCTGATCGCGACGGCGACCGCGAGCTCGAAGAAGTTCGAGGTGCCGATCATCGCGCAGGGCGCGGCGATGGCATGCGGCACGCGCAGAACCCAGGCCGCGCCATAGGCGAGCCCGAAGATCATGTAGCTCTGGATCAGGATCGGCACGGCGATGAGCGCGATCACTGCCGGGTTCTCGAGAATGACGGAGCCCTGCAGGCTGAAGAGGATCACCACGGTCGCGATCAGCCCGAGGATCGAGACCGGCTTGATCCGGTGGGTGAAGGCATGGATCGCGGCCTCGCTCCCCAGCACGCGCCGGGTGAGAAGCCCCGCCGCGAGTGGCAGCACCACGTAAAGCACGACCGAGAGCAGCAGTGTTTCCCAGGGCACGGCGATCTCCGTCACCCCGAGCAGCAGCGCGACAATCGGCGCGAAGGCCACCACCATCACCAGATCGTTCACCGAGACCTGCACGAGGGTGTAGGTGGCATCGCCCCGCGTGAGCTGCGACCAGACGAAGACCATTGCGGTGCAGGGCGCGGCTCCGAGCAGGATGAGACCGGCGATGTATTGCGCGGCATCCTCCGGCGCAATCAGCGGCGCGAAGACATGCTCGAAGAAGAGCACGGCAAGCCCCGCCATGGTGAAGGGCTTGATGAGCCAGTTGACCGCCAGCGTGATGAGAAGCCCGCGCGGCTCGCGCGCGATCCCGCGCACGGCGGAGAAATCGACATTCACCATCATCGGATAGACCATCGCCCAGATGAGCACCGCGACGACGAGATTGACCGAGGCGATCTCGGCCCCGGCGATCGCCTCGACAAGCCCGGGCAACAGGCTTCCGAGGATCAGCCCGGCGAGGATCGCGAAGGCGATCCAGACATGGAGATAACGTTCGAAGAGGCCCAGGGTGGGGGCCGGCTCGGAAACCGTGGCGGTCATCTGATCCTCAGTGTGTCGGGGCGGGAGCGGGGGAGGCGCCAATCGCCGCGAGCCGCTCCTGAAGGGCGAGGCGGTCGAGGGAGGCGAGCGGCAGGTTCACGAAGATCGAGATCCGGTTGCGCAGCATGCGGTAGGTGTCGGCGAAGGCGAGATGCCTCTCCGCCTCGTTTCCCTCCGCCGCGGCCGGATCGGGCATGCCCCAGTGCGCGGTCATCGGCTGGCCGGGCCAGAGCGGGCAGGCTTCGCCCGCGGCATCATCACAGACCGTGAAGACGAAATCGAGCTTCGGCGCCCCTGGCCCCTCGAACTCGTGCCGGCTCTTGGAGCGGAACGCATCCGTCTTGTGGCTGCGTTTCCGCAGCAGGTCGAGCGCGTAGGGATGCACCGCGCCACGCGGGTGCGACCCGGCCGAAAAGGCGCGGAACCGGCCCTGACCCTCGCGGGTGAGGATCGCCTCGGCCAGGATCGACCGGGCCGAATTGCCGGTGCAGAGGAAAAGCACGTTGAAGGGATCATGCATGGGCCGGGCTCCTCAACAGTCGCAAGCAACCGCGTCGATCACCGGCTGGCAGAGCTCGGGCCGGCCTCCGCAGCAATCCTGCATGATGAACCGGAGCAGGCCGCGCAGCCCCTCCAGGTCGGCGATGTAGCGCACCATCCGCCCCTCGCGCGTGTTCTGCACGAGCCCTGCGTTCAGCAGGATCGCGAGATTGGCCGAGAGCGTGTTGGGGCGCACGTCGAGCGCGGCGCTGATCTCGCCCGCGAGCATGCCATCCGGCCCCGCCTGCACGAGCAGCCGGAAGACCGCGAGGCGGGTATCCTGGGCGAGGGCCGAGAAGGCAGCGATGGCGTCTGTAGTTTCCATATTTCATGAGATATCGAAATATGGAGCTTGGGTCAATGGCGCCTCGCGCCGCACCGGGCGGCGGTGGCTCTGTGCTGCGGCCCGGTTCAGACCGGCCCGAGCCGGGTGTGCAGGAAATCGAGCGTCCGGCTCCAGGCCAGCTCGGCCGCCGCCGGATCGTAGCGCGGCGTGGTGTCGTTGTGGAAACCGTGGTTGGCGCCTTCGTAGATATAGGCGCGATAGGTCTTGCCGTTGGCCTGCAGCGCCTTTTCGTATTCCGGCCAGCCCGCATTCACCCGCTCGTCGAGCCCGGCATAATGCAGCATCAGCGCCGCCTGGATCCGCGGCACATCCGCGCTCTGCGGCTGGCGGCCGTAGAACGGCACCGCGGCCTTAAGATTGGGATAGGCAACCGCGAGCGCGTTGCAGACCCCGCCGCCATAGCAGAACCCCACGGCCCCGACCCGTCCGGTGCTGCCGGGATGGGTGGCGAGGTATTCGTAGCCGGCGAAGAAATCCGCCATGAGCTTCACCGGATCGAGCTGCTTCTGCATCTCGCGCCCCTTGTCGTCATTTCCGGGATAGCCGCCGAGCGGGGTAAGCCCGTCGGGCCCGAGCGCGAGAAAGCCCGCCTTCGCGGTCCGGCGCACAACGTCCTCGATATAGGGATTGAGGCCACGGTTCTCGTGCACGACCAGCACCGCCGGCAGGGGAGCGGTGGCTTCTGCGGGCCGCGCCATCAGCCCGCGCACTGTGCCATGGCCCTCGGGCGAGGGGTATTCCACCACCTCCGTCGTGATCGCCGGATCGTCGGGGGCGACCTGCTGCGCGAGGGCATAGTCCGGCTGGAGGCTTTCGAGGACAGCGGCCGCCGCTGCGGCGCCGAAGGTGTAGCGGGCGGCGTGGTCGAGAAACGCGCGTTTCGTCAGCTTGCCATGCACGTAGCCGTCGTAGAGCTCGAGTATCCTCGGATCGAAATCGCAGGCTTTCTTGCGCTGCTCCATGTCGCCCCCCTGCACGCCGTTAACCCTTCCTTCAAATATAGGTTGAACGCGCCAAACATGGCGCACGCGCGCGGAGTTGTGAAGTGTGACGGGCGAGTAACAGGTAAATCTCTGCCGTTTACCGAGCATAAGCAGTAATGTTGCTTCAAATTTTCAAAACAGGCATCCTGATCGCCGGAGCTTAGGGGGAGAAGATGGACATGCATGCATCAATGTCTGAACGCATCGCCTATGGCCGCCGGATACAGGACGAAGCGGCGCGTCTGTTGACGGCTTTTGGCAAGAATGCGGCTCGTGAGGCCGAGGATTGGGCAAGTGACGCCGGTCTGACCCAGAATGACGAGGCCTTCCGGCGCGCGGTCCGCGACCGTGTCCTGCGGCTTCTCGGTCAGGCCAGCGAAGAGGTCCGCGTCGCCTGAAGACGCGAGCGCCGCATCTTGCGGCGCGCCTTCCGAAACGGCTCCGCGCCGGCCGGTCCGGCCCGACGCGGAGCGCAAGACCGCCAGGCGGGTCATGGCCCGGCGGCTCGCGATCGGATCCGTTCCGTTCGAGATCAGATCTGTTCGAGGATCGTCTCGCCGCCCGAGATCGTGCACGCACGTGCCGGCTCGATGTTGAGCTTCGAGACGACGCCATCCTCGACCAGCATCGAATAGCGCTGCGAGCGCTTGAAGAAGCCCGCCGCCGGCGCATCGAACGTGAGCCCGACCGCTTCGGTGAAGCTGCTGGCCGGATCGGCGAGCATGCGGATGCCCGCGTCCTTCGCCCCGGTGGAGTCGCCCCAGGACGCCATCACGAAGGGATCGTTCACCGAGATGCAGACGATCTCGTCGACGCCCTTCGCCGCCAGCGCGTCCGCGGTCTTCACAAAGCTCGGCACATGTTCCTTGGTGCAGGTCGCGGTATAGGCGCCCGGCACCCCGAAGACGACGACCTTGCGGCCCGCGAACAGGCTCGAGGCCGAAACCGCCTCGGGGCCGTTGTCTCCGACGACAAGGAAGTCGGCCTCGGGCAGCTTGTCTCCAACGCTGATGGTCATGTCTCGTTCCCTTCGATGGTTGCACGCCAATCCGGGAGCCATATAGAGAACCCTGCAGGAATTGCCACAAGGGGTCGGCCAGATGCAGGCGAAATCGGCACGGATCGTGGTCGTGGGCGCAGGGCAGGCGGGAGCCGCCCTCGTCGCGAAGCTGCGCGCCCTCGGCCATGACGGCCCGCTCACCCTCATCGGAGCCGAGCCCGATCTGCCCTACCAGCGCCCGCCGCTCTCCAAGGCCTATCTCAAGGGCGAGCTCGAACGCGAGCGGCTGCACCTCAGGCCCGCGAGCTTCTATGCCGAGAACGGCATCACGGTGGAGACCGGGCGGGCCGTTGCCGCAATCGACCGGGCGGCGAAGGCGGTGGTTCTCGCCGATGGCACGCGGCTCGCCTACGACCTTCTCGCGCTCACCACTGGCGCAACCCCCCGCCGCCTGCCCGCCGCGATCGGCGGTGATCTCGACGGCGTGCTCGTCATGCGCCAGCTCGCGGATGCCGACGCGCTGGCCGCCCGGCTCGCGGCCGGCGCCGCCCGGGCGCTCGTGGTCGGCGGCGGCTATGTCGGGCTCGAGGCCGCGGCAGTGCTGCGCGAGAAGGGGCTCACCGTCACGCTCATCGAGTCCGCGCCCCGCATCCTCGCCCGCGTCGCCGCGCCCGCCACCGCCGATTTCTTCCGAGCGCTCCACGAGCGCCACGGCGTCGAGATCCTCGAAGGCGCGGCGCTCGCCCGCCTCACCGGTGCGGCCGGCCATGTGACGGGGGCCGAGCTCGGCGACGGCCGCCGCATCGCGGCCGATCTCGTGCTCGTGGGCATCGGCGTCGCCCCGGACACCGGGCTTGCCGAAGCCGCCGGGCTCGCGGTCGAGAACGGCATCCGGGTGGATGCGCTCGGCAGCACCTCCGACCCCGCGATCTTCGCCGCCGGCGATTGCGCGAGCTTCCCCCATGACGCGGCCCGCATCCGGATCGAAAGCGTGCCCCATGCCATCGACCAGGCCGAGGCCGTTGCCGCGGCCATGCTCGGCGGTACCGAACCCTACACCGCCCGGCCGTGGTTCTGGTCCGACCAGTATGACGTGAAGCTCCAGATCGCCGGGCTCAACACCGGATGGGAGCGCACTGTCACCCGCCCCGGCGCCCGCGAGGGCAGTCTCTCGGTCTGGTATTTCGCGGGCACACGCCTGCTCGCCGTCGATGCGATGAACGACCCGCGCGCCTACATGTCCGGCAAGCGCTGGATCGAGGCGGGCCGCTCGCCCGAGGCCGACCGGATCGCCGATCCCGCGGCCGATCTCAAGACGCTCGCCTGATGCGCATCATCGGCGGCACCCATCGCGGCCGGGCGCTCGCGGGGCTGGGCGGGGGCGACGCGAAGGCCCATCTGCGCCCGACCTCCGACCGGGTGCGCGAGAGCCTCTTCAACCTGCTCGCCCATGGCGGCTACGGCGAGCCGGACCCGCCGGAGGGCGCGGCCGTCCTCGATCTCTTCGCCGGCACCGGCGCGCTCGGGCTCGAGGCGCTCTCCCGCGGCGCGCGCACCGCCACATTCGTCGACAAGGGCGCGAAGGCCCTCGGCCTCCTGCGCGAGAACATCGCCCGCCTCGGGATGGGCGAGACGGCCCGCGTCCTCGCCCGCGATGCCCTCAGGCTCGGCGCGCAGTCCGGCGCGCCCTTCGATCTCGTCTTCCTCGATCCGCCCTATGGGAAGGCGCTCGGGGAGAAGGCGCTGGCGGTCGCGCTCGCCGGCGGCTGGATCGCACCCGGCGCGCTCGTCGTCTGGGAGGAGGCCGCGCCCGTGCTGCCGCCCCCCGGCTTGACCCCCCTCGATGCGCGCCGCTATGGGGAGACGGTGATTTCCCTCTTCCGCGTTTCCCCCTCGTGACCGCCCTGCACGATCCGATCCCCCCGACGTCTGCCCCGCCGCTCCGGGCGGGAGAGGCGCATGGTGACGGGCGGACGCCGCTGCCCTGGCTGGCGCGCCCGCTTCAAGGGGAGGGCGGCGCAGCACCCCGCCTGCGCTCATCCCGCCTGCCGGGAGGCCGCTCATGAGCGAAGCGCGTCACCTTCTCGGCCAGGTCTTCGGCTTCCCCGAGTTCCGCCCCGGACAGGAGGAGATCGTCTCCGCGGTCGAGGCGGGGCGCGACGTGCTCGCCATCATGCCGACGGGTGGCGGCAAGTCGCTCTGCTACCAGCTTCCCGCGCTCACACGGCCGGGCGTCACCGTGGTGATCTCGCCGCTCATCGCGCTCATGCGCGATCAGGTCCGCGCCCTCCGGGCCGCGGGCGTGATGGCTGGCGCGCTCACCTCGCAGACCGATGCCGGGGAAAGCGAGGAGATCTTCACCGCGCTCGACGAAGGCCGCCTCAAGCTCCTCTACATGGCGCCCGAGCGCCTCGGGGCGTCCGGCGCGCTGCTCTCCCGCGTGGGCGTGAGCCTGCTGGCCGTTGACGAGGCGCATTGCGTCAGCCAGTGGGGGCATGATTTCCGCCCCGACTACCTGCGGATCGGCGCGCTCCGCCGCGCGCTCGGCGGCATCCAGACCGTCGCGCTCACCGCCACGGCGGACGAGGAAACCCGCGCCGAGATCGCCCGCCAGCTCTTCGAGGGCGGCGCGCCCGAGACCTTCCTGCGTGGCTTCGACCGGCCGAACCTCTCGCTCGCCTTCGAGCCCAAGGATCGCCCGCGCGCCCAGATCCTCGAGTTTGTCCGCCTCCACCGCGGGCTCTCGGGCATCGTCTACTGCGCCAGCCGCGCGAAGACCGAAACGCTTGCCAAGGCGCTCTGCGACGCCGGGCATTCGGCGATCGCCTACCACGCCGGCCTCGAACCCGACGAGCGCCGGGAAGCGGAAGCCCGCTTCCAGCGCGAGGACGGGCTCATCGTCTGCGCCACGATCGCCTTCGGCATGGGCATCGACAAGCCCGACATCCGCTTCGTTGCCCATGCCGATCTCTCGAAATCCGTCGAGTCCTACTACCAGGAGATCGGCCGAGCCGGCCGCGACGGCGCGCCGGCCGATACGCTCACCCTCTACGGGCCGGACGACATCCGGCTCCGCCGCGCGCAGATCGACGAGAGCAACGCGCCGCTCGAGCGCAAGGAGGCCGACCACCGCCGCCTCAACGCGCTGCTCGGCCTCGCCGAGGCCAAGCGCTGCCGCCGCCAGGTGCTGCTTGCCTATTTCGGCGAGACGCTGGAGGACGGCTGCGGCAACTGCGATCTCTGCCGCACGCCTCCCGAGCTCTTCGATGCGACCGAAGCCGCGCGCAAGGCCTTCTCGGCCGTGCTCCGCACCGGCGAAAGCTTCGGCACCGAACATCTGATCGCGGTGCTGCGCGGCGAGGAAAATGACCGCACCCGCCGCCTCGGCCACGATCGCCTGCCGACCTTCGGGGTGGGGCGGGAGATCTCGAAGGCCGAGTGGCAGACGATCTTCCGCCAGCTCATGGGCCTCGACCTCCTCCGCCCCGATCCGTCGCGCCACGGCGCCCTCCGCTTCACCGAAGCCGCCCGGCCGCTCCTGCGCGGCGAGACGACGCTCGAGCTCCGCGCCGACACCATCCGCCGCGCGAAGGCCCGCGGCGAGGGCCGCCCGGCCCCGATGGCGCTGGTTGCCGAGGAGGACGAGGGCCTGCTCGCCGCGCTCAAGGCCCGCCGCCGTGCGCTCGCCGATGCCCAGGGCGTCCCGGCCTATGTGATCTTTCCCGACCGCACCCTCATCGAGATGGCGACCGCCCGGCCCGAAAGCCTCGATGCGATGCGCGGCATCTCGGGCGTCGGCGCGGTGAAGCTCGACCGCTTCGGACCCGACTTCCTCGAGGTGATCCGCGGCGAGGCCGCCGAACGCCCGCACCCCCAGCGCATGAAGCTCGCGGGCCAGCCCGGCGGCAGCCTCTACGACCGGCTCGAAGCCGCGCAGGTGGCGCTCGCCCGTGGCCCCGACGGCCTCGGCAAGCCGCTCTCCTGCACCGCGCGCACGCTCGCCCAGATCGCACGGGCCCGCCCGGCAACCCTCGCCGCGCTCGCCGAGATCCCCGGCATGGGCGCGCAGAAGGCCGAGCGCTTCGGCGAGGCATTCCTCGGCATTCTTGCCGATGCCGAGCCCGGCTGACCGGCAAAGGCCGCGCAAATAAGCATTTCTTAAAAGGTCTTCCGGCAGGGTCCTCCGCATCATGAGATGCAAGGGATGTGGCCGATGCCCGGACGATTGCAGACTGTTCTGCTCCTTGTGCTGAGCCTCGCCCTCCTGCCAGGCGCATCACCGGAGCCCTCGGCCTCGCGGCGAGACGTGATCCGCATGGTGGATCGGGCGGTCGAGTATTATCAGGCCAACGGCCTCGAGGCGCTTGTCACCGCGCTGGAAGACCCGGAAAACACCGCATTCCACGACCGCGGCCTCTACGGCTTCATCGTGAGTGACGAGGGCCAGTTCGTCGCCCATGGCGCCAATCCACGGCTCACGGGCAAGAACCTGATCAAGCTCAAGGACCAGAACGGCGTCTATCTCTTCCGCGAGTTCGTCGAGACGGGCCAGACGAAGGGCCGCGGCTGGGTCAGCTATCTCTGGCTCAATCCGGCCACCCGCAAGCTCCAGCCGAAGGTGACGCTCGTGCAGAAACTGGACCCCGGCAACTTTGTCGCCGTCGGTGTGTACCAGAAAGCCCGCTGACATATCAGGCACTGGGGCCGCCCTCCGCGCAGACAGCAACACGCCAGGGCACTACCCCAGGACCGACGAGAAGGACCGAACATGATCCGCCTGCTCAGGAACACCCGGCTCTGGATGAAGGGGGCCGCGCTTCTCCTTGTCACCCTCGCGGCGCTGGGCGCGACAAGCTGGATCGCCCGCGATTCGCTCACCACGCTCCACGATGGCCTCGACAGCCTCTTCGAGCACTCCATGCCGAGGATGGACGAGCTGATGGCGCTCAATGACGAGGTGAAGGAGGTCCATATCGAGCTCTTTCGCACGCTCAGTTGGGCGATGGCGGGGCTCGAGGGGGCGGTGATGGACGCGCAATACGGCCGCGCCGCCGAAGAGGTCGCGGCCCTCAAGCAGCGGATATCGGCCCATGTCGCCGGGGACGGCGACGCCGCGGTCGAGATCTCGGTCGATGCGCTCAACAACTACATCGAGGCTGCCGAAAGCGCGCTCGATCTGGCCCCGATCGACCCGGTGATCGGCGGGCTCTTCATGAACAACGCCGATGACGCCTACCTCGCCTTCCTGCAGGGCAACGGGGCGGAAATGGCTCGCGCGCGCGCAGGCGTCGATGGCCAGGTCTCCGGCATGATGGAGAAAACCGTCACCGCGCTGCGCGACTTCACCCTGATCTCCAGCATCTGCCTGGCCCTCGCGGCGCTGCTGACGCTGCTGGTCATCCGCTCCGTCACCGGGCCGATCGCGCGCATGACGCGGGTGATGAAACGCCTGGCCGAGAACGACCTCACGGTCGAGATCCCCGGCACCGAGCTCACCAACGAGACCGGACAGATGGCGCGCGCCGTGGCGGTCTTCCGCGACAATGCGCTGGAACGCGACCGGCTGAAGGCCGAGGAGGAGCGGGTGCGCGAGGCGCAGGTGAAGGCCGAGCGCGCCGCCGCCGAGGCCCGCCAGCGCGAGGCGGAGGCAAAGGCCCGCGAAACCGCGGCGCAGGCCCGTGACGCCGCCGAGCGCGCCGCGCGCGAACGCGAGGAACGCGAACTGGCCGAGTCGCGCGCCGCGGAATCCCGCCGCCTCGAGGAGGCGCTTGGCGATGTGATCGGCACCGCCCGCCGTGGCGATTTTTCACGGCGCATCGACCAGGAGTTCTCGGAACCCTCGATGCGCGAGGTCCGCAACGGCATCAACGCGCTGGTCCAGACGGTGGACGAAGGGCTCTCGCATACGGTGAACTTCCTCGCGGCGCTGGCAAAGGGCGACCTGACCGCGCGGATTGACGGCGACTTCGAAGGCGCCTTCGCCCGCCTCAAGGCCGATGCCAACAATGCCGCCGCGGCGCTCGAATCTGCCCTCGTCGATATCTCGCAGACGGCCGGCGGTGTGCGGCTCAGCTCGGAGGAGATCAGCACCGCCGCGGGCGATCTGGCCCGCCGCACCGAAGGGGCGGCAGCAACCCTCGAGGAAACGGCGGCCGCGCTCAACGAGCTGACCGCTTCGGTGAAATCCGCCGCCGAGGGGGCGGCGCAGGCCAATGGGCTCGTGCAGGATTCGCTCGTCACCGCGCAGCGGAGCGAGGTGGTCGTGGCCGAGGCGGTCGCGGCGATGGGGGAGATCGCCAGGGTCTCCACCGCCATCTCGCAGAGCGTCAACGTCATCAACGACATCGCCTTCCAGACCAACCTGCTCGCCCTCAACGCGGGCGTCGAGGCGGCCCGGGCGGGCGAGTCGGGCCGCGGCTTCGCGGTCGTCGCGGCCGAAGTGCGGGCGCTTGCCCAACGCGCCGCCGATTCGGCGCGCGAGATCGACGCGCTCATCCGCAGCAGCTCCGTGCATGTCGAGCGCGGCGTCGGGCGCGTCGGCGAGGCCGGGCAGGCGCTCACCGCGATGGCGGCCTCGATCCGCGAGATCTCGGGCCATGTCGAGGAGATTTCCACCTCGGCGAGCGAGCAGTCGCTCGGGATTCACAGCATAAACGACGCGGTGACGCTGCTCGACCAGACCACGCAGCAGAATGCCGCCGTCTTCGAGGAAACCTCCGCCGCAAGCCGCGGCCTGCTGGAAAACGCCTCCGACATGGCCGCGCTTGTCGGCAAGTTCCGGGTGGCCGGCCGGCAGGGCGAAGCGCGCCAGCGCCGGCGCGCCTGAGCCCGACCCGAAGCGCGGCCGGGCCGGGCCTTGCCGCGAAAGGGGCTTTATCATCGCCACGTACAGCCCTATATGTCCGCTTTACCTCCCCGCGAAAGCCGACCTTCGCGCCCCCTCCGGCGCACCCGAGTTTTCGGAACGGGGGAGATTTGACCGGATGAAGGGAACCGAGCCATGGCGCTACCACTGATGCAGAGAGCGACCGCCGTCTGGCTGGTCGAGAACACGACGCTGACCTTCAAGCAGATTGCCGATTTCTGCGGCCTGCACGAGCTTGAGGTGAACGGCATTGCCGATGGCGAGGTGGCGCAGGGCATCAAGGGCTTCGACCCGATCGCCAACAACCAGCTCACCGCTCAGGAGATCAAGCGCTGCGAGGAAAACCCGCGCGCCAAGCTCCAGCTCATGCACAACCCCGCCGCGGAAGGCGAGATGAAGCGCAAGGGCCCGCGCTATACGCCGCTCTCCAAGCGGCAGGACCGCCCGGCCGCGATCGCGTGGCTGGTGAAATTCCACCCCGAGCTTTCGGACGGACAGATCTCCAAGCTCGTCGGCACGACGAAGCCGACGATCCAGTCGATCCGCGAGCGCTCGCACTGGAACATCGCCAACATCACGCCGGTTGATCCGGTTGCCCTCGGCATGTGCCGTCAGAGCGAGCTCGACGGTGCGGTGGCCAAGGCGGTGAAGAAGGCCTCGGCCGATGGTTCCGTGATGACCAACGACGAGCGGATGAAGCTCGTCTCGACCGAGCAGTCGCTCTCGATGGATGTCGAGCCGCGCATGCCTTCGAACATCGCCGGTCTCGAGACCTTCACGCTGGGCTCGGGCAACGACGATTCCGAGCATTCCTCCGAATCGGTCGCGCAGGACGCGGAAAGCCTGTTCAACCTGCCCGACTCCGATGACGAGGATGACGACGAGGACGATCGCCGCTGAGACCGGGCGGCCGGGGGCCGAACGGTCCCCGGAGCTCAGTCGGGGGCGAGCATGTAGCCCGAGCCGCGCACCGTCTGGAGATAGCGCGGCGCCTTCGGGTCCGCCTCGAGCTTGCGCCGGAGCCGGGTGATCTGGACATCCACCGCCCGCTCCTGCGCTTCCGCCACCCCGCCACCGAGCTCCTCGACGAGCTCGATGCGGCTCACCGGCTCATGGGCCCGCTGGGCGAAGATCCGCATCAGCAGCGCTTCCGTCGCCGTCAGCCGCACGAGCTTCTGCCCGCGCCAGAGTTCGCCGCGCGTGAGATCATAGCGCACCTCCCCGAGATGGATGGTCTTCGGCGGCTCCGCCTTCGGCGCCGGCTTCGGGATGCGGCGCAGGATCGCGTTGATCCGGAGCAGCAGCTCGCGCGGCTCGAAGGGCTTCGGGAGGTAGTCGTCCGCCCCGGCTTCCAGCCCCTTGATCCGGTCATCGGCATCGCCCCGCGCGGTCAGCAGCAGGATCGGCGTCGTCATCGTCTCGCGCAGCGCGGCGGTAAGCGCGAGCCCGTTTTCCCCCGGCATCATCACGTCGAGCACGATCAGGTCGAAATCGAGCCCCTCGAGCAGATTGCGGGCATGGGCCGCATCGCGCGCGACCGACACCCAGAAACCGTTGCGGGTGAGGAACTTCTTCAGAAGTGTCCGGATGCGCGCATCGTCATCGACGACCAGCACATGCGCCTGCTCCGTCCCGCTCACGGCCGGCCGCCCTCGGAGGGCGGGATGAGCCGCCCGCGCAGATCGGCGTCGATCATTTCCTCGAGCACCTTGCGAAAGCCGATCACCGCCTCGGGGCCGGCGTTCGAGAAGGCCGTGCGCATCCGGCGGCGCTGGGCGGCCGAAAGCTCGGTCTCGAGCGCCTTTCCGGTCTCGGTGAGCCAGAGATTGCGGTGCCGCCGGTCCTCGGCGCCCACCCGGCTCTCCACCAGTCCGTCCTCGACCAGCTGGCGCAGCACCCGGTTGAGGCTCTGCTTCGTCACGCCGAGCGTCTCGAGCAGCCCGTTCACCGTGAGGCCGGGGTTGCGGTTGATGAAATGGATCGCCCGATGATGCGCCCGCCCGTAGCGCCGCTCCGCGAGGATGCGGTCCGGGTCGGCGGTGAAGCTGCGATAGGCGAAATACATCAGCTCGATCCCCTGGCGAAGCTGCTCGTCAGTGAGGAACAGGAGCTGTTCGCTGCGGGAAAGGTTGGTCGAAAAGCCGCGTTCGGCCATCGAAGGTCTCCGGGTATGCATTCTCATCACAGTTTATGTCAGCCTTATTGACATTCCAACCCTCAAATGCTAGCTCGGGCGCCTATTCGAGAAAGAAACTGTCGCACCGTGCTGCAGTTGCGAAACTTATGGAATTTCCGGGAGTAAAGACGATGGCTGGCGCATATGATGATCGGGACGGCGTCATCTGGATGGATGGCACCTTCGTGCCGTGGCGCGAGGCCAAGGTGCATGTACTGACCCACGCGCTGCACTACGCAAGCGCGGTCTTCGAAGGCGAGCGCGCCTACGGGGGCACGATCTTCAAGAGCCGCGAGCACACCGAGCGGCTGCTGAAATCCTGTGATTATCTCGACATCCCACGCCCCTACAGCGTCGACGAGCTCGAGGCGGCGAAGGCGGATGCGCTTGCGAAGAGCGGCCTGACGGACGCCTATGTCCGCGCCCTCGTCTGGCGCGGTTCGGGCCCCGACATGGGCGTCGCCTCGGCCCGCAACCCGGTCCGCACCGCGATCGCGGTCTGGGAATGGGGCGCCTATTACGGCGATGCGAAGATGAAGGGCGCGAAGCTCGACATCTCCAAGTGGAAGCGCCCGAGCCCCGAGACGATTCCCTCCTTCGCCAAGGCGAGCGGCCTCTACATGATCTGCACCATGTCCAAGCACGCCGCCGAGGCGAAGGGCTGCTCGGACGCGCTGATGATGGATTACCGCGGCTATGTCGCCGAGGCGACCGGCGCCAATGTCTTCTTCGTGAAGGACGGCGCCGTCCACACGCCGAAGCCCGATTGCTTCCTCAACGGCATCACCCGCCAGACGGTCATCGGCCTGCTGCGCGAGAAGGGCGTGGAGGTGATCGAGCGCCATATCGAGCCCTCCGAGCTCGAGGGCTTCGAGCAGTGCTGGCTCACCGGCACCGCGGCGGAAGTCACGCCCGTCGGCCAGATCGGCGAGTATACCTTCGAGGTGGGCGCGCTCACCCGTGACATCGCCCAGACCTACGAGAAGCTCGTCCGCGGCCAGCTCGTCGCCGCCTGAGGCGGCGCGGCCTTTAAACGCCGCCTGAGGCGGCGCGGCCTGACGATACGAAAGACCCGAGCCGGGCGGTTCGCCGCCCGGCATCCCCGGCCCCCCTTGCCGAGCCCCCCGCCCATCCCTGTTAATGACGTGGGCACGCCCTATCTGAGGTTGAGACCTCAACGCGGGCAGGAGCGAGGGACGAGCAGATGCCGGAAATCACACCACCTCCCTATCTGAACCTCAGACGGCCGCAGCCGACCGGCGGCGTGCTGGTGACCTTCGAGGGTGGCAGCGAGACCGAGCAGCTCCGCATCCTCGATCGTGGCGCGGCCGAGGCCACCGGCGGCAGCGCGCCCGGCGCGGTGGCCGTCGAGGCCTCCTCCATCGGCGGCATCGACACCGCCCGCCTCCGCGCGCCGCTGCTGCTGCGCGGCCTCGGCATCGGCCTCATCCACGCACCCAGCAAGGCAAATGTCGCCTCGGTCGCCCGCATCCTCGCCGCCGAGGATCATGTCGCCGAGGCCCGCCCCGAGTTCTACCTCTACTCGATCCCCTCCAACGGGGCGGGCAACGCCATCGACACCGCCGAACGCACCTGGGGCATCGCCGCCACCGGCGCCGAGCGCGCGCCCTTCAGCGGCAAGGGCATCCGCATCGCCGTGCTCGACACCGGCTTCGACCTGCTGCACCCGGATTTCGCCAGCCGCCCCGTCATCGCCGAGAGCTTCGTCGCCGGCGAGACGGTGGACGACATCCAGGGCCACGGCACCCATTGCACCGGCATCGCCGCCGGGCCCCGGGCGGGCCACAACACCCCGCGCTACGGCGTCGCCCCCGAGGCCGACATCCTCATCGGCAAGGTGCTCGGCAACAACGGCTCGGGGCTCGAGATCGACATCCTCGCCGGCATGGCCTGGGCGATCGAGCAGGGGGCGGAGGTCATCTCCATGTCGCTCGGCCGCGCCACCCAGCCCGGCGAGATCCCGAGCGCGGCCTACGAGCGCCTCGGCCGCCGCGCGCTCGAGCGCGGCGCGCTGATCGTCGCCGCCGCCGGCAACGAGAGCGCCCGCCAGTTCGGCTTCGTCGCACCGGTGGGCGCGCCCGCCAACTCGCCCTCGATCCTCGCGGTGGCGGCGGTCGATGCCACCGGCAAGGTGGCGGATTTCTCCTGCGGCGGCATCAACCCCGATGGCGGCGAGGTCGATATCGCCGCCCCCGGCGTCGACATCTTCTCGTCCTTCCCGCGGCCGAAGCTCTACGAGACGCTGCGGGGCACCAGCATGGCCTGCCCCTTCGTCGCGGGCGCCGCCGCGCTCTGGGCCGAATCGGATCCCGCGCTCCGGGGGCAGGCGCTCTGGGACAAGCTCACCGCCAGCGCGGCCCCGCTCTCCCATCCGCCCGAGGATGTCGGTGCGGGCCTCGTCCAGGCGCCCGGTGCCGCCGCGCTCATCGCCTGAGCCCGCCCAGATCCGCGCCCGCGCGATAGGCCGCGGGCGTCAGCCCCGTCTCCCGGCCGAAGACCCGCGTGAAGTGGCTCTGGCTCGAAAAGCCGCAGGCGGCGGCGATCCCGGCAAGCGGCTCCGGCCCGCGAAGCAGCGCCTGCGCCCGCGCGATGCGGCGCTGCGTCACCCAGCCATGCGGCGAGACGCCGCGGCAGAGCCGGAACATCCGCTGGACGTGAAATTCCGAGAGCCCGGCGAGGGCCGCGAGATCGGCAAGCCGGATCGGCCCCTCCAGATGCGCCTCGATCCAGTCGTCGATCCGGCGCAGCGCCAGCGGGGAAAGCCCGCCCTTCACCGCGAGGCGCCGCGCGGGCAGCGCGCCCACGAGCTCGGCCAGCGCCCCGTCGGCGGCAAGCCGGTCCTGCGCCTCCGCCGCAAGCGCGAGGCGCCGCAGCGGCGCGCCGATCTCGGGCAGTGCCGCGAAGGTCACGTCGCGCACCTCCAGCCGCCGCGCGTCGCAGTCATGGGTCATCGCATAGGCCGCGCGCAGCGCGTCATCGGGCAGATAGAGATGCACGAAGCGGAAGGGCGCCGTGATCTCCCAGGCCGAGCCCTGACCCTCGGGCAGGATGCAGACGGCGCCGGGCCAGCCCGCCACCGCGCCCGCATCGAGCCGCCGCGTGCCGGTCCCGCCCTCGAGATAGAAGCTGAAGGTATGCCCCGCGGGCGTCTCGTAGAGCACCCGGTCGTCGCGGTTCTCCCAGATCGTCACGGTGCGCCGCCCGCCGAGCTCGAGGCGCGCGGCGATGCGGGCGGTGGGCGAGGCCCCGAGAAAATCCTGAACGGTCCGGCTCATGGCCCGATCATACCCCAGGCCGGGCCGCGGCGGGAACGGCCCGCCGCGATTCGACCGCAAGATCGTGCAATCCCCGCGCCGCGCCTGCCGCTAGAGCTGCCGGAAAACCGGAGCCGCTGCCATGGCCAACGCCGCCCTTCTTGCCGCAACCGTCCTGATCTGGGGCACCACCTGGATCGCGATCTCGTTCCAGGTCGATGCCGTGCCGGTCATCGTCTCGGTCTTCTACCGATTCGCGCTCGCGGCCCTGCTGATGCTGGGCGGGCTTGCGGCCCTCGGGCGGCTGCGGCGGCCCGCCGCCTGGCCCTTCGTGCTGGTCCAGGCGCTCTGCCTCTTCTGCTTCAACTTCATCGGCCTCTACAACGCGGCCGCCCTGATCCCCTCCGGCCTCGTCTCGGTGATCTTCTCGCTCGCCTCGATCTTCAACGCGGTGAACGCGCGCCTTTTCTTCGGCGACCGGATCGAGAGCCGCACCCTCCTCGCGGGCGCGCTGGGCGCCACCGGCATCCTGCTGCTCTTCTGGCACGATCTCGCCATCTCGCTCGATCCCGCAACGCTCCGCGGCATCGGCTGGGGCGTGCTCGGCACGCTGTTCTTTTCATGGGGCAACATGGCCTCGCGGCGCAATTCCGCGCTCGGCACCGATCCGGTCACCGCCAACGCCTGGGGCATGGCGATCGGTGCGCTGGTGCTTCTCGGTCTCGCGGCCGCGACGCGCGCGCCCCTGAGCCTGCCGCCCCAGCCGGCGTTCTGGCTCGCGCTGGTCTATCTCGCGGCCATCGGCTCCGTGGTGGGCTTCACCACCTATCTCCTCCTCGTGGCGCGCATCGGCTCGGCCGGGGCGGGCTATGCCACCGTGCTCTTCCCGGTGGTCGCGCTCGTCGCCTCGACGCTTTTCGAGGGCTACCACTGGAGCCCGACGGCGCTCACCGGCGTGCTCTTCGCCGGGCTCGGCAACCTCGTGATGTTCGGCCGCAAGCGGCCCGCCGCAGCCCCACCGGCAGCGGTCAGAGGATGAGAATGGCCGCGATTCATGATATGTTAACCAGCATAATCCTTTAAATTCAAATGCTTGATTTTCGTTTCACGGTGAAAAGCCCCGTTTTCACACCGGAAGGCGCCCCGCTGCAGCCTGCTTGTTTTCGCCGCGTTTGCGGCTAGATTTGAAAGGATCCCGGACGGTCCGGGCAGGATCCGGCCATGGCGAAGATCTCCATCACCATCACCGTCGATGACGCGCATCTCTCCGCGACGGCGGCGATTGCCGAGGTGGTCCATGCCCAGGGCTTCGTGATCGAGCGCGTGGTCCCCGAGGCCGGCGCCATCCGTGCCACCGGCGGCGAGGAATGCCTCGACCGGATCCGCGCCATCGAGGGCGTGCTGGAAGCCGTCCCCGAACGAGGCTGCTCGCTCCCCCCCATGCGCCGCGGAATCCCGCAATAGCCGCCGCCAAAGGCCCGTCATGCCCCCCGAACGCATCATCATCGACACCGACCCCGGTCAGGACGACGCCGTCGCCATCCTGCTCGCCCTGGCAAGCCCCGAGCTCGAGGTGCTCGGCATCACCACCGTCGCCGGCAACGTGCCGCTCGCGCTCACCGCGAAGAACGCCCGCAAGGTCTGCGAGCTGGCCGGCCGGCCCGACATCCCCGTCTTCGCCGGGGCCGAGGCGCCACTGCTCCGCCCCCTCATCACCGCCGAATATGTCCACGGGCAAACCGGTCTCGACGGCCCGGACCTGCCGGAGCCGGTGATGCCGCTCGATCCGCGGCATTCCGTCGATTTCCTGATCGAGACCCTCCGCGCCGAACCCGCGGGCAGCATCACCCTCTGCACTCTCGGCCCTCTCACCAACATCGCGCTCGCCTTCGCCAGGGCCCCCGAAATCGTCGGCCGGGTGAAGCGGATCATCGCCATGGGCGGCGGCGCCTTCGAGGGCGGCAACACGACCCCGGTGGCCGAATTCAACATCCTCGTCGATCCCCACGCCGCACAGCGGGTCTTCAGCTCGGGCGCGCCGGTCACGCTCCTGCCACTCGACGTGACCCACAAATGCCTCACCCGCAAGGTCCGGGTGGACCGCTTCCGCGCGCTCGGCACCCGGGTGGGCGATGCGACCGCGCTGCTGCTCGATTATCAGGAACGGTTCGACGAGGCGAAATACGGCCAGGACGGCGGCCCGCTCCACGATCCGACGGTGATCGCCTGGCTCTTGCGGCCGGAGCTGTTTTCCGGGCGCGACGTCAATCTCGAGGTCGAGACCGGCTCCGAGCTCACCATGGGCCAGACCGTGATCGACTGGTGGGGCGTGACGGACCGCCCCCGCAATGTCCATGTCATCCGCGATGTGGACGACGAGGGCTTCTTCGCCCTCCTCCTCGAGCGGATCGCGCGGCTCTGAGGGGGGATGGGAACCGGATCCTTCCCGGACCGACGGGGTAAGATCGAGAATCCGGCTCCCGGACAGGATACAACTCTACAGGTCTACTCGGCTGACGGCCGGTCCGGGGTATCCGCGCGGGCGGGCAGCGGCTGGGCCCCCGCCTGCACGAAATTCAGTTTGCGGGTGTCCCCGCGCATTCGGTGTGCACCGTCCGCCCGTTGCGGCCCGACCGTGTCGTGACGCATCCCTCCGCCGCCGGCGTGCCGGGTTCGCTCGCCTCGGCGGCAGTGACGAAGGCGGCAAGGCCGCCGGCAAGCGGTGCGGGCGCAACCCTCCGCTCCCCCGCATCGCGGGCGCTGGCCCCGCCGGTGACGGCGAGCGACAGGATCAGGGTGAGGGTCGCGAGGTTCGAGGTGCGGGCCATTCTGGTCTCCATCTTCTTCCGGTGTTCGGTTGCGTGGCTCAGTCTGGTCTTGGCGCGAGAAAGTCACCCGTCACGCGGCGGCTCTTCGGCGATCGCGTCCGTATGCTGGTCCGGCATCCGAACTGTCCCTGCTGGCTGGTATCGCGGTCGCGTCTCGATGGGATGAGAAAGCCATGACCGCCGTGACACGCGCGTCATGCGAGCGTTACGGGGTGTGAACGCTACGCTCCGGTCACAAGAAAACGCCCCCGCGCGGGATGCGGCGGGGGCGGGGACGCGGGTTGGGAAGCGTCTGGCGGGGCAGAATCAGGCGGAGAAGAAATCCGGCGCGGCGCGGCTTCGCAGGATCGCGGCGGCCTCGGCCCCCATTTCGGTGCCATCCCGGGCAAGGCCCTCGACCTGATGGCTGAGGCATTCCGAGCCGTCGGGCCGCAGGATCTCGCCCCGGAGCCAGAGCCTGTCGCCATCGAGCACCGCAAGCCCCGCGATCGGTGTCTGGCAGGAGCCGTCGAGCCCGGCGAGGAAGGCGCGCTCGGCGGCAAGCCGCAGGCTGGTCGGGGTGTCGTTGATCGGAGCGAGCAGGGCTGCGACCCGCTCATCCCCGAGCCGCTGCTCGATGCCGATGGCACCCTGGGCGACCGCGGGCAGCATGTCTTCCGGCGCGATGGGAGCCTTGGCGATCTCTTCCATGGCGAGGCGGCGGAGGCCCGCCATGGCGAGGAAGGTGGCCGCCGCCACGCCCTCCCGAAGCTTCCGAAGCCGGGTCTGCACGTTGCCGCGGAACTCGACGACCTCGAGATCAGGGCGGCGGAAGCGGAGCTGGGCCCGGCGGCGCAGGCTCGAGGTGCCAACCACCGCGCCCTGCGGCAGATCCGCGAGGTTGCGGCCGTCGAGGCTCACGAAGGCATCGCGCGGATCCTCCCGGGGCAGGTAGCAGGTGAGCCCGAGACCCTCGGGCTGCTCGACCGGCATGTCCTTCATCGAGTGAACGGCGATGTCGATCGCGCCGGCGACGAGCGCTTCCTCGATCTCCTTGGTGAAGAGCCCCTTGCCGCCGATCTCCGAAAGCGGCCGATCCTGCACCCGGTCGCCGGTGGTCTTGATGACGACGATCTCGAAGGCCTCGTGCGGGAGGCCGTGCGCCGCCATCAGCCGGTCGTGGGTCTCGTGGGCCTGGGCGAGCGCGAGCGGGCTGCCGCGGGTGCCGATGAGGAGCGGCCTGTCGGGCGTGGGCAGATCAAGGGCCATGACGGGCTTCCCTCCCTTTTCATTCCGGGCCGTATGGGTAAGGTCGCGCGCACACGATCGCAAGGCGGAATGGAATGATGGGCGGAACGGAGAAGAAACTGCTGAGGGCGCTGGCGGGCGAGACGCTGCCGGTGCCGCCGGTCTGGATGATGCGGCAGGCGGGGCGGTATCTTCCCGAATACCGCGCGACGCGGGAGAAGGCGGGGAGCTTCCTCGATCTCTGCTACACGCCGGAGCTGGCAACGGAGGTGACGCTCCAGCCGATTCGCCGCTACGGGTTCGATGCAGCGATTCTCTTTGCCGACATCCTGCTCGTGCCCCAGGCCCTGGGTGCGGATCTGAGCTTCGTTCAGGGCGAGGGGCCGCGGCTTTCGACCGTGACCTCGGCGGCGGATCTTGCGCGGCTCAAGCCGGCCGAGGCGGTGCACGAGACCCTGGCGCCGGTCTACGAGACGGTCGGCCGGCTCCGGGAGGAGCTCCCTTCAGAGACGACGCTCATCGGATTTGCCGGTGCGCCCTGGACGGTCGCGACCTACATGATCGCAGGCCGCGGCACGCCTGACCAGGCCCCGGCCCGGCGGCTGCTCTATGGCGATCCGGCGACCTTCGAGGCGCTGATCGATCGCATCACCGAGGCGACGATCCTCTATCTCTCGGCCCAGATCGAGGCGGGGGCCGAGGTGGTGAAGCTGTTCGACAGCTGGGCGGGCGCGCTGCCCGGGCTCTGGTTCCGGCGCTACGCGATCGAACCTGCCGCCCGGATCACAGCGGCGCTCCGCGCGAAATACCCGGAGGTGCCGGTGATCGGCTTCCCGCGCGGGGCGGGGGCGGGCTATCTTGCCTTCGCCGATGCGGCCGGGACGCAGGGGCTCGCGCTCGACACGAGCGTGGACCCGGATTGGGCGGCGCAGGCGCTCCAGCCGCGCCTCTGCGTGCAGGGCAATCTCGATCCGCTCCTGCTCGTGACCGGCGGGGATGCTCTCGTGCGCGAGACGCGGCGCGTGGCCGAGGCCTTCTCGGGCGGGCCGCATATCTTCAACCTCGGCCACGGGATCACTCCCGAGGCCGATCCGCGTCATGTGGAGATCATGCTGGAGACAATTCGCGCGCCACGCCAGTAGCGCGGAGGCTCAGGCCGGAGCTGCGGCCACGCTGCCGAGCAAGGAGGAGACCCGGCGCGCCACGGCCTCGCAGTAGGCACGCTCGGAGTGGGTGAGCGTGGGCCTGCGCGCGGCCGTCCAGGCCTCGAGATCCGCAAGCGAGCCGAACTTCGCGATGAAAATTTCGGCGGTTCTGCAAACAGCCCTGTCGTATGCGGCGGGCTCTCCGAAAATGGATGACATGTTCGTTCCCCTGTTGAACGGGACGAGCATGTGCCTGCAGGCATCTTGAGACAATATTTACGCGCATTCACAGTTAATTCGCGCGTTCCGGACGTGGGCGGTTCAGGCGGCCGCCGACGCCCCCTTCTTGGCCTTGGTTTCCTCGAACTGGATGCCCCAGCGTTCGTAATCCTCGCGGCAGAAATCCTTCCGCCAGGTCAGCTTGAAGACCGGTACGGCGCTGATGTCGAAGCCCGGATCGGGCTGCGCGGGATCGGCGCCGCGCACGAGCTGGCGCTGGATGTAATGGGTGCCGTCCATGCTGATCCGCGGCGTGGCCTGCCATGCGGCGCGAAACTGCGGATTGTGTGCCGCCTGCCAGGCGAAGACATCCATCGGCCAGAAATAATCATGCGGCGTGCTGCGCCGCGTCCAGTAGGCCTGCATGCCGGCGAGCCAGTCGGTGACGATGCGCCCCTCGGGCTCCGAGGCGAGAAACCAGTTGCAGATCAGGCGGTCGGGCGTCGGCTGGCTGAAGGCAAAGAAGCCGCCGGTCAGCAGGTGTGGCAGCCAGTGCTCGAGCGGGCGGTTGCAGTAGCAGGTCGCATCGGCCCAGACGCCGCCATGGCGCTTGAGCAAGCGGAGCCGCAGGAAATCGGCACGGTGGGCGTGAATGAGCCCGTCGGGAATACCGGAGGTATCGACGAAATCGCCGATATTGGCTTCCGACAGCACCTCGATTTCCCAGTCGGGGTGGTGCCGGCGCCAGCTCGCAATGCAGGCCTGCGCAACATCGGGGGCGTTCTCGATGCCTTGCGCCCAGTAGAGCCAGATGCGCCGGGGCAGCGGCCGGGGCGCGAGCCAGGGCAGCTTGTCCCAGCCATACGGCGACGGCCGGGATTTGCCCTGCCATCTGTAGCGGAGACGTCTGAGGCGGCGGCGAAGCCGGTCGTAGGCAAGGAAACTATTGAAAGACAACATTGCGTCTGCCGTTGAACACGAACACCGGGGACCACGGCGAAGCACCCGCCGCAGACTTGCAAGCACACTTGCCAGACAAACTGGTCTTCGTTGGAGGATGTCCCGCACGCCCCTCCCGAAAGGCGAAAGACGCGACACTCTCTGGATGCCGGATTTCAGATTCCAGTGTTGTACATTCTACTCGCATACCGACGAAACGGGCAACCGGCCCGATCTGAATTTTTCAGAGATCGGCTGAAAACGCGCATTTTTGAAATCAAGAAACCGCGATCTGGCGGGGTGTTGCGGGGCTGCCGCACCTTCGGAGGTGCCCGCCGGGCGGGCCCGGCCCTTGCGCCATGCGCCCGGGCAGGATAATCCCGGCGGCCAAGGTCTTCCCTGGAATTGAGCACTCATGGCGATCGACAAGGATACCGCGCGCAAGGTCGCGCATCTGGCCCGGATCGAGGTGGCCGAGGCAGATCTCGCATCCCTTGCCTCCGAGCTTTCCGCAATTCTCGGCTTCATGGAGCAGCTGGCAGAGGTCGATGTGACCGGGGTGGAGCCGATGACCTCGGTGACGCCGATGCAGCTCAAGTGGCGCGCCGACGAGGTGACGGACGGCAACAAGCGTGAGAAGGTGCTCGCCAACGCGCCGGATGCGCGGGCGGGCTTCTTCACCGTGCCCAAGGTGGTGGAATGATGACGGGACTTGCGGAACTGACGATCGCGGCGGCCCGCGACAGCCTGCGCGCGGGCGATCTGACCGCAGCCGAGCTTGCCGAGGCCTGCCTTGGCGCGGCAGAGGGGGCGGCGACGCTCAACGCCTATTCCGAGCTTACGCCCGACATGGCGCGGGCCCAGGCGCAGGCTGCGGATGCGCGTCTGAAGGCAGGCGAGGCACCCGATCTCTGCGGGATCCCGCTTGGCATCAAGGATCTCTTTTGCGTCGAGGGTGTGCGGAGCCAGGCGGCCTCGAACATTCTCGAGAGCTTTCTGCCGCAGTATGAAAGTACCGTCACGGCGAAGCTCTGGGCCGAGGGGGCGGTCTGCATCGGCAAGCTCAACATGGACGAGTTTGCCATGGGGAGCTCGAACGAGACCTCCTGCTACGGCCCGGTGAAGAGCCCCTGGCAGCGTGCGGGCGACAATCGTCCGCTTACGCCCGGCGGCTCCTCGGGCGGTTCGGCGGCGGCGGTTTCGGCCGATCTCTGCCTCGGTGCGACCGGCACCGACACCGGCGGCTCGATCCGCCAGCCCGCGGCCTTCACCGGGATCGTCGGCGTGAAGCCCACCTACGGGCGCTGCTCGCGCTGGGGCATCGTTGCCTTTGCCTCCTCGCTCGATCAGGCGGGGCCGATGGCCAAGACGGTGCGGGATGCCGCGATCATGCTGAAGGCAATGGCAGGGCATGATCCGAAGGATTCGACCTCCGCAGATCTGCCGGTGCCGGATTTCGAGGCGGCCCTTTCGGGCGATATCCGCGGCAAGAAGATCGGTATCCCCAAGGAATACCGGGTCGATGGAATGCCCGCCGAGATCGAGGCGATCTGGCAGAAGGGCGCGGAGATGCTGCGCGATGCCGGTGCCGATGTGGTGGACATCTCGCTTCCCCACACGAAATATGCGCTGCCCGCCTATTACGTGATCGCGCCGGCGGAAGCCTCGTCGAACCTCGCGCGCTATGACGGTGTGCGCTACGGCCGGCGGGCGAAGCTCGCGGCGGGCGACGGCATCACCGATCTCTACGAGCGCACCCGCGCCGAAGGGTTCGGCGCCGAGGTGCAGCGGCGCGTGATGATCGGCACCTACGTGCTCTCCGCCGGGTATTACGATGCGTACTACCTGCGTGCGCAGAAGGTGCGGACGCTCATCAAGCGTGATTTCGAGGCGGCGTTCGACGGTGGAATCGACGCGATCCTGACCCCTGCAACGCCATCCTCTGCCTTTGCGCTCGGAGAAATGGCCGATGCCGATCCGGTGCAGATGTATCTTAACGATGTCTTCACCGTGACGGTCAATCTTGCAGGTCTACCGGGGGTTTCTGTTCCCGTCGGTCTCGACGGCCATGGGCTGCCGCTTGGTCTTCAGATCATCGGGCGCCCGTGGGAAGAGGCCGAAATGCTCAACACGGCTTATGCGATCGAGCGCGCGAGCGGATTCTCTTCAAAACCGGCAAAATGGTGGTAGAAGGACGATTGAGGCATCCACAATCTTGAAAGGCGGTTTGGCGATGCGTGTATTTGCGGCCCTTATGACCTGCGCGCTCGCAGCTTGCACCACGGCGGTGTCGGTTCCCGACAATGCCACCATCTACGAGGTGCCATCGCCCGGATATGGTGTGCCGCCGACGACCGGCACAGCCTCCTCCTTTGGGAACCCGCCACTGACCCCAGGCGATGCCGGCGCGGCCAGCAGCTACGGCGGCGCCTCGACGGCCGGTGTCTCGCCTTCGGTCAACCACACCGGCACTAGGATCGGGGACGACCGCCTCAACCTCGCGGAGTTCTCGCTCGAGCAGCAGAAGATCGACGCAGCCCTTGCCGAGCAGAAGCTGGCAGAGGCGCGGTCGCAGCTCGTGGTGATCCAGCCCTCCGGCGTTCCGAGCGAGATCCAGGGGCCGAACATCGCGCTCTTTGCGCAGCAAAGCAGCAATGCGCTCGGCGAGAGCGTCTATCCCCGCTCCCGCGGGCTTCGCATCTCCTCGGCCTGCCGTCGCTACAACAGCCAGGATGACGCGCAGCGCGCCTTCCTTGCCGCGGGCGGGCCGAGCTCGGACAGCCTCGGGCTCGATCCGGATGGCGACGGGTTTGCCTGCAGCTGGGATCCGGCCCCGTACCGGGCGCTGCGCTGAGGCGGCTCCGGACCGCCGGTGCAGATCCATTCCAGACCAAGCCCGAATTTCGGCCCGCGCCGGGGCGGCGCGCGGCCTTCGATCGTGGTGATCCACTACACGGCCATGGCAAGCGCGGAAGCGGCGCTGGAGCGGCTGTGTGATCCGGCGGCCGAGGTCTCCGCGCACTATCTCATCGCCGAGGACGGACGCGTCTGGCGTCTCGTGGAGGAAGCCGAGCGGGCCTGGCACGCCGGCCGCGGCGCCTGGCGCGGAACCGACGATGTGAATTCCTGCTCCATCGGAATCGAGCTTGCCAATCCCGGTCCGCTTGCCGGGTTCCCACCGTTTCCGGAGCCGCAGATGGCGGCTCTGGAGCGGCTTCTCGACGGGATCATGGCGCGCTGGCGGATCGGCCCGGCCGATGTCATCGGACATTCAGACATGGCGCCAGGCCGGAAATCCGATCCGGGCCCGAAGTTCGACTGGCGACGGCTTGCCCGCGGTGGCCGTGCCGTCTGGGTCGAGGGGGGCTCCGCCGCTCCGACCGACTGGGCGGAGTTCGCATGTGCGGTCTCCGCCGCAGGATATCGCGCCGTCGATGGAGACTGGCCCGGCCTTCTCGAGCCGCTGCGCCTGCGCTTTCGGCCCTGGGCCTGCGGTGCGGCGCTGGCGCCGGAAGACGTTGCGATTGCCCGCGCGCTTGCCGCGCTCGGCGCCGCCTGAGAGATCTGCGGAACGGAAATAGGTTGGGCAGGCCCGGAGGTCAGCCGGGGGTGCCGTCGCGCCATTCGTGGTCCCGGGCGGAAGGCGGTGCAGGCCGCCCGGAGACGAGAAGCATGCGCAGCTTGCGCGCGCCGAGAAAGAGCCCGAGCCCGGCGGCCCCGAGCCAGACCAGCATGAAGGCGACCGCCGGCAGGTTGCCCGCCAGCAGTGCTTTCACGACACCATAGAGCACGATCAGCATTCCGGCCGTCCAGACGATGGTCCAGACGGCCATGAAGGCGATGGCGATCTTCTCGCCTCTGCTCCTGGGTTCAGCCAAGCCTTGGCCTCAGAGGTTGTTGTTCTGACGGTAGCTGATGTGGCGCACCGAACCGGTCTTCGAGCGCATCAGGATGGTCTCGGTTTCGAGATAGCCATCGACCCAGCGCGCGCCGCCCACGATGGAGCCGTCGGTGACCCCGGTCGCGGCGAAAATCACGTCGCGGGTCACGAGCTCGTCGCGGGTGTAGATCTTGTCGAGATCGGTGATGCCGGCCTTTTTGGCGCGGCCGCGCTCGTCATCGTTGCGGAACAGCAGCCGGCCGTACATCTGGCCACCCATGCACTTCAGGGCCGCAGCGGCCAGAACGCCCTCGGGCGCTCCGCCGGACCCCATGTACATGTCGATGTTGGTGCGGTTCGCGTCGGCGCAGTGCATGATGCCGGCGACGTCACCATCGGTGATGAGGCGGATATGTGCGCCGGTCGAGCGGAGCTCGGCGATCATGTCCTCATGACGCGGGCGCTCGAGCACGCAGACCTTGATCTCGCGCGGCTCGACGCCCTTGGCCTTGGCCAGCGCATTCACGCGCTCGGAGGGCGACATGTCGAGGGTCACGACGTCCGTGGGATAGTCGGGGCCGATGGCGAGCTTATCCATGTAGACATCGGGGGCGTGCAGCATGGAGCCGCGCGGTCCCATGGCGATCACGGCCAGCGCGTTCGGCATGTCCTTGGCGCAGAGGGTCGTGCCTTCGAGCGGATCGAGTGCGATGTCGACCGCGGGGCCATGGCCCGAACCAACTTCTTCGCCGATGTAGAGCATGGGCGCTTCATCGCGTTCCCCTTCGCCGATCACGACGACGCCAGCGATGTCGAGCAGGTTGAGCTGCGTGCGCATGGCATCCACAGCCGCCTGGTCGGCCGCCTTTTCATTGCCACTGCCGATGAGCTTTGCCGCGGCGATCGCGGCCTGTTCGGAAACACGGGCAAGGCCGAGCGACAGCATGCGGTCGGCAAAGATGTTCGGTTCAGACATTTCGGGCCCCCAATTGATACTCCGATCCTAGTGCTTCTAGGCCCCGCGCCAAGGAGGGGCAAGCCGCATTGCGGCGCGGTTCAGGGCTGCGGTTCCGGCGGCAGGATGGTGCTTCCGGGGCCGAGCGGGCGCTGCATCGTGACGGTGTCGAGCCAGCGGCCGAACTTGAAGCCCACCGCGGAGAGCGCGCCGGCATAGGTAAAGCCGAAGGCTCGGTGAAGGCCGACGGAGCCTGCATTGGCGCTGTCGCCGATCACCGCCACCATCTGGCGGAACCCTGCCGCCTCGCAGCGGCGCAGGAGGTCTGAGAGCAGCGCCCGCCCGGCGCCGCAACGCGCGGCATCAGGCGCCACATAGACCGAATCCTCCAGCGTGAAGCGATAGGCCGGGCGGGGGTGAAACGGCCCGGCATAGGCGTAGCCCGCCACGCGGTCTCCCAGCTCCGCCACGAGCCAGGGCAGGCCCGCGCCGGCAATACGCTCCCAGCGCCGGGTCATTTCCGCCAGATCCGGCGGCGTCTCCTCGAAGGAGCCGGTGCCATGGCGTACGTGATGGGCGTAGATCGCCTGCACGGCCTCGAGGTCCGCAGCGCGGCAGGGCCGCACGGCGATCTCCTGACGCGCGGACGCCACTCAGACGTCCTCGATGCGGATCGCGATCGGCTCCTCGCGGCAGACCTCGAGCGCCGAGATCCGGCCGAGGGCCGCGTCGAGCGCGTCGCGCCCGGTCTCGTGGGTCACGATCAGGACGGGTGCCGCGCCGCCCGTGTGCTGGACCTGACGCATGCGGTTGATGGAGATGCCGCTCTCGCCGAGCGCCGCGGCAACCTTCGCGAGGGTGCCCGGTGCATCCGTGAGCAGGATGCGGAGATAGTAGGAGGCCTCGCCGGTGGCGTTGGCCGGCGTGGGGCTGGCAAGGGTCGCGGCGGGCTGGCCGAAGGCGGGCAGCACGAATCCGCGCGCCAGATCCACGACGTCGCCCATGATGGCCGAGGCGGTGGGGCCTTCGCCCGCGCCCGGGCCGGAGAGCGTGATGCGCCCGACCGCGTCGCCTTCGAAGACCACCATGTTCGTCACGCCCTCGAGCTGGCCGACCGCGGAGTGCGCCGGAACGAGGCAGGGCTGCATCCGCATCTCGACGCCGCTGCGGGTCTTGCGGGCAACACCAAGCAGCTTGATGCGGTAGCCGAGCTCCGCGGCATGCTCGATATCGGCGAGGTTTACCCGCTCGATCCCCTCGATGAGGATGCGGTCGTAATCGACCTGGGTGCCGAAGGCGGTGGCGGAAAGGAGCGCGAGCTTCTGTGCGGCATCGAAGCCGCCGACATCGAAGGTCGGATCGGCCTCGGCGTAGCCGAGCTTCTTCGCTTCCTCGAGCACCTTGTCATAGGCCGCTCCGGTCGCTTCCATCTTGGTCAGGATGTAGTTGCAGGTGCCGTTCATCACGCCCATGACGCGGCTGATGGCATTGCCGGCAAGCCCCTCGGTCAGCGCCTTCACCGCAGGAATGCCGCCCGCCACCGCCGCTTCGAAGCGGAGCCCGACGCCATTGGCCTCGGCGGTTTCGGCGAGGAGCTGGCCGTGCCGGGCCATCATGGCCTTGTTCGCGGTCACGACATGCTTGCCGGAGCCGAGCGCTGCCATGGTCGTGGCCTTCGCCGGGCCATTCTCGCCGCCCATCACCTCGATGACGAGGTCGAGATCGGTGCGCCGGGCGAGCGCGACCGGATCGTCTTCCCAGGCGTAGCCCGAGAGATCGACGCCACGGTCGCGGTGGCGCGAGCGTGCGGAGACGGCGGCGATCTCGATCGGGCGGCCAGCGCGGGCAGCGAGCATCGGGGCCTGACGCTGGACGATCTTCACCACGCCGGTTCCCACCGTGCCGAGGCCTGCGAGTCCGATGCGTAGAGGCTGGGTCATGGGAAGTCGGTCTCCTCGAAATTGATCGCCGTGGCCTAGCGCCCGCGCCCTGCCGTGTCCAGCGTTGAGGTGCTGCCGCGGCAGCCGACGCCGAAGGATGAGCGCGGCGGCCGTGGCAAGCAGGATGAGGTGGACGAGGGTGAGCCCGGCGAGATGCCGTCAGGCGCCGAAATTCTTTCCGAGAATTTCGTGCAGCAAGTGGAACGCGGCAATGATGACGATGGTCGCCGGGATCCGGGGCTTCACCGCACCGGAGCCGTCGTGTTCGGAGTTCGGTCCGCCGGCGGTCTTCTCAAAATGCGCGGCGTCGTAGGTGTTGTTGCCGCGTCCCCGAGCCGTCGAGATGAGATTCGCGATGAAGATCATGTCGAGGAGATTGAGCGCGAGCAGACTCGCCGGATGCCGATCGAAGATCCCGCCCGGGGCCACCGTGACGAGAATGCCGTGGGAGAAGGTGAGGCCGGTGGAGGGCGGGATCTGGAGCCGGTGGGTCATGAGAACGGCCCGGCGTGCCAGGCGGGCCATCCGGTCGTCGATGGGCGTGTAAGCGGCGGCGGCCTCCTGTGATCCGGCTTGCCGCGGATGGACTTTGGCTGCCGCGCCGCAAGGCACGCGGCGAGCGCCCCAGATCAGTCCCGTTCGGCGAAGGCCTTGAGCCGGGCCAGTGCGGCATCCCACCGTGCGGCCACCGCATCGAGCGCATCGCGTGCATCGTCGAGCCGGTCAGGGCAAAAGGCGAAGCGGGTCTCACGCCCGCTCCGCTCGCTCGCGACGAGCCCCGCTGCCTCCAGCACCTTGAGGTGCTTGGTCATCGCCTGCCGGGTCATCTCCGACCCCGTGGTGAGTTCGGAGATCGAGCGCGCCGTGCCGTCGCTCAAGGTCGCAACGATCGTGAGCCGCGTCGGGTCACCGAGGGCGGCGAAGACAGGCGCGAACGCCGTGTGGGCGAGGTCAGTCGGTGCCGGTTGCATTCGCCTCCTGTCCTTCCGCGGCGTTCGCCTCGGCATATCGCGCGATATTGCCGATCTGGACCCTCCAGCCGTCGGTATTCATCCGGATCGCTTCGCCACGCCGTGAGGCAAGCACCCCCTCGAAGCCCGATTCCCGGACGATGAGCCGGGTGCCGGTGTCGATCGGCTTGAGCGTGAATTCGACGAGCGTCGGCGTCTCGGCGGTGTAGTCGATCTCCGGATCCACTGCGAACGGATGCCAAGTGTAGGCAAAGCGGGTTTGCGGCTCGATGGCGGTGACTGTCGCTTCCCATGGCACCGTCTTGCCGGGCATGCAGTGGATCTTGCCGCGGGAGACCTCGCCAAGCCGGAACGGTGTGTCGATGCTCGCGCCGAACCACTCGCCGAACTGGATGTGGTCCGTCAGCGCCGCCCAGACCTTGGGGATCGGAGCGGCGATGTCGATGCTGCGTTCGATGTGATCTGTCATGATGCAACCTCCTGGTTGCACGACAATGCACTCATCAAGCCATTCATGCAACCGATTCGTTGCGCTTTGGCGTCTCTCGCCGACGGAAGGCCGTCAGGCCACTTCGGTGGCCTCGGCCTCCTCCTGCGCGAGAATTTCCGGGGCGCGTGCGATCATCCGTTTCACATTGCGTGCAGCCTGACGGATGCGGTGCTCGTTCTCGACCAGACCGATGCGCACATAGCCCTCACCGTATTCCCCGAAGCCGATGCCGGGCGCGACCGCGACCTCGGCCTCGCGCAGCAGGATCTTCGAGAAGGCCATGGAGCCGATCTCGCGGAAGGCCTCCGGCAGGGGCGCCCAGGCAAACATGGTGGCCGGCGGCGGCGGGATGTCCCAGCCGGCGCGGCCCATCGATTCGACGAGCACGTCCCGGCGCGAGCGATAGATGTCGCGGATCTCGGCGATGCAGTCCTGCGGTCCGTTGAGCGCGGCGGCGGCGGCGACCTGGACCGGGGTGAAGGCGCCGTAGTCGAGATAGGACTTGATGCGGGTGAGCGCGGAGATCAGGCGGTCGTTGCCGACCGCGAACCCCATGCGCCAGCCGGGCATCGAGAAGGTCTTGGAGAGCGAGGTGAACTCGACCGCCACGTCCTTCGCGCCTTCGACCTGCAGGATCGAGGGCGGCGGATTGCCATCGAAATAGATCTCGGCATAGGCGAGGTCCGAGAGCACCCAGAGGTGGTGCTTTTTCGCGAAGGCAATGAGATCCTTGTAGAAATCCAGATCGCAGATCTGCGCTGTCGGGTTCGAGGGGAACGAGACGACGAGAGCGACGGGCTTCGGCACCGAATGGACCACAGCGCGCTCGAGCGAGCGGAGATACTGCTCGGGATCGAAGCGGCCGTCGTGCAGGGTGGGGACGTGGCGGAGGGTGCCGCCGGCGATCATGAAGCCGTAGGGATGGATCGGATAGGAGGGGTTCGGCACCAGCATCACGTCGCCCGGCGCGGTGATCGCCATGGCGAGGTTGGCCAGACCCTCCTTGGACCCGAGCGTCGCGATGACCTCGGTCTCTGGGTTGAGCTTCACGCCGAAGCGGCGGGCATAGTAGCCCGCCTGAGCCCGGCGCAGACCGGGGATGCCCTTGGAGGCGGAATAGCGGTGCGTGCGCGGCTTGCGGACAGTTTCCACAAGCTTTTCAACGATGTGGCTCGGCGTATCCATGTCGGGATTGCCCATGCCGAAATCGATGATGTCCATGCCGCCGGCGCGGTATTCTGCCTTGAGGCGGTTGACCTCGGCGAACACGTACGGGGGCAGGCGCTTGATGCGGTAGAATTCTTCGGCCATGGCGGACACTGATCTCAGGGGCTCGGAAGCGTGAAGAACTATACCCTGCGCGGCGCCCTGACAACAGGGACGGAAGGCGGGGAACGGGCTATCTGGAATCGATATGGAATCCGTATGGAATCCATATGGCAAATTGCCATACGCCGCCCGCCGTTAGCCAGTTCATGAACGCGCCCGCCGCTCCGGCGCCAAACCTGCTATGTTCCGTGCATGTTCTTCTTGCTGGGGGGCGGGGACATGCGGGGCCTGGGTATTTCCTTTGGGGTGGCGCGAGGCGTGGCCGGAGCCGTGGTGCTTCTGCTGCTGCTCTTCGTGCCGGTGCTCTCGGGCGCTTGGGCCGAGACCGGTGGCGGCCCGCTCCTCGCGGAATTCGACGCGCGGCCCTTCTCGGTGGAAGAGAAGCGCGTGCTGCAGATCGGCCTGACGGTCTCGGGCAGCTATCGCGGGCTGATCGACGGCGCCTGGGGCGCGCGGTCGCAGCAGGCGATGGAGGCGTTCGTGGCGGAGACGGATGCCGATGCCGCGGCGACAGGGCTCGTCTTCGGCTATCATGCCGCGGAGATCGGCCGGCGGGCCTATGACTTCCTGTCCCAGACGGGTCTCTCCTATCGCGGGGGGCCTCCGGTGGCGCATCGCCTGCTTGCGCCTCCCGGGGCTTTCGTGCCCGGCGAGCATCCCGACTGGGGGGAGTTCGTGCTCGAGGATCGGGACGTGGAGATCCGGGTCTTTCAGACAGCGCCGGGGCTGGCCGCGATCCTGCACAGGGTGATGCTCGACGGGTTTCCGGCCTATGCCGAGCCCTACACCGTGCGGCGGAGCGGCCGACTGGTCACGGCGCTCGATGAGGGAGGCGCGCGCTGGTATGTGCGCTCCGATCTCGATCCGCTGCGGCCGGGCGCGTGGAACACGACGATGGTCGTTCTCCAGCCCGGCGGTGACCGACGGATCTTCGAGGTGATTGTCGGAAGCCTCGGTTCGGACCCTGACGCGGATGTGCTCGGAAACGACGCGCGGCTGACCGGTCTCGTGCGGGCCTGGCTCGCGGTGGGCGAGGAGGAGGCGCCGGCCGCGCCGGAAGCCGTGACCGCGGCCGTGCCCGAGAGGGGCGATTCGGGCGGCCTGCATCCGCTGCGCGGGACCGGGACCGGGTTTTTCGTCAACAACACCGATCTCGTCACCGCACGGCATGTGGTGGAGGATTGCCGGGCCGTGACGCTGCTCGACGGGACCGCGCTTTCGATCGTGGCGGTGCATCCCGGCCTCGACCTTGCGCTGCTCTCCTCGCCCGCGCGGTCGCGGGACTGGATCCCGCTGCACCGGACCGGCAAGGCGGCGCTCGGTCAGCCGGTGATCGCGCTCGGCTATCCCTATTTCGGGCAGGTCAACACCGCGCTCAACTCGACGCTCGGCAATGTCAGCGCGCTGGTGGGCTATCACGATGATCCCGACGCCATCACCGTTTCAGCGCCGATCCAGCCCGGAAACTCCGGCGGACCGCTTCTGTCGAGCGATGGAACGGTGATCGGGGTCGTGGTCGCGCAGATCGCCAAGATCGAGTTTGCGGAGGAAACCGGCTCGCTGCCGGAGAACATCAACTATGCCGTCACCGGTGAGGCCCTGCTCGGCTTTCTCGAGGCGGAGGGAGCGAGCCTGCCGCGGCTTTCGGGCGAGCCGCCGGATCTGCGCGAAGGCGTGCCCGACGCGGTGCAGCGTGCAGTGGTGCCGGTGCTCTGCGAGGGGTGACGGCCACGCGCCCGGACGGCTGCGGGGCAGGACCGCGAGGGCGGGCCGGGCGATCCGGGGCGCGCGGGTGTCGGGCCGTCAGCCGCTCGTGGCGCGTGACGCGTTGGCCGCGAGAAAGGCCGTGGGGGTCTTGCCGGTCCAGCGGCGGAAGGCGCGGACGAAGGAAGAGGGTTCGGAGAAGCCCACGAGATAGGCGGTCTGGTTGACCGAGACCTTGCGCGCCGAGAGGTAGTCGGAGGCCATGCGGAAGCGCAGCGCGTCGAGCACGGCGGCAAAGCTGGTCTCTTCGGCGCGCAGGCGGCGGTAGAGCGTCTGGCGGCTCATGCCGAGGCCGGCGGCGACCGTCTCGATCGTCACATCGCCCTGATGGAGGATCGGAAGCAGCGCGGCTTCGAGGCGGCCGCGCGCCGTGCGGTCGGTTTCGAGCCGCTGCATCAGCGCATCCGCGCGCTCGGCGAAGATGCCGAAGACATAGCCGCTCGTGCCGTCGAACTCGGTCGTGAGCCAGACAGGGTCCATGCGCAGCGCATTGCGCGGCGCGTCGTAGCGGATGGGGACGCGGTAGAGTTCGGCCGTGGTCTCGGCATGGGCCGGACGCGGGTGGGTGAACTCGATCTCCAGCGCAAAGGGCCGGCCGGGGAAGCCGCGGCGGAACTCGCCGATGAAGCGGGCGAAGGCGTTTTCGCTGAGTGCGGGGAAGCTGTTGGGGTCTGGGCGGTTGTCGGTGATCCAGATCTCGCCGCGCTCTCCGCCGACGCTGAAGCGCTCGGCGCCGTTCATCACGTCGACCTCGACCATCAGGCGGCTGTAGCGGTTGAGCTGGACGAGGCTGTCGGCGACCGAGGCCGAGGAATGCACGATCAGGCCGACGATCGAAAGCCGGTCGAGCTCGGTGCCGATGCTGAAGCGTATGGCGATGGCGCCGTCGCCGGTTTCGGCAGCGGCTTCGTCGAGCAGCGCGCGGTAGGCCGCCATCGGGATCCGGGCGTCCTGATCCGTGAGGGCGGTCTCGGCGATACCCGAGTGGGCGAGCAGGCGGGCGCGCCCGGCGCCCCGGGCCTCGGCATAGTCGAGGAACCCGCGGACAAGGCCGGCCGCGACGGACTGTCCGGAGAGGCTCGTCTGCTGCATCGCTCGATCTATAGGGCCGGTTGCAACCAAATGCCAAGGATCTGGAACCGCCGGTCATGTGCGGTGCGGCGCGGAGACGGTATCCGCAGCAGGGCTCCGCGCGGGGCGCTGCTTCAACCACTCCGGACCTCAGACATGACGATGAAAGTCTTTCCTGCCTTGCTGCCGCTCGTGCTTCTTGCCGCCTGTGCCGATGGCGGTTCGAATTACTCTCCCATTCTCGACGGGCCCGCGGGCCCGGCCTACGCCGGCGATCTGGCCGAATGCCGGGCGCTCGCCCGCAATCAGAAGCAGTTCGATCAGGAGACGCTCGGCGCGGCGGTGCTCGGCGCGGGGGTGGGCGCGCTGCTGGGGCTTGCCGATGACGACAGTTCCGATCTCGAAGGCGCGGCGGGCGGTGCCGTCGTCGGCGGGCTCGCGGGGGGCGCGGCCGGCGGGATCAATGCCGCCGACCGGCGTCAGGCCATCGTCATCGAATGTCTGCGCGGCCGAGGGCACCGTGTGGTCGGCTGAGGCCCCGCCACCAGGTGTCGCGGGCGAGCGCGCGGCGGAGCGGCGTGCGGGTGGCGAGCGGGGCGTTGCGGATGTAGCGATGCGCTTCGGCCAGGCTCTCGCCCGCAAGGCCGCGCAGGTAGCCGAGCCCTTCGGGCACCGTGAAGGTGCGGCCGGTGGTTTCGCGGAAGTTGGGCTCGAGATCGGTCCAGACCGCCCCGGCCCAGCCCGCGGCACGGCACCAGGCGCCGATATGCGGCAGGAGCTCGGGCAGCCGGCTCTCGCCCTCCCCGGAGGGATCGGCCCAGCCGATGCGGCTGGTGGGCGCGCGTTCGCGGGCGGCGAGGTCCGCGCGGGCGGCGCCGATCCCGGTGCGGATCGAGGCAATGGCGTGGGTCGCGCAGGGCGCCCCGGTGGCCGGATCGAGGCAGAGGACGAGGCCGAGCTTGCGCTTGGCGCTGATGCGGCTGAACTCCATCGGGAGGCGCGGGCCTGCGCGCATCGCCCAGGAGCCCGCGACCTTCGGGGCGAGATCGTCGAGATCCCAGAGCAGCGAGCCCCAGCCGAGGATGGCGATGCGTTCGGTCATGGCGGCAAGATTGCCCGGCCCGCGCGGGGAAGGGAAGGGGCTCCGGCGCGGCCCTCAGGGCCACTTCGCGATCGGGGGGAGCGACATGAGCACGGCTTCGGGGTTGTGCCCGGTCTCGAGGCCGAAGCGGGTGCCGCGGTCGTAGACGAGATTGAACTCGGCGTAGCGGCCGCGCTTCACCAGCTGGATCTCGCGCTCGGCCTCTGTCCAGCTCTCGCGCATGTGCTGCTCGGTGAGCGGCGGGAAGGCGGCGAGAAAGCCCTGCCCCACGTCGCGGGTGAAGGCGAAATCGGCTTCCCAGTCGCCGGTGCAGAGATCGTCGTAGAAGATCCCGCCGACGCCGCGGGGCTCGTTCCAGTGGCGGATGAGGAAATAGTCGTCGGCCCAGGCCTTGAAGCGCGGGTAGTAGCCGGGATCGTGGGCGTCGCAGGCCTCGCGCAGGCGCGCGTGGAAGAAGGCGGTGTCGTCCTCGTTCTCGAGCATCGGATTGAGATCGGCGCCGCCGCCGAACCACCAGTCGAACGGGGTCCAGAACATGCGGGTGTTCATGTGGACGGCGGGGGTCCTGGGCGAGCGCATGTGGGCGACGAGGCTGATGCCCGAGGCCCAGAAGCGCGGGTCTGCCTCGAGGCCGGGGATTTCCCGGCGCGCGGTGAGGCTGCGCTGGGCCTGGGCGCCGAGGCGGCCGTAGACGGCGGAGACGTTGACGCCGACCTTCTCGAAGACGCGGCCGCCGCGCATCACCGCCATCACGCCGCCGCCGGCATCCGCCTCGCCCTCGCCGGCGCGGCGGGTTTCCTTGCGCTCGAAGCGGCCGGGGGGCAGATCGGCGAAGGGTCCGGTGTCCTGAGCGTCCTCGAGTGCCTCGAAAGCCGCGCAGATCCGGTTGCGCAGTTCCTCGAACCAGGCCTTCGCCCGGGCTTTCTCGCTTTCGCCAATCATCGCCTCAGTCATGGCCGTCCTCAGGGCTGGTCACGGGAGGGCAGAGGCATACGGCAAGATACCCGCCGGCGTCCAGTGGCCCGAACGGAGGAGGGGCACCCGGATGGTTCCGGGTGCCCCTCTGAAGAACGTTCCTGTCGCCGGGCGGGCCGGCGGGGAATACGGTCAGTTGGCCTGACGGCGGAGGAAGGCGGGGATGTCCACGCGTTCGCGCTCGCTGTCCTCGAAGTCGCCCGCGGCGGTTTCTTCCGGCTGCGACTGGAACGGCACGTCCTGCTGATGCGGCCGCGGCTGGGCCTGATCGCGGGTGGCCTGGCCGGTCATCTTGTGGATGAGGCTGTTGATCGTCAGGCGGCCGCCGCGATCAGCGTCGCTGCGGGGCGTCTGGGCGATCGGACGCACCATCGGCTGGGCCTTCGGCACGTTCTGCACGGCGGCCTGCAGCCGGCGCAGCGCGTCGGGGGAGGGCTCGCCGGGGCGGCGGGCTGCTGCGGCGGCGGCGGCCATGTTTGCTTCGCGCGCTTCGCTGGCGTCGATCTTCGGCTGGCCATAGGGCGCGGTGCGGCCGCCATGGTGCACGGCAGCGGGCTGCGGCACAGCGCCACGCGCGGCAGCGGGGGCCTCGGGCGCAACGTCACGGTCGACCTGCATCTGCGCATCGGCAAAGCTCGGGGCGGGCGCGGGCTGCTGGGCGGGCTGCTCGGGCGTGGGCATCGGCGAGGCCGAGCTGTTGCGCAGCGCTGCGGCGATCGGGCCGGCCGAGATGGCGGGTGCGGCGGCCGGAGCCTGGAGCGGTTCGGCAACCTTGGCAGCCTGCGGTGCGGCGACTTCCTCGGGCTTCGCGATGGCGTCGATGCCGGTCGCGACGACGGAGACGCGCATCATGCCCGCCATTTCCGGATCGAGGGTGGAGCCGACCATGATGTTGGCCTCGGCATCGACCTCGGCGCGGATGCGGTTGGCCGCCTCGTCGAGTTCGAAGAGCGTGAGATCGGGGCCGGCGGTGATGTTGATGAGCACGCCGCGTGCGCCCTTGAGGCTGATCTCGTCGAGGAGCGGGTTGGCGATCGCCTTCTCGGCGGCCTGGACGGCGCGGTCCTCGCCGGAGGCCTCGCCCGTGCCCATCATCGCCTTGCCCATCTCGTTCATCACCGAACGGACGTCGGCGAAGTCGAGGTTGATGATGCCCGGACGGACCATGAGGTCGGTGACGCCCTTGACGCCCTGATAGAGCACGTCATCGGCGAGCGCGAAGGCTTCCGTGAACGTGGTCTTCTCGTTGGCGAGCCGGAAGAGGTTCTGGTTGGGGATGATGATGAGCGTGTCGACATGCTTCTGCAGCTCGTCCACGCCGTTCTCGGCCTGACGCATGCGGCGCGAGCCTTCGAAGTGGAAGGGCTTGGTCACGACGCCGACGGTGAGGATGCCCATCTCGCGGGCGGCCTTGGCGATGATCGGGGCCGCGCCGGTGCCGGTGCCGCCGCCCATGCCGGCGGTGATGAAGCACATGTGGCAGCCCGAGAGACGCTCGACGATGTCCTCGATCGATTCCTCGGCCGCTGCCGCGCCGACTTCGGGCCGCGCGCCTGCACCGAGCCCCTCCGTCACGCGGGTGCCGAGCTGGAGCTTGTTGCTCGCCTGGCTCTGCTGAAGGGCCTGTGCATCGGTGTTCGCGACGACGAATTCGCAGCCTTCGAGCTGCTGCTCGATCATGTTATTGACTGCGTTGCCGCCTGCACCACCGACACCAACCACCGTGATCCGGGGGCTGAGGTCCTGAGTCACTGGAATGCTGAGAGTCAGTGCCATGTTGTTGTCCGCCTGTTCCGAATTATCCGTCATCCGCGCACACGCGCGAACGATTCCGCCTGCTCTGTGAGGGAAAGGTAGCGGAAACAACCGCTAGGGTCACGTAGAATCATGTGATTCTCCCCAATATATGGTATTGCGCTACAAGATAAAGCGGAAACTTAAAAACTATCCGCAAGTTACCAGTTCTCCTTAAACCAGCGCAGGGCGCGGACGACTTTCCGGGCGCCATGGCGGTCCTGAGGCATTTCGAAGTCCCACCACTCGTCATGCGGGCATGAGACGTGCATTGCGAGACCCACGGTGGTCGAGAAGGAGGTCCCGGTCGCCGACTGCGGCAGGCCCTGGACCCGCAGCGGTTTGCCCACCCGGCACTGGCGTCCGAGGATGTGGCTCGCGATGGTCTCGAGGCCAGGGATCTGGGCGCTGCCGCCGGTGAGAACGATGCGCTGGGAGGGGAGGTATTCGAAGCCCGAGGCGTCGAGCCGGGCCCGCACTTCCTCGAGGATCTCCTCGACGCGCGGCCGCATCACCCCGATGAGCTCGGAGCGGCTGATCTGGCGCCGCTCGTGGTCCCAGTCGCCGAGGATCGAGGGCAGCTCGATCATGTCGCGGTCGTCGATGCCGGTGGCGATGAGGCCGCCGTGCTTGGTCTTCATCCGCTCTGCGTCCTGCATCGAGACCTGGAGGCCCTGGCAGATGTCGGAGGTGATGTGGTGGCCGCCCATGCGCACCGCGTCGGTGTAGATCATCTGGCGGCGGACGAAGATCGAGACGCCGGTGGAGCCGCCGCCGATGTCGATGCAGGCAGCGCCGAGCTCCTGCTCGTCTTCGATGAGGCTGGCAAGCGCGGTGGCATAGGGGGCCGCGACGATGCCGGCGAGTTCGAGGTCGCAGCGCCGGATGCAGTGCATGAGGTTGTGCAGCGCCGTGCGGGCGACGGTGACGAGATGCATGTCCACCGCGAGGTCGCGGCCGATCTGGCCACGGGGGTCCGTCAGGCCGGTGCGGTGATCGAGGCAGAAGTTGACGGGGAGCGCGTGGATCGCATCCCGGTCGTGGCCATAGTCGGGAATCTCGCATTCCGCGAGCACCTGGCCGATGTCTGCCTCGGTCACGGCACCGTTTTCAACTTCGGTCTCGCCGGTCACGCCATAGGAGCGCGGGCGGCCGCCGGAGAAGGCGACGACGACGTGATCGAAGCGGAGGTTGGCCATCTTCTGCGCGCCCTGCACCGCGGTGCGGATCGCGCGCTCGCATTCGTCCATCGAGGTGATCTCGCCGAAGGCGATGCCGCGGGACCGGGTGTTGGCCGCGCCGATGACCCGAAACGCACCCTGACGCAGCACGGGCCGGGCATTGGCGCCTTCACCTTCCTCTTCGGGCACGAACTGGAGCACCAGGCACGAGACCTTGGTCGTGCCGATATCGAGCACCGCAATGACCCCGCGCCGCAGCGCGGCATCCCGCCGCGTGCGCATCGCGCGTTGCAGATCGTAGAGGTGCCGGTTCATGCATCTTCTCCCATGTCCATCCGTCTCAGCCGTTCGAGTTCGGACACCGCGTGCTCGGTCAGCCGCAGCATCGGCCGACGCGGGTCGCGCATGTCCACAGTCACGAGATCGCGTTCGAGGAGCTCTTCGCCCGCCTCGAGGGCCATCACCCGCCGCAGTGCCTCGGAGGCGCCGGTCTCGGGCAGCCGGATCGTCTGGCCGCGGTCGAGCACGAGATCCCAGCGCCGTTCACCGACGCGGACGAGCCCGCGGACCCGGCCGAGCACGGGGTGGGCATCGTCGAGGAGCAGGAGGGCCTCGGGCACGTGGCCGTCGGCGCCATCGCCTGCGATGAGGGGAAGGTCCGGGCGGCGCAGGCGGCTGTCCACCTCGGCCACGCGGATGCCGTTCTGGTCGAGGAGCTGGATGCCCTTCTCCGAGCGCCAGACCACCACCGGCATGCGCTCGATGGCGCGGATCTCCAGGACGCCGTTCGAGCGGATCTGCACCCGGGCGCGTTCCACCGCGTCGAGCGATTCGATGCGGGAGCGGACGGCCGCGACGCTGACCTCGAGGCTGCTGGCGGGGAGGTTGACGAAGGCCGCGATCTTGATCTGCTCGGCGAGATCGGCGCTCACGTCCGGAACCTCGATCGCGGTGATGGTGAACTGCGGCTGCTCGACGATCGCGTCGCGGGCCTTTTCGTAGAGCGCGACGGCGCGGGCCTGAAGGTCGAACTGCGCAAGCAGCGTCCAGGAGGCCAGCAGGACTGCGGCGAGCGGAACGCCGAGATTGACCAGCCGGCGGAAGGCCGGGCGCAGCCAGAGCCGGGTGAGCCGGTAGCGGAGCCGGGATGGCGCCGGGTCGCGCCGGGGCTGGGCGGCTCTCACCGGGAGCATGAGGCGTCCTCCACCATCCAGCGCACCAGCTCGCCAAAGCTCATGCCGCAATGGGCGGCCTGTTCGGGGGCGAGCGAGGTGGGGGTCATGCCGGGCTGGGTGTTGGTCTCGAGGAGGTGGAGGCCTTCGAGGCCGCGGGTCTCGTCCCAGCGGAAATCGGTCCGGCTCACGCCGCGGCAGCCAATCGCCTCATGGGCGCGGAGCGCATAGTCGAGGCAGGCGCGGGTGATGTCTCCGGGCAGGTCGGCGGGCACGACATGGCGCGAGCCGCCGGCGGCGTATTTCGCCTCGTAGCTGTACCAGCCGGTGGCGTAGATGTCGGTCACCGCGAGGGCGCGGTCGCCCATCACGGTCGTGGTGAGCTCGCGGCCGGGGATGAAGCGCTCGACGAGGACGATCTCGGGCATGTCGTCGGAGAGCTGTGCCGGGCCGTTGGCATTCTCATGCACGAGATAGACGCCGACGGAGGAGCCTTCGTTGAAGGGCTTGACCACATAGGGCGGCGGCATCGGATGCGCGCGGCGCACGTCGTCGCGGCGGGCAAGCAGCCCCTCGGCCACGGGGAGGCCGGCCTGGGCATAGATCTGCCGGGTGCGGGCCTTGTCCATCGCGAGGGCCGAAGCAAGCACGCCGGAATGGGTATAGGGCAGGCGCAGCCATTCGAGGATACCCTGCACGCAGCCATCCTCGCCCCAGCGGCCGTGGAGCGCATTGAAGACGACATCGGGTTTTTCGGCAGTGAGGCGATCGACGAGATCAGGCCCCGCGTCGATCTCGACGACGGAGTAACCCTCGTTCCGCAACGCAGCCGCGCACTCCCGCCCGGAGACGAGCGAGACTTCCCGCTCGGCCGAAGGACCGCCCTTTAGGACTGCGATGCGGGCTTGTGTCCTGCTCGACATGCCCGCCTCAATATGTTGCCCGCGGCCCTGTTTCGGCCTTGTCGGGTATTTCGGGGTGGCATTAAAGCCTGCCGACCCGCATTATTTCCCACTGTAGCGTGATTCCGCTTGATTTCAAAACCCTTTTTCGAACCTCCTCGCCGAGATTCTCAAGATCCGCCGCGGTGGCCGTCCCGGTGTTGATGAGGAAGTTCGCGTGTATCGGCGACATCTGTGCTCCACCCAGGGTTGCACCCTTCATTCCTGCGTCCTCTATGAGCTTCCAGGCCTTCAGATCATGGACATCATCGGCGCGGCCGGTGGAGGAAAAGCCCGCAGGATTGCGGAAGGTGGAGCCGGCCGAGCGATCCTTTGTCGGCTGCGAGGCGTCGCGACGGGCAATCTGCTCGGCCATGCGCGCTTCGATTGATTCGGGGGTATCGTTGGGGGCCTCGAAGGTCGCCTCGGTGATGATGGCACTGTCGGGAAGCTCCGCACTGCGGTAGGCGAGCCTGAGCTCCGCAGCCGGAAGCGTGATGGCCTCGCCATGCCGGGTGACGGCGCGGACCGAAACGAGCGCATCGGCGACATACCGGCCGTAGCATCCGGCGTTCATCCGCACCGCACCGCCGATCGAGCCGGGGATCGTGCGCAGGAAGGCGAGGTCTATCCCCGCGGCTGCCGCGCGGCGCGCGACATGGGCGTCGAGCGCCGCGGCCCCCGCCACGACGCGGTTTCCCTCCGCGCGGATCGCATTGAAACCGCGCCCGAGACGGATGACGACCCCGGGCAAGCCGCCATCGCGCACGATGAGGTTCGAGCCCACGCCCATCGGGAAGACGGGAACCTCGGCGGGGAGGGCCGCAAGAAAGGCCGCAAGATCCGCCTCGTCGGCGGGCTGGAAGAGCCAGTCCGCCGGGCCGCCCACACGCAGCCAGGTGAGCTCCGCCATAGGCTTCTTGGGCGTGAGCGTTCCCCGGACGGGGGGGAGGTTCATCGACGTGGAGATCACGCCTCCACGGCCTCGGGGTGGGTGTCGTTGGCGCCGAGCTTTTCGGGCAGGGCGTTGGCCCAGGAGCTGATCGAGCCCGCGCCGAGGCAGACGAGCATGTCGCCGGGGCGGCAGGTGGTGCGGACGAATTCGGCCAGCGCGTCCTCGCCACCCAAGGGCAGTGCGTGGCGGTGGCCGTGGGCGACGAGCCCGCCGACGAGCCGGTCGCGGCTGATGCCCTCGATGGGGCTTTCGCCCGCGGCGTAGACATCGGTGATCGCGACGATGTCGGCGTCGTTGAAGCAGCCGCAGAACTGGGTGAAGAGGTCGCGGAGGCGCGTGTAGCGGTGCGGCTGGTGGACGGCGATCACTCGGCCCTCGGTGGCCTGACGCGCCGCCTTCAGCACTGCGGCGATCTCGACCGGGTGATGGGCGTAGTCGTCGATGATGGTGACATCGTTGCAGACGCCCACGCGGGTGAAGCGGCGGTTGACGCCGCCGAAGCCCGCGAGCGACTCGCGGATCGCCTCGCCCGGGATGCCGAGGTGGCGGGCGACGGTGATGGCGGCGAGCGCGTTCGAGACGTTGTGATCGCCGGTCATCGGCAGGGTGAGCTTCTCGAGCGTGCGGCCCTCGCCGTTCAGCACCACGTCGAAATGGGCGATGCCCTTCTCGTAGCGCAGGTTGCGTCCCTGCACGTCGGCCTGCGGGTTGAAGCCGTAGGTCACGACCTTGCGGTCGCGGATCCGGCCGACCAGCGCCTGCACCTCCGGGTGGTCGATGCAGCAGACCGCGAGCCCGTAGAACGGGATGTTGGAGACGAAGGTGTCGAAAGCCTCGCGCAGCGCATCGAAATCGCCGTAGTGGTCGAGGTGTTCGGGGTCGATGTTGGTGATGACGGCGATGGTGGCGGGAAGCTTGTTGAAGGTCCCGTCGCTTTCGTCGGCCTCGACCACCATCCACTCGCCCTGGCCGATGCGCGCGTTGGAGCCGTAGGCGTGGATGACGCCGCCGTTGATGACGGTCGGGTCCATCTCGCCGCCCACCAGCAGCGCCGCGACCATCGATGTCGTCGTGGTCTTGCCGTGGGTGCCGGCGATCGCGACGTTGGATTTCAGCCGCATGAGTTCGGCGAGCATCTCGGCGCGGCGCACCACGGGGAGCTTGCGCGCGCGGGCCGCGTCAAGCTCGGGGTTGCCGGGCTTGATCGCCGAGGAGATCACCACGACCTGGGCATCGGCAAGGTTCTCGGCCTGCTGGCCGATGAAGACCTTCGCGCCCTTCTGCTCGAGGCGCCGGGTGATCGGGCTTGCGCGGAGATCGGAGCCCTGCACGGTGAAGCCATGGTCGAGCAGCACCTCGGCGATCCCCGACATGCCGATGCCGCCGATCCCCGTGAAGTGAATGGCGCCGATGTCGTGGGGAAGCCGGGTCTGTCCGTTCATGTTTCTCTACCGTTCTGGGCGAGTGCCTCGACGAGGCCCGCGAGATGTTGAGTTGCCTCGGGGCGTCCGCGCGAGAGGCTTGCCGCTGCCATGGCGCCCGCCCCTTCGGGGTCCGAGAGGATTGCGGTGATGTGCCTTGCCAGCCCCTCCGGCGTCAACTCCGCCTCGCTGATCGCGAAGGCGCCGCCCGCCTCGACGAGGCCTGCGGCATTGGCGGTCTGATGGTCGTCCATGGCCGCGGCATAGGGGATGAGGAGGGCCGGCCGGCCGATTACGGTGATGTCGGCGATGGAACTGGCGCCTGCGCGGCTGATGACGAGGCTCGCTGCGGCCAGCCGGTCGGGCACGTCGTCGAAGAAGCCACGGAGCTCCGCCTCGATCTCGAGCCCGTCGTATAGGGCGCGGACCCGGTCCATGTCCTCGGGGCGGACCTGCTGGGAGAGGTGGATGCGGTCGCGGAGATCATAGGGCAGGCGCTTGAGCGCATCGGGCACCACGCGCGAGAAGAGGCCCGCGCCCTGGCTGCCGCCGATGACAAGAAGGCCGATCGTGCCTTTCGCCGGGCTGGGGTAGGCCGCGCCGGAGAGCGCGAGCACACTGCTGCGCACCGGGTTGCCGACATATTCGCCGCGGGTGCCCTCGGGGAGCGCGGTGGGCCATGTGCCACAGGCGACCTGATCGACGCGGGTGGCGAAGAGGCGGTTGACGCGGCCGAGCACGCCGTTCTGCTCGTGGATGAGGCGCGGGATCTTCAGGAGCGTTGCCGCCGCCATGGCTGGTAGCGCGGGGTAGCCGCCGAAGCCCGCGACGCAGGCGGGCCTGTCGCGGCGCAGCGCCTGCGCCGTCTTCACGACGCCCGCAGCGATCGAGAAGGGGGCGAGCGCGCGGGAGAGGGCGCTGCCCTGGGCGAAGGTCGCGGACGATGTCACCTGTCGTTCGACTTCCTTCGGGAAGCCGCCCGCATAGCGCGCGCCCCGCGGATCGGTCGAGAGCTGCACCCGCCAGCCGCGCAGCAGCATCTCCTCGGCGAGGGCCTGGGCGGGGAACATGTGACCGCCGGTGCCGCCCGCGGCGATGACGAGAAGGGGGCGGGCGCTCATGCAGGCAGCGCCCGGCGGCGGGCGAGCAGCTCGTCGAAGTCGTTCTGTGGCCGGGTGCGGGTCATCGCGAGCAGCATCCCGAGGCCGATGCCCGCCGCGATGAGCGAGGAGCCGCCATAGGAGATGAGCGGCAGGGTCATGCCCTTGGCGGGCAGGAGCCGGACTGCCACGCCGATATTGATGAGCGACTGCATCCCGAGGAGCACCGCGAGGCCGGTGCCCGCGAAGCGGATGAAGGGGTCGCGCTCATGGACGAGCCGGAGCAGGGAGCGGACCACCACCGTCATGTAGAGCGCCATGATGATGACGCAGAGGATGAGGCCGAATTCCTCTGCCGCCACCGCGATGATGAAATCGGTATGGGCGTCGGGAAGCGTCCATTTGACCGTGCCGTTGCCGATGCCGACCCCGAGGAAGCCGCCCTCGTGGATCGCATTGGTGGCGTAACCGATCTGGGTGCGGGGATCGACTTCCGAGGAGAGGAAGCCGTCGATGCGCCGGGCGACATGTTCGGAATTCTCGTAGGCGAGCCAGCCGAAGCCGAGGACGCCCGCGCCGATCGAGCCGAGGAGCGCGATGGGGGCGCCCGCGACGAAATACATCAGCGCCCAGGTCGCGATGATGAGGCCGGCCTGGCCGAAATCGGGCTGGGCCGCGAGGAGGAGGACGAGGAAGACCGCGACGCCGAAGGAGATCATCTTGCCCGGAGGCCCCTTGTCGTCGTAGCTCGCCGCCATCAGCCAGGCGGTGAAGACCGCGAAGGTTGGCTTGAGGAACTCCGAGGGCTGGACCGAGATCACCTTCAGGGAATACCAGCGCACCGCCCCCTTGCCGAAATCGGTTCCGAGGACGGGCAGCAGCAGGATCGCGACGAAGGTGATGCCGAAGGCAAGCACCGCGAGGCGCCGCAGCCGGGTCGGCGACATCATCGAGATGACGAGCATGCAGCCGAGGCCCATCGCGCCGAAGACCGCCTGCCGCGTCACGTAATGGAACGGATCGAGCCCGTTGCGGACCGCGAGCGGCGGCGAGGCGGCGAGCCCCAGCAACAGGCCGATCATGAAGAGTGCGAGAATCGCCGCGAGCGACCAGCGGTCGACTGTGCGCCACCATGCGGGAAGGATCGCCTCGCCCCGGATCTCCGGCGTGGCGCCATGGACCATGTCGGTCATCGGGAACTGCCCTTTCCCATACGTCTGTCTGCCTCTGGCGCTCCGCTTTTGGCCGCGGATGCGCATATTAACCTGAAGCTTACCCTCGCGGGCGTCGCATTGCCAGCCTTTCGGCATCCTCCCCGGGCGGAAGGCGCCAAAAAAGCGGGCCGCGGCGCGTTTTGCGGCGTTGGCCCACATTCATCGTGAATTGGTTAACGCAACTTTAACCCTGTCGTGGCAGCTGTGGCCTGTCGTCTCCAGGAAAGGATTCCACATGTGCGCATACGGGGTGCCGGTACTCGATCTGATGCCTCCCGCCTTTGCCGAGGGCCTCTATGACTGGTCCAGGGGAGACGGCACACCGGACAGCCCGACCTATGGCGATTCCGACTGCGATGGTGTGCGTCTCATCGAGGACGACCCGGATTTCGGCGCCTGCCTCGAGTTGCGCAAGACCGAGGCGACCCAGCGGCTGCGCTACATGGGCGAGATGCCGCTCCGGCCGGCGAGTTTCATCGAGGTTTCGGCGCGGATCAAGGGCATGGGTGGGCCACGGGGCCTCGTTCGGGTCTCCGCTTGGCCGGGAGGCCGGATGGGCCGGCCGGTACCGGGGCTCGAGACCTGCGGCCGGGTCGTGGGGCTCGACATCCATGGCCGGGTCTACGAGGCCTGCGCGGTGATCGGGACCGAGGCGCTTCCGGGTATCGACATGGTATGGAACGACCGCGTGCTTTACGCCCATGTCGGGCTCGACCTGATCGGGCCGAGCGGCGGCGTGGTGCGGATTGCCGATATCCGCGTGCGCGATGTCACCGCGGAGGTGACGGGGCAGCCGCGGGTGATGCCGGGTTTCACCTCGGCCGATCTGCGCGTGGTCGGCGGCCGGCACTGAGCCGGCCGGAACCTCAGAACTCGAACCAGGTCGCGAATTTCAGTCCGAGCGCATCGTCTCCGGCCACCGAGGCAATGCCGCCGAGCTGCAGGTGCATCCGCTTGCCCATCTTGCGCACGACCGAGGGGGCAAGCCGCACGATGGTGTCTTCCGCGCCGTAGCGTCCGGTCTGCAGCTGAAAGATCAGCATCCATTTCTCGCTCGGCTTGATGCCGGCGGTGTAATCGGCCTTGAAGGCGAAATCCTCGCTCTTGAAGCGGTATTCGGCCGAGGCCTCGATCCCGAGCCAGCCGCCGCCCCAGCGGCTTTCGAATCCCCTGCCCCAGGAAAGACCGGGCCGGAGCCGGGCCTGCTGACCGTAATCGGGTTCGGTCTGGGTGCCCGCGCCGATCTGTGCGGCGAAGCGATTGCCGCCCTCGCCCACCCAGATCGGATAGCGCAGGAAGGCAAGCCAGGCGTTGACCGGGCTCTCCATGCCGGTCGAGAGGCTTGCGTCGATCCCGACCCCGGCGTCGAGGCCAATGGTGAGTTTCGGCGTGAGGCCATATTCGGCATAGAGCGAGGTGTAGCTGCGAATATCCTCGCTCGCCGAGAGAAGCGTGCGCCCACCGGTGCTGACGGTCTGGCTAAGCGAAAGGAAGGCCGCGCCCTCGTCGCGTGGCCATGCCCCGGCCCCGGCCTCCGGGACATGAACCGGGGCCGCGGCCAGCAGAATCGCGGCAAGACGCCTTCGCATTCGGGATACTCCAGGAGACATGCCCGACTCCGCCCGATCATGGTAAACAAATCCTGAATCGGGGGGATGCGGGGCGCGTTTCCCGGTGTCTCGCGACCGTGGCGGGCCTCGATGGGCCCGCGCCTGGCGGCCTCTGCGCTACTGCCCGTAGCGGGCGACGGTCAGGCCGTCGAGGGAGATCTCCGGTGTCCGGCCGGTCACGACATCGGCGACCGCGCGGCTCGAGCCGCAGGCCATGGTCCAGCCCAGCGTGCCATGGCCGGTGTTGAGAAAGAGGTTGGAGAAGCGCGTCGGGCCGATCACCGGGGTGCCGTCGGGCGTCATCGGCCTGAGGCCGGTCCAGCCTTCGGCCTTCGAGACATCGCCACCCTTGGGGAAGAGGTCGGAGACCACATGGCGCACCGCATCGGTGGCGCGCGGCCCGAGGCTCTTGCTGTAGCCGACGATCTGCGCCTGACCCGCGACGCGGATCCGGTCGCCGAGCCGGGTGATCGCGACCTTGTGGGTCTCGTCCATCAGCGTCGATTGCGGCGCGGCATCGCCGTCGGTCACGGGCAGGGTGATCGAATAGCCCTTGATCGGATAGATCGGCACCCGGATGCCCACGGTCTTGAGCACGCGCGGCGCGTGCGGGCCGAGGGCGCAGACATAGCTGTCGGCGGTCTCGAGCCCCTTGTCGGTCTCGACTCCCGCAATGCGCCCGCCCTCCTCGCGGAGACCGTTGATCGTGACCCCGTACCGGAAGGAGACGCCCATCTCCGCCGCCTTCTCGGCCAGCGCGAGGGTAAACACCCGGCAATCCCCGGTCCGGTCAGCCGTGAGACGCAGGCCGCCGACGAATTTCTCCGCGACATGGGAGAGGCCCGGCTCGGCGGCGATGCAGCCCTCGCGGTCGAGCACCTCGAAGGGCGAGTCGAATTCCGCCAGCACGTCCTGGTCGGCCTTCGAACCCTTCAGCTGCTTTTCGGTGCGGAAGAGCTGGAGCGTGCCCTTCTCGCGCATGTCGAATTCGAGCGGCACCTCGGCGAGCAGGTCGGTGAGCGCATCCCGGCTGTAGCTCGAGATCCGCACCATCCGGCTCTTGTTGATCTTGTAGGACTCGGAGTTGCAGTTCCGGAGCATCTGCACGCACCAGGCCCACATCGCGGGCCGGAGGCTGGGGACGATGAGCAGCGGGCGGTGCTTCATGAAGAGCCACTTCACCGCCTTCTTCGGGATGCCCGGGGCCGCCCAGGGCGAGCTCATGCCGTAGGAGAGCTCGCCTGCGTTCGCAAAGCTCGTCTCCATGCCCGGGCCGGGCTGGCGGTCGAGCACCTGAACCTCGACGCCCTGCTTCGCAAGATAATATGCCGTCGTCACACCGATCACGCCGGCGCCGAGAACCATCACCTTCATATTTACCCCCGAACTGCTCCTGAGGCTCGAGCTTAGGAGGGCAGGGCGGGGCTGTCACCCCCCGGCTCCGACGTGGCTGAGGCGGGGACCCGTGTTACGGGATTGTGAAGGGCAGAGCCGAAATGGACGGGGCCTTGTGCGCGTATAGTCCTGCGTAATGCGAACACAGCACGGGAACTAAGATGCAACGCTGGACCGGACCAAAGCTCACCTATGCCGATGTCACGCCGAAGGCGGCCTGGCTGGGCCGTCGCGCGTTCATCGCGGGCGCAGCCGCCCTGCCGCTCGCCACCCGCAGCGCCGCGGCCGCGACGCTCCAGGGCAAGACGAGCAAGTGGTCGATCGACGAGGCCCCAACCTCGAAGGCCGACATCACGAGCTACAACAACTACTATGAATTCGGCTTCGACAAGGAAGATCCGGAGCGCTACGCGGGCAAGCTCACGACCAAGCCCTGGTCCGTTGTGATCGACGGCAAGGTCGGCCGGCCGGGCACGTACGGAGTGGAGGATCTTGCGAAGCCCGGAGCGCTCGAGGAGCGGATCTACCGGCTCCGCTGCGTCGAGGCCTGGTCGATGGTGATCCCCTGGATCGGCGTTCCGCTTGCCGACGTGATCGCCCGGGCCGAGCCGGAACCGGGCGCGAAATATGTGGCCTTCGAGACGGTCTACCGCCCCGACGAGATGCCGGGCCAGCGCAGCGTCTTCGGTGGCATCGACTGGCCCTATGTCGAAGGGCTCCGGCTCGACGAGGCGATGCACCCGCTCACGATCCTTGCCACCGGCCTCTATGGCGAGCCGCTTCCGAACCAGAACGGCGCACCCATCCGGCTCGTGGTGCCGTGGAAATACGGCTTCAAGTCGATCAAGTCGATCGTGCGCATCACGCTGACCGAAAAGCAGCCGCCCACGACCTGGAACCAGCTCCAGCCGCGGGAATACGGCTTCTATGCCAATGTGAACCCGAACGTGAGCCATCCGCGCTGGAGCCAGGCGACGGAGCGGGTGATCGGCGCCGGCGTCTTTGCCCCGCGCCGGGACACCGAGCTCTTCAACGGCTATGCCGATGCGGTCGCCGGGCTCTATTCCGGCATGGATCTCCGGAAATACTATTGAGGCCGCAATGATCGACCGCCTCAACATGGCGCTCCGGCGCCTGCCGTCCTGGCCGCTCTACATCCTGGGCGCGGTGCCCGCGATCGCCTGGTTCCGGCTTGCGCTGCTCAACCGGCTCGGGGCCGACCCGGTCCGGGCGCTCGAGCACGAATACGGCCTCATTGCGCTCCAGCTCCTGATCGCGGCGCTCTGCATCACGCCCCTGCGCGAGATCGTCGGGCTCAACCTCCTGCGCTTCCGACGGGCAATCGGCCAGCTCGCCTTTGTCTATGCGCTGCTGCATTTCATCGTCTGGCTCTGGCTCGACCGGCAGTTCGACTGGCCGCGGATCGCCGAGGATCTGCTGAAGCGGCCCTATATCATCGTGGGATTCGCAGCCCTCCTGCTTCTGCTGCCGCTCGCGCTCACCTCGACCGATTCCGCGATCCGCCGCCTCGGGGGCGCGCGCTGGCGCCGTCTGCACCGGCTTGCCTATCCCGCAACCCTGCTTGCGGGGCTGCATTTCATCTGGCTGGTGAAGGCCTGGCCAGCTGAACCGCTGCTTTATGGCGCCGGAATCGTGCTCTTGCTCGCCTGGAGGGCCGTCCGGAGCCGCCGAAAGGGCGCAAGACGCGCCATGCCGCAAAAATTTCGGGCAAACGAAAAAAAACTGTCATGAGGCCGCTTTTTCCGCTTGCGCGACTCGTGTGGTATCCGTAGAAAGCGCTCCACCGGCGGCGAGGCAACGCTCCGCACGCTGGACACTCTAGGGATCGGGCAGCTTGACGCGCTCCAATGGTAGCGCAGCAGGTTGCTTTGTTCGCCGGGGTTGGCTCTTTGACATTATATATCTTTGATG
>QKPN01000119.1 GCA_003258405.1 Rhodobacteraceae bacterium DSL-40 | reverse complement strand
GCCTTGCGGGTGTCGAGATCAGGATTGGTCATGACGCATTTGATGCGCTGTCTGGCCGCCTGCGACAAGCGCGCTGTTGTCACAGGCCACAAGTCAGGATAACGCGCGTCGATAAGTGTTTTACCGGGGCCTCCCGTGTCGCCTTGCCGCAATGGGCAAGAAAAGGGGCCATGTGTAATACGGGGCTAAGAATCTGCCTTGAAGGACGGGTACAGCGTGACTGATCAAACTGCACATTCCCATGACGATGCCGTCGATGAAGATCGCCGCAATTTCATCCATATCGCCACGGGCGCTGTGGCGTTCGGCGGTCTGGCCGCTTTTGCCATCGCCGCTGTCGACCAGTGGAACCCGGCGGCCGATACGCGCGCCGCTTCGTCACTCGACGTTGATATCTCGAAAGTGCCGCTCGGCGGCGAGATTCGCGTCCTGATCGGCGGCAAGCCATTTTTCGTGCGTCACCGCA
>QKPN01000118.1 GCA_003258405.1 Rhodobacteraceae bacterium DSL-40 | reverse complement strand
CCCGGATTTCGATATCTCGAAAACTGAGCTCTACCTGGCCCTGGCCCAGGACGTGCCGGACGGCGCGGGCGGCTTCCAGCCCAACCCGTACAAATCCTGGCATGACGTAAGCGACACCCTGCCGGACGAGCCGATCATGGTGTTCGGCCCGCCGCCGACGTCCGGGACGCGCGATGCCTTTGTCGAACTGGGCATGGAACATGGCGCTGAGGCGCTGCCTGAACTGGCCGCGCTGAAAGCGAGCGATAGCGATGCCTTCAAGACCCGCGCCCATACGATCCGCACCGATGGCGCCTGGATCGATTTCGGCGAGAATGACACGGCCATCATCCAGTCCCTGGTAAAGACGCCGGCGGCCATTGGTGTGCTGGGTTACTCCTTCCTTGAGCAGAATGGAGACAGGGTCAAAGGGGCCGATCTCGCGGGCGTGCCGGCGACCTTCGAGAATATCAATTCAGGTGAATAC
>QKPN01000117.1 GCA_003258405.1 Rhodobacteraceae bacterium DSL-40 | reverse complement strand
TCTTCGGATCGAAGAACAGGTTCGGCGCATTGCCGCCCTTGTCCACCGCGGCAAAGCCAATCTCCGAGAGGCGCACCGGTTTCAACCCCGGCACCCAACCCGTCGGCACCGCCGCCCGCACGCCGCCGGGCCGAGGATAGTGCAGCGCCCCCGCCCAACCCGTCAGGTCCTTGGCCCGGAAAATCCAATGCTCGCCATGCGTCGCGTCCTGAATCGG
>QKPN01000116.1 GCA_003258405.1 Rhodobacteraceae bacterium DSL-40 | reverse complement strand
GCGTCGCGTCCTGAATCGGCGCGCGCACCTGCGCGTCGCGGTCGGCCTGGCTGGCATAGTGCCAGTCATGCGCTTCGCCGCCCGCAAGCTGTGCAGTCAGGTAATCCGGGTCATCCGCCGCCCTGTACCCGGCCAAGGCATCAAGATGATCACCGCCATCCCGCCAGTCTCCCATTGGCGGATACCAGTCCACACCGACAAAACCCACATTTTCATCCGCCCACAGCGCATCCAGCGGGAACAACACGTC
>QKPN01000115.1 GCA_003258405.1 Rhodobacteraceae bacterium DSL-40 | reverse complement strand
GCCGGGGCCGTCTTCTTCGGTGTTGCCATAGCCGGCGACATAGAACGCGCTATTCTCCTCGCCGGCATCCGGCACGGCCTGAAGCGTGGCGACGGGGCCGGTCCAGAACCCGGCGATGCGCAGGAGGGCGATGTCATTGCCAGCTTCGGGGCGTCCGGACTGATAATCGGGATGGACGACGATCCGGCTGACCGGGAAGACCGATCCGGCCGCCATGCGTCGCAGGTCGCCATTGCCAACCACGAGAATGATCGGCCCGAACCGGACGAGGTTGCCGTCGGTGTCGGGCACGTATTGCACCGCGCGGCCAACCGCCTCGACCCTCGCCGTCTCGACGCAATGGGCGGCCGTCAGGGCCCAGCTTTCGGAAATCATCGTGGCGCCGCACTCATGATAGCGCCCGCTGCCCTGTATCGACTGCAGGGAGGCGATGCCGGGCCAGTCCTCGGCATGGGCATCGACGCCGCCG
>QKPN01000114.1 GCA_003258405.1 Rhodobacteraceae bacterium DSL-40 | reverse complement strand
CGGCCTGCCCCGGGAAGACGGCAAGCCGCTGCTGCGCGCCTATTCCATTGCGTCGCCAGCCTGGGACGAAGAACTGGAATTCTATTCGATCAAGGTGCCTGACGGCCCGCTGACATCGCGCCTGCAATCGATCCAGCCGGGCGACAAGGTGCTGCTGGGCAAGAAACCGACCGGTACGCTGGTGCTGGACGCGCTGACCCCCGGCAAGCGGCTTTACATGTTCTCGACCGGCACGGGCTTTGCGCCGTTCGCCAGCCTGGTGCGCGACCCTGAGACCTATGAGCGCTATGACGAGGTGATCGTCACGCATACGTGCCGCGACGTGGCTGAACTGACCTATTCGAAGAACCTTGTGAACGACCTGGTCAACGACCCGCTGGTCGGCGAAATGGTCGAGGGCAAGTTGCGCCTGTATACGAGCACGACGCGCGAGACCTCCGACTGCATGGGCCGCATCACCACGCTGATCGAGAACGGCA
>QKPN01000113.1 GCA_003258405.1 Rhodobacteraceae bacterium DSL-40 | reverse complement strand
CCGAGTCCGTCCTCGCCTGAGGCTTCCCCCGGCGTCACATCTGGCCTGTAAGCTGGCCCGTGCTAGACTTCGGTCAAACCGAGGAGACGCTCCATGCTGCAGAAAACATACGAAGCCTTCGCCGTCACGATCAAAGACAAGGTCGCCCACATCAAGATGAATCGCCCCGAGGCGATGAATACGATGAACAAGGCGTTCTGGAACGAACTGCCCGCCATTGTCCGCGATATCGACATGAATGCGCGGGCGCGCTGCATCGTCATATCATCGACCGGCAAGCACTTCTCGGCCGGCATGGATCTCGCTGTCTTCGGCTCGGGCGAGGGCGGCGGCAAGGTCGATCGCTATGTCGCCGCCGAAGCCTTCCGTTCGAACATCCGCCAGATCCAGTCCAGCTTCAACGCCCTTGAAGAGGCCCGCGTGCCGGTCCTCTTCGCCCTGCAGGGCGGCGTCATCGGCGGCGCGATCGACATGATCAGCGCAGGCGACATTCGCTG
>QKPN01000112.1 GCA_003258405.1 Rhodobacteraceae bacterium DSL-40 | reverse complement strand
CTTTTTCGCCCCCGGCGCGCTGATACCCGGAACCGGGCAAGGCTCTGGCGACCAGATCGTCCATGCGCCGGACATGGTTTTCCCCATCGCTACGGCGCCCACCTACCTGCAATCTCAGGTCTTCACCTTTGGTGGCGGCGTAGGCGGCGGCGACCAGTGCGATGCGCGCAATTATGCCTATCCATGGCGCGACAATTTCTGCGAAACCCGCAGTGCCAATCGCGGGTCACCCCTCTGCCCGGCGGAGAAAATCCACCAGGGACAGGATATCCGGGTCGGCACGCCGGCCCAGTGCAACACGATGCGGTCCACCGCCAAGGCCGACCGCGCATTGCATGAAGTTGTCGCTGTCGAGGACGGCGTCATTTCGAATGTCGGCTCCTATTCGATCAGCCTGCGCGCCGGTGGCCGCATCTACAAATACCTCCACCTCAACATGGCGAAGCTCAAGGTGAAGACAGGCGACGCCGTCACCGCCGGCCAATCCCTCGGATTCGTCTC
>QKPN01000111.1 GCA_003258405.1 Rhodobacteraceae bacterium DSL-40 | reverse complement strand
TGTGGGTGCTTGGGGCTGTTTCCTGTGTTCGTTGCCTCGACAAGCGGGGGTGGATGGGGTGAGCTGATCGTCATTGTACAGTTCTTGTAACGTAACGGAGGCCCCGCCATGAATGTGGGCAGTAGAGTATTTTCCGCCGCGATGTTCCTGGCGCTTGGCGCCTGTGTCAGTGCACCGCCTGACCTCAAGGACAACCAGATCGTGCCCGGCCAGCGGGTCAGCAATGTCGAGCTGGGCATGACATTGTCCAGCCTGCTGTCGCTGCAGGGAAAGCCGAGCCGGACCATCCCGATCGCGCATACGAATGCCACCTCCTACACGTTTGACGGGCTGACAGTGGCCGCCGACGACCGGGTCTACTGGATCATCGCGCACGATCCGCGCTTCTTCACGGACCGGGGCGTGTCGATGGGCTCGGAGCAGATCTTCGCGCGCGGGGCCTATGGCAAGCCGAAATGCGTGGTGACCCGCGAAAAAGTCACCGTCTATGATTATGGCAAC
>QKPN01000110.1 GCA_003258405.1 Rhodobacteraceae bacterium DSL-40 | reverse complement strand
GCGCATCATGGGCGAACAGTTCGTCCTTGGCCGGACCGTCAAGGAGGCCCTGAAGCGCGGCAAGCGCATGGTCAAGTCGGGCGAAGCGGCCCATTTCAGTTTCGACATGCTGGGCGAGGGTGCGCGTACGGCTGAAGACGCCGCGCGCTATCTGAAAGCCTACGAACTCGCGATCGAGGCGGTTGCCGCCGTCAAGGAAGTCGGCACGGCGCCGGAAAAGGCGAGTGGCGTGTCGGTCAAGCTGTCGGC
>QKPN01000011.1 GCA_003258405.1 Rhodobacteraceae bacterium DSL-40 | reverse complement strand
CGCTTCACAGGCACGAGGACCTTCATGACGGCAGGTCTCCTTCCATTCTCTCCTCGAACGGGCCCGCCAGGGGCCTCGCACGGGGTCGGCGGCCGGCGCAGCCCGGCCAGGGATATCCGAAGGACCGCTCCGGCGGCGGCGCTCTCAGAGCGGCCGGCGCAAGGGTGGCAAGATGTCCGATGCTGGCATCACGGGCGTCCTCCGGGGTTCGTCTTTTTGGGCGCAGGGCAGCTCCGGGGGCCCAGTGGGCCGCGTCCGCACGATCTGGGGATGTCCGTGCGGACGCGACCGGCCCCGGGCCCGGGCCACCACAACGTTTCGTTGCGTGAGCCCTGATTGCCCCGCAAAGGTTGCGCGAGATTTGCCAGACTTTAACGAATTGTATTCGTCGCAACGGGCACGTTTCCCGGCGCCCGAAACCGCGCTAGCCTCGCAGGCGAGACAGCAAGCGGAGCGCAAGAGGCATGCCCAGACCTTCCCGGACCGATACGGTGGACGACCCCGCCAGCCGGCGGGACGACACCCTCCTGCGGATCATCACCGACAAGCTGCCGATCGGCATCGCCTATGTCGATCCGGACCGGTTCTACAGCTTCGCCAACCAGCGCTTTGCCGCCGCCTACGGCCTCACCCCCGAAAGCATTGTCGGCAAGCACGCCGACGAATTCATCTGGCAGGACACGCTGGAGCTTGGCAATCCGTTCTTCGAGGCCGCCTACAGCGGCAAGGCGGTGGATTTCATCCACCCCGGGCGCCATGCCGACGGGCGCCAGCTCACCATCCGCACCTTCCTGCGCCCCGACATCTCCGAGGACGGCCGGGTCGCGGGCTTCTATGTCTGCTCCTTCAACGTGACGCGCGAGAAGGAGGCCGAGACCGCGCTGCTCCAGGCGCAGAAGATGGACGCGGTCGGCCAGCTCGCGAGCGGCATTGCGCATGATTTCAACAACCTGCTCGCGGTGATCTACGGCAATCTCGTGCCGCTGCGCGATCTGGTCGGCGAGGCCGCCATTCGGGAGGAATATCTCGAACCCTCGATCCATGCGGTCGAGCAGGGCGCGCGGCTGACCGGCCAGCTCCTCGCCATCGCGCGCCGCCAGCCGCTGCGCCCCGAAGCGATCGATGTCGAGGCCTGCGTGACCGACATGCTCCGCCTGCTCCGGCGCACGCTGCGCCCCGACATCAGCGTCGGCATGGAATGCCGCGGCGTGCCGCCGCTGGCCCATCTCGACCGCGGCCAGTTCGAGACCGCGCTGCTCAACCTCTGCCTCAACGCCCGCGACGCCATGCCGCAGGGCGGCCGGATCGGCATCGAGATCGACTACCCCTCGCCGCGCGGCGGCGCCGATTTCGTCGGCGTGACCATCTCCGACACCGGCGAGGGCATCGGCGAGGAGACCCTCGGCCAGATCTTCGAACCCTTCTTCACCACCAAGGGCGCGGGCCAGGGCACCGGCCTCGGGCTCAGCATGGTCTGGGGCTTCATCCGCCAGTCCGCCGGCACGATCGCCGTCGACAGCAGCCCCGGCAAGGGCAGCCGCTTCATGCTCGACCTGCCCATCCTCGCCGCCGACGCCGCGTCACGGCAGCTCTCCGCCGCAGCGGCGGGCGATGCGACCCAGCCGGGCCAGGGCCTTGTCCTGCTGGTCGATGACAATCACGAGCTCCGCCGCACCATCCGCCGCCAGCTCGCCGGCGCCGGCTATTCGGTGATTGAGGCCGAGAGCGGCGAGGAGGCCCTGCCGCTCGTCGGCGCGCTCGACAATCTCCGCGCGCTCGTCTCCGATGTGGTGATGCCCGGCATGTCGGGCTTCAGCCTCGCCCGCGAGGCCGTCCGGCTCCGCCCGGAGCTCCGCGTCATCCTGATGACGGGATTTGCGGAAGTCGACGACGCCGATGCCGAAACCGACAGGGCCGCCTTCCCCCTCCTCAACAAGCCGTTCCTCCCGGACAAGCTGATTTGCGCCATCGAGGATTCCGCAGCATGATATACGCCATGAGTCGGGGCTCCGGCGCCAGAGTGGCCGGAAGAAAAACAAAAGACTCACCCGGGGGGAGAAAAGCCAGGACATGCAGACACGACAGCCGCTGGTGTTCATTCTCGAGGATGACCACGACCTCGCCACGATACTCGTCCGGACCTTCCGCGAACACGGGTTCGACGTCGAATCCTTCGGGCTCATCCGCAACTTCGAGCGCCGCCTGAGTCAGGTCCGCCCGGCGCTCTGCTTCATCGACATGCGCCTGCCCGACGGACCCGGCCTCGATCTGGCGACGCGCCGGCTCCACAGCGAGAACATCCCCGTCATCATCATCAGCGGCGTCTGGACCGAGGTGACCGACCGCGTGCTCGGCCTCGAGATGGGCGCCGACGACTACCTGGTGAAACCCTTCAGCCCGCGCGAGGCGGTGGCCCGCGCGCGTGCCGTGCTGCGCCGCGCCGAAGGCACCGCCGAGCGCGGCGCCGAGATCGCCCGCTTTTCCGGCTGGACCGTCGATTTCCGCAGCCACCGGCTGACCGCGCCCGATGGCGAGGAGATCGAGCTGAGCGGCAGCGAGGTGCGCCTCCTGCGCGCCCTCGTCTCCCTGCCCCAGCGCGTGCTCTCGCGCGAGACGCTGATGGATGGCGACGGCATGTCGGCCACCATCACCTTCGACCGCAGCATCGACGTGCGCATCTCCCGGCTCCGCAACAAGCTCCGCGAGGATCCGCGCAACCCGAGAATCATCAAGACGATCTACGGCGCGGGCTACATGTTCGCCCCGAAGGTCGAATGGCTCGCCGCCACCGAGACCTGAACCTCCGGCGCGAGGCGGCCGGAGCCGGCGCCGCGGCACCACGCGGAAACCCGAATTTTCCGGAGCGGGAATTTTCTGGAGAGGAAGGAGCGGGCGCCGCTGGCGCCCCTTGCCGGGCTCACCGCCGCGGCGATCCGGGGCCTGGTAGGAGCCCCGTCGTGCATCGCACCTGAATTCCGCTGCAGGGGAATTGGTGCGGCTGAGAAGACTCGAACTTCCACGGGAGTTACCCCACAGCGACCTCAACGCTGCGCGTCTACCAGTTCCGCCACAGCCGCACTGCGGGCGCTTCTAGCAAAGGCTTTTGCCCCCCACAAGGCCGGAAACGCAGGAAAATGGCGCAAAGTGAAATTCCTTTGCGCCACCCTTTTTCCGCTCAGTTCGACGAGGCTCCGCCCATCGGCATGAGGAAAGCCTTGGCCTCGCCGGGGTTGGCCGAGGCGTCCTTCAGCACCGGCTGGGCGGGCATACCGGATTCGCCCGCGACCGCGGCGCGCAGCAGTTCGGTCCGGCCGGTGCCGCTCGCCGGAACGAGCGGGCTCGCCCCCGAATCAAGCGCGTCGATCGCGATCCCGTACCACTGGTCCGCCCGGTCGGGCCGCTTGGGCGTCGAGAAGCCGTTCATCAGGTGATGGCCCAGCAGCTCGGCATAGGCCTCCTCGCCGAGACCGACGAGAATCATCGACGAGGCCAGCGCGAGCTCGGCATTGTCGGAGCTGTAGCCGATCCCGAGACAGATCCGCGCATTGCCGCTCAGCTGCGTCGGCGAGACGCCGGTCGAGACCACGAAATTCTGCAGCGCCGCCCCGGCCTCGGCCGGAGACTGGGTGACGAGCCGGGCCTGGTATTCCGTCATCGTCGGCGCGAAGGCCTCGCACTGCTCCTGGATCTCGGCCATCGAAAAACCCTGCACCGCGGCGGCGAGGCTCTCGCCCTGCTCCATCGCATAGGTCCGCGCGAGGCAGAACTGCTCGCCCAGCGCCTGCTGCGGATCGGTCATCGCGGCGGCGGTGACATAGCCGCCATTGGTGCCGGTCGTCATGCTGACGCGGTTGCAGAAGCTTCCCATCGAGCTGCCGGAGCCGCGGAGGAAGTTCGGCATCGCCCCGCCGGGCTTCGGCGCCTCGACCTCGGGCTCGGGTGCTGCGGCAACCGCGAGAGCGGCGGCCGCCACCGGCAGCGCCGCGGCCGGCGCGGGCGCGACCGGCGCCGGTGCGGCGGCCTCCATCACCGGGGCCGCCGGAGCGACCGGCGCCATCGGGGCCGCCTGCTGCGCGGGCATCGGCGCGGGCTGGGCCTGCGGCGCGCTGGCCTGCATGCCGCCGCCATACTGATCGTCGCGGCAGTCGAGCAGGAAGCCGCGCGGCCCCATCTGGCGCGTGGCGATGCGCTGCCCGACATAGGCCCCGCCCACCATCGCACGCTGGTAGCAGGAGACGAGCAGGATGCGCTCGGGCTCCGAAAGCAGCCCCGTCGCGCCATAGGAGACGTTGTAGGGCGCGTAGTTCGAGACCATGAACGACTGATACCCCCGGATCGCCGCCCGCGAATTCGCGCCCAGAACCCCGTCAGGCGTGCCGGCCGGGAAGCCGAAATAGTTGAGCGCGGTCTGCACCTCGCGGTTCTGCTCGCGCTGATAGCTGCTCACCGTCGAGCGCGGCGCCGTGCGCTTCTGGACATAGACGCGCTTCTGCTGTTGCTGCTGCGAGTGGTTCACGATCGCCGACCCCAGCGCGCCGCCGATCAGGCCGCCGACAAAGGCGCTCCCGTCGGCCGAGGCCCCGCTCGGAAGTGCGGCGATGGAAACCGAGAGGGAAAGCACGGCGGCAACGGACGATTTCTTAAGCATGGCCCAATCGTCTCCCATGAATTCGTGTTAATGACTGTCGTTCCAACGGCTAGCATATTATCACGATCCCGTCAGTTTCCGAGGACTTAATCCATGAACCGGGCCCTTACGGACGCCGCGCCAGAAAAGACAAATGCTCTGCAGTCTCCCGAATGGCAGGTGTCGGAGGCACTTGTGCCCTATCCGGACGCGCTTGCCGCGATGGAGGCCCGCGTGGCGGAGATCCTCGCCGGCCGCGCGCCGGAGCTTGTCTGGCTGCTCGAACACCCGCCGCTCTACACCGCCGGCACCTCGGCCGATCCCGCCGACCTGCTCGAGCCCGGCCGATTCCCGGTCTACCCGGCCCAGCGCGGCGGCGAATACACCTATCACGGGCCGGGCCAGCGGGTCGCCTATGCCATGCTCGATCTCAACACCCGCGGCCGCGACATCCGCGCCTATGTCCGCAATCTGGAGGAATGGGTGATTCGCACCCTCGCCGAGTTCAACGTCACCGGCGAGCGACGCGAGGGCCGCGTCGGCGTCTGGGTCCGCCGCCCCGACAAGCCGCCGCTTCCCGACGGCCGCGAGGCCGAGGACAAGATCGCCGCCATCGGCGTCCGGATCCGGCGCTGGATCACCTTCCACGGCATCGCCATCAACGTCGAGCCGGATCTCTCGCATTTCGGCGGCATCGTGCCCTGCGGCATCCGCGGCTATGGCGTCACCAGCCTCGTCGATCTCGGCCTGCCGGTGACGATGGCCGATCTCGACGTCGCCCTCATGAAGAACTTCGACGCGGTCTTCGGCCGGAGCTGACCCCAGGGGCCGGACAGCAAGGGACCGGCCGCGCCAGGCTGGCGGGCCGGTCCCCGATCGTCGTCTTCGTTTCCCGGTCGGCCCGGCCCTAGCCGTGTCGCGGCTGCGGCGGGATCACCGCCTTGGTCGGGCCGGTCTCGTGCTTTGCGTGCTCACGCTCGAGGCGTGCAGCGCGCTCGGCCGCCACCGGGCGGTCCTTCTCGGCATTCCAGGCCGGGTCCTCTTCCTTGATCCAGCGGCTCACGAAGCGCGCCGCCGGCCAGCTCAGCAGGAACCCGATCACGACGGCGCCGACGATCGGCGCCCAGCCCACGAACCCGAGGCTCAGCACCAGAATCAGCAACCCGCCCACGAGGACCGCGTTGGTCATGATGACGATCACATGTCTCAGTCGGAACATCTGCACCTCCTTCGGACTTCGGATCATGCAAGGGAAACGCGCGAGCGGCCCACACGTTCCAAGGGGTGAGCGCCAAAGCCGCCGCAAACCCGCGGACCGAAGGTGGACAAGGCCCGCCACACCGCGTCAGGATCGGCCCGCCCGAACGCAAGGAGACCCCCCATGGCGCCCCGCAGCGACGACGCTTCGCCCCCCGCCCGCATGGCGCGGATCACCGGCCGGGTGCAGGGCGTGGGCTTCCGCGCCTGGACCCGGGAGGAAGCCCTGCGCCGCGGCCTCGACGGCTGGGTCCGCAACGAGCCCGACGGCGCGGTCCGCACCCTGATTTCCGGCCCCGACCCGGCGCTTGCGGACATGCTCGCGGCCCTCCACCGCGGCCCCGCTTTCGCGCGCGTGACCCAGGTCGAGACCACCCCCGCCGACCCGCCGGAGCGTCCGGGATTTCACATCCTCCGCTGACCCGCGGCAGGAGGCGCCGGGCGGGAGAAATGGCCGGAGAAAAGAGAATAGACGCCCGGAAACCGGCGGCCCGCGCGGCCGCGCAAGGCTAGAAGACCGCCATGCTGTTCGATCTCCCAGACCACCAGGCCCTCTATGCCGCCCTCCTCGCCCGCGACGCGCGTTTCGACGGCCAGGCCTATGTCTGCGTCACCTCGACCGGCATATTCTGCCGCCTGACCTGCCCGGCCCGGAAACCGAAACCGGAGAACTGCACCTTCTTCGCCACCATCGGCGAATGCATCGAGGCAGGCTACCGCCCCTGCAAGCGCTGCCACCCGCTCCAGGCCGCGGCGCTCGCCGATCCGACCATCGCCGCGCTCCTCCACGCGCTCGACGAGCGGCCCGACCTGCGCTGGTCGGAAAGCCACATCGAGCAGCTCGGGTATGACCTCTCGACCGTCCGGCGCAGCTTCAAGCGCCAGTTCGGCATGACCTTCCTCGAAATGGCCCGCCAGCGCCGCCTGCGCGAGGGCTTCGAGACCCTGGCCGCGGGCGGCAAGGTCATCACCGCGCAGCACGAGGCGAGCTTCGAGTCCGCCAGCGCCTTCCGCACCGCCTTCGCGCGCCTGCTCGGCTGTGCCCCCGGCGATCTGCGCCCCGACCGGCGCCTGCGCGCAAGCTGGATCCCCACACCGCTCGGCGACATGATCGCGGTCAGCAGCCGCAGCCACCTGCACCTGCTCGAGTTCGTCGGCCGCAAGGCCCTGCCCGCGGAGCTCAGGCGCTTGCAGGCCGCCGCGAAGGAGGCGATCGGGATCGGTGCCATGCCGCCATCGGAACAGGCGGCGGCCGAGCTCGCCGACTATTTCGCCGCGCGCGCGGACCGGTTCGAGACCCCGCTCGCCCTCGCGGGCAGCGCCTTCACACGGCAGGTCTGGGAAGCCCTGCGCGAGATCCCGGCCGGCGAGACCCGCAGCTACTCCGACATCGCCCGCCGCATCGGCCGCCCCGCGGCCACGCGGGCCGTGGCCCGCGCCAACGGCGCCAACCAGATCGCGGTGATGATCCCCTGCCACCGGGTCATCGGCGCCGACGGCTCCCTGACCGGCTACGGCGGCGGCCTCTGGCGCAAGCAGCGCCTGATCGAGATCGAGCGCCACCTGCGAACCACCGCGAGAGCCGCCACGGCCTGAACCGCCCGCACCGGCGCCCCCCCATGGCCCGGCCTGCGCAGAGGCCGGATCAGAGCCGTTTCCGGCTGAAGTGCAATCTGAAGAAGGGTTTCGCGCTGATATCCAGAGACGGCCAGGTCCACACGACAGCCCCCTCTCCGAAGGGGCCCGCAGAAGCCGCCCGACTGCCCCGACACTGCCTGCCGGAGGCGACCGGGCCTTTGCCTCATCGCCGGCGATTCATGATATGTTAACGACGAAAATCCAATGATTTCAAAGCCAAAAACAGATTTTCACGGTGAAACGCCCCGTTTTCACCGTGAAAATCCCATGCCGGATCAGCGCAGATCCGGCGCCGTTGCCTCGTCGCGCAGCTCGGCCACGATGGCCTCGAGTTCCGCAACCCGGCTCGCCTTGTCGCCGAGCCGGCGGACCGAGACGGTGCGCTCCTCGACCTCGCGCAGGCCCACGGCGAGGATCACCGGCACCTTCGAGAGCGAGTGCTCGCGGACCTTGTAGTTGATCTTCTCGTTCCGGTAATCGCCCTCGGCCCGGAGCCCCGCCGCCTTCAGCGCCGCGACGACCTCCTCGGCATAGTCGTTGGCCTCCGAGACGATCGGCGCCACCACAATCTGCCGCGGCGCGAGCCAGAGCGGGAAGCGGCCGGCAAAATGCTCGATCGCAAGCCCGATGAAGCGCTCGAACGTGCCGAAGACCGCGCGGTGGAGCATGACCGGCCGGTGCTTCGCGCCATCCTCGCCGATGTAGTTCGCGTCGAGCCGCTCGGGCAACACGTAGTCGAGCTGGAACGTGCCGCACTGCCAGGTCCGGCCGATCGCATCGGTGAGGTGGAACTCGAGCTTCGGCCCGTAGAACGCCCCCTCCCCCTCGGCATAGTCGAACTCGAGCCCGGCATGGGTGAGGGCCGCCGCGAGTGCTGCCTCGGCCCGGTCCCAGGTCGCGTCGTCGCCCGCCCGCTGCTCCGGCCGGGTGGCGAGCTTGTAGGAGATCTCCGTCATGCCCATGTGGCCATAGACCCGCGAGAAGAGCGCAAGAAACCGGCTCGTCTCCGCCTCGATCTGATCCTCGCGGCAGAAGATATGCGCGTCATCCTGCGTCATCTGCCGCACCCGCATCAGGCCATGGAGCGCGCCATGGGCCTCGTTGCGGTGGCAGCAGCCGAACTCGGCCATGCGGATCGGCAGGTCGCGATAGGATTTCGTCCCCTGCTTGAAGATCTGGACATGCGCCGGGCAGTTCATCGGCTTCAGCGCCATCAGGTCGCCCTTGCCCGATATGATCGGCGCGTCATCGTCGGTCGAGGGGATCTCGTCCGGGACCACGAACATGTTCTCGCGGAACTTGCCCCAGTGGCCGGATTGCACCCAGAGCCCCGCGTCGAGGAGCTGCGGCGTCTTCACCTCGACATAGCCGTCGGCATCGAGCTGGCGACGGATGTAGGCTTCGAGCGTCCGCCAGATCAGGAAGCCGTTCGGATGCCAGAACACCGAACCCTGCGCCTCCGGCTGGAGGTGGAAGAGATCCATCTCGCGGGCGAGCTTGCGGTGGTCGCGTTTCTCGGCCTCCTCCATGCGATGGAGATAGGCCTTGAGCTCCTCCTTGGTGCGGAAGCCCACGCCATAGATGCGCTGGAGCATCGGGCGGCTCGAATCGCCGCGCCAGTAGGCGCCCGCCACCGACATGAGCTTGAAGGCATCCGGCGGTACCTGGCCGGTGTTGGCCAGATGCGGCCCGCGGCAGAGATCCTGCCACTCGCCGTGCCAGTACATGCGGATCGGCTGGCCCTCGGGGATCATGCCGACGAGCTCGACCTTGTAGGGCTCGCCGCTCGCCTCGTAATGCGCCACCGCCTTCTCGCGCGGCCAGACCTCGGTCCGGACCGGATCGCGCGCGGCGATGATCTGGCGCATCTTCGCCTCGATCTTCTCGAGATCGTCCGTGGTGAAGGGCTCGGCGCGGTCGAAATCGTAATACCAGCCATTGTCGATCACCGGGCCGATCGTAACCTTCACGTCGGGCCAGATCTCCTGCACCGCGCGGGCCATGATATGCGCGCAGTCGTGGCGGAAAAGCTCGAGCGCCTCCTTCTCGTCCCTGGCCGTCACGATCGCGATGGCGGCATCCGCCTCGATCGGCTGCGACAGGTCGGCAAGCTTGCCGTCGATGCGCGCGGCAAGCGCGGATTTCGCGAGGCTCTTGGAAATGCCGGCGGCAATCTCGGCGGGGGTCACGCCCGCGGGATACTGTCGGATTGCGCCGTCGGGAAGCGTGATCGACACCTCCCGAATGCTGGAGGCAGGCTGGGTCATCGTCACACTCCTTCGGGTTTGGCGCCAACGGCACGCCCGGATCTCAGGTTGAAACGCCGGTTTAGCCGCTTGAAGGGGCCTGTCAAGCGCCTCGATCCGGGGTATCATGGAACCGGCTCGCGACCTGCCGCGTTAACTGCGACGGCGCCGTCCGTTTGTCCGCGCCTTCTGCCTCGTGCAAGGCTTGCCGCGAGGGGCTCCTTGCGGACAGGCCAAGGCAGACAGGATTGCGCGCCCTGGGGGGAGAACGGACATCATGAATCAGACTGAGCGTGTGGCGCTCACCGAGCCGGACGCCGCAGACGTGACGGCGGAGCCGCGCGGGCCACAGCCGAAAGACCCGATGATCCGCTGGGCGTTGCTCGGCATCCTGTTCCTGCTCCTGGTCTTCTCGCTCGCCTACGCCCGGAACTTCCTGATGCCGGTGGTGCTGGCCTTCATGCTCACCATGGTGTTCAGTCCGGTCCGCCGCTTTCTCGACCGGCGCGGCATCCCGAGCGGGCTCTCGGCCTTCCTGATCGTCGGTCTCCTGCTGGCGGGCCTCGCGATCGGCGCGCTCGGCCTTGCCGTCCCGATCAGCGAATGGGTCGATCGGGCCCCCGAAATCAGCCGCGAGATCAACCTCAAGATCAGCCAGATGCTCGGCGCGGCGGACCAGATCCGCGAGGCGGCGAAACAGGTCGATGAACTCGCCAAGGGCGGCGAGACGACCGATGTTCCGGTGGTGGCCGTACGAGAACCCGGGATCACCGCGCAGGTCGTGCTGCTCGCCCCCGAAGTGCTGGCGCAGGGGGCATTCACGCTGATCCTGCTCTTCTTCCTGCTCGCGTCGGGCGACATGTTCTACGAGAAGCTCGTCTATGTCCTGCCGACCTTCCGCGACAAGCGCCGGGCGATCTCGATCGCGCGCGACATCGAGCGCAAGCTCTCGCGCTATCTCTTCACCATCACCCTCATCAACGCCTGCCTCGGCATCGCGATCGGGATCTCGATGTGGCTGCTCTCCATGCCGAACCCGGAGCTCTTCGGCCTCGCGGGCTTCCTGCTCAACTACATTCCCTACGTGGGTTCGGCGATCGGGATCGTCGCCTCCTCGGTCGTCGCCATGCTGACCCTGCCCGAGCAGACGGCGGCAATCCCCGTGGGGCTGACCTATCTCGCGCTGACCTCGATCGAGGGCCAGCTCATCACGCCCTGGTTTGTCGGGCGCAGCCTGAGGCTCAACACCGTCGTGGTGTTCCTCTCGGTCACGCTCTGGGCCTGGCTCTGGTCGGTGGTGGGGATGCTGGTGGCCACCCCGCTCCTCGTGGTGGTGCGCACCTTCTGCGAGCACATCCCCGCGCTCGAGGGCCTCGGGCACTTTCTCTCGGCGCGCGGCGCCGAAACGGAAGAGGAGGAGGGCGCCGACGGCTGACGATGCCGCCGGGCCCGGCCCCCTGGCTTCAGCCGGTGTAGGTCTCGTCGAGCGCGTAGCCCGAGGAGCGGACGGTCCGGATCGGATCGCGGTCGCCGCGGCGGTTGAGCGCCTTGCGCAGGCGGCCGATATGGACGTCCACCGTGCGGATCTCGACATAGACGTCCTGGCCCCAGACCCGGTCGAGCAGCTGCTCACGCGAGAAGACCCGCCCCGGGCGCTGCATCAAGACGTCGAGAAGCCGGAATTCGGTGGGGCCAAGATGCACGTCGCGGCTGCTGCGGCGCACCCGGCAGAGCTGCCGGTCGAGCACGATGTCGGCGAAGGTGGCGACATCGCCCGCCAGCGCCGGCGCCGTGCGGCGCAGTACCGCCCGCATCCGCGCCACGAGCTCCGACATGGAGAAGGGCTTGGTCACGTAGTCGTCCGCCCCCACGTCGAGGCCGCGGACCCGGTCCTCCTCCTCGCCGCGGGCGGTGAGCATGATGACCGGGATATCGCGGGTATCGTTGCCGGTGCGGAGCCGCCGGCAAAGCTCGATGCCCGAAACGTTCGGCAGCATCCAGTCCATCAGGACAAGATCCGGCTTCTCCTCGTCGACGGCGATCATTGCCTCGTCCCCGTCGGCGGAAATCGAAACGGTGAAACCTTCCTTGCCGAGATTGTAGGCGAGAAGCTGGCTGATCGCCTCCTCATCCTCGACGACGAGCACCTTCGCACACATGGCTTGCTCCTGCCTCAGCCCGCGACGAGATTGACGCCGGTGGGCTCGCCCTTCGGACGGTCGTCGCCGAGCGTGTTGCCCTTCACGATGTAGTAGACCATCTCGGAAATGTGGGTGGTGTGATCGCCGATCCGCTCGAGGTTCTTCGCGATGAACATGAGCTGGGCGCCGACACCGATCAGGCGGCTGTCCTCGACCATGTAGGTCACCACTTCGCGGAAGATAGCGTTGTACATCTCGTCGATCTCGTAGTCCTGGTTCCAGATCTGGACCGCGGTATCGACATCGCGCGAGGCATGGGCGTTCAGCACCGCGGAAAGCTGGGCGAGGGTCTCGCGGCCCATGCGGGCGATCGAGGTGGTGAGGCGCATCGGGCGCGCCGCCGACAGCGGGATGGCGCGTTTGGCGATGTTCTTGGCGAGATCGCCGATGCGCTCGAGCGTCGAGGAGATCTTCATCGCCGCAATGAGGACGCGCAGGTCGTTCGCGACCGGCTGGCGCAGCGCGATGACGCGGACCACCGCCTCCTCGAGCTCCATCTCCATCGCGTCGAGCGCCTTGTCGCGGTCGATCACCTCGCTCGCGAGGGCCGCATCGCGGTTCTGGACCGATTCGAGAGCCTTCGAGAGCATTTCCTCGGCCACTCCCCCCATCTCGGAGATCTTGGCCTGGATCTGAACCAGATCCTCATCGAAGGAGGCGACGATATGCGACGACATGGCGTTCATCCTGATTTTCGCGACCGTTTTTTCCGGCCGCGGTGTGTTCCGGGCGGAGTCCGCAAGCTGGATCCGGCCCTCTGCGCTCGGTTAGGAACTATAGGGGTTAGGGCGACAACAATATTTACTTTTTCAAACGGTTTTATGACACCATAAGAATTTGAAAAAGTGAAAGAAATTCGGGCGCCAAAAGCCGTCAGCGCGCCGCGCGCGACGCAGGCGCCACCGCCGGCGGCTCATCGGGCACGATATGAAGCTGCGTGGCGCGCGGCAGCCACACCGTGAACGTGCTTCCCTCGCCGAGCACCGAGCTGATCTCGATGCGGCCCTTGTGGCGGTTGAGGATGTGCTTGACGATCGCGAGTCCCAGCCCGGTGCCACCCTTGTGGCGGCTCTGCGGCACGCTCACCCGGAAGAAGCGCTCGGTCAGGCGATGGAGCTTCTCGCGCGGGATGCCCATGCCGGTATCGGAGACGCTCACCCCCACGCGGCCCGGATGCGCGGGGTTCTCGGGTGCGGAGCGGATCGTCACCGTGGCGCCGGGGGCGCTGTATTTCATCGCGTTGTCGATGAGGTTGGTGAAGACCTGCGAAAGCTGGTCGCGGTCGCCGATCACGTCGGCCTCGTCGGGATCGAGCTCGACGCGGAGCGTGATCCCTTCCTGGCTCGCGAGCGGCTGAAACACCGAGGCGCAGTCGCAGGCGATGCGGTTGAGCGGCAGCCGCTCCACGGGCCGGACATGCTCGTTCATCTCGATGCGGCTCAGCGACATGAGATCGTCAACCAGCCGCTGCATCCGGTGCGCCTCGCGCGCCATGATCGCAAGGAAGCGCTCGCGCGCCTCGGGATCTTCCCGCGCATGGTTCTGCAGGGTCTCGATATAGCCGATGATCGAGGCGAGCGGCGTGCGCAGCTCGTGGCTCGCATTGGCGATGAAGTCGGAGCGGAGCTGCTCGATGCGATGGGTGCGGGTGCGATCCTCGACCTGCACGATCGCATGGGCCTCCGGCCCGAACCCTTCGCATTCCGCGAGCATGCTGACGCGCGCCTCGAAATGCCGCTCGTTGCCCTCGTAGGAGGTGAACTCGAAGCTGCGCTCGAGCCCGTCACGCAGCGTCGCACTCACGGCCTCGACGAAGGCGGGTGCGCGGATGATATGGGCGAAGTGCTGGCCGGGCGTGAGCCGGGGCAGCATCCCCTGAGCCGCGAGATTGGCATAGCCAAGCCGGCCGCGCTGGCTGATGAGCAGAAGCGGCACCGGCAGCTTCTCGATGAGCTGCGGGCCGACATCGGCGGGGATTTGCCGCCCGCCCGTCTCCCCCGCATCTCCCGTCCCCTCCCTGGGCTCGGGTTCGGCATGCAGCGTCCGGTGGAGGAAATGGCTCGCGACATAGGCAATGAGCGCCGCCCCTAGGAATGCCAGGGCCGGCGAAAGCGCCAGCCCGGTGGCGGTCGCCGCGACCACACCGACCAGAATCGCAACGGCGGCATGCATTCCTCGCAGCATCACTTTGACCCGAACACAACATCTTGTGGCATCGCGCCACCCTAGCAAACGAACACTTCGGCGAGAAGGAATATTGTCTTCACCGCTTCGTCATATATCTACAAGAGAGCCTCCCGCGGTCCGGGAGGCGCATTCGGGACTGGAAAATGATCCGCTATGCCCTGCGCTGCACGAACGACCACCGCTTCGAATCCTGGTTCGGGTCGAGCGCGGACTTCGATCGTCTGCACGCGTCCGGGCTCGTCTCCTGCGCCATCTGCGGCACGAGCGAGGTCGAGAAGGACCTGATGGCGCCGCGCGTGCGGACCGCCCCTTCGGCGCAACCCGCCGCGGAAGAGGCCCCCTCGCTCCGTGCCCCCGCCTCCCCCGCCGAACAGGCGCTCACCGAACTCCGCCGCAAGATCGAGGCCGAGTCCGAGGATGTGGGCCGCGATTTCGCCCGGGAAGCCCGACGCATCCACGAGGGCGAGGCGCCGCGGCGCGCGATCATCGGCGAGGCGCGCCCCGCCGAGGCAAAGGCCCTGATCGAGGACGGGATTTCCGTCGCCCCCCTGCCCTGGAGCCGCACCAAGACCAATTGACGGCCCGCCCGGCGCCCCCCCGGCCCCGCGGCGCGCTTGCAGCGCCCCCCTCTGCCCGATAAGAGAGGGCGCGATCGAATTGGGGGCTGCGGGCAATGCCCAGACTGGTGATGAAATTCGGCGGCACGTCGGTGGCCGACCTCGACCGGATCCGCAACGCGGCCGAACGCGTGCGACGGGAAGTGGAACGCGGCTATGACGTCGCGGTGATCGTCTCGGCGATGTCCGGAAAGACCAACGAACTCGTGGGCTGGGTGCGCGACACCGCCGTGCTCTACGACGCGCGCGAATACGATGCCGTCGTGTCCTCGGGCGAGAACGTGACCGCCGGGCTCATGGCGCTCACGCTGCAGCAGATGGGCGTGCCGGCGCGGAGCTGGCAGGGCTGGCAGGTGCCGCTCAACACCAACTCGAGCCACGGCGCGGCCCGCATCGTCTCGATCGAGACCGACAAGCTCGTCCAGAAATTCGGCGAGGGGCTGCACGCGGTGATCGCGGGCTTCCAGGGCATCAGCCCCGAGGGCCGCATCACCACCCTCGGCCGCGGCGGCTCCGACACCTCCGCCGTCGCCTTCGCCGCAGCCCTCGAGGCCGAGCGCTGCGACATCTACACCGACGTGGACGGTGTCTACACGACCGATCCGAGAATCACCCGCAAGGCGCGCAAGCTCGCGAAGATCTCCTACGAGGAGATGCTCGAGCTCGCGAGCCTCGGCGCCAAGGTGCTCCAGACCCGGTCGGTGGAGCTCGCCATGCGCTACAAGGTGCCCCTGATGGTCCGCTCGAGCTTCGAGGACACCGAGGGCACGATCGTCTGCGACGAGGAGGAAATCGTGGAAAGCAGGGTTGTCAGCGGCATCGCCCATTCGCGCGACGAGGCCAAGCTCACCGTGGTCGACGTGGAGGACCGCCCCGGCGTCGCCGCGGCGATCTTCGGCCCGCTCGCCGAGGCCGGCGTGAACGTGGACATGATCGTCCAGAACATCGGCGCCGACGGGCTGACCGACATGACCTTCTCCTGCCCGGTGGACGAGGTGCCGCGCGCGCTCATGGCGCTCGAGAAGACCCGCGAGGCCGGCGCGGTCAGCTATTCCGAGGTGATCCGCGACGAGGAGGTCTCCAAGGTCTCGATCGTCGGCATCGGCATGCGCAGCCAGGCGGGCGTCGCCCACCGCATGTTCGAGGCGCTCGCCAAGGACGGGGTGAACATCAAGGTCATCACCACCTCCGAAATCAAGGTATCGGTGCTCATCGACCGCAAATATCTGGAACTGGCGGTGCAAGCGCTGCATGATGCCTTCGAGCTGGACAAGGCCAGCTGACATCCGGGAGACCGGCTCTGCAGATGCCATTTTCAAAGGCTGTTGATTCGCGCATCATCCTGACACGATTGCGCGAGACCCTTGCCGAGCCCGGCGAGGGGCAGGAACGCCTTGACCGTATCGTGAAGCTGATCGCGAACGGGATCGTCGCGGAGGTCTGCTCCGTCTATCTGCGCCGCGACGACGAGTGGCTCGAGCTCTGCGCCACCCAAGGCCTCAAGCCCGAGTCTGTCCACCACACCCGGCTGCGCATGGGCCAGGGCCTCGTCGGCCGCATCGCCGAGCGCGCCGAGCCGCTCAACACCGGCGATGCCGCCCACACCGCCGGGTTCCGCTTCATGCCCGAGACCGGCGAGGAGATCTATTCCTCCTTCCTCGGCGTTCCGATCCAGCGCCTCGGCGAAGTGCTTGGCGTGCTCGTGGTGCAGAATCGCGAGGCGCGGGAATATTCCGACGACGTGGTCTACGCCCTCGAGGTCGTGGCCATGGTCATCGCCGAGATGGCCGAGCTCGGCGCCTTCATCGGCCCGGGCCCGATGGAGATCGCCCGGCCGCATCAGGGGCCGTTCTTCGCCCGCGGTCTCGTGGGCCAGGAGGGCGTCGCCGAGGGACGGGTTGTCCTGCACGAGCCCAACATCGTCGTCTCCCAGCCGATCTCCGAGGACCCGGAGGAGGAATGCGCCCGGCTCCGCGCCGCGATCACCGCGCTCCGCGCCGAGGTCGACGAGATGCTCGAGGCGGATTTCCTCACCATGACCGGCGAGCACCGCGACGTGCTCCATGCCTACCGGATGTTTGCCCATGACAAGGGCTGGGTCCGGCGCATCGAGGATTCGATCCTGAGCGGGCTTGCCGCCGAGGTCGCGGTCGAGAAGGAGCAGTCCGCCACCCGCACCCGCATGTCGCGCGTGGCCGATCCCTACATTCGCGAGCGGCTGCACGATCTCGACGATCTCTCGAACCGCCTGCTGCGGCTTCTGGCCGGGATCGAGCCCAACAACGGCCGCGACATTCCCGACGACGCCATCCTGGTCGCGCGCAACATCGGCCCCGCCGAGCTGCTCGACTACGGGCGCAAGCTGCGCGGCGTCGTGCTCGAGGAAGGCTCGGTCGGCAGCCACGCGGCAATCGTTGCCCGGGCGCTCGCCATTCCGCTCGTCATCCAGGCCGAGCGCATCACGCGGGAGGCCCAGAACGGCGATCATATCCTCGTCGACGGCGATCTCGCGACGGTCCACCTCCGCCCCGAGGACAGCGTCACCAACGCCTTCCGCGAGAAGATCGAGATGCTCGCCGAGGCTCAGGAGGAATACGCCACGCTGCGCGACAAGCCCGCGACCACCTGCGACGGGGTCACGATCGGGCTCCACATGAACGCAGGTCTCATGGCGGACCTGCCGAGCCTGCCCAAATGCGGCGCGCTCGGGGTCGGGCTCTTCCGGACCGAGCTCCAGTTCCTGATCCGCTCCACCGTGCCGCGTCGCGCCGATCTCGCCGCGCTCTACAACCGCATCCTCAACGCGGCGGGCGAGCGGCCCGTCATCTTCCGCACGCTCGACATCGGCTCGGACAAGGTGCTGCCCTACATGAAGCGCCCCGAGGAGCCCAACCCGGCCCTTGGCTGGCGCGCGATCCGGGTCGGGCTCGACCGCAAGGGCGTGATGCGGATGCAGCTCCAGGCGCTGGTGCGCGGCGCGCAGGGCCGCCCGCTCCACGTCATGTTCCCCTTCGTCGCGGAAGCCTCGGAGCACGAGGCCGCGCGCGAGATCTTCCTCTCGGTGCTCGAGCGCGAGCAGGAGCTCGGACACACCATCCCGGCAACGGTGCGGATCGGCGCGATGCTCGAGACCCCGAGCCTCGCCTATGCGCCCGGGCGCTTCTTCAAGATGACCGATTTCATCTCGATCGGCGGCAACGACCTCAAGCAGTTCTTCTTTGCCGCGGATCGCGAGAACGAGCTGGTGCGGCGGCGCTACGACACGCTGAGCATCAGCTTTCTCGACTTCATCGGCCATATCGTCGGCCGCTGCCACGAGCACGGCACGCCGCTCTCCTTCTGCGGCGAGGATGCCGGGCGGCCGGTCGATGCGCTGGGGCTTGTGGCGACGGGCATCCGCACGCTCTCGATGCGGCCGGCCTCGATCGGTCCGGTGAAGGCGCTGCTGCGTCAGGTCGATCTCGGCGAGGTCCGCGCCCTGATCGCCGAAGCCCGCGCCGCGGGCACCTGCTCCGCCCGCCCGGCCATCGAGGCCTATCTGGCCAGGCGCGGCATCGCCCACTGATCCCGGCGCGTCAGAGGCGGAAATTGCCCGCGTGCCGCGGCTGCCACTCCGCCCAGTTCTGCACCAGCCCGCCGACCCCGCGAAACGCCCCCGGCACAAGCTCGCGCGCGAGCAGCCGGTCGGGATTGGTCGGTGGCGGAAACGAGAGCTTCGAAGCCGTCGCCCGCGAGAAGCCGAACCGCCGGTAATAGGGCTCGTCGCCGACGAGGATCACCCGCGTCCAGTCGGTGGTGAGCGCCTTGTGAAGGCTCTCGTTGATGAGAAGCGCGCCGAGCCCTTCGCCCTGCCGCGTCGGGTGTACGGCAACGGGCCCGAGCAGCAGCGCGGCATCGCCCCTGACCCCCACCCGCACCGGCCAGAAACGGATGGCGCCCGCCAGCACGTCGTATTCGTCCCGCGCCACCAGCGAGAGCTCGCTGACCGGGTCCACCCCGTCGCGCAGCCGGTAGGAGGAGAGCGCCGTCCGGCCGGGCGCGAAGGCGAGATCGTAGAGATACTCGACCTCGGGGGTGTCGTGGGGGCTCTCTCGGTAGATCCGGAACATCTGGGCGGCGGCTGGCTCAACGTCTGGTCGTCTGGCCGCGATGGGGGCGGCATCCGGGCGGGGCGCCCGCTGGACCTGCACCTACCACGCCCCTAATCTGGGCGAAATGTCGAAAACGATTGGAAAGCTGCATGTTCTACCGCCCCGGCATCGATCCCCACGGCCTGCCGCACAACCCGTTCAAGGCCCTGATCGCGCCACGCCCGATCGGCTGGATCTCCACGATCGACGGCGACGGCCGGGCCAATCTCGCCCCCTACAGCTTCTTCAACGCGATCGCCGACAGCCCGCCCATGGTCATGTACTGCAACACCAACGGCAAGACGCCCGGCGGCGAGCGCAAGGATACCCTGGCCAATATCCGCGAGACCGGCGAATTCGTGCACAATGTGGTGCCGCTGGCGCTGCGGGATGCGATGAACGCCTCGAGCGGCGCCTATCCGGCCGGGGCGGACGAATTCGTGCAGGCCGGGCTCGAGATGGCGCCCTGCGAGGTGGTGAAGCCGCCCCGGGTGGCCGCGGCGCCCGCCGCGCTCGAATGCCGGCTCTGGAAGATCATCGACCTGCCCAACGGCCGCGACTTCATGGTGATCGGCGAGGTGGTGGGCATCCATATCGACGAATCGGTCCTGCGCGACGGCATGGTCGACGTGACCCTCTACCAGCCGCTCTCCCGCCTCGGATACCGCGACTACGCCGCCGTGGAGCGGGTCTTCGCGCTCAACCGCCCCGGCCAGACCTGAAAACCCGTGCCAGATGCTGCACGCCCGAAACGCAAAATTTTCGGCGAACTCAATTTAAACGTGTCCAAACAGATCAGGGTTAAACCTTTGGTAACCAATTTGGCCGACAAAGGGGGTGTCCACAGAGTAGGACGGTTGCTTGCAAACCCTCAGACCCTCCAGTCTGGATACAGCGCCCTCTCCCTTCCCCCAGGAGAGGGCGCAATTCGTTTGGAGGGGCGCACGGATCCGCCTCAGCCGCCCGAGATCACCGCGCCTGGATTGAGGATGCCAAGCGGGTCGAGCGCGGCCTTGATCCGGCGCATCGCCGCAAGCTTCGCCGGATCACCGTAGCGCTCCAGATCCTCGACCTTGAGCCGCCCCACCCCGTGCTCCGCCCCGACCGACCCACCGAGGTCGTGGACGAGATCATGGATCGCCGCCTTCACCGCGCCGCGCAGGGTGTCGAATTCGTCGCGGTGTCGTCCGCGGGGCGGAAAGACGTTGTAGTGCAGATTGCCGTCGCCCAGATGCCCGAAGCAGTTGATCCGCAGGCTCCGGTCGAGCGCCGCAATCGCCGCCGGGCCGCGGGCAATGAACTCGGCGATCCGCGAGGGCGGTACCGAGACGTCGTGGCTCGAGATCGAGCCCACGTGCCGGTTGGCCTCGGGAATCGATTCGCGGACCCGCCAGAAGCTCTGCCGCTGCGCCTCGCTCTGCGCGAGCAGCCCGTCCTCCGCGATCCCCGCCTCGAGCGCATCGGCCAGCAGCCCGGTGAAACGCGCCGCCACCTCCGAGCCCGCGCCGTCCGAAACCTCCGCCAGCACCGCCCAGTCGGTGCCCATCGGCGCGGGCAGCCGCACCTGCGGAATGGTCTCGGCAAGGAAGCGCATCCCCTCCACATGCATGAGCTCGAAGGCGTTCAGCGCCGCCCCGAGCCGCTCCCGCACCAGCGCCAGCAGCGCCAGCGCCGCCTCCGGGCTCGTCACCAGCATCCAGGCCGTCGCGGTCTCGGCCGGCGCCGGATGAAGCCGCAGGCTCGCGGCGGTGATGAGGCCGAGCGTGCCTTCGGAGCCGATCAGCAGATGCCGGAGATCATACCCCATGTTGTCCTTCATCAGACAGCTCAGCCCGTGATGGACACTGCCATCGGCCATCACCGCCTCGACCCCGAGGCAGAGATCGCGCGCATTGCCATAGCGGAGCACGTTGAGCCCGCCCGCATTGGTGCCGAGCAGCCCGCCGATCCGCGCCGAGCCTTCGGAGGCCAGCGAGAGCGGAAAGAACCGCCCGGCCGCCTCGGCCGCCGCATGCACATCCGCGAGAATCGCGCCCGCCTCCGCGGTGATGACATTGTCCGTCACCTCGACCGCGCGGATCCGGTTCAGCCGCTCGACGGAAAGCACGACCGGCACCGGCCCCGCCTCGAGGATCTGGCCGCCGACAAGTCCCGTGCCGCCGGCATAGGGCACGATGCCCACACGCGCCTCGGCGCAGAGCCTGACCGCAGCCGCCACCGCCGCCACCGTGTCGGGCCTCAGCACCGCAGCGGCGCGCCCGTGCCAGCGCCCGCGCGGCTCGGTGAGATAGCGCGGGTCGGGCGCGGTGACGCCACCCGGTCCGAGCGCCTCGGTCAGCCTCTCGAGCAGCGGCCCGTCGGCATCCCTGAGCGCCGGCGGGATCATCGCGCCTCCCCGGTCGTCGCCCGTCCGCGCCGGTCGCCGCGGAGATTGGCGTAGAGCACGTGATTGCGCCAACGGCCGTCGATCTGGAGATAGCTCTGCGCGACCCCTTCGTACTTGAAGCCGGATTTCTCGAGCAGCCCGCGCGAGGCGGCATTCTCCGGCAGGCAGGCCGCCTCGATCCGGCTCAGGTCGAGCACCGCGAAGGCGTGGTGGACCACCCCGTCCAGCGCCTCGCGCATGTAGCCCTGCCGGGCGAAATCCGGCCCGATCCAGTAGCCGACCTGCCCCGACTGGGCCGGGCCGCGGCGGATGTTGTCGAGCGTGATCGCGCCGATCAGGGCCGCATCCGCGCGCCGCTGGATGAAGAGCGGCAGCGCCCGGCCCTCCTCCCGCGCCCGCGCCGCCCAGCTCACGCGCGCGCGGAACGCCTTGCGCGAGAAATGGTCCGGCGACCAGGTCGGCTCCCAGATCCTCAGAAACGCCTCGCCCTCCCGGCGCAGCGTCACCCAGGGCACATGGTCGGACATCTCCGGCAGCCGCAGCACAAGCCGTTCGGTCGCGATCAGCGGGGCCGCACGGCGGCGGAGAAGCAGCGCGCCCGACACCGGTCAGGCCGCGAGACGTCCGGCCAGGGCCGTCCGGTCGGGCGCGCCCGCGGCAGGGCCGAGCAGCACGATCGCGGGATCGGCCTGGGCGACGATGCTCTCGATCACGCCCCGCACTTCCTCGCCGGTCACCGCATCGAGCCGCGCGAGGGTTTCCTCGATCGTCGGCACCCGGTCCCAGATCGAGATCATCCGCGCGAGCCGTTCCGAGCGCGCCGAGGGGCTTTCGAGCCCCATGAGCAGCCCCGCCTTGAGCTGGGCCCGCGCCCGTTCGATCTCCGCCGGCTGAAGCCCGTCGGTGGCGCGCCGGAGCTCGTCCATGGTGAGCGTGCAGAGCTCTCCGATCTTGTCCTGCCCGGTGCCGGCATAGAAGGTGATCTGGCCGGTATCGGAATAGGCCGAGGCCTGGGCGAAGATCGTGTAGCAGAGGCCGCGGCGCTCGCGGAGCTCCTGGAAGAGCCGCGAGGACATGCCGCCGCCGAAGGCCGTGGTGAAGATCTGGGTGGCGTGGAGCCGGTCCGAGCGCGCCGCGGGGCTCTGGAGCGCCATGGCGAAATGCACCTGCTCGAGCGTCCGCGCCTCCCGCCGCTCGCCGCCGGCGAATCGCGCCGGCAGCACCGCGCCGCTGGCGCGCGGCTTGAGATGGCCGAGGGTCCGCTCCGCCGCCTTCAGCAGGCGCTCCGGATCGACCGCGCCGGAGGCCGCGAGAATGATCTGCTCCGGCCCGTAATGCTCGCGCACGAAGGTCGCGAGATCGGGCTTGCCGAAGCCCGAGACCCGCTCGGCGGGCCCGAGGATCGTCCGCCCGAAGGGTTGCTCGGGAAACGCGGTCTCCTGGAGCCAGTCGAAGATGATGTCGTCGGGCGTGTCGAGCGCCTGGCCGATTTCCTGGAGGATCACCCCGCGCTCGACCTCGATGTCGGGCTGGTCGAACAGCGGGTTGAGGACGATGTCCGAGAGCAGGTCGAGCGCCCCCTCCACGTCCGCGGCAAGCACGCGGGCGTAGTAGGCGGTCATTTCCTTGCCGGTATAGGCGTTGATGTAGCCCCCGACATCCTCGATCTCCTCGGCGATCTGCCGGGCGTTGCGCCGCGGCGTCCCCTTGAAGGCCATGTGCTCGAGGAAATGCGCGACCCCGTTCTGCTCGACCCGCTCGTGCCGGCCCCCGGCCGTCACGTAAAGCCCGATCGAGGCCGAATGGAGGCCCGGCATCGGCTCGATGGCGATGCGGAGCCCGTTCGAAAGACGATGGACCTCTGCGTTCATGCCACCTTCTCCCCGCCAACCACCGCCTCGATCGCGGCAAGATCGTTCGGCACCCGCGTCATCCGCTCGGGCCGCTCGAAGAGATCGGCCATCCGCTGCGGCAGTTCGGGCCGGATGCCGCAGGCGGCTTCCACCGCGTCCGGGAACTTCGCGGCGTGCGCGGTGGCAAGCACCACCATCGGCACCGCAGGATCGCCCCGCTTCTCGCGCGCGGCCTTCACCGCAACGGCCGTATGCGGGCAGATCACCATGCCGGTCTCCGCATGCACCGCCGCGATCGTCGCCGCCGTCTCGGCCTCGGAGGCCCGCGCACTGTCGAATTCCTCGCGCAGCCGCTCGAGCGCGCCTTGCGAGAGCGCGAAACCGCCGCTGCCGGAAAGCTCGCCCATGAGCTCGGCCACCGCAGCGCCTTCCCGGTCATAGAGCTCGAAGAGCAACCGCTCGAAGTTCGAGCTCACCTGGATGTCCATCGAGGGGCTGATGGAGGGCGCAACGCCTTCCTTCTCGTGCCGCCCGGTCTCGAGCGTGCGATGGAGGATGTCGTTCTGGTTGGTGGCGATCACCAGCCGTTCGATCGGCAGCCCCATCTTCTTCGCGACATAGCCCGCAAAGATGTCGCCGAAATTCCCCGTAGGCACCGTGAAGCTCACGGGCCGGTGCGGGGCGCCGAGCGAGACCGCGGCGGTGAAATAATAAACGGCCTGGGCCAGCACGCGCGCCCAGTTGATCGAGTTCACCCCCGCAAGCCCCACGCCGTCACGAAAGGCGTGATCGTTGAACATGTCCTTCACGCGGGCCTGCGCATCGTCGAAATCGCCGGCGATGGCGAGCGCGTGGACATTGGCATCGTCCGGCGTCGTCATCTGCCGCCGCTGCACCTCGGAAACGCGGCCATCGGGGAAGAGGATGAAGACCTCGACCCCCTCGCGCCCCCGGAACGCCTCGATCGCCGCCGAACCGGTGTCGCCCGACGTCGCGCCGACGATGGTGACCCGCCGCCCCGAACGCTTCAGGCTCGCCTCGAACAGCTGGCCGATGAGCTGCATCGCCACGTCCTTGAACGCGAGCGTCGGCCCGTGAAACAGCTCGAGCAGCCAGTCGTTCGGCCCGATCTGGCTCAGCGGGCAACGGGCAACGTGGCCGAAGGTGGCATAGGCGCGGGAGAGGATGCCGCGGAACTCGTCATCGGTGAAGGCGTCGCCCACGAAGGGCCGCATCACGCGGAAGGCCACCTCCTCGTAGGGCAGCCCGGCGAAGCCCGCGATCTCCTCGTGCGTGAGCGACGGCCAGGTCTCGGGCAGATAGAGCCCGCCGTCGCGCGCGAGCCCGGTGAGCATCGCATCCTCGAAGCCGAGCTTCGGCGCGCTCCCGCGGGTGGAGATATAATGCATGTGCCGTCCAGTTCTTCCGTCAGATAATTTCGGTCAATTCGTCCGCTGCTTGATACGCCAAAGAAGATAGCCTGTCATCACCGCCCAGACGAAGGCGAGAGAGAACCATGTGATCGCGTATTGCAGGTGATCATTGGGAATGTTCACGCTCACCGGCAGCGGCATCGGCTGGCCCGGATCGTCGCTGGCCTCCGCCACGAGCAGCACGGGCTCGGTTCCGAGCGCCGCCGCCATCTTCCCGACATCGCGCGCAAACCAGATGTTCTTCGCGAGATCGGGCTCGGAGGTGTAGCTGTCGGTCTCCTGCGGCCAGAGCAGCGCGCCCTCCACCGTGATCGCGCCCAGATGCCGCGCGGCGTCCTTCTCGCCGATCGGGATGAAGCCGCGGTCGAGCAGGATGCGGCGCCCGCCGGCCAGCTCGAGCGGCACGATCACCCGGTAGCCCACCCCCCGCGGCGGCGCCGAGGTATAGACATGCAGCTCGCCCGGCAGGATCGCGCCCTCGGCCCGCACATGGCGGTACTGGTCCGCCTCCGGGTCGGGCGCGGCCGGCACCGGCACCGGATCGGCGCTGATCCGCGCCTCGATCCGCGCGAGGATATCCGTCTTCCACGCGAGGCGCCGGACCTGCCAGGCACCGAGGTTGAGCAGAATCGCCACCCCCACGATCCCGAACAGAAGCGGTGCGATCATCCGGCGGTTCATGCGGCATCCCTTCCCTGGCGGCCCTCGCGCCTTATTGGCGGCTTGCGCGGCGGGCGGCAAGCGGCGCGCGTCTCAGCGGCAATCCGCCGGCAATGCAACCCCGGGGGATTGATCTGTCGCCTCGCGAGCAAAAATTGTGGAGCGCAGCCCGGTGGCGCATGAGGCCACTGGCACGACAGCCCGCAAGACGGCATATGACGCTGACGGAAAGGCTCCGTTCCGTTGCCGCAGTTTCTTGGAGAATGCCATTGACCGCACCAGCCATCCCGACCTGGCAGAACCGCCTGAGCGGCCTCGTCCGCCCGATCATTGCCGCGGCGGCAATCGCCTGGGCCTCGGGCGCCGCAGCCCAGGCGCCCTTCATGCCGGATTACGGCCCGAGCGAACCCTTTTCCTTCGACATCCTGAAGAAGAAGGCCGAGGAGCTCTCCCAGCAGCCCTTCGTGCCCTATGAGGAGAAGAACCCCGAGCTTCTCGACAAGATCGACTACGACGCCCACTGGAAGATCCGCTTCCGCAAGGAGGCGACGGTCACTGTCGGCGACGTGCCGCTCCAGTTCTTCCACATGGGCCTCTATTTCCGCGCCCCGGTGAAGATGAGCGTCATCGAGGACGGCCAGTCGCGCGAGATCCGCTACAGCGCCGACTATTTCGACATGCCCGAGGACAGCCCGGCGCGCGCCATCGAGGCCGACGCGGGCTTCGCGGGCTTCCGCATCATGCGCCCCGACCTCGAGACCGACTGGATCTCCTTCCTCGGTGCCGCCTATTTCCGCACCGATGGCGCCGAGCGGCAGTACGGCCTCTCGGCCCGCGGCCTCGCCATCGACACCGGCCTCTCCAAGCCCGAGGAGTTTCCGCGCTTCAGCGAGTTCTACATCGAGGACAGCGCTGATCCCGAGATCGACGTCATCATCTACGCCCTCCTCGAAGGCCCGAGCGTGACCGGCGCCTACCGGATTGCGATCGCCAACGACGACGGCCAGATCATGGACGTCCAGAACGAGCTCTATTTCCGCAAGTCGGTCGAGAGGCTCGGCATCGCGCCGCTCACCTCGATGTTCTGGTATTCCGAGATGAACCGCGTCCAGGCCTTCAGCTGGCGCCCGGAGGTCCACGACAGCGACGGGCTCTCGATGGTCACCGGCACCGGCGAGCAGATCTGGCGGCCGCTCGGCAACCCGCCGCGCACCGTCACCTCGAGCTTCACCGACGAGAACCCGAAGGGCTTCGGCCTCATCCAGCGCGACCGCGAATTCTACAACTACGAGGATGACGGCGTCTTCTACAACCGCCGCCCCTCGGTCTGGATCGAACCCGTGGGTGACTGGGGCAAGGGCTCGGTGCAGCTCGTCGAGATCCCGACCGACGACGAGATCTACGACAACATCGCCGCCTACTGGATGCCCGCCGAGCTGCCCGAGGCGGGCGATGCGCGCGCCTTCGAATACCGGATCTACTGGGGCCTGCGCGAGCCGCATGCCAGCGAGCTCGCCCGCACCCAGGCGACCCGGCTCGGCGCCGGCGGCGTCCCCGGCCAGCCCCGGCCCGCGGACCAGATCAAGGTCGTGATCGATTTCGAGGGCCCGAGCCTCGACGGGCTCACCGTCGAGGATGGCGTCGAGCCGGTGATCTCCGCCGGTCAGGCCGAGGTCATCAACCCCTATGTCCTGCCCATCGCGGGCGAGACCGGCTGGCGCATGACCTTCGATCTCAAGAGCCCGACGGATCTCGATACGCTCGACGTCCGCGCCTATCTCGCCAAGGACGGCACGCCGCTCACCGAGACCTGGCTCGGCCAGCTCCACCCGGCCCAGATCGCCGAAATCCGCGGCACCCGCGCGGCACCGTAAGCTGATCCGGGCCGGGGTTCGCCCCGGCCCGGCCCCTGTTCGCGCACCCCCTTGCCGCGCGATGGGGAAACGCTCCGGACCGGGCCGACCGGAATCCGCGGATGCCGCTCCCCCCGTCCTGACGAGACCAGATTTCCCCTCCGGGCCGCGATCCACGCCGGAACGGTCTCGGCCAAATGCCTCATTCCTCATCTTTTCGTCACGAATCCGGCCCGGATGGCGCCGCGGCCCTTGGCAAGCGCGCTGCAATTGGTTTCCTTGTCTCTACTAGGGCATTTCCGCCCTCTCCCGCGCCGGACGCCTGCGGCGGCCCGCGCCGGGGGCGTCACCGCAGCGCAGGGGGTTCGCGATGTACCGGGTCTGGAAATTCCTCGAGGACTACTCCCTCCTCCTCGTGATCGGCGCCGCCGCAGCCCTGCTCTGGGCCAACGTCTCGCCCGAAAGCTACCGCGCCTTCGTCCACCTGCAGCTCTGGGAAAACGCGCCGATCGGCCATCTCCACATCGGCGCCGGCGGCGAGGCCCATCGGACGCTCACCTTCCATTACCTCGTCAACGACGTGCTGATGGCGCTCTTCTTCGGCATGGCGGGCAAGGAAGTCTGGGAAGCCGTGGCGCTCGAGGGCGGCTCGCTCCGCGGCCGCAAGGCGCTCACCCCGCTCATCGCGACGGGCGGCGGCATGCTCGGCCCCATCGTCGTCTATCTCCTCGGCGCCGCCGTCCTCGGCAAGTTCGCGCTTCTCGCCAATGGCTGGGCGATCCCGACGGCAACCGACATCGCGTTTTCCTACCTCGTCGGCCGCATCGTCTTCGGCGCGGGCCACCCGGCGGTGATGTTCCTGCTCCTGCTCGCGATCGCCGACGACGCGGCCGGGCTCCTCGTGCTCGCGATCTTCTACCCGCAGGGCGAACTCGCGCCCGTCTGGCTCCTCGCCTCCGCCGGCGCCGCCCTTGCGGCCTGGGCGCTCGCCAACCGCCTGCCCCGCGCCCTCGACCGCGGCCACCCCGATCGCCCCGCCTCGGCATGGGTCCAGCGCCACCTCGGCTTCTGGCCCTATCTCGTCGCGGGCGCGATCAGCTGGTTCGCCTTTCAGGAAGCCGGCATCCACCCCGCGCTCGGCCTCCTGCCGGTGATCCCCGCGATCCCGCATTCCGACATCGAGTTCGGCATCTTCGCCGCCGACGAGGCGCACGAGACCGATCTTCTCAACACGATCGAGCATCACCTCAAGACACCCGTCGAATTCGTGCTGCTGCTCTTCGGCCTCGCCAATGCCGGGGTCGAGTTCACCGCCATGGGCGGCGCGACCTGGCTCGTCTGCGCGGGCCTCCTGCTCGGCAAGCCGCTCGGCATCAGCCTGCTCGGCGCCCTTGCCGCCCGCCGCTTCGGACTACCCGAAGGCATGCGGCTCGCCGACCTGCCGGTGCTCGGCTGCGTCGCGGCGATCGGCTTCACCGTCGCCCTCTTCGTCGCAGGCGTCGCCTTCCCGGCCGGCGCCGTCCAGGACTCGGCCAAGATGGGCGCGCTCTTCTCCTTCGCCGCGGCCCTCCTCGCGATCACCGCGGGCCGCCTCGCCCGCGTCGAGCGCCAGACCGCAACCGAAGACTAGCGCGCGCCCTTACGCCCCGATGCGGTCCCAGGCATTGCGGTAGGGCTCCAGCCACCCCGGCCCGTAAGCGCTATCCGCGCCGAAGTCACCCGAGTGATCGGCCAGCAGGCGGCGCACCTCGCTGTCCTGCCGCCGCCGCCCGCCCCGCCCCGGCGCGGCGAGCCAGGCGCGGTGCGAGGTGGCCAGAACCTCCGCGACAACCGCAGCCGGCAGCACGAACACATCCACCGGCGCCGCGAGCCCCACGCCGAAATCCACCAAGCAATAGAGCAGCCCCGGCGCCGCCGCCGTCTCGTGCCTTGCCGCCATCCGCCAGCCGGGGATCGCCGCTGCCCCCTGCCGCGTCTTGACCTGGATCGCACGCATCACCCCGGCCGCGGCATCCGTCACGAGGATATCGACCCCGGGCGCACCCTGCGGCGCAAGAGCCGCCACAAAGCCCTGCCGCAGCAGCTGGCTCATCACGTAATGCTCGCCCGCCGCCCCGATCAGCGCCGTCGTTGGCCGGTCCGCTGCACCCATTCCGCCTTGCCCCCTCATCGCAATCCTGCTTCGGCGAGGCTACCGCCCCCGGCGGCCCCCTGGCCAGAGGCCCGCCCGCGCCGACACAAGTATGCTGGCGTCCGGCCCGTGCCCCCGCCTAGGATCGGGGCCCGATTCTCCTGGAGCCGCAGATGACCGATACCGAAGCCCTGGTCCGCCGTTACTACGATGCCTTCAACGAAGGCGACACCGAGACCATGCTCGCATGCCTCTCCGACGATGTCCGCCACGACGTCAATCAGGGCGAGACCCGCACCGGCAAGGCCGCCTTCGCCGACTTCTGCGCCCACATGGCGCGCTGCTACCGCGAGACGCTGACCGACATGGTCTTCCTCTTCGAGCCCTCCGGCACCCGCGCCGCCGTCGAGTTCGTGGTGAACGGCACCTACCTCGCCACCGATCCCGGCCTGCCGGAGGCCAACGGCCAGACCTATATCCTGCCTGCGGGCGCCTTCCTCTCCATCGCGGGCGGCCGCATCACCCGCGTCACCACCTATTACAACCTCCCCGAATGGGAACGTCAGGTGATCGGATAACCCGCCCGCCCGCGCCCGGCGCCACTGGCCAGCCCCCGCCGCGCCCGCTACCCTGCGGGGAGAGAGCTGCGGGGGGAGGGCGCCATGAGCAGGATCGGCTTCATCGGAACCGGACATATCGCCGCGCCGATGGTGCGCTTTCTCGCCGCGCGCGGCCATGAGGTCACCGTGTCCGAACGCAACGCCGCGGTGGCGGCCGAGCTCGCCGCCTCGCACGGCGTCGGCATCGCCGGCAACCAGGCGGTGCTCGACGGCGCCGAGATCGTCTTCCTCTGCCTGAGGCCGCAGGTCGCGGCCGAGGCCCTCGCGCCGCTGCGCTTTGCCGCAGGCCAGCGCATCGTCTCGGTCATGGCGGGCGTGCCGCTTGCCACCCTGGCCCGCCTCTGCGCCCCCGCGAGCGAAATCGTCGCGACGATCCCGCTCGGGTTTCTCGAAAAGGGCGGCTGCCCGCTCGCCGCCTGCCCCGAAGCGGGCATCCTCGAGACGCTCTTCGCCCCGGAAAACCCGATCGTCCCGGTGGCCGACGAAGCCGCGCTCAACGCCCATTTCGCGATCTGCGCCATGGTGCCCGGGTTGCTCGACCTCATGAACACCGGCGCGGCCTGGCTCGGCCGGCAGACCGGCGATGCCGCCCGGGCCGAATTCTACACCACCGGGCTCGTCTCGGGCTTTCTCGCCGCCATGGAGACGGGGCCGGGCAGCCTCGCCCGCGCGCGCGACGCGCTCGCCACCAACGGCACCCTCAGCCTCCAGATGACCGAAGGCCTGCACGACGGCGGCGCCCATGACGCCCTCCGCGCCACGCTCGAGGCGATCGGCGCCCGCCTCACGCCGCAGGACTAGGCCCGGCCCGTCAGTCCACGTCGGGCGCGAGCCCTCCCCCGTGCTCGAGAAACTCCGCAAACCGGCCGCTCTCGCGGATCACGCTGCGGGGCACGAGCTCGAGCACCATCTCGATCCAGCCCTGATGCACCCCCTCGACCGGCCGCGGGATGAAATGGCCTCGGAGCGTGTAATAGGCCCCGTCGGGCTTCACCGGCCGCAACCCGTCATAGTGCGGCGGCACCGCGATGGTGTAGCTGATCCCGCCGCAATCGGTGCAGGGCTCCGGAACGCCGATGGCGCCCGCCAGCCCGCGCCCCGGCACGTCATCCTCGGTATAGAAGGGCAGAAGCGGGTCATCCGTGGCCTCGAAATAGCCGTCGATACGCACGACCAGACCCTCGTTGTCATAGACGAAGCGCTCGAGCGTCTGCGGCGTCTCGAAGATATTGCCTGTGAGTACCGCGATCCGGATCCGTCCCGCGCCCAGGCAGGACACCCTCTCCCCCGCCGGGAGATCCGCGCAGAGCTGATACGGCCCGTCCGCCTGCTGCGAGACGGCCATGCCGCCCGAGCAGAGCAATAGCGCAAGCGCGGCAAGACTGCCGTTTCGAAACCCTGTCATGCGACCTGTCCCTTCACAGCCCGCCGCCCCCCGCGCAAGGGCGGCCCATCCAGACCTCAGGCTGTCCGGCCCGGGTAAACACCGCCTTAACGGCCCTTGCAGCCCGAAAGCAGGCTCACGACCGCGGCGCCGGGGCTGCAACAGGGGAACCCGATCCCCCACCCGTCCTGTCCGAACCGCGACCCGGCCCCTGAAGGGGAAGGCCGCGACAACGAGCTGGTTCGCACAGCAGGGCCTCGCCCTCTTCCGGCGCCGGAACGGGAAGGCGCACCCCTCCGACAAGCCGGCCCGGCGTCTCCCGGGCCCGGACCGTCAGCCGCGCCCCCGCGCCTCGGAAACGCAAAAGGGCCCGGCACAAGGCCGGGCCCCTTCCGAAAACCGTGTCAGGCTGCATCCCGCCCGGCGGGCCGGATGGCGTTCGGCCTCAGTGCACCATCGTGGCCTTGGGCGACTTGCCGGCATCGGTGCCGACAAGCAGCTGGCCGTCGCCCGCGGTGACCGGCACCGTGTTGCCGTCCTTCACCTCGCCCGCCAGCAGCTTCTCGGCGAGCTGGTCCTGCAGCGCCTTCTGGATCACCCGCTTCAGCGGCCGCGCGCCATAGACCGGATCGTAGCCGCGGTTGGCAAGCCAGGTCCGCGCCGCCTCGTCCACGTCGAGCGTGATGTTCCGCGCAGCCAGCCGCTTGGCCAGAATGCCGAGCTGGATGTCGACGATCCCGTCCATGTTGTCGCGCGACAGCCGGTCGAAGACCACGATCTCGTCGAGACGGTTGAGGAACTCCGGCCGGAAATGCGCCCGGACCGCCGCCATGACCTGATCGCGCGCCTGCTCCACGTTGCCCGGCTCGGCCAGCGCATGGCTCCCGAGGTTCGAGGTGAGCACGATGAGCGTGTTCTTGAAGTCCACGACCCGGCCCTGCCCGTCGGTCAGGCGCCCGTCATCAAGCACCTGAAGGAGCACGTTGAACACATCCGGATGCGCCTTCTCGACCTCGTCGAACAGGATCACCTGATAGGGCCTGCGCCGCACCGCTTCGGTCAGAACGCCGCCCTCGTCATAGCCGACATATCCCGGAGGCGCCCCGATCAGCCGCGCCACCGCGTGCTTCTCCATGAACTCGCTCATGTCGATCCGGACCATCGCCTGGTCGTCGTCGAACAGGAATTCCGCCAGCGCCTTGGTGAGCTCGGTCTTGCCGACGCCGGTCGGCCCGAGGAAGAGGAAGCTCCCGAGCGGCCGGTTGGGGTCGTTGAGACCGGCACGCGCGCGCCGGACCGCGTTCGAGACCGCCTCGACCGCCTCGTGCTGGCCGATGACGCGCCGCCCGATCTCCTCCTCCATGCGCAGGAGCTTCTCGCGCTCGCCCTCGAGCATCCTGTCGACCGGAATGCCGGTCCAGCGCTCGACCACCGAGGCCACATGCTGCGGCGTCACCGCCTCCTCGACCATCAGCTCGCCGCCCGCACTGGCGCGCGCGCCCGCCGCCTCGGCCTCTTCCAGCCGCTTCTCGAGCTGCGGGATCACGCCATAGGCAAGCTCGCCCGCCTTCTGCAGGTCGCCCCGCCGCTTGGCGGTCTCGAGATCGATCCGCGCCTGGTCGAGCTGCTCCTTGACCTCGGCCGAGCCCTTGAGCTTGTCGCGCTCCGCGGTCCAGCGGGCGGTCATCTCCGCCGAGGTCTCCTCGAGCGCGGCAATCTCCTTCAGGAGCCGCGCCAGACGATCCTGGCTCGCCTCGTCCTTCTCGCGCTTGAGCGCCTCGGCCTCGATCTGCTTCTGCAGCAGGTCGCGGTCCACCGCGTCGAGCTCCTCGGGCTTCGAATCCACCTCCATGCGCAACCGGCTCGCCGCCTCGTCCATGAGGTCGATCGCCTTGTCGGGCAGGAACCGGTCGGTGATGTAGCGGTCGGAGAGCGTCGCCGCGGCGACCAGCGCCGAGTCGGTGATGCTCACCCCGTGGTGCACCTCGTATTTCTCCTTGATGCCGCGCAGGATCGAGATCGTGTCCTCGACCGTCGGCTCGCTCACCATCACCGGCTGGAACCGGCGGGCAAGGGCCGCGTCCTTCTCGACATACTTGCGGTATTCGTCGAGCGTCGTGGCGCCCACGCAGTGGAGCTCGCCGCGCGCCAGCGCCGGCTTCAGCAGGTTCGAGGCGTCCATCGCCCCGTCCGACTTGCCCGCGCCCACCAGCGTGTGCATCTCGTCGATGAAGAGGATGATCTCGCCCGCCGCGGCCTGAACCTCGTTCAGCACGGATTTCAGCCGCTCCTCGAACTCGCCGCGATACTTCGCCCCCGCGATCAGCGCGCCCATGTCGAGCGCCAGCAGCTGCTTGTTCGCGATCGATTCCGGCACGTCGCCGTTGACGATGCGGAGCGCGAGCCCCTCGGCGATCGCCGTCTTGCCGACGCCGGGCTCGCCGATCAGCACCGGGTTGTTCTTCGTGCGGCGCGAGAGCACCTGCATCGCCCGGCGGATCTCGTCGTCGCGGCCGATGATCGGGTCGATCTTGCCCTCGCGGGCGGCCTCGGTCAGGTCGCGGGCATATTTCTTCAGCGCGTCATAGCCCTGCTCGGCGCTCGCCGTGTCGGCCGTGCGCCCCTTGCGCAGGTCGTTGATCGCCTCGTTGAGCTTCTGGGCGGTCACGCCGCCGTCCTTCAGCGCGTCGTTCGCGCCGGATTTCGTCACGGCCAGTGCGGTCAGCAGCCGCTCGACGGTGACGAAACTGTCGCCCGCCTGCTTGGCGATCTTCTCCGCCTCGGCCAGCACCTTCGCGGTGCGGCTGTCGAGATAGATCTGCCCGTCCCCGCCGGTGACCTTGGGCTCCTTGGCGATATTGGCCTCGACCGCGGCCTGCACCCGCTTCGGATCGCCCCCCGCCTGCGCGATGAGATTGGCCGCCATGCCCTGATCGTCGTCGAGCAGGGCCTTCAGAAGGTGATCGGGAAGGAAACGCTGATGATCCTCGCGCAGCGCGATCGTCTGCGCCGCCTGGATGAACCCCCTCGCCCTTTCCGAGAATTTCTCGAAATTCATGTCGTTCTCCTTTCAGCGTCCGCCGGGGAGCCTCGCAACCGACAACTCCCTCCGCGGCCCGTCATCCGGGGCACCCGTGACCGGCCTGCCCCTGTTGAAACAGATATGGGGGAACACCGTCCACTGCTCAAGACTTAGGCAGAGGAGATTTGCGCGGAAGTCATTGACAGAGCGGCGCTCATCCGGTTGAGCGGAGGCGACCTGACCGGAGGATGCCATGACCCGCTCGGACGACCGCCTGATCGTCGGCCTCGACCTGCCCCACGCCCCCGCCGCCCTCGAACTTGTCGACCGGCTGGGCGATGCGGTGAGCTTCTACAAGATCGGCCTCGGCATGCTGACCGGCGGCGGGCTCGCGCTTGCCAACGAGCTCAAGGGCCAGGGCAAGCGCGTCTTCCTCGACATGAAGCTCTTCGACATCTCGGCGACGGTGGAGGCCGCCACCCGCGGCCTCGCCCAGTTCGGCCTCGATTTCCTCACCGTCCATGGCGATCCGCATGTGGTCCGCGCCGCGGTCGCGGGCCGCGGGGCGACGCCGACGAAGATCCTCGCCGTCACCATCCTCACCTCGCTCGACCGCACCGATCTCGACGATGCGCTGATCCGCGACGGCGAGATCCCCGACCTCGTGACCGAACGCGCGCGCCGCGCCTTTCTCGCCGGCGCCGACGGGGTGATCGCCTCGCCCCGCGAGGCCGCCGCGATCCGCGCGCTGCCCGAGGCCGAGGGCCGGCTGATCGTCACCCCCGGCGTGCGGCCCGCGGGCGCGGCCCTCGGCGACCAGAAGCGCGTCGCCACCCCCTCCGAGGCGCTCCGCGCCGGCGCCGACCACCTGGTGATCGCCCGCCCCGTCTGGGCCGCCCCCGACCCCCGCGCCAGCGCGCGCGCGATCCTCGAGGAGATCGCCAGCGTCTGAACGCGCGCGGTCAGAACGGGGGGGCGGCGGGGCCCGGCCTCAGGCCTGCCGCGCCAGGAACGCCGCCACCATCTCGGCCAGCGCCGCGGGCTGCTCCAGCGGCGCGAGATGCCCTGACGGGAGCTCCGCATAGACCGCGCCGGGAATGTCGCGCGCGAGGCCCCGCGCATGGGCCACCGGCACCATCTGATCCTCTGCGCAGCCGATGACCAGCGTCGGCGCCCGGATCGCCCGGACGCTCGCCGACACGTCGATGACCTCGTCGAGCGCCACCTGCCGCGCCATCCCCTCCCAGTCCGTGCTCGCGAGAATGTCGGCAAGCGCCGCGTCGCGCGCCGCCGCGCTCCAGCCCGCCAGCGCCTCGGGGCTGAACCCCGTCAGCAGGATCAGCCGCGCCATCGCCGCCTGGTCCCGCGCGATCAGATCGCGCCAGAGCCCGAATTGCAGCGCCATGCGCGTGTCGCCGCCGCTCTGGAAGCCCGCGAGCAGCACGAGCGCGCGCACCCGCTCGGGATGCGCGCCCGCGATCCGGGCCGCGATCGCCGCGCCGAGGGAAAAGCCCATGAGATGAAACCGCCCGGCCCCGGCGGCCTCCGCCGCCGCCAGCACCTGCCCGGCGACATCCTCCGCCGACAGCGGCCCGCCGCCGTCCGTCGTCGCCCCCGATCCCGAATACTCGGGCCGGATCACCGTCCAGTGCCGCCCGAGCTGCGGCACGAGCTCCGCCCAGTTGCTCTCGGCATCGCCGCCGGTGCCATGCACCAGCACCAGCGGCGGGCCGCTGCCGTCGATCCTCCACGAAACCCGCGCGTCCTTGTACTCTGCGAATGGCATGCCCGTATCTCCCTGCTTGCCCGAATCACCGGAGAGGCTAAGGTCTGACACCACTGTCAGGGTCAAGCCAGGGAAGACATGCAGATCGGAACCCTCTCGCGCCGCACCGGCGTCAGCGTGCGGATGCTGCGCTACTACGAGGCCGAGGGGCTGCTCGCCCCGTCGCGCCGGGCCTCCGGCTATCGCGACTACAGCGCGGCGGAGGAGGAGACCGTCCGCCGCATCCGCATGCTGAACGAGGCCGGGCTGACGCTCGACCTCATCCGCCGCTTCCTGCCCTGCGTCACCAGCAACCGGCCCGATTTCACCCCCTGCCCGGATCTCCTTGCCGCTCTCGAGGCGGAGGCGACCCGGCTCGATGCCCGGATCGAGGCGCTCCGGCAGAGCCGCCGGGAGATCGGCCGCTACCTCGAGGATGTCGCCACCGCCGCCGGGCCGTGAGCCCCGGCCTGCCCGTGCGCGCCGCCCCGGCCTTCCGCAACACCCTGCCCCTCCGGCCTACTCTCCCGCCCGCGACCCCTTCGCGCGGAGAGGCCCTTGCCCCAGGATATCCACCAGATTCCCATCGACGAGATCGACGCCGAGGCGCTGGCCCGCGACCGCGTCGCCCTCGACCCCGAGGCGCTGACCGAGCTCCGGCTCTCCATCGCCGCGTCGGGCCTCCGGAGCCCGATCGAGCTCTTCGCCTTCCGCGAAGCCGAGGGCCGCTTCCGCTACGGCCTGATCTCCGGCTACCGCCGCCTCACCGCGGTCCGCGCGCTCCACGAGCTCACCGGCCAGCCGCGCTATGCCCGGATCGACGCCTTCCTGCGCACCCCGGACAGCGCCGCCGCCGCCTTCGCCGCCATGGTGGAGGAAAACGAGATCCGCGACGACATCAGCCCCTGGGAGCGCGGGCGCATCGCGCTCGTCGCCTGCGAGATCGGCCTGCATGAGACCATCGAGGCCGCGGTCGATGCGCTCTACCCCTCGGCCAACGCGGCGAAACGCTCCCGGCTCCGGGCGCTGGCCCGCGCCGCGGAGGCCTTCCAGGGCCATTTCGCCCACCCCGAGGCGCTGAGCCAGAAGCAGCTCCTGCGGCTCGCCGCCACGCTGGGCGAGGGCCTCGCCGAGCCGATCCGCGCCGCCCTCGCCGAATGCCGCCTCTCCGATCCCGAAAGCCAGTGGCGCGCCGTGCTGCCGCTCGTCGAGGAGGCCGAGCGCCAGAGCCTCGACGCGGCCGCCGAGGGCTCCGGCGACGGCGGCTTCCTCCGCCAGCGCCGGCTTTCGCGCCCGCGTCCGGGCCTCACGATCCGCCGCGAGCGCACGCTGGAGGGCTACACGCTCCGCTTCTCCGGCAGCGATGCCACGAGCGGCCTGATGGATCATATCATCGAGGAAATCGAGCGCCTGCTCGGCCCGGCCTGACGCCGGGGCTCCGGCGCCCCGGGCCGCCACGCGGCCGCGTTCATGATATGTTAACTACGAAAATCCTGTGTTTTCAATGGCGTTTTTTGATTTTCACGGTGAAACGCCCTGCTTTCACCGTGAAAAGACCCGGATCTGAATCGCCTTTCGCTCCGCCGCAGTGCACCGTAAATACGGGGGCAAGCCGAAGCAACGGGATCCATTGCCATGACCGAGAGCCTCACCGCCGAGCCCGAGATCACCGAGGAACTGATCGCGGCACACGGCCTGAAGCCGGATGAATACCAGCGCATCCTCGACCTGATCGGGCGGGTTCCGACGCTCACCGAGCTCGGCATCTTCTCGGCGATGTGGAACGAGCACTGCTCCTACAAGTCCTCCAAGAAGTGGCTCCGCACCCTGCCGACCTCCGGGCCCCAGGTGATCTGCGGCCCCGGCGAGAACGCGGGCATCGTCGACATCGGCGACGGCCAGGCGCTGGTCTTCAAGATGGAGAGCCACAACCACCCCTCCTACATCGAGCCCTATCAGGGCGCCGCGACCGGGGTCGGCGGCATTCTCCGCGATGTCTTCACCATGGGGGCGCGGCCCATCGCCGCGATGAACGCGCTCTCCTTCGGCGATCCCTCGCATCCCAGGACCCGCAGCCTCGTGAACGGTGTCGTGGCCGGGATCGGCGGCTACGGCAACTGCTTCGGCGTGCCGACCGTCGGCGGCGAGCTCCGCTTCCATGCCGCCTATAACGGCAACTGCCTCGTCAACGCCTTCGCCGCCGGCCTCGCCGAGGCGGACGCGATCTTCTACTCGGCCGCCTCGGGCGTCGGCATGCCCGTGGTCTATCTCGGCGCCAAGACCGGCCGCGACGGCGTGGGCGGGGCGACCATGGCCTCGGCCGAATTCGACGACACCATCGAGGAGAAGCGCCCGACGGTTCAGGTCGGCGACCCCTTCACCGAGAAGCGGCTGATGGAGGCATGCCTCGAACTGATGAAGACCGGCGCGGTGATCTCGATCCAGGACATGGGCGCCGCCGGCCTCACCTGCTCGGCGGTCGAGATGGGCGACAAGGGCAATCTCGGCATCCGCCTCGACCTCGAGAAGGTCCCGGTGCGCGAAGAGGCGATGTCGGCCTACGAGATGATGCTCTCCGAGAGCCAGGAGCGCATGCTGATGGTGCTCCGCCCCGAGAAGGAGGCCGAGGCCAAGGCCGTCTTCGACAAGTGGGATCTCGATTTCGCCATCGTCGGCGAGACCATCCCGGAAGACCGCTTCCTCATCATGATGCATGGCGAGGTGAAGGCCGACCTGCCGCTCAAGGCGCTCTCGGGCGAAGCCCCGGAATACGACCGCCCCTGGGTCGCCCCCGCCGCCCCGCCGCCGCTCCGCGACGTGCCGGTGGTCGAGCCGGTGGCGGCGCTGACCGAGCTGATGGGCCGCGCCAATCTCGCGAGCCGGGAATGGGTCTGGTCCCAGTATGACACGATGGTGATGGCCGATACCGCCTGCCCGCCGGGCTCGGATGCCGGCATCGTCCGGGTCCACGGCACCGAAAAGGCGATCGCCTTCACCTCCGACGTCAACCCGCGCTACTGCCGGGCGAACCCCGAGCGCGGCGGCATGCAGGCGGTGGCCGAGGCCTACCGCAACCTCTCGGCCAGCGGCGCCCAGCCGCTCGCGACGACCGACAACCTCAATTTCGGCAATCCCGAGAAGCCCGAGATCATGGGCCAGTTCGTCGGCTGCATCCAGGGCCTCGGCGCCGCCTGCGCCGCCCTCGACATGCCGATCGTCTCGGGCAACGTGAGCCTCTACAACGAGACCGACGGCCAGGCGATCCTGCCCACCCCCACGATCGGCGCGGTCGGCCTGCTGCCCTCGCTCGATCTCGCGATCGGCATGGCGCCGGCCGAGGGCGATCTCGTCTATCTCGTCGGCGTCACGCCCCAGGGCCATCTCGGCCAGTCGGCGCTGCTCGCCGAGCTCTTCGGCCGCGAGGAAGGCCTGCCGCCCCCGGTCGATCTCGCCGCTGAACGCCGCAACGGCACCTTCGTGCGGACCGCGAACGCCGCGGGCCTCGTCACGGCGGCCCATGACCTCTCGGATGGCGGGCTCGCCGTCGCGGCGGCGGAAATGGCGCTCGCATCGGGCGTCGGCATCTCGATCGCGGAAAGCCCGACGGTCACGCCGACCGGCTGGTTCTTTGGCGAGGATCAGGCCCGCTATCTCGTCGCCTGCCGCCCGGAAGACGCCGCCGCCCTCGAAGCCGCCGCGCAGGACACCGGCGTGCCGCTCACCCGGCTCGGCAAGGCCGGCGGGGCGGAGATCCGGCTCGGCGATGCCGGGGTCGCGCTCGAGGTGATCGCCGAGCGCCACGGCCGGGCTCTTGCAAAACTGCTCGGCTGAGACCTTGCAGCGCCGGGTTGCGGGATTTACCTTTGGGGCAAGATTATGTGTTTGCGGAGTGCGGACTGATGGCAATGGAAGCGTCTGATATCGAGCATCTGATCCGTCAGGCCTTTCCGACGGCCGTGATCGAGATCACGGATCTGGCGGGCGATGGCAACCACTACGCCGCGACCGTCACCGCCGAGGAATTCCGCGGCCTCAATCGCGTGAAGCAGCATCAGATGGTCTATGCAGCCCTCAAGGGCAGGATGGACGGGTCGCAGGGCGAGTTGCACGCGCTCGCCCTCACGACCAAGGCACCGGAGTAACCGAACAATGACCGACCCCAGCCATGAAACGATCAAGGCCGATATCGATGCGAACGATGTCGTCCTGTTCATGAAGGGCACCAAGCAGGCGCCGCAGTGCGGCTTCTCCCACCGCGTCGCGGGGGTGCTCCGTTATCTCGACATCGATTTCAAGGATGTGAATGTCCTGGAGAACGAGGCGATCCGCAACGGGATCAAGACGTTTTCCGACTGGCCGACGATCCCGCAGCTTTATGTGAAGGGCGAATTCGTCGGCGGCTGCGACATCATCACCGAGATGACGCTTTCGGGCGAACTCGACTCGCTGCTGACCGACAAGGGCATCGCCTTCAATCGCGAGGCCGCCGACAAGATCCGCGAAGCGAACGCCTGACCGCACGCCGCGAAGGCCGAGCCAAGCGCAATCTCGATCTGAAACCGCCCGCCCGCTTTCGCGGCGCGGGCGGTTCCGTTTCGGGGCGGACCCTCAGATCGGCACGGGGCCCGGCGGCGGCGGGCCGGGCGGGATCGGCTGCGGCGCATCTGGCGGCGGCGAGACCGGCGGCACATCGGGGTCGGTGGGAGGGGCTTCCTGCGGACCGGTTGGCGGCGCCTCGACCGGCGGCTCGATCGCGGGCTCGGTCGGAGGCACCAGCGGCGGCTCCTCGGAGGGCATCTCACCGGGAAGATCGGGCCCCGGCGGCACAGGCACAGGATCGGAAGGCGGAACGTCGACCGACGCCCGCAGGGCGGGGTGTATGTCTATGTTGCTCATGGCGACGAAACGCGCCACCGCAGCGGCAGGTTCCCCAACCTTCGGGAGACCCCGTCACGCCCTCGAAGGGGTGATATCAGCCGGCGCGCGCCTCGGCCTCGACCTCGTCGGCCAGCGCGTTGATGTCCTCGAGAACCTTGGAGAGAAGCCCCACCGCCACGTCGTTTTCGGCAATGAGCTGCTCGATTTCATCGTCGGACAGATGACGCGCGACACTCTCGGATCTCATCGCGTTGGAAGCGAGCATCGCAGCCTTGGCTTCCGTGATTCGCACCCGGTCTTCCGCCGCACGCAGATGTTCCGCCGCCTCGTCGAGCTGGCGCTGCATGCCGGCAAGCCGGTCGGCGAGCATGAGCCCGGCCAGAAGCAGCGTGCGCTTCTCGGTCATGCCGCCGATGGCGACGACCTGCTGCGCCTCGGCATCGAAGAGCCCCGCGGCATGCTCGAGCGATTTCTCCTCGCCGGCCTCGCAGGCGACCTCGTAGACCCGGCCCCCGATTTCGAGAATGAGTTCGGGCATGCTCAGGCCTCCTCGATCAGAGGTTTCAACTGCGAGATGAGATCGTCGAGCGCCGCGACATCCTTGTCGCGCTTGGCGCGGATGCCGACGAGCTCATCGAGAAGCTTCGCCTTGTCGTTCTCGAGCGATGCGATGCGCTGGCGCATGGCATCATCGTCCGGAGCTTCCCCCGATGTCCTGCGCGCCGCCACTGCCGCCCGCAGCCGGTCGAGGGCACGGGCGAATTGCGTTTCAAGTTCGTTTATCTGACCCATATGTGCTCTTCCGAAACCTGTGCGACCAGTTTTAGGCAGGCCTCCGTGACAATGCAATCAGCGCAGGGCACTCCGGCCACACACTGTGGCAAGCGCGCCCTCGGCCGAGGAAACCGGCGGGAAACCCGCCCGAAGCGGTGGGATCGCGCCAAAAGTCGGTGCCAGGGCCGCCTGAGGGGGGCGAAACCGCCTTGACCCTTGTTTCCGGGCTGCTATCAGTGCGCCACATTCCGGTTCCGCCGTCTTTCTTGGGCGCGAAACCGATCTGCATGAAAGGTCTCGACCTTGGATATCAGCGAACTCCGCGAACTTCATCCCGCCCATTGGGAGAAGGCGGCCGCCCTTCGGGTCCTCGCCATGGACGCCGTCCAGCAGGCCAACTCGGGTCATCCCGGCATGCCGATGGGCATGGCGGACGTGGCGACGGTCCTCTTCGAGAAGCATCTGAAATTCGACGCGCGCGACCCGCACTGGCCGGACCGCGACCGCTTCGTGCTCTCCGCCGGGCACGGCTCGATGCTGCTCTACGGGCTGCTCTATCTCTGTGGCTACGAGGACATGTCCATCGAGGACATCCGCAACTTCCGCCAGCTCGGCTCGAAATGCGCCGGCCACCCGGAATACGGACACGCCACCGGCATCGAGACAACGACCGGCCCGCTCGGCCAGGGTCTCGCCACCGCGGTCGGCATGGCGCTTGCCGAGGAAAGCCTCGCGGCGCAGTTCGGCCGCAAGGTCGTCGATCACCACACCTATGTGATCGCGGGAGACGGCTGTCTGATGGAGGGCGTGAGCCAGGAAGCCATCGGGCTTGCCGGCATGCAGAAGCTCTCGCGACTGATTGTCTTCTGGGACAACAACGGCATCTCGATCGACGGCAAGGTCTCGCTGTCGGACATCACCGACCAGGCGGCGCGCTTCGCGGCCTCCGACTGGTCCGTGCATGCCTGTGACGGCCACGACCCGGAAGATATCGACCGGGCGATCCGCGAGGCGAAGGCGTCCGACCGGCCCGCGCTGATCGACTGCCGGACCCATATCGGTTTCGGCTCGCCCAACAAGCAGGACACCAAGGGCGCGCATGGCTCGCCCCTCGGACCCGACGAGATCGCGACGGTTCGCGAGATCTACGGCTGGTCGCATCCCGCCTTCGAGATTCCGGGCAACATCCTCGAGGCCTGGCGCGCCATCGGCTCTCGCGGCGGTGCCGCGCGCGAGGCCTGGTCCGAGCGGCTGGCGAAGCTCACGGGGCGCAAGCAGACCGAGTTCGCCCGCCTGATCGCCGGCGAAGCGCCGCGGAAGCTCGTCACCGCGCTCACGAACTTCCGCAAGGCCCAGGTCGAGGCCGCGCCGAAGCTCGCGACGCGCTCGGCCTCCGAGAAGGTGCTCGAGGTCATCAACGAGGTCATGCCCGAGACGATCGGCGGTTCGGCGGACCTTACCGGCTCGAACAACACGCTGACCAAGGGGCTCGGCATCTTCGCCGCGGAAAACCGCGCGGGACGCTATGTGCATTACGGCATCCGCGAGCACGGCATGGCGGCGGCGATGAACGGCATCGCGCTCCATGGCGGCCGCGTGCCCTACGGCGGCACCTTCCTCGTCTTCAGCGATTACGCTCGTGGCGCGATCCGTCTCTCGGCGCTGATGAAGCAGCGGGTGGTCTATGTCTTCACCCATGACTCCATCGGTCTTGGCGAGGACGGTCCGACGCATCAGCCGGTCGAGCACATGGCCGCCCTGCGCGCGATGCCCGATCTCGCGGTCTTCCGCCCGGCCGACATGGTCGAGACGGTGGAAGCCTGGGAGATCGCGCTCACCGGCGCGGCGCGGCCTTCGATCCTCGCGCTGACCCGCCAGGGGCTGCCGACGCTGCGCGAGACGCATGGCCGGGCCAATCTCTCGGCGCGTGGTGCCTATGTGCTGGCGGAAGCCGAGGGACGGCGGCGGGCGATCCTGCTCGCAACCGGCTCCGAGGTCGAGGTGGCCATGGCGGCCCGGGCGATCCTGCAGGAGAAGGGGATCGGCACGCGCGTCGTCTCCATGCCCTGCTGGGAGCTCTTCTCGGAGCAGGACGAGAGCTACCGCCGGCGGGTCCTTCCCGCGGGTGCGGTGCGCGTCGGCATCGAGGCGGCCGGCTCCATGGGCTGGGACCGCTGGCTCTGCGGCGAGCGGGGCTCCGACAAGAAGGCGGCCTTTGTCGGCATGGAAGGCTTCGGCGCTTCCGGCCCGGCACCGGAGCTCTTCAAACACTTCGGAATCACGGCGGAAGCGGTTGCAGAAAGGGTCGAGAACCTGCTGTAACGAAGCGGATCCGTCCGGTTCGGGCAACACAACTGATTGGCGAGGAACGCATGGCCTGGAAGACACTCGACGATATGGAACTCTCGGGAAAGGTCGTGCTGACCCGCGTCGACATCAACGTTCCCGTCGAGGCGGGGAAGGTGACCGACGCGACGCGGATCGAGCGGATCGCGCCGACCGTCAAGGACATCCTCGCCAAGGGCGGGAAGCCGGTGCTTCTCGCCCATTTCGGCCGCCCGAAGGGCAAGGTCGTGCCGGAGATGAGCCTCCGGATGACCCTGCCGGCGCTCGAGAAGGTTCTCGGCGTGCCGGTGGCGTTTGCCGAGGATTGTGTCGGCGACGTGGCGGAAAAGGCGATTGCCGATCTGCCTCCAGGATCGGTGCTGCTGCTCGAGAACACCCGCTTCCACGCCGAGGAAGAGAAGAACGACCCGGCTTTCGCCAAGGCGATGGCCGCGATCGGCGATGTCTACTGCAACGACGCCTTCTCCGCGGCACACCGGGCACACGCCTCGACCGAAGGGATCGCGCGCCTGCTGCCGGCCTGCGCCGGGCGGCTGATGCAGGCCGAGCTCAGCGCGCTCGAAAAGGCGCTCGGTGCGCCGGAACGGCCCGTCGTCGCGGTTGTCGGCGGGGCAAAGGTGTCGACCAAGCTCGAGCTTCTCGGCAACCTCATCGACAAGGTCGACAGCATCGTCATCGGCGGCGGCATGGCCAACACGTTCCTCGCCGCCCAGGGCATCGATGTCGGGAAATCGCTCTGCGAGCATGACATGACCGGCACGGCGCAGGAGATCATGGCCAAGAGCGAGGCGGCGAACTGCACGCTGGTGCTGCCGACCGATGTCGTCATCGCGCGCGAGTTCAAGGCCAATGCGCCCCACGAGATCGTCGCGGCGAATGCCTGCCCGGCGGATGCGATGATCCTCGATGCGGGCCCGGCAACCATCGCCCAGATCGCGCTGGTCTTCGAGGCGGCGAAGACAATCGTCTGGAACGGGCCGCTCGGCGCCTTCGAGATCGCGCCGTTCAACGCGGCGACCGATGCGGCCGCGAAGCGGGCGGCGGCGCTGACCAAGGCCGGCCGGGTGCTGACCGTCGCGGGCGGCGGCGATACGGTCGCCGCGCTCAACGCCAGCGGCGCCGCGGAAGACTTTACCTATGTCTCCACCGCCGGAGGCGCATTTCTCGAATGGCTGGAGGGCAAGGTGCTGCCCGGCGTCGCCGCGCTCGAACAGTCCTGAGTTTGTATTTGCCACTGTGAAGGAACGATCATGAAGGCGACACGTACAGTCCAGAAGATCCTCGCCAATTACGAAGGCGAAACGCCGGGCGTCAAAGCCAAGCTCTGCGATATGCTGATGTCCGGCAAGCTCGGCGGCACTGGCAAGATGATCATCCTGCCGGTGGACCAGGGCTTCGAGCACGGCCCGGCCCGCAGCTTCGCGCCGAACCCGGCCGGCTATGACCCGCATTACCACTACCAGCTCGCGATCGACGCCGGCCTCAACGCCTATGCCGCTCCGCTCGGGCCGCTCGAAGCCGGTGCCGACACCTTTGCCGGCCAGATCCCGACGATCCTCAAGGTCAACTCCGCCAACTCGCTGATGTCGGGCACAGCGGCGAAGAACCAGGCCGTGACGGCGTCGGTCGACGACGCGCTGCGCCTCGGCTGCGCCGCAATCGGCTTCACGATCTATCCGGGCTCCGACAGTGCCCTCGACATGTTCGAGGAGATCGTCGAGATGCGGAAGGAAGCCGCGGCCAAGGGCATCGCCACCGTGATCTGGTCCTACCCGCGCGGGGAAGGTATCACCAAGGACGGCGAAACCGCTGTCGACGTCGGCGCCTATGCCGCCCACATCGCGGCGTTGCTCGGCGCCCACATCATCAAGATCAAGCTCTCGACCGATCACGTGATGCAGCCCGAGTGCCAGAAGGTCTATGCCGAGCAGGGCATCGACATCTCCACCCTCGCCGCCCGCGTGAAGCACTGCGTGCAGTCCTCGTTCAACGGCCGTCGTCTGATCGTCTTCTCCGGCGGGGCCTCGAAGGGCGCCGACGCGGTCTATGACGACGCCCGCGCGATCCGCGACGGCGGCGGCAACGGCTCGATCATCGGCCGCAACAGCTTCCAGCGTTCGCGCGAAGATGCGCTCGAGATGCTCGGCAAGCTGGTCGACATCTACAAGGGCAAGGGCTGATCCCGGCCTACGCCTAGAATGTGACGGATTCGGGGGATTTCCATGTCCCCCGAATTCTGCCAGAGTTCCTGAACGGGCAGGAAACAAGAAGTGGCAGGTCATGCACCCGGAACTCGAATCGCGCGGCCTCAGCGCCGGTAGTGCGGTCTTTGCGATCGTCATGATCGCTCTCGTCTGTTATCTCACCTTCGCAGCCCTTCAGGGCGAATACGGCCTCTTCCGCCTCTTCCAGATCGAGGCGCAGGAGACGCGGCTGGAAGCCGAGCTCGCAGCCCTCCAGACACAGCGTGCGGCGATCGAGAACAAGACCGAGCGGCTTTCAGTCGATCATCTGGATCTCGAACTGCTCGACGAACAGGCCCGCAAGGTGCTCGGTCTCGCCCGGGCCGACGAGATCATCATCCGCTAATCGGCGAAGGCGCGCTCTCTGAGGGCTTCGACTGTTGCAAGCGATGCACAGATCGCCCGGTGCGCTGTGGCATCCCTGCCGCTGCATTTTCGTCTTTCGCGCAATCCCTGCCGGCCAGTTCTCGCTTTGTGTCGATCGGCGGCATGATTTCGCGATTCCGGCCGAAATCTGCCTACCAAATGCGCTTCCGGCCTTCCAAATTTCCCGCAGGCCGTTATAATCAAAAATGGTTCAACGTTAAACCATCGTGAGGGGAAACGCATGGCGACCAGCAAACCAGCCGGAAAGCCCAATTCAGCCACCAAGGAGGAGCTCCAGACCTACTACAAGGAGATGCTCCTGATCCGGCGCTTCGAAGAGAAGGCCGGGCAGCTTTACGGCATGGGACAGATCGGGGGATTCTGTCACCTCTACATCGGACAGGAGGCCGTCGTCGTCGGCCTCGAGTCGGCGGCGAAGGAAGGCGACCAGCGCGTCACCACCTACCGCGACCATGGACACATGCTCGCCTGCGGCATGGACCCCAAGGGGGTCATGGCCGAGCTCACAGGCCGCGAGGGAGGCTACTCCCGCGGCAAGGGCGGCTCGATGCACATGTTCTCCAAGGAAAAGGAATTCTACGGCGGCCACGGCATCGTGGGCGCGAACGTCCCGATTGGCGCGGGCCTTGCCTTTGCCAACAAGTACCGGGGCAATGACAACGTCGCCTTCACCTATTTCGGTGATGGTGCCGCCAACCAGGGCCAGGTCTACGAGACCTTCAACATGGCCTCGCTCTGGAAGCTTCCGGTGATCTTCGTCATCGAGAACAACCAGTATGCGATGGGCACCTCGCTCGCCCGCGCGTCCTCCACGCCGGCGCTCTACACCCGCGGCGAGGCCTTCGGCATCCCCGGCGAGGCGGTCGACGGCATGGACGTGCTGGCCGTGCGCGATGCAAGCCAGAAGGCCACCGCGCACTGCCGCGCGGGAGACGGCCCCTACATCCTCGAAATGAACACCTATCGCTATCGCGGCCACTCGATGTCCGACCCGGCGAAATACCGTACGCGCGAAGAGGTGCAGAAGATGCGCGAGGAGCGCGATCCGATCGACCACGTGCGCGAACTGCTCGTTTCCTCGGACTACGCCACCGAAGACGACCTCAAGGCGATCGACAAGGAGATCAAGTCCGTCGTGAATGACGCCGCGAAATTTGCCCAGGAGAGCCCGGAACCCGCCGAGGCCGAACTCTGGACCGACGTGTATCGCTGAGGGGGGACGACAGATGGCAACACAGATTCTCATGCCCGCGCTTTCTCCGACGATGGAAGAAGGCACGCTCGCAAAGTGGCTGAAGAAGGAAGGCGACACGGTGTCTTCCGGTGACATCCTCGCCGAGATCGAGACCGACAAGGCGACGATGGAGTTCGAGGCGGTCGACGAGGGCATCCTCGGCAAGATCGTCGTGCCCGAGGGCACCGCAGGGGTGAAGGTGAACACGCCCATCGCCGTGCTGCTCGAGGAAGGCGAGGACGCGTCCGCCGCCGACAACCTGTCGACGGATGCCGCTCCGGCCGCCGAGGAAGCTCCTGCCGCGGAAGCCGGTGCCGACCTGCCGGACGAGGGCCCGGGCGCGCAGCCCAAGGTTCCCGCCGCCGTGGACGTTCCGGAGACGCCGGAAGTTCCCGAAGGCACCACCTACAAGTCCCAGACCGTGCGCGAAGCGCTCCGCGACGCCATGGCCGAGGAAATGCGGCGCGATGGCGACGTGTTCCTGATGGGTGAGGAGGTCGCCGAATATCAGGGCGCCTACAAGATCAGCCAGGGTCTGCTCGACGAGTTCGGCGGCCAGCGGGTGATCGACACGCCGATCACCGAGCACGGCTTTGCCGGGCTTGCGGTTGGTGCGGCCTTTGCCGGTCTCAAGCCGATCGTCGAGTTCATGACCTTCAACTTCGCGCTGCAGGCCATCGACCATATCATCAACTCGGCGGCCAAGACCCTCTACATGTCGGGCGGCCAGATGGGTTCGCCGATCGTCTTCCGTGGCCCGAACGGCGCCGCGGCGCGCGTGGCGGCCCAGCACAGCCACGATTTCGCCACCACCTATGCGCAGGTGCCCGGCCTCAAGGTCGTGCAGCCCTATTCGGCGGCCGATGCCAAGGGTCTGCTCAAGGCGGCGATTCGCGACCCGAACCCGGTCATCTTCCTCGAGAACGAGATCCTCTACGGCCGCAGCTTCGACGTGCCGGAGCTCGACGATTTCGTACTCCCGATCGGCAAGGCCCGCATCGCGCGGCGCGGAACGGATGTCACCATCGTGAGCTTCGGCATCGGCATGACCTATTCCATGCAGGCGGCCGAAGAACTCGAGAAGGAAGGCATCTCGGCCGAGGTCATCGACCTGCGCTCGCTGCGTCCGCTCGACACGGAAACCGTCATCCGCTCGGTGCAGAAGACCAACCGCTGCATCACCGTCGAGGAAGGCTTCCCGGTCTGCTCGATCGGCAACCACATCTCGGCCGTGCTGATGCAGGAGGCCTTCGACTATCTCGATGCCCCCGTGATCAACTGCACCGGCAAGGACGTGCCCATGCCCTATGCAGCCAATCTCGAGAAGCTCGCGCTGGTCACGACCGCCGAAGTGATCGCCGCCGTCAAGGCCGTCACCTACCGCTGAGGAGAAGAGCACAATGCCCATCAACATCCTGATGCCCGCTCTCTCTCCGACGATGGAGGAGGGCACCCTCGCCCGCTGGCTGAAGAAGGAAGGCGACACGGTTTCTTCCGGCGATATCCTCGCCGAGATCGAGACCGACAAGGCGACGATGGAGTTCGAGGCGGTCGAGGAAGGCACGCTCGGCAAGATCGTCGTTCCCGAGGGCACTGCGGGCGTGAAGGTCAACGACCTGATCGCCGTGATGCTCGAGGAAGGCGAGAGCGCCGACGACATCCCCTCCGATCCGGGGGCTGCGCCTGCAGCCTCTTCCTCGGCTCCGGCCGAGGAAGCTCCCGCCGCTGATGAGAAGAAACCCGCAGCAGCCGAAGCTGCCGCGCCGGCCCCCGCAGCGCCCAAGTCGGCGGACGGCGGCCGGATCTTCGCCTCACCGCTCGCCCGCCGCATCGCGGCCGAGAAGGGGCTCGATCTCGCCAAGGTCAAGGGAACCGGCCCGAACGGCCGGATCGTGAAGGCCGATGTCGAGAACGCCAAGCCCGAAGCGGCTGCACCGGCCTCGGCCCCGGCGGCAGCGGCCTCCGCTCCGGCGGCGGCAGCGGCCCCGGCCGCTGGCCCCAGCGCCGACGCGATCAAGAAGATGTATGCCGACCGGAGCTTCGAGGAAGTCACCCTCGACGGCATGCGCAAGACCATTGCTGCGCGTCTCACCGAAGCCAAGCAGACGATCCCGCATTTCTACCTGCGCCGCGAGATCCGTCTTGATCCGCTGCTGGCCTTCCGCGGCCAGCTCAACAAGGAGCTCGCCGACCGGGGCGTGAAGCTCTCGGTCAACGACTTCATCATCAAGGCCTGTGCCCAGGCGCTTCAGCAGGTTCCGGACTGCAATGCGGTCTGGGCCGGCGACCGGGTGCTGAAGTTCAAGGCCTCCGATGTCGCGGTGGCCGTGGCGATCGAGGGCGGCCTCTTTACCCCGCTCATCAAGGACGCCGACATGAAGTCGATGTCCGCGATCTCGGCGGAGATGAAGGACCTTGCCAAGCGGGCCCGTGACCGCAAGCTTGCTCCCCACGAATACCAGGGCGGCAGCTTCGCGATCTCCAACCTCGGCATGTTCGGGGTCGAGAATTTCGACGCGGTCATCAACCCGCCGCATGCCTCCATCCTCGCGGTGGGTGCAGGCGTGAAGAAGCCGATCGTCTCGGATGCGGGAGAGATTGAGGTCGCGACCATGATGTCGGTCACGCTCTCGGTCGACCATCGGGTCATCGACGGCGCGCTCGGGGCCCAGTTCCTCGACGCGCTCAAGACCGGGCTCGAAAAGCCCCTGACCATGCTCACCTGAGTCTCGGCGGCCGGCGCAGCCTTCGGGCCCGCGCCGGCCCAGCCCCTTGCCTCTTCCTCCCGGGAAGAGGCCTTCCGCCGTTCGATCAGCCGCGGACCAGCCACACGACAGCAACACCCGAAGCGACAGCGGCGAGCCCGAGGGCCCGCCGCTGTTCGGGATTCATGCGTGCAAGCACCGCCAGGAGTTCCTGGAGCCGGACCGGCGCCACCGCGAGGACGAGACCCTCGACGATGGCGACCATTCCGAGGCCGAAGAGAAGATCCCTGATCATTCCCCGACGGCGGGCGCGTCTCCGGCGGACGCGGCAGGCGCGTCCTCGACAGTCGCCGCGGCCGGCGCCTGTGCGGAAGAAGGCAACGTGCCCGAACGCGACAGCGGTGACTTCAGGTAGTCGAAGAAGGCACTGTCCGGCTCGAGCATCATCGTGGTGTTGCCGCTCTTGAGCGCCGAGCCATAGGCCTGCATCGAGCGGGTGAAGCTGAAGAACTCCGGATCGGCCGTATAGGCATCCGCAAGAATGCTGTTCCGCTGCGCATCGGCTTCACCGCGGATGATGTTGGCATCGCGCTCTGCCTCGGAGACGATCTCGATCGCGGTCCGGTCGGCCTGAGCCCGCACACGCTGTGCCGCCTCGTTACCGCGTGCCCGCTCGTCCGCCGCTTCACGCTCGCGCTCGGCCTGCATCCTCTGGAATGTTGCCTCGAGGTTCTGCTCCGGCAGATCCGCGCGCTTCAGGCGCACGTCGATGATGTTGATGCCGAGCGCACGCGCCTCCAGGATCGAGGCGTCTCGGATCCGGTTCATCAGACCGACACGATCCGGCGAGAGCACCGCCTCGGAACGGACGGCACCCAGCGCTTCGCGGATGTTCGCCCGCAGGATCGAGCTCAGCCGCTGCTCGGCGGAGGAAACCCCGCCCGCGCCGATCGCGCGGCGGAACTGCTCGACGTCCTGAATACGCCAGCGCGCGAAGGCATCGACGATCAGACGACGGTCGTCGAGCGGTGTGACTTCGAGCGCCTGCGTCTCGAGACCCTGGATACGGGCATCATAGAAGACGACGTTCTGGATGAAGGGAATCTTGAAGGCGAGGCCAGGCTCTTCCTTCACCGATTTCACCTGGCCGAACTGCAGCACCATGGCCTTCTGGCGCTCGTCCACGATGAAGATCGAATTGGCGAGCAGGAAGACGATGACGGCGACGACAATCGCGATGACGGGAAGCTTGCGCATCAGTTGGCCCCTCCGGTGCTGGTGGTCGTCGGCACGGCGCCCGAGCGGAGTTCATTGAGCGGGAGATAGGGCACGACGCCCTGAGCATTCCCCGTGGGCGTGTCGAGCAGATACATCTGCACGCTGCCAAGCACGCCTTCCATCGTTTCGAGATAGAGGCGCTCGCGGGTGACATCCGGTGCCTTGAGGTATTCGGTGAGCACGGCGCTGAAGCGGCTTGCATCACCCTGCGCGGAGTTCACTTCCCGCGCACGGTAGCCCTCGGCCTCCTGCACGATCTCGGCAGCCTGACCGCGCGCCCCGGCGAGGCGCTCGTTGGCATAGGCATCCGCGCGGTTCTGAAGCGTCGAGCGCTCCTGGCGTGCGGCCTGCACCTCGCGGAAGGCGTCGATCACTTCGGCGGGCGGATCGGCCTTGTCGAAGTTGAGGCGGACGATGTTCACGCCCGAGCCATATTCGTCGAGGGTGGACTGGATGAGATCCTGCACCTCCTGGCTGATGACACCACGGTCGCGGTTGAGGATCGGCGCGAGTTCGGAGCGCGCCACCACCTCGCGCATCGCCGACTCGGCCACCGCCTCGATGGTCGACTGGGGATTCGACAGGTTGAAGAGGAATTCCTCGGGATTGCGGACGTTCCAGACCACCTCGAAGTTGATGTCGACGATGTTCTCGTCGCCGGTCAGCATGAGGCCCGCACTCGCACCACGCACCGTGCCCGCACCGATCTCCACCGTCTGCTCCCGGAAGGCCGGAATGATCACATGCGTGACGATCGGCCAGGGCGCAAAGTTGAGGCCAGGCCCGCCGACACAATCGCCGCGGCACTCGCCAAGGGTCAGTTCCACGGAGCGTTCGAAGTCCTGCACGCGGTAGAACGACATCGCGAGCCAGCCAACGAGCAGCACGCCGACGACGACAAGAATGCCGATCCGGCTGAAGCCGCCCCCGCCCCCGCCGGAGCCGCCGGACGGGCCGCGCCCGGAGCCGCCCGAGCGTCCGCCCATCAGGATCTTGAGCTGCTCCTGGCCCTTGCGCACGATCTCGTCAATGTCCGGCACCGGCGGCTGACCGCCAGGACCGCCGTTGCCGCGGCCGCCACGATCGCCGCGTTCACCGCCGCCCCAGGGTCCCTTGCCGCCACCGCCCTGATTGCCGCCGCCTTTCTTGCCGCTGCCCCAGGGCCCGCCGTCATTGCTATATGGCATCCGCCGCTGCGCTCCTCTCTCATTTATTTCGCGTTTTCCGCCCCGCTCCCGCACCCCGGGGAACCTCGCGGCTTTCGCGTGTTAAATCAATCCGTCATTCAACCGGCGAGCGCATGGTGACCAGTTCTTCGGCCGCCGTGGGATGCACCGCCATGGTGGCGTCGAAGTCTTCCTTTGTCGCGCCCATCCGCATGGGGATCGCGACAAGTTGTGCCATCTCGCCCGCGCCATGGCCGACGATATGGCAACCCAGTACCTTGCGGTCCGCCTTGGAGACGATGAGCTTCATCATCATGCGCTCGGGCCGGCCGCCAAGCGTATTCAGCATCGGGCGAAACACGGAGCGATAGATCTCGACCTCACCCGCCGCGCGTGCCTCGGCCTCGGTGAGCCCGACGGTTCCCGCTTCGGGCTGGGTGAAGATCGCCGTGGGGATCAGCCGGTGGTCAGGCCGGACCGCCCGCGCGCCGAAAACCGTATCGGCGAAGGCATGGCCCTCGCGAATCGCAACCGGTGTCAACGCGGCCCGGTCGGTCACGTCGCCCACGGCATAGACAGACGGCACGGAGGTCTGGGACCATTCATCGACCACGATCGCGCCATTGCCCTTGAGCTTCACCCCGAGAGCTTCGAGCCCGAGCCCGGACGTGTTCGGCACGCGCCCGGTTGCGAACATGACCTGATCGACCCGGTGGCATTCACCATTGTCGAGCGTGACCTCGAGCTCGTCGCCGGATTTCTCGACCGTAACCACGTCGCGCTGGATCTCGACCACCACGCCGCGCGCCCGCATCGCATCGGCGACGTGATCACGGATGTCCTGATCGAAGCCGCGCAGGATCTGGTCGCCACGGTAGAGCTGGCGGACATGGGTGCCGAGCCCGTTCATGATCCCGGCGAATTCTGAGGCGATATAGCCGCCGCCGACGATGATCATGCGCCGTGGCTGCGTCTCCAGGTCGAAGATCTCGTTCGAGGTGATGCCGAGTTCCGCGCCCGGAATCTCCGGAACGAAAGGCGTTCCGCCGGTCGCGATCAGCACATGCTTCGCGCTGTAGTGCGCACCGGTCGCGAGCGTGATCTCGTGGGGCGACTCGAGCCGCGCGCGGGCACCGAAGACCTGTACGCCCGTCTTCTGGAGATTGCCGTGATAGATCGCCTCGAGCCGCGAGATCTCCGCATCCTTGGCCGCGATCAGCCGCGACCAGTCGAAGCTTCGCGGCCCGACCGTCCAGCCGAAACCTGCGGCATCCTCGAAGGCATCGGGAAACCCGCTGGCGTAGACCATCAGCTTCTTCGGAACGCAGCCACGGATGACGCAGGTGCCGCCGTAGCGATATTCCTCGGCAAGGCCGACGCGCGCGCCATGCTGGGCTGCAATGCGCGCAGCGCGAACACCACCCGACCCGCCGCCGATCACGAAAAGGTCGAAGTCGAAATCAGTCATTTCACGCGTTCTCGGCTCCGGTTCAGGCGTCTTCGTTTCGCATTTGCTCGCCCAGATCTAATATCGACTTTCGCTCGATCAACTCACTCTCGCCGTTTTCATCACCGATAATCACGGCATCTGCCATGCCAATGAAAAGTCCGTGATCGACAACGCCCGGCAACTGGCTGAGAGCGCGGGCAAGCGCAGGCGGATCGCCGATGCGGCCGAGGTGAAGGTCGAGGATGTGATGCCCCTCGTCGGTCACCAGCGGGTGCCCCGAGGACATGCGCAGGCTGATCTCCCGCCCGTCCACATCCAGATCCTGCAGCGTGCGCGCGATGGCCGCCTCCGTCACCCGATGGCCGAAGCGGACAACCTCGACGGGCAGGGGAAAGGCGCCCAGATGCTCGACCTGCTTGCCGCGGTCGGCGATCACCACCATGCGGCGGCTGGCGGAGGCGACGATCTTCTCCTGAAGGAGCGCGGCCCCGCCGCCCTTGGTGAGGTTGAGCGCCACATCGAACTCGTCCGCGCCGTCGACGGTCATGTCAATCGTGCCCGCCTCGTCGAGGGACTTGAGCGGCACACCGAGCTCGCGGGCGAGCCACATGGTGGTGCTGGAGGTCGCGACACCGACGACCGCGAGCTCGTTGGCGCGGATCCGCTCGGACAGAAGACGCACGAACCACGCGGCGGTCGAGCCGGTGCCGAGCCCAAGCGTCATGCCCGACTCCACCAACTCCAACGCCCTGCGCGCGGCGCTGCTTTTCGCAATGTCGGCGGGTGACAGGCTGTTCGACATGGGGTCCCTCCCGAGGAAACACCGGCGATTTATAGGCGCTTTGACGGGGGACCGGAAGGCGCATTCCGGCCCGAAGCGGCGCACGATCGCCCGCGAATGTCGCTATTCGCCGCGTGCGACGCCAGCTTTTCGCCCCAGGATCGAAGCCTTCGCACCACGGGGCGGAGCGTCATGTTCCTCAGCGTCTTCGATATCTTCAAGGTCGGCATCCGGCCATCCTCGAGCCATAAGATGGGGCCGATGGTTGCCGCCGGCCGCTTCCTCGAAGCCCTGCGCGGCGGCGATGACCGCTGCCGGGCTCGCCGCCGTGCTGGGTGGCACGCCGCGCCAGATCGAGAACGCAGCCGAGATCGCGCTCGAGCACCATCTCGGCATGACCTGCGACCCGATCGCCGGACTGGTGCAGGCGCCCTGCATCGAGCGCAACGGGCTCGGGGCGATCAAGGCCGTCTCGGCCGCCTCCCTCGCGCTCCGGGGCGACGGCTGGCATCTGGTGAGCCTTGATGCCTGTATCGAGACGATGCGGCAGACCGGTCGCGACATGGACGAAAGGCACAAGGAGACATCCTTGGGCGGCCTCGCGATCAATGTGCCCAATTGTTGAGCGTTTGCGGAATGCTGCCCGAAGAAGCGGCGCCGCGCGATTGACAGGCCTCCCCCTCCCCTCAAGATGTCTCGCAACATCCCTGAGACCGGAGGTATCCGCCCATGAGCTCCCGCGCCATCCTGCATCGCGTCGGCCTCGCCACCCTGACCTGCGCGCTCGCCGCCCCGGCCTTTGCACACACCGGCCATCCCGAAGGCAGCGGCTTCGGCGCGGGCTTTCTGCACCCGCTGCTTGGCGCCGACCACCTCGCAGCAATGGTCGCCGTGGGCCTCTGGGCGGCATTCCTCGGCGGAAGAGCCGTCCTTGCCCTGCCGCTCGCCTTTCCGGCGGCGATGGCCGCGGGCGCCGGGCTTGGCGCCGCGGGGCTTGCCGTTCCGGCGCTCGAAACGGGAATTGCGGCTTCGGTTCTGGTGATCGGTCTCTGCACCGCGCTGGCGCTGCGTGCGCCGGTCTGGCTCGCCTCCGGCGCCGTCGGGGTCTTCGCGCTCTTTCATGGCGCCGCCCATGGCGCTGAAATGCCAGCGGGCGCGCACTGGGCCAGCTATGCGGCCGGCTTCCTCCTGGCAACGGCGATGCTGCACGCCGCAGGGCTTGGCCTCGGCCTGCTCGGGCGCAACCCTGCCGGCAAGATCGCGGCGCGCGCGACTGCTGGTCTGATCGCCATCGCGGGCGCGAGCTTCCTCGCGGGAGCCATCTGAAGCCCTCCCGGCGGCCTAGTATCGGTAGAAGATATGGCCGCCCAGCTCGCTGGTCTGCTGGAATGCGTCGGACCAGTCCGGCTTGACCGAACGGCCATGATAGAAGAGCGCGCCGTCTGTCGGATCGGGGATCCTGTCCGCGAGGACCGCACGGGCGGTTTCCATCGCCTTGTCCCGGCTCTTCCGGTCGGCCAGCACCTCCGGTTTTCCGTCGCAATTATAGGAAAACTGGCAGCCCTGCCGCACGACGGCACAGACCGTATCGGGGAAATCCGGGCTCAGCGCACGATTGACCACGACATGGGCCACGGCCGCGCGGCTCTTGGCGCTTGTGCCCCGGGCCTCGAAATAGACCGCCTCGGCAAGACAGCGCGTCGCTGCCGCGATCGGCTCGCCTCCGGGCGCCTCGGTCGGCATGACCGGACGGGCAAGCGGAGCTGGCACGATCGGCGCGTGCACGAGACGCAGCGGCACGTTCATCATGACGGCGGCCGGAATGATGGCCAGAAGCGCGACAAGCGGCAGGACGACGCGGTAGCGCATTGGTAAGTCCCCCTCGGATACAACCCTCGGGAACCAACGTGCCACCGCGTTAACCGTTCTGCAATTGAACTCGCATCGGCGGATATCCGCCGATGCCTCAGGCCTGGAGTTCCTGCAGCGCCATGACCTCGAGCTCGCCATCGAGCCGGTTCTGCATCGCGAGCGCCGCCGCGCGCGATCCGGCTGCCGTGGTGAAATAGGGGATCTTGCCCGAGAGCGCGAGCGCACGGATCTCGCGGCTGTCGGCGATCGACTGGGCGCCTTCGGTCGTGTTGAAGACCACCTGCACCCCGCCGTCCTTCATCAGGTCGACGATGTCGGGGCGGCCTTCATAGACCTTGTTCACCCGCGTGGCCGCGATGCCATTTTCCGTCAGGAAGCTTGCCGTGCCGCCGGTCGCCACAAGCTTGAAGCCGAGCCCTGTCATGATGCGGGCCGCCTCGAGCATGAGCTCGTCCTTGTCGCTGTCCTTGACCGAAACGAACACGGTGCCCTGCGTCGGCAGCGCGGTGCCCGCCCCGAGCTGTGCCTTGAGGAAGGCGCGGCTGAAGCTCCGGTCAAGCCCCATGACCTCACCGGTCGAGCGCATTTCCGGGCCAAGGATCGTGTCGACGCCGGGGAAGCGGTTGAAGGGCATCACCGCTTCCTTCACCGCGATATGGGAAATGTCCGGCGATTTCACCGGCAGGTTCGCAAGCGGCTCGCCGGCCATCACCCGCGCCGCGAGGCCGGCGATCGGCGAGCCGACGGCCTTCGCCACGAAGGGCACGGTGCGCGAAGCGCGCGGGTTCACCTCGAGAACGAAGATCTCTCCGTCCTTGATCGCGAACTGCACGTTCATCAGCCCGACGACGTTGAGGCCCAGCGCCAGCGCACGGGTCTGCTCCTTCAGCAGATCGACGGTCTCGGGCGAGAGCGAATAGGGCGGAAGCGCGCAGGCGCTGTCGCCCGAATGCACGCCCGCTTCCTCGATATGCTCCATCACGCCTGCGACGTGCACATCAATGCCGTCGGAGATCGCATCCACATCGACCTCGACCGCGCCGGTCAGATAGCTGTCGAGCAGCACCGGGTTCTCGCCGGAGACATGCACCGCCTCGGAGATGTAGCGCTGAAGATGCGCGTCATCGCGCACGATCTCCATTGCCCGGCCCCCCAGCACGTAGGAGGGGCGGATCACCAGCGGATAGCCGATCCGCTTCGCGACCTCTTCGGCCTCCCGCGGCGAGCGGGCAAGTCCGTTCACCGGCTGCTTGAGCTCGAGCTTCATCAGGAGCTGCTGGAAGCGCTCCCGGTCTTCGGCGAGATCGATCGCGTCGGGGCTGGTGCCGAGGATAGGGATACCCGCATCGTGCAGCGCATTGGCAAGCTTCAGCGGCGTCTGGCCGCCGAACTGGACGATCACACCCTTGAGCGTGCCGTTCTCCTGCTCGACCCGCAGGATCTCGAGCACGTTCTCGAGCGTCAGGGGTTCGAAATAGAGCCGGTCGGAGGTGTCGTAGTCGGTCGAAACCGTCTCGGGGTTGCAGTTGACCATGATGGTCTCGTAGCCCGCATCCGAAAGCGCGAAGCAGGCATGGCAGCAGCAATAGTCGAACTCGATGCCCTGCCCGATCCGGTTCGGGCCGCCGCCAAGGATCACCACCTTGTTGCGTGCGCTCGGGCGCGCCTCGCATTCGGTGAAGCCCATCGCATCGGCCTCGTAGGTCGAATACATGTAAGGTGTCTGCGCCTCGAACTCGGCCGCGCAGGTGTCGATCCGCTTGAAGACCGGGCGCACGTTGAAGCGCTGGCGCTCGGCGCGCACCGAGGTTTCCGTCCGCGCGGTGAGCGTCGCAAGGCGGGCGTCCGAGAAGCCCATCATCTTCAGCCGGCGCAGTTCGGCCTCCGAACGCGGCAGACCTTCCTCGCGCAGGCGGGCTTCCTCGTCGACGATCTCGCGGATCCGGGCGAGGAACCAGGGATCGTAGGCGGTGACAGCCGCGATCTCGTCATCGCTGAGCCCGTGGCGCATCGCCTGCGCCGCGACGCGCAGCCGGTCGGGCGTGCGGAGCGAGAGCGCCTTGGTGACGGCCGCCTTCACCTCCGCCAGGGGCGTTCCTTCGCCCACACCGTCGATCTCGACCTCGTCGAAGCCGGTCAGGCCGGTCTCGAGCGAGCAGAGCGTCTTCTGCACGCTTTCGTGGAAGGTCCGGCCGATCGCCATCGCCTCGCCCACCGATTTCATCGCGGTGGTGAGCAGCGGCTCGGCGCCGGGGAACTTCTCGAAGGCAAAGCGCGGGATCTTGGTGACCACATAATCGATGGTCGGCTCGAAGCTCGCGGGCGTGACCTGCGTGATATCGTTGTCGAGTTCGTCGAGCGTGTAGCCGACGGCGAGCTTCGCGGCGATCTTGGCGATCGGGAAGCCGGTCGCCTTGGACGCGAGCGCCGAGGAGCGCGAGACGCGCGGGTTCATCTCGATGACAACGAGGCGACCGGTTTCAGGCTGCACGGCAAACTGGACGTTGGAGCCGCCGGTTTCCACCCCGATCTCGCGCAGGACCGCGATCGAGGCATTGCGCATCATCTGGTATTCCTTGTCGGTGAGCGTCAGCGCCGGGGCGACAGTGATCGAATCGCCGGTGTGCACGCCCATCGGATCGATGTTCTCGATCGAGCAGATGATGATGCAGTTGTCCGCCTTGTCGCGGACCACCTCCATCTCGAATTCCTTCCAGCCGAGCAGGCTCTCGTCGATGAGGATCTGGCTCACCGGGCTTGCATCGAGGCCGGTCTTGCAGATGCGCTCGTAATCCTCGCGGTTGTAGGCCACGCCGCCGCCGGTACCGCCGAGGGTGAAGGCGGGGCGGATGATCGCGGGAAGGCCCACGGTCTCGATCGCGGCCATGGCGTCCTCGATCGACTCGGCGATCGTCGCCTTCGGGTTCTCGAGCCCGATCCGCTCCATCGCCTCGCGGAAGAGCGCGCGGTCCTCGGCCTTCTCGATCGCCTCGCGCTTCGCCCCGATCAGCTCGACATTAAACTTGTCGAGCACGCCCATGTCGGCGAGCTTCAGAGCGGTGTTGAGGCCGGTCTGGCCGCCCATGGTCGGCAGGAGCGCGTCGGGGCGTTCCTTCTCGATGATCTTCGCAACGATCTCGGGCGTGATCGGCTCGATATAGGTTGCATCCGCCATGTCGGGATCGGTCATGATCGTGGCCGGGTTCGAATTTACCAGGACGACCCGGTATCCCTCCTCGCGAAGTGCCTTGCAGGCTTGCGCGCCGGAATAGTCGAACTCACAGGCCTGGCCGATCACGATCGGTCCCGCTCCGATGATCATGATCGAGCGGATATCTTCTCTTTTCGGCATCTTGGCCTCGCCACGACTGGCCCGCTTCGCACAGCAAAACGGGGGGACGGGATTCGCCCCTTACTTCGGTAAATCGCCGTGGTTATAGATGGCACCTCGGGCGGTGCAAGACCCTTCGGCCCGGCCGGCGTCCACAAGCCGCCGATGTTGCGCCATCCGCGCGCAGGCGGGCAGAGGTGAGGGAAGCGGGCCGATGACGGATGCGGCGGATCTTCGGTGGCGCCGGGCGGAGTTTCTCCTCCTCTATGTCGGGCTGCCCGTGGTCTTTGCCCTCGCACTCCCCTCCGTGCTGCTGCCCGCGGGCTTTCTCGGGGCCACGGCACTCGCCCTCCTGATGCTCGCCCGCACGCCGGGGTTTTCCTGGAGCGAGCTGCTCGAGGGCTGGCGCGGGCTCGACGTCCGGCTCATCGTCGGCGTCGCGCTTGCCGTCTCCCTCGCACTCGGCGCCCTCGTCTGGCTGCTCCTGCCTGGCCAGGCGCTGGCGCTGCCGCGCTTCGCGACCGGGCTCTGGATCGCGATCCTCCTGCTCTATCCCTGGCTTTCGGCGCTGCCGCAGGAGGTGATGTTCCGCGTGCTCTTCTTCCGCCGCTACGGCGCGCTCTTCCCCGACCGGCGGATTGCGGTCGGGATCAATGGTGCGGTCTTCGGCCTCGCCCATCTCGCCTACTGGAACTGGGTCGCCGTGCCGCTCGCGACCCTTGGCGGCATGCTCTTCGCCGAGGCCTATCTGCGCCGGGGCGGCTTCCCGATGGCAAGCGTGCTGCATTCGGTCTGCGGCATGCTCGTCTTCACCAGCGGCCTCGGCCTCTTCTTCTATCACGGCGCGATCGGGCGCTGAGCCCGGGCCGGGTCAGCCGTGGCGCGCGAACTGCGAGATCTCGTGGAGCGCAGCATAGTCCGGCACGGCGCGTTCCGCCTCCTTCAGCCGCGCCATGGCGTCGGGAATATAGGCCCGCGTCAGCGGCACGGCGGTCTGTTCGCGGGCGAGCTGGAGGTGGAAGACGTGGATGGCGTCATACCGAAACGAGACTTCCGAACCGGCGAGGTAGAAGTCCCACATCCTGAGGAACTGCTCGTCATAGAGCGCCAGAACCTCCTCGCGACGGGCAAGGAAACGCTCCCGCCAGGCCTTGGTCGTTTCGGCATAATGCAGCGAGAGGATCTCGGTATCCCGCACCAGAAGCCCCGCCGCCTCGACCGCGGGCAGAACCTCCGAAAGCGCCGGAATATAGCCGTCGGGGAAGACGTATTTCTCGATGAACGGGTGGTTGTAGGGCTCCGGATGCCGCTGCGCCATTGAATGGAGCAGCATCACGCCCTCGGGCTTCAGCAATCGCGCGACCGCATCGAAGTAGTCCGGGTAGTGGCGCAAGCCTACATGCTCGAACATGCCGACCGATACGATATTGTCGAAATTCTCCTCGACCAGCCTGTAGTCCTGCAGCCGGAACTCCACCCGATCGGAGAGACCGAGCGCCGCGGCACGGCTGCGCGAGACCCGGAGTTGCTCCTCGCTCAGCGTGATGCCGACGACCTTGGCGTCGCAGACCTGCGCGAGGTACAGCGCCATGCCGCCCCAGCCCGATCCGATGTCGAGCACCCTGGCGCCGGGCTTCACGCAGAGCTTCGCGGCAATCAGCCGTTTCTTGGCGAGCTGCGCCACCTCGAGCGGCACGCCGGGATGCTCGAAATAGGCACAGGAATACTGCATGTCGCCATCGAGAAAGAGGCGGTAGAGGCGTTCGTCGAGATCGTAGTGATGCGCGACATTGGCCCGTGCGCGCCGCGGATTGATCGCCTTCAGCCGGGGCGATTCCCGGAAGCGCCGCCAGCGGTGCAGGAGCTTCGCGAGCGGGGTGGCAAGCTGTGCGCCGCCATTGCGCTTGGCAAGCTCCACGAGATCGTAGACATCGCCCTCCTCCAGCGTTAGCCGGCCCGCGATATACATCTCCGGCACGCCGAGGTTGGGATCGGCAAACATCGCGCGGATCGCGCCCGTATCCCGGATATGCACATGTACAGGGGCGCCGCTTCCGTCACCGAGGCGCGCGCTCGCGCCGGACGGCAATGTGACGGTGAGGGCCCCCTCCTTGAAATGCCCCTGCACCGCCTTGAGGAAAAGTTTCTCAAGCATCACAGGCGAATTCTCGTTGTCCCCGTCGAGGGTAAGTCAACGCGGCCCTTGCGCCAAGAGACCCCGCGGCAGCATGGCAAATAGCCTCTCGCCTGCCTGTCTCAGGAGCAGAATCTTTCGCCGCCGTCCGGTTTTTCGGCAATGAAATACCAGTGGAGGCCCGCCCTGGCCGCCCGCTCCGGCCCGCCCGCGCCCGACTCACCCGCCCCGCACTGCCCCCGAAGCGGCGCCCGCGGCCTTGCGCCGGACCATCGCTCGCGTGTAAGAGCCGTCTCGCGCGGAAGGCCGCGCCAGTATCCGAGGTTTCCCATGCACGCCTATCGCACCCACACCTGCGCCCAGCTTTCGAGCGCGAATGTCGGCGAAACGGTCCGCCTGTCGGGCTGGGTTCACCGGGTGCGCGATCATGGCGGCGTGCTCTTCATCGACCTGCGCGACCACTACGGCATCACCCAGGTGCTGGCCGACAGCGACAGCCCGGCCTTTGCCGGCATCGAGAAGGTGCGGTCCGAATGGGTGATCCGCATCGACGGCACCGTGAAGGCGCGCGCGCCGGAGCTCGTGAACCCCAAGCTCGCGACCGGCGAGATCGAGGTCTACATCCGCGACATGGAAGTGCTGGGCGCGGCCGAGGAGCTTCCGCTGCCGGTCTTTGGCGACGTGGAATACCCCGAGGAAACCCGGCTCAAGTATCGCTTCCTCGACCTGCGCCGCGACAGTCTGCACCAGAATATCGTGCTGCGCTCGAAGGTTATCGCGAAGCTGCGCGCCTCGATGGTCGCGGCGGGCTTCACCGAGTTCCAGACGCCGATCCTGACCGCCTCGAGCCCCGAGGGCGCGCGCGACTTCCTCGTGCCCTCCCGCCTGCACCCGGGCAAGTTCTATGCGCTGCCGCAGGCGCCGCAGCAGTTCAAGCAGCTCATCATGGTCGCGGGCTTCGACCGCTATTTCCAGATCGCACCCTGCTTCCGCGACGAGGACCCGCGGGCGGACCGTTCGCCCGGCGAGTTCTATCAGCTTGACATGGAAATGAGTTTCGCCACCCAGGAGGATGTCTTCGGGGTGATCGAGCCGGTGATGCGCGGCGTGTTCGAGGAGTTCGGCGGCGGGCGCCCGGTGACGGGCACCTTCCCGCGGATCGCCTATCGCGATTCGATGCTCTGGTATGGCTCCGACAAGCCGGACCTGCGCAACCCATTGAAAATGCAGATTGTTTCGGAGCATTTCGCCGGATCGGGCTTCAAGATCTTCGCCTCGCTGCTCGAAAAGGCCGGCAACGAAGTACGCGCGATCCCGGCGCCCGGCGGCGGAAGCCGGAAGTTCTGCGACCGGATGAATGCCTTCGCGCAATCCGAAGGCCTTCCCGGCATGGGCTACATCTTCTGGCGCGCCCAGGACGACGGCGGCATGGAAGCCGCGGGGCCGGTCGCCAAGGCGCTCGGGCCGGAACGCACCGAAGCTATCAGGGAACAGTTGGGATTGGGTGAAGGCGACGCCGTCTTCTTCCTCGCCGGCCGGCCCGCGCAGTTCCAGGCGGTGGCGGGCAAGGCGCGCGACCAGATCGGGCGCGAGCTTGGCCTCACCGACGAGGACCGGTTCGAGCTCTGCTGGATCGTCGATTTCCCGATGTACGAGCAGGACGAGGAGACGGGCAAGCTCGACTTCAGCCACAACCCCTTCTCGATGCCGCAGGGCGAGCTCGAGGCGCTGCAGTCGCAGGACCCGCTGGAAATCCTGGGTTATCAGTATGATATCGTCTGCAACGGCGTGGAGCTGAGCTCGGGCGCGGTGCGAAACCACCGGCCGGAGATCATGTATGAGGCGTTCCGGATCGTGGGATATGACCGGAACTACGTGGATGCGCATTTCGGCGGCATGCTCTCGGCCTTCAAGTTCGGCGCACCGCCGCACGCCGGCATCGCGCCGGGTGTGGACCGCATCGTCATGTTGCTGGCCGGGGCGGAAAACATCCGTGAAGTCATCATGTTCCCGATGAACCAGCGCGCCGAGGACCTGATGATGGGGGCACCGTCGGAGCCCACCAACGAACAGCTCCGCGAGCTCGGACTGCGGATGATCCCAAGGGATTAAGGCCGCGTCCGGCGATCTGGAAACCATATGGAATGCGTATGGATTCCATATGGCAAGCAAACTTCTCAGGATTGAGAGGTTAACGCGGGCCGGTCAACCGCGTCCCTTCAGCGGATGACCCTCGGGATAGGCCGCGTCGAGGGGCAGGCGGGTGCCGGTGCGCTTCGGCTCTTCGCCGGGCGGGCAGAGGAATTCGGCGCGGACCTTTTCCGGAGCGCGCCGGCCACCCCCCACATCTGGCATGTTCGCGATCTTCGCATCGAGGAATGCGGGCGCGCCCCTCCAGCAGGAGGGGATGGTGAGGGTGCCCTCATCCTTGGGCAGGAGCGTCATTTCGTTACCGATCATCTGATCGAGTTGCTCTTGCGTCAGATCCCTGGCACCTCGAAAATCGGCAAACTGGGCGGGTGAGCCGGTGTGAGCACCCGCCCAGTTTGCCGACTTGAGATCGGCCCTCCTAAGGTCCGCCCCCTCCAGATGCGCCCAGCTGAGATCCGCCCCCTCCAGATGCGCCCCGCCAAGGTCCGCCCCCTCCAGATGTGCCCCGCCAAGGTCCGCCCCTTCCAGATGTGCCCTGCTAAGGACCGCCCCCTCCAGATGCGCCCCGCCAAGGTCCGCCCCCTCCAGACGCGCCCTCCAAAGGTCCGCCCCCTCCAGACGCGCCCCGAAGAGGAGCGCCCCCTCCAGATGCGCCCTCCAAAGGCCCGCCCCCTCCAGATGTGCCCCGCTAAGGTCCGCCTTGCGGAGGTCGAGATGGGCGAGATCATGGCGACGCAGGTTCGTGTGGCGGAGGTCGAGGCGGTAGCCCTTCTCGCTCTCGTCGCCGCGCCGTACCCGGGCCTCCTCGTGCGCGATCCGCTCGGAGTCCCGGCGCCCGATGACCTCGAGAGCCACCTGAATGTCCGTGCGTGCCGGGGGCAGCCCCATACTCCAGGCCTTAAGCCTTTTGCCCCGCTGCCGCCGCATCTCGTCGCGGTGCTCGAGATCTTCTCGAGTCGGGTTTTCGGGGTAAGCCGGCCAGTCGCCGAGATCGTGGCCGGGCGCCTCGCTCGCCGGGGCATTCTCGCGTATGTAGGCGCAGAGGATGTCCATGACGCGGATGTGTTCGCCGGGGTTTTCGCGGGAGATGCGGTCCAGCGTGAGGATCGCGCCGATGCGGACCTCGAGATTGGGTTGGGTGGATTCGAAGGTCTTCCACTCGCCGGGGTCCGCCATTTCGCCTTCGCGCGGGGCGGGCGGCGTCCTGTCCTTCCATTCGATCTCGGTGCGATCTGGCGCGCCCTTCGAGGTGAAGCGGACCGGGCGGCCGATGCGGCTGATCTTCTTCTCGGCGCCGAGGCCCTCGACGGCGGTGTTGATGAGCGAGGTGGTGAGGTTGGCTTCCTGGGTGCGGGCGGTGCGCTCGTTGATCCAGACGCGGACGAGCTGGAACGGGATGGTGGCGAGGATCGCGAGCATCCCGGCAAGGGCCGCGAAGGTGTAGGCGATGGTACGGATGTTCTCGACGGTTGTTGTATTCGCGTCCGCATCCTCGACGGCCCTGAGAGCGGCCTTCAGCAGATGCAACATCTGGCCTATGAGAAGTGGGATCTGCCACACGTAGGTCACGACAGCCCACGTGAAGGCCAGGATTCCAAACGGCAGCAAAAGTGCAAGGTAATGGCGCTTCAGGAAACCAAGCGTTCCGCGCCATGCCTTGGTGATCCCCTGCCGGTTGATATGCCGGATCGCCACGAGGGTGATGAAGAGCGCAAGCGCTGCGCCGGCGGCCCAGAGGAGGGTCGGGAGCGCCTCGGGGAGGGGCAGGTGGAGGGTGAGGCCGGTGTGGTCGGCCCGGAACATGCCGGTCATAATCCGCGGGGAGCCTCCGCGCCTGAAACGAATGGGGCGAGGCTAGCAGGCGGCGCCGCGGCCGGAAAGGTGGCGGGGAAGCGTCGGAGCCCGAAGAAATTCGGCGCGGGCGCATAGTGGTGCGGCGCAGCGGATGCGGCAAGTGCGGGCGATTCGCTCGCCCCAGGGGTGCTGCATAAGGGCAACAGGGGCGCGATCACGTGCCTGTGGGGACTGGAAACCAAGGGGGGATGTTAGCATTTCGTTATGGTTGCGGCGAGAAAGTCCGCACGAGACTGCCAGGGGAGACCCCATATGAGACCGATCTACGAAGTGCCCGAAGAATTCGAGCGCGCCGTCAACAAGACCGCCCAGTCCTACATCAGCCGCTTCGGCAAGGATGCGGACGAAAAGGCCTGGGACGCGGCACGCCATCCGGGCATGACGCCCGCCGAGCGCGCCTATTGCGAGGCGGTGGCCAATCGCGTGACCGTGGCGCTGCGCGGCACCCACGCTCCGACCCTCAGCCACATCTGAGCGGCACCGCGGGGCCGGGGCGCGCCTGACCGGGCGAACCGGGTGGGGGCGCTCCGCCATCGATGGCGCGACGGCTGATTCGACAGCCGCGGGCGTGCTGCGGTGATCGGGTATTCAGGGGATGGTCGGGGCGGCGAGATTCGAACTCACGACCTACGGTACCCAAAACCGTCGCGCTACCAGGCTGCGCTACGCCCCGACGGCTCTTCGCTTACCCCGGCAGACGCGCCGAGGAAAGAGCAAAGACGCAGGCGGCGGGCCTCAGCCGCAGGGCCAGGCGGCGGTTGCCTGGTCGATTGCCGGGCTTTGCAGCTCGGCGCCCTCGTCGATGCCGAGGGTCTTCGTCATGCCGCCGTTGATCTCGAGCACATAGCGGATCGCATCGCCACCGATGATCGGCGTCTCGTCGAGGGGCTTGGCGTTCTCGTGGACCCGCGCGAGGCGGCCCGCCTCGTCGAAGAACAGCATGTCGAGCGGAATCAGCGTGTTGCGCATCCAGAACGCCACGGGGCCCGCCTCGGGATAGACGAAGAGCATGCCCCCGAACCGCGGCAGGCTTTCGCGGTTCATCAGGCCCTGGGCGCGTTCGGGCTCGGTGTCGGCAACCTCGACCTCGAAGCGCAGCACCGAATCGGCATCGCGCAATTCGAGCACGCCGGGGGTGCAACCGGCGGCCTCGACCGCTCCTGAGGCAAGGCAGAGGGCGGCGGCGAGCCAGGCAGCGGCGGCGGGAGGCGCCATCCGCTCAGCCATCGGCAGGGGCCGTCTGGATCCGGGCGACGTAATCCCAGCTCCGGACCTCGTAGACCATCGGGCCGCGCGGCCCCTCGGTGACGCGGACGGCGAGAACATCGCCCGCCACGACCTCGCCATAGCCATACTGGCGCAGGGTTTCCATGTGGAGGAAAACGTCCTCGGGCTTGGCGAAGACATTGACGAATCCGAAGCCCTTCACCCGGTCGAACCACTTGACCCGAGCCGGCTCCAGCGGCCCGGCGGCACCGGTGGGCATCGGGGGCACCATGCCGTTCGCGTCGGGGGACTTGGTCTTTTCCGGAACGACCTCAAGCACTTCGATGGCCTGGCGGCCGCGATCGGTCGTCTGCACGTCGAGGAGAATTTCGGCGCCCTCTGCAACGGACGTGAACCCGTAGGCCCTCAGCACGTTCCCGTGCAGCAGAATATCCCCGTCACCATCATCGGAAACGACAAAGCCGTAGCCCTTGGTGGTGTCGAACCATTTAACATTGCCACGGACCTGCATTCTGGCGCTCATCTCACAAGGCCTCCTCCCCCAAAAGAGAGTCGGCGAAATCCAACTACACGTAACGCGACCGATCTCAGCAAACAGAAATCAGTCTGTTAAACGTAACAAGTCCTCAGTGTAACGCAACCTTGAACATGCCGCTGAGGGCAGGGTTCTTTGTTGCGTCTGCAAATTTCTTGCGAAAGTTGCACGGCCGGGCCGCCCCGAGCTTGCCGCAACTCGGATAGCAAATGCGGGGCCCGAAGAAAATCGCTCAGACATGCTGACCGCCATTTATCTCGACTTCGACGCCGGAAACGTAGGAGGCGGCTGGGGAACAGAGGAAGAAGATGGTGCGCGCGACCTCCTCGGGCTGGCCGAGGCGGCGCATCGGGATCGCCGCGGCGAGCTTCTCCGTGCCGGGCGAGAGGATCTCGGTCTCGATCTCGCCGGGGGCAATCGCGTTTACCCGCACGCCGAGTGGGCCGAAGTCGTTGGCCATCTCGCGGGTCAGGGCGGCGAGCGCGGCCTTCGAGGTGGCGTAGGCGGCGCCCGCGAAGGGATGGACCCGCGATCCGGCGATGGAGGTGACGTTGACGATGGCGCCCTGCCCGGCGGCAAGCTCGTCCTTCAGCCCGCGCGCGAGGACGACGCTGGAGAAGAAGTTGACGTGGAAGACCTTGCCCCAGTCCGAGAGATCGGTGGTGAAGGTATCGAGGCGTTCGCCGCCCTTGCCCTTGGGCGAGACGCCCGCATTGTTCACCAGCGCCTCGAGCCGGCCGGCGCGCAGGCGGCCGCGGATCTCCTCCACGGCGCGGATCGTGTCCTTGGGATCGGCGAGATCGACCTGGATGTGATCCTCGGGGCCGGCGGGCCACGGGCAATTCTCGGGGAACGGGTGGCGGGAGCAGGTGATCACGCGCCAACCCTCGGCGGAAAACGCCTTGACCGTGGCATGGCCGATGCCACGGCTTGCTCCCGTGAGGAGTAGGGTCTTTCTGTCGGGCATGCGGTGGACGGCTCCGGGTCCTAGTTAACGAACATTAACTTAGGCCGGACCCGAAGCAAACCGGGAATCGCCCTCTAGATGAACCGCCGCATGAGAAAGAGCGAGCCGACCGCCATGGCGAGGCCGAGCATTTCGCGCGGCGCCAGCTTTTCCTCGAAGACGATGAGGCCGAGGGCGGCGAGCAGCAGCACGCTCAGCACCGAATACCACACCCCCATCACCGCGACCGGCATGTGACGGAGCGCATAGAGCACGCCGACGGCGGAGAAGGCATAGCAGGCCGCGCCGAGACCGAATTCGGCCGTGGCGAAGGGGCCGATCCGGTCGGAGGCGAGCTTCAGGAAGTAGTCGCCCGTCACGTTGAGGACGACGATCCCGAGCACCAGAGCAACGCCGTTCATCCCCCGGCCCTCCGCGGCATCGGTATCGGAGGGACGGAAAGGCGGGCGGGCCCACGGCGCCGGGGCAGGACTGAACTGGACATGGAAAGGAAAGTCCCTGCTAACTATTTACGTTCGAAATATGACTGAACGCAAATCATAGCACAGATTTCCGTGAGCAGGCCCGAAGATCTGCGCGCGCTGTCACTTGATTTCCCGCCCCCGCATCCCGACTATTGGAGGATGAAAGCCGAGACCACACCCCGCTCCGCCGGCCCCGGCCGTCCGCGGAGCTTCAATCGCGAGATGGCGCTGGCCGCGGCACTCCAGCTCTTCTGGCGCCAGGGCTACGAGGCGACCTCGCTCGACGATCTGACGGCGGCGATGAAGATCAGCCGCTCGAGCTTCTATGGCTGCTTCGGCTCCAAGCATGGCGTTCTGGTCGCCGCGCTCGAAAGCTATGCCGCCGAGGCACAGGCCCGTCTGCGGGCGGTGGCGGAGGCGGGGCCGGACGCGGTGCCGGCGATGCTCGAGGCCATCGCCAATCCGCAGGACGGCGCGCAGGGCTGCCTGCTCGTCAACTGCATCACCGAGCTTGCGCCGCATGACCCGGCGGTGGCGGAGCTCGGGCGGGCGCATATCGCCGCGCTCGAGGACATGTTCGCCGCCGCGCTGTCGCCGGAGGCCCCCGAGGCCGCGCAGGTTCCGGCCCGCACCCTCGTCTCGCTTGCGATCGGCACGCTCACCCTGCGCAAGGCGGGGCTGCCGGCGGAGGAGATTCGCGCCTCGCTCGATCTGGCGCGCAGCCTCTTTCCGGCCCGGAGCTGATCAGGCCCGCGCGGAAGTTTTTTCGCGCCGCCCCTTCTCTCCGGCTTTCGGCCTCCCTAATTCAGACTGGTCAGTCCAGAATTATCCGGCCAGAGGAGAGATCCATGACGCTGCCGAAACTGTTCACGCCGCTGAAGGCGGGTAGCCTCGAGCTTTCGAACCGCGTGGTGATGGCGCCACTTACCCGCAACCGGGCCCGGCCCGAAGACGATGCGCCCTACGATATCCATGTCGACTATTACGCCCAGCGCGCGAGCGCCGGCCTCATCATCACCGAGGGCAGCCAGATCTCGCCCGAGGGCAAGGGCTATGCCTGGACCCCGGGCATCCACAGCGAAGCGCAGGTCGCGGGCTGGAAGAAGGTCACCGATGCGGTGCATGCGAAAGGCGGCCGGATCGTGATCCAGATCTGGCATGTCGGCCGGGTTTCGCATGTCTCGCTCCAGCCGGGCGGCCAGGCGCCGGTGGCGCCCTCGGCCCTTGCCGCCGAGAGCCGGACCTTCGACGGCAACGGCTTCGTGCCGACCTCCGAGCCGCGCGCGCTCGCCCTCGACGAGATCCCGCGCGTGCTCGAGGATTACCGCCAGGCGACGCGCAATGCGCGGGCCGCGGGGTTCGACGGCGTGGAGATCCATGCCGCCAACGGCTATCTGATCGACCAGTTCCTGAAGGACGGCGCCAACAAGCGCACCGATGCCTATGGCGGCTCGGTGGAGAACCGGGTGCGGTTCCTCGACGAGGTCGTGGCCGCGGTCTCCGAGGCCTGGGAGCCGGGCCGGGTCGGCGTGCGGCTCTCGCCGTTCTCCAACGCCAACGCAATCACCGACAGCGATCCGATGGCGACCTTCTCGGCGGCGATCGACCGGCTCGACACCTACGGGCTTGCCTATCTCCATCTGGTCGAAGGCCAGACCGGCGGGCCGCGCGACCTGGCCGAGGGCAACAGCATCGAGGCGCTGCGGGCACGCTTCTCGGGCGTCTACATGGCCAACAACGGCTATGACCGCGAGATGGCGATCGAGGCGGTCGAGCACGGCGCGGCCGATCTCGTGGCCTTCGGCAAACCCTTCATTTCCAACCCCGATCTGGTGGAACGGCTCAAGGCCGATGCCCCGCTCGCCACGCCCGACCAAGAGACCTTCTACGGCGGCGGCACCAAGGGCTACACCGATTACCCGACGCTCGCCGAAAGTCAGGCCGCCTGAGGCCCTTACCCGTGGCCGCACAGCGCGAGCCTTGACAATTCCACCGGGCGGGGGCATATCCGCCCGGTGTCGGCGCATCGGGGGATGCGCGGACCGGAACGGCGTGAAGCGCGGCGGCAGTGGTCGTCCTGGGTTCCAGTCGAACAGACACGACACCATGTTTCTTGCGTCCTGATTCACGCGGGCCGTTCTCATCGAGCCCGCGGTTTCTCGTGCGTCCAGCGCATGGGCCGAACGCGCGCTTCCCGTTGGAAGGCGGACCATGACAGATTTCTCGACCCTTGCGCTGGCGGCGCCGATCGCCGAGGCGCTCGAGGCCACCGGCTACACCACACCGACTCCGATCCAGGCACAGGCGATCCCGCATGTGCTCGAGGGCCGCGACCTTCTGGGCATCGCCCAGACCGGCACCGGCAAGACCGCGGCCTTCGCGCTGCCGATCCTCGACCGGCTGGCGCGCAAGCCGGGCCCCCTGCCCCGCAAGGGCACGCGGGTGCTCGTGCTGGCGCCGACGCGCGAGCTTGCGGGCCAGATCGCGACCTCGTTCCAGAAATACGGCCAGTTCCTCAAGCTTTCGATCGGCACCGCCTTCGGCGGCGTTCCGATCAACAAGCACATCCGGCAGATGGTGCGCGGCACCGACGTGCTCGTCGCGACCCCCGGCCGGCTGATCGACCTCATCGACCGCAAGGCGATGACGCTCAACGATGTCGAGGTGCTGGTGCTCGACGAGGCCGACCAGATGCTCGACCTCGGCTTCATCCACGCGCTGCGGCGCATCGTGCCGCTGCTGCCGCGGCGGCGCCAGACGCTGTTCTTCTCGGCCACGATGCCCGCCCAGATCGCCGAGCTTGCCGGCAAGTATCTCGACGAGCCGGTCGAGGTTTCGGTCGCCCCGGCGGCGACGACCGCCGAGAAGGTCGCCCAGCGCGCCCATTTCGTCGCCCAGGGCGAGAAGCAGGCGCTGCTGGCCCACACGCTGCGCGACGACGCGATCGACCGGGTTCTGGTGTTTACCCGCACCAAGCACGGCGCGGACCGGGTGGTGCGCAATCTCGAGCGTGACGGCATCAAGTCCGCCGCGATCCACGGCAACAAGAGCCAGCCGCAGCGCGAGCGGGCGCTGGCGGCCTTCCGCTCGGGCCATTGCCGGGTGCTGGTCGCGACCGACATCGCGGCGCGCGGCGTCGATGTGCCGGGCGTGAGCCATGTGGTGAACTTCGAGATCCCGAACGTGGCCGAGCAGTATGTCCACCGCATCGGCCGGACGGCGCGCGCAGGCGCGGAGGGGCTTGCGATCTCCTTCGTTGCCCCCGACGAGCGCAACTATCTGCGCGACATCGAGCGGCTTACCCGGCAGGCGGTCGAGGTGATGCCGCTGCCCGAGGGCTTCACGCACCAGCCCGCACCGGCCCCGAAGGCCGAGGCCGGGCGCGGCGGCGCGGGCAAGCCCGGTGGCGGCGGCAAGCCCGGTCCGTCCCGGCGGCGTCGCCCGCGCAATGCAGGCGCCCCGGCCGGCGGCAAACCCGCCGGCAACCGCCAGCCGCGCCGGCAACAGGGCGGCAGCCACGCGAGCTGAGCGCCCGACCTCGGGTCTTTAGCAGCGGCCGGTATCGCGGCGCGGATCTCCGCCTCGTGATCCCGGCCCTCAAGCCGTTTCGTCGAAAGGGGCATGACGGGGCCGCGATCAGAAGATCGCCCCCGTCATGCTCCTTTCGATTCCCGCCTTCGTGACAGTCCAGAGCTCGCACGTGCTTCGAGCCTCGCCTCGACGGCGCACGGTCTCCGGCATCCGCCCCTCGGGCGCAATTCATCCCGTGAGGGGATTGGCCGGGGCGAGGCAGAGGGCGGGATGATCGTGGCGGAGGGCTTTGAGCCCGGCGGGGGAGAGGCGGAGCCGCATGGCGCCGAGCTCCGCCAGGGTTTCCGCCCCCGGGATCTGCGGCAACGGTGTGCCCGGCCGGGCGGCGGCGACGAGATCGAGCCGCGCCGCGGCATCGGCATGGCGGAGGCGGGCCTCGAGAACCGGACAGAGCGGCGGCGGCCCGACCGGCGGCATCGGCCGCGCGGGCGGGGGATCGGGCAGCGCGGCAGGATCGAGGCGGCCGTAGCGCGCGCGGTGCCGGCGGTCGGTCGGCAGCGGGTGCGCCCCGGCGCAGAGCCGGGCGGCCACCTCGAGCGCCGTCTCCGACCGCGCGCCGGCGAGAACGGCGATGGCACCGGCCGCGACGGCCGCAGCGACAGACGTACCCGAGCGCCGCTCGGGCGCACCGCCCGACCCGAAGTCGGGAATGGCGACACCGTGCGCCAGCAGATCGGGGCGTATCGGGGTGAGGCCCGCGGGGCTGCTGGCCGAGAATCGGGCCGGCCCGCCATCCCTGTCGCAGGCACCGATCGAGAGCGCCTCGGGCAGGGCCCCGGGCAGCGTCATCCGCCCGGGGCCGGTATTGCCGGCGGCGGCGATGACGAGCATCCCGGAGTTGCGCAGGCGCGCGAGCACCGCGCCGAGGACCGCGGCCCCTGCCGGCAGGCCAAGTGGCATGAGCGCGATCCCCGCGCCCTGGCGCTGCGCCCAGTCGAGCCCCAGCAGCAGCCGCCAGAGCGTCGCGCCGCCTTCGATCACCTCCGCGGCGAGGAGCCGGGCCTCCGGCGCGATGCGGCAGAGGAGACTTGCGGTGAAGGTGCCGTGACCGGTGCGGTCCCCGACCCGCTCCCTGCTGCGGATGTCTCCGGTCCGGCCTGTTGCGAGCACGCCGGCAAGACGCCCGGCGAAGAGCGGCAGGTCCATGTCGATGCCGCTGTCGAGATGGGCGATGCGCAGCCCGCCGCCGCGCCAGCCGCGCCGGTGCCAGTCCTCGAGTGGCAGGCCGCAGGCGCGGGCCAGCGTGGTCAAAGGTCGAAGGCTGCGTCGTCGACCGGCACCCTGCTGCGCGCGAAGTAGCTGCTCGCCTCGCCGATATGGCCGTAGGTCACGAAGAGCGAGGCGTGTATGGCGAGCGGGATGTAGAGGGTTCCGCGGTTCAGCTCGTTCAGGGCGAGGACCTTGGTGACCGCGGGAAAGGTATCCATCAGCCAGCCGTATCGGCGCCGCTCGAGCACGCGGGTGGTAAATTTGCTGCCGGACGCGCTCCATTCCTCGGCATGCTGGTCGGTGTTCACGAATTTCGACATCAGGCCCATATGCACGATGCCGATGAGCGTAGTGGCGATCGGCAAGCCGTATTCCGTCGCCTTTCCGCCGCCCTTGCCGCCGAAGGCCTCGGAAGCCGAGAAGCCGAAATCCACCACGCCCATCGCCACGTAGAGCCACTGGTAGGTCCAGATGATGGAACCGTAGCGGGCGCGTTCGGCCTCGAGGGCCGGCAGGCGCGATCCGTCCGGGGCAAGGCCCCGCAGGCCGTTGCCGATCTCGGAGGACTTCAGGCCGCTGACGGCGCCGGTGGGATTTCCCGCGACCTGGGCGAGGCTGCCCACGACGATCACGCCGAGCTTCGCGAGCGCCATGCCCTTGCCCGCCCGGGAGCCCGCCGGCGGGTTGAGGTAGTGCGAGGCCGGGACCGGCGTCGCCACCGGGACCATCTCCACGACCTCGCCCGCGATCGCCCACTCGCCACCGCCGGTGTTCACCTTCGACGGGATCTCGTGCATCTCGAAGGCCTTGTTGTCAGCGGGGGCTTTCTGGATCTTGGCCCCACTGATGTCATAGAAGAGGTCGAAGCCGTTGAGGCAGAGGTGGCAGCTGCCGTAGACAACGGCCCAGGCCTGTTTTTCCTCCCGCACCTCCTTCTCCTCCTTCGAGAGGCTCAGCGCCGCCGTCTGGCTGCGGAGCCGGATCTGGCGGCCGAGCGTGATGCGACCGATGATGGAGGCCGGCACCGCCACGAGGAAGGCGACGAGGGACATGGCCGAAAGCTCCCGTCCGGTCATCGATTCATAGAAGGCGGTGAGGAAGGGGATCTCGAGCCGGGTGTTGAGGGCGGTCTTCAGCAGCTCGAGTGCGGCGATGAAAGCGTCAAAGAGCAGGTCGGCGATGGCCTCGATCAGCGAGATGCCGGTCACCGCCAGCCCCTTGGCAAGCGAGAGCACCCCGCTCAGCACCAGCTCCGGCGCACGGGAGGGATTGGCGAGGGCCGCGCGGAAGAGCGCGATGGAATCGCCGAAGGCATCGAGCACGATGCCGAAGTCGCTCTCGACGAAAGCTTCGAGCTTCTCGATGAGGGGCTCGATGACGCTCCCGAACTTCGACATCGCGCCCGCCGGCGCGGCCCCGGCAATGCCCTTGAGGAACGGGTTGGCCTCGGGAGCCTCGCCGCCCCCGTCATCGCCGGAGCCGGTGAGCTTCGACATCAGCCAGTCGAGCTTGTCGATCGCTTCGGAGCGGTCCTGCGGCTGGTCGCGGTCGATGCGGGCGATGTCGCCGCCCCCGAGCTGGTCGATCGCGGAATCGAAGCCTTCGAGGATCTGCGACTGCAGGTCTCCGAGCCAGGTCGCGGTCATGCCCTTCATCGTGCGCACTGCCCCCTCGGCCAGGTCGATGCCGCCGTTGATCTTCTCGATCAGCGCATCGTGCAGCTCGAGCACGCCATCGGTGTCGAAGAGGTCCATGAAGACGCGGACAAGCTTGCCGAGCCCGATGCCGATGCCGTCGAGCACCTTGCAGAACACCTTGCCGACGACCTCGATCGTATCGGCGATGAACTGGTAGACGACGCCGCCGATATCCATCGTCACCCGAAGGACCGCCTTGGCGGCCATCGCGAGGCCTTTCAGCACATCCTTGTCGAGCTCGTCATAGGCATCCTTGATGTCGGAGGCGAACTGCTTCGCGCTGCGCTTGACGGCATTGACGCCGTCGACGACGCCCTCGACCACGTCGTCGGCGGTGCGCTCGACCCAGCCGACCGAGTCGTCCCAGACCTTCGTGGCGGTCTTCGCGATCTCGCGCCCGATCGGGGTGACGGTCCGCACCACGGTCCGGCCAGCATCCTCGAGCGCGCCGGGCACGTCCTCGACGATGAACTCCTCGGTCTCCTTCGCGACCGTCCTTGCGGCTTTCGGGATTGTCTCGACGAAGAAGCCGCCGACCGCCGAGGCGCCATCCTCGAGGAAGTCGAGGAAGCCCTGCCCCGCCATCTCGTTCACCCGGATGGCACCGGCGGCCGCCGCGGCGATCTCCTCCCGGCCGGCGGGGCGGAAGAGCGTCTTGCCGGCGCCACCGAGCTCGAGCTTCCAGCGGTCGTAGCTCATGGCGTCGGCGATGGTGAAGCGGTCGGCGGAGGTGCCGTGGGACAGGGCGCGATGGGCGGCGGGGACGGTCGAGGAGAGTGACTTGAGCGCGCGTCCGGCATGAACGGCATCGGCCTCGGTGAGGGAGGCGGACAGGCCGAGGCGCGTGCGATCGCGCCACAGCGCGTCGTCCTCCATGGCGAGGATCTTGCTGTGGAGATCGGCATCGGGAAAGACGAAGACCCGTTCGCGCGGCGCCATCGCAGGGGTGCGCAGCATCAGGGCGCCACCGCCGATCGCCTCGGGATCGACGAGGATCTCGAGCTTGCCGATCTCGTTGACGGACAGCCGCGCCGGGCGGACCGGATCGATCAGATGGCTCTGGCCATTGGCGCGGATCCTGAGCTCCTCGGTGGCCCAGACATCGACGGCGCCGCTCAGGGGCGGAAGGGTGAGCATGGTCCGCAGGACCGGCGAGCGGACGACCTCACCGCCCGTCACCGCCATGTCCTCGGTGAGGCGCGAGGTGGCGGAGAACCGGCAGGCTGCAAGCGGCGGCGTGGAGAGGATGGTGGCCGAGGAAATCGCGTTGAGGCCGACATCGCCGTCGGCGAGCGAGGGCGTGTCCATGTAGATGACATCGTTGGTGCCGCCGTAGCGCACGTCGCGGCAGATCATCGTGGCGGTGTCCGGGCCGACCCGGATCGAGGAGACACGATCGTTCATCCCGGCGATGCGGGTGCAGTCGGGGGTGTCGGCGTGGAGGATCCAGACCCGGCCCTTGAACTCGGGCTCCTCGTAGAACGCCACCTCGCCGGGCCAGAGCTCGGCGTTCGCCCGCTCGCGGGTGCGCACCAGCGCGTTCCTGATCCGGTAGCTCTGGCGCGCCTCGGCCGAGGCGATGTAGAGGTCGATCTCCGCGCCGCCCTCGCTCTCGCGGAGGCGCCAGGCATGCGCTGCATAGGTGGTGAAATCGAGCGAGGCGCCGGGCTCGAGCGTCCCGAAGCCCTGCTCCCGGCCGGCATGGTCGATCCAGAACACGTCGGCCCGGAGACCGGAGCCGTTGGCGAGGGTGAGCTCGACCTTGCGACCGCCATCGCGCGAGCGCGTCGGGGCGCCGGTCAGCATCAGGCGCTGCTCCTGGCGCAGCCCCACGGTGAAGCCCACGGGCTCGCCGCTCCGCTGGTCCCGCACGATCCAGGGATGGGTCATGAAGGTCTGCTGGCTATGGCTGGTGCGCGGCTCGAGCGTGGCGTATTTCTTCTCGCGGCCCTGATAGTCGACCCAGTAGACATCGAGCGTGAGCGGCGAGGTGTTGGCGAACTCGATGCGGGTCTCGACCTCGCTTGCCTCGGACTTGAGCACGATGTCGTGGTGCTGCCGGGGTTCGGCCGTGGTGATGAACATCGCGATCTTGTCGCCGCTGTGGGCCTGCCGGACGCGCCAGGGATGGGTCTCGAAGGTGTCGATCGCCACGCTCTCGCCCGGCGCGAGCGTCGCATAGCGCGTTTCCTTGCCGTCGTAGCCGATCCAGAACAGGTCCACCGTCCAGGCAAGCTTGTTGGCGAAGGTGACATTGGCCGCGACCTCGCCCTCCCGCGGCCTGAGGTCCGTGTCGTCGAGGGTGATGAGCGCATCCTCCCGGTCGCCCCAGGACCAGTCGAGGACCCGGCCCGACAGCCGGTCGCGCAGGATCCAGGGATGCGTCGCGTAGGTGCGGAAGCCGGTCGAGGCGCCGGGGCGCAGGCTGGCGTAGAGCTTCGGCCGGCCCTCGTAGTCCATCCAGTAGACATCGGCGGTCAGCAGGGTCCGGTTGGCGAAGCGGATGCCGGTCGGCTTGCGCGATTCGAGGCTGCGCATGGTGAAGGCCATGCTCTGGGAGCGCTCGGGGCTCGCGGCATAGATCCCGACGAGGTGGCGGCCGAAGCGTTCGCGTGCCCGCCAGACATGGTGCTGCAGGGTCGGCTGCAGGTAGGTCTCACCGGGCCCGAGCCGGGCATAGTGCTTCTCGTTGCCGTCGAAATCGAGCCAGAGGATGTCGATGTCGAACGGGGTCTCGTTGCGCATCTCGACGGTCACCTCCGCCGTTTCCGGCTGCGAGCGGACATCGAGCGGCCGGATCTCGGCAGCGAGGTCGGTGTCGGCACCCCGGATGCGGCGGATGACGAGCCCGCTGATCGCATCGCGCAGCTCGATCTCGCGGCCTTCACCGACGCGCAGCGCCACCTCACTGCCATGCGGCAAACGGTGGAGCGGGTGAAAGACGCCGTCCTCGCCCGCGACGCCGACATCGAGCGTGAGCAGCGCACGGTTGGCGACGGTGAGGGTCGCGACCGCGCGGCCCTCGCGCGGCTGCGGCTCGAAGCTGCGCAGCCGGCCGGTTTCGGCCGAGGCGATGAGCAGGCTCAGCTCGCCGCCGTCGGCCAGATCGCGCAGCCGCCAGGGATGGCCGGCGAAGGTATCGAGCGTCACCTCGGCGCCGGGATCGAGCGTCGCGTAGTCCTTTTCAACGCCATCGAAACCGACCCAGAACAGCCGGCCGGTCTGTGTGCAGAGATTGCGCAGGACCGTGCGGCTCGGCATCGTGCCCGGCAGCGAACGGAGGGCGGCGGCATCCTCGACGATCTCCCCCGCCTCGAAGAGATTGGGGATGACGCGGATCGGGGTGCCCGAGACGAGGTCGCGCAGGAGCCACGGATGGCTCGAGAAGGTCGGCTGCGTGACCGTCTCACCCGGCGCGAGCCGGTGGTAGACGACCGGCGCGCCCTCGAGATCGAGCCAGACCGCCTCGATATGCAGCGCCGAGCGGTTGGTGAAGGTCGCACTGACGGCGTGTTCGCTCCGGTATGTCTTCAACGCGATCTCGCAGGCCTGCTCCGCCGCGTCGGAGGCGATGTGAAAGCCGATCTCGGTGCCGCAATGGAGCGAACGGATGCGCCAGACATGTCCGGCAAAGCTGGATTGACGGTAGGTCTCGCCGGGGCGGAGGCTTGCATAGAGGGTTTCCTTGCCGTCGCCATCGACCCAGTAGACCCCGGCGGCCACGGGCGAGGCGTTGTGGAACGCGATCGCGACCGCGCTGCCGGTGCGGGCGGTGACGACATCGGAGCCGATCACGAAGCGGCTCGGCTCGGCCTGCGCCGCGGTTTCGGCAAGCCTTTCCCCGGACGCCGCGTCGCGGACCAGCCATCTGTGACCCTCATAGGTCGACTGGGTGTAGAGGCCGTAGGGTCCGAGGCTCGCGTAACGGGTCTCCTCCCCCTCGAAATTGATCCAGAACACATCCACGGACAAAGCTGTGGCATTGCAGAATGTAATTTCGGTCGACACCGTTCAATCCCCCGCGCGCGGCAACACGCCGGCCGATACAACAGGGCGGCGGCTGCTCAAGTTTTTATTGTGTAGAACAGACAGTCGAATAATGATTTCTCGATTGCAAAGATTTTCTGGCCCTCGTGCCACAGTTTATTTCAACGATACGTTGTCGTTTCGTATTCCTGATTTCGAATTATTTGCGGGAGGAAGGAAGGATCCGGCATCGCGATATTGCGTGACACCTGGGGCGTGATTGCGGGGGTCGACCCCACGGTCTCCATCGTGAACGAGTCAAACCGATTTCGAGATTGCTCTGGTGCTTCGCGTTGCCCCCTCCCCCAGAGTCCGCGGCATTGACCCTGCAACCATCGCGGCAAACTGCCGATGCGGCGGGGATTTCGGGGAGAGTGCGCACTTTCGGGCGACAGGGGTCCAGCAGGTGCTGGCGCAGGCTGCAGGATCGGTCGGGCCCGGTTGACAGCGCGCGTCGGATCGGGTTATGACACCGATGACATGACATCGGTGTCATGAATCGACAGCACGATCGCTCTGGAGCGGAGGGGGCCTTGGCAACCATCTATGACGTCGCGAGGGAGGCCGGGGTCTCGGCAAAGACCGTGTCGCGCGTGCTCAACAGCGATGCCCCGGTCAACGCGAAGACCCGCGAGCGTGTCATGCGCGCCATGGATGCGCTCGGCTACGTGCCGTCGCAGGCCGCGCGGATGATGCGCTCGAACCAGTCCGGGCTCGTGGGGCTCATCACCGGAGCAATCTCGGGTTCGCCGGACCCGACCGAAGCGTCGGGCCTTCCCGATCTCTACATCGTGCAGGCGATCCAGAAGATGATGGCCGCAAGCGGCAAGATCCTGATGATCGCGGACACCGGCGGCGACTCTGGCAAGGTGCCCACGCTGGCGCGTGCCTTCGCGCAGCACCGGGTCGAGGGGCTGGTCTATGTGGCCGACTATCATCGCGAGGTGACGATCGACCTGTCGATCGCCGGATGCCCCGTTGTGCTCGCGAACTGCTTCGATGCGAAGGGCACGAAAGCCATTCTGCCGGACGACCGCGCCTGCCAGGCCGCGCTTGTCGCGCGCATCCTCGAGAGTGGCCATCGGCGGATCGGGTTTCTGACCCTCGACCCGGCGATGGCGGCCGTCAACCTTCGCGTCGAGGGCTACCGCGATGCGATCGGCGCCGCAGGGCTTGCAGACGATCCGCGGCTCGTCGTCACGGCGCACGACCAGAGCCAGGAGCTTGCCAGCGACACGCTGACCCGCGCCCTGGACCGACTGCTGGAGCTCGAGACACCGCCGAGCGTGATCTGCTGCGGCAACGACGAGATGGCGATGCGGGTCTACGGGATCCTGCGGACGCGGGGCTTGCGCGTCCCCGAGGACATCTCGGTCGCGGGCTTCGACAACCACCGGCCGATCGCCGAGATGCTCTACCCGCCACTCACCACGGTCGAGCTGCCCTATCAGGAGATGGGCCGGCGCGCGGCGGATACCCTCATGGGCATGATCGCGGGCGAGACGCCCGATCCACGCCCCACCCTGGTCTCCGGCCCCGTCGTCTGGCGGGCTTCGGTGACCGACATGACCCCAAAGCATAACCTGAACCAAGGGAGGAACACTCAATGATCAGGACCGCAACCAGGATCGCCCTCGGCACCGTCTCGGCCTCGATGCTGCTGTCAGGCGCAGCGATGGCCCAGACCGAGCTCACCATGTGGAGCCACGGCGCGGGCAATGATGTCGAGATCAAGGTGCTCAACCAGATCATCTCGGACTTCAACGCCTCGCAGGACGACTACAAGGTCGTGTTCGAGTCCTTTCCCCAGGGCAGCTACAACGACTCCGTCGTCGCCGCGGCCCTTGCCGGCAACCTGCCGTGCATCCTCGATGTCGACGGCCCCGTGCTACCGAACTGGGTCTGGGCGGGATACCTTCAGCCGCTCCAGATCGACGAGAGCAAGATCGAGACCTTTCTGCCCGGCACCAAGGGCTACTGGAACGATCAGCTCTACGGCATCGGCTTCTGGGACGCGGCGGTGGCGCTTTTCGCGCGCAAGTCGGATCTCGAGGCATGGGGCCTCCGGATGCCGACCGTCGACGAGCCCTGGACCAAGGATGAGTTCATGGCCGCGCTCGATGCGGCCAAGGAGAGCGGCAAATACGAGTTTCCGCTCGATCTCGGCATGAACGACCAGGGCGAGTGGTATCCCTACGCCTTCTCGCCGTTCCTGGAGAGCTTCGGCGGCGACATCGTGGATCGCACGACCTACCAGACCGCCGAAGGCGCGCTGAACGGCGATGCGGCGATCGAATTCGGCGAATGGTGGCAGAGCCTCTTCGAGGACGGCTATGCGCCCGGCCCGGCGGAAGATCCGGCCGACCAGGCGACCGGCTTCATCAACGGCAAGTTCGCCTTCCAGTGGAACGGCAACTGGCGTGCGGTGGCGACCATGGCGGAAGTCGATGACGTCGTCTTCCTGCCGGCTCCCGATTTCGGCCATGGCAACATCATCGGCGCCGCCTCGTGGCAATACGCCATCTCGGCGACCTGCCCGAACCCCGAGGGCGCGAATGCCTTCATCGAATTTGCCCTCGACGACAAGTATCTGGCCGCCTTCTCCGAAGGCATGGGCCTGATCCCGTCGACGCCCACCGCCGCCGAGATGACGGAGATGTATGCCGAAGGCGGGCCGCTCGCGACCTTCTACGACCTCTCCGCAAAGCAGGCCATGGTGCGCCCGGTGACGCCCGGCTACGTGGTTCAGGCGAAGGTCTTCACCAAGGCGCTGGCCGATATCGCCAACGGTGCCGATGTGGCCGACACGCTCGACGCTGCGGTGGACGAGATCGACAGCAACATCGAGAACAACCAGGGCTACGGCCACTGACCGGCGCCGGGTGACAGTGGGGCGGTTCGCGCCGCCCCCTCTCCCCTGCCTTGATCCAAACTCCATGGAGGATTTCCGATGGCCAGTAGGCTGACACGGTCAAACCGTGCGGGTTGGCTGTTCGCGCTCCCCGGCTTCTCGCTCCTGTTCCTGTTCATCATCATCCCGTTCTTCTTCGCGTTCTGGCTGTCGCTGACCAACCAGCGGCTGGTGTCGCCGAACCCTGCCGAGTTCGTGGGCCTCGAGAACTATCGCAAGCTTCTGAGCGTCGCCGTCGTGACGCTGGAGCCCGAACGGGACGAGGCGGGCCAGATCGAGCGGGACAGTGACGGCGCGATCAAGTACCCGCGCGTCCGCACGATCACCCGCAACAGTGACAATCCGCAGTATCGCGGCATGGGCGAGTGGTTCCGATGGCACTCGGGCGACAACGCAAAGGTCGTGATCGCCTCGGATGTCGTCTTCATGAAGGCACTGACGAACACGCTGATCTTCGCGCTGTTCATCGTGCCACTCCAGGGTGGGGGCGCGCTGCTCCTTGCGTTGCTGATCAATCAGAAGCTGCGGGGGATCAATGCGTTCCGCACGATCTACTTCCTGCCCGTGGTGGTCTCGATCGTGGTGATCTCGCTCCTCTGGCGCTTCATCTACGACGGTGACGACGGCTTGCTGAACAGCCTCCTCGGCATGCTGAGCTTCGGGCTCTTCGAGCCGGTCGACTGGCTCGGGCGCACCGACACGGCGCTCGGCTCGATCATCGTCATGTCCGCCTGGCAGGCGGTCGGGTTCCACATGGTGATCTGGCTCGCCGGGTTGCAGACGATCTCGCCGACGCTCTACGAGGCCGCGGCCATCGAGGGTTCGAGCCGGTGGCAGACCTTTCGTTACGTCACCTGGCCCGGCCTGCGGAACACGGCCGTGCTCGTGCTGATCGTCATCACCATGCAGGCCTTCGCGCTCTTCGCGCAGATCAACGTCATGACCAACGGCGGGCCGCTCGACAGCACCCAGACCCTCGTCTTCCAGGCCGTCGAACGCGGTTATGGCAAGCAGGACATCTCCGGCGGATCGGTGATCTCGGTGGTTCTGTTCCTGCTCGTGCTGCTGATCTCCGCCGTTCAGGGCATTCTTACCAGGGAGCGCAAGTAATGGCCCTCGTTTCAGCCGAGAACCGCGGATTGAGACTGGCGTCGCGCTACGCGACCCTGATCGTCGTGGCGCTGGTCTTCATGTTCCCGCTCGTCTTCATGGTGGTCTCGAGCCTCAAGCCGGACCAGCAGCTCCTGAGCGACACCTCCAGCCTGCGGGCCTTCCTGCCGGTCGGCGACATCAGCCTCGACAACTACTATGCGGCATTCGAGCGGGCGCCGATCGGCCGCTTCATGCTCAACTCGATGTTCGTGACCGTGACCACGGTCATCCTGTCGATCCTGCTCTGCTCGATGGCGGCGTTCTCCTTCGTCTTCCTCGAATGGCGCGGGCGCAACGTGCTGCTGACCGTGATCCTCGCCACGCTGATCATCCCGTTCGAGACCATCGCCGTGCCGCTTCTGCTCTTCGTCTCGAAGCTGCCCTGGCTCGGGACGGACGGGGTGCACTGGGGCTGGCTCAACACCTACCGCGTGCAGATCGTGCCGTGGATCGTGGACGGGCTGACGATCTTCCTCTTCGTGCAGTTCTTCAAGGATCTGCCGCGAGAGCTGATCGAGGCGGCGCGCGTCGAGGGCGCAAGCTGGATGATGATCTACCGGCGGATCGTGATGCCGCTCTCGGGGCCGGTGCTGGCCACGGCCGCGATCCTGAAGTGCCTGAAGATGTACAACGATCAGTATCTCTGGCCGCTGATCGTCGTGCAGGACGAGGCGCATCGTCCGGTCATGGTCGGGCTGGGCTACTTCTTCCAGCTCCAGATCGCCTGGGGCGAGGTCATGGCGTATCTCACGCTGATCTCCGTCCCCGTCATCGCCTTTTATCTCATCATGCAACGCGCCTTCATCTCGTCGATCGCATCGACCGGCGTGAAGGGTTGAGGAGCAATCATGACACTCTCTCTCGAAAACGACTGGATCTGGGACAGCTGGTATGCCCATGACGGCGAACGCTGGCACGGCTACTTCCTGAAGGCGCCCAAATCGCTTGGCAATCCCGATCTGAGGCACTGGAACGTCAGCCAGGGACATGCGGTCTCGGACGATCTCGTGACCTGGGAGCATCTCGGCACCTGTCTCGCGCCCGCCACGGGGCCGGCCTGGGACGACTACACGACCTGGACGGGATCGGTCGTACAGGGTGACGATGGGCTCTGGCACCTGTTCTACACCGGCACGGCGCGCTCCGAGAACGGCCTCTACCAGCGCATCGGCCACGCGACGTCGCGTGACATGCACAACTGGGAGCGCGTGGGCAGCGGGCTCTGTCTCGATCTCGAGGGCGGGAACGCCGGCGGCTACCAGACGGACTACGAGGCGGACGTCTGGCACGATCGGGCGATGCGCGATCCCTGGGTCATGCGCGATCCCGAGGGCGACGGGTGGATCATGTATTTCACCGCGCGCATCCCCGCCACCGGCGAAGCGAATGCCGGTGGCGCGATCGGCTTCGCCACCTCGCCGGACCTCTACAGCTGGACGCTGCAGCCGCCGGTCTTTGCGGGCGGCTATGGCCAGCTGGAGGTGCCGCAGGTCTTCGCCCGGAACGGGCGCTGGTACTGCCTGTTCTGCACCTCGGCCGAGCATTTCTCGAACGCACAGGCCGCCGCCACCCCCGGCGGACCGGTTTCGGGCAACCACTACCTCGTCGCGGCGGGGCCCCGCGGCCCCTGGTCGATCGCGCCCGGCCCGTTCCTCGACGGCGCGGTGCCCTGCCGGCGCTATGCGGCGCGCATTCTGCAGGTGGGCGAGAAGATGGTCATCATGGGCTTCATGGATCAGGACCCCGACGGGCAATTCGGCGGCTACGTCATGGAGCCGGAGCCGATCGTGGTGAACGAGGACGGGCTGCTCGCGATCGCGCACCCCCGGAAGGCGGCGGAGTAAGGGCAATGGCAACACTGAAACTGACCGACGTCCGCAAGAGCTACGGCAATGTCGACGTCATCAAGGGTGTCGATCTGGAGATCAGCGACGGCGAATTCGTGGTCTTCGTCGGCCCCTCGGGCTGCGGCAAGTCGACGCTCCTGCGCATGATCTCGGGGCTCGAGGACATCACCTCGGGCACGCTCGAGATCGACGGGAAGCGGGTGAACGAGCTGCCGCCCAAGGACCGGGGCATCGCGATGGTCTTCCAGTCCTACGCCATCTTTCCGCACATGACGGTGCGCGAGAACGTGGCCTTCGGCCTCACCATCGCGCGGGCCTCGAAGGCCGAGAAGGAGGCGAAGGTCGCCGAGGCCGCCCGCATCCTTCAGATGGAGCATCTGCTCGACCGCCGGCCGTCGCAGCTCTCCGGTGGCCAGCGCCAGCGCGTCGCCATCGGCCGCGCCATCGTGCGCAAGCCCAAGGTCTTCCTGTTCGACGAGCCGCTCTCGAACCTCGACGCCGCCCTCAGGATGGACATGCGGATGGAGATCGGCAAGCTGCACGGACAGCTCGGCGCGACGATGGTCTATGTCACCCACGACCAGGTCGAGGCGATGACGCTGGCCGACAAGATCGTCGTGCTCAAGGACGGCAGGGTCATGCAGGCCGGGAGCCCGATGGAGCTCTTTCACGAGCCGGCCAACCGTTTCGTCGCCGGATTTCTCGGCGCGCCCTCGATGAATTTCCTCGATGTCGAGGTGACGGATCGCACGGAGCGCGAGGCCAATGTGACCAACGCGGCGCTCGAGCCGATCCGGGTTGCGCACAGGAACCGCATCAACGGAGCGCGCACTGCGGTGCTGGGCATCCGCCCGCAGCATGTCCGCGCCACCGAACCCGGTCAGGGCATGCTGCACGGCAAGGTGACGCTCGCAGAACGGCTCGGGTCCGAGACCGTTGTGGACATGACGCTCAAGGACGGCTCGAAGTTCATCGCGACCTTTGGCGAGGACAAGGTGTTCCGACCGGGCGAAAGCGTCGACCTGCTGTTCGATCCGGAACGGGCGCTCCTGTTCCCGGCGGAGGAGTGAGGCCGCAGGGCGCAGACCTTCTCGACGAAAAGCAACAGCGCCTTCGGGACATTCAGGTCCGAGCAAACCTGAACGGGATCCTGCAGCAAGACCTGACGGCAACGGGCGTGCGGATCTCCGGGCGCCCGTTCCGCTGTTGCGGGCGTCGCACCGCCTTGCTCTCGGCCGCAGCCTGCGTCACAACGAGGCCCGGAATGCGCGGAGGAGCAGGACCATGGCCGAGGGACCGGACCGGAGCGGGATTTTCGCAGGCGATGATCCGTTCGCCATTGCACGCGCCTGGCTTGCCGAGGCCGAGCAGACGGAACTCAACGATCCCAATGCGATCGCTCTGGCGACCGCGGGTGCCGACGGGATGCCCAACGTGCGGATGGTGCTTCTCAAGGAAATCGAGACGGCCGCCTTTGTCTTCTACACCAATTACGGCAGCCGGAAGGCCGAGGAACTCGCGGAGAACGCCCAGGCGGCCTTCGTGATGCACTGGAAGAGTCTCCGGCGGCAGATCCGAGTGCGGGGGCGTGTCGAGAAGGAAGACGGGCCGAAGGCGGACGAGTATTACCACTCCCGCGGCCTCAAGAGCCGGCTCGGAGCCTGGGCTTCGCACCAGTCGCAGCCGCTCGCCTCGCGCGGGACGCTGATGGCGGAGGTGGCGAAGATCACCGCGACCAAGGGGCTCAATCCACCGCGGCCGCCTTTCTGGGGCGGCTACCGCATCACGCCGGTGGAGATCGAGTTCTGGGCCGATGGCGCGCACCGGCTCCACGACCGCTTCCGCTGGACCCGTGGAGCACCGGGCGACACCTGGCAGATCCAGCGCCTCAATCCCTGACGCCGCTGACCGGCCGCGGGAAGCCTGCGCGGCGCAGGCGCCATCTCGCCGACAGAACGAAAACGTGATACGCGGCGCCTTGGCGGAGGCCATGTTGCACCGCATTCTCCACGCCGTGATCATGTGTTTAAGAGGTTCCTCGGAGTGCGTCGGGTTTTCGGCTATTCCTACTTTTCGCGGCAGGTGCTGAGCAGTCTGCTGACGATCGCGGCGCTCGACGGTCTCGCGGTCGCCATTCTCTGTCTGCTGTTCGACATTCGTGCCTTTGGCGTCTTCTACAGCCTCGTGGTCTATATCACGCTGCTATGTGCGACGGGCGCGCTTGTTGCCATCGGGATGTGGCGGCGGAATGCCGTGGCTTGGGTCGTTCTGGCAGGGCTCCTTGCCACGACAGGGGCCAGTTTGCTCATTCCGTCACACTATGCCCCGGAAATCACGGCCGAGATGCGGGACGAACCTCGCCTGCTGCGGGTGCTGTCGTTCAATGTGCTGGCTCAGAACCGCAAGAGCGGTCCGGCGATTGCCGACGCGGTCCTGGAGCTCGATCCGGATGTCGCGATCTTCCTGGAAGCGCGGCCGCTCGATACCGAGCTCGACCGGCTCCGGAAGGTCTATCCGTATCAGATCGACTGCGCCGGCGAGCCGCGCTCCTGGCGCTGTGATTCGATCATGCTCTCGAAATATCCGCTCGAGAACGCCTTCCGCAGCAATCTCAGCATGCGGGCCATCGGCCGCATGGTCTCGGCGGTGATTACCGTCGACGGGCAGCGGCTCCGGGTGATGAGCGCGCATTTCTCCAAGCCCTACCATCCGACGGTGCAGCACCAGGAGGTCCGCCGCGTGCTCGACAAGCTCGATGGCGAGCATCTGCCGCTGGTGCTGACCGGGGATTTCAACGCCTCGATCTTCCAGCCCTCGACGCGGCTGCTGCTGCGGGAGACCGGTTTGCGGCCGGGGCCGAAGGAGCCCGCCACCTGGCCGATCAGGGCCGGGCGCTGGGGGGTGCCGATCGACCACATCTTCGCGAGCCCGCCACTCGTGATCCGCGAGACGCACCGCATCGAGAACAACTACGGCTCGAACCACTTCGGCATCTATTCCGATATCGTGCTGGCTCCCGATGCGCGCTCCGCGCCCAATAATGATGTCGTTGCGGCCACGCCCTGAGGCGAACGGCGGGAGCATTCTTGCATGGGTGTTCCCCTTGGCGTAAATCCCAGAGCCTGACCGGGCAGAAGCGGGGACAAGAGGCATGGCTGAACTGATGGCAGGCAAGCGCGGCCTGATCATGGGCGTTGCGAACGACAAGTCGATCGCCTGGGGCATTGCGAAAGCCTGCCACGCGCATGGGGCGGAACTTGCCTTCACCTATCAGGGCGATGCGCTCGGCAAGCGTGTGGCGCCGCTGGCGGAAACGCTCGGCTCCGAAATCGTGCTGCCCTGCGACGTGACCGACGACGCCTCGCTCGACGCGGTCTTCGCAACGCTCGGCGAGAAATGGGGCAAGCTCGACTTCATCGTCCATGCCATCGGCTTCTCCGACAAGTCCGAGCTGCGCGGCTCCTATGTCGAGAACACCACGGCGGCGAATTTCAACCGCACGATGCATATCTCGGTCTTCTCCTTCACCGCCGCCGTGCAGAAGGCGCTGCCGCTGATGAGCGAGGGCGGTTCCTGCCTCACGCTCACCTATTACGGCGCCGAGAAGGTGATGCCGCATTACAACGTCATGGGGGTCGCCAAGGCCGCGCTCGAGGTCTCGGTGAAATACATGGCGATGGATCTCGGGCCGCGGAACATCCGGGTGAACGCGCTTTCCGCCGGTCCGATCAAGACGCTCGCGGCCTCTGGCATCGGCGATTTCCGCTACATCATGAAGTGGAACGAGCTGAATGCGCCGCTCCGGCGCAACGTGACGCAGGAAGACGTGGGCAAGTCGGCGCTTTACCTCCTCTCCGATCTCTCCTCGGGCGTGACCGGCGAGACGCATCACGTCGATGCGGGCTATCACGTCGTGGGCATGAAGGCCGAGGACGCGCCGGATATCGACGTTGCTTCGGGCCGCAAGGGATCCTGACGCCGATGTCCGACGATCGCCTGCCGCATGAGAAGGGCTTTCACGTCTCCTGGGATCAGATCCACCGGGACGCCCGCGCGCTCGCCTGGCGGCTCGACAAGCATGGGCCCGGCCCGGAAGGCGCCTGGCGGGGGATCATCGCGATCACCCGCGGCGGCATGGCTCCGGCGATGATCATTGCCCGCGAGCTCGACATCCGGGAGATCGACACGATTTCGGTCAAGTCCTACGACTGGCAGCAGCAGGCCGATGCGGTGGTGCTGAAGGCGCCGAATGCCGAGTTCATGGGGCCCGAGGGCGAGGGCATCCTGGTGATCGACGACCTCGTCGATACCGGCAAGACGCTCGAACTGGTGCGTAAACTCTACCCCAAAGCGCATTTCGCCACCGTCTATGCCAAGCCCAAGGGCCGGGAGATGGTGGACACCTACGTCACGGAAGTGAGCCAGGACACCTGGATCTTCTTCCCCTGGGACATGGCGCTGCAATACGTCCGGCCCTATCGCGGCGACTGAGGCCGGCGGTTTCTCCGCCTGGGCGGTGAACAGCGCTTCGCGCAACGGTTGATCGGGAGTATCCTCCAGGCAGGAGGACCCGCCCATGCCGCCGCCGCTTTCTCCGCGTTCCGATCTCGAAACCCACAGCGTCGAAAACCAGCCGCCCGAACGGGGGGATCTCGACCTCTGGGAGGGCGATCCCCTGCTCCGGCGCTTCACCGCGGCGGCGGGCGGCGGGCCGCATGAGGCGCGGCTCGCGGCATTTGCCGCGTGGCTCGGCCGGGCGGACACGCGCGCCGCGGCGCGGGCGGCCGAACGGCATCCGCCGGAGCTGCGCGCCTTCGACCGCGCCGGGCGGCGGCTCGACGAGGTGGCGTTTCATCCCGCCTATCACGAGTTGCTCGGCGCCGGGATCGCGGCCGGCTATCCCTCGATCGCCTGGGAGGGCGGGCCGGGAGGCCATGCCGCCCATGCCGCGATGGTCTATCTCCAGAGCCAGGTGGAGCCGGGCGTCTGCTGCCCGATGACGATGACCCATGCCGCGGTGCCGCTGCTGCGCGCGGGCGGGCTGCCGGGGCACTGGCTGCGCGGGGCGCTCTCGGCGCGGTATGATCCGGGCTCGAGACCGGCCCGGGAGAAGGCCGGGCTTACCTTCGGCATGGCCATGACCGAGAAGCAGGGCGGATCGGATGTGCGGGCCAACACCACCACGGCCGTCCGCGACGGCGCGGGCTGGCGCCTTACCGGGCACAAGTGGTTCTGTTCGGCGCCGATGTCGGATGCCTTCCTTACCCTCGCGCAGGCCCCCGGCGGGCTTTCCTGCTTTCTCGTGCCGCGCTGGACACCGGACGGGGCGCGCAACGCGATCGAGATCCAGCGGCTCAAGGACAAGCTCGGCAACCGGGCGAATGCCTCGGCGGAAATCGAGTATCGCGGCGCCGTCGCCGATCTCGTCGGCGCGGAGGGTGACGGGGTGGCGCGGATCCTCGAGATGGTGCACCAGACGCGGCTCGACACGGCGATGGCGCCGGCGGGCCTGATGCGGGCGGCGCTGTCCGAGGCGCTCTGGTGGTGCGATGCGCGGCGAGTGTTCCAGAAACGGCTCGCGGACCAGCCGCTGATGGCGGCGGTTCTCGCCGATCTCGCCCTCGAGACGGCGGCGGCGACAGCCCTCGGGCTGCGGGTCGCGCAGGCCTTCGATACCGGCGACGGGCCGTTCGCGCGGGTGGCGGTGGCGCTCGCGAAGTTCCTCTCCAACAAGCGCTGCATCGCCGTGACCTACGAGGCGATGGAATGCCTCGGGGGGGCGGGCTATGTCGAGGAAGGGCCGATGCCGATGCTCTATCGCGAGGCGCCGCTCAATTCGATCTGGGAGGGTTCGGGGAACGTGATCTGTCTCGACATTCTGCGCAGCCTCGGTCGGGACCCGGCCTGCGCCGCCCGGCTCGCGGAGGAGCTCGATGCCGGGCGCGGCCGGCACCCGGCCTATGACGCGGCCCTTGCCGAGACCTTCGCCCGCTGGCCGGACCTGCCGGAGGAGACGGAGGCGCGCTGGTTTGCCGAGCGCGTGGCCACCCTGCTCGCGGCCAGCGTTCTGCTGCGCTGGCAGGGCGGGGCGCTGGCCGAGGCCTATGCCGCGACCCGGCTCGGCGGCGAGGCCGGGCGGATCATAGGGGCGCTCTCGGCGCGGATCGATACACGGCTGGTGCTGGCGGAGGCCGGGGCATGAGGGCTGGACGGCTTGCCGCCCTCGCGCTGGCCTGCCTCGCCGCTGCGGGCGCCTGCAGCCGGGTTCCGGTGCCGCGGGTGAACCTGCCCGGCGCGGGAGCGGCGAACGAGGGCACGGCACGGCTCATCGAAAATCGCGTCTGGGTAGAAGACGCTCAGGTTCCGGGCTATCTCGCCTTCCTGTCGGACGGCACGCTCGTCCACGGCTTTTGCGGCGGGCCGATGCGGCTCTCGGCCTGGCGCTGGATCGACGATGCACGTCTCGGCTGGGAGAGCCAGGGCGAGGTGGTGCGCGCCGAGATCGCCGAGGCGGGGCCAGGGGCGCTGGTTCTCCTGCCCGAATCGCCCGAAGGCGGTGCAGCGCGGCATTTCCATGCGGCGCGGCCGCCGGAAGCCTGTGGCGCGGGAGGCTAGGCGCCGTTAGGCTCGTGCCTGACCGCGCGGATCGGTCGCACCGTCGGCGAGGAGGCGATTTCCGCATTGCACCATAAGGTGCTTTCGAAACCGGCTTAATCAACGTATAAAACGGGTTCATGAACAGGTGCCGCATACATTTGACAGGTGCGTCGGGGTCGGGGGTCACGACCCTCGGTCATGCGCTTGCCAGTGAATTCGCCATTCCGCATCACGATACCGATGACTATTACTGGCTGCCGACCGACCCGCCCTTCCGCCACAAGCGTGCGATTCCGGACCGCCTCCGGCTCATGCACGAGATGTTTCTCGACCGCCCGGCCTGGGTTCTGAGCGGGGCGCTGGAGAGCTGGGGCACGGCGATCGCCGACCGTTTCGATCTGGTGATCCTCGTGCAGACCTCGACCAGCACCCGCATCGAACGGCTCCGCCGCCGCGAAGCGATGCGGCATGGTTTCAGCGAGATCCGCGGGGCGTGGCCCGTGCTGCCCGAGACCGAGGCCTTTCTCCGCTGGGCGGCGGAATACGACAGTGGCGGCCTTTCGGAGCGCAGCCTGCTGCGCCATCGGGTCTGGCTCGAATCGCTCACCTGCCAGGTCCTGACGGTCGATGGCGGGCGCCCGACCGCGGAGCTGGTCGAGATGGTGAAGACCTTCCGCGAGCGCGCCTGCCGGACGCAGCTCGCGCAGTAGCCCCCCCTCGGATCCTGCCGCAATTCCGCAGCCGCCGGTTGACCCCGAGAGGCTCCGTTCCGGCGTTTTCCGAGCGCACACTTGCCGGGAATCGCTTGCGGGGCTAGGCTCTCGCATGTTCGAGCCGTGCCGATCTAAGACGACAAGAGCACCTGCGGGGAGGTGAGACATGGCAGAGCGGCGCATGACGCTGGCGCTTTTCGGCGCCTTCGATTTCCGTGTCGATGGAAGTCCGGTCAACCTGGGCCTCTCGGGACCGACGCGCTCGATGCTGCAATATCTCGTCTGCTGCACCGGCCGCCTCACGCGCCGCGAACAACTCATGGAGATGTTCTGGAGCGGGACCAGCCCGGAGCGGCGGCGCTCCTCGCTCAACTCGGCCATCTGGCGGATCAAGAAGGCGCTGCGCACGGTCGATGCGCCGGCGGCCTTTGCGATCGACGCGACGGCGGAATGCGTGCGCATGGCCGGAACCCGGTCGCCGGAGGTCGATATCGACGCCGTGTCGCTCGCGGATGCCTTTGCCGCGGCGAGCGCGCCGGGCGCGGGCGAGGCGGATGTCGAGCGGCTGCTCGCGACCCTCAACGGTTGTGACGGCACCCCCCTCGACGGGCTCGACGATGACTGGGCCCAGGTCGAGCGCGAGCGCCTCGAGGCGTTCCGGCTGCGCGGTTTCAGCATTGCCATGCGGCTTCTCGCCCAGCGCCGACGCTATGACGAGGCGCTGGACTTCGGCCATCGCATCCTGCTCCACGATCCGTTTCACGAATGTGCGGTGCAGGAGGTGCTCTGCATCCATGCGCTGAACGGCCAGCGTGTGCGGGCACTCAAGCTCTTCGACGCCTTTTCGGAATCGCTTGCGAGCGAACTCGGCATCAGCCCGATGCCCGAGACCCGCGCGCTGCGCGACTTTCTGGCCGGGAATGGCACGCCGGCGCTTGCGGAGACACAGGGCGAGCCGGGTGGTCAGGTTCTGGTCCACCCCGGCGTCGACGAGCTCCTGAGCTCCATCGCCCAGTCCCGCGGGGCCGTCCGGCTCCACTCCTGACCCGCTCCCTTCCGTTCCGTCTCTGATTGCGCGCGCGCCGCGGCGCGGCGTCTGCGGCCGCGGGCGCTTGCCCGGCGCGTGATGGGGCGGTGACGCGCCGGTGACCGCCCGGCCGGGGCGGCGACCAGCGGCGGACGAGCGGGCGATCACGCGGGGGTCAGCCAAGGGAGGAGGGCTGCGAGAGGGCCTGCGTGCAGGATCTTCCCAGGCATCGGCGAATCCGAGCCGTCGGGTGACAAACGCCGTCACCGGTCCACAGCGGAGGAGAAACCGGCATGTACAAGCATCCGGGAGTGTACGTCGAACACGTGCCCTCGGGCCTTCTGGCCATCGAAGCGGCCTCGACCGCGATCGCGGCCTTCATCGGCCCGGTGAAGCGGGGCGATCTGGTCACGGCGGACAAGGAGGACGGCAAGCCCGTCTTCATATCGAGCCAGGCGCAATATGCCACGCAGTTCGGCACGCTCGATGGCGCGGCGGGGGGCCTCAGGAACCTCGGATCGGTACCGGACGCCTTCGGCTGGGCGGTGCAATCCTATTTCATGAACGGCGGTTCCAAGGCCTATATCGTGCCGATCGGCGACGGCGCCGGCACGGAGGCATCGACGGTTCTGGGCGATCCGAGCGACAGCGCGCTCGGTCTCGGCTTCACGGCGGCCTCGGAGGGCGACTGGGCCAACGGCATGGCGATCCGCATGAGCCTCGCGGTGCCCGACGCCAACCCACTCGAGACGACCTATGACATCGCAATCGGCCTCCTGAACGACCGCGGCGTGCTCGACCCGGTGCTGGAGACCCATACCGGCCTCGTGATGAACAGCGCGAGCGGCCAGTATATCGTGCCGAAGATCAACGGCGCCTCCGAGCTCGTCACCGTGGCCCGTGGCCCCCGCGGCAGCTTCGCCGGATCGGCGGTGGTCGGGGTCGAGGGCAGACCCGCCGACGGGTTCGACCCGGCCTCGATCGCGGCAAACGCGGAACTCGAGCTCACCTTCGCAGGCGACGCCGTGGCCGGGAGCCCGGTGACCGTGACATTTCCGGGCGGGGCCGCGAGCCTTGCCGATCTCGCGGACGAGATCGAGAGCCAGGGCCGCGGCGCGGCGGCGGAAGTCGCCCGGAGCGGGCTCACGGCCGTGGCAACGCCCGAGGGCACGCTGCGCATCCTGCCGGGGGCGAGCGCGGACCCGGGCACGGTCAACCAGATCACCATCACCGGCGGATCGGCACAGAATGACCTCGGCTTCGCCGCACCGGCGGTGATCGGCGTGCCGCCGGTCGCGAGCGCGGGGACACCCGAGGTCGAGGCAACCATGGGCGGCGGCGTCAATCATGGCGATCCCGGCAATGCCGATTACACCAGTGCGCTCACGCATCTGCGCGACTACCGCGACATCACCATCCTCATGCTGCCCGGCAAGGTCTGGACCCCCGGCGGCGACAATGGTGCGATCGAGGCCGCGATCACCCATGCCGAGTTCATGCAGAACCGCATGGTGCTGGTCGATCCGCCCGAACCGGTCGGCGGGGCGCGGCTGCAGAGCCCGGCGGACGTGAAGACGCTGGCGGCACCGACCTCGCCCTATACCGCGCTCTACTATCCCTGGCTGGATGTGCCGAACCCGTTCTACGACCCGGATACCGCGGCGAACCTGCCGCGTTCGTTCCGCATCCCGCCCGGCTCCTTCGCCGCCGGGCTCTGGGCGCGGATCGACGGGCGGCGCGGGGTCTGGAAGGCGCCTGCGGGGCTCGAGGCGACGGTGCGTGGCGCACTGGGGCCCAACATCGACATCGGCGCGGATCTTCAGGACAACCTCAACGAGTTCGGCGTGAACTGCCTGCGCTCGATCATCGGGCCGGTGGTGATCTGGGGGGCGCGGACGCGGGCGACCAAGACCCAGCCGGAATACCGCTACGTGCCGGTGCGGCGCACGCAGAACATGATCGGCGAGAGCCTCTACAACGCCCTGCAGGCGGTGGTGTTCGAGCCCAATGAAGACAGGCTCTGGGCAAGCCTCCGGGCGAGCGCGGGCGCATTCATGGATACGCTGCACCGGGCGGGCGCCTTCCAGGGCGAGAAGGCCTCGGATGCCTATTACGTCCGCTGCGGGCTCGGGGCCACGATGACCCAGGCCGACATCGATGCCGGTGTCGTGCGTCTCGTGGTCGGGTTCGCGCCGCTCAAGCCCGCCGAATTCGTCGTCGTCCAGATCAAGCAGATCGTCGGCCTGACCGCCTGAGGCGGCCGGACCACGACAGACCAGAGGAGATGATCCGTTGGCTGCCCCGACATTTCCGGTGAACACCCACCGCTACGATCCCTACCGCACCTTCAAGTTCCAGATCGTCATCAACGGGCGCACCGTCGCCGGGCTCTCGAAGATGGGCGCGCTCAAGCGCACGACCGAGGCGGTCAAATGGCGCTCGGCGGGCGATCCGTCCTATCAGCGCGTGATGCCCGGCGGCTCGAGCTTCGAGGCGGTGGCGCTCGAGCAGGGCCTGACCCATGACACGATCTTCGAGGAATGGGCGAATTCGGTCAACAACGTGCGCGATGGCGACGCCGGCATGAGCCTCCGGAACTACCGCACCGATGTCGTGATCAACGTGAAGAACCTCCAGGGCGTCACGGCGATCAGCTACAAGCTCCGGCGCGCCTGGGTCTCGGAATTCCAGGCGCTGCCCGAGTTCGATGCCAACAACATGAACACGGTCGGCATCCAGTCGATCATGCTCCAGCACGAGGGGTTCCAGCGCGACACCGAGATCCCCGAGCCTGCCGAGACCTGAGGCCGCCATGGCGCGCCCGGCGAGCACCCTGCCCGAGGATTTTCCCGAGCCGGTCTTCCGCCCGCTCGACGGCCATGTCGAGATCGCGGTGGCGGAGGCGGCCGAGGCGCGCATGGCCCGGCCCCGGCGAGTGACGGCGATCCTCGCGGCCATGTGCGCGCGTCTGGGTTCGGCCGAGGGCGGCGCGGACAGCGCGCGCCGCGTCTCGGCGGCCGGGCGGGAATGGCTGCTCCAGCGCGCGGGGCTCGAGTTCTTCCGCGGCACGCGCTGGTTCGAGGCGCCCTGCCCCGGTTGCGGCGCGCGCTTCGATCTCGAGCTCGACCTCACGGCGGTGCCGCAGGGGCGCGCCGGCGCCGGGTTTCCGGTGATCGAGGTGGAAACGAGCCTCGGCGCGCGCCGGTTCGAGGCGCCGAACGGCCATCACGAGGAGGCTTTTGCCGCGCGGCAGGACGGGGACGCCCGCCGGATCTTCGCCGGGCTCTGCGGGCTGGCGGACGAGGCGGCCGCTGAGGTCGCGCGCTTCGAGGCGGCAGATCTCGAGCGGATCGATGCGGCCCTCGAAGCCGTGTCGCCCGAGATCGCCGACGGGGTCAATGCCGCCTGCCCCGATTGCGGCGGGCCGGTTCGGGTGCGGATCGATCCGCTCACCTTCGCCTTTCCCCGGCCGGAGGCGGTCCTGCGCGAGGTGCATGCGATCGCGATGGCCTATCGCTGGAGCGAGCGCGCGATCCTCGATCTGCCCTCGCGCCGCCGCCGCGCCTATGTGGCGCTGATCGCGGGCGATGGCGACGGCCGGGCGGCGCGTCCGCGCGGCGGGATGCGGCTCTCATGACCGGGTTTCTCACCCGCCTCGCCGCCCGGTCTGCGCCCGCGCGCTCGAGCCTCGCGCCGAAGGGCCTTGTCCGCCGTGCGTCCGCCGCGGAGGCCGATGAGGAGGAGACGGCGCAGAGCCTGCGCCGCGAGGGCCCGGAGGAAGAGACCGACGCCCGGCCGCTCCACCGCGCCGCCGCGCCGGAGGAAGACGATCCGAAGAAGGAGGACCAGGCCGCCGCCGCCCGGCGCGCGGCGAAGGACACCGAGGAAAAGACGCCCGACGAGGCGGAGGCAAAAGCGCTCCGCCGTGCGGGCGATCCCGAGAAGGACAGGAACGAGGACACGGCATCCGCACTGCGCCGGGCCGACAGGCCGGAACCGGAGGACCAGAAGGAGGCGGCACCCGCCCGCCGCGAGGCCACCCCGCCAGAAGACGAGGCGGCCCGGCGCGCGGCCGCCACCGCCGCGGAAGACGACAGCAAGAAGAGCGAGGAAGAAGCGAAGGCGCTGCGCCGGGCGGGCGATGAGGGGGCGGAGAAGCAGGAGGAGGCCGCGCAGGCGCTCCGGCGCGCCGAGGCGGAGGACGAGAAGAAGACGGAGGAGGCTCAGGCGTTGCGCCGGGCCATGGCGCCGCGGGCAAAGCCCGAGGACGGGCCGATGCCCGAGGAGATGCGCGACGAGCCGGAGCCGCCCGCGGTGACGGCGCTCCGCCGCGAGGCCGCGCCGGCCCCGGCCGCGCCGCCCGCGCTGACCGAGGGGTTCGGGGCGGGGGCGGCGCTGCAGATGCCGCCGCTGGCGGGGCGCGAGAGCTTCGAGCGGCCAAGCGTGCAGATCGACCGGCTCGACGTGCTGGTGCAGGAGCCCGCAGCGCCGGCCGGGAACCGTGGCGGCGCTGCGGGCCGGGCGCGCTCGATCCGTGCGCGCTACCTTCGGAGGCTCTAGGCCATGCCCGTTCCCGTCTCCTCACTCTCGGTCGCGGTTCAGGGCGTCGCGGACTTCCTCGACAGCCAGTTCGGCGAGGAGGTGACGATCACCGTCGCCCATCCGCAGCGCGCCTCGGAGATCGCCAAGGGCGCGGGCGTGACGGCGCATTGCCTCAACATCTTCGCCTACCGCGTCGCGCCCTCGGGCTTCCATGCCGACGCCGGATCGGGGGACACCCAGTTCCTGCGCATTCAGGCGCTGCTCACACCGTTTCCCGCCGATATCGACAATGCCGCCGACGACGCGGACATCCGTATTCTGGGCCACGCGCTGCGGGTGCTGCAGAGCCATCCGGTGCTGCCGATGAGCGGCCCGCCGCTGCCGGGGGCAGCGATCACCGAGCCGCCGGGGCGCAAGGATTACCGGCTTCAGGCGGTGATGCTTGCGCCGACGATGGAGGAGATCAACCACATCTGGACGACGCAGGGGGCCGAGCTCGCCTACCGGCTCTCGGCGGTCTACGAATTCGCGCTCATCCCCGTCGAGCCGCTCGCGCCGCGGGTCCGCGCCGCGCCGCCCCACACCGTCCTGCTCGACACCGCCCCCGACATGACCGGCGCGGATCTCGCCTTCGTGCTGCCGGGAGCGGGGACGCAGGCGATCCCGCTGGGCGACGGGATCGTGCCGCCGCCGACCAGCTGGCTGCCGGTGCAGATGCTCGTGGTGAACGGCACGCTCACCAACACCGCCGAGATCACCGCCGGAACCTCGGAGGTGACGATCGCGCTGGCCGGACCGGCGGGCGAACGCGCCGCCTTTCAGGTCACCTGGGAGACGCCCGGCGGCGAGGTTCCGCGGGCCGCCCATGTCGTGCAGATCCGCTCGCCCCGGCTCGACAGCGCGCGTGCCCGCACCGCGCTCCGGCTGGCGGTGCCCGCGGGCGCGACCGGCGCGACGATCCGGGTGCGCCCGGCCTCGGGCAACGCGCCCGTGGCCGGCAGCGCCTTCGGAAATGCCCTGACCCTGACTGTGACGTGAGAGGCCGATGAACGCCCAGAGCGAAACCCCGATCCTCGATCCCCGCGCCCTCGATGCCGAATGGGCGCGGATCGCGATGCTGGTGAGCCTGGTGGAGACCGAGCGCGCCGGCGCGGAGCCCCCGGACGGCTTTGCCGAGCGCTTTGCCGAATGCGGCGAGGGTGTCGCGGCGAACCGCGCCGCCGGGGTCTGGGCGGGGCTTGCGGGTGCGGTGGCGCCGGAGTTGCTCGAGAGCTTCGTGCATCTCGATCTCGACCTCCTCGCCGCGGCGCTCGCGCCGGAGGCCCGGCCCGCACTCGGGGCACGGATCCACGCGCTCCAGCCGCAGCTCGGGGGGCCCTGGCCCTGCCTCGCGGTGCTCGAGGAGCTGCTGATGCTTGCCGACGGCGCCGATGTCGCGGCGCTCTACGACCGGCTCGCGCCAACGGCGCCGCTGGTGGCCGCAGGGCTCGTTCGGATGAGCGGTGAGGGGCCCTACCAGCAGGTGCGGTCGACGGCGCTTGCCCAGTCCGCCGCCCTCGGGCGGGTGACGAACCTCACCCCGCCGCCGGGGGCCGTGCTCGAAACCCGCCGCGCGCGCTGGCGGGATCTGGTGCTGCCGGAACGCACGCTTGCGGCACTGAGGGATTTCGTCGCCTGGCTGCGCTTCCGCGACCAGATCATCGCCTGGGGCGGGCGCCCGGCGGGTGGGCCGCTTGCGCTGCTGACCGGCGCCTCGGGCACCGGCAAGAGCCTTGCGGCCATGGTGATCGCCGCCGAGCTGTCGGAGGCGACGGGCGCGCCCTGGGCGCTTTACACGCTCGATCTCGGACGGGTGATGTCGAAATACGTCGGAGAGACCGAGGAGAACCTCAACCGGCTGCTCGAGGCGCTCGACGGGCGGCGCGCGATCCTGCAGATCGACGAGGCCGACGGGCTCTTCGGCAAGCGCGGCGAGGTCACGGACGCCCGCGACCGCTATGCCAATCTCGAGGTGAGCCACATGCTCTCGCGCTTCGAGCGGCATGCCGGCCCGGTGATCCTCACGACGAACCTGCGCGCCAACATCGACGCGGCCTTCCTGCGGCGCTTCCAGATGGTGATCGACTTCCCCTCGCCGGATTCAACGGCGCGCGCAGCGCTCTGGAGCGCGCTGATCCCGCCGGGCGCACCGCGCGATCCGGCGCTCGACATGGCCGAGCTTGCAAGCGCGGCGCGGCTTTCGGGCGGCGCGATCCTCAATGCCGCGCATTACGCGGCGATCCTTGCCCGCGAGGCGGGCGAGCCGGTCGCGCATCGCCATCTGGCCCGCGCGGTCTGGGCCGAGCTCGGCAAGGAGAACCGGCAGATCCGGCGTTCGGAAGTCGGCTCGCTCGCCGCCCATCTCGAGGAGGAGGCGTGATGCGCATCAGACGGATGACCCTCGTCCTGCCCTTCCGGCTGCGGCACATGGCCGAGCACGAGGCGCGGCGGATCGCGGGCGAGGCTGCCGCCGAACTCGTGAAGGGCGGCGCGGCCACGGGCCATGTCCGGGTCGATGTGCAGGGCCGCGGCCTCTCGGGCCCCGCCCTGAGCGGTGCGGTGGCCCGCAGCCTTGCGGGCAGATCGCGGAGGGGGCTCTGATGGCGGTTCCGGTCAAGGGGATGCTCTTCGAATACGGCCTGAGCCTGCCGCCGCTCGCGCTGATCTTCGATTTCAATCCGCAGACGATCTCGCGCTCGCGCAATGTCACGATCAAGATGGGCGACGCGCCGGGCAACCGGACGGGCTATGACTTCACCTCGCCGCTCGAGACGCCGCGGGTCGCGCAGGGGGTCGAGCTCGCCGCCGAAGGCTTCTCGATCGACATCCTGCTCGATGCGACCGACAGGATGAACGACGGCGATCCGGTGGCGGCGAATTTCGGCGTGCAGCCGCAGATCGACACCTTGCGCTCGATGGTCGAACCGAAGGCCCAGGGGCCGCTCGGGCTCCAGACGCTCGCGGCCCTCGGCGGCGGGGGCGCGCGGGCCTTCGAGCGGCAGGAGACCGCCTCGGTGCTCATCTTCGCCTGGGGGCTCCAGCTCATGCCGGTCTTTCTCACGGGCGTGACCCAGAAGGAGGCGCTGCACCTGCCGAACCTCATGCCCTACCGCGCCGAGATGGGGCTGACCATGCAGGTGATCGAAAGCAACAACCCGTTCACCAATGCCGAAAAGGTCCGGCAGACGGCGATGACCGCGCTCAACGCGGCAACCGGGTTCTGAGGGAGGGGGAAATGGCATTCTTCAAGGGATCCGATTACGCGCTCACCCCGCTCTTCGAGCCGGATGCCCGCGGCGAGACGGTGTTCCGCGGCCTCCGCGCGCGGCGGCTGCGCCACCCGGAAGCGGTACTCGAACACACGGTCGCGCTGCGCGACCGGCTCGACAGCGTGGCGCAGGAATATTTCGCCGAGAGCCGCGACTGGCGCTGGCTGGCGGAAGCGAACCCCGACGTGCTCTTTCCCGAGGATCTGCTCTGGAGCCCCGCGGCGACCGAGCCGGAGGATCCTTCGGTCGAGATGGGCCATGCCCGCGTCGGCCGGGTGGTGATCGTGCCGCGCCGCAGGGAGGTGCCGTGATGGTCGGGCTCTCGCTCTCGATCCCGGGGCTTCTCGATGCGGGCTTCCGCAACCCGCCCTCCTGCCTGATCGAGGCGGGGGTGGACCGCCGCGACATCGGCGCGGTCGCCCCGCTCGTCGCCAGCGTCGACATCCAGACGAGCCTCGAGGAGGCCGCCTCCGGCACCATCGTGATCGAGGACCGCCGGGGCAGCGACGGCAAGTGGGTCGCGGCCGACAGCGGGCTTTTCGGCCGCTGGACCCCGATCCGGGTCTCGGCCGATTTCGGCGCGCATCAGGACGTGATCCTCGCGGGCTACATCCTCAAGCTCACGCCCGAGTATCCCGGCAACGCGGCGGAAGCGAAGCTCACCCTGGAGGTGCAGGACGAAAGCGCGGCGCTCTCGCGCGAGCAGATGCGCCGGGTCTGGGGCGAGGACGCGCCGATGTCGGACCGCGCGATCCTCACCGAGCTCGCCTCCGCCGCGGGGCTCGATGTCGATCCGCTTTCGGGCGAGGGCCAGTCGAGCCGGGCGCTCTCGCAGGAGGGCACGCCGATCCAGTTCCTGCGCGAGCGGGCCAAGGCCAACGGCTACGAACTCATCTTCCACGACGGGACGATCTGGTTCGGACGGAAGCGGCTCGAAGCGGAGCCCCAGGCGCCGATCCTTGTCTATGCCGGGCGCGACACCAACTGCCGCAACTTCACACTCGGCGACAGCGCCGACACCCCCGACGCGGTGCGCGCCGACATGGCCCCGCGCGAAGAGGGCGCGACGCCCGAGGCGGTGACGCTCACGCCCGACGAGCCCGTGCTGGGGAGCAGCCCGGCGGGTGAGGAAGGCGCGGGGCTCGGAACGCCCTCGGTCTGGCGGGTGGGTGCGGAGGGCGACGAGACGCCGGAGGAACGCACGGCGCGGGCGCAGGCGCTGGTCAACGAACACGCCTTCAAGCTTCACGGCTCGGGCGAGCTCGATGGCGCGGTCTACGGCCACGTGCTCCGGCCCGGCACCCCGGTGACGATCGACGGCGCGGGCCCGCGCTATGGCGGGCTCTGGTATGTGGCGAAGGTTGCCCACCAGCTTACCATCGAGGGTTACACCCAGACCTTCGAGGTGATGCGCAACGGAACCGGCGAGGGCCGCTCGGCGGCCGGGCCGCTTTCGGCCGCGGCATCGGCCCTCGCCGGGCTGTTCTAGGGAGGGAGGGGCGCGATGATGGACGAATTCCAGCTTCTCGAGGACACCGCCCGGCGCCAGGCGACGAAATACTGGGGCAAGTATCGCGGCAATGTCGTGGATGTGGCTGATCCCGAGAACCGGGGACGGATCAAGGTGACGGTGCCATCGGTGCTCGGCGAGAACCCCTCGCAATGGGCGGAGCCGGCCTTTCCGTATGGCGGCGGCTCGGGTTTCGGCTGGATCGCGGTGCCGCCGGTCAACGCCGCGGTGTTCGTCGAATTCATCGAGGGCGATTCCTCGGCACCGGTCTGGACCGGCACGCTCTGGCGGACCGCAAGCGAGGTCGCCGAGCAGCATACCGGGCAGGAGACCAAGGTCTTCCGCACCGAGAGCGGCCACCGGCTCGTCTTCGACGACACCTCCGGGTCGGAGCTGGTGACGCTCCACTCCGCCGCGGATGCGGTGCTCGAGATGGACAGCCAGGGGTCGATCGCGCTCACGGATTCGGCCGGCGCGCATGTGACGATCGACGCAAGCGGCGGCGAGATCGTCATCGAGGATGCGAACGGCAATTCGATCACCCTCTCGGCCTCGGGCATCGCCTGTGCCGACGCCTCCGGCAACACGATCGAGACGAGCGCGGGCGGCGTCACCGTCTCGGGCACCACGGTGAAGATCGAAGGCCAGTCGGTCTCGCTGGGCGGCGCGGGGGGCGAGCCGCTCATCAAGGGACAGAGCTTCATGGCGCTCTTCAATGCCCATACCCACAACTGCACGGCGCCGGGCTCGCCCTCCGGGCCGCCGCTCGCGCCGCTCACACCGGGCACGATGACAACGAAGACGGTGGCGTCATGAGCGGCCAGATCGAGACCCGCCTGCCCCGCACGGCCTACATGGCCTTCCCGTTCCGGCTGACGGCGGAGGGGCCGGCGGTGGCGAGCCGCATGGAGCATATCCGGCACCAGGTCGAGCAGGTGCTCTTCACCTCGCCCGGCGAGCGGGTGTTCCGGCCCGAATTCGGCTTCGGGGCGCGGCGGCATGTCTTCGAGCCCAATGCGACGTCGCTCTGGGAGCTCGCGCGCAACCGGCTCTTCGGCTCGCTTGCGGAGGCTCTGGCGGGCGAGGTCGATCCGAAGACGATCAAGGTCGAGGTGGGGCCCGGGCCGGGCCAGCCCGAGGTGCTGCTGGTGCAGATCACCTACACGATCGCGGCCCTGCAGAAGGAGGAGCGCCTGAGCATCCAGCTCTAGCGCGCGGCGAACCGGGCCAAGCGCGGCCCGCGGAGAAACGGTGAGGAGACGATGGCAGAGCTCCCGGACCCAAGGCTGATCTTCGACAACGGCTGCCCCGACTGCGGCGAGCGGCAGGCCGTGCTGCCGCCGCCGATCCCGGGCGTGCCCGACAATTTCGACTGGAAGGCACGGGACTACGACAGCCTGCGGCTCTTCCTCATGCAGGAGCTCGCCCACCGCTTCCCCGAGCGCCGGCGCTGGACACCGGCCGACATGGAGGTGGTGATCGTCGAGCTCCTGGCCGCCGCCTTCGACCGGGCAAGCCACGCCATCGACGCGGTGCAGGCCGAACGGTATCTCGACAGCGCCCGGCGGCCGCAATCGGTGCGGCGGCTGCTGAAGCTCATCGGCTACGACGCCGCCGAACGGGTGCGCGACGATGTGCTCGCCGCCCTGCCCCCGGTGCCCGGAGGGGCGGCGGAGAGCCGCGAGGAGAAGCTCGAGCGGCTCTGGCGGCTCGAGCCGGCCCGGATGGAAGCCGCCCGCGCCGAGGGCCCGCGCCGGGTCGCCGAGCAGCAGCGCATGGTGACGCTCGAGGATTGCGAAGCGGTGCTGTCGGCCCATCCGCTGGTCGCCCGCGCCCAGGCGCGGCTGGTCTGGACCGGGGCCTGGAACACCATCCTGGTCTCCGCCCTGCTCGAGGCCGATCGCGATCTCGACACGGCGCTGCCCGCGCCCGGCACCAATGCCGAGGCCGATCTGCTCTGGGGCGCGATCCGCAACTTCCATCTCGACAACGGGCTCGCGCTGCCGCCCGAGGGCGCCGCGGTCACGCCCCGGCGGCTGCTGCGCATCCTGATCGAGCGGCGGCGGATGATCGGCTCGGAGGTATTTCTCGAAACCGCGAAGCCCGCCGCCATCGCCTTCACCCTCTCGGTGCGGGCAAAGCCCGGCTATTTCCGCAGCGAGATGCGCCAGGCGCTCGCGGATGTCTTTTCCGCCGACGAGGGCGGCTTCTTCGAACCCGGGCGGCTCGATTTCGGCGAGGATCTCTTCGCCTCGGACATCATCGATGCGGCGATGGCGGTGGAGGGCGTGGCGGTCGCCTGCCTCAACCGCTTCAAGCGCGTGGGCTCGGGCTGGCCCGATCGCAGCGCCGCGGGCTTCATCCCGGTGGCCGATGACGAATACGTCCGCTGCCTCAACCGGCGCGGCGCACCCGAGACCGGGTATTTCCGGCTGATCGTCAACGGGGGAGAGGTGGGATGAGCGACGTTCCGGAGCGCCCCGACAAGCTCATGGATCTCACGCGCTGGAACCGCGCCGGGCTCTCGCGCTTCACCTATGTCGATGGCGATGCCGCCACCTGGCTCGAGGAGCTGCGCCTCGCGATGCTGGGCCTCGTCGCGCGCGGGGCACCGATGGAGGAACGGCGGCCCGAGACCTGGCGCGGGCGCTTCTCGCTTGACCCCGCGGACTGGCCAACGGCGGAGGAGCGCGCGGCCTTCGAGCGCACCCTTGCCTGGACGAGCCTCGCCCGCCCCTGGCCCGACCGGCCGGAGACGTCCCGGCGGCGCAATGCGCGCCTGCTGGCGCAATACGGCGCGGCGCGGGGGGATTACGGCTGGGAAACCCTGCGCGCCGGGGCGCGGGCCTCTCATGTGCTGCTCGGCCATCTCGATGCCCTGGCCAACGAAGGCTATCTGCGCACCGCGACCCAGTGGCAGAACCTCGCCCGGCTCGCGGCAATGGTGAACCATCAGCCCGCACCCCCAAGCTCGGCGCTCACCTCCGTCGGCCTCCTCGTCGATCCGACCGAGGATGGCAGCGCGGTGGAGATCCCGCGCGGGCTCGCGATGAAGCACACGCCCCCCGAAGGCGGCGCGCCTGTGGTCTTCGAGACGCTGGAGCGGATCACGGTGCATGCGGCCCTGAGCGCGGCCCGCGCGACCGGCTGGGATGCGGACCCGAGCCCGCTCGCAAGCCCCGATCTCTGGCTCGACGACGGCAAGGCCGAGCTCGCGCCCGGTGCGCTCGGGGTGCTGGCGGCCGCGTCGGGGGCGGGGGGCGTGGACGGCGTCCTCCTCACGGGCGTTGCCCGCGATGCGGCGGCCGGGCGGGCAGAGATCGCACTCGGCGAGGCCGAGCTCGCCTGGACCCGCGGCGCGGTGGTGCTGCATGTCGATCCGAAGGCGGTGCGCCGGGGTCTGCCGCGTTCGACGCCCGGCGTTCTGGTGCTGAAGCTCGATACCGCGTCGAACTACCCGATCGACAGCGTGATCCGCCTGCACTACCCGGGCGATTCCGAACAGCTGCGCGTGACCGGCACGGCCGACGGGCACCTGAAACTTGCCACCGACAACGATTTCACTCTGGACCACGGCACCGCCGTCACCGTCGAGACCCTGGTGCCGGTGACGGGAACCAGCAGCGGCGATCTGATCGTCTCGCACGAACTCGGCAAGGTCGCCTTCTTCGTCGATACCCTCGGCGCGGTGGTTGAGACCGAGGGCGACGAGGAACCCGCGCTCGATGCCGACGACAACGAGGTCGGCATTCTCGGCTTTCGGTTCGGCGAGATCTCGAGCGCGCTCGGGTTTCTCTACATGCCGACGAAGGGTGCGAAGCGTGAGGCGGCGACGGTGGTCGCGGCCCCACCGGCGGTCGTGCCCGACGCACCGGCGCCCCAGCGGATCGTGAGCTTTGCGGGCAAGCCGCCGAAGGGGCTCGCCATCGGCGATCTCATGGTCCGGCGCCCGGCAACGGGCGGGCCGGTGCAGGGGTTGCGCATCGAGGGGGTGGCCATCGGCAAGGACGCCTATGCGCTCCAGTTTTACGCCGAGATGCCGGGCGGCTCCGGCTTCGAGCCGGATGCGCATGAGTTCCATGGGCCGATGACGCGGGGCCTGCGCCCGGCCGATCATGACCGCAACCCCGAGCCCGCCTTCGAGGGGCGCAAGATCCGCCTCGCGGCACCGCCCGTCGCGGCGCAGGTGCTGATCCGGCTCGGGCGCAAGGTGCTGATCGAGGACGAGCGGGGGATCCTGGCCCCGGTGCTCGCCGCCGTGGCCGAGGCCGGCGCCGCGGCGGATGCGCTCGAGATCACGCTCGAGCCCGCCGAGGGGCTCGCGGGCTTCCTGCGCGGCTGGACGGTGCTCAATCTCAACACGCTGCTTGCGGGCCATGGCGAGACGAAGAGCCCGAAGGTGCTGGGCTCGGGGGATGCCGAGCGCGCGGCACAGAGCTTTGCCTTCGCCCAGCGCGAGGTGAGCTTCGTGCCCTCCTCGGTCGCCGAAACCGGGGTCGCACCCGACATGGACGTGACGGTCGACGGCACGCTCTGGACCTATCGCGACCTGATCGATCCGGAGGCGGACGGGACGGAAAGCTGGTCCTCCGCGCTCGCCGAGGACGGCTCGCTGATGATCCACTTCCGGCGGCGGCTGACGACCGGGACCGACAATGTCGTCGTGCGCCGGTTCCGCACCGGGGTGGGGCCCGGCGGCTGGGTGCCCGCGCGCGGCTTTACAAAGCCGATGAAGAAGCACCGCTGGGTGCGGGCGATCACCCAGCCCTTCGCCGCGACCGGTGGGGCGGCGCGCGAGCCGGTCGAGGATATCCGCGTCAACGCCCCGGCCCGGCTCGCCGCGAATGGCCGGGCCGTCAGCCTTAAGGATTTCGAGCGGATCTGCCGCCGTCGCTCGGACATCTGGCAGGCCCGCGCCCATCCGATCACCGATCCCGGCCGGGTCGAGACGGTGGGCCTCATTCTGGTGCCCGCCAATGGCGGCGGCATCGGCCCCGCGCTCGATCTCGAGCTCCGGGGTTTCATCGAGGCGCGCGCGCTGCCGGGCATCCGCGTGGCGCTCGAACCCTACACGCAGGTCCGGCTCGTCATCGAGGCGACCGTCCGGGTCGATGTCGAGGCCCATGACCGCACGCAGGTGCAGGCCGCCGCCCAGGCCGCGCTGATCGAGACCTTCTCGCTTGTCCGGCGCGGGCTCGGCCAGCCGGTCTACATCGCCGAGGTCGCCGCGGCGCTCGAGCGCGTCGAGGGCGTGGAAACGGCGACGGTGCAGACCTTCGCCATTCCGGACCCGGGCGCGGTGCTGCGCGCGGCGAAGACGGGCGGCGCCTGGTCAGCCTATTTCCCGCATCCGCATCAGGTGATTTCCGCCGATCCGGCAACGGCGGTGACCGACATGGCGGTCAAGGTGGAGGCGCTCTGATGGATCCCTCGCAACTCCGCAGCCGGGCCGGAAAGCTCCTCTACCGGGAGCTGCCGGAAGAATACCGCTTCCGCGATCCGCATCCGGTCGCGGGCGATCTGGGCGATCTCGAAGCCTTCCTCCACGGCTTCGGCCATCTGCTCGATCTCATCCGCGGCACCACCGAACAGGCCTATGCCGACGCGTTTGCCGAGCCTGCCGACAACGGCCGCGCGATCCAGCCCTGGCTGATCCCCTATCTCGCCGAACTGGTCGGCGCCGAGCTCCGCGCCCCGGATCCGGAGGCCCGGCGGCAGGAGCTCAACGAGACGGTATCGTGGTACAAGTCCAAGGGCTCGCTGCGCTCGATCGACGAGATTTCCGACGTGATCGCGGGCGACGAGACGGTGGTGGTCGAGGGCTGGCGGCGGACGCTGACAACGCCCCGCATGAGCCTGCCGCCCTTCACCGCACCGCTGGAAGCGATGGGCGACGGCGATCCCGCCGCGGCCCCCGGCCTGCCGCAGGGCACGCCCGAGGGCTTCATCAACCGCGCGATCGTCGATGCCGACGGCTCCGACCCGCTGCACGCGATCCGCATCCCGCGCCGCGACGGCTTCGGCCGCACGATCGCGCCCGAGACCGTCTACTGGCGCCCGCTGGCGCGGCGGGGCACGCCCTGCTTTCCGGGCGCCTACGACGACACCTCGCTCAGGACACCCGACCTGCGCGCGACCCCCACCCGCACGACCGGGCCGCATCCGCGCCGGACCCTCGTCCATGTCCGCCCGCCCGAGGGCTTCTTCGCCCGCGGGGTGAACGGGACGCTCGCCCCGACCACGGCCGATCTCGCGGTGGATCCGGCGGAGACCCGGACGCAGGTCTTCGGACCGCGCGAGGTTCTGGAGGCGCTTGGAGTGCTCGAAGATCTGCTGATCGACGGCGCGCTGGTGCTGCCCGACCGGCTGATGCTCACCGGTGATCTCACGGTGCCCGCGGGGACCGATCTAGTGTGCGAGGATCTGCTCTTTGCCGGCACGATCCGGCTCGAGGACGAAACGGCGCGCGCGGCCTTCCGCCGCTGCGCGATAGACCGGCTCGTGATCGCCCACCCGACCGACGAGCCCGCCGTGAAGGCGCAGGATTGCCTCTTCAATGCGATCCGCGGCGGTGTCGGCTTTGCCGAGCTGGTCTATTGCACCGTTCTGGAGGAAACCGAGCTCGAGCGGCTGCACGCCTCGGACTGCGTCTTCGCGGGGCCGCTGCCCGATCTCGACTGCGCGGGCGAGACGACCTGCATCCGCTTCTCGCGCGTGCCCGATCTCTCGGCGCTCGCGGGGTGCGCGGCGGAGAACGCGCCCTCCAACACCGATGACGATCCGAATTTCATCCAGCTCTGGTTCGAGGAAGGCGACGGCTCCGTGCTCCGGCCCGCGCTCTTCGGCGAGCCCGGCGCCGGGGTGCTCGATCTCGCCAGTTCCGATGCCGTGCTCCGCGGCGCCGAGAACGAGGGCGAGATGGGCGCCTACAACCACCGCTTCCATGCCGCGCGCATCCGTGCCCTGCGGCTCAAGCTCGAGGATCACCTGCCGTTCGGGCAGGAGATCGCCATCCGCTACGATCCGTATCTCTCGCGCCCGCCGGCGCGGGCCGTCTGAGGGGAGACGAGGCCATGAAGGGCAACATCTCGCGCATGAGCTACCGGGAGGACCAGCACTATTCCGGGGTCTTCCAGGTCCAGGGCGGCATGGTGACAGATGCCAATATCTGCGAGGAGGCAATCATCGCACGGGCCCGCGCCGACAACCTCGGCCGGGATACCGCCGCGAGCGGCGTGCCGGCGGCAGGCGGCACCGTGGATCTCGGCCAGGGCGGGCCACGGCTCATGCCCGGCACCGTCTATGCCGAAGGTGTCCGGGGCGTGACGCGGGCCACCGGCCCGCTCAACGGCCCCCTCGCGCTCTACGGCGCGCAGGAGGATTTTCCCGCAGCCCCGCCCCTGCCCGGCAACGGGCCGTTCTTCCTCTATGCCGACCTCTGGGAGCGGACGGTCACGCGGCTCGAGGACGGGCTCCTCGCGGATGCAGGCTTTCACGGCGCGGAGACCGCCTTCCGCCAGCGCACCATGGCGCAGATCAAGTTCGCGCCCATGGCGCAACTCGGGCAGCTCGGCGACGCCGACGGCCCCCTGCCCCGGCAGGGCGACGGCCGGCTGACGGCGGAGCCGGTCGACCCGGGCCTGATCGCCGACGATTGCGACCCCTGCGCCGATACCGTCGCGGCCGAGCAGACGGTCGCGAATGCCCTCTTCCGCATCGAGGTGCTGCATGTGACCGGCGACCCGCAGTCGCCCGATACGATCACCCTGGCCTGGTCGGCGGAAAACGCCGCGGCGGTCGCACGGGTCGGGATCAGCGCCGAGGATTTCGGCCGGGCCGGGGCGGTCTACGAGGTCTTCACGCTCGAAAGCGAGATGCATCTCGGCGTGCACCATGCTGTGGATCAGGTGCAGCGCTCGACCTTCATTGCCGCGGTGGGCGATGCGCCCAACCCGGCCGATGACGCTCCGGGGCCATTCCTCCGCCGCTGGGACGGCAAGGCCGAGATCGACTTCGCCGCCGGCACCGCCGACACCATGGGAAGCGGCGGCATCGCGCTCGACGGCGACAGCGTTGCGCTCACGACCGGGGTGCTGACCGCGCGGATCGACTTCGAGGACCGCGCCATCGTCGCGGGCGACTACTGGCTCATCGAGACGCGCCGCTTTGCCGCCGAACCGATCCGGGTGGTGAGCGAGGCCCCCATGGGCATCCGGCATCACTACTGCCCGCTCCTGCGCGTGACCGATGGCGATGTCGAACCGGTGAGCGATGCCGAGCGCCGGCGGCTTTCCTTCCCCGCACTTCCCGATCTCCCCGCAAGCCACGTGAGCTTCGAGAACACCTGCGCCGATCTCTACCACGGTGCGGAGAACGTGCAGGACGCGCTTGCGGCCCTCTGCGACCTCAATGCCTCGGATGTGGGCTTCGACCCGACGGGATGCCCGCGGCTCTACGACAATGTCGACAACCTCCAGGATGCCCTCACCAATCTCTGCAAGGTCGATTTCGGCATCGAGCGCTATCTGCGGCTGATGCAGGACTGGGGCGTGGTCTGCGGCGTGATCCCGCGGAAGGGCGGCAGCGACACGCGGATCGCCTGGAGCGCCGGCACCATCCTTGACCGGGCGGGACATCTCGGCGAGGTCGCGGCCGACGAGCTGGAGATCGGCCGTATCGTCGAGAGCGAGGGGTTTCACTACGCCAGTCTCGACGAATTCGCCTCGGCGTTCCGGCGCGGCGAGGTCTGCCTCGCGCTCTCGATCGAGGACGGCGGCAAGATCCGGCCGCACCTCGCCCCGGAGACGCGCGCCTTCGGGCCGAAGGATCCGACCTTCCTGAGCGTCTTCACCGAATGCCGCGACCGCAAGCGGCCCTTCGACTTCAAGGGCGATCTCGTGGCGGCCCCCGAGGCGAACAAGGCGGTGCTCGACAAGGTGATCTACGGCGCCGCCTCGCCCAAGCTTGCGGGCGGGCAGAAGCTTTCCTCGAGCGAGCAACGCGTTGCGCGGAAATACACCGACGATCTGGTCGGGCGCTACACCCGGCACGTCGGCGACGACGAGGTTGCGCGAGGCCTCACCGCCCGGATTGCCGAGATCGACGAGAGCGTCCGGCCGGATGACGCCAGCGGCACGGTGCGCGAGGCGCTGTTTCTCAAGCGCGAGGCACTGGTCTACAAGGCGATCCGCGAGACGGATGAGGAGCGCATTCGCCGCTGCCTCTGCGATGCGGTGCTGCCGCGCTGCCCGACGCCGGGCGATCCGCCGCATCTCGTGCCGATCGCCTGCCTGCGCGGCCTCGTCGAGGGCGGGCAGGTGCGGCTGCAGGAGGTCTGCCCGCACTGCTGCCGCAAGCAGGCGATGTCCTGGCGCATGGTGCAATACTACACGGCCGAGCTTCGCGACGGGCTCGCGGCGACCGTGAAAACCTATTGCTGCCCGCCGCCCGAAAAGCCGCAGGGCGGGATCCGGCCGGACCTCAAGATACCCGACACGTTCGTTGCCAGGGCCCTGAAGCCCGACTTCGGCCCCAACATGCTGCTCGACGGCGCGGCACAGAGCCTTGCCATCCTGACCGGGTTCACACCGCCCAGCGACTACAAGGTCAGCCCCGACATCGGCGATCTCGGCATCGACGCGGCGAAGACGGCACTCGAGGGCAACGGCATCGAGGTGGCGAAGACGATCAACGCCGCCGATGCCGAGGCGATCACCAAGCTGCGCGAGGCGCGCGTGGGGGTCGCGCCCGAGGATCTTGTGCTCGATGACGGCGGTGTCTCGCCCGGGGATCGGGTGGCGCTCATCGTCCAGGATGGCGTCGCGGTCGATTACATCAAGCTCGACACCGGCGGCGGGAAGTATCTCTTCGAGCGTGCGGCCCCGGCGGGCGAGATCACTGCGCCGGATTTCGACGCCCGGGCCGAGGCTGCAATGGAGGCCTTCGACGGCCGCCTCGCCGATCGCACCGCGGAGGCGAAAGCCGCCGAGGCCGAGCTCGCCGAGGCGATTGCCCGGCGGCGCGAGGAAATCTCCGCGACCGAGAACGATCTGGTGCGGATCCGGGCCGAGCGGGATGCGGTCGTCCGCGAGATCTCGGCGGCACGGGACACGCTTGCCACGATCTCCGAACAGCAGAAGGCGGCGCTGGCGGCCGCGGCCAAGGAACGCGATGCGGTCGTCACCTCGATGCGGCGCGAGACACCGGTCGCGGCGGTGCTGGGCGGCGAGGCCGAGTTCGGCGCCGCACTGACGGGCGGTGGGATCGTGACGCTGGGCGCCCTCGCGGACCTGCCCGATGCCGAGCTCCAGCGCGTGGCGCGGGATGCGGGCCTCAACCTCACCGTCGCGCGGCGGCTCAAGCGTGCGGCGGAAACCACGATCAAGGCCCCGATCGGATAGGAGGCGCGGCCATGAAGCTCAAGAAGCGCAGACGGCGGATGCTCCGGAGCGCGGCGCGTGGTCCGCGCGGCCGCCGCAGCGGACCGCCCGCCCGCAGCGAAGGGGCGGAGACGCGGGTGATCGTCGGCGGCGCGCTCGATCCGGCGGAGAAGGCCGCCGACCGGGCCGCGGCCCAGGCGATGGCCGGCGCGCGCGTCACCGCCTCGGCCCCCGCAACCGGGGCGGTGCACCGCAAATGCGCCGAATGTGCGGCGGAAGACGAGAAGAAGAAGGAAGCGAAGCGCAGCGCGGCCGGCGCGCCCGCGGTGGCGGCCGGGGCAAAGGCCGGGGCCGCCGGACCCCACGCCTCTGCGGCGGTCCGCAACATGGGGGCGGGCAAGCCGCTCGCACCTGCCGACCGCGCCTTCTTCGAGCCGCGCTTCGGGCGCGATTTCTCCACCGTGCGGCTCCATGACGGCCCTGCCGCCGACCGGGCGGCCCGCGCCATCGGGGCACGCGCCTTCGCCTGGGGCGGCGACATCGCCTTCGCCGCCGGAGAAAGGGCGCGGGGCGGCGGGCGGCTGCTCGGCCACGAGCTGGCGCATGTCGCAGCCGACGGCCGGGCGGGTGCGGCGCGGCGGATGCTGCGCCGGGCGACCATCGCCACCGCGGACGGCGCCGGGCAATACAAGAAGGTGCCCGAGAAGCAGAAGCCCGACGTCACCCGCGCCCTCGGCCTCGTCGAGCGCGCGATCAAGGCCAGGCGCTGCCGGGATTTCTTCCGGGACAGCTGCAGCGGCGGGGCGCTCGACAGCGCAACCAAGACCTTCGACGCCGCGACCGTCTACTACCTGCCCGACAAGACCAACCGCTTCGGCCTCAGCGACATCCGCAAGGTGGCGGCGGATCCGCATGTGGTCGCCTACAACCAGAAGGCCTTCGACATCGGCCGCTGGGAGGTCGCGGCAACCCTGCTCCACGAACTCTTCCACACCTGCGACATGAGCGTCGACGACATGGACGAGATCCTCGCGGAGAAGGCCACCGAGGCCTGCGGCTTCTACGCCCCCTGGATCACCAAGGCGTCGCCCGACAAGGTGCGCGTCGGCGACACGATCACCCTCAAGGGCTTCCAGTTCGGCCAGACCCAGGATGCCGATCATCGCGTCGAGATGGGCGGGGTGCCGATCACCGCCTACGACACCTGGGCGCAGCCGAAGGGCGCCTCCGCCGTCACCATCGCCTTCAAGGTGCCCGAAGGCGTGATGGCCGATCCCGGTGTTGCGAAGGCGGTCGAGCTCGTCGTGGTGAACCACGGCACGCGGAGCAATGCGAAGTCCGTCACGGTCGAGCCCTGAGCCTGGCCATGGGCGACGCGCGCACCCATACCGTCGTCCGCAGGGCAAGACCCCGCTGCCCGGTTCCGGCGGTCCGGCGCCGCGTGCAGGCCCCCGAGCGGGCCCATCCCGCCGCGTCGGCCCGGCTTCTTCAGCCCGCGCTGCGCGTCGGGGCCGCGAACGATCCGCTCGAGCGCGAGGCGGAACAGATGGCCGAACGCGTGGTCGCGATGCCCGCGCCCGCCCCGGCTCCCCCCGCCGCCGAACCCGGCGGCGATGCGGGAAGCGCCGCGGCAGGCGCGGCCCGGCGCTTCCCGAAGATCGACCAGGAGAGCCAGCCCGACACCACGACCTTCGACAGCGCCCCGCCGATTCCCGCCGATCATCAGGACCCGACCGTCCCCAAGACCGAGGATGTCGATACCGCGGGCCTCCAGCAGGACGAGTTCGGCGAGATCGCGGAGGGCGAGCCGACGCCGCCGGTCGAGGACGCGCTGCAGGCCGCGCCGGACGGCCCGGCGGTCGGGGCCGAGGGCGGCCCCGCGCCGCGCGACGTGGCGCACAAGGTCGCCCAGCCCGGCGCCGGGCGGCCGCTGCCCGCCACCGTCCGCGCCTTCATGGAGCCGCGCTTCGGCCTGGGCTTCGGCGATGTGCGGATCCATGACGGCGCCGAGGACCGGCGCGCCGCCGACCGGATCGGGGCGCGCGCCTTCACCCACCGCGAACACATCTGGATGGGCGCGGGCGAGAGCGTCGAGGACCGGCGCCTGATGGCGCATGAACTCACCCATGTCGTGCAGCAGACCCGCCGCCCAAGCCTCGCCGCGGAGGATGCCGCCCCCGCCCAGCGCGCGGCCGAGCCGCAGATCCGCCGCGGCTGGCTCCGCAACAAGGCCGAGCGGGTGGCACGGAACGTGCCCGGCTATTTCCTGATGACGGTGATCCTCGGCAAGAGCCCGATCACCGGCAACCGGGTGCCGCGCACCGCGGAAAACCTCATCGGCGGCTTCCTCGGGCTGCTCCCCGGCGGCAACCTGATCTTCGAGCGGCTGAAGGAGACCCGCGCGCTCCAGAACGCCTTCGACTGGGTGTCGCGGCGGCTCTCGGAGCTCAACATCACCTGGGCGCGCATCAAGGGGCTCGTCTCGGATTTCATCGACGAGATGCCCTCGCTCTCGCCGATCAAGGACGCCAAGCGCATCTTCGGCCCGCTCGTCGAGGACATCATCACCTTCGTCGGCGAGATCAAGGACAAGATCCTCGAGTTCATCATCCACGGCGCGCTGAAACTTGCCGGGAGCTGGGGCGACCGGGTCTGGGAGGTGATCCAGCAGGCGCGCGAGACCATCTCGCTCATCCTGAACGACCCGCTGGGCTTTGCGAAGAACCTCGTTCGCGCGGTGGTCGGCGGCTTCCAGAAGTTCGGCAAGAACATCTGGAAACACATCAAGTCCGGGCTGATGGCCTGGCTCTTCGGCACGCTCCAGGGCATGGAGATCCAGATGCCGCAGAAGCTCGACTTCAAGGGCATCCTCTCGGTCGCGCTCCAGATCGTCGGCCTCACCTATGCGAATTTCCGCAAGATCCTCGTGAAGAAGCTCGGGCGCGGCGGCGAGCGCAAGGTCGCGTTTCTCGAACGCTCGGTCGAGGTCGTGCAGATCCTCGTGCGCGACGGCTTCGTCGGCATCTGGCAGCGGGTGCTCGAGGCGATCGAGGGCTTCAAGACCACGGTGATCGACGGCATCCGCGATTTCGTCATCGGCACGATCATCAACGGCGCGCTCTCCTGGATCGCCGGGCTCTCGAACCCGGTGGGGGCGATCGTGAAGGTCGCGCTCTCGATCTACAACATGATCAAGACCTTCCTCGAGCGGATGGAGCAGATCATCGAACTGGTGAGCTCGATCTTCTCCTCGATCGGCGCCATCGCCCGCGGCCAGATCGCGCAGGCGGTGGATTTCATCGAGACCACGATCGCCCGCACCATCCCGGTCTTTCTCGCCTTCGTCGCGGCCCTCGTGCCCGTGACCGGCATCACCAATACGATCCGTGGCATCTTCAAGAAGCTCAAGGCCCCGGTGAAGCGCGCGATGGAAAAGCTCGTCACCTTCTTCGTGAAGAAGGCGAAGAAGCTCTTCTCGAAGATCCTCGGCAAGGTGAACCGCAAGCGCAAGCTCGCCAGGCATGGCTTCCGCATCGGCGAGGCCGCGCATGCGCTCATTCCCGAACAGGCGGGCAACAGCTTCGTGCTCAAGATCGCTTCGGGCAAGCCGCGCAAGGCCGATCAGGCCCAGGCCGAAATGAAGGGCGAGGGCCAGAAGGCGACCGAGTTCGGTGACGATTCGAAATGCGTCGAGGCGTTCAAGGCAGCCTTCCAGCTCGAGGTCGACGAGGCCGAGGCGGCACTGAAGAAGGTGAAGCCGGCCCAGCAGAAGACCTCGACCAAGAAACCCGCCGACAAGGCCACCGCCGAGACGGCGGATGCGGGCCAGAAGCTCTCCAAGCTCGGGCCCTGCATCGCCGACAATCCGTTCTTCGAGGACAAGCCGCAGGATGGCGCGATCATCCGCGCCCGCGAGCCCCGCATTGCCGAGATCGAGGGCGATGCCGGCCTCTACACCGACCGGGGCAATGTCACCTCGAAGGCGATCGAGACGGTCGGCGGCAAGGCGGGGCTCGGCGCGCGCGGCAAGCAGCGGCTCTCGAACTACTACGAGAACGACCATATACCGGAGAAGAGCCTCGGCTTTGCCATTCAGGAATATGTCCAGGGCGATCTCAAGGCCGAGATCGCCGAGGGCGAGCGCGACGGCAGCCCGATCCCCGATCCCAATCTCGGCGACATCGACACCCGGGCGCTCGGCAAGAAGGGCGAGCAGCTTCCCGCGATCACCGTCTACCGGCCCGCGCACCGCCAGAAGACGGCGGCGGATGCGAAGCGCACGGACCACAAGAAGATCATCGCCGCCGCCAAGGCGAAAAGCAGCCCGCTCGAGAAGATTGCCGCCCTGCGCGCCGGCATTCAGGCCGAGATGGAGACCGAGCTGTCCCAGACCGCGGATCTCTACAGCGCCGACAAGGCGGCCACGAAGCAGATCCGCGGCAAGCTGCGGGCGGGGATGCGCGATCTCGGCACGCTCAACAAGGCGCTCTTCGGCTTCGAGCCCGGCAAGCCGCCCAAGGTCAAGCGCGGCGGCTCGGATGCGCCCGGCGGCTCGGACTTGCCGATGGAGGGCGATCCGGCCTCCGGCCTGCCGGATTTCGCCGATCTCGAGGGGCTGCGGACCGAATACAAGGCAAAGCCCAAGAATGTCGGCAACTATCTCGAATACGACCATGTCGTCGAGGCAACGCTGGCCGAAAAGGCGCGCGACCTGACGCTTGGCGATGCGGCCTTCCGGGGCGGGCTCGACGAGCAGGTCAAGGCGCGCGCCGCCGAGCAGGCCGCCGCGGAGGCAAAGACCGACGGCGACAAGGGCCGGACCGCCGCGGAAGTCGAGAAACGCGCGAAGGGCCGGCTCGCGAGCCTCGACGGCCCGGCCTTCACCGGCGGCGCGCGGAGCTATGACCGCGAGCGCGCGGGCACGGTCGCACTCTACCGTCCGGTGCATCGCGAGGTGACGGCGGCGCAGCAGGGCGTGAAGGGGCCGATCGTGACCGAGGCCGAGATCGCCGGCGCACGGACGAAACTCCTCGACTACGCCGTCTCCAACCCCTCCGACACGGCGATGCGGAAATCCGCGGTCGCCGATCTCCAGACCGCGGTGCGCGGCAAGTTCGAGGCCGAGATCGCCGGCCACACCGCCAAGATCCGCGATGCCTATGTCATCGAGCTCAAGGATTTCATGGCGCTCAACCGCTCGAAGCAGGCGGCGGCGAAGATGCAGAGCGTGGTGGAGCGCGTCGCGGACACGCTGCGCACGCTGCGCAGCGAGTCGCTCGATCTGCTGAAGTGAGCGCTCCGGGCCTCAGGCCGCGAGCCGCTCCTCCGCGCCACGCAGCAGCAGGGCGATGATGTCGGAGCGCGTGATGATGCCGACAAGCACGCCCTCCCGCGTGACCGGGACCGTCTCGGCCCCCTGCACCGCCAGCCGGTGGAGCAGGCGGCCGACGGGGAGGTCGTCGGGCACCGCGCGCTCCGGGTCACGCATGATCGCGGAGGCAAGCGGTCCGCGGCGGCCCGGCACCGGCTGCAACAGCGCGTCGATCACGTCCGCCTGCAGGATCAGGCCGCGGAACAGGCCCGTACGGTCCACCACCGGCAGGCTCTTGATCGCATGGCGCCGGAAGAGCGCGGCGAGCTCCGGAATGCTCGCCTCGGGCGGCGCGGTGATGAGGTCGCGGGTCATGATCTCGGCACAGGTGACGCCATCGAAACGGTGCGCCGCGGCCTCGCCCTCGGCCGCTGCAAGCAGACGGCCGAGATCCGCGACGCCGATATTGGGCGACTGGTTGAAGCGCGAAAGCAGCGCGCCGAGTTCCGCATTCGAAAGGCCGATGCGATCCGGCTCCTCCGCCAGTTCGAGGCTTGCCGGCTGGCGGAAGGGATAGACCCGACCCGTCAGCCGGTTGAAGACGATCCCGGCCAGGACGAGGGCGAGCGTCATCGCCCCCACCGGAACGAGGGCAAAGGCAAAGCCCGCCTCGCGCACCGCCTCCGGGTTGAGCGCGGCAAGAAGTGCTATGGCGCTGCCCGGGGGATGCAGCGCGCGGACAAGCTGCATCGCGAGGATCGCCCCGCCAACCGCCAGCGGCGGCGCCCAGGGCGCAGGCACGACCATCAGCACCGCCACCGCCATCGCCGCCGAGACGACGTTGCCGACAACCGCCGACCAGGGCTGCGCCAGCGGCGCGTTCGGCACCGCGAAAATGAGCACGGCCGACGCCCCGAGCGGCGCCACGAGCCCCATGCGGAGCCCCGCGACCTGCGGCAGCCACCACGCGAGCGCCATGCAGACCGCGATCCCCACCAGCCCCCCTGCGGCGGCACGAAGGATCTCGCCGCGCCGCGTTGCAGGCAGGACGGGGCCGAAGGCGTGAAGGGTCCAGGAAGCGATACTCATCGGCATTTTCGCTCAACAACCGGGCATAATTCAGCCCAAATGATCACAGGATAAGCGAAATGAAAACAGGATCGGGGAACCGGGGCATCGCCCGCGGCAACCGGGCGTTCCGCTGCGCGCCGTCCAACCGGACAAGAGCGCGGCAGAACAGGCGGCGGCGGAACGATGTTCGCGCCGGGGCGGCCCCGGCGCCGTATCCATACCTATTTTCGCGCCGCAGCCGGCGCGCGCAGGATCGGAACCGCGTGCGGCCGCGCGCTCTCGATCGCCATGTGGAGCGAGCGCGCGATCCGCTCGGCGCAGGCGATCACATGCCGCGCGCCCTCCGGGGGGCAGACCTCCTGCGCCGTTTCGCGAAAGAGCGCGAGCCAGCGGTCGAACGCATCCCACGCCACCGGCAGGCCCACATGCTTCGGCACCGGCGCGCCGTGGTAGCGGCCGGTCATCAGCGCAACCGAAGACCAGAACGCCACCATCTGTTCCAGATGCGGCCCCCAGTCGGTGATCCGCGCCGCGAAGATCGGCCCGAGCAGCGCATCGGCCTGCACCCTGCCATAGAAGCGATGCACCAGACGGGTGAGGATCTCCTCGTCGAGGCCGGTCTCCGCCATGAGCGCCGCCGTCCTCTCCGGCCGGGCGGAAACGATCTGCGGCCGGGGCGGCGCAACGGAGGGCATGGGCGAAACTCCCGCATCAAGGGCTTGCCCCAGCCTCTACAAGGCTTAATAGGTATTGTAAATGCGCATTCATGGAGCACGCCGCCATGCGTCTCACCAGCTTCACCGATTACGGCCTCCGCATGCTGATGCGGCTCGCCAGTGCGCCGGGGCGCGCGTTTTCCACCGCCGAGCTTGCGGAGGAATTCGGCCTGCCGCGCAATCATCTTGCAAAGATCGTCCAGCAGCTCGCCCGCGGCGGCATGGTCACGACCAGGCGCGGCGGTGGCGGCGGCGCGGCGCTCGCCCGCCCTCCGTCCGAGATCCGTCTGGGCGATGTCGTGCGCCTGCTCGAGGAAGGTCAGGCGCTGGTCGAATGCCTCGGGCCCGGCGGCGGCCAATGCAGCATCGACGGGCGCTGCGGCCTCAAGGCCCGGCTCCGTTCCGCGGAGGCCGCGTTCCTCGCCGATCTCGACCGCTCGACCCTCGCCGATATCGCCCTCACCGCGCACCCAGGCGCCTGAGGCCCGCTCAGGCCCGCAGCGTGCGCGCCACGGATTGCAGCGCCTCGAAGGCCGCGAAGCGCCGGTCGTGGAGCGCCTTGAAGGCGGCATCGGGGTGATGCACCGCATCGCTTGCCGAAAGCGCGTCCATCGCCGCCGCCGTGTCGGGAAAAAGCCCGCCCGCCACGGCGCCGAGGATGGCCGAGCCGAGCAGCACCGGCTCCTCCGCACGGCTGCCATGGACGGGCCGTCCCGTGGCATCGGCAAGCAGCTGGCGCACGACCGGAAGCTGGCCCGCACCGCCGCTCATCATGATCCGCGCGGTCGGCGCACCCGCCGCATCCTGCGCCTCGAGGATCTGGCGCAGCCCGTAGGCGATGCCGCAGATCCCGGCGACATAGAGCGCGGTGAGGCTCTCGAGCCCGCGTTCCATGCCCAGCCCCGCGATCACCGCGCGGGCATGCGGATCGGCGAAGGGCGCGCGGTTGCCGAGGAATTCCGGCACGACATGGAGCCCGTCGGCCAGCGCCGCCACCTCCGAAAGACCCGCCGCGGCGGAGGCTGCGCGCGCCGCCAGCCAGACCGGAAGAGGTTCCCCCGCGGCTTCCGCAGCGGCGCGGGCCTCCGCGGCGGCGGGGTGAAAGGCGAGCAGCTGGTCGATCGCGGCCCCGGCGGCGGACTGCCCGCCTTCGTTCAGCCACATGCCCGGCACCATCGCCTGGAAATAGGGGCCCCAGACCCCCGGCACGAAGACCGGCTCGCGCGTCGTCGTCATCGTGCAGGAGGAGGTGCCGAAGACATAGCCGACATTCTCTTCCGGCGCACCGACCGCACCCACCGTGCCGATCCCCCCGGCATGGGCGTCGATCAGCCCGGCCGCGACCGGCGTGCCCGGCGCCAGCCCGAGCTCCGCCGCCGCCGCCGCCGTGAGCCCCGCGCCGAGCGGCGTTCCCGGCGGCACGATCCGCGTGCCGATCCGCGCAAACCCCGCCTCCGCCAGGTCGCCGAGCCCGATGCGGTGGAAGTAATCCGCATCCCAGCGCCCCTCATGGGCGAGATAGGTCCACTTGCAGGTGACGGTGCAGGTCGAGCGCGCCAGATCCCCGGTCGCCCGCCAGCTCAGGAAATCCGCAAGATCGAAGAACTGCCAGGCGGCGGCATAGGTCTCCGGCCGGTTCTCCCGCAGCCAGAGCAGCTTCGGCGTCTCCATCTCCGGCGAGATCACCCCGCCGACATAGGCCAGCACCGGGTGCCGTATCGCATTGATCCGCTCGGCCTGGCCGATGGCGCGGTGATCCATCCAGACGATGATGTCGCGCGCCGGATCCTCCGACGCGCCGATCGGCAGCGGCGCACCGCCCTCGCCCAGCACGACGAGCGAACAGGTCGCATCGAACCCGATCCCCGCGACGCGCGCGGGATCGGCGCCCGCCTTCGCCAGCGCGCCCTTCACCGCGGCACAGACCGAAGCCCAGATCTCGGCGCTCGATTGCTCGGCGATGTCGGCGCCCTCGCGCCAGAGGGTGATGTCGCGCTTGTCGGCCGCGAGCATGCGCCCCTCGAGATCGAAGAGCCCGGCGCGGGCGCTGCCGGTGCCGACATCGACGCCGAGAAGCAGGGGGGCGGTCTGGCTGGAGAGGGTCATGGCACTGCCTTGCATCTGGGCCGGACGGGGGCGGAGGGAGGGGGGGGGAGACCGCGCCCCCGCCCGGCAACACAGCGTCAGAGATCGACGCTGTTCGGAAGGATGACGAGATCGCGGATCACCACGTTGCGCGGCCGGCTCAGCATGAAGAGCACGGCCTCGGCGACCTCCTTCGGCTGCATGAGCGAGCCGTTGTCGAGCGCCTCCTGCATCTTCTCCTTCGGCCAGTCGTCGAGCAGCGCGGTGACGACCGGCCCGGGCAGCACCGCGCCCATGCGGATGCCATGCACCGAGACCTGACGCCGCGTCGCATGCAGGAAGGCCTGCACGGCGAATTTCGAGGCCGTGTAGACCGGCTCCCAGACCACGGGCACCACCCCCGCGACCGAGGAGGTGAAGATCACGTCGCCGGTCTTGCGCTCGATCATGTAGGGCAGCACCGCGCGCACCGAGCGGAAGGCCGCGTTGATGTTGAGATTGAGCACCCGGTCCCAGGCCTCCGGATCGCCCTCCGCCGCCGGCCCGCCGACATAGGCCCCGGCATTGGCATGGAGAATGTCGAGCGTGCCCGCGATATCGAGGATGCCCTCGAGCATCCCCGAGACCTGCGCGCCATCGAGCAGATCGACGACGAGCGGCTTCGCCCGCGGCCCGAGCTCCTCGCAGAGCGCCCGGAGCCGGTCCTCGGCGCGGTCGATCAGCACAACGGTCGCGCCTTCGCCGAGCAGGGTGCGGGCGCATTCGAGCCCGATCCCCGAGGCGGCGCCGGTGATCGCCGCGACCTTGTCCTTCATGAGTTCGGCCATGTTCCGATCCTTTCGGGGAGTATCAGGCGCGGCCGTGGCTGGCACGGGACTGGCGCGCGAGGCTGTCGACGATCACCGCGATGGCGAGCACGCCGCCGGTGATCATGTAGCGCAGCGAGGAGCTGAGATTGAGCAGCGTGAGCCCGTTGGAGATCGCCTGGATGACGAGGATGCCGAGCAGCGCCGACCAGGCCGAGCCGCGCCCGCCGAAGAGCGAGGTGCCGCCGATCACCGCCGCGGCGATGGCGTTGAGGTTCACATCCCCCGCCCCGGCCTGCTGGCTCGAGGAGGCAAGCCGCGCCGCGGAGAGAACGCCGCCAAGGGCGGCCAGCGTCGAGCAGAGCATGAAGGCGGAGAGGCGGATGCGGTTCACGTTGATGCCCGAGCGGCGCGCCGCCTCGGAATTGCCGCCGACGGCAAACATCGAACGGCCCCATTTCGTGCGGGTGAGCGCATAGTTCATCGCGACGACCAGCGCAACGAAGAGGCCGAACATCCACGGGATGCCGCGGCCCTGGTTGAGATACTGGACCGCCACGATCAGCGCCACGGTCAGAAACCCCGCCTTGGCCAGAACCACGCTGAGCGACGGGCTCGAGAGGTTCGCCGCCGCCCGCCGGCGCATGTTGCGCAGATCGAGCCAGATCATCAGCGCCCCCGGCACCAGCGCGAGCAGCAGCGAGAGCCAGGCCGGCATGACCAGGATCTGGCCGAAGCGCACCAGCGGCGAGGCATAGGGCAGGTTGATCGAGCCGGTCGGCCCGAGGATGTAGAGCTGCAATCCGAGGAGCGCGAGCAGGCCCGAGAGCGTCGAGACGAAGCTCGGCATCCCGAAGCGGTTGAGCAGCATGCCGTAGACGAGCCCCATGAGGGCGCCCGCGCCGAGGGCGGCGAGGATCGCCATCGGCAGAGGCAGGCCCGCCTTCATCCAGAGCACGCCGGTGATCGCCGAGGCCAGCCCGCTCATCGAGCCGACCGAGAGATCGATCTGCCCGAGCAAGAGCACGCAGACGATCCCGAGCGAGATGCAGCCCACGGCGGCGGCATCGAAGAGCAGGTTCACCAGGTTGTTCGGCGCCAGGAAGACCGGATTGATCGCGGAGAAGACGGTGGTGATGAGCACGAGGCCGACCACCACCGGCAGCATGCCGATATCGCCCGAGCGCACCCGGTCGATGAAACCGCGGATCGCGCCGGCAATGCCTTCGTCATGCCGCACGCGGCTGTCGGAACGGTCGAGGGCGGGGGCGCTCTTGTGATCGGTCATGGTCATGTGTCCATTTCTTCGAGCTTGCGCGCGCGGCGGCGCGAAACCGAGTTCTCGCTCGCCCCGGTGATCGCGGCGACAAGCTCCTCGTTCGAGGTCTCGGCGGTGAAGACGCCGTTGTTCCGCCCGAGGCGCAGCACGACGATACGGTCGGCAACCGCCCGCACATCCTCCATGTTGTGGGAAATGAGGATCACCCCGTGGCCGCGGTCGCGCACCCGCTCGATGAGATTGAGCACCTCCGCGGTCTGCGCGACGCCAAGTGCCGCGGTCGGCTCGTCGAGCATGATGATCTTCGGATCGAGCAGCAGCGAACGCGCGATGGCGACGGTCTGGCGCTGCCCCCCCGAGAGCGAGGCGATCGGCTCGCGCACCGACGGGATGCGCGCGGCGAGCTCCTTCAGCAGCGTCCAGGCCCGGACCTCCATCTGCACCTCGTCGAGCGACCAGGGCGAGATCTCGTGGCCGAGGAAGAGGTTCGCCACCACGTCGAGGTTCTCGCAGAGCGCCAGATCCTGGAACACCGTGGCGATGCCGAGCTCCAGCGCCTCGCCCGGGCTGTCGAGCGAGACCGGCGCGCCCATGAACTCGATCGTGCCGCCGGTCGGCTGGTGGACGCCCGCGAGCACCTTCACCAGCGTCGACTTGCCCGCGCCGTTGTCGCCGACCAGCGCGACCACCTCGCCCGCATGGACGTCGAGCGCGATATCCGTCAGCGCCGAGACCGCGCCGAACTGCTTGGAAACCCCGCGGAGCCGGAGAATGGGCTCCCCCCGCTGCGGCTCTTCGGCCATCGCCATGGCATGTTCTCCCTTCGTCTGAGGGCCGCGCGCGCCCCGAAGGGCCCGCGCCTGCCGTTTTACGGATTTACTGCACGATCCCGAGTTCCTGGCACGGCGCGGCATATTCGCCGGTGCAGACCTCACCCGCCGCCTGGATCCCCTTGTCGAAGATCTCGGCCTTGATGTTCTCGCGCGTGACCACCGCGGGCACGAAGAGCTCGGCAGGCGTGTCGTAGAGCGTCGTCTTCGCCTCGGGCGTCTCGCCCTTGAGGAAGCCGGTCGTCACCTCGGCGGCGGCGCGCGCCACGATCTCGGAGGGCTTGGAGATGGTGTTGTACTGATCGCCCGCGATGATGAGCTGGAGCGCGGCGATCGTCGCGTCATTGCCGGTGACAGGGGGGAGCGGATCGACGCCCGCGGCCTTCATCGCCGCGATGGCCCCGCCCGCGGTGCCGTCATTGGCCGCGACGATGCCCTTGATCTCCGCACCGAAGCGGGTGATCTGCCCGGCGGTCCATTCCTGCGCCTTGGGCGGCGCCCAGTCCGGCGTGTCGTATTCGGCAAGCGTCTTGTAGTCGGAACCGTCGAGCGCCACGTCGATGCCGTCGCGGATGAGCCCCGCCGCCGCATCGGTCGGCGAGCCGTTGATCTGCAGCACGCCCGAGCCCGCCGGCACGCCGGTATCGTGCAGGTGATCGACCAGCGACTGCGCGATCGCCTCGCCGATGCCCTTGTTGTCGAAGGAGACATAGTAATCCGCCGGAACGTCCGGGATCGGCCGGTCATAGGCGATCACCTTCACGTCCTGCGAATGGGCGATCTCGACGAGGGCGGCGGCGGCGGCCGAATCCACCGGGTCGAGCACGATCACCTTGGCGCCCTGGGCGATGACCGAGTTGAACTGCTGCTGCTGCAACGACACATCGGCATTGGCGTTCTGGTAGATCACCGTGCAATCCGGGCAGAGCTCGCCCATCGCTTCCTTGAAGCCGGGGAAGTCGTGCTCCTCGTACCGGGTCGAGGCCTGGTCGGGCATCAGGAAGGCCACCGTGGCGGCGTCCTGCGCAAACGCCGGGCCAACCCCCAGCAGGGATGTGAGCGCCGACGCCGCGAGCAGCGAGAATTTCCGGGTCATGTCTGTTCCTCCACAGGTTTCGAGCGCCCGCCGGCCGGAACAGGGGAAGAGACGGAAACGGCCGCATCCTTCTGCGGGATGCGGGCGGCCGCAGTCATGCGGCGGCGCGTCGATCTTCCTCCCCATGCCCCGTTTTCGGGTGCACCACCGATTGCGCAAGTTTGCTCAATCGATGGAGCATTATTGCTCCCGAGATCGAATGCCGTCAAGATGGAAGGCGGCACGAATGCAGGAGAGCCAGCGGGATGGGCGCCGAGACCGGAGATTCGCCAAGAAGGCCAACGATCTACGATCTCGCCCAGATCGCGGGCACCAGCCCCAGCGCGGTCAGCGCGGTGCTGAACGGCACCTGGAAGAAGCGTCGAATCAGCGAGAAGCTCGCCCGCCGGATCTCGCAGATCGCCGAGGAGCAGGGCTACGCGGTGAACCTTCAGGCGAGCATGCTGCGGCGCGAGCGCTCGAAGGTGGTGGGGATGATCGTGCCGAAATACGACAACCGCTATTTCGGCGCGATCGCCGAGCGGTTCGAGACCATGGCCCGCGCCCGCGGCCTCTTCCCCGTCATCACCTGCACCCGGCGCGATCCCGAGCTGGAATTCGAGGCCGCGCGCGAGCTCGTCTCCTTCCAGGCCGAATGCCTGATTTCCACCGGCACCACCGATCCCGACCGCATCTCGGATTTCTGCGCCGCCGCCGGCGTGCGGACGATCAATCTCGACCTCCCCGGCACCCGCGCCCCCTCGGTCGTCTCGGACAATTTCGGCGGCGCGCGCGATCTCACCCGGCTGATCCTCGAGCGGATGCGCAGCGAGTTCGGCGCGGCCGATCCGCTGCTCTTCGTCGGCGGGCGCGCCGCGGACAACAACACCTCCGAGCGCCTGCGCGGCTTTCTCGAGGCGCACCGCGAAATGGGCCTCGCCTGCCCGCCCGAGCTCCGGATCGTCGCGGGCTACGCCCCCGGCAAGACCGAGGCCGCCCTCGAGCGCATCGCCCTGCCCGAACGGCTCGGCATCTTCGTCAACTCGACGATCAGCCTCGAAGGCGTCGTGCACTGGATGAAGCGCGGCGACCGCGCCGCCCCCCGCCTCCTGCGCTTCGGCTGCTTCGACTGGGATCCGTTCGCGGCGCTGCTGCCGGAGAATGTCGGCATGACCGAGCAGGATGTCGACGGCATGCTCGACGTGGTCTTCGGCATGATCGAGGCCTGGCCCGAAAGCCCCCGCCGCATCGAGGTGCCCTGCATCCTGCGCCCGATACCGGCCCCCGCCGCGCCCGCGCAGGCCCAACCCGGCTGAAATCCGCGCGCCAACCCTGCGCCGGGCTTTTGACACCCCGATCCTGTTGAATTGGCCTTCCCTTCCCCCGCCGCTGCGGCAACACTCCGCGCCGCAGCGCGCAGCGTTATTCTTGACAAAACCACTCGAATAAACATACCCGCGCAGGTACGAGCCAGAAGAGACGCCGGGGAAGCCTGCATGTTCCACACCGCTGAAAGCCTGCAGGGGCATGGCGACAGCCCGGCCCTGATCACCGGCGCCACCGTCATGAGCTACGCCGGGCTCGCCGAGGCCGCGGAGCGGTTCGCCGCCCGGCTCCCGCAGGCGCGCGGGCTCATCGCCATCGAGATGACGCCCGCCCCGGCGACGATCGCGGCCTATCTCGGCGCCCTGCAGGCGGGCCACGCCGTGCTGCCGCTGCCGGCCGGCGAGCCCGAGCTCGCCCGAGGGCTCGAGGCCCGCTTCCGCCCCGCCGCGAGCTGGCGCACCACCGGCGGCCGGGTCCGCCTCCTCCATCACCCGCGGCCCGCGGCCCTCCACCCCGATCTCTTCCTGCTGCTCACCACCTCGGGCAGCACCGGCCAGGGGCGTGGCGTCCGGCTCTCCCGCGCCGCGGTGGCGGCAAATGCCGCGGCGATCGCGGACTATCTGGAGATCGGGCCGCAGGAGCGCGCCGCCCTGGTGCTGCCGCTCCACTATTCCTACGGCCTCTCCGTCCTGCACTCCCATCTCGCGCGCGGCGCCAGCCTCTGGCTCGGTGAGGGCTCGGTCCTCGACCCGGGCTTCCTGCCCGCGCTCGCCGCCTCGGGCGCCACCAGCTTCGCCGGCGTCCCGCATCATTTCCGCATGCTCCGCAGCATCGGGGCCGACGCGCAGCTCCCCGCCGCGCTCGGCTGCATGACCGTCGCCGGCGGCGCGATGCCTGCCGCCGAGGTCCGGCACTGGGCGGGCGTGATGGCCGCGCGCCGCGGCCGCTTCGTGCCGATGTACGGCCAGACGGAGGCCACCGCCCGCATCGCCTACCTGCCCCCCGAATGCGCCACGACCGCCCCGGATGCCATCGGCGACGCCATCCCCGGCGGAAGCCTCATGCTCCGCGACGAGGCCGGGCGCCCGATCACCGCGCCGGAAACCGAGGGCGAGCTGATCTACCGCGGCCCGAATGTCATGATGGGCTATGCCGACAGCGCGGCGGACCTCGCCCGCGGCAGCGAGCTCGGCGAACTCGCGACGGGCGATCTCGCCCGGCGCGGCGCCGACGGCTTCTACCGCATCACCGGCCGCCGCTCCCGCATGTCGAAGATCGCGGGCCTGCGCATCGGCCATGACGCGCTCGAACGCGCGCTCGGCGAGGCCGGGCACGAGGTGGCGGTCTGGGGCGACGATGAAACGATCTGGGTCGCGGCCCGCGCACCCGCCGCAACGCTGCAGGCCGACGCCGCCCGCCTCGCCGGCATCCGGGCCCAGCATGTCACGCTGGTGCCCTGCGCCGTGTTTCCCCGCCGCGCCAACGGCAAGATCGACTATCCCGCGCTGAAGGAGCGCGCCGCGCCGCCCGCCGCCGACCCCGGCCTCGAGGCCATCTTCGCCCGCACCTTCGCCCCGCGCCCGGTGCGCCCGACCGACAGCTTCGAGAGCCTCGGCGGCGACTCGCTCCAGCATGTCGCGCTCTCGCTGCTGCTCGACCGGCGGCTCGGCGGCCTGCCGCCGGGCTGGGAGCAGCGCCCGATCGCGGAGCTCGAACGCCCGGCGCCCGCGCGCGCCGCCCGCGTGGCGATGCCGATGCTGGCCCGCGCGCTCGCCATCCTCGCGGTCGTCGTCGCGCACCAGACCCACTGGCCGGTCTATGGCGGCGCGGCCGCAATGGTCATCCTCCTCGGCATGAGCGTCGCCCGGCACCGGCGCGGCCCGCTGATCCGCGGCGACGCCCTGGGCTTCCTCGCCCCCGTGCAGCGCGTCCTCCTGCCCTATGCGCTCGTGCTGGCGGGCTTCGCGATCGCCTGGCACCAGGTGCCCTGGGCCTCGGTGTTTCTCGTCGGAAACCTCGCGCTCACCTCGCCCGAGACCCACCTGATGCTGCCCTATCTCTACTGGTTCGTCGAAGCCTATGTGCAGATCTGCCTGATGCTCGTCCTGCTGTTCCGGCCGCCCCCGATGCGCGCCTGGCTTGCGGCATCGCCCTTCACCGTCGGGCTGGCGCTGCTCGCTCTCGGCGTCGCGCTCCGGGTGACCCTGCCCGAGCTCTGGCCGCTGCCCGACGGCCGCTCGCAATTCTCGGTGCCCTGGGTCTTCTACCTCTTCGCCCTCGGCTGGTGCACCGCCCTGGCGCAAGGCGCGGCGCAGCGCACCACCGTGCTCGCCGCCGCCGCCTTCATCATGCCGCTCGTCGCCTGGCTCGGCGGCAACTGGTACGGCTCCTGGGAGAAATACATGAGCCTGCTTGTGCTCGTCGCCCTGCTGCTCCATGTCGAGACGGTGCGGCTGCCGCGTCCGGCCGTGCGCGGCGTCATGCATCTCGCGAACGCCGCCTTCCCGATCTACCTGCTCCACCGCCTCGTCCCGGAGCACCTGATGCCCGGCCTCGGCCTCAGTCTGCCGCCTGTGGCCGAGAACACCATCGCCATCCTCGGCGGCCTTGCCCTCGGCCTTCTCGCCGCCCGCGGGCTCGACTGGCTCACGCACCTCCGCTGGGCGCCGGGCCTGGGCGCGCAGGAGGAGCCCGGCTTCCGTCTCGGGCAGGACCCCGGCCCGATCTCCAAGGCCACCTGACCCCGCCCCCGCGCGGGGCGCGGAAACCGCCGCGGCGCCGCCTGGAAGGCGTCGAGGTCGCCCCTCAGCTTGTGGAAGAAGCCGCTCGTCCTGCCGTAGTCATCCCCGCCCTGATCCGCGCGTTCACCCCAGGGAAGCCCGCGACCCCCGTTATGGACGCGCGCTGGATACCGGTAACGGTATAGACATCCCGCTGGACCTTCCCGGAAGGCGTTCGCGGCGGGAAGCCTCGCCCGGGCAACCTGATCGGCGGCCATGCCCTCGATGAAATTCCCTTCCGAGGTCGGTCATCCCGCCGTGGCCGGGCTTCTTGTCATCGAGCCCCGGCGGCCTTGCCGAAACCGAGCAGCAGATCCCCCTGATGGGCGAAAAAGAGCGCCGGAGGCAGATCGGAAGGTCTCCCCTCCCAGGCATGGCGCAGCCTCTCCGGGCCCGGATTGCCGGGAACGTCCCGTTTCAGCATCGCCTTTACCTTGGCGTGGCTCCTGAAACCGGTAAACCCTCGGGCCCAGAGGCCCGCGGTGCAACCCGCCGGACGGAGCGAAAGCCCTTCCCGGATTACAAGCCAACCCGGTCCGGCACCGCCCGCCTTCGCGCGGATGCCAAAGCCGCATTCATGATATGTTAACTACGAAAATCCAATGATTTCAGTGGCGTTTTTCGATTTTCACGGTGAAACGCCCTGCTTTCACGCCCCGCGGCGCTCACTTTCCGCGCTTCGCTCCGGTCATCAGGGCAAAGAAATCCTGCATCTGCTCATACCCGCTCGCACCGGGCATCCAGTCCTTCCACATCTCGGCCGGATCCATCGTCTTGACAGTCGCGAGCATCCTGTTGCGGATCTCGCCCATCACCTCGTCATGCAGCGGCTTGACATCCGGCAGCCCGAGAAAGTCCCGGGCTTCCTCGGGCGTGCAGTCTATCTCGATGGTGACTTTCATATGCCGTCTCCTCCTCAGGACAGTCGCCAGTTCAGCCCATCCCGCCCCTCACCGTCCAGAGCGCCGAGAAGATCCCCGACAATGCAACATATTATTCCAGATCCCGAGTCCTCATGCGCCCGCCACCCTCCATCCACGGCGACATCGCCAGCCTTCTCGACATGATCGAGCCGGGCCTGGGAAACCACGCTCTTGTGGACCGCCTCACCGCACGCAAAGCCGAGAAGGCCGACCTCAGACGGCCCGCCGCCCCCTTTCAGCGCACCTGATCGCCGTTCAACCGGCACCCCTTGGTTGGATAACCTGATGTGAGGTTCTGGCACTCCCGCTCTGAAGCCCGATCCGGCTCCAGGGGCCCGCCGCCGAGGCGGGATTGCCGCCTTCCTTCGCCCTCCAACCGGCTCGAAAGACTACATCAGGGAAGCCCTGCTTTTTTTCCAGAGTGCTTCCACGGCAGATCCAAACGCAAACGCCGCCCCGGAGGGCGGCAATCTTGCTGGAATTCTTCCGCTTTCCGTTGAA
>QKPN01000109.1 GCA_003258405.1 Rhodobacteraceae bacterium DSL-40 | reverse complement strand
GAAGTCGGCACGGCGCCGGAAAAGGCGAGTGGCGTGTCGGTCAAGCTGTCGGCCCTGCACCCGCGCTTCGAAGCCGTGAACGAGGCCCGCGTCATGGCGGAGCTTTATCCGCGCCTGCTCGGCCTGTGCGAACAGGCAGCGGGAGCGAACATTCACCTCTGCCTTGATGCGGAAGAAGCCGACCGGCTGGTGCTCAGCCTGAAACTGTTCGACCGCCTTGCGCATGAACCGTCGCTCAAGGAATGGACGGGCCTCGGCCTTGCGAT
>QKPN01000108.1 GCA_003258405.1 Rhodobacteraceae bacterium DSL-40 | reverse complement strand
CGGGAAGATCTTCGTTCTCGATGTCGAGCAGGCGATGCGGGTCCGCACCGGCGAGACCGGCGAAGAGGCGCTCTGAGCCCGGCGCGGGCTCTGCCAGACGATCCGGATGCGGGACATGATGAGATCCTTCGAGACAGACACGCTTTTGCGCCGCGCGGCGCCGGGCCCGGTGGCCCGGCGCGCAGGGTGCATTGCGGCGCGTTCGTCCCGCCCGTCGTGTTCCGCTCCGCTCCCCGGCCCCGATCTGCTCCGGCAGGCGCGGGCAGGGCTTCCTGTCGCCGCCGGTCTTCTCCGGCTGCGGGGCGTCTGCCGCTTTCGCAGACCATCGTGGAGGCGGCCCGTCTGCCTCCCCGCCCTGATGTCGGCTCCGGGCAGGCCCGTCCGACCTGACGTCCGGCCTGGGCCCAGCCCCCGCCGTACGGGCAACGCGAAGGGTCCGGCGCAAGACACGGCCCGCGCAGGCATAGCGAGAGGAAGAACATGAAACTGATCCTAGCCGTCATCAAGCCCTTCAAGCTGG
>QKPN01000107.1 GCA_003258405.1 Rhodobacteraceae bacterium DSL-40 | reverse complement strand
GCCCCATCCGCACGCCGCGCGGCCGCGACATCGCGGCGGCCTGCGGCCAGCTGCGCTCGGACAGCGTCAAGAAATCCGCCGCCGAAAAACGCCGCGAAGCCCTTGCCGCCGAAGCCGCGTCTGGCGCCACCAGCTAGGTCATGTACGCGCCGCCGCGCGCTTTACCAATGCCAGGAAGGCCTCATGTTCCGGCAGTTCACCCCGACTTTTTGCGATCAGCTCACGCATGTCCGGCACCTGTATCTGGCCTGAAACGGGTCCATCGACATATTTCATCCCGTGCAGGACAAATTCGTAGCTGTCCTGCGCAAACAATCGGTCGGCCCCCGGAAAGTCAAACTGGGTGGGTGACCGCCGCTGCCACAATGCAAGCCGGTCGCGCAAATCGTCCAGCACAGCGTCATCGGCCGTCGCCGCCTGCCAGAAAGGTGTGTCCCGTCGTTTCGACGTCACATAGTGCAGGTTGAGGAAACCGAGGATCTCGTCATAAAGCTCATCGGTGATCCGGTTGTAATATCGTG
>QKPN01000106.1 GCA_003258405.1 Rhodobacteraceae bacterium DSL-40 | reverse complement strand
TAGAGTGCCTGCACGGCCTGCGCCAGCACGTGCGCGGCATCGTGCCGGATCAGCTCGAGGCCTTCCGGGTCGTTCGGCGTCACGATCTCGACACGCGCATCGCCGTCCAGCGGGCGCATCAGGTCGCGCAATTCGCCGTCCACGCGGGCGGCGATCGCCTTCTTGGCAAGGGAGTTCGAGATCGAACCGGCGACGTCGAACGGGCTGGCGCCCTTTTCAAATTCGCGCACCGATCCATCGGGCAGGGATACTTTGATCATGTTTCAGTCTTCTTCAGCGGTCTGGCGCACGAGGCGCGGCAAGTCTTGTCCGGAAAGGCCTGCCTGCGGCGGTCTGCTTAACGCGAGTTCACCGAAAATCCCACCCCAATTGCTGGGGCGATCTCATCAGGCCGGGCGGCCGGGTCGGAGGGAGTTTACCGGGTACACAAATCCCAGGCGCGCACGATGGCGCCGCCTGCGGGGTTCATGCACCCCGGCGGGTTCGCGTGGTCAGGCCGCTGGGCAGCTGGATGCGGTACGAACAGATCATGTGGCGCGTAT
>QKPN01000105.1 GCA_003258405.1 Rhodobacteraceae bacterium DSL-40 | reverse complement strand
ACCAGTGGCAGGCGCCCCTGATCGTCCTGAAGCCGGTCCACGATCTGGAATGCCAGACGCTGCCGCACAAGCTCGACGATCCTTGGCAGACCCGGCGATGAGGCTTTGACTTCGGCAATCGCCTCGATGATCAGGAACAGGTTGCGGATCGAGACGCGCTCCTCGAGCAGCAAACGGACGACCGAGAGCAGCATTTCGGGCGTGACCTTTGCCGGGATATACTCATCCAGGAAGCGGCGGTTGGCGGCGGCCCGGTCACTGTCGCTGACGGTCGTCAACGCATCGAGCGTATCGAGCATGACCATCCGTGTGAAGACAAGCGAGAAGTTGGACTGGATCACTTCGAGCATGTGGGTGGCGAGAACCTCGATCGGCTCGACGACCGGAATGCCGGCTGCAGCCAGTTCCTGCTTCTTGCTGTTGGGCAACCAGCGGGCGGCCGCCTTGTAGACGGGCTCCTTGACCTTCTCGCCCTGCAGCTGCGGCGACTGGTCGTCTTCCATGAGTGCGAGGATGGACCCAGGACGCAGCAAGCCGGAATCAAG
>QKPN01000104.1 GCA_003258405.1 Rhodobacteraceae bacterium DSL-40 | reverse complement strand
CGGTGTCGCAGCCTGGCCGCAACCTCGATGTCTATGCAGCGGACCTGGAACGCGTGGAGGTCCTGTCCGGTCCTCAGGGAACGCTCTTTGGTGCAAGTTCGCAGGCCGGCACGGTCCGCCTGATCACCAACAAGCCGCGCCTCGGCGCATTTGAAGCCAAGGTGAAAGCGTCGACCTCGTTCACTGAAGGCGGCGAGATGAGCAACAGCGTCGAAGCGGTCATCAACCTGCCGGTGACCGACAATTTTGCGCTGCGCGGCGTTGTCTATACCGATAACCAGGGCGGCTATATCGATAATGTCGGCGGCACGCTCGACATCAGGGAGTCGGCCCGCTTCCGGCCCGCAGGCACCGTGCGCGACAATGGCACGGTCGTTCAACCGAACCGCGCCGGCTTCCAGGCGGGTGCCGACCTGTCCGGCGTCAATATCATTGCGGCCAACAATGCATCGATCGCCAAGAATGATATCAACGATACGAGTTATCAGGGCTTCCGTTTGAGCGGCCTCTACGAGTTCGATCAGGATTGGCGCCTCAGCGTGTCGC
>QKPN01000103.1 GCA_003258405.1 Rhodobacteraceae bacterium DSL-40 | reverse complement strand
CACTTCTTCATCGTCTGGGTGATCGCCTCATCCCTGCTGATGCTGGCCCTCGCCGTCGCCTTCCTCAACCAGCAGGTCCGCTCCATCCTGCGCCTGTCGGAAGCAGCCCGCGCCTTCGGTCGCGGCCGGGAGGTGCCCAACTTCCGGCCCTCGGGCGCCACCGAAGTGCGAGACGCGGCCCGCGCATTGCTGGACATGAAGAGCCGCCTCACCGCGTTCGCCGAACAGCGTACCGCCATGCTGGCCGGCGTCAGCCACGACCTGCGCACTCCCCTGACCCGCCTGAAACTCTCGCTCGCCATGATGGACCAGACCGAGGAACTCG
>QKPN01000102.1 GCA_003258405.1 Rhodobacteraceae bacterium DSL-40 | reverse complement strand
TGATGGACCAGACCGAGGAACTCGCCGCGGCCCAGTCAGACCTCGACGACATGGCGATGATGCTGGACGAATACCTGACATTCGCGCGCGGTGAAGAAGGCGACGATCCGGTGCCGCTCGACCTTGCCCGCCTGGTGCGCGATGCCGCCGCCGGGTTCGGCCAGCACGTCGCCGTGATCGGCCCGGCCACGATCAACATCACCGGGCGGCCGCTCGCCCTG
>QKPN01000101.1 GCA_003258405.1 Rhodobacteraceae bacterium DSL-40 | reverse complement strand
AAGCATGCGCAAAGGCTGGCGAATGTCACGGCTGATCCATGCCCGCCAGACTTCGCCGGCTTCCTTGTCATCTGCAGCAGCCAGCAGGGCAACGCGCAGAACCGCGTGACCGTGCCCTGTACGGGCGGTCGCTTCGAGCGGCACGATCAGGGCGGTAATGCGTTCCTGAGGATCGCGACCACCATCCGGGCTGTCAGGAATAAGGGCGAGGGCAGCATCGACGCACATCGCACCGATGGACGGCCACCAGCGGTAAATCGTCTGTTTCGAGGCGCTGGCCCGTTTGGCGACGCTGTCGACGCTGAAGGCCCGCCAACCGTTTTCGGCCATTTCGACACGCGTTGCTTCGAGGATCGCTGCCTTCGACGCCTCACTTCGCGTCGGGCCTTTTCGGGAGGCTTTGGAGCCTTCGGTTGCAGTCGTCATGGATGTCTCCTGAAAAGGCGATGGGCGGTCGCAGGCGCCGTGGCGCCTCCTTCACTATTATAAGCATATCGCTAACAAATTGTCCCGATCTGGCTTGCTGATCGCGGATTATGCAGTACTCAGG
>QKPN01000100.1 GCA_003258405.1 Rhodobacteraceae bacterium DSL-40 | reverse complement strand
AATGACAGTTCAGAGCAGCACATTTACACGCACTCCAACATACATGGATTGGCGCTGCTTGGACTGGAGATTACGGATACCGCCGAAGAATTACTCGAAGTGGTTTTTGAGGAATGCCGTCAAACACAAGACTGTTTTAATCGATTGAGTGCAATTCGGTTAGGCTTTTGGCCGATAGTACTAGCGGCATGTCGCCATCACCGCGTTGCCATCCCGGTCCATTTCTGGCGCGATTTTGATGAT
>QKPN01000010.1 GCA_003258405.1 Rhodobacteraceae bacterium DSL-40 | reverse complement strand
GCGAGAACCGCCCCTCGGGACCGCACGAAGGCCTGCCCCGGCCGGTCAGGGCCCATGGTGATCCGCGAACCGCGTCTCAGGACGCCGCGAGGAACGCCTCGAGGGTTTCGAGCGCCCGGTCGACGGCGCGGCGGAGGAGCTGCTGTTCGGGGGTTTCTGCCTCGCCCGCCCGGGTCATCAGGCCGACCGGTCCCTCGGTGCCGCCGGTCGCGATGGGCAGGCGGGCGAGCCGCCCCTCGGCGATGTCGCTGGCGACGACCCCGGCGGAGATGAACCAGACCGCATCGCATTGCCGGGCATAGACCCGGCCAAAGGCGCCAGAGACGGTCTCGATACGCCATGCCGGGCGAGGGATGCCCTCGGCAATCAGCAGGCGCTCGACGAAGGGCCGGATTGCGGCCCAGGGTGGCGGGTAGAGCACCTGCCATTCGGTGATCCGGCGCAGATCGGGATCTTCGAGCAGTGGGTGACCGGGGCGGACCACCACGGCCACGTCCTCGAGATAGAGCTGGGTGAAGGACAGGCCGCGCATCGTCTCGGGTGCGCCGAGCCGGCCGAGCACCATGTCGAGCTGGCCGCTGCGGAGCTGCGTGGTCAGATGTTCGTGCGAGCCGTCGGCTATGGTGAGCCGGACCCGGTCGAGCCCGGCCATTTCCGCCGCGACCTCGGGCATGAGCCGGGTCGCGACCGACGGCAGGACGCCGACACGGATCTCGGTGGCATCCTCGCCGCCCGCGGCGGCGACGCCGGAAAAGCCGCGCTCGAGCGCGACGAGGCTCTGCTGCGCGAAGCCGAGAAAGTACTCGCCCTCCGGCGTGAGAGAGACGCCCGCGCGGCCCCGGAGCAGGAGCTGCTTCCCGGCGATTTCCTCAAGCTCGGCGAGGGTGCGCGAAATCGCGGGCTGGGTCAGATGGAGCTGGTCGGCCGCCCGCTTCAGGCTGCGCTGGCGGACGATTTCCACGAAAGCCGAGATGTGGCGGATCTTTATGCGCCGGTCCATGCAGGGAATTTTCCGATACTTGCCGATAATGATAATTATATGGCAAAATAAGTCAATTTACTTCATATTTATGTTGCGCCATTTTCCCGTCAGGGAGGACAAGAAAAATGCGCACCCAAGTCGTGATCATTGGCGGCGGGCCATCGGGCCTGCTGCTCGGCCAGCTGCTTCATGCCCACGGGATCGAGACCGTGCTGCTGGAGCGCCGCACGCGGGACTATGTGCTCGGCCGCATCCGGGCGGGCGTTCTCGAGGCTGGCTTCGTCGGCCTGCTCGAGGAGGCGGGAGTCGCCGGGCGGCTCCATCGCGAGGGCTTCCGGCACGCGGGCACCCAGATCGCCTTCGACGGCGGCATGTTCCATATCGATTTCGAAGGCCTGACCGGCACGCCCGTCGTCGTCTACGGGCAGACCGAGGTGACGCGCGATCTCTACGATGCGCGCGAGAAGGTGGGCGCGCGGACGGAATTCGAGGTGGATCATGTGGAGATCCACGGTGCCGATGGCGACGCGCCCCATGTGACCTATGTGCAGGGTGGCCGGGAGCATAAGATCGCTTGCGATTTCATCGCCGGGTGCGACGGGTTCCACGGCGTCAGCCGGCAGGCGATCCCGCTGGGCGTGCGGCGGGAATACGAGAAGATCTATCCCTTCGGCTGGCTCGGCATCCTCTCCGAGACGCCGCCGGTCCATGACGAACTGATCTACGCCAATTCCGCGCGCGGCTTCGCGCTTTGCTCGATGCGAAACGAGAAGCTGTCGCGCTACTACATCCAGTGCGCGCTGTCGGACAGTCCGGAGGACTGGAGCGATACGGCCTTCTGGCAGGAGCTGAAGCGGCGGGTGCCTGAGGAGATCGCCGAAAAGCTCGTCACCGGCCCCTCGATCGAGAAATCCATCGCGCCGCTGCGCTCCTTCGTGACCGAACCGATGCGCTGGGGGCGGCTCTTTCTCTGCGGTGATGCCGCGCATATCGTGCCGCCGACCGGCGCCAAGGGCCTCAACACCGCGGCGAGCGACGTGCATTACCTCCACACCGGGCTCCGCGCCTTCTATGAGGCGAGCGAGCACGAGGGGCTCGATCGCTATTCGGAAAAGGCTCTGGCACGGATCTGGAAGGCCGAGCGTTTCAGCTGGTGGTTCAGTTCGCTGCTGCACCAGTATCCCGATCAGAGCGAGTTCGATCTGAAGATGCAGCAGGCGGATATCGCCTTCCTGCGCGACAATGCCGCGCAGCAGAAGGCCTTTGCCGAAAACTATGTCGGGCTGCCCTACTGATGCGGGTTGCGCGGATCAATGGCGTCGGGCTGCACTATGCCGACGAGGGGCCGCAGGACGGCCGGGCCGTGGTGTTCGCCAATTCGCTCGGCACGGATCTCCGGCTCTGGGACGCTCTGCTGCCGCATCTGCCCGAGGGGCTGCGGCTGGTGCGCTACGACAAGCGGGGGCACGGGCTTTCCGAGGCGGGGCCGATCTCGATCGAGACACTCGCCGATGATGCGGCGGGGCTGATCCGGCATCTCGGCCTGCGCGACGTGGTTTTCGTGGGCCTGTCCGTCGGCGGACAGATCGGGCTCTCGCTCGCGGCGCGCCACGGCGATCTGCTGCGCGGGCTCGTTGTCTCGAACAGCGCGGCAAGGATCGGCAGCGCGGAGATGTGGCTGGACCGGATCGCGGCGCTTCGTGCCGGCGGGCTCGAGAGCATCGGTGCTGCAACGATGGAGCGCTGGTTCTCGCCCGGCTTCCGGGCGCAGGGCGGCGCGGGGCTCTGGCAGCGCATGCTCGAGCGCCAGCCGCTCGCGGGCTACATCGCCTGCTGTGAGGCGATCGCGGCGACCGATCTCAGCGCGGCGGCAGCGCAGCTCGCGTTGCCGGTCCGGCTCATCGCCGGAAGTGCCGACGGCTCGACCCCGCCCGAGGTCGTGCGCGCCACCGCAGCCCTGATCCCCGGCGCGGGCTATGACGAGATCCCGGGCGCGGGGCATCTTCCCTGTGTGGAAGTGCCGGAGGCCCATGCACGGCTGCTGACGGATTTTCTGAAGGAGGTGGGACATGTCCGACCGGTATGACACCGGCATGAGGGTGCGCCGCGAGGTGCTGGGCGACGCGCATGTCGACCGGGCCGAGGCGGCCAAGACCGGGTTCGACCAGCCGTTCCAGGATCTCATCACCACATCCGCCTGGGGCACGGTCTGGGCGAGTGACGGGATCTCGCGCCGCGAGCGCTCGATGCTCACGCTCGCGCTGCTGGCGGCGACCGGGAATTTCGAGGAGATTCCGATGCACGTCCGGGCCACCGCCCGAACCGGCGCGAGCCGGACGGACGTGCTCGAGGCATTCCAGCATGTCGCGATCTACTGCGGCGTGCCGCGCGCGAACCACGCGCTCAAGCTCGCCAGGCAGACCTATGCCGAGATGGACGCGGAAGAGGAGGCCGCCCGATGAAACCAGCCGAGTATTACCAGCGTGACCGCCGGTTGCATCCGCCCGCCCTCACCCCGGACTACAAGACGTCCGTCGCCCGCTCGCCGCGCTATTCGCTGATCTCGCTGCAGCAGTCGGTTTCGGAGGTTACCGGGCCGGTCTTCGGGCACAATGACATCGACCCGATCGACAACGATCTCATCAAGAATTACGCCACCGCGGGCGATCCGATCGGCGAGCGGATCATCGTCCATGGCCGTGTCCTTGATGAGGATGGCCGCCCGGTGCCCGGGACGCTGGTGGAGGTCTGGCAGGCCAATGCCGGCGGGCGCTACCGGCACAAGAAGGACACCTATCTGGCGCCGATCGACCCGAATTTCGGTGGCTGCGGCAGGACGATCACCGACGAGCACGGCTATTACTATTTCCGCACGGTGAAACCCGGTGCCTATCCCTGGCGGAACTGGGTCAACAGCTGGCGGCCGGCGCATATCCATGTCTCGGTCTTCGGGCGCGCGTTCAGCCAGCGGCTCATCACCCAGCTCTATTTCGAGGGCGATCCGCTGATCCCGCATTGCCCGATCGTGCAGACGATCCCGGATCCGGCGGCGATCGAGCAGCTCATTGCAAAGCTCGATCTCAACGCGACGGTGCCGCTCGACAGCGTGGCCTACAGGTTCGATATCGTGCTGAGGGGGCGGCGCTCGACGCTCTTCGAGAACCGTCTGGAGGGGAACTGACATGCCGCAGACACTGAACTACCTGCGCGAGACCGCATCGCAGACGGCGGGCCCCTACGTGCATATCGGGCTCGCGCCGGGGGCGGCGGGCTTCGACATCTACCGCCAGGAGCTCGGCCACGACATCGCCGGGCCGAACGCGAAGGGCGAGCGGATCCGGGTGGAGGGGCTGGTGATCGACGGCACCGGCTCGCCGGTCAAGGATGTGCTGCTCGAGGTCTGGCAGGCCAATGCCGAGGGCATCTACGCCCATCCAGAGGGCGGCGGCGATGTCGAGGAGGGCTTCCGCGGCTGGGGGCGCGTCATCACCGATTTCGAGACCGGCGAATGGGGGTTCGACACGGTGAAACCGGGTCCGGTGGTGCCGCGGGCGAAGATGACCTCCGGCGTGCGGCAGGCGGTGCGGGAGAGCCACCCCGACTGGATGGGCCGGGCGGACGAGGCACACGCGCCGATGGCGCCGCATCTCAACTTCTGGATCGTCGCGCGTGGCATCAACATCGGCCTCAACACCCGGATGTATTTCGAGGACGAGGCGGAGGACAATGCCAAGGATCCGGTCATCAACCTGATCGAGTGGGAGCGCCGCCGGGCAACCCTGATCGCGCGCCGGAGCCTGCGCGACGGGATCCCGGTCTATCGTTTCGACATCCGTTTGCAGGGGGAGGACGAAACCGTCTTCTTCGACATCTGAGAGCCGGACATGACACAAGCTTGCATCATCTGCGTCGCGATCACCGGCAGCGTGCCGACCAAGGAGAACAACCCGGCGCTGCCCGTGACCGTGGCCGAGCAGATCGAATCGACCCATGAGGCCTTCGAGGCGGGTGCGAGCATCGCGCATTGCCATGTGCGTGACGACGCGGGGAAGCCCACCAGCGATCCCGAGCGCTTCGCGCGGCTCAAGGAAGGCATTGAGGCGCACTGTCCGGGCATGATCATCCAGCTCTCGACCGGCGGGCGGTCGGGCGCGGGCAAGGCGCGGGGCGGCATGCTGCCGCTCCGGCCCGACATGGCCTCGCTCTCGGTCGGTTCGAACAACTTCCCCACACGGGTCTACGAGAATCCGCCGGATCTGGTGGACTGGCTCGCCGCCGAGATGAAGACCTATGGCGTGAAGCCGGAGATCGAGGCCTTCGATCTTTCCCACATCTTCCAGGCCGCGAAGATGCAGGAGGATGGCCGCCTCGAGGGCACGCCCTACGTGCAGTTCGTCATGGGGGTGAAGAACGCGATGCCGGTGGACCGGGAAGTCTTCGATTTCTACATCCATACCGTGCAGCGCCTCTTCGGCGCCGACGCGCCGTGGTGCGCGGCGGGGATCGGGCCGAACCAGATCGTCATCAACGAGTGGGCGATCGCGGCCGGCGGGCATGCCCGGACCGGGCTCGAGGACAACGTGCGGCTCGACCGCGACCGGCTCGCGCCCTCGAACGCGGCACTCGTTGCCCGCGCGGTGGAGCTTTGCGGCAAGTATGACCGCCCCGTCGCGACGCCTGCGGAGGCGCGCGCCATCCTCGGGCTTCGTGCGGCATGAGGCGGATGCGATGACACTCACCGAGGGCATGTTCGGCGACCCGGAGATTGCGGCGATCATGGGCCCCGGGGCCAGGCTCGCCGCGATGCTCGAGACGGAAGCCGTTCTGGCGGAGGTCGAGGCCGGGCTCGGGATCATTCCGGGCCCGGCGGCGGCGCGCGTCGCAGCTGTCGCCCGCGGGCTCCGGCCCGATCCGGCAGCGATCGCCGCGGCGGCAGCTGGCACCGGCATTGCCGCACAGGCGCTCGTTGCCGCGCTCAAGGCGGCCGCCGGGGGGGATGAAGGGTTCGTGCATTACGGCGCGACCTCGCAGGACATCGAGGATACCGCGCTCGTGCTCCAGCTCGGGCGCGCGCTCGCTGTGCTCGAGACGCGGCTTGAAGCGCTTGCGGCACGGCTTGGCGCGGTGGCTGCGGACACCAAGGCGCTTGTGATTCCGGCGCGCACACGCTTCCAGATCGCGGCGCCGACGACGTTCGGGGCGAAGATCGCCGTCTGGCGGGCGCCGCTGGCCCGGCATCTCGACCGGCTCGGGGAGCTTCGGCCGCGGCTCCTCAACGTCTCGCTTCACGGCGCGGCCGGGACGGGCGCGGCGCTCTGGCCGCAGGGCGCGAAGGTGCGGCGGGGCGTTGCCGGGGCGCTGGGGCTCGGAGCGCCGGATCTGCCGTGGCACGCAGCGCGGGACGCCATTGCAGAGCTTGGCGGCTGGCTCGCGCTGGTGACGGGCTCGCTCGGCAAGATCGGGCTCGATCTGGTGTTGCTCGGCCAGTCGGAGGTCGGCGAGGTTGCGGCGGGCACCGGCGGCGGGTCCTCGACCATGCCGCAGAAGTCGAACCCGGTGGCGGCGGAGGCGCTGGTGACGCTCGCGCGCCTCAATGCCGGGGATCTCGGCACGCTGCATCAGGCGATGGTCCATGCCCAGGAGCGCGACGGCAGCGCGCTCGGCATCGAGTGGCAGATCCTGCCGCAGATGCTCGAGCGCACCGGCGCCGCGCTTCGCATCGGCGGCAATCTCGCGGCAAGCCTCGCGGCGCGACCCGAGCGGATCGCGGCGCGCCTTGCGGCCGATCGCGGGGCGATGCTGGCGGAGGCGGCAGGGTTCCTGCTCGCCCGCGAGATGCCGCGCGATACGGCGCTCGGGATCGTGCGGCAGGCGCTGGCGGCCCTGGCCGAAGATCCGGGCGAAACGCTGGCCGGCGCACTCGGCCGCCTCATGCCGGGGCGGGATTGGGCGGACCTGCTCGATCCGGCGCGCCAGACCGGCGAGGCCGCGCATATGGTCGACGGAGCCACAACGACAAGACCAGACTCACAGGGAGAAAAAAGATGAAAACCAGCGCAATCGCCATCATCGCCGCCCTCGCCATGGCCGGGACCGCGCAGGCGGCCGACGTCGTGCTCAAGGTGCACCATTTCCTGCCGGCGGTGGCGCCGATCCAGACGGATGTGCTCGAACCTTGGGCCGCGGCCATCGAGGAACAGTCGGGTGGGCGGATCGACGTGGAGATCTATCCGGCGATGCAGCTTGGCGGCAAGCCGCCGCAGCTCTTCGACCAGGCGCGCGACGGCATCGTCGACATCAGCTGGACGCTACTCGGCTATACGCCCGGGCGGTTCCCGATCTCCGAGGTCTTCGAGCTTCCGTTCATGGCGGGCACCGCGGCAGAGACCACGGCGGCCCTGCAGGAGTTCCAGGCAAAATACATGGGCGACGAGCTCCGGGGCGTGCATCCACTGCTGATCCATGCGCCCGCCGCCTACAAGTTTCACATGAGGGACGAGACGGTTGCCTCGATGGCGGATCTCGCCGGGCTCAAGATCCGGGCGCCTTCGCGGACCATGACCGAGGGGCTCAACGCGCTGGGCGCCACGGCAGTCGGCATGCCGGTGCCGGAAGTGCCGCAGGCCATGACGACGGGCGTGATCGACGGCGCGGTGATCCCCTGGGAGGTGACCGGGGCGCTGCGGCTCAACGAGCTTGCCAAGACGCATACCGAGATCGGCCAGGAGAACGGCGGCATCGCGACCTCGGTGATGGCGCTGGTGATGAACCAGTCGAGCTACGACCGGCTGCCCGATGATCTCAGGCAGGTGATCGATGCCAATTCGGGCGAGGCGCTTGCCGCGATGGCCGGGGCGGCCTTCGATGCGGTCGAAAGCCGCGAGCGGCAGGCGGCGATCGACGGCGGCGCAGAGATCACAATCATCCCGGAGGCGGATCTCGGGCCCTGGAAGACCGCGACCGACGGGGTGGTGAACGACTGGGTCGCCTCGATGGACAAGGCCGGGCTCGACGGGGCCGCGATGCTTGCGGACGCGCGTGCAATGCTCGCCAACGCGGGCCAGTAGCCGGACGGCAGGGACGGACACCATGAGCGAGACCTTCGAGACGGCCTCCGGGCCCGAGACGCCCGGAAAGGTGCCGGTGCCGCGCGCGCTGGTGCTGGCCTGCCGGATCTTTGCAGGCATCGGCGGGGTCACGCTGCTTGCGATGATGCTGACGACCGTGGCGAGCGTGACGCTGCGCGGGACGCTCGGCTGGCCGATTCCGGGCGATTTCGAGCTCGTGGAAATGGGCAGCGCCATCGCGATCTTCTGCTTCCTGCCCTGGTGCCAGATCAGCGGCGGCAACGTGCTGGTGGATTTCTTCACCACGCACTCCTCGCCGCGGGTCAACCATCTGCTCGAGGCGCTGGGCGATCTCGTCTACCTGCTGATCGCGGCGCTGATCTGCTGGCGGCTGGTGCTCGGCGGCATGGAGCTGCGGGACTACGGCGAGCAGTCCATGGTGCTGCGCCTGCCGGTCTGGTGGGGTTTCGTCGTCATCGTTCCGGCCATGGGGCTTCTGGTGCTCACCTGCGCCGCGACGCTTGTCGGGCATCTGCGGAGGGCGCGGGCATGACCGGGATTGCTGCCGGGCTGGCCGGATTTGCCGTGCTTCTGGTGCTGATGGCGATCCGCATCCCCATCGGTGTGGCGATGCTGGGTGTCGGTATTGCGGGCTATGGGCTCACGAACGGCTGGATGCCGCTTCTGGCCTATCTCAAGACCGCGCCCTACTATCAGTTCTCCACCTATTCCCTGTCGGTGATCCCGCTCTTCGTGCTCATGGGCGAATTTGCGACCCATGCGGGCATGAGCCGGGCGCTTTACCGCACGGCGGCGGTGTTTCTCGGACACCGGAGGGGCGGGCTCGCCATGGCCTCGATCGGGGGCTGTGCCGCCTTCGGCGCGATCTGCGGCTCCTCGCTCGCGACCGCGGCGACGATGGGACAGGTCGCGCTGCCCGAGATGCGGCGCTACAACTACTCGGGCGCGCTCTCGACGGGGGCGCTTGCCGCCGGCGGCACGCTCGGCATCCTGATCCCGCCTTCGGTGATCCTGGTGCTCTATGCGCTGATGGCCGAGCAGAGCATCGCCAAGATGTTCGTCGCGGCGATCGTGCCCGGGCTGCTCGCGGCGTTCGGCTATATCCTCGCGGTGGCGGTCTTTGTGCGGCGCCATCCCGAGGACGGGCCGGCGGGGCCGCGGGCGAGTCTTGGCGAAAAGCTCGCGGCGCTGGGCGAGACCTGGTCGATCATCGCGATCTTCGCGCTCGTCATCGTCGGCATGTATCGTGGCTGGTTCACACCGACCGAGGCAGCGGCCGTCGGGGCGGCGGGCGCGGGGCTGCTCGCGGTGCTCCATGGCGGGATGCGGCTCAAGGGGCTGCTCGAGTGCCTGCGCGGAACGGCGACGACCTCGGCGATGATCTTCCTGATCCTGTTGGGGGCGGAGATGTTCAACGCCTTCCTCGCCCAGACCCGGTCGCCGATGCTTGCGGCCGAGGCGATCACCTCGTCGGGGCTCTCGCCGATGCTGGTGCTGATGGCCATGCTGCTGCTCTATCTCGCGCTCGGCTGCGTGATGGATTCGATGTCAATGCTGCTGCTGACGGTGCCGATCTTCTATCCGATCATTGCGGGGCTCGATTTCGGCCTTTCGCCGGAGGAGACCGCGATCTGGTTCGGGATCCTCGCCGTGATCGTGGTGGAGGTGGGGCTCATCACGCCGCCGGTGGGCATGAATGTCTTCGTCATCAACGCGCTGGCCCGCGACGTGCCGATGTCGGAGAGCTTCCGCGGGGTGTTGCCGTTCCTCGTGAGCGATTTCATCCGGATCGGCCTGCTGATCGCCTTCCCCTCTGTGACCCTGATGCTGGTGCGTCTCTTCGGCTGAGCGCGCCCACACCATCTTCAAACCGGCTTGCGGCCGTGTGCAGACCCTGCGCGCGGCCGCAAGCCTTTGATCGGAAAGGTCTTCACCAGAACACACTTCCCGGATTCCGAGTTAATTGACAAGCATGCTTATAATAAGCATACTAATTAAAAAGGGAATCAGGGAGGACCCGATGGACGACGCGATGCAACCCGAAGACACGCCGGCGCTCCGCGCGCTCTACGATGGCTTCACGGCGCAGCATCTCAACCCGCTCTGGACCCAGATCGGCGATCTGATGCCGCGCCATCCGCGGCCGAAGGCGGTGGCGCATCTCTGGAAATGGGCGGATCTCTATCCGCTGGCGAAGACCTCGGGCGATCTGGTGCCGGTGGGCCGCGGCGGCGAGCGCCGGGCGATCGGGCTTGCCAATCCCGGTCTTGGCGGCGAGGCCTATGTGAGCCCCACGCTCTGGTGCGCGATCCAGTATCTCGGGCCGAAGGAGACGGCACCGGAGCACCGCCATTCGCAGAACGCCTTCCGCTTCGTTGTCGAGGGCGAGGGTGTCTGGACGGTGGTGAACGGCGATCCGGTGCGTATGAGCCGGGGCGACTTCCTGCTCACGCCGGGCTGGAACTTCCATGGCCACCACAACGAGACTGACCAGCCGATGGCCTGGATCGACGGGCTCGACATCCCGTTCTCCTACATGAACGATGTGGGCTTCTTCGAGTTCGGCTCGGACCGGGTGACGGATTACGCCACGCCGCGCTATTCGCGGGGTGAGCGGCTCTGGTGCCATCCGGGGCTCCGGCCGCTCTCGGGGCTTCAGAACACCGTGAGCTCGCCGATCGGCGCTTATCGCTGGGAATACACGGATGCCGCGCTGACCCAGCAGCTGCTGCTCGAGGAGGAGGGGCATCCGGCGACCGTGGCGCAGGGCCATGCGGCGGTGCGTTACATCAACCCGACCACCGGCGGCGACGTGATGCCGACGATCCGGGCCGAGTTCCACCGGCTGCGCGAGGGTGTCGAGACCGAGACCCGGCGCGAGGTGGGCTCGACCGTCTTCCAGGTGTTCGAGGGCCGGGGTGCGGTGGTGATGGGTGGTGAGACCCATGCGGTCGAGAAGGGCGACATCTTCGTCATCCCGTCCTGGATCCCGTGGTCGCTGCAGGCCGAGACCCAGCTCGATCTCTTCCGGTTCTCGGATGCACCGATCATCGAGCGGCTGAATTTTGACCGCACCCTGGTCGAAGGCGCGTGATGGTGACGCTCAGCGAAGCCCGCGACGCACTCCGCGCGCGCCAGGGGAAGGGCGCGCGCTATGACGCGCCCGAGGCCCCTGCCGAGGCGCTCGGACTGGCGCGGCGCGGGACTGCCTATTTCGCGCGCGTGCTGAACTGGGTCGGGGACGATGCGCTCTACGCGCCCTCCGGCGTGCCGGGCTGGACGCGGGCGCATGTTGTGGCGGATGTCGCCTATCACGCCCGCGCGCTCTGCCGGCAGCTCGATGCCGCCGCGGCGGGCGAGGTGGCTGCGATGTATGCAAGTGATGCGGCGCGGCTCGAAGAGATCGAGCTCGGCGGGGTGCTGCCGCCGCGCGCGCTGCGCCATCTCGCCGATCATGCCGCGATCCATCTCGACGTGACCTGGCGTGATCTGCCGGGGTCGCTTTGGGCCGAGGAAGCGCCCGACAGCACAAAGCGGATGCGCCCGCTTTCCGCGACTCCGGCGGAACACGCCGCATTGCTCTGGTTCGGCGCGCTGGACCTCGCCCATGGCGCACGGCCGCGCGATCTTCCGGTGGATTTCGGCGGGGCGACGCCGCCGCGCCACAACCCGACGTCGCGGCCGCGCGCCTGAGTGCACCGCCCCGATCCCCTGACATTGAGGACTGACCATGACGACGACCCTTTTCGCTTCGCCTGCCTGGCCGACCGTGCCTGTGAAGGGCGAGACCGCTCAATACCCCGTTCACCGCATCTTCTGCGTCGGCCGCAACTATGCCGCTCATGCTGCCGAGATGGGTGTGGAGGTTGATCGCGAGGCACCGTTCTACTTCACCAAGTCGGCGCTGATGACGCAGGCGACCGACACGACGATCCCCTATCCGCCGGGCACCGAGAACTTCCACTACGAGATGGAACTCGTCATCGCCATCGGTGCGCCGGTCTTCAGGGCCGATCTCGCGCAGGCCCGCGAGGCGATCTTCGGCTTTGCCTGCGGTCTCGACATGACGCGGCGCGATCTTCAGCTCGCCGCGCGGGCGACCCAGCGCCCCTGGGATCTCGGCAAGGACGTGGAGCAGTCCGCCGTCTTCGCGCCGATCACGAAGGCCGACGAGGTCGCAGCGATCGGGCCGCAGCGGATCCATCTCGAGGTGAACGGCGCGACAAAACAGGACGCGCATCTCTCGGATCTCATCTGGAAGGTCGAGGAGATCGTGAGCCATCTCTCGGGCTATTACCACCTCGCGCCGGGCGATTTCATCATGACCGGCACACCCGCAGGCGTGGGGGCCGTGGTGGCGGGTGACGTGATCACCGGCGGCATCGACGGCCTCGACCCGGTGAAGCTCACCATCGGGGCGGCGGAATGATGCGTTTTCACGGCTTCTTCCGCTCGTCCTCGGCCTACCGCTGCCGGATCGCGCTGGGGCTGAAGGGGCTCGAGCCAGAGTTCGTGCCGGTGAATCTGCGGGCGAAGGAGCACCGCTCCGAGGCCTATCTGGCGCTGAACCCGCAGGGTCTGGTGCCGGCGCTCGAAACCGGCGAGGGCGTCCTCTTCCAGTCGCTCGCGATCATCGAATGGCTCGAGGAGACACATCCGGAGCCGCCGCTGCTGCCCGGGGATGCGCTCGGGCGGGCGCGGGTGCGGGGCTTTGCCCAGATCATCGCCTGCGAGGTGCATCCGCTCCAGAACCTCCGGGTGCTGAACTACCTGCGGGCCAGCTGCGGGCAGGATCAGGAGGGCTGCGACCTCTGGTGCCGGCACTGGATCGCCGAGGGGCTCGCGGCCTGCGAGGCGATCGCCGCGGCCGAAAGCCACGGCGGCGCCTTCACCTTTGGCGCCCGTCCCGGCCTCGCCGATATCTGCCTCGTTCCGCAGATGTTTTCCGCCGACCGTTTCGGCCTCGACACCGGCCCCTATCCGCGGCTTCGGGCGATCCGCGATGCCTGCGAGGCCCTGCCGGAATTCGCCGCCGCGCATCCTGCGCGCCAGTCCGACGCCGCCTGAGAGCGCGCGGACTTCCCATGGGAGGACCCATCATGACCAAGACGATCACATGCCCCACCCGCCGCGCACTGCTGGGGACGGCCTTCGCCGCCGCGGCGTTCTTCACTGCGGCGCTGGGCGGTGCCGCAGAGGCGCGCGAGCTTCGCATGGGGCTCATCACGCCGCCCTCGCATGTCTGGACCCGTGTTGCCGAGCGCATGGCCGAAAAACTGCCGGAGGCCTCGGGTGGCGCGCTCAGCCTCGCGGTCTTCCCCGCCGGGCAGCTCGGGTCGGAACAGGAGATGTTCCAGCAGATGTCGGGCGGGTTGCTCGACGCGGGGCTGATGACGGCGGCCATCACCAGCCTTCGGGCACCCTCGCTGCAGGGCTGGTTCACGCCCTATCTCTTCGGTGACGTTTCCGACGCGATCGCCGCAGCCGACACCGAGGCCGCCCAGGAGATGCTCGCCGAGCTCGATCGGGCGGGGCTCGTCGGGATCGGCTACACCTTCGCGGGCATGCGGCACATCCTGATGAAGGACGCGCCTGCCACCTCGCCCGAGGATCTCCAGCGCAAGAAGATCCGCATTGTGCCCTTCCCGGCGATGAAGACCTGGTGGGAGACGGTCGGCGCGGTGCCGACGCCGGTCAATCTCACGGAAGTCTACCAGTCGCTGCAGAGCGGCCTGCTCGACGGGATCGACATCGACCTCGACGCGCTGGTCGGGCTCAAGTTCGACGAGGTTGCCCACGGGCTCACCATCACCAACCACATGTCCTTTCCGGCGGTGCTGACCGTCAGCAAGGTCACCTGGATGACGCTCTCGGAGGAGGAGCGCGCGGCCTTCACAGAGGTTGCGGCCGAGGCGCTGGCCTGGGGCTCGCAGGAGCAGGTCGCGGCGGAGCGGGACAATCTCGCGGCCCTCGAGGGCAAGCTCGAGATCGTCACGCTCGAGGACGGCGGCACGGTCTTTGCGGAGGCAAACGCCGCGGTGGATGCAAGCTTCGAGGGCAATCCGGTGATCGGGAAATTCCGCACCGAAGCGGCGGGGGAGTGACGCGATGCGATCGCTTTCCGACGTGCTTGCCAGGATCGAGCGCCGGGTGAGCCAGGCGCTCGTCGCGGCCTTCGTCGGGCTCATCGTCGCCAATGTGGCGATGCGCTACCTCGCGGACCGGCCGATCGTCTTTGCCGAGGAACTGGCGGCGATCCTGCTCGTCTGGCTCGCCTTCGTGGCCATCTCGATCTCGATCCACGACAAGGCCCAGATCGGGGTCACGCTCTTCACCGACCGTCTGCGGGTCGGGGTGCGACATGTGGTGGATATTGCGGTGCTCGCGCTGGTCGCGGGCATCCTCGCAACGCTCCTCTGGGCCTCGGTCCGCTGGGTGACTTCGCCGGTCGTGGCCTTCGAGCAGGTCATCACCACCGGCTGGCCCAAGGCGCCGTTCTTCTGGATCGTGCCGATCTTCAGCCTGACCGCGCTTGTCCATGTGCTGGCCGATCTCGCCGAGGCACTTGCCGGGCGGCAGGACGTCGAGCTTGCGAATGAAAGGATGGCCGAGCTGTGACCGCGATATCCTTCGTTTCCCTCATGCTCGCGGCCATGCCGATCGCCTTCGTGCTGCTCGGCACCACGATCGTCTTCGTGCTTGCCTCGGGCAATCTCCAGATCCTCGACGCGGTGCCGCAGATCCTCTTCGGTGCGGTGGAGAATTTCGATCTGCTCGCGATCCCGCTCTTCGTGCTGCTCGGCGAGATCATGAATGAGAGCGGACTTACCCGGCGGATCATCATCGCGGTGCGGGTCTGGCTCACGAAGCTGCCGCATGACCTCGTGATCGTGAACCTGATCGCCAACCTTGCGCTCGCCGCAATCATGGGCTCGGCCACGGCGCAGATGGCGGTGATGAGCCGGGTGGTGGTACCCGAAATGGAGCGCGACGGTTATGACCGGGGCTTTGCTGCCGGGCTTACCGCAAGCGCGGGCCTGCTCGGGCCGATCATCCCGCCCTCCATGGTCTTCATCATCTACGGCGTCATCGCGCAGCAGTCGATCGCGGACCTCTTCATGGCGGGCATCGTGCCGGGGCTGATCCTCTTCGCCCTCATTCTCGGCATCGCGCTCCTGCAGGCGCGCGCCCATCACGACGGCACCAAGGCCGCTCCGGCACCGGGCGTCTCGAAGATCAAGGCGACGCTGCCGGGGCTGGCGACCATGGCGATCCCGCTGGTGATCGTGGGCGGCATCACCTGGGGGATCTTCACCCCGACGGAAAGCGCCGCGGTGGCGCTGGTCGTCGCGCTCTTCTTCGGCTCGGTGGTGTTCCGCGAGCTGCCGCTCAACCGGCTGCCCGCGATCGTCAACCGGACAGTCATCAACACGGCGGTGGTGCTCTTTCTGATCATGGCCGCGAAGGTCTTCGGCTGGGTGCTCACCTTCAATCAGGTGCCGCAGGCGGTGGCAGCGTTCCTTGCCTCGCTCACGTCCGATCCGACGATCTTTCTGCTGCTTGTCGTGGCGATGCTGGTGGTGGTGGGGATGTTCCTCGACGGGATCGCCGCGCTCATCATCCTCACGCCGATCCTGCTGCCCGTGGCGACGGCGAATTACGGCATCGACCCGATCCAGCTCGGCGTCGTGATGTCGATGACGCTGGTGCTCGGGCTGCTGACGCCACCGGTGGGGACAGGGCTCTATATCGCCGCAGCACTCTCGAACATCCCGATCCTGCGGCTTTCGCGCATCGTCGCGCCCTATGTCGGCGTGAGCGTGGCGGTGATCCTGCTGGTGGTGTTCGCCCCCGCGATCGTGCGGCCGTTCTGACGGCCGCCGCCCGAGATATCCGACCTGACAGACCAGAGAAACAGACGACAACAGGGGCCGCGCGCCCAGAGGAGGAAATGCACATGTCCGGACTTCCCGTTCTCATCGCCGGAGGTGGCATCGGCGGCCTCGCCACAGCCATCGGTCTCGCCCAGAAGGGCATCGCCTCGCTCGTGCTCGAGAAGGCGCCCGCCCTGGGCGAAATCGGCGCCGGCATCCAGCTCGGCCCCAACGCCTTTCACGCCTTCGACTATCTCGGGGTCGGCGACACGGCCCGCGCGATGGCGGTTTATATCGACAGCCTGCGGCTCATGGACGCAATGAGCGGCAGCGAAATCACCCGCATTCCGCTCGGCGATGATTTCCGTGCCCATTTCGGCAACCCCTATGCGGTGATCCATCGCGGCGATCTGCACGGCGTCTTCCTTGCCGCCTGCACCGAGCATCCGCTGGTCGAGCTGCGCACCAATGCGGAAGTGATGGATTACGAGCAGGACGGCAGGTCCGTTACCGCGATCCTCGCCGATGGCACCCGGCTTCAGGGCCGGATGCTGGTTGGCGCCGACGGGCTCTGGTCGAACGTGCGTCAGAAAGTGGTGGGTGACGGCGCACCGCGCGTCTCCGGCCACACCACATATCGTTCGGTGATCCCGACCGAGGAGATGCCCGAGGATCTGCGCTGGAACGCCGCAACCCTCTGGGCCGGGCCGAAGTGCCATATCGTGCATTATCCGCTGAAGGGCTGGAAGCTCTTCAATCTCGTCGTCACCTATCACAACGATGCTCCCTCGCCGGAAGCGGGTGTGCCGGTCAGCCATGACGAGGTGCGCAAGGGCTTCGAGCATGTGAACGCGACCGCGCGGCAGATCATCGACCGCGGCCAGAACTGGAAGCGCTGGGTGCTTTGCGACCGCGAGCCGGTGTCGAACTGGATCGACGGGCGAGTGGTGCTGCTCGGCGATGCCGCGCACCCGATGCTGCAGTATTTCGCGCAGGGCGCCTGCATGGCGATGGAGGATGCGGTCGCGCTCTCGGCGATGATGGAGCGCCATCCCGACGATATCGACGCGGTGCTCCGCAATTATCAGGAGGCGCGGCGGCTGCGTACGGCGCGGGTGCAGCTCCAGTCGCGCGAGATCGGCCTGCATGTCTATCACCCGGCGGGTGCCCATGCGGAGCTGCGCAATGCGGTAATGCGGGCGAAATCGGCGGAAGACTGGTTCGAGGCGGTGGGCTGGCTCTATGGCTCGACCGGACTGGAAGGCGCAGTTTCGCGCGAGACCGGTGCTCGGGCGCTCACGCCGGCCTGAGCGCACCGGGGGCCGGAGGCCTGTGTCCAAGCTGTGTCCGAACGGGGCTCGCGTTTCGGCGCGGGCCCCTCTTCATGTGCGCGGTGGAGGGGGACTCAAATATGATTACAAATAATAATCATTATTGAGTGTAACCATATTTTATGCCATACAGAGGGCAGGGAGGAATCGCGCATGACGCAGAACAAGACGGCAGACGAACCGGAGCTTCCGGGCGATGCATCCGATCTCGGGATGCGCGGTTTCCTCGGCTACAGTCTGAAGCGGGCCTATATCGTGCTGCATCAGGCGGCGACCGGTGCCCTTGACGAGAGCGGGCTCAAGGTCCGCTCCTTCACCGCGCTTTCGCTGATCGTGAGCAATCCCGGCGTCGCACCCTCGCGGCTTGCCGACATGCTGCGGATCGAGCGCTCCAACCTCGTGCTCATCATCGACGAGCTTGAAACGCGGGAGCTCATCAGCCGCACGCGAGATCCGCATGACCGCCGGCGCTTCGCGCTGAGCGCGACGCTCCGCGGGCGGCGGCTGCAGGAAAAGGCCGCGGCTGCGGTCAAGGCCGACGAGGCGCGCGCCGCCTCCCGGCTTTCGGCCGAGGAACAGGCGCTGCTCGTGTCGCTCCTCGAGCGGATCGAGGACGGCCCAGCCGACTAGAAGACAAACCGCCGCCGGAAAGACGGCGGCGATCCTTTGGGAGGATAACAGAATGACCAGGCATTTCGTGCCGGTGGCGCTCGCCACCGCAATGGCCTTTGCTGCGCCGATGGCAGGGGCCGACACCATACGTGCAACGAGCGGCTTCGGCCCGGCCCATCCGATCGGGGCGACGATGTATCCCGAGATCAACGAGCGGCTTCAGGAGTTTACCGATGGTGCCTGGAATCTCCGGGACACCCCCTCGGGACTGGTTGCGCCCAATGACATGAGCTCGGGTCTGCGCGACGGCGTGACCGAGTTCGGCGCGCTGCTGATGCCCTATTTCCCGGCCGAGTTCCCGGAGGCGGCGCTGCCCTCGGAGCTCTCGATCCTCGGCTCGAGCAATCTCGTGGTATCGTCGGCGGTGACCGAATACGTCGCGACCTGTGCCGAGTGTCAGGCCGAATTCTCCCGCAACGGGCAGGTCTATCTCGGCACCGACGCGACGCCGCCCTACAATCTGCTGACCGTGACGCCAGTGCGCAGCACGGCGGACATGCAGGGGCTGCGCATCCGCACCGGCGCGCCGCTCTATGCCCGGCTTGTGGCCGCGATGGGCGGCGAGGCGACGCAGATCCCGTCCTCGGAGCTTTTCGAGTCGCTCAGCCAGGGGGTGATCGACGGCACGTTCAGCGGCAACCACGAGATCATCGCGAACCGGCTTGGAGACGTCATCAGGTATGTCACCGAGATGGAGGAAGGCTTCTTCAACGGTGCGGCCTCGACGACCGCGAGTGGGCTCCTCTGGATGCGCATGTCGCCCGAGGAACGCGCGGCGCTGGCGAAGGCTTCGCAATACGGGCTCGCCAAGGGTCTCTTCGGCTTCAATGAGGATGCGGCCAAGGCGCGTGAGATTCCGGGGATCGAGTTCATCCCGATGGATGCCTCGCTCAAGGAAGCCGAGGAGGCCTACAACACCGAGCATCTCTCTCAGGCTGCCGGCATTCTCGCCGATCGCGGCGTGACCGACGCGGAGGCCAAGATCGCCCGCTACACGGCGCTGATCGAGAAGTGGGAGGGGCTCATCACCCCGGAGATGACCTACGAGGATCTCGCGGAGCTCCGCTACAACGAGATCTTCGCCAAGATCGATATGGCTGCCTACGGCCAGTGATCGACGGGCGTCCCCGCGCACCGCGCCGGGACGCCGCAAAGCAAGAACCCCAGGGAGAGAGTCATGGAGACGGTTGAACGGTGGATCAGCCGGGTGAGCATCCTGTGCGCATCGCTGATCCTGCTCGCGATGATGCTGCAGGTGGTGATCGACGTCGGCATGCGCAGCCTGCTCGGCGCGGGCTTCCCGGCCACTGCAGACATTGTCGCCCGCTATTACATGGTCGCGGTGAGCTTCCTGCCGCTCGCGATGACCGAAATCGGGCGGCGCCATATCGAGGCCACGATCTTTACCGAAGGGCTGCGGGGCGCGCCGCGCCGGGCAATCCAGGCTCTGGGTGTGACCGCGGGGCTCGTGGCCTTCGGCCTGCTCGCCTGGGGCACCGCGCTCGAGGCGCTGAGCCAGACCCGGCGCGGGGCCTATGTCGAGGCGGGTGCAATCGTCGTGCCGACCTGGCCGAGCTACTGGATCCTGCCGGTCTCGCTCGGGCTCATGGAAGTGGTGATGGTGCTCCGGCTCGTCCAGGTGATCCAGGGCCGCTACAATGACGGTGCCCACGATCCGCTCGAGGAAGTCGATGCACATCTTGGGGAGGCTCGCTGATGGAACCGTTCACCATCGGGCTTCTGGCGCTCGTCGTTCTGCTCGTTCTCATCGGGCTGCGGGTGCCGATCGGCGTGAGCCTCATCCTCGTCTCCTTTGCCGGCATCTGGGCGATCGCGGGGCTCCGTCCGGCGATGAGCCTGCTCTCGACCATCCCCTATTCTTCCTCGGCGAGCTGGACGCTGAGCTCGATCCCGATGTTCCTGCTGATGGGCTACATTGCCTATCACTCGGGGCTCACCCGCGGTCTCTTCGAGGCGGCGCGTGTCTGGTGGGGCTGGCTGCCCGGCGGGCTTGCCATCGCGTCGCTGGCGGGGGCGGGCGGCTTCGCGGCGGTCTCGGGCTCCTCTGTGGCCTGTTCGGCTGCGATTGGTCGGATCGCTATCCCCGAGATGCACCGGCAGCGCTATGACCTGCGCATCGCCACCGGCGCGGTGGCGGCGGGCGGCACGATCGGCGCACTGATCCCGCCCTCGATCATTCTCATCCTCTTCGGCATCCAGTCGAACAGCTCGATCAACGAGCTCTTCCTCGGCGGTCTGATCCTCGGTCTCGTCTCGCTCGTCTTCTACATTCTCGCGGTGCTGGTCTACTGGTGGCGCGATCCCGAACGGCTGCCCAAGGCCGAGCCCTACACGATGGGTGACCGCTGGGCGAAGACCTTCGAGATCTGGCCGGTGCTGGTGCTCATCATCGCGGTGCTCGGCGGCCTCTTCGGCGGCCTCTTCACGGCCACCGAAGCCGGCGCCTTCGGAGCCTTCATGGCGATCGTCATCGGCGTTGCGCGCCGGTCGCTGAGCTGGAAGGGCTTCCGCGAGAGCCTCGTCGACACGCTGCTCTCGGCCGGCGCGCTCTTCATCATCGCCTTTGGCGCGAACCTCTTCACCCGGCTCGTCGCGATGTCCGGCCTCTCGATGGAGGTGAGCCAGCTCGTCGAAGGCATGGGGCTAGGGACCACCGGCCTCCTGCTGATGATCGTGGTCATCTACCTCTGCCTCGGCATGTTCCTCGAGCCGATCGGGGCGCTCCTGCTGACGCTGCCGCTCTTCCTGCCGCTCATCGGGATGCACGGGGTCGACAAGATCTGGTTCGGGGTGCTGGTCGCCAAGTTGCTCGAGATCGGGATGATCACTCCGCCCGTCGGGCTCAACGTCTTCGTCATTCACTCCGTCGCGCGCGACTTCGTGCGGCTGGAGCAGGTGTTTGCCGGGATCGTGCCATTCCTTCTGGCCGATCTGGTGCTGGTCGCGCTGATGCTCGCGACCCGCGGACTGTTCTGAGGAGAACCGGACATGGATATCAACGGTGCCATTGCGCTTGTGACCGGCGGCGGCAGCGGCCTGGGTGCGGCCACCGCGCGGCGGCTGGCGGGCCAGGGCGCGCGTGTCGCGGTCATGGACCGCAGCGCGGATGCGGCCTCTGCCGTCGCGGCCAATATCGGCGGGCTCGCGCTCGCCGCGGACGTCACCGACAGCGATGCAGTCGGCGCGGCCTTCACGGAGGTGGCGGAGAAGCTCGGGGCCGCGCCGCGGATCCTCGTGAGCTGCGCCGGGATCGGCACCGCGAGCCGGATCCTGCCGCGGGATGGCGCGCTCACCATCGACCTCTTCGAGCGCACGGTTCGCGTGAACCTGATCGGCACCTTCATCCTGCTCAACCATGCGGCCCGGGCCATGGCGACGCTCGAGCCGGTCGATGCGGACGGGGCGCGCGGCGTCATCATCAACACCGCTTCGGTTGCCTATCAGGATGGCCAGATCGGCCAGGCCGCCTATGCCGCCTCCAAGGGCGGCGTTGCCGCCCTGACGCTTCCGGCAGCGCGTGAGCTGGCGCGCTTCGGCATCCGGGTGATGACCATCGCGCCGGGCCTGTTCGAGACCGCGATGAGCGCGGGCCTGCCGCCGGAGGCGCGCACCGCGCTTGAAGCCGGGCTGCCCTTCCCCTCGCGGATGGGCCGCCCCGACGAATACGCGATGCTCGTCCAGCAGATCGTCGAGAACCCACTCCTGAACGGTGAAGTCATCCGCATTGACAGCGCCGTTCGCCTGGCCCCGAAGTGAAGGAAGACATCCAATGACAGGCAGCTATACCGAAGCCCGCATCTGTGGCCAGATCGCCGAGCTCGAACTCATCCGCGAGGACAAGCGCAATGCGATGTCCGACGGGCTGCTGAGCGAGATCGAGGCCTTCTACGCGAGCCTTCCCGGGGCAGTGCGGGTGGTGATCCTGCATGGCCGCGGCGGACACTACTGCTCCGGGCTCGACCTGGCCGAGCATGTCTCGCGGAGCGCCGAGGCGGGAGTCTACCACTCGCGCAACTGGCACCGCATCATGGACATGATCCAGTTCGGCGGCCCGGTGACGATCAGCGCCATGACCGGCGCGGTGATCGGCGGCGGGCTCGAGATGGCGACGGCAACCCATGTGCGCATCGCGGAGCCCTCGGTGATCTTCCAGCTGCCCGAAGGGCGGCGCGGCATCTTCGTCGGCGGTGGCGCGACGGTCCGGGTGGGCCGGATCCTCGGGGCGGACCGCATGGTCGAGATGATGCTCACCGGCCGGAAATACGACGCCAAGGAAGGGCTTCGGCTCGGCCTTGCCCACTACAGTGTCGGCGAGGGCGAGGCGCTGCCGCTGGCGCGCAAGCTCGCGGGCAAGATCGCCGCGAATGCGCCGATGTCGAACTACTTCATGGTGAACGCGCTCTCGCGCATCGGGGACATGTCCCGCGCCGACGGCCTCTTCACCGAGAGCCTCGCCGCAGCCCTGGTGCAGACCACGCCCGACGCCGAGGAGGGGCTCAGGGCATTCCTGGAAAAGCGGGAACCGAAATTCCGCTGACCGCAACGACAGGGAGGGAAAAGATGACAATGACCGAGATCGAGAAGGCTCCGACGGGTGCTGCCCAGCGTGCCGACTGGGCGCGCCGCCACACGCTCACGCATTACCTGCCGCACAAGGTCATCCGCGAGGATCGTCCCGACGGCACGATCCTGCTTCGCTCCGGCTACGACCTGCCGCCCGTCGTTCCCAACACCGGTGCCTGGCTGCATGAGTGGGCCGAGAAGGCGCCCTACCGCGTCGCCGTTTCCGAACGACCCGCGGATGGGCCGGGCTGGCGCAACGTCACCTATGCCGAGCTGCTCGATCAGGTCCGAGCGGTCGGAGCTTCGCTGCTGGCGCGTGGCCTGGGGCAGGAGGACACGATCGCGGTGCTTTCTGGCAACGGGCTCGACCACCTGATCCTGTCGCTCGCCGCGCAGTATGTGGGCATTCCCGTCGTGCCGCTTGCCGAGCAGTATGCGCTGATCGCCGAGGCCCATGGCCGGCTCCTCTATGTGCTCGACAAGGTGAAGCCGAAGCTCGCCTTCGTCGATGATGCGACCCGCTATGCCGGGGCGCTCGCGTTGCCGGAGCTTGCAGATGTCGAGGTGGTGGCCGTGCGCGGCACGGCATCGCGCCCGGTGACGCCGTTTGCCGAGCTGTTGAGGGGAGAGCCGACCGCTGCGCTCGATGCCGCCCATGCGCAGGTGGGCCCCGACACGCTCGCGAAGATCCTCTTCACCTCCGGTTCGAGCTCGGACCCCAAGGGCGTGCTGACCACGCACCGGATGATGTGCGTGAACCAGACCCAGCTCGCCGCGGCCCTGCCGTTCCTGAACGAGCACCTGCCGCGCATCACCGACTGGCTGCCCTGGAACCACGTTTTCGGCGGCAGCCACAACGTCAACATGATGCTGGCCCATGGCGGCACGCTCACGATTGACAGTGGCAAGCCGACGGGCAAGGGCTTCACCACAACGCTCAGGAACCGTACAGATCGCCCCGGCACCCTGGCCTTCAACGTGCCAGTCGGCTGGAACATGCTGGTCGACGCGCTCAAGGGCAACCCGGCGCTCCAGCGCCACCTCTTCAAGGACCAGCAGCTCCTCTTCTACGCCGGCGCTTCGCTGCCGCAGGATGTCTGGGAGGCGCTGGAAAATTTCTGTTTCGAGGCCCGCGGCGGCTTGCCGCTGATGATCTCGAGCTGGGGGCTTACCGAAACCGCACCCGCCTGCCTGATGGTGCACGAGCCGATCGGGCGTTCGGGCGTCATCGGGGTGCCGCTCCCGGGGGTAACGGTGAAGCTCATTCCTGACGACGAGATGCGCTGCGAGATCCGCGTGAAGGGGCCGAACGTGATGACGGGCTATTTCGAGGACCCGGAGCGGACCAGGGCAGCCTTTGACGACGAGGGCTTCTTCATTACCGGCGATGCGGTGCGCTTCGTCGATCCGGACGATGCCGCGCGCGGCCTCGTCTTCGACGGGCGTGTCTCAGAGGATTTCAAGCTCGAGACCGGTACCTGGGTACAGGCGGGCGCGCTCCGGATGAAGGTGCTCGCCGAGCTCGCAGGGCTTGCCCAGGACGTTGTGATCTGCGGCCACGACCGCGGCGAGGTCGGGCTCTTCGTCTTTCCCGCGGCGGATGCGATAGGCGAGCCCGCCGATGTCACCCTCGGGGCGATCACGGACGCGCATCTGATGGCGCGGATCGAAGGGGCCCTTCGGGCGATGAACGCCCATGTCTCCGGCTCGGCCAAGCGCATCACCCGTGCGCTCATCCTTGCCGAGCCGCCCTCGCTCCAGGATCACGAGATCACCGACAAGGGCTCGCTCAACATCAAGAAGATCCTCACCCGCCGCGCCGACCTGCTCGAGCGGCTCTACGACAACGAAGACCCCGCGCTGATCCGCGTTTGAGGAAAGACCGATGATCGATTTTGCAGGCGTCCGCGCCATCGACTTCCACACCCATGCCGAAGAGCCCTGCGGCTGCCATCACGACGACGGCTACGACGATCTCCAGGCTTCCATGGCGAAGTATTTCGGCGCGCCCTGGTCCCATCCGCCAACGATCCACGAGACGGCTGCGCATTACCGGGCGCAGAACATCGCTGCGGTGATCTTTCCGGTCGATGCCGAGCGCGAGACCGGTTACCGGCGCTATTCGAACTACGAGGTGGCCGAGCTTTGCGCGGAACATTCCGACATCCTGATCCCCTTTGCCTCGATCGATCCGGCGAAGGGCAAGCTGGGCGCGCGGGAGGCCCGAGATCTGGTCGCGAACCATGGGGTGCAGGGCTTCAAGTTCCACCCCACCATGCAGGGGTTCTATCCCAACGACCGCATGGCCTATCCGCTTTATGAGGCGATCGCGGAGACCGGCAAGCCTGCGCTCTTTCACACCGGCCAGACCGGGGTGGGCTCGGGCATGCGCGGCGGCAACGGCATGCGGCTGAAATACTCCGATCCGATGTATATCGACGATGTGGCGGTGGATTTCCCCGACATGCCGATCATCCTGGCGCACCCGTCCTTCCCCTGGCAGGAGGAGGCGCTCTCGGTCGCGACACACAAGCCCAACGTCTACATCGATCTCTCGGGCTGGAGCCCGAAATACTTCCCGCCAATCCTCGTGCGTTATGCCAACACCTTGCTCAAGGACAAGATGCTCTTCGGCTCCGACTGGCCGATGATCTCGCCCGAGCGCTGGCTGGGCGCTTTTGAGAAGGCCGAGTTCCGGGACGAGGTCCGCCCGCTCATCCTGAAGGAAAACGCGATGAAGCTGCTCGGTGCGGCCTGAGAGCTCGCGTTCGGTTCAGGCAGCGGGAGACGCGCCAGCGGCGAAGGGCGCCCTGACCGAGGCGCCCGAGCTAACGGCCGGACCCGCTGGATGACGCCCCGCCGCGCCGGAGAAGCGCGCCACGGAGGAAACACGCAATGAAGATCATCATTCTCGCCGCGGTGCTCGTTCTCGGAGCAGGCAGCCCGCAATACGCCGCTGCCGAAAGCGGCTTCTCGGGCACGCGCCTCGGGGCAGGCCAGCCAAGGCCGCTGCCGAACCGTTTCAGCATGTCGACGCTGGTCGGTTTGCGCGACCTCTGGCATTCGGGCTGGATCGGTACGCCCTTCGCGCAGCGCGTCGAGCCCTTCCATGTTATCGGCGCCGTCGGCATGGCATCGAGGATGGCGCATCTGCAGGCAACCTTCGCCACGGATATCACGATCCGCGAGGCCGACGAGAACCTTCCGCCCGAGGGGATTGCCGTGCAAGCAAACGACACCGTCAATCATGCCGATCTCATCACGCCGGCGGTTGGCTATTGGGCCGCTTACGCTGGCCGTTCGGTGCCGATCTCGGGGGATACGCGCCATGACGAGGACCTCGTCGAAGCAGCCAGAGGCGCCACCCTTCTGATCGACGAGGTCATAGTGCCGAACCCGGCCATGACCGGACCCCCGGTTGCTCGGGCAACCATCGGCCACCACACGACGTCGCAGGAGGACGAGCGGCTCTCTGCGGAGGTCGAGCAGGATCTCTTCGATTTCACCCGCGAAACCTGCGACGCGCCGCTGCTGGTCGGCGAGGATGGCATGACCTTAGAAATCATGTCCGATGGCGTCGGGAGGGTCGGGTGACATGCGCCCAGATTTCAAAGTGACATCAGTGGAGGACATTCGATGACTGCATTTCACGCTCCCCTCGACGACATTCTGTTCTCCCTGCGGCATGTCGCGCGGGCCGACAGACTGCCGGACTGGGACGACGAACTTGCCGCCGAGATCATCGGCCATTTCGCATCCTTCGCCGAAGGCCGGATCGCGCCGCTCGATGCGCCCGGCGATGCTGAGGGCTGCCGTCTCGAGAACGGCCGGGTGCGGATGCCGGCCGGTTTCCGCGAGCTTTACGCCGAACTGGCCGGACAGGGCTGGCAGGGGCTTTCGATCCCGGAGGCGTTCGGCGGCCAGGCTCTCAGCGCGGCGATCCGCGCCGGCGTGAGCGAGATCTTCTCGGGCGCAAACCACGCGCTCCAGATGGTCACCTCGCTGGTACCCGGTGCCGTGAGCGTGCTGCTCAGGTTCGGTACCGAGGCGCAGAAGGCCGAGCTCATCCCGCCAATGGCGGATGGGCGCTGGCTCTCGACCATGGCGCTTACCGAGCCGGGCGCGGGCTCCGATCTCGCGGCGATCCGTACGAAGGCGGTGCGCGAGGGCGAGACATGGCGGATCAACGGCGAGAAGATCTTCATCTCCGGTGGTGACCAGGACATGAGCGAGGGCATCCTGCACCTCGTTCTCGCTCGTACCGGTGCTGCGGATTCGGGCGTGAAGGGCCTCTCGCTCTTTGCCTGCCGTTCGGAGCGCGCCGACGGCAGCCGCAATGCCGTCACCGTCACCCGGATCGAGGAGAAGCTTGGCCTCCATGCCTCGCCGACATGTCAGCTTGCCTTTGACGGCGCGGAGGGCGAGCTCATCGGCGCGGAGGGCGGCGGACTTCGGGCGATGTTTGCGATGATGAACCATGCCCGGCTGGACGTGGCGTTGCAGGGGGTTGCCCATGCCGCCCGCGCGGCCGATCTCGCGCGGGCCTATGCCGCGGAGCGGCGGCAGGGGCGCGATGCTGCGGGGCAGGTGGTGACGATCGACCAGCACGCGGATGTGGCGCGCATGATCGGCGAATGCGATCGCCTTGCGGTGGGCGGGCGGGCGCTCTGCCACCTCGTGCTCGTGGCCGAGGAGCTCGGCACCGAGCCGGATTTTGTCGAGTTCATGACGCCGGTCTGCAAGTATTTCTGCACCGAGGCGGGCACCCGTGCCGCTGATCTCGCGATCCAGGTCATGGGCGGTTACGGCTATCTTCGCGAATACGGTGCGGAGCAGAACTGGCGCGACGCGCGGATCTGCGCGATCTACGAGGGGGCTAACGGGATTCATGCCCGCGCCATGGTGACCCGTGGTCTCGCGCTCAATGGCGGGGCGGGGGCTCGAGCCTTCGCGAGCTTTCTGCGCGAAAGCGGACTGGTGGCGGAGGCCGGGGGCTGGGAGATGGAGGCAGCGTGCGTCAGCGCTTTGCCCGATCCGACGCGCGAGGCGCATGCCTTCATGGAACGGACCTGCGATCTCGCCTTCCACGCCGCCTGGGCACGGATCGCGGCAGTCGCGTCGGCCGCGCCCGATGCAGGCCGCCTGCAGGCGCTGGTGGCAGTCGCTGCCGCCTGAGCAGGGCCTCTCCCGGGTGGTGTCAGAGCGGGGCGCCACTCCGCCAGGCCGCCCAGGCTTCGGGCGTATCGAGATCGATAACAGCGCCTTCGCCCGCGGTGGCGACATCGGTCACGAACTCGCCGGCTTCGCGGACCACCTCGCGCGCGCCTCGGTCGCCCTTGAGGGCGGCAAGGCTTTCGAAGAAGCGTCGGCCGAAAAGCACAGGGTGGCCGGGGCGACCTGCCGCGCTGACCGCCCGGCAGATCTCCCGCCCTTCGACGGGATCGAAGGCCGCGATCAGCCGGTTGATATCTCCCGCCTCTACCTCCGGCATGTCGGCGAGGAGCACGATCGCGGCATCCGTTTCCGGGCCGAGGGCTGCGATTCCGGCGCGGAGCGAGGCGGCCATGCCTTCGGCGCACTCCGTTGCCTCGACGATGCGGGCGCCGGTTCCCTCGAGGGCCGCGCGGCGGGCCGCATTGCCAGGCGGGAGGACAGCAATCACCTCGTCGGCCTGGCTCGCGCCTGCCGCTTCGGCGACGGCGCGGAGCACCGGCATGCCAACGGCCACAGGTTCAAGAAGCTTGTCGGCGCCCCGCATCCGGCGGCCCGCCCCGGCGGCGAGCACGAGGACCGCGACCCGCGGCCGGGCGGGTGCGACCGGGGCTTGACGCCCGGCGCGCGGCTGGGGCCTTGCCGGGATTTCCTTCAGAAGCCCGCCGACGCCCATTGCCGCGATGTCGCGATCGCCGACGGCGAGGCCGGCCGCGAGCCGTTCGAGTACCCAGTCCGCCCCGTTGAGTGCTGGCGAGCGCGCGCAGCCCGGCAGCCCGACCACCGGCCGCCCGCCGAGATCGCCCAGAAACAGCAGGTTGCCCGGATCGACCGGCATGCCGAAGCGCGTGAGCCGCCCGCCCGCAGCCAGCAGGCCGCTCGGGCAGGTGTCGGCGACATCCGAGGTTGCTGAAGCCCCGAGGATCAGCAGGAGATCCCCCTCCGCTGCGCCCAGCGCTGCGGCGACCGCCGCCGTCTCGTGGGCGACGATGACGGGCGGGGCAAGCGTGAGCCCGAGAGCCGTCATCCGCGCCTCGATCGTCGCGGCCCCCTTGGCCAGCAGGCTCTCCTTCATCCCGGGCGTTCGCGTGAGTATCAGTGCCACCCGCCCCGGCCGGAAAGAATGGAGCCGGATTGGCGTCGGGCCGAGGCCCTCGAGCGCGCGGGTGACCTGTGCGCTCGCGACGGCGTAGGGAATGATCTTGACGGTGGCAACCATCTGTCGCGCCTGCACCCGAGCATGATCGGGCAGTGTTGCAAGCGTGATGGCCTGATCGACCGCGTTGAGCGCATCTACCGCCGCGCGCTCGACGCGCAGCACGCCCGGCGCTTCGGCAAAAAGGTTCACCCGGCCGGTGAACGGAGCCGAGATCGAAAGACCGAGTGTCGCGGCATCCGGGGCAATGGCCGCCGCAATACGGGCCGCCGCCGCATCCTCGCTGAGATCGCCGGGAGCAAGGCGCGCGACTGTCACCTCCGCAATGCCGGCCCCGGCGAGTGCCGCGATGTCTTCGGCCGAGAGTGTCCGACCCTTGCGGAGGCGGAGCCCGCCGGCGTGCAGGGAATGGGCGAGGATCGCGCCTTCGGCGGCTTCCACTGCGACGGGGCCGAACTCCATCTCAGGGCCTCGTGTCGGGATGCCGCAGGCGTTCGGTGATCTGGGCGAGGATCGAAATCGCGATTTCCGCTGGCGACTGCGCTCCGATATCGGCCCCGACCGGGGCATGGATGCGGGCGATGTCACACGTCGCAATACCCTCGGCCTCCAGACGTGCGACGCGCTTCGCATGGGTGCGGGTCGAGCCAAGGCAGCCGAGATAGAAGACGGGCGAGCGGAGTGCAGCCCGGATGGCCGGATCGTCGAGCTTGGGATCATGGGTTAGGGTCACGACAGCTGTGCGCGTGTCGAGCCCGAAGGTGCCGAGCGCGGTATCGGGCCAGTCGCCCAGAAGGGCCGTGCCGGGAAAGCGCGCTGGGCTCGCAAAGGCCTCGCGAGGGTCGATCACCGCCACGTCGTAGCCGGCGAGCCGGGCCATCGGCACAAGGGCCTGCGCGATATGAACCGCGCCCACCACCGCCATGCGGAGCGGTGGATTGTGCACGCCGAGAAACCAATCTTCGGCAAAACCGGAACGGTCCTCGACGAAGGCCGCACGAGCCGCATCGCCAAGCGGACCGGGGCTCTCGGCCCCGACGAGATGGCGCTCCCAGCTTTCGGGGTTGACTGCGTAGACCACCGGACGCCGTGCAGCGCGCGCTGCGACCAGATCAGCGATCAGCCCTTCCGACGGACCGTCGCCAACGGCGATCGGCTCGACGAGCACCCGGATCCGGCCGCCGCAGGCGAGCCCGACGGCGAAGGCATCCTCGTCGCTCACGCCGAATTCGAGCATCCGCGGCCGCCCATCCTCGAGCGCCTCGAGCGCCTCGGCCACCACTGCGCCCTCGACGCAGCCGCCCGAGACGGAGCCCGCCATCTCTGCATCTTCGGTGATCGCGAGCTGTGAGCCCCGCGGGCGTGGGGCCGAACCCCAGGTTTCCACCACGGTCGCGAGCGCCGCGCGCCGTCCGGCGCGGACCCAGGCAAGGGCGGCTTCGGGGATCTGGTCGGGTGCGGGCTCGGCCATGCGTCTCACCATGCATCGGGTGCGGGAGACTTATATACTGCGCCCGGCCCCGGTTCTCCAAGCCCGTCTGCCCCAGGCCCGGCGCGTCAGGCGCCGAGCCACATGCGCAGGGGCATCCAGATCGCCATCAGGATCATCATGAGGTTCTCGGTGAGCGAGATGAAACCGAGCGGCACGTTGGAGCCACCGCCGACGCAGGCGCATTTGAGTTCACGCTTCTCGACATAGACCGCCTTGAACACCGATACAGCTCCCACTGTCCCGATGAAGAGCGCAATCGGAGCAGCAAGCCAGATGAGCGCACCCGCGATCATGAGCAGGCCCGCCCCTGTCTCTGCGTAGGGATAGACATAGCCATAACGTACCTCGCGACGCGCCAGCAGGTCGTAGTTGAGAAACATGGTCGAGAAGCTCTCGACGTCCTGAAGTTTCTGCAGCCCGAGAAGCGTCATGCCGAAGGCGATGAAAAGCTCGAAGGTGCGAACCGCGGGAAGGGCCGCGGCCCAGCTCACGGCGATTGCCATGAGTGCCGCGACCGCAAAGATCGCGATCACCGGGCGATATGTCGTCTCGCCCTCATCTTTTACATGCTCGCCAAAGAACTCGCGCAGTTCATCATAACCACCGATCCGCTCGCCGCCGATCCAGACCTGCGGCGTCGTCTCGACGCCCTCACGCTCCTGAAAGGCCTCGGTCTCGTCATGTGTGCGCAAGGGGTGGTCCTCGATAGCATAGCCTTTGCGTTCGAGAAGCGCCTTGGCCTTGAGGCCGTAGGGGCAGACATGGTCGGGCATGACCATACGATAGAGTTTTGCGGCTTTTGCGCCGCCGGTCGTGCTGTCGAGCGGCAATTTCAATCTCCTTTCTGGTCGGGAACCTTATTTCCGGAGGGATCTCATGGGGGCATGAGCACGCCCGGGCTCAGGAGGAGAAACGACGGCCGACGTGCGCGGAGATCACCGCCGGTTTGGCCACGCGGTCGCGCCGTGAGGCTCGGGGAGAGAGGCGCGAGCGCGAGCGTCCGCGCCGCAGGGCGAGGTCGTCCGGCATCTCCTGCGTCTCTTCGCAGCTCTCGCGCGTCGGACGCAGGAGCGCCACGAAGGCGATGGCGCCGAGCCCTCCCATGACGAGAAATGTCACCGCTGCCGAGGTTCCGGCCGTGGTGCCGAAGACGGGTGTCGAGGCGGCGAGAAAAGCGAAACTTCCACCGGCGAGGCCGGTCAGGATGTGGGAAACAGGTCGCTTGTCGTTCATCTGTCCTTCCTTTCTGCTGCGCCCAGGGTTGAGTGCGATATGCGGATCAACGCGGCCGGCCGGAAAAGGTTTCTCCGCCGCGGTCCGCCTGCCACCATGGGAGGGCTTGATTTCCCTGCCTTCTCGGCTTCCATAGGGCCGGACCTGAGGAGAACACCCCCATGCACGACCTGCCGCCCTCGATCGATGCGACCCGTTCCATGCTTGCCGATGCGGGATATGTCGCCGGACGGGGGCTTGCGACGGTGGTCTATCTCAGCCTCCGCCTCGGCCGGCCGCTCTTCCTCGAGGGGGAGGCGGGCGTCGGCAAGACAGAGATCGCCAAGGCGCTCTCCGCGGCGCTGGGTCGACGGCTGATCCGGCTGCAATGCTACGAGGGCCTCGATGCGACCTCCGCGGTTTACGAATGGAATTTCCCGGCGCAGATGGTCGCGATCCGCACGGCGGAGGCTGAAGGCGGCGCCGACCGCGAGCGCCTGACCGACGAGCTCTTCTCCGACCGCTTTCTCATCCGCCGCCCGCTGCTCGAAGCGATGGAGCCGCAGGAGGGCGGGCCGCCGGTCCTGCTCATCGACGAGCTGGACCGCACCGACGAGCCTTTCGAGGCGTTCCTGCTCGAAGCCCTGTCGGATTTCCAGGTGACGATCCCCGAGCTCGGCACCATGCGCGCCGCCGAGCCGCCCATTGTCATCCTCACTTCCAATCGCACCCGCGAGGTTCATGACGCGCTGAAGCGCCGCTGCCTCTATCACTGGGTGGACTACCCGGATTTCGACCGAGAATATGCGATCCTGCGTGCGAAGGCGCCCGAGGCCACCGAGGCGCTTACCCGCCAAGTTGTGGCCTTCGTGCAGAAGCTCCGGGGCGAGGATCTCTTCAAGAAGCCGGGCGTCGCGGAAGCCATCGACTGGGCCAAATGCCTCGTCGCCCTCGATGCGGTGCAGCTCTCGCCGCAGGTGATTGCCGATACACTCGGGGCGTTGCTCAAATACCAGGACGATATCGCCAGGATGCAGGGCTCGGAAATCAAGCGCATCCTCGATGAGGCGAGCGCCGCGCTGGCGCCCGTCTGATGAACTCGGCCATCGATCATGTGGTTCTCACCATCCGCGACAGCGGGGCGACCGTGGCCTTCAATGTCCGAATGCCCGGGCTCGAGGCGGTGACCACTGATACCGAGTGCGGGCCGTTGATCGTCGATGGTCAGAAGATCAACCGGAAGACACTCGATCAGGAAAACCGCGACAATGCCTGCATCGGGTCGCGCGACCTCTGCCTGGTGGCCGACCTTCCCGACGGCACTCTGATCGAGGTGAGCCGATATGACGCGGCATAGACTAGGCCCTTGCGAACCGGACAGATCCGTCATGGATGCAGGTCTCGTCCGGGCGGGTGTCATCCCCGTTCGGGGACAGATGCGCCGCACAAGGCAAAGGTGAAGCCATGGCCCGCGTCCCCGACAGTTTCCCCGACGAAGGCAAGCTTGCTGCCAACATCACCCATTTCGCCCGTGCGCTCCGGCGGGCAGGTATCCCCGTCGGCACCGGCCGAGTGGTGGATGCGATCCGCGCCGTGGAAGCGGTGGGTTTCACGGACAAGACGGATTTCTACCACACGCTTCAGGCCTGCTTCGTCAGCCGGCCCGAACAGCGCCAGGTCTTCGCGCAGGTCTTCCGGCTTTACTGGCGCGACCCGCAGTTCATGGAACACATGATGTCGATCCTGATGCCGACGCTCAGGGGTTTCAACGATCGGCCGGATCCGGGGGCCGCCGAGCGCCGCGCCGCGGAGGCGTTGCTTGACGAGGCGGAGATGCCCGCGCCCCAGCGCCGCGAGGAGGACGAGGAGGAGATCGAAATCGATCTCTCGCTCACCGCCTCGGGCGAGGAAAAGCTCAAGACCGCCGATTTCGAGCAGATGTCGGCGACCGAGATCGCCGCGGCCAAGCGTGCCATCGCCCGGCTCGATCTGCCCGTGTCGCCGATCGCGAGCCGCCGCACCCGCTCTGACGCCCGCGGGCGTATTGCCGACTGGCAGGCGACAATTCGCGCGAGCCTGCGCGCGGGGGGAGAGGTGCAGGGGCTCGCCTGGCGCAAGCGTCGCATCCGCTGGCCCAATCTCGTGGTGCTCTGCGACATTTCAGGCTCGATGTCGGCCTATTCGCGGATGATGCTCCACTTCCTCCATTCGGTCGCGAACACCAGGGGCGCGGGCTGGGCGCAGGTCCATGCATTCACCTTCGGCACCCGGCTCACCAACATCACCCGTCACCTCCGCCGCCGCGATGTCGATGCGGCGCTCGAGGCGGCGGGCCGCGAGGCGCAGGACTGGGAGGGCGGCACCCGGATCGGGGCGTGCCTGCACGCCTTCAACCGCGACTGGTCCCGGCGGGTACTGGGGCAGGGGGCGGTGGTGCTCCTGATCACCGACGGGCTCGACCGCGACGATCCTGCGTTGCTGGCCCGCGAGATGGAGCGGCTCCACCTCTCGGCCCGGCGGGTGATCTGGCTCAACCCGCTGCTGCGCTGGGATGGCTTCGCGCCGAAAGCCCGCGGCATCCGTGCCATTCTGCCGCATGTGGACAGCTTCCGCGCCTGCCACAACATCGCGAGTCTCGAGGAGCTGGCGGGGATCCTCGCACGCCCCGATGATCCGGGCGACCGCGCGCGCCTTCAGGCGATGCTCGCGGCCGCCTGAGGCTCAGTGACCGACGGTGTTCGAGAAGACGTTGACGATCACGACGCCCGCAAGGATCAGCCCGAGGCCCAGCACCGCGGGCAGATCGAGCTTCTCGCCATGGAAGATCCAGGCGATGGCTGCGATGAAGACGATGCCCATTCCCGACCAGACGGCATAGACGACCCCCGTCGGCATAACGCGGAGCGTGAGCGCGAGCAGGTAGAAGGCAATGCCGTAGAGCCCGAGTGAGAGCGCCGTCGGCCCGAGCCGGGTGAAGCCTTCGGTGCGGGCCAGCGCGGTGGTGGCGACGACCTCTGCGAGAATCGCGAGGCCAAGATAGAGATGGTGGATCGAGAGCATGCAGGCGGCTCCGCATGTTGTGCCGGGCTGGCGCCAGTGCTGCACGCGAAGTGCGGTGGGCGCAAGGGGCGCCACGCGTGCATATACATCGCGGTGCGCACGGGCCAAGGCGTTCAGGTCCGCAGGCATATGAAGCTTCTGCGTTTCTTCCTTCCGGTCAGGCCGCTTGCCCTGCTCAAGGTGGCGCGTCTGGTTGCCATCTGCCGCGCCGGATGCGCGCCTTTATCGTCTGGGTCGCGCTGGTGCCCGGCCCGCACATGGTCTGAAGGCGCCTGCCGGAGGCCGCCAGCGATGCGGCGAATATTAGATGTATTTATTTTATGCATTTTCGGCAATTTGCAGGCTGCTCTCCCCGCTGATCGCGCTAGATTAATCGGACTACGACGAATGGAATGATGTCGATGCTGCCATACTCGCTCCTCGACCTCGCCCCGGTGCCCGAAGGCGGCACGGCGGCGGAGGCGCTCGCCAATACCCGAGACCTGGCGCGCCACGCCGAAGACTGTGGTTTCGCGCGCTACTGGCTGGCCGAGCATCACAACATGCCGGGCATCGCCTCAGCTGCCACGGCCGTCGTCATCGGCCATGTCGCGGCGGCGACGTCGCGAATTCGGGTTGGCGCGGGTGGGGTGATGCTGCCCAATCACGCGCCCCTCATCATCGCCGAGCAGTTCGGCACGCTCGCCACGCTCTTTCCCGGCCGCATCGACCTTGGTGTCGGCCGTGCGCCGGGCACCGACATGGCGACGATGCGTGCAATTCGCCGCGGCATGGATGGCCCCGATCACTTCCCCCGCGCGGTGACCGAACTTATCGGCTATTTCCGACCAGGCCGGCCGGGCCAGCCAGTGCGAGCGGTGCCTGGCGAGGGCACGGAGGTGCCGGTCTGGATGCTGGGATCGAGCCTCTATGGCGCCGAGCTCGCAGCCCACTTGGGCCTGCCCTACGCGTTCGCCTCGCATTTCGCCCCGGCCTCGCTTGCCCAGGCGATCGAGGTTTACCGTCGCGGCTTCCTGCCCTCCGAGAGCTGCGCCGCGCCGCGCTTCATGCTCGCGCTCAACGTCTTTGCCGCCGATAGCGCGGCCGAGGCCCGCTATCTCATGACCTCGATGCAGCAGGCCTTCATCAATCTCCGGAGCGGCCGACCCGGACCGCTGCCACGTCCGGTGGCCGACATCGGTGCAGTGGCGCCGCCGGGTCTGATAGCTGCCGTCGATCAGGCGCTGTCCTGCTCGGCGGTGGGCGATCCGGGCATGGTCCGGGATCAGATCGCCGCGCTCATCGAGCGCTACAGCCCCGACGAAGTCATCTTCACGGCCCAGATTCATGACCATGCCGCCCGGCTCCGCTCTGTCGAGATCGCGGCCGAGGCAATGATGTCGCTCACCGGGTAAGTCAGCCCCCCGCCTCAGCGCACACGCAGCCCGGTCTCGGGCATGGCGAAGTCGTCGGGAACGACGACGACATGCGCCGCATCCAGCCCTCGAACCCTGAGAGGTCGGAGAAGGCATCGCCGAAATATTTCGCGAGCCGCCGGAAGAGCTTCGGTCCGATCACCAGGTCCCCGAGCGTTTCGGGGTCGACTGCGAAGGTCGCGCCGCGCGCTGACGCATCGGCGGCGTAAAGCCCCGCCTGCGCGGCCCCGGCTGCCCGCGCGATCTCGGCGAGCCTCTGCGTCAGCGAGATCGGCAGCGAAAGATAGAAGAGCGAATAGGCCTTCCCCTCGGCGAGGCTGCGTACGTTGTAGCTCGCTCCGAGCCGGGCCTCGTCGAGAAAGACCTCCGTCCCATCGGGCTCTGGGGCATCGGAGAAGAAGACGAAGGCGACGATGCGCCCGTGTCCGTCGAGCCCGTTCGAGAGCACATGCCCGCGCACCGGATGACGCTCGACCGACGCGACCTTGTTGGGCCGGTCGGCCTGGAACGCCACCTTGCCGAAACCCGCGCGGGCAAGCAGGAAATCCTGTGAGGCCGTCGCGGCCGCGAGGTTCTGGTGTCGTCCGGCGAAATGGGTCTCGAGCGCATCGAGCCCCTCGAAGCGCAGATTGATCTGCCGCGGCCGTTGACGGCTGGCCTCCGCAGGCCGGGCGGCCTGAGCACTTCGGCCGCACCAGGATCATCGGGCCGGAACTTGATTGTGTTGCCGTCGGGTTCCGGGCCGTTGAGGGGTTGGTCGGGGTAGAAAATATGGAATTCGCCATTGAGCCGCTTGCAGGCCATGCGTCCTCCGAAATGATCTATCGGAAGAATTCCGGCGTCCACGCGCAAAGCTGCCGCGGCCGCAGGCGGTGAGGATACACCGCCCCGTCCGTGGTACCAGGACACGCCCTCGAGAGGGCGCCCGGTGCCCCTAGGCCTACCGCGTGCCGGGGGCGTTGCCCGGCGTTTCCCCGGGGCGGAAGAGCGAGGGCGAGCCCGCAGCACCGCCATCGAAGACATCCGGCGCGGGCGGGCGCAGCAACCCATCAAGCCCCGGCGGCACGTCGCGGGCAGGTCCCGAGATGACGAGTGGGGCGGGCGCTTCGACAAGCAGCCCCTGTGCCGCCGCGGGGGCCGGGCGTTCTGCCACGGGGGCGGGGCTCGTCAGCGCGGCAGGGGGCTCGGCGGTCCCTGGGGGTATCTCGGGCGGCAAGGTCTTCAGTGGCGGGAAGGCATAGATGAGACCCGCCGCAATCACGGCGGAAACCGCCGCGCCTGCCGCAGCACCTTGCCAGAACCCACCCCCCGCGCGCCGTTTTACATGCGCGCGTCGACCTGCTTTACTCGTTGCCACCAGCTTTCCCTTGACCCGGTCTGATCCGCGGGGCCATGTATAGCGCCCGCGCGACCCAGCGCCAATCCCGCCACAGGAGGAAAGGCCAAGAGATGCTGCTGCTGATCGATAACTATGACAGCTTCACATACAACCTTTACCATTACCTGGGGGAACTTGGGGCCGATATCGTCGTGAAGCGGAATGACGCGCTCGACGTCCAGGAAGCCATGGGGATGAACCCCTCGGCCATCCTCCTTTCGCCCGGTCCCTGCGCTCCCGATCAGGCCGGGATCTGCCTTGCCCTGATCGCCGCCGCCGCCGAAACCCGCACGCCGCTCATCGGTGTCTGTCTGGGGCATCAGGCGATCGGTCAGGCCTTCGGCGGCCAGGTGGTGCGTGCCGACCAGATCATGCATGGCAAGATGGGCCTCGTGCACCACACCGGAAAGGGCGTGTTCAAGGGACTGCCCTCGCCCTTCGAGGCCACGCGCTACCACAGCCTCGTCGTCGAGCGCTCCAGCCTGCCCGAGGCGCTCGAGATCACTGCCGATCTCGAGGACGGTACGATCATGGGGCTGCGGCACCGCGAACTGCCGATCCACGGGGTGCAGTTCCATCCCGAGTCGATTGCCTCGCAGCACGGGCATGCGCTCCTGCGCAACTTCCTCGACATCGCGGGCGTCGCGGGAGTGCCTGCATGAGTGACCGGCTGAAGCCGCTGATCGGGCGTGCGGTCGAAGGGCCTCTGTCCCGGCCCCAGGCCGAGACCGCCTTCGAGGCGATCATGGATGGCGATGCGACGCCCGCACAGATCGGGGGCTTCCTGATGGCGCTGCGCACACGTGGCGAGACGGTGGCCGAATACGCTGCCGCCGCTGCGGTGATGCGCGCGAAGTGCCACAAGGTCCATGCTCCGGCGGGCGCGATGGACATCGTCGGCACCGGCGGCGACGGCAAGGGCACGCTCAACATCTCGACCGCCACGGCTTTTGTCGTCGCGGGTGCAGGCGTCGTGGTGGCCAAGCATGGCAACCGCAACCTTTCCTCGAAGTCCGGCGCGGCGGATGCGCTGACCGAGCTGGGTATCGACGTGATGGTCGGTCCCGAGACGGTCGAGCGCGCGCTTGCCGAAGTCGGGATCGGCTTCATGATGGCGCCGATGCACCACCCGGCGATGCGCCACGTGATGCCGGCCCGCATCGAGCTCGGCACCCGCACGATCTTCAACATCCTCGGGCCGCTCACCAATCCCGCGAGCGTGCGGCGCCAGCTCACCGGCGCCTTCTCCCGCTCGGTGATCCGGCCGATGGCCGAGACGCTCGGCGCGCTGGGCTCGGACCGGGCCTGGCTCGTGCACGGCTCCGACGGCACCGACGAGATCGCCATCTCGGGCGAGACCTATGTTGCCGAGCTCGACAAGGGCGCAGTGCGCGAATTCACCATCCATCCGGAGGAAGCGGGCCTGCCCGTCCATCCCTTCGATGCAATCGCGGGCGGCACGCCGGCCGAGAATGCCGCCGCCCTCCGCGCCCTGCTGGCCGGGGAGCCCTCGGCTTACCGTGACGCGGTGCTGCTCAACGCCGCCGCCGCCCTCGTCGTGGCGGATCGTGCCCCGGCGCTCGCCGCGGGCGTTGACCTCGCGCGCGAAAGCATCGATTCCGGTGCGGCAAAGGCCAAGGCGGCGGCGCTCGCGGCGCTTTCTCCGATACGGGCCAAGGGGGAGCAGGCATGAGCATTCTGGACGAGATAAAGGCCTACAAGCTGGCGGATGTCGCCGAGCGCAAGGCGGCCCGGCCGCTGTCGGAAATCGAGGGCGCCGCGCGGGCCGCGGGCCCGGTGCGCGACTTTGCGGGCGCGCTCCGCCATGCCGCCACCACCGGTGGCTACGGCCTCATCGCCGAGGTGAAGAAGGCGAGTCCATCCAAGGGGCTCATCCGCGCGGATTTCGACCCGGCGGCGCTTGCTGCGGCCTATGAGGCGGGCGGCGCCACCTGCCTCTCGGTCCTCACCGACACGCCGAGCTTTCAGGGCGAGGACGGCTATCTCGCCGCGGCGCGCAACGCTGTCTCGCTTCCCGTGCTGCGTAAGGATTTCATCTACGATCCCTGGCAGGTCGTCGAGAGCCGCGCGCTCGGGGCCGACTGCATCCTCATCATCCTCGCAAGCGTCTCCGACGCCCAGGCGGCCGAGCTCGAGGAGACCGCGCAGGCCTATGGCATGGCGGCGCTGCTCGAGGTCCATACCCGCGAGGAGCTCGACCGCGCCTGCCATCTCAAGTCCGAGCTTGTCGGGATCAACAACCGCGACCTCAACACCTTCGTGACCGATCTCGATACCACGAAATCGCTCGCTCGCGGTGTGCCGGTCGACCGGATCACCATCTCGGAATCGGGCTTTACCGACCGCCTCGACCTCGCCCGCATCGCGCGTTATGGCGTGCGCTGTTTCCTGATCGGCGAGACCCTGATGCGAGAGGCTGATGTCGAGGCCGCGACCCGCGAGCTCCTGCGCGGCCCTTGGCGGCCGGAAGCAGAGTGACGGGGCGCTCATGTCCGGCCCGCTGACCCATTTCGACGAGACAGGCGCTGCCCACATGGTCGATGTCTCGGCCAAGCCCGCGACCGCCCGCACCGCGGTCGCGCGCGGCTCGGTCACCATGTCGCCCGAAACGCTCGCGCTGGTCATGGCCGGCACGGCGGCGAAGGGCGATGTCCTCGGCGTGGCGCGGATTGCGGGCATCATGGCGGCGAAGAGAACCTCCGATCTCGTTCCCCTCTGTCATCCGCTGGCGCTCTCCAAGGTCTCGCTCGAGTTCACCCCGGACACCACCGCGGGCAAGGTCGTGATCCAGGCGACGGTGCGCACCACCGGCCCGACCGGCGTCGAGATGGAAGCGCTCACCGCCGTTTCCGTCGCGGGTCTCACCATCTACGACATGCTGAAGGCGGCGGACCGCGGCATGGTGATCGGTGAAATCCGTCTCGCCTTCAAGGATGGCGGCAAGTCGGGCCGCTACGAAGCTGAATAGGACGTCCACATGAGCATGATCGGCGTTTCCGAGGCTCACGCCCGGCTGATCGGCCTCTTCGCGCCGCTCGGCGCCGAGGATGTGCCGCTGGCCGAGGCCGCCGGCCGGGTGCTTGCCGCAGAGATCATCGCGCTCCGCAGCCAGCCGCCTTTCCGCTCCTCCGCCATGGACGGCTATGCGGTTGCGAGCGCCGGTGCGGGGCAGGGCGCGCGTCTGCGGGTCATTGGCGAGTCCATCGCCGGTCGGCGCTGCGAGGGCCGCATGGGGCCGGGAGAGGCGGTGCGGATATTCACCGGAGCGCCGGTGCCCGACGAGGCCGATTGCGTCGTCATCCAGGAAGACACATCCCGCGACGGTGACGAGGTGATCCTCAACGCACCGGGCGTGGAGGGCGGCAACATCCGCCCTGCCGGGATCGATTTCCGCGAGGGTGCGCGCATTTCCGCGCCGCGGCGCCTCACTGGCCGTGATCTCGCCCTGAGCGCCGCGATGAACGTCGGCACGGTGCGCGTCGCTCGCCGCCCCGAGATTGCCATCATCGCGACCGGCGACGAGCTGGTGATGCCGGGCGAGACGCCGGGTCCCGATCAGATCGTCGCCTCGAACCAGTATGCGTTGAAAGCGGCCTTCGAGGCGCGCGGCGCCTGCGTTCGCATTCTCCCCATCGCGCGCGACAGCGCCGAAAGCCTCTCCGCGGCCTTTCGCCTCGCCGAGGGTGCAGATGCGATCGTGACGCTCGGGGGCGCGTCTGTCGGCGATTACGACCTCGTGCAGAGCACAGCGGCCGCCGAGGGGCTGGAGCTCAGCTTCTACAGGGTGGCAATGCGGCCCGGAAAGCCGCTGATGGCGGGGCGGCTCCGTGGCACGCCGCTGGTCGGCCTGCCGGGCAATCCGATCTCCGCTGTGGTCTGCGCTCAGATCTTCCTGCTGCCAGCCATCGACTGCATGCTCGGCCTGCCCACGGGCCTTGCGCCGCGCATCTCCGCAAGGCTTGCCGAACCCGTCGGCGCGAACCGGGAGCGGGAACACTACATGCGCGCGGAAGTTGTGCTGGGCCCGGACGGCTGGCTCTGCACCCCGTTCACCCGGCAGGACAGCTCACTGCTCTCCGTGCTGGCCGAAGCCAACGCGCTACTTGTCCGTCCGCCCCACGATCCGGCCCGCGAAATCGGGGATGTGGTGGAATTCATCTGGATGTGATAAACCTGAGATTGATCTACTCTCTTGATTCTTGACACAAAACAGGAACGTTAGTAGAACGGCTCGAGGGAGAGCCAAAGGATCGGGACATGCTGACGCGCAAGCAATACGATTTGCTTCAGTTCATTCACAAGCGGCTGCAACAGGATGGTGTGCCGCCTTCGTTCGACGAAATGAAGGATGCGCTCGATCTCCGATCGAAATCAGGCATCCACCGGTTGATCACGGCGCTTGAGGAGCGGGGCTTCATCCGGCGCCTCGCGCACCGTGCGCGTGCCATCGAGATCGTCAAGCTCCCTGACAGCATGGAGGACGCCCCCGCGACCTTCCGCCCCACCATCATCGACGGCGACCGGCCCGATTACCGCCCCGCCGCGGCGCGGCCGGTAGAGATCTCTGCTGTCGAATTGCCGGTCATGGGCCGTATCGCCGCCGGCACGCCGATTACAGCAATTCAGGAGCCCTCGCACAATGTGGCAGTGCCCGCCTCGATGCTGCGCAGCGGCGGGCGGCACTACGCGCTGACGGTCAAGGGCGATTCCATGATCGACGCCGGCATCAACAGCGGCGACATCGTGGTGATCCAGGAGCAGTCGAACGCCGACAACGGCGATATCGTCGTCGCGCTCGTGGAGGAGCAGGAGGCGACGCTCAAGACCTTCCGCCGCCGCGGCACGACCATCGCGCTGGAGGCGGCCAATCCCGCCTACGAGACCCGGCTCTACCAGGACCACCAGGTCAAGGTGCAGGGCAAGCTCGTCGGTCTCATTCGCAGCTACTGAGCCGCCTCAACGCAGGATCCGCGTCTGCAGGGCCGGATCCGGCAGGGCGCACATGTCGCTTCGCCCGAACGCGCGGCGGTTGCGTGCGACCCGGCGGTAGATCCAGTCCTGCATCGACCGGGGCAGGAACCGGAACACGCCCAGCATCCGCGCCGGGCCTCCGAGCCGCCGTCCGATTCCGGTGACCGCCTGCAGCGAACCGCAGGCCCGGCCCTCCTCGAGAAACAGCCAGCTTTCAGGATCATCCACCTCCATCCCGTAATGGGCGAGCATCGCCGTGCCGAGGGGGCTGTGGGTCGAGGCAATGCGGAACTCTCCCCGCCGGTCGAACCGGCTGATGAGCCGTGCGCCTTGTGTGCAAAGCAGGCACTCGCCATCCATGAAGACAATCGGCCTGGTGTCATCGAATGGCGGCACGGCAGGGTCCGTCCGGTAGGAGTAGGCCTCTCGCTCAATCATCCGTGCCATCGCTCCGCCTCTCCAAGCCACTCCACACCATCCACTCTAGTCTAACGGATCGGCAGGCGCGATGAACCCCCCGAAGAAGGCGGTTCCTTTCGCAAGACCTCCTACCTGTCCAATGCATGATCATGCTGTCGGAGGCTGGGATCAAACCCCTGTCGCGCCTATGCGGGCCGGTATCGTCTGCGGCTGATTTCGCCACCTGGAGGCGGGCCAAGGGCGCGCAGTTTCATGCCTTGACGATTGAAGGCCGCTTCCCATGGCATAGCCCGCAGCAGGCTCCGATCAGCTTATCGGTCCTGGTGACATGCGTTGCGGCAATGGATGGCGATCGCTGAGTGATGGGCTGATCCGTATATCCTCGCTACCTGGCCAAGGCGTGGTGCAGGTTGGATTTGTAGAGTGCGAACGGCGCGATCTTGGGCTCGACGGTCTCTTCCGTCGAGGCGCCCTGGGTGGCAAGGATCGCCGCATGCGTTCGGTTGAGCGCGCCAAGCTTCTTCATGACCTGACGGACATGGACCTTTACCGTCGCTTCCGACATTTCGAGTTCGCGCGCGATCTCCTTGTTCGAGCGCGCCCGCGTGAGACAGTCCAGCACCTCCTGCTGGCGCGCAGTCAGGTCGTTGTTGCAGGGAGGATTGAGCTGTTGTGGGCACTTCCGGTTGATCTGGTTGCGCGGCAGCTCCTTGCTGTCCCTCGACTTCTCGTCCGTCAATGCCTTGGGGCGGTCCGCTTCCACCAGGGTCGGCGCAGGCAACTGGGATGGGCCCTTTGGCGGAGTTCCTTGCGGCTGGGTCGCTACGTTGCGCAGGGCCTCCGGCGGGAAATAACCACCACCTGCCAGAATGAAGTTCAGCGCCGCAACAGCGACATCGGCGTCAATACTGGTCGCGATATAGCCGGCGATCCCGAGATCGATGGCGCGTTCGATGTTCTCGGCATCCGGACAATCGCCCAGTATGACGATCCGGCCGGACGGCTCGATCATCGACAGGATCCGATACGCTGCCACGACGTTCGGATCCGCCAAGCTTGCGCCACCGATGCTGAGAATGACCATCCTGAAACCGGTCAGCCGGCTTTGGCTCAGGGCCTCCTCGACACTGCTTGGGATAAGCTCAAGGCCTGCATCTTCGGCCCAACTCTTCAGAAACTCGGTGATGACCGTCCGCTTGAACGGCATGTCATCCAAAACCAGTACGCGATTTCCCCCTGTATGGGCTGTCTGGTCCGTCATAGCTCCCCCACTCCCCCAAAAAACTGGAGCAATCACCAGCGCCCTCTGGCGCTTGTTCTTGATGCAACAATTTTTATTTTCAAACGTTTGCACGGGAAACATCAGTAATCGCCCGTAACAAAAGAATAACATTTCGAACACCGCTTGTCTCACGGAACTGGCTCTGAGCTGTATTTTTGCGCGGGAGGAAATTCTTCTCTTTATGCGTGTGTTCTTGTTTGATTCTGTTATCGACTTGAATGCCATACGGAGCTGGATGACTGAAGCGTCCGGTCCGATTGCACGTATTGCGAATAGGTTGCAAACCAAGCGATTCAGTTGGCTTTGCCGCGTGTGCCGGACCTCCGGATGCAGGGCGCATCAACGCCGTCCGGAGCGGTTTCCTTCTGGCGACGCATGAACATCGAAGCCATCCGACTCGACGCCCTCGGCTGCAAAGGGGGCTCAAGTCCGGACCGATAGAGCCGATGACAATCTCCATCGCTCGCGGCCGTTCCGTTGCCTTGGCGCCGGTGGCCGTGGGCTCCACCCGACAGCAAAAGAGCCAGGCGATATACATCGCCTGGCTCCCAGAAAGCCGCGAAACCTTCGGGGTCAGATCTCGCGGCCTGCGCGCCAGAGTGCTTCGGTGAAGGGCTGGGTGATGTACTGAAGCAATGTGCGTTCGCGCGCGACAATCAGCACGCTTGCCGGCATGCCGACCTGGATGTTCGTGGCGCCCGCCTTTTCGATCTCGCTCTGGGCCACCTCGATGCGCGCAATGTAGTGCGGCGCGCGACTCCCGGGATCGACCCGTGTATCGGCGGAAACCTCTTTCACAATGCCGACGACCTTCGGCACAACCCTGCGTGAGAGAGCGGAGAACTGCACATGCGCTTCCATGCCGCTCTTGACGAGATCAATGTCCATCGGAGAGACCGAAGCCTCGACGATCAGCTTCTCCTGGGTCGGCACGATGTCGAGAACCGCCTGGCCCGAGCCGATGACACCGCCCTCTGTTCTGATTCGCAGGTTGTTCACAACACCGGCGACCGGTGCGGTGAGCACGGTGCGTGCGAGGACGTCCCGCCGGGCGTCCAGCATCTGCTCGATTTCCGCAAGCTCGCCGCGGATCTGGCCGGCGCGTTGTGAGGCTGCTTCGATCCGTTCGGCGTCGACTGCCATCAGCTCCACTTCCGCTTCGCCGATGCGCTGGCGGGCGGCGGCGATCGAGGCGGTATACTCGCCACGGTAGCCGCGAATCTGTGCCACTTCACGCCGGAGGCGCAGCATTTCCACCTTGAGCGAGAGCCCCTGGTCGAGCAGCACCTGCTTGTCGGCAATCTCCTGCAGGATGAGGTCGAGCTGCGCGTCGCTGCTCTCGATCTGGGCGGTGTAGCCGGCGATCTGCTGCTCGAGTTGCTGCATCTGCTGCTGCAGCATATGCTTGCGGGCCGTGATCATGTCGTTGCGGGCCGTCATGATGCGGGTTTCGGCCGCAATGACCTCGGCGCCATCCGGATCGTCCAGGAGGGCGGCGGGAAAGGTGATGGTGCTCAGGCCCAGAACTTCGGCCTCCACGCGCGCCGCCTCGGCACTGCGCGCGCGGAGGCGATCCGTGAGCGTAGCGACCTCGGACTCTGGCACGGTTTCCTGCATCTCGATTAGGGGTGCGCCCACCTCGACCGCATCGCCGTCGTGCACGAGGATGCGCTTCACGATGCCACCTTCGAGATGCTGTACCGTCCGGACACTGCCGAAGGGCGCGATCGTGCCCTGCGCGACGGTGCCGCCCGCCAGGGGCGCGAAGCCCCCCCAGCCGCCGAAGACGGCCAGAAACAGCAGGATGACGAGAAGGCCCCACTGCCGCGGTCCGCGGACCGCCTCCCGCGGCGAACCCCCGACGGCGGAGATGCCGGGCAGCATGCGGGACGAATAGTTCGCGTAGGTCATGGTCCCCAACCCTTTCAGCGGTCAGCGTGTCGATTCAGAAGCGCGCAGGTGGGACGGCTTGCCGGAAGCGTCGCCCGTGGCCTCCTTCTGGCCTTCCTTCGGCGCATCGTCCTGGTCCGGCGATGCGTTGATGCGGGCCGCCTCGCGCATGTGTTCGAGGACCTCGTTGCGCGGTCCGAACGCCTGGACCTCGCCGTCACTCAGGAGCAGGATCTTGTCCGCCTGTGCGATGGTCGAGGGCCGGTGGCCGACGATGAGCAGCGTGCAGCCGCGCTTCTTCAGCTCGAGGATGGATTCGGCGAGGGCTGCCTCACCGGCCTGATCGAGATTGGCGTTCGGTTCGTCGAGCACGATGAGCGGTGGTGTCCCGAACACGGCACGCGCCAGGCCCAGCCGCTGCCGCTGGCCGCCGGACAGGCCGATGCCGCCCTCGCCAAGCGCGGTCTCGTAACCATTCGGCAGCTTGGCGATCATCTCGTGAGCATGGGCGAGCTGCGCGGCTTCCACCACCAGCTCATCGGCGGAATCCTGCATGCGCGAGATATTCTCCCGCACCGTGCCCTCGAAGAGGCCGCCGTCCTGCGGCAAGAAGCCGATGTTCGGGCCGAGCTCCTCGGGGTTCCAGAGGCTCATGTCGACACCATCGAGACGGATCGTGCCCTCTTCCTTCGCCGCAATGCCGACGATCGCCTTGCAGAGCGTGGATTTGCCTGCGGCAGAGGGGCCGATGACCGCGATCGCTTCCCCGGCGCCGACGTCGAAGGAGACGTCGTCGAGGACGAGCCGATCGCCGACAACGACCATCAGGTGCTCGATCTCAAGGCCTCCCTTCGGCTTCGGCATGGTGACGCGGCGCGGCAGGGGCGGGAAGGCATCGGCATGCTCGGAGAGGCGGCGATACGCGTTGCGCGCGCTGTCGAAGCTCTTCCAGGTCCCGATCGCCTGATCGACCGGCGCAAGTGCGCGGCCGAGCATGATCGAACCCGCGATCATCATGCCCGCGGTCATCTCGCCACGGATCACCAGATAGGCGCCGAGGCCGAGGATGGCGCTCTGCAGAAAGGAGCGGCAGAACTTCACCGCGGTGCCAAGCACGCCGCCGCGCTGGTTCATCCGGAGGAGCTCGACCTCGGCTTCACCATTGAGGGCCTGCCAGCGGTTCTTGAGCGCGGGCAGCATTCCCATCGCCGAGACCGGTTCGGCGTTGCGGATCGTGGCGGAGGCCGTGGTGTAGGTGCGGCTCTGCAGTTCTTCGGCGCGCTGGAGTGGCGCGCGCGTCAACATGGCATTGATGATGCTGAGCGAGAGCAGCAGAAGCGCCGAGCAGAGCGCGAAGATCCCGAGCCAGGGGTGCAGCGCCCAGATGATGATGATGAAGATCGGGGTCCAGGGCGCGTCGAACAGCGCGTTCATGCCCTGCGTCGCGATGAAGGACTGGACCTTCTCGAGGTCATTGAAGGCGCGCGCACCGACCTGCTTGCCTTCCAGACGCGCGCGTACGCCGTATTCGAGATAGTGCGGCCCGACATTGCGGGTGAGCCAGGCGCCGAGCCGCACCGTGATCCCTGTGCGCAGGCCGTCGAGCGCGGCCCAGGCCCCGAAGGCCGCCGCGAGCATCACCGTCAGAAGGATCAGGGTCTCGACCTTGTAGCTGCCGAGAACCCTGTCGTAGATCTGCAGCATGTAGATCGGACCGGCGAGCACCAGCAAATTCATGCACAGGCTGAACAGCGCCACGGTTCCAAATGCGCCCCGCGTCTGATGGACGGCCTGTTTCAGGATGTTGACGTCTCCCGGGTGGGCTGAACTGCTGCCATGGCGGTACATCCGGCGTGACTCCTAGGCTGATCGTTGATCAGAGATCGAAGTGATCTCCGGCGGGATGAAGGTTCTGGATGTCGATCGCGAGTTCGGCGACCTTCTCGCCCGTTTTCGGGGAGTTGAACGACATCTTGATGAGCTTGTCCGTGTCATCCACCGTGCCGAGGTACCCCCAGGCCAGCTTCCCCTCGGCGTCGAGGCACTTCACAAGCTTGAGATCCTTGGCGAAGGCGGGCTTGAGCTTGGCGTTCAGGGTGAGCCCCTTGAGGTCAAGGTCGAAGCGGACATCGAGGTCCTTGGCCTCCTTGCCCGTGAGAAGTGGGGCCTTGCGGGGTATCCCTCTGGCGCCACTGATGCAGATCAGGAACTCGATGTCGTCCCCGTCCTTCGCATTGCCCATCCAGTCGCCGATCCCGACCTCGATCTTGTGCTTGTCGACCTTGCTGGCCTTGCCGACCGTCGACATGGTCTTGATCGAGACGCTGTGCGCGCCCGGTGCGGAAGAGGTGGAATCGGTATGTGTCGAGAGGTCGACCTTGACCTTGTCGCTGGCGAGGCCGGTCTTTCTGGCGTTCAGCTCGAGACCCACGCTCTGAGGACCGGCGGGCCTGGTTGTGCCCGAGTGATCGCCGTCGATAATGACGACGGAAGATGAACTGGAGTTTATCGAAACCATTTTGAGGCCCCCACAAGCCTGTGAAATCCGCCCCTGCGCAGGAGCGTCAGGTCTTCAGCGTGCTATAGGGCCGCGGGCCGGACAAGCTGACCTCAAGGTGAGGTTGTACCCCGAAAGAGTTATACGCGGCGGCTGGAGTCACCTCCCTGGTGGCGCAGGTGGGGGCGAATCTCTCCATGCGGAGACTGAGCACCGGTGCAGGAGGGTGAGGGCGATGGAAGAGCGCGCGGTCTGCGGCGGGGCCGGAGCATGTCGGGCAGGAGACGCCTTGCAACGCGCGGGAGGAAGCCGGAACCGGTGGTGCCCCCTCCCGTGCAGGCCTGAAGGGGCCGACGGGCGACGCAATCTTGGGGGCACGGACCGGCTCGTTCCTCGCGCCGGGGCCGGGGTGTTCCCGGCGCGCTACGCTTCATCTGTGCGGCAGACGAGGTGCCGCGGCAGAGATCCTGATTGCTGCGCGCCTAGCAGATATCGGAGACGTGCGAGTCGTGGGCGTCTTTCGGGCAGTGATCGAGTGCCAGTCGGGATGTGAAGTCCGGGCGGCCCTCCCAGATATCATGCCCGGAACCGCAACCGTAATCGGAGCCGTGATCGGGCACATGGGGCATCTTGTCGTTGAAATAGGAGCCCCAGTCCTTCTGCTTGTGGGCGGCAAGGAGGGCGGAGATGTCCAGGCCGTGATCTCCGGCGTTGCCCTTGTCGAACGAGGGCTTGTCGTGGGAGCCGTCGGTCATCTTGACATAGGTCCCCGTGACGACCTTCTTCATGTCTGGGCCGGTCGTGAATTTCTTGGTCTGCTTGGTTATCAGCGTCATGGCAGAGCTCCCGTTTCTGTTGGTGTCCCGTTCGGACGGCGACTATCGCAAAGGTTGCGCCTTCTCGCCTCGCTCGGCAAGTACACCTCAAGTATAATTTCGGAAGTAATGGATGTATCTTGCGATTTATACAATCAATTTTCTTGGATTTTGTCGTCTTCCGCAAGCGAAATAGGCCCCGCCGAATGCTCGGACGGGGCCAGGGTAGGGCAGGCTACAATATAGCCGATACCCTGAAAATTTCGTCAGATGACGACGATCGCAGTGTTGGACTGGTCGATGCAGATATCTGCAGACTTGTGAGGGGCTGCGACGACAGCATCGTTGTCCTGATCGATGCTTACCTTGGAGTCCCGGCCCGCGTAGACTTCGGCCCAGTTGTCCTGGTCAATGTCGACCTTGACCTTTTCCTTGTGCTTGAAGTCGAATTTTTTCTTCCCGCGATATTTGCCCATGGTAAAATCTCCTGATTTCGCTTTTCACCACCCCACCGGGGCAACACCAATGTTTTCAAGACGGGCCGATTTTTCCAAGCACGCAAAGGTAGATAAGACTTTCTGTTTACCATGTTTCGGTGTTCGGATGTCCGTCCTTCGGATTGCTGTCCTCCGTGTTGATCAGGTGTACAGCCATCTTGGCATGCGCACGCGGAAGTGCCCGTCTGCGCCGTTCGGTGGATCATATGCACCATGGCGCGCGTCGCCCGCTTCCCTCCCGGAGGAGGTGGCAATTCGCGTGATCGGCCTACGCCTTCTTGCTGATGCGCGCGGCGTCGAGATGGCGCGCGCGGTGCGTGTGGGCGCGCGGCGCTGGCGCCGAGATCTTGGCGGGACGTGCGGCGAGAATCGGTGGAGGCAGCCGCAAGGCGCGTCATGACGTTGCTGCCACCCGGCACGCCGACGGCCTTCGGCAAGGCGCTGTTCTCAAACGAAGCGTGCGGAAAAACCGACTGTCGTGACGGGGCCGGTCTGCAGGCCGGTCCTCTGGAAGATGCTGCTCTTGAGGGCTATGCCGTGCGAGCGCCTCTCCTGCACACCGTGCGGGACTGCGTCTCGGCTGGAGGTGGCAGGAGGCGCGGTTCGGATGGGGGCGCCGGGTCCATGGCCTGAAAACGAAGACGGACCAGACCGGCGTGGTCTGGTCCGAGCCTTGCGCCAGGACTGGAGTGTGAAGGCCGGTTCGCTTCGCCGGTTGCGGTGATCTGTGCGGGAATACGCCGGCCGGCTACGCCTTTCGTCTAGCTGGCGATCGCGTCGGCCTCGGCGACTGCCTTGACCGTGTCATCCATGGCCAGCGCCTTCACCCCCGAGTGCACCTGCGCATAATTGTCGGCTTCGACATGCACGTCGGTGGTGGCGTTGATCTTGTGGCTGTCGCCGATCTCCTTCTTCATCCGGCCGTAGAAGCTGTGATGCTTGGTGAAGACGAGATTCTTGTCGAAGACACCCTCCCAGTCGATCGCGACGAGGCATTCGACGGCCTTCTCGAAATTGCTTCCCTTGGCGTAGAAGGAGACAATCTCGCCGGTATCCACGCCTTTGACCGAGGAGAAGGTGTTCACATAGGTCTTGCTGTCGTCGCCATTGGCGGCCGCAAAGGATTCGGCGGTGCCGACAACCAGCTTGGCGCCATGCTTGGCATAGCTGCTGGCGTCGATGTCGAAGACGCCGAGCTTCACGTGGGCATTTGCCTGGGCCGCAGTGCCGGTGGCTTCTGCTGCCGCCTCGACCGTGACGCTCACCGGCTGGACGTCGGGCTTCACCCAGCTCCCGATCTTGGCCTCGATGCTGTAGACATACTTTTCGACGATATTGATCGCCTTCTCGACTGAAGCATCCGAGAACTTGCCCCACTTCAGTGTGCTGGCCACCGCCTTCTGGCAGTTCAGCATCAGCTTGGTCAGCGCCTGACCGCCGTTGTGGTAGTCACCGTGGTCGCCGTCCTTGTCGGTCCCGGGGCCAAACCCCCCTTTGTCATTGTGGCCGGAGTCTTTGAACTTCTTGTCGGAATTTGAATATTTCTTTTTGCTATTCTTGGAGCCTCTGTATGCCATCGTCCTTATCCCTCAAGAAAAGATGCCAGAATTTCCAATCATATTGGGCCCCAATGGGTCGGTAAATTAACGTGATGATACTGCTCGCACCGCGATCTAACGCCGCCGATTGATGCGGTGTCGCTTCCGCATAATCCAGAAGTATCATTTCAACAGAATCCTGCCGCGGCGTCACGCTCCGGCGCGGGGCAATATCTGGCGAACAGGGCGCGGGACCGACGATTGTCTCGGCCGCCGCGGCAGCGTGCTCGAACAGGATGGGCATGTCTTGGGAAAGTGCAGGCTTCTACGTGATCCTGCATTTATCTCACAATATCAATGCGATGCGCTTTTCAGCGGCGACCTGAACGGATGCGAACAAGTCGGGAACGGAGCGGCAACTTGTAAAGCGCACCCGGGCATTGCCCAAGAAGAAAACCCCGGCGCGCTGGCGGGCGCAACCGGGGCGGATCAGAAGAAAGCACTCAACTCTCTCGGCGAAGTCTATCCGACCGCGACTGTCGATGCAATCTCGCGGATGCGCCCTGCCATCGAGGCGTTCAATGCCCTGAGCGCCGAGGATCAGCTAATTCTGGCTGATGCGATTGAGCGGAAGTTCTCGGCCGGTGCGCCAATTCCGGCCTTCGATGAAGTTATCGCCGAGGCCCGGCTTTGGGCGTCCTGGGCCAGCCTCGCCGAACTGCGGGCATATCTTCTGGCCTCTTGGGAAGCCCTGCCGGATCTGAACCGTTCGAAGTTCCTCGCCTTCGCCGACAATGATCGGAGGGCGGCGGCATGACCTTCACAATCGAGGAACTCACCGATTTCTGGATGCCCAAAGTTGCCCGAGCCGGGAACGGATGGGCGTCGGGCTTTGCGCGCTCAATCATCCGCCAGTCCAAGCGGCCTGCGTGGGAACCATCCAGGAAGCAACTCGCGATGATGCGGCGGCTCGTCTCCGAGATGACCGCGCATGAAGATTTCGAACTGATCGAAAACTGATTTCACCCTCGCCTCCGTGCCTCGGGCGCGGTGCGGGGGCATCGATTCACCGGAGCATACCGGCACGACCGGGCACATCCTTTCAGCCGCCCTAGCCTCTGACCGTTGAGCGAAATCAGCGGGCTATGACGATCCGGGGAATGACACCCGACCCGAGAGGAAGCGGCTCCTGCTGGCTCTTCTCAGAAACGCGACACGAAACCCGCGCGGCATTGACCGGGGGCGAGACACCGGGACGACTCCCAGGACTCGTTTGGGTGAGATCCCCAAGGGAAGGCGGTTGGCCCCCGATATCAGGCATCGCGTGGATACGGATCGAGGCAGCGCAGGGCCTTCTCTCAGGAAGTGGGGGGAAGGAGCGGGTGCAGGAGTGTGCTTAATGCGAATAGGTAAGTTAAGTAGACCTTAGTATTAGGCATGTGATATAGGTAAAGCAAGCTGACCTAATGAGGATCAGGATGAACAAGATCAAAATCGTAGGCGTAACCACCGCATATGCCGAGGCGTGGGAAGACGGATCGCGGCTCGTCGGCCATGTCGATGTGCTGACCGGCGGCATTCTCATGCAGGGGTGCATTGTCATCGAGCGGCCGAATGGCAGCCACATCTGCATCCCGCCACGTGTGCCGGGCAACCGTGGACAGAACCGCGCGCTCAAGTTCGTGAGCCGAGACCTGAAGGATGCGATCACGAGCGCCGCTGTCGCCGCACTGGAACGCCTCGATGGGTGATCTGGTCCCAATGCCCCAGAATGTTGACGGGGGAGGTGTCGCGGAGCGGGCTTCTTCTCTCTCGCTGTGACAGTCGAAAGGAACGAAAATGGCAATCTATACGAACGACCCCTGCGGCCCCGCATCCGGTGTGGCCATTATTTCCCCCAATGACGTTGCCGACATCGCAGCGCCGGTGCGCGCCTTTCTGGTGAACGAGAATGGCGACGTGACCGTCACGATGATTGACGGCTCTGTGGCGACGCTTTTCGGTCTCACCGCCGGGACGGTCTACCCGTTCAGAATTCGAAAGCTGCACGCGACGGGCACGACCGTAACCGGACTCGTCGGGATGCTGTGATGAAACCAGCGACCGCCGCGATCCGCTTCATGGAAAGCCTCAAGATCCCGGAAGGCCCTCTTGCGGGCCAGCCGGTGAAGCTTGCGCCGTTTCAGAAACAGTTCGTTCGTGGCGCGCTGGCTCCCGAGGTGCAGGTTGCGGTTCTCTCGATCGGCCGGGGCAACGCGAAGACGGCACTGTCGGCAGGCGTAGCTCTTGGGGCGCTGCTTGGCGAATTCGACCGGCAGCCTCGGCGGGAGATCCTGATTGCGGCAAGGACGCGCGATCAGGCCCGCATTGCGTGGGATTTTGTCGCCGGATTCGCGCACTCTTTGCCTGACGAGAAGCAGGAGCTTCTGACCTTCCGGCGCTCGCCGCGCCTTGAAATCGAATACCAGGGCGATGGGGGCGGGCATTTCGTCCGAGCCATCGCGGCGGATGGCAAGTCGATCCTCGGCAGCGCGCCAACGCTCGTTCTCATGGACGAACGCGGGCACTGGCCGCTCGACAAGGGGAACGACCTCGAACACGCGCTTCTGTCCGGTCTCGGCAAGCGGGGCGGCAAAGCGCTGATTATTTCGACCTCGGCGGCGGATGATGCGCACCCCTTCTCGCGCTGGATCGATGATCCGCAGCCCGGAACCTATGTGCAGGAACACCGGCCCCCGCCCGGCCTTCCGGCCGATGACCGCGAAAGCCTGCTGATCGCCAATCCGGGCGCAAAGCACGGCATCGGGGCATCGCTGGAATGGCTGGAAGCAAGCGCGCGGCGGGCCATCGCGCGGGGCGGCTCCACGCTGACGAGTTTCCGGCTCTACAATCGGAATGAGCGTGTCTCCGGTGAAAGCCGCGATGTGCTCTTGACCGTTGACGAATGGATGGCCTGCCAGACCGACGAATTGCCGCCGCGCGCTGGGCCGGTGGTGATCGGCGTCGACCTGGGCGGCTCTGCCAGCATGACAGCGGCGGCGTTCTACTGGCCCGAATCCGGCCGTCTGGAATGTCTTGGCACTTTCCCCTCGATGCCGTCGCTTCTCGACCGGGGGCAGAACGACGGCGTTTCCGACCGTTACGTCACGATGCAGGACCGGGGCGAGTTGTCCGTTCTGGGCGAAAAGACCGTTCCCGTCGCGCCTTGGCTTGTCCAGGTGATGCGGCAGGTCGAGGGCGAGCAGATCGCGGCCTTGACCGCCGACCGCTACAAGCAAGCCGAGCTTGGCGAGGCGATCGACAAGGCGGGCATTCGCTGTCCGATCGTCTGGCGCGGGCAAGGATTCCGGGACGGCGGCGAGGATGTGGAGCGGTTCCGGCGGGCCTGTTTCGACGGCAAGGTGAGGTCACGGCCAAGCCTTCTCATGTCGTCGGCTTTCGCGGATGCGGTCTGCCTGCGCGATCCGGCGAACAATCTGAAACTTGCCAAGGCCCGCAGCACGGGCCGCATTGACGCGGCTTCCGCAACCGTCCTGGCCGTGGCCGAGGGCGCGCGGATGACGGCCCGGCCCGAGAAGAAATCGCGGGGTGCGGTATGGGTATGAAATGGCATCGCCCGTCTTCCGCAGTGCATCGCGACAAGCGCTGGCCCGCGTTGCGCCTGATGGCGAAGCGGCGGGACCACTTCCGCTGCGTCAAATGCTTCGGGCGCGGCAGACTTGAGGTCGATCACATCAAGCCGGTGCGCACGCATCCCGAACTGTCGTTCGATCTGAACAACTTGCAGACGCTTTGCGGGCGCTGCCACGGGGCGAAGACCCGCAAGGAAGTGGGCTTGCCCGAACTCTCCGAAGACCGCCGCGCATGGCGGGACCACGTGCAGGCAATCGCACGAAACCATCGAGCAAAAAGGAACGAAGATGCTTGATTCAGTGAAAATCTCCCGCCGCCAGTCCGAGATCCGGCAGGCGCTTGCGGGGCTGGTCGGGAAGGACAAGCCGACCGACGATGAAACCCGCCAGATGGATGAATTCGACCGCGAATACCGGTCGAACGAAACCCGATACCGCGCCGCGCTGATCGCCGAGGACGACGAGCGCCGGGAGGCGAAGGGCGAGCTTGAGACGCGTTCCGATCGCGAATGGTCCGAGATCATGGCGGGATTTGAGATGCGACAGGTCGCACTGGCGCTTGACGAAGGGCGGCAGATGGATGGCCGCACCGCTGAAATCGTCTCCGAGCTTCGCAGCCATGGCGGCTATCGCGGCGTGCCGGTGCCTTGGGAGGCTTTGGAGATCCGTGCTGGCGAGACGGTCTCGACCGCGACCCCGGCACCGCTCCGAACCGCGCCTATCATGGAGCGCTTGTTCGCATCGTCTGTTGCCGCGCGCATGGGCGGGCAGATGGTCAACATCGGTGTGGGTGAAATTGAGTATCCGGTGTCTACCTCTCAGGTGACGACCGGCTGGGCGGCGAGCGAGGGCGGCAGCGTTGGTTCTCCCACGGCTTATGAGACGACAGATCGTCCGATGAAGCCGGATCACACGCTGGGCGTTCAGATGAAGATCACTCGCAAGGCGCTCAAGCAGTCGGGGGCCGGGCTTGAACAGGCTGTCCGACGCGACATGAACGGCGCCATCGAGGAAGCGCTGGACAAGGCTGTATTTCTCGGCTCCGGGGCATCCGGCGAGCCGACCGGCATTTTTGCCGGTGCCGCTGCTTGGGGCATCGTCTCGACGGCAGTCGGCGACGTGGCGACTTGGGCAACGATCCGCGAGGAAGTGAAGGAGTTCATGCTCGGGAACGCGGCGAACAGCACGAGCGCTGTCCGGGCCATGTTCCGGCCCGAGGTCTGGAACACAATGGACGATTCCATTTGGGATGCGGGCTCCGGCATCACCGAGTGGGACAGGATGGAGAGCAAACTCGCGGCTGCCGTCCTGACGAACAACGCGCTCGCGGCTCCGACTGGCTCGCCTGCCGCATCGAGTGCCGTCCTGACGACGAGTGCGGGCGGGGTTCCGCCTTTCTTCGTTGGCACCTGGGGCGCGGTCGATCTGATTCGGGACCCCTACGCGGACGCAGCGCAGGGCGGGCTGCGGCTCACGGCGTTGGCGACAATGGACGTGACGGTCTCGCGCGCGGTCCAGACCCGCATCCTGACCGGAATTCAATAATGGATCACGGGGTTCATCTTGGGAGCCTTGAAATCCGGGACTCCGGGGACGGCTCGCGCCGTCTCCGGGGCCGCTTCCCCTATGGTAAGCGGGCGGTCATCTCTGACGGCGGAAGGCGCGGAAGGCCCCAGAAGGAGGAGTTCGCTCCGAAGGCGTTCGCCTATCGTGTCGAGAAACCCGACGAGGAAATTCACCTTCTACTTGGGCATTCCTACGACCAGCCGCTTGCGAGCAAGCTGAACGACACGCTGATCCTTGAGGATACCCCGGAGGCACTGAAATTCGAGGCCATCATACTTCCGCCGGTCCAGCGAACGACTTTCTGGATGAATTTCTGGGCCGGATTTCAGGCGGGGCTGATCGTCGGGCTTTCGCCGGGCTTTCGCCTGCCGCCGGAACGCGCCGTTCCCGCCGAGGAGGCCGAGCAGATCGAGGAGGAAGATCCCGAGGAAGGCGACGCGCTGATTCGGACGATTTTTCAAGCGCTTCTGTTCGAAATCTCTCTGGTGACGCGCCCGGCCTATTCCGAAACCGAAGTCGAGGCCCGGAGCCTGATCATGCCGCCGAGGCCGCAGTTTCGTGCCCTTGATCGCTGGAGGCTTTAATGGTCGCGACACTTCATGAAGTCGAAGCGGAACCGGCGGATTGGCCAGCCTCCCCGGCACTGGAACCGGCCGAAGCCGCACTCGATCCGGCGTTCATCTGGCAGCGCATCGAGGCTTGGGTGTCACACCGGTGGACGCCGCGCGAAGTCGTCTGGATTGTCGAGGGACCGGGCGAATGGGTGCCGCGTCTCACACCGGCCGTGATTGAATCGGTCGAGGTCTGGAGCGACGGCTGGCAGGCGGTGGCGCTCGATGCCTCGCCCCTCGGCGGTTACGCTTTGCCCGGCGAAGGGCCGTATCGCTTCACGGCGACGGCTGGCGGCGGCACGGTCCCGGCGGCGGTGAACGAGGCGTTTCGGCGGCTGGCCGAATACTTCGCCGGGCACGATGGGCGATGGAGTGGTGCGACCTCCGAAGTGGAGGAGATCGGCGAGATCAAGACGAGTTCCGAGCGTTCCGTGACCTGGCTCGCGCGGGCGATGGCTTACAGCGGCGCGGCCGATCTTCTGCGACCCTATCGGAGGCTATGACATGGGATTGATTCAGCGAATCTTCGGGAAATCGGAACCGATAGAGAAAAGGGCCAGTGCTTCCGGGTTCACGGCGGAAATCGTCGCGGCGCGGGAGAGTTACATCTCGGGTTCGCGCGGCATCGCCGAACTGACTGCGACGGCGCAGACGTGCATCTCGCTCTGGGAAAACGGGCTCTCGCTCGCGGACGTTTCCGGCACCGATCTGCTCGACCGCCGGTCTCTCGCGCTTCTGGGGCGCTCTGTGGCTCTGCGGGGTGAGGCGTTGTTTCTGATCGGGGACATGGGGCTTGTGCCGTGCAGCGATTGGGATCTTACGACGCGCAACGGCATCCCGCGCGCCTATCGCCTTTCCATCTCCGAGTCTGGCGGCGGGCGCTCGCAAACCGCTTTGGCAGCCGAAGTCATTCACCTGCGCGTCGGCTGCGACGTGGCGGCACCCTACTACGGCACCGCGCCGCTCAAGCGGGCCAGCCTGACGGCCGGGTTGCTGCAGGCGGTGGAATCTGCCTTGGCCGAAGTCTACGAGTTTGCCCCGCTCGGATCGCAGATCGTCCCGTTCCCGGAGAGCGCGGAGACCGACATGGAAAAGCTCGGCCGGGGCTTCCGTGGAAAACGTGGCCGCGTCATGTTGCGGGAGAGCGTGTCTGTTTCAGCGGCGGGCGGGCCGCAGCCCAACGCCGACTGGCGCCCTTCGGACGTGTCGCCGGACCTGTCCAAAAGCATGTCGCTGGAAGCCCTTGCCGCGGCGCGCGACGCGATTGCGGGTTCCTTCGGCGTCTTGCCGGGCCTTCTCAATCCGGCGACCACCGGCCCTATGGTGCGCGAGGCACAACGGCATCTCGCCCAATGGCAACTCCAGCCGATTGCAGCGATCCTTGCCGAGGAGGCATCCCGCAAGCTCGGAACGCGGGTGCAGATTGACACGATGCGGCCCTTGCAGGCGTTCGACGCGGGCGGGCGAGCACGGGCAATGGCGGGAATCATCCAGGCGATGGCTCAGGCGAAGGAATCTGGTGTCGACCCGGCTGCTGCACTGAAACTGGTAGACTGGACTTCTGACGGAATGAGCGATCAGACCTAAAATGATCCCGTAGCTTAACGGGTCACTTTGGACTGACCAGATCAAGAAATTCCCCCGGATCGGCGAGGAAGTGGGGGATGCACGCTTCATTCAAAGCCGCTTCCTCTGGATCTCTTGCTGCCAAACTCAAACATGCGTTGCGTTGGAACAGGAGAAATGACCGACGCTGTTCCTCTTGTCTCTCCGCCATTTCCTCGGCAAGTGCCCGCTGTTCGTGAGCCAACATACCAGCCGCACGCTGATCAATGTCGGATTGCCGCTTGAATTTGTAGTCGGAGGGATCGAAGAAGTAACTATCATCACGATAGCTGGCAGCCATGCAGGCTACACCATCGGTTGACATGAATTGTTCAAATTCTTGGTCCACCGGATATGGGAGGTCTGCGAGGGCGTTGAGCATTTGCCCTGCCACCTGAACCTTACGAGTACGCAGACATTCCTCAACAAGACTAGTGATGTTCTGCAGTTCTGGCTCATGAACTTCCGCTGCTCGGGCCACATCAACGGCGGCCATAGCAGCAAGGACCGCAATCCCTATCTTAATGGCGAAGATCATCTAACGGGCATCCAAGGTGGCTAATATTTTTTCGTTCAAGCGCTCGTGCAGACGATGCAGGCGGTCGAGAGAGGGAACGCGCTTCGACGCCTAAGAAATATTCTAAATGTTTAGCTCTCTTCTGGTAGTCTTCCCTGGCACTTTTTCCGGATTAGATCTGTAATTCCATTGTAAAGCCTGCGAGCAATCGCTTAAAATTTCAAGAAATTCCACTCTATTTTTTGATGTTACTCTTGAATGTTTGTCGGCGTTCCAGATGCTTTCAGCAATTTGCAGGGCGACTTGGTAAAGTGATCTTTCGGACATTTTTCACCTGTTCTTGAGTCGAATGCCTGGCCCGCCGCCGTTGGGATCAATAAATATTACTCCTGCGACCTCCAATGCCGATCGGATTGTCGCGACGGTGCCTTCCTTTAGTATATCGCCTCGCTCAAAACGTGCAATCGTGTTGGGCGAAACTTGCGCGAGTTCGGCGAGTTCGCGGACGCCTAGACCAAGAGCGCTCCGCGCCATTTTGCACTGAATCGGCTGCATTGGTAACATGGTTACTTTTCTGTTGCTCATTTCGTTTCGAGTGGTATAGTAACACAGTTACTAAAAATCTCACAAGGAGCAATGCAATGGCAGCCAAGACCGGATTGCCCGCGCCGCAAGATCACTTTGCCAGAATGCAGACTATCGCCCTGCGTCTTGAGATGATGCTGTCCGCCGCGAACATACTGCAGAACGAAACATGCAACCTGGGCGAGGCCATCGCGATCACCGAAGTCGCGGAGGAACTCGCCCGTGAGCTGAATGCCGGACTAGATTCAAGCCGACTTTCCAGACTTGAGGGCGTGGCATGATCCCGGATCACATTCGAAAAAACTACGAAGCGACCGATGAGAAATTAGGTCGGATCGCGATGCTCCTGCGGGGTGCGTCTTCGCTCATACAGCTCGAAAACCGCCGTAACGAGGCAGATCTCTTGATCGATCTCGCCTTGGAGGCGATGGAGGAAGCGGAAAAGCTCCGTTATTTAGAATGGGTTGGCCTCGGCGGGAAATGTCTTGACCTGCCGCCGGACGAGATCGCCAAAGCGCGCGGGGAGGAGCTTGTGCGCCCGGTGGTTGCCGAGCAGTAGCGAATATTTGGCAGACTGATCACCATTTGGATTGAGAGTCTCACATTCTACTTGCAACGCACCGTGGATTGTGGGAGTTTCATTCCAATTGGAGTGAGGCCGATGCGAGCAAAAGAACTGGTCCCAATTCTGGCGGAGATCTATGGCGTCCCGTTTGAGACGGCGTTCATGATCGACCGTTCGCTATCCGAAGCTGGGCTGCGCGCAAAAGGCCGAGGCCGGAGCCTTCCTGAGATGACACGCCGCGAGGCAATCATTTTCCTCGTTGCCTGCATGATCACGCTCAAGGCCACAAGAGCTGGGCAGGAGGTCCAGTCTTGGTTGTCCGCGGATGGCTGGATCAACGACGAAATCGATCTGGGGGTGGAAGCGCCACAGGAGATGATTGGCGAGGATAAGGCCAAGGGTCCGACCATCCGAAATTATCATATGCGAGAGGTAGTCCAACGTCTCAATTATCAACCAAAAGACGGTGACGGCTTGCCCACATACATCAACATGATCGACTGCCTTGTGGCGGTCTGCGACATGCTGGAAGCCAATCACCTAACCGGCGAGGCACTAAAATTCGAGATCAGCGTTTCGCACGGCTGGGCTGCAGTCTCGGTCAATGAGCGGTTCTCCGGGGGATACTCCGAAATCCGCTTCCAAAGTGAAGCCGGGGCGGATGATCCGATTTCCTTTGAGACGCAAATCAGCAAGTCAGCCGTGGTCTACGGTAACGCGCTTCTGGCGCTGGCGGTCCGCACCGCCCCCGAGTTGAAAGGCAAAAGGAGTGACAATGGGTAAGCGTGTCATTCTTGGCGACCGTCCACCGTCCTACGTTTCCAAGGCTACGTTGGCGGCAGAACTCGACATGAGCGAATCCACAGTGGATTCCTATGTCCAGCGCGGTTTGCTGCCAAAGCCGTTCAAGTGGGGCGGTTCCGTCCGCTGGTGCTGGGCTGATGTGGCTGCTTGTCTCAACGCGCAGGCGGGCAGTGGCAACGATCAATTCATGGCGGGGCTGGATAATGTCTAAGGTGTCCTTGCCGCGCCACGTGCATCGCGTCGCCTCTCGTGGCCGCGAATACTTCTACTATCAGGAGGGAAGGGGAACCGCGCAAGCGGGCGAGCGTATCCGCCTTCCTGATGATCCTCAGACGCCGGAATTCTGGAACGCCGTCCGGCAGGCGCAGGGCACGTTCGGCCCAACGCCGACTGATACGGTTGGCGCGCTGATTGATGCGTTTGAGGTCTCTTGGGAAACCCGTCAACGGAAGATCACCAAGGGCACGCAGGACCATTATCGGCGCTATCTCAAGCCCCCGCGCAAGGCATGGGGCGATTTGCCCGCGCGAGAACTGCGACCGCGCCATGTGGATGCGCTCGTTCGCAAGATCGGGGCTGAGAAGCCGGGGGCTGCGAACAACGTTCTGGATGCCCTCAAGGCGCTGGTCGCTTGGGCGAATGGGCCAGTGGAGCTTCTGACGCATGATCCGACGCAGGGGGTAGAGAGATTTGCGAAGGGCGAGGGGCACCACCCTTGGACGCCTGAACAGCTTGCCCATGCGGAACAGACTTTCACCGGCATGGTGCGGCGCTTCTACTTCCTGAGCCGCTACACGGGTCAGCGGATCAGCGATGTGGTGCGGCTAAACCCCACGCACGAAGACGAGGGCGGTTTCAGCTTGTCGCAAAAGAAAACCGGGGTGAAGCCGTGGTGCCCGATCTTCCCGGAGCTTGAGGCGGAAATGGCGAAATGGGAGCGCAGGCCCGGTCCATATCTCATCCAGGAGGAAGGAAAGGGCAAGGGTAAGCCATTCAGCACCAACCAGATGTGGAAAATTTTTGACCGCGAGCGACAGAAGCACCCAATACTTGCGGGTGCGGTGCCACACGGGTTGCGCGCCAATGCTGTCATCCGCTTGCGGGGCGCTGGTTACTCGGCGCTGCAAATCTCCGACATGGTGGGGATGTCTGTGGAGATGGTGGAACACTATTGCCGACATGCCGACCGGAAGGCCAGCGGGCAGGCGGTGCTGAGGGAGTTGCGTGAACGAAGCGACGACACGACTGTAAAACACTGGAAAAGTGGAAAGCAAAAATGAAGGAAAAACAGGTTCTTATGGCTCAGAAAAGGGAGTGCAGGCTTCTGTTGCCAGGTGCCTGCGAACCCCGCCAGAACCTGCTAGGATCCTGGACTTCAGAAGTCGGTCTTTGTCACTGCATTACGCAGCGACGCGAACCGGAGCGTAGTTGTCGTTGGCAACTATACTATGTGAACCGATAACGGTGGTATCTCACCGAGCGAAAGCCAACCCCTTTAGACGTCCGTCGATCCTGTTTCGGCCCCTTGTATCCCCCAACGAGGGTATTCTGGTGGAGCCGCCGGGTACCGCCCCCGGGTCCGATCCGCTTATTACGGGCGCGTTTATCGCCATAGTCCCGTTTCCGGGACACGAGGAATATAATACGTTCCACCGGCGGTTTGAAGGGGGCATCCGCCAAAGCCGGCAAGTGCCTTCAGGGGCCATCGGCCGGGAGGGCGAAGCTCAGCGCACTCACCCCCACCTCCCGCACCAGCTTGCGGCGCATCGCGCGTTCGAAGTCGGCATGATCCTCGGCGAGCTCCACGAAGGCGCCGGGCCCCTGGATCACGAACTGATCGTAGTAGATCGCCAGCACGTCCCGGTTGTGCCCGATCACCAACCCGTTCACCGTCACGTCGCGCAGCATCGGCAGGGTGTGGATGTCGCCAGGCCAGACGCCGTCGTTGTTGGTGCCGTCCCCCGAAATGTCGAGCTTGCGCTCGAGGCAGTCGGGCCCGACATCGAGCAGCCGGCCGCCGAAGGCCATCGCCGCGCCGATTGCGGTCGGGAGGTTTGCATGAGTCCGCGGCATGGCGGCAAGTCCGACGGCAATGGCCTTGAGATCCTCTGGCTCCTCGATGACCCGCCAGTTCTGCCGCACCAGCTGCTGGTGCCGACCGCTCCATTCATAGACGAGGAGCGCCACCGGCTGGCCCGGCACGGCAAAGAATGCACGCACGACCTCGGGGGCGGTCAGCGCTGCCGCCAGCCCCTGCTTCTGCAGCGCGTATTCGAACGAGTCCACCGAGGAGGAGACATCGAGGGCGAGGGCGAGCGCGAGGCGGCACCCGGCCGCCTCCGCCTTCAGGGGCAGCAGGGCGAGGAACGCCAACGCGAGAGACCGCCGCCCCATGCCACTCACCAGCTTCCGGTGTTTTCCATGCTCGCCCAGGGCTCGGCCTCGGGCAACGCCTCGCCGATCTGCAGCAGCTCGATCGAGATGCCGTCGGGCGAGCGCACGAAGGCCATGTGCCCGTCGCGCGGCGGCCGGTTGATCGTCACGCCCGCCTCCTGAAGCTTCTCGCACATCTTGTAGATGTTCTCGACGCCGTAGGCGAGATGACCGAAGTTCCGCCCGCCGGTATAGGTCTCGTCGCTGTCCCAGTTGTAGGTGAGTTCGACCGCGGCCTCCTCCTGGCCGGGAGGGGCGAGAAAGACGAGCGTGAACTTGCCCTTCTCGTTGTCGATACGCCGCACCTGCGTTAACCCGAGCAGATCGCAGTAGAAGCGCTTCGACTCCTCCAGGTCGGTCACCCGCACCATCGTATGGAGGTATTTGATCTTCATGTTGCGTCTCCTGCTGTATTCCATTCTATATGTAGACGAAACGAATCCCGATCCGGATCGTCCAAGAGGTTAACATATGTCGCTCAGTGCAGAACAAAAGGCTGAGATCGCAGCCCAGCGTGAGACGGCGCGGGAAACCCTGCGCGCCACCGCACCCGGAATCGAGCAGCATCTCCACACGGCGATCCCGGTTCTCGACCATGGTTTCGTGCGCGTCGTGGACTACATGGGCGACGATGCGGCAATCGTTCAGGCCGCACGGGTCTCCTATGGCGCCGGCACGAAGAAGGCCCGCGACGATTCCGGCCTCATCCGCTATCTCATGCGCCACTGGCACTCGACCCCGTTCGAGATGTGCGAGATCAAGCTGCATGTGAAGCTGCCGGTCTTCGTGGCGCGGCAGTGGATCCGCCACCGCACCGCCAACGTGAACGAATATTCCGCGCGCTATTCGATCCTCGATCGCGAGTTCTACATCCCGGCACCGGAACAGCTTGCCGCACAATCCTCGACCAACAACCAGGGCCGCGGCGAGATCCTCGCCCCGGAGGAGGCTGCGCGCGTGCTCGACATCCTGCGCTCCGATGCGGGGCGCGCCTACGATCATTACGAGACGATGCTCTCGACCGAGGGCAAGCAGGGCCTCGCCCGTGAGCTCGCCCGCGTGAACCTGCCCGCCAACATCTACACCCAGTGGTATTGGAAGGTGGACCTTCACAACCTCTTCCACTTCCTGCGCCTGCGCGCCGACCCGCACGCGCAATACGAGATCCGCGTCTATGCGCAGGCGATCTGCGAGGTGGTGAAGGATTGGGTGCCAGCCGCCTATGCCGCCTTCGAGGATTACCGCCTCAACGCCGTTGCCTTCTCCGGCAAGGGCATGGACTGCCTCCGCCGGATGCTTGCGGGCGAAACCGTGACCCAGGAAGACAGCGGCATGAGCAAGGGCGAATGGCGGGAGTTCGAGGCAAGCCTCGCCCGCTGACGGTCAGTCCGCGATACCGGTCAGCGCCTTGAGCCGCGTGTGATCGACGTGAGATACGAAGTCCAGCATGTAGCTGTTCACCTGCGGATCGCCGGTGAGCCCGCGCCCCGCGACCGATCCGAAGGTCGTGAAGGCCGTTTCCAGCGCGCCGGGGCCTTCGAAACGGAAAGCGTCCTGCATTTCCCCGTGGCAGGTCTCAAAGGCAAGCTTCTCGAAAAGGCGTGCCATTTTCTCGCTCACCTCGTTCGCCGTCTCCGGCGGCACCTGCGCAAGCTCGCCCACGGCGGGATTCTGCAGATAGGCCGTCACCACCCAGCGGATCAGCGTCAGCCGGTCGGCATCCGTGGCGCTGGCAACGATGCACTCGCTGAGCCTGTTCTGGTAGGGGCCGGCTTCTGACGGCGCGGAGGCGGGTATCTGCACCGCAATGGCGGCCACGAGTGTCACGAAAAATCGGGTCATCTCAAATCTCCCAGTCAATGTCTCTGGGATCACCGATGATGGATGAACAAACCGTTAACACCCGACCGCGCCGGTCAACCATTCCACGGCGCGCCAGGAACACCATCTGGAGCGAGGCGAAATCGCGCGACTCCGATGCCACGGCACGAACGCGCAGAGGCCAATGAGGCGCTGCCTTGGGGTGAACCTAGGGGCGTTCGTCCCGGGGGCGCAGTGGCCGAGGCGTTTCACGAGGCACCCGACGTGCGGCAGCAGGCTCGTCCGTCCCGGACCTTTTGCACCCGCCCGGCGTTTGGCGTAAAGTTCCTCCCGCTGCGTGAGGCCGCGCGGCGGGAGACGTGAGGAGACCTGCGCGCGATGACCAAGCCTGCCCGTGAAAGCCTCGCCGATCTCTGCCGTGAACAGGGGGTAAGGCTCACCGGCCCGCGCAAGGTGATCATGCAGGTGCTCTCGGAGGCGACCGATCATCCGGATGTCGAGGAGCTGCACCGGCGGGTGAGCGCGATCGATCCCGGCATCGCGATTGCCACGGTCTACCGGACGATGAACCTGCTCGAGCAGAACGGGCTCGTCGAGAAACACACCTTCGCCGACGGGCGGGCCCGCTACGAGGCAATCGGCCGCGGCCATCACGACCATTTCATCAATATCGAGACCGGCGAGGTGGTCGAGTTCCGCTCCGACGAGATCGAGCGCATCCAGACCGAGATCGCCCGCCGCTACGGCTTCGCGATCGTCGATCATCGGCTCGAGATCTACGTCCGCCCGCTCCCGAAACGCCCGGCCTGAGGCGCGCGGGCGGCCTCAGTATTCCTCGACATGCACGACGCCCTGCACCGCCTTCAGGGCGCCGATCACCTGCGGCGTGACCGGGAAGGGCTCGGGCAGGGCGAGTTCCACCTCGCCGGGCAGATCCGCCCCCATCAGCACGATGCTCACGGGGCCGAGCGGGGCCGAGCGCGTTTCGGACTTTATCATCCCGAGCCGCGTGGCGAGCGAGCCGAGTGCACGTTCCTCGTCGACGAAGAGCCGGAGCCCCGCGCTTGCCGTGCTCCGGAGCGCGAGGTCGATCGGCTGCGCGCCCTTGGCCTGGAGCCCCAGCTCGTCTCCCTCGGGTGTGGCCACCACCGTCAGCACCACATTGCGCCCGGGCTCGAGAAAGTCGCGGGCGACGTCGAGCACGTCGGAGAACATCCGCACCTCGTAGAGCCCCGTCGGGTCCGAGAGCTTCACGAAGGCAAAGCGGTTGCCGCGCGCCGATTTCCGTTCATCCCGCACCGAGACCGCACCCGCGATCCGCGCCACGGTCGGCGCGCCGTTCGAGACGGCCTTGCGCAAAAGCTCGGCATAGCTCAGCACCCCCTCGCGCTTGAGGGCGCCCGCGTAGTCGTCGAGCGGGTGGCCGGAGAGATAGAAGCCGATCGCCGCATGTTCCTGCGCCAGCCGCTCCATCGGTGTCCATTCGTCGGGCGCGGGCAGCCGCGGCGCAGGCAGCGCGTCCACCGCCTCGCCGAAAAGGCTCACCTGCGCCGAGGCGCGTTCGTCATGGGCCTGGCCGGAATAGGCGATCAGCGCCTCGATCGAGCGGAAGACCTTGTGCCGGTTCGAATCGAGCGCATCCAGCGCGCCGGAGCGGGCCAGCATCTCGAGCGCCTTCTTGCCCACCCGCCGCAGGTCCACCCGCGCCGCGAGATCGAAGAGCCCGGTGAATTTCCCCTTCTCGCGGCGTTCCTCGGCGATGAGCCGCATCGCATCGACGCCCACGTTCTTCAGCGCCCCGAGCGCGTAGACGATCTTGCCCTCCGCGACGGTGAACCCCGCCTCGGAGCGGTTGACGCAGGGCGGCAGCGTCTCGATCCCGAGCCGGTCGACCTCCTGCTTGTAGATGCCGAGCTTGTCGGTGAGATGGATGTCGCAGTTCATCACCGCGGCCATGAACTCCACCGGATGGTTCGCCTTGAGCCAGCCCGTCTGGTAGCTCACCACCGCGTAGGCCGCGGCATGGGACTTGTTGAAGCCGTAGTTCGCGAACTTCTCGAGCAGTGCGAAGACCTCCTCGGCCTTCTTCTGCCCGACCCCGTTGGCCTTCGAGCCGTCCACGAACTTCGGCCGCTCGGCGTCCATCGCCTCCTTGATCTTCTTGCCCATCGCCCGCCGCAGCAGGTCGGCGCCGCCGAGCGAATAGCCCGCCATCACCTGCGCGATCTGCATCACCTGCTCCTGGTAGACGATGATGCCCTGGGTTTCCTTCAGGATGAAGTCGATCGAGGGGTGGAGGCTCTCGAGCTCCTCCTTGCCGTTCTTGACGTTGCAGTATTTCGGGATGTTCTCCATTGGTCCCGGCCGGTAGAGCGCCACGAGCGCGATGATGTCCTCGATGCAGGTGGGCTTGAGCTGGCGCAGCGCCGAGCGCATCCCCGCACTTTCCACCTGGAACACCGCCACCGTCTGCGCGCTGGCGTAGAGATCATAGGTCGGCTGGTCGTCGAGCGGGATCTGCCCGATATCGACCTCCACCCCGCGAAGCTTCAGGAGGTCGAGCGCATTGCGGATCACCGTCAGCGTCTTGAGGCCCAGGAAGTCGAACTTCACGAGGCCCGCGTCCTCGACCACCTTCATGTTGTATTGCGTCGCCGGCATGTCCGAGCGCGGATCGCGGTAGAGCGGCACCAGCTCGTCGAGCGGCCGGTCACCGATCACCACGCCCGCGGCATGGGTCGAGGCGTTCCTGAGCAGCCCCTCGACCTGCTGGGCGATGGTGAGGAGGCGCTCGACCTGCGGCTCGGCCTTCGCGGCCTCGCGGAGCCGCGGCTCGTCGGCCAGCGCCTTCTCGACGCTCACCGGCTTCACGCCCTCGACCGGGATGAGCTTCGAGAGCCGGTCCACCTGCCCGTAGGGCATCTGCAGCACGCGCCCGACGTCGCGCACCGCGGCCTTCGACAGCAGCGCGCCGAAGGTGATGATCTGCGCCACCTTCTCGCGGCCGTATTTCTCCTGCACGTACTGGATCACCTCCTCGCGGCGGTCCATGCAGAAGTCGATGTCGAAGTCGGGCATCGAGACGCGCTCGGGGTTGAGGAAGCGCTCGAAGAGCAGCGAATAGCGCAGCGGGTCGAGGTCGGTGATGGTGAGCGCATAGGCGACCAGCGAGCCTGCGCCCGAGCCGCGCCCCGGCCCGACCGGGATGTCATGCTCCTTGGCCCACTTGATGAAGTCCGACACGATCAGGAAGTAGCCCGGGAAGCCCATCCGCTCGATGATGCCGAGCTCGTAGTCGAGCCGCTTCTCGTACTCCTCCACCGGGGCGGCATGCGGGATCACCTCGAGCCGCTTCACCAGCCCCTCGCGCGCCTGCCGCCGCAGCTCCTCCACCTCGTCATCGGCGAAGCGCGGCAGGATCGGCGCGCGCTTGAGCGGCCGGGCCGCACAGCGCCGGGCGATCTCGACCGTGTTCTCGACCGCCTCGGGGAGATCGGCGAAAAGCTCCACCATCTCGTCCTGGCTCTTGAAGCAATGCTCGGGCGTGAGGCGCCGCCGCGGCTCGTTCTGATCGACATAGGCCCCGTCGGCGATGCAGATCAGCGCGTCATGCGCCTCGTACATCGAGCGCTTGGGGAAATAGACGTCGTTGGTCGCCACCAGCGGCAGATCCAGATCATAGGCGAGGCCCACGAGCCCGGGCTCGGTGGCGACCTCGGGGCCCCAGAGCTGCCCGTCCTCGTCCCGGTGGCGCTGCAGTTCGACATAGAGCCGGCCGGGGAAGAGCGCCGCGAGGCTCTGCGCCAGCACCTGCGCCCGGTCCGGATGGCCGTCGCGGATGAGCTGGCCGAGCGGGCCACCCGCCCCGCCGGTGAGGCAGATCAGCCCCTCGGCATGGGCGCGCAGGGCCGCCATCGGGACATGCGGCAGTGCCTGACCGGCGTCGAGATAGTTGATCGAGGTGAGCTTCAGCAGGTTGCCGAGCCCCGTCTCGTTCTGCGCGAGCAGCACGACAGGGCGGGGCGGGGGCACCGCATCGCCCGGGTTGACCGCCTCGGCATGGGCAAGGTCGAGCTGGCAGCCCATGATCGGCTGGATGCCTGCCTTCGCCATCACCTGGCTGAACTCCATCGCCCCGAACAGGTTGCCGGTATCGGTGAGCGCGACCGCGGGCATTCCGGCCGCCTCGCAGAGGCCGGGAAGCTTCTTCACCGGCACGGCGCCCTCAAGAAGCGAATAGGCGGAATGGAGGCGGAGGTGGATGAATCGCGGCTTTGACATGGCGCGAGACTAGGGGGGGCGCGAGGCCAGGTCCACTGCCGGATTTGCGCTCCGCCGTCCGCGGCGCGAGGCCGGATCGGCATTGACACAGAGCCCGTCGCATCGCATCAGCGGCGCTTTCCGGGCGGGGATTCGCAAGCGGTGCAGGAAGGCTACATCGAGCTCGATTTCGGTCCGGCCGGGGGGGCGGCACGCTTCGCCGCGCCCGTGGCCCGGGTGACTGCCGATGTCCCCGCCGATGTGCCCGCAGCGCTCGAGGCGATCGAGGCGGCGCAGGCCGCCGGGCTCTGGGCGGCGGGCTATGCAAGCTATGAGCTCGGCTATGTGCTCGAGCCCCGGCTCGCCCCGCTCCTGCCCGCCGAGCGTCGCCTGCCGCTCCTCGATTTCTGCCTCTTCGCGGCCGCACCGGGGCCCGCGCGGCCCGCAGCGCCCGGTGGGGTACTCTCGGCCTTCCGCCCGCGTTGGAGCCGGGAGGAATACGCGGCGGCCTTCGAGCGCGTTGCCGATTACCTCCGGGCGGGTGATATCTACCAGGTGAACCTCACCATGCCGCTCGATGGCCGCTGGGAGGGCGATCCTGCCGCGCTCGCCGCCGCGCTCGCGGCGCGGCAGCCGGTCGGCTTCGGGGCGCTGGTGGCGCTTGGTGAAACCGTGCTGCTCTCGCGTTCGCCGGAGCTCTTCTTCGCGCTCGACGGGCAGGGCGGGATCGAGGCGTGGCCGATGAAGGGCACCGCGCCCCGCGACACCGATCCGGCCCGCGACGCGCACCTCGCCGCGGCCCTCGCGGTCGATCCCAAGAATCGCGCCGAGAACCTGATGATCGTCGATCTGCTGCGCAACGACATCGGCCGGATTGCCGAGATCGGTTCCGTCCGGGTGCCGGCACTCTTCGAGGTCGAGACCTACGCCACCGTGCACCAGATGATCTCGCGGGTTCGGGGCCGTCTCCGCCCCGGCACCGGCCTTGCTGGTCTCTTCGCTGCGCTCTTTCCCTGCGGCTCCGTGACCGGTGCGCCCAAGGTCCGTGCGATGGAAATCATCCGCGAGCTCGAACCCTGGCCGCGCGAGGCCTATTGCGGCGCCATCGGCTGGCTCGCGCCGGACGGCCGCGCCGCCTTCAACGTGCCGATCCGCACGCTGACGCTCTCGCCGGGCGGCGCTGCGGTGCTCAACGTCGGCGGCGGCATCGTCGCCGATTCGACGGCCGCATCGGAATACGAGGAAGCACTGTGGAAAGCGCGTTTCGCGGCCCCCTTCCCGGAGGGCTGACCCTCATCGAGACTTTCGGCTGGCGCGAGGGAGCCTTTGTCCGGCTGGAGCTGCATCTTGCGCGCCTCGAAGCGACGGCGCGTGCCCTCGGCGTGCCCTTCGAGCGCGCGGCCATCGACCGGGCCCTTGCGGCCCTCGGCGGTGCGGATCCCCTGCGCGTGCGCCTCACGCTCGATCTCGCGGGGCGGCCGGCGGTGCAGTCCGCGCCGCTCCTGCCGGGGCCCGAGGTCTGGAAGGTCGCCGTCCATGCCGAACGCCTCGACCCAACTGATCCCTGGCTGCGGGTGAAGACGAGCCTCCGCGCCCGCTACGACCGCGCCCGGGCCGCGCTGCCGGAGGGGCTCGACGAATGGCTCTTCCTCAACACCCGCGGCGAGCTCTGCGAGGGCACGATCACCAATGTCTTCCTGCGACGCGGCGGCCTGCTGCTGACCCCGCCGCTTGCCTCGGGCCTCCTGCCGGGCGTGTTGCGCGAAGCGCTTCTCGACGAGGGGCGCGCCCGCGAGGCGGTGCTCACCGAAGGCGACCTCCGCGAGGGAGAGCTCCTCATCGGCAATTCGCTTCGCGGCCTCTTGCCCGCGCGCCTGGTGCCCTGAATTTGCCATACGAATTCCATATCGATTCCATACGGATTCCATACGCCCTTTTCCGCCTGGCCGGCCCGCGGCGCCTGCGGTTGATGCGCATACTGCCCAAGCACCCGGCACGCCGATCCACCACCGCCCAAACGGCGGGCAGCCACGGGGATACCCTTTGCTCGCGCCTTGCAATCCGGCGGTTTTCATTGCCAGATGACGGCTCTAGCCAGATCCGGAGCCCCGAATGCCGAAATCCGCCGTCTGCCTCGCATCTCGTGTCCGGCACCCGTGATGGCGGTGCTGCGCTTCCGCCTCAACGGCCGCCCCGTCGAAATTCCCGACCCGGCCCCGACGCAAACCCTCCTCGACTGGCTCCGTGAGGAAAAGGCCCTTACGGGCACCAAGGAGGGCTGCAACGAAGGAGATTGCGGGGCCTGCACGGTCATGGTGACCGGCCCCTCGGGCCCCCGCGCGCTCAACGCCTGCATCCTGTTCCTGCCCCAGATCGAGGGGCTTTCGGTCCGCACCGTCGAGGGGCTCGCGGGCGAAAACGGGCTCCACCCGGTGCAGGAGGCGATGGTCGAGCATCACGGCTCTCAATGCGGCTTCTGCACGCCGGGCATCGTGATGTCGCTCGCGGTTGCCCAGATGCAGGGGCGGCAGGACTGGGACGACGTGCTCGCGGGCAACCTTTGCCGCTGCACCGGCTACGCTCCGATCCTGCGGGCCGCCGAGGCCGCCTCCGCGCTTTCCTCGCCCGCGCTCGACCCTCAGGAAGTTTCGCCGCCACGTCAGGATCTCGACGATTTTGCGGACTGGTATGCCGATCATCCCGGCGCCGTGCTCGTGGGCGGGGCGACCGATGTGGGGCTGTGGGTGACGAAGGCGCTGAGGGAACTGCCCGAAGTCGCGTTCCTCTCGCAGGTCGCCGGGCTTGATCGCATCGAGGAAACGCCGGACGGTTTGCGCATCGGAGCCATGGTCGACATGGAGCGCCTGCGTGGGGCGGTCGCGCCACATTACGCCGATCTCGCCGAGATGCTGCGGCGCTTCGCCTCGGTCCAGGTGCGCAATGCCGCGACCATCGGCGGCAACATTGCCAACGGCTCGCCGATCGGCGACAGCCCGCCCGCGCTGATTGCACTCGGGGCTCGGCTGACCCTGCGGCGGGCTGCCGTGCGGCGGGAGATCCCGCTGGAGGATTTCTTCCTTGATTATGGCAAGCAGGATCGCGCGCCGGGCGAGTTCGTCGAAAGCGTCTTCATCCCGGCCCAGCCCGACAGGCTGCGCTGCTACAAGGTGTCGAAACGCTTCGATCAGGACATTTCGGCCGTCTGCGGCTGCTTTGCCCTCACCATCGAAAGCGGCGGGATCGTCGCGGCCCGTATCGCCTTTGGCGGAGTCGCCGCCACGCCGAAGCGCGCGCGCGCCGTCGAGACATTTCTCGTCGGCAAGCCCTGGTCCGAGGCGACGATCCGCTCCGCACAACCGATCTTCGCCGAGGATTACAGCCCGATCAGCGACATGCGCGCCTCCGCTGCCTATCGCGCGCGGCTCTGCGGCAACCTTCTGATGCGCTATTTTCTCGAGACCGAGGGCGCAACGGCGATACGGCTTGCCGGGGAGGCGCTGGCATGACGGTTCATCGATCCCTCCCGCATGAAAGCGGCCCGCTGCATGTCACTGGCACCGCGCGCTATGTTGATGACGTGCCGCTGCCGCCGGGCGCGCTGCATCTCGCCTTCGGCCTCTCGGACCGGGCGCGAGCGCGGATCACGGCCATGGATCTCGACGCGGTGCGGGCCGCACCCGGTGTCGTCGCGGTGTTGACCGCGGCGGATCTGCCGGGAGCGAACGATGTCTCGCCCTCGCCGGTGCCCGAGCCGATGCTGGCCGAGGGCGAGGTGTTCTTCCACGGCCAGCCGCTCTTTCTCGTGGTTGCCGAAAGCCATCTCGCCGCCCGCAAGGCAGCGCGGCTCGGCAAGGTCAGCTACGAGGACCTGCCGGCGCTCCTGACCATCGACGATGGCCTCGCGGTGGACAGTCTGATCGAGCCGCCGGTCGAATATCTGCGGGGGGCGCCGGAACCCGCCATCGCGGCTGCTGCCCATGTCATCGAAGGCACGATGGAGATCGGCGGCCAGGAGCATTTCTACCTCGAGGGGCAGGCGGCCCACGCCGTCCCGGGCGAAGGCGACGAGATTCTGGTGCTCTCCTCGACCCAGCACCCGAGCGAAATCCAGCACAAGGTCGCCCACGCGCTGCATGTGCCCTTCAACGCCGTCCGGGTCGAGATGCGGCGCATGGGCGGCGGCTTCGGGGGCAAGGAAAGTCAGGGCAATGCGCTCGCGGTCTCCTGCGCCGTGGCGGCCCGGCTGACAGGCAGGCCCTGCGCCATGCGCTACGACCGCGACGACGACATGGTGATCACGGGCAAGCGCCATCCCTTCCAGGTGCGTTATCGCGCCGGCGTTGCAGCGGACGGGCGGCTCGAAGGGATCGTTTTCGAGCAGTTCTGCAATTGCGGCTGGTCGAACGATCTTTCGCTGCCCGTGGCGGACCGGGCAATGCTCCATGCCGACAATGCCTATTTCCTGCCGCATGTACGGATCACCTCCCACCGGGTGAAGACCAACCTCTGCTCCTTCACCGCGTTCCGTGGCTTCGGCGGGCCGCAGGGGCTCGTCGGCATCGAGCGGGTGATGGACCATATTGCCGCAAGCCTCCGGCTCGACCCGCTGAGCGTCCGGCAGGCCAATCTCTACGACAGGGAGGGGCCGCGCACCGTCACGCCCTACCACATGGTGGTGGAAGACAACGTGGCGCCCGAGCTCATCGCAGACCTGGCAGTGCGCGCGGACTATGCCGAACGGCGGGCCGGGATCGCGGCCTTCAATGCGGAAAGCCGGGTTCTGAAGCGCGGCATTGCCCTCACACCCGTGAAGTTCGGGATTTCCTTCACGCTCACCCATCTCAACCAGGCCGGCGCGCTCGTCCATGTCTATACCGACGGCTCGGTCCATCTCAATCATGGCGGCACCGAGATGGGGCAGGGGCTGCACACCAAGGTCGCGCAAGTGGCGGCGGGTGTCTTCGGCCTGCCGCTGGGCGCTGTCCGGATCACCGCGACCGATACCGGCAAGGTGCCCAATACCTCGGCTACGGCAGCCTCCTCGGGCTCCGACCTCAATGGCATGGCGGTGAAGGCTGCCTGCGACACCATCGCCGATCGGCTGCGCGATTTCGCCGCCGAACGCTGGCAGATCGATCGTGATGCGATCCGGTTCGAGGGCGGCGAGGTGGTGATCGGTGCCGAGCGGCTGCGCTTTGCAGAACTGGTCGAGGCCGCCTACATGGCGCGGGTGCAGCTTTCGGCAACAGGTTACTACGCCACCCCGAAGGTGCAGTGGGACCGGCGCGCGGGCCGGGGCAGGCCTTTCTACTACTTCGCCTATGGCGCGGCGGTGACGGAGGTCGCCATCGACACGCTTACCGGCGAATATCGCATCCTGCGGGCGGACATTCTCCACGACGTGGGAGCGAGCCTCAACCCGGCCATCGACATTGGCCAGATCGAGGGCGCCTATGTGCAGGGCGCAGGCTGGCTCACGACCGAGGAGCTGGTCTGGGACGGGCAGGGGCGGCTCCGCACCCATGCGCCTTCGACCTACAAGATCCCCTGCGCCTCCGACCGGCCGCAGGTCTTCAATGTGGCGCTCTGGGACGGGCGCAACCGGGAGGAGACCATTCACCGCTCGAAAGCGGTGGGTGAGCCTCCGTTCATGCTCGGGGTGTCGGCCCTCATGGCGATTTCCGACGCGATCGCCGCGTGCGGCGACGGAAGCCGCTACGTCGCGCTCGATGCGCCCGCAACACCGGAACGGGTACTTCGGGCGGTTGATGCCCAGCGGGGCATCGCATGGTGAGCGAGGGCTTCGACCTCGGCGCGATCACGGCGGCAGTGGCGCGCCAAGGCGCTGTTGTTCGCATCGTCGTCGCCGCGTTCCGCGGCTCGGCGCCGCGCGAAACCGGGGCTGCGATGCTGGTCTCGCGCGCGGGGCAATCAGGCACGATCGGCGGTGGCGCGCTGGAGTTCGAGGCGGCGCGTCATGCGCGAGCACTGCTGGATGCGCCACCGGAGCGCTGGGCACGGGCGCTGCTGCAGATGCCGCTCGGCCCTGCGCTCGGGCAGTGCTGCGGCGGGGCGGTGACGCTGCTGCTTGAGCGCTTCGGGCCGGAAGAGGTGGCAGCGCTGGAACAGGAAACCACGCCGGTCTTTGCCCGGCCAGTCGCCTCCGGCACCGCCCCGGAGGCTGTGCTTGGGGCGCGCCGCCAGCGCCGTTCGGCGCGTTCGGGCGAGGGGGGCCAGTCAGGGCTTTCGGACGGCCTGATGGTCGAGCGCTTCGCCGAGCCGGTGCAGCCGGTCTGGCTCTACGGCGCGGGGCATGTCGGGCGCGCCATTGTTCGGGTGGTGGAGGATCTGCCGCTTGCGGTCACCTGGGTCGATACTGCTCGCGCGCGCTTTCCCGAGGCAATCCCGGCGCATGTCACGATGCTGGTCGCCGCCGATCCGGCGCGCGCCGCACTCCATGCAACTGATGACGCGATGCATCTGGTGCTTACCTATTCGCACGCGCTCGATCTGGAGATCTGCCACACGGTGCTCGGGCGACCGTTCCGGCATCTCGGGCTGATCGGCTCGGCCTCGAAACGGGCGCGGTTTCTCTCGCGGCTCGCCGCGCTCGGGCACCCGGAGGCGGCGCTGGCGCGGCTGTCCTGCCCGATCGGCGACCGCAGCCTCGGCAAGCGGCCCGCGGCCATTGCGCTCGGGGTTGTGGCGGAGCTCGTACGGCGGGCCGAGGCCGGAACGGAACAGGAGATGCTGAGCGCATGAGTGTGCTGCTCGATCTCGACGGGATCACCAAGACCTATCCCGGCGTGAAGGCCAATGACGATGTGAGCTTCTCCATCGAAATCGGTGAGATCCACGCGCTTCTCGGCGAAAACGGCGCCGGCAAGTCGACGCTCGTGAAGATGATCTATGGCCTCGCCCGTCCGGATGCTGGCGCCATGCATCTTGGCGGGGTTGCCTACGCTCCGCATGGGCCGGTGGCGGCGCGGGCGGCCGGGGTCGCCATGGTCTTCCAGCATTTCTCGCTCTTTGAGGCGCTGACGGTGGCCGAGAACATCGAGCTCGGCATGGAAAATGCGCCGCCGCGCCGCGAGCTCGCGCAGCGGATCCGCGAGGTCTCGGCGGAATACGGGTTGCCCCTCGAGCCCGATCGGCTGATCGGCGATCTTTCGGTCGGCATCCGCCAGCGGGTCGAGATCGTGCGCTGCCTGCTGCAATCGCCGCGGCTGCTCATCATGGACGAGCCGACCTCTGTGCTGACACCGCAGGAAGTGGAGCAGCTTTTCGCGACCCTGACGAAACTTCGCGCGGAAGGGGTCTCGATCCTCTACATCTCCCACAAGCTCGACGAGATCCGCCAGCTCTGCGACCGGGCGACGATCCTGCGCGGCGGCAAGGTCGTCGCGACCTGCATTCCCGCGCAGGAAACCGCACGCAGCATGGCGGGCATGATGATCGGGCAGGAGCTGGCCCAGCCGAGCGTGCGCGACTTCTCCCCCGGCGAGGTGCTCCTTGAACTCGAGGGGCTGAGCCTGCCCGCGGCGGGCCAGTTCGGCGTTGCGCTCCATGGCATCGGTTTCCGGTTGCGGGCGGGTGAAATCCTCGGAATTGGCGGGGTGGCCGGCAACGGGCAGGACGAGTTCCTGCTGGCGCTTTCCGGCGAACGTCGGGTGGAGCCTCGCATGATCCGGCTCGCGGGCCGGCCCATCGGCGGGCGCGGCCCGGAGGTGCGGCGGGGAGCGGGCCTTCTCACCGCGCCCGAGGAGCGGCTGGGCCATGCGGCGGCGCCCGCGATGACCCTGGCCGAGAACGCCTTGCTCACGGGGCGCCGGCGGGCCGGGCTCACCCAGGGCGGTTTCCTCAGAAGCGGCGCCATCGGCGCCTTCGCTCGCCGCATCATCGCGGATTTCGACGTGCGCACGCCGGGCATCGAAACGCTGGCCCGCGCGCTCTCGGGTGGCAATCTGCAGAAATTCGTCATCGGCCGTGAGGTGCTTCAGGCTCCGAGCGTGCTCGTGGTCAACCAACCGACCTGGGGTGTGGATGCCCATGCCGCTGCCCAGATCCGTGGCGCGCTGCAGGCGCTCGCGGACGGTGGCGCGGGGGTGATCGTTATCAGCCAGGATCTGGATGAGCTGATGGAAATATCGGATACTTTTGCGGTGCTCGCCAACGGGCGCATGTCGCCGGTGCGCCCTGCCACCGGGCTCGACATCGAGACCATCGGGCGCATGATGGGTGGCGCCTTCGGGGCCGCAGATGCGGAGTTCTCCCATGCTTCGGCTTGAGCCGCGCACCAGCGCTTCGCCCCTCGTCGAGGCGATCACGCCGGTGGGCGCCGTCATTGCCACGATGGTCGCGGGTGGCTGCCTCTTTGCGCTGCTGGGCAAGAACCCGTTCGAAGCGATCCACATGATCTTCGTCGCGCCGCTGCTCGACCCCTATTCGCGGAGCGAGATGCTCATCAAGGCAACCCCGCTCGTGCTCATCGCCCTCGGCCTTTCCTTCGGCTTCCGGGCAGGGGTCTGGAACATCGGCGCCGAGGGGCAATACGTGATGGGAGGGCTTGCGGGCAGCGCGGTGGCGCTGGCCTTCTGGAATGTCGAGGGCGCATGGCTCCTGCCGCTCATGGTGCTGGCGGGCATGGCCGGAGGCTGCCTCTGGGCGATGATCCCGGCGGTACTGAAGGTCCGCTTCAACGCGAATGAGATCCTTGTGAGTCTCATGCTCGTCTATGTCGCGGGCCTGTTCCTCTCCGCCATGGTCTCCGGGCCGCTCAAGGATCCCCAGGGCTTCAATTTCCCGCAAAGCCGCCTGTTTCACGACAGCGCGCGCCTGCCCGTGCTCCTTGAGGGAAGCCGGGTGCATGTCGGCGTGCTGGTCGCCCTGGCCGCCGTCGTCCTCGCGCAGGTGCTGCTCCATCGCCATATGTTCGGCTTCAACGTCCGCTTGCTCGGCCAGGCGCCGCGCGCCGCGGCCTTCTCGGGGGTGAACGCGAACCGGTTGACGGTCATCTGTCTCGCGCTCTCGGGCAGTCTTGCGGGGCTTGCAGGGATCTTCGAGGTGGCAGGGCCGATCGGCCAGCTCCAGCCGAGCCTGCCCGTCGGATACGGCTTCACGGCGATCATCGTGGCCTTTCTCGGGCGGCTCAGCCCCATCGGCATCCTCCTCGCCGGGCTTGTCATGGCGCTCACCTACATCGGCGGCGAGACCGCGCAGTTTGCGCTTGGCATCCCCAAGGCGGCGATCTCGGTGTTTCAGGGCATGCTGCTCTTCTTCCTGCTCGCGGCGGATCTCCTCACGCGCTACCGCATCGCGCGGATCAGGCGGGGGGTAGTCTGATGGATCTCTCGGCCATTGATCCGATCACCCTCTTCGTGGGGCTGGTTTCTGCCGCAACGCCGCTGCTTTTCGCGGCAATCGGTGAGCTCGTCGTCGAGAAATCCGGCGTGCTCAACCTCGGCGTCGAGGGAATGATGATCATCGGTGCGGTCTGCGGCTTCGCGGCGGCGACCACGGCCGGCTCCTCGGCGGTGGGCTTTGTCGCCGGGGCCGCGGGAGGCGCTGCGCTCGCGCTGCTCTTCGGAGTGATGACCCAGTATTTCCTCACCAACCAGGTCGCGACCGGGCTTGCGCTCACGCTCTTCGGGCTGGGCCTCGCGGCGCTCATCGGCCAACCCTTCACCGGTATCAAGCCGCCGCCCTTCCACGGCCTCGACATCCCGGTGCTCTCGGATCTGCCGGTGCTCGGCCGGATGTTCTTCCGTTACGACATCGTGCTCTATCTCGGCGTCGGGCTCATCGCACTGGTCTGGGTCTTTCTCAATCGGACGCGCACGGGGCTCATCTTGCGCGCCGTGGGCGAGAACCACGATGCGGCGCATTCGCTCGGTTATCCGGTGGTGAAGATCCGTCTTGCTGCGATCGCCTTTGGCGGTGCCTGCGCGGGCGTCGGCGGATCCTATCTCAGCCTCGTGCGCGTGCCGCAGTGGACGGAGGGCATGACGGCGGGTACGGGCTGGATTGCGCTCGCCATCGTCGTTTTCGCCGCCTGGAAGCCGTGGCGGATCCTGCTCGGCGCCTGGCTTTTCGGTGGCGTAACGATTCTTCAACTTAATCTTCAGGCTTCGGGGTTCCTGTCGTGGCTGCAGTCGCTCGGGATCCCGATGCAGGCGCAGTACCTGTCGATGACGCCATATCTCGTCACGATCCTCGTGCTGGTGGTGATCTCGGCGGACCGCACCCGCGCGGCCCTGAACGCGCCCGGCTGTCTTGGCCGGTCGTTCACGCAATCCGGCTGAGAGGCCGGGCAATTCGGTGGCGGGGGTTCGTCCTGCCATGCAGCAAGGAGAGAATCTGGTGACGATTTTGCGGAACACGCTGGTGGCGGCCGCGCTGGTGCTTGGATTCGGAGCAGCGGCGCAGGCGCAGGACGAGGAACCGGTGCGCGTCGGCTTCATCTATGTCGGACCGATCGGCGATTTCGGCTGGAGCTATCAGCACGACCAAGGTCGGCTGGCGCTCGAGGAGACCTTCGGCGAGGCCGTAGAGACCAGCTATGTCGAGAGCGTGCCGGAAGGTGCCGATGCCGAGCGGGTGCTGCGGCAGATGGCCCAGGCGGGCAATGATATCATCTTTGCGACCTCCTTCGGCTACATGAACTCCGTGGTGAATGTCGCGAAGCAGTTCCCGGACGTGAAGTTCGAGCATGCGACCGGCTACCAGCGCGCCGACAATCTCGCGACCTACTCCTCGCGCTTTTACGAAGGCCGCCACGTGATCGGCCTGATCGCGGGTCGCATGACCAAGTCGAACGTGATCGGCTATATCGGCTCCTATCCGATTCCCGAGGTGATCCGTGGGATCAACGCGGCCTATCTGGCGGCGAAATCGGTCAATCCGGATGTGCAGTTCCGCATCGTCTGGTCGAACACCTGGTTCGACCCGGCGCTCGAGGCGGACGCGGCCAAGACCCTCATCGAGCAGGGCGCCGACGTGCTGATGCAGCACACCGACTCGACCGCGGCGATGACCATTGCCGAGGAGCAGGGGATCTTCGCCTTCGGCCAAGCCTCCAACATGGCGAACTTCGGCCCCGATGCGCAGCTGACCGCGATCATCGACAACTGGGCGCCCTACTATATCCAGCGGGTGCAGGAGGTGATGGACGGCACCTGGAGCTCGACCGACACTTGGGGCGGGATTGGCTCCGGCATGGTGGAGTTCGCCGACCTCTCCGACAAGATCCCGGCTGATGTGCAGGAAGAGGCGCGGACGGCGATGGAAGCCATGGCCGCCGGCACGCTGCATCCCTTCACCGGCCCGATCAACAAGCAGGACGGCTCGCCATGGCTCAAGGAGGGTGAGGTCGCCGATGACGCAACGCTGCTCGGCATGAATTTCTATGTCGAGGGAATCGAGGGCGTCATCCCGCAATAGGCGGCTGATTCGCCCCTGGGGCGCGGGCATTGGCCCCGCCCTTTCCCCATCCGCGGATCGCGCGTGACGCGCCGCGGAACCGGGGGCCGAAAACGACAAAGCCGCGCACGGGCGCGGCTCTGGCAGGCAATCCGGCGTGAACCGGCTACCGATCAGCCCTGGCGGGCTTTGAACTTGCGCTGGGTCTTGTTGATCACATAGACCCGCCCCTTGCGGCGCACGACGCGGCAATCGCGGTGGCGCTGCTTCAGGGAGCGAAGCGAATTGCGAACCTTCATGGCCTCTCTCCTCTATGTCGCGGCGCCGCGGACTGTGCCTGCGCCTGATTGCGGACCCCGTCTTACCGGGGAAATGGTGGGCGTAACTGGGATTGAACCAGTGACCCCTTCGATGTCAACGAAGTGCTCTCCCGCTGAGCTATACGCCCCACGTGACCGGTGATGACCACCTGCCGCGTTTGTCCGCGTGTCTATATGCGGAGCTTTCACCGGGTTCAAGTCCTTTTGCCACAAACCATGTGCGCATATTAAGAAGGTTGGCATATGTGTGAGGACGCGATGGAATCGGCGGTCTATTCCCTCTCGCTGCCGGCGGCCCGGCGGACCTGTGCGGTGTTCGATTCGCCCCATAGTGGTGCGGATTATCCGGCAGATTTCCTTGCACGCACGGCGCTCGGCCCCCTGCAAATCCGTTCCTCCGAGGATGCCTTTGTCGACGAGCTCTACTGCGACGCGCCGCGCTTCGGCGCGCCGCTGATGGCTGCACGTGTCCCGCGGGCCTATGTCGATCTGAACCGCTCGCCCGAGGATCTCGATCCGGCGCTGATTTCCGGCACGATGCGGCGCTTTGTCAGCCCGCGGATCGCGGCCGGCCTCGGGGTGATTCCGCGCGTGGTGGCCGAGGGGCGGCCAATCATGACCGGCAAGCTTACGCTCTTCGAGGCGCGCCGGCGGCTCGCGGCCAATTGGTATCCCTATCACGACCGGCTGCAGGAGCTGATACAGGAGAGCCGCAGACTTTTCGGTGTCGCGCTGCTGTTCGATTGCCATTCGATGCCGCGCGACGCGCTTGCCTCCGCACCCGAGGTCCAGGGCCGCCGCCCCGACATCATTCTGGGCGACCGTTTCGGCGTCTCCTGCGACCGCTGGGTCATGGAGGGCGCGGTGGATGTATTCCGCGAGGCGGGCTTTTCCGTCGCGCGCAACGCGCCGTTCGCGGGCGGCTACATCACGCAGACCTATGGTCGCCCGCGGCAGGGCGTCCATGCGCTCCAGATCGAGATCAATCGCTCGCTCTACATGGACGAAAAGCGCATCGAGCGGCGGAATGACTTCGCTGAGGTCGCTTCGCTGGTGCGAAGGGCGGTGGAGGGGCTGGCCAATCTCGGTGTCCGGCCGCTGCGCGTCGCCGCCGAATAAGGGATGGCTGCGCAGGATTCCGATTCTCCAAAAAAAGAGGCCGTGCGCGAAGCACGGCCCAAGTTTAGGGAGGAAACGCCCGTAGGGCGTGTATGATGCAACGCATCACGTGATCTACATTATGTCGCGCCGCAACATAGTCAACCGACCAAAGGTATTTTGCGGATATTTTTTCGCATTCCGAATGAAAATGATGAATTTATGCGCACTTGTGGCGACGCCTCCGGCCTAGCGAAAGGAGCGGCCGAACATGATCGATTTGTCACCGAATCGTGCGCGAATTTGATCTGCAAGCGTTTCGGATGCGCAAAGCCGCGCGTCGTCCGGGTCGATAAGGCCCGAGAGGCGATCGGAATCATCGGCAGCGGTCAGGTTGCTTAGGCCCAACCCTATCAACCTAAACGAGAAATTCAAATTGCTGCACTGCAGCAATAGTTTTTGTGCAACGGGAAAGATCCGGTTGGCCATCTGCGTGGGTTCGTCCAGGGAGTGGCGCCGGGTCAGCAGCCTGTGGTCGCTGTGCTTGAGTTTGAGCACTACCGTCCGGCCGCCGAGGCCTTTGGCCTTGGCGCGCATCGCGACCTTCTCCGTCAATCGCCAGAGGTGTGATTCGAGGCTGGGGATGTCCGTAATATCCTCGAAGAAGGTTGTTTCGTTGGAAATCGACTTCAGCTTGTGCTCAGGCATCACACGTCTGTGATCCTCACCGAACCCAAGATGCCACAGCCGATCGCCCAGCGCGCCGAATCGCTCGATGAGGTATTTGCGCTCGCGCAGCCGCAAGTCGCCGATGGTGCGGATTCCGTCTGCCTCAAGGGCGCGCCGGGTGGCTGATCCGACGCCCCAGAGCACGCCGATGGGTTGGCGCGCGAGAAAATCCCGGGTTTCCGCCCGCCCGATCACGGCAAACCCGCGCGGCTTGTCGAGGTCCGAGGCGATCTTGGCGAGAAACTTGTTGTGCGACAGGCCGACGGAGACGGTCACGCCGATCTCCGCCTCGATCCGATTCTGCAGCCGCACGAGCAGGGCGGCGGGCGGCATGCCGTGGAGGCGCTCCGTCCCTGACAGATCGAGGAAGGCCTCGTCGAGCGAGAGCTGTTCGACGAGCGGCGTGAGCTCTTCCTGCATCGCGCGGATCTCCCGCGAAACGGCGACGTAATGCGCCATCCGCGGCTTCACAATCACGGCTTGCGGGCAAAGCTTGCGCGCCTGAAACATCGGCATCGCGGATTTCACGCCGCGGATCCGCGCAAGGTAGCAAGCGGTGGTGACGACCCCGCGGGAGCCGCCGCCGACGATCAGCGGGACATCGCGCAGCTCGGGATTGTCGCGCTTCTCGACGGAGGCATAGAAGGCGTCGCAATCCACATGTGCGATCGCAAGTGCGCCCAGCTCGGCGTGGCGAAGCGCCCGGGGGCTCCGGCAGGACGGGCAGCGTCCGGCCCCGCTCCAGGCGGTCAGGCAGTCGCGGCAAAGGGCGGTGGCATGCTCCATCGGCGGAGAATAGCAGCCGCCGGCGCCGGAGGGGAGGGCCTCGCCTCAGCGCGTCAGGGCCTCATAGGTCGCGCGCTCGAAGTCGAGATAGCCAGCGAGCGCTTCTGGGTCCAGGAAAGGAAAGACCTGAGCCATCCAGACGCCGGCGATGCCGCTTCTGGGATCGATCCAGTAGAAGACATTCGCGACCCCCGCCCAGGCCAGTGATCCCGCCTTGCGACCGGTCGGGGCATCGGCCTCGTTGATGAGAAAGGAGAGGCCCCAGGATTTCGGCAGGCCAGGAAAGAAATCGAGGTCGTGCGAGACATTTGGCCGCACGCCGGGCAGGGGGTGAACCCCATGCGCCCCGAGCCCGCTCCGCGATGCCATCGCGATGGTTTCGGGCTTCAGGATCCGCCCCGAGGGCCCGGTGCCGCCCGCAAGCCACATGCGCAGGAACTTCGCGAAATCCCTCGCGGTCGAGTAGAGGCCATGCCCGCCCATGTCGACCTCCGGCGCGGCGGGAAGCTCGATATCCGTGGAGGTGAGGCTTCCGTCCTTGCCGCGCTGGTGGATTTTCGCAAGCCGCGCACGCATGTGCGGGCGGATGCGGAAGCCGGTATCTTCCATGCCGAGCGGGTCGAGCAATCGCTCCTGCATCGCCTCGGCAAGCGGCAGGCCGGTCACGCCCTCGATGACCTGTCCGGCCCAGTCCATGCCGATGCCGTATTCCCAGCCCTCTCCGGGGTCGAAGAGGAGCGGCGCGTCGAGGGCGGCGCGTGTGCCCGTGAGAATGGCTCGGAGCCCATGTTCGCGCGCAAAGCGGCTGAGTGTCGGGTTGAAGAAATCGTAGCCAAACCCCGCCGTGTGAAGCAGCAGCATCCGTGTGGTGATCTCGCCCTCGGCCGCCCGCAGGCAGGGTGCGCCGGCGGCATCGAACCCGGTGAGAACCTGTGCCCGGGCAAGGCCGGGGGCGTGAAGCCGGGCAGGGGCGTCGAGATCGAGCCGGCCCTCTTCGGCAAGTTGCAGGCAGAGGGTCGCGGTCAGCGCCTTCGTTGCCGAGAAAATCGCGCAGACCGTGTCCGGAGTGAAGGGGTCCGGGCTGGCGAGAGATCGTAATCCTGCTGCGCTTGCGAAGAACTCGCCCGAGGCGCTGGTGACGACGGCTGAAGCGCCAGGCACACCGGGCAGGGCGTCTGCGAGCGCGCGCTCGAGCGCGCCGGTATGTTCAAATGGCATGGCTTTCCTCCCGGTATGCGATTCTCGCCGTCCTGTGCCGCCAGGCATCCCGGCCGGGGCATGTCAGGGGTGGGCTGCCGGCGTGCGCCTTGTGGCGGCGCAGCATGGAAAGCTCCCCGCGGGTTCCCGAAATATCCTGTTGAAAAGCCAAAAAAAAGGCCGAGCGATAAGCTCGGCCCAAGTCCAACAGGGAGGTGAAGTGGGCAATGCAAAACTGCGGCCCGCCTTCGAGAACTGATATAGCTGCACAGACCTCTTGCTTCAAGAAAAAAAGGCTTGACACTTGGCATAGCAGCCTTGCGCTGAGTGCATGGCTGCCGGGCTCAATCCTCGTCTCCCGACAGCTGGCGCTTGAAAAGGCTCAGTTCCTCGAGCACGAAATCACGGAAGGCGCAGACCCGTTTCGAGTGCCGGAGCTCCTCGACGAAGGCGAGATAGACCGGAATTGGTGCACTGCAAATCTCGGGCAGCACGTTGATGAGATCCGGAAAATCCGCGGTGACATAGTCGGGCAGCGAACCGATGCCGACCCCATGGATGACGGCCTGCAGGATGCCGAAGTAGTTGTTCACCGTCAGAAGGGACGGCTGGTTCGACACCAGCGGCTGCACGAATTCGGAGCCGGCGCGCACCTGCGGCGAGTGCGGGCTCTGGGTGACGAGCCGGTGCTCGCTCAGGTCCTCGAGGCTCGTCGGCGTGCCGGCCTTCTCGAGATAGGAGCGCGTCGCATAGAAGCGGATCTGCGTCTGCATCAGCCGCCGCCGGATGAGGTCGGCTTGGCTCGGCTCCTTCATGCGGATCGCGACATCGGCTTCCCGCATTGCGAGGTCGAGCAGCCGCTCTTCGAGCATGAGGTCGATCTTGAGCTTGGGATAGCGGTCGAAGAGCCGCGGCAGGCGCGGCGCGAGCCAAAGGGTGCCGAAGCCGGTGGATGTGGTGACGCGCAGTTCGCCAAAGACGTCATCCTCGGAATCGCGGATCCGGGCCGCGGTCGCATCGAGGCGCTTCGTCATCGTTCGGGTGGCCTCGAACAGCAGTTCGCCCTGCTCGGTCAGCAGCAGCCCGCGGGCATGGCGCCGGAAGAGCGTCGTGTTGAGGCTGTCCTCGAGCGCGCGGATCTGGCGGCTGACCGCCGACTGGCTCAGATGCAGGACCTCTCCCGCATGGGTCAGGCTGCCGGCATCGGCGACGGCATGAAAGATACGCAGCTTGTCCCAATCCATCCTGTACCTCTCAAGTGCCTTCCTCAGGGCAATCGTCGCGGGGTTGCCCGCTGGCGATACCACATGTTGTGCTCAAAGCCGCGTTCATGTGCCGACAGACGGTGAATTTGTCGTGATATGTGACATGTGAAACCCCGACGACGGCAGATACTCGCGCAACGGTGCGCCCCATCCCCCTTCTTCGGTCACCCGATCTGACCTATACTAACCTCAATGGGGAACATAACTCCAACGCAAACCGGGAGGGGATATGACACTTGCCCAGGTCTCTCTGGCTGACAGGTTCGACCTTGCCAGACGCCACGTTCTTCTGAACGGCACGCAGGCCCTTGTCCGCGCGATGCTCATGCAGAAGGCCCGCGATGAAGCGGCAGGCCTGTCTACTGCCGGCTATGCCACGGGCTATCGCGGCTCGCCGCTGGGCGGTGTCGATATCCAGATGACCCGCGCGCGGAAGGCGCTCGATGCCGCTGACATCGTCTTCCAGCCCGGCCTGAACGAGGATCTCGCCGCCACCGCGCTCTGGGGTACGCAGCAGGTCGCCCTCCGCGGCGAAGGCCGTGTCGATGGCGTCTTCGGCCTCTGGTACGGCAAGGGGCCGGGCGTGGACCGCTCGGGGGACGTGCTCCGCCACGCCAACATGGCCGGAACGGCACCGCTTGGCGGGGTCGTTGCCTGCATGGGCGATGACCACACGGGCGAGAGCTCGACGGTGCTGCACCAGTCGGAATTCGCGCTTGTCGATGTGCTCATGCCGATCCTCTCGCCGGCGGGCGTGCAGGAAGTGCTCGATTATGCCATCCTCGGCTGGGCCCTCTCGCGGTATTGCGGCTGCTGGGTCGGGCTCAAGTGCGTCAAGGACACGATCGAGGTGACGGCGGTGGTCGATGGCGATCCCGACCGGCTGAAGATCGTCACGCCGTCGGATTTCGCCCTGCCACCCGATAGGCTTAACATTCGGCTCGGCGATACGCCTGTCGCTCAGGAAGCGCGGCTGCATGACTACAAGCGGTTCGCGGCCGAGGCCTTCGGCCGGGCAAACCGGATCGACAGACGCGTCTGGGGCCGCCCCGGGGCGCGGATCGGTATCGTCTCCTGTGGCAAGAGCTGGCTCGATACCCAGCATGCGCTTCAGTTGCTCGGCCTCGATGCGGCGCGGGCCGAGGCGCTCGGGATCACCACATACAAGGTCGGCATGGTCTGGCCGCTCGACATGGCCTCATTCCGCGAATGGGCGCACGATCTCGAGCTGATGATCGTCGTCGAGGAAAAGCGCAAGCTCGTCGAGGTGCAGATCAAGGAAGCGATCTTCGACGAACGCCATGGCCGCCGCGTGGTGGGCTGGAAGGACGAACAGGGCGAGACGCTGTTTTCGGTCAAGAGCGCGCTCGATCCGGTGACGATCGCCCGCAAGCTTGGGGCGCTCCTCGCTGCGGAAGGCATCGAGACCGAAGAACTCGTCACGCGGCGCGCCCGTCTCGATGAGGCCGCGCGGGCCGACAATGCCGAGGATATCGCGCTCCGGCGGCCGTGGTTCTGTTCCGGCTGCCCGCACAACACCTCGACCAGGCTGCCCGAGGGCGCGCGCGGCTATGCCGGGATCGGCTGCCACTACATGGTGCAGTGGATGGGCCGGAATACCGAGGGCTTCACCCATATGGGCGGCGAGGGGGCCAACTGGATCGGCGAGGCGCCGTTCTCGACACGGCCGCACATCTTTCAGAACCTGGGCGACGGCACCTACAACCATTCCGGTGTGCAGGCGATCCGGGCTGCACTCGCTGCGGGCGTCAACATCACCTACAAGATCCTCTACAACGATGCTGTCGCGATGACGGGTGGCCAGCCGAATGACGGCGGGCTCTCGCCCGAGCAGATCACACGCGAACTGCTGGCGATGGGCGTGCGCGAGGTTGTCGTGGTGCATGACCCGAAGGAAGGCATCGACGAGGGGGCCTTTCCCTCCGGTGTGCCGATCCGCCCGCGCGACGAGCTTGATCAGGTGCAGAAGGCCCTCGAGCGCGTGAAGGGTGTCTCTGCCATCGTCTATATCCAGACCTGTGCGGCGGAAAAGCGGCGGCGGCGCAAGCGCGGCGCCTTCCCCGACCCGGACCGGCGCGTCTTCATCAATCCGGAGGTCTGCGAGGGCTGCGGCGATTGCGGCGTTCAGTCGAACTGCGTCTCGATCCTGCCGCTCGAGACGCCCTTCGGACGCAAGCGCGAGATCGATCAGTCGAGCTGCAACAAGGACTATTCCTGCCTCAAGGGCTTCTGCCCGAGTTTCGTCGTGCTCGAAGGGGCGCGGCCAAAGAAGGAGGCCCCGACCGATCTCGACCTGCCGCATCTTGCCCGGCCGGAGCTCCCCGCAATCGACGGCACCTGGAACATCGTCATCACCGGCGTCGGCGGCACCGGCGTCGTCACGGTCGGCGCGCTCCTCGCCATGGCGGCCCATCTCGAGGGCAAGGGCGCCGGCGTGATGGAAATGGCCGGGCTCGCCCAGAAGGGGGGCGCGGTCCATATCCATTGCCGCCTCGCCGCTCGCCCCGACGACATTTCCGCGATCCGGGTTGCCGTCGGCGAGGCCGATGCGCTGATCGGCGGCGATCTCGTCGTCTCGGCCGGGGCGAAAACACTCGGCCTCACCACCCGCGGCAGAACGCGGGCCATCGTCAACACCCATGAGATCGTCACCGGCGATTTCACCCGCGACCGGACCTTCCAGCTTCCGACCGACCGGCTCGGCATTGCGCTGCGCGCGCGCCTCGGTGACGACGCCCTCGCCATGCTCGATGCGACAAAGCTGGCCGAGCGCCTGCTCGGTGATGCGATCTACGCGAATGTCCTTCTCCTCGGCGCGGCCTGGCAGGCGGGGCTCGTCCCGCTCGGGGAAGAGGCGATCCTCAAGGCGATCGAGCTCAACGGCGCCGATGCCGCGGGCAACACGCGCGCCTTCGGCATCGGACGCTGGGCGGTGGCGCATCCCGCCGAGGCCGCTGCGCGCCTTGCGCCGGAAGCCGCACCCGACGAGAGCTTCGCGGCACTGGTCGACCGCCGCGCGGTGCATCTCGAGAAATACCAGAACCGGGCGCTCGCCGAACGCTATCGCGCGCGCGTCGCCCGCGCCCGCGCCGCCGATGCCGATTTCGGCGCGGCGGTGGCGCGGGGCTATCATAAACTGCTCGCCTACAAGGATGAATACGAGGTCGCGCGGCTCCACGCCGAGCATCTCGGCCCGGCCTTGGAACGGCATTTCGTCGGGATCCGCTCCGTACGCTTCCTGCTCTCGCCGCCGATCAGCGCGCGGACCGGCCCCGACGGGCGTCCCGAGAAGCGCGAGTTCGGGCCGGGCCTGATGAAATACCTCCGCCTCCTTGCCCGCCTCAAGGGCCTGCGCGGCACCTGGCTTGACCCGTTCGGGCGTACGGAGGAGCGCCGCCTCGAACGCGCGCTCATCACCGAATACGAGCAGGACATCGACAGGCTCGAAAAGGGCCTGTCTTCTGACAACCGGGTGAGCGCCATCGAACTGGCGGCGCTGCCGCTTGACATCCGAGGCTTCGGGCCGGTCAAGATGGCGGCTGCCAGGCAGGCGGCAAAGCGGCGCGAGGAGCTGCTCGCTGCATTCGACCAAGCCGGAGCGCCGCAGGTCCACGCGGCGGAATGAGGCTGCTGGGGAGGATCCGGTGAAGGCGAGAACAATGCTTGTTGCCCTGCTGCCGCTTGCGGCCTGCGCGGGGGGCGTGCCGGTGGAAAACGTCGTCACCGTGTCGGGGGCGAAATTCGACAACGTGCAGGGCGAGGCCGATCTCGTCGTGCGCACCTTCCTGCCCGCGGAGGAAAACACCCGCCGCGAGGTGACAGGCGCGGTCTGCGAGCTCGACACGATTCTCTACGCCACCCGTTTCACCACCCCGGCGCGGCTCAAGCTGCCGAATTTCGGCCCGCAATCGCCCGAGCTCTCCATCACCTGTCAGGCGGAGGAGTGGAGCGGCCGGGCCGAGGTGCCGGTCGAAACCGACTGGGCCTATCCGCCGGGTGGCTACGCCGGTTACGGCTTGGGACCGCCGGGCTATTACTACGGTGGCCCGTGGGGCGGCTGGGGCTGGCCCGCCGGGGCGGTGCCGGTTTCGGGCTATCCGGATGTGCACGTGATGCTGCGCTGACGGCGGCGTCTGGACAGGCGCCGCAAAACGGCTAGGTTCGACACAGTATCCGGTCCGGCTGCTGAGAGGGACGCCCCATGTCGATCACCGTAAACGATGCCTCCGCGGTCCTGCGCCAGGCGGTGCGGGACACGATCCGCAAGCGCTCACTCCTCTTTCTCATCCAGGGCGGCGTCATGGTCGTGGCGGGCGTGCTCGCGCTGCTCTTTCCGGCGCTCATGAGCACCGGGCTCATCGAGGTGCTGGGCTGGCTTCTCGTCATCAGCGGCGTCTTCCAGAGCATCACCCTGATCGGCGCGACCCAAGTGCCCTATTTCTGGATGCAGCTCGTCTCGACGGCGCTCCAGATCATCGTCGGTTACCTGCTCATCTCGCACCCCGAGGCGGGCGTCGTGGCAATCACCCTGCTCATGCTCGTGCTTTTCATGGTCGGCGGCATCGCGCGCGTGGTCTTTGCCCTGATGATCCGGCCGATGCCCGACTGGGGCTGGATCCTCGCCAGCGGCCTCATCGCGATCCTCTGCGCCATCGTTCTCATCGGAAACCTGCCCGGCGCGGCGGCCTGGCTGCTTGGCATCCTGCTCGGCATACAGCTCATCACCGAAGGCGGTGCGCTCGCCTGGCTCGCCTGGCGGGTGCGCAATTCCGTCACGACGGGCCTCTGACCCGTGCCGAAAAGGACCCATCCCATGAAGCGATCCGTCTGGCTTGCGGGCCTTCTCGCCCTTTCGGCCTGTTCCGGGGCGAGCGTTCCGTTCACCGACCGCGACCTGAGCGAGGTCGTTCTGACAAATCCGGGCGCCGACATCGTCGCCCCGCCTCTGCGCTACGAGCGCATCGCGCTCCGGACCTACCGTGTGGGCGCCGATGGCGTGCAGGAAGAAATCGCCGGTGCCCGCTGCACCGTCACCACGACCCCCTACGGTGCCGTGGTCGCCGCCACGCCGGTGCTGCTCGCCGTTCCGATCCTCGAGCCGGAAACGCCGGCTCTCGTTGCGACCTGCACCGCGCCGGGGCTCTCGGGCGGAACCGAGCTGCCGCCGCAGAAGGGGCCGTTCGGCATCGGGTATCACGGCACCATCCAGGTCAACATGCTCGGTGCGAGCTGATGCGCGCTGCCGTACTTGCCCTTCTGGCCGTCGGTCTCGCCGCCTGCTCGCCACAGGAGCGCCTGCCCGCCGGGGCGAATGTGACGCGGGCGGTGCCGAAGCCGGGGGTTGCGACGCCGGCCGCTCAAGGTGAGATGGATCTTGTCGTGCGTACCTTCGCGCCGGATCGCAGCGAGATCACCGGCGCGCGCTGCGTGGCCGAATCCGGGCTCTACTCGGCCGAGACGGTGTCTCCCGCCCGCATTCTCATGCCCTATTACGGGGCGCAGTCGCCGCAGGTCTCCGTGAGCTGCACTGCCGGCTCGGCCTCGGGCCGGGTCGAGGTAGCCCCGGAGCCGTTTGCCGAGCGCGGTCTCGGTGGCTGGCCGGCGGTCGGTGTTTCCGTCGGCACCGGCGGCGGCGGCAATGGCGTGGGTGTCGGGATGGGATGGTACGGCGGCGGCTACGGCTCAAACCAGTCGAACTATCGCTACCCGTCCGCACATGTCGTGCTGAACTAGGCGCGCGGCCGGCCCGCTCCTTGGGCTTGGGCCGCCCGCATCAGCTCACTCGGTGCATTCGTAGTAGCGGGTGAGCTGCATCTCCATGCACCGGCCATGGCGGTCCCAAGCCTTGCAGAATTCGCGCGATCCGGTGAAATCCGTCGCCCGCTTGTAGCCCCAGGAGCGGCAGCGCTTGTCGGCGCCCGCCTGTGCGTCCGACCAGTCCGGCAAGAACGGGTGGAAGAGCGAGACCGTCGAGGACATCGAGACGATTCCATCGGGCTTGTAGCCGCCGCTCTCGGTTGGCGTCACGATCGGTTTGTCTCCCGAACAGGCACTCAGGATCGCCACCGCACAAAGCGGCAGCACAATTTTCAAAAAGCCCCTCATGCAGATCCCCCGAACCGCAATCCCCATTGCCAGAAAATGACTTTTACGACTGTTTTGGTCAATCAGATGGTTAGCAGAGGGTTAACCCCGCTCTGATTGATGCCGGTCAAGGCGCCCGGCGCCGCAGGGCGTAACTCTGATCCATATTCCGAGAGGAGAATCTGCCATGATTACACCGGAGGAAATTGTGGACATGACGGACCTGTCCGTCGACGAGGTCGCGGCAATCGGGGAGCATGAGCATGTGAGCGGAATTGTCGCCGCCGCGGCCATGGCGGATTACCTGATGCATCAGCACAAGGGGCCGCAGGCGGTGCAGCGGATGATCTGCGACGAGATCCGCGCGGCCCTGCACGCCGACAATCTCGACCGCGCCCGCCTGCTCTACGCGACGCTCCACCACTTCATCCGCGAGCATCCCGAAGCCGTGCACGGCTCGCTCTGAAATGAAGGGAGCCGCGACGGGTCCGCGCTAGCCCTGACCGGCATAGACGGCAAGGCGCGCGCGTAGCGTATCGCTCTTGCGCGTGGCGAAGAGCACGTCGTCGATGCGGGAGGTGCCGTCCGGCTCCGGCGTGATCACCAGATAATCGACCCAGGCGGGGGTGCCGCCCGGTCCGCCGCGGCGGATCTCGACCAGTGCGGCATTGCGGGTCGAAACCGTGCACTCCGGCACCACGTTCACATAGGTCTGGAACAGTGTCTGCGCCTCGGGAAGCCCGCCCCGCGCCGCCGCCTGACGGAGCAGCGCGACCAGCTGCGGGCTCAGAAGGGTCGCGATGCCGGCCATGTCGTTGGCGCGCGTGAGGCGGCAGAACTCCTCGCCGATTGCATCCCAGTTGTAGCCAAACGGGCTCTTCGCGGCGGCAGGCAGCGGAGCGAGAAGCAGGCCGATCGCAAGTCCGGCCGCAATTCTGAAGCGAGTCATGTCAGACAATTCCGATGGCCGCGAGCTCTGCGGCGAGGGCGGGGGGGAGGTCGTCTTCGGCGCTACCCGACAGATCCGGCGGCGCATCCTCGGGCGAAAGATAGCGCCAGCCCTGGAACGGGCGCCGCGGCCTCGGCGCGACGCGCACGATCTCCGGCTCCAGCACGATGCCACAGCGCTCGATCCCGTCCTCGCCCAAGCATTTCCGAAGCTCGGCGATCTGCTGGCGCGCCAGGATCATGCCCTTGATGACCCAGTAGAGCGAGCCGCCGCCGAGCAGCTCGTCTGCGCGCCGGGGCCACATCCGGGTCACATGCATCGGGCGCGGATCCTGTTCGGCCGCGCGTTTTTCCGCGGCGCGCCGTCTCTGCCACTCTTCGAGATCGGAGAGGGCTTCCGCGCCAACGCAGAGCTTGACGAGATGCACCTTGGCCGTCATGGCCTCAATCCCTAGATATCGATGTCCACATTCCGCACAACATAGTCGGATTTCGGGCGGCGTCATCCGGAATCGCCACGGGCGCCGGAATTGACCGGAGAGGGGCGCGGCCCTATCCTGATCCCGCAACCGCAGCACGAGGCAGCGTCTCCATGAACAAGCCGGACCTTCGGACCTTTTCCCCCGCCGCCGGCGCCGGACTCCCGTGGCAGGAGGTGAGCCTCGACGTGCTGCGCGAGAAATATGCCAAGGGCTCCGAAAAGGACCTTGATGGCCCGGAAATGGTCCGCGCCGTGCGTTTGCGGGTCGCGCGAGGGCTTGCGGAGGTCGAGGAGCACCCCGAAGAGCACGCGCAGGACTTCCTCGAGACGCTCGAGGCAGGCTTCATTCCCGGCGGCCGGATCAATTCCGCGGCCGGTTCCGGTATTCGCGCCGTCACCCTCATCAATTGCTTCGTTCAACCTGTGGGTGATTCGATCTCCGACAGGGTCGACGGCAAGCCGGGCATCTATCACGCGCTGCGCGAGGCGGCGGAAACCATGCGCCGCGGCGGCGGGGTCGGCTACGATTTCAGCTCGATCCGCCCGCGCGGCGCCCGGGTGCACGGCACCGACAGCTCGGCCTCCGGCCCGATCAGCTACATGCATGTCTTCGACCAGTCCTGCGCGACCGTCGAATCGGCTGGCGCCCGGCGCGGTGCACAGATGGGCGTGCTGCGCTGCGATCATCCCGACATCATGGAATTCGTCGGCGCGAAGCGACAGGCGGGCAAGCTCAACAACTTCAACATCTCGGTCGGCGTCACCGACGTCTTCATGGAAGCGGTCGACAAGGATGCCACCTTCGAGCTGGTCCACGAGGCCGAGCCCTCGCCGGTCCAGATCGCCAATGGCGCCCACAAGCGCGCCGACGGGCGCTGGGTCTATGCCACGATCCGCGCCCGCGAGCTGTGGCAGATCATCGCCCGCAACACCTACGAGGCCGCCGAGCCCGGCGTGCTCTTCCTCGACCGGATCAATGCCGAGAACAACCTCCACTACATCGAGCGGATCGAGGCGACGAACCCCTGCGGCGAGATTCCGATCCCCGATTACGGCTGCTGCTGCCTCGGCTCGATCGATCTCACCCGCTTCGTCTCCGAGCCCTTCACCCCCGCCGCGCGCTTCGAGGGGGAGGCCTTCGCGGCCTGCGTCACCACTGCGGTGCGGATGCTCGACAACGTGCTGAGCGCCACCGTCTGGCCGCTGCCCGAGCAGGCGGCGGAGGCCGAGAACAAGCGCCGGATCGGCCTCGGCTTCACCGGTCTCGGCGATGCGCTCATCCTCATGGGGCTGCGCTACGACAGCGCCGAGGCGCGCGACTTCGCCGCCGATGTCACCCGCCAGATGCGCGATGCCGCCTACCGGGCCTCCATCGGGCTGGCGCGCGAGAAGGGTGCCTTCCCGCTCTTCGACGCCGAGCGTTTCCTCGCCTCCGGCATGGCCGGACGCCTGCCCGAGGACATCCGCGCCGAAATCAGGGCGCACGGGATGCGCAACAGCCATCTCCTCTCGATTGCCCCGACCGGTACGATCAGCCTCGCCTTCGCCGACAACGCCTCGAACGGCATCGAACCCGCCTATTCCTGGTATTACACCCGCAAGAAGCGCGAGGCGGATGGTTCCATGCGCGAATACCGGGTGGAGGACCACGCCTATCGGCTCTGGCGCGCCCGCGGCGGCAACACGAAGGAGCTGCCGCCTGCCTTCCGCAACGCGCTCGAGATCGCGGCGAAGGATCACATGGCGATGCAGGCGGCAATCCAGCCCTATATCTGCGCCGCCATCTCCAAGACGGTGAACGTGCCCGAGGACTATCCCTTCGAAGATTTCGAGGATCTCTACCTCGAGGCCTGGAAGGCAGGCCTGAAGGGCATCACCACCTACCGCCCGAACAGCGTCCTCGGCGCGGTCCTCTCCGTCGAGGGGGAGACGCCGCAGGATCTCGATCAGTCCGAGCCCGACCGCCGCATCCGCATCGGCGACGCGCCGCAGGTGGCGCTCGCGGCGCTGCGCTGGCCGCACCGGCCGAAGCTCACCGCCGGCTCGCCCTCCTGGACCTACATGGTCGAGGCGCCGCAGAACCGCTTCGCCGTCTTCGTCGGCCATGTGGAGAACGGCCGGAACCAGCCTTTCGAGGTCTGGGTCAACGGCGAGCAGACCCCGCGCGGCCTCGGCGCGCTGGCCAAGAACCTCAGCATGGACATGCGCGCGCAGGACAGCAGCTGGCTCGCGCTGAAGCTCGACAGCCTCGCCAAGACCCCCGGTGCGCCCTACCGCGTCGCGATGCCGCCCGACGGCCGCATCCAGCCGGTGGCGGGCAATGTCTCCGCTTTTGCCCAGGTGGTGCGCTACCGCTGCGAGCGGCTCGGCGTCTTCGATGACGAAGGCCGCGGCACCCCGCTCGTCGATGCGATGTTCTCGCGCAAGGAGCCGAAATCGGGCGCGGACGGAACGCTCTCCTGGACGGTGGACATCCTCAATCCCACGACGGGTGACGATTTCGCGATGTTCGTGAAGGAATGCGTGCTGCCCGACGGCACCAAGCGGCCGTTCAGCGTCTGGCTCTCCGGCGCCTATCCGCTTGAATTCAATGGGCTCACCAAGAGCCTCAGTCTCGACATGCGGGTGATCGATCCGGCCTGGATCGGCAAGAAGCTTCGCGGCCTCAAGGATCTTCCCGAAGCGCAGGGCGATTTCTTTGCCCGTGTGCCGGGGGCCGAGAAGCAGGCGGTCCAGCCCTCCACCATCGCCTATGTCGCGCGGCTGCTCATCCATCGCTACGCCATGCTCGGTGTGCTCGATGCCGAGGGCTATCCGGTGGCGGGAGCCCCCGCGCTCTGGACGGATGCCCCGGTGCCCGAAGAGGATGACGCGCAGGTGGCCGTGGCCGGGCGGATCTGCGCCGAATGCGGACATGCTGCGGTAATCCGCCGCGATGGCTGTGACTTCTGTACGGCATGCGGATATACAGGGGCTTGCGGGTGATCTGCGCGAGCACTTCAATTCGCGTGAATAATTATCTATATTAGATGATCTTAGGCAAGAAGAGGTAGCTGGGATGGAGATCCGGGCGGCCACTGCGGAGGCTATCGGCCCTGCGCCGGATGCAAGCCTGATGGCTGAGCAGGCCAAAGCCGCTGCAGAGCTGATGAAGGCCGTTGCCCATGAGGGCCGGCTGATGATCCTGTGCCATCTGGTTGCGGGGGAGCGATCGGTAAGCGAGCTCGAAGAGTTGGTCGGCGCGCGCCAGGCGGCGGTGTCGCAACAGCTTGCGCGCCTCCGTCTCGAAGGGCTCGTGAAGAGCCGGCGGGATGGCAAGGCGATCTACTATTCGATCGGCGATGAGAAGGTGGAACGCCTGATAAGCGCGCTGCACACCCTGTTCTGCGAGGCGGATGACTGACTCTGGTGCTCGCGCATGAACGGGCGGGGCGTCAGGCCTCCCGTTCGGCGCGCTTGACCGCGTCCCAGAGCGCATCCATCTCCTCGAGGGTGCTGTCGGATGGCGTGCGCCCTTCCGCGCGCAGCGCCGCCTCGATGCCATGGAAGCGCCGGGTGAACTTTGCGTTGGCCGAACGGAGCGCCGCCTCGGGGTCGATCTTCAGGTGCCGCGCCAGATTGGCCATCACGAAGAGCAGGTCGCCGTATTCCTCGTAGACCGTCTCGGGCGAGCCGCTGTCACGCTCGGCGACGAGCTCAGCGGTTTCCTCGGCGATCTTCTCGAGCACGGCTCCGGCATCGGGCCAGTCGAAGCCGACGCGCGCGGCCCGGTTCTGCAGCTTCACCGCGCGTGTGAGCGCCGGCAGACCCGCCGCGACGCCGTCGAGCGCACTTGCGGCGCGGGCCTGCGCCTTGCGCTCGCCCGCCTTGATCGTTTCCCAGTCGCGGGTCTGATCCTCCGGCGACTTGTCGCGGCTCTCGTCGCCGAAGACATGCGGGTGCCGCCGCACCATCTTGTCCGAGATCGCCTGCGCAACGTCATCGAAACCGAAATGCCCGGCCTCGCGCGCCATCTGTGCATGATAGACCACCTGAAGCAGCAGGTCGCCCAGCTCGTCGCGCAGGTCGGCATGGTCCTGGCGCTCGATCGCATCGGCGACCTCATAGGCCTCCTCGATCGTGTAGGGCACGATGGTCTCGAAGCTCTGGACGATATCCCAGGGGCAGCCGGTCTCCGGGTCGCGGAGCCGCTCCATGATGCGCAGAAGCCGCGGCACGCCGCCGTCCGGGTCGCGGATCAGGGCATCGGAATCGGTGTGGGATGTCTCGTCCTTCATGGCCGCGAGACTAGCGGCTCGCCGCGCGCGCGCCAAGCCGGGGAGGGCGGAAATCGCGACCTGCCACCGGACCGCCCCCAGGGGGGAGGGCTAGCCCTGATTCATCTTTTGTTAATGGGTTTATTTAGTAATTTCAATGATATGGACACGTTTTCACGGTGAAAAGCCTCGCTTGCACCGTGAGGGGCCTCCCCTGAAAACCGCATGCCAACCCGCGCGGTGCGGCGGGGGCCAGGGGCGAGGGGAAAGGCGGCGCGGGCCCGCGCCGCCCCGGTCGGGATCAATCGCTGTCGAGGACAGTGTCCCAGATGAAGGCGCCGATTGCGGCGCCCACGAGCGGCGCGACCCAGAAGAGCCAGAGCTGGGAAACCGCATTGGTCTCGGCAAAGAACGCCACCGCGGTCGAGCGGGCCGGGTTGACCGAGGTATTCGTCACCGGGATCGAGATCAGGTGGATGAGCGTGAGGCAGAGACCGATCGCGATCGGTGCGAAGCCTGCCGGAGCGCCGCGCTGCGTCGCGCCGAGGATCACGATCAGGAAGAAGGCGGTCAGCACGATCTCGATGAGCAGGCAGGAGATCATGTTGTAGCCGCCGGGCGAGAGATCATTGTAGCCGTTCGAGGCGAAGCTGCCGGGCGACCAGAGCGGCGCGTCGCCGGTGATGTCGAACGGCGTGCCGGAGGCAATGACATAGAGCAGGGCGCCGGCGAGCAGGCCGCCGAGAACCTGGGCGACCCAGTAGGGGATCACATCGCTCCACTCGCAGCGGTCCGCAATCGCCAGCCCGAGCGTGACGGCGGGGTTGAAATGGCCGCCGGAGATCGGGCCGACGGCATAGGCCATGGTCAGAACGGTGAGGCCGAACGCTATCGCAACGCCGACAAAACCGATGCCGAGTTCGGGAAAGGCCGCTGCCAGAATGGCGCTGCCGCAGCCCCCGAACACCAGCCAGAATGTGCCGAGTGCCTCGGCAGACAACTTCTTGAGCACGTGTCACCTCGCGTGAGTGTGTTTGTCTTTTGGACCGGCGCCGGGAGGATTCGTTAATGAAGGCGCGGACGTCACCTGATCCGCTGCAATCAGATTCGGGTCAAGTCTGATGGCAGCGCTTCGACGCCACGGAAATGAAAACGGTCGGCAAAGCGCGGCGGCGCGGCGAGAGCGAGCTTCGGAAAACGGGCGAAAAGCGCCGGAATCGCCACGCGAAGCTCGAGGCGGGCGAGCGGCGCCCCGAGGCAGAAATGAATCCCGGCGCCGAAGGAAAGATGCGCGCCCGCGTTCCGGCGGCGGGGCAGGAACCGGTCGGGCTCGGGAAAGACCGCAGGATCCCGGTTGGCCGCCGCCAGCAGGCAGCCGACCGTCTCACCGCGCCGGAACTGATGTCCGAAGAGGGCGACATCCTCCCGCGCGATTCGGGTGAAGAGATGGAGGGGAGGATCGTGCCGCAGGATCTCCTCGCAAGTGCCCGCGATCTGCCCCGGCCCGAGGACCGCTGCGGGCTCCGGCACGACCTGCAGAAGTGTCCGGACCCCGTTGCCGATCGCATGGACGGTCGCCTCGTGGCCCGCGTTGAGAAGCAGGATGCAGGTTGCGATCATCTCTTCGGTCGAGAGGTGCTCGTTTCCGCTCTCCGCCACGATCAGATGCGTCAGCAGGTCATCGGCCGGGGCGTGCCGTCGCGTGTCGATGAGCGCGCGGAGCCAGGCAGAAAACTCCCGCGCCGCCGTGTTTGCGGCCTCCTCGATGGTCCGGTCGCGCCGCGCCTGATACATCGAGACCATGGCGTGGGACCAGGCGAGCAGCTGTGGCGCCATCGCGTCGGGCACGCCGAGAAGGCGCGAGATCACGATGACGGGCAGGGGTTCGGCAAAGTCCCTTATGAGATCAGCCTGCTCCGCCGTCGCGAGCCGCTCGAGGAGATCGGCGGCAATCCCGCCGATCTCGGGCTCGAGCCCCGCGATCCGGCGCGAGGTGAAGGCGCGCAGCACGAGGCCGCGCAGGCGGGTATGGGCGGGCGGTTCGCGGTCGAGCATGGAGAGCGTATCGACTGCGCGGAAATCCCTGAGATGCGCCGGCCCTTCCTGAGCGAGCCCGGTGAGCGGCTCGCGCCCGAAGCGGCGGTCCCTCAGAAGCAGGCTGACCTCGCGATACCCCGCCGCGCAGGGAAAGCCGTACTCCTCCCAGTCGAAGAGCGGCCCCGCGGCGCGGGCGCGCTCGTAGAACGGATACGGATCCTGCACGAACGCTGCATCGCGCGGCGACTGGTTGAGGCGAGGAAGCGGAGGCACCGTGCGATCCCGGAAGGCCGTGAGAGGGGCTTCGACTATGGCTGCGGCCCGAGGCCCGGCGCAAGCCCCGGGCCAGAACCGTTTTCGCTCTAGGCGGTGGCGCAGCGGAAGGGGCGGGCGAGGATCTGGCCCGGATCTTCCATCGGCGTGCCGATCTCGAAGCCCTGGGCATGGGTGAAGCCGATCTGGCGCACGCGCTCGAGGCAGTCGGCGGTCTCGACCCCTTCGGCCGTCACCGCGATGCCCTGGGCGCGGGCGGAGGCGACGATGGCCTTGATCACATCGCGGGTGCCGGGGTTGTCGAGATCGTCGATGAAACTCTTGTCGAGCTTGATCCGGTGGTGCGGCAGCCGCGCAAGATAGGAGAGCGCGCTGTAACCGGTGCCGAAATCATCGAGCGCAATCCGGATTCCGCGCGCGATCAGCATCCGGAGCTGCCCGAGCGTTTCCGGGTCGTCGCGCATCAGCACCGTCTCGGTGATCTCGAGCTCGAGCCGGTCGGCGGGGAAGCCGCTCAGCGCCAGCGCGGAATCGACCTGGGCGATGAAATCCGCCTGCTGGAACTGCAGTGCGGAGATGTTGACCGAAAGCCGCGTCTCGCCGGGCCACTCGGCGGCGCTGCAGAGCGCTTCGCGCAGCACCCAGGAGCCGATCGGCAGGATCTGCCCGGAGGTTTCGGCGAGCGTCATGAAACTGCCCGGCGAAAGCTCGCCGCGGCCCGGGTGCTGCCAGCGCAGCAGCGCCTCGACCCCGGCGACGCTGTCGTCGAGCAGCCGGACATAGGGCTGGTAGACGAGCCTGAGCTGCTCGGCCTTGATCGCGCCATTCAGGTCGAGCTCGAGCCGGCTGCGATCGCGAAGGGCCGCATCCTCGCAGGGATCGTGGGGCATGACCCGGTTGCCGCCCGCGGTCTTGCCGCGCTTGAGCGCGCGATCGGCGCGCATGAAGAGCGTCGCGGCCGGGATATCCTCGCCGGGCTCCACGAAGACGAGCCCGATCGTGGCCTGCATTTGCACCGGCTCGTCCCGGACCGTGAAGGGCTCCGCCACGCAGTCGAGCAGATCGATCGCGTACTGGGCCAGTGCCGCGCCGGATCTGTCGCTCAGAATCAGGAAGCGGTCGCCGCCGAGCCGCGCGAGCCGTTCACGCTCGGGGTCGATGTGGCGGGCAAGCCGCGAAGCGGTCCGCGCCAGAATGACATCGCCCGCGGTCGTGCCGAGCGCTTCGTTGATCGCGCGGAACCGGTCGAGATCCAGCATGAGCAGCCCCCGGGCGCCGCCGTCCGGAGTGCTGCACATGTCCCGGATCAGGCGCAGCGCCTCGGCATGCGAACTGGGCGCGGCATGGGCCAACGGCGCGACATTCTCGTCCGCATGCGCGGCTCCATCAGCAGGTGCCGCCGGAGAGGCCTGCTCTACCGGCGTTGGCAGCAGGCTCTGAAGCACATCCGCAGCGTCCTGAAGTGCTCCCGCCACACCCGGGCCCAACCAGCGGCGGCGGGCGCTCAGGAGCAGCAGGAAGGCTCTTGGCTCGCTGCCGGAGCAGATCGGCATGATGACGGCATAGGCGCTTTCGAGGCCGAATGCGGCCGGGTCCACCCGGCTTGGTGTGCTCCGGCCGATCTGCGTCTCGACGGCGCCGGAAATCGTCGCACCGTCGCCTGCCTCAGGGCCGGTGCCGCGCCGTTGCGACCATGTGTGCAGGAATTCGTCCGTGGCGGTGAGAAGGGCCGCGTTCGCGCCGTCGAGGAGAAACACACCGATCGCAGGCACGTCCAGTCGCGAGGCGACGAGCCTCAGAAACGCCGTTATCGTTCGGTTGTCCGAGCGGAGCATACGATTATCACCCTATCTGTACAGGCAATACAACCACAGGTGGTGTTATTCCCCTTAAGGTAGCATGACGCCTGAAGAATGCCTATCCCGAAATCAAGAGAGCAAGGGCTGGTCGTGACGAGATCTGTCGCATTACGCTCAAGAATTCATCTTTGCGTCGCGCTTGGCAAGCCGTGATTTGGTCGTGCGTTCCCCCGCGTCGGGGCCAGCTTCGCCAATGCGAAAAAAGCGCGGGATTGGTGAATTTCCCTGCGCTTTGCCTCTTGTCAGTGTCTTCCGGATTTGGTTATACACCGCTCCACGGAACGCGGGTGTAGCTCAGGGGTAGAGCACAACCTTGCCAAGGTTGGGGTCGAGGGTTCGAATCCCTTCGCCCGCTCCAAGACCACTTGGTGGTTAATCGAAAAGGCCGGTCAGATCTGACCGGCCTTTCGTTTTTTCACGACCGCTTGTTTTCGGGCCCGCTGGCGGACCCGACGTCACCTGAGGCCATGCGCGGCCGGGATGGCCGCGCTCAGCGTTCCAGCATGTCGATGCCGAGGAAATCGGCGACGAAGGATGTCGCGGGTGCGCCGCGGAGCATTTCCGGCGTATCGAACTGCTCGATCCGGCCGCGATTCATCACGGCCACCCGGTCGGCGAGCGCCCAGGCTTCCGCCTGATCGTGCGTGACGAGAATCGCGGAAACCCCGACCTTCTTCTGCAGGCTGCGCACCGAGCTGCGAAGCGATTGCCGGACCTTGGCGTCGAGCGCGGAGAACGGCTCGTCGAGAAGCAGCAGTCGCGGGTCGATGGCCAGCGCGCGCGCCATGGCGACGCGCTGGCGCTGTCCGCCCGAGAGCTGGGCTGGATAGCGGTTGCCGAGCTCGGGCATCTCGACAAGCTCGAGCAGGGCCTTCACCTTCTCGGCCCGAGCGGCGCGGCCCGGCCGCTGCGCCCGGGGCAGCACCCGCAACCCGAAGGCGATGTTGTCGGCCACGGTCATGTGCCGGAAGAGCGCATAGGACTGGAACACCATGCCGAAGCGCCGCGCGCCCGATGGCAGCCGCGTGATATCCTCGCCATCGATCTCGAGCCGGCCGCCGTCGGGCTGGGTAAGACCTGCGATGATGTTGAGAAGGGTGGTCTTGCCCGACCCGGATGGCCCGAGCAGCGCGACGAATTCGCCCTTCTCGACCGAGAGCGAGACGCTCTCGAGCACCTTCTGCCCGCCGAAGGTCTTGGCGATGTCCTGAACCACGAAACTCATGTGCGGCCTCCCGCCTCGGGATGGACGGCGGCGATCGCGCTGCGCAGCATCAGTGTGACGAGCGCGAGCGCGGTCAGCACCGTGGCGGCGGCGAAGGCGCCGGTCGTATTGTAATCGTTGTAGAGCAGCTCGACCTGGAGCGGCAGCGTCATGGTCTGGCCGCGCACCGCGCCCGAGACGACCGAAACGGCACCGAACTCGCCCATTGCACGCGCGGTGGCCAGAATCGCGCCGTGCACGAGCGCCCACAGGATGTTCGGCAGCGTCACGTGGCGAAAGATCTGCCAACCGTTCGCGCCGAGCGTCAGGGCGGCCTTCTCCTCGTCCTCGCCCGTCACCTGCAGCACGGGCAGCACCTCACGCATCACGAAGGGGCAAGTGACGAAGAGCGAAACCAGCACGATCCCGGTGAGGTTGAACATGAGCTGGATGCCCTCGTTCATCAGCGGCGCACCGACAGGCCCGTAGGCGCCGTAGATCAGCAGGAAGCAGAGCCCCGCGATCACCGGAGAGACGGCGAAGGGGATCTCGATCAGGATGAGGAGCGCGCGGCGTCCGGGAAAGCGGAAGCGGGCGATGGCCCAGGCGGCCGCGATGCCGAAGACGATGTTGATCGGCAGCACGATCAGCGCGGTCAGCACGGTCAGCCAGATCGCGTGCAGTGTTTCGGGCTCGACGATGGCCGACCACCAGGCGCCCAGCCCGTCCCCGAAGGCGCGGGTGAGGATGGCTGCGACCGGCGCGACGATCGCGATCAGCGCGAACAGCACGGCAAGGCCGATGAGCAGACGCTGGCGAAGAGACATCGTGCCCTCCATGTCAGGCGCCCTGCTCGAAGCGCCGATAGAGCCGCGTCTGGGCGATGTTGATCGCAATGAGCAGCGCGAGCGAGAGCAGCAGCATGGTTCCGGCGATCGCGGCCGCCGCGGGATAGTCGAACTCGTCGAGCCGGATCATGATGAGCAGCGAGGCGATCTCGGTCTTGAATGGCAGGTTCCCGGCAATGAAGATCACCGCTCCGAACTCGCCGAGCGAGCGGACGAAGGAAAGCCCGGTTCCGGTGAGGATGCCCGGCATCAGATGGGGCAGGATGACGCGGGCAAAGATCTGGCCGTCGCTTGCGCCCAGCGTCCTTGCAGCGGCTTCCTCCGCCGCGTCGAGCTCCTCGATCAGCGGCTGGATCGCGCGTACGGCAAAGGGGATCGAGGTGAAGGCCATTGCGATCACGATACCCCACCAGGTGTAGGCCGGCGTGAGCCCGAACGGGGCCAGCAGCCCGCCGATCCAGCCGTCCTTGGCATAAAGCGCGACCAGCGCGATCCCGGCGACGGAGGTCGGAAGGGCGAAAGGCAGGTCGATCAGCGCATCGAGCACACCCCGCCCGGCGAAGCGGTAGCGGGTGATGACCCAGGCCAGAAGCAGCCCGCCCGCGGCATTGACCAGCGTCGCCGCCGCCGCCGCGCTGATCGTCACCCGGAGCGAGGCCAGCACACGCGGATCACCCATCACGCGCAGATAGTCCGATGCACCGAGACGGGCGAATTGCCAGCCGAGCCCGATCAGCGGCAGAAGCACGATCAGGGTGACGAAGAGCAGCGTCACCCCAAGCGTGAGGCCGAGGCCGGGGAGGGGCGAACGGCGGCGCGAAACAAGACTGGCGAACATCGGACCTCAGCGCAGTTGCGCGCCGCCGGAGGGTTCAGATCCGGCGGCGCGCTTGGATCGGGTCGGGATTCAGTTGGCGAGCAGCACGTCGAGCACGCCGCCGGAGGCAAAATGCGTGTCCATCGCCTGATCCCATCCGCCGAAGACATCCTCGACCTTCACGAGCTCGACATCGGGGAAGTCCGCGGCATGGGCGGCAACGACCTCCGGATCATGCACGCGGTTGTTGAAGGACGCGAGGATTTCCTGTCCCTGGCGGCTGTAGAGGAAGTCGAGGTAGGTCTTGGCCACCTCTTCGGTGCCGCGCTTCTGCGCCACGCGGTCGACCACGGCGACGGGAAACTCTGCCAGCACCGAGAGCGAGGGCACGACGCGGTCATAGGCGCCTTCGGCCTCAGCCTTGCGGATGTTCTCCACCTCCGCCTCGAAGGTGATCAGCACATCCCCGATGCCACGCTCGACGAAGGTCGTCGTCGCACCGCGCCCGCCGGTGTCGAACACCGCGACATTGGCCAGAAGCTTGTCGACGAAGGCCTGCGCCGCGGCATCGTCGCCGCCGCTCTGCTTCAGGGCGTAGGCGTAGGCCGCGAGATAGGTATAGCGTCCATTGCCAGAGGTCTTCGGGTTCGGGAAGACGATCTGCACGTCATCGCGGATCAGGTCGTCCCAGTCCTTGATGCCCTTGGGGTTGCCGCCGCGCACCATGAAGGCGGGCAGGGAGTAGTAGGGCGAGGCATCGTTGGGGAATTCCTCGCGCCAGTTCTCCGAGACGAAGCCCGCATCGGCAAGCACCTGCACATCGGTCACCTGGTTGAAGGTCACGAGGTCGGCCTGCAGGCCCTGCAGGATGGCGCGCGCCTGCTTCGAGGAGCCGGCATGGCTCTGGTTCACGGTGAGCTCGTTGCCGGTCTCCGCGTCCCACTGCTCGATGAACGCCGGGTTGATCTGCGCGTAGAGTTCGCGGGCTATGTCATAGGAGACGTTGAGGATCTCGACCTGATCGGCCCGCGCGGGTGCGACGGGCGCGGTCACGGCAAAGGCCGCCACGGCCAGTGCGGCGGAGAGGCGGGCGGGTCTGGGCACCATGCGGAACATCGGGAGCTTTCTCATCTGCATTGCGTCTGGACGAGTTAAATGACCAACCTGCACGCCAGTGCAAGCCGGTCCGGGCACAAAAAGGCAAACATCGGTCAAGATCTGACTCGGCGAGAAACCTGTCACCCTCCCCCGCAGTGATCCGCGGAAAATATTCCTTTCACCGGGCGCGGCCAGCACCCTGCCGGAACATTCGTTCGGCGACCGCGCCGCAGCCGGGCGCCGCCTCAGCTCTCGAGGCTGTACATCGACCGGAATTTTCTGGATCAACGCGGCCCTAATCCAGGAGGAGGCTCACAGCTAGGTCATTCTCGATCCGAAAGGCTTTCAGGCTGCGGGCAGAACGGTTCCAGCGCCTTTCCGAGTCGGCTGAGTGACGCCTGACTCGCGGGCAGCCGGAACGGTAGGTCAGTTCTCCGCAGCTCCCGGGGAGCCTCCTTCGGCTGGCAGGGGGTGTATATTGTTGGCTTCAAGCCAGGGAGGGTTCTCGGCATACATGTCGCGGATCAGTTGCTTTACCAACACCAGATACCGCGAGCTGTCTCCCGCGCGATGGTTGAGAATGACCGGAGAGAAGGCCCGCGGCCCGTCGATCAACCGGTAGAGCACATCCGAACGCATCTGCCGTGCCGAGGCCGGAATGATGCTGATCCCCGAATCGGCCGCAACCAGTCCGAGCGCTGTCTGTATCTCGCGCACTTCCAGGACCTCGGAGGGGCGAACGTCCTCGTCCTGAAGCAAGGTCAGGATCTGGTCGGCATAGCTGGGACGGGGCTCCTTCGGGTAAACGATCAGCTTCTGGCCTGAGAGTGCCGCCAGCGGCAGCGGCGCGATGTCCCGCGCGAGCTCCGTGTCCTGGGCCAGTGCGGCAACGAGCCGCTCCTCGCGCATGACGGTGCTGTGGATATTCGGATCGCTATGCTTGAGGCGGCCGAAGCCCAGATCGATGCGCCCTTCCTTCAGTGCCGCGATCTGCTGGATCGACAGCATCTCGAGCAACTGGATGTCGAGTTCGGGCGCATTCTGGCGCAATTTCCTGATAAGCAAGGGCAGTCCGCCGTAGAGCGTCGAGGCGACAAAGCCGATGGACAGCACCTTGTTCCGGTGCAGGCCGACCCGGCGTGTGGCATCCTTCATCTGATCGATGCGCCCCAGAACCTGAAGCGCCTGTTCGTAGAAGAGCCGTCCGGCGTCGGTGAGCTTGATGGGGCGGCTCTTCCGATGGATCAGGGAGACGCCCAGCTCCTCTTCAAGCAGCTGGATCTGGCGGCTGAGCGGCGGCTGCGCAATGTGAAGGCGCTCCGCCGCCCGGGTGAAGTTCCGCTCGCGCGCGACGGCGGTAAAATAGCGCAGTTGTCTCAGATCCATCGTCACACCCCCGAGAAAGCGGAACAGGTCTCCATTCTGAGTATCATGCGGCGCAAAGGAGGCTGAAACTCCACGACTATGCGCTCACTATACCCTGAGGGTATGATAGTAAACGCAAACGGTGTTGGACGCAAACTGGCCTCTGGGGCAGTTTCACGCCATGAACCAGTCATTTGCACCCCTCACCCCCGCCACCGAAACCTGCGCTGTCATCACGCGCATCGAGACGGTGATCATCGATCTTCCGACCATCCGGCCGCACAAGCTTTCCGTGGCGACGATGACCGGGCAAGTCCTTGTGCTTGTTCGGGTTCATTGCAGCGATGGGATCGTGGGCATCGGGGAAGGCACGACCATCGGCGGCCTGGCCTACGGCGGCGAAAGCCCCGAAAGCATGAAGACCAATATCGACACGTGGTTCGCGCCGGCGATGGTCGGCCAGGACGCGACGCGGGTCCAGGCCCTGATGGGGCGGATCGGCTCGCTTGTTCGCGAGAACCGCTTCGCGAAATCCGCGGTGGAGACCGCGCTGCTCGATGCACAGGGCAAGCGGCTCGGCCTGCCGGTCAGCGAGCTTCTCGGCGGGCGGCGGCGCGACCGGCTGCCGGTGGCCTGGACCCTCGCCTCGGGCGACACGTCTCGCGACATTGCCGAAGCGGAACAGATGCTGGATTGCCGCCGGCACCGCATCTTCAAGCTCAAGATCGGCGCCCGCCCGATCCGCGACGATATCGCTCACGTCGCCGCAATCAGGTCGGCGCTTGGCGCGCGGGGCGCGGTCCGGGTCGATGTCAACATGGCCTGGTCCGAGCTGGAGGCGGCCTGGGGGATGGCAGCGCTCGCCGATGCGGGATGTGAACTGGTGGAACAGCCTGTCGCCTCGAGCGCGGCGCTCGCGCGGCTTGTGCGCCGGTTTCCCGTCGCGCTGATGGCGGATGAGGCGCTGACCGGCCCTGAAAGCGCCTTCGAGCTTGCCCAGGTCCAGGGGGCCGACGTCTTCGCCGTCAAGCTCGAGCAGAGCGGCGGCGCCTTCAACGCCCTGCGGGTCGCGGCCATCGCTGACGCCGCCGGCATCGGCCTCTACGGCGGCACGATGCTGGAAGGCGCAGTCGGCACCGTGATTTCCGCCCACGCCTTCGCGACCTTCGCCAATCTGCAATGGGGCACGGAACTCTTCGGCCCGCTGCTTCTGACCGAGGAAATCCTGGCCGAGCCGCTCGATTACAGCGAGTTCGAACTGAGCGTTCCCAACGGACCGGGGCTCGGCCTGACGCTCGACGAGGACCGCGTGGCCTTCTTTGCCCGCGACGGCATCCGCAAGACGATCAGTCTGCCCCCGAAGAACCTCTCAGCCGGAAAGGTCTGACAATGCTCTTTCATGTTTTCATGGACGTGAAGATCCCGCGCGACCTGCCGGCCGAAGAGACCGCCCAGATCCTCGCGCGCGAGAAGGCCTACTCTCAGGATCTGCAGAGCTCAGGCAAGTGGCGGCACATCTGGCGGGTCGCGGGACAATACGCAAACGTCAGCATCTTCGACGTGCGCGATACCGCCGAGCTGCACGAGATCCTGACGGGGCTGCCGCTCTTTCCGTTCATGGACATCAAGGTGACGCCGCTGCTGCGCCACCCGTCCGCAATCCGCGACGACGACAGCTGACCCTGCCCACGAGGACGGCGGCACAAGCCGTCCCACCCAGTTTCGAAAACGAATGAAGGAGGAAGACACCATGACCGTACAGATTTTTGACCGTCCCGATGTGCAGGCGTTCCTGAAGGAACTCAGCGGCCTGAACAACAACGACGGCAACCCGCGCATGAAGGAGATCGTCCATCGGCTGATGTCGGACCTGTTCAAGGCGATCGACGATCTGAATATCACGCCGGACGAATACTGGGCCGGCGTCGCGTGGCTCAACGATATGGGCGCAGCCGGCGAGGCGGGCCTCATTTCGCCGGGCCTGGGGATTGATCACTTCATCGACGAACGGCTCGACGCCATCGATGCCTCGCTGGGGATCGAGAACCCGACGCCGCGCACCATCGAAGGCCCGCTCTACGTGGCCGGCGCCCCGGAATCGACGGGCTTCGCGCGCCTTGACGACGGCACCGACACCAACGGCCACACGCTGATCATGCACGGCACGGTCCATGGGGCCGACGGCAAGCCGCTTCCCGGCGCGAAGGTCGAGGTCTGGCACTGCGACACGCGCGGCTTCTATTCGCACTTCGATCCGACCGGCAAGCAGGCGCCCTTCAACATGCGCCGCACGATCATCGCTGACGAGAATGGCAGCTACAGGTTCCAGAGCATCCTGCCGAGCGGTTACGGCGTGCCCCCCGGCAGCCCGACCGAAAAGGTTCTCACGGCACTCGGACGGCACGGACAGCGCCCCGCGCACATCCACTTCTTCATCAGCGCCGATGGTCATCGCAAGCTCACCACACAGATCAACATCGAAGGCGATCCGCTCATCAACGACGATTTCGCCTATGCGACCCGCGAAGGCCTGGTGCCCCACGTCATTGAGCGCACCGACGAGGAGAGCATTCACGCCAACGGGCTGAACGGCCCCTTCGCCGAGATCTGCTTCGACATTCATCTGACCGCGCTGGTCGACGGCGTCGACAACCAGGTCAACGAGCAGCGCCGCCGCGCCGCCGCCTGACCGGCATATCCCGGGCAGTCCGCCAAGGCGCGACTGCCCGACCCCACCGTCCACCCAAGACCAACATCAAGCAGGGGCCTGCCCGACAAGGGCGCGACCCCTCGAGGGAGAACTCATGTCCGCGATACTCGAAAAGGCCCGCGATCTGGATAACCTGCTGGCCACGGCCGTGCAGGACGACGCCGAGGCCGGCCTCTACCGCTGCCGGCGCGACATCTTCACCGACGAGGATCTCTTCGCGCTGGAGATGAAGCACATCTTCGAAGGCAACTGGGTCTATCTGGCCCATGAAAGCCAGATCCCCGAAATCAATGACTACTACACCACCTGGATCGGCCGTCAGCCGGTGGTCATCACCCGCGACAAGACCGGCACGCTGAACGCCGTCATCAACGCCTGCGCCCACAAGGGGGCGATGCTCTGCCGCCGCAAGCAGGGCAACAAGGGAAGCTTCACCTGTCCGTTCCACGGCTGGACCTTCGCCAACACCGGCAAGCTCCTGAAGGTGAAGGACGCCAAGACCACGCAATATCCCGAACAGTTCAACAAGGACGGCTCGCACAACCTGACGAAGGTTGCCCGCTTCGAGAGCTATCGCGGCTTCCTGTTCGGCAGCCTGAACCCCGATGCCGCGCCCCTGGAAGACTATCTGGGCGAGACCACCGTCATCATCGACCAGATTGTCGACCAGGCGCCCGAAGGCCTGGAGGTTCTGCGCGGCAATTCCTCCTACATCTATGACGGCAACTGGAAGCTGCAGATGGAGAACGGCTGCGACGGCTATCACGTGAGTTCCGTCCACTGGAACTACGCCACCACGATGGACCGCCGCAGCGAAACCGGCACCAAGGCAGTCGACGCCAACAGCTGGAGCAAGTCCGTCGCCGGCGTCTACGGCTTCGAGAACGGCCATATCCTCCTCTGGACCAACACCCGCAACCCCGAGGTCCGCCCGGTCTACAACCGCCGCGACGAGATCATCGCCCGCGTCGGCGAGAAGAAGGCGGGCTACATCGTCAACCAGACGCGCAACCTCTGCCTCTATCCGAACGTGTTCCTGATGGACCAGTTCAGCACCCAGATCCGCGTCGTCCGCCCGCTCGGCGTGGACCGGACCGAGGTCACCATCTTCTGCTTTGCTCCCAAGGGCGAAAGCGCAGAGGACCGCGCGAACCGCATCCGCCAGTATGAGGACTTCTTCAACGTCTCGGGCATGGGCACCTCGGACGATCTGGAGGAATTCCGTGCCTGCCAGACCGCCTATGCCGGCAGCCTGCACCTCTGGAACGACATGTCGCGCGGCGCGCCCCTGTGGATCGAGGGCCCGGACGAGAACGCCCGCGGCATGGGGCTCAATCCGCTCCTGTCGGGCGAACGCAGCGAGGACGAGGGCCTGTTCGTCTGCCAGCACGAATACTGGGCCCGCGTGATGCGTGAAGCGCTCGCGACCGAGAAAGCCGGCGCGAAGACGGGAGCAGCAGCATGAGCCTCGATCAGGACATCGCCAGCACCAGCCTGGACTACAGCACCATCTGCGCCTTCCTCTACCGCGAGGCGCGCCTGCTCGATGACAGGCAATGGGACGAGTGGCTGACCTGCTATGCGCCGGATGCGTCCTACTGGATGCCGGCCTGGGACGACAACGACCAGACGACCGAGGACCCGCAGTCCGAGATCTCGCTGATCTACTATCCCAACCGCGAAGGTCTCGAAGACCGCGTCTTCCGCATCAAGACCGAGCGTTCGGGCGCATCCACGCCCGAACCGCGCACCAGCCATGCCGTCCTGAACGTCGAGGTGATCGCCGAGCGGGGGGGCGAGGTGGACGTGCGCTATAACTTCCACACGCTGAACCACCGCTACAAGACCACCGACCAGTTCTTCGGAACGATGTTCGTGACCCTTCGTCAGACGGAGAACGGACCGGTGATCGCGGCCAAGAAGATCGTCCTGAAGAACGACTACATCCGCCAGGTCATCGACGTCTACCACGTCTGACGGCCACGGAGCCCAGCCACAAGAAACCGCAAGGAGGAAGCGACCATGTGCTACAGGATCGCACTGAACTTCGAGGACGGCATCACCCGCTTCGTCGACTGCAAGCCGGGCGAGAAGGTTCTCGACGCCGCATTTCGCAACAAGATCAACCTGCCGATGGACTGCTCGGACGGGGTGTGCGGTACCTGCAAGTGCCGCGCCGAATGCGGCAGCTATGATATGGGCGAGGACTATATAGAGGACGCGCTCACCGAGGACGAGGCCGCGGAGGGGCTGGTCCTCACCTGCCAGATGGTCCCGTCTTCGGACTGCGTCCTCTCGGTCCCGACAACCTCGCTGGCCTGCAAGACCGGCCAGCAAACCTTCCCGGCGACCGTGGCCCGCATCGAGCCGCACCAGGACGCGGCGGTGGTCCTGGAACTGGAGGTGGACGAGAGCGCTTCGGCGCCCGCCTTCCTGCCGGGACAATATGTCAACATCGGCGTGCCGGGCAGCGGCGAGCACCGCTCCTATTCGTTCAGTAGCGCCCCGGGTGAGCGCAATCTGGGCTTCCTGATCAAGAAGATCGAGGCTGGCCTGATGAGCGGCTGGCTGGCCCGCGCGAAGCCCGGCGACCAGCTGGACCTGACGGGTCCGATGGGCAGCTTCTATCTGCGCGACGGCGACGGCCCGCTTCTGTTCCTCGCGGGCGGCACCGGCCTCGCGCCCTTCCTGTCGATGCTCGAGGTTCTGGCCCGTGCCGGATCGACGCGGCAGATCCATCTCGTCTATGGCGTCACGCGCGATCTGGATCTGGTTCTGGTCGACGAGATTGCGGCCTACGCCAGCCGTCTGCCGAACTTCACCTTCGCGACGGTCGTTGCCGATCCGGCGTCCGATCACCTGCGCAAGGGCTGGGTGACGCAGCACATGCCCGAGGAGATGCTCGCCGCGGGCGAGGTCGATGTCTATCTCTGCGGCCCTCCGCCGATGGTCGATGCCGTGCGGCACTACCTCGATGAGAGCGGCTTCACCCCGGCGAGCTTCCACTACGAGAAGTTCACGCCCAACGTGCCCCTGAAGGCCATCGCATGACCGGGGCACATTTCGCCGGGCGCTTCGCGGGCAAGGTGCTGGTGGTGACCGGCGCCGCGCAGGGGATCGGGCGCGCGGTCGCCCTGCGCGCCGCGGCCGAAGGCGGCAAGGTCCTGTTCGTGGACCGCGCCGATTTCGTGGCCGATGTGGCCGCCGAGGCGGGCGGAGACGCTGCGGCCTTCGAGGCTGACTTGGAAACCTGGGACGGTGCCGCCGCGGCCATGCGCCACGCCGCCGAGACCTTCGGCGGCATAGATATCCTGATCAACAACGTGGGCGGCGCGATCCGCATGCGGCCCTTCGCCGAATTCGAACCGGCCCAGATCGATGCCGAGATCCGGCGCTCGCTGATGCCGACGCTCCACTGCTGTCATGCGGTGTTGCCGCACCTGCTGGAGCGGGGCAGGGGGACGATCGTCAACGTCTCGTCCAATGCCACGCGCGGCATCTACCGCGTCCCCTATTCGGCGGCCAAGGGCGGGGTGAATGCGATCACGCAGTCGCTCGCGATGGAACTGGCGCCCCGCAACATCCGCGTCGTGGCCACCGCTCCAGGCGGAACCGAAGCGCCGCCCCGCCGGATCCCGCGTAACGCCTCGGGCGACAGCGCTGCCGAAAAGGCCTGGATGGCGGAGGTCGTTACCCAAGTGGCCCAATCGGCCTTCATGAAGCGCTACGGCACGATCGAGGAACAGGCCGCCCCGATCCTTTTCCTGGCGTCCGACGAGGCGTCCTACATCACCGGGACCGTCCTGCCCGTGGCGGGCGGCGACACGGGCTGAACCAGAACTGAACCAATCAACAGGGTGGAGACAAGACATGCGCAATATCGACGTAGGCGAGGCCATCGACCAGGGCCCGTTCGGAAGCTTTCAATGGATGGTGGTCGCGCTCTGCGGAGCGCTGCTGGTGATCGATGGCTATGACGTATTCGTGGCCGGCACGGTGCTGCCGACGCTGATCGCGGAATGGGGCCTGACCAAGCCGCAGGCGGGCGCGCTCCAGGCGTGGGCGCTCTTCGGGATGATGTTCGGAGCGCTGATCCTGGGGCCGCTGGCCGACAGGATCGGCCGCAAGAAGGGCGTGGCGATCAGCTTTCTGCTCTTCACCTCGGCGACCCTGCTGACGGGGTTCGCGAACTCGCCGGAGCAGTTCAAGATTTTCCGCTTCATCGCCGGTCTGGGTTGCGGCGGCCTGATGCCGAATGCCGTGGCGCTGATGAATGAATATGCGCCAAAACGCATGCGCGGAACGATTGTTGCGCTGATGTTCTCGGGCTATTCGATTGGCGGCATGGTCGCGGCCGGCCTCGGGATCGGGCTCATTCCCAGTTTCGGCTGGAAGCCCATGTTCTTCATCGCTGCCGTGCCGTTGCTGCTGTTGCCGGTCATCCTGTGGAAGCTGCCGGAGTCTCTGGGGTTCCTGATCCGTCAGGGCAAGCAGGACGAGGCAAGGCGCATCTTCGCCAAGGTCTCGGGAACGCCGCTGGCCGCGGACGACCGGCTTGTGTTCGCGGAGACCAAGGGCGTTTCGGCTTCGGTCGCGGAACTGTTCCGCCACGGCCGCGCCCTGCGCACGCTGATGCTGTGGCTCTCGTTCTTCTGCTGCCTGCTCCTCGTCTATCTGCTGTCGTCCTGGCTGCCCAAGGTGCTGCAGGAAGCCGGTTATGCCGAACGCGCCAGCCTTCTGTCGCTGTTCTCGCTGAACTTCGGCGGCATGGCAGGGGCAATCGCGGGCGGCAGACTGGGCGACCGCTTCGGCCTCCCGAAGATCGTCATTGCCTATTTCGTGGCGGCGAGCCTGTCGATCGCGCTGATCGGCTTCAACCCCGCATCGGGCCTGCTCTTCGCGTTGGTCTTCGTCGCCGGAGCCACCACGATCGGCACGCAGATCCTGCTCTACGCCAGCGTTGCGCAGCTCTATAACCTGTCGGTCCGCTCGACCGGACTCGGCTGGGCCTCGGGCGTGGGCCGGATCGGTGCGATCGTCGGACCGACGTTCGGCGGTGTGCTGCTGGCGCGGGAACTGCCGCTCGAGCAGAACTTCCTCATCTTCGCGATCCCGGCGGCGATCTCGGCCATTGCGATGCTGGTCTTCGCGCTGAGCAGCGGGCCTGTCCGCGGCACCCCGCAGCTTGCCGCCACCTGATCGAACCATGAGAGACGGCGCGCGGTCCGGCCGCGCGCCGCATTTTCGGGAAAATCTGACATGCCGTATCTGAACCTGCCGACCCATCGTCTTCACTACCGCATCGACGAGACCTCGACGGAAAAACCCTGGCTGACCTTCTGCAATTCCCTGGGCACGGACCTGCACATGTGGGACGCCCAGGTTGCCGGTCTGTCGAAGAGGTTCCGCATCCTGCGCTATGATCGCCGTGGACATGGCAAGTCCGGCACTGCGGGGGCCCCCTTGAGCCTGGCCGATCTGGGCGGCGACGTGATCGCGCTCATGGATGCACTCGGCATCGAGCGAACCCATTTCTGCGGCCTGTCCATCGGCGGACTGACCGGGCAATGGCTGGGCATCCACGCCAGCAGCCGGCTCGACCGCGTCGTCCTCTGCGCCACTGCGGCCCGGATCGGCACAGCGGAGAGCTGGAACGCGCGCATCGGCGAGGTCGAAGCCAACGGGCTGGATGGGCTCGTGCCCGCGACCGCGGAGCGCTGGTTCACACCCGCCTTTCGCGCAGCCCAGCCAGAAATCGTGGACGGAATCCTCCACAGCTTCGCCGCGACCTCGGTCGATGGTTATGCGGCCTGCTGCGCGGCACTTGCCGGGGCGGATCTCCAAGACAGTCTTGGCAGGATCACGGCGCCCCTCCTGGCCATTTCGGGCGATGACGACCCGGTCTGCCCGCCTGCCGATCTGGAGGCGATCGCCATGGCCGTTCCGAACGGGCAGCATGTGATCCTGCCGGGGCGGCATATCATCAACATCGAAGCAGCGAGCGGGTTCAATTCACATCTGTCGGACTTCCTCTGCTCCCCCGACCCAGTAACCGATACTGCCGCATCCCGACGGCCCTTCGCCGTCGACCGGACAAGATCAGAAAGCATGTCATGACCCCCTGCATCATCTGTGTTGCCATCACCGGCTCGCTGCCGAACAAGGCCAACAACCAGGCCGTCCCCATTACTCTCACGGAACAGATCGAAAGCACGCACGAGGCGTTCGAGGCCGGTGCCGCCATCGTGCATGCGCATGTCCGCGATGAGGAGGGGAAACCCACCAGCGATCCCGAGAGGTTCGCGCGGCTCAAGGAAGGGATCGAGCGGCATTGTCCCGGCATGATCTTCCAGGTCTCGACCGGTGGCAGGTCAGGGGCCGGGCGGGCCCGTGGTGGCATGCTGTCGCTTGCGCCCGACATGGCCTCTCTCTCGGTGGGGTCCAACAACTTCCCGACCCGCGTCTACGAAAACCCGCCGGACCTGGTCGAGTGGCTCGCTGCCGAGATGGTCAGATACGGGGTGAAGCCCGAAGTCGAAGCCTTCGATCTCAGCCACATCTTCCAGGCGGCCAGGATGCATCGCGATGGCCTGATCGCAGCAACGCCATATGTCCAGTTCGTCATGGGCGTCAGGAATGCCATGCCGGTGGACCGCGAAGTCTTCGACTTCTATGTCCACACCGTCAGGCGCCTCTTTGGCCCGGATGTGCCCTGGTGCGCTGCGGGGATTGGCCGACATCAGGCGACGATCAACGAATGGTGCATTGCGTCCGGCGGTCACACCCGCACCGGCCTCGAAGACAACGTCCGTCTGGATCGGGAGACGCTGGCGCCATCCAATGCCGCGCTGGTCGCCCGCGTCGTGGATCTCTGCGAGAAGCACGAGCGCCCGGTCGCGACGTGGCAGCAGGCACGCGAGATACTGGGAGTGGAGATGCGGGCGGGCGTACTGGCAAGTTTACACTCAGCGTAGTCCTGAGCGTGCAGATCCGTGGCTGCCCTCCGGTCACGAGCCCCAAGGCCGGGTCGGTATCTGATCCGCCCCACTGAAGAGGTCCACATTATTATCTGGGAGACCTGAGGCGAACCTCACCCCGTTGCTGGTCAGGGCGCCATGCGGCCCTTAGGTCGGGCCGCAAAGGCACCCGGACTGACCGGGCCAGACAGAGGGCCTCGCGGCGGACATTGGTCTGGCGCGAGAAGCGCCAAAAAAAATCTGGGGGCCCGGTGCGCCAAACGCTCCGGCGCGCGCACCGTCAGCCAGAAAGCCTTTTCGCGTGGGCAGTGCGCCGACCCATGGTCCGGAGACGCGTTGCGCGCCGCCCGCACCTGCATGTGGCACACGTCGCGGCACGGCGCGGTGGCACAGGAGAAGCCGACACTCCGGGTTCCCGGAAGGGCATCATCAAATCATGGGGTTGGGAAAATTGGCTGGGGAACCTGGATTCGAACCAGGACTAACGGAGTCAGAGTCCGTGGGTCTACCGTTAACCTATTCCCCAGCGTTTGCGGGGCCCTCAATCGCGCACCGGGCTGGGAATGTCAAGCGCGTGAAAACGGCTTTCTTGCTCCTTTGGCCGCATTTTCTCGGGCAGCCCCGGCATTCTTCTCCCGGACAACGCGGCGTTGCGTTTTCGCTGCGCTGCATATATGGCGCCTCACGCGGGTGCCTCGACCCGTTATTCGGGATCCTACCGCTATGGACATCAGAAATATCGCGATCATCGCGCATGTCGACCACGGCAAGACGACACTTGTCGATGCGTTGCTCAAGCAATCAGGCACCTTTCGTGAGAACCAGGCTCTGACCGAGCGTGCGCTCGATTCGAACGATCTGGAGCGCGAGCGCGGGATCACCATCCTCGCCAAGGCGACCTCCGTCGAGTGGAAGGGGCACCGGATCAACATTGTCGATACGCCCGGCCATGCCGATTTCGGCGGCGAGGTGGAACGCATTCTCAGCATGGTCGACGGCGTCGTCCTGCTCGTCGATGCCGCCGAAGGGCCGATGCCGCAGACCAAGTTCGTGACCTCGAAGGCGCTTGCCCTCGGCCTCCGGCCGATCGTCGTGCTCAACAAGGTCGACAAGCCCGATGCCGAACCCGACCGGGCGCTGGACGAGGTGTTCGATCTCTTCGTGACGCTCGAGGCCGATCACGATCAGCTCGATTTCCCGGTTCTCTATGCCTCCGGCCGCGCCGGCTGGGCAGATACCGATCTCGAGGGGGCGCGGGAAAACCTCGACGCGCTGTTCCAGCTCGTCCTCGACCATGTGCCGGCGCCGAAGCAGCTTGCGCGCGCGGACGAACCGTTCTCCATGCTCGCGACCACGCTGGCGGCCGATCCGTTCCTCGGTCGCCTGCTGACCGGCCGCGTCGAGACCGGCTCGCTCAAGGCCGGGCGCACGGTGAAGGCGCTCAGCCGCGACGGCAAGGAAGTCGAGCGGTTTCGCGTCTCCAAGATCCTCGCCTTCCGCGGCCTGTCGCAGCAGGCGATCGATATTGCGGAGGCCGGGGATATCGTGAGCCTCGCTGGCATGTCGTCCGCGACGGTCGCCGACACCATCGCAGACATGGCGATCGAGGCGCCGATCCCGGCGCAGCCGATCGACCCGCCGACGATCTCGGTCACCTTCGGCATCAACGACAGCCCCCTCGCGGGCCAGGACGGCGACAAGGTGCAGAGCCGTGTCATCCGCGACCGCCTGATGCGCGAGGCCGAGTCGAACGTCGCGATCCGCGTCACGGACACGCCCGGCGGCGAGGCCTTCGAGGTCTCGGGCCGTGGCGAGCTCCAGATGGGCGTGCTGATCGAGAACATGCGCCGCGAGGGGTTCGAGCTGTCGATCTCGCGCCCCCGCGTGCTCTTCCGCGACGAGGACGGCCAGACGCTGGAACCCATCGAGGAAGTCACCATCGACGTCGACGAGGAATTCGCCGGCACCGTGGTCGACAAGCTCTCCCAGCGCCGCGGCGAACTGGCCGACATGCGCACCGGCGCCGGTGGCAAGACGCGTATCATCGCGCATGTGCCCTCGCGCGGCCTGATCGGCTATCACGGCGAGTTCCTCACCGACACGCGCGGCACCGGCGTGCTCAACCGGGTCTTCCACGACTGGGCCCCGCACAAGGGCACCATGCCGGGCCGCCGCAACGGCGTGCTGATCTCGATGGAGGACGGCGTTTCCGTGGCCTATGCGATCTTCAACCTCGAGGATCGCGGCAAGTTCTTCATCGGGTCGGGCGAAAAGGTCTACACCGGGATGATCCTCGGCGAGCACAGCCGTGACAACGATCTCGAGGTCAACCCGCTCAAGGGCAAGAAGCTGACCAACGTCCGGGCTGCGGGCAAGGACGAGGCCGTGGTGCTGACGCCGCCGACGCGGCTCTCGCTCGAGCAGGCCATCGCCTATATCGAAGATGACGAACTTGTGGAGGTCACGCCCAAGGCGATCAGGCTTCGCAAGCGCCATCTCGACCCCCACGAACGCAAGCGCAACGCACGCAAGGCCGGTTGAACCGGCCTTGCTTACCCTCCGGTTGTTGGACTGACCTCGGAAGATGTGGCAGCAATGCCCATCTTCGCGCTTCGAGACAAATCTCGGAAAATACCATTCAATCTTTTTGCAAAATGCAAAATGCTTCGCAGAAAGGGGCGACGCCTTTGACGGGAGTTTTGTGCAATGCACACGCTCGCCTCTGGATTGTGTCCCCAATTGCTCAAATTTGAGTTAAAACACCTCTGATTGAATGATGCCGCGGGACAACAGCCCATGTGAGAAGAGTTGGCACGATTCATGCTTGGGTTGAGGGGTAGCAATAGTGCGAAAAGCGGAGCAAATGGTATGAAACACCCGGTCGATGTTCATGTTGGCAAGCGCGTCCGCCACCGTCGCTGGATGGTCGGCATGACTCAGCAGCAGCTCGGCGATATCGTCGGCATCAAGTTCCAGCAGATCCAGAAATACGAGACCGGGATGAACCGCATCAGCGCGTCCCGCCTCTGGGACATCGCGCAGGCGCTGGACGTCAGCATCAGCTTCTTCTTCGAAGGCTTCGAAGGGGCGGAAGAAGGTCAGGAGACCGCGGCTCCCGCCTCCTCCGAAGCCCAGCGCGGCGACCTGCTCGCCGACAAGGAAGCGCTCGAGCTCGTGCGGTCCTACTACGCGATCCCCGAGACCCAGCGCCGCCGCCTGTTCGACCTCGCGCGCGTCCTCAGCGACGTCGCCTGAACCGCTGCTCCGGGGGGAGTGCCCATGCACTTGACCCCGGCATCCCGATGGCCGAAACCGTTCCGAGATTGACGGTCAGGGATGCGGGGGGTCGGCATGGCGATTGCGCCGGAACTGGAGGGGGCGCTCAGGGATATCGCCTGCGAGCTGGCCGACGTCGCCGCCGCGCGGTGCCTGCCGCTCTTCCGGAGTGAGGGCCTTCTGGCCGCCAACAAGGCGGCTGACGGCTTCGATCCGGTCACGGCCGCCGATCGTGATGCCGAGGCGGCAATGCGCACACTTCTGGCCGAACGGCGGCCGGAAGACGCGATCCACGGCGAGGAATTCGGCGCGAGGCCGGGCACCAGCGGCCTGACCTGGGTTCTCGATCCGATCGACGGCACCCGCGCCTTCATCTGCGGCGCCCCGACCTGGGGCATCCTGATCGGTCTGGACGCGGGCGAGGGGCCCGTGCTCGGGGTGATCGACCAGCCCCACACCGGCGAGCGCTTCATCGGCGGCTTCGGCGCGGCCGAGATGCGGCGCGGCACCGAGCGGCGCGCCATGCGCGTCCGCCCCTGCGCGGGCCTCTCGGAGGCCGTGCTCTTCACCACCTATCCGGAAGTTGGGTCGACGGTCGAGCGCAAGGCCTTCGAGACGGTGCGCGATCGCGCGCGCCTCACCCGCTACAGCCTCGACTGCTACGCCTATGCGCTCGTTGCGATGGGGCAGGCCGATCTGGTGATCGAAGCCGGTCTTCAAGCCTATGACGTGCAGGCGCCCATCGCCGTGATCGAGGCGGCGGGCGGCATCGTCACCGACTGGACAGGCGGCCCCGCGCATCAGGGCGGCCGCATCCTCGCGGCCGGCGACGCGCGCACCCATGCCGAAGCGCTCGCGCTTCTGTCCCGCGCGGCCACCTAGAGCAGGACCGCCTCAGTCCGAGGCCGTCTCATCCGTGCGGTCTTCGCCGAGGGCAGCGTCCGACTGCGCGAGAAAGCCGTCGACCTCGCCCCAGACGAGCCGCTGGATCCCCTCGTGCTCCATGAAGATCTCGTGCCGCCCCTCCGGGCATTCGACGAGCCTTGCCTGCGGTGTCCGGGCACAGCGCCGCCGGATCGCGCGGAGCGAGACGACCTGCTCCTCGCTGCCGGCAAAGACGAGCATCGGCGTCGCGGGCGAGGCCTTCAGCGCCAGCCGGCCCATTTCGGCGAAGGCGGCGCGGGTCCAGCCCGCGCTCGGCGGTCCGAGGCCGAGTTCGGGATGCGCCGCCACCTGGGCCATCGCCCGGTCGAAGGCCGCCGGATCGGAGGTGAGCGCGTTTCCGGCAAACACCCGGCTCACCTCTGTCGCATCCGAGGAGGAGCCTGCGGGCACGGTCGCCCGAACCCCGAACTGCCGCGCCCGCCGCAGCGCCTTGGCCTTGATCTCGCGGAGCGCGGTGCGGACCTGCAGCCCCCACATCGGCGCCGACATCACCGCGGCCCGGAAGATGCGGGTCTCGAGGAGCGTGCGCAGCGCGATGCAGCCGCCCATCGAATGCGCGACGAGCAGCTTCGGGGCGGGCAGCGCCAGCGCCTCCGCCGCGGCGAGCGCCACGGCGACGTCGTTCTGATAGTCCGGGAAGCTCCGCACATGGCCCATCATCGGCGCGCCCGGCGGGCGGGTCGAGAGCCCCTGTCCGCGCCAGTCGATCACCACGACCGAAAAGCCGCGCGCAAGGAGGTGTCCGGCGACAAGCCCGTATTTCTCCGCATATTCCGTCCGGCCCGGAAAGACGAAGGCCGTGCCGCGGGTGCCGCCGCGCCAGAGGACGATGCGGATGCGGAGCCCGTCGAGGGACTCGAGCCAGAAGGCCTCTGCCCCCTCGGGGGCATGGGCGACGTCGGCATGGAAGGGGGCGGCCTGCATCCCGATCCGGAGCGGCGCGCCCATGTTCATGACAACAGGCTGCCGAGCTTCATGGCCTGCCCCATGTCGCCGTCGATGCGCAGCTTGCCGGTCATGAAGGCCGATGTCGCGTTGATCTCGCCCTCGAGCAGCCCCTCGAAGGTCTCGCGGGAAGCGCTCACCACGCAATCGGCATCGGCGTCACTCGCGCGCGCACCTTCGCCGTCCACCAGAATCGAGCCCTCTCCCTCGATATCGAACCTCACCGAACCGTCGAACCCGCCGCCGCCGAGCCGCTCGTTGAGGGCCTTGACCGCGCCGTCGATCACCTTGCTCATTTTTGTCACTCCGGAAGGGGGAAGCCCCTCGCTTTCTGTCGTTCCGGCGCTAATCTATGCGTCATGACGCAGTTTCGAAAGCGCCTCCTCTTGGTTTCCGTCGCGTCGCTCTTCACCTGCGGAGCGGCGCCCGGGGCTTGGGCGCAGCCGTTCGAGCCTCTGGCGCCGGGCCCGGCCATCGCCACCCGGGACGAAGCCCCGCCGGCGGACAGGCTCGAAACGCTCTACGACCAGCTTGCCGAACCCGGCCGCGAGGACTGGCAGCGCGTCGAGAAGGAAATCCAGCGGATCTGGTCGCAATCGGGCTCGGCCTCGATGGACCTCCTGCTCGAACGCGGCAACGCCGCCCTGCAGGCCCGGGATTACGATACCGCTCTGGACTATTTCTCCGCGCTGACCGACCATGCCCCCGATTTCGCCGAAGGCTGGAACGCCCGCGCGACGACCTTCTTTCTGCTGGAGGAATATGGGCTTTCCATCTCCGATGTCGAGCATGTGCTCGTCCTCAATCCACGGCATTTCGGCGCGCTCCAGGGGCTTGCCATCATGCTCGAGGAAGTGGGCGAGCCCGATCTTGCGCTCCGGGCGCTGCGCCGGGCACATGCCCTCAACCCCAACCAGCCCGAGGTGGCCGCGGCCATCGAACGGCTTGAGCGGATGAAGGGCGCCGCCGAGCTCTGAGGGCTCGTGCCGTGCTGTGGAGGCGAATGTCATGAATGGCCTGACGGCAGGACGGGTGACGGCGGTTCTCGGGCCGACGAACACCGGCAAGACCCATTACGCGATCGAACGGATGCTCGGCCACCGCACCGGCGTGATCGGCCTGCCGCTTCGGCTGCTCGCCCGCGAGGTCTACGACCGCATCGTCGCGCTGCGCGGACCTTCCGTCGTGGCGCTTGTCACCGGCGAGGAGCGCATCGTGCCGCCGCGCGCGGCGTACTGGGTCTGCACGGTCGAGGCGATGCCGGTCGATCTCGGGGCGGAATTTCTCGCCGTCGACGAGATCCAGCTCTGCGGCGACCCCGACCGCGGCCATATCTTCACCGACCGGCTTCTGAACGCCCGCGGCCTCTCCGAGACACTGTTTCTCGGCGCCGAGACCATTCGCCCCCGCATCGCGAGCCTGATTCCCTCCGCCCAGTTCATGCGCCGCGAGCGGTTTTCGAAACTCACCTATTCCGGCCTGCGCAAGCTCAGCCGGATGCCGCCACGCAGCGCCATCGTCGGCTTCTCCGCCGATGACGTCTATGCGATCGCCGAACTGATCCGCCGCCAGAAGGGCGGGGCCGCGGTGGTGATGGGCGCGCTCAGCCCGCGCACCCGCAACGCCCAGGTCGCGCTCTACCAGAACGGCGATGTCGAGCACCTCGTCGCGACGGATGCGATCGGCATGGGCCTCAATCTCGACATCGCCCATGTCGCCTTCTCGGGCCTCGTGAAGTTCGACGGGCGGCGGCATCGCCACCTCTCGCCGAACGAGCTCGCGCAGATCGCCGGCCGGGCCGGGCGCTACACCACCGATGGCACCTTCGGGGTGACGGGCGAGGCGCCGCCGCTCGACGAGGATGTGATCGATGCCATCGAAAACAGCCGCTTCTCGCCGCTCCAGCGGCTGCAATGGCGCAATTCCCGGCTGGAATACGGCACGATCGACGCGCTGATCGCGAGCCTCGAGGCGCCGTCGGGCGAGCCCGAACTGGTGCGCGCCCGCGAGGCCGACGACCTCGCCACCCTCCGCACCCTGGGCGGCGCGCCCGAGATGCGCGACCGGATCCGCGCCGCGCCCGACGTGCGGCTGCTCTGGGATGTCTGCCGGGTGCCCGATTTCCGCAAGGTCTCGATCACCGAGCATGCGAGCCTCTGCACGCGGCTCTTCGGCTTCCTCCAGGAGGGCAAGGGCATCCCGACCGACTGGCTCGCGGCCCAGATTGCCCGCATCGACCGCACCGAAGGCGACATCGACGCACTCTCCAAGCGATTGGCGTATATTCGCACATGGACCTACGTGGCCCAGCGCAATCGGTGGGTGGACGATTCCGACCATTGGCGGGATGAAACACGTGCTGTAGAAGACCGTCTGTCGGACGCTTTGCATCTGCGTCTGACCCAGAGGTTTGTTGACCGGCGCACATCGGTGTTGATGCGGCGGTTGAAGCAGAGGGAGAGCCTGGTGGCCAATGTGACCGAAAACGGCGAGGTCTCGATCGACGACCAGTTCATTGGCCGTCTCGAAGGATTCAGGTTCCGGATCGATCCGAATGCGGATCCCGAACAGGTGCCGACCTTGCGCGCCGCTGCCATCGCCGCTCTCGCGCCGGTCTATTCGCTGCGTTCCGACAAGTTCTACAACGCCCCCGACACCGAGTTCGACATCACCGATCAGGGCGGCCTCATGTGGGGCGAGCACGCGGTGGGCCGTCTCAGCGCCGGAAACGATCCGCTGAGCCCGCAGGTCCAGCCCTTCGTCGACGAGGATGCCGCGCCGGAGATCGCCGAGAAGATCCGCCGTCGCCTCGGCCATTTCGTCGACCGCCGGATCGCGGCACAGTTCGCGCCGCTCATCGCGCTCCGCGACGACGAGACGCTGACCGGCATGGCCCGCGGCATCGCCTTCCGGCTTGTCGAGGCGCTCGGCGTGATGCCGCGCGCCGAGATCACCAGTGAGGTGAAGGCGCTCGAACAGGACCAGCGGGCCGGCCTGCGCAAGCACGGCGTGCGATTCGGCCAGTTCACCGTCTTCATGCCGCTCCTGCTGAAGCCGGCGCCGACGCGCCTGCGCCTGGTGCTCTGGGCGCTCAGCTCCGGGCTCGACATCTTCCCCGAAGCCCCGCCGCCGGGCCTGGTGACGGTTCCGGCCGTGCCGGACGCGCCGAAGGGCTACTACCCGCGTGCGGGCTACCGGCTTGCGGGCGACCGCGCGATCCGCATCGACATGCTCGAACGTCTCGCCGACATGCTCCGCCCGCTCGATGCGCGCGAAGGCTTCGAGGCGACCCCGGACATGCTCTCGATCAGCGGCCTGACGCTCGATCAGTTCGCCAAGCTCATGCAGGGCCTCGGCTATCAGGCGACTCCGGGCTCCCGGCCGAAGAAGAAGCCCGAGCCCGAAACCCCCGCCGAAGCCCCCGCACCCGAAGCTGCTGCCGAAGCTCCGGCTGACGCAGCCCCGGCTGACGCAGCCCCCGAATCCGCGGCCCAGGAAACTCCCGCCGCAGAAACTCCGGCCGCCGAAGCGCCAGAAACCGAAGCGCCCACAGCCGAAGCGCCAGCCGCCGAAGCACCCGCAGAGGACGCCGCCCCCGCCGACATCGAGCCGGAGGCCGCCGCCGCATCCGAAGTCGAGGCCGAGGCCCCCGCCGCAGCGGCAGAGGCCGCGCCGGAGCCCGCAGGGGCAGGGGCAGCTGCCGAGGAAGAGCTCGAAAGCTTCTATGTCTTCACCCGCGCCCCCCGGCGCCGTCCCGAGCGCGCACCGCGCGAAGGCGGGAGGCCGCGTGGCGCCGCGGCGAAGGGCGACGAGCCGCAGCGGGCCCGCGGGCCGAAATCGCAGCACGGCGGCAAGCCGGGCGGCGGCAAGGGCAAGCCGCGGGACGGTGGGCCGAAGCCGCAGCAGGGCGGCGGACGCAACCGGCCGCCGAAGGTCGAGAAGCCGATCGATCCCGACAGCCCCTTCGCCGCTCTGATGGCGCTGAAGCTCAAGAACTGAGCCGGGACATGCTGCCGCCGGAGCCGCCACTGTCGCTCAGACTCGACAAGTGGCTCTGGCAGGCGCGCTTCTGCAAGACCCGCAGCCTCGCCGCCCGCCTCGTGGCGGACGGCAAGGTCCGGGTGAATTCCCAGCGCGTGACCAAGCCGGCAACGGCGATCCGGATCGGCGACGGCATCGTGCTGGTGCTGGGCGGGCAGATTCGCGCCGTGCGCGTCGCGGCCCTCGGCTCCCGGCGAGGCCCGGCCACCGAGGCGCGCGGGCTTTACCTTGACCTTGATGCGCCAGCGCCCCTTGAACATGGGGCAGAGCCTGATAAATAGCGCCCTGCGAAGTGTGACAGGCTTTGCGGACGGATCAAGGACAAGGCTGCGACCCATGACTTATGTCGTGACCGACAATTGCATCGCCTGCAAGTACACGGACTGCGTGGAAGTATGTCCGGTGGACTGCTTCTACGAAGGCGAGAACATGCTTGTCATTCACCCCGACGAATGCATCGACTGTGGCGTGTGCGAGCCGGAATGCCCGGCGGATGCGATTCGCCCTGATACCGAGCCGGGAATGGAGAACTGGGTTGAATTCAACCGCAAGTACTCCGAACAATGGCCTGTGCTCGCCATGAAGCGCGATCCTCTGCCGGATGCGGAAGAGCGCGACGGCGAGACCGGAAAGCTCGAGAAATACTTCTCGGAAGCGCCGGGCGAGGGCGGCTAAGCCGCCACGCCCACTTGGAGGCCGGCGGAAATCGGCTCATTTCGGACCTGAACAAACGTTTACAGGGCCCGCATTCGCGTCGGATCAAGGCGCCCCAGGACGATGAGGCTTCCCTTATCGGCCCTTTTCTGCTACAAGACAGGCGATATGAATTCGCTGGGGTCCCCACCGGTCGCAAGTCGACGTGCCAAAAATCCGTCCTGAAGGTGATTCGTTCTCCGGGTTGTTAAGCAACCGCGGGTTTCTTTTCGCCGCAGGTGGGGCCTGAGACACAAAAGGAAAAGACGCAAGACATGAGCAAGTCCAGGAAGCTGGCGGAGTTCCGCCCGAACGACTTTGTTGTCTATCCCGCACACGGCGTCGGTCAGATCGTCTCGATCGACCAGCAGGAAGTTGCTGGCCTGAGTCTCGAGATGTTCGTGATCTCCTTCGAGAAGGACAAGATGACCCTGCGCGTGCCGACGGCAAAGGCGAGCGCGGTCGGCATGCGTCCGCTCAGCTCGTCCGACATCGTCGAGCGGGCCCTGGAAACGCTGAAGGGCCGCGCCCGCGTCAAGCGCGCGATGTGGTCCCGCCGCGCGCAGGAATACGAGCAGAAGATCAATTCCGGCGACCTGATCTCGATCGCGGAAGTCGTGCGCGACCTGCACCGCAACGACGATCAGCGCGAGCAGTCCTATTCCGAGCGTCAGCTCTATGAAGCCGCCCTCGAGCGCCTGACCCGCGAAGTCGCGGCCGTCAACGGCATCGAGGAAGTGAAGGCGCAGCAGCACGTCGACAGCGTGCTCGGCGGTCGCGTCGCGGCCTGATCCTGCCGCCCCGGAGCGCCGGGGCAGGGCAGCAAACCTTTCCGAACGGCCCCGGATCTCCGGGGCCGATTTCGTTTGGGCCGGTCGTTTGGGCCCGTCGCGCAGGCCGCGGTGCAGGCGTTCCGGTCCCGCAGCCGCACCGGGGCGGGTCAGCCGCCTCTCGCGCCCGATCCGGCCCCCCCCCACCATCCTGCCCGCTCGCCTCCACCGGCCCCCAGCCACCGCGGAAGGAGGCGCTTTGCCTTGCGCCCTGCGGGATTTGCGGGCAGATGAGCGTCGATGACACCCGGAGCCCGCCTGTCTGCCGCGATCGCCCTCCTGGACGCGATCCTTGCCGGAGAACCCGCGGAGCGGGCTCTGACCCGATGGGCGCGCGCCAGCCGCTTTGCCGGCTCCAAGGACCGCGCCGCGGTGCGCGACCTGGTGTTCGACGGCCTGCGGCGCCGCCGCTCGCTCGGCTGGCTCGGCGGCGGGGATACCGGCCGGGCCATCGTCCTCGCGGGCCAGGCCCAGGCGGGCGAGCCGCTCGCCGGCCTCTTCACCGGCGAGGGCTACGATCCGGCGCCGGTGACCGGGGCGGAGACGGAGAGCTTCGCCCGCGATCTCGCCGGGGCCCCGCCGGGCGTGCGGGCCGACGTGCCCGATTTCCTGCTCGAGGATCTCGCCGATTCGCTCGGTCCGGATTGCGACGCGATCCTCGCCGAGCTGCAATCCCGCGCCCCCGTCGATCTGCGCGTCAACACCCTCAAGGCCCGCCGCGAAGCCGCCATCGTCGTGCTCGCCCGCGACGGCGTCCACGCCACGCCGCTGCCCCAGCTTCCCACCGCGCTCCGCGTCGTGGAAAACCCGCGCCTCGTCGCCGCGAGCCGCGCCTACACCCAGGGCATGGTCGAGCTGCAGGATGTCTCCAGCCAGCTGGCGGCGGCTTTCGCCGAGGCAGAGCCCGGCATGACCGTGCTCGACTACTGCGCCGGCGGCGGCGGCAAGACGCTTGCGCTCGCCGCGGCGATGGAGGGCGAGGGGCGGCTCATGGCCTGGGATGCCAACCCCCGCCGCCTGCGCGACCTGCCGGGCCGGGCGCAACGCGCCGGCGCCCGCATCGAGGTGCTGGAAACCCCGGCCCGCAAGGCGCTCGGTGCCGTCTGCGATCTCGTCTTCGTCGACGCGCCCTGCTCGGGCACCGGAGCCTGGCGGCGCAAGCCCGAGGGCAAGTGGCTGCTCGATCCCGAGCGGCTCGCCGGCTTCCCACCGCTGCAGGACCGTATCCTCGACGAGGCCGCGGGTCATGTCCGGCCGGGCGGCTGCCTTGCCTACGCGACCTGCTCCTTCCTGCGCATCGAGAACGAGGCGCGTGTCGCCGCCTTCCTCGCCCGTCATCCCGGCTGGCGCCTCGAGGAAGACTGCCGCCTCAGCCCGCTCGAGGGCGGCGACGGATTCTACGTCGCGCGCCTGATCGCGCCGGGCAGCGCCTGATCCAGGCGTCATGCGAGAGTTAATCAGACGTTAACATTGCCTATGGTTGAAATATGGTGTTTGCGCTAAACTGCGCACATCAACCGGAAGGCGAACCCTTGCAGGACAGTGGCCAGTCACGAGGTGCAGCGGCCCCGACGGAAGGCCGATCCGGGCTTATCCTGATGCTCGCAGGGCTTTGCCTGTTCGCCAGCACCCTCACCACGCTCTGGTCCGGCTCGATCGTGGTGCCCATCGCGATCGCCGTGGCGCTGGTCGTCTTCGGAACCTATCTCCTCACGCTCCGCGCCGGCCTCTTCACGGGCGCCAGCCGCCGTCCGCGCGGCGGCATCGCCTTCTTCGAGAGCGACATCGCGCCGGTCTATGTCACCGATCTCGGCGGGCGGGTGCTTGCGCGCAACCCCTCGGCGGGCCCCGCCGGCTTCATCGAGCGCTGGCTGCCGGATGCCGGCTCGGTCGTCTACCGCATGTCGCGCGAGGCCGAGACCAATGGCCACGCCTCCGAGCTCTCCTCCGACGGCCGCTACAGCGTGTCGGCCTGGCGCTCCGGGCCGCGCGCCCTTCTCTGGCGGGTCGAGCGCACCGCACCGGTGGCGCCGCCGCCGCCCGATTTCTCGCACAGCGCCGCCCCCTGGTTCCGCATCGACGACGAAAACCACATCATCTCCTGCAATCATGCGGCGCGGGAGCTCTCGGGGGGCGAGGCCGAGACGCTCGACGCGCTGCTCCTCGATCCGCCCTTCCAGCCCGGCGCGATCCAGGTGATGGAGCGCAGCGGACGGGCCGTGCGCTCCTTCCCGCTCGATGATGCCGAAGGCCTCCGCGACGTGCTGATGATCCCGCTCGAAAGCACCGAGGTCTCCGGCCTCGCGCCGGATCACTTCCTCGAGGAGCTTCCTGTGGCGCTCGCCCGGCTCCGCGGCGATGGCGTGCTCACCTTCGCCAACCGCGCCGCCCGCGCGCTTCTGGGCGCGGCCGCACAGCCCGACAAGAACATCACCGAGCTGATCGAGGGCCTCGGCCGCTCGATCTCCGAGCGCCTCCAGGACACGCTCAAGGGCCGCGCGCTCGGGCGCTCCGAGGTCGCCCGCGGCCGCGTCGCCGGGCACGAGATCTTCCTTCAGGTCGCCTTCACCCGCACCGTGCACGAGGGCGCGCAGTCGATCCTCGCGGTGATGAGCGATGCGACCGAGCTCAAGACCCTTGAGGCCCAGTTCGTCCAGAGCCAGAAGATGCAGGCGGTGGGCCAGCTCGCCGGCGGCGTCGCGCATGACTTCAACAACCTGCTGACCGCGATCAACGGCCACTGCGACCTCCTGCTGATGCGCCATGACGTCGCGGATGTCGAACATGGCGACCTGATGCAGATCCGCCAGAACGCCAACCGCGCCGCGGCGCTCGTGCGCCAGCTTCTCGCCTTCTCGCGCAAGCAGACCCTGCGCCCGACGATCGTCAACCTCCAGGACACGCTCTCCGAGCTCACCCACCTGCTCAACCGCCTCCTGAGCGAGAAGGTCACGCTCCGCATCGACAATGGCCCCGATCTCCTGCCCGTCCGCGTCGACGAGCGCCAGCTCGAGCAGGTCATCATGAACCTCGTCGTGAACGCGCGCGACGCGATGCCCCGCGGCGGCGAGGTGCGCATCACCACCCGCAACGTCCATCTCGACGAGGATCTCCACCGCGACCGCGCCGTGGTCTTCAAGGGCGAGTATGTGGTGATCGAGGTCGCCGACAGCGGCAACGGCATCCCGGAGGACAAGCTCCACAAGATCTTCGAGCCGTTCTACACCACGAAACAGGTGGGCGAGGGCACCGGCCTCGGCCTCTCCACCGCCTACGGCATCATCAAGCAGACGGGCGGCTTCATCTTCGTCGAGAGCCCGCCGGGCAGCGGCGCGATCTTCACGATCTATCTGCCCGCCTACGAGACCAGTGGCGACGCTCCGGTGCTGCCGCCGCCCGAGCCCGAGATCCGCCAGCCGCGCGACCTCACCGGCCGCGGCCTCGTGCTGCTGGTCGAGGATGAGGACCCGGTGCGCTCCTTTGCTGCGCGCGCTCTGCAACTCCGGGGTTATACGGTGATCGAGGCGGCCTCGGGCGAGGAGGCGCTGGAGACCCTGAGCGACGACGATCTCCATGTCGACATCATGCTCTCCGATGTCATCATGCCCGGCCTCGATGGCCCGGCCTGGGTGCGGGAGGCCCGCAAGAAACGCCCGGATGTGAAGGTGATCTTCATGTCCGGCTATGCCGAGGAGGCCTTCGCGGGCGACGGCGGCATTCCCGACGCCGCCTTCCTGCCGAAGCCCTTCACGCTTCCCGAACTCACGCAGAAGGTGAAGGACACGCTCGAGCAAGCGTAAGGGTTGCCCTGCACCGCCGAAAGCCTTGCTGCACTGCCCATATCGCCTTGTGGCCTGCGCGGCATTCCGCGATACCTGAGTGTGCACGAAGGTGTGATCGCGTGCGGTTCGGGCAGGGGGACCTCGATGAGACAGCCATCTCCGGCGCGCAGAAGCGCCCGTGCCGCGGCCGTGGCGCTGGCTCTCGCGCTCTCTGCCGGTGCAGCGCCCGTCGCGGCCAGCGGTATCGCGCTCGAATTCACCGCACCCGGCAATCCCTATGCCGTCCCGGCGCGCGAAGCCGCCTTCGCCGCCCGGCTTTCCGCCAACGCCCTCCATCGCCGCGAGGCCGCGAAGCGCTTCGGGGCCGGCGCCTGGTCCAGCGGTCCGGGCCGCTGGGAGGAAACCCTCCGCCGCTTCGCCGCGCCCGCCGGGCCGCCACCCGCCGCGACCGGCACCGCCGTGCCGCTCACCGGCAAGGTCCTCGGGCACCGGGCCGCCATGCCCGCCGGTCCGCAGAACCTATCGCTCAGCGTGCTGGTCGCGGCCATGCTCGAATTCCCCTCCGGCTGGAGCGGCCTAGCGAGCGGCGATGCGAGGCGCCCGGGCTGGCGGCTCGAGGTCGTGCCGCTGCCGCGCCCCGCGGGCCTGCTGCTCGCCGGTCTCGCCGCGCTCGGCCTCGCCGCCGGCCTCCGCCGGAGCTTTACGCTTTCTTAACCGTTGCACGCGGATTCTCGGCATACGTCGAAAATTCGCATTGCAATGTTCTTGTTTTGACCCCATGTTCCCGACAGGAACAAGTAGCGAACATATCCGCCATCACCAGCGTCGTTGCCGGCATCGGGCAAACGTGGAATAAGGGGCCGAAATGAGTTCTTCCATCCTCAATCTTTCCGAAAGGCGCGGCATGGACAAGCAGAAGGCGCTGGAATCCGCCCTCGCACAGATCGAGCGAAGCTTCGGCAAGGGCTCCATCATGCGCCTTGGCCAGACGCCCGCGCTCGACATCGAGGCGATCTCCACCGGCTCCATCGCGCTCGACATCGCGCTCGGGATCGGCGGCCTGCCCAAGGGCCGCATCGTCGAGATCTATGGCCCCGAAAGCTCGGGCAAGACCACGCTCGCGCTCCATGTCATCGCCGAGGAACAGAAGCTGGGCGGCATCTGCGCCTTCGTCGACGCCGAACACGCGCTCGACCCGGTCTACGCCAAGAAGCTCGGCGTCAACATCGACGAGATGCTGATCTCCCAGCCCGACACCGGCGAGCAGGCGCTCGAGATCACCGAGACGCTGGTCCGCTCCGGCGCGGTTTCGGTCGTCGTGGTCGATTCGGTCGCGGCCCTCACGCCCAAGAACGAGCTCGAGGGCGACATGGGCGACAGCCAGGTCGGCGCCCAGGCCCGCCTGATGAGCCAGGCGATGCGCAAGCTCACCTCCGCCATCTCGCGCTCGCATTGCATGGTGATCTTCATCAACCAGATCCGCATGAAGATCGGCGTGATGTTCGGCTCGCCCGAGACCACCTCGGGCGGCAACGCGCTCAAGTTCTACGCCTCCGTCCGCCTGGACATCCGCCGCATCGGCTCGATCAAGGATCGTGACGAGGTCGTCGGCAACGCAACCCGCGTGAAGGTGGTGAAGAACAAGGTCGCGCCGCCCTTCAAGCAGGTCGAGTTCGACATCATGTATGGCGAGGGCATCTCCAAGCGCGGCGAGCTGATCGACCTTGGCGTGAAAGCCGGCGTGGTCGAGAAATCCGGCGCCTGGTATTCCTTCAAGGACCAGCGCATCGGCCAGGGCCGGGAGAACGCCAAGAACTTCCTCAAGGACAATCCCGACATCGCGATGCAGATCGAGGACAAGATCCGCGCCGCCCACGGCCTCGACTTCCACATGCAGGACGAGGACAAGGAAGAGATCCTGGACGAGTAAAGGCTCCTCCGGGGCCGCTTTCGCCCGCTTCGCCCGCCCCTCGGCCACGCCAGCCGTGGACAGGGGCGGTCTCTGGCGCTAACACCGCAGACTGAATGATCGGGGCTGCGGATTCCCGCCGCCCGCCAGACCTGCGGAACGAGATGCCATGGCGAGCCTGAACGACATACGCTCCACTTTCCTCGACTTCTTCGCGCGGAACCAGCACGAGGTCGTCCCGAGCTCGTCCCTGGTGCCGCGCAACGACCCCACGCTCATGTTCACCAACGCGGGCATGGTGCAGTTCAAGAACCTCTTCACCGGGCTCGAGACGCGCGACTATGTCCGCGCCGCCACCAGCCAGAAATGCGTGCGCGCCGGCGGCAAGCACAATGACCTCGACAATGTCGGCTACACCGCGCGGCATCACACCTTCTTCGAGATGCTCGGCAACTTCTCCTTCGGCGACTATTTCAAGGACGCCGCGATTCCCTTCGCCTGGGAACTGCTGACGAAGGATTTCGGCCTGCCGGCCGAGAAGCTCCTCGTCACCGTCTATCACGACGACGACGAGGCCGCCGATCTCTGGAAGAAGGTCGCGGGGCTCCCCGACGAGCGGATCATCCGCATCGCCACCTCCGACAATTTCTGGATGATGGGCGCCACCGGCCCCTGCGGGCCGTGCTCCGAGATCTTCTACGACCACGGCCCCTCGATTGCCGGCGGCCCTCCGGGCAGCCCGGACGAGGACGGCGACCGCTTCATCGAGATCTGGAACCTCGTCTTCATGCAGTTCGAGCAGCATGAGGACGAGAGCCGCGTGAACCTGCCGCGCCCCTCGATCGACACCGGCATGGGGCTCGAGCGCATCGGCGCCGTGCTCCAGGGCAAGCACGACAACTACGACACCGATCTCATGCGCAGCCTGATCGAGGCGTCCGCCAACGCGACCGACGGCGCGCCCGACGGGCCCGGCAACGTGCATCACCGGGTGATCGCCGACCACCTGCGCTCGACCTCCTTCCTCATCGCCGATGGCGTGCTCCCCTCCAACGAGGGCCGCGGCTACGTGCTCCGCCGCATCATGCGCCGCGCCATGCGCCACGCCCATCTGCTCGGCGCCAAGGATCCGGTGATGTATCGCCTCGTTCCGGCGCTGGTCGCCCAGATGGGCCGGGCCTTCCCCGAGCTCACCCGCGCCCAGTCGCTGGTCGAGGAAACCCTGCGCGCCGAGGAAACCCGCTTCAAGATAACGCTCGATCGCGGCCTGAAGCTGCTCGACGACGAGCTCGAGCACCTGCCCGAGGGCGCGGAGCTCTCCGGCGAGGCCGCCTTCCGGCTCTACGACACCTACGGCTTCCCGCTCGACCTCACCCAGGACGCGCTCCGCGAGAAGCACCGCGCCGTCGATGTCGCGGGCTTCGATGCCGCGATGGCCGAACAGAAGAAGAAGGCCCGCGCCGCCTGGGCCGGATCGGGCGAGGCCGCCGACGAGGCGATCTGGTTCGACCTTGCCGAGAAGCACGGGCCGACCGAATTCCTCGGCTACGACAGCGAGGCCGCCGAGGGCCAGATCCTCGCGATCCTGAAGGACGGGAGCCCGGTGGCCGAGGCCGGCGCGGGCGACGCGGTGCAGATCGTGCTCAACCAGACGCCGTTCTACGGCGAATCGGGTGGCCAGGTCGGCGATGCCGGCCGGATCCGCACTGACCGCGCCCGCATCGCGATCACAGAGACGCGCAAGAAGGCCGGCGTCTTCGTCCATGTCGGCACCGTCGAGGAGGGCACGGTCGCAACCGGCGCCGCGGCGCAGCTCGAGGTCGATCACGGCCGCCGCGGGGCGATCCGCGCCAACCATTCCGCGACCCATCTGCTGCACGAGGCGCTCCGCCGCGCGCTCGGCGATCATGTCGCGCAGCGCGGCTCGCTCGTCGCGCCCGACCGTCTGCGCTTCGACTTCGCCCATCCGCGGGCGATGAGTCCGGCCGAGCAGTCCGCGGTCGAGGCCGAGGTCAACGCCTTCGTCCGCCAGGACAGCCCGGTCGAGACCCGAATCATGACGCCCGACGACGCCCAGGGCCTCGGGGCCCGCGCGCTCTTCGGCGAGAAATACGGCGATGAGGTCCGCGTCGTCTCCATGGGCCGCGCGCCCGGCAGCGGCATCGGGGCTGCGGGCGACACCTATTCGCTCGAGCTCTGCGGCGGCACCCATGTCGGGCGCACCGGCGAGATCGGGATCTTCAAGATCGTCTCCGAAGGCGCATCGGCGAGCGGCACGCGCCGGGTCGAGGCGCTGACCGGCGCGGCCGCGCTCGCCCATGTCGCGGCCGGCGAGGCCGCCCTCGGCGAGGCCGCGGCGCTGCTGAAGGCGCGGCCCGACGAGCTGCCCGAACGCATCCGCGCCCTGCTCGACGAGCGCAAGGCGCAGACCCAGGAGCTCGCCGACCTGCGCCGCAAGCTCGCGCTCGCCGGTGACGGCGGCGCGGCGCCCGCCGCGGCCGAAAGCGTCGGCGGCGTGCCCTTCCTCGCCCAGTCGCTCTCGGGCGTCTCGGGCAAGGATCTGCGCGGGCTCATCGACGAGCACAAGACACGGCTCGGCTCCGGCGTTATCCTGCTCGTCGCCGATACCGGCGGCCGCGCGGCGGTGGCGGCGGGTGTGACCGACGATCTCACGTCGCGCATCTCCGCCGTGGATCTGGTGCGGGCGGCGGCCGAGGCGCTCGGCGGCAAGGGCGGCGGTGGCCGGCCCGACATGGCGCAGGCCGGCGGCAGCGACCCGGCCCGGGCGCCGGAAGCGATTGCTGCGGCCCGGGCGCTGCTTGGCGCCTGAGGCGGGCCGCGGCGGCAATGAGGGGAGACTTGACATGCCTGCCTACTGGATCGCGCACGTCGATGTGAGCGACGCAGCAACCTACGCGCAATACGCCAAGGCGGCGACCAGCGCGATCGCCGCGCATGGCGGCCGCTTCCTCGCCCGCGGCGGGCGCAGCGTGACGCTCGAGGGCAAGGGGCGCGCCCGCAACGTGGTGATCGAATTCCCGAGCCTCGAGGCCGCGGAAGCCTGCTACCACTCCGATGCCTATCAGGTGGCGCTCGGCTTCGCCCATGGCGTCTCCGTGCGCGATCTCGTGGTGGTCGAGGGCGTCTGAGCCACGGGGGGCGGGGCCACCGCCCGCCGCCGCCTACATCGCGATGTAGCGGTCGCGGCGGTGGTTGATGGCGATGACGAGATTGAGCGCGACCGCGCCGAGCACCGAATAGAACACGGCCCCCGGGGGCAGGGTGAAGACGGCCAGCGCGAAGACGCCGGCATCCACGATCATCTGCGTCCAGCCCGCCCGGAAGCCGTAGCGGTCCTGGAGATAGAGCGCGAGCACGCCGACGCCGCCGAGGCTCGCGCGGTGGCGGAAGATCGCGAGCAGCCCGGCGCCCGAGACGATGCCCGCCACAAGCGCCCCCACCGGCGGCGACACCGTCCCGAAGGTCAGGAGCTTCGGCTGCACCATCGAGAAGACGGTGATGAGCAGCACGGCGGCAAAGGTCTTGAGGGTGAAGGCCCAGCCCATCCGCCGGATCGCGAGCCAGTAGAAGGGCAGGTTCAGACAGAAGAAGACCGGGCCGAAACCGAGCCCGGTCCAGGTTGCGACGAGCAGCGCGAGCCCCGCGATCTGCCCCGTCGCCAGCCCCAGATGCTGAAGAAGCGCAAGGCCGAGCGAGACCATCACGGTCCCGGCAAAGAGGCCCTGGGCATCCTCGAGCGCGCTGTGGCGCGGGGCGGCGGGCCCCTCCGGCCGGTTCTCCGGGGAAGGGCCCGCCGCCATGCCGGTCAGCCCGCCAGGGCCTTGTTGAGGTTCTCGTCGACCTTCTCGAGGAAGCCCATGGTGGTGAGCCACTTCTGGTCCGGCCCGACGAGGAGCGCGAGGTCCTTGGTCATCGAGCCCGATTCGACGGTGCTCACCACGACCTTCTCGAGCGTCTCGGCGAAGTTCAGCAGGGCCGAGTTGTCGTCGAGCTTGGCGCGATGCTTGAGGCCGCCGGTCCAGGCGTAGATCGAGGCGATGGAGTTGGTCGAGGTCTCCTTGCCCGCCTGATGCTGGCGGTAGTGGCGCGTCACCGTGCCGTGCGCGGCTTCCGCTTCCACCGTCTTCCCGTCCGGCGTCATCAGCACCGAGGTCATCAGGCCGAGCGAGCCGAAGCCCTGGGCCACGGTGTCGGACTGCACGTCGCCGTCGTAGTTCTTGCACGCCCAGACATAGCCGCCGTTCCACTTCATGGCGCAGGCGACCATGTCGTCGATCAGGCGGTGCTCGTAGGTGATCCCGGCCTTCTTGAACTTGTCGGCGAATTCGGCGTCGTAGACCTCCTGGAACAGATCCTTGAAGCGGCCGTCATAGGCCTTGAGGATGGTGTTCTTGGTGGAGAGATAGACCGGCCAGCCGAGCGAGAGGCCGTAGTTCATCGAGGCGCGCGCGAAATCGCGGATCGAATCGTCGAGGTTGTACATCGCCATGGTGACGCCGGCCGAAGGCGCATCGAACACCTCGCGCTCGATCGTCTCGCCATCCTCGCCCACGAACTTGATGGTGAGCTTGCCCTTGCCGGGGAAGCGGAAGTCGGTGGCGCGATACTGGTCGCCGAAGGCATGACGGCCGACGACGATCGGCTGGGTCCAGCCCGGCACGAGCCGCGGCACGTTCTGGCAGATGATCGGCTGGCGGAAGATCACGCCGCCGAGGATGTTGCGGATCGTGCCGTTCGGCGAGCGCCACATCTTCTTGAGGCCGAATTCCTCGACGCGGGCCTCGTCGGGGGTGATCGTGGCGCATTTCACGCCGACGCCGTATTCCTTGATCGCGTTGGCGGCGTCGATGGTGATCTGGTCGTCCGTCCGGTCACGCTCTTCGATGCCAAGATCGTAATACTTCAGGTCGATATCGAGATACGGCAGGATCAGTTTCTGCTTGATGAAATCCCAGATGATCCGGGTCATCTCGTCGCCGTCGAGCTCGACGACCGGATTATCGACTTTGATCTTGGTCATGGGCAGCCCCTTCGCATCCTGAATGGTGGGTTGGCGAGGCTTCTCTAGACGATTGCGGCAGCAAATGGAAGTCCGGTATACAAGGGTATACGTAAAAAAATGCCTCAATCGCCCCGTCCCGCCGGCAGGTTCCGACGGGCGGCTTCGTGCCTCGCTCCGGCCGGCACCGTAGCACGCTCCCGTGGCGGAGGGGTAGGCTTCGCTGCGGGTCCGCGCCGACACTGGACGCCCCCGGCCGCCGCTGATAGTTTCCGGCCCGCGCCAGCCTTTCGCCAGCCATCGAGATGTCTCTGAAGAGAAGCGAGGGTTGGAATGACGACAGGGGACGCACGGGATGTGCGCCGCAGGCGGCGTGTACGCGCCGCACTGATGGTGGGAACGGCGATGGGGCTCGCGGCCCCGCTCCAGGCTCAGGACATGGTGGAGGACGACGCGCCCGGCGCGGCGGCGCCCTCCGTGCCTGCGCCGACGCAAGAGGCGCCCGGCGGCGCGATGCTCGTGCTCGACACGATCGACGTGACGGCCGCGGCGGGCACCACCACCGAGGGCACCGGCTCCTGGACCACCGACTGGATGCGGTCGGCCACCGGGCTGATGCTGCCGCAGAAGGATACGCCGCAATCGACCTCCGCGGTCACCTTCGGGCTCATGCAGGACAAGAACCTGACCGACGTGACCGACGTGATGGAAAACGCCACCGGCATCACGGTGCAGAAATACGACAGCGAGCGGACCCTGTTCTTCTCGCGCGGCTTCCAGATCACCAACTACATGTTCGACGGCGTCCCCACATCGGTCGATTCCGCCTATCAGTATGGCGATGCCGTGGTGGACATGGCGATGTACGACCATGTGGAGCTCGTGCGCGGCGCCACCGGCCTCATGGTCGGCGCGGGCGAGCCGGGCGCCTCGGTCAACTTCATCCGCAAGCGCCCGACCCGCGACTTCCAGGCCAGCGCCGCCGCCACCGCCGGCACCGAGGACTATGTGCGCGGCGAGATCGACATCTCCGGCCCGCTCGCCTTCGACGGCCGGCTCCGGGGCCGCTTCGTCACGGCGGGGCAGACGACCGGCAGCACCCAGGATGTGTGGGAGGAACAGCGCTCGATCTTCTACGGCATCGTGGAGGCCGATCTCGGGCCCGACACCACCCTGAGCGTCGGTGCGAGCCACCAGGACACCGACCCCTCGGGCACGACCTGGGCCGGCCTGCCCGCCGTCGACAGCACCGGCGCGCTCATCGACTGGCCCGATGGCGCCACCACCGGCTCCGACTGGACGCAGTGGGCCACGCGCACGACCGAGGTCTTCGGCGCGCTCGAGCATGTCTTCGACAACGGCTGGGCCGGCCGGATCGGGCTCAACCACCTCCACAACGACAGCGACGCCAAGCTGATGTATTTCTACGGCAATCCCGATCCGGAGACCGGCCTCGGCTACGGCACCTCCACCACCCGCTATATCGGCGAGCGCACCCAGAATACCGCGAACGCGACGCTCAACGGCGATTTCACCGCCCTCGGCCGCAACCACCAGTTCGTCCTCGGCGCCTTCGCGAGCCACGCCGAGACCGAGCAGGACGCCTACAGCCCCACCGAAACCGCGCCGCTTCCGAGCCTCTGGGGCTGGGACGGGTCCTATCCCGAACCCGACTGGCCGTCGGAGCCCGGATCCACCGACGAGAGCGAGACCACCCAGTATGCCGTCTACGCCACCGGCGATTTCGCCGTCACCGAGGCGCTCCACCTGATCGCCGGCGCCCGCCTCAATTACTGGGAGGGGCGGCAGAACGCCTTCGAATACGATTATTCCGGCGAGGTGACGCCCTATCTCGGCGTCACCTACGATCTCGGCGACACCTACACGCTCTATGCGAGCTACACCAACATCTACTATCCGCAGGTCGTGCAGGATGCCGCGGGCGACTATCTCGACCCGACCCAGGGCAACAACTACGAGATCGGCGCCAAGGCCGGCTGGTTCGGCGGCGCGCTGAACGCCTCGGCCGCGCTCTTCCAGACCGATCAGTCGGATTACGCCAACTACCTCTACTGGGATGCCGACACCAACCGCGGCGTCTACGAGGCGATCGACGGCATCCGGACCCAGGGCTTCGAGATCGAGCTCGCGGGCGAGATCCTGCCCGGCTGGAATGTCTTCGGGGGCTACACCTACCGCTATTCGCGCGACGACGACGGCGCCGAGGTCAACACCAACCAGCCGCGCAGCAGCCTCAAGCTCAACACGAGCTACGACCTGCCCGGCCGGTTCTCCGATTTCACCATCGGCGGCGGCCTGCGCTGGCAGAGCAAGACCCGAAGCCTCACCACCGTGCCGGGCGAAAGCGCCTTCGACACCGACATCGTGCAGGACCCCTACACGCTCGTGGACGCGATGGCCGCCTGGCGGATGACCGAGGCGGCGACGCTGCAGCTCAACGTCACCAACCTCCTCGACGAGAAGTACTACCAGACGACCGGCTTCTACGACAGCGTGATCTATGGCCAGGGGCGCCGCGCCGAGATCACGCTCCGCGCCAGTTTCTGACGCCCCGGCGGCGCCCCCCGTCGGGCGCCGCTTTGCATCCCGCGCCCTTTCCGACTATCACCCCTCCCGCGACAGCGGGAGGCAGGAGCCAAGGTGACAGACGCGAATCAGGATACGGGCGAGGGCCCGCGGCCGGGACCGGCCTTCATCCTCGTCGGCCCCCAGATGGGGGAGAACATCGGCGCGGCGGCGCGCGCGATGTGGAACTTCGGCCTCGACCGGATGCGCATCGTCAACCCGCGCGACGGCTGGCCCAACCCGAAGGCCGTGGCGATGGCGAGCGGGGCGGGGCGGCTGCTCGACGAGGCGATGATCGCGCCCACCACCGCCGAGGCCTGCGCCGATCTCACCCAGATCTTCGCCACCACCGCGCGCGACCGGGCGATGACCAAGCGCGTGCTCACGCCCGAGCGCGCCATGGAGGAGGCCCGCGCGATGATCTCGGCGGGCGAGCGCGTCGGCATCCTCTTCGGCCCGGAGCGCTCGGGGCTCGAGAGCGCCGACGTGATCCGCTCCAATGCCGTCATCACCGTGCCGGTCAACCCGGCGTTCTCCTCGCTCAACCTCGCGCAATGCGTGCTGCTCATGGCCTATGAATGGGGCCGGGGCGAAGTGCCGGCCGAGGCCGAGGAATACCGCCTCGCGGGCACCCGCCTCGCCGAGACCCGCGAGATCGACCGCTTCGTCGAGCGCCTCGTCGCCCGGCTCGATGGCGCCGGTTTCTTCTGGCCCGACGAGAAGCGGCCGAGCATGGTCGCCAATCTCGACAACCTCTTCCGCCGCGCGCCGCTCACGGATGCCGATGTGCGCACGCTCCACGGCGTCATCCGCGCGCTGTCCGAACCGCCGCGGGCGCGCGGCACCGAGCAGGGCTGAGGCCCCCCGCGCCGCGCTCCAACGCCCTGAACTGGCCGGAATCCCGCCTCAGATTGCGTTTCAATCCGGGGCGGTTTTGGTCTAGCACGGTGCCTGAGATCCTTGCCGGAGGTGGGCATGAACCGCAAGACACGCAGCATTTTCGAGGAAGTGGGGGAGAAACCGGCCCCCGCCGCCGCCGCCGTGCCGGCAAAGCCGCGCCGCCCGTCGCCCGCGCGCCGCGCCATCGCGCTCTGGCTCACCCTCCTCTTCCTGCTGGTGGCCGCGATGATCGTCATCGGCGGCATGACCCGGCTGCGCGACGCGGGGCTCTCCATCACCGAATGGAAGCCCGTCCTCGGCGCGCTGCCGCCCTCGGGCGCGGCCGCCTGGGAAACCGAATTCGCCCGCTACCGCGAGATCCCGCAGTTCGAGCTGGTCAATCCCGGCATGACACTTGCCGAGTTCAAGGCGATCTACTGGTGGGAATGGGGCCACCGCCAGCTTGGCCGCGCCATCGGCCTCGTCTGGGCGCTGGGCTTCTTCTGGTTCCTCCTCCGGCGGCAGATCCCGCCCGGCTGGACCCCGCGCCTCCTCGGCCTCGGCGTGCTCGGCGGGCTCCAGGGCGCCATCGGCTGGTGGATGGTCTCCTCCGGGCTCGGCGGCGAGATGGTCGCTGTCGCCTCCTACCGGCTCGCGGTCCATCTCGGGCTCGCCTTCACCATTCTCGGCCTCATCAGCTGGTATGTGCTCCGCCTCCGCCGCGAGAGCGCCGAGCTGCTGCAGGCCCGGCGCCAGCGCAACGAGGCGCTGATGCGCTGGGGCGCGGTGCTGACGGGCGTCGCCTTCGTCCAGATCCTGCTCGGCGCGCTGGTGGCGGGCATCGACGCGGGCCGCGGCTATACCGACTGGCCGCTGATGAACGGCGCCATCCTGCCGCCCGAAGCCTTCGAGATCACGCCGCTCTGGCGGAATTTCCTCGAGAACGCCGCGCTGGTCCAGTTCAACCACCGCGTGGTCGGCTACCTGCTGGTGCTGCTCGCCGCCGTCGCCTGGGTCCGCAGCCGCAAGTCCTCGATGCTCCACATCCGCAGGGCCTTCGATGCGATGGGGCTCGCCCTCCTTGCCCAGCTCGCGCTCGGCATCTTCACCGTGATGCATGGCGCGCCGTGGCAGATCGCGATCGTCCATCAGGTGGGCGCGGTGGTGGTCTTCACCCTGATCCTGCGCGCGCGCTTCTCGGCCCAGTTCCCGATCGCCCAGAAGATCGCACGCGGCTGACCGGCCATCCCGGGCGCCCGGCCACAGAGCGCCGGGCGATCCCGCCCCCGAAGTCCCGCACACCCGAAGCCCCGCCCCCCGGAAGTCCCGCACCGAGCAAGGTCGCGCCATGAACCCGATGCCCCTGCCGCGCCTCGAACAGCGCTCCTACGCCGCCGGAGCCGCGCGTCACCGCCACGATTTCCACCAGCTCGTGCTGCCGCGCGCGGGGCTGATGCAGATCGAGATCGCCGGCCGCGCGGGCACCGTCAGCCGGCAGGGCGCGGCCTTCATTCCCTCCGGGCACGCGCACGCCTTCGAGGTGCGGGGCGATCACGGCTTCCTCGTGGTCGATCTCGCGCGGGACGGGCTGGCCGGGGGGAGGGGGGCCAGCGCCGCCATCGACCAGCTGGCCGACAGGATCTTCTTCCCGATGAGCCCCGCGCTCGATCATCTCGTCGCCTATGCCGCCGGATTTGCCGGCCAGCGGCTTCCCGACCCCTCCGCCTGGGTCGATCTCCTGCTGGCCACCGCGGCCCCTGCCGCCGAGCGCAGCGCCTCGGGGCCGGTCTCCCGGGCGCAGGCGCATATCGAGGCCAATCTCGACAGCCCGCCCAGCATCGCGGTGATCGCGCGGGCGGCGGGCGCCAGCCCGCGGCGGCTCCACCGGCTGTTCCGCGAGGAGCTCGGCACCACGCCGCACGCCTATCTCGCCCGGCGCAGGGGCGAGCGCGTCCTCGACCTCCTCGCCCGGACATCGCTCCCGATCGCCGAGATCGCCCACCTGACCGGCCATGCCGATCAGAGCGCGCTCACCCGCGCGCTCAAGCGGTCGCACGGCGTCACCCCGGCGGCCTATCGCCGGCGCCACGGCGGCCGGGGCGATGCGGAAACGGCAGGATCGGACCAGTAACCGGCAGGCCCGGCCCAAGACCCGGCGCGCGGGCCGGCCTATGCCCGGAGGGACACTCGAAACCTCCCGGCCCCTCCATGCGCACCCCTCCGACCCCCTCCGCCCCCGAGCCCCTCTCCGGCGCCGGCCGCGCCACCGCCATCGGGATCGTCGCCATCGCCTGCTGGTCGGCGCTCGCCCTGCTGACCCGCTTCGCGGAGCCGCTTCCGCCCTTCGAACTTCTCTCGCTCAGCTTTGCCGTCGCCTTCCTCTCCAACAGCGCGCTGACGCTGCGCCGCGGCCGCCGCGGGCTCGCAAGCTGGCGCCAGCCGCCCGCCGCCTGGGCCTTCGCCTTCGCCGGCATCTTCGCCTACCACGCCTTCTACTTCACGGCGCTCAGCCTCGCGCCCGCGGCGCAGGCCAGCCTGATCGCCTATCTCTGGCCGCTGCTGATCGTGCTCCTCTCGACGCTGACGGCGCGCGGCGCCTTCCGGCTGCGGCATCTGGTCGGGGCCGGCCTGGGCTTTCTCGGCATGGTGGTCGTGATCCGGGCCCCCGCCGGGGCGGGCGGCGTCACGGCGGGGGAATACCCCCACGCATGGCTCGGATATGCCGCCGCCGCGGCCTGCGCGCTGGTCTGGTCGGTCTACTCGGTCGCGAACGCGCGGTTCCGCGCCAGCCCCAGCGGCATGATCGGCGGGGTCTGCGGCCTCGTCGCCCTGGCGGGGGGCGGGCTTCACCTCGCGCTCGAGCCCACCGTGGTGCCGACCGCCGGCCAATGGGCGGCGATCGTGCTGCTCGGCATCGGCCCGGTGGGTGTGGCCTTCCTCGCCTGGGATCACGCGACCAAGCATGGCCACATGCCCCTGCTCGGGGCGCTCTCCTACCTCACGCCGCTGGTCTCCACCATCCTGCTGATCGCGGCGGGCCTCGCGCCCATGAGCTGGGAAATCGTCGCCGCCGCCGCCCTCGTCATGCTCGGAGCGGCCGTCGCGGCCGCGCGGCGCGGCAGAGGCGCACCGCCCACCGAGGGCCGGAGCGGCCAGATCGAGGTCCCCCGGCCTGTCGAATAGTCACATTCGAATTCTTGA
>QKPN01000001.1 GCA_003258405.1 Rhodobacteraceae bacterium DSL-40 | reverse complement strand
CTCAACTCTTTTCCGGGTGGGCTCTTAATTTTCGGGAAATGTTTCCTGTCCATGGTCCCGGGATCGCGTTGCGACTATCCGGGGCCAGTTATCATGTTCGAGAATCTGTCGGCGGGAAGGAAGATCCTTGCAGTCTTTTCCGTGTTTGCAATTCTTGTGTTTGCCTCCGGCGGGCTGATCCTCTGGTCTGCCGACGGTGTGGCGCGCAACGGCATCCGGGTCGGCGAGGGGCTTGCACCTCTGGGCGACGCGGTAATGGAGGTAAAGCTCACCGGGACCTTCGCGCATATGAGACTCGAGGAGATCATCTCCGGTGAGGTGGTCGGCAATTTCGACAGTATCTCCGAGCAGCTTGAGGCGGCGCGGCTTTTCGCACACGCGATTCTCGACGGGGCAGATCTTCCGGAAGGCCGGTATCAGCCAACGGATTCGCCGGCGGTGCGGGAAAGCGTGGACGCAGCACTCGCTGCGCTCGACACGATGGAAAAGGCAGCGCGCCACCGCCTGGAACTCTTCTCTGCAGATGACGGCGTGGGCAGTGCTGCGGACGCGACGTTCGATGAGCTTTACGGCCGCGTCACGGATGGCATGACTTCTGCTGCGGAGGTGGCGCCGGGCAATGCAGAGCTGCAACGGCTTGTTGGCGAGGCGCGTTTTCTGATCGCGGACGGGCATCTGATCGTCGAGGAGGGCCTCAGTGGCGATGCCAGCGCGGATTTCGGCATGGCGACTGCGGACTTCGAAAATGCCCGGGCGCGGCTTGAGGAGGCTGCGGCACTGGATCCGGCTTTTGAGACGGCCGCTTCATCGCTTCCTGCCGATGTCGCCGCCTTCTCGGCACTGGCGCTGGAGCGCCGGGCGAATATGGCTGCGCGGGCGGAGGCGATGGGGGCGGCTGCATCCGCGCTCGATGCTGCCTACGATCAGTTCATGAGCGCGGCGGATGATGCCGAGGACCAGATCCATGCGGCGATGGAAGAAGGGCTCAGCGCTCTGCGCGCACGCGACCGGTTTGCCGCGGGCATGGCGATCGCGGCGGCGCTCGTGATCCTGGGCGCGGCATTCATTGCCTATCGAGGGCTGCACCAGAGCATCGGCGTGCGGCTCTTGCAGATCTCGGAGACGATGCGGCGTCTGCTTGCGGGCGATCTCGATGCTCAGGCGCCCGCCTGGCGGAGCGCGGACGAGATCGGGCTTCTTCGTGACAGCGTGGACGAGTTGCGCGAGGCGTTGCTGCGGCAGAAGGCGCTCGAGCGGGAAGCCGCAGGGGAGCGGCAGGCCGCGGAGCGCCAGCGGGCCCTTGCGGAGGAACAGCGCACGCGGGCGGAATCCGAACGCGCCGCGGCCGAGACCGAGCGGCTCCGGGCCGATAGCGACCGGGCGCTGGCCGAGCGCCGTGCTGCGGCGGCGGAGGCCTTCGGTGTCGAGTTCGGTGCGGTGGTTGCGCGGGCGGCAGAAGGCGAATTCGATCGCCGGATCACGGCGCGCTTCGACGACCCGCATCTCGAGGAGCTTGCCCGCGGCATGAACCGGCTGATGGACGAGGTCGAGCGCGGGGTCGCGGACGCGAGCCGGGTGATGGCGCAGCTTGCCGGCGGCGATCTCTCCTGCCGGATGGACGGCAACTACAAGGGGCGGTTCGCGGCGCTGAAGCGTGATGTGGATGTGACCGTAAACGAATTCGAACGCATCGTGCAGGCGATCGGCGAAACGACTGTCGCGATCATCACCGATACCCGGCGGATCTCGGAGAACTCCGGCCAGCTTGCAGATCGCGCCACCGCCCAGGCGGCTTCGCTCGAACAGACCTCCGCGACGATGACCGAAATGGCGGCGACCGTGAAGGCCAATGCCGAAAGCGCCGAGCAGGTTGCCTCGCGGGCTCAGCGGGCGGTGGAAACTGCTGGAAAGGGGGGCGAGGTCGTGCATGAGGCGATCAACGCCATGAGCCAGATCGATGCCAATTCGCGGCAGGTCGGCGAATTCGTGAAGGTCATCAACGAAATCTCGTTCCAGACCAATCTGCTTGCCCTGAATGCCGGTGTCGAAGCGGCACGGGCGGGCGATGCAGGGAAAGGATTCGCGGTCGTTGCCCAGGAGGTGCGCGCGCTCGCGCAGCGCGCCGAGGCAGCTGCTGGCGATATCGGCCGCCTGATGGAGAGCAGCACCGCGGATGTCGCAGAGGGTGTGCGGCTCGTGTCGGCGACCGGAGAAGTGCTCTCGACGATCGTCGATGCCATCGAGAGCGTCGCCTCTATTGCCGATGAGATCACGATCGCCAACCGTGAGCAGGCGACCGGGATCGAAGGCGTATCGGCTGCGGTGAACGAGCTGGACACCATCACTCAGCAGAACGCGGGCATGGCGGACGAGAGCGCGCAGGCAGCGCAGGCACTGACCGGGGAAACCGAACGGCTCGAATCGCTTGTGGCCTTCTTCGGAGGCGTGCGCGGCGCAGGAACCCCGCGTGGACGGGGCCGGCGCGCAGCCTGAGACTTAATGCACTTCGCGGGCCTGGTTCCGGGAGGAGATCTCCTCCCAGGCCTGATTGATCGCCGTGATGCGTGACGTGGCGAGCGCCACTGTCTCTTCCGGCAAGCCCCGCGCGATCATCTTGTCAGGGTGATTTGCCCGCACAAGTTCGCGCCAGCGGGTCCGTACGGTGCCGAGATCGGCATCGCGCGGCACGCCCAGCACCTGCCAGGGATCGCGCGGACGTCCGGACACATGGCGCTCCTCGATGCAGGCGAAGGCGGGCGGGCGGATGCCGAAGATCTCGGCAACACGGCGCAGGAAGCATTCTTCATCTTCGTGGTAATGGCCGTCCGCCATCGCGATGTTGAAGAGACCCTCAAGAATGTCCTCGAGCACCTGCGGCTGGCCCTCGAACATCCGGGCAATGCGCTGAGCGTAGACATCAAAGCCGGCAATGTCCTGGCGGGCGAGGTTGAAGACCCGTGCGGCGGCGGCCTCATCCTTGGGGTCAATGCGGAAGACCCTTCGGAAGGCGGCGACCTCGGAGGGGCGTACCTGACCGTCGGCCTTGGCCATCTTGGCTCCGAGGCTGACCACGGCAATCGTAAAGGCGACCGACTTCTCCGGCGCCGCACGGCGCCGTTCGAAGAAGGCGGACAGCGCTTCGCCCCGCGCGACGAGCGCGGAAATGGCGTCTCCAATGCGGCTCCAGATCGACATGGACCAAGATTAGCAGGTGCGCGCACGGCATACAGCAGGCGATTGCACGCATTGGCGAATTTCTGAGCGGGCACCAGCGGTTGCAGAGAGGGCGGGGCTTGGCTCTGGCATGGTCAGCGATCCCGCGCTAGACCGGAAGGGAGGACGGGCAGGGAGCGCGAGAGCGGATGTGGGATTTCTGGATCGACCGGGGCGGCACTTTCACCGATATTGTTGCGCGTGACCCGGACCGGCGGTTCCATCGTGCCAAGCTGCTCTCGGAAAACCCCGAGCAGTATGAGGACGCCGCACTCCATGGCATCCGGCGTTTCCTGGGGCTCGCTGCCGAGGCTCCGATCCCCGCGGAACGGATTGCAAGTGTCAAGATGGGCACAACGGTTGCCACCAATGCCCTGCTCGAGCGCAAGGGCGAGCCGCTGGTACTGGTGACGACCCGCGGGCTCGGCCAGCAGCTTCGGCTTGCCTATCAGGCCCGACCGCGGCTGTTTGACCGCCAGATCATCCTGCCCGAGATGCTCTATCGCACTGTGATCGAGGCCGACGAGCGGGTGCGGGCGGACGGCACCGTGGAACTTCCGCTCGACGAGGCGAGGCTTGCAGCCGATTTCGCTGCAGTGCGGGCCGAAGGCCTATCGGCCTGTGCCATCGTCTTGGTTCACGGCTACCGCCATCATGCGCATGAGACCCGGGCGGCCGAGATCGCGCGGGCGGCAGGCTTTGCCCAGGTTTCGGTAAGCCATGAGGTCAGCCCGCTCATGAAGATGGTAAGCCGGGGCGACACGACCGTGGTCGATGCCTATCTCACCCCGATTCTCCGGCGCTACATCGACCGGGTCGCGGCCGCCTTCGACGGGGAGATGCGGGGCAAGCTCATGTTCATGCAGTCCTCTGGCGGGCTCACCGATGCGGGGCTCTTCCAAGGCAAGGACGCGATCCTCTCGGGGCCGGCCGGTGGCGTGGTGGGCGCGGTGCGCACCAGCCAGATTGCAGGCGAGGGGCGGATCATAGGCTTCGACATGGGCGGTACATCAACGGATGTCTGCCATTTCGCGGGCGATTACGAGCGGTTGCTTCATACTGAGATCGCCGGGGTGCGGATCACCGCGCCGATGATGAACATCCATACCGTCGCAGCCGGCGGCGGTTCGCTGCTTACCTTCGACGGGGCACGGATGCGCGTCGGCCCGGAGAGCGCGGGGGCAAATCCGGGGCCGACGTGCTACGGCCGCGGTGGGCCGCTGGCGGTGACGGATGCCAACGTGCTGACCGGGCGGCTCCGGCCCGAGTTTTTCCCGGCAATCTTCGGGCGCGATGCGAACCGGCCGCTCGATCTCTCGGCAACGCGGGCCGGCTTCGAGCGGATGGCCGCGGAGGTCGGCAAGGCGCCGGAGGCAGTGGCAGAAGGCTTTCTGCGCATTGCCGTCGAGAACATGGCCAACGCCATCAAGAAGATCAGCGTGCAGCGCGGCCATGACGTGAGCGGCTATTGTCTCACGGTGTTTGGCGGAGCAGGGGCACAGCATGCCTGCGCGATTGCCGATACGCTCGGCATGGAAACCTGCCTCGTCCATCCGATGGCTTCGCTGCTTTCAGCCTATGGCATGGGGCTTGCCGATATCCGTGCGGCGCGGACCGAAGCGATGGAGGCTGAGCTTGGCGACGTGACACGGCTGGCCGCTGCGGGGCGTCTCGATGCGCTCGGCGTCGAGGCGCTGGGCGAGGTCGAGACGCAGGGCGTGGCGGAGGCCCATATCCGGCTCGTCCATACGCTGCATCTCAAGGTGAAGGGCACGGATACGGCGCTGCCGATCGCCTTCGGCTCGGAGGGCGAGTTGCGCACGGCGTTCAAGGCGGCACACCGGGCACGCTTCGGCTTTGATCCGGGTGATGCGGCGCTGGTTATCGAGAGCGTTCAGGTCGAGGCGATCGGCGGGGCGGCGGATCTTGCCGAAACTGCGCAGCCGCTGGCGGAACGGGCGGAGGGCGATTACCGCGCGGCGCTGGTCGCGCCGGTCTTTCTGCATGGCGCGTGGGTCGAGGCACGCTTCGTGAAGCGCGAGGTGCTCCGGCCGGGCGATACGCTCACCGGCCCTGCCGTGCTGGTCGAGCCGCATACCTCGATCCTGATCGAGCCGGGCTGGCAGGCACGGATTAGCGCCCATGACCACGTGGTGCTCCGGCGCATCGTGGCGCGACCCAAACGCGCCGCGGTCGGGACGGAAGCCGATCCGGTGATGCTCGAGGTCTTCAACAACCTCTATATGTCGATTGCCGAGCAGATGGGCGCGGTGCTCGAAAACACCGCGGCCTCGGTCACGATCAAGGAGCGGTTGGATTTCTCCTGCGCGGTCTTCGACCGGGGCGGAGATCTCATCGCCAATGCGCCGCACATGCCGGTGCATCTCGGGAGCATGGGCGCGAGCGTCAAGGCGGTCATCGCGCAGAATCCCGAGATGGCGCCGGGCGATGTTTTCGTGCTGAACGCGCCCTACAACGGAGGGACGCATCTGCCCGATATCACGGTGGTGACGCCGGTCTGGGATGATGCCGGTGCTCAGATTCTCTTCTACACGTCGGCGCGCGGCCATCATACGGATGTGGGCGGTCTCACGCCGGGATCCATGCCGCCCGACAGTCGGACGATCCATGACGAGGGGGTTTATATCGACAACTGGAAGCTCGTGGATCGCGGCCGGTTCCGAGAGGCCGAGACGCGCGAGCTGCTGAGCTCCGGGCCCTATCCGGTGCGGGCGCCGGAGGTGAACCTCGCCGATCTCCGGGCGCAGGTTGCAGCATGCGAGAAGGGGGCGCAGGAGCTTCGCCGCATGGTCGAGCATTTCGGGCTCGCAGTGGTCGAGGCCTACATGGGCCATGTGCAGGACAATGCGGAGGAGAGCGTGCGGCGCGCGATCGAGGCGCTGAAGGATGCCGATTACGTCTATCCGATGGACCCGGACTTTGACGGGGCGCCGCGCGAGGTGCGGGTGAGCATACGGGTGGACCGGCAAAACCGCTCGGCCGTGATCGATTTTACCGGCACGACCGCCCAGCTTGCAACGAATTACAACGCGCCGGAGCCGGTGACGCGAGCGGCCGTGCTCTATGTCTTCCGCTGCCTCGTGGACGACAACATCCCGATGAACGAGGGGGTGATGAAGCCGCTGGAGGTCATCGTGCCGCAGCGCTCGATGCTTGCGCCGGAATATCCCGCAGCGGTGATCGCGGGCAATGTGGAGACCAGCCAGGCTGTGACCTCGGCGCTCTTTCTCGCGCTGGGCGTGCAGGCGGCGGCGCAATCGACCATGAACAACACCACCTGGGGTAACGGACGCTACCAGTATTACGAGACGATCTGCGGCGGGACGGGGGCGGGCCGGCTGTCGGATGGCTCGGGTTTCCACGGGACGAGCGGTGTGCACAGCCATATGACCAACTCGCGGCTGACCGACCCGGAAGTGCTCGAATGGCGCTTTCCCGTCGTGCTCGACGAGTTCTCGATCCGGGAGGGTACCGGCGGGGGCGGGCAGTTCCATGGCGGGAATGGCGTGACGCGACGGATCCGCTTCCTCGAGCCGATGACGGTGGCAATCCTCTCGGGGCACCGGCGCGTGCCTCCGCCGGGGCTTGAGGGCGGCGCTCCGGGGGGCTGTGGCCGGACCCGCGTGGTGCGCGCCCGAGGCGCTGTCGATGAACTCGCCAGCGCGGATCAGACCGAGGTCGCCGCGGGCGATGTCTACTGGCTCGAAACCCCGGGGGGCGGTGGTTATGGCAACTGAGTTCACCTGGCTCAATCCTCCACCGGTCTGGTCGGGCGACGCAGCAGCACTTTCGCTGGAGACGGGCGAGACGACCGATTTCTGGCGGGAGACGTTCTATGGCTTTGTGCGGGACAGTGGTCACGCCTGGCTTGCACCGGTGAAGGGGGATTTTACCGCCCGCCTCGCTGTGACTGGCCGCTATTCGGCGCTCTACGATCAGGCCGGGATGATGCTGCGGTGCGGAGAGACATGCTGGATCAAGGCGGGTATCGAATTCACCGACGGGCTCATGCATTTCAGCACCGTGGTCAGCGCGCCTCGCTCCGACTGGTCGGTGATCCCGTTGCCCGAGGCCACGCCCGAGACGGTGGTCGGGGTGCGGATCACCCGGCATGGCGATGCAGTGCGGGTGCAGTATTCACTGGACGGTGGAGCCTGGCGGATGGCGCGACTTTGCCCCTTTCCGGAGGGACCGGCCGAGGTCGGACCGATGGCCTGCTCGCCAACGCGGGCCGGGTTTGTCGCGCACTTCAAGGATGTCGCAATCGGGCCACCAATCGCGCGTGACTTGCATGAGTCGTGAGGCCTCACGCTGGCTGGGGCTACGTGCGCCGGGCAGATGCGCCAACGGTGTGTCGCCGATGCCGCGACAATAAACCGACGAAACTTGTTGGTTTTATTCCGCGATGGCTTACATTTGCTGCAAACGCGAATGCAGAGGATTTCGACCGCCATGACCAAGATCTCAGCCATCGAGACACGCAACGCCGAAAACGCGGTTGCCCCGCTCTTCCTCGAGCGCTGGTCGCCGCGTGCCTTCGACGGAACCGCCCTGCCTGAAGACAAGCTCCTTACCATTCTGGAGGCGGCGCATTGGGCGCCTTCTGCCTTCAATTTTCAGCCTTGGCGCTTCGTCTACGCCGTAAAGGGGACGCCGGAATTCGACCGGCTGCTCGGCTTGCTCAACGATTTCAATCAGAGCTGGGCGAAGGCCGCCGGAGCACTGGTCTTCATCCTTTCGAAAACCCATGCCGCGGCGCCCGGATCGAGCGAGGAACAGCCGATCTACAGCCATTCCTTCGATGCCGGCGCGGCCTGGGGGTTGCTGTCGCTCCAGGCGCAGCTGCTGGGTTACCACGTGCATGGCATGACCGGCATCCATTTCGACCGTATCCCTGAGGTGCTAGGGGTGCCCGAGGGCTTCCGCGTCGAGGCCGGGGTCGCGATCGGCAAGCTCGGCGACAAGGCACAGCTTCCCGAGGCGCTGCAGGCGCGCGAAGTTCCGAGCCCGCGGCGCCCGCTCGCCGAAGTGGCATTCAAGGGCGCCTTTCCAACCGCCTGACATGGTTGCGGCGGGCGTGGCAGCGGGGCAGAGTGGGGGTATGTCAGAGCACCGCCCCACCGTCACCATCACGTATTGCAGCCTTTGCAACTGGCTCCTGCGTTCGGCCTGGATGGCGCAGGAGCTCCTCTCGACCTTCTCCGAAGAGCTTGGCGCGGTGACACTCGTGCCAGGCACCGGCGGGATCTTCGAGATCCGCATCGATGGCGAGCTGATCTGGGAACGCAAGCGTGACGGCGGATTTCCGGATGTGAAAAGGCTCAAGCAGATGGTGCGTGACCGGGTGTCGCCCGAGCGTGACCTTGGCCATGTCGATCGCCAAGGGACACCGTGAAGCCTGTCTTGCGTTTGCGCGAGATCAAGGCTGCAAAGGTTCACGCCTGCCATGGTTAACGCATGATTTTGATCTGGTGAGAAGGATTTCCAAGATGCGCGAACATCCTGTTGCCGAACACACGCTGGCCCGGCTCGCCCGCGCCCCGCATGCCTTCAACGGGTGGCTCAACCGCAAGACCCGGATACTGGCCGATTCCTTCGTTCAGGAGGTTCCGCCGTCGCTTGCGGTCTGCGAGTTCGACTGCGCTGAGACTGAGTGTTCACTCGGCGAATGGCTGGTCTGTGCCCGGCGCTTGCAGGGCAAGGCCGAACTCGCTCGCCACTAGAGCGAAAGCAGTTCGAACTCAGGATTTTGCTCTCACACCAAGGATAAACCGAAACCACGCGCCCGCGGGGCGTGCGGGCGCGCGTGAGGTCAGCGGTGGTTTCCAGTCGGATCAACCGCCGACATAGGGCGTTGGATCGACGCTCGTTGTGCCGCGGAAGACATCGAACTGGAGTTCCGGCTTGTCGCGCGGTGCGACCTTGCCGATTACCTGACCTGCCCGCACGTTCTGTCCCTTGGTGACATCCACATCGGAGAGCGTACTGTAGGTCGTCATCAGGTCGTCGCGATGCCGGATCAAAACGATCGTGCCGATGCCGCCTAGTTCCTCCGAGATCAACGCAACCTCGCCATCGGCTGCGGCGCGTACGGGCGTACCGGCCGGGACCGAGTAGCCGACGCCATTCGGGTTCGAGCTGTTGTAGCCGCGGGTGATCTTGGCCGAGACAGGCGCATCAAGCTTGCCGCCGGCCGGGGTGCGATACTGGGCAAGATCGGGAGAAGTCGGGTCGGCCGCTTCGGTGATGTCGTCGGGCAGCGGCGTCGCCGCGATCGCGGGCGCGGCGACATCCGTCGGCTGGCCGGGCTGGGTGTCGGCTGCGCCGGAGATCCGATTCGCGTCACTCACGATCGGGATCAGCAGCTCCTGGTTCTCGCGCACGGCGAGATCCGGGCCGAGCCCATTCCAAGAGGCGAGTGCGGTGACCGAGACACCATAGAGACGCGCGATCGAATAGGCGGTCTCTCCCGCTTCCACCCGGTGCCGGATCGGGTCGATCAGAGGCTGGGTCTGGCCGTTCTGGAACGGGCTGCTCTGGGGAGAGGTGTTCCCCGTCGCAGAGGCACCATCGATGGCGGCGGCCGCCCCCTCGGGGCTCCAGAGCGGTTCGGTGCTTACCTCGCCGGTGCCGAAGCCGCCGGAATCGGGCGGGCGTGCCACGCTTTGCGGCAGGAGCAGGACTTCGCCGCTCCGGAGCCGGTAATCGCCGGGCAACGCGTTTAGCCGAGCCAGTTCAGCGCTCGTCGTGCCAACGCGGCTTGCAACCGTATCGAGCGTATCGCCATCGCGCGCGACGGCGACCTGATAGGTGGCGTAGGTGATGACCCCGCGCGAATCCGGGGAAAGATTTGGGACCGCCTGCTGTCCGCCACCGCCGGCGCCGGGCGCGGTACAGGCCGCGAGCAACGCGCAGAAGGCGGAGGATATCAGGAGCGGGCGGAGGGTCCGGATGCGCCCATTGGGCAAGCCGCGGCGCGAAACCATCACAATTCTCCCATATTTCGGTGGTTTCGGCTAGTCCAATACATCATGTGCTATGCCTTCGACAAGGGGAACGAAGCGGACGGGTCCGAGCTCGGTGTATTCCAGCCCATGCTCGGTCTTGGAGACCTTGATGAGCGTCTGGACCGAGTGGCTCTGACCCACGGGCAGGACCATGATGCCGCCGGGGCGGAGCTGATCGAGCAGGATCTGTGGCGGATCCTCAGCGGCGGCGGTCACGATGATGCGATCGAACGGCACTTGCTCGGGAAGGCCGAGCGAACCGTCGCCGTGAACCACGGTGATGTTGTGGAGCCCCAGCCGGTGCAGCAGCTCCTTCGAGCGGCGGGCCAGGCGCCGGTGCCGCTCGATTGTGTAGACCCGGCGCGCGAGCCGGGCGAGTATCGCAGCCTGATAGCCCGAGCCGGTGCCGATCTCGAGCACCTTGCAGCGGCGGTTGAGATCGAGCGCCTGGGTCATCAGCGCAACCACCGACGGCTGGCTGATGGTCTGGCCGCAGGAGATCGGCAGCGGCGTATCCTCATGGGAACGTTCCTCGAAGATGCCTTCGAGGAAGTCCTTGCGCGGCACGGATTCCATTGCCTTGAGCACATCGGCATTCGTGATTCCATGCGACCGCAAGGCGAAGACGAACTGCATCTGGCGCTCGATGTCGTCCATGGAACTCCCGGTCCTACTGCAGAAGCTCCGCGAGCGGGGCGACCATCTCGTGCACCGTGAGATCGGCGCTGAGCGGGGTGACGGTGACATGCCCGGCGTGGCAGTCATGGGAATCCGAGCCCGGCGCGGTGCCGTTGTTGCCTTCGCCATGGGTGAGCCAGAGATAGAGCCGCCCGTTGGGCGCGCGTTGCGGCTGCACCCCGAAGGTCGGATTGAGCCGCGAGCCCTGGTGCGTGGCCCGGACCCCCTTCACCTCTGCGGCGGGAAGTGCAGGGAAGTTCACGTTGTAGAAGAGGTTGTAGCCTTCGCGCTGCCATGGCGCCTTTTCGAGCAGCCGCCGGATCACCGGCACGGCATGTTCGGCGGCGGCCTCGAAGGCGCCGAGCCCGTGAGCCGAATTGGGGCCGTAATACTGCGAGAGCGCGACTGAACGGTAGCCGTGGAGCGCAGCCTCGAGCGCGCCGCCGATCGTGCCGGAATAGAGCGTGTCCTCGGCGACGTTATGGCCGCGGTTCACCCCAGAAAGCACGAGATCGGGCGGGTTGTCGCGCAGGATTTCTCCAAGGCCCGCAAGCACGCAGTCGGCGGGCGAGCCCTCGACGGCAAAGCGGCGCTCCTCGAGCTTTTCAAGCCGCATCGGGCGGATGTAGGAAACGCAATGCGAGACGCCCGACTGTTCAAAGGCCGGTGCGACAACCCAGACCTCGCCCTCGGGCCCGGCCAGCTCCGCCGCGATCGCCTCGGCGATCTTCAGGCCGGGCGCGGTGATGCCGTCATCGTTGGTGATGAGAATGCGCATGTTTTCCCCTCGGAGATGTCGAGTCCTTTTAGGGGAGAGGCGTCCCTGCGTCCAGCGGCGGCGCCGGAGAATTCCGTATCCGGCGCGCTTCGGGTGGGCCGTTTCCGGCCGATGGCTCAGAAACGGGCGATGGCCCCGATGTAGAAGCGGGTTTCAAGGCCGGTTTGGGTCGTATCGGTTGCCGTGCCTTCGAGCTGACGGGCGACCTCGGGCGTCAGCGTGAGCCAGGGGCGGACGTCGATCCGGGCGCCGAAACCCCAGGAGGCGAGGGTTTCCACCTGTTCGCCATCGCGGGCGAGGCTGCGGTCCCAGGCGCGGCCGTAATCGCCGTAGACATAGAGCTCGGCGCTCTGCACCGCATCGCGCAGCCGTTCGGGGGCAATCTCGCGACGCAGTTCCAGCCGCGTGCCGAAGCCTGAGTCGCCAGAGGTATTTCCCGGTGCGAAACCACGGCCGATCGTGCTGTCGCCGAGGCTGAAGCGTTCGGTGGTGGGCAGGACGTCAGCGGCAATCTGGCCGGTGGCCTCTCCGTAGATCGCCCAGCCGCCGTTGCCAAGACGCTGGAGCCGGGAGAGGGTTAGGTCGGCGAGGAGGAAGTCCGGTACACCGGCCGCCGGCCCATCGGCACCCACCGTCGCGCCACCGATGTCGAGCCCCTTGCGAACGGTTGCGTCGACCAGCGTCACGCCGCCGAAACGGTCGGCGACATCCCAGGTCAGACGTGCGTCGAGCACCCAGAGCCTGTCGGTCTGCTCCGATTCCACATCGGCAAAGTCGGTGATGCCCCGGCTTTCCTGAAATCCGAGCCCGGCGCGGCCGAAGAGGTTCTGCGACCGGGTCCGGATAAAGGGCACGATCAGGCCTGCATGGAGGTTCGTCTCGTCCTGCACGAGCGAAAGCCCGTCGGGCGAGCCGCTTTTCGCGAGGTCGGGATCTGCGCGCGAAAAGTCGGCATGGAGCTCGAGCCGTCCGCCGTCAAGCACCGAACCGGCGAGGGATGCGAGCGGCTTGTCGAGCGTTGCCGCGGCAAAGAGCATTGAGGCATCGCTCGGCGCAACGGCAATCAGTGTATCGATGCGTTCGTCGAGCCCGAGGAGGTTATAGCTCCGGCTGCCCGCACCCAGCGTCCAGGCGCCGTAGAGGCGGGAGCCGCGGTTGTCGACGGTGGCGAAGTAGGAGGTGGGCTCGACGGCGGCGGAGACCCCGAGATTGGCGGCACCGAAGGTGACCGGGGCCGGTTCGAGCACGGTTTCGACCTCCGCGCCGAAGGTGTCGCGCGCAAGCAGGACGCTGCGCTCGAGCGTCGTGATCCGGAGCGGACGGTCTGCGGGGACCGGTGCAAAGATCCGTTCCGTCGTGGCCTGGACGGATGAATTCTCCGCCAATACCTCAACAGTCTCGACGAAGCCCTCGACGACACGGATGCGCACGATGCCACCGCTCACGTCCTGTGCGGGCAGGACCGCCTGGGAAAGGATATAACCGCGCGCGCGATAGGCGGCGCCGATGGCCGCCGCAACCGCCTCGAGTTCGGGCACACCAACGCGCGTGCCGATCAGCCCGGCCCAAAGCGGCGCAAGTTCTGCCTCCGAGACCGCAGTGGCGCCATCGAGCGCAATTCCCCGAAGAAGGAGCCCGCCCGTGCCCGCCGCGGGTCGGATCGCTGCAGGCGGTGCTGTCTCCTCAGGTGGCCTGACCTCGCGGGCCGGGTCCGGGCGCAGGCCGGGTTCTCGGGGCAGATAATCACGTGCCGACTGGCCGAAGCTGGCGGAGGGCAGGGTGAGGCAAAGGGCGGCCGCGAAAGCGAGACGGGTCCGGATCATCGGCTGGCGGGTGTCCTTGTGGTCCAGTAGGTTTCTGTGCTGCGGGCGCGTCCGCAGCCGGCGTCGGCGGCGCCGGTGTTGATCGAGCCGCTGCAGCCGCCCGCCTGCACGGGCTGCGGCGCTGCAGTGGGTGTTGCGCTGCCGGACGCGGGGCGGAACCCATCGGCATCATCCATAGAGGCGATGGTGCCGGAGGCTGGCGAGAAGCCATCCGCAGGCGCGCGGCCACCCGGGGCGAGCTGGATCACATCGCCGAGCGAGTAGTCGAGGCCAAAGGCATTGGCGATTGCGGGCGGGGCGTCGATCTGGGTGGTGCGGAAGCTCGCGTCACCCGGCGTCAGCGGCGGGACGCCGCGCGAGAAGCGCTCGACCGCACCGCTTGCATCGGCAAGCGTGGTAGAAGGGGTGCCGCCACCATCCGTGCCGCCGCCTGCGGGTTCCACCGTGAGCGTTCCGCTTTCATAGGTGATGCTGTAGTTGCCCGAAGTAAGGCCATCAGGCGTGATGCTGTAGCTGCCTGGGCCGGAGCTGCTTGTGGCGTCTGTCGCGAAGGTCAGTGTTCCGCCGAGATCGTCCACATCCTCTCCGTTAACGAATCCATCGCCGGAGACCGTGAAATCGGGGTTCCCGCCGCCCTCGGTCCATGTCGTGTTGCCTGCGGTGATGGTGAGGGCGGCCGGGTCGATGGTGAGGGTGCCCGGGGCGTAGGTGATGTCGTAGTTGCGGGAGGTGAGGCCGGCGGCCGTGACGCTGTAGCGCCCGGTGTCGGAGCGTCGGGTGGCCGCGGTCTCGAAGCCGAGGCTGCCGTCGAGATCGTCGAGCGACTGTCCGAGGACGAAGCCCGCCCCGGTGGCCGAGAAGGCGGGATTGGTGCCGCCGTAGGTGCGGGAGGCGTTGCCTGCGGTGATGGTGAGGGCGGCCGGGTCGATGGTGAGGGTGCCCGGGGCGTAGGTGATGTCGTAGTTGCGGGAGGTGAGGCCGGCGGCCGTGACGCTGTAGCGCCCGGTGTCGGAGCGTCGGGTGGCCGCGGTCTCGAAGCCGAGGCTGCCGTCGAGATCGTCGAGCGACTGTCCGAGGACGAAGCCCGCCCCGGTGGCCGAGAAGGCCGGGTTGGTGCCGCCGTAGGTGCGGGAGGCGTTGCCTGCGGTGATGGTGAGCGGAGCCGCTTCTACCGTAATGGCTCCCGGGGCGACAACCAGATGATAGCCCTGGCTCGATTGGGTTGCGCTGACGCGGGTGATGTAGGTGCCTGTGTCGGCGTTGGCTTCGCTGCCGTCGCTCATGACATTCGGTCCGCTGATCAGCGCAGTGGCAAGGCTGTCGCCTTCGCGGAGGCCAGAGGCGGAATAACCCGGCTCGGCTTCGCTGCCATAGGACTTGCTCAGGGTATCCGCCGTGAGGGTGAGCGTCGGCTGCTCGCCATAGACGATGCGGTTCCCGGTTTGGGAGATCGCGGAGGGCGGTGTGGTCGGGTAGGGGCGGCCATAGAGATCAAAGCCGTGGCTCTGCGGCTCGTCCCCTTCGAGCCCGTTGAAGCGGTTGACGTAGAGGAGCCATCGGCTGCCGGCGGCCTCGAGCGCGATGGCATCCGCTCCGGCGGCATTCTCGAAGCTGCGACCCGCGGCAACGACGACAGCATCGCCTCGCCCGGTTCCCACGAGCTGTGCATCGGGGCCGAGCGCGACCTGTTCTTCGGAGGCAAGGGTCAGGCCCGGGACGCAGAAGAGACCTTCGACATCGATCGTGCCGCGGCCCGATGTGGTGACCGTGACCGGAACCGTTGCATTGATCTCGGCCCCGTCCGCTCCCGGGCCAAGGTGGAAGTTCCGGTTCTCGGCCAGGCTGAACTGGGGCTCAACCGAGACGGTCGCAGAACCTTCGATCAGCACATTGCCGCCATCGGAGGCGCCGGAGCCGGCACGCAGATAGCCATCCCAGCGCTGACGTGTGGCGCTGATGGTCAGATCAGCGCCATCGAGCGCGGCGACCATGCCGATATCGCCGCTGCCGTTCGAAAGCGCGAAGGTCTCGCCCGTGATGGTGAGCGCGCCACCGGCGCCGGTCACGACCTCGGCAAAGCTGTTCGGATGCGTGCCGCCCACCACCGTCACGGTGGGGGCCGAAAGCGTGACCTCGGAACTGCCAGTCGAGCTGCCGACCCGAACCCAGCTCGCGCTGTCCTCGCCGCCCTCGATCCGGATCTCGTTTCCGGCGGTGAGGGAAAGCGGGCCGCTCGCCGAGCGGACCTGGATATGCGCAGCACCCAGTCGTTCGGCACGGTGCAGGACGATGTCGCCCTCGGAGGCGGCAAGGTCGAGCGCGCCGGTTGTGGTCGAGACGAGCACGTTGCCAGTGGAGGTTTCGCCGATACGAATGTCGCCGCGGGTGGCCTGGAGGGAGACGTTGCCCGCGCCGGAGGCGGAAATGTCTTCGGAGACCGTGATGTCGCCGCCCGCCTCGAGAGTGATGCTGCCGTCGCCGCGCGCGGTGATCGAGCGCTTCACGTCGATCGTGCCGCCTGCCTCAGCGGTGAAGCTGCCATCGGTGCTGCTGATACCCTTTTCGAGCACGATGCCGCCATCGGCTTCAAGTGTGAGAGAGCCGGCGCCGGTCCAGTTGAGCTGGCGATCGACGACGATGTTGCCCGTATCGCTGCCCGGGGCTCCTGCGGCATCCGTGGTGATCGTGACGTCGCTGCCGCCCTGCAGCACGGCGGCGACGGAACTGCCGTTGACGATGTGCTCGCCCGATCCGTCGGTGGGATTGTTGGTGCCGGGCCTCACGGGTGTGCCATAGGTGCTGATCCGCACATCGCGTGGATCCAGAAGCCAGCTGCCGCCTTCGCCGAGCAAAATGCCCGCATGGACTCCGACTCCGAGCGCGAAGCGGCCGGAAGTCTCGATGGTGCCACCCGCTTCGCCGCCCGTTGCCGAGAGGGTGCCGCCGATCTCGGTGGTGCCGTCGGACCAGGCGACGACGCTGCCGCCGGTGCCCGAAATGCCGATGGCCGAGAGTTCTGCGCCCCGGTCGATCCTGAGATTGCCCGCACGCGGAAGAGGGCCCTTGCCGCCAAAATCGCCTCCGACCCGCAGGCTGCCGCCATCGTGCCCACCGTTGGCCAGGATACGGGCTGCGGCCCCGACCGCGATGGTACTGCCCCCCGCGACCGAAATCGCGCCGCCCTTGACGGTGCCCGATGCATCGAGCGAGCCATTCAACTCGAGCCGCCCATTGCCGCGCCCGGTGATGCGGATCTTGCCACCCTGTCCGGCGGTGCCGCCAGCCCGGATGATACCGGAGGTGTTGATAACGCTCTCGAGCGCCGAGACGGCAGCGCCGGCGGTGAGGATGACCGTGCCCCCGGCCGCGTCGATCAGGCCTGTGTTGCGCGCGCCGCCGCCCTTCGAATGCCCATCAACGGCGATCTGCACCGTGCCGTCGCCCGAAAGGTCGATGGTGCTGCGCTGCCCGGATGCCAGGGCGACGGTGCCGCGCTCCGCGACGATTGCTCCGGCGTTGCGCACATCCGTGCCAACGAGAGCCGCGAGACCCGCTTCGCCGATCGTGATCTCGCCCTTGTTGAGAACGGAGGCGCCGGCTTTCTCGCCGCCGCCGATCGAAAGGCGCCCCTCGGTCTGGAAAAGCTCCGCGTTGACGCGCTGGCTCGTGGCGACGAGACCGGTCGCATCGATCTTGGCACTGCCGGTGAAGAGAACGCCCGCGGTGTTCTGGATGATGATCGTGCCGGGGGCGGCGAGCGTGCCCTGGATGACGCTGCGGCCGGCGGAGGTCACGCGGTTGAGAGTTGCGGAGACCCGGCCCGGCTGGTCGAAGACGACGCTCGCTTCACGCCCGACATTGAAGCTCTCCCAATCGATCACGGCGCGGCGGCTGGTCTGGGTGATCCTGGATACAGCGCCCTGTTGCGAGATAGTTGCCTTGCCACGCACGACGTTTCCGCCCGTCGGGCCCTCGGCGAAAGCGGAGCCGCATCCGAGCGCAAGGAGGGAGACTCCCGCGAGAAGCATGATACGCGCGGCGTGACACTGTTTTACGCGAATTACTTGGGAAACTTTACTGACGTACATGGGGAACTCGACTTGGCGTTTCTGGGAGAGTGTGCCCCCGGTTCTTCCGGAGAATCAGGGTCTTGGCATACCAACCGCCCCGTGTGCTTTTCGCGGGAGAGTCGTTTAGGAAGGTTTAACGATGAAGTTTAGGAACAGCGGGGCGCTGCGTTAGGGCTACGGAAACCCGCCTCTGCCTAGATCTTTCCTTGGTGCCGCACGGGGGTCGGTACCACTTGGGGGTAAGACCATGGGTGTCTTTAGGGGAGCCCGCGGGTCCGGCAGGTCCGGACACGGGTGGGCATGGTTTCTTTGTTCGTTTGTCATCGGCCTTTCGTGTCTGCTGTTCTTCGGCCAGGGTGTCGGTGCGTCTACCGGGCTGCGGCCGATGCGCTTCCACGCCATGGTTGTGAGCGGAGATCTCGTCGGGTCGGCCTTCGCACTCTCGGAGCGGGTGGCCGTGACCAATGGTCATGTGGTTGAGGGGCGGCGGCCGGGAGATACCGTCAGGCTGGTGGCGTCCGCCGGTTCGGATCGCCAGGCCGATGCGCGGATTCTCGCGATCAGCCGCCATATGGACCTTGCTGTTCTGTCGATCCCGGCAGGTTTCCTGCCACCGGTCCCGACCGAGCCTGTCCGGAGCCATGGCGGGCTTGCCGTCGTTGCGGTTGGGGTTGATGCCTCGGGCGGGCCGCGTGCCGGCGACCGTTTGGAGCTTTTCGGGCATGTCACCGAGCCGCGGAAGGATATCGATGTGTTCGGCCCTGGGCTTGTCGCCCTCGTGCCAGGCGTTCGGCCTGGCTTCTCGGGGGGGCCGATCCTCGACCGCTCCGACCATCTCGTCGGCATGCTGACCGCGATCCGGCGGGGCACGGCGGCGGCGCGGGTCGTTCAGGCAGGCGCCGGTTCGGCCTATGCCCCACAGGGCGCAAGCGCCATTGCGGACGAAGCCTTCGTCATCCGGGCGCATGAGCTCCGGGCCGAGGTGGCCCGCCTGCTCGCGGCGTCGGGCTATGCGGTGCGGTGAGGCGCGCGGTGCCCTGAAGAGCTGTGTGTCGCTTTCGGTGATTTCGTCCTGACGCCGCCGCTGCCCTGTCCTATAGAGACGGGCAGGGGACATCCGCCGCGCAGGAGGACTGGGCCATGAACCTGGCAGAGCACGAATTCATCGTCATCGGTGCGGGCATCGCCGGACTGGCGGCGGCGATGGCTCTGGCCCAGCGGCGGGCCCGGGTGAGGGTTCTCGAGCAGGCATCTGCACTTGGCGAGGTCGGGGCAGGCATTCAGGTCGGACCGAACGGGGTTGCGGTTCTCGAGGCGCTCGGGTTGCGTGATGCCGCCGAAACCTGCGCGAGCCTGCCGCCTGCGATTGAGCTCCATCATTTTGCCTCCGAGCGCCGCGTGGCCCGAATCCCGCTCGGGCGCCAGTGCATCGCGCGCTACGGGCGGCCCTACTGGCAGTTCCACCGTGCTGATCTGCTCGCCCTGCTTGAAGCCGGGGCGCGCGAGGCCGGCGTGACCATCGAGACCGCAGCGCGGGTCGCAGATGTCGAGACGTACGGAAACCGCTGCCGAGTGACGCTCGAATGCGGCGCAACCCTGCTCGCGGAAGGCGTTATCGCAGCGGATGGCTTGCGCTCGGGTGTGCGCGGACGTCTCTTCCAAGGCGAGGCGCCGAGCTTTACCGGCCATGTGGCGTGGCGCGGGCTCGTCGATGCCTCGCGTCTTCCCGAGCGGCTCTTTCCCGATGGCGTGAATGTCTACATGGGGCCGCGGCGACATCTTGTCACCTATCCGCTCAGGCATGGCGCGCTCCGGAATTTCGTTGCGGTGGAGGAGCGGGATGACTGGGCCATCGAGGGCTGGACCGAACCTGACGATCCGGCAAACCTGCGCGCGGCCTTTGCCGGGTTCGGCCCACGGGTCAAGCAGCTGCTCGAGGCCGTGGACGAGACCTTCCTCTGGGGGCTCTTCGACCATCCGCCATTGCCAAACTGGGTGAACGGCACCGTCGCGCTGATCGGGGACGCCTGTCATCCGATGCTGCCCTTTCTGGCGCAGGGGGCGGGAACCGGCCTCGAGGACGCCTGGGTCCTCGCCGCCGAACTCGATGTCGCGAAGGATCTGGGGCAGGGGCTCCGGGCCTATGAAGCGCGGCGCAAGCCCCGGGCGACGCGGATCCAGCGCGCCTCGCTCCGCAACGGGCGGATCTACCATCTCGGTCCGGGCATCGGCACGCTGGCCCATCTCGGCCTCTCGGCCGCATCTGCCGTGGCGCCGAGCGCGCTGCTCGGGCGGTTTGACTGGCTCTACGGGGCGGATGTGGTGAGCGCTCAGGCCACGCTCTGAGGCAAGCCCCGCGGCGGGCTGCCGCCCCGGGGCTTGCCCGGGGCGCTGCTTGTTTCTGCAGTCCTACTGCTTGTCGAAGCGGACCTTCACATAAGAGCCGGGAGCGGGCTCGATCACGCCGAGCTTGGCGCCGGGTTCGCGGGCATTGAGCTGGCGCCCGGAACGGGCTTTCAGCCATTCGTCCCAGTCCGGCCACCAGCTTCCCTCTGTCTCCTGCGTGCCGCCCATCCAAGCGTCGAGCGACTGCTGCGACATGTCGGCATTGGTCCAGAACTGGTATTTGCCCAGGGCGGGCGGGTTCACGACCCCGGCGATGTGTCCCGAGCCCGAAAGGACGAAGCGTACATCTGCATTCGTCATCTCCTTGGCGCCGCGATAAACCGAGGCGGCAGGCGCAATGTGATCTTCCTTCGTCGCCACATGGTAGACCGGCACCTTTATGTCCGCGAGGGTCACGTTGGTGTTGTCCACGACCAGATTGCCTTTGGCGAAGGCATCGTTGACGTAGAACTGCTGCAGGTAGAAGCCATGGACCTTCGCCGGCATCGCCGTCGAGTCCGCGTTCCAGAACAGGAGGTCGAACGGGAACGGGTCTTTCCCGAGCATGTAGTTATTGACCACATAGCCCCAGATCAGGTCGTTGGCGCGGAGCATGTTGAAGGCTTCGGCCATCTTGTTGGCCGGCATGTAGCCTTGCTCCATCTCCGAGTCGATCACGTTGATCGTCTGATCGTCGACGAGGATCTGCAACTCGCCCGCATCCTCGAAATCAAGCTGGGCGGTAAAGAACGTCGCCGAGGCCACGCGCTTGTCGTTGTTCTTGCCCATCCACGCGAGCAGCGTGCCGGTCAGCGTGCCGCCGATGCAGTAGGACGCGACATGGGTGCTGCGCTGCCCGGTTTCCTCGAGCACCTTGTCGATGGCCGCCGAGGCGCCCTCGAACATGTAGCTTTCCCAGGTCTTCTCCTTGTGCCGCGCGTCGGGGTTCACCCAGGAGATCATGAAGACCGTGTGACCCTGCTCGACAAGCCACTTCACGAGGCTTTTCTTCGGATTGAGGTCGAGCACGTAATATTTGTTGATCCAGGGCGGAATGATGAGGATTGGCTTGGCGCAGACCTTCTCCGTCTTGGGCGAATACTGGATGAGCTGGCAGATGTCGGTCTGCCAGATGACCGAGCCCTCGGAAACGGCGGTGTTCTTGCCGACCTCGAAGGCATCCATGTCGGTCTGGCGGATCAGGAGCTTGCCCTTGCCGCGCTCGAGATCCTTCAGCATCATCTTGAGGCCGCGCACCAGGTTGTCGCCCTTTTCCGAAACCGTGGCCTCGAGTACTTCCGGGTTGAGGGCAAAGAAATTCGCGGGGTTCATCGCCTCGACGAACTGCCGGGTGTAGAATGCCGCCTTCTTGCGCTCCTTCGGATCCATCTCTCCAACGGAATTGACCGTGTCCTGAATCCAGCCGGAGGTGAGCAGATAGGACTGCTTCACATAGTCAAAGACCGCATTCTCGGACCACTCCTTATGGGCAAAGCGCCGGTCCGCCTTCATCATGTGTGGTAACTCGAGCTTTTCCGGCACGTCCTTCGCCCCGAGCCAGCGCAGCATGGAATGCTGCCAGAGGGCCGATTGCTGCGTCCAATACTGGATGGTCTTGTCAGCAACTTCCTTGGGATTGTCCCACATGGTCCGATAGAGCTCGGCGAAGGTCGGGAAGGTGTTTAGGGGATCGGCGTGCTTCGGCGTTCCCTGCTGAAGCTGCGCGGCCATGAAGGTCTGCCAGATCTGGCTGGAGATGTCGAAGACCTCCGCCATGTTATGTGCAACGTGTTGACCCTGCTCCGCGAGCGTATCGAGATCCTGATGATCGCTCATGTTCGTTTCCCCCTTCTTTGCCCGCAACTTGCCGCCGCGACGTCCGGGGGATAATACAAGGGTCGGCGATGTTTGCCAGTATCCAATTCGGCGGGGCTGCTGCAATGTCAGAGCAAGACCGGCCCTTTCTGCGGCCCCTGAACCCCGGCTTGGCGGCGTCGGTTCCGCTGGTGGCCGTTGTGCTCGCGCTTGCCGCCTGCGCGCCCCCCGAGGCCGATTTTCCGGATTCCACGCAGCAGGTGAAACAGTCGCCGCCCGTTCTCGAGCCGACCGCGAGCTTCGATGGCTTGCGGGCCGGTGCACCCGAAGATGCAGAGGGCCTGCTGAGCGGCGCCGAGGAACTCGAGGCGCGCGCCGAGGCGCTGCGGGCCAGGGCGGCTGCCCTCTCCCGACCCGAGCCGCTTCCCGCCGGAGCCCCGGAGTAGGCCGCCCACAAAACTTGCAGGCTGCTTGGAATTCTGATGGGTTTCGCCCTTCGGAATCGGCGCCGCGACGGGCGTCCGTCGGGCAGGAGAGGGCAGGCAGCATGGAATTCGGCGAAGACCAGATTACACGTCTGCTCTCGCTCATGCGCTGGCGCCGGGATGTTCGCCATTTCCGCACCGATCCCGTGCCCGAGGTCGCCATCGACAGGATGCGCGAGGCGGTAGCGCTTGCGCCCTCTGTTGGCAATGCCCGGCCCTGGCGCGTGCTCCGAGTTGAGAGCCCGGGCATCCGTGCGGCGGTCCGGGACGAGTTTGCCCGCTGCAACGCTGCGGCCGCGGAAGGCTATGCCGGGGATCGCCGCGCGGCCTACGACCGACTGAAACTTGCAGGACTTGAGGCTGCGCCGCTCCAGCTCGCTGTCTTCTGCCTCGAAGATCCGGAAACCGGCCACGGGCTCGGGCGACAGACCATGCCCGAAACGCTGCGGCAGTCCGCGGCGATGGCGGTCTATGCACTCTGGCTCGCTGCACGGGCGCAGAATCTCGGGCTCGGCATGGTTTCGATCCTGGAACCGCGGCGGATCGAGACGCTGCTCGGCGTACCAGCCGGCTGGCGTTTCCTGGCCTGGCTCTGTATCGGCTACCCGACCTTCGCCGATGACACACCACTCCTCCATCGTTCCGGCTGGCAGGAAAACTCGGAACCCGCCTGGGAGGCGGTCTGATCACCGTCAGCCGCCTCCGTCGGGGGAAGCTGGCGCGATGAAGGCGCCGAAGGCACGTGGTCCGTCGCCGGTGGCGATCTCTCCGATAACCTCCAGCGCCTCCGGATCGACAAGCGTCACCGTATTCGAGAACCAGTTCGTCACCACCACGAGACCACCGTCCGAAGTGGCCGCCACTCCTTCGGGATACTCGCCAACCTCGAGCGTCGTGATGCCTTCGAGCGAGGCGGCATCGAAGACAGTCACGCTGTCGGCATACTGGTTGGTGACAAACCCCCGCCCGACGGCGAAGGCGATGCCGTAAGGCCGCGCCCCGGTCACGACATGGCCGAGTACCGTCCCTTCTTCCGGGTCCATGACCGTCAGCCCGTCCGCCTCGACATCGGCGCTGAAGAGCCGCCCGTCAGGGGCGAACGCGAGGCCGAAAGGATGCGCGCCGGTGGAGATGGCATGCCGGAAAGCGAGTGTCGCGGCATCGAAGACCGAAACGCGGTCCCCGTCCCGGTCGGCGGACGCCAGCCAACGCCCGTCGGGTGAGAGCACCACGCCGGCGGGTGCCGCCCCGGTCGGCAGTTCCGCGCGCAGCGTGAGATCCTCGGCATCGAGTACCAGCAGGCGAGCATTGTACCAGTCGCCGACAATGACCCGGCCCCGATCGGCATCGACGGCAATTCCCATCGGCCCGCCGTCGAAAACCGCCTCAGCCTCAAGGGCGCCGTCACGCATGCGAAAGCGCCGCACCGTGGCGCTCTCGGGGCTCACCGTGAAGACCGCCCCGAGCGCGGGCGCCGCGGCCACACCTGCCGGCGCGCCTGGCACGTCGAGCCGCCGGATCTCCTGCCCGGCCGCGAGATCGAGCACGCTCAGATCGTTGCCCGACTGGTTGGTGACATAGGCAAGATCGCCGGCACTGGCCACTGCCGCCCAGAGCCAGGCGCAGACGCTGAGCGCCTCAGTCGCCGAAACGGGCGTGCAGCGCATCGAGCCCGGCCTGATAGACGCCCGTTACCGCGGCGATGGCGGCTTCGTCATTGAGTTCCTCGGGCGGATCGTTGTTGGGATAGCCGCGATAGAAGGCGCCGCGCCACTCGATCACCGAGCCGCCACCGTCCTTCGGGATCACCGTAAGATGCGAGGAATAGTTCGTCACCGGCAGCACGGCGACATCCACATCGGTGATGCGATAGGAATAGCTCATCTTCTCGGGGTCATACTTGTAGAGGATCTCCGAGATCGTCGGCCCGTCGGCCGAACCGAGGTGCAGCACGCGGGTCGCATCGATCTCGTTGCCGCCTTCACCGTTCGTCTCCGCAACGGCCGGATGCCAGCTCATGTCCTGGAAATTGCCGATCACGGCCCATACCTCCGCGGGGGCTGCGCCGACCTCGGTCGTGAGCGTGAGCTTCTGCCGCGATGGTCCATGCGCTGCGGCAAGTGTCGGCGCAAGCGCACCAAGAAGGGCCAGGCCGAGGATGGCCTGCCTGCGGTGGAGTTTCATGAGATTTCCTCACCCGTCCTGACGATGTTGTTGGCCGCGAAGCAGAGCATCCCGCGACGCGGGGCCGGAGACCAAAAGCCCGCCCGCGTGTGCGGAATGCCCGGTCGCCCGTGGCATGGCCGGATGATCGGGCATGGGCCGGGCCGAGCTCAATCAGCCAAAGGTATCGGTTCTCGCTGTTGCCTTCGGCAGGTTAGCCTTACTAAAACAGTTGCCAAAACGGCATCGTTCATAAAACGACAAAAAGACTGCGGGAACTCCTGGGGAGGATCGGATCTTGCTGCGGCTCTGTCTGCTTGCGCTGGCGATGGCATGCACCATGGCTGGCGCCACGCGCGCGCTTGAGGTCAAAGCGGCTGTGCTCCGCATCGACCAGGATGCGCTGTTGCCGATCTCGCGCCTTGACCTCAAGCCGGATGACATGGGATTCGCGGGCGGTGTGCTTGCAACCGAGGACAACCAGACAACCGGTACCTTCCTCGGCATGGACTACAGCCTCGAGACCGTGGCCGTGTCGCCGGAGGAGGCGCAGGCGGCGCTGGAACGGCTGCTCGGCGAGGGGATCTCGCTCGTCGTTGTCATGTCAGACGATGCGACGCTCCTTGCACTGGCCGACGCGGCCGGCGACCGCGCACTGCTGCTCAACGCGACAGCACCCGGCGACGAACTGCGCAACGACGAATGTCGCGCCAACGTGCTCCACATCGCTCCGAGCCGGTCGATGAAGACAGATGCACTTGCCCAGTATCTCATGTGGAAGAAATGGGGCGACTGGGTGCTGATCCAGGGCTCTCACCCGGAGGATTTCGCGCTCGCCGACGCCTACCGCCGCTCCGCCCGCAAGTTCGGTGCCAGGATTGTCGAGGAGCGTGGCTTCGAGGACACCGGCGGCGCGCGCCGCACCGATACCGGCTACGTGCTTGTTCAGCGCCAGATCCCGGTCTTTACTCAGAAGATGAAGCGCCATGACGTGGTCGTTGCCGCCGACGAGGCCGATGTGTTCGCCGCGCACCTCCCCTATCATACTTGGGGACCCGATCTCGTTGTCGGCTCCGCCGGGCTCCGGCCCGTTACCTGGTCGCCCGCTCACGAGGCCTGGGGTGCGACGCAGTTCCAGACCCGCTTCGAGAAGCTCACCCGGCGATATGCGCGCGAGGAGGATTACCAGGTCTGGCTCGCGCTTCGCGTGATCGGCGAGGCTGCCACCCGCACGGGCGAGGCCGACCCGGCCTCGATCCGCGCCTATGCGCTGGGCCAGGAGTTCACGCTCGCCGCCTTCAAGGGCCAGCCGGTCACCTTCCGCCCTTGGAACGGCCAGCTCCGCCAGCCGATCCTGCTCAGCGACGGGCGGGTAAACGTGAGCGTCTCGCCTCAAGATGGCTACCTGCACCAGGTCTCGCCCCTCGACACACTGGGGACGGACGCTCCGGAAACGACCTGCACGGCCTTCACAGAGGAAGCCGACCGATGAACCGCTCTACCACTTTTCTTGCCGCCACGGCGCTCCTGGGCCTTGCCCACCCCGCGCTTGCCAACAAGGTCTTCGTCTCCAACGAGCGCGGAAATTCCGTGACCGTGCTCGACAGCGAGAGCTGGGAGGTGATCGGCGAGTTTCCTGCCGGCAACCGACCTCGCGGCATCACCATCTCCCCGGACGGCTCGGAGCTCTATGTCTGCGCCTCCGACGACGACGTCGTGCGCGTCTTCGATCCCGAAACCTACGAGGAACTCCACACACTCCCGTCCGGTCCCGACCCCGAGCTCTTCGTGCTGCACCCCTCGGGCAACCCGCTCTACATTGCCAATGAGGACGACAACCTCGTGACGGTGGTCGACACGAAGACCCACAAGGTCATCGCCGAGGTTCCGGTGGGCGTGGAGCCCGAAGGCATGGCGATCAGCCCCGACGCACACTGGGTCATCAACACCTCCGAAACCACCAACATGGCGCATTTCATCGACAGCGCCGATTACGAGATCAAGCACAACGTCCTTGTCGACCAGCGCCCACGCTACGCGATCTTCACCGATGATGGCTCGAAACTCTATGTGAGCTCTGAGATCGGCGGCACGGTGAGTGTCATCGACATGACCGGAGCCGAGCCCACGCTCATCGACAAGATCGGCTTCGAGGTTCCGAACGTGCTGCCCGAATGGCTCCAGCCGGTGGGAATGCGCGTGACCTCCGACAACAAGACCCTTTTCGTCGCGCTCGGGCCTGCCAACCGTGTCGCCGTGGTCGATGCCGCGACCGACGAGGTCAAGGATTACCTCCTCGTCGGCCAGCGCGTCTGGCAGCTGGCCTTCACGCCTGACGAGAAATACCTCGTTACCACCAACGGCAACTCCAACGACGTTTCGGTAATAGACGTCGAGAATCTCGAGACGATAAAGTCGGTTCAGGTCGGACAGCAGCCCTGGGGCGTCGTCGTCGCTCCGGATTGAGCCATCCGCACCGGATCACAAGGACAGGGAGAGTCCCCATGCAACGCTTTGCCGCTGCCGCGCTTCTCGCGGCTGCCATCCTTCCCGCCGCGCTTCAGCCTGCCGCCGCCGCGCCGCTTTGCGACAAATTCGGCTTTGCGGGCCTGCTTACCAAGTGCAACCGCGGTGAGCCGATTGAGCTCACGCTCGCCTCCGGCCAGCCGCTCCACGAAGCCGGCCCGATCGAGCTCCAGTCGGGTGCATATTACGAGATGCGCATCACCGCTGACGGCTCCGCCGAGCTTGCCATCGCAGGCCCTGAATTCTTCCGCGCGATCTGGTTCAACGAAATCGTAATCAACCAGATCGAGATCCGCCCCATGGCGATCGACAGCCTCGAGTTCGACGCCGCGGGCACAGCCAGCATATCCTTCATCGCCATCAAGCCCGGCACGTTCGAGCTGAAGATTCCCGGTTCGACCGGGGAGAGCCAGAAGGTCTCCATCGCGATCCGCTGATCCCGATCTTCCGAACCGATATGACAGAAGGAGACTCTATTGATGACCAGACTTTTCGCCCCGGCGGCCGCCCTTGCGCTCGCCATGCCTTTTGCCGCCGGCGCCGAGGAGATCCCGGCCGAAACGGTGACGAGGATCACCGAGATGCTTGCCGGAATGCAGTGCGAGATGGACCCGGCCGACATCGAGGCCGACGGCCCGGGTTACGAGCTCGACGATGTCTTCTGTGCTGATGGCCAGTACGACATCGAGCTTGATGCCGATCTCAACGTCACGGGCAAGCGCAAGGAGTGAGGCTGTCCTGAGGCTGGTCGGGGGAAGCCCCCGCCAGCCGCATCAGCGCAGGATCGGAGGCTCGTCCGGATCGCTGCCCGGCGGCTTCGACTGCGGTCGGGGGGCGGGTGCATGGCGCGGCAGCTCGATCCGCACCGAGATGGCGCCGATCTGGCTGTGCATCGGGGTGCCGGCCTCGATGAAGGTCACGTCGAGCCGGGCGTGCTCGGTGCCGCTGAACCGCACCGCCTCGCCGATCGCCGCCGCAACATCGCTCCGGGCGATCTCAGGCACGCCTACGAGTGCCAGCAGCAGGGCTTCGGTCCCGTCGTGGAAATGCACCTCGGCAAGATGGGCCTCCTCGATCACCCCCGCCATCGCCGCAAGCTTGGGATCAATTGCGCCGATGAGACCCGAGGGCAGATGGCGTGGCATCGCGACACCACGCACCTTCGCCTCCGTCTCTTCTGGCAGGCCGGAGCCGAGCTGGGCCATCCAGCCCACCGCCTCCGGCGGCAGCAGCATTTCGGACGGCGCGACGCCGAGATTGAGCGCAAGCCCGATGCTGCGCCCGCCGATCATCTCCACCAGCCGCCGCCCTGGCAGCGCGATGTAGGGCGCGGGCGCATCGAGAAACTCTGCCAGCCGCTCGCCACGGTCGAAAGCCAAAACGAACCGTCCTTCCGGCAGCTCGAACAGATGCGGCTCGATATGTTCGCGCTCTGGCTCCTCGGCAAGGAGCAGGAAGAGTTCGGCATCCATCACCCGTTCGAGCAGACGCATGTAAAGCTGGGTATCGTCGGGCGCGGCCTCGGAGGCCTGAAAGGCGGCGTCGATGGCTGTCTCGATCATGGCTCTCCCGATCTGCAGGATTCTCCGCAGTTCGGAACGGTCTAGCGGTCTTCAAGCAAGTTGGAAACCCGTAGGCGCAATTCCGGCAACAGTTCGGCCTCAAACCAGGGGTTTTTGCGCAGCCAGCCCGTATTGCGCCAAGAGGGATGCGGGAGCGGCAACACGCCCTCGGGCGCAGCGCGCCAAGCCTCCACCGTCGCGCTGACAGAGCCCGCGGCGCGCCCGAGATGCCAGCGCTGGGCATGTCCGCCGATCAGCAGGGTGAGCTGCACGGCCGGCATCGCGGCGAGCGCGCGGCGCCTCCAGGTCGTCGCGCAGACCGGCGGTGGCGGCAGATCCGAGCCTTTCGCGTCATAGCCCGGAAAACAGAATGCCATGGGAAGGACCCCGATGCGGTTCCGGTCGTAGAAGGTCTTGCGATCGATCCCCATCCAGTCGCGGAGCCGGTCTCCCGAGGCATCGTCGAAGGGCCGCCCGCGCTCATGAACCTTCATCCCCGGCGCCTGGCCGCATACGAGGATCGGCGCCCGCGCCGAGAGCCAGGGCACCGGCCGCGGGATATGGGCCGTCCGGGTGCCCTCAAAGCGCGCAGCGCAGATCCGACAGGCGCGGATGTCCTGGGTCAGCGCCGCGAGATCCTCTTCGGCGGGGGGGCAAGTGTCCGTCATGGCTCCTCACTAGACCAAAACCGGTTCGGAATGAAAAGCAAACTGAAAAGGGCTTTGGGGCTATCCAAGGAGTTGGAACAGAAACGCCTCAACCTCTCCCGGACATGGACGCATACCCGGCGTCACTGCGCTGGACTTTCTCTCGAATGTCATGGCTACATTTGTGATGATTAAATGAGTTTTGATGTCTAATTTCACCTGTTATTTTGATTTAAGTTACATATCAAAATTAATAGGAAATTATGATATTGTATTTTCTCCAAGAAGGACTCGGGGGGAATTGAAATGGCAACTTGGCATATCCAAGGCAACTACGTGGAAACCTGCAACTGCAATTTCCTCTGCCCCTGCATCACGTCCAATCTGGCGGCGGAACCCAGCGAAGGGGATTGCACGGCCGCCCTCGCGATGCACGTCGAGAAGGGTGAAAAGGATGGCGTCGATCTGAGCGGCCGGTCATTCATCGTGCTCCTGCATGCGCCGGGCATCATGGGAGCGGGCAACATCAAGGTCGGCCTTATCATCGATGATGGTGCCGACACCCAGCAGGTCGAAGCTATCACCGGCATCGCCTCGGGCGCGGCCGGCGGGCCGATGGCCAATCTCGCGCCGCTCGTGGGCGCCTTCGCCGGAGTCGAGCAGCGGCGGATCGTGTTCGAGACCGACGGCAAGTTCGCCTCTGTCAGTGCTGGCGATCTGGTCAGCCAGTCGGTTGAAACCGTGCCGAGCGCCGTGCACGAGGGCAAGCCGATCTATCTGGAGAACACCACCCATCCGGTTTCGTCACGGCTTGCGCTGGGGCATGCAAGGACGAGCCACATGCATGCTTTCGGGATCGACTGGGACGACGTTTCCGGCACCCGGAACGGCCATCTCGCCTCCTTCAACTGGGCGGCGTGAGCGGGCGATGACGGCGCTGATCGTCCGCGTGCTGGAGCGGGAGAGGCTTGTTGTCCTCTCCTGCCTTCTCGCCGTCACCGGACTTGCCTGGCTCTATCTTGTCGCCGATGTCGCGCGCATGGGCGAGATGGCGGGGATGAGCTCTGCTCCGGCGCCGGATATGACCGTGACAGCTCCTGGCGGAATGGCGTCCGGCGAAATGTCCGCGGCCAGCGCAGCCGGGCCGTTCGTCATGACCTTCCTGATGTGGTCCGTCATGATGGTCGGAATGATGCTGCCAAGTGCAGCGCCCGCAATTCTGCTCTTTCTCGGCATCGCGAGAAATCGCAGAGAGCGCGCCGGGCCGGTCCCCTCGGCGCTCGCCTTCGCCGCGGGGTACATCGCGCTCTGGGTTGCCTTCAGCGCGCTCGCAGCTGTCCTGCAGACCTGGCTTGAGCAGCTCCGTCTCCTCACGCCGATGCTGCGCTCCGCCAGCGCCGCAATGACGGGTTTCTTGCTGATTGGCGCCGGGGTTTATCAGTGGCTACCGGTAAAGGAGGCTTGCCTGCGGCAGTGCCGTGCGCCGCTCCAGACCTTCCTCTTCCACTGGCGGAGCGGCGCGATGGGCGCTTTCCGCATGGGGGCGCAACATGGACTCTATTGCCTTGGCTGCTGCTGGGCGCTGATGCTGCTGCTTTTCACGGCCGGAGTCATGAATCTCCTCTGGGTGGCGATGATCGCGGCCCTGGTCTTCGTCGAGAAACTCCTGCCCATGGGCCATGCATTCGCGCGCGGCTCCGGGTTCCTGATGGTGGTGGCGGGTCTCTACTGGCTCGTCGCCGCGGCCTGAGGAGATGGAGGTGCAGGGGCTGCCTCTACGCTGCGCCCGAAGGAGAAGGGCCAGCCTGTATATACCCGGATCTCACATCGGAGATCCGCCCGGGATGCGCGCCAGATGAAGATCAACGTCTCCGATTTCGGCGCTTTGCTCGTGTCTTTACCGTGAAAACCTGCCCTCTGATCCTCCCCGTCTGCCTTGGCTTTACAGTTCGCCTGCCCACGGGCTATCGCTGGTAACCCGGAACTGAGGGAGGGATAGAATGACCGCCACTGAAGCCGCGAAGATCGTCCGCATCGGCGATCTGAGCCTGTCGAACGAGGCTCCCCTCACGCTGATCGCCGGACCCTGCCAGCTCGAAACACTCGAGCATGCCCTGATGATCGCCGAAACAATGGCCGGGATCTGCGCCAACGCGGGCGCAGGCTTTATCTTCAAGGCGTCCTACGACAAGGCCAACCGCACCTCGCTCGGCGGAAAGCGCGGTCTCGGCATGGCCGAGGGGCTCCGTATCCTCGGCGAGGTCCGCGCCCGGATCGGCTGCCCTGTGTTGACGGATGTGCACGCTCCCGACCAATGCGCCCCCGCAGCCGAGGTGGTGGATGTGCTCCAGATCCCGGCCTTCCTCAGCCGCCAGACCGACCTCCTTCTCGCCGCGGGCGAAACCGGGGCTGCGGTCAACGTGAAGAAGGGCCAGTTCCTCGCGCCCTGGGATATGGTGAACGTCGCGGCCAAGATCGCCTCGACCGGCAACGAGAAGATTATGCTCTGCGAGCGCGGAGTGTCCTTCGGCTACAATACCCTTGTCGCCGACATGCGAAGCCTGCCCATCATGGCCCGGACCGGCTGGCCGGTGGTCATGGACGCGACTCATTCGGTTCAACAGCCGGGCGGCCAGGGCGGATCGTCCGGTGGTCAGCGCGAATTTGCCCCGGTGATGGCCCGCGCCGCGGTCGCGATCGGTGTCGCCGCCGTCTTCATGGAGACACACGAAGACCCCGATAGCGCCCCCTCCGATGGCCCGAACATGATCCCGCTCGATCGGATGGCCCGTCTCGTCGAGGATCTTATGGCCTTCGACCGCCTCGCGAAGGCAACACCGTTCGAGCCGTTCTGAAGCTACCGAATTCCGCTTGAGATCGGCGCCCGGGCTGAATAGAAGACGGGAACGCGCTTGGGGCGTCGCCAAGTGGTAAGGCAACGGTTTTTGGTATCGTCATTCGCAGGTTCGAATCCTGCCGCCCCAGCCAGTCTCTTCCGCCACGACAACGAATTGCCATCTGCGTCAGGCCGATCGGTGAGGCTCACTTCTCCGGAGGATGCTCCTTCGGATGAAACGGGGCAGGCCGCGCTCGTGATGAGGCGGCCCGCTCGAGTGTTGCACCGCGCGTTGGCAGCACGAGGCCGGAGGTATCAGCGCAGGTCTTCGGGCAGGATTGCCTCCGGGATGCCCTGGTAGCAGACGGGACGCAGGAAACGGCGGATCGCCATCGTGCCCACCGACGTCGCGCCGAAATTGGTCGAGGCGGGGTAGGGGCCGCCGTGAACCATCGAGTCGCAGACCTCGACGCCGGTCGGGAAGGCATTGGCCAGAACCCGCCCGGCCTTGCGCTCCAGGATGGGCAGCAGGCGGCGTGCAAGCTCCGCATCGCCCGCATCCATATGGAGTGTCGCGGTGAGCTGGCCTGCGAAGCTCCGGGCGATCGCCAGCATGTCGTCCGCGTCCGCCGCGGTCACGATCAGGCCGAGCGGCCCGAAGACCTCCTCGGAGAGCACATGATTGCCGATCCAGTCGCGGCCGGAGACGAGGTAGAGAAAGGGCGCTGCGTTGCGGCGGTCACAGGTCGAGGTCAGGATCTCGCGCACCCCGGGCGCCTCGCCATAGCGCTGGGTGCCGGCCTGATAGGCGGCTGCGATCCCGTCGGTCAGCATGACCTGGGTGCCGACGCCGGACAGTGCCTCGCGTGCGGCCTCGCTGACCGCTTCTGCCTGGTCCTCGAGTATGACGGCGATTCCGGGATTGGTGCAGAACTGGCCAGCGCCCATGGCGAGCGATCCGGCCCAGCCCTTGCCGATATCGACTCCCCGGCCTTTGACCGCCTCGGGCAGCAGGAACATCGGGTTGACCGACCCGAGCTCGCCGAAGAACGGGATCGGCTCGGGTCGCGCGGCGCAGAGATCGAAGAGCGCGCGTCCGCCGCCGAGGGAACCGGTGAAGCCCACCGCCTTCACGAGCGGGTGCTGCACCAGCGCCGCCCCGACGGCATTGCCGCCGCCCTGAATGAAGGAGAACGTGCCCGGATGCAGCCCGCAGCGTTTCACCGCGGCGTGGATGGCTTCGGCGGCGATCTCGCCGGTGCCGGGGTGGGCGGCATGGCCTCGGACCACCACCGGGCAGCCGGCTGCGAAGGCCGAGGCGGTGTCGCCGCCGGCAACCGAGAAGGCGAGCGGGAAGTTCGATGCGCCGAAGACGACGACCGGTCCGATCGGGCGCTGCATCAGCCGCAGATCCGGCCGGGGCAGGGGCTGCCGGTCGGGCAGCGCCGCGTCATGCCGCCGGTCGAGATAGGCGCCATCCCGGATATGCGAGGCGAAGAGACGAAGCTGGCCGACGGTCCGGCCGCGCTCGCCCTGCAGCCGCGCCTCCGGCAACCCGGTCTCGGAACTGCCGATCGCCGTGATGGCGTCGGCACGGGCCTCGATTTCCTCTGCGATGGCATCGAGGAAAGTAGCCCGCTCCGCGCGGGTCGAATAACCGAAGGTCCAGAAGGCGTCTTCGGCGGCTTCGCAGGCGGCGTTCACCTGATCGACGGTGCCGCTGGAGAAGTCGTGCGCGGTGCCTTGGGCCGGCTGTGAGCGGAAGGTCTCCGCGCTTGCGACCCAGTCTCCGGCGATCAGATGCTTGCCATGAGGGGTGAAAATCATCTCTTTTCCTTTTGCCGTAGGGGCTCAGCGGCTGTTTTCAGTTCGCCAGGCCTCGTACTTTTTCTGATTCTCGTCCTTCGTGCAGGGATAGAGCCCGATGATCCCGGCACCCCCCTGCACTTCCTTAAGCACGAAATCCTCGTAGCTTTCCATCCCGGTGCATTCCTCGGCGATTTCGTCGGCGAGATGCGCGGGGATCACCATCACGCCGTCGCGGTCGCCGACCATGACGTCTCCCGGAAAGACCGGCGCATCACCGCAGGAGACGGGCACGTTGATGTCGAGTGCCTCGTGATGGGTGAGGTTCGTGGGCGCGGACGGTTTGGCAAAATAGGCCGGCATGTCGAGTTCGGCAATGCCTGCGGCGTCACGCATGCCGCCATCCGTCACCACGCCTGCGGCGCCGCGGATCGCGAGCCGGGTGATGAGGATCGAGCCCGCGGTGGCCGCCCGCGCGTCCTTCCGGCCATCCATCACCAGGACCCAGCCCGGTGGGCAGGTCTCGATGGCAACCCGCTGCGGGTGGTCGGGGCTGCGGAAGGCGGTGATCGGATTACGATCCTCGCGCGCGGGGATGTAGCGCAGAGTGAAGGCCTGACCGACCATAACCTCCTCCTTCGGCGCGACCGGCACGACGCCCTGGATGAACTGGTTGCGCAGGCCGCGCTTGAAGAGCGCCGTCGCGATTGAGGCGGTGGAGACCTTCTTGAGCTTGGCGCGGGTCGCTTCGGAAAGGATGTAGTCGGTCATGTCTGGCCCTCAGAAGATGTCGGGTTCGCCGGCGGCTCGGCCGAAGTCGGATTGCAGGAAATCGAAGTCGCAGCCCTGATCGGCCTGCGTCACGTGGCGGGAGAACATCCAGCCCCAGCCGCGCTTGAACCGCGCCGGCGGCGGTGTCCAGGCGGCGCGGCGCCGCTCGATCTCGGCCTCGTCAACGAGCATGTCGAGCCGCCGGTTGGGCAGATCGAGCCGCACGGTGTCGCCGGTCCGGAGAAGCGCGAGCGGGCCGCCGACATAGGCTTCAGGTGCGACATGCAGGACGCAGGCGCCGTAGGACGTGCCGGACATGCGGGCATCCGAGATGCGCAGCATGTCGCGATGGCCCTGCTTGATGAGTGCCTTGGGGATCGGTAGCATGCCCCATTCGGGGAAGCCGGGGCCGCCCTGCGGGCCTGCGTTGCGGAGCACCATCACCGTGTCGGGGGTGATTGCGAGATCCTCGTCGTCGACGGCCTGCTTCATCTCTGGATAGCTGTCGAAGACGAGGGCGGGGCCCTCGTGGACATGGAACTTCACGTCGCAGGCGGCGGGCTTGATGACTGCGCCGTCGGGGCAGAGATTGCCGCGCAGCACCGCGAGCGAGCCCTCGGCATAGACCGGGTTGGAGAGCGGCCGGATCACATCGTCATTGTAGACCTGCGCACCATGGAGATTTTCGGACATCGTCCTGCCGGTCACCGTCAGCACCGAGCCGTCGAGCCGATCCCCGAGCTGCTTCATCAGGGCGCGAAGGCCGCCGGCGTAGTAGAAATCCTCCATCAGGTAGTCCTTGCCGGAGGGGCGGATATTGGCAACGAGCGGTGTCACCCGGCCGAGTGCGTCGAGATCGTCGAGGGTGAGGTTCACGCCCGCGCGCCGCGCCATGGCGATAAGATGCACCACGGCATTGGTCGAACAGCCGGTCGCCATCGCGACGACCGCGGCGTTCTGCACCGCGGGCGGGGTCACGATCCGGTCGGGCGTCAGCTTTTCCCAGACCATCTCCACGATCCGCCGGCCACAGTCGGCCGACATGCGCTGATGGCTCGAATCCACCGCCGGGATCGAGGATGCGCCGGGCAGGGTGAGGCCGAGCGCATCCGCGATCGCGGTCATTGTCGAGGCGGTTCCCATCGTCATGCAGGTGCCCGCCGAGCGCGCGATGCCAGCCTGGATGCCGAGCCATTCGGCATCGCTGATGTTGCCCGCGCGGCGCTCGTCCCAGTATCTCCAGGCATCCGAGCCGGAGCCGAGGATCTTGCCCGCGTAATTGCCGCGCAGCATCGGTCCGGCTGGCAGGTAGATCATCGGAACGCCCGCCGAGATCGCACCCATCACGAGCCCTGGCGTGGTCTTGTCGCACCCCCCCATAAGCACCACGCCATCGAGTGGGTGCGAGCGGATCATCTCCTCCGTCTCCATCGCGAGCATGTTGCGGTAAAGCATCGAGGTGGGCTTGGTGAAGCTCTCGTCGACCGAGAGCGAGGGCATCTCGACGGCGAAACCGCCCGCCTGTGTGACGCCCCGCTTCACGTCCTGCACGCGGTCGCGGAAATGCGCGTGACAGGTATTGAGCTCGGACCAGGTGTTGAGGACGCCGATCACCGGTTTGTCGCGGAAATCCTCCTCCGCGTAGCCAAGCTGCATCATGCGTGAGCGGTGGCCGAAGCCGCGGAGGTCGTCGGGAGCGAACCAGCGGGCCGAGCGCAGGTCCCTGGGGTCTTTTCTTGTCATTGTCCTATCCCGTGAATGCGAAGATCAGCCAGGTGACGAAGAGAGTGAAGGCAAGGCCTGCGACTTCCGGCCAGTTGCCGAAATCGTGGTGGTCGCGCTTCTCCTCGGCCGCGAAGGCGGCTGCGGGGAGATCGTCTTCCTGACGGGCAAGGTCCTCGTCGGTCGTTTTCATTGCTCCCTCCTCAGTCGAGCATGGCGGGCAGCCAGAGCGCGAGCTCCGGGATGAACAGGACGAGGAAGAGACCCACGGCCTGAAGCGCGATGAAAGGCAGGACGGCGGCGAAGATCTCCTGCAGCTCGATGCCCTTGGGGGCGACCGATTTCAGGAAGAAGCAGGCCGGCCCGAAGGGCGGGGAAAGGTAGTAGATCTGGATGTTCATCGCGAAGAGCACGCCGAACCAGATCGGATCGAAGCCGAGATCCACCACGACGGGCGCGAAGATCGGCACGGTGATGAAGATGATCGCGATCCATTCGAGGAAGGTGCCGAGCACCATCACGATCAGCATCATGACGACGATCACCCAGATCGGCGCGATATTGAGATCGGTAAGCACGCCGCGCAGAAACTCGCCGCCACCGATGCGGTTGTAGATGCCGATGAGCGAGACCGCACCGATCACCAGCCAGATGATCGATCCGACGGTGAGCACCGTCTGGCGCATGGCATCGCGGGTCATCCGCCAGGTCAGCTCCTTGCGCACCCCGGCCACGACAAGCGCCCCCACCGCGCCGATGGCGGCGGCTTCGGTCACGGTGGCGATGCCGGAATATATCACCCCGAGCACGGCGCCGATGAGGAGCGCGGGCAGGATGACACCCTTGAGGAAGCGTGCGCGCTGCAAGAATGGCAGGCCGGTTTCGGGGATGTCGTAGATCGGCGCCAATGCCGGGTTGAGCCGGACCCGGACGAGGATATAGGTGATGAAGAGCGCGGCGAGGATCAGTCCGGGCACGGCGGAGGCCATGAAGAGCTTGGTGATCGAGACCTGTGCGGCGAGCCCGTAGACAATGAGTACGACCGAGGGCGGGATGAGCGTTGCGAGCGCGCCGGCGGCACAGATGATGCCGATCGAGAGCTTGCGGTCATAGCCGAGGCGCAGCATCTGCGGCAGCGCGATGAGGCCAAGCATGACGATCTCGCCACCCATGATCCCGGACATCGCCGCAAGAACCACGGCGACAATGCAGGTCTGCACCGCCACCGAGCCCCGGAAACGTCCACCCATGATCGCCATCGAGTCGAAGAGGGTCTTTGCAATGCCTGATCGTTCGAGCACATTCGCCATGAAGACGAAGAAGGGTACGGCGATGAGCTCGTATTTGTGCAGCACTTCGGAGACGTTGGCCGCAACGATGAAGAAGCCCGCGCGTTCGCCGAAGTAGAGCAATGCCGTGGTGAGCGAGACGGTGAGCGTGGTAATGCCGAGCGGGACGCCGAGCGCCATCAGCGCCAGAAGCGAGACGACGATCAGAAGCGTAATGTATTCAATGCCCACCGGACATCTCCCCTTCGGTGCCCTGGACCCAGCGGATGATGTTCGCGGTGAGCTGCAGGATGTAGAAAATGGCCCCGACGAGGATCAGCACCTTGAGATAGGTCGGTTGGATCGAGTTGAATGCGGTGCCCGAATGTTCGCCGCGTGCGATCGCTTTCGCGGCCGGGCTCCAGAGGGCGAGGGTGAGCACGATGAGCGCACCGAGCGCGATGAGCATCTGGACAAGGCGGAAGATGTGCCAGGTGCGGGCGCTCACCAGCATCTCCACCATGGTGATCGAGATGTGGCGCTGGCGTTCGGTGACATAACCGACCGAGAGCACCCAGGCCGAGGCGCAGAGTGTCATGGCGAGCTCTGTTGACCATACGGTGGGATGATCGAAGCCGTAGCGCATCACCACCTCGAGGGCCGAGACTGCGATGCAGGCGAAGAAGAGGACAGAGCAGCCATGGCCGACGAAGACGCTGATCCGGTCGATCGCATCGGCATAGCGGGCAAGGATGCGGTTCATCGCGTCTCCCCGGATATCGCTGAAAGGTGAAGGCGCCGGCGGGCGCGAGGCCGGCCGGCGGTGCGGGCTTTTGCCCTAGTTCTGAAGGAGCCCGATCTCTTTCATGTAGGCGATATTGGCGTCGAGCGCTTCCTGCGCGAGGGAAGATTTCTGTGCATAGATCTCCCACTGCTCACGGGCGACCTCGCGGAGTTCGTTGCGATCCTCCTGCGACCAGTCGATCACCTCGATCTTGCCTGCGGCCTTGTCACGTTCGACGAGCTTCTGATCCTCGGCGGCAACCGCGGCGGCCATGGCATACATCGCATCGTACCACCAGGTGCGAAGTGCCTGCTGGTCTTCCTCGGAGAGCGCATTCCAGGTCTCGTTGTTGAGGGTGAACTGCATCGAGGCCATCGAGTGGATGCCCGGATAGATCGGATAGGGCGCCACGTCGTGGAGGCCCGTCGCATCGTTGTTCACATAGGCCGAGGCATCGGCCGCATCGACGATGCCCTTTTCGAGCGCGCCGAAGACTTCGGAGAAAGGGATGGAGACCGGGGAGGCACCCGCCGCTTCGAAGACGGCTGCGGCAAGACCCTCGGGGGAGCGGATCTTCTTGCCCGCGAGATCGTCAAAGGTCCGGATCGGCACGCGGGCGGGCAGGCTTTCGCGCGAGTAGGGGCCGCAGCCGATCACGTGGATCTCGCCGCCCGTCACGCTGTCGGCGGCCTGCTGCATCTGCGCCTCGCCACCGCCGACCCGGCAGAAATCGAGCATCTGCTCGGGGGTGTCATACCCCGCGATCAGGTCGCCCATGATCGCATAGGCCGGTTCGCTGCCCGCGAAATAGTTGACGGAAGTGAAATCGCCGTCGAGCACCCCGGCGGCCACCGCCTCCGGCGTTTCCTTGGCCGGCACCACCGAACCGTTCGGCATGAGGACGATCTCGATCCGGCCATCGGTCATGTCCTTGATCTTCGGCAGCCAGGTCTCGGTGAGATACTGGGTCGAGAAATCGCCGGCGTTGAAGGACGTCTGGATATTGAGCGTTTCCGCATGTGCAAGGCTCGCGAGCGCCGAGACCGATGCGGTGAGCAGCACGGTTTTCGTCAGGGCCATGTGATTCCTCCCTCGGGAAATTGCCGGAGCTTGCCGCTCCGTATATCTAATACACTAATATATTAGTGCATCGTTCGCAAGCGCGCTGTAGTGTTGTCGGAGGACATGCCGGGCAGGGAGCAATGGAGGCATCATGAGCGCAAGATCGACGGCTTCGTCGGACCGGACCCCGCCGTTTGCATCCGGAGAGCGCCCGCGCATCCGGCGCATCTCGGCCAGCCAGCAGATCCATGAAGCGCTGCGTGACCGGATCGTCGGGCTCGACCTGCGGCCGGGGCAGAATCTCTCCCGCTCCGAGATCGCCGACTATTATGGCGTGAGCCAGACGCCGGTACGCGATGCGATGCTGAAGCTCGAGGAGGATGGGCTTCTCGTCATCTACCCCCAGTCGAAGACCGAGGTGTCACGCATCGACGTCGTTCAGGCGCGCGAGACGCAATTCCTGCGGCTTTCCATCGAGCTGGAAGTGACGCGCCGCCTTGCGCTCGACGGCGGGGAGAAACGGCTTGCCCCTGCACGGGACATGCTGGCACGGCAGGGCGCGGCGCTTGCGGCCGGCGATCTCGACAGTTTTGCCGAACTCGACCACCGCTTTCATGGTGCGCTCTGTGAGGCCGTCGGTGTTGCACCACTCTGGCGGCTCGTTACGTCGCGCTCGGGTCACATCGACCGGCTGCGCAACCTCAACCTGCCGGATCCCGGCAAGCCCGCCGAAATCATGAAATACCATGGCTGCATTCTCGATGCGATCGCGGCGGGCGATCTTGCCGGCGCCGAAACCGCGGTGCGCGAACATCTTTCGGGAACGCTCGCGACCGTCGACGAGATCATCGCCCGCTTTCCCGATTATTTCTAGGACCCTCCGCAGGCGAGCCGCTCACTTCGCTCCCTGAGCGAGCTCGCGTGGCGACATGCGGAACTCGGCGCGGAAGACGCGGCTGAAATGGGCCATGTCGTTGAAGCCCCAGCGGAAGGCGATCTCGGTGATTGTCCGGCCTTGCCCGGCATCGGCGATCTCGCGGTAGCAGCAGGCGAGGCGACGCTGCCGGAGAAAGCGTCCGAATGTCGTGCCCTGTTCAGCGAAGACAAGGTGAAGGTAGCGGAGCGAGACGCCATGCGCGGCGGCGACGGAAGCAGGCGTGAGTCCGCCATCGCCGAGATTGCATTCGATATGGCGGCAGATACTGCGGAAGCTGTCGAGGTGGCTGGCCGAGCCCCGTGATGGCGGGCAACGGGTCATGATCGTGGCGGAAAGGAGGCTCAGCAGCGGCTCGATGACCGCATGCGCGCCGTCCGCGTCGATCTCGGTGAAATCCCGCGCAAGACGGCGCAGCGCTTCCGCCGAGATGCCCTCTGTCCGCCCCGAGCTCGGCACCACGGTGCCGGCGTGGCGCTCTGCATCGCCGAGCAACAGATTCATGCGCGCCTTGGGGATCAGCAGGGAAAGCTTGTGCAGCGGTTTCAATACCCGGAATTCCATTTCGCGCTCGCTGTCCCAGAGAACGAAATCTCCGGCCTTGAGTACGGCCTCCCGATCACCCTGGCGGATCACCTCGCGGCCGCTGAGTTCGAACAGAATGCCGAACCACGCGCCTTCTGTCCGGCGCAGCTCCGGGCGGCGTCGCCAGCCGGTGCAGGGATCGCAGCGGCATTCGATGATCCGCACTCCGTCCAGCGTGCGCTGGCGGATGCGTGCACCGAAAGCGGGATCGGTGGGGGCGTCGAGCCGCCATTCGAGGTGGCTGTTGTTGAGCGCATGACGCCAGGCTTCGAACTGCGCCGTGGCGCGATGGGCGCTGCTGGACCAATTTTCGGTCATCATCGGCATCCTCCCATGCCTTGTACGGGACGCAACACCTCTGCCGGGTGCCTGCGCGCGCCCCATGCACGGATAGTCAACTACTCGCGCGCCGCGAGGCAAGACCGATCGCGGTCCAGCCGCCAATAATTTCGGCAGCGCCGCAGCGAGCTGCGCGCAAACGAAAGACGACAGGGAAGGAAAACACATGGCGGGACGTCTCGCAGGCAAGGTTGCGATCATCACCGGCGCAAGCTCGGGCTTCGGCCGAGGCTGCGCGGTTGCCTTTGCACGGGAGGGCGCCAAGGTCGTTGTCGGCGATCTGCAGGAAGCCCCGAGCAGCGGCGGTTTCGAGGCCGATGCCGGCCACACCACCGTCGAGGAGATCCGGGCGGCAGGGGGCGAAGCGATCTTCCAGCCTTGCGACGTGACCAATCGGCCGGAAGTCGACGCGCTCGTAAAGAAGGCGGTCGAGGCATACGGCCGCCTCGACATCATGTTCAACAACGCGGGCATCTACCGTGGGGGCAAGCTCTTCCACGAGTTCACCGAGGAGGAGCTGGAAGCCTGCTGGACCGTGAACGTGAAGGGGACCTGGCATGGCTGCCAGGAGGCCGTGAAGCAGTTCATGGCGCAGGGGGATGGCGGCAACGTCATCAATCTGGTCTCGACCGCCGGGCTGCAGGGCCATCCGCGCCAGTCAGTCTACAACATCTCGAAGGGGGCGCAGGCGAACCTCACCCGCTGCCTTGCGATCGAATACGGCCATCTCGGCATCCGCGTGAACGGCATCTGCCCGACCTACGCCAAGACCGCGCTCACCCGCGCGCTCTTTGACGACAAGGATTTCGACTCCTTCTTCACCGAGAGCATTCCGCTGCGACGCTGGGGCGAGGTGGAAGACATCGCGAATCTCGCCATTTTCCTCGCCTCCGACGAGTCGAGTTACATCCATGGCGATCTGATCCGGGTCGACGGCGGCGAGACGCTCTGCCGCTATTCGGTCTGAAGCCAGCAAAGGGAGGGCACCAGAATGCGCAAGGATATCGAATTCAAGACCGAGGATGGCGTGACGCTCCGCGGCTGGCACTATGTGCCGGAGGGGGCGGGCGGCCCGGCGCCGACAATCGTGATGGCCCATGGATTTTCGGCGGTAAAGGAGATGTATCTCGACCGCTTCGCCGAGGCCTTTGCCGAGGCCGGGCTTGCCTCGATCGTCTTCGACAACCGCAACTTCGGCGCCAGTGACGGCGAGCCGCGCTACGAGATCGACCCCTGGCAGCAGGTTCGCGACTACCGCGATGCAATCACCTATGCGGAGACGCTGCCCGAGACCGATGCCGAGCGGATCGGCATCTGGGGTTCCAGCTACAGCGGTGGCCATGTGCTTGTGGTGGGGGCGATCGACCGGCGGGTGAAATGCGTCGTCTCGCAGGTGCCGCTCGCCAGCGGCCATGGCAATGCGCGCCGGCTGATCCGCGCGGATTTCCTCGCGGGCGTGCAGGGCATGTTCGACGCAGACCGCCGCGCGCGGATGAAGGGCGAGGCGCCCGCGATGATTCCCGTGGTGGACGAGGATCCCTCCGCGCCCTCGGCGCTGCCGACGCCCGACAGCTGGAAATGGTTCACCGAAACCGGCAAGGCCCGTGCGCCTTCCTGGAAGAACGAGGTGACGTTGCGTTCGGTCGAGATGTTCACCGAATACGAGCCGGGAAGCTATGCGGCCTTCGTGAGCCCGACGCCGCTCCTGATGGTGGTGGCGCTGGGCGATGTGCTAACCGTCGCCGATCTCGCCCTCGCAACCTACGAGCAGGCGCTGGAGCCCAAGCGCCTCGTGGCGCTCAAGGGCGGGCATTTCGATGCCTACGTGAATGATTTCGGGTCTGCCTCCACGCCGGCCGTCGACTGGTTCCGGCAGCATCTCCTGGGGTGACGGCCCGGCCGAAGCGCCAGGACAACTGGCTTCCCCGGTCTTGCTGCGGACAGGCGCGGGGAAGGCGAGGCGTGCCGGCAATTGGCAGGCGCGCATCGGGATCGCGGGCGTTCTCCCCTAATCCGTGCCTGCGATCCCACCGCCTCGCAACTGCTCCGCTTTGACCTCCTTGGGCGTATCGCGCTAGACTGCGCGTTCGGAGCGGAGGAGGTGGCATGGCCGGAGGATGGGCGCGCGACGGTGCGGTCAACGAACAGATCGAGGCGTCGATCGAGGACGAGCTCAAGCGGATGCAGGCCCGCCGGCGTCTGGCCGGTGAAAGCCTCACCCATTGCGCCGAGTGCGAGGAGCCGATCCCCGAGGCGCGCCGCCAGGCGATCCCGGGCGTCAAGCTCTGCATCGAATGTCAGCAGGAGCGCGATGCGCGGCCGATGCTGCGCGGTGGGATCAACCGCCGGGGCTCGAAGGACAGCCAGCTCAAGTGAGCGGGGCGTTCGGGTAACTTGCGCCGAAATCGGCAAAATATCGGTCCAGATGCGCCGCGGAGCCCGGGAAAACGCCCCGGAAGCGGCAGATAAGCGCAGAAGTCACGCTCATTGTACTAGACCGGGACTTGCCGCACGGGTAGAGATGAGTCAATCATGGCGTGCATTAACCATCATGCACGATACAAAACAGAGGCATTGGGGCGAGCGTGCAACCATTAAGTGCAAAGGATGGGGGTGGCGCGGCTATCGCGTCCATGAAGCCATTTCAGATCCGTAGCCGGTCCTTCACAGCGGTGGTTCTCCGGCCCGCCGGGGCGCCGGGAGATGCCTTCTACGAGGCGCTCGATCAGCAATTGCGGCAGACGCCCGATTTCTTTGCCAACGCCCCCTTCGTCATCGATCTCGATCGTGCGGAAGGGCCCGATGCGAATGGCGAGCTCGACGCGCTTCTGAAGGGGCTGCGCGAGCGGGGGCTCTCGATCTTCGGTGTCCAGAACGGCAGCGCCGAACAGAAGGAGGCTGCGCTCGCGTCGGGCCTCGTACTGCTCCAGGGGGGGCGGGACGTGCCCTACATCGCGCAGCGTGGCCGCAGCGCGCCCGCCGTGGCGCCGATTGCCGCCGCGCCGGTCGCGGCACCGCAACCTGCGCCAGCATCGGAGCCCGAACCCGAGCCCGTCTCGGCGCTCGTGTTGACGGAGCCCGTCCGCTCCGGCCAGCGCATCTTTGCCGACCGCGGGGATCTCGTGGTCGTCGCCCCGGTCAGTTCCGGTGCCGAACTGATCGCGCATGGCAACATTCACGTCTATGGCCGCCTCCGGGGCCGGGCGCTTGCGGGTGTCAACGGCGACCGGAGCGCACGCATCTTCTGTCAGAGTCTGGACGCGGAGCTCATTGCGATCGCGGGCCTCTACCGGACCAGTGAAGACCTCGGCCCCGAGGTTCGAAAGCAGCGCATACAGGCGTTTCTCAGGGAGGACACGCTGTGCGTGGAAGCCCTCAAATAAACCTATAAGCAGAGAGGAGCATTTCTTGGCCAAGATCATCGTTGTCACTTCCGGCAAGGGCGGTGTCGGCAAGACCACTTCGGCGGCCGCCATCAGCGCGGGCCTCGCGATGCGCGGCCACAAGACCGTCGTCATCGATTTCGATGTGGGTCTGCGCAATCTCGACATGATCATGGGGTGCGAGCGCCGCGTGGTCTTCGACTTCATCAACGTCATCCAGGGGGACGCCAAGCTCAAGCAGGCGCTCATCAAGGACAGGCGTCTCGAAACCCTCTCGATCCTGCCGACCTCCCAGACCCGGGACAAGGACGCCCTCACCCGCGAGGGTGTGAAGGCGGTGCTCGACGAGCTGCGGGACGATTTCGACTATATCGTCTGCGACAGTCCGGCCGGCATCGAGCGCGGCGCGCATCTTGCGATGTATTATGCCGACGAAGCCGTGGTCGTGACGAACCCCGAAGTCTCGTCGGTGCGTGACAGCGACCGGGTGCTCGGGCTTCTGAACAGCAAGACGGCGCGTGCGGAAAAGAGCGGCGAGGAGGGGATCAAGTCGCACCTGCTTCTCACCCGCTACGACCCGCAGCGTGTCGCCAAGGGCGAGATGATGAAGGTCGAGGATGTGCTCGAGATCCTTGCCATTCCGCTTCTCGGGATCATCCCGGAGAGCACCACGGTCCTGCGCGCGTCCAACGTGGGCATGCCGGTCGTGCTCGACGAGAAATCCGGTGCGGGCAAGGCTTATGAGGATGCGGTTTCACGCCTCATCGGCGAGCAGATCGAGATGCGGATCCAGATGGCAGAGCGGCCCAGCCTCTTCCAGCGCCTGCTTGGACGGACGGCCTGACATGTTTGGATTCTCCTTCAAGCCGCGCAAGGCCAGCAACACCGCGCAGACCGCGAAAGAACGGCTGCAGATCCTTCTCGCCCATGAACGTGTCGACCGCTCGAATTCGGAGCTCCTTCCGATCCTTCAGAAGGAGATTCTCGAGGTCATCAAGCGCCACATGCAGGTCGACAGCGATACCGTCGACATCAAGCTGGAGCGTGGCGACGACATGTCGAGCCTCGAGATCAATATCGAGCTTCCGGGCGCCCAGATGCTTGCCACGAGGGGTGCTGCCTGACAGAGCGGGGAGGGGTCACACCCTCCCCTGAAGGGGGCCGGGCCTGCGCGCGTCTCAGAGCGTGCGGGCAAGGGCCGACTTCACACGCCTGAGCGGGATCGAGGATTCGATTTCGGCCACGCCCGGGACCTTCGTCAGCCGCCCGACAAGAAACGCCTCGAATTCCGCCATGCTCCGCGTCACCACCCGCAGCAGATAGTCGCGGTTCCCAGTCATCAGCCAGCAATCGACCACCTCCGGAAAGGCCGCAATCGCGGTCTCGAAGGTCGAGAGCGCGTTGTCGATCTGGCGTTCAAGCTTGACCGATACGAAGACCGAGGTCTCGAAGCCGAGAGCGTGCTCGTCGATCACCGCCGTGTAGCCCTTGATGATCCCCGCCTCCTCGAGCCGCCGGAGGCGGCGCGCGACCGGTGTCGGGCTGAGCCCCACCGCATCGCTCAGGGCCTGAACCGGGATCCGCCCGTCCCGCGAGAGCATGCGCAGGATCCGAACATCGAACTCGTCCAGGTTGGCGGGATCCATCACAAACTCCTGTTCCGTTGGTGGAAGTCTCTAACATTAGTGGTTCTGGCGCTGTCAATTGCCCTGAACCGCTCTCCCGTCTTCCGCTAAGCTCGCGCGAAACAGCGGGGAAACGCCACATGACCGACACGACGCTCAAGATCATCGAACAACGCCTCCTGTGGCTGTCGCACTGGATGATCCACAATGCGAACCACATCCGCCCGAAGGAGGACGCGATCAAGATCGGCGGCCATCAGGCGTCCTCGGCCTCCATGGTCTCGATCATGACGGCGCTCTATTTCTCCGCCCTGCGCCCCGAGGACCGGGTTGCGGTGAAGCCGCATGCCGCGCCTGTCTTTCATGCGATCCAGTATCTCGTGGGGCAGCAGACCCGCGAGAAGCTCGAGGCCTTCCGCGGCTATGGCGGGGTCCAGTCCTATCCGTCGCGGACCAAGGATGTGGACGATGTGGATTTTTCCACCGGCTCCGTCGGCCTCGGCGTCGCGATCACCTCGTTTGCCTCGATCGTGCAGGATTACATCGCGGCGAAATCCTGGGGCGGCGACCGCCCGCTCGGCCGGATGGTGGCGCTCGTCGGCGATGCGGAGCTCGACGAGGGCAACATCTACGAATGCCTGCAGGAAGGCTGGAAGAACGGCCTGCGCAACACCTGGTGGATCATCGACTACAACCGCCAGTCGCTCGACGGCATTCTGCACGAGGGCCTGTTCCAGCGCATCGAGAAGATCTTCGATGCCTTCGGCTGGGACGTGGTGAAGGTGAAATACGGCACCCTCCAGCGTGCAGCCTTCGAGGAGCCGGGCGGGCAGGGGTTGCGCGACTGGATCGATCGCTGCCCCAACAGCGAATATGCGGCACTCAACTACATGGGGGGGGCGGCGTGGCGCGCGCGTCTCATGGAGGATCTCGGCGATCAGGGCGATGTCTCCGCCCTCATCGACCGCCGCAGCGATGCGGAGCTTGCGGCGCTGATGGAGAACCTCGGCGGGAATTGCGTCGAGACCATGGCCGAGACCTTTGCCGCCATCGACCACGATCGCCCGACCTGCTTCCTCGCCTATACGGTAAAGGGCTGGGGAACGCCGATCTCGGGCCACAAGGACAACCATGGCGGGCTGATGACCGGCGCGCAGATGGCGGAGTGGCAGAAGCGGATGGGTGTGCCCGCAGGCGCGGAATGGGATGCCTTCGCAACGGTCGCTGATCCGGATGGGCTCCGGTCGTTCCTTGCCGAGGTGCCATTCTTTGCCGCCGGCCGCCGCCGCTTTCACGACGATCGCCTGGCCGTGCCCGCCGTCGCGGCGGGCGGCGAGGCCGAGATCTCGACACAGGCGGCCTTCGGCAAGCTCCTTGACGGGCTTGCGAAGGGGGAAAGCGACCTCGCGGCCCGCATCCTCACCACCTCGCCCGACGTGACCGGGACCACCAGCCTCGGCCCGTGGGTCAATCGCCGCAAGCTCTTCGCGCGCGACGCCCGGCCCGATACCTTCCGTGCGCTCAACATCCCCTCGCTCGCCAAATGGGAGTTCACCCCCGAAGGCCAGCATGTCGAGCTCGGCATCGCCGAGATGAACCTTTTCCTCCTGCTCGGCGCTGCCGGGCTCTCGCACTCGCTCTTCGGCAAGCGCCTCATCCCGATCGGCACGGTCTACGATCCCTTTGTCGCCCGCGGCCTCGATGCGCTCAACTATGCCTGCTACCAGGATGCGCGCTTCATCATCGTGGGGACGCCCTCGGGTGTCACCCTTGCCCCCGAGGGGGGCGCGCACCAGTCCATCGGCACGCCGCTCATCGGCATGAGCCAGGATGGCCTCGCCGCCTTCGAGCCCGCCTTTGCCGACGAACTTGGCGTGATCCTCGAATGGGCCTTCGACTATCTCCAGCGGGACGGCGAGGGCGACCCCGACGAGCGGACCTGGCTCCGGGACGAGACCGGCGGCTCGGTCTATCTCCGCCTCAGCACCAACCCGCTCGAACAGCCCCACCGCGCCACCGACGGCGCGTTCCGGCAAGGCGCGATCGACGGCGCCTACTGGCTCCGCGAGCCGGGGCCGGGCGCCGAAGTGGTGATCGCCTACCAGGGCGTCGTCGCCGGTGAAGCGATAAAGGCCGCCGCCCGCATCGCGGAAGGGCGGCGCGATGTGGGTGTGCTCGCCGTGACCTCGGCCGATCGTCTCAACGCGGGCTGGACCGCCGCGCAACGGGCCCGTGCCCGCGGCAATGCTGAGGCCCGCTCCCATGCCGAAAGGCTGCTCGGGGCGCTGCCGCCGCATTGCAGCCTCGTCACCGTGATTGACGGCCATCCGGCGACGCTCTCCTGGCTTGGCGCGGTGGCCGGGCATCGGACGATTCCGCTCGGCGTCGAGCATTTCGGCCAGACCGGCACGATCGGTGACCTCTACCGCCACTTCGGAATCGATGCGGCGTCCATCGCCGCACAGGTCGCCGGCCTTACCCCTGGTCGCCGTCTCTGAAGACGAGGCGGACTCCGCGGGCCCGCCCGGAAGGATTGGCGCATCAGCGCCGTCCGGGCGGGCCCGTGCTCGACGCGGCTGCGCGAAAACGGTAGATTGCACGCGCGGGTTTCGGGCCTGTCCTGTCATCCGCCAATAAAATATCCGCGCAGTACCGGTCATCAGGGAGGATATCGGATGTGCAAGCTCTTCGTTGGGGAGGATCCCAACTTCTACGAGAGCCAGACGCGCTCGATGCGCCTCGATGGTCAGAGCACATCGATCCGTCTCGAGCGGGCGTTCTGGAACGTGCTCGACGCGCTTGCGGGCGCCGAAGGACACTCGACGCCGCAGTTCGTCTCGACGCTGCATGCCGAAGTCATCGAGCGCTACGGCGAAGCGCGCAACTTCACCTCGCTGCTTCGCTGCGCCTGTCTTACCCATCTCGCGCGCAGTCCGCAGTCGGAGATGCTGCCGATCACAGGCCGGAACGACTGATCCGCCGGGTGCCGGCGAACGCGAAACGCCGCTTGTCGATCGCGACCCTGTGCGTAGTACAAGACTACCACCCGAGGGTCTGGCCGCCGCGCTAGTGTCTTGCATGGCCGCGAATCGGCAGGTGTGGGATTGGTTGGATCGAGAGATCATGACGCGGAAGGCCCGGTGTCGTCAGACAGCGGGCAGGCCCGTGTTTTCGCCGTCTCGTCCTGCCTTCGCGGAGGGATCGCCGTGCCTCTAACCAGAATGGAGGTATGGAGGAATCCTGAACATGCGTGCATGATACATTGCTCCGCCTGACCGCGGAGATGGAGACGACCTGCAGGCCGAATCTTCCTTGCAAGGGAGGCGGCAAGACAAACAAGCGCAGGCGCCAACCAGGGAGGAAACATGGTCGATATCATTTCCAGGCGGGACGGTCCCCGGCGCGAGGATGTGGCAGCACGTCGCCTGATCTCGGAAAACAGCGCGACGATCCGCAAGCTTGCCGACAATCTGAGCGGCGGCGGATACTCTGCCGGCCTGACCCGGCCGAAGGTACCAAAGGCTCCGGAAGCCAGCGGTCTTATCACGCATGATCTCAAGGCGCCGCGGGCGAAGGACGAGGCGAAACCCTTCATCCGCATCAGCGTCAACAACCGCGTCGTGATGGCGGACATGAATTCGGGCCGGCAGCTCGAGTTTCTCGGGGAAATCCGCCGGGAGGGCGGCCAGCGGCATTTCCGGCTGGCGCGGAAGCAGAACGGCTTCTTTTCCGAGATGGACGAAGAGCTTTCGGCGGCGCTTGCCGATCTCGATGGCGTGATGGTGGGAGGCTCCTATCCGGAAAAGAGCCTTGCGGCCGACATCGGCGCGAGGCTCGGCCTCACCTAGGTCCGCAAGGGCCGGCATACTGCCCGCGACGCCGCAGCGGCACCTTCCGGATCCTGATGGCCCGGGCGGTGCGTGCGGCACAGTCAGCTAGAGTTGTCATGGCGAAATCTGCTATCCCAACCAATGGTCTTGGTCATCTCCGCGCAGCCCAGTACGAGTATGATGAACGGGAGACGATGCGTGCGTGGGAGAAGTTTCTCATCAACAACCGCGTCCTTCCGGAAGGCGCATGCCCGGTCCGGAAAGAGATCCTGCAATCCTGGAGCCGGAGTTCGAGCTCAGGTATCGATGCCCAGGCCAATGAAGCCCCAATGCCCTACCGCAGCGAGGCCATCTCGCGGCTGAAACACGCCAATCGCGATCTGCGCGAAGCGGCACGCGGGGCGTTTTCCCAGATCGGCAAGCTCCTCGAAGGCTCCGACGCCATGCTGATCCTCACGGACGGCAACGGTGTCATCATCGAGACCATCGGCGACGAGCGCACGCTCGACGACGGCCGCGAGATCCACCTCGAGATCGGTGGCGTCTGGGGTGAGGACGCGATCGGCACGAACGGCATCGGCACCGCGCTCCGCACGGGCTGTCCGATCTTCGTGCATGCCTCCGAGCACTTCTGTGCCGGGATCAAGTGCTGGACCTGCGCCGGCGCGCCGATCCGCGATCCCTTCGATCAAAGCGTCATCGGTGTCGTCGATCTGTCCGGGCCGACCGAGATCTTCCGCCGCCACAACACCGCGCTGGTGGCCGCCGCGGCCAGCGAGATCCAGCGTGTGCTGGGCGAGAGGCAGCAGCAGGAGCGCGCCCGTCTCCTCGAGGCCTTCATCGAGTCCGGCCCGGCGCGCGGCGAGCGGGACGGGGTCGTGCTGCTCGATCGCTATGGCCGCGTCGTATACAACCGCAACATGCCCAAGGCGACGCAGAACGCCGGCGCCTTTGCCATGGGGCAGCGGCTCGTCGATCCCTCCCGCGTCCGCAGCGAGGCCGAGATCGCGGCGGCGCTGCCCTGCTTCCTCGAGCCCCGCGGCGTGAGCTTCCTGCGGCTTGACGGTGAGGTGCGCGGCACCGCGCTCATCATCTCGGGCGACGGGCCGAGCACGCGCCGGGCCGAGCGCGCGGCACCAGCGCGCAAGCTGCCGGTCGAGATCGTCGGCGACTGCCCGAAGCTGGCGGCGGCCATCGATCTGGCGCGCCGGGCCGCGGAGGCAGGCGCCTCGGTGCTCGTGCAGGGCGAGACAGGTGTCGGCAAGGAGCTCTTCGCGCGCCTTGTGCATGCAGAGGCGCGCAAGGCCGCCCCCTTTGTCGCGCTCAATTGCGGCGCCATCTCCCGCGATCTCATCGGGGCCGAACTCTTCGGCCACGTTGCCGGCGCCTTTACCGGCGCGGTGCGCGAGGGCAAACCCGGCAAGTTCGAGCTCGCCGACAAGGGGGTGCTCTGTCTCGACGAGATCGGCGAGATGCCGCAGGACATGCAGCCCTATCTCCTGCGGGTGCTTGAGCAGCGCGCGGTCTGGCGCATCGGTGACAGCCGCCGTAGGCCAGTGGACGTGCAGCTCGTCGCTCTCACCAACCGGGATCTGCTGGCCGAGGTGGAACAGGGCCGCTTCCGCCGCGACCTCTACTACCGTCTCGGCACGGTCACCATCCACGTGCCGCCGCTCCGGGAGCGGGGCGACGACATCCTGACCCTTGCCGAACATTTCAGCCTGGAATTCTCCGAGCGTCAGAACCGGCCGCTGCTGCATTTCCCGGACGAGGTGCGCGAGCTCATGCGCGCCTATGGCTGGCCGGGCAACGTGCGCGAGCTGCGCAACCTGATCGAACGGCTCTACCTCCTTGTGCGCGGCCGCGACGTTTCGCTCGAGGATCTGCCGCCCGAGATGCGGGCGGCGGGCCAGGGCGGTGCTGCGGCCAAGGCACGTCCGGAGGACGGCGCGCGCAGTCTCGAGGATCTCGAGGAGGAAGCGATCCGCAACACGATCCGGGCGGAGAAAGGCAATCTCAGCCGGGTCGCTGCGACCCTGGGCATCTCGCGGCCGACGCTATACCGCAAGATGCGCCTCTACGACATCCGCCGCGTCTACGAATAGACCGCGCCGGAGCCGGGCGGCTTCGTCATCGCAGTTGTCACGAGCCGATTTCACGATACGGGAAAGGAAACGGCCCGCCTGTCCTCGGGCGGGCCGTTCCGGTGGTGCAGGGGCCCTGGACCGTGTCAGGGCGTGACAGCCACCTTTAGCACCCCATCGCGCTGGTTCGCGAAGAGTTCATAGGCATCTTCGATCTGGTCGAGCGTGAAGCGGTGGGTGACGAGCCCCTTGAGGTCGACACGGCCCGAGCCGATCACCTCGATCATCCGCCGCATGCGTTCCTTGCCGCCGGGGCAGAGCGCCGTGCGGATGGACTTCTCGCCCAGACCGGCATCGAAGGCATCGAGCGGAATCCGCAGGTCACTGGAATAGACCCCGAGGCTCGAGAGCGTGCCGCCGGGCCGCAGCACGCGCAGCGCAGCCTCGAAGGTCGCCTGAAGTCCAAGCGCCTCGATCGAGACATCGACGCCGCGCCCATCGGTGAGCTCCATGATCGCCGCCACGGGATCCTGCGCGCTGAAGTCCACCGTGACATCCGCGCCAAGCTGGCGCGCCATCTTGAGCCGCTCCGGAACCCGATCGACCGCGATGATCCGCGTTGCCCCCATCAGCTTCGCGCCGGCCGTGGCGCAAAGCCCGATCGGCCCCTGGGCGAAGACCGCAACCGTGTCGCCGATCTTGATGTTGCCGTTCTCGGCCCCCGCGAACCCCGTCGACATGATGTCGGGGCACATCAGCACCTCCTCGTCGGAGATCCCGTCCGCGATCGGCGCGAGGTTGGTCATGGCATCCGGCACACGCACGTATTCCGCCTGACAGCCGTCGATGGTGTTGCCGAAGCGCCAGCCGCCCATGGGCTTCCAGCCGTGCTTGGTGCCCGCGCCGTCCTGCGAGCAGAAGCCGCAGAGACAGGCATGGCTCCAGCCCGAGGGCGTGATGGCGCCCGCAATCACGCGCTGCCCCTCGCGGAATCCCTTCACTTCGCTGCCGAGCTTCTCGATGACCCCTACCGGCTCGTGACCGATGGTCAGACCCTTCTCGACGGGGTATTCGCCCTTCAGGATATGGACATCCGTGCCGCAGATTGTCGTGGTGGTGATGCGGACAAGCGCGTCCATCGGTCCGATGTCCGGCACCGGCTTGTCGTCGAGGACAATCCTTCCCTTCTCAACAAAGATTGCGGCCTTCATCTTGGCAGCCATGAGCGTCTTCCCTTCTCCTGCGGATGCTTTTTTTCCCGGCGAAACACGCCGGTCTCTCCTGCCACCCGGATCCGCCGCCGGATGCAGGAATGCTGCCCCGCCTGCCGGGCGCCTCCGGTGAGGCGCCCGGTCCTGTCTTGGTATGCCGGCCCGCGCTGGGCTCAGGGAACGATCACGCCCCGGCCGGTGAAGCGGCGATGCTTGAAGTCGTCGATCGCGGTATTGATGTCCTCGAGCTTGTACTGGCTGTAGTGCATCTTCACCTTGCCATCGGCATTGAGCTCCATGAGCTCGACCAGCTCGGTGTAGTCACCGACGAGGCTGCCACCGATCTTGATCTCGTTGGCCACCAGTTCGAGCGTCGGGATCTCGATCTTGCCGCCGTAGCCGACGACGATCATCTCGCCGCCCTGGCGCAACATCTTCCAGCAGATGTTCTCGACCCCGAGCTCGCCGACGAAGTCGATCACCACATGCGCGCCGCCGCCGGTGATCTGCTTGACCTCCTCGATGACGTTCGGCCCGCCGTCGAGCACGAAATCGGCGCCGAGATCCTTGGCGAGCTGCTGCGCACCGGGCTCACGGTCGATGGCGATGGTCCGGCAGCCCGAGATCTCCTGGAGACACTGGAGCGCGATATGGCCCAGCCCCCCCACGCCCAGCACCGCGCAATAGGCGCCCGGCCGCAGGAGACCGGCCGCGCGCTTCGCCGCACGGTAGGCGGTGATGCCCGCATCCGCCATCGGCGCGACGTCGAGCGGCGCGATGTTGGTGTTGAGCTTGATGAGGGAGCGCTCGTTGGTCAGGAAGTATTCCGCGAAGCCGCCATTGAGGCCGAGGCCCGGAAACTGCCCGTGCTCGCAATACATGTCGTGGCCGTAGTGGCAGTTGAGGCAGATGCCGCAGGTCCGCAACGGGTGGCAGATGACCGCGTCACCAGGCTTCACCGACTTCACGTTGGAGCCGACGTCCTCGACCCATCCGGCGTTCTCGTGCCCCATGATATAGGGCAGGAGGCTGCCATCCTGGTCCATGATGTCCTTCCAGACACCCTCGATGATATGGAGGTCGGTGCGGCAGAGGCCGGCCGCACCGACCCTGACGACAACCTCGTCGGGCCCGTTGATCGTGGGAGGAGGAACGTCCTCGATCTTGAGCTCGACGTTCATGGCGGCGTCGTACTCGTATAGTCTCGCGGCTTTCATCGCGTCTTCCTTTCCTGGGTCGGAACAGGCGGCGCTCCAGGCCGCCTGCGCATCAGCTGTTCAGAAGGGGCTCAGGGCCGGCCGAGCAGCTCGGCGCCGCCGCCGCGGGCCGGGCCGGCGGTCGGATCCTCCTCGTCCTCCGCGAGATCGCCGATCAGCGTCTCGGTGGTGAGAATGAGCGTCGCGACCGAGGCGGCGTTCCGGAGCGCCGAGGTGGTCACCCGGACCGGATCGACGATGCCGGCGTCATACATGTTCTGGAACCGGCCGGTCGCGGCGTCGAACCCGTGCCCGCCATTGACGCGCGTTACTTCCTCGATGACCGCCTCCGGGTTGCCGCCCGCATTGGTCGCGATCCGGGCCAGGGGCCGGGAGAGGATCGAACGGACGAGCTTCACGCCTTCCGCGACATCCCCGGTGGTCTCCGCAAGCAGGCTGTCGAGGGCCGGGGCCGCCTGGGTCAGCGCGGAGCCACCACCGGCAACGACGCCTTCCTCCGCTGCCGCGCGCACCGCATGCAGCGAGTCCTCGATGAGCTGGATCGTGCGCTTCTGCTCGACCGGCGTCACCCCGCCGGCCAGGATCACCGCCGTTCCACCGGAGAGCTTGGCAAGCCGCTCGCGCAGCTTGTCCTGCTCGATGTTCGGCGGCGCGATGTCATACTGCCGCTGAACCTGGGCCCGGCGGGCCGCGATGATCTTCTGGTCGCCCTCGCCGCGCAGGATCGTGGTGTGGGAGGAGGTGGTGCGAACGCGATCGGCGGCGCCGAGCTGAGCGCGTGTCACGTTCTCGACGCGCTTGCCGAGATCGCGGGCCAGAACCTGGCCGCCGGTCAGGATCGCGATATCGTCCATCATCGCCCGGCGCCAGTGGCCGTATTCCGGGGGATGCACGATGAGATACTTGCCGGGCTTCGCGGCCTCGAGCAGCGTCACCACCACGTCGGGGGAAACCTCCTCGGCGACGATGAGCAGCGGCCGCCCCTCGTCATCGGCGATCTTGCGCGCCGGATCGAGCGCTGCCGGATCGAGGATCTTCTGGTCGGTCAGCAGGATGAGCGGCCTCTCGAGCACGGCCTCCATGTGGTCGGCATCGGTCACCATGTGATGCGAGAGATAGCCGCGCTCGAAGGACATGCCCTCAACGACCTCGAGCGTCGTCTCCGTCGTCACACCGTATTCCGTGGTGATGACCCCTTCCGGCCCGACCCGCGAATAGGCTTCGGCCACCAGCGCGCCGAGCTTCGGATCGGTTGCGGCGATCGTCGCCACGGCGGTCAGGATCTTCGGATCGTCGCTGGCCTTCCGGGCGGAGGCGCGCAGCGTCTCCACGATGCGCGCCACGGCCAGGTCGATCCCGCGGCAGAGATCGACCGTCTTGATCCCGGTTTCGGCCGCGGCAACACCCTGCTGGATGAGCGCGTTGGCCAGCACGATCGCGGTCGTGGTACCGTCGCCCGCAACATCGTTGGTCTGCATCGAGACTTCGCGGGTCACCTGGGCGCCCATGTTCTCGAAACGGTCCGGGAGCTCGATTTCGGAGGCGATCGAGACGCCGTCGCGGGTGATCATCGGCGAGCCCACGGGGCGGTCGATCATCGCGTTGAGCCCCTTCGGTCCCAGCGTCGGTTCGACCGCGGCGGAGAGCCGTGCGACCCCGCGTGCGAGCGCGCGTCGCGCCTCGCTGTTGTGCAGCATGAGTTTGGGCATGTCTTCCTCCCTCGGACCGGCGCCCCGCCGGTCCAGTTCCTTCCGCCTGTCCCGCGGATTGTTTCAGTTCGTCATCGTCTGCCCGGGCCGGTCCGCGCGCGGCGGGACACGGCCGAGGATGAAGTCGACCAGTTCGGGTTCCTTTCCGCTCCGGTCGACCTCCTTGTAACGGGTGCCCTGCAGGCCTCTGCAGAGCGCGCCGTTGAACTCCATGTTGATGCGCACGGCCCGGAGTGCGGCCATGTGCTCGGCAAAGCCTGCCTCGGTGATCGCGCTGCCGTCATAGCGGCGGAAGGCGAGATCGTCCGAGCCCCAGGCGAGCCCGAGCTCGAGGAGCAGCGCGCGGTAACGGGGCTTCTGCGCAGCTGCCGCCGTGTCGGCGAAGGCATGGGCGTCGAGGTCGGCGAGCGTCATCGCAACGATCCCCGACGCCGGGAAGCCCTCCGCGACGAGCGCCTCGATCAGGCACTCCTGACGCCGCTGGAACGCCTTCTCCTCGAATTTCGCGCGTACCGCGTCGAGATCGTCGCCATCGGAGAGTTCGCGGAAGATATCCGCGAAATCCTGTGCTTCATTGACCCCGTTGTTCACACGTTCAGCGAACATGTGGTCATGGAGCCTGACCCGGACGCGCCGCACCCAGGGGAGCGAACCGACCTCGCGGCGGATGCCGTCCGCCATCAGGAAGGCGAAATTCGGCGAGCACCAGTAGGTGGGGAGGCGGAAATCCACCTCCACCGCCTCGCGCCCGACGATCGCCACACGCTCGACGAACCCCATGTCGGTGATCGGCTCGTCAAGCTCCGGATCTGCGACCCGGGCCAGGCGATCCCAGACCTGACCTTCCTGTCGCGTGTTGCGTGCCGGCACGTCCATGGCGATCACTCTGCCGCGATCTGGACAGGAGACTGCGCAAACGCCTTGCGCTTCGCCTCGATGTCGATGTTGTAGAGCTTCGCCGCGTTGAGGCCGAGGATCTTCTCCTTGATCTCGGGCGTGAGGTCGACGCCGCGCTCCTGCTTGATGTCCTCGGGCAGCTCGAAGTTCCAGAACTTGTCGACGAGCCACTGCGGGGTCCAGATCGCATAGTCGGACCCGAAGAGGATCTTGTCCTCGCCGACCCAGAACAGCAGCTCCGCGATCACCTCGGCGAAATAGCGCGGCCGGCCATGGATGAAGGGCAGGGCGACCGCGAGACCGCCGTAGACATTCGTTTCCTGCACCGCGATCCAGCAGAAATCGTCGAGGCGCGGCAGCCCGCAATGCTCGACGATCCAGTTGAGCCCCTGAAAATCCGTCGCCGCGTGGTCGACGTCATGGACGTCGAAGGCATCCTTGTTGAGCGGGATGATCGTCGGGCCCTTGTGGACATGGATGTTCTTGATGCCGAGCTTCTCGCAGAGCTCGAAGCAGCGATAGGCCTGCGGATCGTCGAGCCGCCAGCCCTTCGAGGCCCCGTTCCACTCGGCCGTGTACATCTTCACGCCCGTGATGTCGTAGGTCTCCTTCATGAAGTGGATGTATTCGAGCGCCTTCTCGCCGTCGCGCGGATCGAAGGAGCCGTTGACGATGAAGCGGTCCTTGGCGCGGGCGGCCATGTCGGTGGCGCGCTGGATGCAGCCGAAACCGGTCTTGTAGAAATCGCTGAGCACCGTTGTCTGGATGATCGCCATGTCATCGGGGCCGTCGATGAAGAGATCGCGATAGAGATCGTCTTCGCTGTATTTCTCGAACTTCGATTTCTCCCAGAGCTGCTCCTTCGGGCTCAGCGCCGTGTGATAGGCATAGAAGCACTCGATGAACTGCTTGCCGTGAATGTTGGCCTGGTTTTCCGGGCTTCCGTCCCAGAAATGGATGTGGCCGTCGATGACGAAGATTTCCTTCCCGTCGGGCGTCTTGTACATGGCTTCCTCCCTTGTCCTTCCAGGCTCCCGGCGCCTCGCGCGCACCCACCGCCCGGTCGCGAAATGTCGTTGCGGAAGGGCCGGGCTTTCACCCGGCCCGCCTTGCATCAGATGTATTCGAACACTTCGTCCATGTTGCCGAAGAGGATCACCGTGTTGTCGTCGACGCGCACCATCCGCCCGTAGTGGGTCGAGGTGTTCACTTCGAAGATCTCGGCGGTCATGTCCTTGCCGAGGAACTCGCTGATCTCGTCCATCTTGAAGATCAGCTTGCCCTCGCCGTCGATCCGGATGAGCGCAGGGTTGTAGGTCACCGTCACGTTCGGATCCTGGGCCATGAACTCGGCGATGGCGCGTGCCTCGACGGAGTCATTCATGGTCACCCCGCACTGATGCGAGATGGTCTGTTCGAAGGTGATGTCCTTCATCGACTTGAAGATGTTCTTCTTCGAGGAGTCGCGGGCCGTGGTCGACATGGTCTGTTCTCCAGTCAGCGGCTGAGGCCAAGTTCGCCGAGGATCTGGCCGATCCTCTCGTGGGACACGGTCCGCACATGCTCGAACGAGACGGGTTTGGAGTGGGGCTGCGACCAGATCGGCTGCAGCGCGGCGGCGGCCTTGTCGGCGAGCGCGCCGTGGGTCTTCACCCAGCTCTGGAAGAGCTCGCGGTTGGCATGGCCGTACTGCTCGTCGTGCACGAGCAGATACATGAGGTCGATCGTGTTCGCGAGATTGCGCTCGTAATCGGCCTCGGCCGCCGAGATCACCGGGGGCGTGATGAAGTCATTGTTCGCCGCGGCAGCCTGCATGAGGAAACCGGAGCGGAAGAGTTCGCCCACGAGAGGCTCGAAGATGATGTTGATGGCGAAATACTGTTCGAGATAATCGGTCGTGCCCATGATCGTCTCGATCGCTTCGCGCGTCGGCTGCCAGATCGGGTCCTCGAGCCAGGTCTGCTTGCCGAGCTCGTCATTCCAGCCCGCGATATCCATGCCGATCTCGGCGAGATAGAGCGTGATGTCCTGGCAGAGGCGCATCTTGTACGACGAGTTGGTCAGCGTCGCATTGTTGATCATCTGGGTGTAGCCGTAGCGCTGGGCCTGCATGAGCGAGGTCCCGAGGCCGAATTCGGCATGCTTCCAGGCGCCGAGATGCTTCTGCAGGATCGTCTGCCAGACCCGGTCGAAGGTCTGCGGCGCGCCGGCGCGGCGGGCGTTGGCGATGACGTTCTGCACCATGGTCTCGATGCGCGACTGACGCTGGTAGTGTGTGCGTTCCCACTCCTGGTCCGGCGCGCGGAAGGCGTGCCAGTTGGAGCTCTGGGCGCGGGTGTTGTCCTTGACATAGGCGCCCTTGCCGTCAGCGAAGGAGATGATCCAGTCCTGGATCAGATAGCGCTCCGGATCGGGCTGCACGTCCACGGTGACGTCTTCGTAATGGGTCGCCCGCTTGCCGCGAGGCTCGAAATACCGGTATTTCCGGCTTGTCGAGCCCGAGAAGATCGCGGCGCCGGCCGCTCCCGAGCCGACGGAGCTTGAGGTTGCTGGCATAGTCGTTTCTCCCTGCTTTTTTGGGTTATTCGGCCGCCGCGGCGGCGGGATGCGCTTGGGCCGACGCGCCGGACGTTGGGGTGAACTTGTCGTAGAAGACACGCTCGGTATCGAAATCGAGCATGAAGAGGGTCGGGGTGAGCGCATCGATCATCGGTGGCGGGCCGCAGGCATAGACATCGCCCTCGCCCTCGATCCCGAGTTCGCGCAGCTTGCGGTCGACGGCCTCGTGCACGAAGCCCCGCTCGCCGGTCCATTCCGCGTCGTCATCCGCATGGCTGAGGACGGGGATGAAGGTCACCTCCGGGTGGGCATCGGTGATCGCGGCAATCTCGTCGAGCTTGAAGAGATCGTCGCGGGAGCGCGCGCCGTAGAAGTAGTAGACCGGGCGGTCCTCGCCGCTCGCCAGGTGATCGTTGAGGATCGACCAGACCGGCGACATGCCCGACCCCGCGCCGACGAGGATCACGGGTCCTTCCCGTCCTTCGCGCCGGAAGCACATTCCGTAAGGTCCCCGGACCCGCACCTCGGCTCCCTTTCGGATTCCTCCGGAGTCGAGCTGGTTGGAGAACTTTCCGTCGGGGTACTTCTTGATGATGAAGGAGAGTTTCGTGGTTTCGCTCGGCGGATTTGCCATGGAAAACGAGCGCGTAATCGTCTCCCCTTCTTCCGTGGTGACTGTGATGTCGACATATTGGCCGGCCCAGAATTTCAACGGGGAGTCGATCTCGATCTCGACTCCGCGTATGTCGTGGGTCAGGCGGTCGAAGGTGACGATCCGGCCCGAGAAATCCTTGACGGGGATGGATTTCGACAGGACCTCCTCGTCATAATTCAGGAGCTCGATCTCGAGATCCGTGAATGCGAGCGAGCGGCACATCAGGACATGCCCGGTATCGCGTTCGCTGTCGTTCAGGGCAAAGGTCGAATACTTCAGCATATCCACTTCGCCATCGAGCAGGACGCATTTGCAGGCCGAGCACTGGCCTTCCTTGCATCCGTGCGGCAGGGCGATCCCCTGGCGGAACGCTGCATCGAGTACGGTTTCGTCCTCCTCGACCTCGAATTCGACCCCGACCGGTTCCAGACGGACGGTATAGGTTTCCCCCATGTGCTTGCCTCCCAAATCCTCTCCGTTCCGTTCCCCGGGGTGGGAACGGGTTCGCAGATGGCGTTCACGTCTCTGTCGTGGTTTCGGTCTTCCGCCCTATCCCGGCGGGGTGGCGAAAGCGTCGCGGTGCAGAGGTGAACTCCTGCTTTTTTCGGATGGTGTGGGGGCCGCCGGTTGCGGCCCCCGGTTGATCCCGCTCAGTTGCAGGGATTGATGGTGAAGCCCGCCTGGTATTCGGCGATATGCTTCTGGCGATCTTCCGGCGACATTTCGCGCAGCAGCGTCAGCGGCGAGAGAAGCGTGTGGCCCCTCACGTCGTCGAGCGTCCACATGTCCTTGTCGTCGAAGCGCAGGTGCGGCTGCGGGGTCAGGGTCTTGCCGTCCTCGCGGACGAAGTTGAGATCCTTGATCGCGTCCGCGAGATCCCATCCGTGATAGACGGTTTCCCATTCGCGCTTGCCGGAGAAGCGGCCCATCGCAGGCGTCGGGCGGCCCTGGTATTCGTCCGCGAAGGCTTCCACCGCGGTCCAGCGGTCGAGCTCGTGGGCGAAGGTGTGGAGCTTGCCGTCGATCTCGTCCACGACCATGTCTTCGCGGATGAGGCAGGGCACGAGGCAGGACCAGCAGCGGTGCGGGTAGACGTAGCCGGTTTCCTCGTTGAAGGTGATGACCTTCTGGCCCGGCTTCGAAAGCTTGTCGTACCACTTCCAGAAGTCGCCGAACTCGGCATACCAGCCCGGGTACTTGTGCTCGAACCATTCGAAGTCGGCGTCACGCTGCGCCTCGATCCGCCAGAAGTTCACCGGCCAGCCGACCGCGAAGAACTGGGCGACCTTGTGGACATACATCTTCTTCGTGATGCGGTTCCAGGCTTCGTGGACGTCGTCGTGATGCACCGTGATGCCGTATTTCTCGAGCGGCAGCATGTAGGTCCGGTAGTAGTCCTCGAAGATCCAGCGGTGCCACATTTCCGCGTAGGATTCCTTGTCCTTGTCGCGGTTGGTGGTGCCGTATTCGATGAACGTCCCGATGGCGGCATCGACGATGGCGTGGTTCTGCCAGAAGGCGTAGCGCAGGTCGCGCTCGAGCAGCAGGTGGTTCTCCGGCTCCTTCAGCGCCGCCATCAGCATCGAATGGCCGTTGCCGATGTGGCGGCTTTCATCCGACTGCACCGAGAGGAAGACGGTCGGGAGGGCATAGTCGCCGTTCCGGGCCGCTTCCGAGGGCATCGCCACGAAGAGGGTGTTGGTGAAGGCGGTTTCCGCAACCACCGTCAGATACATGCAGGCGGAGGTCATCACGTCGCCGGTGATGAAGCCTTCGCCGAACTGGCGGCCGATGGTGGTGGCATAGCACTTGCCGAAGGCTTCTTCGGTGATGTCGAAGCCTGCCGGATCGATGTAGTTTTCCATGTACCACTTCTTCAGGTTCATCTGAATGGTGGAATGGCGGAACTCGTCGACCATCTGCATGGTGAAGCCGGTGCGCAGGTCTTCACCCGGCGCAAGACGTCCGACCATGGCCATCGAGCGGGCGGCCGAGATTTCCGGGAAGGGGATGATCGCCAGGAACAGCTTCATCCATTCGACCCAGCGCGGCTCCACGTTGCGGAACATGTCGCCGCGAAGGGCGGCGTCGAGCGCGCCGTAGACGCGGTTGTCCTTTTCCTCCTGCATCGGGAAATACGAGCGCAGCACCTGCTTCATCGGGTCCCGCGGCGCCTTGGTGATCTTGTAGTCGGTCGGGAAGGTGCTTGCTTCCTGAACGTAGGTCGGATTCCACCCCAGGTCGGAAATCTTCTTCGTCGCTTCCCCGACCGAGATGCCGCGTTGTGACGTGATCTTGTTGAGCGTCAATGACGTCATGCCATCAGCCTCCTTGTTGTCGCTTTGCGTCGGCCCGTGCCGACGGTTGCAGGTGCGGGGGTCCGTTCGCGGATGCCATCTGGCATGCCGGCGCGACCGCCCGTTCGGATCACGGCAAAGGTTCCGGGAGAGGGCGCCGCTGTGGGCGCCGGAAGCTCCCGTCCCGCGCGCTGCGCTGGGACCGGAGCGAGGCAGTGCCCCCGCATGTCTCCTCCCTTCCTTCGTTCTTCACGAGATCCCGCGTCGTGGCGGGACCGGCTTCTTCTGCAGCGTAACAAAGCAAGGACCGTGCCAGTCTTCGGATTGCGGCCTCCTCCTTTGGTGCAATGAGACGCGAAGGCCACAATTCGGCCGGAAAAGTCGCGTGATAACAGCCGCCGGTTGCCGGGGCTTCAGGAAGCGAATTCGCGTTTGCAGCAGGCGCGGCGTGCCAAAAAAGGCCGGTTAACGCATTTGAATTACGGGTAAAATTTTTGGCCCAGCGCGATCGCCTCGCTCCGGCACGCGCCCCTTTTTGATGCATCGCAAAGTCAGGTTTGGGCATCGGGCGGATGTTTTTTTCGCGCTCGGCGCCATTTTCGGGGCAAGGGCTTCCGAAGCATGCTTCCCGTTCACCTCGGACTGTAAAGAAGCGTTACACATGTAAATACACCGAAGCTGTACGTGTATTGTCCGCGGACACCTCTGTAAAAATTCATGTAGAAACTTCAATTATATATGAGCTTCACTTGACGAAATGCCGTGACTATTATGTGACTGGCAAGGGGAGCGACTCGGAGGTGTCCGGGGCGTGTGCCCGCCAGAACGAAGGACCCGCCGCCAAGGCCGGGCCAGACAGGGAAACGCCGCCGGATCATGTCCGACAAGGATGCAACATTACTCGGCCCGTCTTCGGAGCCCCAGCGCGTCGCCGAGGCGATCCTGCGCCGGGCGCCGCAGGATCTCGTGTTCCTCATGCGGTTTCTTGGCGAGAGCCAGCACCTGCTTCAGGTACACTTCCGGGACCACATCGCCGCCGGCCTCGCCGCGCGCGGCGTGACCCGCGAACGCCACCCCTTCCTCCAGGCCTTCATCGACAGCCATGCCACCGAACTCCGGGAGTTCGTCTATACCGGCATGTCGCTCTCCCGGCAGTTCCGGATCCGCGAGATCGAGGAGCTGACGGGCGATTCCTTCCAGGTGCTGCGGATGGATATCTGGGATGCGCTCGTCGCCAACATCGAGCTGGCCGAGCGCCGCTTCGCCGAGGAGGCGGACGCCCTGCCGGCGCTCATCGCGAGCCTCGAGCCGTCCCGTGCCGCCAGGGGCGAAGGGGAAGGGTCAGGCGATGACGGCTGAGCCGCGCTCAGTTCGGACGGGTCTGCCGATAGCCGGGCAGGTGGTCCCAGATCGAGGACAGATCCTCGCGCATCCGCCGGTGAAGCTCGGCCATGAGGCCGTCCCGAACCTCCGGATCGAGCTCATCTATTGCCTGGCGCAGCTCCGCCTCGACCGGGCTTCCCGGCGCGGCCGCGGCTTCGGCCGCCAGCAGGGCGCAGGGGTGATCCTCGCCCAGCCGGTCGGCCGCCACGCCGGCGAGGGCGGAGAGAAACGGGTCCCGGGATGCAGCGTTCATGCGTTCGTTCCTCGCGGTCCTGAAACGGGGCGCCGCTTCGGCCGCTCCCCCGGCTGAAGACCTACAGGAGAGGGGCATGACGGATCAATCGCGAAGCTTTCAGACGGTGATGATCGAGCGCACCCAGCTCGTCTGCCAGCTTGTCGAGCTCAACGGCACCCAGGTGCGCCTCGTGCAGGACGTCGGCGGCGCGGAAATCGACGTAATGACCTGCGAGCGGACCATCGCGGAGGATGGCGAGAGCGCGGCAGCACGGAGCGAGCTCGAAGCCGCGATCCAGCGGCAGGAGGCGGCGCTTGCGGCACTCGCGGAATGTGAAACGAGGCTTCTGCATCTCGAAGGGCGGGTGGATGCACTCGATCGCGAGATTGCGGCGGCCATGAAATGACAGGGAGATCCGAATTGGAAGAGACATTGACCAGGGCGCCGACGCTCTATGATCTTCTGGCCCGTGAATGGGGCGCCGGCTCTCCGGTCGGAGCCCTGCTGTTCAATGCGGACGGATCCGCAGTGGCCGCGGGGCTCGAGGATGGCAGCGTGGCGCTGGCGCGTCTCGAGGACGAGGAGGCGCCGGAAAAGCGCCTGCGGCTCGATTTCGAGACCGGGCGCACGACGATCCGGCCACGGGAGCGGCCCCCGGCGCCGCTGGCCCGCACCGAGCCTCTGGGCGAGGGCGCCCCCGTCCTTGCCGCGTTCCGCGACACGGGCTTTGCCGCGGGCACGTCGGACGGCCGCATCCTTCAGATCACGCCGCGCGGTCAGGTGGTGCGCCTGCGCGCCGGCGACGGCCGCGCCATCCTCGGGCTCGACCGGGCCGCCCCCCGCGGCGGGCAGCCCGGCCGGCTTGCGGCCGCCACGGCGGGTGGTGTCTGCATTCTCGACGAAGACACGCTCGAAACGGTTGCCGAGATCGACACGGACGCCCCTGTTTCAGGCATCGCCTTCTCGCCCGACGGCCAGGCGCTCGCCATCGCGCAGGCGGGCGGCGTCTCGATCTGGTCGAGCAGCGGCGGCGCCGCGCCCGTGCTGTCGCTGGCCGTCGAGGGCAAGCCGTCGACGCTGCGCTGGAGTGCCGCGGGCGATCTCTTGATCGCCGGGTGCGCGGAGGGCGGTATCGAGGCGATCTGGCCGGCCGAGGGCGCACAGGCACGGATCGAGGGCCCGGCGCCCGGCGCCGATCTGGCGCTGAACCAGGTGGCAGGGGCGGTGATCGCGTCTGGCGGCCTGCGGCCCGCGGCATGGGCTCTGCCCGCGACCCCGAAGGCCGCGGCGCGCGTTCAGGCGATCGCCACCGGCAGTCCGGGCATCGCGGCAATCGACGCCGTCACCACCCATCCCGATCGCGCGCTCTCGGCCTTCGGCTATGCCAACGGCCTCGTGCAGATCGCGCAGGTTGGCAAGGCCGACGAACTGGTCGTGCGCCCGGGCGATGGCGCGGCGGTCCGCGCTCTCGCCTGGTCGCGGGACGGCCGGCACATGGCAATCGGCACGGCGCGCGGGAATGTGGCGCTGGTCGCCTTTCCGAAAAACATGTTCAAGTAACCGGCATCCATAAGGAGGACATCATGGGACGAAGCCAGGAAGACGAGAGCAAGGACCGTTTCTTCGAACAGCTCGGGCGGCTGTCACAGGAAATGGTCACGGCGCATGACAAGGATTTCGCCATGGGCGCGCTGATCCTGGCGGCGCGCTGGATTGCGGAAGGCAAGGTCCATCAGGGCGGCAGCGCCGCTGTCGGGGAAGCTGCCCCGCATTGAGCGTCTGCTTCGTTCCGGGCCGAGGCCGGTCCGGAACGAAGCCGATCCGGAAAGGAATTGCGCCCTAGGCGCAGTGGATCCGGGTCCCGCCTGCGAGGATCGCCTCCCGCAGTTCCCCTTCGGGCTCGGCATCGGTCGCGAGCGCATCGATGTCGGTCCATTTGGCCCAGCGCGCCGGAAAGCTCCCGCCGAACTTGCCGCTGTCCGCAAGCAGCAGCGTATGCGTCGCCTGCCGCATCATCATCGCATAGACATCCGCGGATTCGATGAGCGCATCCGCGGGGCCGTCGGGCGTGAGGCCGCTTGCGCCGAGAATGGCCCAGTCCACCCGGAAATCCTGCAGGAAGCGGATCGTCGCGGAGCCGTGCATGCCGCCTTCGCCGGGGTGGTAGATGCCGGGCGCCATCAGCACGGTGATGGTGGGGTTGAGCGAGAGAACGGTGGCGACGCCGAAGGAATGCGCGATCACGGTGACGTTCTTCATCTCGACGGCGATGCGGCGGGCCATGTGCATCGTCGTCGCGCCCGAGCCGATCATCAGATGCCTGCTTTCCCCGAGCAGCGGCCGGGCGCGGCGCGCCATCGACTCCCGCTCGGCAACCCGGAACGTATGCCGCTCGCTCACATTCGGTTCGAGCGGTCGCCGGCGCAGCGCCCCGCCATAGGTCCGGTCGATGAGGCCGTCATGGGAGAGGGCGTCGAGATCGCGCCGGATCGTTTCCGGGGATACATCCATGAGTTCGGCGAGCTCATTTACCCTGAGCGACGGGGTCTGCTCCAGCTCGGCGAGGATGCGCTGCTGGCGCGAGGTCTTGTTGCGGGACATTTCCCCTCCGCGAAGCCGGTCCGTTGCCCCATCCTTCGCATTCGCACGGAAAGGGCAAGGGCCGTTCGGCGGCGGACATGTCGTATCCCGAGTGTATCGGGCCTCAATGCGCCATGAACAGCGGCATCCGGGCATTCCCGAGAATGTGCTGCGTTGCGCCGCCGAAGATGATCTGCCGGAGGCGGCTCTGGGTATAGGCGCCCTTTATGAGGATGTCGCAGCCTTCCGCCTCGGCGGCCTCGAGGATCGTCTTGCCGGACATCACGCTCCCCTCGGGCAGCAGCCTGAGATCGGCCTCGATGCCCTCGAGCGCGAGCTTGCGCCGGATCTGCCCGCCGGAGGGCGAGGCGAACTGCCCCGATTCGTCGGCAAGGATCACCAGCCGCGCGGCCTGCCGCAGCAGCGGCATCGCAAAGGTGAGCGTGCGCGCCGTCTCGTCGCTGCCGTTCCAGGCCAGCGCGTAGCAGCCGCCGACGCGGATGGGGCAATCGTTCGGCGCCATCATGATCGGCCCGCCGCTTTCGAACAGCGCCGCCTCGAAGGTCGCCATCGCATTTGGTCGCCTGGCCGGATGCGGAATGCAGGTGAGCGAGAAGGCCCGCGCGAGGCGGCCGAGCCCGTGATTGCCGATCGGCTTCGTCTCGTTCCAGATCGCGGCCGCGCCGCCGGCGGGCGGGGGCCCGGCGGAGACGGAAACCCCGCCTGCGGCCATCGCCGCAAGGAATTGCGTGCGCGCCTCCGCTTCCACATGGTCGTCGTCCGGCGCCGGCTCCTCGATCACGAATGCACTGCCCATGCCCCAGTCCACGCTCGGGACAGGCGGCTCGCGGAGGGGGATGCCTTCGATGAGGCTTCCGAGATGTTTCGCCACCTCCGCCGCGAGCATCAGGGATGACCTGCAATCCTGCTGGCCAACCGGAACCAAAATCGATTTCATGGACTTTGTCCCTTGTTATGCCAATACCGGCAGACTGCCCTGATTCCGCCGGACACCCAAGCGGAGTTTCGGCCCTGTCAGTCCCGACGAGTTCTCCACCCAACGCCGCTCCGGAAGACGCATGAGTTCACAAAAAGATTCCGCGGGCTTTTTCCAGCTCTTTCCGTCGATCGTTCTGCCGATGTTTCTCGCGGTGATCGACCAGACCATCGTTGCCGCGGCGCTGCCGGCCATCGCGGGCGATCTCGGCGGTGCCGAGCGGCTCTCCTGGATCGTGGTGAGCTATCTCGTGGCCGCGACCATTGCGGCCCCCGTCTATGGCCGCCTCGGCGATGTCTTCGGCCGGCGGAACCTCATGTTCATCGCCCTGGCGATCTTCGCGGCCGGGTCGATCGCCTGCGCCCTGGCGAGCTCCACGGGCATGCTTGCCGCCGCGCGGATCCTGCAGGGCGCGGGGGGCGGGGGGCTCATGACGCTCTCGCAGGCCCTTGTCGGCGAGACGATCCCACCGCGCGAGCGCGCCTACTATCAGGGCTATCTCGCAACCGTCGCGGTGACGGCGAGCGCCTTCGGGCCGGTCGCGGGGGGCCTCCTCACCGAGCATCTGGGCTGGCGATCGATCTTTCTGGTGAACCTGCCGACGGCCGCGCTCGCCGCGCTGCTGGTCTTCCGCCTGAAACGCCGCCCGGTCCTGCCGCAGCCCTTCCGCTTCGACCTGCCGGGGTTCCTGCTCTTCGGGATCTTCATCGCCGCAACCCTGGTGGCACTCGAGCGCGGCCAGGCGGCGGTCAGTGGCGCCTGGGCGATGAGCGCCGGGCTCGCGGTCATCGCCTTCGCGGCCCTCCTCCTGCTGGTGCGGCAGGAGCGCCGGGCCGCCTCGCCGCTCCTGCCGCTCGAGCTGTTGCGCAATTCCGCCATCTGGCGCTGCGATCTCATGGCGGTCTGTCACGGCGCGACACTCGTGTCGCTCATTACCTTCATGCCGCTCTTCTACCGGATCGAGCACGGCGCCTCGGCCTCGCGCATCGGCCTCCTGCTCCTGCCGCTCACCATCGGCATCGGCATCGGCTCGATCACGACCGGGCGGCTGGTCGGCCGCACTGGCCGGAGCGCGATCTTTCCCTCCGTCGGCCTCACGGTCGTGGCCCTCCTGCTGCTTGGCGCCTCGGTGTTCACCACCACGCTGGGCGCGGTCCCCACCGCGCTCCTCTTCGGCCTCTGCTCGCTCTTCATGGGCAGCGTGATGGGGGTTGTGCAGCTCACCGTGCAGATGTCCTCCGGCAAGGGGCTGCTCGGCTCCGGCGCCGCCACCGTGCAGTTCTCGCGCTCGCTCGGCGCGGCCTTCGGCACGGCGATCGTGAGCACGGTTCTCTTCCTCTCGCTCTCCGCCTCGGGCCCGGAGACGGGCGATGCCTTCGTGCGCGTCGTCCAGCAGGGCGCGTCCGCCCTCGACAGCCTCCCGCCGCAGGCGCTGGCCGAGATCGGCGATGCCTTCGGACAGGCGTTCTCCCGGCTCTTCCTCTGCACCGCCATCTTTGCCGGCATCGGCGCCGCGGCCGCCTGGACCCTGCCGCTCCGCAGGATCTGAGGGCCGGCGAACACCCCGGCGCGGCGGCCGGCACCCCTGACAAAATGCCGCCGAACACCCCGGTCGTGAGATGCCATGCCGCCGGTAAGATGCTATCCGCGGCTCGGGGTGGGCCTTGCTGCACCTCTTCGATTCGGACTGGATACCCTCGTGACCCTGATCGCGTTCCTGCTCGCCCTGGCCCTCTTCCTGACCGTGATCGGTCTCATGCAACCCTTCGCGCAACGCCTGCGATTGCCGCTCACGGTGGTGCTCGCCCTCGTCGGCATCGTCATCGGCGCCGGGGCGCTCTTCCTGCTCGCCACGCCGCTCACCGATGCGTTCAACGATGTGGCGCGCTCGGTGCTGGCGCTGCCGATCGGCTCCGAGGTCTTCCTCTACGTCTTCCTGCCGACACTGCTGTTCCAGACCGCGCTGACGCTCGAAGTCCGCCGGATGCTCGACGACTGGGTGCCGATCCTCGTCATGGCCGTGCTCGCCGTGGTCGTCGCCACCTTCGTCATCGGCTTTGCGCTCTTGCCGTTCGGCGTCCAGCCGCTGCCGGTCTGCCTCGTTGTCGCCGCCATCGTCGCCACCACCGACCCCTCGGCGGTGGTCGGCATCTTCCGCGATCTCAGCGCGCCCTCGCGGCTCGGCCGGCTGATCGAGGGCGAGAGCCTGATGAACGACGCCGCCGCGATCACGCTTTTCTCGGTCTTTATCGGCAGCATCGTCACCAATTCCGAGATCGGGCCGCGCGATATCCTCGACACGTTCCTGTTCAACCTGCTGGGCGGCATCGGCTTCGGCTATGTCGCGACGCGTGGGGCGCTTGTCCTGCTCTCGCTGGTGCGGGTGGACCGGATGGCGAGCATGTCGATCTCGCTGGCAACACCCTACGTGATCTTCATCATCGCCGAGCAGGTGCTGGGCGTCTCCGGCGTGATCGCCGTGGTCTTCGCGGGGCTCACGCTCAATCTTCTCGGGCCCTCGCGCCTGCCGCCGGAAAACTGGAACTACCTGACCGCAAGCTGGGAACAGCTCGCCTTCTGGGCCGGCACGCTCATCTTCACCCTCGCAGCCATCCTCGTGCCGCGCATTCTCGGCGGGCTCACGCTGGTCGAGGTCAGCCTCATCGCCGTCGTCATCATCGCGGCCCTCGCGGCGCGGGCGGTGGTGCTCTTCGGCGTCTTGCCTCTGCTCACCTTCGCCCGGCTCAGTCCGAAGGTCAGCCGCCCCTACAAGCTCGTCATCATGTGGGGCGGGCTGCGCGGCTCGGTCACGCTCGCGCTGGCGCTCGCCGTCACCGAAAACCCCTTCGTCCCGCCGGATGCACAGCGCTTCGTCGCCGTGCTCGCGACCGGCTTCGTGCTCTTCACGCTGCTCGTGCAGGGCACCACGCTCCGGCCGGTGATCCGCTATCTCGGCCTCGAGCAGCTCAACCCGCTCGATGTCGCGCTCCGCAAGCAGGCGATCGCGGTCGCGCTTCAGAACGTGCGGGAGGAGACCTCCGAGACCGTGAAGCGCTACGGCTTCCCGCCGGAGGTTGCGCGCGGCGAGGCCAAGGCCTTCGGCGAACGGCTCGACAAGGCCGTGCGGGAGGCGGAAGCCAGCGAGATCCGCGACCGCGACCGCATCACGCTCGGCCTTGTCACGCTGGCGGCCCGCGAGCGCGACATCATCCTCGACAAGTTCCGCGAACGGCTCATCACCGAAACCATCGTCGATCTCATGCTCTCGGACGCAAGCCGCCTCATCGACCGGACCCGGACGGGCGGGCGCCTCGGCTACATGCGCACGGCGAGTGCGGCGCTCGCCTACAGCCTCCGCTTCCGCATGGCCCAGAGGGTGCAGGTGCGCCTCGGCTTCGGGCGTCCGATCCACAACATGATCGCCGACCGCTTCGAGCGGCTTCTGCACACGCAGATCAACCTCAAGGAGCTTCACACCTTCACCAACCGCCGCATCCTGCGCATCCACGGCCGCCGGGTTGCGGAGATCATTCACGACATTCTCGAACGGCGCGGCGAGGAGGTCGAGCAGGCGCTCGATGCCCTGCGGCTGCAATACCCGGGCTACGCCGAGCGGCTGGAGCGCCGCTTCATCCGCAAGCTCGCCTTGCGGCAGGAAGAGCTCGAATATGACACGCTCCGGGCCGACCGGCTCATCGGCCCCGAGCTTTACCGCAGCCTGAGCAAGGCGATCGCGCAGGCCCGCGCGCTGGCCGACAAGCGCCCGCCGCTCGACATGGCGCTTCATAACCGCGAGATCATCCGCAATGCCGCGATGTTCCGCGACATGGACGACAAGGCCCGCGATCAGCTCGCCGAGGTGCTGGAGTCGTACTTCGTCTCCCCGGGCGAGGTGCTGATCTATCCCGGCGAGGTCTCGGAGAAGGTGTTCTTCATTGCCTCGGGCGCGGTCGAGGTCGAAACCGCCGGCCAGACCTACCGCCTGGGGCGTGGCGACATCTTCGGCGAACTGGGCGTACTCGGGCGCCGTCCGCGGCGGGCGAGGGTGTCGGCCATCAGCTACTCGATGCTGCTCTGCCTCGAGAAGACACGCTTTCTCGCCCTGATCGAGAAGAACCCCGAGTTGCGCGCCGTGGTCGAGCGGAGTGCCGCAGCGCGCAGGCTCGCCGCCGCTGCCAACCCGCCGGACCCTCCCGCCGCCGAAAGCTGAAGCCCGCTGCCGCCCCCGCGCCCGCAGAAGTGGCCTGCGGGCCGCGGCCAGCTCCCTCGGCCGCCCGCCTCACCCTCCCGCCGTGCCGGGGCGGAGAGGGGCCCGAGACCGCGCCCTGCCGCGCCTCGCGGGGCGTGACTGTCGCGGCCCATTCATGATTTGTTAACGGGTTTTTCCAGTCTTTTCAAAGGCATTTTCCGATTTTCACGGTGAAACGCCCCTATTTCACGCCTCCCGGCCCGGTTCACTCGGCCGAGCGTTTCCGCCGCCAGAGCCCGACCCGGCGCCGTCCCCGGATGAGAAGCCGCGAGACCGCGGGCCGCAGCCGCGGCACATCAAAGGCCAGCAGGAGAAGCCCCAGCGGCAGCATCCAGAGGCCGAAAACCGGCAGAATCCACAGGAAGCTGCCGAGGATCAGACCGCAGGCAATCGGCAGCCGAAACCGGCTGAGCCGTCCGCGCAGCAGCGGATCTATGATCCTGCGCGCAGGCGGCATGTCCCGCGCAATCGCATCGAACTGCCGCTCCAGCCGTGCCTTCTCGTCCGCCATCCCGATCTCTTCCGCCGATACGAACCAGAAATGGCCATCGACCCGCACCAGGTCAACCGGCCCCCCAGCCGGAGCGACAGGGATCAACCCGGCCCCCGGGAAGGCTCTCCCGCCATCACGGCAGACGCAAGCCAGCTGTCGCGAGCCGCCGCCACTGCCATCGCTTTTTCGGGGAGGGGTGTTGGTAGCGGAGGAGGGACTTGAACCCCCGACACGCGGATTATGATTCCGCTGCTCTAACCGGCTGAGCTACTCCGCCAACGCCGCGCTCTATAAGGAGCGGGCAGGGGGGCGTCAAGACAGGTTTGTGACCTCGCCGCCGCCGAATTTCACTTTTGTCTCCGTGGCGCCGCAAGGCGGGCTCAGCGCCGGTTCGAGATCCAGCGGCACTGGTAGGGCGCAAAGCGCATCACGTCGCGCGCGGGCGTGAAACGCTCGCCGGACAGGAGATCCACCCAGTCCTCGCCCGAGATGAGGTTGATCGCCATCACCGGGATTTCCACCTCCTCGCGGGTGACGTTGTGAAGCGCGAAGATCGACTGGTCCCGCTCGTGGCTCTGCCGCCAGAAGCCGAAGATGCTGTCGCCGAGATGCATGGTGAACTGGGTGGCGTTGGGGTGGAATGCCTTCTGGCGCCGCCGCACCGCGAGCCGTGCCTTCATGGCGGCCAGCACGCGTGCCTGCGGCGTCTCCGGATCCGCGAGCAGCGCCTGAAGCTCCGGATATTCCCAGTGGTGGCGGTTGATCGCGCGATTGGCCCCGGTCTTCTCCACGCCCTCCTGATCGTTCGGCGTCGCGAGGAAGGAGTGGATGTAGAAGGCGGGCAGCCCCTCGAGCGCCATCACGATGGTCTGGCTGCACAGGAACCGCTCGATCTGGTACTCGTCCTCGCCCTCGAGCGTGCCCTTCATCGCGTCGAAGAAGGTCACATTGATCTCGTAGGGCTTCTGGCCGCCATCGGGCATCGCGCGCATGCTCACCCGGCCGCCGAACGAGCGCACCGCGTCGATCACCGCCGCAATCTCGTCCTCGTCCAGCAACCCCTCGGCCGGGCGCATGCCGATCCCGTCATGGGAGGCGGAGAAGTTGAGATAGGCGCAGCCGAGCTGGGCCGGCGGCATCGCCATCTGCCACTGGTTGAGATAGCGGGCGCTTCCCGAGAGAAGCGCGTGCAGGATCAGGGGCGGCAGCGAGAAATTGTAGATCGCATGCGCCTCGTTGCGGTTGCCGAAATAGGAGAGGTTCTCCGCGTTCGGCACATTCGTCTCGGTCAGCAGCACCACGGGCTCGATCGAATAGTCGAAGAGCACCCGCATCAGCCGGACGATGGCATGGGTCTGGGGCAGGTGAATGCAGGGCGTGCCCAGCTCCTTCCAGATGAACGCAACCGCATCGAGCCGGATGATCCGCACGCCCTGATCGATATGGAGCCGCATCACGCGCAGGAATTCGAGCAGCACCTCGGGGTTGCGGAAGTCGAGATCGACCTGATCGTGGCTGAAGGTGCACCAGACATGCCGTGTGCCCTGTGCCGTCTCGACTTCGCGCAGCAGCGGGCTCGTGCGCGGGCGCACCACGGAGCTCAGATCGTCCGAGGGGTCGGCCTCGAAGAAGAACCGGTCATAGGGCTCGTGGCCCTGCCGGTATTCGTTGAACCATGTGCTCTGGCTCGAGACATGATTGAGCACGAGATCCGACATGAGCTTGAACTCGCTCGCGATGCGGCTCACATCCGCCCAGCTTCCGAGCACGCCGTTGACGGCACGATAGTCGGTCACCGCGAAGCCGTCATCCGAGGTATAGGGAAAGAACGGCAGGATATGCACCGCGTTCACCGCGCCCTTGAGCCGGGTCTCGAGAAAGTGGCGCAGCAGATCAAGCGGCTTGTGCGCTCCGTCGACGATCGAATTGCCATACGTGATGACGAGGGCATCCTTCTCGGACCAGAGCGCCGAGCCGGGTTGCCGCGCCCGGGCTCTGGGTTTTCGGTCTTCCGGCCAGAAGGCCTCGATGACCTGTCCGGTCAGGTCGCTCGCGCTGACCTCGGGATAAATCGACTCGAGCAAGGTCGAGAGCTTGATGCGCAGGGAGGAATGGGAAACTGCCACGAAAAGGGGAACTCGCTTGTCGGATTGCACATGTTTCAGCAAGGTTTCCCGTAACGCGTTCAGAAAACAAGCCGTATCAGCACGCTTTCTGCGCAACTTCGCGACAGGCGCTGTTTTTTATGCAGTTATGGTGCCGCCAGTGGCAGCGCAGCGATTTCCGGTTTTGCGCCCGCGGCATGGCCGCTAGCCTTCGGGCATGGCCGTGCGGGAATCGTGCGGCGCCCCTGGTTCAAGAGCGCTGCGACTGCCGATGCCCCGATCCCGCCGCCCCGGACTTGTCGTCTTCTCCGATCTCGACGGCACGCTTCTCGATCACGAGACCTATGGTTTCGAGGCGGCGCGCCCGGCGCTGGAAGCCTTGCGCGCGCGCCGGATTCCGCTGGTTCTCGCCAGCAGCAAGACCGCCGCCGAAATCGCCCCCCTGCGCGCACGGCTGGGCTTTTCCGGCTGCCCGGCCATCGTGGAGAACGGGGCCGGGCTGTTGCCTGGCGGCGCCATGCCCTCCGGAGGCGGTGAGGTCTATGCCCGGCTGCGCCACGCGCTCGAAACCGTTCCGGCGCGCCTGCGCGCGGGCTTCTCGGGCTTCGGCGACTGGGATGCCGCGGAGGTCGCCCGCCGCACCGGGCTTGATCCGGACACGGCCGCGCTTGCGCGCCTGCGGCAGTTCTCCGAGCCCGGCCTCTGGACCGGCCCCGGGGCGGATCTGCCCGCGTTCGAGGCCGCCCTTCGGGAGCGGGGCCTCGCGGCCCGCCGCGGCGGACGCTTTCTCACCCTGAGCTTCGGCGGCACCAAGGCCGACCGGATGGCGGAGATCCGTCGGGCCTGCGCGGGCACCGAGGATGCCTTGCCAATGACCCTCGCGCTGGGCGATGCTCCCAATGACATAGAGATGATCGAGGCCGCCGATTTCGGGGTCATCGTCGCCAACCCGGCGCATGAGCCGCTGGCGGAGCTTCAAGGCGAGGCGCTCGGCCGCATCAGACGCACCCGTGCCATCGGGCCTGCAGGCTGGAACGAGGCCGTTCTGGCCATTCTTACCGAAGCCGCCCCGGCGCCGTGAGGCCGGCGCGCGCGGACACACGGGAGTTGACCACTGGCAGACTTTCATCAGAACGGCTTTGTCGCGACGCTGCACAATCTGCGCGCGACCGACCCCGAGATGCTCACCGCACAGCTCGAAGGCTTTGCGCGCACCCGCAAGATCACCCTGATCCTGCCCTCGCTCTATTCGGAACTGGAGGGCGAGGCGCTTCCGCATATCGTCGAGGAACTCGCAGGCGCGAGCTACCTCAACAAGATCGTCATCGGCCTGGACCGCGCCGACGCGGCGCAATACCGCCATGCAAAGGCCTTCTTCTCCCGTCTGCCGCAGGATCACGCCGTGCTCTGGAACGATGGCCCGAGGCTGCGCGAGATCGACGCGCGCATGGAGCAGATCGGCCTCGCGCCCGAAGAGCCGGGCAAGGGCCGCAACGTCTGGTACTGCATGGGCTACGCGCTGGCCTGTCAGGACAGCTCGGTGATCGCGCTTCATGATTGCGACATCACCACCTATTCGCGGCACATGCTGGCGCGCCTCGTCTATCCGGTGGCGAACCCGAATTTCCCCTATCAGCTCTGCAAGGGCTACTACCCCCGCATCGCGGACGGAAAGCTCAACGGCCGGGTGAACCGGCTGCTCGTCGGCCCGCTCCTCATCGCGTTGAAGAAGGTCGTCGGCGACCGGGAGTATTTCGACTACCTTCGCGCCTTCCGCTATCCGCTCGCCGGCGAGTTCGCGATGCGGACGGCCATCGTGCCCGACATGCGCATCCCCTCCGACTGGGGCCTTGAGATCGGCGTGCTGTCGGAAGCCTGGCGCAATCTCAACCCGCGCTCGATCTGCCAGGTCGACATTTCCGACGCCTACGACCACAAGCACCAGCCCGTCTCGGCCGAGGATCGCGGCCAGGGGCTTTCGCGGATGTCCGTCGATATCTGCAAGGCGCTTTACCGCAAGCTCGCGGGGGAAGGCGTGGTCTTCAGCCAGGAGACCTTCACCTCGCTCAAGGCGACCTATCACCGCATCGCGCTCGACATGATCGAGAGCTACTACGCGGATGCGATGCTGAACGGTCTGCACCTCGACCGGCATCAGGAAGAAAGCAACGTCGAGCTCTTTGCCTCGAACGTGGTCGAGGCCGGGAACGTCTATCTCGAGAACCCGATGGAAACGCCCTTCATCCCGAGCTGGAGCAGGGTCTACTCCGCAGACCCCGACATCATGCGCCAGATGCGCGACGCGGTCGCCGAGGATAACGCCGAGCACGGCTGAGGGGCCTGCGGGCGAGGCGGCTGCCTGGCCCGCGCCCCTCTACCTCTCGAGCGGCAGGGTCTGGACGGAGGTCGCGCCGCGCAGGCGGATGGTGCGGATGCGCCGGACATGATCCTCGGGCAGGAAGTATCCCGCGCGCAGCACCCGTGCCGCGGCAGGTTCCGGCGGAGCCGGGCCGATCGGCGGCACGGCGAGGAGCTGGAAGTCGATCGTCTCCGGCGGAGGGCCGTCCGACTGCGGCGCGTCCGGCAGGGAATCGGGCCGCATGAGCAGCGCAGTATTGTACCCGGCCGTCGGGGCGATGCCTTCGACGAGAATGATGTAGCCGTTCAGTGCCGGTTCGACCCGGGCAGAGGCGACATCGATCGGAACCGGATCCGGCACGGGCGTTCCGCCCAGCTTGAACGTGTCTTCTCCGTCGCCCTCACGGCCGACGAAGCTGGGCAATTGAATGGAACAGCCGGAAAGCCCGGCCACCATCACCAAGACAAGCACATTCCTCGACATAACGTCCCGAATTCAGCCACCCGATCGCAAATAGACCGTGCCGGATGGGTTGGAAAGGGAAAACCTCGCCCGACCCGCTTGACTCTGGACCTTGCGTGGCGTTGCGCCTACATCTTTGGGAGATTTCCATAAAACCGGATGGATCACGGTGGCGGCTCAGGACTTCGAAGATATCGCAGCGGATTTCGACTTCCTCGACGATTGGGAGGACCGCTATCGCTATGTCATCGAGCTCGGCAAGAAGATGCCGCCCCTCGACGAGGCGCTGAAGAGCCCCGCAACCAAGGTCGAGGGCTGCGCGAGCCAGGTCTGGATCGTGCCGCGGCTCGAGGGGGAGGGGGCGGACGCCCGCTTCGAGTTCGACGGCGATTCCGATGCGATGATCGTGCGCGGTCTCATCGCCGTGCTGCACAGCCTCTATTCCGGGCTGACGGTGCGCGAGGTTGCCGCTGTGGATGCCCCGGCCGAACTCGGCCGGCTCGGGCTCGAAGGCCATCTCTCGACGCAGCGCTCGAACGGGCTCAGGGCGATGGTCGGCCGGATCCGGGCGATTGCGGAAACGGCGCTTCAGCGGGCCTGAACCGCCGGTCAGATTGAGGAGGCTCGGGGCCGATGCGCGCGACGCTGCAATCCCTCCTGTCCGGACGCGACTGGATCCTTGCCGATGGGGCGACGGGCACCAGCCTCTTCGCGATGGGGCTCGTGTCGGGCGATGCGCCCGAACTCTGGAACGTCGAGGCGCCCGAACGGGTGCGCGGGCTTCACGCCGAAACCGTTGCCGCGGGCAGTGATCTCTTCCTCACCAACAGCTTCGGTGCCAATGCCAGCCGCCTGAAGCTTCACGAGGCGCAGGATCGCGTGGCCGAGCTCAATCGCGCCGCGGCAGGGCTCGCGCGCTCGGTCGCGGATGCCAGCGGCCGCCAGGTGGCCGTTGCGGGCTCGATGGGCCCCACGGGCGAGATCCTTGCCCCGCTCGGGTCGCTCGAGGCTTCTGAGGCTGCGGATATTTTCGAGGCGCAGGCCCGCGCATTGCTCGAGGGCGGGGTGGACCTCCTCTGGGTCGAGACCATGTCGTCGGCGGAGGAGTTCCGGGCCGCGGCCGAGGGCATCGCGCGCACCGGCGCGCCCTGGTGCGGCACGATGAGTTTCGACACCGCCGGGCGCACCATGATGGGTGTGAGTGCCGCCGACATGGTGCGGCTGGTCTCCGAGCTTCCACACAAGCCGCTTGCCTTCGGCGCGAATTGCGGTGTCGGCGCCTCGGATCTCCTGCGGACGGTCCGCGGCCTCGCCGGGGCGCACCCCGATCTGCCGCTCATTGCCAAGGGCAATGCGGGCATTCCGAAATTCGTGGCGGGCCATATCCATTACGACGGCACACCCGAACTCATGGCCGAATATGCCGTGCTGGCGCGGGCTTGCGGCGCGCGTATCATTGGCGGGTGCTGTGGCACGACCGCGGCGCATCTCTCCGCCATGCGTGCCGCCCTCGAATCCGCGCCTGCGGAGGCGGCAGCCCCCGATCTCGATACGATCGCCACCCGCCTCGGGCCGTTCTCGTCCGCGTCCGACGGCTCCGATGCCGGCGGCTCTCCGGATCGCCCGGCCCGCCGCCGGCGCCGCTGACCGGCGCGTTCGGCGAAAGGCCTCCGGCCCTATCTAGAGCAGCGTTCCGAGCGCAACGAGGGCCGCGCCGCCACAGGCGCCCGCAACGCCCCAGAGCCAGCCGGGCAGGCCGCCGCGCTCCGGCGCCCGCCGCGGCGCGGTCGCGGTCATCAGCGCCCGCTCCGCAAGTTGCGGCAGCCGCGGCCCGAGGCGCGAGAGGATGCGCACCGCCGAGGCAAGATCGCGCGCCACAGCCTTCGGCCCGAGATTGTCGGAAATGTACTGCGTCACCACCGGCCGCGAGGTCTCCCACATGTTCATGGCCGGGTTGAGGCTGCGCGCCACGCCCTCGACGACGACCATCGTGCGCTGGAGCAGGATGAGCTCGGTGCGGGTCTCCATGCCGAAGCGCTCCGTCACCTCGAAGAGATGCGCGAGCAGCCGCGCCATGGAGATCTGGGTCGCGTCCTGCCCGAAGATCGGTTCGCCGATCGAGCGCAGGGCCTGGGCAAAGGCCTCCATGTCCTGCGTCGCGGGCACGTATCCTGCCTCGAAGTGAACCTCCGCGACCCGCTGGTAATCCTTCTTCAGGAAGCCGATCAGGATCTCGGCATAGACCCGGCGGGTATAGGCGTCGATCCGGCCCATGATCCCGAAATCGAGCGCCACCAGGGCCCCGTCGGGCGCGAGCTTGAGGTTGCCCTGATGCATGTCGCCGTGGAAGTAGCCGTCCCGCAGCGCATGGGTGAGGAAGACCTGGATGATCCGCTCCGAAAGCCGCACGAGATCCGTGCCCTGCGCCTTCAGCGCCGGCACATCGCCCATGTTCGTGCCCGTCACCCACTGGAGCGTCAGCACCCGGCGCTCCGTCGCAGGCCAGATGACCGAGGGCACCCGGAAATCCGGCTCCTTCGCGTTGTTGGCCGCGAATTCCGCCGCCGCCGCCGCCTCCATCCGGAGGTCGAGCTCGCCGAGCACCACGCCCTCGAAATGCTCGATGACGGCGCGGGGTTTCAGACGGCGCGCGAAGGGCGCAAGCACCTCGACGAGCGAGGCCGCGAGGTAGAAGGCATCGACATCCCGCAGGAAAGCCCGCTCGATCCCGGGACGGAGCACCTTCACCGCGACCGTCTGCCCGGTTTCGCGCAGGACGGCGCGATGGACCTGCGCGAGCGAGGCCGCCGCGATCGGCTCGCTGAATTCCGAGAACACCTCGTCCACCGTCCGCCCGGTGGCCGCCGCGAACTCCGCCCGTGCCGCCTCGATGGGGAAGGGAGGAAGCTTGTCCTGAAGCACGGTCAGCTCGCGCGCGAGCTCCTCGCCCACCACGTCGGGCCGGGTGGACATGAGCTGGCCGAACTTGATGTAGGCCGGCCCAAGCGCCGTGATCGCGCGCAGCACCGGCGGCTGCGACGGGTCGCCCTCGTAGCCCAGCCACTGGAAGGGCCAGCCGAGCACACGGGCTGCCACGCGCAGGAGCGGCGGCGCGTCGAACGCCTCGAGCGCCATCGCCATCGCGCCGGTGCGCTCGAAGGTCGCGCCGGTCCGGATCAGCCGCCAGATATTGTGCGGGCCGCGCATCAGATCTTCCAGCCGGAATGCAGGGCGGCGATTCCCATCGAGAGATTGCGGTAGCTCACCTGCTCGAATCCGGCAGCGCGGATCATCGAGGCGAAGGTCTCCTGATCGGGAAAGCGACGGATCGATTCGACGAGATACTGATAGCTGTCCCGGTCGCCGGCGATCGCCTGGCCCATGCGCGGGATCACGTTGAAGGAATAGCTGTCGTAGATCCGGCGCAGCATCGCGTTCGGCACCCGGCTGAATTCCAGCACGAGAAACCGCCCGCCGGGCCGCAGCACGCGATAGGCCTCCGCGATCGCATCCTCGATCCGGGTGACGTTCCGGATGCCGAAGGAGATCGTGTAGGCGTCATAGCTCGCGGAGGGCAGGGGAAGCGCCATCGCGTCGCCCACGATCCAGTCGAGCTTGCCCTCGATTTCCCGGCCCTCGACCCGCGCGCGGCCCTCGACCAGCATGCTCTCGGTCATGTCGAGCACCGTCACCTGGCCCTCGCCCTTCACGCGCTCGAGGAAGCGAAAGGCGATGTCGCCCGTGCCACCCGCCACGTCGAGCAGCTTCATGCCGCGCCGCGGCGCCAGCCAGTCGAGCAGCGCATCCTTCCAGACGCGGTGAACGCCGAGGCTCATCGCGTCGTTCATCAGATCGTAGCGCGAGGCGACGGAGGTGAAGACACCATGCACCCGCCCCGCCTTCTCGGACTCCGGCACGGTTTCGAAACCGAAATGGGTGGTGCGGTCGGGCGCGTCGGACATCTGAAAGGGCCTTTGCTTGCGGAACCTTCCCGTGCTTATAAGGCGCGCCCGGGCGGAGACAACCTCAACCGGGCGTATCGGCAGAGGGGCGAGGATGCCTGAACTTCCGGAGGTCGAGACGGTTCGACGCGGGCTTCTCCCCGTGCTCGAGGGGCAGCGGATTGCCTCGGCCGAGGTGCGCCGCCCCGATCTGCGCTGGCCTTTCCCGGAACGCATGGCCGAACGGCTTGCGGGAGCACGGGTCGAAACCCTCGCGCGGCGCTCGAAATATCTGCTTGCCGGGCTCGATACCGGCGAGACCCTCATCATCCATCTCGGCATGTCCGGCCGCCTTCTCATCGGCGCCGAGGTGCCCGGCGGCTTCCATCATGCCCCGCCGCTCCCCGGCAAGCACGATCACGTTATCCTCCATGTCGAGGCGGGCCCCACGATCACCTTCAACGACGCCCGCCGCTTCGGCGCCATGGATCTCTGGCCGACCGCTGCCATCGAAAACCACCGTCTGCTCGCCCGCCTCGGGCCGGAGCCCCTCGGCAACGGCTTCAACGCCGAATGGCTCGGCGCGCGCTTCGCAGGCCGCCGGACCCCGGTGAAGGCCGCGCTGCTCGACCAGGCCAATGTCGCGGGGCTCGGCAACATCTATGTCTGCGAGGCGCTCTGGCGGGCGCATCTGCCCCCGATCGCTCTGGCGGGCAGCCTTGCCGCGGCGGAGATCGAGCGCCTCGTGCGCGAGGTGCGTGCGGTGCTCGAGGATGCGATCGCGGCCGGAGGCTCCTCCCTGCGCGATTACCGCCGCGCCGATGGCGAACTGGGCTATTTCCAGCATTCCTTCGCCGTCTATGGCCGCGAGGGCGAACCCTGCCGCACGCCGGGGTGCGAGGGCACAGTTGCCCGCATCGTGCAGTCCGGCCGGTCCAGCTTTCATTGCCCGATCTGCCAGCGCCGGGGTTGATCCCCCGCCGTGGCTTGGATTAGCTGGCGCACCGACACGTGAAACCCAGGCTCGGAACGAGGAGACCCCCCATGGCGTATGAAACCCTGATCGTCGAGATCGAGGACCATGTGGCGCAGATCCGCCTCAATCGTCCCGAAGCGCTCAATGCGCTCAACTCCCAGCTCCTGGATGAACTCGCCGCCGCTCTCACCGACCTCGATGCCAACCGCAAGGTGCGCGCGATCGTGCTGACGGGCTCCGAAAAGGCCTTTGCGGCCGGGGCGGACATCAAGGAGATGTCGGAGAAATCCTTCGTCGACATGTATGTCGAGGACATGTTCACCCGCCCGAGCGAGGCGATCCTCGCCTGCCGCAAGCCGATCATCGCGGCGGTCGCGGGCTACTGCCTCGGCGGTGGCTGCGAACTCGCGATGATGTGCGACTTCATCCTCGCGGCCGATACGGCGAAATTCGGCCAGCCCGAGATCAATCTCGGCGTGATTCCCGGCATGGGCGGCACCCAGCGCCTGACCCGCCTCGTCGGCAAGTCCAAGGCGATGGAGATGTGCCTCACCGGCCGCTTCATGGATGCCGCCGAGGCCGAGCGGGCGGGCCTTGCGAGCCGCGTGGTGCCGGCCAAGGATCTGGTGCGCGAAGCGATGGACGTTGCGGCAAAGATTGCCGAGAAATCGCCGATCGCCGTGCGCGCGGCGAAGGAATCGGTCAATCGCAGCTACGAGATGACCCTGCGCGAAGGGGTGCTCTTCGAGCGCCGCCTGTTCTTCGGCCTCTTCTCCACCGAGGATCAGGCCGAGGGCATGGCGGCCTTCGCCGAAAAGCGGACGCCGCAGTTTCGCGGAAAATAGCGGAAATATCCGCCCCGCAGGCCCCTGCGCCGTGTTGACAGCCCTGATCCGCGACCTTAAAGAAGCGGCTTCAAGAATTTCCCTGACGACCGAGATACGGACAAGCAAAACATGGCAAACTCGCCGTCCTCCAAGAAGCGCGCGCGCCAGATCGAGCGCCGCACCGAGGTCAACAAGTCGCGCCGGACGCGCATGCGCACTTTCATCCGCCGGGTGGAAGAGGCGATCGCTTCTGGCGATCATGATGCTGCTGCCGAGGCGCTTCGTGCGGCCCAGCCCGTGATCATGCGCAGTGTTTCCAAGGGCATCGTTCACAAGAACACCGCCAGCCGCAAGGTGTCGCGTCTCGCGCATCGTGTGAAGGCGCTCGCTGCCTGAGATCTGACCTTTTGTCGCGTTCTGCGTGACATGGTGGGGCGCACCTTCGTGGTGCGTCCCCCTTTCGCATGTGCGAATTGCATATTGCACATCCATGTTTTCGAGAATGCGATGTTCCACCTTCGGTCCGGTTGTCCGTGAGAGGGGGCTTCGGTATCGTGAGTTGTCCCGAGCGAATCTGTTCTGTCATGTTTGGGGGCTGAGTAAGGGGTATTCCTCGTGATGGGATCTTGCGATGTCGCGCGAGCGGCCTGTTAGGGCTGGCGCGTGGGTCGGAGGCAGCAGTCTTGCCGCATGCAAAGGTTTTGGCGTTAGGCGCCATTTACTCCTTGCGGTTGGCATGAGGGCGTGTTTGTGCATCCGCACAACGCCGTCTTGAAGAAAAAAGGTGGGTCGGCGCAGGATCTTCGTGACAACGAAACCGGCGGCAGTGGGGCTTTGGCCCTGTTTCGTCGTCCGCGTTCGTCAGTCGCTCCATGCGCCGGTCTGACGTCGGATCATGACAGCCCCTACAGAGTTGATGATGAAGCCTCAGAAAGTTTCCCGCGAAATGGACCCCGCCGCCGACATTTGGACTGAGATCAGGGGTCGGCTTCGGGACGAGATCGGCAGGGACAATTTCCAGAACTGGATCGAGCCGCTGACCTTCCATGGCTGTGAGCATGGGGTCGGCCGGTTCTCCGCTCCGACGAGCTTCATCGGAAACTGGGTCGAGCGCCATTTCGGTGACCGGGTCTGCACGCTGCTCGCCGATCGCGGCCTGCGCGTGAGCCGGCTCGAATTCGCCGTCGAGGCGGCCCCTGTGCAGCTCCGTGCCGCGGCCGGGGGCGGCGCGCCTGCAGCGCGGGCGCCCGAGGTTGCGCCGCGGCCGGCGCCGGTTCACGAGCACGAGACGGCGGCCGATGTCGATCTGCCGACCTCGCCGCTTGATGGCCGCTTCACCTTCGACAATTTCGTTGTCGGCAAGCCGAACGAGCTCGCCCATGCCGCCGCGCGCCGCGTGGCCGAGGGCGGGGCCGTGACCTTCAATCCGCTCTTCCTCTACGGCGGCGTCGGCCTCGGCAAGACGCACCTCATGCATGCGATCGCCTGGGAGGTTCGCAACAGCCGCCCCGAGGCGCGCGTGCTCTACCTTTCCGCCGAACAGTTCATGTACCGCTTCGTGTCCGCCCTGCGCTTCAAGGACATGCACGGCTTCAAGGAGATGTTCCGCTCCGTCGACATGCTGATGGTCGATGACGTGCAGTTCATTGCCGGCAAGGATTCGACCCAGGACGAATTCTTCCACACCTTCAACGCCCTGATCGACCAGAAGAAGCAGATCGTCATCTCCGCCGACCGTGCGCCGGGCGAGATCGACGGGCTTGAGGACCGCATCAAGTCCCGCCTCCAGTGGGGCCTCGTGGTGGACCTGCATCCGACCGATTACGAGCTTCGTCTCGGCATCCTTCAGGCCAAGGCCGAAGCCCAGCTCGAGCAGAATCCGGGCGTGACGATCGGGGCAGGGGTGGTGGAATTCCTCGCCCACCGCATCAGCTCCAACGTCCGCGTGCTGGAAGGCGCGCTCACCCGCCTCTTCGCCTTCGCGAGCCTCGTCGGCCGCGAGATCAATCTCGACATGGCGCAGGAATGCCTCGCCGACCTGCTGCGCTTCTCCGAGCGCAAGGTCACCGTCGACGAGATCATCCGCAAGGTGGCCGATCACTACAACCTCCGCATGTCCGATCTCCTCTCGGCCCGCCGCGCCCGCCAGGTCGCAAGGCCGCGTCAGGTAGCGATGTATCTTGCCAAGACGCTCACCTCGCGCAGCCTGCCGGAGATCGGCCGCAAGTTCGGCGGCCGGGATCATACGACGGTGATTCATGCCGTCCGCAAGATCGAGGAGCTCCGCGTGACCGACAGCCAGATCGCCGAGGATGTCGAACTGCTGCGCCGCATGCTCGAAGCGTGAATTCGGGCGGGATTGCGCCGTTTCCGGCCGCTCGGTGCTTGCCCTTTCCGTTCAAATCGGTAACTTCGCCTTCCGCGCAACCGTAACGGGATCGCGGAACGGATCGTCGCAACGGTGGACATGATGAAACTGAGTATGGAGCGCAGCGCCCTCCTCCGCGCCATGAGCCGGGCCCAATCGGTTGTCGAGCGACGCAATACCATACCCATACTCGGCAATGTCCTGATCGAGGCCGAGGGCGACAAGGTGAGCTTCCGCGCCACCGATCTCGACATCGAGGTGATCGACCGCGCGCCCGCCATGGTCAACAAGGCCGGCGCCACCACCGTCTCGGCCCACACCCTTCACGAGATCGTCCGCAAGCTGCCCGACGGGGCGATGGTCGAGCTCTCCGACGACGGGCTCAGCGGCCGGCTCGAGGTGCGGGCGGGCCGTTCGCACTTTTCGCTCGCGACGCTGCCGCGGGAAGATTTCCCGATCATGGCCTCGAGCGAATATTCCTGCAATTTCGGCTGCCCGGCGCCCGTGCTGCGCCGCCTCTTCGACAAGGCGAAATTCGCCATCTCGACCGAGGAGACGCGCTACTACCTCAACGGCGTCTACATGCATGCCGCCACCGCGGCGTCCGGCCCGGTGCTGCGCTGCGTGGCGACCGATGGCCACCGTCTGGCGCAGATCGATGCCGAGCTGCCGGAGGATGCGCGCGAGCTTCCCGGTGTCATCGTGCCGCGCAAGACCGTGGGCGAGCTCAGGAAGCTCCTCGACGATGACGAGATGACCATCGCCGTCTCGGTGAGCGAGACCAAGGTCCGCTTCGCAACGCCCGACGTGACCCTCACCTCCAAGGTGATCGACGGCACCTTCCCGGATTACGCCCGCGTCATTCCCTCGGGCAACACCAAGCGCCTCGAGGTCGATGCCGCCGATTTCGCCCAGGCCGTCGACCGTGTGGCGACCGTCTCCTCCGAGCGCTCGCGCGCGGTGAAGATGGCGCTCGACGAGGACCGGCTGGTGCTTTCCGTCAATTCCCCCGACAGTGGCGCGGCCGACGAGGAGCTTGCGGTCGCCTATGCCGACGAGCCGCTCGAGATTGGCTTCAACGCGAAATACCTCCTCGAGATCGCCGGCCAGGTCGATCGCGAGAACGCGGTCTTCCTCTTCGACAGCCCGGCCCAGCCGACGCTCATGCGCGAGGGCAATGACGAGACCGCCGTCTATGTCGTCATGCCCATGCGGGTGTGACGGCGCGGCATCGCATCCTGTCTGCCAAGATCCGCTGTGAAGACCTGAAGCCCGCTCGGGTGTGTGCGTGTCCCGTTGGGGGCAGGGCGCTCATGCGCGGCGTTTGCAGCCCCCCGGCCTCCGGTGCGCAATGACCCCGCCGTCTCTTGCCCTCGACCGGCTCTGCCTCTCGCATTTCCGCTCGCATCGCAGCCTTGATCTGGCGCTCGATGGCCGACCCGTCGCGATCTTCGGCCCGAACGGCGCGGGCAAGACCAATCTCGTCGAAGCGGTCTCGCTGCTCTCGCCGGGCCGGGGTCTGCGCCGGGCCGCAGCCGAGGACATGGCCCGCCGCCCCGAGGCCATCGGCTGGAAGATCACCGCCGGGCTCACCGCGCCCGATGGCCGCCACGAGATCGAGATCCGGTCGGAAGGCCCCGGCCGCCTCGTCGAGATCGACGGCAAGTCCGCGCCCCAGGCCGCGCTCGGCCATGTCGCGCGCCTGCTCTGGCTCACGCCCGCGATGGACCGGCTCTGGATGGAGAGCGCGGCCGAGCGCCGCCGCTTCCTCGACCGCATCGCGCTCAGCCTCATGCCCGACCATGGCGATGCCGCAATCGGCTACGAGAAGGCGCTGCGCGAGCGCAACCGGCTCCTGCGAGACGGGGTGCGCGACCAGGCCTGGTACGAGGCGATCGAGGCGCAGATGGCAGCCTCCGGCGCGCGTCTCGGCGCCAACCGCCGCGCTGCGCTCGCCCGCATCGCTGCGGCCCCCGCACCGGGCGCCTTTCCGGCGGCGAGCCTTGCCCTCGAGAGCGATGCGCCCGAGGCGGAAGCCGATCTCGCCGACGCGTTCCGCGCGGGCCGCCCCCGCGACATGGCCGCAGGCCGCAGCCTGCTCGGGCCCCACCGCGACGATCTCGGCGCCACCTACGCGGCCAAGGGCGTGCCCGCGCGGCTCTGCTCCACCGGCGAACAGAAGGCGCTCCTCATCAGCCTTGTGCTCGCCAATGCCCATGCGGTGGCCGAGGATTTCGGCGCGCCGCCCCTCCTGATCCTCGACGAGGTTGCCGCGCATCTTGACGCAGGCCGCCGGGCGGCTCTCTATGATGCCGTGACCGCGCTCGGGGCGCAGGCCTGGCTCACCGGCACAGGGCGCGAGCTCTTCGAGGAGCTTGCCGGCAGGGCGCTCTTCCTCGCGGTCACCGAAACCGGCGGAATTTCTGCCGTTTCAAGGGAGTAGTGGTGGATGTTCGGTCAGGGGATCACGCTTGTCACCCTCGGGGTCGCGGATCTCGAACGGTCGCACGCCTTCTACGAGGCGCTCGGCCTGCGGGTGGCCGAGGCCGGCGAGGGCGTCGTCTTCTTCCAGCTCACCGGTCAGGTGCTCGGCCTTTTCGGCCGCTCGGCCCTTGCCGCCGATCAGGGGCGGCCTGACGCGGCCCTCGGGACGGGCGCGATGACACTCGCGCGCAACTTCGCCACCGAAGCGGAGGTCGATGCCGCGTTCGCCCTCGCGCTTGCGGCGGGCGGGGCCGCGCTCAAGCGGCCCGAGAAGGTGTTCTGGGGCGGCTATTCCGGCTATTTCGCCGATCCCGACGGCCATGTCTGGGAGGTCGCGATGAACCCGTTCTGGCCGCTCTCTTCCGATGGAACGCTCACGCTGCCGGAATCCTCCTCCGGCTGAACGGGCAATCGCGTCTGGCGAATTGCATTCCGGCGGCAGCGCCCCCTAAACTGCGCGTATCCAGAGGAGAAATACGCGCATGCAGTCCATTCTGCAGGAGATCCTGCTCTATCTCATCGCCGCCGTCGTGACCGTTCCGATCAGCCAGCGTCTCGGCTTCGGCTCGGTTCTCGGGTTTCTTGCGGCAGGGGTGGTGATCGGGCCTGTTCTGGGTCTCGTCGGCTCCGAGGCCGAGGATCTGCGCCATTACGCCGAGTTTGGCGTCGTGCTGATGCTCTTCCTGATCGGCCTCGAGCTCGAACCCTCGACCCTCTGGCAGATGCGTCAGCGGCTGCTCGGTCTCGGCGGTCTCCAGGTTCTCGCGACGCTCTCGGCGATCGCGCTTGTCGGTCAGGCCCTGGGCCTGCCCTGGAACGAGGCGGTCGCCGTGGGCATGATCCTCAGCCTCTCCTCGACCGCGATCGTGATGCAGACGCTCAACGAGAAACGCCTCAACCGCACCGAAGGCGGCCGGGCGAGCTTCTCCGTCCTGCTGTTTCAGGACATCGCCGCGCTGCCCTTCCTCGCCATCATTCCGCTGCTTGCGCTCAGCACGGCCGGCGGCGGCCATGCGGAGGGTCACGCCGCCGAGGGCGTGATCGACATGGCGGGGTGGATGCGCGCGCTCTTCGTGGCCGGAGCGATCATTCTGGTGGTGATGGCAGGGCGCTATCTGCCCCGGCCGTTCTTCCGCTTTCTCAACATGTCCGGCCTCCACGAGATCCACATCGCCGCGACGCTCATGTTCATCCTCGCGATCGCCGTGGTCATGGGCCTGCTCGGGCTATCCCCCGCGCTCGGCACGTTTCTCGCCGGCGTGATGCTTGCCAACAGCGAATATCGCCATCAGATCGAGAGCGACATCGCGCCCTTCAAGGGCCTGCTGCTTGGCCTCTTCTTCATCACGGTCGGGGCCAGCATGAACCTCGACCTCCTCCGCGCCGAACCCTTCCAGACCATCGGCCTTGTGGTCGCGCTCATGGCGCTGAAATTCACCATCCTGTTCGCGCTGGCCGTGGTGTTCGGCATCACCGGCCGCGACCGGGTGCTCTTCACCCTCTCGCTCGCGCAGGCCGGAGAGTTCGGCTTCTTCCTCACGAGCTACGCCGCCCAGAGCAACGCGCTCGGGGCCGCGCGGGCCGACGAGATCCTCCTCGTCATTTCGCTCTCGATGTTCTTCACCCCGGCGCTCTTCATGATCCACGACAACCTGATCCGCCGCATCGCTGCCGGCCCGCGCAAGCCCGAGGACGAGATCGACGAGCAGGGCACCGTCATCATCGCCGGCATGGGCCGTTTCGGCCAGATCGTGAACCGCATGCTGATGGGGCTCGGCCACAAGACCGTCGTGCTCGACAGCCGGCCCGAAACCATCGAGCGGATGCGACGCTTCGGAATCAAGGGCTTCTACGGCGAAGTTGACAGGCCGGCGCTGCTCGAAGCCGCGGGCCTCGCCAATGCCCGCGCCATCGTCCTCTCGGTCGACGACCCGGACGTCGCCGTCCGGCTCTCGCGCTATGTCAAGACGACGCATCCGAATGTCGAGATCATCGCCCGCGCCCGCGACCGCCACCACGTCTATGCCCTCTATGCCGCGGGCGCCGACGAAAGCGTGCGCGAGGTCTTTGACAGCGGCGTGCGTGCGGGCAAATACGCGCTCGCCGCCCTCGGCTATTCCGATGACGAGGTCGAGCGCGTGGCGCAGGCATTCTTCGACTATGACCGCCACATGCTCGCCGAACTCGCCGAGCTCTGGGATCCGAAGACGCCGCTCGACCGCAACACGGCCTATATCGAGAAATCCCGCGAGCAGAATGCCGCGATCGAGGCCGTCCTGCGCGGCCAGCTCGCCGCCGGCACGCCGGGCAAGGACAAGGCCGAGCGCGATGCGGAGAAGGCGCGCACCCGCGCCGCGGCCCTGGCGCGCTCCGCAGCGGACGCCGCCGAGGAGGACGCGGAGGGCGAACCGATCGTGGCGCCGCCGCTCCCCACCGAGGTGGGGGATCGCAAGCCCGGAGCGGGGCTCGTGCACTGATCCAGACTTTCGTCGGATGCCGAAAAAATCCGCTTGGCAGATGTGCGAGAATCGACTATCCGAGCTCCGGGCGCGACCCCGGACGAGGGTGAGCGGGGCGGGCTCGGTAACCTCACCCTGAACACGGAGCTGGCGCATGAGCCAAACTTCCGCTGACGCGGTTCTCACCGCGACCCCGAAACCCACGACAAAACCGGCACGTCCCGAATTCTCTTCCGGCCCCTGCCCGAAGCGGCCCGGCTGGAGCGCCGAGGCTGTCGTTGCCAAGGCCTTCCTTGGCCGGTCGCACCGTGCCGCGAAACCGAAAGCGCAGCTCAAGGACGCGATCGACCGTACGGCGAAGTTCCTGGGCGTTCCCGCCGATTTCAAGGTCGGCATCGTGCCCGCCTCCGACACCGGGGCCTTCGAGATGGCCATGTGGTCGATGCTGGGCGCACGCCCCGTCGACATGCTGGTCTGGGAGAGCTTCGGCCAGGGATGGGCGACGGATGCCACCAAGCAGCTCAAGCTCGACGACTGCCAGGTGCTGACCGCCGGCTACGGCGCGCTGCCCGACGTCTCCAAGGTCCGCAAGGACGCCGACATCTGCTTCACCTGGAACGGCACCACCTCCGGCGCGCGCCTGCCGAACGCCGACTGGATCCCCGCCGATCGCGAGGGGCTCACGTTCTGTGACGCGACCTCGGCCGCCTTCGCGCAGGATCTGGACTGGGCCAAGCTCGACGTGGTGACCTTCTCCTGGCAGAAGGCGATGGGCGGCGAGGCAGCACACGGCGTGCTGATCCTGAGCCCGCGCGCCGTCGAGCGCCTCGAGAGCTACACGCCCGCCCGGCCGCTGCCGAAGATCTTCCGCCTCACCAAGGGCGGCAAGCTGATCGAGGGCATCTTCAAGGGCGAGACGATCAACACGCCCTCCATGCTCTGCGTCGCCGATTGCGTCGATGCGCTCGAGTGGATGGAAAACCTCGGCACGGTGCAGGACACCATCGCGCGCGCCAACGCCAATGCCGCCGCGCTGCAGGCCTGGGTCGATGCGACCCCCTGGGTCGAGAACCTCGTGGCCGATCCGGCCGCGCGCTCGAACACCTCCGTCTGCCTCAAGATCGTCGATCCCGAGATCACGGCGCTCGACGAGGCCGCGCAGCGCGACTTCACCAAGAAGATGGTGAAGCTCCTCGAAGCCGATGATGCGGCCTACGATATCGGCGGTTACCGCGATGCGCCTCCGGGCCTCCGGATCTGGTGCGGCACGACGGTCGAGACGGCCGATATCAAGGCACTCACCCCCTGGCTCGACTGGGCCTTCGCCGCGGCCAAGGCCGACCTCTAGGCCAAGCAAGCCGGTCCGATGCGCCTGCGTGACGCGACCATGGCCGATATTCCGACGCTCCGGCACTGGGACACCCAGCCCCATGTCGTGGCGTCGGGTGCCGGCGGCTGGGGCTGGGAGGAGATGATCTCTACGCCCGCTCCCTGGCGCGCGTTGCTGATCGCGGAGGTGGACGGTGAGCCCAGGGGCTTCATGCAGATCATCGATCCCGCCCTCGAGGAAGCGCATTACTGGGGCGATTGCGGCCCGAACCTGCGCGCCATCGACATCTGGATCGGCGAGCGCGCGGAGACGGGCCGAGGCCTCGGCACAAAGATGATGCGGGCCGCCTTCCGGCGCTGCTTCGCGGACCTGGCGGTTCGGTCGATCCTGATCGATCCGCAAGCGACCAACACCGAGGCCCACCGGTTCTACCGGCGGCTGGGCTTCGAATTCGTCAGACAACAGACGTTCGGCACGGACCCCTGCTTCGTGTTCGAACTGACCCGCGCCAACTGGCGCCAAGGAGACTGAAATGCCCAAGGTTCTCATCTCGGACGCCCTTTCCGATGCAGCCGTACAGATCTTCAAGGATCGCGGCGTCGAGGTCGATTTCCAGCCCAAGCTCGGCAAGGACGCCGCGAAGCTCGCCGAGATCATCGGCAACTACGACGGTCTCGCAATCCGCTCGGCCACCAAGGCGACCGCGGAGCTGATCGCCAGGGCCGACAATCTCAAGGTGATCGGCCGCGCCGGCATCGGGGTCGACAACGTCGACATTCCCGCCGCCTCCGCAAAGGGCATCGTGGTGATGAACACGCCCTTCGGCAACTCGATCACCACCGCGGAACACGCGATCGCCATGATGTTCGCCTGTGCGCGCCAGATCCCGGCCGCCGACGCCTCGACCCGCGCCGGCAAGTGGGAGAAGTCGAAGTTCATGGGCGTCGAGATCACCGGCAAGACCCTGGGCCTGATCGGCGCCGGCAACATCGGCTCGGTCGTGGCGAGCCGTGCGATCGGGCTCAAGATGAAGGTCATCGCCTTCGACCCGTTCCTGTCGGCCGAGAAGGCGAAATCCATGGGTGTCGAGCGCGTCGAGGAACTCGATGACCTGCTCGCGCGCGCCGATTTCGTGACGCTGCATCTGCCGAAGACCGAGAAGACCGCGAACCTGCTCTCGGCCGAGAAGATCGCCAGGATGAAGCCGGGCGCCCGCCTCATCAACTGTGCCCGTGGCGGCCTCGTGGATGAAGTGGCCGTGGCCGAAGCGTTGAAATCCGGCCATCTCGCCGGCGCCGCCTTCGACGTCTTCTCCGTCGAGCCCGCCAACGAGAACGTGCTCTTCGACGCGCCGAACGTCATCTGCACCCCGCATCTCGGCGCCTCGACCACGGAAGCGCAGGAAAACGTGGCGCTTCAGGTCGCCGAACAGATGGCGGATTATCTCGTGACCGGCGCGATCTCGAACGCGCTCAACGCGCCGTCCGTGACGGCCGAGGAAGCCCCGGTCCTGAAGCCCTGGGTCGATCTCGCCGGCATGCTCGGGAGCTTTGCCGGTCAGGTCACCGAGCACCCGCTGACGGAAATCGAGATCGAGTATGTCGGCGATGTGGGCGAGCTGAACCTCAAGCCGCTGACCGCCGCCCTGACGGCCGGTCTCCTGAAGCCGCTGGTCGGCGAGGGTGGCGTCAACATGGTGTCCGCCCCGGTCCTTGCCCGCGAGCGTGGCGTCCAGATCGCCGAAACCCGCAAGGATGCCCAGGGCGCCTTCGGCTCCTACATCCGTCTGATCGTGACGACCGAGGCGCATACCCGCTCCGTCGCCGGGACGATCTATTCGGACGGCAAGCCGCGCTTCATCCAGATCAAGGGCATCAACCTCGAAGCCGAGCCGATGCTCCACATGCTCTACACCACCAACACCGACATGCCGGGCTACATCGGCGCGCTCGGCACCAAGCTCGGGGATCTGGGCATCAACATCGCGACCTTCGCGCTCGGCCGCGGCGAGAAGAGCGGCGAGGCCATCGCGCTGCTCGGCGTCGACGAGGAAGTCAGTGCGGAGGCGCTCAAGGCCATCGGCGAGCTGCCGCAGGTGCGTCAGGCCAAGGCGCTCAATTTCTGAGCTCGGCCGGAGGGTCCGCCATCCGGCGGACCCAAGCGGTGCGGCCCGTTGGCCGCACACCAGTCTCCCCCGGCCTGTTGGCCGGGGCCCCTGTCTGCTCGATAGGGTTTCTGCCCATATGAAGACCTTTTCAGGGTGGAGCTTGACCCGTCGGTCGGCTCCTGCCTGAAAATGAAGGTTTCGGCCGCCGTTGGGGACCGCTATACGTCCCCCGTAACGGCATGGAGCACCGGATATCATGGCTAACGTGGTTGTCGTGGGCGCCCAGTGGGGCGACGAGGGCAAAGGCAAGATCGTCGACTGGCTCTCGGAGCGGGCGGATGTGATCGCGCGGTTCCAGGGAGGCCACAACGCGGGCCATACCCTGGTGATCGACGGTGTCACCTACAAGCTCTCGCTGCTTCCCTCGGGGATCGTGCGGTCGGGCAAGCTTTCGGTGATCGGCAACGGTGTTGTGCTCGATCCCTGGGCCCTGATTGCCGAGATCGGGAAGCTGCGCGCGCAGGGCGTCGAGATCAGCCCCGAGAGCCTGCTGATCGCCGAGAATACCCCGCTCATCCTGCCGCTGCATCAGAATCTCGACCTGATTCGCGAGGAGGCGGCTGGCAAGGCCAAGATCGGCACCACCGGTCGTGGCATTGGACCGGCCTATGAGGACAAGGTCGGGCGGCGCTCGATCCGCGTCGCCGACCTCGCCGACGAAGCGACGCTCGACACGCGTCTCGACCGGCTGCTCGCCCACCACGACGCGCTCCGCAAGGGCCTCGGCGCCGAGCCGGTGGACCGGGCCGAGCTGCGCGCGAAGCTGCTCGAGATCGCGCCGCAGATCCTGCCCTATGCCGCGCCCGTCTGGAAGGAACTCGCCGAGGCGCGCGCCGCGGGCAAGCGCATCCTCTTCGAGGGGGCGCAGGGGGCGCTCCTCGACATCGATTTCGGCACCTATCCCTATGTGACTTCCTCCAACACGCTCGCGGGCATGGCGGCCACCGGGACCGGCATGGGCCCGGGCGCGGTTGATTTCGTGCTGGGGATCGTGAAGGCCTATACGACGCGCGTGGGGCAGGGCCCGTTCCCGGCGGAGCTGCACGACGAGGATGGCGAGCGGCTGGGCGTGCGCGGCCACGAATTCGGCACCGTGACGGGGCGCAAGCGGCGCTGCGGCTGGTTCGATGCGGTGCTGGTGCGCCAGACCTGCACCACCAGCGGCGTGAACGGCATCGCGCTCACCAAGCTCGACGTGCTCGACGGCTTCGAGGAGCTCAAGATCTGCGTTGCCTACGAGCTTGACGGCAAGCGCATCGACCACCTTCCGATGGCGGCCGCGCTGCAGGAGCGGGTGAAGCCGATCTACGAGACGGTGCCGGGCTGGTCGGAGACCACCGCCGGCGCGCGCTCCTGGGCCGAGCTGCCCGCCGCGGCGATCAAGTATGTCCGCCGCATCGAGGAGCTGATCCAGTGCCCGGTCGCGCTCCTCTCCACCAGCCCCGAGCGCGAGGACACCATCCTCGTCACCGATCCCTTCGCCGGCTGAGCCGTCGGCGATACGGCGCCGCGCCGCGACTTTCGTGTTGCGGCGCGAAATCCCCTTCCGGTATCACTCGCGTAACGCCAATACGCGCGATCGGAGCAGGGAAGGGACGGGCATGATCGTATCGCACAGGCACAGGTTCATCTTCCTCAAGACCCGGAAGACCGCCGGGACCTCGCTCGAGATCGCGCTCTCGAAATACTGCGGCCCCGACGACATCCTGACGCCGATCAACTACGACGAGGCCGCCCGCACCGAACACTCCGCCAGGCGCGCCCAGAATCACGAGATGCCGCTCTCGAGCTTCGGCGCCGGCGATTACCTCCGCTGGATCACGCGCCGCCGCAGGCCCGCCCGCTTCACCGAGCACATGACCGGCGTCGAGATCCGCGAACGGCTCGGCGCGGAGATCTGGAACAGCTATTTCAAGTTCACCATCGTCCGGAACCCGTTCGACCGCATGGTCAGCCGCTATCACTGGACGATGAAGATGCGGCCGCGCTACCGCGAAACCCTGGGTGTCGCCGATCTGGCCCGCTTCATCCGCTACCGCGCCGACTTCGTGAACGAGAACTGGCTCATCTATACCGCCGGCGACGAGCTCCTCACCGACGATGTCGTGCGCTACGAGCATCTCGCGGAAGACCTCGGCCGGATCAGCGCCCGCATCGGCCTGCCGCACAACATTCACGACGACATGAAGGCGATCAATGCCAAGGGGAGCTACCGCCCGAAGGTCGCGCCGCGCGAAAGCCTGATCGGCCCGGACGAGGAGGCGATCATTGGCCTCCTGTGCCGCAAGGAGATCGAGGCCTTCCGCTACAGCCGCCCGGCCACGGTCTGATCGCCCGAAAGCGGCCCTGAATCGGCCCCCGACACATTGACACCCCGGCCCCGCCGCACCACGTTGCGGAGCGCGGCCGGGCAAGGCCGGGGCCGGAACGGGAGAGGAAAACCATGCTGTCCTACAAGGCGCGCCGCCGTCTCTCGCTGGTGGCCCTGCTCGTCTGGCTCCCGCTCTACATCGTGCTCGCCGTCAATCTCGTCGCGATGTTCGACCGCCCCGGCGTGCTCTGGGAGCTCCTGATCTTCGCCGGTCTCGGCTTCCTCTGGATGTTGCCGCTGCGCTTCGTCTTCCTCGGCGTTGGACGGGCCGACCCGGACGCGGAAAACGGCGAGAGGCCCCGGAAATAGCGCCTCCAAAGGAGACATGATGCTGAAATCCCTTTGCCTCGCCGCGGCGCTCGCAGGCGCTGCCGCCGTGCCCGCCGCTGCCGAAGAGGTTGGTGAGGTTACCACTGCGATCAAGCTGCTCGGCGCCAATCACCGCATCGTGGTGGAGGTCTTCGACGACCCCAAGGTCGAGGGCGTGTCCTGCTTCGTGAGCCGGGCCCGCACCGGGGGCATCTCCGGCAGCCTCGGGCTTGCCGAAGATACCTCGGATGCCTCGATCGCCTGTCGCCAGACCGGGCCGATCAAGTTCCGCGATGAGCTGGAGGATGGCGAGGAGGTCTTCGGCCGCCGCGCCTCGATCCTCTTCAAGCGCATCCAGGTCGTCCGCTTCTTCGACAAGAAACGGAACACGCTGGTCTATCTCACCTATTCCGACAAGATGATCGACGGTTCGCCGAAAAACTCGCTTTCGGCCGTGGTCGTCCGCGACTGGACCGCCGCCGATCCCGAAACCGGGCAGTCGGCCGCCGAATGAGGGTGCCGCTCGTGCGCTCCCCGCGGCCGCTCGCCCTGATCGGGGGCGGGCCGGTCGCGGCGGAGGACATCGAGGAGGCCATCGGCCTCACCGCCGGGTTTGTTGCCGCGGATGGCGGCGTGGCGCATCTGACAGACCGCGCGATCCGGCCGCTCGCGGTGATCGGCGACATGGATTCCGCCGATGCCGATGCCGTTGCCGCCGAGGGCAATCCGGTGCACCGGATTGACGAGCAGGACAGCACCGATCTCGAGAAATGCCTGCGCGCGATCGAGGCGCCGCTGCTGCTCGGCCTCGGGTTTCTCGGCGGCCGGGCGGATCACAATCTCGCGGCGATGAACGCGCTGGTGCGCCATGCGGGCGCGCCGCTCGTGCTGCTCGGAGGCGAGGACATCTGCTTTCACTGCCGGGACACCCTCGTGCTCGATCTGGCGGCAGGGACCCGCGTGTCCATCTTCCCGATGGCGCCCCTCACGGGATGTCTTTCCGAAGGGCTGCGCTGGACCATCGAGGGGCTCGCGATGCGGCCCGATGGCCAGATCGGCACCTCGAACATGGCGCTCGGTGGCGCGATGCGCATGGGCTTCGATGGCCCGGGCGCGCTGGTCATCCTGCCCCGTCACCTGCTCGCGCAGGTGACGGAGGTCTTGCTTCAGGGCGCGCCCTGATCAGGTCGTCGGGGCCTTTGCGATCGAGATCGCGACGGCTTCGGTCATGGTGACCTGGATCATGTCGCCGCGATGCGCCTTGCTCGCGAAGTCCTGCAGCTCGGGCTTGACCGCGGTGCGGCGGGTCAGGCCATCGGGCGTGCGGAAGGTCGCGATGCCATCGCTGTAGGAGAGGAACTCGACGACGATGGTTTCGGTCTGCACCGCGATGCCGCCCGGAAGGGCGCCCTTCGGGGCTTCCCCGGCAACCATGGCGGCAGATGCTTCGGGCGAGTCGGCCGTCGCCATCGAGACGGCGGTGGCGTCGTAATACTCGACGACCACGACATCGCCGGCAGTCAGCTGATCGAGGTTCTTGATGCCGTCATTGGCATAGACCGTGTAGGCCTGACCGGTCTGGTCGTCATGCAGCTGCACGATGCGGTCGGTCTTGTTGACGGAATCGATCGTGGCGGTTGCGGTGATGAGCTGCTCGCTGACCGGCGGCCGCGGTCCGGCGAGATTCGAGCAGGCGGCCAGCGCCAGCATGGCGGCGGTGGTCACGGCGTAAGCAAATTTCATGGAGGTCCCTCTCTCAGAATGTCTTATGCCCGAACGCTCGGGTCGGGAGGCAGAAGTCGTGCCCCGTCAGGACTTAGGCTGGAACTCGCAGGCCGACAACCCCGGTCGAAGACGGGCCGGCCGGGATGCCGCGTCAGGCGAGCGCGATTGCGCAGAGTGCCGCCGCCGTGAGCGCGATCATCCGGCGATAGAGGTTCACACCGCGCTGAATCCCGTCCGCGGCGGGATCCGGGGCCGAGCCGTTGATCCAGGGCTCGGGGGCGATCCGGTCGTGATAGACGCGCGGTCCCGAAAGCCGGCAGTTGAGTGCCGCCGCCAACGCCGCTTCCGGCCACCCGGCATTCGGCGAGCGGTGCTTCGGGGCGTCGCGCCGCATGACATCGAGGGCGCGCCGCGGCCGTCCGCCCGCAAGCGCGAAGAGGAGCCCGGTGAGGCGTGCGGCGGGCAGGTTCACCACATCGTCGAGGCGGGCGGCAAAGCGTCCGAAATCCTCGTGCCGGGGGGTGCGATGGGCGATCATGCTGTCGAGCGTGTTGATGGCCTTGTAGGCGGCAATCCCCGGCAGCCCGAGGATCGCGCCCCAGAAGAGCGGTGCGATCACCCCGTCCGAGGCATTCTCGGCAAGGCTCTCGAGCCCGGCCCGTGCCACCCCGGCCTCATCAAGCCGCTCCGGGTCGCGCCCGACGATATGGCTCACCGCGATCTGCGCCCCGGTCAGATCACCGCGCACAAGCGGCTCGCCCACCGCGGCCACATGATCGCGGAGGCTTCGCGCCGCGATCAGCGGCGCGGCAAGGAGCCCGGCGATCAGATGCCCGGGAAGGCTGTCCGGCAGCAGGGCTGTCAGGGCGAGCGCCGGCAGCACCGCGGCGGCGATGACAAGCAGCGCCGCCGCGGCGCCCGCGATGCGGTTGCGGCCGGGATCGAGATCGGGCCGGTTCCAGGCCCGATCAAGCCGGGAGATCAGCCGACCGATCCAGGTGACAGGGTGCCCGATGCGTCGGTAGAGCCCGTCGGGCCAGCCGAAGCTCCACTCGATGACGAGCGCGATCAACATGACAAGGGGCCAGTTCATGGGGGCTCCAAGGGCAAGGGCGTGGCGGTGTCCGGCCCTGCATCCTCCATGTCTGCGGCGGGCACAAGCCGTGCACTGGCAATTCCCGACGCCTTTGGTTGCCATACGGTTTCCATATGCATTCCATACGCATTCCATATCGCGGTTTTCCTCGCCGGCCGGCCGCGCTAAGCGGTCCGGGCGACAGGAGGGTCTGCATGGAAAAAGCTCGGTTCGGCCACCGCCTCGTGCTCGGAGGCGCGCGTTCAGGCAAGACGCGGCATGCCCTGGCGCTTGCGGAATCTACAGGTGCAACAAGGGTTTACATCGCCACCGCCGAAGCCGGAGATGCCGAGATGGCCGAGCGCATCGCCCATCACCAGGCCGAACGCGGCCCAGGCTGGCGCACACTCGAAACCCCGCTCGACCTCTCCCACGCGATTGCCACGACAACCGACGCGGACGTGATCCTGGTCGATTGCCTAACCCTTTGGCTTTCAAACATATTCTTCGCCAAACGCGACCCCGTTTCCGAAACCGAAGATCTCGTCTCCGCCCTGCAGGCACAGCCGATCCCCTGCATTCTCGTCTCCAACGAAATCGGCCTCGGCCTCGTCCCGGAAACCCCTCTCGGTCGCCGTTTCCGCGATGAACAGGGCCGCCTCAACCAGCGCATCGCCGCTGCCGTGCCGCATGTCGATTTTGTCGCGGCAGGCCTCGCCCTGTCTCTCAAGGGATAGGCATAACATGTTGAAACAAAAAGGCCCGGCAGAGCCGGGCCTTGAAGTCTAGGTTTCAAGCGAGCGCCGAGAGATCAGGCGGCGTTAAGCCACGAATCGATCTCGCGCTCGGCCTCTTCCTTCGAGCGGCCATATTTGGCCTGAATCAAACCGACGAGCTGTTCACGGTTGCCCTCGGCCTTTGCAATCTCGTCGTCAGTGAGTTCACCCCACTGCTCGCGCATCTTGCCGGAAAACTGCTTCCAATTCCCTTTGACCTGATCCCAGTTCATGACTTGCCTCCTGCTGTTCATTTTCAATCTCGGGGCGAACCGTTTCCGCCCGCCAAGTGGAGATAAAATGCGCGACAGGCGCCGAAGTTCCATCACGGAAAAAGAAGTGAACTATGCTCCGAGCGCCATCAGTCGATAGACAATCTGGGCCGCAGTGAAGTCCCAGGCCTCGTTGCCATCTGGCGCGAGCTCGACCACGTCGAGACCAACGAGGCGACGGCCCTTGAGCGCGTTTTCTACCAGATGAAGCGCCTGATAATAGGAGAGCCCGCCGGGCACGGGCGTGCCGGTCGCAGGCATCTCGCTCGGATCGAGCCCATCGACGTCGAAGGAGACATAGACATCCTCGGGAAAGTCTTCCGGCAAGTCGATCGCGTGGAGGTTTTTTGTCACGATCTCCTCAGCATCGACGTGAAACACCCTGTTTCTGCGGCGACTTTCCATCTCGACGAAGGAGAGCGCCCGCACGCCGAATTGCGCGAGCCTCACCCCCTCCTCGGCGAGAAGATGCATGACGGAGGCATGCGAATGAACCTCGCCCTGATAGGCGACGCGCAAGTCGGCATGGGCATCGACCTGCACGATGCCAAGGGGACGATGGGTTGCGGAGAGCACCCCCATCACCGCGCCATAGGTGAGCGAGTGTTCGCCGCCGAGCGTCACCGGAATCTTGCCCGCCTCCACCGCCGCCCGGGTGCGCGCGGCAAGGCGCGACATGACCTCGGGAAGGGGGCCGGAGCAGTCGACCGGCGCCTCGGTGTGGATCCCGCGCGCACAGGGCTCGGACCCGGCCGTACCGCGCTCGAGCTCGTTGCTCGCCGCGATGATCGCCGAAGGTCCGTTCACGGTGCCGGAACCATAGGAAACGGTGCGCTCGAGCGGCATGGGGATGATGCGGAAGCGGGCGTCTTCGCGGCGTTCGGCTTCGGTCAGTTCGCTATCGAGAAAGATGCTCATCGGACAGGCTCCGGGCGTTCCAGAAGGATTTCATACAGGTTTGCTAACCTGGAGAGCAGTCAGGCGGACGCGAAAGCGCGTCCGCCCAACAAAAGAAATATGCGCGCACCGCGCGCCCAGATTGGCGGCAAAGGCCGCCTTCCGGCGCCTATGACAGGCGGTTGCGGAAGTCGTCGTATCCGAATTCGCGGACCATGCGCAAATCGTCCGTTTCCGAGTTCCAGAGCGCGATCGAGGGGAGGGGGACGCCGTTGAATGTGTTGGTCTTGACCATCGAGTAGTGGGCCTGGTCGAGAAAGGCATAGCGATCCCCGATCGCAAGCGGGCGCGCCCACGTGTAATCCCCGATGACGTCGCCCGCGAGGCAGGAGGGGCCGCCAAGACGATAGCTGTGGCCGCTTTCCGCCTCGCCAAGCAAGGCTGGGCGGTAGGGGGCCTCGATCACGTCGGGCATGTGGCAGGTCGCGGATATGTCCGTGATCGCGAGCGGCTTTCCGTTCACCGGCAGATCGAGAATTTCACCGACGAGAATCCCGGCATCAAGCGCCACCGCTTCGCCCGGCTCGAGATAGACCTCAAGCCCCGTCTCGGCGCGGACCTGGCGCAGGAAACCGATCAGGGCTTCCCGATCGTAGTCAGCGCGGGTGATATGGTGCCCACCGCCGAAATTGAGCCATTTGAGCCGGGAGAAGAAGGGCGCGAGCGTCGGCTTCACCGCCTCCCAGGTGCGGGCCAGCGGCTCGAAGTCTTGCTCGCAAAGCGTGTGCATATGAACCCCGTCAACGCCCTCGAGCGCTTCGGGAGTGAGCTGCGAGACGGGCATCCCGAGACGGGAGCACGGGGCGCAGGGATCATATTTGGCGATCTCGCCCTCGGAATGTTCGGGATTGATCCGGAGCCCGACGGAAACGCTGCGCCCCGCTGCCCGGACATTCGGCAGGAACCGGTCCTTCTGGGCCGGCGAGTTGAAGATCATGTGATCGGAAAGCGCGATGATCGCATCGATCTCCGAGGCCTTGTAGCCGGCGCAGAAGGTGGCGACCTCGCCTCCGTATTCTTCCCGTGCCAGCCGGGCCTCGAAGAGCCCGCTGGCACAGGTGCCGGCAAGATATTCGCGCACGACCGGGGCGAGCGCGAACATCGAGAAGGCCTTCAGCGCTGCGAGCACATGCGTGCCCGAGCGGTCCGAGACATCCTTGAGGATGCTCAGGTTGCGCCGGATTGCCGCTTCGTCGACGACGAAGCAGGGGCTCGGAACCCGCGAGAGATCGAAATCGCGAAATGCACCCGGATCGCCCGCCTGGGTTTGCATGTACTCCGCCAAGGGATCAGTCCTCCGATCTCAGAAGGAAACGGGGCTGGGCTTTTCCTCGACCTGCCAGGGAAGCCCCTGAGTGTTCAGCATCTCCATGAAGGCGTCGGGGTCGAGCTGTTCGGTGTTCCACACGCCGGGCTCGCGCCAGATGCCCTTCAGCACCATCGCCGCGCCGATCATGGCGGGCACGCCGGTGGTGTAGGAAACCGCCTGCGACCCGACCTCGCGGTTGCATTCCTCATGGTCGCAGATGTTGTAGATCCAGTAGGTCTTCTCCTCGCCGCCGTCCTGCGCCGGGCCGGTAATAATGTCGCCGATGCAGGTCTTGCCCTTGGTGAGTTCCGCAAGGTTTCCGGGATCGGGCAGAACGGTCTTGAGGAACTGGAGCGGAACGATCTCGACGCCATTGTGCATCACCGGCTCGATCGAGGTCATGCCGACGTTCTGCAGCACGGTAACGTGATTGATGTAGGCATCCCCGAAGGTCATCCAGAAGCGCGCCCGCTCGATCTCGGGGAAGTGCGTCTTCAGGCTTTCGAGCTCCTCATGATACATGAGGTACATGTTCTTCTCGCCGACACCCGGGAAGTCGTACGGTACCTTTTTCGACATGGCAGGCGATTCCACCCAGTCGCCGCCTTCCCAGTGGCGCGCAGGGGCCGTCACTTCCCGGATGTTGATTTCCGGGTTGAAGTTGGTGGCAAAGGGCTTGCCGTGGTCGCCGCCGTTGCAGTCGAGGATGTCGATCTGCCTGATGCCGGAAAGCTTGTGCTTGCGGATCCAGGTGGCGAAGATCGAGGTCACGCCCGGATCGAAGCCGGAGCCGAGGATCGCCGTCAGGCCCTTCTCCCGGAAGCGCTCCTGATAGGCCCACTGCCAGGAATACTCGAATTTCGCCTCTTCCGGCGGCTCGTAGTTCGCGGTGTCGAGATAGTGGATGCCCGCTTCGAGGCACGCATCCATCAGCGCGAGATCCTGATAGGGCAGCGCGAGGTTCACGAGAAGCTCGGCGCCGGTTTCCTTGATGAGGGCCACGACGGCGCCGACATCCATCGCATCGATTTCCGCCGTCCGGATCTCGACGCCGGTGCGATGCTTCACGCCCTCGGCAATCTCGTCGCATTTGAACTTGCGCCGGCTCGCGAGGGTGATCTCGGTAAAGATATCGGCATTCATCGCCATCTTGTTCACGCAGGCGTTGCTCACGCCGCCCGCGCCGATCACGAGTGTCTTGCCCATGGGTCGCCCTCCGGTATCAGTGGGATTCGTAATAGGTATAGCCGTTGATGCTGTCGCGATAGGCCGCGATCAGTGTCTTGCGGTCGGTAACATTCAGCCGGCCCTCGGAGATCGCGGTCTCGACGATCCGGCGGAAATCGTCCACGCAGTCGCGCGGATCGTATTCGACATAGCTCAGCACGTCCGCAATGGTATCGCCTTCGACCTCCTGCAGGAGATCGAAGCCACCATCCTCGCGCAGCTCGATGGTCACCACATTGGTGTCGCCGAAGAGGTTGTGCAGATCGCCCAGAGTTTCCTGATAGGCCCCGACGAAGAGGACGCCGACATAGTAGGATTCGTGATCCGTCAGCGTATGGACCGGCAGGGACGGCGAGATCCCGTCGGACAGGATGAAATTGTCGATCTTTCCATCGCTGTCGCAGGTGATGTCAGAGAGCACGGCGCGGCGGTCGGGTGCCTCGTTGAGCCGCTGGAGCGGCACCACGGGGTGAAGCTGGTCGATCGCCCAGACATCGGGGAGCGACTGGAAGAGCGAGAAGTTGCAGTGGTAGATGTCGGCAAGCTGCTCGAGCTGGGCATCGACCTCCGCGGTCGTCTCCGCGGTAACGGCAAGCCGCTTGATGCGAGACATGAGCTGGAGATAGATCCGCTCGCCGCGGGCGACCTGGCGCAGCCCGACGTAGCCGCGGCGGAAGAGCGCGCGCAACTCGTCCCGGTAGTAGGTCGCGTCGTTGATGCACTCCTGCAACCGCTCGGGGACGAGATAGGAGCCGATCGCGGCCAGGTCGGATATCAGGTGATGGTCGCCCTCCTGTACTTCCGGGGCGGTTTCCACGTCGAAATAGGTCGCCTCGAGCACGTTGAAGACGAGCATCGAGGAGAGCGCGACCACGGCACGGCCGCTTTCGGTCACCAGCGTGGGGTGCGGGAGCCCGGCCTCATCCATCGAATAGCGCACTGTCTCGACCACGTTCAGGCAGTATTCGTCGACCGTGTAGTTGACCGAGTTCTCGGTGGCCTTCATCTCGCCGGTGTAGTCGATGCCAAGACCGCCCCCGAGATCGAGATGCGTGAGCGGAACGCCCTCGCGCGTGAGCTCGGCGAAGTAGCGGCACGCTTCGTTGACCGCACGGCGCACATCGTTCACGTCCGGGATCTGCGAGCCGAGATGGGAGTGCTGGAGCATCAGGCAATGCAGCAGCCCGACCTCCCGGAGCTGGTCGATTGCGGCGACGAGCTGGTCGGAGTTCATGCCGAAGGTCGAGCGGTCGCCAGAGCTTGCGGCCCATGCACCGCTGATCCGGTTGGTGAGCTTGATACGCACGCCAAGGAGCGGCTCGAGACCGAGATCCTGCGAGACCGAAATGACCGTCTCGACCTCCTTCGGGCTCTCCAGCACGATCACCGTGTTGAAGCCGAGCTTGCGGGAGAGGATAGCGAGGCGGACGAATTCCTCGTCCTTCACCCCGTTGCAGACGATGAGTGCGTCCTTCGAGAGCGTCCGGCTCAGCGCAATGACGAGCTCGGGTTTCGAGCCCGCCTCGAGCCCGTAGCCGTAGGGCCGGCCGAACTCGACGATGCGCTGCACGACCTGCGCCTGCTGGTTCACCTTGATCGGGAACACGCCGCGATAGACGCCGCGATAGCCGGAGCGCGAGATCGCGGTGCGGAAGCTCTCGTTGATCGAGCGGATGCCCTGCTCGAGATAGGAGCTCACGCGCAGCAGCACGGGCGTATGAATGCCGCGGCGCTCGAGGTTCCGGATGATGCCCGGCAGGCTGACGGCCTTGCTGGTTTCGCTCGTCGGGTTCAGGAGGCCGATATCTCCGTCCGGCATGACCGTGACCATGCCCTTGCCCCAGCGATCGATCCCATAGATGGCATACGGCGACGTATCCTGGGTTGTCACTCGCTCCTCCCTCGTTCACTTCCGGACTGCAACGACCTCCGGCCCGCGGCGCTACATAAACGCAAACTTGGCGGGCAGGAACAGAGGGCGCCCCCTTCGAGCGCCTAAATCTGGGGATAAAATATGCCTTTTCGAGCCGAGATGAGACGATGGCGGTTCTTCGCGCAGCCCGGGTGGCCTTGCGGAAGCGCGAGATTCGGCCGGGATTGCGACAAACTGGGCCGCAGAGGGCGTCGTCATGGTGCCAGAGGCGCGTCGGGATCTGCGGCCCGTGAATTTTTTGTGACGGTCAGCTTTCGGCGATGCGCGGAGCGCGGCTGAGCTCGTTTCCGGCCTCGGTCGCCTTCCGCATCAGGGCGATGAGCGTCGCGCGTTCCGTTTCGCTCAGGCCAACGAGGATGTCGCGCTGAACCCCCGCGACGACGGGCTCGATTTCCCGAAGCACGGTTTCGCCCTCGGGCGTGATGTGCAGCACACGCGCCCGGCGATCGCGTTCGTTGGTGCGCCGGTCAATGAGCCCCTTCTGCACCAGACGATCCACCACGCCGCCGATGGTGACGCGGTCATAGGCGATGGATCCGGCAAGCGTCGCCTGATCGATGCCGGGTGACGCCGCAATCGCCGACAGCGCGGCATACTGAACCGACGTGAGGTTGAGACCCGCGGCAGCAACATGCTCGCTGAACACGGCGACCGAAATCTGATGCAGACGCCGGATCAGGTGGCCCGGCATCTCCTGGAGCTTGTCGGTCATTGATATCCTCCGCCATGCTTTCAGAGAGGCGCAGCATCTTTTGATTTTGCCCCGCAACTGTCAACAGACGGAATCGGGCTGCCTCGGCAGGCGCTCGCCGGTTGTGGAGCTGTCGTGGGGCGATGGATGGCCTGAGGTCCGGATCTGCGCTAGATATCAGGGCCGAAGCCGATTTGACCCGAAGCCGGAGTGCATGGACAGATCCTCGACACAGGCCCTCGCGCATGAACCGACGCTCGCGGAGCTGATGGACCCCGAAGCCCTCGCGCGACGGCTCGAGGAGGCGCGGGCGCGCCGTGCTGTCGCCCTGGCGGCCCGCGCCGAGAAGGCCGCGCGGGAGGCCGGCGCCGAACCTCTGTCCAAGGCACAACCGGCCGCTGCCCTGGCCGAGCCGGATCGCCCACAGGCGGCCTCCATGCCGTCTGTGCCCTTCGAGCGTCTGGTGCGCCACCTTCCGGCGCGCGAGCGGGGGTCGGTGGCCGCTGCACCCCCGCAGCCGCATCTGCCCCGGGCGATCCGGCCCGTACCTCTGCGCGGCCGGCGGGCGGCGCAAAGGCCCCGGCTCGCGGCTGCTGCCGCCATCCTGCTGCTGGCATTCGGCGGAGCGGGGTTCTTCGCGCTCCGTCTCGGGTCGCCGCCTCCGGAGCCGTGGATGGCCGCCGCCGCCCCACGTACGCCGGCATTTGCCTCCGACGATCCGGGCCTGCCGACGGCCACTGCCGCGGCGGGCCGCTTTGCGATCCCGGTTGCCGCAGTCGGACCTCCCCCGCTTGCCCCCCGGGCCCGGCCCGATGATTTCGTGCCGATCAGGGCCGCCGCGGGCGCGTCGCAGGGCACAGCGCGTGGTGCGGCCCGTGCGAGTGATCTCGGCACGGCCATGCGCGAGATGAATGCCGACACGATCGGTGCCGCGGCGCAGGCGCTCGGCATTCGCAAGCGGGTCGTGCTGCCTGACGGGACCGTGCTCTCGCTCGACCGCCGCGGCCTCCGGCTCCGGCCAGGGCGGGGAAATTCCGGGCGGCGCTAATTCCCCCCAGGTTGTGGGGTTTCAGCCATTCGCTCGGGGGGGGGGCGGAGGCCGGAAAATCCGCCCGCCCGCAGCGTCATTATCAATTCACTGCGCACATTTGTGCATTTCATTTGAAGTGGCGCATCAGTTTGATATCTTCCGCGGCACAGGGAGAGAACCATATGCAAAACCAACAAACGGCGCATCAGGACGGCGCAATAGGATCCGTCCTCGTTATCGACGATCATCCACTCTATTGCGACGCGCTCGCCAGCGCCATCGGCGGGATTTTCGACATCGAGGACGTGCGCTCCGTTTCCTGCCTTTCGGAAGGCATGCGTCTCCTCAATTCCCATTATTCCCCGGATCTGATTCTGCTCGATCTGAACCTGCCGGACGTCGCGGGGCTGAACGGCTTTCTCAAGATCAAGGATCGCAATCCCGACGTGCCCGTCATCGTGATCTCGGCGAGCACGTCCGAGAAGACGATCCAGGCGCTGCTCTGTGCGGGGGCGGCGGGCTTCATTCCAAAGGATCTGCCGCGCAACGATTTTTCGGATGCCGTGCGGACGGTCTGGGATGGCAAGGTCTATGCGCCGCCGGGGATCCGCCGTGCGGTCTCCTGCCGCAGCGAGGATACCGTCGCCGCCGACATCTTCCACCGCATCGAGGGGCTTTCGCCGCAGCAGAGCCGCATCCTCAACCTCATCTGCAAGGGCAAGGCCAACAAGCAGATCGCCTTCGAGCTCTCGCTCGCCGAGGCGACGGTCAAGGCCCATATCACGGCGTTGCTGCGCCGCCTCGGCGTCCGCAACCGGACCCAGGCCGCGCTGCTCATCAAGGAGGCAAACATGGTCTCCGGCCTGCAATGAAGGATCTGATTGCGGGAGCGCAACCCGCTGCGCTCGTCCGTGTCGGCATCTCGCGTGCGCCCTCGGCGCGTGCGGCCCTGCGTGAGGTTGCGGCCGAGCTGATCGGCGCGGCTCCGAGTTTCGTTTTCCTGCTGCTGCCGCCGCGTCTCGATCTCGGGGAGTTCGAGGCGGGCCTGCGCGAGACGTTTCTCGATACCACCGTCTTCGGTTGCACCACGGCCGGCCAGATCACGCCCGAGGGCTACGAGAACGACGCGCTGGTTGCACTCGCCTTTCCGGCCTCGCATTTCCGCTTTTCGTCCCAGCTCTTCAAACCGCTCTCGCCTGTGGCGATCGAAGCGACCGCGCGGCAGGCAGAGCGCATGGCCGCGCAGTTTCGCCCGACCGCCGGGCGCAACCGGCTTGCGCTCGTCTTTGCCGACGGTCTCTCGAAACAGGAGGACGTCTTCGTCGCGGCCCTCCACGCCGGTCTCAAGGATGTGCCGGTCTTCGGCGGCTCGGCCGGCGACGGGCAGAACTTCCAGACGACCTACGTGCTCCACGCCGGGCGTTTCCACACCAACGCCGCGCTCCTGCTGCTGCTCGAGACCGATCTCGAGTTCCGCGGCCTCGGCTTCGATCATTTCCAGCCGACCGAACGCAAGATGGTCGTCACGGGCGCCGTGCCCGAGGAGCGCCTTGTGCTCGAGATCAACGGCGCGCCGGCGGCACGGGAATATGCCCGTCTTCTCGGCTTGCCGGTCGAGACGCTCTCGCCGATCGTGTTCGCCGAGAACCCCGTCCTCGTGCGCAACGGCAGCGTCTACCACGTGCGCGCCATCCAGCAGATTCACGAGAGCGGCGGTCTCACCCTCCTCTCCGCGATCGACGAGGGGCTTCTGCTTACGCTCGGCCGGGGAAAGGAGATCATCGAGACCCTCGATGCCGGGCTCGATGTCTGCGGCGAGCACGGCGAAAGCCCGGATTTCATCCTCGGCTTCGACTGCTTTCTCCGCAAGCTCGAGATCGAGCACAAGCAACTCGCCGCTGACGCCTCCCGCCTGCTCCGCGAACATCGGGTGATCGGCTTCAATACCTATGGCGAGCAACACCTCGGGGTGCATGTGAACCAGACCTTCGTGGGCGTCGCCTTCTTCCGGCCGAAAGGAATTGCGCCATTCTGACCGACCCGGACGACCCGATCGATATTCAGGTCGAGAAACAGCGCAAGATCATTCGTGCCCTGATCGACCGCGCCGAGCGACGGCACGAGGTCACCGGCTCTGCCTATTCGCTCTTCCAGTCCGCCATCGCGCTGCAGGCCGAGCTCTGGGAAAAGACCCGTGACCTCGAGAAGGCGCTCGACACGCTTGGCCGGGCAAGCAGCGAGCTTGCCACCGCCTACCATGCCCAGGAACGCAGCCAGGCCAATCTCGCCGATGCGCTGGGCGCGATGGAGGGCGGCTTTGCGCTGTTCTCCGAGGATCGGCTGCAGATCTGCAACGAGCATTTCAAGGCGCTGCTGCCGGATGTCGCGCCGCTGGTGCGCCCGGGCCTCGAGTATCGCGACTATCTCGCCGCAGTTGCCAAGAGCGAGTTTCTCCGCCCCGAGCGTGGCCCCGACGATGCGGACTGGCTGCCGCTCCTGCCCGATCCGACGGGGCGGCAGTATGCCTCCTTCGTGCTGCCGCTCAAGCACGACCGCTGGATTCAGGTTTCGCATCGCAAGACCGGCTCGGGCAATATCGCGGTGCTCCAGACCGAGATCACCGACGTGGTCCGTGAAAGCCGCCGCGAGAAGGATCGGCTGATCGACGAGCACGCGCTCTTTCTTCAGGCCGCTTTCGACCACATGAGCCTCGGCATCTCGACCTTTTCGGCCGCGGGCGATCTTCTCGTTTTCAATGAACGTTTTGGCGAACTACTTGGCCTGCCGTTCTCGCTTCTGCGCAAGGGCACGGGTGTGGGCCGCATCGCGGATTTCCTCGAGCGCACCCGTGATCTCAACGGCACGGGCGATGCCATTGACCTGATGAAATGGGTGCGCGCGGTGCGGAGCGGCCGCGCGGTGCAGGTGCGCCTCCGCCGGCGGCCCGACCTCACGCTCGACGTGCGCATCCACGGCCTGCCCGATGGCGGCTTCATGACAACGATCATGGACGTGACCCGCGAGATGGAGGCGAGCGAAGGCCTGCGGCGGCTCAACGAGACCCTCGAGCGCCGGGTGCAGGAGCGCACGGCCGAGCTCACCGAAACCAACCGGCTGCTGCGGCTGCAGTACGAGGAGCAGGCCCGTGCCGAAGAGGCCTTGCGGGAGGCGAAGGAGACCGCCGAAGAGGCCAACCGCACCAAGACGCGCTTCCTCGCCGCCGCGAGCCATGATCTGCTCCAGCCCATCAACGCCGCAAAGCTCTACATCTCGACCCTGCGCGAACAGCCGACGCAGGAAAACGTGATCGAGACGGCGGCGCGGCTCGAACGGTCTTTCTCTTCCATCGAGACCCTGCTCCATGCCTTGCTGGAGATCTCGCGCCTCGACTCGCGTGGTGCCGAGTTCAACGTGACGGATTTCCGTCTCGACGAGGTGCTGGGCAGTCTCAGCGGCGACATGACGGCTCTGGCGGCGGAAAAGGGGATCGAACTTCGCATTGTGCCCTCACGCCGCTGGGTCAGGAGCGATCCGCGCTATCTCCGCCGGTGCGTGCAGAACCTCGTCGCGAATGCGATCCAATACACCGCCGAGGGCAGGGTGCTCGTCGGCGTGCGCGTCCGCGGTGACAAGGTGGTGATCGAGGTCTGGGATACCGGCATCGGTATCTCCCCGGAGGATCAGGAGCGGATCTTCGACGAGTTCACCCGGGTCGGCACCAGTTGCGCCGGAAGCGGAGTAGGGCTCGGGCTGTCGATCGTGGAGCGCGCCTGCCGCCATCTCGGACACCGCGTCGCCCTGCGCTCGACGCCGGGCGTGGGCTCGATGTTCTCGATCGAACTGCCGCGCGCCGCACCGGGCGAGGTGGATGTTGCCGATCCGATGCCCGAGCCGAGCGTTGCGGAGGGGGATCTCGACCGGATCATCCTGGTGGTCGAGAATGATCCGGAAGTGCTGGATGCCACGGTCCGCAAGCTCGAGGGCTGGGGGGCAAGCGTGCTTGCCGCCGGGTCGACCGCGGAGGCGCTCGCGATGATGCGCGACCTCGGCAGCCCGCCCGATATCATCCTCGCCGACTATCAGCTCGACGGTGACGATACCGGGCTTGCCGCGATCGAGGCGCTGCGGGCGGAGGCCGGGCTCGACATCCCGGCGGTGATGATCACGGCAAGCCGGAGTGATGCGTTGCTCCGTGCCGGCGAGGCCTGTGATTTCGCGGTGCTGACCAAGCCGGTCCGGCTGGCGCGGCTGCGGGCGCTCATCGACTGGAAGACACGCCATCTGGGTCCATGATCTTGCCGGCCCACAGACAAAGGTCGCCGGTGACGCCGGGTGTGCAAGGAATATGATCGCCGGAAAACAACAGGGAGGAAACCGGATGATGCGCTGGTTGCTCGGCGGCCTCTCGGCCTGCTGCATTGCCACCGCCTGTGCCGCAGGGGCGAGTGATACCTACGACATGATCTTCCGCGAGGGCAGTCTCGACGGATTGCCCGAGGCGAGCGTGATCCAGTACAGCCGCATGGCCCGCGAGCCCGGCGGGACGGAGGACAGTGACGGCACTGTCCGTCTCACCATCGGCGCACATGACAACACCGAACTCGTGCTCGAGGAAGGCGGTCGTGAGGGGGCGATCGGCAGCTTTCCGACATCGGTCGGCAATCCGCTTATCATGTATTTCATGGAAACGGCAGTCCGCGACGTTGCGCGGCTTGCGGGCGGAAGTCCGTTCTATGTCCGCAATCGTGTGAAGGAGGTGCTGCTCGAGGAAACCCCCGCCGAGCCGGTGACCGCGCGCTTCGAGGGGCGAGAGATTGCGGCCAAGCGGTTCGTTCTGCAACCGCTCGAAGGCGACAAGAATGCGGCCCGGATGCAGGGGTATGACACGCTCACGCTGGAAATCACCGTCTCGGACGAGGTTCCCGGCTGGTATGTCGCGCTTGATGCGCGCGCTGACGGACCGGAAGGCGCGGTCTACGAGACCCGCCTCGACCTCACTTCTGCAGAGGAGCCAGAACAATGAGACGGGCTGCGGTATTCCTGGCCATGGCGGCCCTCGCTGCGGCACCTGCGGGCGCCCAGTCGGTGGCAGAGCGGCTCAACGACTATCCCACCGAGGCGCGGGCGGATTATGTCTTTGCCTGCATGGCGGCGAACGGGCAGACGCGGGAGATGCTGCGCAAGTGCTCCTGTTCGGTCGATCATGTTGCGGCGATCCTTCCCTATGACGATTATGTCGAGGCCGAGACGGTGCTCTCGATGCAGCAGGTTGGCGGCGAGCGGATGTCGATCTTCCGCACGACCCAGATGGCGAAGAACTATGTCGCGGCCCTGCGGCGCGCGCAGGCCGAGGCGGAGATCCTCTGTTTCTGAGGCTCCTAGCTGGGGCTCGTTTTGGGAAGTTCCCGTTCGAAGACGTTGCCCTCGGTATCGTGGGCAACGACACGCAGGGTTTCGGCGCCGTTGTCGGAATAGTCGAAGCGGAACACCGGGTTCTCGCTGATCGAGATGCCGCCCTCGATCAGGAAGAGACGATCGTCGCCCTGGAAGACCTCGATCCTGTCGAGGAAATGCGCACCGATGAAGAGCTGTGTGATCTGATCGCGCTGGAGCCCGGAATAGTTGGGGTGGCGGATCATGATCTGGGCTTCCTGCCGCGGCTTCGAGATGCGAGGCTCCGGCGCTCCGAAGAGCTTGAGGCGCATTTCCCCCATGTTTGCAAGCGCTTGCTCGGGGTCGCGCGTGGCCGGGGCGGAGCAGCCGCCGCTTGCCTTTACGAAGCGGCCGGTCATGAAGCTGCCGTCGGGTGTTGTCGCGATGGCGCGGATGTTGGAATACTGGTTGACGCGGACGCGGAGCTCGAAATGCACGGGCTGCATGGCGGGGCCGAAGGTGATGTCGGCGGCCAGCGGCGACGGATTTTCATCGATCACGAGACGAAGGCGCTCCAAGGGACCGAAATCATTGGATTTCTGGTCGATGACGACGGGGACTGTGGCGGCGTCGTTGGCGCGGTAGGGGGCCTCGAGATCGAAGAGGGGGGCGCCGTCCTGCAGGCCGGTGTCGCCGACGATGTCGCCCTTGATGAAATCCCAGGTCTCGCTCTCGATCAGGGGATTTTCACGAGGCGGATCAGCAGCTTGCGCGGTTCCTGCGAGGAGAGTTGCGGCGAGGATTGCGGCAAGACGGGACATGGGCGCGGAGCTCCGTCAGGACGGCGCGGAAGGCCGGAAGGCGGCGGCGCGCCGATATGGAATGCATATGGAATCCGTATGGAATCCATATGGCAGAATACCATACGCGCCCGAAGCCGCGAACCGAGCCTTTCGGATGCGTGGAGCAGCGGCGGGCCGCTGTGTCAGGACGGAAGGCGAAGGGAGGTCCGGCCATGTTCGAGGCATTCGTCACCCTCTGCGCGCTCGGCGCGGATGCGCACTGCCGCGAGGTGCTGCTGCCCGGCCACGCCGCGGAAACGCGCGCCGGCTGCGAGGCCGACCTCGCCGGGGCGGCCGACGGGCTTGCGGGGCTCGGCACCGCGGGCGCGCCACACTGCGGCCCGCGGCCCGCGCCGGGGCTTGCCTTCGAGGAGGTTGCGCCCGGTGTCTTCGTCCACCGCGGGGCGATTGCGGAACCGGGGCCGAAGAACGGCGGCGATGTCGCGAATGTGGCCTTCGTCCGCGGGGCGGACGGGGTCGTGGTGATCGACGCGGGCGGATCGCGGGCCGTGGGCGAGCAGATCTATCTCGCGGTGCGGGCCGTGACCGAGGCCCCGATCACCCATCTCGTGCTCACCCACATGCATCCCGATCATGTGCTCGGAGCCGCACCGCTGGCGGAAGCCGGCGCGGAGATCGTCGGCCACGCGGGGCTTGCGCGCGCGCTTGCCGACCGCGCTGAGACCTATCTCGACCGTTTCCGCAATGCGATCGGTGTGGAGGGCTTTCTCGGCACCGCTGTCGTTGCGCCGGATCGCGGCCTCGCGGAACCGCTTGTACTCGATCTCGGCGACCGGGCGCTCACGCTCACGCCACGGCCCAAGGCGCATACCACCAACGACCTGACGGTCACCGACAGCGAAAGCGGGCTGCTGTTTGCGGGCGATCTGGTCTTCGCGACACATGTCCCGACGCTCGACGGTTCGCTGCCGGGCTGGCGCGCGCTGCTCGAGGCGATGAGCGAGGGCGAGACGGCGGCGGCCGTGGTGCCGGGCCATGGCGGGCCGGTGCTCGCCTGGCCCGAGGGCGCGGAACCGGTCGCGCGCTATCTGTCGGTGCTCGAATCGGACACCCGTGCGGCCCTCGATGCGGGGCTTTCGATCTCGGAGGCGGTTCCGGAGATCGGCCAGAGCGAGGCGGGAAACTGGGCGCTCTTCGGCGTCTACAACCCGCGGAATGCGACCCAGGCCTACACGGAGCTCGAATGGGAGTAGGGCACGTCGCCTTGTTGCAAGTGCGTCGCAATTCCAAGTGATTGTCCTTGCTTGACAATCCAGGCCTGATCCTTAATTCGGCGGCCATCGGGGAGTAGCGACCGCTGCAATGCGGGGGCGCGTCAACATTCTCGCAGTCTCACTGCGTGGCGCGTCCAGCCGGAAGGCCTTGCGAGACCGTGGCGGCGGGGCCCTGCGGGCGGGGTCCGTTTTCCGCTGGCCACGCCCAGGGAGTTCCGTATGTCACCGATCGCCATCGGCGTTCTCGCCGTCAGCATGTCCATTGACGCCTTCATTGCCTCGCTCGGACGGGGCGCGCAGGCTCGGCACCCGAGCGTCGGCACCGCGGTGCGGACCGGCATGGTCTTCGGCACCGTCGAGACGCTCACGCCGCTGATCGGCTGGGGGCTCGGCGTTGCGGCCAGCCAGCATGTCGCGGTCTATGACCACTGGATCGCCTTCGTCCTGCTCGCAGGCGTCGGGACGCACATGATGATGCAGAGCTTCTCCGCCGGAGAGGAGGCGAGCGCACGGCGGGCCTCCTCGCCCTGGACGCTGCTCGCGGTCGCGATCGGCACCTCGATCGATGCGATGGCGGTCGGGATCTCGCTTGCCTTCCTCGACGTCAACATTCTCGTCATCGCCCTCGCGATCGGAGCGACGAGCGCTGCGATGAGCTCCGCCGGAACGCTGGCCGGCCGCTTTCTCGGCCGCCGGTTCGGCCGGGTGATCGAGGCCTTTGGCGGGCTTGCCCTCATCGGGCTCGGGGCCGTGATCCTCGCCGAGCATCTGCTGAGCCGCTGAAGGCGCGCGCGCCTCCGGCTCAGGTCTTCGCCTGCAGCAGGATCTGCGCGATGGCATAGAGGCGCTGCTCGATCAGGACCGGCGTCTCGCAGACATAGGTGAGCGACTGGGCGCGGTCGTGGAAGATGCGCTCGTTCCAGTCCATCTCGGCCTCGAGCTTGTCGAGCTGGTCGTAGTCGGGCGGCTCGACGGCTTCGGCCTCGCGGAAGGCGACGCGCTCCTCGTCGATCTTCCGCGACAGCGTCTGCTGGCTTTCGGCATAGCGCTCGATGCCGTTGACGAGCCGGCGACGTTCTTTCGAGAGGCGCTCGAAGACGCCCTCGAAAATCACGCCGAGATCCTGCTCGCTGAGGTCGGGATGGCTTGCGGCATAGTCGCCGACGAGGCTCTTTGCCTCATCGAGGCTGACCCGGCGCAGCGCGAGGGTCTCGATGAGTGCCTTCTGCTCCGCATCGGGTTCGGCGGCCTCCACGGGGTGAGGCCACATGAGGCCGAGCGAGAGGGTTTCCACCTTGCGCTGTATGCAGGGCCAGGACGGATCCTCTGCGGGCTGGGCCGCCGCGGCGAGGGGCATGATCAGGGTGGCGCAGAGGGCTGCGACCGCTGGGATGCCGTGTTTCTCCATGGTTCTGGTTCTCCTCCCTTATTCCTTGATTCATAAGCCGAAAATGTGCACTTGCGAAGCTCCTTGGGCGCATCCTAAGGTCTTAATTGTTCGGGGTTGGTGCAAACCTATACTGGCTCCAACGCTCGAACGAGCATCGCTAAGCGACCATTGCAGGGGGAATGCAGACATGCGCACGCGCGCCGCCGTGGCCTTCGAGGCCGGCAAACCGCTCGAAGTTACCGAAGTCAATCTGGATGGCCCGAAGGCGGGCGAAGTTCTTGTCGAAATCAAGGCGACCGGTCTCTGCCACACGGACGAATTCACCCGCTCCGGGGCCGACCCGGAAGGTATCTTCCCGGCAATCCTCGGCCATGAGGGCGCGGGCGTCGTGGTCGAGGTGGGCGCGGGCGTGACCTCGGTAAAGCCCGGCGATCACGTGATCCCGCTCTACACGCCCGAATGCCATGAGTGCCCGTCCTGCCTCAGCCAGAAGACCAACCTCTGCACGGCCATCCGCGGCACCCAGGGCCAGGGCCTGATGCCGGATGGCACCTCGCGCTTCACCACGCTCGATGGCGAGATGATCCATCACTACATGGGCTGCTCGACCTTCTCGAACTACACCGTTCTGCCCGAGATCGCGGTGGCGAAGATCCGCGAGGACGCGCCCTTCGACAAGGTCTGCTACATCGGCTGCGGCGTGACCACCGGCATCGGCGCGGTCATCAACACCGCGAAGGTCGAGATCGGCGCGACGGCGGTGGTCTTCGGGCTCGGCGGCATCGGGCTCAACGTGATCCAGGGCCTGAAGCTCGCGGGCGCCGACATGATCATCGGTGTCGATCTCAACAACGACAAGAAGACCATGGCCGAGCATTTCGGCATGACCCATTTCGTCAACCCGAAGGAGATCGGCGAGGACGTCGTCCCCTATATCGTCAACCTCACCAAGCGGCGCGGCGACACGATCGGCGGCGCGGACTATTCGTTCGATGCGACGGGCAACACCACGGTGATGCGTCAGGCGCTCGAATGCACCCATCGCGGCTGGGGCATGTCGGTCATCATCGGGGTGGCGGCGGCGGGCGCCGAGATCTCGACGCGGCCGTTCCAGCTCGTCACCGGCCGGGTGTGGAAGGGGACGGCCTTCGGTGGGGCCCGCGGCCGCACCGACGTTCCGAAGATTGTCGACTGGTACATGGACGGCAAGATCGAGATCGATCCGATGATCACCCATCGCCTCAAGCTTGATGAGATCAATCACGGCTTCGATCTCATGCATGAGGGCAAGTCGATCCGCGCGGTCGTCGAATACTGAGAGGGGGCATGGAACTTGTCGCGAAAAATCAGTGCTTCGGCGGGACCCAGGCGGTCTACAAGCACATGTCTGAAGTCTGTGGCGGCGAGATGACCTTCGGGGTCTTCCTGCCGCCGCAGGCGAAGAAGCGCTCGGTGCCGGTGCTCTGGTATCTCTCCGGGCTCACCTGCACGCACGAGAACGCGATGACCAAGGCGGGGCTGCAGAAATATGCAGCCCGCCACGGGCTGGCGCTCGTCTTTCCCGACACCTCGCCGCGGGGCTCGAACGTCGCCGACGATCAGGCCTACGATCTGGGGCAGGGCGCCGGGTTCTACGTGAATGCCACGATGGAGCCCTGGCGGCAGCACTACCAGATGTATGACTACGTGGTGACGGAGCTGCCGTCGGTGCTGCAGGGGTCTCTGCCGGTCAACGGCAAGCACGGCATCACCGGGCATTCGATGGGCGGGCATGGCGCGCTGACCATCGCCTTCCGCAACCCGCAGAAATACCAGTCGGTCTCGGCCTTCGCGCCGATCGTGAACCCGACGCGCTCGAACTGGGGGCGCAAGCAGCTTTCGGCCTATCTGGGCGCCGACGAGAGCACCTGGGCCAAGCACGACGCCTGCCTGCTGCTTGCGGAGACGGGCTGGGATGGCGAGATCCTGATCGACCAGGGCGCGGACGACCAGTTCCTCGACCTGCTGCGGCCGGAGGCGATGGCGGAGCTGCTCGCCAAGCGCCGTCAGCCCTCGGTCATGCGGATGCAGCCGGGATACGACCACAGCTACTTCTTCGTGGCGACATTTGCCGAGGACCATGTCCGCTGGCACGCGGAGAAGCTCGGCGCGGTGTGAAGGCCGATGCGCGCCGCGAGCGGTGCGCATCGGAGAAGGAGGAAGTCCCGGAAGAACCGGAATTAACCGGCTGCGGGCAATTACAAGCGACATGACCTTCAGGGAGGTTTAGCATGCGAAGAACAATCAGCCTTGCCGCGCTGCTCGCGGTGACCGGGGCGGTGAGCGCAGGGGCCAATTCGGACCTTCAGTCGCTGATCGATGATCCGAACCAGTGGGTCATCCAGACCGGCGACTATGCCAACCAGCGCTATTCCAAGCTCGACCAGATCAACAAGGAGAATGTCGGGGATCTCCAGGTTGCCTGGACCTTCTCGACCGGCGTGCTGCGCGGCCACGAGGGCTCGCCGCTCGTTATCGGCGACGTGATGTATGTCCACACGCCGTTCCCGAACACCGTCTATGCGCTCGACCTCAACGACAACGGCCGGATCATCTGGAAATACGAGCCGCAGCAGGACGCCAACGTGATCCCGGTGATGTGCTGCGACACGGTCAACCGCGGCGTCGCCTATGCCGATGGCAAGATCTTCCTGCATCAGGCCGACACAACGGTCGTCGCGCTCAACGCCGAGGACGGCTCGGTGGTCTGGAGCGTCAAGAACGGCGATCCGAGCAAGGGCGAAACCAACACCGCGACGGTCATGCCGGTCAAGGACAAGGTGCTCGTCGGGATCTCGGGCGGCGAGTTCGGCGTCCGCGGTTCCGTGACCGCCTACAACATCTCCGACGGCTCGATGGCCTGGCGCGCCTATTCCATGGGACCGGACGAGGAAATGCTCGTCGATCCGGAAAAGACCACCGTGCTCGGCAAGCCGATCGGCAAGGACAGCTCGCTCAGCACCTGGGAAGGCGACCAGTGGCAGATCGGTGGCGGCACCACCTGGGGCTGGTATTCCTATGACCCCGAGCTCAACCTGGTCTACTACGGCACCGGCAACCCCTCGACCTGGAACCCGGCACAGCGCCCGGGCGACAACCGCTGGTCGATGACCATCATGGCCCGCGATCCCGATACCGGCATGGCCAAGTGGTTCTACCAGATGACGCCCCATGACGAATGGGACTATGACGGCGTCAACGAGATGATCCTCACGGATCAGGAAGTCGACGGGCAGATGCGCAAGCTGCTGACCCATCCGGACCGCAACGGCTTTGCCTACACGCTCGACCGCGAAACCGGCGAGCTTCTGGTGGCGAAGAAATACGATCCGGCGGTGAACTGGGCGACCGAGGTCGTGATGGACCCCGACAGCGACCAGTATGGCCGCCCGCAGGTCGTCGCCGAATTCTCGACCGAACAGAACGGCGAGGACGTGAACTCGACCGGCATCTGCCCGGCCGCGCTCGGCACCAAGGACCAGCAGCCCTCGGCCTATTCGCCGAAGACCGAGACCTTCTACATCCCGACCAACCATGTCTGCATGGACTACGAGCCGTTCCGGGTGAGCTACACCGCCGGCCAGCCCTACGTCGGGGCGACGCTTGCGATGTATCCCGCGCCCGACAGCCATGGCGGCATGGGCAACTTCATCGCCTGGGACAACATCAAGGGCGAGATCAAGTGGTCGATCCCCGAGCAGTTCTCGGTGTGGTCGGGCGCGCTGGCGACCGCGGGCGACGTGGTCTTCTACGGCACGCTCGAGGGCTACCTGAAGGCGGTCGACGCCGAGACGGGTGACGAACTCTACCGCTTCAAGACGCCGTCCGGCATCATCGGCAACGTCATGACCTATACCCATGACGACAAGCAGTATGTCGCGGTGCTCTCCGGTGTCGGCGGCTGGGCCGGGATCGGTCTGGCGGCGGGTCTCACCAACCCCAACGACGGCCTTGGCGCCGTGGGCGGCTATGCCTCGCTCAGCGACTACACCGCGCTCGGCGGACAGCTGACGGTGTTCAAGCTGCCGGATTGATGCGCCGGCTCCCCGGGCGGGGAGCCCGCCTTCACTCCGACCGGACCGGCGCAATGGCGCCGGTCCCACCCCGGTTCAAAGGTAAGATGATGAACGCACGACACCTAGCCTCCGTCCTGGCGACGGGCCTGATCGTCGCTGGCACATCCGCAGCCGCCCAGAGCAGCACGGATGCCGCGACGGACAACATCACCGCCGCCTATGATGAGGATGGGCGCTACTTCACGGCCGACGACGTTCCGACCTTCCACGTCGCCGAGGACGGCACGGTGGACTGGCCGACCTTCTCGGGCTTCCGGCGCTATCATGCGGAATGCCATGTCTGCCACGGGCCGGATGGCGAGGGCTCGACGTACGCGCCCGCGCTGAAGAAATCGGCCATCAACATGGATTACTACGATTTCGTCGACGTCGTGACGAACGGGCGTCAGGTGGTGAACGCGGCGGAGCATCAGGTGATGCCCACCTTCGGCACCAACAAGAACGTCATGTGCTATCTCGATGATATCTATGTCTATCTCAAGGCCCGCGGCGCCGATGCCATTCCGCGTGGCCGTCCGGCGAAGAAAGAGGCGAAGTCCGATGCAATCCAGCAGGCGGAAGATGCGTGCATGGGCAGCTAGGCGGGCGGGAGCGCTCGCGCTCCTCGTCCTCATCGGTGCGGTTCCGGCGGCAGAAGCGCAGACGGCGGATCTCGTCTCGAAGAACGCCTTCCGCGTCTGTGCCGATCCCGCGAACGCGCCGATGTCCGTCGAGGATGGATCGGGGTTCGAGAACAGGATCGCCGCGCTCTTTGCCCGCGAGCTGGATCTGCCGCTCGAATATACCTGGTATCCGATGTCGACGGGGTTCGTCCGCAACACGCTCGGGGCGGACCGCTGCGACGTGGTGATGGGCTATACCCAGCTTCAGGAGCTGGTGCAGAACACCAACCATTACTACACCTCGGCCTTCGCGCTGATCGTGCCGAAGGATGGGCCTCTGGCCGGGGTCTCGCAGCTCTCGGATCCGAAGTTGCAGGGGATGCGCATCGGGGTGACGGCGGGAAGCCCGGCCGCGAGCCACATGACGCGGCTCGGGCTGATGGCGAAGGCGAAACCCTACGACCTCTTCGTGGACCGCCGCTATGAATCGCCTGCCGACGACATGCTGGCCGATCTCGAGGCAGGTCGGATCGACGCCGCGATCCTCTGGGGGCCCATTGGCGGGCCGCTGGTCAAACAGGGGCACCCGGATCTCGTGGTGACGCCGCTGGCCGAGGAGGGGATGCAGCCGAAGCTCTTCTACCGCATCACGATGGGGGTGCGGCGCAGCGATCACGACTGGTCGCGCAAGCTCAATTCACTGATCCGGCGCAATCAGGACGAGATCAACGCGATCCTGATCGATGCCGGGGTGCCGTTGCTGAACGACATGGGCACGGGGCCGCTCGAGATCGGGCAATGACCCCGCCCGTGCGGCTCCGCACGGAAATACCCGGGAGGGGGGCGCGGTGCGGGTCTGCCCTTGCCCTTGTCCTGCGGTATGCCCGGCCGTCGTGCCGGGCCGCGCCTGCTCCGTCCCCCATCGGGGCGGGCGCATCCTTTTTCGCTGGCGCTCTCCTGCTGATCGGGCTTCTCGCCGGCGCGGCGCAGGCGGCGGTCGAGGAGCCTGCGGGCTACCGGCAGGACGAGTATCGCGCCCCGGTGCCGGCAACGCTGGCCGGTGCGGTGGTGGTGACGCCGGCGGAGGCTCATGCGCTCTGGAGCGCAGGCGAGGCCGCCTTCATCGACGTGATGCCGCGGGCGCCGAAGCCTGCCAACCTGCCGGAAGGCACGCTCTGGCACGAGAAGCCGCGGCTCTCGATCCCCGGTGCGGTCTGGCTTCCGAACGTGGGGTATGGCGGGCTGGCCAATGTGATGGATGCCTGGTTTCGGGCGGGCCTGAGCGCGGCGAGCGGGGGTGATCCGGCGCATCCGCTGGTCTTCTTCTGCCTGCCCGAGTGCTGGATGTCGTGGAATGCGGCAAAGCGGGCGATGAGCTACGGCTATTCCCGCGTCTACTGGATGCCCGAGGGCAGCACGGGCTGGGGCGATGCCGGCTACCCGCTCGAACCGGTGGAGCCCGAACCCGGAGGGCAGTAGGCCTGAGCTTGCCTCGTCGCGGGAGGGCCGCGCTATCCGCGGAAAGCGCGGGCGACACTCATCAGCACGTCGGAGAGATCCATCAGCCGGGCGACATAGAGGTCATAGGCCACGAAGCCCTGGGCATCCTCGGCGGAGAACGAGCGTTCGAGCCCGTCGATCAGCGCGTTGAGGCGGCGTTCGTGGATGCCGAGGTGGCGCTGTACCGGATCGGAGAGAATGCCCGCGAAGGCGGTGGCGATGGCGGCAACGCCCATGAGGCTTGCGGTCGAGCCCGCCACGAGAAGCGAGGAGGCCTGCGCCGGGAAGAGCCCGTACCAGAGCCCGCCCGCGGTGGCGCCGAGCGGGAAGGAGGCGACGGCGAGCTGCTGGGCGATCGAGGCGGCGACGGCGGGGCCGAGGGCGAGTGCGCCGGGCGTCGCCTTCTTGAAGGCGATGGCGCCGGTGCCGAGGGTCACGAGCGCGGTGGTGATTTCGGCGGCGGCGGCGCGGGTGCCGGTGTATTCGGTCAGCGCGGCGTCGAGCCGGGCGCGAAAGACCGGATCGTCCTTGCGCGCCCCGACGGTCGCCGCGGCTTCCTCGACGAGATCCTGCACCCTGGGGTGGGTGATGATCGCCTCGGCGAGACCGTTCACGGTCGATTCGCGGTCCCCGTCGCGGAGCGGCTGCCGCAGGAGGCCGGTGACGATGCGCCAGCGCAGCTCGCGCGCCACGGCGGTCTCGAGCAGGATGTTCTGGCGTTCGAGCCAGGCGGCGGAGCGCTTGCGGCCGAGGCCGCGCGCCCCGAGGGCCGTGAGCTTGATGCCCACCTGGGGCAGGGACAGGAGCGCGTTGGCGGGCGCGCGCAACACGTCCCAGCCGACGGCGTGGCGGTGCAGCCGCGCGGAGCCGAGGAAGCTGAAGGTCTCGTCGACGAAGCCGGGAATGCGGGTGCGGCAGTCGTCGAAATAGCGCGAGGCCGCTTCGGTGACGATCGCATCGGCTTCCGCCTCAGCCAGACCCGGTTTCCGTTCCGCGATGCCGCCGTCCATTTCCCTCACGCCCTCCGGTATGCCTTGATGCCCTGTGAGGATATGGGGCGCTCCAGGGGGCTGCGCCAGTCGGACGGCGAAAAGGTGCCGCAGGGCCGCCGGTTGTTAGGGAGTTGTTAACGATGCTCGCCGAAGGATGAAGAAAAGATAAAGACCCCAACAGGAGCGTTAAGCATGTCGATTGTCGAGCAGGCCCTGGGCGTATGGCGCGCCTTTGACGATGTGCGGTTCCGCGAGCCCCACGAGGCCGATGCGACAGCCTTCACGCTGCCGCGCCGGGACAGGGTGTATCCGCGGACCGCGCCCGCGTGGTCCTATGACGAGGATTACCAGTACCTCGCCGCAGGATCCGGGAGCGCCGAGACCGCCTGAGGACCATGAAGCGCGCCCCTCGGGAGCGTTCGGGACAGGCCCCGGACGCTCCCGCCGGAGGGGCGCGCTTGCGTCCGTACCCCGTCAGAGCGTGATGCTGTAGCGCTCGAAGCCATCGCCCGCATCGCCCGCAGGTTCGATTGTCAGGCCGCGGTCGCGGACGTCCTCGAGATAGGTCGCCGCCGCCGGGCCGGTCTCGTAGAGCACCGTGGCGCCGCCCGCCGGGGCGAAACTCCAGTTGCCATCGGCCCCGGGCGAGATCGCTCCCTGCTGCACGATGTAGCGCACGATCACATCGCGATTGGTATCGGGCGCGGCGATGACGACGGTCGAGCCGTCGGCGCCGGGAAAACTGCCGCCGCCGCCGGCGCGGTAGTTGTTGGTCGCGACGAGAAAGCGCGCCTCGGGGTCGATCGGTGCGCCATCGTAGGCGAGATCGAGGATACGGTGGGCGTCGGCATCGACGAGCACGCCCTCGGTATCGTAACGGCTCGGCTGCGTCACATCGATCTGGTAGGTGACGCCGTCGATCACGTCGAAATTGTAGGCAGGAAAGTCGGGGTTGAGCAGCGGCTGTCCGGCGCCGCCCGGTTCGATGCGGCGGAACTGGCCCGCCGACCGCTCGAGCCATTCGCGCACCTCTGCCCCGGAAATCTCCACCACCTGAAGCCTGTTGGGGTAGATATAGACATCGGCCACGTTGCGGATGGCAATGGGGCCGGCGGGTACGTCGGTATAGTATTCCGGGCCACCCCGGCCGCCCGCCTTGAACGGCGCGGCGGCGGAAAGGATTGGCAGCCCGGCCCATTTGGTGCCCTCGACGAGCATCTCGACATACCAGGTCTGTGCGGCATTCACGAGCTGAACCGAGGGATCGTCCGAAACGGTGGCGAAGTAGGATTGCAGCGGGGCGGTGGTGAGCCCGACCTCGGCCCTGACATAGGCCAGCGTCGCCTCGTGGCTCGCGGCGGTGGCGCGGAGCGGCGGAGCGTAGTCGCCAACGAGGGGCTCGATGGTCCGGTCCTCCCGGCGGCGGTAGATCGGCCGGGCCTCGGCTTCGGAGGCCAGGATCCGCCAGCGGCCGCCCTCACGGGCGATCAGCAGGTCGATGAGGCCCATGTGCGAGCCCCAGAAGCCTGCCATCACTGCGGGTTTGCCGCCGATGAGGCCGGTCGCCGGATCAAGGCCCGCGCCGGTGAAATCGGGAGCGGGCCAGACCCGATGCTGGTGGCCGGTCACCACGGCGTCGATGCCCTCGACGGCGGCGAGCTGGAGCGAGGCGTTCTCGCGCAGCTCCGTGTCCGGCCCGGGTTCGATACCAGAATGCGAGAGCGCGATGACGAGATCCGCGCCCGCCTCACGCAGCGCCGGGACATGGGCGCGGGCGGCCTCGACAATGCCGCGGACCTCAAAACGGCCCTCGAGGTGGTTGCGGTCCCAGAGCATGACCTGCGGCGGCAAGAAGCCGATGAAGCCGATCCGAAGGCCATGAAGCACGGCGCCGTTGCCGTCGATCACGGTCTGCGGGAGGAGGGCCCAGGGCCGGAGGTAGAGCGCATCCTCGCGCGGCGTTGCGCCGAGCGAGCGGGCGAAGTTGGCGCAAACGATAGGATAGTTCGCTCCGGCATTCACCTTGTCGAGAAAGGGCACGCCATAATTGAACTCGTGATTGCCGAGTGTGCCGACATCGTAGCGCAGGGTGTTCATCGCCGCGATCACCGGATGCAGATCGCCCTCGGCCATGCCGCGGTCATAGGCGATGTAATCGCCCATCGGGTTGCCCTGGAGATAATCGCCGTTGTCGACGAGCATCGAGTTGGTCGCCTCGGCCCGGAGCTGCTCGATGAGGCTCGCTGTGCGCGAGAGGCCGACCATGTCGGAGGGGCGGTCCGCGTAATAGTCGTAAGGGTAGACGTGGCAGTGGAGATCGGTGGTCGAAATGATGCGCAGGTGCGCCTGGCCCGCGTCGGCCCGTGCCGAGAACGGATGGAGCGCCGCGAGGCCCCCGAATGCCGCGGTCGAGGCCAGGAAGCGGCGTCGGGAGAATGGCTCGGGCATGGACAGATCTCCCGCGGGGCAAATGTGACGGCCGGTGAATGCCGGCGAGGATGGCACAGCATCAATCTCAAAGCGAGCGGCAAGAGCGAAATTCGCGCACAATGCTCTGCATCGGCCGGGCGGGCCGCGAAGGTCCGGGCGGGCGGCCGAAATGGCCGAGCTTGACGCTGGCATTGCGCCGCGCCGCATGGTAGCGGGCGGAATGACAGACACATCCGCCGATTTCCTCGGCACGGTCGACAGCGCAACCGCGGCCCTGCGGGTGCTGTTCGATCCGACGCCGCTCCAGCGCAACGCCTATCTTTCGGCGCGATACGGCGCCGATGTCTGGCTCAAGCGCGAAGACCTCTCGCCGGTGCGCTCCTACAAGATCAGGGGCGCCTTCAATGCGATGCGCAAGGCTCTGGCGGCGGAGCCCGACCGGAGGCGTTTCGTCTGCGCCTCGGCCGGCAACCATGCCCAGGGCATGGCCTATGCCTGCCATCATTTCGGCACCGAGGGCGTGATCTTCATGCCGGTGACGACGCCGAAGCAGAAGATCGACAAGACGCGGCAGTTCGGCGGCGGACAGGTCGAGATCCGGCTGGTGGGCGACTATTTCGACGACACGCTGAAGGCGGCACAGGACTTCTGCGCACAGGCGGGCGCGATCTTCCTGCCGCCGTTCGACAATTCCGATATCGTCGAGGGGCAGGCGAGCTGTGCACGCGAGATCCTCGCGCAGCTGCCCGAGGGGGTTACGCCCGACATCGTGGTGCTGCCCGTAGGCGGCGGCGGGCTCTCGGCCGGCTGCGTTCAGGTCCTGCGCGCCGCGGCGCCGGGGGCGGCGATCCGCTTCGTCGAGCCATGTGGCGCCCCGAGCCTCAAGCGCGCGCTCGAGGCGGGCGCGCCGGTGACACTGCCCAAGGTCAACAATTTCGTCGACGGCGCCGCCGTGGCGCGGATCGGCGATCTCAACTACCGGGTGCTGGCCGGAACCCCGCCGGAGCATGTGCTGCTCGCGCCGGAGGACAGGCTCTGTGCGACGATGCTCGACATGCTGAACACCGAAGGCTTCGTGCTCGAGCCCGCCGGCGCGCTGGCGGTCGATGCGCTGCGCGATCTGCCGGAGATCGCGGGCAGGACCGTGGTCGTGGTCGTCTCGGGCGGCAACTTCGATTTCGAGCGCCTGCCGGACGTCAAGGAGCGTGCGCTGCGCTGGGAGGGGCGGAAGAAATACTACATCCTGCGCCTGCCACAGCGCCCCGGTGCGCTGCGCGACTTTCTCGGCACGCTCGGCCCGGACGACGACATCACGCGTTTCGAGTATCTGAAGAAGTCGGCGCGGAACTTCGGCTCGGTGCTGCTCGGCATCGAGACCAGCGGCCGCGCGGCCTTCGAGGCGCTCGAGGCGCGGATGGATGCCTCCGGCTTCATCTACCAGGACATAACCGAGGACACGGTCATCACCAGTCTGATCGTCTGAGAGGAGAGGCGCCATGCTCAACACCATCCTCCATGGTGCACCCGGCGCGGGTGTGCCGCTCGTCATCGCTCACGGGCTCTACGGCTCGGCGCGGAACTGGGGCGTGATCGCCAAGCGCCTTTCGGAGACGCGCCAGGTGATCGCGGTCGACATGCGCAACCACGGCTCGAGCCCGCGGGAAACCGTGCAGGGCTATCCCGAGATGGCGTCCGACCTCGCGGAGGTGATCGCTGCGCACGGCGGGCGGGCGGATCTGCTCGGCCATTCGATGGGCGGCAAGGCCGCGATGGTGCTGGCCTTGTCGCAGCCCGATCTGATCGAGCGGCTCATGGTCGCCGACATCGCCCCGGTCGCCTATACCCACTCCCAGATCCAGTATGTCGAGGCGATGAAGGCGGTCGATCTCTCCGCGGTGAGCCGCCGCAGCGATGCGGACGCCCAGCTCGCCGCAAGCGTCCCCGAGCCCGCGCTGCGGGCCTTCTTCCTCCAGAGCATCGAGATCGACGACGATGGCGCGCGCTGGAAGCTCAATCTCGATGTGCTGGGGCGCGAGATGGCGAAGATCGTCGGCTTCCCGGACGTCGAGGGGCAATTCGACCGGCCGGCGCTGTTCGTCACCGGCGAGCAATCCGATTATGTGAGCGATGCCGACTGGCCGCGGATCGAGGCGCTGTTTCCCGCCGCCGAACGCCGGGTGGTGGCGGGCGCCGGGCATTGGCTCCACGCCGAGGCGCCGCGCCCGTTCCTCGCCGAGGTCGAGGCGTTTCTCGAGGCGCATCCGGTCTGAGCGGGAGGCTTTCCGCAGGCCTTCGGGAAATGCGGACGGAAACGCGATTGTCCGCTTGCGCTTGCCGCCCCGAGCGTTTAAACGCCCTCGCACAGCACGTCGCTCCCCTGCGGCAGCCCTGCAAGACCCTTGCAACGGCGGCTTCGGGAGGCGGGGACCGGAGCGGGACACCCCGCAAAAGCCCTCGCAACGCGGAGCGCAGACGCCGGTGTAGCTCAGCTGGTAGAGCACGTCATTCGTAATGATGGGGTCGGGGGTTCGAGTCCCTTCACCGGCACCACTTCTCCCTGATTTCATTAGGAAAGTGGCCACGCGCCCAACAATCGGCCCCACATGACGCTGCGCGGTGCCCGGCACGACAAGGGCCGCGCGATGGCGGCCCTCTCGATCTCGTGATGCGCGACACGTGCCGCGGTCAGTCGGGCAGCCCCCGGCGTTTCCACTCTCGGCTACACGCGACCAGGATAGCCTCCTCCCCGAGCTGGGCCTCCAGCTCCTTGGCCTCCCTCTCGTCCCGAACCAGGACCGCGAGCACAGGTGCTTCATACAGCACCCGGCCCTCGGCATGGAGGGCCTCAACAACCGCCGCGCGCTCGGCAACGTGGCGCTGGGAGGCCAGCTCGGCCTCTACGGCCTGAAGGCGCTTGAGTTGGTCTCTGGCGCTCAAGGCTTACCCTCCTCAACACCTAGCCGCCCCAACTCCTGCACGAACGTGTTCGATCCGATGAGCTTCACCACAACGTCGCGCGTCTCGACATCCGGGAACGGCCAGCCGCGCCCGCCGGTAAATTCGCGGACCGCCCGGACGAATGCAGCATGGCGTGGGTTGCAGGGGTCGAGATGGTTCCGCTCCAGGATGAGTGCGCCGATCCTCTCGTCGCGTCGCTTCGCCTCATCCTCCGCGGCCTTCTTCTCCTTGGCCTCGGCCATCGCTATCAGTCGGCGCCCCTCGCGGAGCAGTTTCGCCCGCTCACTCATTCTGGCCTCCCTTCGCCTTCGCCTGTGCCGCATCTTCTAGAGCAGTAAGGCGCCCCTCAAAATCCGAGAGCGACATGGCTTCGGCCAGCCCCTTGAGCGCCGCGCTCGCCTGACTGACCTCCGAGGGCGCCAGCGTGCCATTTCCGAGCGCGAGCACGAGCTTCCTGAAGGCTTCGAGCAGTCCCGCGGCGTCCTGCACGTCGAGGCCGCCGGGCACTGGCGCTGGAGCCGGCCTCGGCTTTGGCAGGGCAGTGCACAATACGATCTCAGCTGCCTTTACGTCGCCTGCAAGCACAGCGTTGCGAAGAGCATCAAAGGCCGCGTCAATCAGCTCGGGGTCGTTGGCCCGCGCGAGAGCCTTCCTCGATACCGCGTTCCGGCTGCCGAGCTTGCGCCCGGCCCGGTTCAACAGCCCCCCGTGCGGAGGTCGTTCACCAACTGCAGGCGACACCTTGTCGGGCTCCTCCGTCATGGCTTCGGCCCCTTCCCGGCCGCTTTCAAGACGCGGTCCCAGGCTTCGCGCTCCGCGATAACCGCGGCCCTACGGTCCTGCTCACGACTGCCATACTTCCGAGCAAGGTGCTCCTCCGAGTTGGCCAGCGCGTCATAATCCGCCTGTGCTTTCTTGATCTCGGCCGTCATTGCCGGGACAGTGAGAACGCGCCCGCCGCCCGCGCCCACGGATGCGGTGGCGCCGAAGTGGACGCCCGCGTCGGACCGGGCAGTGCTGGGCGCAGCACGTAGGGCCGCCTCCCTGTAGGGCCGGATCTCGGCCATGGCGCCACGCCTAACGCCTTCCTGGTCCGAGTAGAGGCGCCCGAGGAAGTCCTTATCGGCCATCTTCTCCTGGTAGGCCGATAGGTCGCGGGCTGCTGCCTGATCGTTGTTGCTCTCGGTCATTCGGCTTCTCCTTCAAGCGCGGCCAGCTCTGCCGCCCGCACGTGTTGGTCAACGGCCCGTTTTACGGCCCTCATAACCAAGGCGTCCGCACCGACGAGGAAATTCTCGACGCCTCCGACCACTTCGATGTGCCGCTCCAGGTCCCCTCGGACCTCATCGGGGGCTTCCGCCAATCGGAGCCACACGCCAGGATCCACGCTGCTCTCGCCGATAATGATGTGCTTGGCGGGCATGGCCGCCTTGTCGTCAGCTCCGATCTGAGGGGCTCCGCCGGGGAGCGCCAGCGCCTCTTGGACGGCGCCCATCAGCGCGAGGAAAGTCGGACGCGCATCGCGGACGAGCATTGCGTTGAAGGCCGCGGTGGCCGCCACGAGCTTGGCATGGACTTCCAAGGCTTCGGCACCGGACTGCTCGGCACCATCTGCAGCTTCGTTCACCCGGATCGCATGGCGTGCCGCCGCCTCGGCGGCCTCAGAGGCGTCGTAGAGGTGTTCTTCGGCGGCCTCAATCTTCCGCCTCGCTGTGCGAATGTCCGAAGGTTCGGGTCGCCTCATCGTCTTGGCTGCCGTCAACTCAGCCCTGGCAGCACGGAGTGCCTTCTCTGCCTCGGAGACACGGCCCTCGGCCAGGGCGACGTTCGCACTCGCGGCTTCCTTCTCACGGTCCAGCCAGTAGGCGGCAGTGGCCTTGACCTCCCGGCTGTCCGAGGGAGTAGCCGCGCCCATCCGATCCGTCTCGGCCTTGTTCTTCCGAACACGCTCATTGTGCGTCTCGGCGGGCTTCCCGCCCCAGCCCGCTTCCTTCTGCGCCGGGGTTATGCTGCACCTCCGCCGTTTTTGGCCTCGGCGAGCCGGACTGCGATCCAAGCTGTCACCTGCGACCGATCCCAGCGAAGTGTCTTCGGGCCGCCGAGGCGGGCGGGCGCTGGCACGCGGCCTGCGCGTGCGGCTGCCAAGAGGGCAGGACGCTTCATCTTCAGCATTGCCGCCGCCTCGTCGGCAGTCATCAGGTCGGGCGCCTGTGTGTTGTCGGGGTTGTCGGTCATATCGTTTCCTGTTGGGCTCAGGGGCATCGGCCTCCTTGGGTTGTTGCGCAACATGAAGTATACCACGGCGAATATTGCCCGGGAACGGCACAACATGATGTTTTTTCGTGACATGGGGAGAAATATGGAAGTGGCGGTGTTACGGCAGTGACGGTTGGTGCCGATTTTTCTGTTACGGCGGCCCAGGGTCGGGATAGGGCCATGTGCCGCATCAGCACAGGCCCATGCGCCGCCCGCGCGCAAAGCACACTTCTGCCCGAGTTCGGCCGCGTCGATGCCGTTTATGCGCACGGTGACTTCGCCAAAATCCAGCGTGTCGCCATCAACTACGCGAGCGGAGCCCGCGAGACTGCTGCCAGTCGCCAAGGATGGATAGGCCATCACGGCTGCCAGCACAGTAGTTGTGATCCGGACGATGGCGCCCTGACCCTCGTCCGGGTAATGAACCGTCCGCCGAGTGTGCCGCTACATCCCCCGACGCTCCCCGAGCACTCCGGGAGCGCCCAAATCCATGACACGGGCACTTTCCAAGCCCGATATGGGGGAGTTGTTCGGGGGGGGCAAGTAGTGGGTTCTGAGTTCACAGATCAACGGCAAATGTCACGAATCAGCGTCACGCCTAGAACAATCCCGCAAAAACCCTATCTGACGCATTAACGAAGCGCGCGCACAATCATGAGTGGACTAAGTATGAGTGCTTTAAACTCTTAGTAGCGAAATTTAGCTAGTTCTGGCCAAATTGCAGGCCCCCCCGGAGCCACTATGGACCTAGATGCTTTCTCCGATCTGTTTCTTAAGCGGGCCGCCGAACTCGGCGCGGCGAAGCCTTTGCCCGAGGAGATCACTAAGGCATACTCGAGCTACAGGCGCCTTGTAAGGTTCGCAGCCTCGGATGGGACCTTAGAGTTCGTCGTCGACAAGAAAGGCCACCTCGAGTTTGTGTTTAACCCACACAGCTCAAAGTGGAATCGGGATTGATTCGATCTCTGTAATCATCCCACACTGAAGCCTGCCCGATCACAGACGCGACCCGGCCATCCAGCTTTGCCGCAACGGGATATGTTCGCAATGATGCGTCGGCTTTTCCGCAACAATATTGTCTATTTTTGCCTTCCGCGCCCTAGGCGAGGCGGCCGCGCTTGCAACGATTAACCAAAATAGACAATCTGCGCGAATTGGATTGTGATGGGAAAGGGCATCTTGATGGCGCTGAAACGACTACAGGTTTCCCCCCGATTGCTTGAACAGGTTTTCGGTAGCGGAAAGAAGGGCTTTGATGCTGAGCATCCTGAGGTGTTTCTAGCTTGTGACCAAGAAAATCAACCCGTCTTTGTCGGCATGTCATCGTCAAGATATCGGCTACTCGTTGCGGCTGTTGACCTCGCGCGAGATCCTGAAAAGATGAAAAAATCGTTGAGCGACAGTGCTGATTTTAGCAACGGGAAGAACGTTGGAACAGTCGAGAAATTCCGTGACTTCGTCAAGCGCAGGTTAGGTATCCCAGCAACCTAGGAAGTAATTTGCAACTCGTCATTCTGAACAAATAGAATTCTCCTTGTTGCCCCTGAAATGCTTGAATGGATGCCATGATAGGACCTAATAAACTTGTTTTAGGCCCAATTAAGGGCATTCCGCGCTTCACTGCACAGTTTGGAAATGACCTAGGCAATACGCCCAATGATGAAGAAATAGTTTGCATAGATAAATTCTTATCTAGGTTTTCCACTTCTGGAATTGAACCGGAAAAATACATTCAAATTAAGGATAACATGTTCTATGTTGATACTGGTGACTGCAATCATGCTCTTTTACTCACTATGCGAATAGACCGCAGCGTGATATTTCATAGATGCATTAGAATTGATCCCCTTTAATTTGTCCGAAATTTTTAGCTCCTTACTACAATTATCTGGGACAATACTGGAAGTTTCCGGTGTATTCTTGATGTCAGACCGGTATCTTCGCACCCCTCATGTGGAGAAGTTGTTCATTTTGGCTTCCGCGCTCATTCGTGGCAAGAGAGCCAGAGGAGCAGCTGAGCTAACCAAACTAAGGCAAGCCACAGCTGAGCGAACTGTCGTAACCCTACAAGGCCTGGCACTAATAGGAGCAGGGTTCATCGTTCAGGCCATCCCAAACGCCACGACAGTCATATCTTCCTTGCTTTTCTGCGACTGACCCCGATCCAGTTTGAGTGCCCGCTGATGTGCCAGGAGCGGGTAATGCCGCGACTGTTCCAATGCGTGCCGGGTGACGGCACAGATGGGGGCGCTACCTCCCGCTACCTTGCCATGGTAGCGGGTGGCGCCGTGAATTATCTTTTTATTTCAATGCCATGACAGCACGGGGGCGCGCCCGCTACCTCGCTACCTCGGTTTTGCGTATTCTATATATACACTCCTCTCTCATCTAATTTTCTTTTCCCTATAAAAGTAGAAAGGGAGGTAGCGAGGTAGCCGAGTAACGTTTTCAATGACTTGGCAAGGTAGCGGGGAGGTAGCGGGAGGTAGCGGGGCGGTGCTGCTCTCACCCACGGCCCCAACGGAGAAGGGCGAGCCTTGCGGCCCGCCCCCTGATCTCACCCGGTCGAGCGCCCAGCCTACCAGGGCACCTCGTCTTCGGGCGTCCGCCCCTCGTCCGCCACCACACTCAGATAGCTCGGACGCAGTCGGGAACCTGCCGCCGGGATCAGCAGGCCCTTGTGGTTGGCGCCGTTCGCCTTGCGGACCCCGACACCCTTACCATCCACGGACAGAGCTTTCGCCACGTCGAGCCAGCGCCGCCCCAGCGTCCCCGCCTCGGATCGGTCGTGCGTCTCGTCCAGCCAGCGCGAGTAGAGGTTAGCGCCGCCCTTCAGCACCCGATGCCCGTCTTCGCGCTCGACAAGCGCCGACAGCACGCGTCCGTTGTAGGCCCGGCTCTCGTCAATCCAGTGGAGGAACTCCGCGGCGATCTCGGGCAGCCGGGCGGTGACGGACTGGACAAAGTTGCCCAGCCCGTGGCGTCTATGCATCTCCGCGATGGCCTTCTCGGCCGCGCGCTCTGCCGCCCGAGGCTCCATCGCCAGATACCGCGCTACGTCGGCCCGGATGCGCGAACCGAGGGCCTCCGAAAGCGCGCGACGGTAGCCGCTCGCCCCCAGCCTGTCGAAGCTCTCGTGCTGCGAGACGGGCTTCGCATCCTCGGCCGGGGTCCAGTAGGCAAACCGGTTGATGAACTGGTCCTCTGCCGTCCCGCCGTCAGCACCGACAAGAGACGCCACGCTCTCGGCGCTCAGGAACAACTTCACGAAAAGCGGCGCCGTCGAGGCCATCTGGAACTTGGGCGCGAGCTGCACCTCGCGCTCGAGCTGCTTTATCTCCGATTTCACCGCCTTGAACTCGTTCACGAGAAGCACCGCGCTCCGGGCAAACTCGGACGGGCTCTTGCCCACCGGCTTGCCTTCGAGCATGGCCTCGATCTCGCGGACGTTCGTCTCTACCACCAACCCGAGATCCGCGAGGGCCGACGCCAGCATGCCCTTACCAAACGAGGACGGCGCATGCAGCCATACGAACGCCTGCCGCCGGTCGGAGGCAAACCAGGACGCCGCGATGAGCCCTGGCAGATCAGCAGCGCCCGGCAGTGCCTCGGTGTAATCCGCCCACACGGCTTTCGCGTCGGCCTCGGGGACGCCTTCCTCGTGCGGCACCGGCGGGAGCGGGAGCAGCACCCGGCCCGTATTGCCCCGGAACTCGACGCGCGGCTCCGTCGCCCAAGGGTCCACGTCCCAATCAAGCCGGTGCGCCTGCCGCTGGCGTTCGAGAAAGTCCCGGATCGCCGCGATCCAGGCGCGGCGCAGCTCCTTCACCACGTCGGCGGCGTCGGGCACTTCCAGAGTGGCGTTGGATCCGCTCTCCTTGTGGACCGCAGTCTTGGCAGAAACGAAGTCCGATAGCGCAGGCATCGCCAGATGCGGGGCGAAGTGCGGCCTGTCCTCGTTCATCGCATCCGGGGCGCGCGTCTCGGCGTAACCGTGGAGGCGGCCGTCCCGCGTCAGATACTGGACCGGCTTGTCACCCGAGGTCCGCCAGAACGCCGCGCTCAAGGCCGATCCAAGCGCCTCGTCGTCCAGGCAGGCCGAGACCGCCAAGACAAATTCATCGTCCGCCCCGGCGCCGCAGGCAGCCTCCAGCACGGCCCGGCGCACCCGCGCGACCCCTGCAACCACGTCGGGCGGCAGGGGCGCCCTGTCATCCTCCGCGGGCTCGTCGGGCTCCTCGAGGCTCTCCACCGGAGGGAGGAACATGCTGTAGTCGGGCCGCTCCCTCGGCGGGTGCTGCCGGATCTCGGCCATTTTTGCCTGCCGCACGGCCCGCTCGACGGCCTCCTTGCCCGCCCAACGCTGCGCCAGCCATGCCAGACTTCCGCCGGTGGCGCCGTGCGGGACCGTCTGCCGGAAATTCTCCACGTCGCCCTCGGCATCGCCGTCCGGGAAGCCCGAGGTCCAGTCGTAGAACGCCCGCTCGTATGCCTCGAAGTCGTCGGCCTTGTCTGTCTCCGCCCGGATCGCGTGCATCGCCTTCACCCAATCGTCGCGGGTCCACCAGTCGGGGGTTTCGCCCAACGGCATCAGGGCGAGCAGGGCCTCCACCTTCCAGAGCGGCATGGCAGGGCCGACAGGTCCGCTCCCGGTCCGCCGCACGTGCTCCGGCTCGGGCGCTGGGGCAATGCCGAGGTCGGCCAGCCCGGTTATCGTCCGCCCAGGCTCGAGCGAGACGAGCCGCGCCTTCTCCTTGCCCGAGGGCTGTGAGCCCGGCAGGCGTGCAACCCTGACCTTGTTGTGACCCGAGCTGTCACCGAAGCCTGCCGCGGCAACGGCCCGCATCAGGGCGTCGGCTTCGGCCTTGTCCGTGACCGGCGAGGCGAGGCGATAGACCCACTGTTGCGAGCCCGGCCGCGTCTCTACGATCGCCGCAGGCTGCGGCAGGGCGCTCGGGGCTCTGGTCCCCTTGTGGCCTATGTCATCCAGCACGATCAGGTGCAGCGCCTTGAAGCTGGCGCCGTTCCTCGCGCCGTTCCGGCCGGTGTCCGCGACGCAGTAGACGCTGGCGAGGTGCGCATCGCGCTCGGTGGCACGGTGCATGCCGCCTGCGTCTCCGTTCCAGTGAAAGAGCCTGCCAACGTCGCCGCCCAGGATCTCGGCAATGAACCTTTCCCGGTCCGCATGGTCCTGTCGCAGTTGCCTCTCGGTATGCTGTGGTATACTATTCGGGCATGTCATCGGGGCTCCCGGTGGCTCGGCACAGGTTCTCCACGCCTGCGCAATCGGTGTTACGGTTACGTTCTCCTTGGCCCGGCGGGGTTGCCCGCCGGGCTTCTTCTTTCGCGGGCTCGGGTTCTGTGGGCTTGGGCTTCTGCGCCGGGGCCGGGAACTTGATGCCAACCCCAATGCCTACTCCGGCTGAGGTAACGTCGCTCATCGCGAAACCCCGTGCGAGCGGGGGTCCGACACCTCGCGGCTCTCCAGCCACGACAGAAGGTCCTTGCCCTTCCAAGCCACGCAGCGCGGGCCGAGGCGTAGCGGGCGGGGAAAATCGCCAGCATCCATGAGCAGGTAGATTTGAGACCGGGAAAGGGTGGTTGCGGCCTCGACGGCAGGGCGCCGATAGAGCCGGGTCGGCTCGATGCCGAAATCGTTCGCGTCAGGCACGGGTGTCCTCCAAGTGCACTGCACAAGCGAATGCCGTTCGCTCGTGAAATGCCTGGAGACGACCCAATGTCTCTGAGGCTATGTCGGCCAGGATGTTGGCCGGGAGGCTCTCCGACCGATGTATACTGGGTGTTCAGGTGGCGCGTTTGGTCTCACCCTGCCGATGTGGACAAAATACCATTCCTCGGACCACCTGGGAAACGCACCGGACATCACGAATTATTTCAGATTGTGACATCCCATCACATATTCGGCCCACTCGACCATGAGCGCCCTACGTTTCGACAGCAGGGGAGCGTCCCGGAGATACGCGGCCTCGACCCGGCTTGCAGGCACATGCGCGAGGGCGTGCTCGATGATCTCCCTCGGGTGCGACGTCTCCTCGCCTCCCCACATGCGGAAGCTCGCGCGAAACCCGTGCGCCCCGGACCTCGCCCGAGCGCGCAGCCGTCAGCACGAGGAACTCGAAAGCGAGCTTCGTGCCCGCCCAAGCCTGTGTCGCCCGGATCTTCTCGACGGCAGCACCCACCTCGGCATAGGGCAGGGCGGCATGGTGGGCGGCCCGGTCCGTGTGCCTAGGGAGGGTGTTGGTGACCCCGGCGGACGGGTCTTCGCGGATATAGCCCCTGCCCAGCGCGTGCCGGAAGACCGCCTGCACCCGGCGGACAAGCTTCCGCGCCGTCTCGGGCTTCGAGGTCCAGACGGGCTCCAGCACGGCGCGCACCGCCTGTGCCGATATCTCATCAACAGGGCGCGAGCCGAGTGCGGGGAAGATGTAAGCCTCCATGCTGCGCCACCAGATGGCAGACTGCCGAGGCCCGGTCCAGGTCGGCGCAAGCTCCGCTAGGCAGGCACGTGCCGCCACCTCGAATGTCGGCACGGCGGCGGGCTTCGCCGTCGGGTCGCCACCGGCTCGGGCGATGCGAAGGTTGTCGAGCGCCTTCTCGCGAGCCTCCTTGAGCGACACCCGCGGCGGCGAGCCGAGCCCGATATCCCGCCGCTTCTTTCCGATGGTGATCCGCTGTATCCACCGTCTGGCGTCGTTCGGCTCAACCTTGAGATAGAGCCCGTGCCCGTCAGCATGGAAGCCCCGCTTGAGAGACCGCACATCTGCCGCCGAGAGCCTCTTGTCCTTGTGCCGTCCCGTAGCCTTGCCCACGGTATCGCCCCACATCACGCCCAACAATTATTTTGGGAACATGGCGGACAATCGTGGAGCCGTCAAGAATACACAGAGACCCAAGGCATTGATGGTTAACGGTTATATGGACGTTCCCGGAACAGTCTGGAATAGGGGTCGGTTCCCTTCACCGGCACCATTTCCCGATCCGGGAAATGAAACTCCTGTTTTTGCATCGCCACTCTTTTCAGGCATCGGAGATGCAAGATCACGAGAAACAGCATTGTTTAATGCTGATGTGTGCCGCCTCCTGGAAATCAGCTCGACCGCTTGAAAGGATGCAGGCAGTCTGATGCCATAAAACGTTAATATTGATGATACGAAAATAACAAGAAATACGTATGGCTCAATTTAATTGCGCCAATCTTTCAGCAGTAACCCCTTTCGATCGCGTTGTCTCAAAGGAAGCGCTGAGCTTCATGCTCCGAAAATCGGTTCGTGACTCTGCGAGATGTGGGACAGCCTGCACGGTCGCGGCACATGCCGATTTCTTCCGGCCAGAGGTATCCCGTTCCGCCGGGATGGCGCGCGACAGGCCTGGCGGCGCGGGTGCCCGGCCGTCAGCCTGGGCGCCGGGCGATGCCCTGATCCCGGCCGCCCGGAGCGGGGCGGCCGGAGGCGTTGCGGGCCTGGCTCAGATGCCGCCGAGGCAGATGTATTTGACCTCGATGTAGTCTTCCCAGCCGTATTTCGAGCCCTCGCGGCCCTGGCCCGACTGTTTCACGCCGCCAAAGGGCGCGACCTCGGTCGAGATGAGGCCGGTGTTGACGCCGACCATGCCGTATTCGAGCGCTTCCGCCACGCGGAAGACGCGCGAGAGATCGCGGGCGTAGAAGTAGGAGGCGAGGCCGAAGATGGTGTCGTTGGCCTTCGCGATCACGTCCTCGACATCGTCGAAGCGGAAGAGCGGGGCCACCGGGCCGAAGGTTTCCTCGGAGGCGACCTTCATGTCCTGGGTGACGCCGGTCAGCACCGTGGGCTCGAAGAACGTGCCGCCCTTGGCGTGCGGCTTGCCACCGGTCACGACCTCGGCGCCCTTGGAGAGGGCGTCGGCGATGTGTTCCTCGACCTTCTCCATGGCCTTGGGCGAGATCAGCGGCCCGGCGACGACGCCGTCCTCGAAGCCGTCGCCGACCTTCATCTTGCCGACGGCGGCAACCAGCTTTTCGGCGAAGGCATCATAAACGCCCGACTGCACGTAGATGCGGTTGGCGCAGACGCAGGTCTGGCCGTTGTTGCGGTATTTCGAGATCATCGCGCCTTCGACCGCGGCGTCGAGATCGGCATCGTCAAAGACGATGAAGGGCGCGTTGCCGCCAAGCTCCATCGAGGTCTTCTGGATCTGCTCGGCGGACTGGCGCATCAGGATGCGGCCGACCTCGGTCGAGCCGGTGAAGGTCAGCTTGCGCACCTTGGGGTTCGAGCAGAATTCCTCGCCGATCGGCGCGGAGCGCGAGGAGGTGACAACGCTGAACAGCCCGGCGGGCAGGCCCGCGTCCTCGGCGAGCCGCGCCATCGCGAGCGCCGAGAGCGGCGTCTCGCCCGCGGGCTTCGAGACGAAGGCACAGCCGACGGCAAGCGCCGGGGCGGCCTTGCGCGCGATCATCGCGTTCGGGAAGTTCCAGGGCGTGATCGAGGCGACGACGCCCACCGGCTGCTTCAGCACGATGATGCGCTTGTCCGGCTGATGGCCGGGGATCACGTCGCCATAGACGCGCTTGGCCTCCTCGGCGAACCACTCGATGAACGAGGCGCCGTAGAGGATCTCGCCGCGGGCTTCGGCCAGCGGCTTGCCCATCTCGGCGGTGAGGATGGCGGCGAGATCGTCGGCATTGGCGACCATGAGGTCGTTCCACTTGCGCAGGACCGCGGCGCGTTCCTTGCCGGTCTTCCGCGCCCAGTCCTTCTGGGCAACTTCGGCCGCGTCGATTGCCGTGCGGGCTTCCTCGACGCCGAGGTCCGGCAGCGTCGCGATCACCTCGCCCGTGGACGGGTTGGTGACATTGAAGCTTTTTCCGGAGGCGGCGTCGATCCACTTGCCGCCCACAAGGGCGGAACATACGAGCAGGTCGGGGTTGGAAAGCCGGTCGGCGAGCTTCTGGGTGGTCATGGTTCGTCCTGTTGGTTCAGTTCGAATGCTGGGAGGAGAAGAAGCGCGCAGCCCCCGTCACGGGTTCCGGCGCCTTTCCGGCCGGGGCGCGGGCGATCCCCCGCGCGCGCGCGGCAGCCATTGCGCAGGGCCGCCCCCGGAGGGGCGATCCCGCGTCGGCGGTCTCAGGCGGTGGCCTCGAGGGCCTTCGCGCCCTGGGAGACTTCAAGCAGGGAAGCCTCGATGATGTCCAGCGCCTCGGCAAACACGTCGTCCTCGATCGTCATCGGCGCAAGGAAGCGGATGACGTTGCCGAAGACGCCGCAGCTCAGCAGGATCAGACCCTTGGAGAGTGCGTTGAGGCGGAAGGCCGTGGTGAACTCGGGGCTTGGCGCGCCGGTCTCGGGATCGTTGAACTCGATGGCGTTCATGAAGCCCGGGCCGCGGATATCGGCGATTTCCGGCACCCTTCCGCGCAGGGATTCGAGGCGTGCCTTGAGCTGGTCGCCGAGCACGGTCGCGCGTGCGCAGAGCCCTTCCTCCTCGATGACGTCGAGCACGGCATGGGCCGCGGCGATGCCGATCGGGCTGCCGGCATAGGTGCCGCCGAGGCCGCCGGGGGCAGGGGCGTCCATGAGCTCGGCCCGGCCGGTGACGGCGGAAACCGGGAAGCCGCCCGCGAGGCTCTTGGCCATGGTCATGAGATCGGGGATCACATCGTAGTGGTCCATCGCGAAGAGCTTGCCGGTGCGGGCAAAGCCGGTCTGGATCTCGTCGGCGATGAGCAGGATGCCGTGCTTGTCGCAGATCTCGCGCAGCGCCCGCATGAAGGCCGCGGGCACGGGATAGAACCCGCCTTCGCCCTGAACCGGCTCGATGATGAACGCAGCGACCCGCGACGGTTCGACATCGGCGGCAAAGAGACGGGCGATCGCGTCGAGCGACTGCTCGATGCTGACGCCGTGCAGCGGGTTCGGGAACGGGGCGTGGAAGACATCGCCCGGCATCGGGCCGAAGCCCACCTTGTAGGGAACGACCTTGCCGGTCAGTGCCATGCCCATGAAGGTCCGGCCGTGGAAGCCGCCGCCAAAGGCGATCACCGCCTGCCGGCCGGTTGCGGCGCGCGCGATCTTGATCGCGTTCTCGACCGCTTCGGCGCCGGTGGTGAGGAAGATCGACTTCTTCGCATGGTCGCCCGGGGTCAGCGCATTGAGCCGCTCGGCCAGATGCACGTAGTTCTCGTAAGGCACGACCTGCGCGCAGGTATGGGTGAAGCGGTCGATCTGATCCTGCACCGCCGCCATGACCTTCGGATGGCGATGGCCGGTGTTCAGAACGGCAATGCCGGTGCCGAAATCGATATAGCGTTTGCCTTCGGTATCCCAGAGCTCGGCGTTCTGGGCGCGTTCGGCGTAGATCTGGGTTGCCATGGCGACACCGCGTGCAATCGCGGCGTTCTTGCGGTCGGTCAACGGTGCTGCGGTCATCGGAACCTCTGAATCTCGACAGAATTTTTGCATTTATTCTGTAGCTTATTGACACCGGCGGTGTTTACATTTTTGTCTTGGAAACGCAATCGGAATTTTCAGCAGCCGAAAATCGAGGAAAGATGCCGGAGACGAGCCAGGCGGCCCCGGCCGTGTTCAAGATCACCGAAGTCGCGCGTCTGGCTGGCGTTTCCGCCTCGACGCTGCGGCTTTGGGAGAATCAGGGACTGATCACGCCGGAGCGTACGCCGACGGGCCACCGGCAGTACCGCGCCAAGGACGTGCGGCGGGCGCAGCGCATTTGCTGGTATCGCTCGCGGCGCGGGCTCAATCCCGCGGCGATCCGCGAGGCGCTTGCCGCGGAGGGCGAAGAGTTTGAAAATGCCGCGCTCTTCGAGCCGCTGCGGCCGATCGAGATCGGCGGCAAGTTGCGGGCACTCCGCCGCTCCGCCGGTCTTACGCTCGAGCAGGTCGCCGAGGATCTCGGCACCTCGGCCTCCGTCGTTTCCACCTTCGAGCGCACCTCGCAGGGGGTGAGCTTCCGGCTCATGCACGACCTTGCGGAATATTTCGGCACCACCGTCTCGACGCTTTCGGGCGAGCAGGACTGCGCGCGCGCGCTCGTCCGGGCCGGGGAATGGCAGGTCTGGCCGGAGAGCTCGTCGGGCGTCACGGTGCAGTTGCTGGCCGAAGGCGAGCGCAGCATGGATTGCCACCGCTTCGTCCTCGCGCCGGGCGCGGCGAGCGAGGGGGCCTACAGCCACGACGGCGAAGAGTTCCTCCACGTGCTCTCGGGATGCATCGAGATCGTGCTCGACGAGGAGGAATTTCACGTGCTTGGTCCAGGCGACTCGCTCTACTTCGGCAGCCGCCGGAAACATGCCTGGAGCAACGCTCACGATGACGTGACGGTCCTGCTCTGGATCAACACGCCGCGCAGTTTCTGATGTCGGGTTCCGCCATTCCCGTCGCGATGCGAACCCGGACGTCCCGTAATTGCTGCCCGAAAGTGCAGCATTTTCACCTGTCATGGTGTTGTCACCCCTATCTTCCGCTGCCGAGATGTCACAGACTGGCCTCGAAGCACGGCTTCGTCACTGGGGAGGACGAAGCGCTGGGGGTGGCACAGATGCCAGGAAATCGGCTCCGTTCTACCGGGCAGGACCCGGCCGGCCTTCCGCTCTCGCGGCGGTTTGGCCTGTGCCGCGAACGGAGCTACCTCGAAGCGAACGTGTTTCTGCCGACAGCAGACGGGCAGCGGAAGCCCGCGCCGGCAGGAAGCCTTCACCAACGAGCCGGCGCAGCCCGGTCCCCACAGGAGCAAGAACTAGCATGACACCCTTCGCGATTGCCGGCATCCAGATGCAGGTCGATGCGCTTCAGTCGAACGTCGAGGCGATGCTTCATCGCACCGACATCCTGATGGCGCGCTTCCCTTGGACGCAGATGGCAGTCTTCAGCGAACTGGCGCCCTATGGGCCGCTGCACCGGTTCGCCAAGCCATTTCCGAACGAGGCGATCGAGCGCTTCCAGCACAAGGCGCACCAGCACAAGCTCTGGCTCGTTCCCGGCTCGATGTTCGAGCGCAAGGACGACGGCCGCATTCTCAACACCTCCGTGGTCATCAACCCCGAGGGCGAGATCGTCGCACGCTACTCGAAGATGTTTCCGTTCCGGCCCTACGAGGTCGGCATCTCGGCGGGCAACGAGTTCTGCATCTTCGACGTGCCGGAGGTCGGCCGCTTCGGGCTCTCGATCTGCTACGACATCTGGTTCCCCGAGACGACGCGCCACCTCACCAGCCAGGGCGTCGAGGTGCTTCTGCATCCGGTGCTGACCGGGACGACCGACCGCGAGGCGGAGATCTCGATCGCGCGCGCGACCGCGGCACAGTTCCAGTGCTACGTCTTCGACATCAACGGCCTCGGCTCGGGCGGCATGGGCCGTTCGCTCGTCGTCGATCCCTCCGCCGCGGTGCTGCACCAGTCGGCCGGTCAGGACGACATGTTCCCGATCGAGATCGACCTCGACCTCGTGCGGCGCCAGCGCGAATTCGGCCTCCGCGGCCTCGGGCAGGTGCTGAAGAGCTTCCGCGACCGCGAGGTCGACTTCCCGGTTTATGACCGAAGCAGCGGCGCGGATGCCTATCTGCAGCGGCTCGGCCCGCTGGAGATCCAGCGGCAGGGCTCGCGTGCTGGGCTTGCCAGCGCCGACCCGCGTACCATGCTGAGCGTGACCGAAGCCAAGGCCGATGCCGACTGGGCAGGTCAGGGCGATGAGGCGATGGCGCCCCAGCCTCCGCTTCACAGTCACGCATCAGGCTGACGGGTGAAAAGGACAGGGAGCAAAAAAGATCAATGAACAAACCGCCAAACACCGCATCGACTCTGTCGGCCACTGAGGCCGCAGAGCGTCAACTGCCCTCGATCGGCGACTACTACAGTGCAACGCAGCTCCGCGCCGACCGCTGGAGCGCATTACGCGCCGCCGTCGAGGGTCTTTCCGTCACCAGTCTCGACAGCCGCAAGGGCAAGAAGCTGCTGCAGGACGCCGACGAGCTCATGTCGGCGCTTGCCCCGATCGAGACCTACTGGGCCTTTCCGGGGGCGACCGCCTACGAATACATGCGGCGGCTCCTCGAGCAGCGGAAGATCGACGATTTCTCCCACGCGGTCCGCCGCGTGGTGCGGGCGCTCACCTCGGGCGCCTATCGCCGCCGCACGATTCCCCTCGTCGCGGAAGACAGCGACAGCGAGGATTTCGAGGACGAGGTCGCCCTCTCCCCCGAGGCCCGCGCGCTCGGCCGACCCTATTTCGAGGTGCTGATCGTCGACAGTCTCGGCGATCAGCAGGAGCGCTGGCTGCGCACCAGTCTTCAGCATGTCCGCAGGCCGGAGGACGCCTTCATCTACGAGGCGGTCGTCGTGCCGAGCCTCGAGGACGCCCTGATCGGTATCCTCTTCAACTACAACGTTCAGGCCGTGGTCGTCCGGCCCGGCCTCACGCTCAAGTCGCGCAACAACCTCTCGCTGCTGAGCAAATATCTCAGATCGGCCAGCGAGGAAGAGGATCTCGACGGGTTGCGGCCCGAGGAATACGGGCCCGAGACCTGCCGGCTCATCGCCAAGATCCGGCCCGAGCTCGACACCTATCTCGTCACCGACCGTTCGGCGGAGGCGATCGCGGGGCTCGATCTCGGCAGCTGCCGCCGGGTCTTCTACAATCAGGAAGACTTCCTCGAGCTACACCTCAACATCCTGCGCGGCGTCAACAGCCGCTACAAGTCGCCGTTCTTCACGGCGCTGAAGGAATATTCCAAGCAGCCGACGGGCGTCTTCCACGCCATGCCGATCAGCCGCGGCAAGTCGATCACCCGGAGCCACTGGATCCAGGACATGGGCGCCTTCTACGGCCCCAACATCTTCCTTGCGGAAACCTCGGCGACGAGCGGCGGCCTCGACAGCCTTCTCGAGCCGCGCGGCCCGATAAAGAAGGCGCAGGAGGCGGCGGCGCGTGCCTTCGGCTCGAAGCAGACCTTCTTTGCCACCAACGGCACCTCGACCTGCAACAAGATCGTGGTGCAGGCGCTGGTCCGGCCCGGCGACATCGTGCTCGTGGACCGCGACTGCCACAAGTCGCACCACTACGGCATGGTGCTGGCCGGGGCCAAGGTCGTCTACATGGACAGCTATCCGCTGAACGAACACTCCATGTATGGCGCGGTCACGCTTCGGGAGATCAAGCACAAGCTGCTTGAGCTCGAGGCCGCGGGCAAGCTCGACAAGGTGCGCATGGTGCTGCTGACGAACTGCACCTTCGACGGGCTCATCTACAATGTCGAGCGCGTCATGGAGGAATGCCTTGCGATCAAGAAGGACCTGATCTTCCTCTGGGACGAGGCGTGGTTCGCCTTCGCGCGCTTCAATCCGGTCTATCGCCAGCGGACGGCAATGCACGCTGCGGCGTCGCTGCGCCGCGTGCTCCGGACCCCGGAGCGGGTCCAGGCCTACGAGGAGCAGCAGGCGCGGCTTGCGGAAGACGAGGATGGCGACATCCGCCTCAACACCCGGCTCATCGCGCCACCCGATGCGCGGGTCCGGGTCTATGCGACGCAATCGACCCACAAGACCCTGACCTCGTTGCGGCAGGGCTCGATGATCCATGTCTACGACCAGGACTTCAAGGGTGAGACGGAACAGGCCTTCCACGAGGCCTACATGACCCACACCTCGACCTCGCCGAACTACCAGATCATCGCCTCGCTCGATGTCGGCCGGCGCCAGGTCGAGCTCGAGGGCTACGAGTTCGTGCAGCGCCAGATCGACAGCGCGATGTCGCTGCGCCGGGCGATCGGGTCTCATCCGCTGCTGCAGAAATACTTCCGCGTGCTGACGGTCGCCGACATGATCCCGCCGGAGTATCGCGACAGCGGGCTCGAGTCCTACTACGACGCACAGCACGGCTGGACCGATGCCTGGAACAGCTGGGCCACCGACGAGTTCGTGCTCGATCCGACCAAGATCACGCTCGCCGTCGGCGGGACGGGCTGGGACGGTGATACGTTCAAGACCCAGATCCTGATGGACAAGCACGGGATCCAGATCAACAAGACCTCGCGCAACAGCGTGCTCTTCATGACCAACATCGGCACGACACGCTCCTCGATCGCCTATCTGATCGAGGTGCTGGTGGGCATCGCGAAGGATCTGGACGACCTCCTTGACGATGCCTCCAAGATGGAGCGGCGCTCCTTCGAGAACCGTGTGAAGAGCCTTGTCGAGCATGTGCCGCCGCTGCCGGACTTCAGCCGGTTCCACTCCGCGTTCCGCAAGAGCGATACCCCGGAGGGCGATATCCGCTCCGCGTTCTTCCTCGCCTATGACGAGGACAATTGCGACTATCTCGATCTGAACGGCGAGCTGCTGCAGAAGCTGGAAAGCGGGGAGGAGCTGGTTTCCGCGTCGTTCATCATTCCCTATCCGCCCGGATTTCCGATCCTGGTTCCGGGCCAGGTCATCAGCCGCGAGATCCTGACCTTCATGCGTGCACTCGATGTGAGCGAGATTCACGGCTACCGGCCTGACCTCGGGCTTCGCGTCTTCACGACCGAGGCCCTGAATTCCGTCGCCCAAACCTGAAACAGACCGAGGGACAAGAGGAAAAGACTATGCCGAAGAAAACCCTGAAGAACATATCTGAAATCAGGCGGTATTTTCACACCAACGAGGACCCGATATATTTCGTGTCGGCGACGAACTTCAACTTGCTCGGAATCGACGAGTGGGTGAAAAACTTCAAGTATATCTGCTACATGGATTGCTTCGACGGGCGGCACCCCAACGTGCTCGTGCCCTCCGAGATGCCGCATGACGAGTTCCAGTCCATCGAGGACATCAACAACTACCTGCTGCAGCACAAGGAAGTCGTCGATTTCGTCAAGGCCCGCGGCGGCAAGCCGAAATTCGTCTTCCTGATGTTCAACGAGAAGACCGAGGCGCTGGTCAAGGAACTCGGCGGCGAGATCTGGTTCCCCAAGGCGAGCCTGCGCGAGCGCTGCGACAACAAGATCGAGACCGTCCGGATCGGCGACAAGGCGGGCGTGCCCTCGGTGCCGAACACGCTCTCCGAGGTGAAGAGCTATGCGCATCTCCAGGAGATCTGCGACAAGGCGGGCCTCGGCCACGACCTCGTGCTGCAGTCGGCCTTCGGCGACAGCGGCCACACCACCTTCTTCATCAAGTCCGAAGCCGATTTCGGCAAGCATGGGCACGAGATCGTCGGCGAGGGCGAGATCAAGATCATGAAGCGCATCGATTGCCGCGGTTCGGCGATCGAGGCCTGCACCACCAGCGAGGGCACCATCGTCGGGCCGCTGATGACCGAGCTCGTGGGCTTCAAGGAGCTCACGCCCTACCGCGGCGGCTGGTGCGGCAACGAGATCTTCTCGACCGCCTTCCAGCCCAAGGTCCGCGAGCAGGCGCGCGAGCTCACCTTCAAGTTCGGCGAGCAGCTCCGCAAGGGCGGCTACCGCGGCTATTTCGAGCTCGACTTCCTCATCGACAAGAAGACGGGCGAACTCTGGCTCGGCGAGCTCAACCCGCGCATCACCGGCGCAAGCTCGATGACCAACCACGCCGCCTTCGCCCATGCCGACGCGCCGCTCTTCCTGTTCCACCTGCTGGAATTCTCGAAGAAGCCGTTCCGCTTCGACGTCGAGGAGCTCAACGCCCGCTGGTCCGATCCCGACATGATCGACAGCTGGACGCAGATGGTGATCAAGCACACCGATGACAGCGTCGACATCATCACCGAGGCGCCGCAGAGCGGCATCTACAAGATGCATCCGGACGGCACCGTGGCCTTCGACCGCTTCGACTATCACCGGCGCGCGGTGGAAACCGAGGACGAGGCGTTCTTCCTGCGCATCCTCAAGGATGGCGACTACCGCTACGAGGGCGCCGATCTCGGCATTCTCGTGATGCGCGGCCGCTCGATGACGAAGTCCTTCCAGCTGACCGACCGGGCCAAGGCCTGGATCGACGGCATCAAGAACTCGTTCTCGGCACGCCCGCTCAGCGCCGCCAGGGCCTTCGAGGAGCCTGCCTTCAAGATCATGTGAAACACCTCATGAACATCCGGTTCCGCGGCATCAGCGAAGACCAACCCGGCCCGATCTGGGCCGGGGTTTTCAACACGTTCTGGCCCGCCTACCGGCGATGGTGGGGGCGGGAGGGGCTCGCGGCCCGGCCAACCTATCTGGAGTGCCTCCGGGCGCTCCGGACCCACATGCCCGAGATTGTGCCGCTCTACGAGACGCTCTGCGAGCTTGTCGGCGGCAGCGACAGCCAGGCGCGGTTCCTGAGCTTCTACTGCCCGCCGCGCTATCTCTCCGGCTGCAGCCAGGCGATCTGGCAGGGCGACCGGCCGCTCCTGGTGCGCAACTACGACTACCACCCGCGGGCCTTCGACGCGATCCTGCTCCGGACCGCCTGGGGAGGGCGGCAGGTGATCGGCATGAGCGACGGGCTCTTCGGTCTCGTGGACGGCATGAACGACGCGGGCCTCGTCGTCTCGCTCACCTTCGGCGGACGGCGCGAGGTGGGCGAGGGCTTCGGCGTGCCGCTCATCCTGCGCTATATCCTGCAGACCTGCTCGACGCTCGACGAGGCCGTCGCGGTGCTCTGCCGCGTGCCCTGCCACATGAGCTACAACGTCACCGTGCTCGATCCGGCGCGGCGCTACGTCACCGCCTATCTCACCCCGGACCGCCCGACGATCATCTCCAACACCCCGGTGGCCACCAACCACCAGGAGCGCGTCGAATGGTCGAGCCACGCCCGGTTCACCGCAACCGTCGAGCGCGAACGCTTCCTGCTCAACCGGCTGACCCAGCATCCGGAATCGGAGGAGCGCTTCATCTCCGCCTTCCTGATGCCGCCGCTCTATTCCACGGCCTTTTCCTCGGGCTTCGGCACGCTCTACACCGCCGCCTACCTGCCGCGGGAAGGGGCGATGCAGCTCTGGTGGCCCGATCACGTCTGGAACCAGAGCTTCAGCGCCTTCACGCCCGCCTCGAAGCTGATCGTCCTGCCGGAGGACGCGCCGGACAAATACGCCCATCCCCATTGAGCCGCGCCCGCGCCTCTTGACGCGCGCGTCACCTTCGCGGTAGCGCGGGGTCAGGCTGCAGACGCCTGCCTCCCGCGGGCCCGCAAGGGTCCTGGTGAAGGTCTGCCGGGGACATTCGCTCGAAATGCAGTCCTTTCCGCGTCTCGCGCGGATGGCAATGCGGGATCCATCCGGTATCCGCGAGATGCGCGCATGAGGAATGCCGCGCGATGCCCGAACCTGCCCGCAATCCGTTTCTTCGCGGGGCGCTGCCCGCGATCTTTGCCCGCACGGCGCTGCCGATCATCTTCGTGATGGGCATGAACGGCCTCCTGACCGTCGTCGATGCCCTCTTCCTCGGGCATTTTGCCGGGGAGGCCGCCTTGGCGGCCGTCACCCTGATCTTCCCGCTCTACATGCTGATCGTCGCACTCGCGACGCTGGTCGCGAGCGGCATGGCCAGCATTCTCGCCCGGCTGCTCGGGGCAGGGCGGCGCGATGCGGCGCGCGAGATCTTCGCCCGCGCCCATTGGCTCGCGCTGGCGGCCGGTGTGGCGCTGATCGCGCTTCATGCGCTCCTCGGCGGCGCACTCGTCGTCAGGGTCGCGGGCGCGGATCCCGCGCTGGCCGCACCGGCGGCGCTCTACCTGCGCATCCTCGTACTCTTCGCACCGCTCCAGTTCCTGCTCGCGGTCAATTCCGACGCGCTGCGCAGCGAGGGCCGCGCCGGCTTCATGGCGGCGGCGAGCCTTCTGGTCTCGCTCGGCAACATTGCCTTCGACTATCTGCTGATCGCAAGGCTCGATCTCGGCGTGGCGGGCTCGGCCTTCGGGACGGTGCTCGCCCAGGCGCTGGCGCTCGGCATCATCCTCGCCGCCCGCGCGCGCGGCGGCATGGCGCTCGGTCTCCCGGCCCTGCGCCGGAACGCCACCCTCGCAGGCTCGGGCGGCATGCTCGCGCTCGGCGCGCCGCAGAGCCTCGGCTTTCTCGGCATCGCGCTGGTCTCCTCGGCGATCCTGCTCAGGCTGCAGACGCTGGCGCTGCCGGACTATCCCGCGACGGTGGCGGCCTATGGCATCGTCACGCGCGTCCTCACCTTCGCCTTCCTGCCGCTGCTCGGTCTGTCGCAGGCGATGCAGTCCATCGTCGGCAACAACCACGGCGCCGGGCTGGCGGAGCGGGTGCGCGGCGCGGTCCGCCTCGCGCTCGGCTGCGCCTTCGTCTACGGCGCGGCGGTGGAGGCCCTCGCGATGGGCTTCGCCGCGCCGATCGGCGGGCTCTTCGTCGCCGATCCCCGGGTCATTGCCGAGGTCGCGGCGATCCTGCCCGTCATGGTGACGCTCTATGTGCTCACCGGGCCGCACATGATGGTCGCGGCCTGGTTCCAGGCGCTCGGCGATGCGCCGCGCGCGGCGCTTCTGGGCCTCGCGAAACCCTATCTTTTCACCCTGCCGCTGATCGTGCTGCTGCCGCATCTGTTGGGCCCCCGGGCGATCTGGTGGGCGATGCCGGGGGCCGAGGCGCTGCTTGCGCTCCTCACGCTCGCGGTGCTCTGGCGGGCCATCCGCGCCCGCAACCCTGCCCGGGCCAGGGCGGTCCGGCCATGAGCGCGGCGCGTCTCACCCCGGCCGAAGCCAAGGCCGAGGCCCGGCGGCTGCGCACGACCCTCGCCGCCGAGGGCGTGGCGATCAGCCACGGGCAGGCGCTCGAGCGCGTGGCCCGGGCGCAGGGCTTCCGCGACTGGAACGCGCTCCACGCCGCCATCGCCCGCCGCCCGCCCGCGGGCTTCGTGCCCGGCGGCCGGGTGCGCGGCCACTACCTCGGCCAGCCCTTCGAGGCGACGGTGCTGCGCGCGGCCCGGCTCCGGCCCGGCTGGTACCGGCTCGAGCTCGCGCTCGACCGCCCGGTCGATGTCGTGACCTTCGCGAGCTTCTCGAACCTCCGCCGGCGCGTGCGGGGCACTGTCGGCCCGGCAGGCACCTCGCGCGAACGCACCGCCGACGGGCGGCCGCATCTGGAAATCGAGCTCTGAGCGGGCCCCTCCGGCATGCCGGGGACTGGCACCGATCTGCAACAGCTTCCACCTCAAAGGAAAAACATCCGCCAAAAGTTTTTTGTGTTCTCAAAGGTGCGGTCTACCCAAGAGAGAGAAACACCGGAACACCAGATCCATCCACGCACGGGAGGCTGGCGATGGAATTGCTCGACCGTTCACTGAATATTTACGATTACCTGACGTTCGCCGCGATCATACTGATGATCGTCGTCCTTCTCGCGATCATTCTCTTCATCATGGGTCTGCCGGGGCGCATCGCTATTGCGCGCAACCATCCCCATGCCGAGGCGGTGAAGATCATGGGCTGGATGGGCTTCCTCGCCGTCGTGCCCTGGGTGCATGCCTTCATGTGGGCCTTCCACGATTCCATGACCGTCGATCTGCGCCGCACGCCGAAAGAGGAACGCGATCACGTCCGCGCGGAAATCGCGCGGCTCGGCGGCAAACCGAAAGCCGAAAATCCCGGGGGCGACGATGCCGGTCCGCAGGAAGGCTGAGCGCCACATCGCCCGGCCCGGCGCCGGGGCAGCAGAGGAGGCCCGCACATGCTGATCGCGGTCGGGATCACGCTTTTCTACATCATTTTCGTCTGGCTGATCTTCTTCAAGCTCAAGCTCCTCAAGTTCAGCATCGTCTGGGGCGTGGTCTCGTTCTGGGTCGGCGCGCATCTCATGCTGATCTTCCTCGTGACGCTGCGCTTCTATCAGCCATATTCGATGGACGCCCATGTCATCCGCAGCACGATCCAGATCATCCCGCGCCTCACCCAGCCGACGATCCTCACCGAAGTGGTCGTCGAGCCCAACGTGCCGGTGAAGAAGGGCGACCCGCTCTACCGCTTCGATCAGACCGTCTTCGCCCGCCAGGTCGAGCAGGCGACCGCGCAGCTCGCTTCCGCCGAGCAGAACGTGCTCATTCTCCAGCAGGATCTCGCCGCGGCGAAGGATGCGGTGACGCGCGCCAACGCCCAGCTCGCCTATTCGCTCTCCCAGCAGACCCGCTACGGCAACCTCGTGCCCAAGGGCGGCGCGCGCCAGGACGAGCTGGACCGCTGGAACGCCCAGGTCGAGCAGGACAAGGCCGCCGTCTCCGAGGCCGAAGCCAACCAGCAGAAGGCCCAGCTCGCGGTCGATGCCAATGTCGACGGGGTGAACCCGGACGTGGCCGCGGCGAAGGCCCAGCTCGCCGAGGCGCAGTATTTTCTCGACAACACCACGATCAACGCCCCCGAAGACGGCATGATCGTCTCGCAGCAGGCCCGCCCGGGGCTCGTGGTGGGCGAAATGCGGCTCGGCGCGATCGCGAGCTTCGTGACCGCCGAGGACCCCTACCTGCTCGCGACCTACCGCCAGCAGAACCTCAAGTTCGTGCAGCCGGGCCAGGATGTCGAGGTCGCGCTCGATCTCTATCCGGGCGACATCATTCCGGGCAAGGTCGAGGCGGTCTGGTGGGCCACCTCGCAGGGCCAGCTCCTGCCCTCGGGGCGGCTGCCGCATTTCATGCTGCCGAAGCTGCCGGGCCGGATCGCGGTGCAGATCCGCCTCGATCCGCCCGACGGCCGCGAGATCCCGGCCGGCGCCCATGCGGCGGTGGCGATCTACACCGGTGGCGCCACGAGCTTCGAGTTCCTCCGCCGGATCAACATCCGCATCTACTCGTTCGGCAACTTCATTCGCCCGCTGAACATCTGATGGCACGGAGGGCAGGGCAGATGAGACGATCGTTCCGCAGCCGCGCCGGCGTGCTCCTCCGGAGCGCCGCCGTCGCGGGCCTCCTCGCCGGCTGCACCATGGTCGGCCCGGATTTCACCCGCCCCTCGAGCCCGGTCCTCGACCGCTGGATCGAGGAAAACGCCCCGGGCCCGGATGCCGCAACCGGCCTCACCACCCGCAGCGCGCCGGTGGTGCGCTGGTGGGAGACCTTCCGCGACCCGGTGCTCGACGGGCTCGTGGCCGAGGCCTATGCCCAGAACCTCACGCTGCAGATGGCGGGCGCGCGGGTGATGCAGGCCCGCGCCCAGCTCGGCATCGCCCATGGTGAGCTATTCCCGCAGTCCCAGGCCGTCGGGGCGGCCTATTCCCGGCGCCGGATCAGCGAGAACCTCGGCCCGGTGCAGGACATCGAGCGCTTCGTGCCGCTCGATCTCACCTTCGCCACCTCCGAGGCCGCCTTCGATGCGCAATGGGAGCTCGACGTCTGGGGCGGCCAGCGCCGCGGGGTCCAGGCGGCGCGCGCCAACCTTGCCGCCGAGGTCGCCAATTACGACGACGCGCTCGTCACCCTCGTGGGCGATGTCGCCGCGGTCTACATCAACATCCGCGCGCTGCAGCAGACGCTCGGCGTCACCCGCGCCAACATCGCGCTCCAGACCCAGGGCAATGACCTCACCCGCAACCGCTTCGACGAGGGCGTGACCACCGATCTCGACGTGCAGGAATCGACCGCGCTTCTCAACCGCACCCGCGCCATGGTGCCGATGCTGGAGAGCGACCTGCAGCAGGCCAAGAACGCGCTTGCCGTCCTGCTCGCCCAGCCGCCGTCGCGGATGACGAAGCTGCTCGGCAGCTCCGGCCCGATCCCGCGGGCGCACGGCAAGGTCGATGTCGGCATCCCGGCCGAGCTCCTGCGGCGGCGGCCCGACATCCGCGCCGCCGAGCTCGAGGCCGCGGCGCAATCGGCCAATGTCGGCGTCGCGATCAGCGACCTCTACCCGCAGTTCGTGCTCACCGGCAGCATCGGCACCATGGCGAGCTCGGGCAACGATCTCTTCGCCGCCAACAGCGTCACGTCGCTCGCAAGCCCCGGCGTGGTCTGGAACGTGCTCAACTACGGCCGGATCCAGAACAACGTCCGCGCGCAGGACGCCGCCTTCCAGGGCCTCGTCGCGAATTACCAGAACACCGTGCTCGCAGCCTATGCCGAGGTCGAGAACGCGCTCGTCGCCTATCAGAAGTCCCGCACCCAGGTCGGCTATCTCGAGGCCGCCTCCGAGGCGGCACGCAAGGCCGCCGAGATCGCGCTCTCGCAATATGGCGACGGCGTCGCCGATTACAGCCGCGTGCTCAACACCCAGGAGGCCGCGCTCCGCATCGAGGCCGCCCTCGTCGATGCCCGTGCCCAGGTCTCGGAAAACCTCGTCGCGCTCTACAAGGGGCTCGGCGGCGGCTGGGAAATCCGGGCGGGCCGCGAATTCCTGCCCGACGATGTCATTGCCGAGATGGCCTATCGCACCGACTGGGGCGATCTCCTGAAGGAACCGGCCCGCGCCGCGGAGCCGGCTGCCGCCGCCGCCGGCGCGCCGGGCTGAGCCGACGCGCCGCAGCGACCGGGCTCACCGCGTCTCGGCCGCGCCGCGCTCCGCCAGCGCGCGCCAGCGTGCGACGGAGGCCGCTGCAGCCGAGGCGAGAAGCCGCGTGTCGCCCGATACCGTGGTGAGATCGAAGCCCCAGCCGACGGCGCGCGCGGCATAGTCCGGCGTGCCGCAATGGAGCCCGGCCACCAGCCCGTTCGCCTTGCAGGCCGCGAGGATGCGCTGGATGAGCGCGATCATCTCCGGCTCCTCCCGGTCGAAGCCGGGCGCCAGCCGCCCGCCCTGGGTGCCGAGGGTGAGATCGACCGGGCCGATATAGAGCCCGTCGAGCCCCGGCGTCGCCGCGATCTCGTCGAGCCGTTCGGCGCCCGCCGCCGTCTCGATCATCGCGAGCGCCAGCACCTCGCCATTGGCCGCGGTGCCGTAGCCGCCATAGGCCACGGCCGCGCGCGTCGGGCCGAAACTGCGCTGGCCCTCGGGCGGATAGCGCAGGTAGCTCACGAACTCCGCCGCTTCCTCCGCCGAATTCACCATCGGGCAGATGATGCCCTGCGCGCCCGCATCGAGCGCCTTCATGATCGCGCCCGGCTCGCGCCAGGGCACGCGGGCAAGCGGCGTCACGCCCGAGGCCCGCATCGCCTGCAGCATCGGCAGCAGGGCCGCGTAGTCGAGCGCGCCGTGCTGGAGGTCGATCGTCAGGCTGTCATAGCCCTGCGCCGCCATGATCTCGGCGGTGAAGGCATTGCCGATCGAGAGCCAGCCGTTGAGCGCGGGCCGCCCCTCCGCCCAGATCTGCCTGAGCCTGTTGGTGAACATGGCGCGCGCCTCCTCTGCCATCTCCCGCCCGCCGCTGCCGCGGGCCGCGGGCGATCATCCTGGACGAAACCGGTTCGGGCGGAAAGGCCGCCCGGGGGGGCGGCTCACTCCGCCCAGCGGGGCTTGCGCTTCTCGAGGAAGGCCGAAATGCCCTCGCGGGCCTCCTCGGCCTCCCAGGCATCGGCGAGCTGGCGGATCGTGTCCTCGATCACGTCGGCATCGATCCGCGGCCCCAGCGAACGCGCGAGCCGCTTGGCCCGGCCGACCGCCCCGCGCGGCAGCGCGAGGTAGGGCGCGACCTCCGCCTCGATGGCGGCGTCGAGATCGCCGGGCGCGACGGCGCGGGCGATGATCCCGAGATCCGCCGCCTCGTGGCCGCCGAAGACCCGCGCGCTCATGAAGACCCGCCGCGCCGCGGCCTCGCCGATCCGCGCGATGACATAGGGGCTGATGGTCGCCGGGATGATGCCGAGCCGCGTCTCGGTGAAGCCGAAGCGGCAGTCCTCCGCGGCGATGGCGATGTCGCAGACCGCCGCCATGCCCATCCCGCCGCCGAGCGCTGCGCCCTCGACCCGGCCGATGAGCGGCACCGCCATCTCGTTCAGCGCCTTCAGCATGCCCGCGAGCCGGCGCGCCTCGCGCATCCTGCCCTCCCGGTCGGCCTCGATCTGGGCCATCATCCAGCCGAGATCGCCCCCGGCGCAGAACGTGCCCTCCGCGCCCGACAGCACCACGGCGCGGATCGCCGGATCGGCCTCCGCGGCGCGGGCGAAATCGGTGAGCTCGTCCATCATCTGCGCCGAAAGCGCGTTCTTCCGTTCCGGGCGGGCGAGCGTGAGCCGCGCCACGCCGCGCGCATCCGTCTCGACCCGGATGGTTTCCTGGCCTGTCATCTTTCTAGGTCCCCCTCCTGGTCGCCCGGGCGCAGCGCGCGGGCAAAACGCGCCGCCGCGGCCAGCGCCTCCCGGTCGATCCCGGTTGCCAGGCCCTCGGCCTCCAGCATCGCGACCACCGCCTCGGTCGCGACATTGCCCCGCGCCCCCGGCGCATAGGGGCAGCCGCCGAGCCCGCCTGCGGAGGCATCGAAGACCCTGAGCCCACGGGCGAGCGAGACGCGGATGTTCTCGAGCGCCCGCCCGCCGGTGTCGTGGAAATGCCCCGCGAGCTGCTCGGCGGGCAGCCGATCGATCACCGCCTCGAGCATCGCGTTCACCGTCTCCGGCGTGCCCTGGCCGATGGTGTCGCCGAGCGAGATCTCGTAGCAGCCGAGTGCTGCGAGCGCCGCCGCCACATGCGCCACCGCCTCCGGCGCGATCCGCCCCTCATAGGGGCAGTCGGTCACGCAGGAGACATAGCCGCGCACCGGCACATCCGCCGCCGCCGCCTCCTCCATCAGCGGGCCGAACCGCGCGAGGCTCTCCGCGATCGAGCAGTTGATGTTCCTGCGGCTGAAGCTCTCGGAGGCCGCGGCAAACACCGCGACCTCGTCCACACCCGCCGCAAGCGCCGCCTCGAGGCCCCGGAGGTTCGGGGTGAGCGCGGTATAGGCCGTGCCGGGCCGCCGGGTGATCCGGGCCAGCACCTCGGCGCCATCGGCCATCTGCGGCACCCATTTCGGCGAGACGAAACTCGCCGTCTCGATCTTGGCAAACCCCGCCGCCGAGAGAAGATCGACGAGCGCGACCTTGTCGGCGGTCGCGATCATCGCCGTCTCGTTCTGCAGCCCGTCGCGCGGCGACATCTCGAAGACGAGAACCTTGTCGGCCATGGCTCAGGCCTCCTCTTCCTCGAGCAGCAGCAGGAAGGCGCCCTGATCGACCTGATCGCCTTCCGCCACCATCACCTCCGCCACCGTGCCGTCGCGGGGCGCGGTGAGCGAATGCTCCATCTTCATCGCCTCGAGCACGATGAGCGTCCGGCCCTTCTCGACCCGGTCGCCGGGGGCCGCGCTCACCTGCCGCACGAGGCCCGGCATCGGCGCCGAGATCGCATCGCCCGTGCCGTCCTCGGCCTCGGTGCCCGCCTCATGGAGGTGGAAGTCATGCGCCGCCGCGCCGCGCTGGACATGGACGAGCGCGCCCTTGAGGAAGACCGCCGCCTCGCGCCGCACGCCACCCGCGCGCCAGAAGAGCCGGCCCGCCTCGAGCCGCACGTCGCTGAGCTCGACCGTGCCGAGCGGCGTCTCCGCCCGCCGCCCGCCATCGGCCCGCGTCTCGACCGTGACGATGACGGAGGCATCGACCCCCTCGAAGGTCACCGCCTGCCGCGCCGGGCCGAAGAGCCGGAAATCGGCGAAGGCCGCGAAGGGCGGCGCCGCGGCGCCGGCCTGCCCGTGGAGCAGCACCGCAAGGGCGGCGGCCGCCAGATCCTCGGCATCCGGGGCGGGGGCCTCGGTGAGCGCGGCCTGCTTGCGCTCGATGAGCCCGGTATCGACCCGCCCGGCGGCGAAATCGGCATCCGCCGCGAGCCGGGCCAGGAAGGCGCGGTTGGTCACCGAACCGCTCACCACCGTCCCGGCCAGCGCCCGCTCGAGCTGGCGCAGCGCGCTCGCCCGGTCGGGGCCATGGACGATCACCTTGGCGATCATCGGGTCGTAATGCGGCGTGATCATGTCGCCCTGCCGCACGCCGGTGTCGATCCGCACGCCCGCCTCCGGAAAGGCCAGCCGCTCGAGATGGCCCGTCGCGGGCAGGAACCCGGCGGCGGCATCCTCGGCATAGAGCCGCGCCTCGAAGGCATGACCCGAGATCGCCAGATCGTCCTGGGTGAAGGGCAGGGCGGCCCCTTCCGCCACCGCGATCTGAAGTGCTACGAGATCGAGCCCGGTGATCGCCTCGGTCACCGGATGCTCGACCTGGAGCCGCGTGTTCATCTCCATGAACCAGAAGCGGTCGGGCGAGAGCCCCTGCGCGCCATCGACGATGAACTCCACCGTTCCCGCCCCGCGATAGCCGACCGCCAGCGCGGCCCGCACCGCCGCCGAGCCCATGGCGGCGCGCATCTCCGGCGTCATGCCGGGGGCCGGAGCCTCCTCGATCACCTTCTGGTGCCGCCGCTGCAGCGAGCAGTCGCGCTCGAAGAGATGCACCGCATGGCCATGGGCATCGCCGAAGACCTGCACCTCGATGTGGCGGGGCTTCAGGATGTATTTCTCGATGAGACAGGCCGGATCGCCGAAGCTCGAGCGGGCCTCGCGCTGCGCGCCTGCCAGCGCCTCGCGGAAATCCTCTTCCCGATCCACGCGCCGCATGCCCTTGCCGCCGCCGCCCGCGCGCGCCTTCACGAGCACCGGGAAGCCGATCTCGCGGGCGCGCCCGAGCAGGAAGTCCGGGTCCTGCTCCTCGCCGTGATAGCCGGGCACGACCGGCACGCCCGCCTCCTCCATCAGGGCCTTCGCCCGGTCCTTGAGCCCCATGGCGCGGATCGAGGCCGCCGAGGGCCCGACGAAGGTGAGCCCCGCCGCCTCGACCGTCTCGACGAAATCCGGGTTTTCCGAAAGAAACCCGTAGCCGGGATGGATAGCATCCGCGCCCGTGGCCTGCGCCGCGGCGAGGATCGCATCGCCCCGCAGATAGCTTTCGGACACCGGCGCCGGGCCGATCCGCACCGCCTCGTCGGCCATCGCGACATGGAGGGCGTGGGCATCGGCGTCGGAATGCACGGCGACGGTGGCGATGCCGAGCTCGCGCGCGGTGCGGATGACGCGGCAGGCAATCTCGCCGCGGTTGGCGATCAGCAGCTTTCGCATGGTCATGATGGTCTCCCCCGTCACATCCTGAAGAGGCCGAACCGGGTATCCGGGATCGGCGCGTTCAACGTTGCGGCGAGCGAGAGCGCCAGCACCTCCCGGCTCTTCGCCGGATCGACGATGCCGTCGTCCCAGAGCCGGGCCGAGGCATAGAGCGGGTGGCTCTGCCGGGCGAACATCTCCTCCGTCGGGCGGCGGAAGGCCTCCTCCTCGGCATCCGTCCAGCTCTCGCCACGCTGGGCCATCGCCTCGCGCTTGACGATCGCAAGCGTCTTCGCCGCCTGCTCGCCGCCCATCACCGCGATGCGGCTGTTGGGCCAGGTCCAGAGGAAGCGCGGCGAATAGGCCCGGCCCGCCATGCCGTAGTTGCCCGCGCCATAGGAGCCGCCGACCAGCATGGTGATCTTCGGAACGGCGGTGGTGGACACCGCGGTGACGAGCTTCGCGCCATGACGGGCGATCCCGCCGGCCTCGGCGTTGCGCCCGACCATGAAGCCGGTGATGTTCTGCAGGAACACGAGCGGGATCTTCCGCTGCGAGCAGAGCTCGACGAAATGCGCCCCCTTCACCGCACTCTCGGAAAACAGCACGCCGTTGTTGGCGATGATGCCCACCGGAATGCCGTGGAGATGGGCAAAGCCGCAGACCAGCGTCTCGCCGAAGCGGGCCTTGAACTCGTCGAACCGGCTGCCATCGACGATGCGCGCGATCACCTCGCGGATGTCGTAGGGGATCTTCGGATCGGCCGGCACGATGCCCATGATCTCGGCCGGGTCATAGGCCGGCGGCTCCGGCGTCTCGAGCCGGACAGGCGTCGGGCGGCCGGGGGCGAGATTGCCGACGATCCGGCGCGCGAGCACGAGCGCATGCGCGTCATCCTGCGCCAGATGGTCCGCCACGCCCGAAAGCCGGGTGTGCAGATCGCCGCCGCCAAGCTCCTCGGCGGTCACGCTCTCGCCGGTCGCGGCCTTCACGAGCGGGGGCCCGGCAAGAAAGATCGTGCCCTGTTCCTTCACGATGACCGTCTCGTCACTCATCGCCGGAACATAGGCGCCGCCCGCGGTGCAGGAGCCCATGACCACCGCGATCTGCGCGATGCCCTTGGCGCTCATGTTGGCCTGGTTGTAGAAGATCCGGCCGAAGTGGTCGCGGTCGGGAAAGACCTCGTCCTGGTTCGGCAGGTTCGCCCCGCCCGAGTCGACGAAATAGACGCAAGGCAGGTGGTTCTGCTCGGCGATCTCCTGGGCGCGGAGGTGCTTCTTGACCGTGAGCGGGAAATAGGTCCCGCCCTTCACGGTCGCGTCGTTGGCAAGCACCATGACCTCGCGGCCCATGACCCGGCCGATGCCCGCGATGGCGCCCGCCGCCGGGATCTCGCCGTCATAGAGCCCGTTCGCCGCCAGCATCCCCACCTCGAGGAAGGGGGCGCCGGGGTCGAGGAAATTCTGCACCCGGTCCCGCGGCAGCATCTTGCCGCGCGCGAGGTGCCGCTTGCGCGAGCGTTCGCCGCCGCCCGCCATCGCTGCCCCGGCCGCCTCGCGGACGGTGGCGAGCTGCGCCTCCATCGCCGCCCGGTTGGCCGCAAAGCCCTCCGAGCGGGTGGAGACATGGCTTTTCAGAACCCGGCTCATGCGGTTTCCGCGAAAAGCTCGCGCCCGATCAGCATCCGCCGGATCTCGCTCGTGCCCGCGCCGATCTCGTAGAGCTTGGCATCGCGCAGCAGCCGCCCCGTGGGGTAGTCGTTGATGTAGCCGTTGCCGCCGAGCGCCTGGATCGCCTCGAGCGCCACCTGCGTCGCCTTCTCCGCGGCATAGAGGATGCAGCCCGCGGCGTCCTTGCGGCTGGTCTCGCCCCGGTCGCAGGCGGCCGCCACCGAATAGACATAGGCCCGGCAGGCGTTCATCGTCACATACATGTCGGCAAGCTTGCCCTGCATGAGCTGGAAGGTCCCGATCGGCCGGCCGAACTGCTCGCGCTCGTGGACGTAAGGCACCACCACGTCGAGACAGGCCGCCATGATCCCGAGCGGCCCGGCGGCGAGCACCACGCGCTCGTAATCGAGCCCGCTCATCAGCACCTTCACGCCGCCGCCTTCCTCGCCGAGGATGTTCTCGAACGGCACCTCGCAATCCTCGAACACCAGCTCGCAGGTGTTCGAGCCGCGCATCCCCAGCTTGTCGAGCTTCTGCGCGGTCGAGAACCCCGTGAAGTCCTTCTCGATCAGGAAGGCGGTGATGCCCTTGGGCCCGGCCGCCGGATCGGTCTTGGCATAGACGACGAGCGTGTCGGCATCCGGCCCGTTGGTGATCCACATCTTGTTGCCGTTGAGCACGAACCGGTCGTTCCTCTTCTCGGCCCGGAGCTTCATCGAGACGACATCCGAGCCCGCACCGGGCTCGCTCATCGCCAGCGCGCCCACATGCTCGCCCGAGACGAGCTTCGGCAGGTATTTCGCCTTCTGCGCGGCGTTGCCGTTGCGCTTGATCTGGTTCACGCAGAGGTTCGAATGCGCCCCGTACGACAGCCCCACCGAGGCGGAGGCGCGCGAGATCTCCTCGATCGCGACGCAATGGGCGACATAGCCCATGTCCGCGCCGCCGAATTCCTCGGGCACGGTGATCCCGAGCAGCCCGAGCTCGCCGAACTCGCGCCAGAGCTCCATCGGGAAGGTGTTGGTCGCGTCGATCTCCGCCGCCCGCGGCGCGATCCGGTCCTGCGCGAAACGGCGCACGGTGTCGCGCAGCGCGGCAACATCCTCGCCGAGCGCGAAATTCATGGTTGCGTCGAACATTCCTTGTCTCCTCCCCTTGGCATCCGCAGCCCGACGCTCTGCAGCGTGGCCCGGACATAGTCTTCGATTATGGTTGCACGATCGAGCCGGCCGCCCTCGCGGTACCAGACCGTCACGCCGGTCAGCATGGCGAGCAGCGCGCGGGCATGGACCGCCGGGTCGCCGATCGAGAAAAGCCCCGCCGCGGCGCCCTCGGCGAGAATCGCCCGGAGCGTGCCCTCGTAGCGGCTCCGCATCGCGTTGATCCGCCGGAAGCCCTCCGGCTCGAGGCTGCGGAGCTCCATGTAGGCGATGAAGACATCCGCCGGGTAGTCGAGGTGGTAGCCGACATGGAACCGCGCGAAGGCCTCGAGGCGCGCGACCGGCCCGGCGACGCCGGCAAGTGCGGCCTCGTGGGCGCGCAGCACCGCTTCGAGATGGCTGGTCATCAGCTCGGCCAGCAGCTCCTGCTTGCTGGCGAAATGATTGTAGATCGCCCCCTGCCGCACCCCCACCGCCTCGGCAATGTCGCGCATCGAGACCGCCGCATAGCCGCGCTCGGCGAAAAGCCGGAGCGCACAGCCGCTGATCTCGCCGCGCGTGTCCTTGCGTCTTGTGTTTGCGTCGCTGTTCATCTATCTTCCAGTGAACGATCGTTCATTCACCTATGCCAGCTTCAAACCCCGAATGCAACAGGGAAGGCGGCAGGGCGCGGACGAACCCGCCGGAAACACGGCACAACCGGGAGGACACCCATGACTGAACTCGCCCATGTGAAGGGCCGTACCGACGTGCCGCTGATCGAGGAGACGATCGGCGCCTTCTTCGATTCGCAGGCCGCGCGCCATGCCGAGACGCCCGCGCTGATCGCGCGCCACCAGGACATCCGGCTCACCTGGGCGGAGCTGCGCGAGAAGGTCGATGCGCTCGCCTGCGGCCTGCTGCGCCTCGGGCTCGAGCGGGGCGACCGGGTGGGGATCTGGGCGCCCAACTGCGCCGAATGGGTGTTCACCCAGTTCGCCACCGCCAAGGCGGGCCTCATCCTCGTCAACATCAATCCGGCCTACCGCCGCTCGGAAATCGAATACGCGCTCAACAAGGTGGGCTGCCGCGCGCTCATCACCGCCCGGCACTTCAAGTCGAGCGACTATGTCGCGATGCTGAACGATCTCGCGCCCGAACTCGCCGAGGGCGCCCCGAAACTCGCCGCCGCGCGGCTCCCGAGCCTCGAATTCCCGATCAGCCTCGGCGCGGAGACGGCGCCGGGCTTCCTGCGCTTCGACGATCTGCTCGCCCCGCCCACGGCCGAGGAACGCGACGCCCTCCAGGCGCTGGGCGCGACGCTCGAGAACACCGACGCGATCAACATCCAGTTCACCTCCGGCACCACCGGCGCGCCGAAGGGCGCGACGCTCACCCACCGCAACATCCTCAACAACGGCTTCTTCGTCGCCGAGGCGATCGCGCTCGCCCCCGGCGACCGGCTCTGCATCCCGGTGCCGCTCTACCACTGCTTCGGCATGGTGATGGGCAATCTCGGCTGCCTCACCCACGGCGCCACCATGGTCTATCCCTCCGATGCCTTCGAGCCCGGCGCCGTGCTCGCGGCGGTGGCCGAGGAGCGCTGCGTCGGCCTCTACGGCGTGCCGACCATGTTCATCGCCGTGCTCGACCACCCGGACCGCACCGCGCTCGATCTCTCGAGCCTCAGGACCGGCATCATGGCCGGCAGCCCCTGTCCGATCGAGGTGATGAAGAAGGTGATCGGCGAGCTGGGCATGGAAGACGTCACCATCGCCTACGGCATGACCGAAACCTCCCCCGTCTCCTTCCAGAGCAGCATGGACGACCCGATCGAGCGCCGCGTCTCCACCGTCGGGCGCGTGCAGCCGCATTGCGAGGTGAAGATCGTCGACTGGAACGGCGACACGGTGCCGCGCGGCCAGACGGGCGAGCTCTGCACCCGCGGCTATTCGGTGATGAAGGGCTACTGGGACGACGAGAAGCGCACCCGCGAGGCGATCGACGCCGACGGCTTCATGCACACCGGCGATCTCGCGGTGATCGACGCGGAGGGCTACGGCAACATCGTCGGCCGCTCGAAGGACATGGTGATCCGCGGCGGCGAGAACATCTATCCCCGCGAGGTCGAGGAATTCCTCTACACCCACCCGAAGATCCGCGACGTGCAGGTGATCGGCGTGCCGGACGAGAAATACGGCGAGGAGCTCTGCGCCTGCATCATCACCAGCGATCTCTCGCTCACCGCCGAGGAGGTGCGCGATTTCTGCCGCGGCCAGATCGCGCATTACAAGGTGCCGCGCTATGTGGAGTTCGTCGAGGAGTTCCCGATGACCGTGACCGGCAAGATCCAGAAGTTCATCCTGCGCTCGGAAGTGAGCGAAACCCTCGGGCTTCAGGGCGAGAAGACCGCGTGATGACCGATACGCCGATCGAACTCTGGCATGCGGCGGACACACGGTCCTTTCGCGTGCTCTGGGCGCTGGAGGAAATCGGCGTCGGCTACACCCTTCACCCGCTGCCGTTTCCGCCGCGGGCGAAGGCGCCGGACTATCTCGCCGTGAATCCGCTCGGCACCGTGCCCGCCTTCCGGCAGGGCGCGGTCCTCATGCTCGAGAGCGTCGCCATCGTGCAGTATCTCGCGCAGCGCTACCCGGAGGCGGGGCTCGCGCTCGGGATCTCCGAGCCCGAGTTCGGCGCCTGGCTTGACTGGCTGCATTTCGGCGAGGCCGCGCTCACCTTCCCGCTCGCCATCGTCCTGCGCTACACCCGGTTCGAGCCGGGCCGCGCCGATCAGGCGGCGGAGGATTACGGCCGCTGGTTCGGCGCGCGCCTGCGCCGGGTCGAGGCCGGGCTCGAGGGCCGGGACTGGCTCTGCGCCGATCGCTTCACCGGCGCCGACATCTCCGTGGGCTTCGCGCTGCTGCTGGCCGATTTCCTCGGCCTGGCGCCGCGCTTCGGCCCCAATGTCACCGCCTACTGGCAGCGCCTGCAGGCCCGCCCCGGCTTTCAGGCCGCCAAACGCGCCCAGGGCTCGAGCCTCGCCGAACTCCTCGCCCCCTGATCCGCGCCCCCCGCGTGCCACCACCCCGCCCGAATCCCGGCCGCCGCTCTCCCCAAGGGCGGCGTCCCGACAGGCCCGGCCCAAGCACACCGCCCCCTGATCCGGCCGCACCCATCTCCACCCTCCCGCCCCACGCCCGCGCCGGGCAGCGCCCGAGGATCCTGAGCGCCACCGCGGCGGCGTCCCGACAGGTCCGGCCCGCGCACATCGCTCCCTGATCCGGGCGCACCCATCTCCACCATCCCGTCCGCCGTTCGTGCCCGGCGCCCAAGGACCCTGAGCGCCACCGCGACCGCATCCCGACAGGTCCGTCTTGCGCACAACGCTCCCTGATCCGGGCCCACCCATCTCCACCGTCCCGTCCGCCGTTCGTGCCCGGCGCCCAATGACCCTGAGCGCCACCGCGACCGCATCCCGACAGGTCCGTCGTGCGCGCAACGCTCCCTGATCCAGGCCCACCCATCTCCACCATCCCGCGCGTGCCGCGCCCGAAGGCCATGAGCGATACCGTGGCCGCATCCCGACAGGTCCAGCATGGGCACCAGCCTCCCCTGAGCCGTGGGACCCATCTCCACCGTCCCGCCCGGCGCCCGCGCCGGGCAGCGCCCGACCCTCCCCCAGGGAGGGCGCTTCCGCGCCCCCCAGGGTCGGGCGCTGCCCTCCCCACAGGGCGGACGCGTCAGACAGGGCAATGCTCTTCCCCGCCCCGGGCGCCGACCCGCTTTTCATCCCGGTCGTGCAGCGCCCCCCGCCCAATACGCGCAGGTGCTTCCTTCCCGCGAAACGACAGCCGCCAGAGAGGGCGCGACGTCCCCTCCCGCCACACGGGCAAAAGGCCGGTCCACCCCCGCCATTCATGATATGTTAACTAGGAAAATATAGTAAAAACAAAGGAGTTTTTTGATTTTCACGGTGAAACGCCCCGCTTTCACCGCCCCCGTGGCCTTACAGGAGCGGCGTTTCCTCCCGCGCGAGGAGGGCCGCGAGCCGCTCCGGCGCGAGCCCGAAGCGCGCCCGGCTTTCGGCCTCCGCCCGACCGTCGCGGAGCATGCGGAAGGCCTCCGCCGCCGGGATCTCGCCGAACCAGCCGATGCCGGCCGGGGTGCGCGGCGTCTTCAGGATCTCCATCTCCTCGACGAGCCCGCCCCGGACCACGGCCGCCGTCTCGATGCGGATCGCCGGGGGCAGGTCATGGGCGGGCCGGTCGTCCGGGAAGTCCCGCCGCGCCGCCCAGAACGGCCGATCCGCGAACCGGGTCTCGAGGCGCAGGAAATCGCGCCCGATCCGGGCATTGCGCAGGCAGGTTTCCTGTGCCCGCTCGGCGAGAAACCGGCGGCAGAGCGCCTCGCTCCCGGCGCCCGGCCGCGCCGCCAGCGTCCGCCGCACCGCCGCCGCCGCCAGCGCGCTCGACACCGCCCAGAACTGGCCGTGCCCCGAGAGCGGATCCATCGCGGCAAAGGCATCTCCGACCGGCAGGCAGGCGAGATCGTCGAGCGGTGCGGGCAGCACCGGCGCGGTAGCCCGCACCAGCGGCGCGCCCTCGAGCCTCGGGTCCCCGAGCTCGGGCGCGCTCGCGGCCAGAGCGGTCCGCAGGCGCGCCTCGGGCGGGAGCGGCGATGCGGCATCGACGGTCAGCTGCGCCCAGATCCGCCCGTCGGGCAGCGCCGCCCGCCAGATCCAGCCCTCGGGCAGGGCGCTGATCCGGAGCCCCGGCGCGACCGGCCCGTGCTCTGGCCCACGCTCCGACAGGACGAAGGCGCAGATCGAGAGGGTCGGCACCGGCCCCCGCCGTGCCGCGGCCTCCGCGCCATGGGCGGCCCGGCCGCGGGCATCGAGCACCTGCGCCGCCGCGATCCACCGCCCGTCCGCGAGCCTGATCCCGCCCGGCTCCGGCCGCCCGCTGCCGCGGATCTCCTCCGCCCCCGCCGCGACGGCCGCGGCGCGGAGATGGGCGTCGAGGGCCGCGCGCTCGACCAGGAATTCGCCATTGACCGCCGCGCCGAGCCCCGACCAGTCGGTCTGCCGGGGCAGGGGGCCGATCAGCCCGTCGAGCCCCTCGAGCAGCCCTTCGCCCGCGAGCCAGCGGTGCAGGCGCGGGCTCATGCCCTCGATGCGCCGGGGTCCGCGCCCGGGGTCGACGAGGATCACGCGAAGCCCGTCCCGTGCCGCGAGCCGCGCCGAAACCGCCCCCGCCGGGCCGCCGCCCAGAACCGCCAGATCGCAGGCAAGCCCCATCCGTTCCGTCCCTCTGCTGCTTTCTCCGGCAAGGCTCGCCCTGCGGCGGGCCGATTTCTTGACATTTCCGGCCAATGCCGCCCCGGCGCCGAGTTTGGCCGGAAATGTCAAGAAATGCGACGCCGGTCTGCATGACGCTCGGGTGACAGCATCACACGCCTCCCCCGGAACACCAGCCGGCGAAGCGCGCGACACCGCGCCTTCCGCCCAGCCAGAGGAAGACTGCCCGATGAGATCCCCCACCCGCAACGCCCTCCGGACCGGCTGCGCCCTGCTGGCGCTCTGCCTCGCGCCCGCCGCCGTCGCGCAGGACGGCGCCGAGGTTCTGGAGAACGTCTGCTCCAGCTGCCACGCGAAGACCGCAGACGGCGGCTACGAGCGCATCGACGCCGTCCGCAAGACCCCCGAAGCCTGGGACATGACCGTGGTGCGGATGATGCGCAACCATGCCGTCGTGCTCACCGACGAGGACCGCATCGCGGTGGTGCGCTACCTCTCCGATACCCACGGCCTCAGCGTCGCCGAGACCGACGGCTGGCGCTACATCCTCGAGAAGGAGCCGGTGGCCTCCGACGCGGGCCCCGATCAGCTCATGACCGAGACCTGCGGCCGCTGCCATTCCTACGCCCGTGTCGCGCTCCAGCGCCGGACGCCGGAGGATTGGGAGCATCTGGTGAACTTCCATCTCGGCCAGTTCCCGACCCTCGAATACCAGGCGCTCGCCCGCGACCGCGACTGGTGGGGGATCGCGCAGTCCGAGATCATCCCCTATCTCGCCGAACACTACCCGCTGGGCGAGGCGCCTGCCGCGGCCGAGACGGATCTTTCCGGCACCTGGGTCGTCGCGGGCCGCATGCCCGGCCGCGGCGATTATTCCGGCACCCTCACGCTGGCCGCCGCGGGCGACATGTATGACGTGACGATGGCGCTCGATTTCGCGGACGGAAGCACGAGCCACAGCGGCACCGGCCTGCTCCTCGGCGCGGGCGAATGGCGTGCCGCGCTCAGCAATGGCGAGACCCCGATCCGCCAGGTCTTCGCGCTCACCGCCGACGGCACGCTCGAGGGCCGCTGGTTCGAGACCGAGCATGACGTCATCGGCGGCCGCCTCGTGGCGCGGCCCGAAACCGCCGCGCCCGCGATCCTCGCGGTCAGCCCCGCCCATCTTCGCGCCGGCGAGACCGCCGAGGTGCGGATCACCGGCACAGGGCTTTCGGGCGATCCCGTCCTGCCCGAGGGGGTGAGCGGCGAGGTGGTGCGCGCGAGCGCCGAGGAGGTCGTGCTGTCCCTCACGGCGGCCGATGCGCTCGGGCCGGTCGCGATCGGCCTGGGCGGGCTCGAGGCGCCCGATCCGCTCGTCGTCTACGACACGCTCGACCGGATCTCGGTGGTGCCGGAGCTGACCATGGCGCGCATCGGCGGCAATGGAGGCCCGATCCCGAAGGTGCCGGCGCAGTTCGAGGCCATGGGCTGGCTCAACGGGCCGGACGGCGCTCCGGCGACCGAGGATGACATTCCGGTCGGCATCTTCCCGGCAGGCTGGTCGGTCGACAATTTCGACGAGGCCGCCGCCGAAATGGAGGACGCGAAATTCGCGGGCACGATCGACGCGGCCGGTCTCTTCACGCCGGGCGATGCCGGCCCCAACCCGGAGCGGCCGATGTCGACCAACAACGCGGGCAACCTCAAGGTCATCGCCACCGTCGAGGATGGCGGCGAGAGCCTGACGGGCGAGGCGCATCTCTATGCGACCGTGCAGCGCTTCGTCGACACTCCGATCCGCTGAGGTGATGCCATGGGAGATCTGACCCTCATCCGCCACAACGCCCATCGGGTGGATGTCGATGGCCATGCGATGCTGATGCATGTGCCGACGACGAGCCTCTTCGAACTCGACGCCGCGAGCCGCGACGTCTACGACCTCTTCCGCCGCCATGCCCAGGTCGACAGCGACATCATGCGCAGCGAGCTTGGCGGCCGGCACGGGCCCGAGGCGCTCGCCGAATGCGTGGAGAGCTTCCTCGCCCTCGATCTCCTGCGGGATGCGGCCACGCCCGAGATCCCGCGCCCGATCGCCAGGGTCGAGGAGATCCCGCTTTCGACGATCATCCTCAACGTCAACACCGGCTGCAATCTCGCCTGCACCTACTGCTACAAGGAAGACCTCGCGGTGCCCGCGAAGGGCGAGAAGATGGCCTTCGAGACGGCGCGGGCCTCCTTCGAGCTGCTGATGCGGCAGGCGAGGGACCGCGACCGGGTGAATGTCGTCTTCTTCGGCGGCGAGCCGCTCTCGAACATGCCCCTCATCCGCGAGGTGGTCGCCTATGCCGGGCCGCGCGCGGCCCGGGAGGGCAAGGTGGTGGATTTCTCGCTCACCACCAACGCGACCCTGCTCACCGAGGAGATGGTCGACTGGTTCGACGCGCATCACTTCGCGCTCACCGTCTCGATGGACGGGCCGAAGGCCCTCCATGACGTGAACCGCCGCACCGTGGGCGGCAAGGGCACCTACGACGTGGTGGCGACGAAGGTGCGGATGCTGCTCTCGCGCTACCGCAGCCGCCCGGTCGGCGCGCGGGTGACGCTCACCCGCGGCGTGACCGATGTGATCGCGATCCACGACCATCTGAAATACGGGCTGGGATTTGCCGAGGTGGGCTTCGGCCCGGCGACCTCCGGTCCGGTCTCGGTCTTCAATCTCGACGGGCCGGCGCTGGCGCAGGTCTTCGAGGACATGAAGGCCCTCGGGCGGCGCTACACCGAAGCCGCCTGCCGGGGCGAGAACATCGGCTTCTCGAACATGCACCAGCTGCTGACCGACATCGCCCAGGGCACCAAGAAGGCGGTGCCCTGCGGCGCGGGCCTCGGCATGCTGGCGGTGGACAAGGCGGGCGATCTGCATCTCTGCCACCGCTTCGTGGGCTCGGACCAGCCGACCTACGGCAATGTGGCCGAGGGGATCGACGTGCCGAAACTCGCAGCCTTCATCGAGGGCGCGCAGGATCGCAGCGCCTATGGCTGCCGCACCTGCCGGATCCGCTCGATCTGCGCGGGCGGGTGCTATCACGAAGCCTATGCGCGGCAGGGCGATCCCTTCGCGCCGGTCTATCACTACTGCGATCTGATGCGGGACTGGGTCGATTTCGGCATCGAGGCCTATGTGCGCATCATGCAGGCCAACCCAGACTTCTTCCGCAGCCATCTCGAGCCGAGGAAATCCAGGACATGAAACATCTCACCCCTGCAAATGCGAAGGCAAAGGCATTCGTCGAAGCCCAGGAGGACGGCCGCGAGGAAGAGGTCGTCGCGATGAACTCGCTCGTGGGCTGCACCACCTCCTTCGATCCCGGCTGGGAGGTCGATGCCTTCGGCGCGGTGTCCAATCTCTGCCAGCCGATGGAGGCGGACCTCTACGGCTGCGCCGATCCCTGCTGGTGGCCGGCCCAGGTGGCGGACACGCTCAACACCTATCCCGGCTGGACCGACGGGGCCGCGAACGTCACCGAGGACTGGCGCAAGCTCCAGTCCGTCTTCCCCGAACCGAAAGGCTGAGCCCATGACGCGACCTCTGCTTTCCGCCCTGCTGGCCACCACGCTGGTGCTGCCGGGCCTGCCGGTCCGGGCCGCGGACTACCTGCTCGCGCCGGTGCGGCCGAACAAGCTGGTGATCGTCAGCGCCGACAGGATGGAGATCGACAATGTGGTCGATCTCCCCGAGGACGCCGGGCCGTTGCCGGGCACGCCGGTGGTGAGCGCCGACGGCAAGAGCGCCTTCGTCAACATCCACAAGTACGAGAGCATCGTGAAGGTCGACCTCGTCAGCGGCGAGACGCTGGCGCGGGTCGACATGAGCTCGGAGGGCGAGCGGGTGAAGAGCCTCTTCGGCCTGGATCTCTCGCCCGACGGCACCACGCTCGCGGTCTACCAGAGCCCGGTGAAGCTCGGCATGACGAGCTACGAGGTCGAGCCCACCCGCATCGCGTTCTATGATGCCGGGACGCTCGAGCTGAAGTCGACGGTCGAGGCACCGCGGCAGATCACGCTCCTGATGTATTCGAAGGACGGGAGCAAGCTCTATGGCATGGGGCGCGCGATGCATGTCTTCGATGCCGAGACCGGGGCGGAGATCGACACGCTGCCGATCCAGACCTGGGAGGCCGAGACCTATCTCCAGCCCGATGTGCTCGATGTCTGGAGTCAGTTCGAGAGCTCCGGCATGATGGTCACGCCCTTCTACACCGCGCGGGCCGACATGAGCCTCGAGGATCCGGAGGCCTGGCGGACGGGGATGCTCACGCTCGATCTCGAGACCGGCGCGATGGACATGCGCGAGGTGCGGATCATGGATGTCTTCTACTTCTCGACCGCTGCAAGCCCGGACAAGACCCGCGCCTACGGGGCCTACAACGTGCTCGAGAGCTTCGATCTGGAGAAGAACGCCTCGATCAAGCGCGTCTCGCTGCCCCACAGCTACTATTCGGTGAACGTGAGCAGCGACGGAAGCACGGTCTGGCTCGGTGGCGCGCTCTCGGACCTCTCGGCCTATGACGCGGAGACCCTGGAGAAGAAGGGCCAGGTCGACATACCGGGCGGCGCGTCCATGTCGCTCTCGAGCATCCGGATGTTCACGCGGGACGAATGATGGTCCGGGTGGGCGTGATCGACAGCGGCGGCCCGGCGGCGGAGGCGGGCCATGCGCTCGGCTTCGCGCCCGACGGGTCCGCGCGCCCGGCGCGGCCGGACCGGCTCGGCCATGGCACCGCCGTGGCAGGGATGATCCGCCGCGCCGCGCCGGGGGCCGCGATCCTGCATGCCCAGGTCTTCGACGACCGTCCCGTCACCAGCGCGCTGCGCGTTGCCGCCGCCCTCCGCTGGCTCGCGGGGCGCTCCGCCCGGCCCGATCTCGTCTGCCTCAGCCTCGGGCTCGGCGCCGATCGTGCCGTGCTGCGTGCGGCGATCGCCGAGGCGGTGGAGGCCGGGCTTGTCATCGTCGCCGCACACCCGGCGCGCGGCGGGCCCTGCTATCCGGCCGCCTATCCCGGCGTCATCGCGGCGACGGGCGATGCCCGTTGCGGCTGGGACGAGATCTCGCAACTCGGGCCCGCGCTTTTCGGCGCGTGGTGCAATTCGCCGGAGCGGGGCGGCGGCGGCATGGCCGGCGCAAGCCTTGGCGCGGCGCGGCTCGCGGGCCATCTGGCGGCGATCGCGGCGGCGGAAGGCGAGCTCTCGTCGCCTGCGGCGGCCCGCGCCGCGCTTGCGCGTCGCGCCGGGCACGTCGGCCCGGAACGGCGGCGCGCGGGATGAGCGCGCGGCCCGCACCCGGCGCGCGGATCGCCAGCGCCTTTGCCGGGCGGCTTCTGGGGCAGGGGCCGGGCGAGTGGATCGCGCCGGTGCTGGCCCGCGCGCTGCCCGGCGCGGGGCTCGTTCTTCTGTGCGCGCTTGTCGCGGCGGGGCTCGGGCTTGCCGCACCGATGGTCACCAAGGCGCTCATCGATCAGGGCATCATGGCACGGGACATGGGCGCGCTCCTGCACTGGGCGGCGGTGAGCTTTGCGGTCGGGCTCGGCTCCGTCGGGCTCGGCATGGTGAGCGGGATGCTGCATCTGCGCGCCTCCGCCCGCATGCTGGCGGACCTGCGCGGCGTCGTGCTCGGCGCGGCGCTCGCCCGCGATCCGCTGTTGCCCGATCTGCCGCTCGGGGAATCCGTCGCCCGCATCGACGGAGACAGCGCAGAGATCCAGCGCTTTGCCTTCGACTCGGTGCTGGTCGCGGTCAACGCGGTGTTCCGGCTTGCGGGCGGCACGGTGCTCATGCTGCTGCTCGACTGGCGGCTCGCGCTCCTGCCGGTGCTGGCGGCCCCGGTCGAGCTTGCCTTTCTCTCCTGGGCCCGGGACGGCACCAACAGCCGTGCCGAGGAGGCGCGCGAGATGCGCGGCGTGCTGGGCTCGCACATGACCGAAAGCCTCGCGACGCTCGGCGCGCTGCGGGCCTATGGTGCGGGCGGGCGGCGGCGGGCGGCGTTCGACGGGATGCAGACACAGCAGGTCGGCGTGCTCGCGCGCCAGCGGATGTGGAGCGAGATGGTCGGTGCGGTGAGCCAGATGATCTCGGCGCTCACCCGTTCAGCCGTGCTGCTTGTCGGCGGCTGGCTGGTGATCCGCGGCGACTGGCCGATCGGCACGCTCGTGGCCTTCCTCGCCTATGCCACGATGATGTCGGGCCCGCTGCGGAACCTGCTCGGTCTCTATCACGCACAGGCCAAGGCGCGCGTGGCGCTCGACCGGCTCTCGGGGGTGATCGGCGCGGCGGCGCCGCTGGAGGCGGGGGCAAGTTGCCCGCTCCGGCCGCAGGAGCTCGAATTCGAGGATGCCGCCGCACCCGATGGCGGGCACGCGCCGGTGAGCTGCACGCTCAGGGCGGGCGAGCGCGTGCTGATCGACGGGCCGTCGGGCATCGGAAAGTCGCGTCTGATGGCGCTGCTCAACGGCGGCGCGCCGCGGGCGGGCGGGCATGTGCGGATCGACGGGCGGGATGCGGCCGAGATGAGCCTTGCCTCCCGCGCTCTGGCCATCACCCATCTGGCGCAGCGGCCGGTGATCCTGCGTGGAACGCTTGCCGAGAACCTGCGCCTCGGTGCGCCGGAGGCCCCCGATGTCGCGCTCTGGAATGCGCTGGCCGTCGCCGATCTCGCGGACTGGGCGGCGGCGCGCGGCGGGCTCGACACCGCGCTCGGCGAAACCGGCAGCGCGCTTTCGGGCGGGTTGCGCCAGCGGATCGCGCTTGCCCGCGCTCTGCTCCGGCCCTCCGGGGTATTCATTTTCGACGAGAGCTTTTCCGAGATCGATGCCGCCGCCTGCCGCCGCATCCTTACCCGGATCGATGCGGCCCACGGTGAACGGCTGCGAATCTTCATTGCCCATGCAGGCCCCGCGCGCGAGGGCGCCTTCACTCAGACGATCGTGCTGTCGGAGGCCGCACCGCTGCGGCGGAACTCGCTCGGCGACATGCCGTACCAGCGCGCGAAGGCGCGGGAAAACGCGGTCTGGTCGGAATAGCCGAGCAGCAGCGCCACCTCGCTCAGCGCCTTGGAGGAATAGCGCAGCAGCGCAACGCTCTGGAGCTTGCGGCACTCCGCCAGCACCTCCTTGAACGTGACGCCCTCATCGGCGAGCGCCCGGCGCAGCGAGCGTTCGGAGAGGCCGAGTGCTGCGGCAATGCTCTGCTGGCTCACATCGCCCCGGCCGATGCGGCCAAGCAACGCCTGCCGGACGCGCAGCGCAGCGGGGTCGCCGGCGCGCCGGGCTTTCAGGGCATGCTCGATCGCGGCCCAGAGCTCCTCGAAAGGCCGGTTCGGGGCCGGGGGCGCGACGGGGCGGGCCGAGAGCGCGCGGGCGGCGAAGGTCACGGCGTTTTCCGGCTCGCCGAAGCGCGGCAGGCGGCCAATATGCCGGGCAAGGCCTCGCGGGTCGCGGTCGGGGGCGTGCTCGAAGGAGACCGAGACGATCGCATCCTTCGGCACGCCGTAGCGTGCGGCGATGGTGCGGACCACGCCCAGAGAGAGTTCGGCATCGGCCCGGCGCGGCCAGATGCGCGGATCGAGCACGCGGTAGCCGAGGCGAACCTCGTCGCCACGCTGGGTGAAGGTCATCTCGGTTGCCGACTGCAGGACCGGAAAGCCACGCTGGAAGGTGCGGAGCGCCTCGCCGAGCGTGCGGCTTGCGAGAACCGCCTGGCCGAGGGGGCCGAGCTGGGCGAGATCGCAGCCCTCGCCGCGAACCCAGGAGCGCGCGCCGTCCTCGCTCGTGCTGCGGTCTTCCTCGAAATGGCGGACGAAATCGGCAAGGGGGCGCAGGCCTGTCTCGGCGGCCTCCGGTGCGGCGGCCGCGCCCGAGCCGGGCCGCCCGGCAAGTTCGCAGAATGCATCCTCGCTGATCCAAGAGCTGAACATTGCCGCGCCAGCCGCCCGAAATACCCGATTCCCGAAGGGGTCATCATACCGTCATGTCGGGCGTGAAGCTCGCGAAAATGTGTCCGGTCCGGCATGGGTGCGCATGATTCAGCCTGCGGTTGCCGCACTGATGCGCAAACCGGCGCAGTGTGGCGATGCTTTGGGCAGGATGCCTCTGGCGGGCGACGCGGGCCCGCGTCGCGCCGGCCGGGGTCAGGTGTCGCGATGCACCCGCAGCGGCGCCCAGGACTGGCTGACCGGCATGATCTCGATCGCGTTCACGTTCACATGCGGCGGCTGGCTGGCCACCCAATGGATCGTTTCGGCAATATCCTCGGGCTGGATCGCGTGCGCACCCTTGTAGAGCGCGTCATAGGCCTCCTGGCTGCCACCGGTGCGCACGAGCGTGAATTCGCTCTCGCAGAGGCCCGGCTCGATCGAGGTCACCCGCACGCCGGTGCCGTGGAGATCGGCACGCAGGCCGAGGCTGAACTGGCGCACGAAGGCCTTTGTCCCGCCATAGACATTTCCGCCCGGATAGGGCCAGGTTGCGGCGATCGAGGAGAGGTTCACCACATGGCCCTTGCGCGCAATGAGGCGCGGGATGAGGTGGTGGGTGAGGGTGACGAAGGCGGTCACATTCGTCTCGATCGTCGTCTTCCAGTCCTCGAGCTTGGTCTGCGGCACCGGCGCGGTGCCAAGTGCCATGCCGGCATTGTTCACCAGAACGTCGAGCGCCGCGAAGCGTTCGGGCAGCGCCTCGATGGCGGCCAGCATCGCCGCCTCGTCGCGGACATCGAAGCGGGCAGCGTGGAAGTCCGGGCCGAGCTCCCCGGACAGTTCGGCAAGCCGCTCGGCGCGCCGCCCGGTTCCCACCACGCGCCAGCCTTCCGCGATGAAGCGCCGCGCGGTGGCGGCGCCGAAGCCTGCGGTCACGCCGCTGATGAAGATGGTCTTCTGCATGGCTGCTCCCTTCCTCCCGTTTCAGGCCGCCCGGTATCCGCGGCTGGCCCTGTCATCCGGCCGGAGGGAAATGGGCCCCGCAGCCGGGTTCAGCCGGCCGCGCGCGCCGTGAGGCTGTCGGCAAAGCGCTGCATCGCCGCCTCCGGCCCGTCCGGATCCGACCAGAGCTCGTCGCCGAGGCAGATGAAATCGGTGATCCTCGCGAGATCGCCTGCGATCTCGGGGGTGAGCCCGCCTTCGGCCACAACCGGCACCTCGATCATCTCCGACCACCACTGGAAGAGCTCGAGCGGGGCAAGGGTGCCATCGCCGAGGCTCGAGGGCGTAAGGGGGCCGAAGCTCACGTAATCGGCGCCGATCTCGCCCGCTGTCATGCCGTCATGGCGCGAGGCATGGGAATGCGCGCCGACGATCGCGTCCTTGGCGAGCTCCTTGCGGGCGGCCCGCACCTTTCGCGATCCGTCGGAGAGATGCACCCCGTCGAGGCCGAGCCGCGTCACAAGGCGGAAATGGTCGGTGAGAAGCAGCGGCACGTCCCGCTCGTGACAGACGGGGCGGAGCGTGTCCGCCGTCCGTGCAATCGTCTCTTCGGCGGCATCACCTGCGGCAATGCGGACGCAGGTGATGTCATGGCTGTCGAGCAGCCGGGCAAGCACGTCGGGAAAACGGCTCAGCCCCGGCTGCGCGGGCGCGACAAGGTAAAGTCTCGCAAGCGGATTGTCCGACATGTCGTCACGCCCACATCTGCCGGTGCCCTGAGCTCAGCGCTTCAGGATCGAGCGGCCGGCGAAGATCGCGTTGGCGCCCAGATCTTCCTCGAGGCGGATGAGCTGGTTGTATTTCGCCAGCCGGTCCGAGCGCGAGAGCGAGCCGGTCTTGATCTGGCCGCAGTTGGTGGCGACCGCGAGATCGGCGATGGTGGAATCTTCCGTCTCGCCGGAGCGGTGCGACATCACGGCGGTGTAGCGCGCGCGGTGCGCCATATCGACGGCCTCAAGCGTCTCGGTGAGCGAGCCGATCTGGTTCACCTTCACGAGGATCGAGTTGGCGATGCCCTTCTCGATGCCCTGGATCAGGCGCTCGGTGTTGGTGACGAAGAGGTCGTCGCCGACGAGCTGGCAGCGGTCGCCGATCGCGTCGGTGAGCTTCTTCCAGCCGTCCCAGTCATCCTCGGACATGCCGTCCTCGATCGAGATGATCGGGTAGTTGTCCACGAGGCCCGCGAGATAGGCGACGTTCTCGTCGACCGAGCGCGTCACGCCCTCGCCCTTCATGTGATAGGCGCCGTCGTTGAAATACTCGGTCGCCGCGCAGTCGAGGGCGAGATAGACATCCTCGCCCGGCTTGAAGCCGGCCTTCTCGATGGACTTCATGATGAAGTCGAGCGCTTCGTTGGCGGTCTGCAGGTTCGGCGCGAAGCCGCCCTCGTCGCCGATGCCGGTGTTGTGGCCCGCGGCGCTCAGCTCCTTCTTGAGCGTGTGGAACACTTCGGCGCCGATCCGGACCGCGTCGGCGATGCTCTCGGCGCCGACCGGCATGATCATGAATTCCTGGATGTCGATCGGGTTGTCCGCGTGCTCGCCGCCGTTGATGATGTTCATCATCGGCACCGGCAGGGTGCGGGCGTTGGTGCCGCCGATATAGCGATAGAGCGGCATGCCAAGGGTCTGGGCCGCGGCCTTGGCGCAGGCGAGGCTCACGCCGAGGATGGCGTTGGCGCCGAGGCGGCCCTTGTTGGCCGTGCCGTCGAGATCGCGCATCACCTGGTCGATATGCACCTGCTCGACGGCAGGCATCCCGGTCAGCGCGTCGGAGATCGGCCCGTTGACCGAGCGCACGGCGTTGAGCACGCCCTTGCCGCCGTAGCGCTTGGGATCCTTGTCGCGCAGCTCGACCGCTTCGTGGGCCCCCGTCGAGGCTCCGGACGGCACCGCGGCGCGGCCCATCGAGCCGTCTTCGAGCAGCACATCCACTTCGACCGTCGGGTTGCCCCGGCTGTCGAGAATCTCTCGGCCAACGATATCTATGATGACTGACATATTAAGCATGCTCCCAAGGTCGCGTTGCATAGCATCCCGATTGCACCCTGTTAGACCACTCGCAACGCGGTGAAAACCGCAATTTGAACGAGGGAGAGGGCGAAAAAGCCAGGAATTACCCGGGCAGCGCGGTGGAAGCGAGGCTGGCCCCGATGACGAGAATCGTGAGACCGGCGCCGATCTGGAGCGCCGGCGCGGCGATGCGGCCCGCCTGTCCGCCGCCGGTGGCGAAGAGCGCGGTGTCGCGGCTCGTGACCGCGAGAACGGCGACGAGCGCGGTAAAGGCCGCCGTTCCGAGCCCCATCGCGAGGACCGAGGCCACGCCCGCCAGCCGCAGATCCATGCGCCAGGCGATGACGAGGATCATCAGCGCCCCGGTGCAGGGGCGTGCCGCCATGCCGAAGATGAGCAGCGCCGTATCCATCGGCCCCGCGGCGCGCGCGACCGCCTCGGGATCCGGCCCGTGGGCATGGCTGCAGCCGCATCCTGGGCCATGGCCGGGATCATGAGCATGGTGCCCGGCGCGCAGCGCTGCCCGCATCCCGCGGGCGCCCCGCAGGAGCAGCCAGCCGCCGATAAGCGCGATGGCGGCATTGCCGAATGCGGTGATCCAGCCCTCGCTTGCGGCCATCGTGCCCTTCACCGTGCCCGAAAGCAGCGCGAGGCTGCCATAGACGATGAGGATCGCGGCGCCGGCCTGCGCGAGGCTGCCCGCCAGCGCGATCAGCGCCATGCGCCGCGCGCTCACCTGCGTCGCAAGCGAGCCGCCGGTGACCAGAAGCTTGCCGTGTCCGGGGCCGAGCGCATGGAGAAACCCGTAGCCGGCGCAGAGCCCCACGAGCGACCAGAAGGCTGCGCCGTCGCCCGAGCGCAGGGCCTGGATCCGGCTCGCGAGCGCCGTCTGGACCACATGCTGCTGGCGCGCGGCCCACCAGAGCAGGGTCTGGTAGGCGCCGCTCCACCAGACGAAGGCGATCAGCGCCGCAAGCACGAGCAGCGCGAGAATGGCGGTCAGTCGCATCGGATCTCGATCCGGTCGGCAAAGAGCCCGCCCAGGTCCTGATCCGGATCTTCATCGGCCGGGATGTCGAAGAGGCTCTGCTGGAGCGCGGCGAGATCCTGTGTCGGCTCGAAGGGATCGAGCGTGAGACTGCACCCCGCCGCGTTGCCTTCGGCTTCGGGCGCATCGGTGATGGCATAGGCGGTGTAGTAGCTCGGATCGTAGACGGCGATCTCGGCTTCGGGCGCGGGACGGAACGGCGTCTCGACCCGGCGGAGGAAACGGATCACCACGCGGCCCTCCGAGATTTCGGCATCCGCCTCGAGCGGGCCGGACAGCGCGACCGGCGTGCCGTCGCGGGTGAGATAGCTGTCCCCCTCGAAACCCTCGGTCCACTCGGTCTGGTAGCGGGCAAGGCTGGCGCGCTCCTCCGCGCTCAGCGGCGTATCCGGATCGGAAGGCAAGCCCAGTTCCTCGGCCATGTAGAGCGACGTGAACGGATCGTAGATCCAGGTGACATGAAGCGCGGTGATCCGGCCCTCGGCATCGAAGACCGGATTTGCGCCGCCGTCGATGAAGACATGCGGATGCGCCGCCGCCGATCCGGCGGAGAGACATGCGGCCAGCGCGAGGCCGGTGCGGAAACGGGCGCGGCGGGGTTCGGGCATGGGGAACGGGGCGGCGTCTCGGCAAAAGGGCGGTGCGTCCCGCTTCTCTAGGCCGCCGCCGCCCCGTTCGGCAAGTCACTCGCCCGCGAGACAGCTGCTCATGTTGTCCGCGAGGTTCCGGAGGAGTTCGGGATAGAGATCCGGCCCGGGCGTGAGATGCGATCCGAGCGGATCGAGCGTGCCGGCGCGGGCCTCCGTCCCTTCGATCACGGTCCGGATCAGCGCGGGGTCGAACTGCGGCTCGGCGAAGACGCAGGTGATGTCGCCGCTGCGGATCCGGTCGCGGATCTCGGCCACGCGCGCCGCGCTCGGTGTCGAGGCGTCGCTGAGCGAGATCGCCCCGCTGGCCTCGACCCCGAACCGCGCCTCGAAATAGTGGTAGCCGTCGTGGAAGACCACGAAGTGCTTCTCCGATACCGGGGCGAGTTCCTCGGAGATCTCCGTTTCGAGGTTGGCGATGTCTTCCTGGAAGCTGGCGGCATTGTCGCGATAGGTCTCGGCATTGTCCGGGTCGCTCGTCGCGAGCACATCCGCCATTGCCTCGGCCATCGCGACGGCATTCTCGGGATCGAGCCAGATATGCGGATCGTTGCCTTCGTGATGGTGGTCCGCCTCGGCCTCGTGCGCGTGATCCTCGTCGCCGTGCTCGTCATGGCCATGTTCGTCATGGTCGTGTTCGTCGTGTGCGCCCTCGGTGTGGTCATGCGCATCGTCATGCACATGAGGCTCGAAGGTTGCCCCTTCGCGGAATGCCAGAAGCCTTACGCCCGGCGCCTGGGTCAGGTCGAGCACGATCGCATCGCCTGCGAGCGATTCGATCGGGCCTTCGAGCCACGGGGCGAGCCCGTTGCCGCTCCAGAACACGATGTCGGCGTCCCCCAGCATGCGTGCTTCCGAGGGCCGCATCGCATAGCCGTGCGGCGAGGCGCCGGGCGGCACGATGAGGTCAGGCGCGCCGACCCCGGCCATCACCCGCGCGGCGATGGACTGCACCGGCAGGATATCGGCCGCCACCCGCGGCGCGGCCCCGGCCGTCCCGGCATGGCCTGCCGCGGCCGCGAGCGCCGTCGTTGTGAGAAGCGTGTGCAGACGAAAGTTCATGAGTCGGATCTCCAGGCGGTCTCTGAATGTGGTTGCAAGCGGCAGGGCGGAGTACTACCCTGATGTCGCGATCTGTTATAACGTAACAAACTTGGAGCGCAACCGGCGATGACGGAGGCCCCTTCCTTCGACGTGTTCCAGCCCCATGACCATCGGCGCTGCCGCAAGGAGGCGCTGGCCGCGGTACTGGCAGAATGTTCCGCGCGCAAGCTGCGGTTGACGCCGCCGAGGCGCTGCGTTCTCGAGGCCCTGCTGGAGGAGCACCGGGCGATGACGGCTTACGAGCTGCTCGACCGGTTGCGGGAGGCCGGGCTCGGGAGCCAGCCGCCGGTGGTCTATCGCGCGCTCGATTTCCTGCTCGCCAACGGTTTCGCCCACCGGATCGAGCGGCTGTCGGCCTTCGTGGCCTGCACCCATGGCGAGGGGGCGCACGAGGCCGTCTTCCTGGTCTGTCGCGCCTGCCGGCAGGTGGCCGAGGCGAGCCTGCCGGCGCTTGCCCGCAATCTCGAGGCGGAGGCCTCCGAACATGCCTTCCGGGTCGAGCGGGTCGCGATCGAGGTCGAGGGGCTCTGCGCCCGCTGTGCCGGAGCCGGGGCGTGAGCGGGCCGCTTCTCGAGGCGAAGGGGCTCGGGCTCGCGATCGGCGGGCACCGGATTCTTTCGGGGGTGAACCTGCGGGTCGAACGGGGCGAGATCCTCACGATCGTCGGGCCGAACGGCTCGGGCAAGACGACGCTCCTGAAGCTCCTGATCGGCGCGGTGCGGCCGGGCGAGGGGGAGATCCGGCGGGCGCGGGGGCTTCGGATCGGCTATGTGCCGCAGCGCCTTGCGATCGACCATACCCTGCCGATCACCGTCGAGCGCTTCCTCGGGCTCACCGGGGCCGAGGCGGGCGCGCGGCGGGCGGCGCTTGTGCGGGTGGGCTCGAAAGGGCTGCAGGACCGGCAGATGATCGACCTCTCGGGCGGGCAGTTCCAGCGGGTACTGCTCGCGCAGGCGCTGCTCCGCAAACCCGACCTTCTGGTGCTCGACGAGGCGGCTCAGGGGCTCGACCAGCCGGGGATCGCGCAGTTCTACCGCCTTATAGAAGAGATCCGTAGCGAGATCGGCTGCGGGGTGCTGATGGTGAGCCACGACCTGCATGTCGTCATGTCGGCATCCGACCGGGTGATCTGTCTCAACGGCCATATCTGCTGCGAGGGCACGCCGCTCGTCGTCTCGACGACGCCGGAATACCGGGCGCTCTTCGGGCTCGGATCGGAAGGCGCGCTGGCGCTCTACCAGCACAAGCATGACCATTCCCATGGCGACGGCGCCACGGGGCACCACCACCTGCACGCGGATCCCGGCGCATGAACCTGCTTGACGATTTCTTCCTGCGCGCCGTCCTCGGCGGGCTGGGCGTGGCCGCGGCCTCGGGGCCGCTCGGCTGTTTCGTGGTCTGGCGCCGGATGGCCTATTTCGGCGATGCGACGGCGCATGCGGCGCTGCTCGGGGTCACGCTCGCGCTCGCCTCGAACCTGCCGATCGTGGCCGGGGTCTCGATCGCGGCGCTGGCGATGGCGCTGACGGTCTCGATCGCGACGGGCCGGACCTATGCGATGGACACGATGCTCGGCGTGGCCTCCCACGGCGCGCTGGCGCTCGGGATGGTGGCGGTGAGCCTGCTGCCGAACGTGCGGATCGACATGATGGGCTTTCTCTTCGGCGATATCCTCGCGATCACCCGCGCCGATCTCGGGGTGATCTGGGGCGGGGCGGCCATCGTGGCGGCGCTGCTGGCCTGGCGCTGGCGCAACCTGCTGCTCGCGACGCTCAACGAGGATCTCGCGGCCTCGGCGGGGGTGGATGCCGGCCGGGAACGGCTGGTGCTGACGCTCGCGCTCGCGCTTCTCGTCGCGGTGGCGCTCAAGGTCGTGGGGGTGCTGCTCATCACCGCGATGCTGATCATTCCGGCCGCGGCGGCGCGGGTCCATGCCCGGACGCCGGAGGCTATGGTGGTTCAGGCGGTGGGGATGGGGGCGGTTTCGGTCGTGCTGGGCCTGCAGGGATCGCTTCGGTTCGACACGCCCGCCGGGCCCTCGATCGTGACGGCGGCGATGATCCTGCTGCTCTCGGTCAACCTCGCAGGCGCCCTTCTCCGGCGGGCTGGAAGACGGGCCTGACGGGGCCCGCCCGGACCGTGAAAAGGGGCGTTTCACCGTGAAAATGCGAAAACGCCCTTGATTTCGTTGAATTTTGTTATTTACAAATCATGAATTGGCTGGTTGCGACGTTAGCGTTGCAGATTTCCGTCCCAAAGGGTGTTCCTCCTCTCCGAAAATCGCACGGCAAGAAGACTAAGCAGATAGACGACTTCCCCTAGGGTAGGCATCCGCCAAGTTTCGTGAGCTATTGATTGAATAGAGCTCTACTTGCGGCGACGATGTCCTTGGCCCAACGAGAAGTGTAACGCCGGAAGATCAATCGTTTAGGAGACGACGGGAATGCCAGAAATGTTATACGGTGAAAGCACCGTAGATAACCTCTCTGAGTTCGTGGTGTGGTCTCGCGCTTGCTCTAAGCGATTTGGACTTCGAAGTGCGACACTCAATCCGTGGTTCAGGGGGCAAGGCGATATTGAATGGCCATTGAAGCCAGCATTATATCGTGGAGATTTTGATAAATACCTTGAACGAGAAATGCTACGGGATTTCCGATCTTATGCATATGAGTTCTTAGAGAACAGGGAACGCTTAGATATAGATTGGCTGTTTATTGCGCAGCATCACGGTTTGCCAACTCGACTACTGGATTGGACGGAAAACCCCTTAGTTTCGCTGTACTTCTCCTGTCTGAATCATGCGAGATCAACTGACGCCTGTGTTTGGGCACTCAATCCTTGGGAGTTAAACAGGACGACTGTCTCCTTGCACTCCGTGCCACCAACCGATGCCGAAATTCTGAGAGACTATGTGATCGATCTGTCGGATAGCTCGGTTCCAAGAGAGGTTCGGGCGGAGCAGCCGATAGCAATTCGGCCATTCCATCGATTCCGCCGGTCCAATGCACAGTCTGGAGTGTTCACCATCCACGGCAAAAAGGAGAAAGGTATCGATAAGATTAATTTCGTTCGTCGAAATAGAAGTGCTTGCTTGCTAAGGGCGTTCATCCCAGCCCAGAGAAAACTACCAATACTTAAGGAGCTTTACGCGGTGGGAGTCCACCATGGGGCGTTATTCCAGTCGATCGAATCTGTGGCTGAGATATTGAAATTTCGCTACGGGAGTACTTTTTTTAATAAATGAAGTGCGGCGTTATGGCCAAAATATCCATTTAACCTTCTTGCCGTGCTATTTTCGGGAGGGGGAACACGCCGTGGGACAGAGATCCGCAGCGAAGAAGATGTTACCCCGCCCGCTCCGCGCGGCTCCATTCCGGCAGGGGGAAGAGGCGGTCGTAGGCCCAGTTGAAGGCGAAGGCGTAGGCCACGTAGAAGAGCGCGAACGCGATATCCATCACCAGCGCCTGCCAGAGCGAGATGCCGAGATACCACGCGAGGAACGGCATGAGGACGGTGAGCAGCCCCGCCTCGAAGAGGATGGCGTGGAGGAGCCGGAGGCCGAGGCTCTTGCGCGTGGTGCCGGTGAGACGCCGGAGGCCGAGGTCGAAGAGGTAGTTGTAGGCCATGTTCCAGAGCGTCGCGATGGCAGCACTCGCGAGGCCGACGGCGGCGGCGTCGCCCATGGGCAGGTGGAAGGCCGCCGCGCCGAGGGGGATGATCAGGACAAGGGCGACGATCTCGAAGGCGAGCGCGTGGCGGAGGCGGTCGAGGGGGGTGCGCATCGGGGCAACCTCTTGGGATGGTGCCGGGTCGTCCCGGCGACGGATCATCTGGCGAGGTCGTCCTCTTGGCGGGGGATATGGCAGCCCCGGCGCCGGGCTTCAAGCCTACCGCGGCGTCTTCGGGCGGGATGTGGTGCCGGGTTGCCGCCCGTGCCCGAGGGCTACCAGCCGCGGAAGCGCGGCCAGGTCATGAGCGGGCCGGGGGTCGCGGGCAGGACGTGGTAGCGCTCGTGCTGGGCGGCGGTGGCGCAGGCGTGGTTCGGCAGGATGCGGAGGAGCGCGCCGAGGGGCAGCTCGGGGAGCGGGCCGTTCGTGCCGGGGCGGCGGGTGACGATGCCGTGCTCCTGGTTGGCGGCGCTGACGATGAGATCGGGGAGTACGCGGCCCTCGAGGTCGCAGACGAGGCCGTAGCCCTGGTCCACCGGTTGCGCCGCGGTGCCGCGGTCGCGCGAGAGCGCCATCCAGCCGGCGTCGATCATGATCCGGCCGCGGTCGGGCTGGTGGCCGATGACGGTCGTGAGCACGCTCAGCGCGATGTCCTCGAGGCGGCAGGCGCCGATCCCCGCCATCACCAGGTCGAAGAACATGTAGACCCCGGCGCGCAGCTCGGTGACGCCGGTGAGATCACGGGCGGCATGGGCCGTGGGGGTCGAGCCGATGCTGACGGTGGGGCAGGCGAGCCCGGCGGCGCGCAGGGCGTCGGCGGCGGCGACCGCGGCGCGGCGCTCGCCCTCGGCGCAGTCGGCCTGGGCCGCGATGCCGAGGGCGGCATAGCTCTCGCCGGCATGGGCCAGCACGCCGCGGAGGGTGCCTCTGGCCGCGAGGATGCGGCCGGTTTCGATGAGGGCCGGATCGCCGGGGCGGAGGCCGCTGCGGTGGCCGTCGCTGTCGATCTCGATCAGGGCGGGCACGCCGGCGGCGGCGGTGGCGCGGGCCTGTTCGGGGCTGTCGAGGAGGACGGTGAGGTCGCAGCCCCGGGCGAGCAGCGCGGTGACGCGGGCGAGTTTTGCCGGCGCGATGCCGACGGCGTAGAGGATGTCGCGGTGGCCGGCGGCGTGGAAGGTCTCGGCCTCGGCCAGGGTGGACACGGTGATCGGCCCGGGCGCGCCGCCGCCGACCCGCCGGGCGATCTCGGGCGATTTCGCGGTCTTCAGGTGCGGCCGCAGGGTGACGCCGAGGCTCTGCGCCCGCACCGCCAGCCGGTCGATGTTGCGCGTCATCGTCGCTTCGTCGAGCAGCAGGGCGGGGGTGTCGAGGCGGGCGAGATCGGCGGCGGCGGGCGGCATGGGCGGGCTCCTTCGGTCGGGTGTTGTGTCCGGTGCGGGGCGAGGATAGCAGTGGCGGCCTTCAGGTGATATTCATCCGGAGGCAATCCTGGATTAAGTTGGGGCTTAATGGTTGATCTGGCGGACCTGCGGTTTCTGACGGCGCTTGCCGTGGCGCCGAGCCTTGCGGCGGCAGCGCGGCGGCTCGATGTGACGCCGCCTGCGGTGTCGCAGCGGCTGGCGCAGATCGAGGCGCGGCTTGGGCTGCGGCTGGTCGAGCGCGGCCGCGGGCCGCTCCGGCTGACGGCGGAGGGGGCGTTGCTGGTCGAGCGGGCGCGCGGGGTGCTTGACGCGCTCGAGGCGCTTGACGAGGAGATGGCGGCGCGGGCGGGGCGGATCGAGGGGCCGCTGCATGTCATCGCGCCCTTCGGCTTCGGGCGGCTGCATGTGGCGCCGGTTCTGGCGCGGTTTGCCGAGGAAAACCCGGCGCTTCGCGCGGAGCTCGGCCTCAGCGAGGATCCGCTCGGTGCGATGCGGGCCGGGCCCTGGGATGTGCTCGTCCATGTCGGGCGGCTGCCGGATCTCCGGATCACGCAGCGCAAGCTCGGGGCGAACCGGCGGTTTCTGGTGGCGTCGCCCGCCTATGCGGCGCGTGCGGGGCTGCCCCGGCATCCGGGCGAGATGGCCGGGCATCGGGTCGGGGTGGTGCGCGAGAACCGGGCCGACACCACGCTCTGGCCGCTCAGGGGGCCCGGGGGCGCGGAGGAGAACCTGCGCGTCCGGCCGGTCTTTGCCTGCAACGATGGCGAGGTGCTGCGGGCCTGGGCCTGCGACGGGTTCGGGATCGTCGAGCGCTCCGAGTGGAGCGTGCGGGCGGATCTCGCGGCGGGGCGGCTCGTCCGGGTTCTGCCCGGCTGGTCGCTGCCGGATGCGGATATCGTGGCGCTGCTGAACCCCCGCGCTGTCCGCGCGCTGCGGATCGAGGCCTTCGTCGCGCGGCTCGCGGAGGTGATCGGGGGTGGCGGCTGAGGTGGCGCGGGCCGGTGGCATCCGGGGAGAGGAGAGAGGAATGGAGGGGCCCTGCACGTGCCGGATCCCGAGGCTCGAGACCGCGCGGCTGCTGCTCCGCCCGATGCGGGCCGGGGACTGGCCGCCCTATGCGGCGCTGATGGGTTCGGCCCGGGCCCGGCACATGGGCGGGCCGTTTGCGGCGCGCGCGGCCTGGGGGATGTTCTGCGCCGATCACGCGCAATGGGATTTCTTCGGCTGCGGGGCGCTGATGGTGGAGGAGCGCGCGACCGGCGCCTGTCTGGGCCAGGTTGCGATCAACGCGGGGCCGCTCTTTCCGGAGCACGAGATGGGCTGGCTCGTGTTTCCCGAGGCGGAGGGGCGGGGAATCGCCTTCGAGGCGTCCGCGGCCTTGCGCGACTGGGCGCGGCAGGAGCGCCGGCTCGAGACGCTGGTGAGCTATGTCGATGCGGGCAACACCCGCTCGCGCCGCCTTGCCGAACGGCTTGGCGCGGTGCCGGACCCGCAGGCGCCGCGGCCCGATCCGGCGGATCTCGTCTACCGGCATTTCGGCTGAGCGGCCGGGGCTGCACCCGCGGGGCGGGTGCGGCGGTGGTCTCTGCCCCCCGGCGCGTCGCGTGCGCGATTCTCGGCTTTCGGGGAGGTTCAGGCTGTCGCCGTTCTCGAAGACATGGCTCGAATAGCCCGTGAAGCTGCCCGCCTCGGGACCGTCATCGCCGGTGAAGGCACAGGTCTATTGCGCAATCCGGTCGTGCTCGAAGGCCGCGGTTCGGGGGATGGATCAGCCCATCTCGCCCTTGTCATGCTCCTCCTGTTCGAACTCGTCCTCGAGATAGTCCTCGAGGTTGACGAGATCTTCGGGGAGCGGCAGCCCGAGGGCGCGCATTTCGGCCAGTTTCTCGCGCAGGCTTTCCTGCGCTTCGTGCATGTCCTCCGGCTGGTTCGAGATCGCGTCGAGCAGCATCGCGATCTGGATCCGGAATTCCTCCAAGGCCATGGTATCCTCCTGCCGAAAGGCCGATATTCCTATCCCGTAAGGGTGGCGCCAGTTTGCGCACTGTGATTGATGTAGCGCAAGGCCGTTCGGACGGAGCGGAGCCTATTCTCGTACGACCGCATCAAGAGGAGATGTGCCATGTCCTTCAAGACCCTGTTCACCGCGGTCGATGTCCGGCAGGACGACGCGGAGATCGACCGAGCCGTCGAAATCTGTCGCAAGCTGGATGCCCATCTCATGGTTCTCGTCGTGGGGGTCGCGCCGCCACCGCCCGCCTCGCCCTATGGCGTGGTCTCGAACGACATCTGGGCGGGCGAGATCACCGAGGGGCAGGCCGCAGCGCAGGCGCGCGCCGACGAGATCAGCGCGAAGCTCGCCGCAGCCGGCCGGTCGGCGACGGTGGAGGCCAATTACGTCGATCGCGGCACGATCGCGACGATTTCGGCGCGTTTCGCCCGCTACGCCGACCTCACGCTCATCACGCCGGGCGCCGATGGCTTCGAGCAGCTGCGCGGCTGCGTGAGCGACGGGGCGCTCTTCGAATCCGGCCGGCCGGTCGTGCTGCTGCCGGCGGGGGCGTCGAACTTTCCCGAGCCCAAGCGCGTCATGATTGCCTGGGATGCGAGCGTCGAGGCGTCGAAGGCCGTGCGCGACGCGATCGGGATCATGCAGAGCGCCGAGGCGGTCGATGTGGTGCTGATCGATCCGGTGCCGACCTTCGACGGCCACGGGCCGGAGCCGGGGGCCGATCTCGCCGCCTATCTCGCGCGCCATGGCATCTCGACGACGGTGCATTGCCTGCCGCGGCAGGGGCACGAGGTCGGCGAGGTCCTGCACCGCACCGCCGAGGAGCTCGGGGCCGATCTCATGGTCATGGGCGGATTCGGGCATTCGCGGCTGCGCCAGCGCATCTTCGGCGGCACGACGACGACGATGATGAAGGGCACCGATATCGCCGTCCTGATGGCGCATTGAGGCCGCAGGCGGGCGCAGGAAGGCCTCTTGCGCCCCTTGAACCTGCCCGGACACCGGGCTATATCGCCTCCCGAGAGGTTGGCGCGGGCAGGCGCCTCGCCAACCCGGTCAGGTCCGGAAGGAAGCAGCCGTAACGAGCCCCGCTTGGGCCGTTGTCCAGCCTCTCGCTTCAACTCCCCAGATATCTGGTGAACCGCCGCGCCCTCGGGCGCGGTTTCGCCCGTTGGTTCGGGCTTCGGGCCTGTCGCTCTCCGGCGGGCGTGCAAGCCATCGTGACTGGCGCGCGGCCTCTTCTTCGCTAGGGTGAGCTCTCCTCCCATGGGCAGTTGAAGGAGAGCTTCCATGACATCTCGTACCGGTTCGGATCTGCGTTTCGTGCGGCTGGGGCGGCGGCGCTTCCTCGCCCTGTCGGGCGCCGCCCTCGCGCTGCCGGGGCTTGCGCGCGGGGCCTGGGCGCATGGCTCGGAGACGCATGTCTTTCCGATGGGCGATATCGAGGTGACGGTGGTGAGCGACGGGCATCTGGTGATCCCGACCTCGGTCATTGCCGCCAACCTCACCGGGGCCGAGCATGACGCGGCCGTCGCGGAAGTGCTCGGGAGCGTGCAGGAGACGTTCCAGCCCGAGACGAATCACGCGCTGCTCCGCGCCGGGTCGGACCTCGTGCTGGTCGATACCGGCTCGGGGCCGCGGTTCCAGCCCTCGGCGGGCAAGCTCCTCGCCAATCTCGCCTTCAACGGCATCGATCCGGGCGATGTGACCAAGGTCGTCTTTACCCATGCGCATCCCGATCACGTCTGGGGGACGCTGCTCGAGGACGACAAGACGCTCGCCTTTCCGAATGCCGAGTATTTCGTCGGCGCTGCGGAGTTCGATTTCTGGACGGCGCCGGACATCTTCACCGTGCTGCCGGCGGATTTCCATCCCTTCGCGGAAGGGGCGCAGCGCGATCTCATGGCGGTGACCGACCGGCTCACCATGGTGCGCGAGGGCGATGCGATCGTGCCGGGGGTGACGGTGATCGACACGCCCGGGCATACGCCGGGGCATGTCTCGCTCCTCGTCGAGGGCGGGCCGGGGCTCATCATCACCGGCGACGTGATCGGCGATCCGGCCTTCAACGTCTCGCATCCCGACTGGGTGTTCGGCTTCGACTTCGATCCCGAGATGGCGATTGCCACCCGCCGCAGCCTGCTCGGGCGCGCCGCGGCGGACGGAAACCAGATCCTGAGCTATCACGCGCCCTATCCGGGCGTCGGCACCGTGGCGGCGACGGACGACGGCGCCTTTGCCTTCACCGCGGTGAGCTGAGCCCGGCGGGCCTCCGGGCCTCGAGGAGATCGGCGAGCTCGGGATCGGTCGCGGCCTGGGCGAGCCCCGGGGCCACGGGCGCGCCCGCCGCGAGCACGGCGCGGAGGCAGGCGGCGTGATCCGCCCCCTCCGGTCGCGGTGCGTTCTCGGCCCCATGCAGGATCGTCTCGACGATGCCGCCGCCATAGGCGTTGCGATGCAGGAGGTCCGGCCTGCAGGCGAGCAGCCAGTCCACCGCCGCGGGCAGCCCGGACCAGCCGGCGAGCTGGAGCGGGGTGAGCCCCGTCTCGTCGGCGGCATTCGGATCGAGCCCGGCGGCGGCCAGGGCCTTCGCATGGGCGAGCCGGCCGGGAAACTGGATGAGGCGGGCGATGAGCAGGCGGTCCTCGGGGCCGAGCGGGAGGCTTGCGAGGCTCGCGCCCGGCGCGCCCCCGGCACAGGCGGCGAGCGCGGTTTCGGCCGCATCGAGCGGGGTCGCGTGACCCGCGGCGGCGAGGGCTCTGGCGAAGGCCTCGTTGCCGAAGATCCGGGCGAGCCCGTAGGCGCTGTGGCCCTGCCAGCGGCGGGCGGGGTCGGCGCCATGGGCGATGAGGAGCCGGGCGAAGCGGCCGTCGCGCATCCGCCGCGCGGCGTGGTGCAGCGCCGGCAGGCCTTCCCCGGGATCGGCGCCGTAGTCCAGCAGCAGACGCGCGCCCTCGAGATCGTCGAAATCGAGCATCCGGGCGAGGGCGTTGGTGCCCGCGACCCGAACGCCGTGGCGCATCAGCAGCTTCAGCCCGTCGTGATGGCCGAGTTCGGTGGCGTGATAGAGCGATTCGCCGTCGTTCGGATCGGCGCCCTGCGCGAGCAGCCACTCGGCGAGCGGCAGGTTGCCGGCGTGGCCAAGGGCGCCGTAGAGCGCGGAGAGGCGGCCGGTGCTGCCCGGGGCGGCGGGCATGGCATCGTTCACATCCGCGCCGTGGCGCAGCAGCAGCCCGGCGATCGCCAGCATGTCGGCGTGGCGTTCGGGGGCGGCGTGGATCCGGCGGGAGAAGGCGAGGTGCAGGATCGGGCGGCGCGGCCCGGCCTCGCGGGTCGCGGCGGCGGGATCCTGCGCGAGGCGCCGTTCGACGGCGGCGCGGTCGAGCAGGGCAACCTCGAGGCCGAAGAGCCCGGCGGCGAGATCCGGCGTTTCGGCGAGCAGGCGGTCGACCTGCCAGTTGCGGCCGTGAAAGAGCGCGCGCTTCAGCGCCTGCTGCCGCCCGGCGCGGTCAAGGCCGATGGTCTCGGCGGCGAAGACGAGGCGCGGCCAGCTTTCGAAGCCCTGCTCCTGGGCGATGACGTGGAGATAGTCGGCATGGCGCAGGCCGGTGCCTTCGGGGCGGGGCGGATGGGCGCGCAGGCGGTCGCGGGCGTCGCTCATGCCGGCCGCATGGGCCCGGTGCAGGGTCTTTGCGTCGCGGCGGAGTCTGTCGAGGGACGGGGGCATCGGTTTCTCCCGGAAAACTGCCCGTCGATCCGCTGGGTCGGGCCGGAAGAACCGCATGGGGTTCCGTTCTGCTTCGGGGATGCGCTGCGGCGCTGTCCGCGGATCCGGATGCCTTCCCGGGAGGCCGGGAAAGAGTAGCGGCCCCCGGGGCGCCGATCAAGTCTCCCGCGTTTCCGGGCGGTCGGGGATGCCCGGTGCGGGGGCGCGCGGCGGCACGGCGTCGCGAAACGTCTCGAAGGATTTCCAGGCCGGTTCGGTGGGCGGGGTGCCCGCCTGCGGCAGATATGGCGAGGGCGCGCCGTCGGACGGGATGTAGCGCGGGCAGTTGGGAAAGATCGCGCGGGCGCGGACCTCGACGAGGAGCTGCGCCCCGACGAAACCCGCCCGGCGCGGATCGTCGCGGAGGACGCGCGCGGTGCCGTTCACCCGCAGCCGCGCCGGGGCGGCGCCCATCGCGATGAAGAGCAGGCCGACCGCGGGATTGACCCGGATGTTGCCGAGGCTCTTGAACATGCCGTTGCCGTCGAAATCGGGAAAGAGCAGTTCGTCCGGCGCCGTGACCCGGACAAAGCCCGGCGGGCCGCCCTTGAAGGAGCAGTCGGGCCGCCCCTCGGCATCGGCGGTGGCGAGAAAGAAGAACCCGGCGCCCTCGATGAAGCTGCGGTCCGTCTCGGTGAAGGCCTGCCGGAAGGTGGTCGCTTCGAGCCGGTCGGCGATGCGGCGGCTGCCGAAGGCATCCTGCAGCGCGCGGTTGCCCTCATGATAGAGCTGGCTGGCCATGGTAGGCCCCCCTGTCTCCGGACGAGATCCGGCGATGATACGCCCGCGGGGCGGGGGCGGACAAGCGGGATGCGCGGAGGGGCTTCCCGCCGGTCAGGCGCCCTCGCGGCGGGCCTTGGGATGGGCGGCGGCATAGACCTCCATCAGGCGGACCTGATCGACGCCGGTATAGACCTGGGTCGTGGCGAGCGAGGCGTGGCCAAGGAGCTCCTGGATCGTGCGCAGGTCGCCGCCGCGCTCGAGGAGGTGAGTGGCGAAGGAGTGGCGCAGCGCGTGGGGCGTGGCGGTGGCGGGCAGGCCGAGCTGCATCCGCGCCGATTGCATCGCCTTCTGCACCACGCGCGGATTGAGCGGGCCGCCGCGCACCCCGAGAAAGAGCGGCGCGCCGGGGCCGGGCCCATAGGGGCAGAGCGCCCGGTAGTGCTCGACCGCCTCGCGGGCGATGGGGAGCACCGGCACCATGCGCTCGCGCCCGCCCTTGCCCCGGATGCGGACGCTCTCGGTGAGCGGCGCGTCGCCTTGCGTGAGGCCGAGCGCTTCGGAGATGCGCAGGCCGCAGCCGTAGAGCAGCGTCACCACGGCGAGATCGCGTGCCGCAACCCAGGGCTCGAGGCTCTGGGCCTCTATGGTGGCCATGAGATCGCGCGCGGCTTCGGGTGCGACGGGCCGGGGCAGGCGCGGCTTGGCCTTGGGGCCGCGGGTGGCGGTGACGGCGGGTGCGATCAGGCCCTCGGCCTCGGCGAGCCAGGCGTGGAAGCTCTTCACCGCCGAAAGCCCGCGCGCCAGCGAGCGGGCCGAGAGGCCGCGGGCGCGCTCATGCGCCATCCAGGCGCGCATGTCGGCGGTGGTGACGGCGGCGATCGCCGTGCGCCCGGCCGGCCCGCCCCAGTGCAGGGCGAGAAAGCCGAGGTAGCCCGAGACATCGCGGCGGTAGGCTTCGACGGTCTTGGGGCTGAGCCCGCGCACTGCCTCGAGCTGGGCGAGCCAGTCCGTCATCAGGGCATAGGCTCCGCCGGAGAGCCCGATGCCGGTCACGCGATGAAGCGGCGCAGCGCGCGTTCGAAGACGCCGCAGAAGAAGGTGAGCAGGTCGGTGCCCTGATCGGAATGGAAGCGGTCGGGCTCGGTCGCGCCGAAGACGAGCAGGCCGCCATGCCGGCCGGGGCCGAGATCGAGCCGCAGCACAGCCTCGGAGCGGATCAGCGGCGCGCGCTCGCCGTAGAGATCGGGAGAGGCCTTGGCGAGCTGGCGAAGCGTCACCTTGCGCGGCGCGCCGAGGCCGCGGCCATGGGTGACGTAGGTGTCGGCCCCGCCCTCGGGCAGGGCGATCACCGCATGCCGGAGCGGGCCTTCCGGCCCGAGCCCGGCGCCCGGCTCGGCGGCCGGGGCCTCGAGCCCGAGGCGGACGGTATCGACCGAGAGCGTGTTGCCGAGATCGCCGGTCATGAGCCGCAGGAAGCCCGCGAAATCCTCGGCATCGAGCACGGCGAGGCAGGCGCGGTGGATCTGGTTGGTGCCCGCGACGTTCTCGTAGGCGGCCGCAAGCACTTCGCGATGGGTGTCCTCGAGGCGGTCGAGGCGCTCCTCGAGCCGCTCGACGAGCACACCGCGCAGATCGACCACATTGCGGCCCGCCGCGCGGCGGTCGGCCTTGAGCAGGCCGCGCATGAGGTCGGGATCGTCGAGGATGAGCCCGGGGTCTTCGAGGATGCGGTCCCTGATCTCCTGGATGTCCGTGATTCCGCTCTCGTCGATCATCGTCACGTCCGGGCTCCCCCTGTTCGGTTGTCAGATCTTCTGGCCGGTCGCAGCCCAGTCCTTGAGGAAGCCCTCGAGCCCCTTGTCGGTGAGCGGATGCGCGGCAAGCGATTTGAGCACACTCGGCGGGCAGGTGGCAATATCGGCGCCGGCGAGCGCGGCTTCGCTCACGTGGTTGGCGCCGCGGATGCTGGCGGCGAGGATCTCGGTCTCGAAGCCGTAGTTGTCGTAGATCTGCCGGATGTCCTGGATGAGCTGCATCCCGTCGAGGTTGATGTCATCGAGCCGGCCGATGAAGGGCGAGATGAAGGTCGCGCCCGCCTTGGCGGCCAGAAGCGCCTGGTTGGCGGAGAAGCAGAGGGTGACGTTCACCATCTTGCCCGCCTGCGTGAAGGTCCGGCAGGCCTTCAGCCCGTCCCAGGTCAGCGGCACCTTGATCGCGATGTTGGGTGCGATCTCGGCGAGCTTGTTGCCCTCCACGATCATGTCGTCATAGGTGAGCGAAACGACTTCCGCGCTTACGGGGCCTGGTACGATGTCGCAGATCTCCTTCACGACCTCCTTGAAATCACGGCCGGATTTCTTGATGAGGCTCGGGTTGGTGGTCACGCCATCCAGCAGGCCCAGCTCGTGGAGCTCCTTGATGGCTTCGATATCTGCCGTGTCCACGAAGAATTTCATTGGTGCCTCCCGCACATTTTGGGTCAAGACTTGTGGTCTTGGGTATTGCTATCCCAAGGTATAGACCGATGGAACATCTCAATCCACCCTCCCCGGATTCCGGCGACGCGGTCTTTCCCGCAGGCGCGACCGTTGCCGTGCTGACGGCGGAGGGGCTTGACCGGATGCTCGACTACCGCGTCCCCGAAGGAGGTATCGCGGCGGGCGCCTTTGTCGAGGTGCCGCTCGGGCCGCGGCGGGTGATGGGCTGCGTCTGGGGCGAGGGGGCGGGCGATTTCCCGGCGGAGAAGCTCCGCCCGATCACGCGGGCCCTCGACCTCGCGCCGCTGCGGCGGGAGATGCGCGACTTTCTCCTGCGGGCCGCAGAATACACGCTGACGCCGCTCACCCACATGCTGCGGCTCGCGACCCGGGTGCCGGCGCTGGCCGAGCCGCCGGGGGCGCGGCCGATCCTGCGCCTGAGCGGAACCAGGCCGGACCGGATGACGGATGCGCGCACCCGGGTGATCGCGGCCTTCGAGGAATACGGCAATCTCGGTTTCGCGCCCTCCGAGCTCGCGCATCTCGCCGGAGTCTCCTCGGGCGTCCTGAAGGGGCTCGAGGCGCAGGGTGTTCTGCTCCGCGAGGACGCGCCGCGCGATCCGCCCTATCCGCCCCTCGATCCGGGCGCCGGGCCCCGGCCGCTTTCGGCGCTGCAGACGGCGGCGGCGGCGGAGCTGCGCGGGGCGGTGGCGGCGCGGGCCTATTCCACGACGCTCCTCAAGGGCGTCACCGGGTCCGGCAAGACGGAGGTCTATCTCGAGGCGGTGGCGGAGGCGCTGGCGGCCGGGCGGCAGGCGCTCGTGCTCCTGCCCGAGATCGCGCTCTCGGTGGAGTTTCTCGACCGGGTGGAGGCCCGCTTCGGGGCGCGGCCGGCGGAATGGCATTCGGGCGTGACCCAGGCCGCGCGGCGACGGGCCTGGCATGCGGCGGCCTCGGGCGATGCGCGGCTCGTCGTCGGCGCGCGCTCGGCCCTCTTCCTGCCCTTCCGGGCGCTCGGCCTCATCGTCGTCGACGAGGAGCATGACGGCTCCTACAAGCAGGAGGACGGGGCGCGCTATCATGCCCGCGACATGGCGGTGCTGCGGGCCTCGATCGAGGGCGCGGCGGTGGTGCTGGCCTCGGCGACGCCGAGCCTCGAGAGCTGGGCCAATGCCGAGGCGGGAAAATACCGGCGGATCGACCTGCCGGAGCGTTTCGGCGTGGCGGAGCTGCCGGAGATGGCGACGATCGACCTGCGCCAGGATGCGCTCGAGCAGGGGCGCTGGATTTCCGCGCCGCTCGAGACGGCGGTGGGCGCGCGGCTGGCGGCGGGGGAGCAGTCGCTGCTCTTTCTCAACCGGCGCGGCTATGCGCCGCTCACCATCTGCCGGGCCTGCGGGCATCAGGTGGGCTGCGACCTCTGCGATGCGCGCATGGTCGAGCACCGGTTCCGCAAGCGGCTGGTGTGCCATCAGTGCGGGGCAACGAAGCCGATCCCGGAGGCCTGTCCGAGCTGCGGTGTCGAGGGCAAGATGCATGCGATCGGGCCGGGGGTGGAGCGGCTTGCCGAGGAGGCGGTGGCGCTCTGGCCCGAGGCGCGGATCGCGATCCTGTCTTCCGACCTCGCCGAGAGCCACCGGGCGCTGAAGGCGCGGATCGACGAGATCGCGCAGGGCGGGGCGGATATCGTCATCGGCACGCAGATCGTCTCGAAAGGGCACAATTTCCCGTATCTCACCCTGGTCGGCGTGATCGATGCCGATCTCGGGCTGCAGGGGGGCGACCTGCGCGCCGCGGAGAAGACCTTCCAGCTCATCCGGCAGGTCGCGGGGCGGGCCGGGCGCGCCGAGCGGCCGGGCGCGGCGCTGATCCAGACCTACATGCCGGAGCATCCGGCGCTGAAGGCCATTCTCTCGGGCGATGACGAGGGCTTCTGGCGCAGCGAGGCGGCCGCGCGGCGCATGGCGGGCATGCCGCCCTACGGCCGGCTCGCGGGGGTGATCCTCTCGGGGCCGGACGAGCCGCGGCTCTGGGAGGCGGCGCGCGCGCTGGGCCGGGCGGGCGAGATCCTGCGTGCGGCCGGCGCCGAGCTCTACGGGCCGGCCCCGGCGCCGATCGCCCGGGTGCGGGGCCGCCACCGTCTGCGGTTTCTCGTCAGGGCGGCGAAGGGCGTCGCGCTTCAGCCGCTATTGCGCGACTGGGCCGCGAGCGCGCCGCCTGCCGCGAACATGCGGCTGGTGATCGACATCGATCCGCAGAGCTTTTACTGATTGCCATATCGGAATATGATAGCCTGTTTCGTATGCGAGCATTTTTTTGTGTAAGACTTTAGTCTAAGGTGTAAGAGGCGGGGAGCCGGGTTCCGCGTCGGCAAAGTTCTGTCCCGGCGCCTGTCTGGAAACCTCGCCAATCGCAAATGCCGCCGCCCTGCCGGGCTCCGCGGTGCGTAGCAGACCGGGAGGAGGACTGGGGCGTAATGCCTTTCGGATTTCGGATCCGCCGCCTTGCGCTCGTTCTTGTCGCCCTCGCTGCGCTCGTCGCCTTGTGCCGCGGCCTCGGCTTCGGGGAGGGCGTGCTGCTCGGGATCACGCCGGCCTCCGGGCTTGCGCTTTCGGCTGCCCTGGTGCTCCGCCGCGCGGCCATCCTTGCGATCGTCGCGGGGTTCGCGCTGGGCGATGCGCTTGCGGGCCTTTCGCCGGCAGAGATCGTCACGGACGCGCTCGCCCATGGTGCGGCGGCCCTGCTCGGCGCCTGGGTCATGCGGCAGGTGGCACGGCAGGTGGAGCCGGAGACGAAGACGCAGCAATGGCTGATCTTTGCCGGCGGCGTCTGGGCCTCTGCCGCCACCGTTGCCATGGGCTTCGGGCTCGCGCAGGTCGCAGGGCTCGTGCATTCCGGCTACGCGCCGCAGGCCCTGGTCGGGCTCACGCTGCTCTATGAGGCGCTGGGGCTGCTGACCTTCTCGGCCATCGTGCTCAATCTCGGCGAGGCCGGCGTGGTCCGGGCCAACCCGCAGGTGACGCTCGCCATCGCCTCCTTCGGGATCGTGCTCCTGGGCGCACTCTGGATCCTGCTGTCGCTGCCGCTCACCGCGGTGCGGGCAAGCGACATGGCGGTGCTGCTGTCGCTGCCCATCGCACTCTGGATCGCGATGCAGCCGCGCAGCCTCGACGGGGCGGCGATCACCTTCGTGGTGATGCACGCGGCGCTCTTTCTGCTGGTGAGCGTTTCGGGCGCGGTGACGGATGCGGATTTCGTGGTGACGATCCTCTATCTCGTGGTGCTCACGGTCGCCTGCCAGCTCATCCATTCGGTCAATCTCGACCGGCTGGCGGCGCTCGCCGATAACCGGGCGCACAAGCGCGAGCTCGAGATGCGGGTGGAGGAGCGCACCGCCCGGCTGCGCGCGATGACCGAGCGCGCGATTGCCGCCGACGGGGCGAAGAGCAAGTTTCTCGCCACCGTCTCGCACGAGCTGCGCACGCCGCTCAACGGGGTGATCGGCATGGCCTCTCTGGTGCTCTCGCGCGAGCTCGATCCGCGGACGCGGGCGAATGTCGAGCTGATCCATGGCTCCGGGCTGCACCTCCTGGGCGTCATCAATCGCATTCTCGATTTCTCGCGGCTCGGCCATGAGGGGGCGCCCGAGAGCGAGACCGCCTTCGACCTTGCCGTGGTGTTGCGGGAGGTGGTGGAGGAGGCGCGCTTCTCGGCGGATGCGCAGGGGCTGGTGCTTTCGGTCGAGGTGGCGCCGGGGCTGCCGACGCTGCGGCGCGGGTTGCGGCAGGGGATGCGGCAGGTGCTGACAAATCTCGTCGGCAATGCCGTGAAGTTCACCGATGCGGGCTGCGTGAGCGTGCGCCTCTCGGCGATCGGCGGAGACTGGGTGCGGGGGGAGGTGCAGGATTCGGGGATCGGAATCGCCGGCACGGTGCGGGATCGCATCTTCCGGCCCTTCGAGCAGGCCGACGATACCGTGACCCGGCGCTATGGCGGCACGGGGCTCGGGCTCGCGATCTGTGCCGAGACGCTTGCGCGCATGGGTGGACGGATCGGGGTCGAGAGCGAACCCGGGACGGGCTCCATCTTCTGGTTCGAGGTGCCGCTGCCGCGGGCGGAACGCGCGGGGCATAATTTCCGGCTGCAGGACCGGGGCGGGGTGGCGTGAGGTGTGCGCGAGAGGCGGGCCCGGACCGCGCTAGAAGTCGGCCTGGTAGCTCACCGAGAGAGCGGCCGTCGCGGCGGCGCGGTTGGTGTCGGCGAAGCGGATGCCGATCCGGGTGTTGGCGCCATCGTCATGGATGAAGTTGCGCGAGGCGAAGAGGTTGTAGTTCACGAGCGTGTCGTCGCCGGGATTGTCGGCGTGAAAGCTCGTCTTGAGCGTGCTGTCGAGCTGGTAGTTCTCGAAGACCTGGAAGGTCGCGCGGGTCTCGGTCCGGGTGAGGTTCGTATCGGGGTCGAGGCTGAACTTGCCTTCGAGTGTCGCGCCGCGCCAGAGCGGGCGGTCGAAATCGAACTCGACCGTGGAGCAGCAGCTGCCCGAGATGTCGTTGAAGCGCTGGCTGTAGCTGATGTCCATGTCGAAGCCGAGCAGCGAGGGGCGGATGCCGAAATAGAAATCGAACTCGGTGTTGTGGTCGCGGAAAGGCACGGTTGCGGCGGTGAAGCCGCTGAAGAACCCGGTCCAGGCCTCGCCCTCGATCCCGCTGCGGAAGACCGGCTCGAGCCCCGGGGTCGCCGGGCGCTGGACGTTGTAGTATTTGCGGATCGCCCAGTCGTCGGCGGCGGCCGGCACGGCCGGCAGCAGGGCCAGAAGCATCAGTCCGGCAGCAGGATATCGTGCGATGTCATGGCCGCGAGCCATCGGTGAATGCCATTCTGAGGATTTGCAGGACCGTGACGCGGAGAGCTTAAGGAACCCTTAGGTCCGACACGGTTGAACGCTCGTCATACGGGCAATCTGGCAATTTTTCCGAGATTCGCAAGGCAGATCCGGGCCGATCTTCTCACGACTTCGCGCGCGGGGGCGCCGGCGGATTGCGGGTGGAATTTGCAGGCGCGCCCCGTTAGAGACGGGAGACCGAACCCATGCCCCGAGCGTGCCATGACCGAGCCTCATCCCGATATCCGTCCGCAACCCGGTATTCTCGACATCGCCCTTTATGTCGGCGGTGAATCGAAGCTGCAGGGCCATGCCGAGGTGCTGAAGCTCAGCTCGAACGAGAACCCGTTCGGGCCGAGCCCCGCGACCGTCGAGGCGTTCCGCGCCTCCTCCGGCGAGCTGCACCGCTATCCGAATTCGGATCACGGGGCGCTGCGCGGCGCGCTCGGGCGGCTTCATGGCCTCGATCCCGAGCGGATCATCTGCGGCGCAGGCTCCGACGAGATCATCGCCTTTCTCTGCCAGTGCTATGCCGGCCCCGGCGACGAGGTGATCCACACCGAGCACGGCTTCGGGATGTACCGCATTTCGGCGCTTGCGGCGGGGGCGACCCCGGTCGAGGTACCGGAGCGGGCGCGGCACACGGATGTGGACGCGATCCTCGCGGCCTGCACCGCGCGGACGCGGCTCGTCTTCATCGCCAACCCCAACAACCCCACCGGCACGATGATCGGCGAGGACGAGGTGACGCGGCTGTCCGAGGGGTTGCCGCCGCAGGCGCTGCTCGTGCTCGACGGCGCCTATGCCGAGTTCGTTCCGGGATTTGACGGCGGCGCCGGGCTGGTGGGCGCGCGCGAGAACGTGGTGATGACGCGGACGCTCTCGAAGATCTACGGCCTCGGCGGGCTGCGCGTGGGCTGGGGATACGGGCCCGCCCATGTGATCGACACGCTCAACCGCGTGCGCGGCCCGTTCAATCTCTCGGGCCCGGCGCTCGCTGCGGCGCAGGTGGCGGTCGAGGATGTGGACTACACCGCCTTCTGCCAGGCGGAGAACATCCTGAACCGCGACCGGCTCGCGGCGGATCTCGCCGCGCTGGGCGTGCCGTCCGACCCGTCCTTCGCCAATTTCATCCTGGCGCAGTTTGCGAGTGCCGCGGAGGCGGAGGCCTGCGATGCCCATCTCCGGCGGGCGGGTATCATCGTGCGGCGGGTGGCGGGCTACAAGCTGCCGGCGGCGCTGCGCATCACCGTCGGCGATGGCGCGGCCTGCGCGCGGGTGGCCGAGGCGGTTGCGGCCTTCATGAAAGTGCGGGCCTGATGAGATACCGGCATGTCGCGCTGATAGGCCTCGGGCTGATCGCTTCCTCGATCAGCCACGCGATCCGGCGCGCCGGGATGGAGACGCGCATCACCGGGCATGCGCGGACGGAGAAGAGCCGCGAGGAAGCCGCGCGGCTCGGGCTCGGCGAGATCTTCCCGACCGCCGCGGAGGCGGTCGAGGGGGCCGATCTGGTGATCCTCTGCGTGCCGGTGGGCGCGATGGCCGATGTCGCGCGCGAGATCGCGCCGCATCTGGCGCCGGGGGCGACGGTCACCGACGTCGGTTCGGTGAAGCAGGCGGTGATCGACGCGGTTGCTCCGCACCTGCCGCCGCATGTCGAGTTCATTCCCGGCCATCCGATCGCGGGCACCGAGCATTCGGGGCCGGCCTCGGGCTTTGCCGCGCTCTTCGACAATCGCTGGTGGCTGCTCACACCGCTGCCGGAGGCCGATCCGCGCGCCATCGCCCGGCTCGAGGCCTTCGTGACCGCGCTGGGCGCGCGCTGCGACCAGATGGAGCCCGCGCATCATGACCTCGTGCTCGCGGTGACGAGCCATGTGCCGCATCTCATCGCCTACACGATGGTGGGCGTGGCGGACGACCTGAAGCGGGTGACCGAGAGCGAGGTCATCAACTATTCCGCCGCGGGCTTCCGCGATTTCACCCGCATCGCGGCCTCGGACCCGACGATGTGGCGGGATGTCTTTCTCAACAACAAGCCCGCGACGCTCGAGATCCTCGGCCGTTTCACCGAGGAGCTCTTCGCGCTTCAGCGGGCGATCCGCACCGAGGACGGGCAGCATCTCCATGACTACTTCACCCGGACGCGGGCGATCCGGCGCAGCATCATCGAGGCGGGCCAGGATACGGCGAAGCCCGATTTCGGCCGTGTCGGCGATGCCGAGCGGAGCGCAGGCTAGCGCCATGGGCCGTGTCGGGGCCGCCGCACTGCTCGCGTTCGGGCTCTCCGGGGCGCTTGCGGCCTGCGGGCTGCTCGGCTCCACCGCGAGCACCATCGGATCGGGCACATCGCTCGCCTCGCAGGGCTCGGGCCTCAGCAGCGCGGCGGTGCCCGATTTCAGCGGCGACGATGACGCGGAGGAGGCGCCGATCGGGCGGATCTGCGGCAATCGCGCGCTGCGCGGCCAGGTGATGCCGGAGATCGAGGGCGAGGGCATCTGCGGGGTGGAGAAGCCGGTGCGCGTGGTTTCGGTGGACGGGATCCTGCTCATGCCGCAGCCAACGGTGACCTGCGACACCGCGAACGCGCTCGCAGGCTGGGTCGAGAATGCGGTGAAGCCGGTTTTCGAGCGGCGCGGTGATCCGCTGCGTTCGATCGAGATCGCCTCGCATTACATGTGCGGGCCCGCCGATGCGCCAGGGCACAACACCGGCGAGGCACTCGACATTTCCGCCTTCGGGCTCGAGAGCGGCGAGGCCTATGTGGTCGGCCGCGACTGGCCGGATCCCGAGCGCGGCGCGGCGCTTGCCGCGCTGCACGGCTCGGCCTGCGGCGCCTTCAGCAGCACGCGCACACCGGTTCCCGGCGGCGCAACCATGGCGGCACTGCATTACGACGTGACGGGGCCGGGGCAGTTCGACTGCCGCTGACGCCCGCGGCCGCCCGTGCCGCGGCGCTCAGCCGCGGGTGAGCCGGGGGGCCGTGCCGATCGGAATCGGGCCGACCTTCGCCCGGCCGTCGGAGAAGCCGAGGGTGACGGTGAGCGTTTCCCTGTCGCCGGAGAGCATGGCGATGAGGTCGAGCCCGCCGCGGACGGCGCTGGCGATCTCGGGCTTCATCGCTCCGGATTTCTCGGCGATCTCAAGCATCTGCCGCCAATTCTTCGCGCGAAGGGTGATCTCGCCCTCGGCGAAGCCGTTCGCGTCGGCATGAACCTCGCCCTTGGCGCGCAGGTCCAGCTCGCCCCAGATCGCGGTGGCATCGCTCAGCGTGATCGCGGTGATGGCCGGGTTTTCGGTCTCGATCGAGTTGCGGTCCCAGGGACGGTCGAAATGCACCACGGCATCAAGCGTGAGCGTGTCCATCAGGCGCGGCAGCGCGGACGAGCCGGGGATCTCGTCGGTCCAGGCATTGGGCGGGGTGAGTTCGGCGGCGTCGAGGCCGATGCGATGCGCGTTGGGGGCGACATCGGGCACCTGCTCCGAGGCGAGCACCGCGTGCTCGATGCCAGCCTGCCAGCCATGGTCGCCGTGAAAGCGCGCCTGATCGAGCTCGATCGTCAGCCGGTCGAGCTCGAGCCGCGGCGTCGGCTTGAAGATGACGGAACCGCGGGCATGCTCGCTCGTGATCCGAACTGTCTCGAAGGGCGAGCCGATCACCTGTTCGCCGGGCCAGGCGGCGATGACGTGATGGGGTTTCCAGGCAAGCGAGAGGATCTGGAATTCCTCCGCGTTCCAGCTCCAGCCCTGATCGGGATCGGCCAGGGCCAGACCCTTCACGAAGGTATCGAGGCGGTTGGGGAAGCCCTTGATCTCGAGGGTCTCGACATCGGCGACCCAGCCTTCGGCGCGGCGTTCGCCGAGCCAGCCCACGAGCATGTGCTCGCGCATCTGTGCCATGACGATCCAGTAGCCGCCCCATGCGAGGGCCGCGAGGATCACGATTGCCATCAGCTTCTTCATGGCCTACCCCATGCCGGTTCCGGGACACCGGCATAGCCCGGAGGAAGGCAGGGGAACAATGGCCGAAATCGCTGGCGATCTCTGGGTGTTCGCATACGGCTCGCTGATCTGGCATCCGGGCTTCGACTATGAGGAGAAGCGCCTGGCGGCGCTCGAGGGCTATCGCCGCTCGTTCTGCATGACCTCGGTCCATTATCGCGGTACGCCGGAAAGGCCGGGGCTGGTGCTCGCCCTCGATGCAGAGGCGGGGGCCTGTTGCGAGGGGGTGGCCTATCGCGTCGATGCGGCGCGGGCGGCCGAGGTTCTGGCCTACCTGCGCGAGCGCGAACTCGTTTCCTACGCCTACCTGGAGGCGTTTCTCACGGTCTCGCTGGCGGAGGGCGGCGCGGTCGAGGCGGTGACCTATGTGACGAACCGCGACCATTCGCAGTATCGCGGCGATCTCGATCTCCCGGCGCAGGCCGAGATCATCGCCCATGCGGTGGGGCCACGCGGGCCGAACGCCGAATATCTCTTCAACACCCTCTCGGGGCTCGATGCGCTCGGGATCGAGGATCGCGAGCTCACCGATCTTGCCGGGCTCGTGCGTGCCCGGCGGCAGGACGGTCCGCGCCCCTGATCCCCGTTCAGGAGCGCGAGACCGCTGCGGCTCAGCCGCTCTTGCCGGTGTAGTAGACGCTCTGCACCGTGAGGCCGTCCGCGCCGATCACGCAGGCCCAGGGCGCATCGGCGCCGGAGACCTCGACCATGACCTGGGTGCCGAGCTTGGTGGGCGTGGTGCCGAGGGGTGTGACCGCCGAGACGCCGGTTTCCGCGGTGACCGCGGCAAGGCAGTTCGAGATCGCGGGATCAACGGGAACCTCGGCCGGTTCCGGTTGCTTCTTCGCGCAGGCGGCCAGCACGAGAGCGGCGGGCAGCACGCAGCAGACGATTGTTCTGGATTTCAAGGTTATATTTCCTTCTTCCTCCGGTCCGGACCCTTGCCGCGTGGCCCGCGGAAGCGGGCCTGGGCGGGTCGGCCGTTCGAGCATCGGGGCTCACGCGAGTCGGGTCAACCGTCGCCGGTGCGCTCCGGTGCCTCTTCGGCGGGCGGGGCAGGAATGCGCCGGACCCAGACGACGATGCCGTCGGCGGCGATGACGCGCACCCGCTCGCCCGGTGCCGGAGCCTTGCGGCCCTCGTCGAGACGGGCCGGCCAGATCACCCCGTCGATGTTCACCTGGCCCTCGTGCCAGTGAAAGGTCTCGACGATCGCCTCGCGGCCGATGAGCTGGCTGGACCGGCGATTGAGGCGTCCGGCCGGATCGCCGCCCGCCGCCCGACGGTTGAGGATCGCACGGCCGGCGAAGATGAAGAGGATGGTGAAGACGGCGAAGAAGCCGATCTGTGCCACGCCCGAGAGTGCCGGCATGAGCCAGAGCAGCAGTGCGGTCAGCGCCGCAGCGAGCGCGGGCCAGATCAGATGCGTGGTGACGGTCAGCGCCTCGAGGCCCGCGAGCAGGATCGCGGCGGCCAGCCACCAGAGCGGCGATATACCGGTGAGAAGGCCGAGGAGGGGCAGGTTCATGCCCCCCTCCCGCCGCCGGAACCGACAGCCTTCGCGATCTCGGAAATGCCTGCGATCGAGCCCATCAGGCTTGAGGCATCGAGCGGCACCATCACCGTTTTCGAGTTCGGGCTCGCGGCGATGTCGCGGAGCGCCTCGGTGTAGCGCTGCGCCACGAAGTAGTTGATCGCCTGGATATCGCCGCGGGCGATGGCCTCGGACACCATCGCGGTGGCTTTCGCCTCGGCCTCGGCAGCGCGCTCGCGGGCCTCGGCGTCGAGGAAGGCGGCCTGGCGCCGGCCTTCGGCCTCGCGGATCTGCGCCTCGCGCTCGCCCTCGGCCTTGAGGATCGCCGAGGCCTTCTGGCCCTCGGCCTGGAGGATCTCGGCCCGCTTGTCGCGCTCGGCCTTCATCTGGCGCGCCATGGCTTCGGTGATGTCGGGCGGTGGCGCGAGGTCGCGGATCTCGACGCGGGTGACCTTCACCCCCCAGGGCGAGGAGGCAGAATCGATCACCGCGAGCAGCCGCAGGTTGATCGCATCGCGGTTGGAGAGCGCCTCGTCGAGATCCATCGAGCCAAGCACGGCGCGGATGTTGGTCTGGCTGATGTTGCGGAGCGCGTGTTCGAGGTTGCGCACCTCGTAGGCGGCGGAGGCGGCATCGACCACCTGGTAGAAGGCGACGGCATCGGCGACGACCATGGCGTTGTCGCGGCTGATGACTTCCTGCTCGTCGATATCAAGAACAGTTTCCATCATGTTGATCTTGGCGCCGATTCGATCAACGATGGGGACGAGGAAGCGCAGGCCCGGCTCGAGTGTGCGCGTGTAGCGGCCGAAGCGTTCCACGGTCCAGTTCTCGGCCTGCGGCACCGACTTGACGGTGGTGATGACGAGAATGACCGCGAGGACGAAGACGGCGATGACGGGGGCAAAGGCGGCATCCATGGGTTGAAATCCTCTTTTGGTCGGATCACTCGGAAGTAGAAGCCGGGTGTCAACGCTTTGTTAGCCTGTCGGGATTGTCCTGCACAACAAGCTGGTTGGAAAGCACCCCCGCGCATCGTAAGGTTCGGGGCGGCAGAGGCAGGAAAAGAAAAGAGCAATGGCGTTCACGCAGAAAGCGGACCCGCAGTTTTCGCAGCCTGTACGGCAGATCGTGATGATGCTCGTCGTGCTCGGCTTTGCCGCGGGCGTCGGGATCCTGCTGTTTCCGACCGTCTCACCGGTCTTCTTTGCGTCGCCCTATCTCAACGGCTTCATCCTCTTCGTGTTCTTCGTCGGGCTTTTCGCCTGTTTCTGGCAGGTGGTGACGCTGGTCTCCTCGGTGGTCTGGATCGAGAGCTTCGCGCTCGACCGGCCGGGGCACGAGTTCATCAAGGCCCCGCGGCTGCTGGCTTCGCTTGCGGCGCTGCTGGGCGACCGGCGCGCGCGGCGCGGGCTCACCTCAAGCTCGACCCAGTCGATCCTCGAAAGCGTCGGCACCCGGATCGAGGAGCAGCGCGACCTCACGCGCTATCTCATCAACCTGCTGATCTTCCTTGGGCTTCTCGGCACATTCTACGGGCTCGCGACGGTGGTGCCGGCGGTTGTGGAAACCATCCGATCGCTCGCGCCCAAGGAGGGCCAGGACGCCATCGAGGTGTTCGACAACCTCATGAGCGGGCTCGAGGACCAGCTCGGCGGCATGGGCACGGCTTTCGCCTCCTCGCTGCTGGGCCTTGCGGGCTCGCTCGTCGTGGGCCTGCTCGAGCTCTTCGCGAGCCATGCGCAGAACCGCTTCTACCGCGAGCTTGAGGACTGGCTCTCCTCGATCACCCGCATCGGCATTCCCGGCGTCGAGGGCGAGGAGGCGCTGACGGCGGGCAATGTGCTCATGGTGATCGGCCAGACCGCCGAGCAGATCGACAGCCTGCGCGAGGTGGTGGAGCAGAGCTTCGCCCGCGGCGGCGCCTCCGACGAGAAGCTTGCGGAACTCGCGCGGATCACCGAGGCGCGGATGGGCGAGCTTGCGCGCGCCGCCGAGGCGCAGCTCCGGGCGACCGAGGCGCAGACGGCGGAGCTCACGCGCGCAAGCCACGATCAGATCGGCGAGCTCGTGCGGGTGACGGAGACCCGCATGGGCGAGCTTGCGAACGTGATGGAGACCCGCGTCTCCGAGCTTGTCCGCGTCCTCTCCGAGCCGAAACCCGATCCGGTGGCGCCCGCGCTGCTCGAGCGCATCGCCGAGGCGCAGGAGCGGGTGGCCGCGATCCTCGAGAGCCGCGACGAGGATTCGGGCCATGTCGATGCCGAGACCCGCGCCCGGCTGCGCTCGATCGACACCCAGGTGGTGCGCATCCTCGAGGACCTCGCCGCCGGGCGGCAGGATCTCGTCACCGAGATTCGACAGGACATTTCGTCGCTCGCCGAGGCGCTGCGCGCGCTCGTCGCCCACAGGAGGCCCTGACCCTTGGCGCTCAGCCGTCGCAATTCGGGGCGTTTCTCGGCCACAATCTGGCCGGGCTTCGTCGATGCGATGACGGCACTTATCCTGGTGCTGTTCTTCGTGCTCTCGATCTTCATGATCGTGCAGTTCGTGCTGCGCGACACGATCACGGGCCAGGGGCAGAAGCTCGACGAGCTGACGCTCCAGGTCGCCAATCTCGCCGATGCGCTTGGCCTCGAACGCAGCCGCGCCGACCGGCAGGCGGAGCTGGTGGCGACGGTGACGGGGGAGCGCGACGCGGCGGTGGCCGAGATCTCCGAATACGAGACGCGGGTGCAGACGCTGCTGTCGCGGAACACGGAACTGGCCGACAGCCTGAAGGCGAGCGAGGCGGAGACCGCGGCGCAGCTCGATGCCAAGCAGGCCCTCGAGGCGATCGTCGCTTCGCTCCGGGACGAGAAGCAGGCTATCGAACAGCGGCTCGCGGATCAGGCGGACGACCTCTCGGAGGCCGAGGCCGAACGCCTGGCGCAGGCTGCGGCGGCGGAGCTCCTGAGAGAGCGGCTCGAGGGGTCGCAGGCGGAGCTGACCGCGCTTTCGCTCCAGCTCGAGGAGCAGCGCAAGCAGGCCGAGGACACGCTGACCCTGCTCGCCGCGGCGGAGGCGGCGCGCGACAAGCTGCAGGGCCAGGAGCGGGTATTGAGCGAGGCCGAGAAGACGGCCGCGGAGCTTGCCCAGGCGCGCGCACTGCTCTCCGAGGAGCAGCAGGTCTCGGCGGAAAGCCAGCGGCAGGTGGCGCTCCTCAACCAGCAGACGGCAGAGCTGCGCTCGCAGCTCGATGCGCTGCAGGGGCTTCTTGACGAGGCGGAGGCCCGCGACAGGGCCTCGAAGGTGCAGATCGAGAAGCTCGGCTCCAACCTCAACGCGGCGCTTGCGCGTGTGGCAGCCGAGCAGAGCGCAAAGGCGGAGCTCGAGGAGCGCGAGAAGGAGCGGCTGGCGGCAGAGGCGGCCGAGCTCGGCGAGGAGGCCCGCGATCTCCGGCGCTACCGCTCGGAGTTCTTCGGCCGGATGCGCGACATTCTCGCCAACCAGCCGGGGGTGCGGATCGTCGGCGACCGTTTCGTCTTTGATTCGGAAGTGCTGTTCCAGCAGGGTTCGGCGACGCTGGGGGCCGAGGGGCGCGAGCAGGTGGCGCAGGTCGCCCGCGTCATCAAGCAGATCGCGGGAGAGATCCCGCCGGGAATCAACTGGATCATCCGGGTGGACGGCCATACCGACAAGGTCCCGGTGGGCTTCAACCGCCAGTTCCGCGACAACTGGGAACTCAGCACGGCGCGGGCTCTGTCGGTGGTGAAATACATGATCGATGCCGAGGGCATTCCGCCCGAGCGGCTCGCCGCAGCGGGCTTCGGGGAATTCCAGCCGATCGACGCGGCCGACACGCCCGAAGCCTATGCTCGCAACCGCCGCATCGAGATGAAGTTCACCGAGCGCTAGGGCGAAGCGAGCCGGAGATTTTCCTCGAAATCCTGCGCATTTTCCGCCGCGTCATGCACGGAAAATTCAGCATTCTGTACCCATCCTGTTCTCATCCGACGCGACCCCGTTTTCAGGTCTTCCGCGCAGGCTTTTGCTGCACCGGAACAGGCGGGAGATGCGTCTTCGGCGAGGGAGATGAAGGACGATGGTGAGGCGCATCTGTTCCCACATGATCCGCCGGCTGGGCAGGATCGAATTCGGGCAATACAGACCCGAACGCCACTACATGCGCGGTGCGGGTCCGGCCTGCCGCCGACGCGAGATGACCCGTCCGGGCTGACCGGGCGGATCGGCATCAAGGTTCCTCTCGACCCGCGTCAGCGGTTCGCGTTCTCGCGCGCGAATGCCGCAGCCTCGGCGATCTGCTCCGCGTCCGGCCGGACGCCGGTGTAGAGCACGAACTGCTCAACGGCCTGCAACGCGATGACCTCCGCCCCGGTGATGAGCCTCTTTCCGGCCGAAGCTGCGGCCCGGAGGAACGGCGTTTCGGGGGGCAGGGCGACGACATCAAAGGCAATCTCTGCATCACCGATCATCGCCTCGGGGAAGGCCAGCGCTTCCGCGTCCGGGCCCTCCATGCCGAGAGGTGTCACATTGATGAGCAGGGGCGCGCCCGAGGGGCCAAGCGCCGGCTGCCAGTCGTAGCCGTAGGCTTCGGCCAGCCCGCGGCCGGCGGCCTCGTTCCGCGCCACGACCGTGCCCGCCTCGAAGCCGAGATGGCGCAGGGCCGCAATGACGGCCTTCGCCATGCCGCCGCTGCCGCGCAGAAGGAAGGGGGTGGAGGGTGAGATCCCCGCCGCCTCGACAAGGTGCCGGACGGCGATGAAATCGGTGTTGTAGCCGGTCAGCCGGCCGTCGTCGTTGACGATGGTATTGACCGAGTCGATGGCCGCCGCCGAAGCCTCGATCTCGTCGAGGAGCGGGATCACGTCTTCCTTGAACGGCATCGAGATCGCGCAGCCCCGGATGCCGAGCGCGCGGATGCCGCCGATCGCGGCATCGAGGTCGCGCGTGGTGAAGGCCTTGTAGACGAAATCAAGGCCGAAGATTTCGTAGAGGCGGTTGTGGAATCGGGTGCCGAAATTGCTCGGGCGCCCCGAGAGCGACATGCAGAGTTTCGTGTCGCGTCCGATCAGCGGTTTCACGGGTGAATGGCTCCTTGATGAGGGGGCCTCCCGGCGAGGCGATTGCAGGGTCTCCGGAGCTTTCGGCCCGGTCGTTTGTTGACCCTCGCAGGTGGGGGCGCTTTAAAGACCTGACGGGAGGACGGAATGAGGATTTCGGGCAGATGAAAACCATTCTTGTCGCCAATCGCAAGGGCGGCTGCGGAAAAACCATGACCGCGATCACCATCGCGTCCGCCTTGGCGAAGAGGGGGGAGAAGACCGCGCTGGCCGATGCCGATCCGCAGAAATCCGCGCTGCGCTGGCTGCGGCAGCGGCCGGCGGATGCCGCCTCGATCGCCGGGCTCGACTGGACCAAATCGGGCAATGTGGGCGATGCGCCGAAGCAGATCGAGTGGCTGGTGATCGACGCGCCGGGCGCGATAAAGGAGGGCCGCGCGCAGGCGCTCATTGCAGAGGCGGAGACGGTGATCGCGCCGGTGCTGCCGTCCTATTTCGACGAGGACAGCACCCGGCGCTTCCTGCGCGACATCGAGGACATCAAACGTATCCGGAAGGGGAAGGTCGGGCTTCATCTGATCGCGAACCGGGTACGGCCACAGCAGAAAGCGGCGCAGCGGTTGCAGGAGTTCTTCGACGATCTCGGCCATCAGCCTCTGGCCTGGATCACCGAACGCGCGGCCTATGCCGATCTCGCCGAGGAAGGGCTGGCGGTGTTCGACAAGCCCCAGCGTGCCTTCGAGGCGATGCGCAGCCAGTGGGAACCGGTTGTGGCCTCCGTGATCGAGGACTAGATTCTGCCCGTGCAGGGTCAGGAACCCCGCGGCCTGCCGCCGTGCGCGGTGGGGCGGGCGCGGGGCCATCGGCAAGGGAGATTTGCGATGAACGACGCCATGTCGACCCACAAGGGCCACATTTTCAGCGCGGAGGGGCTGCGCAAGCGCATGATCGATGAGAGGGAGGCCGAAGCCAGGCGCGCCTCCGGTGCAGCGGAGGAGATGAAGGCGCGCCAGAAGGCCTTCGCCGAGGATTTCCTCCAGCACCACATCGGCCACGAGGAACGCGCCCATATCATGGCGCTGGTCGATCGCGCGGCCGAGGAGGGCGAGTTCGAGGTGATGGTCTATTCCTTCCCCTCGGACCTCTGCACCGACGGCGGGCGGGCAATCAACAACACGCTGCCGAACTGGCCCGACACGCTTCAGGGCAAGGCGCGGGAGATCTATGACCTCTTCGAGCGCGTCGGCAAGCCGCTCGGCTATCGCTTCAAGGCGATGGTGGTGAGCTTTCCGGACGGGATGCCCGGTGATATCGGCTTCTTCGTCTCCTGGAAGCCGCCGATCGACGCCCACGGCAGCAGGAAGGACTGAACCATGGATCTGGGGATTCGCGGCCGCCGCGCCATCGTCTGCGCGGCATCGAAGGGACTGGGGCGCGGCTGTGCCGATGCCTTGGCGGAAGCGGGGGTCGATCTCGTCATCAATGCCCGCGGCGCCGAGGCGCTCGAGGCGGCGGCGGCGGAGCTCCGCGCCGCCCATGGGGTCGAGGTGATTGCGGTGCCGGGCGACATCACGAACGAGCTCGACCGGGCGAAGGTGATCGGCGCGGCGCCGAATGCGGACATTCTCGTCAACAATGCCGGTGGTCCGCCGCCGGGGATCTGGAGCGACTGGAGCCGCGAGGATTTCATCAAGGCGCTCGACGCCAACATGCTGACGCCGATCGCGATGATGCAGGCGCTCCTGCCGGGCATGTGCGAGCGCGGCTGGGGGCGGGTGGTCAACATCACCTCGCAGTCGGTGAAATCACCGATCCCGGCGCTCGGGCTCTCCAACTCGGCGCGGGCGGGGCTGACAGGCTTCGTGGCGGGCACGAGCCGTCAGGTGGCGCCGATGGGTGTCATCATCAACAACCTCCTGCCCGGCATCCATGACACCGATCGCGCCACCTCGCTCGATACCGGCGTCTCGAAGGCGGAGGGTCTGACGATCGAGGATGCGCGTGCCAAGCGCGAGGCGACGATCCCGGCCCGGCGTTACGGCACCCCGCACGAATTCGGCGCGGCCTGCGCCTTCCTCTGCTCGGAACTTTCCGGGTTCATCGTCGGGCAGAACATCCTGATCGACGGCGGCGCCTTCAACGCGACGTTCTGATCCAGGGCGGCGGGGGCGGATCAGCTCTCGCCGGCGGCGCCGCGGCCCTTGCGCCCGCCGCGGCGCCGCGGCTTCATGCGCTCGGCGCGGGCCGGAAGCTCGGCCATCACCGCGCGCCGGGCCTCTGCCGAAAGGCCCGACCAGCCCGCGATCTCGTCGAGCGAGCGGTAGCAGCCGAGGCAGAGGCGGCTCTCCTCGTCGATGACGCAGATCTTGACGCAGGGGCTCTCGATCTCGTTGCGTCTCCAGACATCTTCGCTCATGCGCGCCGCTCCAGGTGGCCGAGCCGGTCAAGCAGGCCCTGGAGGATGTAGCCCGCGGCCACATGGTCGATGACCTCGCCCCGGCGGCGGCGCGAGGTATCAGCCTCGAGCAGGGCGCGCTCGGCCGCGACGGTGGAGAGGCGTTCGTCCCAGAAGGTGATCGGCACCTCCGTCAGCCGCGAGAAGTTGCGGGCGAAGGCGCGGGTGGATTGGGCGCGCGGGCCCTCGCTTCCGTCCATGTTGCGCGGCAGGCCGAGAACAATGCCGCCGATCGCGCGTGGGCCCATCAGGGCGACCAGCGCCGCAGCGTCCTGGGTGAATTTGGTCCGACGGACGGTCTCGAGCGGTGAGGCAATGGAGCGCAGGGTGTCGGAGACCGCCACACCGATCGTCTTGGTGCCGAGATCAAGCCCCATCAGCGCGCGGCCCGGGGCGAGGGCTGCGGCGAATTCGGCGGCATCCTCGAGGATCGCGGCGCTCATTGCGTGAGCCCCCCCGCCTGCGCGGCGGCGTTGATCTCCGCGAGCGCAGCGCCATTGCCCGCGAACTTGGTTTGCGCCTCCTCCCAGGTTTCCTTCGCCTGATCGGTGCGGCCGAGAACGCCGAGCGCGCGGATGAGGCGCGCCCAGTCGGCCGGCGGGCCGCCCTCGGTCGCCAGCCGCTCGTTGAGCTGATCGACCATGCCGGTGATCATCGCCTGCCGCTCTTCGGGCGTCATCTGTTCGGCCGCAGTGATGTCAGCCTGGTTCGGCCCGGGCGCCGGGGTCGCGACACCCTCGGGAGGCGGCATGCCGGCGAGGCGCGCGACCTCGGCGATGTCATTCCGGATCGGCGCGATCCAGGGCGCGTCGGGCGGGCCCTCTTCGAGCAGGCGCGCCCAGAGCGGGTAGGCGAGATCCGGGCGGCCGCCCTGCAGCAGGGTGAGGCCGGAATAATAGCGCGCCACCGGGTTCTGGGGATCGCGGGCAAGCACCTTTGCGATCACTGCCTCGGCCTGCGGCGAGACATAGCCGTTGGTGGCGAGGATCATCAGCTCCGCGAGCTGGAGTTCGTCATTGACGGTTGCGTTGCCGTTCTGCATCGCGATCACCGCTTCCTGCGCGGCGCGCGCCTCCGGGAACTGGCCCATCGAGCCGAGGCTGCGGGCGAGCAGGCGGTGGCCTTCGAGATCTCCGGGCCGGTCCTTCAGCACCGCGCGGAGCTTCTCTACAAGCGCTGCGTCTTCCGGCCGCAACTGCGGCCGCTGGGCCGCATCGGCATTGGCGGCGATCGCGGCTTCGGCCTCCTCCTGTGAGGGGCGGCTGGCACGGGCTTCGGCCATGCGTTGTTCGCGGAGGGCAAGCGGCAGGTCCGGGTAGCCTGGAACGCCGACGCGGTCGTAGATCCCCAGCGCGAGGCCCGCGACCGCGATGAGCAGCAGGGCGCCGGCGATGCGCGAGACCCGCCGCGGCGCGGTGTGGGTCTCGGCCTCCGCGCCTTCGGCATCGGCAGCGGCAAGCAGGCGGCGGGAGACCTCGGCGCGGGTGGCTTCTGCCTCCTCCGGCGTGAGCACGCCGCGGGCGAGCTCCGTCTCCACCTCGCGCAGCTGGTCGCGGTAGACCTGCATGTCGTAGCTTGCCCGGCGCGAGGCCCTTCCGAAGCCGCGCAGCAGCGGCAGGAAGACCACCAGCAGGCAGACGACGGCCAGAACTCCCCCGACGATCCAGAACTGCATGTGGCTTCCATCCGGCTTGCTGTGCGTGTGGCGCGGACCCTAGTCTCCGGGCTGTCGCCGCACAATGTGGCTTTGGTCGCGATTGCGTGTCCGCACTCGCGACCCGATCGCGCGCGGCCGCCCGGCGCGCGGGCGGGGCTGCCCCGGTCTCAGAGCATCGAGGGCACGACCTGGTCGGGCGGACGGTGGCCGTCGGCGAAGGTCTTGATGTTGATGATGACCTTCTCGCCCATCTCGATGCGGCCCTCGATCGTTGCCGAGCCCATGTGTGGCAGCAGCATGACATTCGGGAGCTGCATGAGGCGGGGGTTCACGTCGTGGCCCTGCTCGTAGACATCGAGGCCCGCGCCGCCGAGCTCTCCGGCGCGCAGCATCCGGGTGAGCGCGTTTTCATCGATCACCTCGCCGCGGGCGGTGTTCACGATATAGGCGGTCGGCTTCATGAGCTTCAGCCGGCGGGCGTTCATGATGTGGAAGGTCGAGGGGGTGTGCGGCACGTTGATCGAAAGGATGTCGATCCGCGCGAGCATCTGGTCGAGGCTTTCCCACCAGTGTGCCCCGAGCTCCTGCTCGAGGGCGGGCGCGAGCTGGCGGCGGGCATGATAGTGGATGTCGAGGCCGAAGACCTTGGCCCGGCGCGCAACCGCCTGGCCGATGTTGCCCATCCCCAGGATGCCCAGCCGTTTGCCCGCGATGCGGTGGCCCATGAGCGCGGTCGGGCTCCAGCCCTCCCAGTTGCCGCTCTGGAGCAGGTGTACGCCCTCGGGCATCCGCCGCGGTACCGAGAGGATCAGTGCCATGGCCATGTCGGCGGTGTCTTCGGAGAGTACGCCCGGCGTGTTGGACACCGCGATGCCGCGCTGCAGCGCGGTGGCGACGTCGATATGGTCGAAGCCGGCACCGTAGTTGGCGATGAGCCTCAGCTGCGGACCGGCTTGCGCCAGCAGCCGCGAGTCGATCCGGTCGGTGATCGTGGGAACCAGCACGTCTGCCGTCTGCATCGCCCGGGCGAGTTCCTCGTTCGACAGAGGCTTGTCCTGAGTGTTGAGCGTTACATCGAACAGTTCCTGCATCCGCGCTTCGACGGGCTCGGGAAGTCGGCGTGTCACGAAGACGCTCACAGGTTTGGTCGGCATATTGATTCCTGTTTTTCTGGCGCTGCTTTTCGATTATCGTCGCGTCTTAATGGCACGGGGAGGTCTTGGAAATCCAGACACTATCCCGGCGAGAGGCGAGAGCAGGACCAAAGATGGAGAAGCAAACGGCGGGATACGCCGCCGCCTTCGTAGCGATTCTTCTTCTGGGCATGACATCCGCTGTTGCGCCGGTCCGTGGTGACGAGATCGTGGCGCGCGGACAGGTGACGAACCTGCCGTTGCCGCGCTTCGTCTCGATCCGCGCAGATACGGCAAACGCTCGGCGCGGGCCGGGAATGGACCAGCGGATCGACTGGGAATTCGTGCGCCGCGGCCTGCCGGTCGAGGTCACCGCCGAATACGGCAACTGGCGCCGGGTACGCGACATGGACGGCAAGGGCGGCTGGGTGCATCACACGCTGATTTCCGGCGTGCGCACGGCCTTGCTGCAGGGCGACGAGAATATCGCGATGCGCGCGAAGCCCGAGGAGGATGCGCTGGTCGTCGCGATGGCCGAGCCCGGCGTGATCGCGCGGATCGAGAAATGCGAGGGCGACTGGTGTGAGCTCGAGGCGGACCGCATCACGGGATGGGTGCCGCGGCGCCTGATCTGGGGCGTCGGCCCGAACGAGACCATCGACTGAGCCATCGGCCGGGTTGGTGGGACTTCCCGACCAGGAGCCGGGCCGGCGCCCTCGCGCTACGAGGACCGGCCGCGAAGGCGGATCACCACATCGACACGGGAGAGCAAGGCGCCCTCGGGAATCTTCGGCTCGGAGGCGAGCCGGATCGCGTCGTTCGGCGCATCCGACAGTCGGCTTTCGTCTTCCCAATAGTAATGCGGGTGATCGTCGATGCGGGTGTCGAAATAGGAGCGCGTGCCGTCAACGGTGATCTCGTGCATGAGGCCCGCGTCGCAGAACGCCCGGAGCGTGTTGTAGACGGTCGCGAGCGAGACGGGGACGTCGAGCGCGCTGGCGGCTTCATGGAGGCTTTCGGCGGTCACATGGCGGTTGCGTCCGTCGCCGACAAGAAGATTTGCCAACGCGAGGCGCTGTCGCGTGGGGCGCAGGGATCCGGAGGCGAGCCACTCCTCGGCGCGTCCCGCCGGGTCGGCTGTCATTTCCCGCGAGGCAGTCATTTCATTCACCTGGCTTGTTGCACTGTCCTCTATACCGGATTTTCCCGTGATTTCCAGCCCCGAGCCGGGTATGGCGGGATACGGAGGGCGACGACGCGGCCTTGCACGCCGTTCGGATGCGGTGTTACAGGTCGCCAAAGCCATCGCAGACTAGGGAATGGGAGCCTGGCAGGGAATGACTGATCGGCCGACGAGCATTGATTTCGAGGGGCTTATGACATGTGCCCGTGGTGAAATGTTCGGGCCCGGCAATCCGCAACTGCCCGCGCCGCCCATGCTGATGATGGACCGGGTGACCGAGATTTCTGCCGATGGCGGCCCTTCCGGCAAGGGCCATGTGGTCGCGGAGTTCGACATCAAGCCCGATCTCTGGTTCTTCCAGTGCCATTTCCTTGGCGACCCGGTGATGCCGGGCTGCCTCGGGCTCGATGCGCTCTGGCAGCTCACCGGCTTCAATCTCGGCTGGCGCGGGATGCTGGGCAAGGGCCGCGCGCTCGGTGTCGGGGAAGTCAAATTCACCGGGATGGTCACGCCCGATGTGAAGCTTGTCGAGTACACGGTCAATTTCACGCGGGTTCTGGACCGCAAGCTGAAACTCGGAATTGCCGACGGGATCATGAAGGCGGATGGCGAGGTGATCTACACCACCACCGACATGAAGGTCGGTCTATTCCAGGAGTAGAGAGGGGCAGCCGCATCATGCGCCGTGTCGTCGTCACCGGCCTGGGCATCGTATCCTCGATCGGGAACAATGCCGAGGAAGTCACCGCCGCACTCAAGGCGGGCAAGTCGGGCGTGAGTTTCGCGCCGGAGTATGCGGAGCGAGGGTTTCGCAGCCAGGTCCACGGAAAGCCGGCGCTTGATCCGGCCGAGCATATCGACAAGCGGCTCATCCGCTTCATGGGCGATGGCGCAGCCTTCGCCTATCTTTCGCTCCAACAGGCGATCGCGGATGCCGGCCTCGAGCCCTCCGATGTCTCGAACGAGCGCACCGGGCTGATCGCGGGCTCCGGCGGACCTTCGACGCGCAACATGTTCGCCGCCCACCAGATCGTGCTCGAAAAGGGCAGCCCCAAGCGCATGGGGCCCTTCATGGTCACGCGCTGCATGTCCTCGACGGTCTCGGCCTGCCTCTCGACGCCCTTCAAGATCAAGGGCATCAACTATTCGATCACCTCGGCCTGCTCGACCTCGCTCCACTGCATCGGCAATGCCGTCGAACAGATCCAGTTCGGCAAGCAGGACGTGATGTTCGCCGGCGGCGGCGAGGAGCTCGACTGGACGCTTTCCTGCCTCTTCGACGCCATGGGCGCGATGAGCTCGAAATACAACGACACGCCGGAGAAGGCCTCGCGGGCCTTTGACGCCAATCGCGACGGTTTCGTGATCTCGGGCGGCGGTGGCATGGTGGTCCTCGAGGAGTTGGAACACGCCAGGGCACGCGGCGCGAAGATCTATGCCGAGGTGACCGGCTATGGCGCAACCTCGGACGGCCATGACATGGTGGCGCCCTCGGGTGAGGGCGGCGAGCGTGCGATGCGCCTTGCGCTTGCCGGGCTGCCGGCCGAGCGCAAGGTGGGCTACATCAACGCTCATGGCACCTCGACGCCGGTCGGCGATGTCGGCGAGGTCGAGGCGGTGCGCCGGGTCTTCGGCGAAGGCACGACGCCGCCGATTTCCTCGACCAAGTCGATGACCGGCCACAGCCAGGGAGCGACCGGCGCCCAGGAGGCGATCTACTGCCTCCTGATGCTGAAGGACGATTTCATTGCGCCCTCGATCAATGTCGAGACCCTCGATCCGGCGCTGGCACCGGCCGAGATCGCGACCGCCCGGGTCGATGCGGCCGGGCTCGACACGGTGATGACCAACAGCTTCGGGTTCGGCGGAACCAACGGCTCGATGCTGCTCAGCAGATTTCATGGGTGAAGCATGGCACAACTGATGGCCGGAAAGCGCGGCCTGGTTCTGGGGGTGGCGAACGACCACTCCCTGGCATGGGGCATCGCGCAGGTGCTCGCCGCGCACGGGGCCGAGATGGCGTTCACCTATCAGGGCGAGGGGTTCGGGCGCCGGGTCAGGCCGCTTGCCGAACAGCTCGGCGCCGGCATCATCCTGCCCGCCGATGTGCAGGACGGCGCCTCGCTCGATGCGCTCTTCGAGCGGATCGAGGCCGAATGGGGCAGCCTTGATTTCCTCGTCCATGCCATCGCCTATTCCGACAAGGCCGAGCTCGATGGGCGATTTGTGGACACGACGCGCGATAACTTCCTGAAATCTCTTGATATATCCTGCTACAGCCTTGTGGAGCTCACCCGGCGTGCCGCCCCCTTGATGACGAATGGCGGTTCGGTCGTCACGCTGAGCTACATTGGCGCGCAGCGTGTGACGCCGAACTACAACGTGATGGGTATCGCCAAGGCCGCACTCGAGAGTGCAGTGCGCTATCTCGCCAACGATCTCGGGCCGGTCGGCATCCGGGTGAACGCGGTGAGTCCGGGGCCGATGCGGACGCTTGCGGGGGCCGCGATCGCGGGCGCGCGCAAGGTCTACAAGGTCACCGAACAGAACGCGCCGCTGCGCGCCAACGCCTCGCTCGAGGCTGTCGGCGGTGCTGCGCTCTACCTGCTCTCCGATCTCTCTGCGAGCACGACAGGCGAGACGCTCTTTGTCGACGGGGGCTTCCACATCCTCGGGATGGCGCAGCCGGAGAACCTCTGAGCCCCTTCCGTCAGTGTCATGTCAGCGGCGATCCGTCAGACTGGCATAGATGACGCCGAGGAGGACGCCCGGAATGAAGGGTCTGCTTGCTGCCGCGCTGATGTTTGCCATCCTGGCGGGTGCAGCCACGCTCGCCGCTGCCACGTTCGAGGATTACGAACGGGCGCGGGCGGCCGTGGCGCGCGGCGAAATCCTGCCGCTCACGGAGATCCTGCAGCGTGTCGAGGCCGAAACCGGTGGACGGATGATCGAGGTGGAGTTCGAGATCGAGGACGGCCGGCACCTTTACGAGCTCGAGCTGATCCAGCCCGACGGCCGCATCGTCGAAGTCACCGTCGATGCGGCGAGCGGCGAGACGCTGGCGATCGAGGATGAGGACGAGGACGACTGATGCGCGTGCTGGTCGTCGAGGACGATCCCCGAATCGCGGCCGATGTGGCCGCCGCGTTGGAGGCTGCGGGCTTTGCGGTGCGCTGCTGCGCCGATGGCGAGGAGGCCTGGTTCCTCGGCGATACAGAGACTTTCGATCTGGTTGTGCTCGATCTCGGTCTTCCCGGACTTGACGGGCTTTCGGTCCTGAAGAACTGGCGCGGTGGCGGTCGGCACATGCCGGTCCTCGTGCTGACCGCCCGTGGCGCCTGGACCGAGCGCGTCGAGGGTATCGAGGCCGGTGCCGACGACTATCTCCCGAAACCCTTTCACATGGAGGAACTGGTCGCGCGTGCTCGCGGTCTCGTCCGCCGTGCCGCAGGTCAGGGCACGGCGATACTGCGGATCGGTACGGTTCGCATCGATACGAACCGCATGGCCGTCACGGCTGGCAGCGTGCCTGTGCCGGTCTCGCCGCTCGAATACCGGCTGCTCGCCTATCTCGCCCATAACCCGGACCGGGTGATCGCGCCGACTGAACTGCTCGAGCATCTCCATGGTGATGAGGATGCGCGCGAGGTGAACGCGCTCGAGGCGCTGATCGCGCGGCTTCGGCGCAAGCTCGGCGCCGAGGTGATCCGCACCCGGCGTGGATTTGGCTATCTCGCCGGGGACGGCAGCGGCTGATGTGGAATTCGCTGCGGCTGCGGCTCGTGCTGGCGGGCGCAGCCTCCGTTGTGCTCCTGCTGACGGTGGCGGCCGTAGGCCTCGGCATCCTCTTTGAGCGCCACGTGGAGCGCCGGGCGGTGGGCGAGCTCTCCTCGCACATCGACCAGCTTATCGCCGGGCTCGAGCGCGGCCCCGAAGGCAGTCTCGAGATGCGCAATCCTCCGGCGGATCCGCGCTACCAGCAGCCGTTTTCCGGCCACTACTGGCAGGTCGATCTGGCCAATGGCGTGCAGCTCGGCTCGCGCTCGCTCTGGGACAGCCCGCTTGCGCTGCCGCCCGTCGCCCGTACTACCGGACCGCTGCGGGAATATACGCTTATAGGGCCCGAGGGGATGCCGCTGCTCGTGGTGGAGCGTCGCGCGATCCTGCCCGCAAGCCTCGGCGGCCGGGCGGTGCGCGTGGTCGCGGCAATGGACCGGGCAGAGCTGCGCCAGGCCTCCCGCGCCTTCCTGCGCGATCTGGTCCCGTTTCTTGGCCTCCTCGGCGCGGTGCTGATCGCGGCGGGCTGGGTTCAGGTTGCTGTCGGGCTGCGGCCGCTCGCAGCCGTGGGCGCGCGGGTTTCGGCGGTGCGCTCCGGGGCGGAGAGCCGCCTTGGCGCGGCCTTTCCGCGCGAAGTGCAGCCGCTCGCGGCGGAAGTCGATGCGCTGATCGCCTCACGCGAGACGGATGTGGAGCGCGCCCGGGCGCGCGCGTCAGATCTCGCGCATGCCCTGAAAACGCCGCTTCAGGCGCTCTTCGGAGAGGCCCGGCGGCTCGCGGACCGCGGCGCGGGCGAGAGCTCGGCGGCGATCGAGGAAGCGGTGCGCATCATCCAGCGCCATGTGGATCGCGAGCTTTCCCGCGCCCGGATCGCCACGGGCGGCTGGGCGGTCTCGAGTGATCCGGCGGCGGTCGCGGCCCCGATCCTGCGCGTGCTGAAGCGGACCCCGGATGGCGCGGGGCTCGAGATGGCGGTGCACGGCGACGCGGGGCTCCGGGTCCGCATCGATGCAGGCGATCTCACCGAGGCGCTCGGAGCACTTCTTGAGAACGCCGCGCGCCATGCCCGCAGCCGGGTGAGCGTGGAGATCCGGCGCGAGGGGCACGAGAGCGTGATCGCGGTACGGGACGACGGGCCAGGGGTCGCCGCAGACGATCTCGCCCGGCTTGGCGCGCGTGGCGCGCGGCTCGATCTCGCCCGGCCTGGCACCGGGCTCGGCCTCGCGATCGTCTCCGACATCTGCGACGCATCTGGTGGCACCCTCTCGCTTGCCAATACCGGCGAAGGCTTCGAGGCTGCGATCCGCCTGCCGTTGGCCGCGCCGGCGGTGGTCTGACACTTTCCTGACACGGCGCGTCAGCCCCCTGTCAGGCCCGGCGTGCGAGAGGAAACGCAGCCGCCCCATGAGGCGGATCTGTGACTTCAATCGGAGGGAGCCAGGGAATGGCAAGGATCAACGGCACGAACGCAGCAGACATCCTGCGGGGCACGGGCCTCGGCGACCGCATCTACGGGTTTGCCGGAAATGACGAGATCCATGGCAATGACGGCAACGACTACATCTCCGCAGGATCGGGCGATGACGATGCCGAGGGCGGCCGCGGGGCCGACCGGATCTTCGGGGGCACCGGCAACGACGACCTTGAGGGTGGCGGCGGCAACGATCTTCTGAACGGCGGCGACGGTAATGATGAGCTCGAAGGCAACAGCGGCCACGATACGCTCCAGGGCGGCCGGGGCCGCGACGACCTCGAGGGAGGCTCGGGCAACGACCGGCTTTACGGCGGGGCAGGGCGAGACACGCTCGAGGGCGGCGCAGGCAACGACACGCTGCTCGGTGGCCGCGGTGCCGATGTCTTCGAGTTCGATTTCGGTGACGGCTACGATGTGGTTCGCGATTTCGAGGATGGGCTCGACCGGATCGACGTGACCGATTTCGACTTCGCAAATGCCGCCGCAGTGCTTTCGCGTGGCGTGCAGCAGGACGGAGATGTGGTCTTCAGCTTCTCTGCCGACAGCTCTGTCACCTTCCGCAACACCGAGCTCTCGACCTTTGACGCCTCGGACTTCCTGATCTGAGCGCGGGCGGCAGGGCGAAAATGCCGCCGGGCGAAATCCTGCCCCAGACGGCGTTTCCGTCGTGAAAGGTTTTGCTCTAGCCTCATCTTCCCGCAGTGCGCCGGCCGATTCCGGCGCGCTGCGGCGACAGGGAGGACGCGCGGATGAAAAGGGTCGCGATTTTTGATGCATATGGCACGCTCTTTGATGTAAGTGCTGCGGCTAGACATCTGGCCGGAGAGCCAGGAGGGGAGGAATTCGCCGCGATCTGGGAACAGGTCGCACGGGACTGGCGTCTCAAGCAGCTGCATTATTCCTGGTTGCGTGCGATTTGCGGCGCGCACACCGATTTCTGGAGCGTGACGCAAGACAGCCTCGATTGGGCGCTGGATGCCGCGGGAGTGCCCGACCCAGCGCTGCGCCAACGCCTTCTTGCCCTCTACTGGACATTGGATGCCTATCCGGAAGTTCCGGAGGTCTTGAGGCAATTGAAGGATGGCAGGTTTGCCACAGGAATTCTTTCGAACGGATCGCCTGGCATGCTCGATGCCGCCGTGGAAAGCGCCGGGATCGGCGAGCTGGTCGATGCGGTTCTCTCGGTCGAGACGGTGGGCGTCTTCAAGCCGGCACGCGCCGTCTACGATCTCGTCGGCAGCACCTTCGGGGTCAGCGCCGGGAACGTTCTCTTCATTTCATCTAACGGTTGGGATGCCGCTGCGGCCGCCGGTTACGGGTTCCGCACCGTCTGGGTCAATCGCAACACAGAACCGCAGGAGCGTCTGCCATGGAAACCGGACTGGATCTTGCCGAATCTCGAGGATGTTCCATTGATCGCGGCCAGGCCATGAAGCATTTCGTCACTTCCGATGGTCTTTCGCTTGCCTACGAGGACGAGGGTGAAGGCACGCCGATCCTCTGCATTCCCGGCCTCACCCGCAACGGCGCCGATTTCCTGCCGGTGGCCGACGGATTTCGCGATGTCGCGCGGATCATCCGCATCGACCTGCGCGGCCGCGGCGCCTCGCAGTACGACGACAATTTCCTCAACTACAACGTGCTGACGGAGGCGCGGGACGTCATCGAGCTGCTCGATCATCTCGGCCTCCCGCAGGTGACGGTCTTCGGCACCTCTCGCGGCGGGCTTATCGCGCTCGCCCTGGCTGCGCTTGCCCGTGACAGGCTCCGCGCTGTACTCCTCAATGACATCGGCCCGCATGTTGATCCCGAGGGCATGGCCCGGATCGTCGGATTTCTCGGCCTTCCGCCCGTGGAGAAGACGCTTGACGCACTCGCGGAGCGGCACGCGCGCGAGACCGCGGCGTCCTTTCCGGGCGTGAGCGTGGCGAAGTGGCGGAGCTTTCTGGCCGGAAACGTTCGCGAAACGCCCGAGGGGCTTGAACTCTGCTACGACAGCCGGCTGCGCGATGCGGTCATCACCCAGCTCGAGGAGGGACCCGCGCCCGATCTCTGGCCGGTTTTCGACCTTTTCGCGGGGCTCCCTCTGGCAGTGCTCCATGGTGTCAATTCCGACATCCTCACCCATGAGACCGTGGCGGAGATGCGGTCGCGTCGGCCCGATCTCACCTATGTGCCGGTGAAGGACCGCGGGCATATTCCGTTTCTCGACGAGCCCGAGTGCCAGACGGCGATCCGGGCCTTCATCGCGGCCTTGCCGGCATGACCGATATTGCCCGCATCGAGGCCGCGGCCGGCCGGCTCGAGGGCCATGTCCGCCGCACGCCGCTGCTTTCCGCACCCGGGATCGACCGCATCGCCGGGCGGCGGATCCTCGTGAAGGCCGAATGCCTGCAGATCACCGGCTCCTTCAAGGCGCGTGGTGCCTGGTCGGCAATCTCGGCGCTCGAGCCCGAGGCCCGCGCCCGCGGCATCCTCGCCTATTCCTCCGGCAATCACGCGCAGGGCATTGCCTGGGCGGCGGCGGCGCACGGCGTGCCCGCCGTGATCGTGATGCCGTCGGATGCGCCCGGGGCAAAGATCGCGGGAACGAAGAGCTACGGCGCGGAGGTCGTGACCTATGATCGCGCAACCGAGGTGCGCGAGGACATCGGCCGGGTCATTGCCGCCGAACGCGGCATGACCCTCATTCCGCCCTACGACCACCCCGACGTCATCGCGGGTCAGGGCACCGTCGGGCTCGAAATCGCGGCCCAGGCGCAGGAGGCGGGAATCGCGGCGGCGGACGTGCTGATCTGCTGCGGCGGTGGCGGGCTTTCGGCCGGGATCGCGCTGGCGCTTGCCGCAAAGGCGCCCGACCTCCGGCCGCGTACCGTCGAGCCGATGGGCTTCGACGACACGGCCCGATCGCTGGCCGCCGGAAAGCCCCTGCGCAACGCTCATCTCAGCGGCTCGATCTGCGATGCGATTCTGACGCCTGAACCCGGCACACTGACCTTCCCGATCCTGCATCGGTACGCGGGGCCCGGCCTTACCGTGACCGATGCGGAGGCGTGCGAGGCCATGGCGCTCGCCTTCCGTCACCTCAAGATTGTCGTCGAGCCCGGCGGCGCCGTAGCCCTCGCCGCGGCACTCTTCCGCGGCGAGGGCATTCCGGGCGAAGCGATCATAGCGGTTGCAAGCGGCGGCAACGTCGATGGCGGCTTCTACGCCGAGACGGTCGCGGGGGCCTGAGCCCCGCCTTCACGGCAGGTCGGGTGCAATCAGGTAGAGCGCCTTCAGCGCAAGCCCTGGGGTTGCGCCCGGAAACGCGCCCTGAAAGATCTCGCGCATGGTGCCGCTCGCATAGAGCTGGCTCAGCGCGCGGTCGACCACGAGGCGGAAATCCGCATCGCCTCGGCGCAGCGCCAACCCCTGCTTCTCGATCGTGAGCGTGTTGTCAGACATGGTGAAGTTTTCGGACAGGTCGCTCTTGTGGAAGAGCTCGTAAAGGATCGACTGGTCGCCGAAATAGGCCGAGATCTCGCCATTCTCGAGGCCCGCCAATCCCGCGTCGTGGGTGTCGAAGGCCACGATCTCGGCCTGCACGCCCGCCGCCTCGAGCGAATTGGCGAGGATCTCCTCGGTGGTCGTGCCAGCACGCACGCCGACCTTCTTGCCTGCCAGAGCGCTGAAATCCGTGCCGCTCCCGACCGGAAGCAGCACGGCCGTGCCGTCGACAAAGGTCGGTATCGAGAAATCGACCGTCTCGCGCCGCTCGATCGTGATGGTTGCAGCGCCGCAAAGCAGGTCGATATCGCCGTTCGCGACCTTTTCGAAGCGATCCTCCGCGTCGACGGGCACGAAATTCGCGTTCAGATTCTCAAGCTCCAGGTCGATCGCGATCAGCTCGGCGACATGAGCGCAGACCGTGGGCGTGTAGCCCGAGGGGCGCCCCTCGGCGTCGACGTAGGAGAGCGGGGCCGCATCGCTGCGGATGCCGAGCCGGATCTCGCCGGTTTCGCGGATGTGGTCGAGCGTCTGTGCCGAAGCGGGCAGGGCCGCTCCGAGCAGCGCGAACGACAGGGCAAGACGGGCAAGGGGACGCATCGCGAGATCCTTCTGCGGCGGACGAAGATCTCGACCCTAGACCAGAATCGTGTCGGATTGAATCGCAATCTGAAAAAGGATTTTGGCTTATTCAAAGGGTTAGAGCGAAGCCACGCCAGACCGTAGGCGTTCGGAGCTGGACATTCAGGCGCGGTAGCCGCCGCATTGCAGACCGGGCCGGACCCTGTCGGCCCGGCCCTACTCTGACCTGTCTGTCGTGAGAAAGTCTGCTCAGGCGGAAACCTTGCCGATGAAGTCGGTGAACTTCTCGAGATAGCCCTTGAGGAAATTCTGCGTCGCCTCGTCAGTGATCGTACCGGACTCGTCGATGAGGCCCTCCGGGTATTCAAGGTAGACCTCCGGCTGGCCCATGAGGATCATGCCTTGACCCGCGACGACCGAGCGGAGATGAGCCTGCGCGGCGGCTGTGCCGATCTTGCCGCCGGCGGCGCCGACGATGCCGGCGGGCTTGCCGGGCCAGGAGGACTTGCCCCAGGGCCGCGAGCCCCAGTCTATGGCGTTCTGGATCGCAGGCGAGAACGAGCGGTTGTATTCGGGCGTCGCGAAGAGCACCGCATCGGCGGCCTCGACGCTCTTCTTGAGCGCGAGCACGCCCTTTGGTGGATCGGCCCAGAGGTCTTCGTTGTAGAGCGGGAGATCGAGGCTAGGATAATCGAATTCCAGCGTTCCTTCGGCGAGCTTTGCGAGCGCCTCGACGAGCTTGCGGTTGACCGAGCCCTTGCGAAGGCTTCCGACGAGCACCGATACCTTGAGCATCTGTCCCTCCTTATCGTGTTTCGTGTTGGCCTTGATATGTATCGGGAGAATAGCTGCTTCAACCGGAAACGGATCGGTTATCCGCAAACAGGTTGAAGGCATTATAGAAACAAAGTCGGATAAGGATCTCGCGCCGGGCCAGGGCTCCGCCAAAAAGATCTGTGCTTGAAGCGAAGGTCGAGCACAGTCTTGCGGTCCTTGGAGAGCTGCGACAAACACTCAATCTGAAGTGGTTTTTGGGGCTTGGAAAACCGCGCGGTTCATCTGCGTGAGCCTTCGTAAACACCCGGCCGTGCGAGGGTGTTGTGCCTGTTACGATCTTTGTCTTCGTGCTGTGAAAAAGGGCTGGCGTCAGCGGGCCGGAATGCCGATGTTCGCGGAACATTCCGAAGAAACATGTTATCAGTTCAATGGGATAACTGGAAAATTCACGGCGAAAAATCTTGTTTTCACCGTGAAAATATTTGTGTGACGCGGGTGGTCAGGCTGCGACCTCTGTGCGCTTCTTCATCGCGGCGACGAAGCGCTCGAAGAGGTAGAAGCTGTCCTGCGGGCCGGGGCTCGCTTCCGGGTGGTGCTGGACCGAGAAGACCGGCCGGCCTTCGATGGCGATGCCGCAGTTCGAGCCGTCGAAGAGCGAAACATGAGTCTCGATCACGCCCTCCGGAAGGGTCTGGCTGTCGACCGTGAAGCCGTGGTTCATCGATGTGACCTCGACCTTGCCGGTCGCGAGTTCCTTCACCGGATGGTTCGCGCCGTGATGGCCATGGTTCATCTTGATGGTCCGGGCCCCGAGGGCGAGGGCGAGCATCTGATGGCCGAGGCAGATTCCGAAGACAGGGAGGTCGGTGGTCTCGAGGATGGTCTTCATCATCGGCACGGCATAGACCCCCGTCGCAGCCGGGTCACCGGGCCCGTTCGAGAGGAAGATCCCCTCCGGATCATGAGCGAGCACATCCTCCGCCGTCGCGGTCGCCGGCAAGACCGTCACGTCGCAGCCCGCCGAGGCGAGGCAGCGCAGGATATTGCGCTTCGCGCCGTAATCAATTGCGACCACACGATGCCCCGGCGTTTCACGCCGTGCGTAGCCTTCCGGCCAGGCCCAGCGCATCTCGTTCCAACGGTAGCTCTGAGCGCAGGTGACGTCGCGGGCGAGGTCCATGCCCTCGAGCCCCGGCCAGGCCTTGGCGCGAGCAAGCATTTCATCGAGATCGAAATTCCCATCCGGATCGTGGGCGATTACCGCATGCGGGGCACCCTGAAGCCGGATCGATCGGGTAAGTCTTCGGGTATCGACACCGCCGATCCCGATCCGCCCGCGCTTCTCGAGCCAGTCGGAGAGCGTTCCCGCCGCGCGCCAGTTCGATGGGGCGGTCGGATCCCACTTCACGATCATGCCAGACGCCACGGGCTCGGCGGTTTCATCATCCTCGTCGTTCGTCCCCACATTGCCGATATGGGGGAAGGTGAAGGTGACGATCTGCCCCGCATAGGAGGGGTCGGTCATGATTTCCTGGTAGCCGGTCATGGCGGTATTGAAGCACAGTTCCGCCACGGCGGTACCGGTCGCGCCGAAGCCGGTGCCGTAGAAGATCTGGCCGTCATTGAGCACGATGCAGGCGGTCGGCCTGCGCGCCCCCGCGGGACCCGCGACCAAGGGCTGGTCGGTGTGGGCGAGAAACTGTGGCATCTGCGAATCCTGGATGTGACATTGCGGAAAATAAGGCCTGACACCGGGGGGGTCAAGAGGTGCGCTTCAGTAAAAAACATTAAATAACAATGGCTTATGCGTTACTCCGTTGCCTTGCGGCGGTTCGGTGACAGGAGTATAGTCAGTCCCTCTGACCTCCTGCAGGTTAACGGGACATGGGTGAAGGATGCTCCGAGAGAGACTTTCAGGCGATCTGAAGGCTGCAATCAGCGATGATGATGCCGAACGGATTGCGACTCTGCGTCTGATTTGCGCCGCGGTGAAGGACCGCGACCTAGCAGCCCAGCGCAGTGACAATATCCAAGGCGTGAGCGACGGGGATATCCTCGCGATCCTTACGAAGATGATCAAGCAGCGCGAGGCAAGTGTCTCGGGCTACGAGGAATCTGGTCGGCTTGATCTTGCCGAACAGGAACGGAATGAAATCAGCATCATACGTGAATATCTTCCGCGCCCTCTGACGGAGCGCGAAGTGAGTCAGGCGATTGCCTGCGCCATAGAGCACACGGGCGCGCGATCCGTTCGCGACATCAACCGTGTCATGGCACACCTCAAGGCGAAGCACACAGGCCGCATGGACTTCGTTCAGGCCTGCTCCGAACTGAAGAACGCCTTCCGGTAGGCTTCCCCGGACGGCCGGAACATACGGTCTGTAGATGAACGGCTTTCGAACGCTTGCACCTGAGGAAGGTGTCACGCTGGTCGCGCGCGCGCTCGAGCGCGTCAACTGCGCACCCGATATCGCGCTCTGCGTTGCTGCGGCGCTGGTGCGGGCGGAGGCCGACGGTCAGAAGGGGCACGGGCTGTCGCGTGTGCCCTATTACGCGGCACAGGCGCGGGCAGGTAAAGTCGATGGCCATGCCAAGCCCTCGCTGGGGGATGTTCGGCCGGGCCTGTTTCGGGTCGACGCCGCGCATGGCTTTGCCTATCCCGCGATCCGCATTGCGATGCCAGAGCTCGTCTATCGGGCGCGCATTCAGGGAATCGCCGCCTGTGCGATCGCGCGATCGCATCATTTCGGTGTGGCCGGCCATCATTGCGAGGATCTCGCTCGCGAGGGGCTTGTCGCTTTTGTCTACGGCAATGCCCCGAAGGCTCTGGCACCCTGGGGGGCAACGGCCCCGCTTCTCGGCACCAATCCGATCGCGTTTGCCGCACCGATGGCGGGAGAGCCGCTGGTAATCGATCTTGCGGTCACGACGGTCGCCAAGGGCAAGATCATGGCGGCCGCCCAGAGCGGCGCGCCGATCCCGGAAGGCTGGGCGTACGGGCCGGACGGCGCGCCCACGACCGATGCAGCGCTTGCCATGAGGGGCACGCTTGCCCCAATGGGTGGCCCGAAGGGCGCGGCCCTTGCTCTCATGGTCGAGGTCATGTCTGCCTGCCTCGTCGGCTCCGCACTCGGATCGGAGGCCTCCAGTCTCTTCGACGACAAGGGCGGTCCGCCGGATCTCGGCCAGACGATTCTCGCACTCGATCCGGATGCGCTCTCCGGGGGGGCATTTGCCGGGCGGATGGAGGCCTTGGCGGCGAACTTCGAGGCACTCGGCGCGCGGCTTCCCGGATCGCGGCGGCTTGCCGCGCGGGCCCAAGCGGGACAGAGCGGTATGAGCGTGCCGGAAAAACTTGTGGCGGAGATCGAGAAACTGGGGGCAACTGCATGAAGAAACGGCATTTTGGCAAGGTGGACCAAGGCCAGGTCGAAGAGCTGGTTCTGGAAAGTGCCGACGCCGCGGTCTCGATCCTCAACTACGGCTGCATCACCCGGGACTGGCGGGTCGACGGGCCGCGCGGCAGCCTTCCGATGGTGCTGGGCTTTCCCGATATCGGCTCCTACGTGCAGCATTCGCGGGGGCATGGCGCAATCGTGGGGCGAGTGGCGAACCGGACCGCCAATGCGGAATTCAAACTTGAGGGCAAAACCTATCATCTCACCCGCAATCACGGGCCGAAGCAGCAGCACCATATCCACGGCTGCCTCGCGGACAGACTCTGGGAGATGGAGGGCGACAGTACCGGCGAAGCGGTGCACCTGCGCTATTTGAGCCCGGATGGCGAGGATGGGTTTCCTGGAAGCGTCGATTTCCGGGTGACCTACCGGCTTGAGGGTCCGAAGCTGGTCTGCGAGATGTCGGGCCTGCCGGATCGTCCGACACCGATCAATCTGGCCCACCACAACTACTTCAATCTTGGGGGCACGGGCACCGTGCGGGATCATGTGCTCTGGATCGATGCGGAGGATTACACCCCCCTCGATGCTGAAAACATTCCGCTCGGGACGATTGCACCGGTCGAGGGCACGCATCTCGACTTTTGCGACGCCCGGAGCATCGAGGAGAGCGATCCCGAGCGAAAGGGGATCGACAATAATTACATCCTGCGGCCGGGACGGGACCAGTCCGATCCGGCAGCCTGGGCGAGCTGCCCGCGGACGGGCCTGCGGCTCAGGGTCTGGACCGACCAGCCGGGGCTTCAGATCTTCAACGCCGCCACCATGACGATCGGCGCGCCGGGGCTCGGCGGCGAAACCTACGGGCCCTTTGCGGGGCTCTGTTTCGAGGCGCAGCATTACCCGGATTCCCTGCACAACCCCGACTGGCCGAGCATCATCCGGAGCCCGGAGACGCCCTATTTCCAGCGTCTCGAGGTCGAGATCTCGAAGGGCTGAGCCCCGCTGAAAGTGCCCGGCGAATTGCCCCATGGCGCTGCATTCGCCAAGGTTGAGGCATGAAAGGTGGCAATCAGTTGACGCGCCCGGGCTCTTCTTCCGGTAATGCGGGCTCAGGTACCGCGCGCACATGGCTTCCGATCGCATGTTTCTGCCGGTAGATCACCACATAGACGGCGCCATAGAGCAGGATCACGATTACTCCGACCCATTCGATGCGGAACGGCGTAAACTGATAGGCCATCACCAGCGCGATCTGAATGGTGAAATGCAGCGGGAAGTAGACCTTCCGGCCAAGGCGCTCGATGTCGATGGCGAGATTGCTGCTGTAGAGCCGCATGAGTGAGTCGAGCGAGTTCACCACGAAGACGATGCCCACCGCGACCATGGCCATGTTGAGCCATGTGGGGATCGTTATGTCGCGCTGAAAATAGATGTAGATCACGCAGAACCAGATTCCGAGCGGGATGGCGGGCAGGAAGATCATCGCACCCGCCAGGCGCCAGGCGTGGAGCCCGGTCACGAAGGTCGCGACGAACTGGCCGATCATGATGCTCCAGGCAAACCACCAGAACAGGTAGAACTCATGGTATTCCGTGATCGGTGTCGTGAAATGGAGGATATTCGGGAAGTAGTCGAGCAGCGAGAGTACATTGGCGAAGAGCGCTGAAAGGCCGGCGCCGCTGAAGACATAAGCTGCGGCGATCAGCATCACCAGCGTAAGGCCCACGAACATCCAGGTCGAGGTGACGGCGAGCCACTTCATGAAGTTGACGTTCGAGCTCGAATAGACTGCCGAGCCGATCACCGCGACGGTCAGCACCCAGCGTGTCCAATCGGGGATACCTGGAACGTAGCTCGGGAGCGCGCTCATGAAGAGATAGCAGGTGAAGGCGGCGGTTGCGATTACCGTGAGGTTGTAGACCCACTTGACCAGCGGGATCTCGAATACCTGCAGCTTCGGTTCGAGTTTGACGAAGTAGAAGGTCGAGAGGAAATACATGAGCCAGACGAGCGGCCCCCACATTCCGAACTCGACAGCGAGCGGATTGGAAAAATCATAGGCCGGGTCGTCGGCATAGATCGGGAACTCGGTCAGGGGCAGCATGACAAGCCCCATGTCGAGACCGGCGGTGAAGAGGAGTGCCACGAGCACAAAGGTTGTCACGGGCATGGTTCCGACGCACCGGACGCGTCCCCACCATAGAATGACGAACAATCCGCTCAAAAGCGTGATGGCATAAGCTATGCTGATGACTTGGGTCATTCCATATTCTAGGCAATCGAGATCATTTCGACAACATGGAGGACTAAAGCAGACAAAATTCGGCACGCGCCGCATAATGCATCTAGCAAAGAAATAGTATTTAATTTGGTTTTTTATTTTCCGTGTTGGGGTTTTATTTCCAGGCTTCCGAGTGTGGCCGCCACTCAGAGTGTTACGGGTATCCGGCTGAACCTGCAGGCCGGGCGGCAGTAGTTGACCGCGCCAGTTCCGGCATCGGCGGCTTCCCTCTGGACGGGGCGGTCTGGGCCGGGTCGCTCTCACCTCCCGATCAGGCTGTTGATCGCTGGATGGCCGAAGACAAGGGTAAACGAGACGGTCCGGCCGATGGTTGCTCTCTACCTAAACCTCTTGGCTTACGAATGACTTGCAATGAATCGGGGAGTGGCAACTCCTGCGCGTAGCCGGCGAGGGTGGGGGCGATCCGGTTAGCGTGAAGCAGCAAAAAGTCCGATTTTCTCGACGATCTTCTGGCCCTCGTCGGAAAAGTTGGAGCGCAGGAATTCGGCGACGGCGGGGTTGCCTTCGCCACTGTCGACGCGTTCGATCCTGATAGAAAGCGGGCAGGGCGGCGGATAGCCGGCGCGCGTCGAGAGCGACCTCGAGCCCGGTCTGAGAGCAACCCTTGTGGCCGTGAAGGCCGCGATATCGTTGGCAGTCATCGGGCGGCTTATCGGCGCCAGTTCCGCGCTCACTTAGGCGTGGGTGGGCGGCGCGGAAGATAAGCCCGCAAACGGGAACTCGAAGGCGAACTCCGGACGACGCGTGGCAAGCACCGCGCTCCGGGCTTCGAAAAGCTCGCACCTGGTTTCGGAGGCGGTGACGTGAAGCGAATGGGCCGGACCCGGCCGGTAGACTCACTGGGCTCAACGAATTTCGTCGTCGCGTTTAGAAAAGCCAAAAGCGGCAAAGCCAAAACGTGAAAAGAAAGCAGTGGGAGATGAGTCTCTCTCGGCTTGAACCGGCCGCATCCACCCCATGATGTATCGCAATTGGGTATCGGGAATGCGGAGTGTTGAGGACGGTGGAACTTTCGCTCGCCGGGCACGGGAAAAAACGCCGGAGGCTGAAAATGCGGGGTGAAATGCCCTCTCTTCAGCGAAAATACGCTTTAATCCGCAGGCGCTTCGCTTTATTCCAAGGTGGATGACGACACGACCCTCAGCCTTTGCCGTCCATCTTTTCACCGCTTCTGGTGCCGCACTTGCATTGATGGCTCTCGTGGCCGCAAGCCACGGCGCTTGGCGCGAAATGTTCCTTTGGCTGGGCATTGGTCTGGTCGTCGACGGGATCGATGGGCCGCTTGCGCGCAAGGTCGATGTGAAGCGCAATGCCGCGAACTGGGACGGGATCATTCTTGATCTTGTCATCGACTATCTCACCTACGTTTTCATCCCGGCCTTCGCCCTCATCCATACTGGACTTCTTCCTGCTCCCTGGGGGTTGCTGGCAGCACTTCTTATCACCTCGACTGGCGTGATATATTTTGCGGATACGAGGATGAAATCAAAGGATAATTCGTTTTCTGGATTCCCGGCTGTCTGGCACATGCCACTTCTGGTGCTTGTGGTCTTTGCGCCTCCCGCCTGGGCCACGGGCACGATTGTCGTGGCACTCGCGCTCGGACAGTTTACCTATTTGAAATTCATTCATCCTGTGCGGACCGCTCGCTGGCGCACCTTGAACCTGCCGGTGCAGCTCATCTGGTTCTTGCTTGCAGCCTGGTCCGTCTGGGAGAACCTGGATCCGCCCGAGATCGCGCGTGTGTTGCTGCTCTTGACCTCGCTTTGGCTGCTTTTCGTCGGCATAGTGATGCAGATCTTTCCCGGGCGTGGCTCTGCCGATGACGAAGTGGAGGTGTAGGCGGGCGTTCGAGCGGCTTTGCAGGCGGATTTTCCCGGCTTAGGCTTGCGGCAGATTGGGGGGGTGACTCGCCTCCGGACTGGCTGGAGTTCCACCCGAATGTGTGTCTTGAAATCGGTTGTTTTCGCTTTGGCGCTGCTGCTTGCTCCCGCGTCCGGGATCTTCGCCGTGTTCGCGCAGGAGTCTGCTGCTTCCGAGCTTTTTGATCAACGGAGCGATTTTACCGCACGTGTCGCTAACGGCTATTCAGCGCCGGACGGTACCACGGTGCAGGCGGGTGGGGTCGACTATATTGCGGCAAGCGGAAGCCGGACCATTGGCGATCTGCCTGGGTGGACGCCGTCATTTCCTGCGCATCCCGAGCATTTCGGTGCCGTGGGGGATGGCCGTGACGATACTGCGGCCCTCGTTGCGGCGCTGGCCACCGGGGCGGTGGAACTGACAGCCGGACGAACCTACGGCTTCATGCATCTTGACGTGCCGCCGGGGACCCGAGTTTCAGGCACCGGGGCTACGCTGCGATATATCGGGCCCGACAACAGGGAGACGGTCCTGACGCTCGGAGCCGGCGTGGCGTGGGACCGACTGATCTATACGGCCGGCACCGAGACTCTCGGAGGGACCACGCCTTCGATCCGGATCGAGAAGGACGTCCGGATTGGCTCGCTTGAGCTAGAGGCCGACCGACAGCTTGATGCTCTGGCTGTGCATGTTGCGGGCGATGGTGTGGATATCGGTCAGATGCGGTCCAAGCGCTTCGGCAGACCGCTCAAGGTCGAACCGGATGAGGGCGTAATCAACGGCTTCCGACTCGGCTGGTTTGATTTCGAGAGCATCGCGCGCGGGATCCGCATGTACAATGTCACCAATTTTGACGTTGGTGGTGGACGGCAGCGCGGGAGGTCGCCCAAGTCGGCGAACGAGCGGCCGGGCCGCAACAACCTTCTGCTTGGCGGCTTGACGAACGGACATTTCGGGCCGATGGATCTCGGCGACGCACCGGAACATGCGATCCGTTTTGCTGGGGGTGGCGTGGGGCATAACTACCTCTCCAACAACGTTCGCTTCGATCCGCTTACCATCCGGCGCCAGTCGGCCTCCGCGCTCAAGATCAATCCGGGATCGGGTGCGCGGGTGACCAACGTGACTTTTACGGAGGTCAATATCATCGATCCGTTCCGGCAGACGGGAAAAAATGCGAAGGCCTCTCACGCTATCCGCATCAGCCACGCCGATGGCATACGCATCGGCAAGGGAAGCGTGCGGAGCGAGATGCGCCAGGGCAAGGATGACGTGCGGGGACTGATCTTTGCGATCGGCGACAGTACGGATGTGGAGATCGGCCCATTTTCGGTGGAGTGCTGTGATCTTGAGCTGGTCGCTTTCATCGAGAATAACGACTGGGACGATGTCGCGCCTTATAAGGATATTCGCAACATAACCTTCCGGGGGCTCTCCACGACGCCACGGGGTGCGCCCGAGCGTGAGCCCTTCCGGTTCCGCTCCTGCAATATCACCACAGGAAACGTTCGCTTTATAGACCTCGATCTCAGAGGTGGCGTAGATGGGCCGCTCTTCAAGCTCGCGAACTGCAAGGCCAAGCTTGGCCCGATCGAGATCGACGGAAAGATCGACCGGCTTACACCCAACGCCTTCAAGGCATTGCCGAAGAATATTCCGCTTGAAATGAATGTCACGACACGAGACGGGCTTACGCTGGGTGGATCTCTGGGAGTGGTTCGCAAGGAGTTGCGCGCGGGTCAGTAAGCATATGGCGGCGCAAACATTGCAGCGCGCGCGCGGTCGTGCGAAAGGCTCGGTTCACGGATTGGTGTTTCGGGAGAATGTCTTGCGGGGCCATGCCCATTTTTCAGGCGAAGCTGACTGATGGCGCGGCGGCGAGGACCGCTCCGCGCATGGCAGCGGCGCTGGAAGGACAGCTGGCTAGCCGAGGGCACGCCAGATGCGCGGCGGCGGCGCAATGCCTGGATTGACACGATCATCTTCGATGACGGGTTTGCGCGGCTTGCGTGGCCGAACCTGCATGAGATCCGGCCAGGGATATGGCGCGGCGCGCAGCCCACGCCGGGGCGAATCCGACGGCTTGCCGAGCGGCACGGGCTTAAGACCATTCTTAATTTGCGCGGCGAGACCGAGCATGGCGCCTACCTGCTCGAACGCGCAGCCTGTGAAGACGCGGGTATCGCGCTCATTGACATGAAGCTCTCCTCACGCCGTCTGCCGACACTGGAGGAGATCAGGGCGCTCGACGAAATCCTTTGCCGTGCGGAGAAGCCGCTGCTCTTTCACTGCAAGTCGGGAGCGGACCGCTCTGGACTTGTTGCGGCGCTCTATCTGCTTCTGGAGGGCGGCGGAACGCCGGCGGAGGCGCGTGCCCAGCTGTCTCCTCGCTACCTGCATTTTCGCGGCTCAGCCGCCGGCGTGCTCGGCAATCTTTTCGCCGCCTACGAAGATGCGCATGCAGAGAGATCAATTGGTTTTCGTGACTGGCTGGAGACACGATACGATCGCGAGGCGCTGACGGCGGCGCATCGTGGTTCACGGCTGGGGCGCACAGTTGCTGACAGGATGCTTGGGCGCGAGTGAGCAGACTGGGCAGGGATTGGGACTTGACGTGAGCCCATCAGCGCAACATTTCGGGCACTGATGGTTCCGATTGCCTAGGGAGTGTTTGTTGCCGTGACCGATGCGATGGATTTTCTGCTCACCCGCCGGTCTCGCCCGGCCAAGCTCCTGACGGGGCCCGGACCCGACCGGGCGACACTCGAACGCATTCTTCAGGCAGGCGGCAGGGTGCCTGACCACGGCAAGCTTGAGCCCTGGCGCTTCATCGTTCTCGAAGGCGCAGCTCTTGCCCGGGTTGCGGCGATGATCCGGGCGCGTGGTGCTGAGACCGGCGAGGATGGCGACAAGGCCGCGAGCGCCTTCGAGGGTGCGCCGGTGGCGATCGTGGTGGTCGGAGTGCCGAAGACGAGCGACAAGATCCCCGCAATCGAGCAGACCCTCTCTGCGGGCTGCGCGGCATACAATGTGCTCAGCGCGGCTCTTGCGAGTGGTTGGGGGGCGAACTGGCTGACCGGCTGGATCTCGCGCGACCGCGTGCTGCTCGAAGGCACGTTCGGGCTCACACCCGGAGAATGGATCGCTGCATTCGTTCATGTGGGATCATGTGGGACTTCGGTGCCGGAGCGGCCGCGGCCGGACATGGCCAAGATTACCACATGGGTCGAGGAATGAGCTTTGTTGAGGATCTTGCCCGGGCCGTCGCCCAGATCGGGGACCGGCGCTTCCTGGGGGTTTTTGCCTGGTCACTGGGAATTACCGTCGCCGTGCTCGCTGCCCTCTTCTGGGCGGTGATTTTGCTACTCGGCTGGGTGATGCCCGACACGGTGGTCTTGCCGTGGGTCGGAGACGTGACCTTCATCGAAACCTTTGCGTCATGGGCGGCTATTGGTCTGATGTTGCTCCTTTCTGTGGTCCTGATGGTGCCGGTCGCTGCGGTGGTTGTCGGGTTCTTCCTGGACGGCATCGTCGCGGCTGTGGAGGTCCGGCATTATCCGCATCTGCCGGCGGTGAGTGCCCTTGGGATCGGTGAGCAGCTTTGGGACGCCATCGTGTTCTTTGGGGTGGTGATCCTTGCGAACCTATTCGCGTTGTTGATCTATTTCCTCGTGCCGCCCTTCGCGCCATTTATTTTCTGGGTAGTGAACGGATTTCTGCTCGGGCGTGAGTATTTTACGCTGGTGGCGATGCGGCGGCTCGGTCCCAAGGGCGCGAAAGAGTTGCGCCGCCGGCATGGCGCGAGGATCTGGCTTTCCGGCATCGCGATGGCTGTGCCGCTCAGCATTCCGATCCTCAACCTTGTGGTTCCGGTGATCGGCGTGGCGTTCTTTACGCATCAGTATCACCGGCTTATGGGCGATCGTCCCTCGACCTGAATTTGCCCACTGGCACTTTTCCGTTGGCGCAGGTCTGCTATCAGGCAATGGCATGAAGAACGGAGGAACCGGCATGGTGCTGGCCGTGTGGCGGTGTGCGCTGCTGTTTGTATTTTTTCCGGTGGTTTCAGCCTCCGCTCAGGACGTGCGCCTCGTGCAGGTCGAGCTTGCGGCTGGCGCGAACGGCATTTCGGACAGTATTCGCGGGCGGGATACGGTTTCCTACCAGATTGGTGCAGAGGCGGGGCAGAGGCTTGCCGTGACGCTGGCACCCTCGAATCTTGCCACCTATTTCAATGTCTATGCCCCCGGGAAAGGCCCAGGGGACGAGGCCATCGCGAATTCCGGCCTGACAGGATTGATGGTGCCGGAGCTCAACCGGTTCGAAGCACGGCTGCCGGTGTCCGGATTCTATACAGTTTCCGTTTATCTGCTGCGGGCGGCGGCGCGGCGGGACGAGGTTTCGGACTACAGCCTGCAGATTGCGCTGACGGGCGAGCCGGGGCAGGTCGTCGAGGGCGACTTTGCCGACGGGCTTGTGGGCGGGCCGGATTTTTGGGCCGTTCGTACGGCCCATGACGAGAGCAGCCTGCGCCTGCGTGCGGCAGCTTCGACGGACGCCGAGGTGCTGGCGGGGCTGGCAAACGGGCAGATCCTTCGCAATCTCGGCTGCCGGATGGCCGAGGGCATGCGGTGGTGTCGTGTGGCCGTACTGGATGAAGGCCGCGAGGGATGGGTTGCTGGTGCCTATCTCGTCGAGGGCTCGGACCCGGCGCTGGATAAAGACCGTGCTCGAAAAGATACAACATCGGTTGTTCTCGCAACTGGCGGGTCTGCCACGGGCTTCAAGGGCAATCTCGGACCGGGTCAGGCAATGAACTACGTCCTTGAAGGCCGCTCCGAACAATCTTTGTCCGTAGCCTTGGCGACAGAGTCGCATGGTGCGCATTTCAATATCTTTGCACCGGATGGATCGTCTCTTTACGAATCCGTTGCTGCGGGTGGTGGTTATCGTGGCACGATGCGGCAGGATGGCGAGCATACGGTGACTGTCTACAACAGCGGCGACGATGCGGCTGCCTACGAAATCACCTTCGGCATCGAGGAGGCGGAGCAGGATTCGCTTCCCTGACTTCATCGAGAGGCTTCATTATGACGCTTTCATGGATTGCGAAGGTCACTGCACTCTGTCTTGTCGCCATAGCGCCCGCCTGGGCACAGAGCCGCTCCGAGGTTCACTTCAATCGAGGAAGTAGCCGGGCGGTGGTGAACGGCTCGGTCACTGGCCATGAATATGCCGACCATGTCCTCGGCGCGTCGGCAGGGCAGACCATGAGGGCCACGCTCAACGTCGTGGGAGGGAACGGCGACGGGACGGCTTATTTCAACATTTTGCCACCCGGCAGCGATGATGTTGCGATTTTCAACGGCTCGATGAGCTACGGTCCAACCGGCGAAGTCACCCTCACAGACAGCGGGAATTACACGATCCGGGTCTATCTCATGGGAAATGACGAGGATACGGGCAAGACGGTCGAATACACGCTCGAGGTCTCGATCTACTGACAAAGGTGCAGCGGCCGACTGGCCGCTGCGAAAGTCACGAGCTTGTGCCTCCGGGCGGCGGCGGGATCTGAGCTTCCTCGTGGGAGCTGTGATCCGGGCAGGCCGACGCGAGGGCCGTCATGCCCAGCAAGGGAAGCACCGCGAGTAACAAGGGTGTCAGTCGTTTCATTGCCCCATCCTTGGCCAGTTCAGCGAGGTGAGAGCATAACACGGGCCGCGCGGCATGCCCCTCGCTTTTCCGTGAGCCGTTACATCCGGTGCCAGATGTCTATGTCGCGCACGGTGACGCCGCCCCAGACGATGAAGGAGACGAGTGCTGCCCAAAGTATGCTCGCTACGATCGTGACCCAGAACATCTTGCGCCCGATCATCGGATCGGTCGGAGCGGAGGCCGGAGTGCCGGGCACGATCTCACCGTCCTCACCTTGTGTCCTGACGCGGATCGGCAGGGCCACGAGAAGCGTGAGAAACCACAGCACCGCATAAAGGACGATGGCGGCGGTAATTGTCATACCTGTTCGAGTTCCACCAGAGTGCCGGTGAAGTCCTTCGGATGCAGGAAGATCACCGGTTTGCCATGGGCGCCGATCTTGGGCTCGCCGGATCCGAGCACGCGGGCGCCCTGATTGCGGAGCTGCTCGGCCGCAGCCTTGATGTCCTCAACCTCATAACAGATGTGATGGATGCCGCCCGAAGGGTTCTTTTCGAGAAAGCTCTTGATCGGAGAGTTCTCGCCGAGGGGATAGAGGAGCTCGATCTTGGTGTTGGGCAGCTCGATGAAGACGACGGTTACACCGTGATCCGGTTCGTCCTGTGGCGCGCCCACATTTGCGCCAAGTGTATCGCGATACTGGGCGGACGCGGCTTCAAGGTCCGGTACGGCAATTGCGACGTGGTTAAGGCGACCGATCATGTCTGGCGTATCCCTTCTCCTGATGCTGGGTTCGGTATATTGCGCTTGATCCGGTGCGGCAATGGAATGCGCAGGCATGCCGCGCGCTCGTTCCGCTGGTGGGCCTTGTCCATTGGTCGAGCTGTCCAGGGCACTGTCGCTCTGATAGCATCGGAACTGGGGTAGCGAGCGCCTGTCTGCGGAGAGAGAAGGATATTTCAGGCATGACCGAGACGACAAGCAGCAGCACGGGGCCGGCCGGTGGTGTAGTTACGCAGGTTCCCCTGGCACTTGTAGTGGATGACCACCCGCTGTTCTGCGAGGCGCTCTCGATGACGCTCAAATCCGCCCTCGGCGTGAACGAGGTGGTTACGGCGCCGAGTCTTGCTAAAGGGATCGAAAGGCTGGGGCAGAAGCCGGCACCTGATGTCGTCCTGCTGGACCTAAAGCTTCCGGATGTCGATGGGCTCGACGGGGTGATCCGCCTGAAGAAGGCGGCTCAGGGGATCCCGGTTATCGTGGTTTCTTCGCTTGCGGAAAACCGGGTAATTGCCTCGGTGCTGGAGGCCGGCGCGTCGGGCTTCATTCCGAAGCACAGCCAGCGCGATGTCTTCGTCACGGCGTTCGATCGTATCTGGGCTGGTGACGTCTTCACGCCCGAGGGCTATGTGCCGCCGAACCCGGAGGAGGCTGGCGTAATCGACGAGCGTGGCGCGATCGAGCGGCTCTCGACACTGACCGAGCAGCAGGCGCGCATCCTTGGACTCGTGTGCGAAGGGAAGCTGAACAAGCAGATTGCTTACGATCTCGATATTGCCGAAACGACGGTAAAGGCACATCTCACCGCAATCTTGCGAAAGCTCAATGTCCACAGTCGCACACAGGCTGTCCTGATCGCCCAGAACGCACGGTTCGCGTCCATCTTGCACGATACCTCCGAAATCTAGTATTTTCCCCGAAAATATTCGGGGAGGAATGGAGCTGTTTGGGGATGAAGGCCTTTTGCCGGACCGCCTGACGCGGTCGGGCGTGGAGGGTCGTAGTGCCGTTTGTTCGGCCTGCGCACCGGCCGATCAGCCCGAGCGGGCATTTGCTGAAGTGAAGGCACAGCTCGGCGAGACAGGCTGCGGCCTGCTCGCAGTTTTTACCTCGCCGCAGGGAAATCTCGAGCGCATTGCGGCGATCGCAGCGGAGGTCTTTCCGGCGACCGAGACGATCGGTTGCACGACAGCCGGGGAGATTTGCCGCGAGGGCTACACGGACGGCTCGGTTGTGGTCGTTGCCTTGCGGGCAAGTCATATCATCGCCCGCACAGTGCCGATCCTTGGTCTTACCAAGCCAGACGTCGCTCGCGCTGCGCAGAGCGCGGTGCGAGCACGTGCGGAGCTTGCCGCGGTGCAGCCGGAGTGGCCTTGGGAGTTCAGCTTCCTGCTAATCGACGGAATGTCGCTACGCGAGGATCAGGTCGTTTCGATGTTGCGTCTCGGAGTGGGCGGCATGCCATTCTTCGGAGGTTCCGCCGGGGATGGAATGGAGTTCGGCCATACCTATGTGCTAGTCGATGGCGTTTTTCGCGAGGATGCCGCCGTGCTCGCTGTCTGCCGCTCGCGCTGCCCGGTGCAGGTGGTGAAGTTCGATAACTTCACGCCAACGAATGTCAAGATGGTGGTCACCGGGGCAATTCCCGAGCGCCGAATCGTGCGGGAGATAAATGCCGAGCCCGCGGCGCGGGAGTATGCTCGGCTTGTCGGGCTCGACCCTAATGATCTCTCACCCTTCATCTTCTCTGCCTATCCTGTGGTGGTGAATGTCGGCGGACAGCACCATGTGCGCGCGATCCAGAAGGTCGAGGAGAATGGCGATCTCGTCTTCTTTTCAGCAATCGACGAGGGACTGGTGCTCACGCTCGCGGAATCGACGGATATCGCGCAGCATATGACGTCAGCGCTCGCGAGCATCTCGCGCGGTGGGCCGCCCGATGCAATCATTGGCTGTGAGTGTCTCTTTCGCAGGATCGTTGTCGAGCAGACGCAGCAGACCCGTGTCATATCGCAGCTCCTTGCCGATAACCGCGTGGTGGGTTTCAATACCTACGGTGAGCAATCAGGCGCGGTGCATGTGAACCAGACCTTCACGGGGATGGCGATCTACCCGCCGGAACGGAGCTTCGGCGCTTGAACCTTTCCATCGTCAACCCGCGGGATTCTCTCGAGCGGCAGAACGAGAAGCTATTGAAGATTGCCTCGGCTTTGATGCGCCGGGTCGAACAGGCCTCAGCAGATTCGGGCGAGGCCTTCGCGAATTTCGAGCGTGCGCTCATGCTCGAGGCGGAGGTGCGCGCTCGGACCCGGGATCTCGAGCAGACACTCCAGCTTCTGAATGAGTCTAACGCCCGGCTTGCGCAGGCGATGTCGGATGCGGAGCGGGCTCGATCGGATCTTTATGATGCGATCGAGGCGGTGAAGGAAGGTTTCGCGCTGTTCGATAGCGACGATGTGCTGGTAATGCACAATAGTCGTTTTGCCCAGACTCTTCCCGATGTGGCCGACAAACTGGGGCCAGGCCTCAATTTCGTCGATTACGTACGGTTCTGCTCGCACAGCCGGTTCATCATCTTTCCCGAGGACATGAGCCGCCAGGATTGGGTTACGCAGCGTCTGGCCACTCATCGGCGGCAGTCGGTCAACTTCAATGTGAGGCTGAGCGGTGATCGCTGGTTGCAGGTGAGCGAGCAGCGCACACCCGGTCAGGGCACGGCAATGCTCCAGACCGAAATTACCGAACTCATCAAGATGGAGCGGCAGGAGCGTGACAAGCTCCTCGACGAACAGGCGCGCCTCATCCGCGCGACGCTTGATCATATCGATCAGGGCATCTGCATCTTCGACAGGGATCAGCGTCTGGTGGGCTGGAACGCGCGGCTCCGCGATCTGCTGTCTCCGCCGATCCAAATTCTACGGGTCGGGACACCTTTCGCGGTATTTTCTGAGCATTTCGGCCGGTCGCGTCTTTTCGACGAGACCGAGGGTCCGCGGCGGCTCGGGCAGTGGGTGGATTGCCCGGAAGCCCGCATGCCGTTGACGATGGAGCTTCACACCCGGGACAACGTCTATCTCGACGTTTTCGGCCAAGAGATGCCGGATCGGGGGTTTGTGATCTCGTTCACCGATGTGACCGCCGAGCGGGAAGCGCAGATCGCCATGAACGCGGCAAATGCAGGCCTCGAGCGGCGGGTGCAGGAACGCACCATCGCGCTTCAGGAGGCGCTGGCCGAAGCTGAACTCGCGAATGCCTCGAAGTCTCGATTTGTTGCTGCGGCAAGCCATGATCTCCTCCAGCCGCTTTCGGCTGCGAAGCTCTTTCTTGCCTCGCTTGAGCGTTCGAGCGCTGGAGAGGATGTTCTCGACACGGTCCGTAGAGTTCAGAGCGCTTTCGAAAGTGTCGAGGGCATTCTCGGGGCGCTTCTAGATATCTCGCGGCTGGATAGTGGCAATGCGGCTCTCTCCATTACCAACGTCCCGCTCGGGCAGGTGCTAGCGCAGCTTGGCAGCGAATTCCGCGAGATTGCCCGCCAGAAACGGCTCGACTTGCGAGTGGTGCCGACCCGGCTCGTTGTGAGAAGCGATGCGTCCTATCTTCGCCGGATCGTGCAGAATCTCCTTGCCAATGCGGTACGCTATACCCGGACGGGCAAGGTGTTGCTTGGGGTGAGGCGGCGTGGTGGGCGAGCGCGGATCGAGGTGTGGGACACTGGACCAGGTATTCCCGAGGCCGAGCGCGCGGCGATCTTTCGCGAATTCCAGCGGCTCGGCACCTCGGTAGGTGCCGAGGAGGGCATGGGGCTCGGCCTGGCGATTGTCGAGCGCGCCTGCGCGCTGCTTGGGCACGATCTCGATCTCGTTTCGGAAGTCGGGCGTGGCACCGGGTTTCGTGTCAGCGTGGCGCTGGCTGATGGCGAGGAGATAGCGGCATCGGAGCTTCTGGGCAGACCGTCCTCAGAGGAGGTGCATCCCGCCGATCTGATCGTGCTCGTGATCGAGAATGACAAGGTGGTCCGCATGGCGCTAACGGCCCTGCTGGAAAGCTGGGGAGTCAGCACGCTTGAGGCAAGCGGCCTTGCCGATGCAGATGCACTGCTCCAAGAACTGGGCATTGCACCGGACATCATGCTCGCCGACTATCACCTCGATGATGGAAAAAACGGCCTCGATGCGATCACCGCGATCCGTGCTACGCAGGGGATCATTCCCGCGGCGCTGGTAACTGCCGACCGGACCGACGAGGTGGCCGAGCGGTGCCGGCAGCTCGGGGTTGTGCTTCTGAACAAACCCGTAGCGCCGGCGCGCCTGAGAGCGTTGCTGGCGAGTGTCGTGCCTGCCACCAGTCGCCTGATGGGATGAGATATGCAGATGGGTAAGGTAGTGATCCTCGGGGTATTTGTTGCGGACGCGGCGTATCGGGCCTCCCGGCTGCCAAGGCTGGGCGAGACACTGCTCGGATCTGGTTTTGCGCTCGGACCCGGTGGCAAGGGGTCGAACCAAGCAGTGGCGGCGGCACGCATGGGCGCCGAGACGGTTTTCGTCACCCGGCTTGGAGCGGATGCCTTTGCCGAGATGGCAACACAGACATGGGCGGACGCAGGGGTAACGCCGGTGGTCCGCTCCTGCCCAGAGAGCCATACCGGTTCGGCCTTTATCTTTCTCGATGAAGCAACCGGCGAGAATGCGATCATCATTGCGCCAGGGGCGGCGGGGACAATTGCCGCGGAAGACCTTGACGCCGAGGCCGCGCGGATTTCCGGAGCCTCGATCTTCATGACACAGCTTGAGCAGCCTTTGGCGGCCGCTGTCCGCGGGCTTGAGATTGCACGTGCGGCAGGGGTCGCCACACTCCTCAATCCGGCGCCTGCCCAGCCCCTCCCGGCGGAGGTGATTAGTTTGTGCGACTATCTGACGCCGAATGAAACCGAGGCGGCTGTGCTCACCGGGCTTTCAGTCGAGGGGCTGCAGGGCGCGCGCGCGGCAGCCAATGCCTTGCGAGAGAAGGGCGCCGGGACGGTGATCCTTACGCTGGGTGAGCGGGGGGCACTCTTTCACGGAGAAGGGATCTCGCAGATTGTTCCGGCGGTTTCGGCAGGGCCGGTCGTCGACACGACAGGGGCGGGAGATGCATTCAATGGGGGTTTCGCCGCGGCTCTTGCGGAAGGGCGTCCTCCACTGGAAGCGGTCCGCTTCGGTTGTGCGGTCGCGGGACTTTCTGTGACGCGGCCGGGGGCTGCAGCTTCCATGCCTTCGCGTGCAGAAGTTGACGCACTGCTTCGCGGCTGATCTGGCAGTCGCAGAATGCTGTTAGCGTGGCGACGCATTCCGCACTCCCGGAAATTAAGGAATTCGTTGCACAGTATTTGTGCATCATTATCGATATATGTAATAGTGCGTAAGCCGGGTCAGACTGCCCCTTAGGGGGCCGGATCAGGTAGCGCCCGCCCCCCCATGGCGGGCGCTTTCATTTCGCGCTCCGGCTACTGCGATGGTGAGCCTGACATCCAAGGCAGGTTGCATTCAGAGCGCGTCGGCAATCCGGTCCGGTGTCTCGCCATCCTCCAGAAAGCGCAGGCGAAGATAGACCTTGGCGCCGAAGATGCCGATGATTGCGTAGCTGAAGCCTGACAGTGCGGCACTCAGAAGAGCGGCCAATATGCCGTGCAGCCCTGTTGTCAGCGCTGTCCAGACAGGGCCGAGGAATACCATCAGACCGAAAAAGACGAGCGCAAGGATCAGAAGGATGCCAACGAGCGGCCAGCGATGGCCTCTCGTGAGACTTTGAGCGCGGCTGAGGCAGCCGAAGCCTGCACGCTCGAAGAGCAGACATGGCAGCCAGACGAAGAACTGGGCATAGACATACAGGCCAGGAATGACGAAGAAGATCGCAGCAAGCCCGGCCACGACCGAGACAAGTGTGCCAATCACCAGGATCGGTAGCACTTGCGAGAATGTGATGCGCAAGTAGGTGTCGAGGCTGCGGTTACGCTGCGCGATGAAATCGATGCTCGCAAGGGTGACCAGTGCGATGACGATGTGACTCGCAAGACTGCTGGCGAACGCCGCTATCGCGAGGCCCGGGGTAAAGGTGTCCGGGGCCTGAGCATCGCCTCCGGGCAGAAGCGCAATAAGTGCTGCCTCCTCAAGAAGCGCAGGGGCAAGTGCCAGAGGAAGAAAAATACCAAAATGCTGGCTCAGGAGCCGAAAGCTCTCCGCCAGAAGTCGTCGGGCCTCCAGGGACCGAAGCGGGCCTCCACTCGAGATGCTCACGAGGCGAACGCGCTCGGTCTCGCCTCGCGTGCCATGTGATCGAGAACCGCGTTTACGAACTTGGTTTCCTTGCCGTCCGGAAAGAAGGCCTTTGCCACATCGACAAACTCGGTGATCGTCACCTTGGGCGGAGTGTCGCAGGCCACGAGTTCGGCGCCCGCCGCGCGGAAGACGGCGCGCACCGTCGGGTCAATCCGCTCGATCGGCCAACGCGCGACAAGCGCCCGGTTCGTCATCTGGTCAATGCGCGCCTGGTGCTTCACACTCGCGCGCAGAAGATTGCGGAAATGCTCGAGGTCGGCGGGCTGATAGGGCACGCCATCGATTTCGGTGCCGATGCGGTGAACCTCGAACTCGGCCTCGATGTCGTCGAGAGCGGCGCCGGCTGCTTCCATCTGGAAGAGGGCCTGCACGGCATAGAACCGCGCGGCCGAGCGTCGGCGCCGGGCCTCCGCAGCCGAGATGCGGACGGTTTCGCTCATCTCAGGCAAATTCTCCATCTACCTCACCCGCAAGGCGGAAGCTTCCCTCGGGGAGCGGGGTTGTGCTGGGCGCAAAACGGCGGGCAAGCGTGATGAGATGAAGACAGGCCTCCGCTGCACCGCCGCCCTTGTTCATTTCCGAAGGCCGCGCACGGGCCATCGCCTGCGCGGTGTTTTCGACGGTAAGAATTCCGTTGCCGATGCAAACCCCCTTGAGCCCGAGCAGCGTGAGGCCACGAGAGCTGTCGTTGCAGACGGTATCGTAGTGGGTCGTCTCGCCGCGGATAACACAGCCGAGTGCTACGAACCCGTCGAATTCACCGCTGCGGGCAGCAAGCGCCACGGTGGTCGGGATCTCGAGCGCGCCGGGTACCTCGATGGTCTCGTGCGCGACATTTGCCGTGTCGAGTACCTTGCACGCACCGGCGATCAGATTGTCGGCGATATCTCGGTAAAACGGCGCGACGATCAGCGCGACCCGCGTCGGACGCTCAAAGGTTGGAAGCGGCAGGGCATCTTTTTGCTCATGGCTGGCCATTTCAGGTCTCCGTCGTCGGAATCGGCCGGGTGCCGATGATCTTGAGGCCATAGCCGTCAAGACCGACGACCTTGGGGCTGGGGGAATTGCTGAGCAGCACAATTTCGGTAAGGCCCAGCGAGCTCAGGATCTGAGCGCCGAGACCGTACTGGCGAAGCTTGTGCGGGCTGACGTGATCGCCGATCTCGAGCTTCGTCGACATGTCGCGCAGCAGGACGACGACACCGCGTCCTTCCTCTGCGATGGTGCGCATTGCATCGCGGAGCTGGTGCGAGCGGCCAGGATGAAGGGCGAGCAGGTCTTCCATAGGATTGATGGCGTGCATGCGACAGAGGACAGGCTCTGACGTGGTGAGATCGCCCTTGGTGAGGACGATATGCTCGGCGCCGCCGGTGACGTCGGAAAACACATGCAAATGCCACTGACCGCCGAACTCGGAGGTCACAGTTTCGCTTCGCGTGCGGCGCACGAGATTGTCGTGTCGGCGCCGGTAGGCAATGAGATCGGAAATCGTGCCGATCTTTAGACCATGGCGCTGTGCGAAGGCCACGAGATCGGGCAGTCGCGCCATTGTGCCGTCCTCGTTCATGATCTCGCAGATCACACCCGAGGGATTCAGTCCGGCGAGCCGGGAGATATCGACCGCAGCTTCCGTATGACCGGCGCGTACCAGAACGCCGCCCTCGCGGGCGCGGAGCGGGAAGACATGCCCCGGGGTTGCAATGTCCTGCGGTCCCGAGCGGGGATCGATCGCCACTGCGACAGTGCGGGCGCGGTCGTGCGCCGAGATGCCTGTCGTTACGCCTTCGCGGGCTTCGATGGAGACCGTGAAGGCCGTTTCATGCCGGGAGGAGTTGGCCTGAGCCATCATGGGCAGGCCGAGGGAGTCGAGCCGCTCGCCCTGAAGCGTGAGGCAGATGAGGCCGCGGCCGTGGGTCGCCATGAAGTTGACGGCGTCGGGCGTGCACATCTGGGCGGGAATCACCAGATCGCCTTCGTTCTCGCGGTCCTCATGGTCGACGAGGATGAACATCCGACCGTTGCGGGCGTCGTCGATGATCTCCTCGATGGAGGAAATCGCGTCGGTAAAGCTGTCGTCGCTCTGCGACTTGAGACCATCTTCCATCCCTGTCGCTCCTCCCTCAGGCCGCGTTGTATTCTGCAAGCCGCGCGACATAGCGGGCCAGCGTGTCGATCTCGAGATTGACAAGATCGCCTGGGGCTATGTCGCCCCAAGTCGTCTCTGTCTTGGTGTGGGGGATGAAGTTCACCCCGAATTCGGCGCCATCAACCTCGTTCACCGTGAGCGATGTTCCGTTGAGTGCAACGGAGCCCTTCGGCGCAATAAAGCGAGCCAGTTCATCGGGGGCGCGGAAGGTCACGCGTGTGCTGTCACCCTCCGGCTTGACCGAGACGATCTCTGCCACCCCATCGACATGCCCCGATACCACGTGTCCGCCGAGCTCGTCGCCAAGCCGGAGCGCGCGCTCGAGGTTGATGCCGATGCCCGGTGCCCAAGCCGTGCGGCCATGGCGCACGTTTGTCTTCGACAGGGTCTCCGCGGAGATATCGACGTCGAACCATGCGCCGTCGCCATAGGGGCCCAGATCAACCACGGTGAGGCAAATGCCATCGCAGGCGATTGAAGCGCCGAGCGCGATCGACTCGGGCTGATAATGGCAAACGATGCGCGCGCGCAGATCGCCCCGATCTTCGAGGCTCTCGATCCGGCCGATGTCGGTAATGATCCCGGTGAACATGATGATGCGATCCAGACCCCTTACGGTCCGCGTCCTATCCCGCGTTCGGCGTCTGGGCAAGACTTGATCTGGCTGCGGATCACGCAGCAATGGCCGCAGGCATGGGGCCTGCTGCCAGCCCTAGCGGGGATCAGGCCGGGTTTGCCGCTTCCTGGGTCAGATGGTCTCCAAGTCGGAGCGCGAGCTGGCAGATCGTATAGGTCGGCGTTGCATGCCCGGCCGTGGCAAAGACACTTGATCCTCCGACGTAGAGATTGGTCATGCCGTGAATGCGACAGTCCGCATCGACGACACCTTCGCGCGCGTTGTCCGACATGCGGGTCGTGCACATGTGATGCATGCTTCCCCGGATGGAGCCGGAGCTGACCATAGCGTCCCAGTCATCGTCAAGCAGCCAGTCGGGCACCTTGACCCGGCCTATGCCGTGGGCGGCAAGGTGGGTGCCGATGCCCATCACAGCGGCCCGTATCGTGCGGTGATCAAGCGCCCCGAGATTCCAGTCCATAGCGATCTTGTTGAGGCCGAAACGATCGGTATCCTCGATCAGCATGATGCGGTTGCCTGGCAGGAGGCTCTGTTCCATCTGGAGGTCAAGGCGGCCGTGAAACGCTTCCTCGCGCTTAGCCCGGTAGCCGGTTATGCCGTAAGCATCATTGTCGCATTTGAGCGACTTTCCGAGCACTTCCGTCACGAGGCGGTCGAGAAACGGGGTGGCGCAGGCTGCCGATCGCGCGACTTCCTTGGGCAGGGATAGGGGGCTGCCGTAGCTCCAGGGTGCCACATGCATGTTGTAGTTGAGGATCCGGGTCTCGCCGATCACCGCGGGAGTCGGGGCGAACTCCTCACGCACGTAAAATGGCTCCTCGAAGAGGATCTCCCCTGCAGTGATGAATGGGTGCTCGCAGAAGTAGCGCCCGACAAGATCGTAGTTGTTGCCGATGCCTTTCAGGGCCTGACTCCGGGCATTTAGGAGAATGCGTGGATTCTCCATGCCTCCACAGCAGAGGCAGTAGATGCGTGCCTGAACCGTAAAGCCTGGATCGTCAGTACCATAACCGCGAAAGACAGCCTCGGTTACGGTCTGGAGTTCAGAATCGAGCCGGAGATCGACGAGATTGGCATTGAGCACGAGCTGGATCTTGTCCGACGCCACAAGCTCGTCCTTGTATTTCGGACCAAAGCGGGTCGGGCCGGATTGCCGGTAGTCGATCTTGCGGAAGAGGTGCTCGTCATGATCGATTGGATGATCGGGGAAGCCGGCCGGCGGCTTGAGGTCGAGGATGTCGTTGACCTCTGGCTGGTAAGGATCGAGATCACTTTTGGAGATCGGCCAGCCACTCAATGCGATATGGGGCCAGGGCGTGAAATCGTAGGCGTCGAGCTCCCTGCAGGCCCCGCCCCAATGGTTGGAGGTGCCGCCGAGATAGCGCAGGCGCGCCGCATCCAAATCGGTGTAGGGTATGCCGGTGATTTCTCCGATGTAGAGATCCTGACTTTCATCGGTGAAATCGACGTCGCCGCCTTCCATGAGGGCAACGTTCCATCCGCTCCTGGCGAGGCGGCGGGCGAGGGTGATGCCGGCCGGTCCCGCGCCGATGATGCAAATGTCGAAGGTCTGCGAAAACAGGCTCCGGTCGGCACTACGCGTGTCACTAAGCATGTCTCTTCAACACCTCGAGATCGTGGTCGGTGACGATCCAGCCGTTGACGACATGAAATTCCTGTGTTGCAGCGTGCGCTGGCATGATGCGGCCAAGCGCAAGTGTTGCAGGCGTTGCGACAAGTGTCAGAAATGCTTTGAGAAAGCTCCTGCGGCTCTTCATTGATCGTACCTTTCCAGGCCTTCGAACCAATAAATTCACGACCAGCGCAAGTTACCTAACCCGGTATGTGCCTCGGTCGCCCCTCCGGCCGATGCACTTGCTGGCAGTCGGAAGGTAGTCCGGACCGACTCAAATATGAAATCAAGAATAATCTGTTTATAGCGTCATGAACTGACGAAATTTTTCGGATATTTTCAGAATGAGAAGATGTAAATCAACTTTAAATAAAATTCAGATGTACCAAGGCCCGTCATGCGATCAGACTGGGACTTGGTCTTTCATGCTTGAAGCCTTCGGCTGCGGGCGCACCCGAAGGCAAAGCTTCGGGCACGCTAGGTGATGAGGAAGTCAGCCTTCGTGAGGTTGTGAACGTCGTTCAATGTTGCCATGAGCACGGCCTCAGAATCACCGCCCGAGCCATCCGCGTCATACCACAGGCGGCTCGAATCTGTTTCGAATAGGAACTGAGGCAAGCCACCGGTCACGCTGGGCGACGTGCCGGTCACCAGATTGAAATCGGCGCGACTGTCAAAGCCGAAGTCGGCTCCTTCAAGCACCAGTTTGTCTGTCCCGCGGGTGAAATCGGTAATGTCATCGCCAGAGCCGATCGCATCATAACCGAATACGAAATGATCCGCGCCAGAACCCCCGGTGAGCAAATCTGCACCTGCTCCTCCTTCTAGTGTGTCATTGCCGCCCCGCCCATTCAGAAGGTCGCCCGCGCCGCCCCCGGCAAGACTCTCGGCACGTCCGCTGCCACGGATATCATCGTCCTGCGAGCTGCCGTGCACAGCTTCAATCGACCTCAGGGTCAAGCCTCGAGCGATACCATCGTTTCTGTTGCCGTTGGCCAGATCGACGACAGCAGAGAGTGACGAATAGAAATCGAAGCTCAGGCTATCGAAACCATCACCGCCGTCCATGAGGTCGGTGCCGTCGCCGTCGGAACGTACGAAGTTGTCGTTGCCGCCGCCGCCAAGAAGCCGGTCGTTGCCTTCGCCGTCATTGAACTGGTCATCGCCCCGACCGCCCACCAGCGTGTCGTTGCCCTCATTGCCGAGCAGGATATCGCCGCGCGCACTGCCAGTGACCTTGTCTCCGCGTGTGCTTCCGTTGAAGCCGAGCCCTTCCATCTGAGCGAAGGATGTGCTGGCATTTACCGCGACATTTCCGTTCGAGAAGACGAAGTTCGCCGCATTGGCCGTATCTGAAAGATCAACATAGATGTAATCGATACCGGCACCGCCCACGGCGCGATCCAGGTGATTGATGTAGAGCGCGTCGTTTCCTGCGCCTGCCGTGAGCACGTCGCGTGAGCCATCATCGGCGCTGAAGCCGTAGGATCCGTAGGAGAAGCCGTAATAGTTGTTTCCGGCAAGGGTGTCGTTGCCGTCGCCTCCGTCGATATTGTCCAGACCTTCGCCGCCTTGGAGTTCGTCGCTGCCGGCGCCTGCCGTAAGGGTATCGTTGCCGCTGTCGCCGTATATCCTGTCATCGCCGCTGCCGGCGATTAGCTTGTCGCTGCCGTCTCCGCCTGAAATCCAGTCATCGCCACCTAGCCCCGTCAGGGTATCGGCTCCGCTGCCTCCGCTCAGGCTGTCGGCGAGCGCTCCACCCGTCAGCCGGTCGCGGCCGCTGCCCGTCGTGATGGAGACTCGCTCGATGCTTTCGAGCGTGACACCGCCATTGACGAGCGTTGCGCTGGCAGCAAGCTTGAAGGTGAGGTTTGCAGTTGCACCCTCACGATTGATTGTTGCGACGTCAGTCCCAGCTCCACCATCCAGGGTAAAGCGGCCCTTGATGGAGTCGCTGGCATTCGTCAGCGTATTGATGCGGATGTTGTCGTTGCCGGACCCGGCGCTGATGCGGTTGTTGCCGAACTCTGCGTAGATCGTATCATCACCATTTCCGCCGTTGACGACATTGTTGCCGCTGCCGGCGTTGAGATAGTCGGTGCCCGATGTGCCAGTCAGACGGTCGTTCCCGGCCCCACTGTCGAAGTAGACGTAGAGCGCCCCGTTGCCGTTGAGGGTATCGTCTCCGCCTGCGGTTGAGACCGAAAACTGCTCGCCATCCAGCACGACCGTTCCGTCATTCAGTGTCGCCCGGCGGCCGGATATGTCGAATACGAAATCGTTGCGATTCTGGCTTGAGCGATCGATTTCGATAAAGTCGATCCCACTACCGGCCTCGACGCGATCAGGTCCGCCTGCGCCTACATCAATCCTGTCGGCACCGCTTCCGCCCAAGACGGTGTCGCGCCCAGTACCTGCATCGATGTAGTCACTGCCTCCGCCACCGATCAGGGAATCGTTGCCCGCTCCGCCGGCAACGAAGTCATTGCCCTGACCTGACGAGAGTGTGTCTTTGCCACCGCCGCCAGAGAGCGTGTCATTGCCTCCGAGCGTCACGATGCGATCGGCGCTGTTCAAACCGTTGATCGAATAGGTCTCCATGTTCACGATCTTGGCGCCGTCGGAGAGCGTATTCTGCGTGCCGGAAGCTGTCGCACGAAAGGTTCCGGAGAGACCGGTGAGCACGAAGGTGTCGTTGCCGCGACCCCCATCCATCACGTCAGCGCCTTCTCCAACGGCGTGTGCGATCCGGTCGTTGCCAGCTCCTGCGATCAGGCGGTCGCGCCCGGTGCCACCATCCAGAGTATCGTCGCCATTCCCGCCGGAGAGTGTGTCGAGGCCATTGCCGCCAGAGAGATTGTCGTCGCCATCGTCGCCGGAGAGGGAGTCGTTTCCGGTGTTGCCGAAGATGTAGTCGTTCCCGTCCCCGCCGCTGATACGATCATTTCCCGTGGCATCGCCGTAATAGAGATCCCCTAAGAGATAGTCGTTGCCCCGGCCGCCCGAGATGACGTCATTGCCATCGCCGCCGTACGCGTAGTCGGCGCCATTTCCGCCGTCGAGCGTATCTGCGCCTTCCCCGCCTTCCATTTGGTCGGCGCCATCCTGGCCGATAATGTTGTCACGGCCGTCACCGCCGTTGAGCCAGTCGTTGCCGCCGCCGCCGCGCAGTGTGTCGTTCCCGTCACCGCCGTTGAGGGTATCGGAGAAAAGGCTTCCGGTAAGTCTGTCGTCGTCCGTAGTCCCCGTGATGTCGAAACGCTCGACACTGAGGAGACGCAAGCCACCGAGAATCGTAGTGGTTGCTATGCTGTCGGGTGTAGCGAATGTGACCGCGCCAGAACGTCCGGAGAAATCCAGGCCAACGATATCGAAGCCGGTTTCGCCGAAGAGCCGGTCACCGCCTGCACGGACATCAGCGGGCGTGTAGGTTCCGAACCGGTCGTCTCCAAGTCCGCCATAGGCTGTGTCAGTGCCTGCGTCAGTCTCAAAACTGTAGAGCGCGTTGCCGTAGAGAGTGTCGTCGCCGGACCCGCCTCTCAGAAGGTCATTTCCCACGCCACCTGATACCATGTCGTTCTGGAAGCCGCCATCGACGGTATCAGCGCCATCTTCCCCATAGAGATAGTCACCGTTGAAGCCGCCCAGAATGCTGTCGGCACCACCGCGGCCATAGATATAGTCGAATTCGTCACCGCCTCTGAGGGTTTCGGCGGAGTCGTCGCCTGTCAAGAAAGCCATTTCAGAGAATCTCCATCGGGCACTATTCGGGTTGGTTACGGCCATTCTCTAGTGGCTGGGGGACGGAAAAGAAGTGCGCCTTCCATATGCCACTCGGGCTGATCTTGCAGCTCAGGTGACGTCGTTCGGCGCATCGTTCTCGCTCCCTGCCACATCCAGACAGTCGTTGTCTGAGAGCCATGGGGTAACTAATATCCGGGCGCTGAAATCCCGCAACTGATCTTTCATTGCGAGGCGGAGTCCGGCCGCGAACTTTCACGTTCGAAAAGAGCGTGCCAGTTTCGTCAGCAGATACGGGAATTGGAAAGCTTGCAGATGTCCGCGCCGCACTCCGATTTCACGCCGGTCAAGCTCGCCGGGCTATCATCGGTCGCATCCTCGGGGTTGCGGGCGAGTGCAGAGCGGCCTTTCAAGGACCAGACAGGATCTTTCTGTCATTCCGACATGCGCAGGACCTGATCGCGACCCTTGCCGGTCAGGCGAACAGAGTCGTCGCTTATGGCGATCACGCGGTTTCCTTCGATCCGGTCGCCTGCGCGCACCTTACGCATCTGCCCATTGGGCAGACGGAGGATTGCCCGTTTGTACTGCGGGCTGCCAAAGACACCGATGAGCGAGAGCTCCCGCGGATCTATACCAACCTGCTCATTGACACGCGTCGCTGTCGTCTGCGGCGGGGGAGTGGCAGTCGCAACGCGTACAGCGGACTGCACCTTGAGGGTGGGCGGACTGGAGGTTGCATCGGCCGGGGCTGCCAAGGCCGCGGTGCTGGCGACGGGGGGCGCTGTGCGGATAACACTTGGTGCCGGAGGCTGGAACACCGTTGCTGCCGACGCGGCAGGCGCACGGTTCCGAGGTCTGGGGCGATCCACGATGGAGCCGCTGCCGAGGTCTTCTGCTGTGGCACTGGCTACAGCGTCGGTAATCGCCGCAGAGACTGCAGCACGGGTCTGGTTACTCACTCCCGGCCGCGGGAGTGGGCGGCTCATTCTCGGGGTGCTGGGGCTCGTCACCGGGGCGGAATCAGAGATCGTCGGCCGGTGGAGAGGACGGAGGGAGGCAAGACGCGTGGTGCCGAGAACCTCGGGCGCCGTGCGAGGCAATGTCTCGACGATCTGGGCCAGAACTTCGGAAGGGATCGCCGGGTCCGGTAGCTTGGACTCACCAGTGCCTGGCAGGGCGAGTGGTGACGGAGCGTTCAGCTCGGGCACACTGAGCAGAGTGGCAGGAAAGTTTCGAGCGGCTTTAGTGATCGTCGGTGCAGACATCTGAGCCGGAGGAATTATACGCGCGATCGGCGGTGCGACTTCCGCAACCCGCGTGGGCGCAGGAGCCGCCAGCGGAGGTTCCACGCGCACCAATGCAAGCCGTTCAGGTCGCGCCCGCGGTGGGAAAATGTCGGCAGGCACTGCCATGCGGTGTGGCGGCGAGTCAGGAGGCGGTACATCAGCCATGTCCGTCTCCACTGCGTTGTGGAGCCCGGTCCGGATCTCTGTCTGCAGTTCGCGGTCCTCTTCCGCGGTGTTGGAAAGTCCCAGAAAGATTGCCAATGCAACTGCCGCTGCGGCCGATCCGGCGAACAGAGGTTTGCCTCGGGTTAGGACAGCGGGGAAGATGGATTGGTGCGATCGCTCTCTGAAGGGGGGAAGGCTATCCGGCGCCGAGATCCGGTCCGCCGAAAGGCCGTAGCGCGCGAGAAAGGCATCAGTTTGCGCGAGAACGTCGAGTTTCACCGCAGCCCACGGGACTTGGCCCTTGCTGTCCGGCGTTCCTGCCACTGCCACAATGTGGTCGATGGGCATGGCAAGGGAGAGAGAGGCACGCGCCAACGCTGCACGCGCCCGTTGGGCTCTGCCGTGTGAAAGAGCGGCATCAAGATGTCCGCGGCGAATCTCAAATTCAGGCAGCACGACTTCCAGTGGCCCGCCATGTGCACGCACGGCCGCGGCCAGATCCCACAGGCGATCCTCGATCGCCGGATCGTCGAGATGGACAAGCACAAGCGGATCGCGCGCACCTGCCGCGAGGAGGGCAATTTCAGCCTTGTCCAGAATAATCCTCAGCCACGTTCGCGTGGCGGGTGTTCCACTGCTCATGACGCCTCGATCTCCGTCGAGTGTTTCCTATGGTCACTATAGGCCGCAAGTATCTGACAATCCAGTGAGTCGAATATGCTTGAGACAACTTTCAGTTGCGAATCCATTCGGATCGGGAGAACTAATCGCATTGGAGGATCCCAGCATGAGAAAACCGTTTCCGATTACCATTGCCGCCACGCTGGCGATGGTCCTGATGCTCGAGGCCGCGCCGGCTGAAGAGATGCCGCGACTTATCACCGTCACCGGTAGTGGAAGTGAGATTGCCATACCGGACGTGGCGCTCCTCACGCTCGGGGTGGAGGCTGACGCGAATACTGCGGAAGCCGCGCTGGCTGCGATGAGCGAGCGCCTGCAGGCAATCTTTGCCGCCCTTGATGGGGCGGACCTCGCCGAAAAGGATCGCCAAACCTCCGGCCTTGGCCTCGATCCGCTTTACGCCCAGCGTGAGGATGGCGGGATAAATGACACAGAAATAACCGGATATCGGGCGCGGAGCATGCTGACGCTCACCCTTCATGATATCGATACTGTCGGCGCGCTCGTCGATACGCTTGCCGGAGCGGGCGTGAACAGGATCGACGGCATTTCCTTTGACCTCGCAGATCCCTCCGAGGTCGTGCAGCAGGCGCGGCGCAAAGCTGTGGCGGACGCAATGGCGCGCGCGACGCTCTACGCCGATGCTGCGAACATAAAACTCGGGCCGATCGTATCGATCAGCGAACCTGGTGGTGCAATGCCGAAGCCCTATGCCGTCAACGCGGCGCCGCGGGCGGATGCGGCCTTCGCGATGCCTGTGGCGCGGGGAAGTCTTAACGTCGACGCGGAGGTAACGGTAGTCTTCGAGATCGGCAGCGAGGAGACCGGCGCGCCTTAAGGGCGCGCCGGTGGGAGGCGGTGATCATACCGTGGCTTTCGCCATGGCCTGATCCAGATCCGCGATGATGTCATCGGCGTCTTCGATCCCGATCGAGAGCCGCAGAACATTTGCACCCGCCCCGGCAGCCTCCTGCTGTTCTGGCGAAAGCTGGCGGTGGGTGGTGGACGCCGAGTGGATGATGAGCGAGCGAGTGTCGCCAAGGTTGGCGACATGACTGAAGAGCGCAACCGAATCCACCAGTTTTACGCAGGATTCATAGCCGCCCTTGAGCGCGAAGGTGAAAAGGGCTCCTGCACCCTTGGGATAAAGCCGCCGCGCCCGGTCGTGATAGGGTGAGGATGGCAGTCCGGCATAGGTGACGAATTCCACGCGCGGATCGGCTTCAAGCCACGCCGCGACCTTCTGCGCATTTTCCACGTGGCGCGCCATGCGCAGGCTGAGGGTCTCGGTTCCGAGAAGGCCCAGGAATGCCGTCTGCGGTGCCATTGTCATGCCGAGATCGCGCAGGCCAATGGCGATTCCGTGGAACGTGAATGCCATTGCGCCGAAGGTCTCGTGAAACTTCAGGCCGTGGTAGGCGGGTTCGGGTTCGGTCAGACTGGGAAACTTGTCCGACGCGGACCAGTCAAAACGGCCGGAATCCACCACGGCGCCGCCGGTCGCGGTCCCGTTTCCCGTCAGATACTTAGTGGTCGAGTGCACCACAAGGTCTGCACCGTGATCGAAGGGCCGGCAGAGCCACGGAGTGGCCGACGTATTGTCGACGATGAGCGGCACGCCAAGCCGCTTCGAGACCTCCGCGACGGCAGGTATGTCTGTCACATAGCCGCCGGGGTTTGCGATGCTCTCGCAGAACACGGCGCGCGTATTCTCGTCCGCGGCAGCCTCGATGGCGTCAGTGTCGTCAAAATCGACGAAGCGGGCTTCCCAGCCGAAGCGGCGGATCGTCTGCGTGAGCTGGGTTACCGTGCCGCCATATAGTCTAGTCGAAGCAATGACATTGCGCCCCGGCGCCATCAGCGGGAAGAGCGCCATGATCTGCGCTGCGTGCCCGGACGAGGTGCAGACGGCGCCTGCGCCGCCTTCAAGCGCCGCGATACGCTCCTGAAAGGCGGCGACGGTGGGATTAGTCAGCCGCGAGTAGATGTAGCCAACTTCCTGCAGGTTGAAGAGTGCTGCCGCATGATCCGCATCGCGGAAGACATAAGCGGTCGTCTGGTAGATCGGCGTCTGGCGCGCGCCGGTTGCCGGATCGGGTCTTGCGCCTGCATGAATCTGCAGCGTATCGAAGCCAAGCGATCTCTCGGTCATGGTATGGTAAGCCTCCCTCGAACTGGTCGCGGGAAGCTATGGCAGGCCGCCGGTTCTGGCAACCGGCCACCCGCGATCAGGCCCCGAGCAATTTGCGCAGCTTGGCAAGTGCAGTCTCGGGCTTCTCCTGATACCCGATGAGGTCGGCAAAACGGCCGTGGTCATCGAAAAGCAGGATGTAGGCAGTGTGGTCCATCGTATAGCCGCCGCTCTCGAGCGGGATCTTTCTGGCGAAGATCCTGAAGGCACGTTCCGCCTTTGCGATGTCCTCGGGGGAGCCGGAGACGCCAGTGACGCCGGGAACCCAGCCGAGATACTCCTTCATCATCTGCGGGCTGTCGCGTTCCGGATCCACCGTGACAAACCAGATCCTGAGATCTTTCGCCTTGTCGCCGAGATCGTCCTGCCAGATCGTGATGTCGGACAGTGTCGTCGGGCAAACCTCGGGGCAGTGCGTGAAGCCAAAGAACACCGCCGAGGGCGCGCCGCGAAGGGTTTCCTCGGTAAAGCTTTCGCCGTCTGTGGTCGTCAGACGGTAATCGCCACGCCCCAGTTCGCTTGCGATGTCGCGCCCCATACGGGGCGCGACGACCTGGAACCAGAGCGTTGCGAGGAGAGCGAGCGCAGCCGCGCCGTAGAGCACGGCCCGCAGGATTTTCCATGCAACCGGTGTCATATCAGTGCTTCATCTCATGACCGGCGCCGCGAGTGCGGGATTGAATGCCGAAGGGAAGGGCAATCGTGCCAGCATTCTCGAACTGCAGCGTGATGTCGACCGCCTCGCCTTCGACAAGCGGCTCCTTGAGGTCCATGAGCATGATATGATAGCCGCCGGGCTTCAGCATCACGGTCTCTCCCGCAGGCAGTTTCAGGCCATCGGCAAGCTCCCGCATTTTCATGACATCGCCATCCATTGCCATCTCATGTATCTGGACCATTCCAGCGATGGGGGAAGAGGCGGAGACAAGTTTGTCACTGGTTTCTCCGTCGTTTGTAATGGTGAGGAAAGCTCCAGCGACCGGCGAATGTGGCAGGGTGGCAAAGGCGAAAGTGTTGGTCAATGTAAGGTCTCCAAGCATGGCGCTCTCATGCATCGGCGTGGCCTGCGCTGACTCGTCGGCCGCCGCGAGAACAACCGAGGGTGCGGGCGCGTCGGATAGGGCGGACCGCTCTGTCCAGGCAACTTGGCCGGTATCGCAGGTCTGGACGGTCGGGAAGTGGAATTCCGCCCCGGCCTCGAGCTCCGGTCCGAACGTCCCTAGGAAGGCAAACTCATCGTACCAGTCGTCCTGAAGCGAGCCGCCTGACCAGATGATCTCCTGTGCCCCCTCTTCGTAGGTCACTCCGTGGGAAACATAGGGTTTAGTGTAGGAACCGCGCACGGTCTTGAGGGTCCAGCCGGGCTTCGGCATGGGCTTTGCATTGTAAAAGCCTTCGGGAATGGTCACGCGGACGGTGTGGGTTGCCTCTCCATCGCAGCCATGGCCAATGCGGATGACCGCGTTGTAGGCGGCGCCAACTTGCGCTTCTGGGGGGGTGAGGGTGGCATGAGCGCTGGCCATTCCGGCAAACAACATCATTGCTGTACTCACACTGATCATTACTTGCGGATCACGTTTCATATCTGACTCCATGGACGAGTTTGTCCGGCTGCGCCGGAAAGATCGTGGGCCGCAAAGGCGCAATGATGGCTGTCGCGGCTCCGGTCATCTTGACGATACTGGATCAGATCTGGAGCGGAGGGCCTCGAGGAGGAGGCAAGCGCAGGGCTGTGCCATGCGCCTCAAGTTCGGCGCTCGCGACGGTATCGGCCGCTATCTCGACTGGCGCCACGGTCAGGAGCCATGGCGCATCCAGACCGAGGAAGACAGGTGTGCCTGTTGCCCAATGACACGGAGAATGATGTTGGCTGTCCGGGGCGACCGGGTGCGGTGTCCCGTCAGGACCAATCTCGATTTCGAGTGGCCCGTCGCCGGTGCAGAGCACGACAGTGAAGCCCGCCGGGCTGCTCTGTGGCATCGCACCTTCGGCGATGAGATGGGTCAACAGGAACGGAATAAGAGAAAGCCAAAGCAGAACTGCTTTGGCCCCCTCGCACGCCCTTGTCCCCTTTCCGGTCATATGGCCTCTTCCCCACGCGCGTCACGCAACCTGTATCGATCGTCATTTGACGCGAGCTGGGATCATATCAACGGTGGCCGCGTGGAAGGTCAAGGTGGCGTATCCGGATACAATACCGCGAATTGCCGCAACGCCACTGCGCATTTCGTGCTACTCTGCTCCGTTGCGTTTCTGTCGACAGTGGAGGGGAAAATGATGGCTGCCATGAACATTGTGCGGATGCGCGTGAAGCCGGAGCGCGAAGCCGAATGGCTGCGTTTTCATCGAGAACGGGACATCGGGGATTTCGAGGGCATGACGTCGCTTCGGGTCATCCGGACTGGAGAGCATGAGTATATGGTTCTCGGCAAATGGATCAGCATGGAAGCCTTGGCGGCCACACGGCCAACGATGATTGCAGCGCTTGATGACTTCAGGGACATGCTGGAAGAACTGGCCGAGGGGGGAACTGTGACCGATCCGCACTCTGGGGAGGTCGTAATCGAACGACTGCCGTGAAGCGGATATTTCGGCCGTCTCGAGCAGCGCGGAATTGTCCATACGTCCTTGCGCCTCGCTGGTGACGTTCGTTTCTGGCATTCCCAAGCTTATTGACATGCCTGCAAGCCGACCCTTAACGTTCCGATTAATCGAGATATTTATTCTAATGAGATTTTCTGCTTTCGGCGCGCACTGCGGGGGAGCGTGCCCGGACAGCACTGAAATCGCCGAGTTATGGGGGGGGTAAATGGCCTCATCATTGCGCCGTGCAGGCGGTTACACACGTATTGACGGAACCGCGGGCAACGATGTGCTGAATGGCACGGGCGGCAACGACTTCATCCGGGGGCTCGACGGCAACGATGCGCTCCATGGCCGGGGTGGCGACGATGTGCTTGACGGTGGCGGCTGGCACGACCTGCTCGACGGTGGGCCGGGGAGCGACTGGGCGCTCTACGATTTCAACAAGACGCCGGTGCGCATCGATCTCTCGCGCGGCTTCGCGCGCTTTCCGGGCCAGTCCTGGGCGGACGAGGCGCTCATCTCGATCGAGAACGTGGAGACCGGTGCGGGCAATGACACGCTGATCGGCAACGCGGCGAAGAACGACTTGCGCGGCGGCCCGGGCAACGACCTGCTGCAGGGCGGCGACGGCAACGACCGGCTCTTCGGCGGCGCGGGGCACGACACGCTCGACGGCGGCGGCTGGCACGATTTCCTCGACGGCGGGGCGGGGCGCGACCGCGTGCTCTATGCGGAAAACACCGGGCCGGTGCAGATCGACCTTGCCCTGGGCAAGGCGAGCTTTCCCGGCACGCCCTGGGGAGCGGAGACCCTCGTCTCGATCGAGGAGGCGCGGACGGGCTCGGGCGACGACATCCTCATCGGCAACGACGCTGCCAACTGGTTCGACGGCGGCGCGGGCGATGACAGCCTCGTCGGCGGCGTCGGCAATGACACGCTGCGAGGCGGTGCGGGGGACGATACGCTTGCGGGCGGGGCCTCGGAGCAGATTGATCTCGGTTACGAGGAAGACGATCCTGAACCGGATTTTGCCGGAGCGCTCAAGGACGGATCGGACCTGCTGAAGGGTGGAGAAGGCCGCGATACCGCCGTCTATGTCGATGCAGAGTACCACTTTGGCTCCGGCATCGGGCACGGCCAGGACATGACGATCGACCTCGTCGCCAGCGAGGCACGCTGGAGCAATGGGGGCGGGCCGGTCGACCGGCTCGTCTCGATCGAGAACCTCCGGCTCGGAGATACGGACGACACGGTGTTCGGCGATGGGAAGGCCAATTTCATCGCGGCCGGGAACGGGGCGAATGTCGTCGACGGTGGCGGGGGAAACGACACCATCCAGGGTGGAACGGAAGTCTATTCCGATGGGGACATCGAGATCCTGAAGGGGGGCGCGGGCGACGACCTGATCCTCAGCGGCGGGGCCTTCTACAACGAGTTCAGCTTCTTCCGCAGCTACTACGATCCGACGGGCGAGGAACTCCATGGCGGGAAGGGCAACGATACCCTTGTTGCGGGGTTTGGCTACATGGACATGGAGGGAGGGGCCGGCGCGGATCAGTTCCGCTTCAGCAATGCGACGCGAGACTTTGGTTATTGGTTGTCGGAGGTCCGCGGTCATTGGGGGTCGATCCGTGATTTCGACACGGCAGAAGGGGATGTGTTCTGTATCGAGATCGAAGACAATCCTGACGGGCTCACACCCACCTTCATCGGCGAGAGCAACGAGCCGGGCGTCTTCGAGCTCAGTTATGTTCGCAAGGAGGACAGCGCAGGCGTGACGAACACCACGGTGCTCTTCAATACCGGTATCGAGGCGAACAACTATGCAGAAGACCCAGGTTACGCGATGCTCCGCATCACGCTCGAAGACTATTCCGGGTCGCTGAGCTCAGACGATTTCGCCTTCGTCTGACCTATTCTTCGGCACCGGGACGTTTCCAGGCGTCGATATAGGCCCAGGCCTCGGCAGCGCTTTCGGCGTAGTGGAAGAGCCGCGTGTCGTCGGGCGAGATCGTGCCCGCCTCGATCAGCACGTCCCAGTCGATGAGCTTGTCCCAGAAGTCCCGGCCGAAGAGCACGATCGGCAGAGGCGCCATCCGACGGGTCTGCACAAGGGTCAGGGTCTCGAAGAACTCGTCGAGCGTGCCGAAGCCGCCCGGGAAGACTGCCACGGCACGGGCACGCATGAGGAAATGCATCTTTCGCACGGCAAAATAGTGAAAGTTGAAGCTCAGCTCCGGTGTGCCGTAGGAATTCGGTACCTGCTCGTGGGGAAGGACGATGTTGAGGCTGACGGAGATGCCGCCGGCCTCGGTCGCACCGCGATTGCCGGCTTCCATGATGCCAGGCCCGCCGCCTGTGCAGACGACATTCTCGCGGTTGCCACTCTCGAGCGCGCGCAGGGTAGAGAGCCGGGCAAATTCGCAAGCCTCGGAGTAGTGGTGAGAGAGGGCGCTGCCCTCAGGACGGATGCGTGCGCTGCCAAGCATTGCCACGGTTGAGACAATCCCGCGTTCGGCAAGTGACATTTCCGTCTTGAGGAGCTCAAGTTGAAGCCGCACGGGCCGGAGCTCATCGCGCGCGAGAAAATCCGTATCGTTGAAAGCCAGCCTGTAGCTCGGGCTCTGGGTCTGCGGCGTGGCAGGCACGCGGCGGGTGCGGCGGAGGTCTTCTTTGGCGTCTGGAAAGCGGCGCTGGTGCCGGCTCAGCTCGGTCATGATTGTCCTCAAGGGAATTTTTTCCGGGCAGATTGCCACCCCGACATTACCGAATTATAGCTTCGCCCGCATTTCCGCTACCGCGAACGCATCGAGAGGGCCGATCATGTCGCAAGATTCCCATGCTGAACTCGAGGCTGCCATCGAGGCCGCCTGGGATACACGCGAGTCCATCACGCCTGAAACCAGCGGCGCCACGCGATCGGCCATCGAGACGACGCTTAACGCGCTCGACAACGGTTCACTGCGTGTGGCGGAGCGTGGCGAGGATGGCGTCTGGCACGTCAACCAGTGGGCGAAAAAGGCCGTGTTGCTTGGATTCCGCCTAAAGGACATGGAACCGCAACACGGCGGACCGCAAGGTGGCGGCTGGTGGGACAAGGTCGACTCCAAGTTCAAGGGCTGGGGACCTGACGACTGGAAGCAGGCAGGATTTCGCGCCGTGCCGAGCTGTGTAGTGCGGCGTTCCGCCTATATAGCCCCCGGTGTCGTGCTGATGCCCTCTTTCGTCAACCTTGGCGCCTATGTCGACACCGGGACGATGGTCGACACCTGGGCGACGGTCGGCTCCTGTGCGCAGATCGGCAAGAACGTGCATCTCTCGGGCGGCGTCGGGATCGGAGGTGTTCTCGAGCCGATGCAAGCCGGGCCGACGATCATCGAGGACAACTGCTTCATCGGAGCACGTTCGGAGGTGGTCGAAGGCTGCATCGTGCGTGAAGGCTCTGTCCTTGGTATGGGCGTGTTTATTGGGCAGTCGACCAAGATCGTCGACCGTGAGACGGGCGAGACTATGTACGGCGAGGTGCCTGCGGGTTCCGTCGTCGTCGCTGGCTCCATGCCGTCCAAGGGCGGCGTAAATCTCTACTGCGCAGTCATCGTCAAAAGGGTAGATGCAAAAACGCGGTCCAAGACATCTATCAACGACCTTCTCCGCGATTGAGCTTTGCATGACGCGCCCCGAGTCAGCAGAATCCGAAGTTCACACCTTGGTCGTTCAGGTCGGTCGGAAGCTCGGTGACGGGCTTCCCGATCGTGCGACGGGGGCAGGCCTTCTCTGTTACGCGTCGGCGCGGGATGAAGCGGAAGCCGTGCGCGAAACGGTCGCCGTGCTGAAGACCGCAGGACTCGCCCCCCTAGACGTCACCGCGTACGGCACGCGCGCAGAGCGGGAAGCGGATGGCGGCCTTGATCTGGAAGAGCGCGCCCTGATGGACCGCGCCGCTGAAGAGAATGCCGTCATCGTCGTTGAGGTCACGCCCTTCTTCGATGACGGCAAGAAATAGAAGTCTCACAGGCAAATCGCCGGATCAGCGCGCATCCGGGTTGAATTTCCGGATAAGGGTCCGCAACTCCGGTTCCCTGACTTCGCGTGCTGCCTTCTTGCGCGAAAGCCAGACGTCACGGCGCTGACCATTCTCGGGATATTTTTTGAGACGTGTCTGCACTTCGAGGGCAAAAACCTGGACGACGCAAAGGATCGAGCGCCCGCGACCCAGCTGTTTACGGTAAGTAAAGAGGCCAAGGCTTTCGTGGCGCAGATTGCCCTGAACGCCAGCTTCCTCAAAGGCTTCGCGCTCTGCGGCTTCGGCATGGCTTCGGTTATGCATTGGCCAGCCCTTCGGTATGACCCAGCGCCCGGTATCACGGCTCGTAATGAGCAGTATCCGGATTTTACCCCTCTGGTTGCGCCGCCAGCACAAAGCAGCAACCTGCAGGCTGCGGGGCTGACCATGCTTGGTCATTGCCGCTACCGCGCTGCGCCTGCTCTGAACGATTGTGAAATCCTCCATCAACAATTTCATTTCTCTTCTGTTTTCCCTGGAGCCATTCTTATTTAGCGTATGCTCGACTGCAATCCAGCATCTCCCTCGCGCGACGTCAATGCTTCACCTTCCAGTTGAGTGAGTTCTTCATTTTGTAACATTGTCGTGAATGATTTGTGGCGCGCCGGTCCTAGCGTTTCACCATTGCGGCTCTTTTCTATAGCTTGATGTGGACGCAGCAAGTCGGAGCGATGTAATCTTGCCGTTGCGTGGTTCATTGTGGCTTCACCCTCCACGGCAACAGTCCGGAGATCGCCCGTCGCTAGATGGAGTTTGAGCGGGCTCGTCTGGGCTTTTCTTGGTGGAGTGGGGCGGATGCCAGTTTTCGGAGTGCGAAGTGACAAGCCAGGAACCGTTGCAGTGGCTGGGAGCCCGCCCCGAAATCACAAGTCTTCGCGCCGCGGTCTGTGACCTTAATGGCGTCTTGCGCGGCAAGCGCATGCCAATAGTGCAGGCCGAAAAGATTCTCGACGGTCAACTCCGGATGCCGCTTTCGGTAACCTGCCCGGATATCTGGGGCGCGGATGTCCAGGACAATCCGCTGGTGTTTGCACAAGGCGATGCCGACGGCATTTGTCTTCCGACCGGCCGCGGGATCCTTCCAATGGACTGGCTCGGCTCACCGACCGCGCTTTTGCCGCTCTGGATGCAGACGGAGGCGGGCGAGCCGCACCTTGCAGATCCGCGCCGTGCGCTTGCCGCGATCGTTGCGCGATATGACGCGCTCAAGCTTCGACCGGTCGTCGCCACCGAGCTGGAATTCTATCTTGTGGACACCAGCGGCGATATGCCGACTCCGCCCACGTCCCCGGTCACGGGGCAGCTGCTTGATGGCAATGACGTTCTGAGCCTCGATGACATCGATCATTTTGAGGGCTTCTTTGCGGACGTGTTCCGGACCTGCGAAGATTATGGCATCCCGGCCGACAGTGCGATCTCGGAAAACGGAGGCGGGCAGTTTGAGATCAATCTGCTGCATGTCGACGATCCCATGCGCGCTGCCGATGATGCGCTGTATTTCAAGCGCCTGGTGAAGGGCATTGCCCGAACTTACAATCTGGCGGGGAGCTTTATGGCCAAGCCCTTTCTCGATCGGGCTGGGTCCGGTTTCCATGTGCATTTCAGCCTCATCGACAGCGAGGGCCGGAACGTCTTCGACGACGGAGGCAGCCAAGGTTCGGAAGTGATGCGGCACGCGGTTGGCGGCGTTCTCGCGATGATGCGACAATCAGCTCTCGTCTTTGCGCCGCACCTGAATTCGTATCGTCGCTGGCAGCCTGAATCGCATGCTCCCCATAGTGTTTGTTGGGGGTATGAGACCCGCCACGCGGCGGTTCGGATTCCGGGTGGATCGCATCGCTCGCGGCGGATCGAACATCGGGTCGCGGGAACTGATTCCAATCCCTATCTTGTACTCGCGGCAATTCTCGGCGCGGCGCTTGAGGGAATTGAACGTCGGATTGAGCCGCCCGCTCCGATCACCTCCCCAAGCGATGCGCTTGCGGGAGAGGTGCTCCCTTCGGACTGGCGGCATGGCATCGAACTCTTCGAGACGAGTGAGGCTATGCGGCGGATCTTTTCGCCGACGCTCATAGACGCCTTCCTCGGAATGAAGCGGCAGGAATTGCAGGTGTTCTCCCAGCGGATCAGTCCGTTCGAACTTGAAACCTACCTGGAGAAAGTGTGATGGCCCGCGCGGCGAAGGATTACACGGCCGGAGGCGCCTATCCCGAAAGCTATTACGCGGCGTCGGCCAATCCTGCAGCAGCGCGCCCGCCGCTCGAAGGCGAGCGGAAGGTGGAGGTCTGCATCGTCGGCGGCGGATTCTCCGGCCTTTCAGCCGGGATTGAGCTCGCGGAGCGGGGGCATGAGGTCGTTCTGCTGGAAGGCGCTCGGATCGGATGGGGCGCATCTGGGCGCAACGGTGGGCAGATTGTAAATGGCCTCAACGCAAGTCTCGAGACGATCACGGCGCGTTACGGCCGAGATACCGCCGATTTTGTCGGGACAGTGGTTCAAACGGGTGGCGAGATCATCCGGGATCGGGTTGCACGATATGGTATCGAATGCGATCTGAGGGACGGTAACATCTTCACCGCCTTCACTGCGAAGCAGATGCAGGAGCTCGAAGCCAAGCAGTCGCTCTGGCGGCGTCACGGTCACGATAATTTCGAGATGCTCGACAGGGCCGCGTTGAGCAGGCACATAGCGTCAGATATCTATCTTGGCGGCATGCTCGATCATTCTGGCGGTCACATGCACCCTCTCAATCTTGCCCTAGGCGAAGCTGCGGCGTTTGAGAGCTTGGGCGGAACCATCCACGAACTGAGCAGGGTGATCTCTGTCGAGAATCCTGCCGGTAGGCCTGTCGTGCGGACGGCGACCGGGGCGATCCGGCCGGAAGTACTGATCTTGGCAGGAAATGCCTATCTAGGTCACCTTGTGCCGGAGCTCGAGAACCGGATCATGCCATTCTCTACCCAGATCATCGCGACCGAGCCGCTGGGTGAACGTGGCAGGGCACTTTTGCCCACTGACATGTGTGTCGAGGACGTGCGCTACATACTCGACTACTACAGGCTTTCGGCGGACGGGCGGCTGCTCTTTGGTGGCGGAACGGTCTACGGTGGAAGCGATCCAGCCGATATCCGCGCAAAGCTGCTACCCAGTCTCGAAAAGGTCTTCCCGGATCTGAAGGGGGTGGGCGTCGATTTCGCTTGGTCCGGCAATTGTGCAATCTCTTTCAGCCGGGTGCCCCAGATGGGGCGTCTTGGGAATGCGACCTATTTTGCCCAAGGCTACAGCGGTCATGGTGTCGTTGGCAGCCATCTTTTTGGGCAGATTCTGGGCAAGGCGGTCGATGGTGATCGCCGCAGCTTTGATGTGTTCCAGAAAGTGCCCTGGATTCCCTTTCCCGGTGGCCGCCGGTTCGCCGTGCCCTATTCCGTCGTGGGATCTTGGTGGTATGCGTTGAGGGATCGCCTGGGAATGTAGTCCCGAATCGTAGAAGGATGCTTATATGAATTTGCGTCAAGCTCCCGTCCTAGCAGCCGTATTTGCATTCGGAGCTCCCGCGTTCGCGGAAGAGCTGCATATCTACAACTGGTCCGATTACATTGCCGAAGACACCATCGCAAAGTTCGAGACGTTGACCGGGATTGACGTCATTTATGACGTCTACGACTCCAATGAGGTACTCGAGGCAAAGCTTCTCGCGGGCTCATCCGGCTATGATCTTGTCGTGCCGACTTCTGATTTCCTGCGCCGCCAGATCGCGGGCGGAATCTACATGCCGCTGGACAAGTCCAAGATTCCCAACCTTGACAATCTCGATCCTGAGCAGATGAAGCGTGCCGCAGCCTACGATGCGAACAATGATCATGCGATCATCTACATGTGGGGCACCAACGGTATAGGCTACAATCCGGACATGGTGCGCGAGCGCCTGGGCGAGGATGCACCGGTTGACAGTTGGGATTTGATCCTGAATCCAGAGAACGCGGCAAAGCTTGCCGATTGCGGTATTACCGTGCTCGACAGCGCGACCGAAGTCTTTCCGCCGCTTCTCCACTATCTCGGCTACGATCCGGGAACGAGCAACCGTGACGAGATTGCCGAAGCTGCCGGCCTGATCGAGGCAATTCGCCCTTACATCCGGTATTTCCATTCCTCGCAATACATCTCGGACCTTGCGAACGGAGAAGTCTGCGTTTCCGTCGGTTTTTCGGGCGACGTCTTCATTGCGGCGGACCGGGCGGAGGAGGCGGCGCGCGGGATCACGGTCAACTATTCAATCCCGAAGGAAGGGACCCTGCAGTGGTTCGACATGATGGCAATCCCCGCGGATGCCCCGAACCCGGATGCAGCTCACAAGTTCATCGACTTCATCCTTCAGCCGGAAATCATGGCGGATATCACCAACTACGTGTTCTATCCGAACGCGGTCCCTGACTCGCTTGAGTTCGTGAGCCCCGAGATCAAGGATAATCCGGAAATCTATCCGCCCGCGGATGTGCTAGCAAATCTCTTCCCGTCCGCGATGCGTGACGCACGCACCGAGCGTGACTTCACGCGGCTCTGGACGCAGGTCCGCACCGGTCAGTAAGATCTGTTGGTGTCCCGCGGGGCGTGAAGCTGCGCCCCGTTTCCCGTTGCTTTTCCGGAGGCCCGATGACCATCAAGGAAGTTGCCGCCCTGGCAAAACCATGGGTTTCCGGAAGTGCGCAGCCCTTTGTCCGCATTCAGAGCATCACGAAGAAGTTCGATGATTTCGTCGCCGTCGACGATGTTTCTCTCGATATCTACAAGGGTGAACTGTTCTGCCTTCTCGGTGGGTCCGGCTGTGGAAAGTCCACGCTCCTCAGAATGTTGGCCGGTTTCGAGACGCCGACTGAGGGCAGCATCGAAATCGACGGGCAGGATATGGCCGGTATTCCGGCATATGACCGTCCGACGAACATGATGTTCCAGTCCTATGCGCTCTTCCCGCACATGACGGTAGAGCGCAACATCGCCTATGGGCTGCTGCGTGAAGGCGTTCGCAAGGCCGAGGCCATGGAGCGCGTGGCAGATATGCTCCGGCTCGTACAGCTGGAACGTTTTGCCGGCCGGAAGCCGGACCAGCTGTCAGGGGGGCAGCGTCAGCGCGTGGCCCTGGCCCGTGCCCTCGTCAAGCGTCCGAAGTTGCTGTTGCTCGATGAGCCGCTTGGCGCACTCGACAAGAAGCTTCGCGAAGAGACTCAGTTTGAGCTGGTGAAGATCCAGGAGACCCTCGGCGTCACATTCATCGTCGTTACGCACGATCAGGAGGAAGCAATGACGATTTCCTCACGCATCGGCGTCATGAACGCCGGCCGCATCGTGCAGGTGGGTGAGCCGGCGGAGATCTATGAGCATCCGAACTCGCGTTTCGTGGCCGACTTCATTGGCTCGGTGAACCTTTTCGCCGGCCATGTCACGGTGGACGAGGCTGACCATATCGACATAGCGACGCCGGAGCTCGAAGGTGTGATCCACGTCGGACACGGTGTCTCCTGCAGCCCCGGTCAGGAGCTCTTCTACGCGATCAGGCCCGAAAAGCTCAGGCTCAGCCGCGCAAGACCAGATCTGCCGAACACCTTTCCGGCGATGGTCGATGAAGTCGCCTACATGGGAAATCTATCGATCTATCGGCTGCGGCTTCCTTCGGGCAGGCATCTGAACGCGACGCAGGTCAATCTGTCGCGCCATGTCGAAGATGCGATCTCCTGGGATGAGAACGTCTGGGTGTCCTGGGATGACAATGCTGGTGTGGTGCTGACTCGATGAGCCGCGCTCTGACCACCTTCGCTCCCTTTCGTCTCACGGCATCCCTGCTGCAGCGCTTCGGGCTTGGCGGTCGAAGTCTCGTGATAGCCGTGCCGGTGCTCTGGCTTGCAGTCTTCTTCCTGATCCCCTTCCTCGTTGTGGCAAAGATCAGCCTCAGCGAGGCTGCGATCGCTCTTCCGCCTTATCTCCCGATCCTCGAGTGGGATGGGGAAAGGGCGATCTTCAGCTTCAATCTGGGGAACTATCGATATCTTCTGGATGATCCGCTCTACCTCAACGCCTATGTCTTTTCGCTGAAGGTTGCTTTCATTTCGGCCTGTATCGCGCTTTTGGTCGGCTACCCGATGGCCTATTACATCGCCCGGAGCCCCGAGCCACGCCGTACGCTCCTGCTCACCTTGGTCATGCTGCCGTTCTGGACCTCGTTTCTGCTGCGGGTCTATGCGTGGCAGGGCTTCCTGCGCTCCAACGGCGTCATCAACAATTTTCTCCTCTGGACGGGCCTTATTGATCAGCCCCTTGTCATGCTTCAGACTGATTTCGCGGTCTATCTCGGCATCGTCTATACCTATCTTCCCTTCATGATCCTTCCGCTTTACGCCAATCTAGTGAAGCTCGATCCGTCCCTGCTCGAGGCGTCGGCCGATCTCGGCGCACGCCCTCTCGCCACCTTCTTCAACGTGACCCTCCCGCTCTCCATGCCGGGGATCATTGCAGGGTTTATGCTGGTCTTCGTTCCGGCAATCGGAGAGTTCGTCATTCCGGAACTGCTCGGCGGGCCGGATACGCTCATGATTGGCCGGGTGCTCTGGAGCGAGTTCTTCTCTAATCGCGATTGGCCCGTTGCGAGTGCAGTGGCGATCGCCATGCTCATCGCGCTCGTCATCCCCATCATGATATTGCGCAACGCGCAGGCGCACGCCCAGGAGGAGACATGATGCGAGCCTCGACGTTCTTGGTGATCTTCTGCGTTCTGGGCTTCATCTTTCTCTACGCGCCGATCCTGTCGCTCATCATCTTCAGCTTCAATGAGAGCAAGCTCGTGACCGTCTGGGGTGGCTTCTCGACAAAGTGGTACGGCGAGCTCTTTCGCGATCCCCAGATCCTGCGCGCAGCCTGGGTTAGCATCCAGGTCGCCGTGGTGTCGGCCACCGCTGCGGTCGTCCTGGGAACCCTCGCGGCCTATGTTCTGACCCGCTTTGGCCGTTTTCGGACCCGGGCCTTGCTGACGGGGATGGTCACTGCACCGCTCGTCATGCCCGATGTCATTACCGGCCTTTCGCTTCTCCTGCTCTTCGTTGCAATGGATCAGCTCATTGGCTGGCCGGCCGGGCGTGGCATGACGACGATCATTATCGCTCATGTGACTTTCTGCATGGCCTATGTGGCGGTGGTTGTGCAGTCGCGCCTCGCGAGCCTCGATCGTAGTCTTGAGGAGGCTGCAATGGATCTCGGCGCGCGGCCCGTCAGGGTCTTCTTCGACATAACCATCCCCGTCATCGCTCCGGCTCTGATTGCGGGCTGGTTGCTGGCCTTTACGCTCTCTCTGGACGACCTCGTGATCGCGAGCTTTGTGACCGGCCCTGGCGCATCGACCCTCCCGATGGTCATCTTCTCGAAGGTCCGCCTGGGCGTGAGTCCGGACATAAACGCTCTTGCGACAATCATTATCGCCATCGTTGCCTTGGGTGTCCTTGTCGCCACCTGGCAGCTCAAACGGAGCCGGCGTTCTTGACCGAAGTGGAAGGAGACGGCGCGTTTCGCGCCAGAGACAATCGCTCTCGCGTTACGGAAATGACCTATGGCGGCGCATTGTCCTTTCTGCGCCGCCGATATTCTCGGGATCTCGAGGGTGTTGACGTGGCCGTGATGGGCCTCCCGTTTGACAGTGCCGTGACCAACCGTCCCGGCTGCCGACTCGGCCCGCGCGCGATCCGGGCGGCCTCGGTGCAACTCGCCGAACTCAAGGCCTTCCCATTCGGCTTCGATCTGCTGACCAGCCTCGCAATCGTTGATCGCGGCGATTGCATGCTGGACCCTCATCATCCTGCGGCCGTCCCGGCAGCAATCGAGGCCGCGGCGGGGGACGTTCTCGAGAGCGGCGCGAAGCTTCTCTCGCTAGGCGGCGACCATTTCGTTACTTGGCCTCTGCTGCGGGCCCATGCGGCAAAATACGGCCCCCTTGCGCTCGTGCAAGTTGATGCCCATGGAGATCTGTGGCCGGACGATCCGGATCGTATCGATCATGGCACGATGATGGGCCGGGCGATACGCGAGGGGCTCATAGATCCGGCGCGCTCGACCCAGCTCGGTATCCGGACCTATCACGATGACAGTCTCGGGATCGGGATACTGACGTCACCTTGGATCCATCGCTACGGAGTCGGCCGGGCCATCGAAACGGTGCGGGCCCGGGCCGGCGGGGCGCCCGTCTATCTTTCCTTCGACATAGACGGCCTTGACCCGGCTTTCGCGCCAGGGACCGGCACGCCAGTGCCCGGCGGTCTGGCAAGCTGGCAGGGGCTCGAGATTGTCCGAGGGCTCGCCGGGCTCGATCTCGTGGGGATGGACATCGTGGAGGTGTCTCCGCCATACGATAGTGCTGAAATAACGGCATTGGCTGCGGCACACCTTGCGCATGACTGGCTCTGTCTAATTGCCGAGAGGTCGGGCGCAAGCGGTGTGGAGATCGGGTTGGAAGCGGGAGTCTGACCCGCCTTACCAATTGAAGGAACGTCCTGACGCGACGGAATCGAAAGGCGCTCGAATGTGCGCCGCCAACAGAAACGGAACACGCATGAGTGAGGATATCCGCCGCATCGCTTTCGACAAGCTTCCCGCGGGCTTTCGCGACTGGGTTGCAGATCGCCGGGTCGAGGAAGTTGAATGCGTGATCTGCGATATCGCAGGGATTTCGCGCGGCAAGGCCATGCCCTTCCAGAAGTTCTCGCGTGGCGACCGGATGTATCTGCCGACCTCGCTCTTTTACCAGACGATCTCGGGCGATTATGTCGATATGGATATCGCGCATCAGTGGACCGAAGCAGACATGGTCCTGAAACCCGACTACACGACGGCCACCGCTGCGCCCTGGGCCGATGATATCACCGTGCAGGTCATACATGACATCGAGGATCTGAGCGGGAATCCTGTTCCGGTCGCGCCGCGGAACGTTCTGAAGCGAGTCCTTGATCTCTATGCCCGCGAAGGCTGGGAGCCGGTCGTTGCGCCAGAGATGGAATTCTATCTCATCAAGCCCAATCTCAATCCCAACGAGCCGATCGAACCCCCGCTCGGCCGCACGGGGCGTCAGATGGCGAGCCGGCAGGCCTATTCGATGTCGGCGGTTGACGAGTATGGCAAGGTCATCGACGACATCTACGATTTCGCCGAAGTGCAGGGCTTCGAGATCGACACGATCATCCAGGAAGGTGGCGCGGGTCAGGTCGAGATAAATTTCATTCACGGCGATCCGCTGAAGCTCGCGGATCAGGTGTTCTTCTTCAAGAGGACGATCCGCGAAGCGGCGCTCCGGAACAATTGCTTCGCAACCTTCATGGCAAAGCCGATGCAGGATGAGCCGGGAAGCGCCATGCATATCCACCAGTCGGTGGTGGACACAAAGTCCGGGCGAAACCTCTTCAGCGAGCCGGACGGCAGCGCCAGCAGTCTGTTCTACGGATATCTTGCCGGCCAGCAGCTCCACTTTCCCTCCGTCGTGTGCATCTTCGCACCATATGTGAACAGTTACCGCCGCTACGTTCCCGAAGGGTCTGCGCCGATCAATCTCGAATGGGGTCCCGACAACCGCACCACCGGCTTGCGTATTCCCATTGGGCCGCCGGAGGCCCGCCGTATTGAGAACCGCATCGTTGGCATGGACTGCAATCCTTATCTAGCGCTGGCGGCATCGCTGGCGTGCGGCTATCTGGGCATGAAGGAAGGGATGACACCGCGCGATCCGGTGACGGGAGAGGCCTATCGACGGGCGAGGGCGCTTCCCCGCGATCTCCTTCCCGCGCTCGATCTCTTCGAAGCCGAGGGGAGTGAGGTTGCAGCTTTGCTGGGCCGGGAATTCTGTAGCGTTTACAAGGCGATAAAGCGCGACGAGATTGAAACTTTCCTGAGGGTCATCTCGCCTTGGGAGCGGGCCCATCTGCTCTTGAACGTCTGAACATCATGCTGCTTGGAGTGGAATCCTCTTTTAGATTGCGATTCAATCTGAAACGGTTTTGATCTAGCTCGCGAGGCACTGCTCCGGCCGCAAAATTACCGCTGACTCAGTGCTGTTGCGCACTCTCTCTTTGCCTTGCGGGGCGCCCGGTCAGCGGCCATGAGCGGCCCTGCGGGCATATCGATGCTTCCTCCGGACGCAGCAGTTCCGTCGCGATGCCCGCACTTATGCTTGAGAGACCGCACGTGGCATCTCCAAGGGTGGTCCCAGCAGCCGGAGGCCGAGGACAATCGCCTCGGACTGCTTTGGTGCGCTCCACGGCGCCTCTAGTGTCCACAGCGGGAAGGATCAGCGCCATTTTCTCACTGCCATAGCGCTGCGATCGCATCGTGCGCCACTATGCCCGACCGCAGAACGTCGCGATCACGCGCAGATAGTCGTCGCTGACCTGATGACCGAAATGGTCATTCACCTCTTTGAAGTGATCGAGATCGATCAGGATGGGCGAGAGGCGGGAACCGATGTACGTGGTATCCTGGCAGTAGTGCCCGATTGCCAAGTCAAAGCCGCGACGGTTTGCCAGCCCAGTGATCGCATCCGTGAAGGCAAGCGCGTCCAGTTCCCTCTTCCAGGTTTTTCGCTCGCCGATATCGCGCAGAACGATTGTCATTTCGCCTGACGAGAGGCCGTTGCGCTGAGTGAATTGCACTATTCCGTCGAGCCGTATGACCTGCCCCGTCCTCGTGGCGCGCTCGTATCTCGAGATGATCATGGCGTTGCCCGACCATCATTCGCTTCATGGATGCCTGCACCAACGGTACATCTTACAGAATGGCAAAGCCACCCTTGCGAGCATACACTCTCCGGCGCGCGCGCCCTGCATGGCCGTATACTAGAAGCTGTCGGCAAGGGTCTGAAGATCAATACGCGATGCAGGCTGAGGAGTGCCGGCAAGTTTCAGTCGTTCGAAAATTGCGTGCAGGAATCCCATAAAAGTCACATCTATGATTGTGTTTTCGGCGGATCCTAGTCAATCCGGGTGAAGCAGTACTAATGTGCTGCCAGCTGGCCAGCCGACACGCATCCTGATACCGAGCGCGCGCAACCACCGGATTCGACATGCGGCAACTCGATCTTCTTACCGTCAATGACACGCCCGGGCGGCATGCCCCGAGTTGGTACGCCGCAAGTGTCGCAGCCCCGCCACCGCTTCCTGCGCTTGCTGGCGCCGCGAGCGCGGATGTTTGCGTGATCGGCGGGGGATATACTGGCCTCTCAGCTGCGCTCCATCTCGCGGAAGCCGGCTTCGACGTCGTGCTTCTGGAGGCGCAGCGTCTTGGCTGGGGGGCATCGGGCCGGAATGGCGGTCAAGTCGGATCGGGCCAGCGTCAGGACCAGTCCTGGATTGAGAAGGCTGTAGGTATCGACATGGCGCGGCGGTTCTGGTCCATGGCCGAGGAGGCAAAGGCCTTGGTCCGGCGGCGCATCGAACGTCACGCAATCGACTGCGCCCTTCGGCCTGGCGTCATCCACGCAGCGCATCGCAAGAGCTATGTCCGCGCGCTACATGCGGATGCAGAGAACCTCGCCAGGACCTACGGTTATTTGGAAACCGAACCCCTTGACCGCGACGCGATCCGTTTGGCGCTCGGAACGGAGGCCTATTGGGGCGGCGTGCTCGACAAGGGAGGCTCACATCTCCACCCACTTTCCTATGCGCTGGGTCTTGGCTCAGCCGCAGGCGAAGCCGGGGTGCGCATCCATGAACGAAGCCGGGTGACGGCAATTCATCCAGGACCGCGGCCGCAGGTCGAGACCGCGCATGGCAGTGTGCGGGTGCGGCATGTGGTCCTTGCCTGCAACGGCTATCTTTGCGGTCTTGAGCCGGAAGTGTCGACTCGGGTCATGCCGATCAACAACTTTATCATTGCCACCGACCCCTTGGGCGAGGACGCGGCCCGTGCCTTGATCCGCGACGATGTCGCCGTGGCGGATACCCGCTTCGTGGTCAACTACTTCCGGCTTTCCGAAGATCGGCGACTGCTGTTCGGGGGCGGCGAAACCTATGGCTATCGTTTCCCGGGCGACATTGCGGCGCTTGTGCGGCCAAACATGCTCCGGGTCTATCCTCAGCTTGCGCACACACGGATTGCTTACGCTTGGGGTGGCACGCTTGCGATCACGGTGAACCGGATGCCCGCGCTGCAGCGGCTCGCCCCGAATGTCTATTCCGCGGCCGGTTTCTCCGGTCATGGCGTGGCGATGGCAACGCTCTCGGGCAAGCTGATGGCGGAGGCAGTTGCCGGTCAGGCCGGGCGCTTTGATGTATTTTCCAAGCTGCCCCAGACGCGTTTCCCCGGTGGCGGGGCGTTGCGGGCGCCACTTCTGGCGCTCGCGATGAGTTGGTATGCGCTTCGCGATCGTCTGTGAAGGATCGGTGTTCGAAATATCTGGTGAGGGGCTCAGGCCTTGTCGCCGCTGAACTGTTCGAAGGCGAGCAGCGCGTCGGCGGCATACATGAGCGATGGCCCGCCTCCCATGTAGATCGCCATGCCGAGGGTTTCCTCGATTTCCGCTCGTGTCGCCCCAAGCCGCACCAAAGCCTCGGTGTGAAAGCCGATGCATCCGTCGCAGCGCGTCGCCACGCCGATGGCCAACGCAATCAATTCCTTCGTCTTGCCGTCCAGCACGCCATCCTTGGTGGCGGCACCAGCCATGGCGCTAAACCCCTGCATCGTATCGGGAATGTTTTTTCGCAGTTGCTTGATGCCACCGACGATCCGCTTCGTTATTTCGGGATAGTTCTTGCTCATGCCAATTCTCGAACCTTGCGAGGAAATGTATTCATGAACCCTAATATGACTGTGTGCGCTGTCAACGTGCAAAGATGCCGATGACCGGCCTCTGGGTGCTTCTGGCGGTCACAGCGGCATTTCTCCAGAACTTTCGCAACGCACTCCAGAAGGCGCTGACCCGCAGGGTCAGTGTATTGGGCGCGACCTATGCTCGCTTCGTCTTTGCGGCACCATGGGCCGTGCTGCTCGTGGTTGGTTTGATTTCGTTCGGCGGCCAGACCATGCCCCGCCCTACGGTCACCTTCGCTATCTGGTCGGTGGGGGGCGCGTTCGGGCAGATTGCCGGCACGCTGCTTCTTCTGCATCTCTTTTCACTCCGGAACTTCGCAGTGGGTAACACGCTCGCGAAGACCGAGACGGTGCAGGCCGCGCTCTTTGGGTACCTGTTGCTCGGGGATCTGATCGCGCCGCTTGCCCTCGTGGGGATCCTCGTGAGCCTATGTGGAGTTGCACTGCTTTCGGCGGTCCGGGATGCGGCCGGCGCTTTTTCGGCTCGTGCCGTTGGGATCGGGGTTGCGGCCGGTGCCGCCTTTGCATTTTCTGGCGTGGCCTACCGGGCCGCGGCGCTTGCGCTTGATGCGCCTCCCGACACGCCGGTATTGCGTGCTGCGGCGACTCTTGCCTTTGTCACCGTGCTTCAGACCCTTCTTCTCACAATCTTCATGAACCGCCGGGTGCCAGGCGAGGTCGGCCGGGTCTTCTCGGCCTGGCGCGTCGCCGTGCCTGTGGGTGTGGCTGGAATGATCGCCTCCTTCTCGTGGTTTGCGGCGTTCGCGATGGTTTCCGCGGCCCAAGTGAAGGCTGTCGGCCAGATTGAACTTGTTTTCAGCTATCTGACGGCTCGCATCATCTTTGGCGAGCATCCGAGTTTTCGGGAAACACTCGGCATCCTGCTTGTTTCGGCTGGCATCATTCTGCTTGTCCTGACGCCGCACGGGAACGTCGCCCCGTGATGGCCTGAACCGGGACCGGCTACGTGACGCCGCCGGGCATAAAAGTGGAAAATTATCTTCGTAATATATTTATATTGCGGGTAAAAATGCAGTCTTGGATACCAACAAGCGTCGCCGTAACTAGTGTGAGACCATTCGAAACAAAGCTACCCATGCCCGGTGATGCTTTTGGCTCGGCTTGCGTAGACTTGACCTCGCGGCCACGAAAACGGCAGTAGGCCATTAGGGCAAAAAGACAATTGCGTCGGGCGCCAAGCGGCGCCAAAGTTCCCCCGGAAAAGGGAGTGAGACATGAATTGCGTCTTCATCCAGTTGCGTTGCACACCGGGCCGTACGTATGAAGTGGCCGATGCCATTTATGACAGGGAGTTCGCCTCCGAGCTGTATTCGACATCAGGCGAATACGATCTCCTCCTCAAGGTCTACATCCCCGAGGAAGAGGATATAGGGCGCTATATCAATGCGAAGATCCTAGATATCCCGCATATCGATCGGAGTCTCACGACGCTCACCTTTAAAGCCTTCTGATGGCAATCGACTGGGATGATGCCTTCGCATGTACACCTTACATTCCGAACGGCGCACGCTATCCCATGCTTTGGGCCGCCGCTGCGAATGCCTACCGGCTGTCGCGCGGGCCGGAGCGGCTCAGGGCAAACCTTGCGTATGGAGATCATCCACGGCAGAAGCTCGATCTGCATTTGCCCGCCGAGCGGCCGGTCGGGCTAGTTGTCTTTGTGCACGGTGGCTATTGGCGGCGTTTCGACCGGGAGCTCTTCTCACATTATGCAACCGGACCGGTCGCCCGTGGATGGGCCGTTGCAATGCCGGGCTACCCCTTCGCGCCAGAGGTCCGGATTTCGGACATCACACGATCGGTGACGGACGCCATCGAACAGGTGGCTCACGTCGTTGAGGGGCCCATTGTACTTGCCGGGCATTCAGCGGGCGGGCATCTCGTTACGCGCCAGATCTGCGCCGACAGCCGATTGTCGCCGGGGGTTCTCGCGCGGATCGGCCGAGTTGTTTCGATCGCCGGCGTTCATGACCTCCGTCCCTTCCTTCGAATGAATGCGAACAGCGATTTGCACCTAGATCGAGCCGAAGCCGTCGCGGAAAGCCCGGCCTTGTGCGAACCTATCGCGGGCAAGGAGATCCACGTGTGGGTCGGTGAAGCGGATCGGCCGGAGTTCGTGCGGCAATCCGTGCTGCTCGACACGATCTGGAGCGGATTTGACGTGACTTTGCGGCGGATGATCGCGCCGCGCCGGCATCATTTCGATGTCATCGACCCGCTTTTGAGCCCGACTTCGGCTCTCTCTGCGCTGGTTACATTCGCCTGATCAATGTCATCGGCACCTCAAGTGCGTTACATTCAACGAATTGGAAATCTGTCGAGCGCATGGTCCCGTCTGATTTGGATCGCGTCCGGAGGACGGTGCATTGGGTTTCCTGCGCAGCATCAAGGCGAGCGTCAGAAAGGCTGAGTCTGCCGCGATCATGCAACGTCTTCTGGATATCTTTCGTCATGAGGGCCTGACGAGCCTCGATCCAATGAAGACTGCGGACCACCTCCTGAGAGAGCTCTGCGCCGCAGCGCCGCATCTCGTGGATCAGCGCGAAGGACCATTGCCAAACAAATTCGCTCTTGCTGCCATTGCCTTTGCTTCGGCGGTGGCACAGCGGCGGATGGACGGCGAGAGCCTAGTGTTCGGGCTCTGTCTCGGACGCCTGCTGGAGCGCTTCGCAGTGAATGCGGATTGCGTCACTCTTACCCGGTTGGATCTTGATCTTCTTGATCGGGCAGCTGTCGTTTACAGGTATGAAATAAAACAGTTTTCTGGCACCGACCTAGGAATGGAGATCAAGGATCTCTTATCAAATCCGGCGCGTGCCTGGGAGGATTGGTACCTTGCCTTTCGCGACGAGGTCGACCGGTCCAATGAGCTTCTGGCAGTCCATACCGGCGGCGTGTCTGTTGTCGATCTTATGGATGAAGCACCGCTGCGCCAAGCCTACGAAGCCGGTTTGAGCCCGAGACGAATGGGGCGAGAGTTGGCGCGCGGCCTCCGCGTTACAGAGGTTCCGCCGGGGGAGTGACCGCGACGCCAGTTGGTGTTCAGATCGGCAAGCCGCCAGCTTTTGCGATGAAGTCTATAACGCTGTCGACGCCCTTGCCATCCCTGACATTGCAGAAGACAAACGGGCGATCGCCACGCATCTTGCGGGAGTCACGCTCCATGACCTCGAGCGACGCCCCCACATAGGGCGCAAGATCAATCTTGTTGATGATGAGCAAATCTGAGCGTGTCACACCGGGTCCGCCCTTGCGAGGGATCTTGTCGCCTGCGCAGACGTCGATCACATAGAGAGTGATATCGGCCAACTCGGGGGAAAAGGTGGCGGACAGATTGTCGCCGCCGGACTCAATCAGGACAATATCGAGTTCCGGAATACGCTTCACCATCTCGTCGATCGCCACGAGATTGATGGAGGCGTCTTCCCGGATTGCAGTATGCGGACAGCCTCCCGTTTCCACGCCCATGATCCGCTCGAGCGGCAAGGCTTGGCTGCGCATAAGAAACTCCGCGTCCTCCCGCGTGTAGATGTCATTGGTGATTGCCGCGATGGACCACCGATCCCGCATTCGCTTGCAGAGCTGGTCCATCAATGCTGTCTTGCCTGCGCCGACGGGGCCACCGATGCCGACCCGAAGAGGGCCGTGCGGCGATCTGACTGGAGCTTGCGTCATGAGCGGTAAAGCCTCGTATATTGGGTTTCGTGAAGCATGGAGGCCAGATCGGCGCCGGTTGACATACTGCCCAGTGTCGCGACAGTCGACTCCTCCGCCTCCCGAGCCACACGTTCAATGAGGGGCATCAGGCGCGCCGTCGTCTTCTGGCCCTCGGTCTGGCCAAGCGGGATCAGACGAACGCCCGCTGAGACTATGTTGGCCGCGAAAGCCTGTACGAAAAGCATCAGAAGCGGCTGCAGGGGCAGGGCGAGGGCGCGTGCTGCTGTGCCGACGGCAACCGGATATGGCATCGGTTCGAGCGGGATGTTCCAGACTGCTGCTGTCGTTCTTGCGAAGGCAGTGCCCTGGGCCATGGTTTCAAGATGCCGCTCCGAGCAGGGTGTCAGCGCGTCAGCCAGCTCCATTAGGTCATGGGGATCGGAAGAGCGGTAAGCCTCGGCGACAAGGATCGCATCGCTGCGCCCGGCACCGAACGCAAGAAGATCGCTGATCCAGCCTTGGAGATCCTCGCCGTTTCTAACGGTGTTGTCCTCTATCGCCCATTCGAGCCCGTGTGAGTAGCTGTAGGCCCCGACTGGGTAAGATGGGGAAAACCAGGATGTGAGGACCTGAAGCGATATCATGTCTGCGGGAATCGCGCCTGTTGCGATATCCGGCACACCTTCTGCATCAGATTTTCGCAACGGCAATCTCGCTGCGGCACAGGGCTTCCACAGATTTCCAGCCGTTTGTATCTCCGGAATACTGGTCGAGCCGCTGCGAAGGGGAACAAGCCCAGACAGCAGAAGGGCGCCAGCGGCGAGCTCGGCGGCTTCGCTGGGCCGAGGGCGGATGACCTTCAGGACGAAATCCGCTCTTCTTTTCAAGGAGCATGCCCGGACTACCCGTCTGTGGAATGATGGTGATGATGCGCGTCGCCGACATGAGCCGGATCGGACGTCGCTGGACCATGGTGATGCCCAAGTGTGCGGCCATGGCCGTAGGCGCCGCCTTCCGGTTTGAAGGCCCCGGTCACTGGCCTCAGTTCCGCTCCAAGGCGTCGGAGCATATCCCTCATGACATGGTCCTCACGAATAAGGATGCGATCATGGTCGATCTGGGCCGGGGTATGCCGATTGCCGATATGCCAAGCCAGGCGCGCTAGGCTGGCGCCGTCGGCGCGAATTTCGATCAATGCCTCGGGCGCCGCCCGGACCTCGATCAGACGCCCTTCCATTGTCTCGAGTGCATCGCCCTCTTCGAGTGAGGTCGTTTCGGCAAGATCAACGAGAAGCCCGGTTCCGCCATCGGTCACGATACACTTCCGCCTCAGGAATCTGCTTTCGTAATCGAGAGTTATGGTGTCAGGCTGCGTCTCTTCAGCTTTGGGCCAGCTTCCGCGACGGCGGACATGATGGGAAGTCTGGGTATCGGACATCTTGCCTCCTGACTGGAGCACGGGCGACGGCCAATACCTTTCGCTGTGTAGGGCCATGCCACGAGCTGTGCTACTTCCCGATACACAGAAAAATAACGGGAGGTCCGAGATGGGATTGTTATCAAGTCTTTTCGGCGGCGAAAACACCAAAGCGCCATCGCCTCCGCCCCGCCCGTCCTACGCAGGGGTGAAGCTTCACCCAGCAATCGACAATGGCTTTCCGCCTGCAGCGCCGGGGTTCTCTGGTGGCACGCTCACATGCCGTTGCTCGAGCAATCCGGTCAATGTGAAGGTTTCTGCCCAGGTCGCGCACAATCATGCCTGTGGCTGCACCAAGTGCTGGAAGCCGAAAGGGGCGATCTTCTCCCAGATTGCAGTGGTCTCCCGGGACAAGGTCGAGGTGATTTCCGGCGCGGACAAGCTCGCCGTCGTCGACCCCGCCGCCGCCATCCAGCGCCACGCCTGCAAGGATTGCGGTGTGCATATGTTCGGCCGGATCGAAAATACGGAGCATCCGTTCTACGGGCTCGATTTCGTGCATACGGAGCTTTCGACGGAGAAGGGCTGGGCGCCGCCCGAATTCGCGGCATTCGTCTCTTCGGTCATAGAGTCCGGTGTTGATCCGAGCCGGATGGATGGCATTCGCGGGCGTTTGCGAGAGCTCGGTCTCGAACCCTACGATGCGCTCTCGCCCCCTTTGATGGATGCGATCGCCACACATGTCGCAAAGAAGAGCGGCGCTCTGCATTAGCCGGTTTCGAAGGGCGTCTGGTTCCTGAGCTTCCCGGGCGGAGATCGGCCGTTTCGGGATCCGTGGAGCCGTGAACAGATCATCCCTTTCGGGGCGTGCTGCTTTCACGCACGCCCCGGTTCCTCACTCAGTACATGAAGCGCTGAAATGCGTGCTGGACGATCTCGTCGCGCGTCAGGCCGAGCTCGGAGAGCTCGTCATCGCTCATGGCGCTCAGGCGTGCGGCAAGCGCCGCGGCCCTGCCTCGACCGGAGTTCTTTTCGAACCAGTCAATCACTTTTGTTGCCGTATTTGCGAGAGTTTCCCGAAGTGACGCATGATGCGTCATATGGTCAAGAATGCTCATTATGACAGCTCCTTAAAGCCGGAACAGAGTTACACAGTTGTCTTGAAGGCTTGCATAGAACATGACGCTGCCAATGCGGTGGCGCAACCCATCAGAGTGCAACCCTGCCATGCGCCTACTGCAGTGCAGCATGAGTAAAATTTAAACGTTTCTGTGAGGCCTGCTCTAAAGAAGGGCGAGTTGTCGTTCGTCGCGCTCTGGTCGTCGAAAGAGATCCGTGCGTAATGGAGGCGCGTCTTCAGCATAGCCAAGTCGCCGCGTTGCTATCCGGAAGCGAGAGCGGATCAGATCCGCATGGACCCCTTGTCCGCGCATGCGCTTGCCCCAGTCGGAATCATACTCGCGGCCGCCATGCATTTCGCGCAGACGCGCCAAGACTTTCCGTGCACGTGCTTCGCCGAACCCATCGAGCCACTCGCGAAAGATCGGGCCGACCTCGCCAGGCAGACGCAGCAGAATCCAGCTTGCTGTTTCGGCACCCGCTTCGCGTGCCGCAGCAAGAAGTGTCTCCATTTCATGATCCGTGAGTCCGGGTATGATCGGAGCCACCATCACCCTCACGGGCACGCGGGCGTCCGTCAGGTGTTGGATGATCGCGAGCCTGCGCTCCGGAGAAGGTGCACGGGGCTCCATCCGGCGCGAGAGGGCCTTGTCTAGCGTCGTAAGTGAAATACCCACATGCACGAGACCTTCGCGCGCCATCGGGGCAAGAATATCGATATCGCGTTCGATCAGACTGCCCTTTGTCACGATCGTGACCGGATGCCGCCAATCCCGCAACACCTCTAGCATCGAGCGCATGATCCGGAACCGTGCCTCGACCGGCTGATAGGGGTCCGTGTTGGTGCCGATCGCGATCGGTGCCAGAACGTAGCGCTTTGCTCCGAGTTCGCGGGCAAGGTACTCCGGCGCCTCTGGTTTGGCCACGATCCGCGCTTCGAAATCGAGGCCAGGTGACAGGCCAAGAAAGGCATGGCTGGGCCGGGCAAAGCAATAAACGCAGGCGTGCTCACATCCTCGATAAGGGTTGATCGAGCGGTCGAAGGGAATGTCCGGCGAACTGTTTCGGCTGAGAATCCGGCGCGGACGTTCAATTGCGACTTCGGTACGCAGAAGTGGAACGTCCGCATCTTCGCGCGGCCATCCGTCGTCCACCGCTTCACGCTCATAGGGTTCGAAACGTCCAACACGATTGCTCAACGCTCCGCGACCGCGCAAGCGATGAGTCTTGGAAGAGGAGGTGCCCGACTCAGTCATGGGCACATGATAGAACAAAACATAAACATTAGCAGCAGTCATCGATGTGAGCCGGCGAAGGTCGGTCGGCAGCATCTTCACGTCGCTTCTGGGCGCGGCGGTCCGGGCCGGCCGGGGCTAGAGTCTAAAGGACCGCTTATGGCGGCATGGCTTCCGGTGCAGACGAGGTTTCCATGGTCGAGGAAGACGACGATCTCATCCTGAGCGAGCTGCCGGATGAAGAACTTGTGCCGCAGATGCATGATGATCTCTATGATGGCCTCGCCGACGAGATCACCGAGGGGGTGAACATCTTGCTGGAGCGCGGATGGACCCCCTATGATATCCTGACGAAGGCGCTGGTGGAGGGCATGCGGATTGTCGGGATCGACTTTCGCGACGGTATCCTCTTCGTTCCCGAGGTGCTTCTCGCTGCCAATGCGATGAAGGCCGGGATGTCGATCCTGAAGCCGCTGCTTATTGAGACCGGTGCGCCGCGGCTTGGCAAGATGGTGATCGGCACCGTGAAAGGGGATATCCACGACATCGGCAAGAACCTCGTGTCGATGATGATGGAGGGTGCCGGCTTCGAGATCGTAGATCTCGGGATCAACAACCCGGTGGAGAACTATCTCGAGGCGCTGGAGCGCGAGCGGGCAGACATCCTTGGCATGTCTGCGCTGCTGACGACCACGATGCCGTACATGAAGGTCGTCATCGACACGATGAAAGAGAAGGGGGTGCGCGACGACTACATCATCATGGTCGGCGGAGCGCCGCTCAACGAGGAGTTCGGGCGCGCGATCGGCGCAGATGCCTACTGCCGGGATGCCGCAGTGGCCGTCGAGATGGCAAAGACCTTGATGGCCCGTCGCCACAATCTGCCTGCCTAAGGCAGCGTCCATGCTCGCGCTCAACGATCATGGCATGGTCGACGCGGGGCTTTCGGCCCCGCAGGCGTTGGCCGGTGTCTTTCCGGGGCGTGTCCTGGTCATTGCGTGCGGTGCGCTCGCGCGGGAAATTCTCGCTCTTCGCAAACTCAACCGATGGGACCATCTTGAACTCACCTGTCTGCCTGCGAAGCTTCACCTTCACCCTGAGCTGATACCTGATGCCGTGGCGCGCGCCATCGAAGACGCGCGCCCGCACTACGATCGCATCTTCGTGGCCTATGCGGACTGCGGCACCGGCGGGCTTCTGGCTGCACGCTGCAGGGAGCTGGGCGTGGAAATGGTGGCGGGGCCGCATTGTTACAGCTTTTTTGACGGAAATGCGGCGTTTGCGGCGCGAGCCGATGCGGAGATGCGGGCCTTCTTCCTCACCGACTTTCTCGTACGCCAGTTCGATGCCTTTGTCTGGAAACCCATGGGCCTCGATCGACATCCTGAGCTTCGGGAAATGCTCTTCGGGCATTATGAACGCCTTATCTATCTGGCGCAGGCACAAGATGCCCGCCTCGATACGGAGGCCGCGCGATGCGCTCGGCGCCTTGGTCTGGCCTACGAGCGCCGGACAACCGGTTATGGCGATCTGGCCACGGCGCTAGCAACGCTCTCGCCAGAGGCTGTTGCCTGAACGCGGTGGCGACCGCGCAACGGGGCTTGCAAGGAGTCGGGGCGACTTGCATTCCGGGCCGGGGGCGGGAATGACTAGGTCATGCGCCTGACCATCCAGCTAGCATGCAAAGTCGTTGCGGGAATGGGTTTCCTGCTGCTGGCGACCTTCGGGCCGGGTGCCTGCACTTATGTGCCCTTCGATGCGCCGCGCAACGAGGTAGAGCCCGAGCGGCCTTCGCTCCGCAGCAATGTGTCGCACCGGATTGATCGGGATGTTGCCAGAGCGGGCGGTCGCTCCGGGTTCATCCCATTGCTGGACGGGAATGACGCGCTTGGCGCGCGCCTGTCGATGATCGAGGCGGCAGAGCAGCGGATCGACATCCAGTCATTCCTGATAAAGCCCGACAAGGCGGGAAGCCTCGTTTCGCTTGCCCTGCTCGATGCCGCGGAGCGCGGCGTTGCGGTCCGGCTGCTTGTCGATGATGTCTTCTCGACGGCAAGCGACGAGCAACTGGCCTTGCTGGCAAGCAGCCCGAGGATCGATGTAAGGCTCTTCAACCCCCTCTCGCGGCGCAGTCCGGCGGCGATGAACTATCTGCTCGACTTCGGCCGAGTGAACCGCCGGATGCACAACAAGGCCTTCATCGTCGACCGGTCCATGGCGATCGTTGGTGGCCGCAACATTGCTGACGAGTATTTCCGGATCGATACGGAGACGGAGTTTTCCGATTTCGATGTCTTCGTGGCGGGCCCGGTCGTGTCCGAGATGGACGAGGCCTTTGAGCTCTACTGGAATGACCGATGGTCGGTTCCCGTCAAGGCCCTAACGCGCCGCGGCGATGGGGCGGCCCCCGCCGAGGTCAAGCGTGCCCTCAAGATTCATGCTGAGACTGCTGCGGCGGGCATATATCAGCAGGCGGTCGGGTCGAGCTATCTTGAGCGGATCCGGTCGGGGCGTGTCGCCGCGAAGTTTGGCCACGCCCATGCCGTGACCGACGATCCGTCCAAGCTCAAGGTCCCGGTCAGGGAAGGCGAGCGGCTGCTCGCGGAGATGTTGTTCGGCCAGATCGCGACGGCCAGATCGCAGGTCACCATCCTCACGCCCTATTTCGTTCCGGAGGACTGGGGAGCAAATCTTCTGATCGATGCCACGCGCCGCGGAGTCCGGGTGCGGGTCGTGACCAATTCCCTTGCGGCTACCAATCATCCCTATGTCCACGGAGGTTACATGCGCCACCGGGCGGACCTGCTCGCCGCCGGGGTCGAGCTCTATGAAGTTCGTGCGGATGCGCCTGAGGTGCTTGGCGTGGCGCCACCAGGTGAGGGAGTGCACCTCACGATGCACACTAAGCTTGCCATTATCGATGATCGAACGAGCTTCATCGGTTCACTCAACTTCGATCCGCGTTCGATCAAACTCAATTCCGAGTTTGGCGTCTTTGTCGACAGTCGCGAGATTGCGTCGGCATTTCTGCGGGAAATTGATGAGGATCTTCGCAAATACACCTTCAAGCTGCGCCTGGAGCCGAATGGAGGGCTGCTATGGGTGTATCAGAATCGCGATCTTCCTGAAGTTTTTGCGCAGGAACCTGGTGCTGGGCTGGTGCGCAAGGCAACCGCCCGGCTGACGACGTTTCTGCCTGTCGAAGGGCAGCTCTGAACGGCTCTGAGGATCAGACGCGGAACACGGCGAGGCATAGCATGAGCGCAACCGCGATGGAGACCATGACGCAGGCGGCGGTGCGGAAGTCCCGAAGCAGGATTGCGATGAGGATCGGCCCGACGAGCCAGTTCACGAGCGACGTGATGAGACCGGGAAAGTAGCCCTGCACTTCGAAGCTCCACCAAGTCTGTGCGATCGCGCTGCCATAGATCGAGCTGAACGCGAAGAAGAGCACGGGCACCAGCAGGAAGGTTGCCGAGCGGAGATAGACTGCGAGGCATGTCAGGGTCGAGATCGCTGCCGAGACCATGGTGAAGACCACGAACTGGTCCGCCGAGTATGGTGCCCCGCCATAGAGCAGTGGAAAGCGATCGGCGAATCCGGTCGTGAACTGCTCGGCAAAGTGCACGAAATGCACAGCCATCGCGATGAAGAAGAACGGGATGACAGCGCCAGCGGACGGGAGCTCGAACTGCCGGAAATGCATCCAGGCAAAGACGAGCCATGCTGCAACCAGCCCGGGCATTTCAGACACCACGAGCGAGGGGCCTGAACTCAAGACCATGAGAAGCCCCGCCATCACGATGGCAATGCAGCTCCCGAGAGCGAACGACCTTCGATCGATGGTTACGACGAACGGCATTTCCGTCCCCCACAAAGACACACCGCGCCTTTACTGGCACGAGAGGTCCGAATGGCGACCGGTGGAGTGAGGGAGCGGTCGGATGGTGCGAGAGGCATCCTGCGGCTCTCACGTGTTTCAGGAGCAGATTAGACGCGAATGGAGTAGGAAGCGTTAAGGGCGTCCGTCAGCTGCCGAGCAGAAGGTGACGAGGCCGACCGTTTGGCCCGGAGAGCAGGCCAAGCTTGCGATTGAAGGCTGCCACCCGTCGAATGCGGTCGATTTTTCTTGCAAGGGGTTGCCAGTCGTCGCGCTCGGCAATCGCGGCCCAGATCTCTTCAACCTCCTCGATTACCATCGTTTCGGGCGCCGGATCCCTTGCAACCGGATCGGCAAGTGCAGCCTCGAGCCCGGGTGCGGCGGGCAGCCGCGCCAACCCCTCGAGCACCTTCGGCCAACTTGCCTGAGTGAATGTCTCACTGATCGGGCTCGCCGCGATTCGCTCCGGAATGCCGCCTCCAAGAAGGTCGAAAAAGACGCGCTGGAAAGGTGGCGCCGTCTCCTGCATGGCTGTCCAGAAAAGATGCATGAGCTCGCGTGTTGTATGTGGCTCGCCGGGAAGCAGGCCGAGCCGCGCGAATGTCTGGCGCGTGAGTTGCGCGTGGAAGCGTTCCGGAAAGCCGTTGAACACGGCCTCGATGGCTTCGCGCGAGGATATCCCCATCAGGCACTCGCCCAGACGGGCCAGATTCCAGCTCAGGGCCTCTGGTTGTCTGGCGAAGCAGTAGAGACCGGAATGATCAAAATAGGCGGCCGTGAAGCCTGGTTCATGACGGTCGAGAAATCGCCATGGTCCATAATCGAAGCTCTCGCCCGTAATGTTGACATTGTCCGTATTGAGCACGCCATGAACGAATCCCGCCGCATACCATTCAGCGACCATCTGTGCCGCGGCCTCCGAAACCCGAGAGTAGAACTCGGAAACCGGATCGGGTGCGTCTGCTGCTTCCGGCCAGAAATGAACGACCGCGTGATCGACAAGCCGTCGCATCGCTTCGGTCTCGCGGCCGATCGCGAGCCTCTGGAAGGTTCCGATACGGATATGGCTGTGGCTGAGACGCACCAGAACGGCCGAGCGGGTCGGGGAAGGCTCATCCCCGCGATGGAGCTTCTCGCCCGTCTCGATGAGCGAGATTGTCTTTGAGGTATAGACACCGAGTGCTTCGAGCATCTCGGTTGCAAGTATCTCCCGAACGCCGCCCTTGAGCGTCAGCTTTCCGTCGCCGCCCCGCGACCAGGGAGTTGTTCCCGAACCTTTGGTGCCAAGATCAAGGAGCCGACCGTCCCGCAGGTCTCGCACCTGGGCAAAGAGAAAGCCGCGCCCGTCGCCGAGGTCCGGGTTGTAGGCCCTGAACTGGTGGCCGTGGTAGCGGAGCGCGAGGGGGGTTCCGAGGTTGTCCGGCAAGGGCGCGAAGCGGCCGAAATGCGCGATCCACTCGAGATCGGAAAGCCCCGAAAGGCCGATACGCTCTGCCCATGGATCATTCCTGAAGCGCAGCCTCGTTTCCGGGAATTGCGCTGGCTGCACCGGATCGTAGAACAGATCGCCAAGCGCGAGGTGGATCGTCTCTGGAGTGTATCTGCTGAGGCCCATGCCCGGTGACATAGGCGGCTGGCAGGGCGCAGGCAAGCGCCTCTGCCATATCGAGGCTCAGTCTGCGACACCGGTCATGCGATGAAGCTCGCTAATCGTTGCACCATCAAGGCCGAGCGCTGCGGCGAGGTCTGCGAGATAGCGGCGCTCCTCTTCGGAATCCACATGGATCGCCAGGAGAGATGCGGCATAGATCTCTGCCGCCTGTGCAGGGCTTCGAACCTGATCGGCGATCGCATTGATATCGACAGGTGCTGACAGCTCGCTCAGCAGAAACTGCCGCTCTTCGTCCGTCATGTCGTCGCCAAGCTTGCCGATCACTTTCGCCAGCTCATCCTTGTCGATCTGTCCGTCGGCCTTTGCCGCACCGAGCATGGCCATCAGGACCAGGCGCTCGGTCTCCGGGCCGACGAGGGTCTCAGCCTCTGCCGGCTCGACGGGTGGAAGGCTGGGCGGCATGGCGTCTGGGCTGCCGCCCTGACGAGCTTGGGCATTGCGCAGTGCGCCAATCGCCAGCGTTCCGAGCAGGGCAAGCGCGCCACCCTTTGCCGCTCCGGAAATACCTCCCCCGAGCACTGCGCCCGCGAGCGCACCGATCCCGCCGACCTGAGCCCCGGAAAGGGTGCCGACCTGATCCTCACGGAGCCATGTTCCCGCCCGGCCCTTGAGATCGAAGGCCGTCCGCCCCGCGGATCCGGAATCGATTCCGCTCTGGGCCAGGGTCTGCTGGATCTGGCCGAAAATCCCTTCAAGCCCGCCACCACCAAGGTTGCGGCGAGCGGATTCAACTCTATTCCGCGATGGCGCAGCACCGCCGAGGCCGTTCTGGACGAGCTGTCCGAGCAGGTTGCCGAGACTCATGATTGCGATCCTCCCATTTGGCCGTGGAGCCTCGTGCAGGACGCAAGCAACCCGGCGCTTTCACCGGCTGGATATGTATCAGATATGAGATCAGCAAACCAACCACATCCACGCTGCCATTCTTCAGGCAAGCGGATACTTGTGGCTGGGAGATGTGGCGCGGTTGACGGGGCTCGAACCCGCGACCTCCGGCGTGACAGGCCGGCACTCTAACCGACTGAGCTACAACCGCGCATCTCGTTGAGACATCGTCTATCGTCTCGACACGGGCGCTTTTATGGGGCTCCGGCGGGGGCGTCAAGCGAATTGCGACAGGTTTGCGCCGCTTGTTTTCGCATTTTTTCCTGTGCAAGCTCCGGGTGGTTTCAGAGGGGCACACTGATGGTTTCGAAGCTCGATTGGGCGGATGTGACGGCTCAGGCTAGGGCGCTCGATGTCGCGGACCCTCTGGGCGGCTTCCGGGAGGAGTTCGCTCTTCCTGCCGGTATCATCTATCTCGATGGCAACTCTCTCGGTCCGGCACCGAAAGCGGCACTCTCGGCGCTCGAAACTGCCGCACGCGAGGAGTGGGCGACCGACCTTGTCACCAGCTGGAATCATGCCGGCTGGTTCGATCTTCCCAGCCGCTGTGGCGACCGGATCGCGCCGCTTATCGGCGCCGATGCTGGGGAGGTTGTGTCATGTGACACAGTTTCTCTGAACATCTTCAAGTGCCTCGGCGCGGCGCTTCAGATGCGACCGGATCGGCGCGTGATCATTGCGGAGGCCGGAAGCTTCCCGACCGACCTCTATGTCACGGAGGGCTTTCTCGGTTTACGTCCCGGGCTCTCCCTGCGACTGGCTGAGCCTGACGGTGCAGAGCTCTCCTCGCTCATCGACGACGATGTCGCTGCGGTTCTCGTTAATCAGGTCGACTATCGCACCGGACGTGTGCGGGACCTTCCGGCGCTCACGCGCACGGCTCATGATGCCGGCGCAGTCGTGATATGGGATCTCTGTCACAGTGCAGGTGTGATGGAGGTTGGCCTCAACGCCGCCGCAGCCGATATGGCTGTCGGATGCAGCTACAAATATCTCAACGGAGGTCCCGGCGCACCCGCTTTCGTGTTTGCGGCGGAGCGTCATCACGCAACCATCCGCCAACCGCTCTCGGGCTGGTGGGGGCATGCGACCCCCTTTGATTTTACGCGAAGCTATAGGCCCGATCCGGGGATTCGCCGCTTCCTCTGTGGCACCCAGCCGATTCTGTCGTTCCGCGCAATGGAGGCGGGGCTTGAGATTGCAGGCCGCGCGGGAATTGCCCGTGTCCGCGAGAAAGGCAAGCTGCTTACCCAGCTCTTCATTGATCTTGTCGAAGCCGGATGCGAGGGCCGCGTCCAGCTCGTATCGCCGCGTTCAGCTGAGGATCGCGGGTCGCAGGTCGCCTTTGCACATCCGGAGGGCTACGCCATCGTACAGGCGCTGATCGCCCGTGGCGTGATCGGTGACTTTCGAAACCCGGACATCCTGCGCTTCGGTTTCGCACCGCTCTATCTCCGACATGCAGACGTGGCCGAGGCCGCGCGCCAGTTCTGCGCAGTTGTCACCGGTGATGTCTGGCGTGACCCGGTATATGCCAACCGTTCCGCGGTCACATGAGCGGTGGATCTGTCAGAATCGCTTCGAGGACAAAATTGCCGGTCTTGCCGCTCTCGGCATCGACGCCAAGCATGTAGACGCGAAGTGTATAGGCGCCGTCGATATAGAGCACCGCCGAGAATTCGCGGCCTTCGGCTCCGCCTACGAACAATGGTTGGGCCATACCCGGCGCAATCACATCGAAGAACATGCTTGCATCCGTCATCATGGTGACGGTCAGCGTCTGGCCCGCTTTTCCGGGCAAGGCAAATTCGATGGTGCGATTGCCCGCCAGTCTGCTTGAATAGCTCTGGTGATATCCCTGTTCGGGTGGGCCGAGCGGAGCAATCCGAGAGGAGCAACTCGCAAGGCCCAGAGCCGCGACAAGGGCCGCGGCAACCAGGCAGCGATGGAAGGCGGTCACGTCAGCGCTTCACCTTCTCGGCCGCAGGTTCGTCGTCGTAGCGGCCGGACAGAATTCGCGCCGCATCGCCTTCTGGATCGTCGTATTGGCTGGACCGCAGCGTCCACATGAAGGCCACGAGCCCGAGCCCGCCAAGAAACAGCGAGATCGGAATCAGCACAACGAGAATGTTCATTTCTGCCTCCCGAGACGCATGGCGTTGAGCGAAACGATGATCGAACTGGCGGACATCGCGATCGCCGCGATCAGCGGCGTAACATAGCCTGCAAAGGCGATGGGTACCGTCACGAAATTGTAGGCGAACGCAAGCACAAAATTCTCGATGATCCGACGTCGCGCCACGCGCGCGAGACGGAGTGAATCGACGCAGGTATCGATGCGGTTCCCGAGCAGGATGAGATCGGCGGCGGACCGGCTCGCATCGACTGCGCTGGCGGGCGACATGGACACATGTGCCGCGGCCAGTGCCGCGGCGTCGTTGAGGCCATCGCCAACCATGAGCACCTTGTGTCCGCGTGCTGCGAGATCCTGAAGGGCCGCGACCTTTCCTGCGGGTGTCGCGTGTGCGGTCCAGTCGGCGATGCCGGCGCGCTCGGCCATCTCTCGGACCGGCACCTCTGCGTCACCCGACAGCAGGGCGACGGAGAGCCCCGCGTCCTTTAGCCGTGTAACCGTTTCGCGGGCCTCCGGGCGAAGCGTATCCTCGAAGGCGAGCGCGACAGCCTTTCGATTGTCGATTGTAAGCCAGGCTGTCGTGCGCTCAACCTCCCCCGCGGCACCGGTCCATTCCGCGCGGCCGAGGCGCACACGCCTGCTCCCGAGCCATCCTTCGGTGCCGAGCCCGGGATGCTCGGTGATACTCTCTAGACTTGCAGGAGAGATACCGGCGGCTTCAGCCGCCCGCATGATTGCCCGCGAGAGCGGATGCGCGCTCTCGCGGGCGAGAGCCGCGGCAAGTGCGAAGTCGTCGCGCGAAAGACGTGCAGGATCAATCAGGGTCGGTGTGCCGGTCGTGAGTGTGCCGGTCTTGTCGAAGACGACCGTGTCGACCTGCGCTAGCCGCTCGAAGGCATCGCCGTCCTTGAGCAGCACGCCTTGGCGGAAGAGTCGCCCCGATGCCGCGGTCAGCACAGCCGGTACCGCAAGGCCAAGAGCGCATGGGCAGGTGATGATGAGGACGGCTGCCGCGATATTGATGGCAAGCCGCCAGTCGCCGCCGACGAGGCCCCAGAAAAGAAGCGCACTGAGGGCGAGCAAATTGACGGTATGGCTGTAATACTGGGACGCACGGCTGGCGAGATTGGCGTAGCGCCCGCGGCTCTGCTCGGCGGCTTCGACGAGGCGGGCAATCTGCTTGAGCAACGTCTCTTCGCCGAGTGCTTCGATGCGGAGCTGCAGCGGGCCCGAAAGATTCATCATGCCGGCATGAAGCAGCGAACCGGGGCCGACCGCCTCCGGCATGGTCTCTCCCGTCAGCATCGACGGATCAATTTCCGAGCGTCCCTCCGTCACGACACCATCGGTGGGAATGCGGGCGCCGACGGGTACGGCAAGAATATCGCCTTCGCGCAGGGCATCGAGTGGTACGGTTTCGCGTCGGCCATCCGGTGCCACCCGTTCCGCCATGCGCACTTCGAGGGCGGCGACCTCAGCCGCTGCCGAACGGGCGGAAGCACGAGTGAGATGTGCGAGATAGCGGCCGACCAGCAGGAAGAATGTGAGCATCAGGGCGGCATCGAAGAAGGCATGACGGCCCGAATGCATCGTCTCCCATAGGCTTACGCCCAGTGCCAGAAATATCGCCGTCGAGATCGGCACATCCATGTCCAGCCGCCGCCCACGCAGCGCTCTGAGTGCGTTGGCAAAGAACGGCTGGGCGGAAAAGGCGACCGCTGGCAGGGCAATCGCTGCCGAAATCCAATGCATAAGGTCGCGCGTCGTATCGGAGGCTCCCGACCAGACGGCGATCGAGAGCAGCATCACATTCATCGCTGCGAAGCCTGAGACACCGATGCGAGCAAGCAGCTTGCGCCCCTCGGCATCGGTGCGGGTCGCTTCCAGCGCGGCGCTGTCAAGGGGCCGCGCCTCGAACCCCCGCCCATTGAGGCTCCCGAGAAGCTGATCGTCCATGCCTGGCACGTCTTCGGCGGTAACCGAAACCCGTTTCAGGGTCAGGTTCACGCGGGCTGCGGCAACGCCTGGCACACTGTCGAGGATTTGCTCGACTCCGCTGATGCAGGCCGCGCAGTGGATGGTCGGAAGCGAGATCTCGAAGCGCCGGAGTGGCGCGCCGGTCTGCCCCTCCACCCCCTGCCGCGGCGGCAGGTCTTGCACCGCGACGCAGGCGGGACAGCCGCCGGTTCCGGGGAAGGCGGCCGTGTCGCTCATGACTGAGGCGGCACAACAAGGGAACGGTACTGCAGAAAGCCCGCGCCGTTTTCCGCTGTTGCCTCGATATCGACGCGCCAGTTCCCGGGCGCGAGATCAATCGGTGCGGCGTACCCTTTCGGTGTCTCAACCAGTTCGAGCCGGTGATCGGTCTGCATCGTTGTGGCACGGCCGACAATGATGCTGAGCTCGAGAGGCCGCACGACCTTTCCTGCATCATCAAGCAGCGTCAGATAGAAGGCGCCATCGTGGTAGTCGATACTCGCATTCCAGCCGAGCGCCAGTTGTGCCGCGCGTTTCGTATTGAATTCCTGGCTCGCCACATAGCTGTTTGGCACCACCAGGCCGGAGAATGTGTCGATCGCCTTCACCATCAGCAGAATATTGACGCCGATGATGATGCCGAATGCTCCGCAGAAGATCATCAGTACCTTGCGGCCGGTCAGTTTGCCGGCCGACGATCCCTTCGCTTGAGATGCCATCATTGCTGCTTCCCGTGGAATATGGTGCTCTCCACGGCACGTGCACCGGAATTCTCATCCTCCACCTGCAGATCGACATCCAGGGACGACGTCTTGCTCGCCGTGCTGCCGGGGGCGCTGGTGAGATAGATGCGCTGGCGCAGCGTTTCGTTGGCGGGAACCACGACCTCGGCGCCGGCACGACCCTGCAGTTCGATGGCAAGCGGATCGTCCGCAATAACCGAGATGTCAAAGGTGCGGTCATAGCCCGTCATGTTGCGCAGCCGGAGTTCATAGGCATTCCGTACAGACCCGTCGGAGAGCACCACGTTGATCGGATTGCGGACCGGCTCGATCGAAAAGGCCAGATCGGTACGCATGACAAGCGCTGCCACGAGCCCGACGCCGATCGCAGACCACAGGACTGTGTAGAGGATGATGCGCGGACGGAGAATTCGCTTCCAGACCGAGACCTTCGGCGCCCCCATGCGCTCGGCCTCACCGTCGCCAAGCGTCAGATAGTCGATCAGGCCACGCGGCTTGCCGATCTTGGCCATCACATCGTCGCAGGCGTCGATACAGAGCGCACAAGTGATGCAGGCGAGCTGCTGGCCGTCGCGGATATCGATGCCCATCGGGCATACGTTCACGCAGGCGTTGCAGTCGATGCAATCGCCGAGGGTTTCCTTCTCGGGGATCGGCCCACCGACGCCTGACGGCAGACCCGGCATCGGCATCTTGGGGGAACGGGTTCCCTCGACCGGTCCGGCCGCACGTGTCGTAGCAAAGGCTGCATCTGTCTTTTCCGCCATCTCGCGGCGGCGCCGATGCTTGCCGCGAGGCTCGCCGCGCCAGTCGCGATAGCCAACGGTAAGGGTCTGTTCGTCCATCATCGCGCCCTGAATGCGTGGCCAGGGGCACATATAGATACAGACCTGCTCGCGCATCATGCCGCCGAAGGTGAAGGTGGTTGCGGTCAGCACGGCAATGGACATGTAGGCGACTGCCGGGGCCTGCCCGGTCAGCAGCTCCTTGAGCAGGGTCGGGGCATCGGCAAAGTAGAACACCCAGGCACCACCGGTTGCGACGGCAATCAGGATCCAGAGCGTGAACTTGAGCACGCGCTTGCGGATCTTCTCGGCATTCCAAGGCTGCCGGAAGAGGCGAATACGGGCATTCCTGTCACCTTCGACCCAGCGCTCGACGAGAATGAACAAATCTGTCCAGACAGTCTGAGGGCAGGTGTACCCGCACCAGACGCGACCCAGCGCGGCCGTGAAGAGGAAGAGGCCGAGCCCCGCCATGATGAGAAGGCCAGCGACAAAATAGAATTCCTGCGGCCAGATTTCGATGAAGAAGAAGTAGAAGCGCCGGTTTGCGAGATCGACGAGGACCGCCTGGTCGGGCAATTCCGGTCCGCGGTCCCATCGGATCCATGGCAGCAGATAGTAGATCCCCAGCGTGATCCCCATGATCCACCACTTGAATGTCCGAAACCAGCCAGAAACCCGGCGGGGAAAGACAGGCTCGCGTGCGGCGTAGAGAGGCGGTGGGGTATCGGCTGTATCGGTCACGACGAAAAGTTCCTGCTGCTAGCGAGACGTTGCGGGCGCGAAAGTCACATCCATGAATCAGGATATTTGCGCCTTGATCCGGATCAATCTCTCGAACCGGATTGCGGTGGAGCCCTGTCGGAGGCCATTTTCTTGTTCTGCCCGGCGGCTGCGTTCCGGATCCAGCGCACGAACGCCTTGGCGGCAACGCGCAGCACTCCGGGCCGGGTGACTATGTGATACCCGCTTTCCTCGTCCCCGTCTTCAAAGAGCACCACCAGCCGTCCGCTGGAAATCTCCGGTTCGACAAGGGCGCGGGCCACGGCAGAGACACCATCTCCATTCATCAGGCCCTCGAGAGCCATGTAGCCCGGCAGATGCGTGATGTTCTTGAACTTCGGCGCAATGACGCCGCGATTCCGCAGCCAGAGGGTCATCTCGTTGGTGCCGTATTCCTGCAGCAACGGCAAGTCGAGAATATCTTCCGGGCACTCGATGCGTCGGCTGCCGACAAGGCTGCGGGCTGCGACGATCGCATGCGTCGTGGGAAAAAGCAGTTCCGCATCAAGGCCAGGCCACCTCCCGTGCCCAAACCGAATCGCAACATCAACACCGCCCGGCAGAAGATCCACCACTTCCGCCGTCGGATTGAGCATCAGCTCGTGTTCCGGATGTCGCTGGCGAAATTCGGAGATCCGCGGCATGAGCCACCGCATTGCAAAGGCCGGCGTCAGCGTCACCTGCAGCGGGCGGTCATCACTCGCGCCACGCAATGTGGCGATCGTATCGCCGACGCCGCTGAAGGCGGCCTCAAGAGAAATGGCAAGTCGGTTGCCGTCGGGTGTCAGCGCACAGGACTTGCCGTTGCGGATCACCAGCGCAATGCCGAGCTCGTTTTCGAGCGCGCGGACATGCTGGCTGACCGCGGCGTGACTCACGTTCAGGCTTTCTCCCGCGCGCGTGAAGTTGCCGGTCTGGGCAAGGGCCGAAAAGGCGCGCAACGCACTGAGGGAAGGAAGGCTGCGCCAGTCCATTGTAAGTTTACCTTACAGGTCCAAAATCTTCGCGGCTCGCATTCGATCCTGAAATCTCGCACCCTTTTCCGGGAAAGTCATCAAGGAGAAGTCAGGAAATGTTATTCGCGCTTTCAGAAAGTTTTCTCACCGCCACGCGCATGGAACGCTGGAGCCTTTCGTGGCCTGAACGCTCGCCGCGTGTTCTACGTTGCTCGGAAATCCAAACGCTCCCGGACTCAACACGGAAAACGCACATCGTGCCGGAAGCCGGAGAAGCGGTGCGCGATGGGGATCGATAGGACGAGGGGCGCCGCGCTGCGCGGCAAGTTCGCGCTGAAGCGGGCCTGTAATCGTTTCCTGAGGCGGCGGCTTCGCCGGGAACTCGACAGTCTCAGCGATCATCTTATCGCCGATGTCGGGGTTTCGTGCACCGGAGCGACACTGCCCGGTGCACGAGGCTTTCAGGAGCTTACTGGCCGCCGCCGAGAGTATGGACGTAGATCGCGACCTTGCGAATGTCATCGGCGCTCAGACGGCCCTGGAACGCAGGCATGATGCCGAAACGGGCGTTGGTGATGGTCTCGCGCAGGGTGTCGGGATCGCTGCCGTAGAGCCAGATGCTATCGGTGAGATTCGGAGCTCCGAAATCATAGGATCCCTTGCCATCCTCACCATGACAGGATGCGCAGTTGTCGGCGAAAAGCACGGAGCCTTCCTGGGTAAGTGCGCTGTCATGGTCGAGACCGGAAAGCGAGCGGACATAGTTTACAAGCTGGTTGATCTCCTCGCTTGAGAGGATGTCACCAAAGGCGGGCATCTGACTGAAGCGGGTATCGTCGTCCTGCTCGTAGCGGATACCGTGTGTCACGGTCTGCTCGATGTCGGCCGCCGTGCCACCCCAGAGCCAGTCGTCGTCGAGGAGGTTGGGGAAGCCGCGCGCCCCTGCCGCCCCGGCGCCGTGGCACTGGGAGCAGTTGTTGCGGAAGACGGCGCCGCCGCCTGCGGTCGCATAGGCCAGCAGTTCGGGGTTGGCTTCGTCCCCGGAGATGTCGGTCGCCATCAGCGCCTGGTCGAGCGGCGCATTGGCGGCTTCCGCATCAGCGATCTCCTTGGCCGCCTCGACCCGACTCGAATACCCGAGCAGGCCCGGTGTAGCGGCGTGGATGAGCGGCCACGCAGGGAACAGGATGACGTAGATCACACCCCAGATGATGGTTGCATAGAAGGTGAGCAACCACCAGCGCGGCATGGGGGTGTCGAGCTCCTTGATACCGTCCCATTCATGGCCGGTCGTTTCGGTGTTCGTCGCGGTGTCTAGTTCGCGGTTACCGGCCATTGTCAATCGTCCTTGGGCTTGGATTCATTGCGGAAGATCATGTTTGCGCTGTCTTTGTAGATTTCGCGTGATCCGGGCCGGAAAACCCAGAGCACCACGCCACCGAAAAAGATCAGCAGCCCCAGCACAGCCCAGCTGTCCGCGAAGTGCCGGAGGGCGGTGTAGGTGTCCATCTCGCCCCTCCTTACCGGCTTGCTTCAGGTTCGAAGGTCGAGAAATCGACCAGCGTGCCCAGCATCTGAAGATAAGCGATAACTGCGTCGAGCTCGGTGACCTGAGCTGTGTTGCCGTCGAAATACCGCGCCTGGGCTTTCGGATAGCGGGCGAGCAGAGCATCCACATCGCCGTTGTCTGGATCGGCCTGCGCTTGGAAATCGGCGCGGGCCTGCTCGATCATCTCGTCGGTATAGGGCACGCCCGCCGCCCGATGCGTCTTCATCATCTGGGCAATGTAGGTCGAGCTGATCGGCCGTTCGGCGAGGAACGGATAGCCGGGCATCACCGACTCCGGCACCACGTCACGGGGATTGTGCATGTGCGCAACATGCCATGCGTCCGAGTAGCGACCGCCCACACGCGCAAGGTCCGGGCCGGTCCGCTTCGAGCCCCACTGGAACGGATGATCGTATTTCGATTCCGCGGCCAGCGAGTAGTGCCCGTAGCGCTCGTTCTCGTCGCGCATCGGCCGGATCATCTGGCTATGACAGACATAGCAGCCTTCGCGGACGTAGATGTTACGGCCCGCGAGCTCCAGTGGGGAGTAGGGCCGCATTCCGTCCACATCCTCGATGACGTTGTCGAGATAGAACAGCGGGACGATCTGGACGATGCCGCCGACCGTCACCACGAGGAAACTCAGGATGAGCAGCAGGAAGGCGTTGCGCTCAATATAGGCGTGTTTCTTGAGGAGGGACATGTGTCTCGAGCGCTCCCTTATTCCGCGGCAACGGTGGTTGCCGGCGCAGTGCTTTCGCCAGCGCCCACGGCGGTCTTGAAGAGATTGTAGGCCATGATGATTCCGCCCGTGAGGTAGAGGATCCCGCCGGTGGCACGAACCACATACATCGGATGCATCGCGGCGACCGTGTCAGCGAAGGAGTTCACGAGGAAGCCCTGCGCGTCGACTTCACGCCACATCAGGCCCTGCATGATGCCCGAGACCCACATGGACGAGGCGTAGAGCACGATGCCGATCGTAGCGAGCCAGAAGTGCCAGGAAACCAGCGTGATCGAGTAGAGGCGCTCGCGGTGCCAGAGGCGCGGCACGAGGTAATAGAGCGCGCCGAAGGTGATCATGCCGTTCCAGCCAAGGGCGCCGGAATGCACATGACCGATCGTCCAGTCGGTATAATGCGACAGCGAGTTCACCGCGCGGACCGCCATCATCGGGCCTTCGAACGTTGACATGCCGTAGAAGCCGACGGAGACCACGAGCATGCGCAGGATCGGGTCGGTGCGCAGCTTGTCCCAGGCGCCCTGCAGCGTCATGAGGCCGTTGATCATGCCGCCCCAGGACGGCATCCAGAGGATGACCGAGAAAACCATGCCGAGCACCTGCGCCCAGTCGGGCAGGGCGGTGTAGTGCAGGTGGTGCGGGCCGGCCCAGATATAGAGGAAGATCAGCGCCCAGAAGTGGATGATCGAGAGCTTGTAGGAATAGACGGGGCGTTCTGCCTGCTTCGGCACGAAGTAGTACATCATGCCCAGGAAGCCTGCGGTGAGGAAGAAGCCCACTGCGTTGTGGCCATACCACCACTGCACCATGGCGCCCTGAACGCCGGGGAACAGGATCACCGACTGGGAGGACCAGATTGAGGTCGGGATGGCGATGTTGTTGACGACATGGAGCATCGCCACGGTCACGATGAACGAGAGGAAGAACCAGTTCGCCACGTAGATGTGGGGTTCCTTCCGCTTGACGAGCGTGCCGAGATAGATCGCCAGATAGGCAACCCAGACTATGGTGAGCCAGAGATCAACATACCACTCGGGCTCGGCGTATTCCTTGGACTGGGTGGAACCCAGCACATAGCCAGTCGCGGCGAGCACGATGAAGAGGTTGTAGCCCCAGAAGACGAACCACGCGAGATTTCCGCCCCACAGCCTTGTAGCGCAGGTACGCTGCACCACATAAAACGACGTGGCGATGAGGGCATTGCCGCCGAAGGCAAAGATCACGGCGGATGTATGCAGAGGGCGAAGCCGTCCGAAGGAGGTCCAGGGAAGATCCCAGTTCAGATGGGGGAAGGCCAGTTCCCAGGCGATGTAGGTGCCGGCAGAGAACCCGACCACACCCCAGAACGCCGTCGCTATGACGCCGTAGCGAACGACCTCATCCATGTATCCTTTTTCAACCGGAGCCGCAGCAGCGACCTTGGGGGATCCGGTGGACCGGACAGCCCAGATGAAAGCGGCTGCGGAGGCGAGCATGAGCAGGACGGCGTGGACTTGGTAGACGAATTCCTGCCCGTAATTCGCCGCCATTGCGAACAGGAACGTCATCACGCCCAATGCCGCAATCTTGATTCCATCCAGCATCCTGTCTCCTTAGCTCCCTCGAGATCCGTCCGGACGGGCGTCCGGCTCTAGGTAAACAATCCCTTCCGGGCTTTTCTTAGCCCAGAGATCACGGAACAATGATTCAGATCAAGTTCCGAGAACATGCGTGGCGGGCGTGATAAGGCAGATCGCGCTGGCGTGAAAGGCTGAAAACCGAACTTCAACAAAGGTTTGTGGAGTGTATGGCTCGGCGGAAAGCGCGGATTCCGCCGGCTTTCTAGGCGAGAATGCCGCCGTCTGCGTCGTCGGCTGACTGATCTAGCAGTTTCTCGAAGTTGGGCACGTGGACGGTGCGGGCATCGACGAGTTCGATGATGCCCTCGCGCCTCAGGGCGGAAATCTGGCGACTTACGGTCTCGATCGTCAGGCCAAGATAATCGGCCATCGCCTCACGGGTGATGTGAAGCGAGAAATGCAACCCGTCGCGCGGAGCGGACTGATGCAGCGCGGCATCCCGGCGCGCCATGATGACGAAGAGGCTCGCAATCTTCTCTCTCGCCGTCTTGCGTCCGAGAAGCAGCATCCACTCCCGTGCCGAGTCGAGCTCGTCGAGGGTCATCTCGAGAAGCCTGTTCCCGAGGTTTGGGCTGCGCGCGATCATGCGCTCGAACTCATCCTTCTGGAACATGCAGAAGGTCACGTCCGTTGCTGCCACCACATCATAGGTCGCGGTGGCGCGACCAGGCCGGCCGAGGAAATCTGAGGGGAGCAGGAGGCCCACCATCTGCCGGCGGCCGTCCGAAAGCGTGCTCGAAAGCGTTGCGACGCCAACGACAACGGATCCGACGAAAGTCAGCTTCTCTCCCGACCATACGATCGTCTCGCCGGGGCCGAAGCTGCGATAGGTCTTGATCTGGTCAAGCTGCTCGAGTTCGGCCTTGTCACAATGAGCACAGACCGCCCTGTGCCGGATCGGACACTCGCCGCACCGCAGGTGGTTGTGTTTCTTGGCCGTGTTCAGAACCACGTTTCTCTGTCTCAAAATATTCATTGTCATGATTACACGCCTGCTTGACCTCGATCAAGGAAGGCCGCAGCGCGGCGGGCACAGTTTAGCGCCATGAGCGCAAAACAACCAGTCAGGAACAGTGGAATCTTCGATCAGAAGGTTTCCCGCTATCTGTGCTACCCCTCTGTCGAGCACTTCGTGCCCGAGGTCGGCGGGGCGCAACATGAAGCATGGCTCCGGGCGATCCCGTCTGGAGGCCGCATCGGCGTCTATATCCACGTGCCATTTTGCGAGAAGCTCTGCTGGTTCTGTTCCTGCCGGACCCAGGCGGTGCGTTCGCCGAAGATCGTCGCGGACTATGTCGGATCGCTCCTTCGGGAGATTCGCCGAATTGCGGAGCTTCTCCCGGCGGGTGTCGAGATCGGGCGCATTCATTGGGGCGGTGGTTCGCCGCTGATTCTCTCGCCGGAGGACATGGCTCGCCTCGGCCGTACCACCCGGAGCTCGCTGGCGGTCGCCGCGGATGCCGAATTCACGGTTGAGATCGATGCACGCCGGGTCGTGCCCGAGACGATCGAGGCTCTTATCGGGCAAGGTATGACCCGCTCCACGCTTTTCGTCCAGGATTTCGATCCGCGTGTGCAGCGGGCGATCGGGCGGCTGCAAAGCCTTGATGATACGGGGCGGGCCGTTCGGCTGCTGCGGAAGGGCGGGGTTGGCTCGATCGGGATCGACATGCTGTATGGGCTTCCGCTCCAGGGCTGCGTCCAGGTTCTGGAAACCGCCAATGCCATTCTCTCGGTCGAACCAGACCGGGTCGCGCTCTTTGGCTATGCGCACGTGCCCTGGATGGCCAAACGCCAGAACATGATCAACGAGGCGCAACTTCCGGGTACTGAGGAACGGCTGACCCAATATGGAATTGCCGCGGAGTATTTGGTGCGCGCCGGATACGATCCAGTCGGCATCGATCATTTCGTCAAGCCGGAAGACGCCATGGCGCGGGCCGCGCGCGAGGGCCGTCTCCGGCGTCGGCATCTCGCCTATACCGACGACAGTCTCGACGCCGTGATTGGCATCGGCGCCTCCGCGATTTCAAGCTTTCGTCAGGGATTCCTGCAGAACGAACGCCAGACAGTTGCCTATTCTGCGCGGATTGGGGCGGAAAGACTGGCAATCCAGCGCGGCTGGGCCTTCTCGCTCGAGGACAAGGTCCGCGGGCGAGCGATCGAGATGCTCATGTGTGGATTTCGCGTCGATCTTGCCGCGCTCCGGCGCGAGTTCGGCGACTTCGCCTCGATCCTCGACGCAGGGCTCGCGACAGCACGCGAGCGCTTCGGGGAGGCCGTTGCACTCGAGGGCGAGACATTCAGAATTGTGCGCGATGGCCCGATCCTTGCCCGCCTCATTGCGCGCTGCCTCGACGCCCGCAACGCCGCGGAAGGTCGCTACAGCGGCGCGATTTGACCAGCCAGCCCGGCAAGCGGCCGCCGCGCCCGCTTGCGCTGAAGCTCGAGATTGCCGAGTGGTGTCCAGCCGGAGATCGTGGTGTCGATGCCGTCAGCACGCAAGGCTACGCCGAGCGCGCTCTCGATCTTTCGCCGATCCGCCTTCGCCAGCGGCGCAAAATCCACAGTGACCTGGCCGCCAAGGCCGCGCAGCCGCAATTGCCGCGGCAGCTCCGCCGCCGCAGCCAGATTGGCCTTGAGAGCCGCGGCAGGCGACATGTCGCGCCCCGTGTTCACATCAACCGCGATCAGAGCCCGCGTCGGTTCAATTGCCATGAAGGCATCGGTTCCGAGTGCCGCGGGAGGCTCCAGCAGCGCCGCGATCTCTTCCCACAGGTCAGCCTCCGCCAGCGCGTTCGGTGCCTCCACCATGTCCGTTCCGGGCTCGGACCATTCCCGCCAGGCCTGATCGCCGGCGTCGGGCGCGGCGTGAACGAGCCCGGTGGCCTGCACCTCTGCGCGCTCCAGAACCCTTGCCCAGGTTGCGCGCAGCGCATGGATCTCGTTCAGAAGCTCGTCTTCTGGGATATCGGCTGCGGCGGTGCGTACAATCAATCCGAGATCGTCGGGGCATCCTGCCATCGCCTCGTGCGCCAACTCGGACAACGCTTCGCGCGCTTCGGGGTCGCGCAGCGAACGGGCGATGTTATGGCCCGGTGCACCCGGTGTCAGGATAGCGCCACGGCCCTTGAGGAGGAGCCGGTCGCTCACCCCCGGCGCCTTGCCGGGTTCGGCCCAGTTCGAAACCTGAACGAGCAGCGTGCGGCCCGGTGCGGGCAATCGCGATCCGCGCAGAAAGCCGGTTCCGCCATCGCCGAGATCGAGCATGACCCCGCCCAGACCCTTCATCGGGCGCCCGACCGTCGCGAGATAGATCGCCTCCGGCCGCGGCGCGGGATCATCGTCCGGCGGATCGATCAGCAGATCCTCAAGGCGACCGTTGACCATCAGCGCAGCGGCAACACCCCCGCCGGCGGCAGGTTCGATGCGGATCTGTCTGCCCTTCATGGGGAAATCTTCCGTTGATAGCCTGCGGCTGTAAGCAGGTGGACCGTCTCCGTCAGCGGCAGGCCCACCACGTTGCTGTAGGATCCGCTGATCCAGGGCACGAAAGCACCTGCTAGCCCCTGGATGGCATAGCCGCCTGCCTTGCCTTGCCATTCGCCGGACGCGAGGTATCCGGCGATTTCCGTCTCGGAGAGCCGTTTGAACCGCACTGCGGTTTCCACGGCACGGCTCCAGCGTCGGTCCCCACGGCGCAGCGCCAGGCCCGTGATGACCCGGTGGCGTCGCCCTGACAGAAGACGCAGAAAAACTTCGGCCTCCGCCGCGTCATCCGGCTTGCCGAGCAGGCGCCGGCCCGTCGCGACAACGGTGTCGGCAGCGAGCACGATCTCGTCCGGAGCGGCAGGTGTGGCATCCGCCTTGGCTCTTGCAAGCCTGAGCGCCAGCGCCCGCGGCAGCTCGCGGGGCAGGGGAGTTTCGTCAATGTCTGAGGGTCTGATCGCTGCCGCGGTAATCCCGACCTGTGCAAGCAGCTCGCGACGGCGCGGGCTGGCGGAGGCGAGAATGAGGGCGGCTGCGGGGGCCGGTTTGCCCGGGCGGGCGGTTTCCGGCGCCGTCAGGTCACTTGAAGCGATAGTTGATCCGTCCCTTGGTCAGATCATAGGGCGTCATCTCGACCTGCACCTTGTCGCCAGCCAGAACGCGAATGCGGTTCTTCCGCATCTTGCCGGCAGTGTGGGCGATGATGGTATGGCCGTTCTCGAGCTCCACCCGGAAAGTCGCGTTGGGCAGAAGCTCGGTCACGACACCCGGAAATTCAAGAAGCTCTTCCTTGGCCATGTTTGCTCCGATGCAATTGAAAGCACGCGGGACAACAAAAGTTGACCCGCGGCCGTTATATGCCCCTGACGCGTTAATGAATCAAGGACAATGAATACATTGATCCGTCTTTGTGAAAAGGTGGTTTCCGCTGTGCTGCCATCGGGCGCGACATCACGGCGGGTTTCCACCCGGCATATCGCTTACGCATCATTCTTCTTTTCAACGGGTGGATCAGGCGGGCCGAACCGCGCCCGGATGCGCTGCGCAATCTGATCTCGCGACTGCCGGTAAGCCGCGAGCTTCGCCTCGCGCGTTTCACCCAACCCGGTCGGGTCGAAGATAGGCCAGAACTCCACGTCCACCGCGTAGTATCGGGTATACTCCAGCGCCTGTCTGTGAGCGGCGGGTGAGAGCGCGATGATGAGATCGAAGGCGCCGATCTGATCGCCCCACTGCTCCATCTCCTGAAAGGTTCGTACCCGGTGGGCATCGAGCTTCAGACCGATTTCCGCACAGACCGAGACCGCGAATCCGTCGATCTCGAGCTCGTTCTTCACCCCGGCGGACTGGACAAAAATGCGCCGGCCATAGTCCCGGCGCATGATTCCCTCCGCCATCGGCGATCGCACGGCATTGTAGTCGCAGCAGAAGAGCACCGAATGGGGATTGTCCTCCACGCGGATCAGCCCTTGAAGTGAAGGACGCAGATCAGCGTGAAGAGGCGCCGGGCAGTGTTGAGGTCGGTTTCGACCTTGCCCTCAAGCCGCTCGAGCAGCAGCCGGCTTCCCTCATTGTGGATCCCGCGTCGGCCCATGTCGATCGCCTCGATCTGCGCCGGAGGCAGGCGCTTCACCGCGTCGAAATAGCTCTCGCAGATCTGGAAATAATCCCGGATCACCTGATTGAACGGCGTGAGTGAAAGATGCGTCTCGCCAACAGGTGTGCCATCTTCGGTCGCAACCTCGAAGACAAGCCGACGCTCCCGGATTGCAAGCCGCAGGCGGTAGGGCCCCTCCGGAATATCCTGTTCGCCCCTTTTCGGCAGCGAGAACACGTTCTCCTGGAGCAGGTCGTACATTGCGACCTTGCGCTCCTGATCGATCTCGGGCGTTGGCGGGGCCAGGCCGGTATCGTCGAGGGTCACATCGATGAGGCGGTCGGTTCCGGACATGGCTCTACCTTGCGTTCAGACGGTCGAGGCGCGCCAGCACCGAAAGCCCGTGCGCCTCGAGGCTTTCCGATCGGGCCAGCCGTGCTGCCGCCGGTCCGATTGCCGAAAGCGCGGCAGGAGACATGCGCGCAACCGTCGTGCGTTTCATGAAGTCAAGCACCGAGAGGCCCGAGGAAAAACGTGCCGACCGCGCCGTCGGCAGCACATGGTTGGGCCCCCCGACATAGTCGCCGATCGCCTCGGGGGTCAGGGATCCGATAAAGATCGCTCCGGCATGGCGGACTTTCTCGGCCAGCACATCCGCATGCGTGGTGCAGATCTCGAGATGCTCTGGCGCGATCCGGTCCGAAAGTGCCACGGCCTCGTCCCAGTCACCTACCGTGACGACCGCCCCGAACGCCCTCCAGCTCGCGCCGGCGATCTCGCGCCGCTCCAGCGTTTCGAGCCGCCGCAGCACGGCTTCATCGACCGCCCGGCCGAAGGCGGCATCGTCGGTGATGAGAATCGACTGGGCCGAGGCATCGTGTTCGGCCTGGGCCAGCAAATCGAGTGCCACCCAGTCGGGATCGTTCGAGGAATCCGCGAGAATCAGCACCTCCGAGGGGCCTGCGATCATGTCGATTCCGACCGTCCCGAAAACCCGCCGCTTCGCCGCGGCGACATAAGCATTGCCCGGCCCGGTGATCTTGTCCACCGGCGCGATCGTTTCCGTGCCATAGGCCAGCGCCGCGATCGCCTGCGCCCCGCCCACCCGATAGATCGTCTCGACGCCCGCGATCCGGGCGGCGAGCAGCACCAGGGGATTGACCGCGCCATCGGGCGTCGGTGCGCAGATCACCAGCCGCCGCACCCCTGCAACCTGCGCCGGGATCGCGTTCATCAGGACCGAAGACGGGTAGGAGGCCAGCCCGCCGGGCACGTAGAGCCCGGCAGCATCCACCGCACTCCAGCGCCATCCGAGTTCCGCGCCGTCGGCGTCGGTCCAGCGAGCATCCTCCGGCAACTGGCGCTCGTGATAGGCGCGGATCCGCGCCGCGGCCAGTTCAAGCGCCGCGCGGTCCTCCGCACCCACCGCCGCGCAGGCCGCGTCGATCTCCTCCCGCGTAAAGGCCAGTGTCTCCGGTGTCAGCGTGAGGCGGTCCCAGCGGGCCGTCATCTCGATGAGAGCCGCATCGCCCCGTGCCGCGACGTCGGCAAGGATGGCCTGAACATCCGCATCGACATCGGCATCCGCCTCGCGCTTCATGCCGAGAAGCGCGCGGAACCGTACCTCGAAATCGCCGTCGCGGGTGTCGAGAAAAAGAGCCATGGCAGTCAGTCCGTCGGGTGATGCGGCGCGCGGGTGGCCTGCGCGAGATAGGGGCGGGTCACATCGGCCAGCGTCACATCGAGGCATTCCACGTCGATCGCGATCTCGCCATCGCCGGCAAAGATGAGAAGCACCGTGCCGGCGCCGTCTGCACCGGGCTCGAAACGGATCGAAAGCAGCGACAGAACCGCCTCGCGATCCTCCGGGTCGATCCCTTCCGAGCGGACGCGCAGGGCGCCGTCGAAGCTCAGGAGCGCACGCACCCGCTCGAAGGCGCGGCCCTGCCGCTCGGCGGCCGGCGCGTCTTCCCAGCGGAAGCGGTTGAGGAGCAGCGTGAAGCGGTGCCGCTTCGCGAGCCAGGCCATGTCGCCCCGTCCGGTCACCGCATCCTGCACCAGCGCCGAGATGATCCCGAGATCCTCCGCCGCCTCCGCGCGCAGGCGCAACGGCTGTTCCCCACCATCCTCGAAACGGGCATCCTCGAAGCGGGGACCATCGCTCATTCGGCCGCCTCGCCAATACGTTCGATCCGTGCGCCGCAGGCCGAGAGCTTCTCCTCGACATGTTCGTAGCCGCGATCGAGATGATAGACGCGCGACACGCGGGTCTCACCTTCTGCCGCGAGGCCCGCAAGAATGAGGCTCACCGAGGCGCGCAGGTCGGTCGCCATCACCGGGGCCCCGCGCAGCCGCTCCACGCCCGTCACCCTTGCCGTGCCGCCCTGCACATCGATCTCGGCGCCCATGCGCGCAAGCTCCGGCGCATGCATGAAGCGATTCTCGAAGATCCGTTCCTCGAGGTGGCTGACCCCGTCGGCGGTCGCCAGAAGTGCCATCATCTGCGCCTGAAGATCCGTCGGAAAACCCGGATGCGGGGCCGTCACCACATCGGTCGCCCGGATCCGCCCGTTCCGCCGCGTGACGGTCAGCCCGGAGCGCGTCTCCTCGATCTCGACACCGGCTTCCTCGAGCTTGTCGCAGAAGGCTGCGACGAGATCGCGCCGCCCGCCGGAAAGCTCAACCCGCCCGCCCGCAATGGCGGGCGCGAGCATGTAGGTGCCGAGTTCGATCCGGTCCGCCACCACCGGGTGCGTCGCCCCGGAAAGCCGCTCGACCCCCTCGATGATGATCTCGCTCGTGCCGTCGCCCTCGATCCGCGCGCCCATCCGCCGGAGGCACTCGGCAAGATCGACGATCTCGGGTTCACGCGCGGCATTCTTCAGGACCGTCGTCCCCTTCGCGAGCGTTGCGGCCATCAGCAGGTTCTCGGTCCCGCCGACCGAGACGATCGGAAATTCGAAGACCGCGCCCTTGAGCCCGCCGCGCGCCTCGGCATGCACATAGCCGTCGCGCAGATCGAGGGTCGCGCCGAGTGCCTCGAGGCCCTTCAGGTGCAGGTCCACCGGCCGGGCGCCGATGGCGCAGCCGCCCGGCAGAGAGACGACGGCATGTCCGTCGCGCGCCAGCATCGGCCCGAGTACGAGAATCGAGGCGCGCATCTTGCGCACGATGTCATAGTCGGCGGTGTGATTGCTGATCCGCTCGGTGCCCACGACGAGCACGCGACCGGCCTGAAGCCTGGCGACCTCGCAGCCGAGCGATTCCAGCAGCACCGTCATGGTGCGGATGTCCGAAAGCCGCGGCGCGTTCGTGAGCGTCAGCGGCTCGTCAGAGAGCAGTGCCGCCGGCATCAGCGCGAGACAGGCGTTCTTCGCTCCCGAGATCGGAATGGTGCCGTTGAGTTCCGCGCCGCCGCGGACCAGGATGCTGTCCATGTGGTGTCAGTTTCCCTGATCTTCCTCGCGCGGCAACTGCTCGGCGCGGGCGCGCTTCTGCGCCTTTCGTCTGGCAAGATTGGCCCGCAAGGCCTCGGCCAGCCGGGCGGACTTGTCATCCTTGCCGGGAATGCGAGCGGGTTTATGCGGGGGCTTCATGTCTTGCATGGCGTCTCTCTAGCGCAAGCGCGGGGGAGGGTCCAGATTTGGCTTGCACCCCCCGCCGAATCCGCTACAAGGCCGCGCATCGCTGCCGTAGCTCAGGGGTAGAGCACTCCCTTGGTAAGGGAGAGGTCGAGAGTTCAAATCTCTCCGGCAGCACCATACCCACCACTCTCGATTGTCTTTTTCTGTCAGCGGCATGCCGCGGAACTGACCGGAAGCAAGACGCTCATCGCCTGCCTCCAGATCACATCGGTTTTGACGCGACCCGGGTCCGACGATGCCTCTTCCACGGATGCCGGGGCGCCTTTCAGGTTGCGAGCTTGCCCGTCAGTGCCGGGATGCGGGCAGAAAGCGCCACCGCAAAAGGCCCGTGCCACAGCTGATCTGGGCCTGCGGATCAAGCCCGATCAGCATTTCCGGGGCGATATATGCGAGTTCGGCCACCTTTGGGCGAGCGCTGGATGGCCGGCGGGGCAGGCACGCTCGATCGGATCCCGCAGAATCGGCCGCTGCGCAAGGTTCAGCGAATTGCGCATGCGCCCTGCGGTCGCCATGACGTGCCTTGCGTCCGAGAGCATTATGGCCGGACGTTCGGCAATATCGTCCCCGAAAGCACCGAGGCAAAACCCCCAGGGTCGCAGCTTCTACACCGAATGCGCCTTCTTAGGTGATCTCGTGCAGATGGCGCAGGTTTATGTTCTGGGTCTCCGGCGTTATCTTCATGGCTTTCCAGCGTGGTGAACATCGATCCCGAGTTTCACAGGCGCAGTCACGAAAGGACGCCCGATGCTCGACCTGCAGCCTGCGCGGGCAACCATCTCTCGGCTGTCTGACGCCCTGCGCCACGCTGGTTTCACAGGTGAAATCGAGAATGACAGTGCGCTGCGTGCCGCAATGTCGACCGACAACTCGGTCTACCAGATCGCGCCCGACCTGATCGTCGCGCCGCGCGGCGCACTGGATCTCGTCACGCTGCTGCGCGTGGTGGAAGATCCTGAGTTTGCGCATGTTCCCGTAACCGGCCGTGGCGGCGGCACAGGCACCAATGGCCAGAGCCTCAATCACGGCATCATTGTCGATCTCCGGCGCCACATGAACGCCCTGATCGAGCTCGACGCCGAGGAAGGCTGGGCCGATGTCGAACCAGGCATGGTGCTCGACGACCTCAATGGCCGGATCCGCGCCTCGGGCTGGTTCTTCGCACCCGAAACCTCCACCTCGACCCGCTGCACCATCGGCGGCATGGTCTCGACCGACGCCTCGGGCAAGGGCTCGCGCGTCTATGGCAAGACATCCGACAACATCCTTGGGGTCGAAATCGCGCGGCCCGAGGGGTTGCTTTCGAGCATGGCCGAAACGCCGGATTGGGCGTGCGGCATGCTCGCCCGGGCCGAAAAGGCCGCGCGCGCCGGGCGCCAGGCCTTCATCGATCACACACCGCGGCTCAACCGCCGCTTCACCGGCTATGATCTCGAGCGCGCCTGCCCCGAAGGCGGCGGTTTCGAGTGGTGGCGTCTTTTCCTCGGTTCCGAGGGCACGCTCGGCCTCATGAGCCGCATCCGCGTGAAGCTGCGCCGGATCGAGCCGGAAAAGCGCCTGATCGTCGCGGGCTTCGGGAGCTTCCGCAGCGCGCTCGCAGCCGCAACGCCGCTGCTCGCCGCCGAGCCCACCGCCATCGAGGTGATGGACGAGACAGTGCAGGCAATCGCCGATGCCGCCGGTATCCTCCGCCGCCTGCCCAAAGGCCTGCACGCAGGGGACGGTCAGCGCGTCGCCTATGTCTTCATCGAGATCAACGGCGAGGATGCGGCACTCGTCGACCAGCGCGTGCAGCATTGCCGGGAGATCGTCGCAGGCCTTCCCGGGGCGGGCGCGGTCTGCGTTGTGGGTGATCCGGCCGAGATCAGGGAGCTCTGGGCGATCCGTTCGGCAGGCGTGGGCCTGCTCGGCAAGGTCGACGGTCAGGCCCGCCCCGTGGCCTTCGTCGAGGACACCGTTGTCCCGCCCGAGAACCTGCCGGCCTTCGTCGATGAATTCCTCGCGGTGCTATCGCAGAACGGCCTCGGTTTCGGCATCTACGGCCATGTCGATGTCGGTTGCCTCCATATCCGCCCGGCGCTCAACATCGATGCCAGGACTGACCGTGAAAAGCTCGTGACGGTGTCGGATGCCGTCTACGATCTCACGCGCAAATACGGCGGCATCTTCTGGGGCGAGCATGGCAAGGGCGTGCGCGGTGCCTATCTCCGCGACTGGATCGGGCCGGAAGCCTATGGCGCGTTCCAGGGCATCAAGGCCGCTTTCGACCCTTCCGGGCGCTACAACCCTGGCAAGCTCGTCAGCAATGATACCCCGATCCTCGGGATCGCAACGACTCCGTTCCGCGCCTTCAACGCGCCCGAAGGCGATGCGCTGACCAGGGCCTTCCGCTGCAACGGCAATGCGCAGTGCCTGAGCTATGCCGCCGCGACGCCGATGTGCCCGAGCTTCAAGGCAAGCGCCGACCTCCGCCATTCGCCGAAGGGCCGCGCCGATGCCCTGCGCGCCTGGCACAGCGCAAAAGCCGGGAACGCTCCGGATCTCGACGTGCGTGAGGCCGATCTGCTCGCCGTGCTCGACACCTGCCTCGGCTGCAAGGCCTGCGCCTCGAGTTGCCCGGTTCAGGTCGACATCCCCTCGATGCGCACGACCTTCTACGCCAATTACTTCAAGCGGCATGGCCGCTCGCTTGCGGACCGCCTGACGCTCGGGGCCGAACGCAACAGCCGGGTCACCCTGCGCCTCGCGCCGGTGCTCGCACCGGTCTGGCCGCTTTTGGCAAGGCTCGGTGAAGCGCTCACCGGAAGCGTCGACATGCCGTCTCACCTCACCAGCGGTCTGCCGAAGGGCATCTGGCTGCGCGAGGCCGAACTCTCCGGTCCGCTGTCCGATGGCACCGTCATCCTCGTGCAGGACTGGTTCACGGCGCTCTTCGACGCCGAAGTGCAGCGAGACATGATCGCAGGCTTCACCGCGCTCGGCTACACCCCGCGGCTCCTCGAGGTGCGTCCCGGTGGCAAGGCCGCCCATACAGCCGGTGACATGGAAGGTTTCCGCCGCCTCGCCAGCCGCCTTGCCGGGCTGCTCCACAAAGCCGCCAAGACCGGTGCGCCGCTCGTCGCAGTCGAGCCCGCCTTCGGCATGATGCTGCGCCAGGAATATGCCAACACCGGCATCAGCGTCCCGCGCGTACAAATGCCGCAGGAATTCCTCGCCGGGGAAGCCGCGGCGCGCCGCTTCCCTCCGGCCAGACGGAGCATGTCGGCAAAGCTGCTCTCCCATTGCACCGAAGCCACCGCCCAGCCGCAGAGCAGCTCGCAATGGGCCTTGGTCTTCGAGGCGCTCGGCGTCCGGGTCGAGACCCCCGCCACCGGCTGCTGCGGCATGGCGGGGCTCTTCGGCCACCAGAAGCGGCACCAGGACGTCTCGAAGCGGCTCTTCGACATGTCCTGGCGGCCGCAGGTCGAGGACGAGGGGGAGATCATGGCGACCGGCTTCTCCTGCCGCTGCCAGATCGAACGTCTTTCCGGCAAGGCGCCACGCCATCCCATGGGCGTGATCGCCGATCTGCTGAAGTCAGCCTGAGCCAGTTTCTACCCCGGCTGGCGAGCATTACGCTTGCCGGAGTCAGGTTCCGGAATCGTAGCTGGCCGGATCAGACCGGACGGTCGTAGGCGGCGTCGAAGAAGGCGCGTTCGAGCCGCACGGCCTCGCGGAAGGTCGCCTCGACAGCGGCGCGGCCGTCAGGGTCGAGCCCCTCCCAGGCCTTGTCGAGCTGGCCGCGAAGGTACTCCACCACTGCCTCGAATTCCGGCCCGGCATGGAGTGTGATCCACTCGGCGAAGACGAAGGAAAGATCCTCGCGCGGCGGCGCGAACGGGCTTGCCCAGCTCAGATAGCTCCATTCCGCGACAACCAGCACCGCCAGCATCTGCTCATAGCGCCCGGAGGCGGCAGCGCGCGCCATGAGCGCCTGAAAGGCTGCCGTCGCCGGCGCAGGCTCCTGCCACTCGCGCTCAGGCACGCCGAGAGACTCCAGCGCGCGCAGGAAGTAGGTGTTCTCGGGGCCGGTCACCAGAGCGATGAACTGCGCCGCCGGAACGCTGTCGGCAAGGCTCGGGGCATGGGCGATCGCGGAGGCCAGCAACCGCACGAAACCATCGACGAACTGGTAATCCTGGGCGAGATACCAGGCCATTTTGACCTCGGGCAGGGTGCCAGCCGCAAGTTCGGAACAGAAGGGATGAGTCGTTGCCGCAATCCAGTCGGAGTCGGCAAGCGTGCGCAGGTGATCGGTCGGTCTCATGAGGAAGAATTCGGATGCCTTGCAGGAGTTCATTGAAAGAGGGGCCGCGGCCGCAGCCCCGTCGCCAACCTTCTATCGCTCCAGCCCGGCAGGCAACACCGCGAACTCGCCCGGCGCGAGGGCCCCGGCAACGGGTCTGGTTTCGCCGCGCGCTCAACGCGCCGCATGAGCGCTGACGGCCTCGCTCACGGAAAGGAAGAGGTTCTTGCGCCCGAGGCAATCGAGCAGCCCGTTGCGCACCATGTCCTGCTGCGCCTCATCGGACTCGAGACGCGCAATGGCCACAGGAATGGAACGCGCCCGGAGATCGCGAATCAACTCCATGAGCAGATCCGCGCCCGAGAGGTCGACCGCCAGGACCCCTGCACATTCGAGCACGAGAAGCGTCGGCGGCGCCGGACATGCGGCCACCGTTCCTCGGATGCGTCCGACGATACCAGCGGCGTTGGCAAAGTTGATCGGTGATGTGAGCCCGAGCACGAGTGGCTCGGACGATCCGGCTTTGGCATGTTCGCTCGCGGGCTGGTGCCACCAGATCGTCGTGCCCGGCACATTGCGCAACTCCACGACCTCGGCATGAAACAGCGGCAGGGAGGCATGGAGAAGCGAGAGCAGGATCGCGACCGGCAGGCCGATTCCGAGCGGCATCACGATGATGAGCGCCGCCGTGGCCAGCGCAAGAAGCCCCTCGCGCGGGCTGCGGCGGATCAGCTCCTCGAGCGCGGCGTTGGTGAAGAGGTGATAGGCGATGTAGATGAGCACCCCGGCGAGCGCCGCCGATGGCAGCGCCCGGATCAGACCGGCGCCGAACAGCACGAGGAGCACGCCGATCAGTGCCGCGCCGAACCCCGCGAGCTGCGAATGGGCCTCGCTGTCGCGCAGAAGCTGGGTGCGCGGCGGGCTGGAGTTGACCCCGAACCCGCCAATACAGGCGACCGCAACGTTGGCGATGCCCACGGCGCCGAAGGCGTTGCGCCGCGTCTCCGCGCTGTCATGTCGCCCGCTGCGCAGCACCACTGCCGTCTGGGCGAGGCAGAGGAAGGCGATGCTGAGTGCCACAGGCAGCAGGGCGGCCATGTTCGCGGGATCCGGCGACGGCCAGGCAAGGCCGGCGTTCCCCGACAGCGCCTCGGTGCGGGGAAAGATCGAAGCTCCGGGATCGAACACGGCCGCAACAGCGACCGCGGTCGCGAGCGCGAGGAGTGGCGCTGGAAAGTGCTTCCGGATCTGCGAGCCCGCGATGCAGACGGCCGCAATACCGCTCGCCATCAGAAATGGCGACAGCCGTGCCTCGCCCGCGTGACGGAGGAGCAGGGCAAGGGTGTCCGGCGGGTTGGCGGGGGGCAGGTCGAGTCCGAATGCGATCGGCAGACGGCCGATCAGGATGTGCACCGCGATCCCGGCAAGCATGCCGCCGACCACCGCCTTCGACAGCAGGTTCGCGATCCACTCGAGGCGCATCGCATAGACCGCCAGAAGCAGCGCCCCGACCATGCCCGCCAGCAGCGCGGCATCGCCCTGAACCGCGGCGCCTGCGGCCAGTGTCGTGCCGATGAGCGGCGCGATCGTGGAATCGGCGCCGACCGAAAGCGTCGCGCTGCGTGATACGAGAAGCATCATGACGGAAGCCACGGCGAAGACGATCAGCCCCTGCGTTGCGGGCAGCCCGGCCAGCCGCGCGGTTGCGAGCTGTTCGGGAATGGCGATCGCGGCGAGGCTCAATGCTGCAAGGAGATCATGCCTTGGTGACGCGGCACGCAGCGTCGGCAGCAGGGAAAAACCGGACTTCATCTCATGCTTTCAGTCGGTCGCGGCACGCTCGGATCCGCCTGAACCTTCGGTATTGGTGACAGAAATCCTGATCATGCGCCAGCGGCGCGTGCCCGGCAACGTCGGCCCGGCGAGCGGGCATACCCGCGACCGGAAGAAACCTGCCGGCGCTCTGGTCGGCAGGAAGAGGTCGCAGGCGGCCGGAAATCCGGTCAGAACTTGACGCGCAGGCCGGTGAAGGTCGTGAGACCGTTCTGGTAGGATCCAGCATCGTCGTCATACTCGTACTGACGGACGGTGAGGTAATACTGCGTATTCCAGAAGTCGAAATTCTGGACCGCGGCAAAGGCATAGGTCGTGCTGTCCGATCCGTCGACCGTTACGCCGTCGCCCTTGTAATAGTCGACCGCAAACGCCGTGGCTCCGGTCCGGAAGAAATCATGCTGCCAGCCAAGCTTCACATAGCCGTAGTGCGCATCCTCCTCCGCGCTCTTCTGGCCCGCGGCCAGCGTAAGGCTCACGCCGGAGGCCTTGTGCAGACCGGACATCGAACCCGAGAAGATGTCGGAATCGCTCCCGTCATAGCGCGCGTAACCGATGCCCGCGGAAACGTCGAACGCCGCGTAGTCGCCCTCATAGGTCGCGGCGACGTCATAGATGCTGTCGTTGTCGTCATGGAGCACGTCCTGTCCGTAGGCGGCCTTGAGCCGGAATCCCGAGAACGACGGCGTGTCATAGCGGACGCGCATCTCGCGATTGCCGTCATAGTTCGAATAGGCGTCCTTCGTGCTCACGCCCGACAGCGTGTCGTTGTCGAAGCGAAAGAGACCGCCACCGGAGTCGGCCACGTTCGAATAGGCGACAACGGTGGTGCCCGAAAGGTCTATCTCGGTGATGCCATCGGTCGCCATGCTGCCCTGACCGAGCCAGACCTTGCCGGCCTTCTCGCTCGACATGGCGATTTCCGCCTTGCGGAAGTTGGTCTTGTCGAAGTCGTAATTCGCCTGGTACTTGTCGAGCTGGTTCACGCTGCTCGACGGATGCGGAACGTATTCCGCCTCGATGTTGCTGAAGAGCTCCCAGCCGCTGTCGAAATTGGTGGTCGACGTGACCCCGATCCGGCTGCTCGAGTTCTTGTTGCCCACGAGGCCGTAACTCGTCGTCTCGTCACCGTCGTTGAACCAGAGGCTGCCCACGTCGATCTGGCCGTAGAAGACGATCTTCGTGTTGTCCTGAAACTCCCATTCGAAAGGCTGGATTCCCTGGTCTTCCAGGGCAAGGGCCGCGATTGGCATGGCGGTCGTGGAAAGTACGAGGGCAAGGGCCCCCCTCAGTCTGCGATGCGAGGTCATGTGAATGCGCTCCCGATTGCCTGATCACCCTGCGTCGTGGGCCCGCGCTGCGTGCGGTACCGTACAACGACAGTGCAAAGCCTAGGGGCCGCGATGTGATACCGGCACGACGAATTGGCTTCCGGAGGGCAGAAAATCAGTCCTTGTTGCCCTGACGCCGCCGTTCGCGCACGATTGTCACCGAGCGCGGTGCGAGATCAATGGTCTCGTCCGGCGCATCGGGCCAGAAATGCCCCTCGCGCTGCGGCAGCCGGAACGTCACCGCGTCATGCGTCCGGTTGAAGAGAATCGCCACCCGCGGCCACCGCAGATCGCGCAGCACCATGCCGAGCACGCCGCCGTCCGCCGCCTCCCAGCCCGCGGAGTCGAGCGGCTCGCCCGAGGCCCCGAGCCAGGCCACATCCGGCACGCCGCTCTCGTCCTCCGCCCCGGTGAGGAACCCGGTGCCTCCGAGCGCGGGCGTGCGCCGCCGCAGCGTCGAGAGCCCGGCGCAGAACGTCTCGAGCTCTGTGTCGCGTCCCTCCCAGTCGAGCCAGGTGATCTCGTTGTCCTGGGCATAGGCATTGTTGTTGCCCTGCTGGCTGCGCCCGAATTCGTCGCCCGCCGTCAACATGATCGTTCCGCGCGAGACAAACAGCGTCGCGAGCAGTGCGCGCACATCAGCTTTGCGCGCGGCGAGAACGCCGGCATCCTCCGTCGGCCCCTCGACACCGTTGTTCCAGGACAGGTTCTCGCCATGCCCGTCGCGGTTTTCCTCGCCATTCGCCTCGTTGTGCTTCGTTGAATAGCGCGCAAGATCGGCGAGCGGGAAGCCGTCATGGGCGGCGATGAAATTGACCGTCCGCGTCGCCTCGCCGTCGAAGGTCCCGCTCGAGCCTGCAACGGCGGAGGCAAGATCGCCGAGCATGTGGCCATCGCCCCGCCAGAAGCGGCGCACCCGGTCGCGGTAGCGGTCGTTCCATTCGAGGAACCACTCCGGAAACTGCCCGAGCTGATAGCCACCCGGCCCGATGTCCCAGGGCTCGGCGATCATCACCCGCGTCGCGAGCACCGGATCGGCGGCGATCTCCTGAAACAGCATCGCATCGGGGCTGAACCCCGCCATCGAGCGTCCGAGGATCGGTGCGAGATCGAAGCGGAAGCCGTCGATCCCCGCCTGCGCCACGAAATGACGCAGCGAGTCGAGGATCAGCCGCCGCACCATCGGATGATCGCAGGCAAGCGTGTTGCCGCAGCCGGTGTCGTTCACCAGCGTGCCGTCGTCGAGATGGCGGAAATAGGCCGCGTTATCGAGGCCGCGCAGCGAAAGCGTCGGTCCGATGGCATCGCTCTCGCCCGTGTGGTTATAGACGAGATCGAGGATCACCCCGATCCCTGCGCCATGAAGCGCCCGGACCGCCGCCGCCAGTTCGCCGATGCCGCCCGGGCAGATCCGCGGGTCCGGCACAAGGAAGGCCACCGGGTTGTAGCCCCAGGCATTGCGCAGTTTGAGCGGCGGCAGGTGCCGCTCGTCAATCCAGGCCGGGATCGGCATGAGCTCGACCGCGCTCACCCCGAGCCGCTTGAGATGTTCGAGGATCGCGGGCGATCCGAGCGCGGCTATCGTGCCGCGCTGCGCCTCCGGCACGTCCGGGTGGCGCATGGTGAAGCCGCGGACATTGATCTCGTAGATGAGCCCGCCCGGCCGGAACTTCGGCGCAGCCAGCCGCTGGGCGCGGGGCAGGGCGGTGACGATCCCCTTCGGCATCAATGGCGCGGTGTCGAGCGCCTCCTCACGCGGCGCGGCCAGCCGCGGATCATAGGCGAAAGGGCGGTCGATCGCGATCGCATAGGGATCGACCAGCAGCTTGGCCGGGTCGAACCGGTTGCCCGGCGCCGTCGGCCCGTCGGCGCGAAAGCCGTAAAGCGCGCCGGGGGCGAGGCCGGGCACATCGACGCTGAAGATCCCGCCGCCTTCGGCAAGCATCGGGATCCGGTCGGTCTCCGCACCGCCCCCGGGATCGAAGAGCGAGACCCATGCCGCCTCGGCGGCCCCCGACCAGAGCGCGAAGCGCACGCCATCGCGATGCGGGCGTGCGCCGAAGGTCGTTCCGGCTGGGCTCAAGTGATGACGTCCGGCGCGGTCCGTCCGGTGCGTTCCGAGATGCCAGCGAGGCTCTGGGCCGCCGCGATCACGTCGGCCAGCGCCTCCTGCGTCTCGAGCCCGAGCTTGTCCTCATCGGTCACAAGACGCTCGAGATAGACGCGCAGCGTCGCTCCCGAAGTGCCGGTGCCCGAAAGGCGAAACACCATGCGGCTGCCATCGTCGAAGACCACGCGCACGCCCTGCTGTGCGCTGACCGAGCCGTCGACCGGATCGTGATAGGTAAAATCGTCGGCCATGGAGACGAAGAGGCCATTGATCTTGGTGCCCGGAAGGCTCGCAAGCTCGCTGCGCAGATGCGCCATCAGCCCGTTTGCGGCCTCGGTGTCGATGCCCTCGTAGTCGTGCCGCGTATAGTAGTTGCGGCCATAATTGCGCCAGTGCGCTTCCACGATATCCTTCACGCTCTCCTGGCGCACGGCGAGGATGTTGAGCCAGAGCAGCACCGCCCAGAGCCCGTCCTTCTCGCGCACGTGGTTCGAACCGGTGCCGGCGCTCTCCTCGCCGCAGATCGTGGCCTTCCCGGCATCGAGCAGGTTGCCGAAGAACTTCCAGCCCGTTGGCGTCTCGTAGATGCCGATGCCAAGCTTCTCCGCCACCCGGTCCGCTGCCGCACTCGTCGGCATCGAGCGCGCGATGCCGGCAAGCCCCGCGGCATAGCCCGGAGCGAGCTGTGCGTTCGCCGCCAGAAGCGCCAGCGAGTCCGAGGGTGTCACGAAGATGCCCCGGCCGATGATGAGGTTGCGGTCGCCGTCACCATCCGACGCCGCACCGAAATCGGGCGCCGCGGGGCTCATCATCTGGTCATAGAGCTCCTTGGCGTGCACGAGGTTCGGGTCCGGATGGTGCCCGCCGAAATCCGGCAGAGGTACCGCATTGCGGACCGATCCCGGCGCTGCGCCCAGCCGGTTCTCGAGGATCTCCTTGGCATAGGGCCCGGTCACCGCGTGCATCGCATCGAAGGCCATGCTGAAGCCGTTCCCGAACATCGTCCGGATCGCGGAGAAGTTGAAGAGCTTCTCCATAAGCGCGGCATAGGCCTCGACCGGGTCGATCACCTCGACCGTCATCGGCCCGAGCGCCAGCGTGCCGATCGCGTCCAGATCGACATCGGGCGCATCGAAGATGCGGTATTCCGAGATGGTCTTCGTCCGGGCATAGATCGCCTCGGTGATCTTCTCCGGCGCCGGCCCGCCATTGCTGATGTTGTACTTGATTCCGAAATCTTCGTTCGGCCCGCCCGGGTTGTGGCTGGCCGAAAGGATGATGCCGCCGAAGGCGCTGGTGGTGCGGATGATGTTCGAAGCGGCCGGAGTCGAGAGAATGCCGCCCTGACCGACGAGCACCCGGCCGAAGCCCGCCGCCGCGGCCATCTTCAGAACGATCTGGATGACCTCGCGGTTGAAGTAACGGCCGTCGCCGCCCACCACGAGCGTCTGGCCCTCGAAGCCCTCGAGGCTGTCGAAGATCGCCTGCACGAAATTCTGCACATAGTTGGGCTGCTGGAAATGCGGCACCTTCTTGCGCAGGCCGGAGGTTCCGGGCTTCTGGTCGTCATAGGGGGTCGTCGGAACAGACTTGATCATCACTCTCGTCCTTATGCGGGCACCAGCGAGGTAAAGAGATCGGCATACTGGGCGGCACTGCGTGTCCAGGACACGTCGAGCCGCATGCCCTGCCGCTGCATCGCGCCCCAGGTCTTGGCATCGTTGCGGAGTTCGACGACGCGACGGATCGCGTCGATGAGGGAGTCGCCGTTATCGGGCATGAACTGCAGGCCCGTCGCGACGCCCGCCGAAAGCGCCGCGCTGTTTGCGTCGATCACCGTGTCGGCAAGCCCGCCGGTTCGCGCGACCACCGGTACCGTGCCGTAGCGCTGCGCATAGAGCTGCGTGAGGCCGCAGGGCTCGAAGCGCGACGGGATCAGGATGGCATCGGCCCCGCCCTGCATGACATGGGCCAGCGTCTCGTCATAGACGAGCTGCACCCCGATCCGCCCCTCATACTGGCCGGCGAGGCTCAGGAGCCAGGATTCGAGCCCAGCATCCCCGGTTCCGAGCACCGCGAGCTTCGCGCCCGCCTCGACGAGCGCCGGCGCCGTCGAGCAGACAAGGTCGAGACCCTTCTGCCAGGTGAGCCGGCTCACCACGATGAAGAGCGGTGCCTTGTCTGCGTCCAGGCCGAAACGCCCCTCGAGCAGCCGCCGGTTGCCCGCCCGCATCTTCGGCGCCTTCTGCGAGAAATGTTCGGCGAGATACGGGTCGGTCTCCGGGTTCCAGATGTCGGTGTCGATGCCGTTGACGATGCCGTGGAGCACATCCGCCCGCGCCGAGATCAGTCCCTCGAGACCCATGCCCGAGGTCGCGAACTGAATCTCCTTGGCATAGGTCGGGCTCACCGTCGTGATGGCCGAGGCGCATTGCAGCCCGGCCTTGAGATAGCCGACGCCGCCGTAATACTCGACACCCTCGATCCCGTAGGCATGGGCGGGCAGTTCGAGGTGGCTGAAGATGTCGGGGCCGAACTGGCCCTGGAACGCGAGATTGTGGATCGTGAGCACCGAAGGGCGCCGGATGCCGCGGTAGCGCATGTAGGCCGGCACAAGGGCTGCCTGCCAGTCATGGGCATGCACGATGTCGGGCTGGAAGCCCGAGAGGATGCCGCCCGCCACCATCGCGCCTGCAAGCGAGAGCGCGGCGAAGCGCCGCCAGTTGTCGTCGTGATCCTTTCCGGCCGCATCGATGTAGGGCCCGCCGGGCCGGTTGAAGAACCCCGGAATATCGAGGACGAGCAGGTCGAGCTCACCGGCCTGCGCCGCGATCAGACGGCCCGGCTCGCCGAGCAGGCTCGGAAATTCGAAGACTGTCTCCGGGTCGGTGAGGCTTGCCATCACCTTGGGATAGCCCGGCATGAGCGTCTTCACCGTGACGCCGAGGCGCTCGAGGGCAGGGGGAAGGGCGCCCGCGACATCCGCGAGCCCCCCGGTCTTGACGAGAGGATAGACCTCGGAGGCGACCGACAGGAGTTTCATCTGCGTCAGAGGTCCAGAGCGTCGATCATCTTCTGGGTGATGAGGCAGACGCCGCTCTCGGTGCGGCGGAAGCGCTTGGCATCCAGCACCGGATCCTCGCCCACCACGAGCCCCTCGGGAATGTGCACGCCCCGATCGACCACGACCTTGCTGAGCTTCACGTTGCGCGCGACATGGCACCCGGGCAGCACGACGGCTTCCTCCAGATTGGAGAAGGAGTTCACCCGTGCACCGGTGAAGAGCAGCGTGCGCCAGAGCCGTGCGCCAGAGACGATGCAGTCGCCCGAGATGAGCGAGCTGATGGCCGCGCCGCGGCGGCCCTCCTCGTCATGGACGAACTTCGCCGGCGGCTTGATCTCGGCATAGGTCCAGATCGGCCAGTGCGTGTCGTAGAGGTCGAGCTCGGGGATCACGTCCGTGAGGTCGATATTCGCCGCCCAGTAGGCATCGATCGTCCCAACATCGCGCCAGTAGGGCTCCGACTCGGTGCTCGAGCGCACGCAGGAATTGCTGAAGCGATGCGCCACCGCATTCCCGTTCTCCACCAGATAGGGGATGATGTCCTTGCCGAAATCCCGGCTCGAATTCGGATCTGCGGCATCGCGCCGGAGCAGCTCCATGAGCTTGCGGGTGTGGAAGACGTAGATCCCCATGGAGGCGAGCGCCATGTCGGGATTGCCAGGAATGCTCGGCGGATCCTTGGGCTTCTCGACGAAGGCGGTGATGCGGTCGGCCTCGTCCACATGCATCACCCCGAAGCCGCTCGCCTCGGCGCGCGGCACCTCGAGACAGCCCACGGTCACATCCGCGCCCGAGTCCACATGCTCCTGGAGCATGATCTCGTAGTCCATCTTGTAGATGTGGTCGCCCGCCAGGATCACCATGTATTCCGGGCCGTAGCCCTCGATGATGTCGATGTTCTGGAAGACAGCATCGGCCGTGCCCTCGTACCATTGCGTCTCCGAGACGCGCTGGCTCGCGGGCAGGATGTCGAACCCCTCGTTCCGCTCGGTCCGGAGGAAGTTCCAGCCGTTCTGCAGATGCCGGATGAGGGAGTGGGCCTTGTACTGGGTCGCAACCCCCATCCGCCGGATGCCGGAATTGAGCGCGTTCGAGAGCGCGAAGTCGATGATCCGTGTCTTGCCGCCGAAATAGACCGCGGGCTTCGCGCGGGAATCCGTCAGTTCCTTCAGGCGGCTGCCGCGGCCGCCTGCAAGAACGTAGGCCATCGCGTCGCGTGACAAGGGATGGGTTCGTGTGGCCATGGTCGTCTCCCCTCAAATAGTGTTCTTGTCCCGCCCCGGCCTGCTGTCACTCGGCCGGCTCGAACTCGAGCCAGAGTGTCGCGAGCGGGGGCAGTGTCATCTGCGCGCTGATCCCGCGGCTGTCTTCCGTCGCGGTAACCTGACCGAAATTGCCGACGCCGCTGCCGCCGTAGCCGCTCGAGTCGGTGTTCACGATTTCCTTCCAGGTACCGGCATGGGGAAGCGGCACGCGGTAGTCGTAACGCGGCATCGGCGTGAAGTTGGAGATCACCGCCACCGGGTTCTCGCCCGGCGCCTTGCGGATCCAGGCAAAGACCGAGCTTTGGCTCTCGTCGGCCAGCATCCACTCGAACCCCTCGCCCTCGCAATCGCGCGCATGCAGCGCGGGCTTGGTGCGGTAGTTGCGGTTGAGATCGGCCACGAGATCCTGCATGCCCTTGTGCTGGGCGATGTCGGTCTGCCACCAGTCGAGACTGCGTTCCTCGCTCCACTCCGCACCCTGCGCGAATTCCTGCCCCATGAAGAGCAGCTTCTTGCCCGGATAGCCCCACATGAAGGCGTAATAGGCGCGAAGGTTCGCGAATTTCTGCCAGCCGTCCCCCGACATCTTGCCGATCAGCGAGCCCTTGCCGTGCACCACCTCGTCATGGCTGAGCGGCAGCACGTAATTCTCGCTGAAGGCGTAGAGCAAGCCGAAGGTCATTTCGTTGTGGTGATACTGCCGGTGGATCGGCTCGTGCGACATGTACTGCAGCGTGTCGTGCATGAAGCCCATGTTCCACTTGAAGCCGAAGCCGAGCCCGCCCTCGTGGACCGGCGCACTCACCTGCGGCCAGGAGGTCGATTCCTCGGCGATGGTGATCGTGCCGGGATGGCTTCCGTAGACGGCCTTGTTGGTCTCCTGCAGGAAGTTCACCGCCTCGAGATTCTCGCGGCCGCCGAACTGGTTCGGAATCCACTCGCCCGCCTTGCGCGAGTAGTCGAGATAGAGCATCGAGGCCACCGCATCGACCCTCAGCCCGTCGATATGGTATTTCTCCGACCAGAAGAGCGCGTTGTTGACCAGAAAGCTCCGCACCTCGCGGCGTCCGAAGTTGTAGATCGCGGTATTCCAGTCGGGGTGGAACCCCTGTCGCGGGTCGGCATGTTCGTAGAGCGAAGTGCCGTCGAATTTCGCAAGCCCATGCTCGTCCACCGGGAAATGCGCCGGCACCCAGTCGATCAGCACGCTGATCCCGGCCCGGTGCGCGCCATCGACGAAGCGGGCGAAGCCCTCGGGCGGGCCGAAGCGCGCGGTCGGCGCATAGAGCCCCACGGTCTGGTAGCCCCAGGAGGGGTCATAGGGATGCTCGGAAATCGGCAGGAACTCGATATGGGTGAAGCCCATCTTGACCACATAGGGAATGAGCTCGTCGGCGAGCTCGTCCCAGGTCAGGAAGCTTCCGTCCTCGTGCCGTTTCCAGGAGCCGGCATGGACCTCGTAGATCGAGATCGGCTGGCGGCGGGCATCGACATTCGACCAGTAGGCGCGGTGATCCGCATCGCCCCAGTCGTGATTCATGTCCGCCGCGACGATCGAGGCGGTCGCGGGCCTGAGCTCGGAGGCGCGCCCATAGGGGTCGGCCTTCAGCGGCAGCCGCGTGCCGTTGGCATCGAGGATCTCGAACTTGTAATGCAACCCGACCGCCACCTCGGGGATGAAGATCTCCCAGACGCCGATGTCGCGCCGGAGCCGCATCGTGTGCCGCCGCCCGTCCCAGGCGTTGAAATCGCCGACGACCGAGACGCGCCGCGCATTCGGTGCCCAGACCGCGAAATGCACCCCCTCGACGCCTTCATGCGTCATCGGATGCGCACCGAACTTGTCGAACAGCCTGAGATGCGTGCCTTCGCCGATATAGTAGTCATCCATCGGCCCGAGGACGGGGCCGAAGGAATAGGCGTCCGTCACCCACCAGTCGCCGCCGGAATTGCTGGCGTGATAGCGGATTGGCTGGCGCTTGCGGACGCGGAGCTTGCCGGCAAAGAACCCTTCGGGATGCAGGCGCTCGAGAACGCCTGCGCTCTTTCCGGCCAGTGTGAAGGCTTCGACGGTCTCGGCGCCCTCTATGAAGCACCGTGCCGCGAGGCCTTTTCCGGCAGACTGAACCCCAAGTACCGCGAACGGATCACCATGCTGCCCATTTACGATGGCATCGATCTCGCTCTCGGCGAGAGTGATCTCGGACCGCGGGGCGGGGCCTGCCTTTTTCGGCTCGTTGGTCACGGGGTTCCTCTCCTGTTGTTAGATCTACGCTGCTACACCGGCACATTCCAGATGTCTTTTGAGTACTCCCGGATCGTGCGGTCCGACGAGAACCAGCCCATGCGGGCCGTGTTCAGGATTGCTTTCTTCCACCAGTCCGACGGGTTGGACCACAGGGCGTCGACCTGCCGCTGCGCGGCGGCATAGCTGTCGAAGTCCGAGGCAACCATGAACCAGTCATGGTCATATAGCCCGTTGATCAGATCACGGTAGCGATTGGGGTCATCGGGCGAGAAAACCCCCGACGCGATGGCGTTGAGCGCCTGGCTGAGTTCGGGCGAGGCCTCGATGATCGCGCGCGGATTGTGCCCCGATGCCCGCCGCTCGGCGACTTCCTCGGCGAGAAGGCCGAAGATGATGATGTTCTCGGCGCCGACCTGCTCGCGGATCTCCACGTTGGCGCCGTCGAGCGTGCCGATGGTGAGCGCGCCGTTGAGCGCGAACTTCATGTTGCCGGTCCCCGAGGCCTCGAGACCCGCCGTCGAGATCTGCTCCGAGAGATCGGCGGCCGGAACGAGCATCTCGGCGAGGCTCACGTTGTAGTTCGGGATGAACAGCACCTTCAGCACGTCGCGCACGCTCGGATCGGCGTTGATGACCCGGGCGACGTCATTGGCGAGTTTGATGATGAGCTTCGCGTTGTGATAGGTCGGCGCGGCCTTCCCGGCGAAGATCTTCACCCGCGGCACCCAGTTCTTCTCGGGATGCGAGCGGATCTGGTCGAAGAGCGCCACGGCCTCGATGATGTTGAGAAGCTGGCGCTTGTATTCGTGGATGCGCTTCACATGGATGTCGAAAAGCGCGTTCGGATCGAGCCGGATGCCCATGCGCTCGCGCACGAGCTCGGTCAACCGGTCCTTGTTGAGGCGCTTGATCCTCGCGAAGGCATCCTGGAAGGCCGGGTCCTCCGCGTGATCCTCGAGCGCGCGCAAGACCCGGATGTCGTCGAGGAACTTGTCGCCGATCGCGTCCTTGATGATGCGGGTCAGATCCGGGTTGCACTGCATGAGCCAGCGCCGCGGCGTGATGCCGTTCGTCTTGTTGTTGATCCGGTCGGGATACATCCGGTGGAGATCCCGGAAGACGGTCTGCTTCATGAGCTCGGTATGTAGCGCGGAAACGCCGTTGATCGAATGCGCGCCGGCAAAGGCGAGGTTGCCCATCCGCACCCGCCGCTCGCCGTTCTCGTCGATGAGGCTGATGTTGCGGATCGCATCGCCGTCGAGCCCGTGTTCCTTGCCGGCGGTGCGCAGCAGATGCGCGTTGATCTCGTAGATGATCTGCATGTTCCGCGGCAGCAGCCGCTCGAAGAGCGGCACCGGCCAGCTCTCGAGCGCCTCGGGCAGCAGCGTGTGGTTGGTGTAGGCGATCGTGCCGCGCGTCAGATCCCAGGCCTTGGCGAAGGGCATGCCGTGGAGGTCCATCAGGATGCGCATGAGCTCGGCCACGCAGACCGCCGGGTGCGTGTCGTTGAGCTGGATCGCCACCTTGTCGGGCAGGTTCTCGAGCGTTCCGAACTGGTTGAGATGCCGCCGCAGGATGTCCTGAAGCGAGGCGGAGGAGAAGAAATATTCCTGCCGGAGCCGCAGCTCCTGGCCCGAGGGCGAGGCATCCGCCGGATAGAGCACGCGGGTGAGCGCATCGGCCCGGTTGCTCTCCTTGAGCGAGCCGATGTGGTCGCCCGCGTTGAAGGCATCGAGCCGGATCGGCGCCACGGGCTCGGCATTCCAGAGCCGGAGCGTGTTCACCCGGTGGCCGCGCCAGCCGACGATCGGCGTGTCATAGGCCGAGGCGATCACCTGCTCGGCCGGATGCCAGACGAACTTCTCCTCCTCGCCGACCGCTTCGTGATAGTCCACGTAGCCGCCGAAGCCCACGACATAGGCGCTCTCGCGGCGGTCGAATTCCCAGGGGTTGCCGTGCTCGAGCCAGGTCTCGGGATACTCGAGCTGCCAGCCGTCCTTGATGCGCTGGCGGAAGAGCCCGTGGCGGTAGCGGATGCCGTAGCCATAGGCCGGCACGCCCACCGTCGCCATGCTCTCCATGAAGCAGGCCGCCAGACGCCCGAGGCCGCCGTTGCCGAGCGCCGCATCGCTCTCGAGCTTGGCGATCTCCTCGAAATCGACGCCGAGCCGGCTGAGCGCCTCACGCATTTCCTCGAGAATGCCGAGGTTGGAGATCGCATCGCGCATCAGCCGCCCGATGAGGAACTCGAGGCTGAGATAGTAGACGCGCTTGTCGCCGTTTTCGTAGGTCGCCCGCGTCGACTGCATCCAGTATTCGATGGCGCGGTCTCGGGTGACGAGGATCGTTGCCATCAGCCAGTCATGCGGCTTCGCGACCTTGGGGTCCTTGCCCACACGGTAGCAGAGGCGGCCGACGATCTCATGGGCCAGGTCTTCGGGATCGGACGAGCGTGGTTTCGGAACCATGAAGGCGTTGTCAGGCTTGTTCACTGGTAATCTCCGATTTTCCGGCGTTCGGATGTTGAAGAACGGGAGCAACCGGGGCCTGCCCGGACTCCTTACTCAGTCACTGCGCCTGACCCGCGGGGAGGCGGGTCAATCCGCGATCTTGTCCACCCCACCATGGGCGGCTGACCACGCCAGCGGTGCCTCGAGGAAGGCCTCGACCTCCCTCAGCGTCGCCTCGTCGAAATGTCCTCCGGCGCGTGCTTCGGCGAGCACGTCGCGCCATATCGCGAGATAATGCAGCGTCAGGCCATGCTTGGCCAGCACGGCTTCGGTCTGGTCAAAGACCCCGTAGTAGAAGACGACCAGCGTATGGGCGCATTCGGCCCCGGCCGTGCGGATCGCCTCGGCAAACTTGAGCTTGGAGCCGCCGTCGGTCGTCAGATCCTCGACCAGCAGCACCCGCGCGCCCTCGGCGAGCGCCCCCTCGATCTGCGCGTCGCGCCCGAAGCCCTTGGGCTTCTTGCGCACGTAAAGCATCGGCAGCCCGAGCCGCTCGGCGATCCAGGCCGCGAACGGAATCCCGGCCGTCTCGCCGCCCGCCACCGCGTCGAACTGCGAAAACCCGGCGTCGCGCAGGAGCTTCGCGCAGGCAAAATCCATCAGCGCCGAGCGGATCAGCGGAAAGGAGATGAGCTTGCGGCAGTCGATGTAGACCGGCGAGGCAAGGCCGGAGGTGAGCTTGTAGGGCTCACCGGCGCGGAAATGCACCGCCTTGATCTCCAGGAGCATCCGGGCGGTGAGACGCGCCATCTCTGCGTCATCGGGAAAGGTGTTCGCAAACATGCGTCGCTCCTGTCAGTCCTTGACGCGCCAGTGGAGGGGCAGGCCGGGGTCGAAGACCACCACGGGGCCGGCGCCGGTCTCGACGGACGCGGGAAAATGCACCGGCGCGTCCTCGCGCACGAGCTCGATCGTTCCGGTGTTTTGCGCGAGCCCGTACCAGGCGGGCCCGTGCTGCGAAAGAAAGCCCTCGAGCCGGTCGAGCGCGCCCTCTTCCTCGAAGACCTGCGCAAGCCAGGCGACCGCCACCGGCGCCGAGAAGACGCCCGCACAGCCGCAGGCCGCTTCCTTGGCGTGCTGCGGATGCGGCGCGCTGTCGGTGCCGACGAAGAAACGCGGATCGCCAGAGGTCGCGGCCCGGCGCAGCGCCTTCTGGTGCGTGCCGCGCTTGAGGATCGGCAGGCAGTAGAAATGCGGCCGGATGCCGCCCACCAGCATGTGGTTGCGGTTGAGCACCAGGTGCTGGACCGTGAAGCTGCCCGCGAGGTTGCGCTCCGCACTCTCGATATAGGCGACGCCATCGGCGGTGGTGACATGCTCCATCGTCACCTTCAGCTCCGGCAGCCGCCGGCGCAGCGGGTCGAGCACCCGGTCGATGAACACGGCCTCGCGGTCGAAGATGTCGACGGCGGCGTCGGTGATCTCGCCATGGACGCAGAGCGGCATGCCGATCTGCGCCATCCGCTCGAGCACCGGCATCACCTTGTCGATGTCGCGCACGCCGCTGGCGGAATTGGTCGTGGCGCCGGCCGGGTAGAGCTTCACCGCCGTCGCGATCCCCGCGCCATGGGCGGCGGCCACGTCGGCGGCATCGGTCGCCTCGGTGAGATAGAGCGTCATCAGCGGGGTGAAATCCTGCCCGTCGGGCAGGGCGGCAAGGATGCGGTCGCGGTAGGTGGCGGCATCCACCGCGGTCACCACCGGGGGCACCAGATTGGGCATCACGATGGCGCGCGCGAAATGCCGCGAGTGCGGCAGCACACCCTCCATCATCGCGCGGTCGCGCAGGTGGAGATGCCAATCGTCGGGGCGGGTAAGCGTGAGTGTACTGGTCAAGGTGAATTCCCGATATCCCATTTCGATTAAACGCGGTTTGCGCGCGTGGCAACCCCCGGTTCTTGCCTTCGGGTTGCAGTGCGGTAAGGTGGCGCGGAATGATGCAATGCCGCTAGGGATGTCAGGAGATTACCGATGTTGCAGCGTCTGATGAGCTTTTCGAGGCGGAGCTTCGACAGTTTGAGCGAAGCCGAGATCCTGGCGCTGGCAATTTCGTCGGAGGAAGAGGATTCGCGGATCTACGCGGCCTATGCCGACGGTCTTTCCGCAACCTATCCGGCCTCGGCGAGGGTTTTCGAGGAGATGGCCGCGGAGGAAAACGAACACCGCCGCCGCCTCATCGACATGTTCGAAAGCCGCTACGGCGGGCACATCCCGCTGATCCGGCGCGAACATGTGCGCGGCTTCTACGAGCGGCGGCCCGACTGGCTTGTCCGGCCGCTCGGCCTCGAGAAGACCCGCGCGATGGCCGAGCAGATGGAGGAGCAGGCGGCGCGCTTCTACCAGGCGGCGGAGGCGCGGGCGAGCGATCCCGGCGTGCGCAAGCTGCTGGGCGATCTTGCCGCGGCCGAGCTCGGGCATGAGAAGCTCGCGCGCCGCCTCGTCGAGACCCATACGCCCGACGATGTGCGCTCGGAGGAGGATCAGGCCGAACGGCGGCAGTTCATCCTCACCTTCGTGCAGCCCGGCCTCGCGGGCCTGATGGACGGCTCGGTCTCGACGCTCGCGCCGATCTTCGCCGCCGCCTTCGCCACCGGCGACACCACCCAGACCTTCCTCGTCGGCCTCTCGGCCTCGGTGGGGGCGGGGATCTCCATGGGCTTTACCGAGGCCGCGCATGACGACGGCAAGATCTCCGGCCGCGGCTCGCCGGTAAAGCGCGGGCTCGCCTCCGGCATCATGACCGCGATCGGCGGGCTCGGCCACGCGTTGCCCTACCTGATCCCCGATTTCCTCACCGCGACCGTGATCGCGATCTGCGTCGTCTTCGTCGAGCTCTGGGCGATCACCTGGATCCAGCACCGCTACATGGAAACCCCATGGCTGCGCGCCGCGCTCCAGGTCGTGCTCGGCGGCTCGCTCGTGCTTGCCGCCGGCATTCTCATCGGCAATGCCTGAGGGCCGCGGGCGGCCTCAGCGCCGCCCGCCGAACAGCACCTTCTGCGCCTCGCGGTCGTCCTGGAGGTTGCTGCGCTGGTCTGCCGCCAGCGCCCGGCCCGCCTGCACGCCCGGCCGCGCGCCCACGCGCTCGAGCCAGGCCGCCATGTTCGGGAAATCGGCGATCGTCTGCTCCTGGCCTTCCCAGAGGCTCGCCCAGGGCCAGATCGCCATGTCGGCGATCGAGTAGGGGCCGGCGACATAATCATGATGGGCAAGCTGGCGGTCGAGCACGCCGTAGAGCCGGGCGACCTCGTTGCGGTAACGCTCCTTGGCATAGGGCAGGTCGTTCGCAGGCTCCATCGCCGGGGCATAGCGCAGGAAGTGATGCGCCTGGCCCGCCATCGGCCCGAGCCCGCCCATCTGCCACATCAGCCACTTGTCGACTTCGATCCGCTCGCGCTCGGTGCTGCCGCAGAACATGCCGGTCTTGCGCGCGAGATACTGCAGGATCGCGCCCGACTCGAAGATGGCGATCGGCGCGCCGTCCGGTCCCTCGGGGTCCACGATCGCGGGCATGCGGTTGTTGGGCGAGATCTTCAGGAACTCGGCCTTGAACTGATCGCCGGCGCCGATGTTGACGAGATGCACGTTGTAGGGAAGCCCCATCTCCTCGAGCGCGATGGCAATCTTCCAGCCATTGGGCGTCGGCCAGTAATGGAGTTCGATCGGTCGGGTCATTGCGGATACCTTTATGGAATGTTCGGTCTTGAATTACACAACACGCGAAGCCCTCAAAAGGTTCAAGCGCTTTTCAGTCCCGCCGGCAGTGCGCCGGTCTCCGCCGCTCCACCGCCCGGCAGCCCGAGGCCGGGCCGCATCCGGCTCCAGCGCGGCTCCTGTGCGCCGAACCCGGGAACGTTCCGCAAGGTATTGATATCCCAACCGGGCTTGCGCCCGAGAATGGCGCGATAGACCCCGAACGCCCCGCTGCGGGTGTAGAAGCTCCAGTGGCAGAGGCGCGTCTGCGCGGGCGTGAGCGGGATGCCCCGATCGTTAACCCAGGCGGTCACATCCGCGCGATCGAGCTGGATGTCGAGCCAGTCCGGCACCCGGCGGCCGAGCCCGAGGCCCAGGGCGCGGTCATGCGGGCCCCGCCGCGGCGCGAAGGTCTCGAAGAGCGCGTCATAGGCGTCGTTCGAGCGCGCGGTGACATTGTAGATCTCCGGCCGCGCCTCGGTCCGCAGCGCGGAGAGAAACGCCAGCGCCGCGCCATCGAATTCCGCCGCCCCGAGCAGGATCATCCGTCCCGGCGCGTGCTCGAGCGCCGGAAGGGCCGCGAGCGCCACCCGTGCGCCGAGCGAATGGGCGACGATATCCACCCGCCGCCCCGGCGCATGGCGCGCAAGTAGCCTCATGAGATGCGCGAGCTGAGCCCCGTAACCCCTTGCATCCGAATAGACTTGTGCAAACCCCGTCCGCCCGCGCGCCATCAGGCTCCCGAGATGCGGGATCTGCGCGGGCCAGCCGAAGCCGATGCAGAGCCCCGCGGCATCGGCATGGCGGGTGAAACCGAGCCCCCGCGGCCAGCTCCGCGCCCTGCGGGCCTGCGCGGCCTCGCGAAAGGCGAAAATGTGCCGGTGCGGATCGGCGGCGCGGTCATGGGGATCGAAACGGTAGCCGTGAATGAGGATGACGATCGGCGCGCCCGCGGGCAGCCGCGCATGATGCCGCGCGATGCGGGTGGCGAGATCTCCGCCGCTGCGGATCGCGCGCAATCCGCCGGGGGAGGCTGCAAGTCCCAGATACGCCATGGCCCTTGTCCGTCAGCAAACTGCCCGAAATCGCGAATTTTCCGAAAATTTAGGTGAAATTCTTGAAAACGGCATGGCATTCGGGTGACGCAATCGTGACATGAACCGGGCCGGCCGCACCGCCGGGATGGCGCCATTGACCCAGCGTAAGGCGTCCAGTAAGGCCGCGCGTGAAGCACCACGCCTTTCTGGCTAGGAAAACTTGGGGGGCCGGGCGGTCCGGCGGCATCCGACATGGCGAAAGACTCCGCGAACGACTGGAACACTCGTACGAAACTCGTGCATGCGGGCTCCCGCCGCAGCCAGTACGGTGAGATGTCCGAGGCGATCTTCCTGACCCAGGGCTTCGTCTACGAGAGTGCCGCACAGGCCGAGGCGCGCTTCATCGAATCCGGCCCCGACGAATTCATCTATGCCCGCTACGGCAACCCCACCGTGCGCATGTTCGAAGAGCGCATGGCCGCGCTCGAAGGTGCGGAGGACGCCTTTGCCACCGCGTCCGGCATGGCGGCGGTCAACGGCGCGCTCTTCTCGCAGCTCAAGGCGGGCGATCACATCGTCTCGGCCAAGGCGCTCTTCGGGAGCTGCCTCTACATCACCGAAACCCTGCTGCCGCGCTTCGGCGTCGAGGTGGATTTCGTCGACGGCGCCGATCTCGACCAGTGGCGGGCCGCCGTGCGTCCGGGCACCAAGCTCGTCTTCCTCGAGGCGATGTCGAACCCGACCCTCGAGGTCATCGACATTGCCGCGGTTGCCGAGATCGCCCATGCCGTCGGCGCGATCGTCGTGGTCGACAACGTCTTCGCCACGCCGATCTTCCAGCGCAGCATCGCGCTCGGCGCCGATGTGGTGATCTATTCCGCCACCAAGCACATCGACGGGCAGGGGCGCTGCCTCGGCGGCATCGTGCTCGGCACGCGCGAGTTCATCCGCGGCACCTTCGAGGCCTATCTCAAGCACACCGGCGGCGCGCTGAGCCCGTTCAACGCCTGGATCATGCTCAAGGGCCTCGAGACCCTCGACCTGCGCTGCCGTGCCCAGGCCGCGAGCGCGCAGCGCATCGCCGAGGCGCTCCAGGGCCATCCGAACGTCCCCAGGGTGATCTATCCGGGCCTGCCCGACCACCCGCAGGCCGAGCTTGTCCGGCGCCAGATGGAGGCGGGCGGCACGATGATCGCGATTGAGGTCGCGGGCGGCAAGCCGGCGGCCTTCCGGTTCCTCGATGCGCTGCGGATCTTCCGCATCACCAACAATCTCGGCGATGCCAAGAGCCTCGTGACCCATCCTGCCACCACGACGCATCAGCGCCTGAGCCCCGAGCAGCGCGCAGCGCTCGGCATCAGCGATGGAATGGTGCGGATTTCCGTCGGCCTCGAGGATGCAGGCGATCTCGTCGCGGATCTTCTGGCCGCCCTCGAAGCCGTCTGACGGCACGCGGCTGTCGGGGCCATTGCGCGGCACGCAAGACACATATGCGCATAAGTCGTAACTTCTGCGCGATTTTGCCGTCGATTTTCACGCAAAGGTTGTGTAGTGTCAATGCACTGGCCATATGTTCTGATGGACCCTTTTTTCTTCTTGGAATCTTTCCAATCTGTTTAGAGTGCCGGGGCCGTAACGTGGAGTGGGCGACATGAATGCTTTGAGTTCCGAAATCCGCCGCGAGTCGCGTACGGAAATCGAAGATGCGCGCCCAAGCCGGTCCGAGGTCGAGGATGCGCTGCGCGTCCTTCAGGCCTGGGCGCGCACCGGCACGCCTGATGCCGGCGATCCGTTTGCGGAAGCGATTGCGGGCGTCGCGCCGCGTCGGCCCGCCTATCCGGAATTTTCGCGCAGCTATCCGCACGGCTTTCTGGCCGACGAGGCCTATCGCGGCGGGCTCCCGGATCTGCAGAATGGCCCCGAAAGCCTCATAAAGGGCGCGAAGACCGCGATCCAACATGTTGGTATTTCAAACTTTGTCCTTCCGATCCGCTTCCGTACCCGCGAGGGCGGCGAGGTCCAGCTCGAAACCTCGGTGACCGGTTCCGTCTCGCTCGAGGCGAACAAGAAGGGCATCAACATGAGCCGGATCATCCGGTCCTTCTACAAGCATGCCGAGGAGTCGTTCTCCTTCGAGGTGATCGGCGGCGTACTCGAGTCCTATCTTGCCGATCTCGAAAGCTTCGATGCCCGCATCCAGATGCGCCTGCGCTACCCGATGCTGCGCCGGGCGCTCCGCTCCGGGCTCGAGGGCTACCAGTATTACAATGTCGCGCTCGAGATGGCGAAGAACGCGCAGCAGACGCAGCGGATCGTGCATCTCGATTACGTCTATTCCTCGACCTGCCCGTGCTCGCTCGAGCTCTCCGAGCATGCCCGCCGGACCCGCAACCAGCTCGCGACACCGCATTCGCAGCGGTCCGTCGCCCGTGTCTCGCTCGAGATCTCCGGCGATGACATGCTCTGGTTCGAGGACATCGTCGATCTCTGCAACAAGGCGATCCCGACCGAGACCCAGGTGATGGTGAAGCGCGAGGACGAGCAGGCATTCGCCGAGCTCAACGGCGCGCATCCGATCTTCGTCGAGGATGCGGTCCGGCTGCTCTGCGCGAGCCTCGAGAGCGATCCGCGCATCGGCGATTTCCGCGTCGTCGCGAGCCATCAGGAATCGCTTCACAGCCACGATGCCGTCTCGATCCTGACCAAGGGCGATACCTTCAAGCAGGCGAGCTACGATCCGCGCCTCTTCGACTCGCTCTATCACGTCGGCTGAACGCGCCGGGGCCGCAACCGGCCCCGCTGCAATCCGAGACAGGACGAGCGACGTCGCGCTCCGGCAAAAGCGCCCAGGGCTGGCCGAACGGGCAGCCCACCGTCTCCGACGGGGACGCGCCCCGTGGCCGCCGCTCCGCCGGAGGGCCTCTGCCCACCTGACCCTCCGTCCTCCTGGCATCCCTGCGGGCCCCCTCGGGCGGGAAACGCTCCGCCGTAAGGCCCGCGGCTGCCATTGCACATCATGGCACCGGACCGGCCCTGGCCTGCCCCGGCGGCATCTGCGCATCCGGCCCGCTGCGCCCGCTTCCCCAGGGCGCAGCCTCAGCCGGCCTCAGGCGCCGTGCGGCATGAGCCTTGACTTGGGTGCGATTCATGATTTGTTTACCTTAAAATTCAATGATTTCAACGCGATTTTGTGATTTTCACGGTGAAACGCCCTGCTTTCACCGCGAAAGGGGCCCGCCCGAGGGCCGGTTTTGCCCCCCTCACGCGCGCTTGACAGCCGCAGCGGCGCACGCCAACGATCCGCTCATGATTGATCTCAGACCCGCGGGGTATCTGGTCGGCTGGCTTGTGGCAGCCCTTGGCGGGTCGATGATCCTGCCACTCCTGGCCAACCTCGTGGTCGGGCATGGGCAGAATGCGGGCGAATTCTCCGCTGCCGCCATCATCACCGTCGTGACCGGGGCCACCGTCTCCCTCGCCTGCGCCAACTGCGACCGGCGCCGGATCGGGGTTCAGGAAAGCTTCCTGCTCGCAACCGTGATCTGGGCGGTCTTTCCCTTCTTCGGCGCGCTCCCCTTCATGATGGGCGAGCCCCACGCCTCCTTCACCGATGCCTTCTTCGAGGCGATGTCGGCGCTCACCACCACCGGCGCCACCGTCTTCAGCGGGCTCGAGAGCCTGCCGCCCGGCGTCCTGCTCTGGCGCGGCATGCTCCAGTGGTTCGGCGGGCTCGGGATCATCGTCGTGGCCATGGTCTTCCTGCCGACGCTCAAGGTCGGCGGCATGCAGATCTTCCGCTCCGAAGCCTTCGATACCCTCGGCAAGATGCTGCCGCGCGCCGGAACGATCGCGATGTCGCTGACCTCGATCTATTTCCTGCTGACCTTCCTCTGTTTCATGGCCTATATCTTTACGGGAATGGTGCCGTTCGACGCCCTCGTGCATGCGATGACCACGATCTCGACCGGCGGCATGGCCAATACCGATGCGTCCTTCAGTATCTATGGGGCAGGCACCCATTATGTTTCTGTGATCTTCATGGTTCTCGCCGCACTTCCCTTCGTCCGCTTCATGCAGCTCGCCGCCGGCTCGGCGCGGCCGATCCTGCGCGACACCCAGATCCAGGGCTTCCTGATCGTCATCGGCTGCTTCACCCTCGTCCTCTCGGTCTACTACGCCATGCGGGCCGAAGGCGCCTTCGAGCCGGCCTTCCGCGAGGTCCTCTTCAACGTGACCTCGGTGGCGACCGGCACGGGCTACGCAAGCGCCGATTACGGCGTCTGGGGGCCGCTCGCGGTCTCCCTCTTCTTCATCATCGGCCTGATCGGCGGCTGCTCTGGCTCCACGGCCTGCTCGGTCAAGATCTTCCGCTACCAGCTCCTGATCTCGGCGATTTCCGCCGAGGTGAAACGCATCCATTCCCCGAGCCGGGTCTTCACCCCCCGCTATGCCGGGCGGGCGGTCTCCGACGACATCATGGGCTCGGTGATCGCCTTCTTCATGTTCTTCTACCTCTCCCTCGCCGTCGTCGCGGTCCTGCTCGTTCTCGTCGGGCTCGAACCGATCACCGCGATCTCGGGGGCGGCGACGGCGATCGCCAACATCGGTCCGGGCCTCGGCCCGGAGATCGGCCCGGCCGGCAATTTCGCCGGGCTGCCCGCGCTTGCGAAATGGATCCTCGCCGGCGCGATGCTGATCGGCCGGCTCGAGCTCATGTCGGTCTTCGTCCTCTTCACGGCCGCCTTCTGGCGGGGCTGAGCGCATGATCGAGCTTGCAAGCCCGCTCCGCCGCCGCACGCCTCCCCGGATGTCTCGCTCGGAGGGATCTGCCCGGTGATCATTGATGTGCGTCCCGTCGGCTACATCGTCGGCTGGCAGATCTTCGGGCTCGGCCTGCTCATGACCGCGCCGATGGTGCTCGACATTGCGGACGGCAACGCGAATGCCGGGGCCTTCGCGGTCTCGGCCGTTCTCACCATCTTCGCCGGCAGCGTCATCGCGCTCGCCTGCTCCGACAGCTGGACCCGCAACCTGAGCCTCCGGCAGGGCTTCCTGCTCACGGGCGGCGCCTGGGCGATCTATCCGGCGGTGGCGACGCTTCCGATGATGATCGGCGCACCGCATCTCTCCTTCACCGACGCCTATTTCGAGGCGATGTCGGCGCTCACCACCACCGGCGGCACGGTGATCGCCGGGCTCGATGCCGCGCCGCGCGGGTTGCTGCTCTGGCGCGGGCTGCTGCAATGGGTGGGCGGGATCGGCATCGTTCTCGTCGCGATCATCCTCCTCCCGGTTCTCGGGATCGGCGGCATGCAGATCCTGCGCACCGCGGATTTCAACACCCTTGGCAAGATCCTGCCCCGCGCGACGGAAATCGCCTTCGCGATCGGCAAGGTCTACTGCCTCCTCACGCTCGCCTGCACCCTCGGATACGTCTGGACGGGCATGTCGACCTTCGAGGCGATCGTGCATGCGATGACGACGCTCTCGACCGGCGGCATGGGCACCTACGACGCCTCCTTCGGCGTCTTCAGTGCGGGCGCGCAGTATGTCTCCATCGTCTTCATGATGCTTGGCGCCATGTCCTTTGCCCGCTTCGTCCAGGTGATGCGCGGCGATGTGCAGTCGCTGCTCGGCGACAGCCAGATCCGCATGTTCCTGCTGGTGAGCCTCGCCTTCACCGTTGCCATCGTGCTGGCCCGGGCCCTGGCCGGGGATGGCGTGGGCGAGCGGCAGATCCGCGAGGTCGCCTTCACGGTGGCCTCGCTCATTTCGAGCACCGGTTACGCGACGCTCGATTACGGCCAGTGGAGCCCGCTCGCGGTCATGCTGATCTTCATCATCAACATGGTCGGCGGATGCTCGGGCTCGACGGGCGGCGGCGTGAAGATCTTCCGCTATCAGCTTCTGGCCTCGAGCGTGTCGGCCGAGATGCAGCGCATGCACAGCCCGCAGATCGTCTTCGTGCAGCGCTATCTGGGGCGCAGGGTGACCTCCGAGGTGCTCGACTCCGTGAAGGCCTTCTTCGCGCTCTATTTCTTCTCGCTGGCGATCTTCTCCGTCGCGCTGATCCTGATGGGCCTGAAACCGATCACCGCGATCAGCGGCGTTGCCACCTGCCTTGCCAACGTGGGTCCGGGGCTGGGGCCCGAGATCGGCCCGGCGGGGAATTTCGCGGGCCTGTCGGACGCCGCCAAATGGGTGCTCTCCTTTGCGATGCTCGCCGGCCGGCTCGAGCTCATGTCGGTCTTCGTGCTCTTCTCGGTGGGCTTCTGGCGCGACTGAACGGTTGCGGCGGCCTCGCGGCCCGGCGCATTGACGCGGCCGGGCAGGGTGCTAAACGGGAGCCCCGAGTTGCGAGACAAGGACGCATCCATGAGCACCACCGCGCCCAAGAGTTTCCAGGAACTGATCCTGCGCCTCCAGTCCTACTGGGCCGGGAAGGGCTGTGCCGTGTTGCAGCCCTACGACATGGAAGTGGGTGCGGGCACGTTCCACCCGGCGACCACCCTGCGCGCGCTCGGGGCGCGGCCCTGGGCGGCGGCCTATGTGCAGCCCTCGCGGCGGCCGACCGACGGGCGCTACGGCGAGAACCCGAACCGGCTTCAGCACTATTACCAGTTTCAGGTGCTCATCAAACCCTCGCCGCCCGATCTGCAGGCGCTTTACCTCGGCTCGCTGCATGCGATCGGGATCGACGACATGCTGCACGACATCCGCTTCGTCGAGGACGACTGGGAGAGCCCGACGCTCGGTGCCTGGGGGCTCGGCTGGGAAGTCTGGTGCGACGGGATGGAGGTGAGCCAGTTCACCTACTTCCAGCAGGTCGGCGGCCATGACTGCAACCCGGTCGCGGGCGAGCTCACCTACGGGCTCGAACGGCTGGCGATGTACGTCCTCGGCGTCGATCACGTGATGGACATGCCCTTCAACGATCCCGGCGCGCCGATCCCGCTCACCTATGGCGACATCTTCCGCCAGACCGAACAGGAATACAGCCGCTGGAACTTCGACCAGGCCGATACCGGCATGCTGCTCAAGCATTTCGAGGACGCGGAAGCGGAATGCGCCCGCATTCTCGCAGCCCCGGTCGAGGACAAGGCCGGCCGGAAGATCGTCATGGCCCATCCGGCCTATGACCAGTGCATCAAGGCGAGCCACCTCTTCAATCTGCTCGATGCGCGTGGCGTCATCTCGGTGACGGAACGGCAGGCCTATATCGGCCGGGTGCGGGCGCTGGCGAAGGCCTGCGCCGATGCGTTCGTCACCACCGAGGCCGGCGGCGCAGTGGTGGCGTGAGCAGGACCAGCTTGAGAGGAGCGGAGCGATGAGCGGACGGCGGCTGATCCTCGGCTTTCTCGTCATGCTTGCGGTCTTCACCGCGGCACTGATCTATTTCCAGTTCTTTGCCTTTTACCAGCGCGATCAGGAGAGCGCGATGATCGAGGCGGGTGGGCGTATCCTGCCGGCCCGCGATCTCGACCGGATCGACGCGGAAACCTCGCCGCTCAAGCTGCGGGCCTGCTTCCGGACCGAACCCGCGCTGCTTCGGGACCTGCCGGTGGCGAAGGCGCCGACGCCGCTGACCCCGCCGCCGTGGTTCGACTGTTTCGATGTCGGCCGGCTTTCCGTCGATATCGCCTCGGGCAAGGCGCAGGCGTACGAGCTCGCGACCGGCGAGCCAGAGGGCACCGTCACGATCGTGGCAGTCTATCCCGATGGCCGGGCCTATCTCTGGCGCCAGCTCGCGGAAGGCTATGCGGAGTGAGGGCCGACGCCGCGGCCTGAATGAAAGGGAACACGCCGGAAGATCGCGGCGTGTCCTGGCGCAGGGTGGGTGATGTACGCGTCGGGTATCGTCAGCCCGCGGCCTTGGCCTGGGCGGGTGCCGGCACGCTTGCAAGCGCCGAGGAAGAAGACTGGTGGCGCGGATTGCTCTGGCCGACCGGGTCGTCCTGACGCTGCACCGAACCTTCGAAATGCGCGCCGCTCTCGATAGCGATTGCCTTGTGGACGATATCGCCCTCGACACGCGCGGTGGAGGAGAGGCGCACCTTGAGCCCGCGCAGCCGGCCGATGACACGGCCGTGGGTGATGACCTCGTCGGCGATGATCTCGCCTTTCACCGTTGCACTTTCGCCAACGATGAGGGTCTGGGCGCGGATGTCGCCCTCGACGATGCCTTCGACCTGAATGTCACCGCTCGATTGAACGTTGCCGGTGATGGTGATGTCGGAGGAGAGCACCGAGGCGGCCGGCTTTTGCTTGCGAATGGCCGGCGGCGGGGCGGGAGCATCAGAGGTGCGGAGCTCGGCGGAGGGGGACGGGACGGGGGCCTCGTCCTGTGTTTCAGAGGGGTGCGGCCCGGAATCAGAGGGGCGGGTCTTAGAAAACATCCTTGGCAGCCTCCAGATAGGTCATCGGGTTAACCGGGCGACCATCCAGGCGGACCTCATAGTGGAGATGGACGCCTGTGCTACGCCCAGTTGAACCCATAGCACCAATTAAATCTCCGCGCGATACTTTTTGACCCTTTACAACCAGAAGTTTTGTTTGGTGCGCATAGACCGTCTCGAAGCCGAACTCGTGACGGATGCGGACGACACGGCCATAACCGCGTTCGGTGCCGGCCGATTCCACCACACCGTCGGCAGTGGCGTAGATCGGCGTGCCCTTCGGGGCGGCCATGTCGAGGCCCGCATGCATCCTGCGGCCCGCGCCCTTCGGGTCGCGGCGGTAGCCGAAGCCGCTGGTGAAGCGGAAGGAATCCTTCACCGGTATCGCGAACGGGATCTTCGAGGCCGCGATGCGCATCTCGTTCATCTTGCCGAGCGAAACGAGGACGGTGTTGAGCCGGCTGCTGTCGTTGCCGTTGTCGAAGGACCGGGTCGAGACCGTGACGCCGCTGAGCGGGCCGCCCTCGCCGGAATAGTTCCTGCGGACCTCGGCCAGAATGCGGTCCACATCGACGCTCGATCTCTCGAACATCTTCTCGAGCGGCCCGAAGGACATCGCCACGGCCTGCTCGATCTGCCCGACCATCTCGTCCTGACGCTGCGCATTGACCTTCATCCGCAGCTCGAGGTCGGCGAGCTGGCGCTCGAGGTCGGCGCGGTCCGCGGTTGCGGTGTCGCGGGCGGTGACGGCTTCGGCCAGTGCGGCGGAAACGGCATCGAGCGTTTCGGTCAGATCGGAATCCGCGCCCTGCCTCTGGTTGAGCGACTTGCTCACCTCGTTCATGCGGTCGAGCAGGGCTTCGTTGCTGGCAGCGACCGTGTCGCGCTGTGCCACGGCTTCCTGCAGGCGGTTGCGCATGAGATCGAGCGCATTCGAGAGCTCCCGCCGCTCCTCGACGGATTGCAGGATCGTGGTCTGCTGGCGGCTGATCTGATCCATCGCCACCTGGAAGCGAGCCTGGGCGGAGCGGGCCTCGGCGGCGCGCTGGTCGCGCTCGGCGGCCAGTTCGTCGAGCCGGATCTTGTAGGCGTCGCGCAGCACCAGCGTCTGGTTCACCTCGGTGCGCGAGGAGATCCGGTCGAGCACGACGATCGAGGTCGAGGCGGCAAGCCAGCCGACGAGTGCCAAGGCCGCGCTGCCGAGAAGCAGCTGCGAGATGGGCGTGAACCGGATGTAGCTGGTCGAAGGGCCGGACTGAATGTAGATGCGTTTCTCGGAAACAACCGCCGACAACACTTTATTCGTCCGGCGCAGCGTGATCGCCATACGTCCACCCAACCGTTTCTTGTATATGGTGCAGCTTCAGCCCCAATCGATGGTGTGATATGGGGCGGCGTGGTGCAATGCAACGTGATCTTTAACGAAGGTTACCCGGTCGGCGGATATCTGCCAGTTGTTTCGGTTTCGCCTTGCCCTGCCGAAATTCGGCCCTGTTGAGGCGGCTTGCGAAGTCGACTGTTCAAATACCCGCGACACCGGGGAAATTCGCGCCTGCGTCAGCCGGAGATCTCGCGAACGGCAGCCAGGACCGCGTCGACATGGCCGGGCACCTTCACCTTGCGCCAGACCTGCCGGAGCGTTCCGGTGCCGTCGATCAGGAAGGTCGAGCGCTCGATTCCCATGTATTTCCGGCCATACATGGACTTCTCGACCCAGACCCCGAATTGATCGCATACCGACCCATCTTCATCGGAGAGCAGCGGCATGGCGAGTTCGTGCTTGGCCTTGAACTTGTCGTGGCTCTTCACGCTGTCCTTGGAGATGCCGATGACCGCAGCTCCCGCGGCCTCGAAATCGGCCATGCGCTCGGTGAAGCCGATGGCTTCCTTGGTGCAGCCCGAGGTGTCGTCCTTGGGATAGAAGAAGACGACGACGATGCGTCCGGCATAGTCCGCGAGATCGAGCGTCCCGCCGCCATCGCGCGGCAGGCTGAATGCGGGGGCAGGCTGGCCGGCTTCGAGGGTCGGCATGGGAATCTCCTTCGGGTCTGTCATCGGCTGGGTTGCCAAATTGGACACGGCATCGGGGAGCCGCAACAGGCAAAATACGGCGGGTCCGGGCGGCTCGGTCGCGCGTTGTCACGCCGTTGCAAATGTGGCATCACCGCCTGAGATCCGGTTCGGGCGGAAAGGTGATGAGAACATGACCGATTTTGCGGCAGCGCGTGAAGCCATGGTGGATTGTCAGGTGAGGCCGTCCGACGTGACGCGCTATCCGATCATCGAGGCCCTGTTGAACGTCCCGCGCGAGGAATTCGTGCCCGAGGGGCTGCGGCCGGTGGCCTATCTCGGCGAGCATGTGCCGCTGGCGCCGGGGCGTGTGCTGCTCGATCCGCGGGTGTTTGCGAAACTTCTGGATGCCGTGAATGTCGGCCCGAAGGATCTCGTGCTCGATATCGGCTGCGGTCTCGGCTACTCCTCCGCGGTGCTCGCGCGGATGGCCGAGGCGGTGATCGGCGTCGAGGAAGACGCGGCGATGGCGGCCCAGGCCGAGGAAATCCTCGCCGCCGAGGGGGCGACCAATGCGCTGGTGGAATCCGGGCCGCTCGCCGAAGGTCGGGCCGGGCACGGGCCCTTCGATGCAATCGTCATCGAGGGCTGCATCGGGGTGCTTCCGGAGGCGATTGCGGCGCAGTTGAAGCCCGGCGGACGGATCGTTGCAATCTTCGGCGATGGCCGCAACGGTCAGGCCCGGCTCGGAATCAATACCACCGGCGGCATTGCCTGGCGCCGTATCTTCGATGCCACAGCGCCTGTCCTGCCCGGGTTCAGCGAAACGAAAGCGTTTGAATTCTGATCCGCCGCATCCGATAGTGCGCCAAACCCTCAGTGAGCCCGAATGCCGGGCCGGCCGGTTTGAGCAGTTTCCGGAGGACCGACATGCGGACAAGACGATTGAGAGCCCTTCTTTTCACCACGGCCATCGCGGCTGCAACGAACGGGATCGCGCTTTCGGCCGCATCTGCGGAGACGCTGACCGACGCGCTGATCCAGGCCTACCAGACGAGCCCGCTGCTTGCCTCGAGCCGCGCGGCGCTGCGCAGCCTCGACGAAAGTGTGCCGCAGGCGCGCGCGAACCGCAGGCCGCAGGTTGATGCAAATGTCGCGGGGTCAACCGGGGCCGATTACGGTGATTTCGAGAGCCATGCGGATGCGTTGCAGGCGACGCTTGTCGCGACACTGCTGATCTATGACAGCGGCCAGACCAAGGCCGCAATCGAATCGGCGCGCAACAACATCGCCGCCGGCCGGGCCGACCTGAAGACGGTGGAGCAGAACGTGCTTTTTTCCGCGGTGCAGGCCTATGCCAACGTGCGCCGGGACGAGGAATTCGTGCGGATTGCGAGGGCCGATGTGCAGCGCCTCGATGAGACGCTCCGCGCCACCCAGAACCGCTTCGATGTGGGCGAGGTGACGCGCACCGACGTGAGCCAGAGCGAGGCCCGCCTGGCCGAGAGCCGGGCCAACCTCGCGGATGCGCTCGGCGCGCTCGAGGTTTCGCGGGAGGCCTACCGCGCGGCTGTGGGCCATCCGCCCCAGAATCTCGACCCGCTGCCGCCGCTGCCCGCCGTTCCGGCCTCGCTCGAGGAATCGACTTCAATCGCCATGCAGCGCAACCCGCAGATCGTTTCGGCCCAGTTCGCCGAGCGCTCGGCGGTATACGATTTCGACCGCGCCCGCGCCGCGACCGGCCCATCGGTTGGTGTCAACGTGACGACCGGGATCGAACGGGCCACCAACCAGTTCGGGGATTTCACCGGCGATCCCTTTGCGGAGGTCTCCATCAACGGTTCGATGCCGCTCTATAGCGGTGGGAGCAATTCGAGCCTTATCCGGCAGGCGCAGGCCGTGGTCGATCAGCGCCAGTTCGAGGTTCAGGACGCGGGGCGGAGCGTCACGCAGTCGGTCGCGGCCGCCTGGACTCAGCTCGAGGTGGCCAAGGTTGCGATCACCGCGCGGCGTGAACAGGCGGATGCGAGCCGCATCGCCGCGGAAGGGGTCACCGAAGAGGCCCGGCTCGGTGCGCGCTCGACACTCGATGTGCTTGATGCCGACCAGGATCGCCTGCAGGCCGAGGCCGAGGTCGTTTCGGCGGTACGCGACGAATATGTCGCGGCCTATGCGCTCCTCCAGGCCATGGGTCTGATGACGGTCGAGCATCTCAATCTCGGTATCGAGACATACAATCCCGACGTCTATTTCGCGAAGGTTCAGAATGCGCCGGTTGGCGGCTATGATACCTCCGCGGTCGATCGGATCAGGGCCAGATGGGAACGGTAGAGCAGCGGTTGGAGACGGAGCGCGACAAGGACGGGGAAGAGCCAAGGGCGGCTGAAGCGGAGGGCGGAGCGGCCCCGCGCTCCGATGGGCCGCCGCGCCAGGATCTTGCCGACGTGCTCGCCTCGATCCGCCAGCTGGTGACGGCCGAGACCGCCGCGCGCGTGAGCAAGCGCGAAGAGGCTGCAGGTCTGGAAGGCGTGCTGATCCTCACGCCGGAGATGCGGGTCGACGCGGGCCGCGAGGACGCGCGGTCCGGCGAGATCCTGACCGAAGGCATCGATGCGAGCGGCCTGCCGGGCCATGGCGCCCCGATCCTCGACGAGGAGGCGCTGCGGGCTGTCATCAACGCCATCGTGCGCGAGGAGCTTCAGGGGGAACTCGGAGACCGGATCAGTCGCAATCTCCGCAAGCTCATCCGTCGTGAGATCGGCCAGATCCTTGCCGAGGAGCGCGAAACCTCCTCTCAGGGGTAAGGGGCGGCAGCGCGTAGCCCTCGCGAGATTCCCAATATATCACAATGCCTTGTCCCTCGAGCCCCGCTCCCGACCGGAGCGGGCTCGAGGCGGTTTCTATTCGGCGGCCTGGGCCGTATTGAGCCAGCTCCAGACCCGGCTCGGGGTGAGCGGCATGTCGACATGCCGCACGCCCGCGTCCCAGACCGCATCGAGTGCTGCGTTGGTGACGGCGGCAAGCGCCCCTACGGTGCCGGCCTCGCCGCATCCCTTCATGCCGATGTCGTTGGCGGTCGAGGGTACAAGCTCGGCGTGGAAGGCGATGAACGGCACATCATCGGCGCGCGGAAGGCCGTAATCCATGAAGGAGCCACTCAGGAGCTGGCCGTCTTCGGAATAGACCACGTGCTCGGTCACCGCCTGTCCGATGCCCTGGGCGACGCCGCCATGGACCTGGCCCTCTGCCAGCATCGGGTTCACAAGATAGCCGAAATCGTCGACCACGGTGTATTTCACCACATCGAGCTTGCCGGTGTCGGGGTCGATCTCGACCTCGGCCAGATGCGCGCCATTCGGGTAGGAACGGCCGGGCACGGTAAATTCCCGTGTTGTGACAAGGAGTTCCGCCTGACCTTTCGAGCGCGCGAGATCCGCGAGTGCGACCAGCCCGATCTCGCGGTCGGTGCCCGCGATGCGGAAGGCGCCGTCCTCGAAGACGAGATCGGCGCCGGAGACCTCGAGCTCGTCCTCGGCGAGCGGCCGGAAGTTCTCGATGACTTCACGGGCGGTCTTGATGATGGAGTTGCCCTGCATGGTCACGGAGCGCGAGCCACCGGTGCCGCCGCCCTTGGCAATGCGGTCCGAGTCGCCCTGGATGAAGCGGATGCGGTCGAACGGGATGCCGGCGTGCTCGTTGAGGAACTGGGCGAAGACGGTTTCGTGGCCCTGGCCGTTCGACTGGGTGCCGACGGCGAGCTCGACCATGCCGTCATCGGCGAAGGCGATGGTGGTGGTCTCGTTCTGATCGCCGAGGATCGACTCGATGTAGTAGCAGAGCCCGAGTCCACGGAGCTTGCCCGCCGCCGCGCTTGCCTCCTTGCGGGCCGTGAAGCCGGCGAGATCGGCTTCCATCACGGCACGATCGAGGACGCGGTTGAAATCCCCCACATCATAGAGCTCGCCCGCGGCAGTTTTGTAAGGGAATTTTTCCTTCGGAATGAAGCTTTTGCGGCGCAGCTCCAGCGGATCTTGCCCGAGCTCGCGGGCAGACCAGTCCATCAGGCGCTCGATCACGTAGATCGCTTCGGGGCGGCCTGCGCCGCGGTAGGCGTCGACGGGGGTGGTGTTGGTGAAGACGCCCTTCACCGAGAAGAGGGTATTCTGGACATCGTAGACGCCGGGCATGACCTTGAGCGCAAGCTCGGAGGCGATGTACTGGGCGAAGGAGGAGTTGTAGGCGCCGAGGTTGGAGGTGCAGGTGATGCGGAGTGCGGTGAGGCGATACTCCGCGTCGAAGGCGGCCTCGGCGGTGGTGACATGATCCCGGCCGCCATTGTCGGAGAGCATGGACTCCGAGCGGCTCGGGATCCAGGCTACGGTGGTGCCCAGCTCGCGCGCGGCAAAGGCAGAAGCGAAATATTCCGGGTAATTGAAGGACTTCATGCCGAAACCTCCACCAACATCCGGGGTGGTTACATGCACGGCGTCCTTCGGAAGGGAGAGGACGCCCGCCAGTTCGTTGCGCAGGTTCCAGACACCCTGACCGGTGAAGCCGACGTGGAGGCGGCTGCCGTCCCACGTGGCGATGCAGCCGCGGGGCTCCATCGAGGCGCAGATGATGCGGTTGTCGACGAGATCGAGTTTCGTCGTGTAGGGCGCTGAGTCAAAGGCGCGGTTTACGGAGCCCTCATCACCGTGGGACCAGTCGTAGGCGATGTTGTCCGGGGCTTCCGGGTGGATGGCCTCGCCGCCCGGGGCGGTCTCGACATGCACGGGCAGTTCGTCGATGTCGCAGGCGATGAGCTCGAGTGCATCGAGCGCCTCAAGGCGGCTTTCGGCGACGACGATCGCAATGGCTTCCCCCGCGAAGCGCACCGTATCGGAGGCAAGAATGGGGCGCGCGGGGCTGGCACCCTTGCTGCCATCGCGGTTCTTCACGACGCTGAAGGCTATTGAATTCAACATCTTGCCGTCTATATCCGCAGCGGTCCATACGCCCCGGACACCCGGCGCCTCGCGCGCATCGTTCACATCGAGCCCGGTGATGCGGCCATGGGCGACGGGGCTTCGGAAGATCGCGGCAAAGAGCGCTCCTTCGGGGATCATGTCCTCGATATAGCTGCCGGTACCGGTCAGGAAGCGGGCATCCTCGCGGCGCAGGACGCTCTGGCTGGTTCCGAATTTCGTCATCTCGCGATTCCTCCCGCTGGTCGTTCGGAGGGCAGACTAACGGCTCGCCGGGTGGCGTCCAGAGCGCCGTAAGGTGTAGGGGGCCGATATGGAATCCATATGGAAAGCGTATGGAATCCATATGGCTGTTTCTGGACCATCCGGTAACGCTTTCCGCGGCCTTTTCCTCTGCGTCGCGCGCGGTTATGAGACGGGTCTGACAAGAAACGGATGAGCCAGCCCATGCCGATGCAAAAGACCTTCGACGCCGCGAGCGCCGAGCCGCGGATCAGCGCAATGTGGGAAGAGGCGCGGGCCTTCGTGTCGGGCGCCAATGCGAAGCCGGGGGCGGATCCGTTCTGCATCCTGCTGCCGCCCCCGAACGTGACGGGCAGCCTGCACATGGGGCATGCCTTCAACCACACGCTCATGGACATCCTGACCCGCTGGCATCGGATGCAGGGCGATGACGTGCTCTGGCAGCCGGGGCTCGACCATGCGGGGATCGCGACGCAGATGGTCGTCGAGCGCCAGATGGCGGCCGCGGGCGAGCCATCCCGCCGCGAGATGGGCCGCGAGACCTTCGTGGAGAAGGTCTGGGAGTGGAAGGCGCATTCGGGCGGCACGATCCTCGAGCAGTGCAAGCGGCTGGGCGACAGCTTCGATCTCAGCCGCAACGCCTTCACCATGTCGGGCGCACCGGGCGCGCCCGCAGGCGAGGAAGGCAACTTCCACGACGCGGTGCTGAAGGCCTTCGTCACCTTCTACGAGCGCGGACTGATCTACCGCGGCAAGCGGCTGGTGAACTGGGACCCGAAATTCGAGACCGCGATCTCCGACCTCGAGGTGGAGAACATCGAGGTCGACGGCCACATGTGGCATTTCAAGTATCCGCTCGCGGGCGGCGAGACCTATGAATACATCGAAAAGGATGCGGACGGGAACGTCACGCTCCGCGAGACGCGGGATTACATCTCCATTGCGACGACCCGTCCCGAGACGATGCTGGGCGACGGCGCGGTTGCCGTGCATCCTTCCGACGCGCGCTATGCGCCGATCGTCGGCAAGCTCTGCGAGATCCCGGTGGGCCCAAAGGCGCACCGCCGCCTGATCCCGATCATCGTGGATGAATACCCCGATCCGGAATTCGGCTCGGGCGCGGTGAAGATCACCGGCGCGCATGACTTCAACGACTATCAGGTCGCCAAGCGCGGCGGCATTCCGATGTACCGCCTGATGGACACCCAGGCCCGGATGCGCGACGACGGCGCGCCTTATGCAGACTGCGCGGCGCGGGCGCAGGAGCTTGCGGCCGGGGCGGCATTCACCGAGACGGAAGTCGATGGCCTCAACCTCGTGCCCGACGATCTGCGCGGGCTTGACCGCTACGAGGCGCGCAAGCGGGTGATCGCGCAGATCACCGAGGAAGGGCTTGCGGTGATGGTGCAGGGCGCGCCGGACGACAGCGATGGCCGCGTCTGTTTCGACACCGGCATGGTGCCGCTGGTCGAGGCCAAGAAGATCATGCAGCCCTTCGGCGACCGTTCGAAGGTCGTCATCGAGCCGATGCTGACCGACCAGTGGTTCGTCGATGCGGCGAAGCTCGCGGGGCCGGCGCTCGAGGCGGTGCATTCGGGCAAGACCCGCATCGTGCCGGAGCAATATCAGAAGGTCTATGACCACTGGCTCGAGAACATCGAGCCGTGGTGCATCTCGCGCCAGCTCTGGTGGGGGCACCAGATCCCGGTGTGGTATGACGAGGAGGGCAACCACTACTGCGCCATGTCCGAGGCCGAGGCGGTCGCGCAGGCGGGCGGCAAGGCGCTCACCCGTGACCCCGACGTGCTCGACACCTGGTTCTCGTCGGGCATCTGGCCGATCGGGACGATGGGCTGGCCGGAGGAGACCGCGGATCTGGCGAAGTTCGTGCCGACCAGCGTGCTCGTCACCGGCTTCGACATCCTGTTCTTCTGGGTCGCGCGCATGATGATGATGCAGATCGAGCTGCTGAAGGACGAGCGGCCCGATCTCGCCGAGCGGGTGCCGTTCCGCGATGTCTACATCCATGCTCTCGTCCGCGACGAGAAGGGCAAGAAGATGTCGAAATCGCTCGGAAACGTGCTCGATCCGATCGAACTCATCGACGAATACGGCGCCGATGCGGTGCGCTTCACGCTTTCCTCCATGGCGGCGCTGGGGCGCGACGTGAAGCTCTCCAAGGACCGGATTGCGGGCTATCGCAATTTCGGCACCAAGCTCTGGAACGCGGCGCGGTTTGCCGAGATGAACGGCTGCCGTCCGCTGGCGGGGTTCGATCCGAAGGCGGTCCGCCAGGTCACCAACAAGTGGATCGTCGGCGAGACCGGCAAGGTGCGCGAGGCGCTCGATGCCGCCCTTGCGGCCTATCGCTTCAACGATGCCTCCAACGCGCTCCACGCCTTCGTCTGGGGCAAGGTCTGCGACTGGTATGTCGAGCTCGCCAAGCCGCTCTTCGACGATCCGGCGGTGGCGGACGAGACGCGGGCGACCATGGCCTGGGTGATCGACCAGTGCCTGATCCTGATGCATCCCTTCATGCCCTTCGTCACCGAGGAGCTCTGGGGTGCGACGGGCGAGCGCGCGAAGCTGCTCGCCCATGCGGACTGGCCCACCTATGGCGCGGAGCTGGTGGATACGGCGGCCGATGACGAGATGAACTGGGTGATCGGGCTCATCGAGGAGATCCGTTCGGTGCGGGCGCAGATGCATGTGCCCGCAGGGGCGAAGGTCACCCTGATCGCGCTCGACCTTGCGCCTGAGCGTGCAGCTCTCCTCTCCGCGAGCGAGGCGCTGGTGGGCAAGCTCGCGCGCGTCGAGCGTTTCGAGACCGCCGCGGCCGCGCCCAAGGGGGCGGTGACACTCGCGGTGGGGGGCGCGACCTTCTGTCTGCCGCTCGCCGATGTGATCGACGTCTCCGCCGAGCGCAAGCGGCTTGCCAAGGCGCTCGACAAGCTCGGGAAAGAGGTGAAGGGGCTGCGCTCCAAGCTTTCGAACGAGGCCTTCCTCGCCAAGGCGCCGGAAGAGGTGGTGGACGAGAACAAGGCCCGGCTCGAGGCGGCGGAGGAGGAGATCACCATCCTCCAGTCGGCCGAGGCGCGGCTGGCCGAACTCGCGTGAGCGCGGCGCGGGCGGAGACGGCGCCGCTGATCCCGCCCGCGGTTGTCTGGCTGCTTTGCGCGATCTCGATGATGCCCGCCGTCTCGACGGACATCATGCTTCCGGCGACGGGGCTGATCGCGGCGGAATACGGCGTGCCGGAAGCGTTCGGCGGGCTGCTCGTGGGCGGCTTCCTGCTCGGCTACGGTTTCGGGCAGGTGGTCTGGGGCATTGCCTCGGATGCTTGGGGGCGGCGGCCGATCATTCTCATGAGCCTCGGAGCGATGACGCTCGCGGCGGCGGGGTGCGTGGTGGCGCCGAACTTCTGGGTTCTGCTGGCGCTGCGGTTCGTGCACGGGCTCTGTGCCGGGGCGCCGGTGGTGGCGCGCGCGATGACCCGCGATCTGGGCACAGGGCCGCAGACGGTGCAGCTTCTCTCGCTCCTGATGGCGACGGTCTCGCTCGGGCCCCTGGTGGCACCGGTGTTGGGCTCGGCGCTGCTGGTGCTGTTCGACTGGCGGGCCTGTTTCGTGCTGCTCGCGGTCGTCGGCGCCGTCTGCTGGGTGCTGGCCTTCCGGATGCTTCCGGAAACCCTGCGCGTGCGGCGGCCGGAGCGGTTCTCGCTCGGCTTCGTGCTGCCGGCCGGGCGGAACCTCCTGCGCGAGCGGGAATATCTGCTCGGGGGCAGCGTGATCGTGCTCACCTTCGCGGGCTACGGCTCGGTTCTGGCGCTCGGGGCGGTGGTGGCCGAGCAGGCCTATGGCGTAACGCCGGAAGCATTCGGTGCGATCTTCTTCGTCGCGGCGGTGTGCAACGCGGTGGGCTCGGTCTCGATGCGCTGGTTCGGGGCGCGGTTCTCGCTTGACGGGGTGATGGCCGTGGCGGTTTCGGTACTGGCGCTCGCGATCTGCGTGCAGGGCGCGTTCCTCGCCTTCACCCCGCCGCTGGCACTCTTCTGGGGCGGGATCTGTCTCTATCTGCTCTGCTTCGGCGCCATCATGCCCTCCGGCATGGCGATCGCGATGCGGCCGGCGGGCGGGATGCCGGGCTTCGCGGCCTCGTTTCTCGGGATGCTTCTGATGATCGGGGCGTTTCTCGGCGGGTCCGTCGCGACCGCGCTCCACGGGACGGATCACCGGGCGATCAGCCTCACCATGGTGATCTTCGGCGGCGCGGCGGTGGCGGTCTATGGTCTTCACTGCCTGACGGGCCGGCGGTCATAACTGACCGGCCCCGGACGCGAGACGCCGGGGCCGGTCGGTTTTCTCACTCCGCGGGATTCGTGAGCGGCCGGAACTCGCCGGTATCCGCTGTGGCGCGGCTGACGAAGAAGATCGCGGCAAAGGCTGCGATGAAGCCCGGGATGATCTCGTAGACGCCGGGGCCGCCGAGGAAGCTCGCATTGAGGCCAAGGCTGATCCAGATGATCACGGTCGCGGCCCCCACCACGAGACCGGAGACGGCGCCGGCGCCCGTCATGCGGGGCCAGGTGAGCGAAAGGATCATCAACGGACCGAACGCCGCGCCGAAACCGGCCCATGCGTTGGCGACCAGTCCAAGCACCTCGGAGTCGGGATCGCCGGCGATAAGCGCTGCCACGGCGCCGACGAGGACCACGGCGATCCGGCCGACAAGAACCAGGGTCTTCTGGCTGGCCTCACGGTTCAGGAGCAGCCGATAGAAGTCTTCGGCGAGCGAGGACGACGAGACGAGAAGCTGGCTCGAGACCGTGCTCATGATGGCGGCGAGAAGGGCGGCAAACAGGAAGCCGGTGATGAGCGGATGGAACAGAAGCTCGGCGAGCAGGATGAAGATCGTTTCCGGATCCTCGATCGTCATGCCGTTGCGCACGAAGTACGCGCGCCCGTAGATGCCAAGACCAATCGCGCCAAGCAGGGAGATCGCCATCCAGGTCATGCCGATCCGGCGTGCCATCGGCACGTCCTTGACGCTGCGCACCGCCATGAAGCGCACGATGATATGCGGCTGCCCGAAATATCCCAGCCCCCAGGTTACGGCGGAGAGAAAGCCGACGACGGTGAGGCCGTGGGTGAGCGAGAGGTAGTTCGGATCAACCGCGCTCAGGGTCTCGGCGGCCTGCGAGAAGCCGTTGCCTTGTCCGGCGGTCAGCACGACGATGGGCATGATGACAAGGGCGAGCATCATGATGCAGCCCTGCACGAAGTCGGTGAGGCATACCGCGAGGAACCCACCCACGACCGTGTAGGCCAGAACGACACCGAGCGTCAGCCAGACACCTGTCTGATAGCTGCCCTCGAAGGCGCTCATGAACAGCTTGCCGCCTGCGACAAGGCCCGAGGCCGTGTAGACCGAGAAGAACGTGACGATCACGACGGCGGAAACCATCCGCAGCAGCGTGGCCTGGGACGGAAAGCGGTTGGCCAGAAACTCCGGAATTGTCAGTGCGTTATCGTATCGCTCGGTCTGTTCGCGCAAACGCGGGGCGACGATGATCCAGTTGAGCAGGGCGCCGAAGAAGAGACCGATGCCGATCCAGGCCTCGACGAGACCCGCGGCATAAAGCGCGCCAGGAAGGCCAAGGAGCAGCCAGCCGCTCATATCGGATGCGCCAGCGGAAAGTGCGGCAACGGCTGGAGGGAGGTTTCGCCCGCCCAGAATGTATTCTTCGGAGTTTCCGGTTGATTTCCGCCAAGCATAGAATCCTATTGCGAGCATCAGCACAAAATAGAGCGTGAGACTGATCCAAACACCAAGTTGCATTTTTACCCCTCCTAAATCTGCATCTGTTTTCTCGGTTTTCGCAGCTGAAAGGTCGCTGATAGAGGTAATATTCGCTCAGAGCAATTGCTCAGGTATCCGGAGAGACTCCCGGCCTGGAGCATTCAGCACATGGGAGACGGCAAAATGACTGAAAACACGGACCTGGATTGCAGGGTGTTTCGGGCGAATGAGACCTACGCCGGAAAGCAGGGGTTCTCCTATTTTTCCGGCATCTCGGCGGAAAGCGCCGGGGCTGGCGGGATCTGCATGCATCTGCTGCGGCTGAAACCCGGCGACCGGGCGAAGGCGCATATGCATGCCGCCCATGAGACGGCGATCTACATGCTGACGGGCGAGACGGAGATGTATTACGGGCCGCGGCTCGAGCGGCATCTGGTGCTGCGCGCGGGCGAGATGCTCTACATCCCGGCCGGAATGCCGCATCTGCCGATGAACCGCTCGGCGGCCGAGGCGGAAGCAGTCATCGCGCGGACCGATCCGAACGAGCAGGAGAGCGTGGTCCTGCTGCCCGAGCTCGAGGCGCTGGTGCCGGGCTGAGCCCGGAAAGGTGCCCGCCGGAGGGACCGGCGGGCACTGACCCCGGACCTCAGGAGGCGGCGGGTTCGGTGGCCGGAATGTGTGCGGCGAGCGCTTCGCGGAGCTTTTCCTCCGCCGCGGTGTCGAGCGATGTCTGCAGCACGCGGCCGCCGACGCCCGAGAGGCGTTCGAGCACCTTGTCACCCGTCACCTTGTTGACGAGCACGAAGAGCACGGCCTCGCCGGGCGCGACCTCCTCGGCCATGTGCTTCATGAACTTGTCGTTGACGCCCACGTCGGTCAGGCGTCCGGCGATTGCGCCACTGGCGGCCCCGGCGGCGACGCCCAGCAGCGGGTTCATGAACAGAAGGCCGATGAGCAGCCCCCAGAAACTGCCACCCGCCGCGCCGGCGGCGGTGGTGTTGAGGAGCTGGTTGAGCTTCACGCCCTTTTCCGTCTTCAGCGCGATGGCGGCGTCGCCGATCTCGATGAGATATTCCTTTGCCATTTCGACGAGACTGTCGCGAACTTCCTCGGCCCGGGCCTCGTTCGGAAAGACGACTGCAACCAGATCAGGCATTCCGATCTCCAATGCTTCAACGAAGAGAACATGCGCGCCGCAGGCGGCGGCGATTTCAGAGTTAGACCCGGCCCTTCGTCATGGGAAGCCGAAGCGGAGCGTTTCACGTGAAATTTTGATGATGGCCGGGACGAGTGCCGGCGCCCCGGCCGCCTGCTTCCGGCGGGGCACCGCTGTCATCCGCCGCCCGGATATTGCGTCCTGGGCGGAGGTCAGACCTCCCGGTCGCGCAGGGCCGCGATCAGATCGGCACGGCTCATGTAGGAGCGGCCCGGAATGTCGAGCTCGCGCGCCTTGCGGTAAAGTTCGTCTTCCGACCAGGCCTCGTAGGCAATGCCGCCGCGGTCCGGTCCGGTGTTGCGCAGCCCGATCACGTTCGATTCGTGATTGCCGGTTTTCGTATCCTGCAGGGTCTTGCCTCCGAAGGCTTCTGGGTGGATGACGTTGCCGATTTTCGGGCCATGTTTCTTCGTCATGGTCTCACCTCATGTTCGTGGTGCGACTCGCGCCACACCTGTCGCCGCACCCGTCCGGAGCGGCAGATCGGACCTTAGAGCAGGCATTCCCTCGTTCGCATTGACCGACATCAGTATTAAATACCTTTCTCTGAAAAGTTGCGATTAAAGTACGATTTACACGTATTTGAAGTATCGGGATCTGTGCGTCAATTCACGGTAAAGGCAAGCCCGACGACATAGGCCACGAGGGCGCAGATGCCGCCGACGAGGACGGTTTCCCCGACGCAGCGGCGGAGCGTCTCGGACGTCACCTTCCAGCGCAGCAGGCCGAGCGCCACCAGCGCAGCGAAGGTCGCGAAGGCCGAGATGCGGAAGGTCGCGGGATCGGGGCCGAGCAGGAAATAGGGCAGGAGCGGCGCGGAGCCGAAGGCGATGAAGGAAACGAAGGTCATCGTCGCGCGCGCTGCCGGGGAGCTTTCCTCCGGATCGGCCATGCCGACCTGATACTGCATCATGAAATCAGCCATGAAGGCGGGGTTTCGGGCGATCACATCGGCGATGCGGTGGGCATCCTCCCATTTCATGCCGCGGGAGATCAGGATGTCGATCACCTCGGACCAGCCGCGGTCGGGGTTTCGGACAATCTCGCGCTCCTCCTTGCGCCGCGCGGCGCGGTAGACATCCTGCTCGGAGCGGCTGGAGAGAAACTCCCCGAGCCCCATGGCTGTGGCGTCGGCGAAGAGATTGGCAAGCCCGAAGAGCAGCACCGCGATGCCGCCGAGCGCCGCGGCGCCATGCGCGCCATAGCCCGCAAACCCCGCGACCACGGCGAAGGTGGTGACGATGCCGTCATTGCCGCCATAGACGATCTGCTTGAGAAACTCCTCGGCACGGCCGATGCCGCGGCCGTCACGCCGGCGCCGCAGCAGTTTTTCGGTAAGGGCATTGGTCACGGCCGAGATCCGGATCCTGGAATGATTCAAATATATCCGGATCCGCATGCGATGCGAGTCTCTTCGGAGACCCGGCGGGGCAGCGCGCCGTTCGCGCGGCCTGTCGCAATGTGAGCGGTGACGGAAAAATGCGGCGCCGGCAGGGGAGACCGGCGCCGCGATAGTGACCGGAGGCGAGCGTCGCTCCCGCCTCCGGTCAGTCCGGGGAAATCGTTCCGCCGATCAGGCGAGATCGAAGCGATCGGCGTTCATCACCTTGGTCCAGGCGGCCACGAAGTCGTTCACGAACTTCTCGGCGCTGTCGTCCTGGGCATAGACTTCCGCATAGGCGCGCAGGATCGCGTTCGAGCCGAACACGAGGTCGATCCGGGTTGCCGTCCACTTCACCGCGCCAGTCTTGCGGCAGCGGATCTCGTAGGTGCCGCCGGTCGCCGGGACCCACTTGTAGGCCATGTCGGTGAGGTTGACGAAGAAGTCCGGCGTGAGCGCACCTTCGCGGTCGGTGAAAACACCGTGCCTGGTACCGCCGTGGTTGGTCCCCATGGCGCGCATGCCGCCGACGAGCACGGTCATCTCGGGGGCGGTGAGGCCCATGAGCTGGGTGCGGTCGAGCATGAGCTCCTCGGGGCTCACGACATAGTCCTGCTTGAGCCAGTTGCGGTATCCGTCGGCGAGCGGCTCGAGCGGGACGAAGCTGTCGCCGTCGGTCTGCTCGGCGGTGGCATCACCCCGGCCGGGCGCGAAGGGCACCTTGACGTCGAAGCCCGCGGCCTTCGCCGCCTGCTCAACACCGAGATTGCCCGCCAGCACGATCACGTCGGCCACCGACGCCCCGGCCTCGGCCGCGATGGGCTCGAGCACGGAGAGGACGCGCGCGAGGCGCTCGGGCTCGTTGCCTTCCCAGTCCTTCTGCGGCGCAAGGCGGATGCGCGCGCCATTGGCGCCGCCGCGCATGTCCGAGCCGCGGTAGGTGCGGGCGCTGTCCCAGGCGGTGGAGACCATGTCGGCGAGGCTGAGGCCCGAGGCCGCGATCTTCGCCTTCACCGCCTCGACGTCCCAGGAGGTGCTGCCCTTGGGGATCGGATCCTGCCAGATCAGATCCTCGGCGGGCACGTCCGGGCCGACGTAGCGGTCCTTGGGGCCCATGTCGCGGTGGGTGAGCTTGAACCACGCGCGGGCGAAGGTGTCCTGGAAATACGCCGGATCGGCCATGAACTTCTGGCAGATCGCGTTGTAGGTCGGGTCCATCTTCATCGCCATGTCGGCGTCGGTCATCATCGGGTTGCGGCGGACCGTCGGGTCGGAGGCGTCGACCGGCTTGTCCTCTTCCTTGATGTTGATCGGCTCCCACTGGTTGGCTCCGGCAGGGCTCTTGCGAAGCTCCCATTCGTGGCCGAACAGCATGTCGAAGAAGCCCATGTCGAACTTCGTCGGGTGGGTGGTCCAGGCGCCTTCGAGGCCCGAGGTCACGGCGCGGCTGGCGAGGCCGTTCTGGTTGGGGTTCGCCCAGCCCATGCCCTGCTGCTCGACGCCGGCGGCTTCCGGTTCCGGCCCGAGGGCGTCTGCATTGCCGTTGCCGTGGGTCTTGCCGACGGTGTGGCCGCCCGCGGTGAGCGCGGCGGTTTCCTCGTCGTTCATCGCCATGCGGGCGAAGGTCTCACGCACCTGCGCTGCGGTTTTCAGCGGGTCGGACTTGCCGTTCACCCCTTCGGGGTTGACGTAGATGAGGCCCATCTGGACGGCGGCCAGCGGGTTTTCCATCGTCTTGGGGTCTTCGACATCTTCGTAACGCGCGTCGGACGGCGCGAGCCATTCCTGCTCGGCGCCCCAGTAGGTATCGATCTCGGGGTGCCAGATGTCCTCGCGGCCGAAGGCGAAGCCGAAGGTCTTGAGACCCATCGACTCATAGGCCACCGTGCCGGCGAGGATGATGAGGTCGGCCCAGCTCACCTTGTTGCCGTATTTCTTCTTGATCGGCCAGAGCAGGCGGCGGGCCTTGTCGAGGCTCACGTTGTCCGGCCAGGAGTTCAGCGGGGCGAAGCGCTGGTTGCCCGTGCCGCCGCCGCCGCGGCCGTCGGCGATGCGGTAGGAGCCGGCAGCGTGCCAGGCCATGCGGATGAAGAGGCCGCCGTAATGCCCATAGTCGGCCGGCCACCAATCCTGGCTGTCGGTCATCAGGCCGTGAAGATCCTTCTTCAGCGCCTCGACATCGAGCTTCTTCAGCTCTTCACGATAGTCGAAGGCCCGGCCGAGCGGGTCGGTCTTGGTGTCGTGCTGGCTTAGGATGTCGAGCTTCAGCGCGTTGGGCCACCAGTCCATCACCGACTGGCCAGTTTCGGTGTTGCCACCGTGCATGACCGGGCATTTGCCGGCGTTCTTGTCTACGATTGCGTCCATATTCAGTCTCTCCGATGCCGTAGCGTGTGTCTCTTCGGGTTCCGGTGCGGATTTCTCTCCGCGTGGCCGCTCGGTGGGCCGTCCGCGGGGTTCCGATTGTCTCTCGTTTCTCTGGAATTTCGGCGCGGGCCGATCACGAGGTGCCCTGGGGCACCAAGGCGGCCGCTTTCATTCGCTCGGTCAGACTTCCCTCCCTTGCTCAGTCTGGAATGATTCTCAAATGGCACCTTAGCGTGATAATTGGAAATTGCATTTTATTCTTGTTGCGATAATCTGAGATTATGGAAATTACCTTCAGGCAGCTCAAGTACCTGATTGCACTCGCGCAGCACGGGCATTTCGGCAAGGCGGCTGCTGCCGTTAACGTGAGCCAGCCCGCGCTTTCCGTCCAGATCCGGACGCTGGAGGAGGCGCTCGGCGCGCGGCTGATCGAGCGGGGCGGGCGCGAGATCGTGGTGACGCCGGTCGGGCGGGAGATCCTCGTCCGGGCGCGGCGGATCATGGAGGAGATGCGTGAGCTCAGCGAGGCAGCGCGCTGGGAGCGCGGCCTTGGTGGAAGGCTGCGGCTCGGGGTGATCCCGACCATCGCGCCCTATCTGCTGCCCGCCGCGTTGCCGCTCCTGCGGAGCCGCAATCTCAATCTCGATCTCGGCGTGCGGGAGGCGCGCACCGAGCGGCTGCTCGAAGAGCTCCGGGCGGGCGAGCTCGATGCGGTGATCGTGGCGCTGCCGACGGAAGCCGGGGATCTGGTCGAGGCCCCGCTCTTCGACGACCGGTTCCTGCTCGGCGGTTCGGGGCGGCTGATGGAGGCGGTGGGCGCTGCGGCGCAGCCCGAGGGGCTCGATCCCGAACGGTTGCTCCTGCTCGACGACGGCCATTGCCTCGCCGATCAGGCGCTCGCGGCCTGCAGCCTGCGGCGCAACCAGACGCGGATGGATCTGCGCGCCTCCTCGCTTTCGACGCTCTGCCGTCTTGCGGGCGAGGGAATCGGGCTTACCTTTGTTCCCGAGCTCGCGCTCCGGGCCGAGAGCGCCTCGGCGCCCGGTCTGGTGCTGCGTCGCTTCTCGGGCACGGAGCCGCGGCGGCGGGTCGGGCTCGTGCGCCGGCACCTTTCGGTGGACGATGGCTGGTTTACCGATCTCGCGAGCGTTCTCGCGGAGGCCGGACGTTCGGAGCTCGTGCATGCCTGGGTGCATTATCCGAGCCGATCGGATGAATTTCCGCAGGACATTTCTGCCGCACCGCGGTAATAAGCGCGAGGACGGAGGATCATCATGGCAGACAGGACCCCTGGCGACCGCGACCTGAGCAATCGGGCGGCGCGCCATCCCGAAAAGGCACATCGCCCCGACACGCCCATTCTGCGCAAGCCCGACTGGATCCGGGTGAAGGCGCCGGTGAGCGAAGGCTATCGCGAGACGGCGCGCATCATGCGCGAGAACCGGCTGGTGACGGTCTGCGAGGAGGCGGGCTGCCCCAATGTGGGCGAGTGCTGGAGCCAGGGCCACGCCACCATGATGATCATGGGCGAGATCTGCACCCGCGGCTGCACCTTCTGCAATGTGGCGACCGGCCGGCCCGACGCGCTCGATGCGTTCGAACCGGGGCGAGTTGCGGTGGCAGTCGAGAAGCTCGGCCTGAAGCATGTGGTCATCACCTCTGTCGACCGCGACGATCTCGCCGATGGCGGGGCGGAGCACATTGCCCAGACGATCCGGGCGGTGCGGCGCAAGACGCCCGACACCACCATCGAGGTGCTGACGCCGGACTTTCTCAAATGCGGGCCCGATGCGCTGGAGACGGTGGTGGCGGCGAAGCCGGATGTCTTCAACCACAATCTCGAGACGGTGCCCGGCCTCTATCCGGAGGTCCGGCCCGGGGCGCGGTATTTCCACAGCCTGCGGCTGCTGCAGCGGGTGAAGGAGATCGATCCGACGATGTTCACCAAGTCGGGTATCATGGTCGGGCTTGGCGAGGAGCGTCAGGCGGTGGTGCAGGTGATGGATGACCTGCGCGCGGCGGATGTGGATTTCCTGACCATCGGCCAGTATCTCCAGCCGACGCCGAAGCATCATGTCGTGTCGCGGTTCGTGACGCCCGAGGAGTTCAAGGGCTACGAGAAGGCGGCCTACGGCAAGGGCTTCCTGATGGTTTCGGCCACACCGCTCACCCGCTCGAGCTACCACGCGGGCGACGATTTCGCCCAGCTGCGCGCGGCCCGGCTGGCAAAGCTCGAACAGGCCTGAGGCGGGGAGCGGGCGTTCTCCGCGTATCCATTGCCTTCTTGAAGGTGGCAGAGGGCGTTTGACGTTGAGGCCGCACGCCCCGTCAGGGGACGCGGCCGGTGCGTCAGCCGGCCGTTGCCGGCACGGTGATGCCGTGGCGGGTCATGGCGGCGCCAAGGCGCGCGAGAGCCGGCTGTGGCTCGGGCGCCGGGGTGCCGGAGTTCGCGAGGATCTCGACCTCGACCAGCTCCAGAGCCGGACCTTCGACTCCACCGAGGAAGCGGAGGCGGTCGGCGACGGCCCAGACGATGTCGCCTTCGCCGGGCCGCATCACGTCAAACGTCATTGCAAGTCACTCCTTGAGATGGATGCCCTGTCCGAGGGCCTTTGACCTTAGGCGATCGCCGAGAGGATCACCTCAAGTGCCCAGGAAGCGGTCTCGCCGGCCTCTGTGCCGCTCAGCCCGCCGTAATCCTTCATGTCCTCCCAGGCGGAGGCCGAGAACAGCAAATGCGCCAGCGCCTCGACGCTGGCCGCCTCGCCGGGCGCGAGCCCGTCGGTGATGGTGGAGAGCGCCGCCTGGAAGGCGGCACGGCGCTCGGCGATGGTATTGGCCCGCATCGCCTGTCCGGTGCGCGAATGCAGCGCGGCGCAGATCGCGCCGTCGTGGCTGTCGAAAAGGGGGAAGGTCTGTCGCGGCCCGTCGACGATCTCCGCAAGCTTGTGCGGCGCGGGATTGGCGCCGATGCGCGCGTTGATCCAGTGCCAGAACGCGGCGAGCAGGTCATTGCGGGTCGCGAAGTGGCGAAAGAGCGAAAGAGCGTGCGTCGCTCTATCCCGGCCTGCCGGGCGATCGCCTCCATGGAAATGTCTTCTGTGGAGCCCGATGTCTGCAGCAGATCGAAAAGCGCGGCGAGGATCGCCGCGCGCGTCTGCCGGGCTTTCTCCTCGCGGAGGGGGCTGTTGTACGCACGAGGCCGGGGCGTGCGGCACACTCCTGTTTCATGTCACTGCATATGACATGAAACAGGGCAGCCGTAATTCGATGTCACAGTATGTGACGTCCATTCGTTCTGCGCCGCGATCGCGGCGCAGTGGGGGCTCAGGCGTGGATGGCGCCGTCGCCGCAGGCAAGTGCTGCCTCGCGTACCGCTTCGGAGCAGGTCGGGTGGGCGTGGCAGGTCCGCGCGAGATCTTCGGCGGCGGCGCCAAATTCCATCGCCACGCAAACCTCGGCAATGAGTTCGCCCGCCTGCGGGCCGACGATATGTGCACCGAGGATGCGATCGGTTTCGGCATCGGCGAGAAGCTTCACGAAGCCTTCGCCCATGAAGTAGCTCTTGGCGCGCGCGTTGCCCATGAAGGGGAACTTGCCGACCTTGTATTTGCGGCCCTCTTCCTTGAGCTGCTCCTCGGTCTTGCCGACGGTGGCGACCTCGGGGCTCGTGTAGATGACGCCCGGGATCACGTCGTAGTTCACGTGGCCATGCTGGCCCGCGATCACCTCGGCCACCGCCATGCCTTCGTCTTCGGCCTTGTGGGCGAGCATCGGGCCCTTCACCACGTCGCCGATGGCGTAGATGCCGGGGACTGCGGTCTGCCAGTGATTGTCGATCTCGACCTGGCCGCGCTGGCTCACGACAACGCCGGTATGTGCGAGGCCGAGATCCTCGGTATAGGGTTTGCGCCCGGTTGCAACGAGCACCATGTCCGCCTCGATCGAGCCCTCCGCTTCGTCCTTGCGGGACTTGTAGGTGACGGTGGCCTTGCCCTTCGAGACGGTCGCGCTCTGCACGGCGGTATTGAGCACGAACTTCAGGCCCTGCTTGGTGAGCATCTTCTGGAAGGTCTTGGCGATCTCGCTGTCGATGCCGGGCGTGATGTGGTCGAGGAATTCGATCACCGTCACCTCGGCGCCGAGGCGGGCATAGACCGAGCCGAGTTCAAGGCCGATGACGCCGGCGCCGATCACCACCATCTTCTTCGGCAGCTTGCCGGGCACGAGCGCGCCGGTCGAGGTCACGATGACCTTCTCGTCGACCTCGACGCCGGGGAGCGAGGCGGGCTCGGAGCCCGTGGCGATGACGATATTCCTGGTCTTGTAGGCGGTCTCGCCGACGGTGACTTCCCCCGCCCGTGTGATCTTGCCCTTACCCTTCAGCCAGTCGATCTTGTTCTTCTTGAACAGGAATTCGATGCCCTTGGTGTTGCCGTCGACGGTCGACTGCTTGTATTCGAGCATCTTCGCGAGATCGATCTTCGGCGTCGCGACATTGAGGCCCATATCGGCGAAATGGGTGGTCGATTCCTTGTAGAGTTCGGAGGCATGCAGCAGCGCCTTCGAGGGAATGCAGCCCACGTTGAGGCAGGTGCCGCCGAGGGTTTCGCGGGATTCGACGCAGGCGGTCTTGAGGCCGAGCTGCGCGCAGCGGATCGCGCAGACATAGCCGCCGGGACCGGCGCCGATTACGATGACGTCATATTCTGCCATGATGGTCTCCTTCGAAGTCGTTGGCGTGCCGCGCCTCTCCCAAAAGCATCGGCTCAGTCCGCGAGCAGCCAGGCTCTGGCCTGCTCGAAGTCGTCGGCGGGAAAATAGCGGACGGGCGCCTTGATGAACTGGCGTCCGATCCGTTCCGCAAGGGCCTGCCAGGCCTTGTCGCCGACGATGGCGGCACGATCGAGCAGGCTCTGGTGGTCGCGGACCAGGGTGAAATGCGCAGCCAGCGCGCCGAGGCCCTGCCAGCCGTCGAACTCGCGGAGATCGAGAAGCAGGCGAAAGCGGTCGTGGCCGCGGATGAAGGCGTTGAGGTCCTCGGTCACATCAGCATAGGCGGCGCCGTCGAGCTGGCCCAGCAGGCGGACATGGAGCACGTCCTGTCCGAGATCGCTGTGGTGGATGCTGCCGAGCGACTCGCGCAGCCAGCGCCGGGCGTCGTCCTCCTCGCCGAGGCTGAAGGTCGCGACGGGGCAGGGCATGAAGACCGAGAAGGCCTTCACCGCCGCGGTGATCCAGTGGATGTCGGTGACGATGGCTGCGCGTTCGAACCCGCGCCAGTGCTTGAGGCCGAGCCGGCCATCCTCGAACATCGCCCCGGCCGTGTAGCCGTCGAAGTCCGCGCCGAAGCGGCCGAGCAGGCGGATGTGTTCGCGGGCTTCAATCGCACGATCGAGCGCAGGCACCAGCACATCGCGGTAGTCTGCTTCGGTGACGGTGCCGCTGGCCCTGAATTCGAAGACCGTGTCGTCCGGCGAGGATGTGACTTCGATCATGGCAGGACTCCGGGCAATGTGTGGGGCGCGCGAGCCCCGTTCAGCCAGCTTTCGGTCTGGTGCGCCGCCATCGGATCAGACCGGTTGCGAAAAGAAATAATCCTGCCGGGCCTGTCCGTCCGGCGTTAAAAGCATGCCCAGTCGGGGCGGGCGCCGCATCGTTCCGGCGCGGCGGATGCGCCCGGACGATGCGGGATGCCGGGTTTCCCTCCCGGCCTCCTGGTAGCCGGAAGGCCCGCGCCGCTGCGCGAGCCCCCGCATCTCGGGTGCCGCCCCTGGTCTCGTGGGGAGGGACGGGCACGGGGATCTGCTCAGAGATCCATCAGCAGGCGGCGCGGATCCTCGAGGGCTTCCTTGACGCGGACGAGGAAGGTCACCGCGCCCTTGCCGTCGACGATGCGGTGATCGTAGGAGAGCGCGAGATACATCATCGGGCGGATGACGACCTGACCCTTGATGGCCATCGGGCGCTCCTGGATCTTGTGCATGCCGAGGATACCCGACTGCGGCGGGTTGAGGATCGGCGAGGACATCAGCGAGCCGTAGACGCCGCCGTTGGAGATGGTGAAGGTGCCGCCCTGCATCTCGGCCATCGAGAGCTTGCCGTCGCGGGCGCGGGCGCCCAGCTCGGAGATCTTCTTCTCGATGTCGGCGAAGCCCATCTTGTCGGCATCCCGCACCACCGGCACGACGAGGCCCGTCGGCGTGCCGACCGCGACGCCCATGTGGACGAAGTTCTTGTAGACCACGTCCGTGCCGTCGATCTCGGCGTTGACGTCGGGAACTTCCTTGAGCGCATGGCAGCAGGCCTTCACGAAGAAGGACATGAAGCCGAGCTTCACGCCGTGCTTCTTCTCGAAGAGATCCTTGTATTCCTTGCGCAGCTCCATCGCCGCGGTCATGTCCACCTCGTTGTAGGTGGTGAGCATGGCGGCGGTGTTCTGCGATTCCTTGAGCCGGCGCGCGATGGTCTGGCGCAGGCGCGTCATCTTCACGCGCTCCTCGCGGGCAGCGTCTTCGGCCGGGACGGGCGCGCGCGGAATCGAGGTGGGTGCCGGTGCCGGCGCGGAGGCGGCCGGGGCTGCGGCGGACGCGGAGCCGGCCTTCAGCACGTCTTCCTTCATGATGCGGCCGTCGCGGCCGGTGCCGGTCACCTGATCGCGCTCGAGGCCCTTGTCGGCCATGAGCTTCTTCGCCGAGGGCGCATCCTCGACGTCACGGCCGCCATCGGCGGGCGCGTTCATGGTGATGTCGGGTGCGGCCGCCGGCTGCGAGGCAGAGGCAGTTCCGGCGCCAGCCGTCATCACGCCGAGCTTGCCACCGGCCGAAACGGTCGCGCCGGCCTCGGCAAGGATCTCGGTGATGGTGCCGGCCGCGGGGGAGGGCACTTCGACCGAGACCTTGTCGGTCTCGAGTTCGCAGAGCATCTCGTCCTGCGCGACGGTATCGCCCACCTTCTTGAACCAGGTCGAGACAGTCGCCTCGGTCACGCTCTCGCCGAGCGTCGGAACCATGATGTCGACGGAGGCGCCGGAGTCGCCCCCGGTTTCCTCCGAAGCTTCGGAGGTGTCGGACGGTTTCGCGGGCGCCGGTGTTGCGCCTGCCGAGGCATCGGCATTCTCGTCGATATTGGCGAGGAGGGCATCGACACCCACCGTGTCGCCTTCCTTGGCGACAATCTCGCTCAGCACACCGGCGGCGGTGGCGGGCACTTCGACGGTCACCTTGTCGGTTTCGAGCTCGCAGAGCATCTCGTCCACAGCCACCGTATCGCCCACCTTCTTGAACCAGGTGGCAATCGTGGCTTCGGTAACGCTTTCCCCGAGCGTTGGTACGCGGATTTCGGCCATCTGGACGGTCCTTACTTTATGGTGAGCGCTTCGTTGACAAGCGCATCCTGCTGCGCCTTGTGCTCGCGGGCGAGCCCGGTGGCCGGCGAGGCCGAGGCCGGACGGCCGACGTAATGCGGGCGCGTGTGCTTCGCGCCGATGCGGTCGAGGACCCACTCGAGATTGGGTTCGACGAAGGTCCAGTAGCCCTGGTTCTTGGGCTCTTCCTGGCACCAGATCACATCGGCATTCTTGAAGCGGCCGAGTTCCTTGGTCAGGGAGAGCGCCGGAAACGGATAGAACTGCTCGAGACGCATGATGTAGACATCCGAGAGGTCGCGCGCATCGCGCTCGGCGAGGAGGTCGAAGTAGACCTTGCCCGAGCACATCACGACGCGGCGGATCTTGTCGTCCTCGGCCAGCGTCGCGGTCGAGAGGCCGCTCGAGCCGCCCTTGTCGGCGTCATCCCAGAGCACGCGGTGGAAGCTCGAGCCGCGGGCGAAATCCTTGAGCTTCGAGACCGCCATCTTGTGGCGCAGCAGGGATTTCGGCGTCATGAGCACCAGCGGCTTGCGGAAGCTCCGGTGGAGCTGGCGGCGCAGGATGTGGAAATAGTTCGCCGGGGTGGTGCAATTCGCCACGATCCAGTTGTCCGCGGCGCAGAGCTGCAGGAAGCGCTCGGGGCGCGCCGAGCTGTGCTCAGGGCCCTGTCCCTCATAGCCGTGGGGCAGCAGCATCACGAGGCCCGACATGCGCAGCCACTTGCTTTCGCCCGACGAGATGAACTGGTCGATCATGATCTGAGCGCCATTGACGAAATCGCCGAACTGGGCTTCCCAGAGCGTGAGCGCGTTGGGCTCGGCGAGCGTGTAGCCGTATTCGTAGCCCAGCACGGCGTATTCCGAGAGCATCGAGTCGACCACCTCATACTGAGCCTGATCGGACTGGATATGGTTGAGCGGGTGATACCGCTCCTCGGTCTGCTGGTCGATGATGCCGGAATGGCGCTGCGAGAAGGTGCCGCGGGTGCAATCCTGGCCCGAGAGACGGACGGGGTAGCCCTCGACGAGCAGGGTACCGAAGGCCAGCGCCTCGGCGGTCGCCCAGTCGATGCCTTCGCCGGTCTCGATCATCTTCGCCTTGGCATCAAGCATGCGCTGGACGGTGCGATGGGCATTGAAGTTCTCGGGCAGGCGGGTGAGCGCCTCACCGACCTTCTTCAACGTCTTCTGATCGACGGCGGTCTTGCCGCGCTGATAGCGGCCCTCGTGCTTGCCGATCCCCGACCAGCGGCCGTCAAGCCAGTCCGCCTTGTTCGGGCGATAGTCCTTGGAGACCTCGAACTCGGTGTTGAGGTAGGACTGGAAGGCGGCCTTCATGTCCTCGATCTCGCCTTCGGGGATGAGGCCGTCCTTGATGAGCCGCTCGGTATAGAGCTGGAGCGTCGTCTTGTGGCTCTTGATCGCGGTATACATCTGCGGCTGGGTAAACATGGGCTCGTCGCCCTCGTTGTGCCCGAACCGGCGGTAACAGAACATGTCGATGACCACGTCCTTGCCGAACTTCTGCCGGAACTCGGTCGCGATGCGTGCGGCGTGCACCACCGCTTCCGGGTCGTCGCCGTTGACGTGGAAGATAGGGGCCTCGACCATCAGCGCGATGTCTGTCGGGTAGGGCGACGAGCGCGAATACATCGGCGCGGTGGTGAAGCCGATCTGGTTGTTGACGACGATGTGGATCGTGCCGCCGGTGCGGTGACCCTTCAGCCCGGAAAGCCCGAAGCACTCGGCAACGACGCCCTGGCCCGCGAACGCCGCGTCGCCATGAAGCAGGATCGGCAGCACCTTGCGGCGCTCGGGATCGTTCTTCTGCGCCTGCTTGGCGCGGACCTTGCCGAGCACAACCGGGTTCACCGCCTCGAGATGGCTCGGGTTGGCGGTGAGCGAGAGGTGGACAGAATTGCCATCGAACTCGCGATCGGAGGAGGCACCAAGGTGATACTTCACGTCACCCGAGCCTTCGACCTCGTCAGGCTTGAAGCTGCCGCCCTGGAACTCGTTGAAGATGGCGCGGTAGGGCTTTTCCATCACGTTGGCGAGCACGCTCAGGCGGCCGCGGTGCGGCATGCCGATCACGATTTCCTCGACGCCAAGGGCGCCACCGCGCTTGATGATCTGCTCCATCGCCGGGATCAGCGCCTCTCCACCGTCAAGGCCGAAGCGCTTGGTGCCCGTGTATTTCACCTGGAGGAACTTCTCGAAGCCTTCCGCCTCGACGAGCTTGTTGAGGATCGCGCGCCGGCCACGGCGGGTGAAGTGGATTTCCTTGCCGTAGCCCTCGATCCGCTCCTTGAGCCAGGCGGCCTGCTGCGGGTCGGAGATATGCATGTACTGGAGCGCAAAGGTGCCGCAATAGGTGCGTTTCACAAGCGCGAGGATCTCGCGGAGGCTCGCCGTCTGCAGGCCCAGCACGTTGTCAAGGAAGATCGGCCGGTCCATGTCGGCTTCGGTGAAGCCATAGGTCGCGGGATCGAGCTCGGGGTGGGGTTTCACCTCGGTGATCTTGAGCGGGTCGAGGTCGGCGGCGAGGTGGCCGCGGATACGATAGGCGCGGATGACCATGAGCGCGCGCACGGAATCGAGCACAGCCTGGCGCACCTGCGTCTCGTCGAGCGCAACGCCCTTCTCTGCAGCCTTCGCCTGGATCTTCGCGCCGAGTGCGGCCTTGACCGGCTCCGGCGACCACTGGCCGTCGAGCGCCGCGGTCAGGTCGTCATTGGGCATGGGCGGCCAGTCGGCACGCGCCCAGGAGGGGCCGGTGGCGCTCTTGGTCACGTCTCCGGCGGCATCGCCGAGGCCCTGAAAGAAGGCCTGCCAGTTGGCATCCACGCTGTCCGGGTCTTCCGAATAGCGAGCGTAGAGATGCTCGACAAAATCCGCGTTCTGACCCTGAAGGAACGACGACGAATGGAAGACCGTATTCTGCGACTGCTCGGTCATGGCACAAGACGGGGCTAAACCCGCTCCCTGAATATCTCGGCCCCGTGCGCCGGGGTCTGGCGTGATCGCCCGCGCGGCGGCCTCGAGACCTCCCCGCGCGGGCGCTGCGTTACCTTTCCTTAGCGGCCAAGGGCCTTCAGGACGGCATCACCCAGCCCGGCGGGGCTGTCGGCGACCACAATACCAGCCGATTTCATGGCTTCAATCTTGTCCTCGGCACCGCCCTTGCCACCGGCGACGATCGCGCCCGCGTGGCCCATGCGGCGGCCCGGAGGCGCCGTGCGGCCGGCGATGAAGCCCGCGGTCGGTTTCCAGCGGCCCTTCTTCTTCTCGTCGGCGAGAAACTGCGCGGCATCCTCTTCCGCCGAGCCGCCGATCTCGCCGATCATGATGATGGACTCGGTTTCGGGATCGGCAAGGAACATCTCGAGCACGTCGATGTGCTCGGTGCCCTTGATCGGGTCGCCGCCGATACCCACTGCCGTGGACTGGCCGAGGCCGCTGTCGGAGGTCTGCTTCACGGCTTCATAGGTAAGCGTTCCGGAGCGGGAGACAACGCCCACCGAGCCGCGCTTGTGGATGTGGCCGGGCATGATGCCGATCTTGCAGGCGTCCGGCGTGATGACGCCGGGGCAGTTCGGGCCGATGAGGCGGGTCGAGCTGTCGATCAGCGCGCGCTTCACCTTCATCATGTCGAGCACCGGAATGCCCTCGGTGATGCAGATGACGAGCGGGATCTCGGCGTCGATGGCTTCGAGGATCGAGTCGGCTGCGAAGGGCGGCGGGACGTAGATCACGGAGGCGTTGGCGCCGGTCTTGGCGACGGCTTCATGGACGCTGTTGAAGACTGGCAGACCCAGATGCTGGCTGCCGCCCTTGCCGGGCGTCACGCCGCCGACCATCTTGGTGCCGTAGGCGATCGCCTGTTCGGAGTGGAAGGTGCCCTGCGAGCCGGTGAAGCCCTGGCAGATGACCTTGGTGTTTTCGTCTACGAGTACAGCCATGGTTCCGGTCCTGTTACTTCGATATGTCCAAAATTGCTTCGTGTGGCGCGCGCGGATGATGCCGCGCGGCGCCTGATCTTTCGGTCATGGGGCTTCCGGCTCCGTTTGCCGCCATCCAGGCCTCGCAAAGGCGCAGGAAAGCGTAGTCCTGCACATACCAAGCCTGCAGGTTTGCCATCGCCTTCTCCGAGAGCGGCGGCGTTCCGGCATAGTCGTTCCGGTGTGCCGCGTCCTCGTCGTGCACAAGCCTTGAGGTGTCGTCGAATCCGATCCGCGCAAGCAGGATCGCGAGATCGCTCTCGAACTGCTCCTGACGGACGATCCAGAGCGGGGGGCAGACCTCGAAGAGCTGGCCGCGGCGCTCGAACCAGTCAACGAGATTGCGCGAGGTGTGGCTGATCGAGCGGATGGCCGCCACGGCATCATTGCCGCGCGGACCTTCCTCGAACAGAGCCTCGGCCAGATCGTTGGCATGTTCAAAGCGCGCGAAGGCGAGCGCCTCGTGGGGTGTCCAGTCGACATCGTTGCGCGGGCGGCCCTTGCGCTTGCGTGAGTAGAAGCCGGAGCGGAAGCGTGCCGCTGGGTCGCGGGTGGAGAAAAAGTAGCGTGGCTTGGGGCCAAGCTGCGTGAGCCTAACCGCATGCGGGTGCTTCACGATGAACTCCGATCCCATCGCCGCATTGATCTGTTCGATCGCTGCAGCGATCTGCGTACCGGCGGTCTTGCCGACGTGCAGGAAGTGAATCGCATCAGGAGCGGCACTGGGACCGCGGCCCTTCCGCCGGGGAGAAGCCGCTTTATGCTTCCCCGGGGCGGTGGGGCCTCCGATGTGCTCACTGGGTTCAGGCATGATCTCCTGCCGTCTGCTGACGATTGGCGCGCTCCGGGCTCTTCAACCCTTGACCGCCTTGACGATCTTCTCGGCTGCGTCAGAGAGATCGTCCGCCGCGATCACGTTGAGACCGCTGTCGTTGATGATCTTCTTGCCGAGTTCCACGTTGGTGCCTTCGAGGCGGACGACGAGAGGAACCTGGAGGCCGACTTCCTTCACCGCCGCGATCACGCCTTCCGCGATCACGTCGCAGCGCATGATGCCGCCGAAGATGTTCACGAGGATCCCCTTCACGTTGGGGTCGGAGGTGATGATCTTGAAGGCTTCGGTGACCTTCTCGGTGGTGGCGCCGCCGCCGACGTCGAGGAAGTTCGCCGGTTCCGAGCCCTTGAGCTTGATGATGTCCATCGTGGCCATCGCGAGGCCCGCGCCGTTGACCATGCAGCCGATCTCGCCGTCGAGCGCGATGTAGTTCAGGTCATACTTGGAGGCGGCGAGTTCCTTCGGGTCTTCCTCGGTCTCGTCGCGGAGCGAAAGGATGTCCTTCTGGCGGTAGAGGGCGTTCGAGTCGAAGCCCATCTTGCAGTCGAGGCACTTGAGATCGCCGTCGGTGGTGACGATCAGCGGGTTGATCTCAAGCATCTCGCAGTCCTTCTCGACGAAGAGCTTGTAGAGCTTGTTGATGAGATCGACGCACTGCTTCACCTGCTTGCCTTCGAGCCCGAGGGAGAAAGCGACGCGGCGGCCGTGGAAACCGGAAATGCCGGTGGCCGGGTCGATGGTGAAGGAGAGGATCTTTTCCGGGGTCGAGGCAGCAACTTCCTCGATGTCCATGCCGCCCTCGGTGGAGCAGACGAAGGAGATCCGGCTGGAGCCGCGGTCGACGAGCAGCGCGAGGTAGAGCTCGCGGGAGATGTCGGAGCCGTGCTCGATGTAGATGCGGTTGACCTGCTTGCCGGCCGGGCCGGTCTGGTGGGTCACGAGGGTGCGGCCGAGCATCTTCTGGGCTTCCTCGGCGGCCTCTTCGGCGGATTTGGTGATGCGGACGCCACCCTTCTCGCCGGCGCTGGCTTCCTTGAACTTGCCCTTGCCGCGGCCGCCGGCGTGGATCTGTGCCTTGACGACCCAGATCGGTCCATCGAGTTCACCCGCTGCGGTCTTGGCTTCATCGGCCTTGGTGATCGCCCTGCCGTCGGATACGGGCGCTCCGTATTCCTTGAGGAGCTGCTTGGCCTGGTATTCGTGAATGTTCATGTGCCGCCGTCCCTACGTTTTTCCGCCGGCACTCACCGAGACCGGCCTGCGGGTCTGATTAGGTCGAAGCGGCAGGTCTTGCAATGATATTAGGGTGAGAGCGGTAATTTCGGGCCAAATTCCGGCTTATGTGATCACACGATTTTTTTCCGTGATCACAATTTCGCCGTGATTGGAACGAATCGGGTTCGTGCCCTGTGCGCCTTGCCGTAAGTGCCCGATCAGCGCGTAGTCCTCGGTGAAGTGATGGCGCACGAGGGCTTTGGCTGCGCAAGGGATAGAGGACGGTGGTCTGGCTACCTGCCGGACGGGATCAGGCGGCGTTGGAAGTCGCAATACTTGTGCTGCGCCGAGATGATCGACCGGCTGCTGCGGCACTCCTCGAGAAGACCGACCTCGTCCTTCGCGCGAAGGCAGGTCGCCATGCTGGTCCGCCGGTGTTGGGCATGTGCACTGAGACGAGAAGCGGGTTTCCGATGCGGGCGAGTGCATTGCGCAAATCCACGGAGCCGCTCCGCTCGCGGCCGGAAATCTCTCTCGACCTCGCCCCTGGCGGTTGCCTCGCGCCAGCACTGGCGCAATCAGGTTTCCTGTTGCGATGCGCACAAGAAAACGCCGGCCCGAAGGGGCCGGCGCGAAACATGAGACCCGAGGGTTTCGGATCAGGCGAGGCTGGACTCGATGCCCTTGCAGGCCGCGATGAGGCCCTGAACCGAGTCGACCGATTTGTCGAACATTGCCTTCTCGGCCTTGTCGAGCGAGATCTCGACGACCTTCTCGATGCCGCCGGCGCCGATAACGGTCGGGACGCCTACGTAGATGTCCTTGAGGCCATACTGGCCGGAGAGATGCGCCGCGCAGGGCAGGACGCGCTTCTGGTCCTTGAGATAGGCTTCGGCCATCTCGATGGCGGAGGCTGCCGGCGCATAGAAGGCCGAACCGGTCTTCAGGAGGCCGACGATCTCGGCGCCGCCGTCACGGGTGCGCTGCACGATCGCGTCGAGCTTTTCCTGGGTGGTCCAGCCCATTTCCACGAGGTCCGGGAGCGGAATGCCGGCAACCGTGGAGTAGCGGGTGAGCGGCACCATCGTGTCGCCATGACCGCCGAGCACGAAGGCGGTGACGTCTTTCACGGACACCGAGAATTCCTCTGCGAGGAAGTGGCGGAAGCGGGCGCTGTCGAGGACGCCGGCCATGCCGCAGACCTTCTCGTGGGGCAGGCCAGAGAACTCGCGCAGTGCCCAGACCATGGCATCGAGCGGGTTGGTGATGCAGATCACGAAGGCGTTCGGAGCATTGGCGGCGATGCCTTCGCCGACGGAGCGCATGACCTTGAGGTTGATCCCGAGGAGGTCGTCGCGGCTCATGCCGGGCTTGCGGGGGACACCGGCGGTAACGATGCAGACGTCGGCGCCTGCGATGTCCTCATAGGAATTCGTGCCCTTGAGAACGGCGTCGAACTTGTCGACGGGGCTGCTCTCGGCAATGTCGAGTGCCTTGCCCTGGGGCGTGCCCTCGGCGATGTCGAACAGGACAACGTCACCAAGTTCCTTGAGTGCGGCCAGGTGGGCGAGCGTGCCCCCGATCTGTCCGGCACCGATCAGAGCGATCTTCGGTCTTGCCATTTGGGCCAGTCTCCCCTTCTGCGTATGAAACGCGCAAGTGGCTAGCCCCTCGCGATCACTTTAGCAAGACGCAATGGCCGAAAACGGTGCTGCACCGCCGCAAGAGGCGATCTACGGCACGCCCGCTCGCGCGTCAGGCGTCGTCGCCGGGGGCGCCGAGCGGGGCGACTTCCTGTTCCCACATCTGTCCGGAGGCCACGAGGCAGGCGGTGCCGTCGGCGTGGGAAACGAGGATCGACCAGGTGCCGGTCGAATCGGAGGCATAGATCTCGAGCACGACGTTGTTCTGCTGGAGGCCGAGACTCTTCAGGCTCTCGCCATAGCGCTCCGCGAGGCGCGCAACGACCGTGCCGCGCTCGCCGCAGGCCGTTTGCGGCGCGATCTCAGGCGCGGCGGTGCCTTCCGCCTGGGCAGGCGGCGTCGCCATGAAAAGGGAAAGCGAGACGGCGATGCGGGCGAGGAGGGGCGCAAGGGTCATGTCCAGTTCCTTCATGCCGGTGCGGGCCCACCGGATTCGTCCATCCGTCCCGCGCACCTTTGTGGGGTCATCTCCGGAGGTTCGGGGCGTGCGGCTCGCCCGTCTTGCGGATCCGGCAGTCGCTCGGCTGGAGCGAGTGCCGGCTCGCGAGGAAAAATCTGTGCGGATTCGGCCAACAAAACCTTAACGATGCGCGCGCCATGCCTGCGAATCGCGCAACAATCTGTCCCGGGGCTCTTGAAATTCCGGCCTGCTCGGATATTCAGACCGCTGCAGTGCAACAGGAGTGGGTCATGGAGCAAAGCGCGCATCCCTATCGGTCGGTCCTCTACATGCCGGGGTCCAAGGAACGGGCTCTCGAGAAGGCCAAGACGCTCGCGGCGGATGCGCTGATCCTCGATCTCGAGGATGCGGTGGCTCCGGCGGAGAAGCCGAATGCGCGCGAACTGGTCGGTGCGGCGGTGGAGAAGGGTGGCTACGGAAGCCGCAAGCTGATCGTGCGGGTGAACGGGCTTGAGACCGAATGGGGGCTGGCCGACCTCGCGCGCGCCTCCAAGGCCGGACCCGATGCGGTACTGCTGCCGAAGGTGGAGAGCGCCGCCGACATCCAGCGTGTTGCGGAACTGCTTGCCGAGCATGGTGCGCCGGAGCGGACGCGGATCTGGGCGATGATGGAAACCCCTCGGGGTGTCCTCAAGGCGGCAGAAATCGCTGCGGCGCATCCCCGGCTGGAAGGCTTCGTGATGGGCACCAACGATCTCGTCAAGGATCTCGGCGCCGCGCACACGCCCGAGCGCACACCGCTTGTCGCGAGCCTCGGCTGGTGTCTGCTCGCGGCCCGGGCCGAAGGTCTCGTCTGCGTCGACGGCGTCTACAACGCCTTCAAGGACGAGGACGGTCTGCGGGCGTCCTGTGTTCAGGGCCGCGACATGGGCTTTGATGGCAAGACGCTCATCCATCCTGCCCAGCTCGCGATTACCAATGAGGTCTTCGCCCCATCCGCCGACGATGTCGCGCTTGCCAAGGAGCAGGTTTCGGCCTTCGAGGCGGCGGAGGCCCGCGGCGAGGGTGTCGCGGTTGTGAATGGCAAGATCGTTGAGAACCTGCATGTGGTGACCGCGCGGCGGCTGCTGGCGCGGGCGGAGGCGATCGCCGCCCTCGAGGCGGAAACCGCTGCCTGAGCGCCCGCGGACCTGAAATAGGGAGCAAGACAATGTTCTGGCTGGTAGTCGGGCTCGCACTCTGGTGCGGCTTTCATCTGATGAAACGCATCGCCCCGGCGCTGCATGACCGACTGGAAGCGAAGGCCGGTCCGAAGGGCGCTCGGGGCGTCGTCGCGGCCGGGATCGGCGTTGGCCTTCTGCTCATCATAGTGGGTTTCCGCAGCGCGCCTTTCATTCCGGTCTACACGCCCGCCGCCTGGACCGTGCATCTCAACAACCTGATGATGCTGGGAGCCGTCGGGCTCTACGGCGCGAGCCATTCGAAAGGCCGGATCGGCAGCCTGTTCCGGAACCCGATGCTGCTCGGCACAGCCACCTGGGCCGTGGCGCATCTGCTGGTGAACGGTGATCTTGCCTCATTGCTTCTCTTTGGCGTGATGCTCGTATGGGCCGTCAGTGCCATCGTCCTGATCAATGCCCAGGATGGCCCCTGGGAGCGCCCGGCACCCGGCCCGGTGAAGAAGGACATCATTCTGGCCGTGATCACCATCGTCGTCTTTGGCGTGATCGTGGCCATCCACACCTGGCTCGGCTACCCGCCGTTTCCGAGGTAACCCCATGCTGGCCTACCGTTTTCTCACCGATGTCGACACCTCCGCCTTTTGCCACAAGGTAACGAAGGCGCTTTCGAAAGGCTGGTCGCTGCATGGCCAGCCGACCTACGCCTTCGATGCTTCGGCCGGCGTGATGCGCTGTGGCCAGGCGGTGGTGAAGGAGGTCGACGCGACCTACGACCCCGAAATGTCTCTCGGAGAACTCTAAGACATGTCAAAGACTTTCGCCGGAAACTTCTTCGAGGACTACAGCCTCGGCCAGACGATCACCCATGCGGTGCCGCGGACGGTGACCGAGGGCGACCGGGCGCTCTACACTGCGCTCTATCCGACGCGCTTCGCGCTCTATTCCTCCGATGAATTCGCCCGCGCAAGCGGGCTGCCGGCGAGCCCGCTCGAGGACATCGCGGCCTTCCATGTGGTCTTCGGAAAGACGGTGCCGGATGTAAGCCTCAATGCGGTGGCCAATCTCGGCTATGCCGAGGGGCGTTTCCTGAAGCCGGTCTATCCGGGCGACACGCTGACATCCACGAGCGAGGTGATCGGGCTCAAGCAGAACTCGAACGGGAAGAGCGGCGTCGTCTACGTGCGGACCACGGGCACCAATCAGCGCGGCGAGCCCGTGATGAGCTATTGCCGCTGGGTGATGGTGCGCAAGCGCAACCTCGATGCGCCCGCGCCGGAGACGGTGCTGCCGGATCTCGCGCCTTCGGTGGCGGCCGCTGATCTGGTGGTGCCCGAGGGTCTAGACTTCTCGACCTACGATTTCGCGCTGGCGGGCGAGCCCCATCGCTGGGGCGATTACGAGGTCGGTGAGCGCATCGACCATGTGGATCGGGTGACCATCGAGGAGGCCGAGCACATGATCGCCACTCGCCTCTGGCAGAACACCTCCAAGGTGCATTTCGATGCCACGTTGCGCGAGGACGGACGGCGACTGATTTATGGCGGTCATGTGATCTCCATGGCGCGCGCTCTGTCGTTCAACGGCCTGGCCAATGCCCAGATCGTGGCGGGAATCAACGCGGGCGCTCACGCCAATCCCTGCTTTGCGGGCGACACGATCGGGGCCTGGAGCGAGGTGCTGGACAAGGCGGAGACCGGTGCGCCGGGGGTCGGTGCGCTGCGGCTGCGCACGCTCGCCGTGAAGGGCGGTGCGGGCGATTTCTCGATCAAGGGCACAGATGGCAAGTATCGGCCCGATGTGCTGCTCGATCTGGATTACTGGGTTTTCATCCCCATGTGATCGCGCTGGCCGCCATCTGTGATCACACGACATCAAGGTGTGATCACAGGCGTGTTCGCACTTGCATTACGATATTTTTTCGTGGAAACATCGCCACAGCTTCACCGGGTTGGCGGGAAACTCCGCTCGGCGCCGCAGCGGTTCACATTCGGTCCCTGCTCTGGTTCAGGTCTCCGATTGTCCGTCGCGCTGTCCGGTAGGATCCAGGTGAGCGTGGTGCGAAGAGAGGGACCGAAACATGGCAGACGTCAACCGGGGCAACCGACCGCTTTCGCCGTTTCTGACCAGCTACCAGCAGCCCTTCAACGCCGTTCTTTCGATCCTGCACCGCGCCACGGGCGCCGGTCTGACGGTCGGCGGCATCCTGATGGTCTGGTGGTTCCTGGGCGTTGCTGGCGGCTCCGACTATTTCCAGTTCGTGGATGATCTGGTTACCTCCTGGATCGGCGGGCTCATCATGCTCGGCTGTCTTGGGATGCTCTGGTATCACTTCTTCAACGGCGTCCGGCACCTCATCTGGGATACCGGCAACGGGTATGAAAAGCCCGTCGTGCGCATGACCGGTCTCGCGATGCTCGCGGCTGCGGGCGCGATGACGCTGATCACCTGGATCGTCGCATATCTTTGAGATTCGAATGAAAGAGGACGTCATGTCGTACAGGACCGACCGGCAACGTGTCGCGGGCCTTGGCTCGGCCAAGGACGGGGTGCATCATTTCTGGACCCAGCGGATCACGGCGGTTGCATTGCTTCCGCTGGTGCTTCTGTTCGTGTTTCCGTTCGCGCGGAGCCTCGGATCTGACTACCAGACCGTTGTCGCCACCTATTCCAACCCGTTCAACGCAATCGTCGCGATCCTGTTCATCCTGGTTGCCTTTCGGCATCTGCAGCTCGGCCTCCAGGTCATTATCGAGGATTACGTGAGCTCCAAGCCCGCGCGCACCGCGGCGCTTATTGCCAATGTACTCCTTAGCTGGGCCTTCGCCCTGGCCGGTGTCTTTGCCGTCGCCAAGATCGCATTCACTGCCTGACCGGAGGGGAAGATGGCCGCTTATAAATTTATCGATCACACCTACGACGTCGTCGTCGTGGGCGCCGGCGGATCGGGTCTGCGCGCAACCCTCGGGATGGCGGAGCAGGGCCTGAAGACCGCCTGCATCACCAAGGTCTTCCCGACCCGCAGCCACACCGTCGCCGCGCAGGGCGGTATCGCCGCGTCGCTGTCCAACATGGGCCCCGACAACTGGCAGTGGCACATGTATGACACGGTGAAGGGCTCCGACTGGCTCGGCGACACCGACGCGATGGAGTATCTCGCGCGTTCTGCGCCTGCTGCCGTCTACGAGCTAGAACATTACGGCGTGCCGTTCTCGCGCACCGAAGAGGGCAAGATCTATCAGCGGCCCTTCGGCGGTCACACCACCGAATTCGGTGAAGGCCCGCCCGTGCAGCGCACCTGCGCCGCGGCTGACCGCACAGGGCATGCGATCCTGCACACGCTCTATGGTCAGAGCCTCAAGCACAACGCGATGTTCTACATCGAGTATTTCGCCATTGACCTCATCATGAGCGAGGACGGCGCCTGTCAGGGCGTGGTGGCCTGGAAGCTCGATGACGGCACGATGCACCGCTTCAACGCGAAGATGGTCGTGCTGGCGACCGGTGGATACGGACGGGCCTATTTCTCCGCCACCTCGGCGCATACCTGCACCGGCGACGGTGGCGGCATGGTGGCGCGCCAGGGCCTGCCTCTCCAGGACATGGAGTTCGTGCAGTTCCACCCGACCGGCATCTACGGCTCGGGCTGTCTCATCACCGAAGGCGCGCGCGGCGAGGGTGGCTATCTCACCAACGCCGAGGGCGAGCGCTTCATGGAGCGCTATGCGCCGACCTACAAGGATCTTGCGTCGCGTGATGTTGTGTCGCGCTGCATGACGATCGAGATCCGCGAAGGCAGGGGCGTGGGGCCGGAGAAGGATCACATCTTCCTACATCTCAACCACCTGCCGCCCGAAGCGCTGCATGAGCGTCTGCCGGGGATCTCGGAGTCGGCGAAGATCTTCGCGGGCGTCGATGTCACCAAGGAGCCGATCCCGGTTCTGCCGACGGTGCATTACAACATGGGGGGCATCCCGACCAACTACTGGGGCGAGGTGCTGAACCCGACGGCAGAGAACCCCGACGCGATCTTCCCGGGCCTGATGGCCGTGGGCGAGGCGGGCTGTGCCTCCGTGCATGGCGCCAACCGGCTCGGGTCAAACTCGCTCATCGATCTCGTGGTCTTCGGACGCGCCGCCGCGATCAAGGCGGGCGAGGTGGTCGATCCCGATGCACCCAACCCGCCGCTCAACGAGACCTCGGTCGAGAAGGCGATGGACCGGTTCGACGCGCTGCGCCATGCGGATGGCCAGACGCCAACCGCCGCGCTGCGCCTCAAGATGCAGAAGACCATGCAGAACAATGCAGCCGTCTTCCGCACCGAGGAGGTGTTGCAGGAAGGCTGCGTGCTGATGAGCCAGGTTGCCGGCGAGATGAAGGATCTCAAGGTCACCGACCGCTCGCTGATCTGGAATTCGGATCTCATGGAGACGCTCGAGCTCACCAACCTCATGCCCAATGCGCTCGCGACGATCGTCGGCGCGGAGGCGCGGCACGAGAGCCGGGGGGCGCATGCTCGTGAGGACTATCCGAACCGCGATGACGAGAACTGGCGGCATCACACGCTTGCCGTTGTGGGCGACGACAATTCCGTCACGCTCACCTACCGTCCGGTGCATCTCGATCCGCTGACCACCCACGACGAGGGTGGCATCGATCTGAAGAAGATTGCGCCCAAGGCGCGCGTGTACTGAGGAGGTCTTTCCATGGTTCAGTTCAATCTTCCGAAGAACAGCCGGATGGTGACGGGCAAGACCTGGCCGAAGCCGGAAGGCGCGAAGAACGTCCGCACGTTCAAGATCTACCGCTATGACGGGGTCGAGAACTCCGCGCCCCGCATCGACACCTATTTCGTCGACATGGACACCTGCGGGCCGATGGTTCTCGACGCGCTCATCAAGATCAAGAACGAGATCGACCCGACGCTCACCTTCCGGCGCTCCTGCCGGGAGGGGATCTGCGGCTCCTGCGCGATGACAATCAACGGGACCAACACGCTCGCCTGCATCTACGGCCTCGACGAGATGAAAGGCGATGTGAAGATCTATCCGCTGCCGCATATGCCGGTGGTGAAGGATCTGATCCCGGACCTCACGCATTTCTATGCCCAGCATGCTTCGATCATGCCGTGGCTCGAGACGAAGACCAACACGCCCGAGAAGGAGTGGCGGCAGTCGATCGAGGACCGGCGCAAGCTCGATGGGCTCTATGAATGCGTGATGTGCGCCTCCTGCTCGACCTCCTGCCCGAGCTACTGGTGGAATGGTGACCGGTATCTGGGCCCGGCCGCGCTGCTGCATGCCTATCGCTGGATCATCGACTCCCGCGACGAGGCGACCGGCGAGCGGCTGGACGAACTTGAAGATCCGTTCAAGCTCTACCGTTGCCATACGATCATGAACTGCACGAACACCTGTCCGAAGGGTCTCAACCCGGCGAAGGCGATCGGCGAGATCAAGAAGATGATGGTCGAGCGGACGCTCTGATCGCGGCCAATGCTTGTGGACGCCCGGTGCCGCAAATGCGGGGCCGGGCGTTCACCTTTATGGCGCATTGAAATTGTATTTTCGCTCGTTCTCCGCAATTTTTATTCAGTATTGGTAGAACGAGATGCTTGCGCATGACGATTTTGAGAGACGAGGAGGGTATGCCGCCGCGTGTGGCGATCCTTGTGGACGGTGACAATATCGGTGCGAGCTGTGCCGATCCGATCCTTCGACGCGGAGGCCGTTTGGGACGGGTGGATTTTGCGAGAGTCTATGTCAACTCCAGTCGCGCTGTGGACTGGCTGGCAACTCCCGGTTTTCGGCTGATCCACTCTGGAACATGCAAGAATGCCTCCGATCTGTTGCTGAGCATGGATGCGGTCGAACTGCTCTGGAGCGCCGAGATAGTCACCTTCGTGATTGCCACGTCGGACGGGGATTTCACACCCCTTGCGCTCCGCCTGCGTGAGAGTGGCCGGAGCGTCGTCGGCATCGGGCGAGGAAATGCCTCGCGGACCTTTCAGGCTGCCTGTTCGAGGTTCGAACCCATTGATGTGCCCGCAATTGCCGAAAAACCGAGTGCAACGGTAACGCCGTTGTCTCCCTCTGCACTCGACCGGCGGGTCGTCGCAATCATCGAGGCGTATGGCGCGGGCACGCAGGGAATGCCGATCAGTCTGCTCGGTGCGAAGATGCACACGGAGCATGGCACAGCGGCCAGCTCACTTCCCGAAGGGAACTGGCGCAGCTATCTTCAGTTGCGAAAGGCACTTTTCGCGCTGGACCCGAAGGGGCCAAAGGCGAAGGGCCGGGTGCGGAAAGGCTGTATCGCTTCGGCTGCCTGATCCGGTCCGCAAGGGGCGGCGTTTAAAGCTGGCGATACATGACCAGCGCGTCCACGTAGCCCTCGGTCGGGTGCAGGAAGGCGCCAGGCAGGCGGCCGATGGACGCGAAGCCTGCATCCTCCCAGAGCGCGATGGCGCATGTGTTGGTCGAAACGACGAAATTGAACTGCATGGCGCGGAAACCCATGGCGCGGGCCTCGGAAAGCGCGCGCTCGCACATCGCGCGCGCGATCCCGCGGCCGCGCGCCTCAGGGGCGGTGGCAAAGCCTGCATTGGCAACGTGGCTGCCGCCGCCGGCCTTGTTGGCGCAGAGATAGAAGGTGCCGAGGATGGCGCCATCCGCCTCGGCGACGAAGGCGCGATGATTGCCGCCGCTCCAGTAGTCGAGTGCCGCCTCGCGCGAAATGTCTGGCGCGATGCAATAGGTGTCGCCGGCGCGGAAAACCGGTTCGAGAATGCGCCAGATGGCGTCGTCATCTCCGGGGCGGGCCGGGCGGATCGTGAAGGTCATGGTTGTGGAATGCTGCCCCGGTGCGGGTCTTCTTGTCGAGAGGAATGCTCAGGCCCGGAACAGGGTGTGCGACAAGCCGTTCCGGGGCAGAGGTGGTCAGGCGGCCTCGCGGCCTTCGCCTTCCGCAAGATCGACGATGTCCATCATGATCTTGTTGAGGTCGAAGTCCTTCGGCGTGTAAACGCGCGCGACCCCGGCCTTGCGCATTTCGGCGGCGTCGGACTCGGGGATGATGCCACCGACGACAAGCGGAATGTCGTCGATCCCGGCCTTGCGCATCCGCTCGAGCACTTCGGTGACAAGAGGAATATGCGAGCCCGAAAGGATCGAGAGGCCGATCACATGGACGGATTCCTCGAGGGCTGCGTTGACGATCTGCGCCGGCGTCAGGCGGATGCCCTCATAGACGACCTCCATCCCGGCGTCGCGAGCGCGAACCGCGATCTGCTCGGCACCGTTGGAATGACCGTCGAGACCGGGCTTGCCGACAAGGAACTTGAGGCGGCGCCCGAGCCGGGCGCTGACGGCCTCGACGGCTTCGCGCACCTCCGCGATGTTGCCGGCGGCCGCGCTCGCAGCTTTCCCGACGCCGGTCGGTGCGCGGTATTCGCCGAAGACCTCGCGCATCACGGTGCCCCATTCTCCTGTGGTGACACCGGCCTTGGCCGCGACGATCGAGGGTCCCATGATGTTCTCGCCCGACGAGGCGGCGGCCTTGAGATCTGCGATCGCCTTCTCGACCGCCGTCGCGTCACGCGAATCGCGCCAGGTTTTGAGGCGGGCGATCTGGTCGGCTTCCACCGCCGGATCCACCACCATGATGCCACCGTCGCCTGCGGTGAGCGGCGAGGCTTCGCCCTCGACGAAGCGGTTCACCCCGACGACGGTGGTCTCGCCGGCCTCGATCCGCGACAGGCGTGCGGTATTGGCGGTAACAAGTGCGGATTTCATGTGATCGATGGCCGCGACGGCACCGCCCATCTCGTCGATGGCGGCAAGCTCGGCGCGCGCTCCCTCCTTCAGGGCCTCGACCTTGCGCTCGATGGCCGGGTTGCCATCGAAGAGATCACCGTATTCGAGCAGGTCTGTCTCGTAGGCCATGATCTGCTGCATGCGGAGCGACCACTGCTGGTCCCAGGGGCGGGGCAGGCCAAGGGCCTCGTTCCAGGCCGGAAGCTGCACGGCGCGGGCGCGAGCCTTCTTGGAAAGAACCACGGCCAGCATCTCGATCAGGATGCGGTAGACATTGTTTTCCGGCTGCTGCTCGGTGAGGCCGAGGGAGTTCACCTGAACGCCATAGCGGAACCGCCGGAGCTTTGGATCCTCGACACCGTAGCGGATATGGCAGATCTCGTCCCAAAGCTCGACGAAGGCGCGCATCTTGCACATCTCGGTGACGAAGCGGATGCCCGCATTGACGAAGAACGAGATGCGGGCGACCATGCGCGGGAAGTCTTCCGCATCTACCCGTGCCTTCACCTGATCGAGTACAGCGGTCGCGGTCGCAAGCGCAAAGGCAAGCTCCTGCTCCGGTGTCGCGCCAGCTTCCTGCAGGTGGTAGGAGCAGACATTCATCGGATTCCACTTGGGAACGTTGTGGTAGCAGTATTCGGCAATGTCACCGATCAGGCGCAACGAGGGTTCGGGCGGAAACACATATGTACCGCGCGAGAGGTATTCCTTGATGATGTCGTTCTGCACCGTGCCCTGGAGCTTCGAGATGTCGGCGCCTTGTTCCTCGGCGACAGCGACATAGAGCGCGAGGAGCCAGCCTGCGGTGGCGTTGATCGTCATCGAGGTGTTCATCGCCTCGAGCGGAATCTGGTCGAAGAGGGCGCGCATGTCGCCGATGTGGCTCACCGGAACGCCGACCTTGCCGACCTCGCCACGCGAGAGAACATGGTCGCTGTCATAGCCGGTCTGGGTCGGCAGATCGAATGCGACCGAGAGGCCGGTCTGGCCCTTGGCGAGATTGGACCTGTAGAGCTCGTTCGACTTCTCGGCCGTCGAATGCCCCGCATAGGTGCGGAAGAGCCAGGGTTTGTCGCGTGTGGTCTCGCTCATCGGGATCTCGCTCGTTCGAATCAACGCTTTGTTCCGAGCGAGCATATGCGGTTTCGCATTGCAGCGCAAATGCCCGCAACAATATTACGTTCACCATATCTGAGGTTTCTAAAACTTTCGTCGGAGATTGAGCGCCTGCGGCGAGAAAACCGGTTGCACGGCCAGAATCATAATGTAAATGATCGTTGACGACGAGTTCGGCAATAAAGTTGCGCGTTCCCGGGTGAGGAAAGCGCACATGTTACAAGGAAGCAAATGATGGCCCCTCTGGACGCCCCGACCACCCAACCGGAATATGATGCGCCGCAGAAGGATCTGTATGAAATCGGTGAGATTCCACCGCTGGGATACGTGCCCAAGAAGATGTACGCATGGGCCATTCGCCGCGAGCGTCATGGCGAACCGGACAAGTCGTTCCAGGTCGAGGTCGTCGACACCTGGAAGCTCGACAGCCATGAGGTGCTCGTCTTCGTGATGGCGGCGGGCGTCAACTATAATGGCGTCTGGGCCGGGCTGGGAGTTCCGATCAGTCCCTTCGACGGCCACAAGCAGCCCTATCACATTGCCGGGTCCGACGCTTCGGGCATCGTCTGGGCGGTCGGTGACAAGGTCAAGCGCTGGAAGGTGGGCGACGAGGTCGTCATCCACTGCAACCAGGACGACGGCGACGACGAGGAGTGCAACGGCGGCGACCCGATGTTCTCGCCCAGCCAGCGGATCTGGGGCTACGAGACCCCGGATGGATCATTCGCGCAGTTTACCCGCGTCCAGGCCCAGCAACTGATGCCGCGCCCCCAGCACCTGACCTGGGAGGAAAGTGCCTGCTACACGCTGACGCTCGCGACGGCTTACCGGATGCTTTTCGGGCATCACCCGCACGAGTTGAAGCCGGGCCAGAACGTGCTGGTCTGGGGCGCCTCGGGCGGCCTCGGCTCCTTCGCGATCCAGCTCGCCAACACCGCGGGCGCGAATGCGATCGGCGTCATCTCCGATGAGGACAAGCGCGACTTCGTGCTCAGCCTCGGCGCGAAGGGCGTCATCAACCGCAAGGACTTCAAGTGCTGGGGCCAGCTCCCCAAGGTCAACACGCCGGAATACAACGAGTGGCTCAAGGAAGCGCGCAAGTTCGGCAAGGCGATCTGGGAGATCACCGGCAAGGGCGTGAGCGTCGACATGGTCTTCGAGCATCCGGGTGAGGCAACCTTCCCGGTCTCGACGCTCGTCGTGAAGAAGGGCGGCATGGTCGTGATCTGCGCCGGGACTTCGGGTTTCAACTGCACCTTCGACGTCCGCTACATGTGGATGCATCAGAAGCGGCTGCAGGGCAGCCACTTCGCGCATCTCAAGCAGGCGAGTGCGGCCAACAAGCTCGTCATCGAACGCCGGATCGATCCCGGCATGTCGGAAGTCTTCCCCTGGGCGGAGATCCCCGATGCCCATATCAAGATGCTCCGCAACCAGCACAAGCCGGGCAACATGGCTGTTCTGGTGAGCGCGCCCAACACCGGATTGCGCACCTTCGCGGATACAATCGAGGCGAGCAAGGCGCGGGGCTGATCCCGGCCTTCCTTCGGCGCGAATCAATCGGAATCACCCCGCCCCTTCGGCGGGGTGATTCTCTTTCGGGAAGCCGGATTCTTACGATTTCAATAATTTGGAACTGTGATCCCCCCTCATTTTTGAGGGGGCAAAAATGGCGAATTTTGCTCAACCTGCGGCTGTGTTATCAACAATTATAGCGAAATTGACGGAAAGCTTGAGGTTCTGACATGAAAGCGGACTGGGTGATTGATATTCTCAAAGATATCAGGCAGTTTTCCGAAAAGAACGGAATGATGGTGCTCGCAGAGCAGCTGGATGACGCGATCTTTGTCGCTGCACACGAAATCGGTGTGCGGGCGTCAGGGCCTGGATCGGTGAAGGGTGTCAAAGGAAACGCTGGAATCTTTGCTGGAGCGCTTGCAGACCACGAAGTCCGTTGAGGAGCTTCAGGTCTGGACTCACGAGCTTCGCGATTATTTTGGTGTCAGCCACGTCTTCTATCATACGGCAACTCTGAAAGGTGAGCAGGTTGGGGCATTCACCTACTCTCTCGAATGGGTCCGTCGATACATCGAAAGGGATTACCGAAGTATTGATCCCGTCGTGCTTGGTGCGATGCGGCGGTTTCACCCGATGGACTGGAAGGCCTGCGACTGGTCCAGTCCCGCTGCGCGCAAGTTCATGCGCGAGGCGCTTGAAGCAGGGGTCGGCAACCAGGGTTGGGCTGTGCCGATCTGGGGTCCGAACGGAGAGTTCGCCCTCTTCTCGCTGAACGACAAATGCGACGACGAAACATGGGAAGCGTTCACGCGGCAGAATGCCAAGAACGCACTCCTCGTTTCGCATCTCGTGCATCAGCAGGTGATGCGGATCGTGCACAACGAGCTCGACCCTCCGTCGGCCGAGCTTTCGCCCCGCGAGCGTGAGGCGCTTGCCCAGCTCAGTGTCGGGCTCAGCCGCGCCAATGTGGCTGACTCGCTCAACATCTCCGAGAACACGCTGCGCGCCTACATCGATTCCGCGCGCCACAAGCTCGGAGCCGCCAATGTGACCCATGCCGTCGCGCTTGCGCTGGCCAAGGGAATCATCGTTCCGACGGGGACGTTGCCCAAATATTGAGGCAGCGCACGCTCGGGCTTTATTAAGACAGGATCGGCATTAATGGCGCTGCGGAAGAACGCAGGAGCTAGAAATGATCCATTATCTCTATCGCGACCAGCTTGAGCGCCATCCGGAACTTGGCGCGTCAATGTACAGAGACCGTGCCTTTCAGTTCAAGGATCGCCTCGACTGGGACGTTTCTGTCGATGAGAATGGATTTGAACTTGATGAATACGATCATCTCAACCCGCTCTACATCATCTGGAAGGATGCGGCGGGCCGTCACGGCGGCTCGCTCCGGGTGATGCCGACGGTCGGCCGCACCATGACGGCGGAGCATTTCCTCGATCTCACGGATGGTGTGCGGATCACGAGCCCGTTCATCTGGGAATGCACCCGCTTCTGCCTCGCGCCCGGTGCGTCATCCTCGGTCGCCGGTGCGCTTCTTGCCGCCGGGCTCGAACTCGGCCTGCGCTTCGGTCTCGAGCAGGCGGTCGGGGTGATCTATACCCGCGTGCTCGGCCTCTACCGCCGCTTCGGCCATGTGCCGGAAGTGATCGGGACGAAGGGCGAAGGCAACGAGCGGATCAGCGTCTGCATCTGGGACGTGACAGAGGAGGCGCGCAACGAGATCTGCCGCCGCTCGGGTGTTCCCGAAGCGATGATCCAGTCCTGGTTCGATGCGAGCTTCCCGTCGCGATTTCGCCAGTCCGCCGCCGTCGCCTGAGACCGGCAGGATCTGAGCCTTGACGCCGAAGGCTGGCAGCCCCGCCGGCTTCCCGCTAGAGAGGTGGGGAGGCAGGACGGGCGGCACATATGGAATTCTCGGCGGATCAGCTCCGGGCGTGGAAGCGCATCTCTGCGACGCTGGCGGCGTCGGGGGTAGATCTCGAAGGCAGGCAGCTCACCTCCGAAACGCGGGGCGCTCAGCCGACGCTCGCGGTGATCGGCAAGGCGGGCTCGGGCAAGACCATGCTGCTCGCCCAAATGGTGAAAACGCTGGTGGCCTCGGGCGTGGAGACGATCTCGGCCGATTATGAAAGCCGGCGCAGCCGGTCGCGGCGGACGCTGGCGGTGCTTGCGCCGACCAACAAGGCGGCGAGCGTGCTCCGGGCGCGCGGTGTGCCCGCAACGACGATCCACCGCATCCTCTATACCCCTCTCTACGACCCCGAGTATGAGGCGATCGCCGAATGGCTGACCGGCAAGGCCGAGCGGCCGAAAGTCGAAAGCCTGACCGACGAGGCGCTCGACCGCGCCGAGGCGTTCTACAAGGTCCACCCGTCCGTCCCCGGAGCGCTGGCGAGCGCCGGCCTGCGCGGTTCGGATTTCATCCGCGGCTGGAAGCGGCGTGACGAGCCGCTCGACATCGGCATGATCGACGAGGCCTCGATGCTCGACAAGCGTCAGTATGAGGACCTGCGCGAACTCTTCTCCACACTCGTGCTCTTCGGCGACCCGGCCCAGCTCGCACCGGTCGGCACGAATGACGGCATGGTCTTCGAGACCCTGCCGGAGGAGGCGCGGCTGCCGCTTGCCCGCGTCCATCGTCAGGCGGCGGACAGCCCGATCATCGACCTCGCCCATGCGCTGGCCGACGACGGCATGGATTTCGACCGCTTTGAAGATCTCGTGCACGAGATGGCGGCGCGGGACGAGCGGGTGGTGGTGGCCCGGCGTGTCGATTCCGGCGCGATGGCGCGGGCCCCGGTGCTTGTCTGGCGCAACGACACCCGCGTGCGTCTCATCCACGCCTTCCGGCTTGCGCACGGCGCGCCGCCGGACGGGATGATGCCGGGCGAGCCGCTGATCTGCGACGGGATCGAGCTTCCGCTCAAGCACCGCAAGCGGCGGATGGATCTCGAGGCCCGCGGTCTCGTGAAGGGCGCGCAGGCGGTCTGGCTCGGGCCGGGCAAGAAGCCGGGTTTCAGCCGCCTCTTCCTCATGGGAAGCGACGACCCGCGGCTTGCGGTCGCGAGCATCATCCAGATCGAGAGCCCGGGCGAGGAAGAGCCCTTCATCCCCACCGCGGCGCGCATGGGGGCGGTATTCCTGCATGGCGCGGCGGTGACGATCCACAAGGCCCAGGGATCGCAGTGGCCCGAGGTGCAGCTCTTCGCCCCCGACATTCTCGCCGCCGCCCGTTCGGGGCGCGTCGAGGCCGGGATCCCGCTCTGGAAGCGGCTTGCCTATGTCGCGATTACCCGCGCGGAGGAGCGGCTGTTCTGGATCATGCGCTACGCGCTTTCACGCCCCGCCGAGCCGCTCGGGATCGACGATCTGAGCCGGATCGCGCCGCCGCCGGTCCTGATGGCCGAAACCCCGGTGGAGTGAGCCAGCGCCCTCTTGTGCGCCGCGGCGCGCGCGACCATCTGACCTTCGGGAGTTTTTCTTATCGGAGCTCAAGCATATGACAGGTCTCGCGAAATGACGGGTGGGTTTAATCGGGCCGCAGTGGCGGCCTTCGTGGAGAAGCCGCGGGTCCGCAACGCGATCCTCGCGGTGATCGTGCTCAACGCCGTGGTTCTGGGGCTCGAAACCTCCGGCACGGCGATGGCAGCGGCGGGACCGCTGCTCGTTGCGCTCGACCAGACCTGTCTCGCGATCTTCGTGCTCGAGCTTGTGGCCAAGCTTTTCGCCTATCGCGGGCGGTTTTTCCGCGAGGGCTGGAACATCTTCGATTTCGTGATCGTCGGCATCAGCCTTGTGCCGAGCGTTGATGGACTTTCGGTGCTGCGCTCGCTCCGGATCCTGCGGGTGCTGCGCGCCATCTCGCTGGTGCCGAGCCTCCGGCGGGTGATCGAGGGGCTGATCTCGGCGCTGCCGGGCATGGCCTCGGTCTTCGCGCTCATGTCGCTCATCTTCTACATCGGCGCAGTGATGGCGACGAAGCTCTTCGGATCGGCCTTTGACGAATGGTTCGGCACGATCGGGCGTTCGGCCTACTCGCTGTTCCAGATCATGACGCTGGAAAGCTGGTCCATGGGGATCGTGCGGCCGGTGATGGATGTCTATCCTTGGGCCTGGGGCTTCTTCGTGCCGTTCATCCTGGTGACGACCTTTGCGGTGGTGAACCTGATCGTGGGTCTGGTGGTGAACTCGATGCAGGATGCGCATTCGGAGGAGAGCAACGCCCAGACCGACGAATATCGCGATGCGGTGATCGGGCGGCTTGCCCGGATCGAGGAAAAGCTCGAGGCGCTCGAACCCTCGGACGTGCGGCAGGGCCGGACCGGAACCTAGCGCTTGGCGATGCGGAAGGCGGTGGCGGCGAGCCAGCCGGCGGCGAGGGCGAGGGCCACCGAGAAGAGGCCGTAGATGAAGGGCCGGTTGTGGGCGAGGTTGTAGAGCCAGCGCTCGATGCCGGTCTTCTCCACGACGATCTCGGCCGCACCCGAGCTGATGACCTTGCGGTCGCGCACGAGGAAGAACTCGGCCACGTAGTCGCCCTCGACGATGTTCGAAGGCAGCTTGATGTGGGTCTGGAAGAGCGTGTCCTCGGCGAGGCTCACATCGCCGTCGAGCCTGGCGTAGAGCCCGCTCTCCTCCCGCAGCCGGACCACCGCCTCGGCGAAGGGGCGGGTGTCCTCGACCCCCGGTGCGCTCTCCACCTTGCGCACGGCCTGGTCCATGCCGATCCGGTAGCGCAGGCGCTCGGTTTCGGTGAGCAGATCGCCCATCGGCCGGGTGGAGGCGATGGCGTAGAAGCTCGGGGTCTCGCGGATCCGCACCGCCGAACGGTTCACCCAGATCCCGAACCAGCGGCTTTTCTCGCGCACGGTGATCGGGCGGACCGGGCCCTTGATGGTGATGATGACATCGAGCGGGTCGGCGTCCTCGGGGATCGGGGCGTCGCGGCGGATCGCGCCGAAGACGAAGAGCTCGGAGCCGTCGAAGGTGGCATTGAGGGCGATGTTCTCGGTCGAGAGGCCGGTGACGACTGTTTCCTGGGCCAGCGCCACCGGAGCGGCCAGCCAGAGCGCGAGGAGGAGGAGGGCGGCCCGGCGGATCATCCGCGGGCCGCCTCGATCGAGAAGAGCTCGGCGGGCCGGATCACCAGATCGGCGGCGAGCTTGAGGCAGACGAAGATGACGAGAAGGGCGAGCAGGACGCGGAGCTGTTCGGCCTTGAGCCGGGCGGCGAGCACGACGCCGATCTGGGCGCCGATGACGCCGCCGACGAGCAGGATCACGGCGAGAACCGCATCGACGGACTTGTTCTCGACCGCATGCAGCACGGTGGTGAAGCCGGTCACGAACAGGAACTGGAAGAGCGAGGTGCCGACGACGACCTTGGTGGGCATGCCGATGAGATAGATCATCGCGGGCACCATGATGAAGCCGCCGCCCACGCCCATGATGGCCGCAAGGATGCCGACCAGAACCCCCACCACGAAGGGCGGGATGGCGCTCACGTAGAGCTGGGAGGCGCGGAAGCGCATCTTGAGCGGCAGGCCGTGGGCCCAGGTGTGGCGCTTGCGGGAGGCGAGCGCGGCGTTGGGGTTTCGCGCGCGGCGGATGGCGCGGAGGCTCTCGATGAGCATGAGGGCGCCGATCACCCCCAGAAGGACCACGTAGAGCAGGCTCACCACGAGCTCGTACTGGCCCATCTTGCGGAGCGCGGAATAGGCCATCACGCCGAGGCCGGAGCCGAGAAGGCCGCCGGCCAGCAGGACGCTGCCCATCTTGAGATCGACGGTGCGCTTGCGGAGATGGGCGAGCAGGCCGGAGAAGGAGGAGCCCGCGATCTGGTTGGCGGCGGAGGCGACCGCGACGCCGGGCGGGATGCCGATGAAGAAGAGGAGCGGGGTCAGGATGAAGCCGCCGCCGACCCCGAACATGCCCGAGAGAATGCCGACCATGCCGCCGATGCCAAGAAGCAGAAGCGCGTTTACGGAGACTTCTGCGATGGGCAAATAGATCTGCATGGCACCGGGAAAGCTGAACTGCGCCCTCCGAGCGTAGCCCAAGGAAATCGGCCGCGCCAGACGTTCGCGGCGAGTTTCGCCGCCTGTTTCGCAGCTTGTGGCGCAGGTGCCTGCCAGGGAGGCAGAACGGGCGGCATCGCCGGCGTGAAAGCGGGGCGTTTCACCGTGAAACGGGGGTAATGCCCTTTGAATTCATTGAATTTTCGTAGTTAACATATCATGAATCCGGGCAGGCGCCGGGGTGGGGCGCACCCCCGCGGCTGGCGCGGCCCGGCACCGGTGCGGGGCGCGATTTCAGCCCGCGCCGAGGCCCCGGAGATAGCGGCGCAGGACGTTTTCGAGCTTCGCCGCGCCCAGCGGCGCCATGGCCTTGGTGTGCTCGTGGCTGATGTTTTCGTCGCTGAGGCCCGCGGCCATGTTGGTGATGGTCGAGATCGCCGCCACCTTGAGGCCGAAGAAGCGGGCGAGGATGACTTCCGGCACGGTGGACATGCCCACGGCATCGGCGCCGAGCAGGCGGATCGCGCGGATCTCGGCCGGGGTCTCGAAGCTCGGGCCGGAATACCAGGCGTAGACGCCGGAGGGGAGCGCCACGCCTTCCTCGTCGGCGGCGGTGAGGAGCGCTTCGCGCAGCGCCGGGTCGTAGGCATCGACCATGTTGACGAAGCGTGCGTCGGTCGGCTCGCCGATCAGCGGGTTGCGGCCGGAGAAGTTGATGTGATCGGAGAGGAGCAGGAGTTCGCCCGGCAGAACGTCCTTGCGGAAGGAGCCGGCGGCATTGGTGAAGATCACATGGCGCGCGCCGAGATCGCGCAGGGTCTCGATGGGGGTGCGCATGACGGAGGCATCGCCCGCCTCGTAGTAATGCGCGCGGCCGCCGAGCACGGCGAGGCGGACGCCTTCGAGCGTGCCGATCACGAGCTTTGGGTTGTGGCCGGAGACGCCCGCATGGGGAAAGCCCGGAAGCTCGGCATAGGGGATCGAGACGCCCTCGATGGCCTCGGCGATGTGGCCGAGGCCCGAGCCCAGCACGAGACCGAGGGTGATGGGCTCCGCGCCGGCGCGGGCGCGGATGATCTCTGCGGCTTCAGTCATTTCAGCGTTCTTTCACATAGGGGCGGCCGCCGGCCTTGGGCGGGACCGCCTTGCCGACGAAACCCGCGAGGATCACGACGGTAAGGATATAGGGCAGGGCCTGCATGAACTGGACCGGAATGACGATGCTGCCGATCGTGATGCCCTGGTAGCGGATGCCGATCGCCTCGAGAAATCCGAAGAGCAGGCAGGCGCCCAGCGCGGGCCAGGGCCGCCATTTGGCGAAGATGAGGGCGGCGAGCGCGATGAAGCCCTTGCCCGCCGTCATCTCGCGCACGAAGCCCGCCGCCATGCCGGTGGAGAGATAGGCCCCGGCGATGCCGCAGAGCAGGCCGCAGATGAGCACGGCGGCGTAGCGGAGGCGGACGACGGAGATGCCGGCGGTATCGACCGCGCCCGGGTTCTCGCCGACCGCGCGCAGGCGCAGCCCGAAGCGGGTACGGAAGAGCACCCACCAGGTGGCGGGGACGGCGGCGAGCGCGAGATAGACGAGGATGTTGTGGCCCGAGATCAGGTGCTGGTAGATCGGGCCGATCACCGGGATCGGCGCGAGCGTTTCGGTGAGCGGGAGCTCGAGCGCGAGGAAGCGGCCGCCGGCGGTGAGCTGCGGCGTCTGGCCGCCCTGGTGGAACCAGTTCTGCCCGACGAGCGCGGTGAGGCCGGAGGCGAGGAAGTTGATCGCCACCCCGGAGATGAGCTGGTTGCCCTTCAGCGTGATCGAGGCGAGCCCGTGGATGAGCGAGAGCACCATCGAGGCGGCGATGCCCGCAAGCAGCCCGACCCAGGCCGAGCCGGTGACGGCGGCGACGGCGCCGGCCATGAAGGCGGCGGCGAGCATCTTGCCCTCGAGCCCGATGTCGAAGATGCCCGCCCGCTCGGAATAGAGCCCGGCGAGGCAGGCGAGGAGCAGCGGGGTGGCGAGGCGCAGGCTCGAGCCGGCGATCTGCAGGAGGATCTCGAGCTCCATCACGCGGCCCTCGTGCGGGAGCGGGCGAAGAGCCGCTGCATGGGGATGCGCACGAGGTTCTCGAGCGCGCCGGTGAAGAGGATGACGAGGGCCTGGATCACCACGATCATCTCGCGGCTGATGTTGGGCATTTCGAAGGCCAGCTCGGCGCCGCCCTGGTAGAGGATGCCGAAGAGGATCGCGGCGAGCACGACGCCGAGGGGATGCGAGCGGCCCATGAGCGAGACCGCGATGCCGACGAAGCCCGCGCCGCCGACATAGTCGAGCACCAGCCGGTGCTGGAAGCCCATGACGACGTTGAGCGCCATCATGCCCGCCATCGCCCCCGAGAGCACCATGGCGATGACGGTGATCTTCACCGGGTCGATGCCGGCATAGACCGCGGCGGGTTCGGAGAAGCCGAAGGCGCGCATCTCGTAGCCGAGCCGGGTGCGCCAGATCAGCACCCAGGTGAGGAAGGCGGCGAGGAGCGCCAGCAGGGCCGAGAGGTTCATCGGGGTCTTGGCGACGGTGATGCCGATGGCGCCGAGCATCTCGTGCATGAAGGGCAGGTGGGTGCCCGGCGCGAAGTTGCGGGTTTCGGGCGACATCGAGCCCGGCACCTTCATGACGTTGACCAGGAGGTAGACCACCAGCGCCGAGGCGATGAAGTTGAACATGATGGTGGTGATGACGACATGGCTGCCGCGCTTGGCCTGCAGGTAGCCCGGAAGGAAGGCCCAGGCGGCGCCGAAGAGCCCGGCGCCGAGGAGGGCGAAGGGGAGCGCGAGGGTCCAGTGCGGCCAGGGCACGGCGAGGCAGACCAGCGTCGCGCCGATGCCGCCGAGCGCGGCCTGGCCTTCGCCGCCGATGTTGAAGAGCCCGGCGTGGAAGGCGATGGCGACCGAGAGGCCGGTGAAGACGAAGGTGGTGGCGTAGAACAGCGTGAAGCCGATGCCGTAGGAGGAGCCGAGCGAGCCGACGACGAGGAAGCGGAGCGCCTGGACCGGGTTTTCGCCGATGAAGACCACGACGAGGCCCGCGACGAGGAAGGCGAGCGTGAGGTTGAGGGCGGGAATGAGGCCGAGATCGACCCAGCGGGGCAGGCTCGTGTTCATGCGGCCGCTCCCTTGTCCGGCTCGATCCCGGCCATGAGCAGGCCGAGCTCGCGCTCGTCGGTGTCGGCGGCCTGCCGCGTGCCGGAGACGCGGCCGTCGAACATCACCACGATGCGGTCGGAGAGCGCCTGGATCTCGTCGAGCTCGACCGAGACGAGGATGATCGCCTTGCCCGCGTCGCGCAGGGCGACGATCTGGCGGTGGATGAACTCGATGGCGCCGATATCGACACCGCGGGTCGGCTGGCCGATCAGGAGCACGTCGGGGCCGCATTCGATCTCGCGGGCGAGCACGATCTTCTGCTGGTTGCCGCCGGAGAAGTTGGCGGCCTTGAGGTTGGGATCGGGCGGGCGGATGTCGAAGCGCTCGATCTTGCCGCGGGCGTCCTCGCGCATCGCATCGCCCTTCATGAGGCCGAGATGGGCGCAGAACTTCGGCAGGTCGTGGTAGCCGAAGCTGGTGTTTTCCCAGGTCTGGTAGGGCATGACGAGGCCGCGGCGGTGGCGGTCCTCGGGGACATGGGCGATGCCGCGGCGGCGGCGGTCGTCGGCATTGGTGGTGCGCGAGATGTCGAGCGGCTCGCCCTTGAGGCGGACCTCGCCGGAGGTGGCGGGCGCGATCCCCGCCAGCACCTCGAGGAGCTCGGACTGGCCGTTGCCGGCGACGCCCGCGATGCCGAGGATCTCGCCGGCCCGCACCTCGAGGCTCACCGCGCGCAGGCGCTCGACGCCCTTGGCGTCGGTGAGCGAGAGGTCGCGGGTCTCGAGGAGGACCGGGCCGGGGGTCGCGGGCGTCTTTTCCACCCGGAGCAGCACGCGGCGGCCGACCATGAGCTCGGCGAGCTCGGCGGGGCTGGTTTCGGCGGTGGTGAGGGTCCGGACCATCTCGCCCCGGCGCATCACGCTCACCTCGTCGGTGGCGGCCATGATCTCGCGGAGCTTGTGGGTGATGAGCAGGATGGTCTTCCCCTCGGACTTGAGGTGCTCGAGGATGCGGAAGAGGTGATCGGCCTCGGCGGGCGTGAGCACGCCGGTGGGCTCGTCGAGGATGAGGATGTCGCACTCGCGGTAGAGCGCCTTCAGGATCTCCACCCGCTGCTGGAAGCCCACGGAGAGCTCGCCCACCACCGCGTCGGGATCGACCTGGAGCTCGTATTCCTTCGCGAGCCGGGTGAGCTCGGTGCGGGCCCTGGCGAGCGAGGGGCGCAGCAGCGGGCCGTTCTCGGCGCCGAGTATGACGTTCTCGAGCACGGTGAAGGGTTCGACCAGCATGAAGTGCTGATGGACCATGCCGATGCCGGCCGCGATCGCGGCCTGGCTGTCGCGGATCGGCGTGGCGCGGCCGTTGATGCGGATCTCGCCCGCATCGGCCTCGTAGAAGCCGTAGAGGATCGACATGAGCGTCGATTTGCCCGCGCCGTTCTCGCCGACGATGCCGTGGATGGTGCCGCGGCGGACGGCGAGGTGGATGTCGCGGTTGGCCTGGACCGCGCCGAAGCTCTTGGAGATGCCCGAGAGCTCGATGGCGAGGGGGGCGAAGGCCGCCCCGCCGGCGGGGGATCCGGGTTGCGGCGGCACCGGCGTGCGCCTCAGCTCGCCGGGCAGCTGTCGTCCGACATGTAGTCGTGGACCTCGATCTCGCCGCTGATGATCTCGGTCCTGGCCTGGTCGGTCGTGGTGAGCATCTCCTCGGTGATCAGCGCCTCGTTGAATTCGTCGACGGAATAGCCGACGCCGTCCTGCGCGAGGCCCATCACCTCGACACCGGTGGACCAGTCGCCGTTCTGGACATCCATCATCGCGTCGTAGACGGCGTTGTCCACGCGCTTGAGCATCGAGGTGAGCATGTTGCCGGGGTGGAGGTAATCCTGGTTGGAATCGACGCCGATGCCGAGCACGCCCGCATCCGCCGCCGCCTGGAGCACGCCGATGCCGGTGCCGCCGGCGGCGTGGTAGATCACGTCGGCGCCGCGGTCGATCTGGCTCTTGGCGAGCTCGCCGCCGCGCACCGGATCGTTCCAGGCCGCGCCGGTGCTGCCGGTCATGTTCTGGAACACTTCCGCATCCGGGTTGACCGCCTTCACGCCCTGGACGTAGCCGCAGGCGAACTTGCGGATGAGGGGGATGTCCATGCCGCCGACGAAGCCCACCTTACCGGTCTTCGAGGCCATCGCGGCGAGCATGCCGACCAGATAGGAGCCCTCATGCTCGGAGAAGACCACCGAGCGGACATTGGGGAGATCCACCACCGCGTCGATGAGCACGAAGCGGGTGTCGGGAAATTCGGCGGCGACGGTTTCCATCGCCGAGGCGTTGGAGAAGCCCGCCACCACCACCGGGTCGTAGCCCTGCTGGGCGAAGCGGCGCAGGGCCTGTTCGCGCTGCGCGTCGGACTGCAGCTCGAATTCGCGGTAGCCGATGCCGGTCTCTTCCTTGAAGCGCTCGGCCCCCTCGAAGGACGCCTGGTTGAAGGAGCGGTCGAACTTGCCGCCGAGATCGAAGATCACCGCCGGGTTTGCGTCCTCCGCCCAGACAGCGCCGGCAGAGAGAAGCAGTGCGGCCGCCGAGACGAGGGTCCTTGCAAAAGTCATCCCAATGTTCCTCCGAGGAAAATGCCAAGCCGCCGATCCGCCGGAACCCCACCCGCGCGGACCGAAAGGTTTGCAGACCATAAAGGCCGAAGCCCCGGAACCGGTCAATGGGTTTGATTTTGGGACGCGGAAATTGCGCTGGCAGATCGTGGCGCTGCGGCGGCGGGCGAAGGCGGGCCGGCAGCTCAGCGCGGGGAGAGATCCTTGCGCAGGACGATCGCATCGACCGCCGGGGCGCCCGCTCGGGCATAGTAGCGCGGCCGGCGGCCCGCCATGGCGTAGCCCGCGGCCTCGTAGAGCGCGCGGGCCGCGGTGTTGATGGTTGCAACCTCGAGAAATATCTCGACCACGCCGTGGCTTGAGGCCGTTTCCTCAAGCTCCGCGAGAAGGCTTCGCGCGATGCCCCTGCGTCGCGCGGCCGGATCGACGGCGAGGGTGAGCAGCTCGGCCTCCGGCCCGGCGATGCGGCCGAGCGCGAAGCCCTCGGGGCGGCAGAGGAGGAGGACGCCCGGCTGGCCTTCGAGGGCGGCAAACTCGTCGCGGGTCCAGGGGCGGGGGGTGTCGGTGAAGCTCAGCGCGTGGATGCGGGCGAGCGCATCGGGGTTCACCGCGGCGGTTCCGCGTCGAGCAGGACGGGCGGCACCACCGAGGAGGGCGCGGCATCGGCGGGGCGGAGATAGAGCGGCACCGGGCGCGGTGCGTCGGGCGCGATGCGGCCCATGGCGGCGGCGGCGATGGCGCGGGGATCGGCGAGCGATGCCTCCGCACCCGCGTGAAGCCCGAGGCTGCCGGCGGCCTCCGCCGCGCCGAAGCCGAGGCAGAGCGTCGCCGGGTCGAGCGGCGGCAGCGCCTCGAGCCCGGTCACCGGCGGGGCGAGCGGCACGCCGTCGCGGAAGGCCTGGGCGAAGGGGGCGCCGCGGCGGTTTTCGGCAAGGACGAGGACGGGGCCGGGGCGGCCATGGGCGAGCGCCTCGAAGAGGCTGACGCCGATCGCGGGACGGCCGAGCGCGAGCGCGAGCCCGCGGGCCGCGGCGACCGAGAGGCGGATGCCGGTGAAATTGCCCGGGCCGGTGCCGACGGCGATGGCGTCGAGATCCGCCCAGCTTGTGCCCGCCGCCGCGAGCACCTCCTCGAGCAGCGGCAGCAGGCGTTCGGCCTGGCCGCGGGCCATCGGTTCGGCGCGGTGCGCGCGGGTTTCCGGGCCCTGACACAAAGCGGCCGCGCAGTGCGCGGCCGATGTGTCGAAGGCGAGGACGAGAGGGGTGGCGTCAGAGGCCAACCGGGCGCACCTCGACCACTTCGGGAATGTAATGCCGCAGCAGGTTCTCGATCCCCATCTTGAGCGTCATCGTCGAGGAGGGGCAGCCGGCGCAGGCGCCCTGCATGTGCAGGTAGACCACGCCGCGGTCGAAGCCGTGGAAGGTGATGTCGCCACCGTCCTGCGCCACGGCCGGGCGCACGCGGGTGTCGAGCAGATCCTTGATCTGGGTGACGATCTCGGCATCCGGCCCTTCGTGGTCGGCATGGCCGACGGAGCCTGCCTCGCCTTCCATCGCCGGCTGGCCGGACTGGAAGTGCTCCATCACCGCACCGAGGATCGCGGGCTTGATATGTGCCCAGTCAACGCCTTCGGCCTTGGTCACGGTCACGAAATCGGGGCCGAGGAACACGCCCGTCACATCGCCCGCGGCGAAGATGCGGCGCGCGAGCGGCGAGGACTGGGCCGCGGCCTCGGAGGGAAAATCCGCCGTGCCCGTGGCCATCACGGACTGTCCGGGCAGGAATTTCAGCGTGGCCGGGTTCGGGGTGGATTCGGTCTGGATGAACATCTGGGTCTCCCGTCGTCACGGGCTTATCTGCGCCGTGCGGGGCCTCAAGTCAAGGGCAGTCTGGAATCATTCCAGATTGCGGGTTCAGGTGACGGCGACGATTTCCTCCTTGGTCATCGAGCCCGGAACGATGGTGACGGGAACGTGGAGCTCGGCCATCCGGCGGCCGGTGAGCGCCGAGACGACCGGGCCGGGCCCGCCCTTGCCGGTGCCCGCGCCGAGCACGAGGATGCCGATCTCGGGGTTCTCGCGCAGGTGGGCGAGCACGGCGTCGACCTTGTCGCCCTCGCGGATCGCCAGCGTCGGCGAGATGCCCTCGCGCTTTTCCATCCGGTCCTTGAAGACCTGGAAATGCGCCTCGATCTTCTCGTGCGCCTCGGCGCGCATCACGTCGGCGACCCCCATGAAATGCTGGAATTCCTCGTTGGCGATGATGGCGAGCATCTCGACGGCGCCGCCGGTCTTGGCGGCCCGGATCGCCGCGTAGCGCATGGCGTTCAGCATCTCGGGCAGATCGTCAAGAATGATGAGAAACGTGCGCATCCCAGGCCTCGATGGACTCCTTCGGGCCGGGATCATCCGGCATGGCTGCGCCCGGCGCAACTGCTTTCGGTGCAGGGCGGTGTTGCGGCGGATGCACGTTCCGCGAGCGCCCGGCGCTGGCGGCGACCCGCCCGCGCGGGAGAGGCGGGCTTGCGCGGTGCGGCGCCGGCGGACTAGTCAGGGCCGGCAGGGAAGCGTGGTGCAGTGCAGCGGAAAGGGGCCTCAGGTGCAGTTCTCGACGGTATCGCTGGGGCTTGAGAGCCCCGAGGTGGTGGCGCGCTTCGCCGGGCACTATCTCGCGGCAGGCGCGAAACGGGTGACGGTGTTTCACGACGGGCCGCTGCCCGAGGGCTGGCCGGCGCCGCGGGAGGGGCTCGAGATCATCGCCTGCGACGATGCGTTCTGGGCGGCGCAGGGCGGGCGGCCCGAGGCGCTGGAGGAGCGTCAGGCGGCGGTCTATGCCGTCGGGCTCGCGCGCTGCCCGAGCCCCTGGATGCTCGCCGCCGATCTCGACGAGTTCGTGTTCGGCGAGACCTCCGTCGCTGCGTTTCTCGCCGCGGTGCCGGAGGCGTGCGAGGCGGTCCGCATTCCGGTGGCGGAGGCGGTCTGGGGGCCGGGGGACGATCCGGGCGAGCCCTGGGGCAGCTCCTATTTCCGGCTGCCCTGGCGCTCGGGGCGGCTCTGGCGGCTGGGCGGCCGGCTGGTCTACGGCGATGTGGCGCGGTTCATGCGCGCCGGGCTGCTCGGCCATGTGGACGGCAAGCAGTTCATCCGCACCGGGCGGGCCTACAGCCGGATCGGCAATATCAACACCCGGCGCGACGGCGTGGTGGTGACGCGGACGGCGCGGGAGCTGGGCCCCGGCTGTCAGGGGCTCTATCTCGGGCATTTCGACGCGATCGGGTTCGAGCGCTGGAGCACGAAGTGGCGGCTCAGGCAGGCGCGGCTCGCGGTCAACATGAGTGCCGCGCGCGAGGCGCAGATGGCGATGATCCTCGCGGCGCTCGATGCGGGCGAGCCGGAGGCGCGGCGGGTCTTCCGGCGCTTCTTCGGGATCAGCCGGGCGCAGCATGCGCTGCTGGCGGCGCTCGGCTGCTGTTTCCGGCGCCGCCTCTTCGACTGAGGCGGGCTCAGCGGCTCCGGATCATGCCGACGATGTCGTAGGTCCGGTCGAGGATCGGGGCCGCGATGGCGTGGGCCCGGTCCGCGCCGGCGCCGAGGATGCGGTCGATTTCGGCCGGGTCGCCGAGATACTCGGTCATCCGCGCGGTGATCGGGCCGAGATGGGCGACGGCGAGATCGGCGAGCGCGGGCTTGAAGGCCGAGAAGGGCTGGCCGGCATGCTCGGCGATCACCGCCTCGGGCGTCGTATCGGCCAGGGCTGCGTAGATGTTGACGAGGTTGCGGGCCTCGGCGCGGTCCTTCAGCCCCTCGAGATCGGAGGGCAGCGGCTCGGGGTCGGTGCGGGCCTTGCGGATCTTCTGGGCGATGGCGTCGGCATCGTCGGTGAGGTTGATCCGGCTCATGTCGGAGGGGTCGGACTTCGACATCTTCTTCGTGCCGTCGCGCAGCGACATGACGCGGGTCGCCGCGCCCTCGATCACCGGCTCGGGGCTCGGGAAAAACTCGAGGCCGAAATCGTGGTTGAACTTCGCCGCGACGTCGCGGGTGAGCTCGACATGCTGTTTCTGGTCCTCGCCGACGGGCACATGCGTCGCGTGGTAGAGCAGGATGTCGGCGGCCATCAGCGCGGGATAGGCGTAGAGGCCGAGGCTCGCGTTTTCGGAGTTCTTGCCGGCCTTGTCCTTGAACTGGGTCATCCGGTTCATCCAGCCGAGGCGGGCGACGCAGTTGAAGATCCAGGCGAGCTGGGCATGGCCCGGCACCTGGCTCTGGTTGAAGAGGATCGAGCGGGCGGGGTCGAGGCCGCAGGCGAGGTAGGCGGCGGCGAGCTCGCGGGTCGCGCGGGTGAGCTTCCCGGGGTCCTGCCAGACCGTGATCGCGTGCATGTCCACGATGCAGTAGATCGTCTCGACACCGGTGTCCTGGACCTTGGCAAACCGGCGGAGGGCGCCGAGGTAGTTGCCGAGCGTCAGGTTGCCCGAGGGCTGGATGCCCGAGAACACGCGGGGAGCGAAGGCGCTGGTGCTGGAGGTCGCCTCGGTCATGGTCTCAATCTCTTCCTGTCGTCGTCTGCGTCTGGCGGCCGGGCGCTTATTGCCCTTCGGCCGCGCGGCGTCAACAACAAGGGGCGGGCCGGATCGGATGCCGGATGCCGGGCGCGAAAGAGGTCCGGCATCCGGTGACCCCGGCCGCAGCGGGGTGTGACGGATGGTGCGGCCAGGGGCCTTCCGGCCGGGCGCCGGCCGGGTCGCGGCGCCGGCCCGAAGCGGCAGGACGGCGGATCCTCAGGTGAGGATCTTCAGGTGGTGGCGGTCCAGGCGGTCGAGCCCGGCGCCGTAGAGCAGGATGCGCCGCCCGCCGTAATCGATGCGCGCGACGAAACACGAGACATGGGTGATGCGGACATCCGACGGCGCGAGCCCGGAGCCGGAAAGGTCGATCCGGAGCCGGTCGCGGTCGATGTCGAAGTGGCGGACCGCCGGGGCGGCCGTTTCATCCTCCCGGCGGGGATACGCGCGGTGCGGCATCGGGGCTCTTCCTGTGCTGATGCAGGTTCGGGCGTCGCGCGGACGCCACGGTAAATCAACGCCCCGCTGCGGTGGTTCCGGCGCAGTTGATTAAAATTATCCATTTCGGCCCGCAGAGTGGCCCGTGGCCGTTTCCGTGGCGGGCAGGTGCGCGGGGGTGATTGACCGGATTATGCTGCTGCCCCAGTATTCCCGGTAACAGCCGCATTACGGCCGGTGCCTTGGGGGGAAGCCATGGACAGACCGAGTTTCACCCTCGGGATCGAGGAGGAATACCTTATCGTCGACCGCGCGTCGCGGGATCTCGTGGCCGAGCCCGACCCGGCTTTCTTCGAGGCCTGCAGCGGCGTGCTCGGCGACCGGGTGGCGGCGGAATTCCTGCAATGCCAGATCGAGGTCGGCACCGAGCCGCACCGTTCGGTGGGCGATGCGGTGGACGAGCTGCGGCGTCTGCGGCGGGAGGTGTCGCAGGCGGCGGAGGGCTTCGGCTATGCGGTGATCGCGGCCTCGACGCATCCGTTTGCCAAGTGGCGGCGCCAGAGCCACACGCGCAAGGAGCGCTATGCCGGGCTCTGGAGCGACATGGGCCTGCCGGCCTGGCGGCTGCTGATCTGCGGGATGCACATGCATGTCTGCATCGAGGACGAGGACCAGCGCATCGACCTGATGAACCAGATGTCGTATTTCCTGCCGCATCTGCTCGCGCTCTCCGGCTCCTCGCCCTACTGGGAGGGGCGGGACACCCAGCTTTCGAGCTACCGGCTGACCGTGTTCGACGCGATGCCGCGCACCGGGTTGCCGGACCAGCTTGCGAGCTTCTCGGAATACCGTCGCCTCGTCGAGCATCTGGTCTCGGCGGGCTGCATCGAGGACGGCACCAAGATCTGGTGGGACATCCGGCCCTCGGCGCGTTTCCCGACGCTCGAGCAGCGGGTGACGGACGTCTGCCCGCGGCTTTCGGATGTCGCGGCGCTGGCCGCCCTCTATCAGTCGCTGCTCGCCTGGCTCTTCCGGCTCCGGACCCGCAACCAGCGCTGGCGGATCTATCCCAACACGCTCGTGCGCGAGAACCGCTGGCGGGCGCAGCGCTACGGGGTCGAGGGCCAGCTCGTCGACCACGGCTTCGGCAAGGCGGTGCCGGTGCGCGATCTGGTTGAGGAGCTGCTCGAGATGCTGGCCGACGATGCCGCGGCGCTCGGCTGTTCGCGCGAGCTCAGTGGGCTCCGGCGGATCGCGGCGGAGGGCAGCTCGGCGGTGCGGCAGCGCGCGGTCCATGCCGAGGCGATGCGGCAGGGCGCGGAGGACGAGGAGGCGCTGCGCGCGGTGGTGGACAGCCTGATCGCGGAGTTCACCCTGCCCTGAGGGGCGGGCCGGTCGGGGCCCGGGCGGGGCTGGTGCGGGGGCGGCAGGCCCTCCGCTCCTGTGCCTTCCTGCGGCATTGCAACGCTGCGAGGCATCGCGCAAGGTGACCGCGATTATAGGGAGATCTTTCGACATGATACGATTGACTGTCCTGGGCGGCCTGGCACTCTCTGCCGCGCTGTCACCGGCATGGGCCGAGGTTTCCAGCGAGACCGTCAAGGCGCTTGGCGCGCCCGACAGGCTCGAGACTTCGGTCGGAACGCTGGACTTCAAGGACGGCGCCCCGAGCGCCGACACCGCGCAGAAGGTCTTCGATGCACTCGATTTCACCCGCGCGCTGAACGTCTACAACAACAGCTTCCGCGGCGCCTCGGCGCTGGCCCTCCTCAAGGGCGCCGCCAGCATCGGCGCGAAGGACAACGACGTCATCATCTTCTCCGAGCTGATGGATTCCAGTTCGCTCTATCTGACCGCCAACGCCGACACCGTCTATTATCTCAGCGGCATCAACCTGACGGACGGCCCGATGGTCGTCGAGCAGCCGTCGAACGCGGTCGGCACCATCAACGACATGTGGTTCTCCTGGATCATCGACATCGGCGCTCCCGGCCCGGACCGGGGTCTGGGCGGCAAGTACCTGCTCGTGGGCCCCGACTATGACGGGCCGCTGCCGGAGGGCGGCTACTTCATCGCGCATTCGAAGACCAATCACGTGCTCTATGCCTCGCGGGCCTACCTCGTCGACAGCGACCCGAAGCCGGCCGTGGACAACATCAAGGCGAACCTGAAGATCTACCCCTATGCTCCCGGCAGCTACGGCAGCAGCATCGCGCAGGCGCTGGAAGGCACCGTCAAGCTGGCCGGCGAGCCGAAGGTTCCCGAGACCACGTTCATCGAGGCAAGCGGCAAGTCGTACAACACGATTCCGCCCAGCGACTACGGCTTCTTCGAACTGATCAACGAGAACGTGCAGAACGAGCCCGCGACGAGCTACGACGTGGAACTCGCCGGCCAGCTTGCCGCCATCGGCATCGTCAAGGGCAAGGAGTTCGCGCCCGACGAGCGGATGAAGAAGATCCTCACCGATGCGGCCGCGGTCGGTCAGGCCACGGGACGCGTGCTGAACTGGCGTCCCTACGGGGCGCACCCCGACTGGGCCTACTACCCGGAGTCCATGTGGGGCAGCATGCTGTGGCAGGGCGGCGCCCATTTCGAGACCCCGCCGCCCGCCTTCGAGGACGGCATGTTCAAGCCCCATCCGCCGACCGGCGCACGCACCCTCGATTCGCGCACGGCCTTCTACTACGGCTATACCCTCGACAGCCCCGGCATGATCATGAACATCCCCGGGGTGGGATCGCAGTACCTGATGGGCTTTCTCGATGCCAACGGGGACCCGTATGACGGCGCGAAGACCTACAAGGTGACGCTGCCCAAGGACATCCCGGCCAAGGCGTTCTGGTCGCTCACGGTCTACGACAACCAGACGCGCTCGATGCTGCAGACGCCGCAGAAATACCCGCGTGCCGGCAGCCAGAGCTATCCCTCGCCGGCGGCGACCGAGGCCGAGGACGGCTCCACCACGGTCTGGTTTTCCCCCGAGCAGCCCGACGGGGTGGAGCGCGGCAACTGGATCCAGACCGACCCGGACAAGGGCTGGTTCACCATCCTGCGTCTCTACAGCCCGCTGCCGAGCTTCTTCGACAAGTCCTGGCAGCCGAGCGAGATCGAACCCGCCGGGTAAGCGCCCGCGGGCCGGAGGACGGAAAGTGCCGCGCGCTTCGGGCGGCGATCAGGCCCGAAGCGCGTCCGGCGCCTCCGCGGGGCGCCGGGCGAGGGCGCGGAAGCGGAGCGCGAGCACGCTGATCGAGAGGATGCTCGCGACGAGGATGCCCTGGTAGATGCCGGGCAGCCCGTGCCCGGCGGCGAAGGTGAAGAGCCAGGCGCAGGGCACCATCACGCCCATGTAGTTCATCAGCACGAGACTGGTCGGCACCCAGGTGTCGCCCCGGCCGCGGCAGGCGTTGTTGAGCACCGTCTGGCCGCCGTCGAAGACCATGGCGAGGGCGACCCAGCCCAGCACCGGCAGGGCCACGGCGGTGAGGGCGGGGTCGGAGGTGAAGAGCCGGAGCGGGATCTCGGGAAAGGCGGTGAGGCCGAGGGCGACGCAGCCGGTGAAGAGCATGGCGAGGGCGAGCCCGGCCCAGCCGGCCCGCGCGATGCCGGCCGCGTCGCGCCGGCCCCAGGCGTTGCCGACCCGGACCTGGGTGGCGCCGGCGATGCCATGCGCGATCATGAAGCTGAAGATGAGGAACTGGAAGAGCACGCCCTGGGCCGCGAGCGCCACCGGGCCGAGGCGGCCGACGAAGAGGGTCATCACGGTGAAGGAGGCGGCCTCGAAGAAGAAGGAGCTGCCCGAGGCGAGGCCGATCGCGGTCATCTCGCGGATGCGCGGCACCATCACCGCGCGGGCGCTGTCGCGGCCGATGCCGAGGCCGGGCGCTTCGCGCAGCCGGAAGCGGATGAAGAGAAAGCCCGCGCCGGCGGCGAGGGCTGCGGTGCCGACGGTGGCGAGGGCGCAGCCCGCGGCGCCGAGGGCGGGAAACGGCCCGATCCCGAGGACCAGCACGATGTTGAGGCCGAGATTGGCGATATTGGCGAGGGCGATGATCGCGAGCCCCACCACCGGGCGGTGCAGCGACTCGAGAAACGCCGTCGAGACCTGGGAGAGCGCGATGAAGGGGAGCGCGCAGGCGAGCAGCCCCGTCACCCGCGCCGCACGCGCCGCGAGCTCCGGGTCCTGGCCGGTCAGCAGGTAGACGTGTTCGGCGAACTGGAGCGCAAGGCACATCGCGAGCCCGGCGAGGGCGGCGAAGACGAGGCCGCGGCGCCAGATCGTGCCCGCCGCGGCGGAGTTGCCGCGGGCGGTTTCGCGGGCGACGAGCACCGGCACGCCGAGGAGCAGGCCCACCAGCATGCCGGTGAGGCTTTCCTGGATGGTCGACCCCAGCACGTAATCGGCGAGCTCGCCGGAGCCGACATGGCCGAGAACCACGATGTCGGCCGTGCTCATCGTGACCAGCCCGACGCGCGAGAGGATCATCGGCCCGGCGAGGACGAGGGTGCGCAGGACGTGATGGCGGAGGGGCTGGGGGGACGGCACGGCGGGGAAACTCACAGGTGAAATGGGGCATGGCCCCGGGCCGCGGGTCTTACGCCTCACGGCACGCGGGAGCAATTGCCGGCGGGCCGTTTTGCCAGGCATCCGGGAATGCGGTCACCATCGGCCGCGGGGATGCTGGCCCGGACGTGGCAAAAATGCTATGAGGGATGCGGGGGATCTTGATCGATGGATGCGTCCAGCGACACGGAGGGCATGTTTGAAGCCATTCGCCGCGCGGCTCTGGAGCCGGAGGCATGGTTCGATGTGCAGGAACGCACCGCGGCCTTCATGGGGGCGTTTTCAACACAGCTTGCCTCGGTCGATCATGCGCATGGCAATGCGACCTGGACCCGCACGACGCGGCGGCTCGAATACGACGACTATTTCTGCGAGATCATGCCGGATGCGGAGCCGGTCCATTTCGCGATGACGCATCCGAACTGGCGGGTGTTCTGCGATTACGACTACATCGACGAGCCGGCAATGGCGCGGAGCGAGTTCTACCGGCTCTGCCAATCCTTCAACCTCTCCTATCGCTTGGCGCTGCGGCTGGTGGACACGCCCGATGTCTCGCGCGCGCTGGTCTTTCTCTGGCGCACGGATCAGGGCCATGCCCAGAGGCAGGAGTTCGAGAAGCTCGGGCAGATCGAGCAGCAGCTCAGGCTTGCCGCGCATGTCTCCTCGACGCTTTCCGATGCCGCGGTGCCGATGCGGGGGCTGCTCGAGGGGCTGGAGCATGCCGCGGTCGCGGCGGCGATCCTCGAACCGGGCGGGCGGGTTCTGCATGCCAACGGCAGGGCGGAGGCGATCTTCCGGGCGGGCGACGGGCTCGGGGTGCGGCGCGGGCATCTCGAGGCGGGCCATGCCGCGAGCTCCCGCCAGCTCGTCTCGCTGATGGCAGGCGCGGGCCGGACGCTGCGCGACGCTGCGGGCGGGGCCGGCGGCGGCACGATCCGGATCCCGAGGCCCTCGCGCCGTGCGCCCTATGCGGTGACGGTTGCGCCGCTGGCGCAGGAGCACCGGTTTCTCGCCCCTGACCGCTGTCTTCTGCTGGCGCTGATCCGCGACCCCGCCGTGGCGGCCGCCGCGACCGCCGCCGGGATGCGCCAGGCCTTCGGCTTCACGGCGGCGGAGGCGGCCGTCTGCCAGATCTTCGTGCGCGGGGTGGCGATCCCCGAGATCGCGGCCCGCCGGGGCGTGGCCGAGGCCACCGTGCGCCAGCAGATCAAGACGGTCATGTCGAAGCTCGGGGTCTCGCGCCAGGCAGAACTCATGCGCCTGCTGCTGACCTTCGAGGGGCAGTAGGGCGGGCGCGCCGGCAGGGGCTGTCGGGCGGTGCCCGGTGCCCCGGCGGTATGGAGCGCCTGCTGGCGTCTGGTGGTCTCGCGCCGCCATGGCGTGCCGTCTGGCGGGCGGAGAGATGGGCGGTGCGCTGCGCAGGGGTTGCCGGGCCCGGAGTGCAGGGGATCGTCCCGAACCCGCCATAGGCCAGCAGAAGCACGATCGTGAAGGCCAGCATCAGCGATGAGGCCCAGCCGGCATGGGAGTAGCGGCCGAAGACGGCCTTGAAGCTCAGATCGTCGGGCTTTCGCTCGCCGAGATAGGCCTGCCAGCCGCCGGGCGCCTCGGCCGCGCCGTAGAGATAGGCCTCGAGCCGTTCGCTGTAGCGCCCGAGGGTGAGCAGGATCGCGTATTCGATCTTGAGCCGGAAGATCGCGGTCGCGGCGAGGGCGACGGCGAGCAGGAGGAGCAGACGCCGGGAGAGGATCGCGTCGCCCTGCGGCGCCTTGGTGAAGATCCAGGCGTAGAGCAGGGCGAGCCCGCCGATCACATAGACCTCGAAGCGCCAGATCTGCTGGAGCTGTTGCAGCATCTGCGCGCGGATCTCCGTCCATTCGGCGAGCGCGAAGGCCCTCTCCCGCTCCGCCGGGGTCGCTGGTGCTGCCGGAGTGTCGTTCATGGCCCGAGATTAGCCGAAGATCCGCGCAGGTCACGCGAATTTGCGGGTGAATCGCGGCGATCCCTTGCGCGCGAAGGTTGTGCGGCACGTGCGTGCCGATACGACTGGACGCAGAAACGGCGCTGACATAGACACAAGATTTATGAGCGATGACACAGACCTCCCCGACATCTCCGGTGGCGCGATCACGGTCGAGCCGCTTGGCCGCGCGCTTGGCGACCGGTATCTGACCTATGCGCTTTCGACGATCATGCACCGGGCGCTGCCGGATGCCCGGGACGGGCTGAAGCCGGTCCACCGGCGCATTCTCTATGCCATGCGCGGGCTGAAGCTCGATCCGAAGGGTGCGTTCCGCAAATGCGCCAAGATCGTCGGCGAGGTGATGGGCAATTACCATCCGCACGGCGACCAGGCGATCTATGACGCGCTCGTCCGGCTCGCGCAGGATTTCGCGGTGCGTTATCCGCTGGTGGACGGGCAGGGCAACTTCGGCAACATCGACGGCGACAACGCGGCGGCCCAGCGCTACACCGAAGCGCGGCTGACGGCGGCGGCGGAGGCCCTGATGGAGGGGCTTGCCGAGGACGCGGTGGATTTCCGGGACAATTACGATGGCTCGGAGACCGAGCCCGTGGTGCTGCCGGCGGCGTTCCCGAACCTGCTCGCCAACGGCTCCTCCGGCATCGCGGTCGGGATGGCGACGAACATTCCGCCGCACAATATCGAGGAGCTCTGCAACGCCTGTCTCCATCTCATCAAGTTCCCGAATGCCGGGGACGAGAAGCTGATGGATTTCGTGCAGGGCCCGGATTTCCCGACCGGCGGCATCATCATCGAGCCGCGGACGGCGATCAAGGAGGCCTATCGCACCGGGCGCGGCTCGATCCGGCTCCGCGCGCGCTGGGAGGTCGAGGAGCTCGGCCGGGGCCAGTGGCAGATCGTCGTCACCGAGGTGCCCTATCAGGTCCAGAAGGGCAAGCTCATCGAGCGGATCGCCGAGCTCATCAACGCGAAGAAGATCCCGATCCTGGCGGATGTGCGCGACGAGAGCGCGGAGGACATCCGCCTCATCCTCGAGCCGCGGACCCGCAGCGTCGATCCGGCGGTGCTGATGGAATCGCTCTTCCGCAACTCGGATCTCGAGACCCGGTTCGCGATGAACATGAACGTGCTGATCGACGGGCGGACGCCTAAGGTCTGCTCGCTCCGGGAGGTGCTGCGCGCCTTCCTCGATCACCGGCGCGACGTGCTGCTCCGGCGCTCGAACTTCCGGCTCGGCAAGATCGCCCAGCGGCTCGAGGTGCTGGAGGGCTATATCATCGCCTTCCTCAACCTCGACCGGGTGATCGAGATCATCCGCTTCGAGGACGAGCCGAAGGCGGTGCTGATGGCCGAGTTCGCGCTCACGGACGTGCAGGCCGAGGCGATCCTCAACATGCGGCTCCGCAACCTCCGCAAGCTCGAGGAGATGGAGCTCCGGCGCGAGCGGGACGAGCTGCGCAAGGAGCAGGAGGAGCTTCAGGCGCTGGTGGGCTCGGAGGAGCTCCAGTGGGCGCGGATCTCCGAGCAGCTCAGGGAGGTCAAGAAGCTCTTCGGCAAGGGCTCCGCGACCGGGGCGCGGCGCACGGATTTCGCCGATGCGCCCGAGATCGAGGACGTGCCGCTCGAGGCGATGATCGAGCGCGAGCCGATCACCGTCATCTGCTCGAAGATGGGCTGGATCCGGGCGATGAAGGGCCATATCGCCCCCGATGCCGAGCTCAAGTTCAAGGATGGCGACGGGCCGGGCTTCTTCCTCCATGCCGAGACGACCGACCGGCTCCTGATGCTCGCCACCAACGGGCGGCTGTTCACGCTCCAGGCTTCACAGCTGCCGGGCGGGCGCGGCATGGGCGAGCCTCTGCGGCTCATGGTGGACATGCCCAACGAGGTCGAGCCGGTGGCGCTGCGGGTGCATGTGCCCGGCGGGCGGCTGCTCGTCGCCTCGAGCGCGGGCGACGGGTTCGTGTTGCCCGAGGACGAGGCGATCGCGCAGAAGCGCGCCGGGCGGCAGGTGCTGAACGTGCGCGAGGGCGTGGTGGCGAAGGTCTGCCGGCCGGTTTCGGGCGATCATGTCGCGGTGGTGGGCGAGAACCGCAAGATGCTGGTCTTCCCGCTCTCGGAGCTCCCGGAGCTCGGCCGGGGCAAGGGGGTGCGGCTCCAGCGCTACAAGGACGGGGGCCTGAGCGACGCGGTGGTCTTCGAGCTTGCGGCGGGGCTTTCCTGGCCCGACACCGCCGGCCGGACCCGGACGGTGACGGAGTTCACCGAATGGCTCGGCGCGCGGGCCGGCGCGGGCCGCACGGCACCACGGGGCTTCCCGCGCGACAACCGCTTTCCCTGAGGTGTGAGGGGGGTATTTTCACGGTGAAAATAAGACCTCTCACCGTGACGATGCGGGCAAGTCATTGAAGTGACTGGGCTTGAGGTTTGAAAGCCGGCCTGGAGGGCTGTCAGTATTACCTTTTGGGGTGTTGGTGCAGGGGCAGGGGGAGGCTGTCTTGGTCCACGGCGATCGAGCGTTTGCGGTGGATCTGAACGGCCCGGACCAGCCATTCATCGGCTGGGGTCACGCCAGAATGCAGCTTCACCGAACTGGACACTCGTGCCTGTCGCGGCGCTCCCGATCTTCAGCAGGTCCGATGTCCGAATGCGGCGGGCTTCCGCAAGATCACGACCCTGGCCGAAGAGACGCGGTTCCTGCCCTGTTGATCGTTGGAGCGCGCTTCCCGACACCAATCCGCTGCGCGTTCGGTTGGCTGCGCGCCGCGCCACGCTATCTGGACCAGTATGAAACAGGTCCTCCTCTGCCTTAGCCTCCTGCTCGCCCCGTGCCAGGGTCTTGCGCAGGATATCGCGACCGAGGCCGATGCCTCGCCCACGCTGGCGGTCGAGGATGTGCCCGACGACACAGCCATCGCGGAGCGTCTGCGAGCCATCCTCGCGGCGCTCGAATTTGACGGGATCACTGTCAACGTCGACGCCGGGGTCGTTTCGCTCACGGGCGAGGTGGCGGACCCCTCCACCCGTGCGAAGGCCGAAAGCATAGCCGGGCGCCTCGAAGGCGTCGTCGCGGTGAACAACACCCTCGCGGAAACGGGCGACCTCGCGCGGCAGATCAACCCCGCGGTGGACCGCTTCCGGGCACGGATCGCGCAGCTGATCTCCCGTTTGCCGTTGTTTCTGCTGGCACTCGCCGTCCTCTCGGTCATCGTTGGGGCAGGGTTCCTGATAGCACGTCTGCGGTTCTGGGACCGGATCTCGCCCAATGCCTTCATAGCGGGCATCTACCGGCAGGCCTTCCGCGTCGCTTGCGGCATCGCGGGGATCGTGGTCGCGCTCGACGTCCTCGGGGCAGCTGCATTGCTGGGCACCATCCTCGGCGCCGCCGGGATCATCGGCCTGGCCATCGGCTTCGCGGTCCGCGACACGGTCGAGAATTTCGTGGCCTCCATCATGCTCAGCCTGCGCCAGCCGTTCCGCCCGAACGATCTGGTGGAGATCGAGGGCGACGTCGGCCGCGTCATCCGTCTGACCTCCCGAGCGACGATCCTGCTGTCGCTGGACGGGAACCACATCCGCATCCCGAACGCCACGGTCTTCAAGGGGAAGATCGTGAATTACACCCAGAACCCTGCGCGGCGGTTCACGTTCGACATCGGCATCGACCCCGACGCGGACCTCGAGGCAACGCGCGCCCTGGCACAAGCGGCCCTGAAGGCGCAACCATTCGTGCTCGACGATCCCGAGGAACTGGTCTGGATCGAGAACATCACCGAGGCCGGGGCGATCCTGCGCGTGACCGGGTGGATCGACCAGAACGCCACCGGCTTTGCCTCCGCGCGAGGCGATGCCATCCGCCTGGTCAAGACCGCCATCGAAGAGGCCGGTGTTGCGATCCCGGATACGACCTATCGCATCCGCCTCGAGGGGTCTGAAACGCCTCCGCTCACCTCTGGCCCGCAGCCGCGCAAGGCGCCGGTATCGCAGGCGCCCGCCGCGCTCAAGGAGCCCTCGGTGCATAAATCGGAAGAAGCTGCTCTCATCCCCCTTGTCGACGCCGAACGCCGAGACAGCAACGACCTCCTCGAGAGGAGTGCGCCCCGGGAGTAATCGGACGCGACCGGCCCGGAGCCGACATCGACCTTCTCCTTGCAGCGCTGCCTCGCGGCCCGTCGAACCTGCCGTTCGCTGCAAGTGCAAGGGTGAGCCGGTGCTCGTGCCTCTCCGCCGTGGACACGCCACCCGGTCGAAGCATCGTGCACCGATCGGGCATGTCTTTGCCGTTCGGAAACAGGCCATGGGCCTGACGATCCGAACCATCGGGATCGCAAGACGGGATCGCAAGAACCAAGGCTAAAACCGGCAGCGCCAGCTTCGCCTGCACCATCAGAAGGTTGGTTCGGATCCAGAACGCCGAGGTCGCATGAGCCAACGTGCATCAGGGAGCATGGGCAACAGAAGATGAACCCGGCGGATCATCACTCATGTCGCGCCAATCCCATCAATCGATCATTACAGAGCAGACATCTGATGGCGCAGCTTCAAGGAAGCCCACGCGTAGACTGTCCACAAAATGTGAAGAGGCCGCACGATCTCTCGCGCGCCCCCGGGTGCCATTGGCGGGTGAAGATCAGGAAACGGCTTCCTTGTTGACCCCGCCCTTCATGGCGATCTTGGTCATGCGGCGGTCGCCATCGTAGGTCTGGTCGAGGCACTTCTTGAGAACTGCCGCATCACCATCGAGACCGAGGCGGTTGGCGAAGGCGGCCAGCGTGCCGTAGCCTGCCAAGGCGTAGTGGACCATGCGCTGGTACTGCGGGATGATGGCGGCGTCGCGCACGTCCGGGTCGGTGATCTCGTCCGAGAGACCGTGGGCGCGGGCTTCCTTCACGAGGCCTTCCATGCCCTTGCAGTGCTCGGCGTTCGGCTTGATGCCGTGGTCGTTGCAGAGCTTTTCGATCTCGGCGATGCCGTCGGCGATGCCGTTGCCGCCGTCGATAAGGGCCTCGGACAGTTCCTTGTCCTGCGCCGCGCGGCCCAGCTCGTTCACAACGGACAGGGACTGCGTGTTGGCGCTCCAGATGTCCTGCAGCTGGTCGAGGTAGAGGTCCTTGAGCGAGTTCATTGCCATGTCGGTATCCTTTGTTTTGCTTCACGTCCCAACGGGTGGCGTCGCGGAAGGTTCCTCTGATCGCTCCGATATGGCTCCAGCCAACTGAATTAACCGCCTGTTCGGAATCACGTAAGGAAAGGAGCTTCCCGCATCCCGCACCTGCCCGGACCGCTGCCGTCTTCACGGTCGAACCCGGCTGAGACAGTGGGGCGCCAAGCAGTGAAACATAATGTGGGCTCGATCTGGACCAACGCGGTGTCGGTCAGCAAGGACGGCTCTGGACCGCTTTTTTGTGAGCCGTATTGCCTGCCTCCCCCGCAGATGCACCCCGAAAACTGCTGGCCCGGCGGCCCTGAGCGCCGCCGGGCCAGCGCCCGTCCGCCCCGTCGCGCGGCGCAGCCTCGGGAGGGGCAATCGCTGCCCGCGGACGGGCGATGGCCCTCTGGTGTGCCCGGACTTGAGGTCGCACTGCTCCGGAGACGGTTCTTCGGCGTGACCAGTCCGTCCGCGCGGCGGCCGTTTCAGTGGGAATGCGGGTGGTGGTGCGGCCTCGGGGGCGGGACGTTGTCGATGCCGGAGCTGCCCCAGGGGTGGCAGCGGGCGAGGCGGCGGAGGGTGAGCCAGCTGCCGCGGAACGCCCCGTGGGTCTCGAGGGCCTCGAGGGCATAGGCCGAGCAGGTGGGCTGGAAGCGGCAGGAATGGCCGACCCAGGGCGAGAGCAGCAGGCGGTAGGCGCGGATGGGCAGGGCTGCGATATGGGCGAGCGGGCTCATCGGCGCCTCAGGGCTGCCGGGGCTTGCCGCCCTTGCCGGGCGCGTGGATCGCGGCGAGCGCGGCGCGGAGATCGTCGCAGAGCGCGGTGAAGGCACGGGCGGCGGTCTCGTCGCGGCGGCCGACCAGGACGTAATCCCAGCCCTCATGGCCCGCTTCGGGCAGGACGAGGCGCGCGATCTCGCGCAGCCGGCGCTTGGCGCGGTTGCGGGCGACGGCGTTGCCGACCTTCTTGGAGCAGGTGAAGCCCACCCGGATGCCCGGGACGCCTTCCTCGGGCGCGCGGCGGCGGGCCTGCAACAGGAAAGCGGGCCGCGGCTGGCGCCGGGCCCGTGCAGCGGCCAGAAAATCCGGCCGTTTCCTCAGGATCGCGAGCGCGGGGCGGCCCGGGCCGGTCTCCGCGGCGGGCGGAGTTGCGGCGAGCCCGGTCATCGGTGCCCCGCGGTCTCGGATCAGGCGGAGAGGACCTTGCGGCCCCGCGCCCGGCGGCGATTGAGGATGATGCGGCCCGCCTTGGTGGCCATGCGGGCGCGGAAGCCGTGACGGCGCTTGCGAACGAGGTTGCTCGGCTGGAAAGTGCGTTTCATCTCTGACGTCTCCTGAACTTGCCGGCGGGACAGCCCGCCGGGAGACGCCGCGATGCGAGGGTGCGCGCACGGCGTCCGGAATTTCGAAGCATGGCCTTTAATGCAGACCGGCTGTGCAAGTCAATTCTTCCGCGCCGGAAAACGTGCATTTCCTGAAACATTTCCCGCGGGGAGATCAAGGCTCTGTGAGAGCGGTAACGGAGGGGTGCGGCGGGGCGGAGGGCAGGGCATGAGAACGGGGACCGCACGGGAGAAGGCAGGTGAAGGACATGACGGAGAGGCGAGGGGCCGGCCCCGAGCTTTCGCTGCGACGGGCGCTGCCGCTCCTGGCGTTGGGCCTCGCGGCGCTGGCGGCGCTCTGGCTGTGGGGCGATGTGCTGCGATTCGAAACGCTTCGTGACAATCGCGCGGAGCTTCTCGCCTGGCGGGACGGGCATCTGGCGCTGGCGGCGGCGGCCTTCCTCGCGGCTTACGTCACCGTGGTGGCGCTTTCGCTGCCGGGGGCGGCGGTGATGACGCTGGCGGGCGGCTTCCTCTTCGGTGTGGCCGGCGGCACGGCGCTGGCGGTTCTGGGCGCGACACTCGGGGCGACGGCGGTGTTCCTCGCCGCGCGGCACGGGTTTGGCGCTGCACTTCACGCCCGGCTCCGGGCGCGCGGCGGCGACGGCGCGCTTCCGCGGATCGAGCGGGGCATCGCGGAGAATGCGGTGAGCTATCTGCTTCTGATGCGGCTCATGCCGGTGGTGCCCTTCTTCGTTGCCAATCTCGCGCCGGCGTTTCTCGGCGTCGGGACGCGGCTCTATGTGCTCACGACCTTCTTCGGCATCATTCCGGGCACGTTCGTCTATGCCTGGATCGGGGCGGGGCTCGGTGCGGTCTTTGCCCGCGGCGGGCAGCCGGATCTCGGGCTCCTCAGCGATCCGGTGGTGCTCGGGCCGCTCCTCGCGCTCTCGGCGCTCGCAACGCTGCCGCTGGTGCTGAAGCGCTGGCGCGGGCGGAAGGCCCGGCGGTGAAGGGCGCGGCGAGGGCCGATCTCTGTGTGATCGGCGCGGGCTCCGGCGGGCTTTCGGTCGCCGCGGGCGCGGCGCAGATGGGCGCCTCCGTCGTGCTGATCGAGGCAGGCGAGATGGGGGGCGACTGTCTCAACCACGGCTGTGTGCCCTCCAAGGCGCTGATCGCCGCCGCGGCGCATGCGCAGTCGCTCCGGGAGGGCGCGGCCTTCGGCATCGGCGCGGTGGAGCCGAAGGTGGATTTCGGCGCCGTTGCCGCGCATGTGGCGGGCGTGATCGCGGGTATCGCGCCGCACGACAGTCAGGCGCGCTTCGAGGGGCTTGGGGTGCGGGTGATCCGGGCGCGGGCGGCGTTCGTCGCGCCGCGGGTGGTGCGGGCGGGCGAGGCGGAGATCACGGCGCGACGTTTCGTGATCGCGACCGGCTCGCGGCCCGCTGTGCCGCCGGTGCCGGGCCTTGCGGCGGCGGGCTTTCTCACCAACGAGACGGTTTTCGGGCTGCGCGAGCGCCCGGAGCATCTGCTGGTGCTCGGCGGCGGGGCGGTCGGCATCGAGCTTGCGCAGGCGTACAGGCGGCTCGGGGCAAAGGTGAGCGTGATCGAGGCGGATCGGGCGCTCGGGCGCGAGGACCCGGAGCTTGCGGGCGTCGTGCTCGACCGGCTGCGGGCCGAAGGGGTCTCGATCCATGAAGGGGTGGCGGTGGCGCGGGTGGCGCGGCGGGCGGGCGGCATCGCGCTCGACCTCGCGGACGGGCGGCAGGTGGCGGGCTCGCATCTGCTGGTCGCGGCCGGGCGGGCGCCGAATGTCGAGGGGCTCGGGCTTGCGGAGGCGGGCGTGCGCGCGGGGCCGCGCGGGATCGAGGTCGATGGCGGGCTTCGGACCTCGAACCGGCGCGTCTTTGCCATCGGCGATGTGGCGGGCCAGGGCCAGTTCACCCATCTGGCCGGGGCGCAGGCAGGCCTGGTGCTCCGCGCCGCGCTCTTTGGCCTGCCGGTGCGCGCGGCGGGGCTGGTGGTGCCGCGGGTCCTCTATACCGGGCCGGAGCTCGCGCAGGTGGGGCTCACCGAGGCGGAGGCGCGCGCGCTTCATGGCGGGCGGATCGAGGTGATCCGCGAGCCCTTCGCGGCCAATGACCGGGCACGGGCGGAGGCGCGGACCGAGGGTCTTGTGAAGCTTGTGCTCCATCGCGGGCGGGTTGTCGGCGCCGGGATCGTGGGGCCGGAGGCGGGCGAGCTCATCGGGCTCTGGACGCTTGCGATCGGGGCGCGATTGAAGCTCTCGCGGATCGCGGGGATGGTGATGCCCTATCCGACGCTCTCGGAGATCTCGAAACGGGCGGCGGGCGTGCATTTCGCGCCGAGGATCTTCGGCAACCGCCGCGTCGCGCGGCTGGTGCGGCTGGTGCAGCGGCTGCCCTGACGGGCCGGCAGGGCTTTCGTCCGGCGGCGGGGGGCGGTAAGTTCGGCCCCCGACTGTCAGGAGGACGACGGAGCCCATGCCGCTTGCAGACATTTCCGCCCGTATCGAGCGCGCCGTTGCCGCGGCCGGACGGCCCGCCGGGTCGGTGAAGCTCATCGCGATCTCGAAGGTCCAGCCGCTCGAGCGGGTGCGGGCCGTGCTCGAGGCGGGCCAGAGGGTCTTCGGCGAGAACCGGGTGCAGGAGGCCGAGAGCAAATGGCCGGATTTCCGCGCGGAGTTCGGCGCGGTGGAGCTGCATCTGGTCGGGCCGCTGCAGACCAACAAGCTCGGCAAGGCGCTCGATCTCTTCGATGCGATCCACAGTCTCGACCGGCCGAGCCTTGCGAAGAAGCTCGCCCATGCGGTGCAGGCGCGCGGGGCCTGCCCGGAGCTCTTCGTGCAGGTCAACACCGGGCGCGAGCCGCAGAAGGCAGGGGTGGCGCCGGAGGATCTCGACGCCTTCCTCGCCGAGTGCCGCGGGCCGCTGGATCTGCCGGTGGCGGGGCTGATGGCGATCCCGCCCGCCGAGGCGGACCCGGAGCCGCATTTCCGCATGCTGGCCGATCTTGCCGCCGGGCACGGGCTCGACCGCCTCTCGATGGGGATGTCGGGGGATTTCGAGACGGCGATTGCCTGCGGGGCGACGCATGTGCGGGTGGGCTCGGCGATCTTCGGGGAGCGCACGACAGCGGCGGGCTGAGGCCGGCGACGACGCCGGTGACAGCGCCGCGGTTTCGCGCCATTGTCATGAAATTGTTGCAGGCCGCAGGCTATGTGCGGGCTGGATTTTTCCGGTGCGATCCGCGCCCGATATCGCTTGCCACGAGAGAGACGGATGCCATGACAGACACGCTGAACCCCCAGGACGGGATGGACTGGCTCGAGGCGGAACTCGCCGACACGCTTGACGAGGATTACGAGCTCGAGATTTCCGAACCCGCCCTTTCGATGGAAATCCGCAAGATCTACCAGAAGGCGCATCCGCCCTCGATTCCGCGCGCCGACTATTTCCGGGCGCTGCTGACGCTCCAGTCCGAGCTCATCAAGCTGCAGGACTGGGTGTCCTATCACCAGGAAAAGGTGGTGGTGATCTTCGAGGGCCGCGACAGCGCCGGCAAGGGCGGGGTGATCAAGCGCATCACCCAGCGGCTCAACCCGCGGGTCGCGCGCGTCGTCGCACTTCCGGCGCCCTCGGAGCGCGAGAAGAGCCAGTGGTATTTCCAGCGCTACGTGCCGCACCTTCCGGCCGGCGGCGAGATCGTGCTCTTCGACCGCTCGTGGTACAACCGCTCGGGCGTCGAGCGGGTGATGGGCTTTGCCTCCGAGGATCAGGTCGAGCAGTTCTTCAACGACGTGCCGGAATTCGAGCGGATGCTGGTGCGGTCCGGCATCCGGCTGGTGAAATACTGGTTCTCGATCACCGACGAGGAGCAGCAGATGCGCTTTCTCATGCGCATCCACGATCCGCTGAAGCAGTGGAAGCTCTCGCCGATGGACCTGCAGTCCCGCGTGCGCTGGGAGCAGTATACCAAGGCCAAGGAAGAGACCTTCGCGCGTACGAACATTCCCGAGGCGCCCTGGTATATCGTCGAGGGCAACGACAAGAAGCGGGCGCGGCTCAACTGCATCGACCATCTGCTGCACCAGATCCCCTACGGCCCGGTGCCGCATGAGGAAATCGCGTTGCCCGAGCGGGTCTTCAACCCGAATTACGAGCGCAAGGTGCTGCCGCCCGAGCTCTACGTGCCGCAGAAATACTGAGGCCGCCCGCGGCGGTCTCCTGCCACTCCAGATTGTGAGGCCCTGGTGGCCGCTTCCGGTGCTATGCTCGCATGACGAGACCAGCCGGTTGCGGCCGCGCCGACTCGCCCCCCGAGGTCCCGGTTCCGGCCGCAGCACGTGCCAGACGGCTCCGCACGCACGGAGCGCTCAAGCCACGGGGAGGATGACATGGCTACGACTATCCGGAATCCCGGCTCCTGGAGCGTCGACCAGATCGGCGCCATGGGCCGTCACGTGGGGGCCTACACCGCCTCGGTCGGCAGTGACGAGACCGCCGAGCTGCCGCAGGTGCAGCGGCTTGGCTTCGAGGACCTGCATCTCGCGCTCCGGCGCGGCATGGAGGATTTCGCCGCCTGCCGCTCGGACGTGGCGTTTCTCTGTCTGCTCTATCCGGTCATCGGCATCGTGATGGCCTGGGTTGCCTTTCACAATGCCCTGCTGCCGCTCGTCTTTCCGATGATGGCGGGCTTCGCGCTCGTCGGGCCGGTGGCGGCCGTGGGGCTCTACGAGATGAGCCGGCGGCGGGAACGCGGCGAGCCGGCGAGCTTTGCCGATGCCTTCCGCGTGGCGGCCTCGCCCTCGTTCGGCGCGATCTTCGCGCTCGGGCTCATGCTCTTTGCGACCTTCATCGCCTGGATGATCCTGGCCGACCAGATCCACCAGCTCACGCTCGGGCCCGATGCGCCGGCCTCCTTCGGCATCTTCCTGACACAGGTCTTCACCACGGCGGAGGGCTGGACGATGATGGTGGTGGGGCTCGGCGTCGGGTTTCTCTTCGCCGCGGCGGTGCTCGCGACGAGCGTGATCTCCTTCCCGATGCTGCTCGACCGCAAGGTGGGGCTGCCGGTGGCGGTGGTGACCTCGATCCGGGTGACGCGGGAAAACCCCGGCGTCATCGGGGCCTGGGGCGCGATCGTTGCGGGCGCGCTGCTCGCGGGCTCGATCCCGGCGTTTCTCGGGCTCATCGTGGTGATGCCCGTGCTGGGCCACGCGACCTGGCATCTCTACCGCCGCGCGGTGGTCTGGCCGGATCGGGCCTGAGGCCGGGTTCAGCCCCTCTCGCGCGGCGGGGCGGGCAGGGAGATCGCGAAGGTGGTGCCCTGCTCGTCCGAGACCTCGAGCGAGAGGGTGCCGCCGTGACCGCGGACGATTTCCTCGGCGATGACGAGGCCGAGGCCGCTGCCGCCCTGACGGACGCCGCCCTGGAAGGGTTGGAACAGGTTCTCGCGCGCCTTGGGCGGCAGGCCCGGGCCGGTGTCGCTCACGCGGATGAAGCTGCGGCCGTCGGACTCCTCGGCCTCGATGCGCACGGTGCCCGGCCGGCTGCTGGCCGCGATCGCCTGGGCGGCGTTGCGCACGAGGTTCGAGAGCACGCGGAAGAGCTGGTCCGGGTCACCGCGCACGCAGAGGCGGTCGGGCACCGCGGAGGTGAATGTGACGGTCTCCGCGCCGAGGGTCTGGCGCTCGGCCTCCAGCACCTCGTTGACGAGCCGCGCGAGCCCGAAGCGCTCGATGTCGGGTGGCGGCTCCTCGGCCTTGCCGTAGGCGAGCGTGCGGTCGCAGAGCGCGACGGCGCGGGAGATCGAGCCGACGAGCTTGGGCGCGATGCGGCGGACGCGGGGGTCGGGGCTTGCCTCCAGGCTGTCGACGAGGAGCTGGGCCGTGGTGAGCATGTTGCGCAGGTCGTGGCTGATCTTGGCCACCGCCCGGCCGAGAGCCGCGAGGCGCTCCTTCTGGCGCAGGGCGGCGGTGAGCCGGACCTCGAGGTCGTGGAGCGCGTTTTCCGCATCGTTGAGCTCGCGGGTGCCGCTCGCGGGCGCGATGATCCGCGTCGTGTCCTCGGGGTTGTCGCGATAGGCGACCATATGGGCGATGACGCGGTTGATCGGCCGGACGATGAGCTGCTGCACCGAGAGGAAGAGCAGCGAGGCCGTGGCGACGGAGATCACCAGCGAGAGGTAGAAGATGCGGAGCCCGTAATCGATCAGCGCCTTGCGGAGCGGCGCCTCGTTGAGAACCACATCGACGATGCCCTCGGTTCCCTGGCGGGTCTCGCCGATGACGCGGATCACCCTGTTCTCGGGCGTGATGAGCACCCGGCCGGCGCTGCGGATCAGCGCCCAGGGGCTCGGGTCGCGGATATCGTAGGTTACAACCGGGGATTGAGGCATCTTGTCAAAGAGAGCGAGCTCGCGCACGCCGTCGCGTTGCAGCACGACGATCATCACATCGGCCGTCTGCAACAGTTCGCGTTCGAGCTGCGGCGGAACCAGGTCTTCGGTCGAGCCGAGAGAGGCCAGGGCGGCGATCTGTGCCAGATCGAGGCGGTTCTGCAGGTAATCGAGACGAAAGCGCGCGATCGATGGCAAGAAGATCAGGATCTCGGCGATCATCACGAAGAGGATCGTCAAGGCGAGAAAGCGACCCGAAAGGGTTCTGAGGAACATTGGCGGACCTGATCACGTATGCGTCAGGACATTATGCACTGCCAGGCGGCGAGACAAGGTGCCCACCGGCAGAGAAGGCCATATGCGGCCATTCACGTGCGGGAACGACCGATTTTCGGCTCCTCGCCGCGCATCAGCCGGCGGATGTTGGCGTGGTGGCGGGCAAAGACCAGGGCGCCGAGCAGAAGCGCGAGCCAGATCGCATCGGGGCGCCCGAACAGCAGGAGCCAGACCGGCGCGGCCGCCGCGGCGATCAGTGCCGAAAGCGAGGAGTATCGGAACGCGAGTGCTGCGACGAGCCAAGTGGCGCAGGCGGCAAGCCCGGCGGGGAAACTCACCGCGAGCAGAACACCGAGGAAGGTCGCGACTCCCTTGCCGCCCTGGAACTTCAGCCAGACCGGGAAGAGATGTCCGAGGAAGGCGCCGAGGCCGGCGACGAGGGCTGCCTGCTCGCCGAGAAGCGCACGGGCGATGAGCACGGCGACGCCACCCTTGGCGCCGTCGAGGACGAGGGTGGCGAAGGCCGCGCCCTTGTTGCCGGTGCGCAGCACATTGGTCGCGCCGATGTTGCCCGAGCCGATGTCGCGCAGGTTGCCGAGGCCGAGCGCGCGGGTGATGAGCACGCCGAAGGGGATCGAGCCCAGCAGGTAGGCGGCGAGGAAGGTTATCAGGATCGTCATGCCGCGGCCTCCTGCCCGGCGCCGAACACCATGCGTCCGGCGACAAAGGTCATGCGTACCTTGCCCTGCATTCGCTGTTCGTCAAAGGGCGTGTTCTTGGATTTCGAGCGCAGGTTCGAGCGGTCCATGACATAGGGCGCGTGCGGATCGAAGAGGACGAGATCGGCGGGCGCGCCGGAAACGAGCCGGCCGGTGCCGAGGCCGAGGCGGCGCGAGGGGTTGAGCGAGAGCGCGCGGAAGAGGGTCGCCATGTCGAGGGCACCGGCATGCCAGAGCCGGAGCGCGGCGGGCAGCAGGGTCTCGAGCGCGACGGCGCCCGAGGCGGCCTGTTCGAAGGGCAGGCGCTTGCTCTCCTCGTCCTGCGGCGTGTGCATCGAGGAGATGATGTCGATGAGGCCGGAGGCCACGGCCTCGACCATCGCGGTGCGGTCGGTCTCGGACCGGAGCGGGGGCTTTACCTTGAAGAAGGTGCGATAGTCGCCGACGTCGAGCTCGTTGAGGGTGAGGTGGTGGATGTTGACGCCCGCGGTCACGTTGAGCCCGGCGGCCTTGGCGCGCTCGAGCGCGGGAAGCGCGGCGGCAGTGGAGAGGTTGTCGGCGTGATAGATCGCGCCGGTCATCTCGACGATGGCGAGATCGCGCTCGAGCCCGAGGCGTTCGGCCATCGGCGAGACGGCGGGGAGGCCGCGGAGCGAGGCGAACTTGCCCGAGGTGACCGAGGCGCCCTCGCTCAGGCCCGGCTCCTGCGGGTGGCCGATCACCAGCACGCCGAGCGAGCGGGCATAGGTGAGGGCGCGGGAGAGCACCTTGGTGTCGGTCACGACATGGTCGCAATCGGTGAAGGCGACGGCGCCGGCATCCTTGAGAAAGCCGATCTCGACCATCTCTCGGCCGGCGCGGCCCTTGGTGAGCGCCGCCATCGGCAGCACCCGGACGGGCGCGATCTCGCGGGCGCGGCGGGCGACGAACTCGAGTGTCTCGGGGTTGTCGATCGCGGGCTTCGTGTCCGGGCGCGTGACCATGGTGGTGACGCCCCCGGCGGCGGCGGCGGCGCCCGCGGTGCGGAAGCTTTCCTTGTGCCGCTCACCCGGCTCGCAGACCTTCACGCCGATGTCGACGATGCCGGGTGCGAGGTGGAGGCCGCCGCAATCGATCACCTCGCGGGCGCGGATCATCTGGCGGGCGGAGCCCCCCTCATCGGGAATCACCTCGGTGATGACGCCCTCGGCGATACGCAGGGCGCCGCGGGTTTCGGTGCCGGCCTCGGGGTCGATCAGGATGGCATTTGTGAGCAGGAGGGTCATGCCGCCGTTCCTTGTTGTTCTGCGCCGGGCTCGCCCGCGCCGGAAGCCGGGCCGCGTCGGGCCGCGCGATATGCATCGAGAAACTCATTCGGATCCGCAAGGCCCTCGAGCGTGAAGACCGGCACGCCCTCGAAGCGGATGAGGCCGAGCGCGAGCACGGGCTCGGGGCGCTCCGCGATCCGGATCGACCGGGGCCGGCCGGGCGGGCGGAGCGCCAGCACGCGGCTGTCAGTCAGCACATAGGAGGTGCGGCGGCGCAGGGCGGCGTCGGCGAGGATCCAGAGGGAAACGACGACGAGGAAGAGCAGGTTCTGCGTGAGCTTTTCGGGGTTCAGCACCGCGAGCAGCGCGAAGAGCCCGAGGAGCCCGATCTTGAGCCATTTGAGCCGCCCCCAGAGGCCCGTGGCGGGCCGACCGGTCCAGAGCACGCGCTCCCCCTCCCGGAGGCCGGGGATGGCGGGGTGGCCGGGCTGCGGCGGGCGGGGCTCCATGCTGCCGGAGGTCATGGCCGCCCTCACTCTCCGGTAAAGCGGCAGGGGCCAAGGCCCTGCGACTGCAGTGTTTTCCGGAGCGAGACGAGGCACGCGCCAGTTTCACGGTGCCGCCCGCGCGAGAGCGGGTTCGCCGCGCGCGCCGGCGGCCGGGCGGCGATGGTTTCGTATCGGGTGCCCGGGCCGCGGCGGAGTTTGAGCGTGTCGCCGCGCGCCCCGCCCGTCACCCGGTGAACATCCGGGCCATCGGCCTCGGCGTGGGCCGGGGCGGGAAACGCAGGCGGCACGCGCGCGGTGCGCAGGCTTGCGCAGGGTTCCGCGGCGGCGGCCGGCTTGCATTTCATCCCCTTGCCCTCCTCAGTTGGCGTATTCGCTGAAGACGGTGACACTGCCGTCGTTGTCGAGGCGGCAGCTCAGCGGCGTGCCGCCGGCCGAGAGGGTGAGGAGCGGGCCGCCGCCGGTCATGCTCTGGCCGGTGACGGTGATGTTGTTGAGCGGCTGGCCCGAAAAGCGCGCGGCCTGTTCGAGGCAGGGATCGGTCATGGTCTCGAAGCGCTCGTCAGAGGCGACGGCCGGGGTGACGGCATCTTCCATGTCGCTGCCGCAGCCGGTGAGGGCGGCGAGGGCGCCTGCGGCGGCGATGAGCCTGATCGGGGAAATCATCCTTGCGTGCTCCTGTCTGGTGCGTCGGCGCCGCGGTTCTGCGGCAGGGGAAGGTTTCTTGCCCGCTCCGGTCGCAGAGCGCGGGATCATGGGCGGAGCGGTGTCCGGTGTCTCAGGCACCGGCACGCGCCTCGCGGAGGTTGCGCGCCAGCAGATCCATCGCGGCCATGCGCACCGCGACGCCCATCTCGACCTGTTCCTGGATCACCGAGCGGTTGATGTCGTCGGCGATCGTGCCGTCGATCTCCACGCCGCGGTTCATCGGCCCGGGGTGCATGACGATGGCGTCGGGCTTCGCGTAGGCAAGCTTCTCGGCATCGAGCCCGTAGCGGTGGAAATACTCGCGCTCCGAGGGGATGAAGCCGCCGTCCATGCGCTCCTTCTGGAGCCGCAGCATCATCACCACATCGACGCCATCGAGCCCCTCGGCCATGTCGTCATAGACCTCGACGCCGAGCTCGGCGGCGCGGGCGGGCATGAGCGTGGGAGGGCCGACAAGGCGGACGCGGTTCTCCATCCGGCCGAGCAGCAGGATGTTGGACCGGGCGACGCGGGAATGGGCGATATCGCCGCAGATCGCGACGTTGAGGCGGTGGAGCGTGCCCTTGGCACGGCGGATGGTGAGCGCATCGAGCAGTGCCTGGGTCGGGTGTTCGTGACGGCCGTCGCCTGCGTTCAATACCGCGCAGTTCACCTTCTGCGCGAGCAGATGCGCCGCCCCCGAGGACGGGTGGCGGATGACGAGAAGGTCGGGATGCATGGCATTGAGCGTGAGCGCCGTGTCGATCAGCGTCTCGCCCTTCTTCACCGAAGACTGGGCGACGGACATGTTCATCACATCGGCCCCGAGCCGCTTTCCGGCCAGCTCGAAGCTTGCCTGCGTGCGGGTCGAGGCCTCGAAGAACATGTTGATCTGGGTGAGGCCCTTCAGCGCGTCGGCGTGCTTGTCGGGGCGTCGGTTGAGATCGGCATAGATCTCGGCGAGATCGAGAATGGCCTCTATGTCGGACCGGGCGAGGCCCTCGATCCCCAGCAGGTGGCGATGCGCGAACATGGTGGCCTCCGATCCGGTTCGCTGGCCTCTATAGCAGGCCGGCGGGGAGGGGCAAGCCTCGACGGGGGCCGGATTTCGGGCATTATGGCGGCGTCCCCGACGCCAAGGAGGCCCCGGCGCCCATGCTTGTCCTCGAAACCTTTCCGCCCGCCCTCGGCATCCTGAGCCCGAGCCAGTTCTGCCTCAAGGCGGACGCGCTGCTCACGCTGTCCGGCCTGCCGTTTGCGCGCGAGACGGCGCTGCCGCAGAAGGCGCCGCTCGGCAAGCTGCCGGTGCTGCGCGACGGGGCGGAGCGGCTGGCCGATTCCGTCCGCATCGAGCGGCACCTGCGCCTGGCCCACGGCTTCGATGCCGATGCGGGGCTCGATGCGCGCGCCCGTGGCGAGGCGCAGGCCTATCGCTGCATGCTGGAGGAGCATCTCTATTTCATCATGCATCACACACGCTGGATTGCGCGGCCCGAGATCACCCGAGAGGTCTTCCTCGGCCGTCTGCCCGAGGCGGTGCGGGAGGCGGCGTTTGCCCAGATTCAGGCCAAGATGGCGCGCGATCTCGAGGGGCAGGGGCTGGGCCGGCACGCGGAGGAGGATCTGCTCGCGTTCGGGCGCGCCGATCTCGAGGCCCTGGCGCTGCGGCTGGGAGAGGGGCCGTTCTTCTTCGGCGAGACCCCGCACAGCATCGACACCACGCTCTTCGGCTTTCTCGAGAATCTCGTCACGATCGCGCTCGACGGGCCGCTGGAGGCCGCGGCGCGGGCGCATCCCGAGCTGGTGGCCTTCTGCGCGCGGTTCCGCGAGCGGGTTTACGGCGGGTAACCCTGTCGCGCCGGCGTGACTGGACAGGCGCGGTGATTTGCGGAAGATCGCGCGCGACTGCCTCGGAGCCATCGCCCATGCCGACCTTCATGCCTCGCCGCCTGTCCCGCGCCGTCTCCGGCTGCTCGGCGCTGCTTCTCTGTATCGCGCTCGCCGCCTGCGGCACGACCTATGCCGTGCCGGTGGCATCGCCGGGGGGCGCGCAAGGCACAAGCGTGGCCGCAAGCTCCGGCGGTGCGGCGCGGAGCCGGGGGGATTTCAACCGCGTCGTCTCGCGGGTGGAGCCGGTGGCGGAATCCTTCTGCCGCGAGGAGGCGCCGTCCGCGCCGGCAGGCTATTGCGATTTCAAAATCGTCTATGACGGTGACGCCTCGAGCCCGCCGAACGCCTATCAGACGCGGGACAAGAATGGCGGGCCGGTGATCGTGATGACCGCGAGCCTGCTCGGCGAGATGCGCTCGAACGACGAGATTGCCTTCGTGCTCTCGCATGAGGCTGCGCATCACATTGCGCGCCATATCCCGAAACAGCAGCAAAGTCAGGTGTTTGGCGCCCTGGTGCTCGGCGGGCTTGCCGCCGCCGCGGGCGGGCAGTACGCCACCGAGCAGGGGATTCAGGACGCGATGGATATCGGCGCCTTCGTCGGCGGCCGGGCCTACAGCCAGAACTACGAGCTCGAGGCCGACTGGCTCGGCGCCTTCATCGCGGCGCGTGCGGGTTACGATCCGGAGAAGGGCGCGCAGATCTTCAGCCGGCCGGCACTGCGCTCGGGCGGTGGCCCGGTGCTGCTCGCGACCCATCCGGGGTCCCCGCAGCGCCTTGCCCTCGTGTCCTCCGCAGCGGCCGAGATACGCCGGCAGCAGGCGCAGGGGCTGGTGCCGCGTCCGGCCTACGCCGGGCGCTGAGACGGGCGCGCGAACTTCACTTCTGCGTGTGCGATTGTAAATTTATTCTGCATTGCAGCAAAAATCGGATCCTGTTAACCGCTCCGGAGCGAAGGAGGATCTCAGATGAATCAATTGCCCCGTTATGAGCGCATGGTCTACGCGATTCCGGTTCTCGGCTGGATGCTGAAGGACGTTGCGTATGGCGACAAGGACAATATTTATTACTTCATCGCCGCGCTCGTGATGATGTGGATCATTGCCATCATCGCTTTCGGCTATCCGGCGATCATCATCCCCGCGCTCGTCGCCGTGCCGGTGATCTTCCTGGCGCTGCTCAGCATCACCCGGGGCTGACGCGGAGGGTTGGTATCTATATGCTGCAACGCAGCATATGCGCCGGCCCTCGATCCACTCCCTGCGCGACCGGCGCCGGCCCGCCTCCGGTCAGGCGGCCCTGAGCCGGGCCAGCTCGATCTTCGGACAGCGGTTCATCACCACTTCCAGGCCCACGGCTTCGGCCCTTGCGGCGGCCGCGTCGTCGATCACGCCGATCTGCATCCAGATCGTCCGCAGCCCGCGCCCGGCCAGCGCCGCAATCGCCTCATCGACCACGCTGCCGGCCTCTTCCGAGCGGCGGAAGATATCCACCATATCGACAGGCCCGAGACTTTCGGGGATCTCCGCAAGACGGGCGATCACACGCTCGCCGAAGAGCGTCTGTCCGGCAAGGCCGGGGTTGACCGGCACGATGCGGTAGCCCGCCGCCTGCAGGAATGCCGCAACCTGATGCGACGGCCGCTCGGGCTTCGCCGAGACGCCCACGATCGCGATGGTCCGGGTTTCCGCCAGGATCCGCCTCAGGCGGTCATCTTCACTCTTCATGCGATGCCATTGCTTCTGAACAAAAAAGCGCCCGGAAAATGTCCGGGCGCACAGTCGGAACGAGGGACAGTGAGATAAAGCAAGGCAGTTCCAAGCATCTTGCTTCCTTGCTCATATGGGGCGTGAACTGTGGCGGAGAAGGGCAGTGAAGGAAATGTGAACATCGGGCTCAGCCGCGCGCCGTCCGGGCGGCGTAGAGCGCGACGGCGGCGGCGTTCGAGACGTTGAGCGAACCGAAGCCGCCGGTGGCCGGGATGCGTGCGAGCCGGTCGCAGAGCTTGGTGGTAAGCTCGCGCAGGCCTGGCCCCTCGGCCCCGAGCGCAAGCGCGAGGGGCTGGGCGGCGAATTCCTCCGCAACGGCGCCGATGGTGGTCTCGCCGGTGCCGTCGAGGCCCGCGATCGCGTAGCCCATGCCGCGCAGCGCCTCCATCGCGTTGGCGAGGTTCGGCACCCGCAGGTAGGGCTGGCGCTCCAGCGCGCCCGAGGCGGTCTTGGCGAGCGCACCGGTCTCGGGGGCGGAATGCCGGTGCGGTGCGATCACCGCGCGCGCGCCGAAAACCTCGGCCGAGCGCAGCACGGCGCCGACATTGTGCGGATCCGTCACCCGGTCGAGAAGCAGCACGAGCAGAGCCTCGCCCCGCGGCGCGCAGAGCTCGGAAACCGAGCCCCAGTCGAGGGGTTTCGCCTCGAGCGCGGCGCCCTGGTGAACCGATTGGGGATCGAGCGGGGCGTTGAACTTCCGGGCGTCCACGATCTCGGGCGTCATGCCGGAGGCGGCGAGTTCCGGGGCGAGCCGGTCGGCGGCGTTGCGGGTGAGGATGAGCCGCAGGCGCTCGCGGGCGGGATTGGCAAGCGCGTCGCGCACGGCGTGAATGCCGAAGAGCCAGACCGTGTCGCCGGCTCCCTCGCCGGTCCTTCGGGCGCGTTCCTTCTCGACGGCCCAGGTGGGCTTCTTGGCCATGTTCATCCCCATACGCGATCTTCGCTGCGGAAATAGCCATGGGCGCGGGCGGCTTGCAAGGCGTCGCGGGAAATTTGCCTTCGGGGATTTTTCGTGTTGACGCATCCGGCGCACTGGCATAATTCCCCGCTACCGCGCGGGCAAGAGCATTGCCCGTAGCAACCTCTGGAGGGGTGGCAGAGCGGTCAAATGCAACGGACTGTAAATCCGTCGGGGCAACCCTACACTGGTTCGAATCCAGTCCCCTCCACCAATTACCTGAAATTTTTGATCTTTTGCCGACGGGCGATGCGCGCGCACGGGCCGTTGGCTCATGGTTGGCCCCGGACCGGCGCGCCTTGCCGGTCCGGGGCCTGGTGCCTGTGACGCGGGGTCAGAACGGGCTGTCGGGGAAGTAGTACTGTTCGGCGTTCTCCGGGGTAACCAGCACCGAGCCGATGGTGAAGGTGCCCGAGACTGGTGCGGTCGAGGTCATCGCGATGGCGGTGAGCTCGATGGCGGTGGCGATCATCGACGGCGGGTAGGTGACATCGGCCGGGATCATGCTGTCGTTGTCCATGACGCGCTTGATCATTTCCTTCATGCCGGCGCCGCCGAGCACGAACTGGATGTCGTCGCGGCCCGAGGCCTCGATCGCGGCGAGCACGCCCACCGCCATGTCGTCATCCGAGGCCCAGACCGCGTCAATCTGCGGATACTTGGACAGGAAGTCCTGCATCACGTTGAAGCTGTCGTCACGGTTCCAGTTGCCGTGCTCCATGCCGAGGATCTCGATGCCCGAACCTTCAATGCCGGCCTCGAATCCCTCGACGCGCTGGTTGTCGATGGTCGTCGGGATGCCGCGCAGCACGACGATCTTGCCGCCGTCGGGCATCTTCGAGGCCATGTATTCACCCGAGACGCGGCCGAAGCCCGGATTGTCGCCGGCGACATAGAGATCCTCGATCCCCTCGACCGAAAGGCCGCGATCAACCACGGTGACCCAGGCGCCAGCCTCGGCGACCGCCTGCACGGGGGCGGTCAGCGGTTCGGATTCGAAAGGCAGCACGACGAGGGCGTTGATGTTGCGCGTCGCCATCATGTCCTCGATGTCGTTCACCTGCTTGCCCGGATCGGAGGCGGTGGCGAGGACGAACTGGAGGTCGGGATAGACCTTCTCGAGCCGCGCGACGGCTTCCTGGGCGTGGTAGTTCATGCCGCCCGCCCAGCCATGGGTTGCCGCGGGGATCGAGACGCCGATCACCTTGGTCTCCTGGGCCTCGGCTGTGGCGGCGCCGAGGGTGAGTGCGAGGCTGCCTGCAAGCAGCGTCTTCATGTAAGTCATTGCGTTTCCTCCCGGATGGTGGCTGGGCTTCAGCCCTTTGCCTTGGCTTCCCGCTGCAGGATGACTGCGAGAACGATGATGACGCCCTGGATCGCACCGTTGAGATAGGGCGAGACCAGGTCAGTCAGGTTAAGGATGTTGTCGATCATGCTCAGGATCAGGACGCCGATCACCGTGCCCCAGACGCGGCCGAAGCCGCCCTTGAGCACCGTGCCGCCGATGATGACCGCGGCGATGGCCTCGAGCTCCCAGAGGACGCCGGTGGAGGCCGAGGCCGAGCCGAGGCGCGGCACATACATGATCGTTGCGACGCCGACGAGCATGCCGAGCATCGCGTAGGTGAAGAGCCGCGTGCGGTTCACGTTGACGTTCGAGTAATGCGCCACATGCTCGTTGGAGCCGGTCGCGGCGCAGTGCCGTCCGAAGCGGGACCGGCTCATCAGGATCTCGCCGCCGATCACCACGAGAGCGAAGACGATGATCGGCCAGCTGATCCCGAGGATGCCGTCGAAATAGACCGGGCGGTAGAAGGTGCGCAGGCCGAAATCGAGCGAGAGCGTGCCGCCGTCGGCGAGCCACGTGACGAGCGAGCGGTAGATGCCCATGGTGCCGAGGGTGACGATGAAGGCCTCGATCCCGAGCGTGGTGATCAGGAATCCGTTGATAAGCCCGGCGATGAGCCCGGCGGCCAGCGCCGTTGCCATGCCGAGCAGGATGATCGGCACGCCGACGCCGAGCGTGGGCAGGGCCGCGTTCATCACGAGGATCATGAGGCCCGCAATGAAGGCCGCCATCGAGCCGACCGAGAGGTCGAGCCCGCCCGCGGTGATGACGAAGGTCGTGCCAACCGCGATGATGCCGATGAAGGCCGAGCGGGCGAGCACGTTGGTGATGTTGGCCGCACCGAGGAAATTGGGGTTGAGCAGCGCCCCGATCACGACGAGCGCCACCAGCGCGATGATGGGCCCGAGGACACTCATCGAGGGCAGGCTGCGCCGGGACGCGGGCGTGGTGGTATCCATGGCCATCAGGCGACCCTCTCCTGGCTGCTGGCGCCGACGCCCATGGCGTGGCGCACGATGGTGTCTTCGGTGATTTCCGCGCCTTCGAGGCGTCCGGCGATCCGGCCGCGGCGCATCACGAGCACCCGGTCGGAGAGGCCGATCACCTCCTGCATCTCGGAGGAAACGACGATGATCGCGCGGCCCTCGGCCGCCAGCGCGCGGAGGAAGGCGTAGATCTGCTGCTTGGTGCCGATGTCGATGCCGCGGGTCGGCTCGTCGACGACGAGGATCCGCGGCTCGGACTGCATGACCTTGGCGAGCAGGAGTTTCTGCTGGTTGCCGCCCGAGAGGTTGCCGACGCGCATGTCGCGGCGCCCGGCGCGGATGTCGAATTCGCGGATCGCGGTGTCGAGCGCGCGCTCCTCGGCGGCCTGATCGATCAGCACGCGGCCGAATTTCGCCAGTGCCTGAAGGGTGAGATTGACCCGCATGCCCTTCTCGAGCAGCAGGCCGCGGAGCTTGCGGTCCTCGGTGAGGTAGCAGAGGCCGTGGGCGAGCGCATCGGAGGGGCGGCGGATCGTGGCGGGCTTGCCGCCGATCTCGAGTGCGCGGGTGGTGGCGGGCCGGAGGCCGCAGAGGCCTTCCATCGCCTCGGTGCGGCCCGAACCGATGAGGCCCGCGATGCCGAGGATCTCGCCTGCGTGGAGATCGAAGCCGATGGCCTCGGCATGGCCCGGCACATCGAGGCCGCGGACGCGGAGCGCGATGGCCGGTTCGGGGGCTGCGGCGGGTTTTGCCGGGTAGAGGTCGGAGACGTCGCGGCCGACCATCGCGCTGGCCATCCCGTCCTCGCTGATCGCGCTTGCAGGCCCGGTGTGAACGACGCTGCCGTCGCGCATCACCGTCACCCGGTCGGCGATCTCGGCCACCTCGCCGAGCTTGTGGGAGGTGAAGAGGATCGCGGTGCCGGCGGCGCGCATCGCCCGGACCTGTTCGAAGAGCACCCGGGTTTCGGTATTGGTGAGCACCGCGGTGGGCTCGTCCATGATGAGAACACGCGCGTCGCGGCTGAGCGCCTTGGCGATCTCGACCATCTGCTTGTCGGAATTCGAGAGCCGCGAGACCGGTGTGTCGGGATCGACCGGGCATTTCACCCGGTCGAGATAGGCGCGGGTGCGCTTGCGCATCTCCGCCTTGTCGAGGAGCCAGCCGCGGCGGAGCTCGCGGCCGAGGAAGATGTTCTGCTCGACCGTGAGCTGCTCGGCGAGGTTGAACTCCTGGTGGATCATCACGATCCCGGCTTCCTCGCCCTCGTGCAGCGACCGGAAGGTGACCTCCTGGTCATCGAGCAGGATGCGGCCGCGGGTGGCGGGCTGGTAGCCGGCGAGGATCTTCATCGTGGTGGACTTGCCCGCCCCGTTCTCGCCGATCAGGGCGTGGACCTCGCCGGCCCGGAGGTCGAGGTCGATGCCGTGAAGCACCTCGACCGGGCCGAAGCTGCGGGTAACCCCGGCGAGGCGCAGGATGGGCGCGGCGCTCACAATGCCACCCAAGCCGCGTTTCGGGCCGAGGAGGTCACGCAGGCGCGGATGAAGGCCATGCCCTCCATGCCGGCGGAGATGCCGGGCAGGAGGCCGATGGCGTCGCCCCGGGAGGCGCCGTCCTGCACCGCGCGGATCGCTTCGGCGGCGGCGGTGTAGATGTTGGCGAAGCCCTCGAGATACCCCTCCGGGTGGCCGGACGGAATGCGGCTCACCGCATTGGCGGCCATGTCGGCGCCCGCGCCCATGCGGCGGATCTGGCGGCGGGGTTCGCCATGGGGGCTGAACCAGAGGTAGTTCGGATCCTCCTGCGCCCATTCGAGCCCGCCCTTGTCGCCATAGACCCGCAGGCGGAGGCCGTTTTCGTTGCCGGGCGCGACCTGGGAACACCAGAGCATTCCGCGCGCGCCGCCCGAAAAGCGCAGCATTACGTGGGCATTGTCGTCGAGCCGCCGCCCGGCGCCGAAGCTCTGGAGGTCGGCGGCGAGCTCCGTGCCCTTGAGGCCGGTGACGAAGCAGGCGAGGTTGTAGGCATGCGTGCCGATGTCGCCCACCGCGCCGCCCGCGCCAGAGCGCGCCGGATCGGTGCGCCACTCGGCCTGCTTGACGCCTTCGGTCTCGAGGCTTTCGGTGAGCCAGTCCTGCGGGTATTCGGCCTGCACGATGCGGATCGTGCCGAGTGCGCCTTCGCTCACCATGGCGCGGGCCTGCCGCACCATGGGATAGCCGGTGTAGTTGTGGGTGAGGATGAAGAGCGCGGAGGAAGCGGCGACGGCGCGTTCCAGCGCCTCGGCATCCTCGGAGGTGGCGGTGAGCGGCTTGTCGCAGATCACGTGGATGCCGCGCTCGAGGAAGGCCTTCGCGGCGGGGTAGTGGACATGGTTCGGGGTAACGATCGAGACCGCCTCGATGCCGTCGGGCCGCGCGGCTTCCGCGGCGGCCATTTCCTCGAAGCTGCCATAGGCCCGGTCCGGGGCGATGCCGAGGGCGGCGGCGCTGGCCCGCGCCTTCTCGGGCGTCGAGGAGAGCGCGCCGGCGACCAGTTCGAAGCGGTCGTCGATGCGGCTGGCGATGCGGTGAACGCCGCCGATGAAGGCATCGTTGCCGCCACCGACCATTCCCAGTCGAATACGTGCCATTTCAGTCGATCCCCAGCATCTTGCGGTTGGCGGCGTCATCCGTTGCGCCACCGGCGAAATCGTCGAAGGCATGCGGGGTTACGCGGATGATGTGATCCTTGACGAAGCGGGCGCCCTCGCGCGCACCGTCTTCGGGATGCTTGAGGCAGCATTCCCATTCGACAACCGCCCAGCCCTCGAAATCGTTCGCCGCCATCTTGGAGAAGATCGCGCCGAAATCGACCTGGCCGTCGCCAAGGCTGCGGAAGCGCCCGGCGCGGTCCACCCAGGGCTGATAGCCGCCGTAGACGCCCTGGCGGCCCGTGGGGTTGAACTCCGCATCCTTGACGTGGAACATCTTGATGCGGTCCTTGTAGATGTCGATATTCTCAAGGTAATCAAGGCACTGCAGGACGTAGTGCGAGGGATCGTAGAGCATGTTGCAGCGCGGGTGATTGTCGAGCCGCTCGAGGAACATCTCGAAGGTCACGCCGTCATGGAGATCCTCCATCGGGTGGATCTCGTAGCAGACGTCCACCCCCATCTCCTCGGCATGGTCGAGGATCGGCCGCCAGCGCCGCGCGAGTTCGTCAAAGGCGGTCTCGACAAGCCCCTGCGGCCGTTGCGGAAAGGGATAGAGGAAGGGCCAGACGAGCCCGCCGGAGAAGGTGACGTGCTGGCCGATGCCGAGATGGCGCGAGGCGGTCAGCGCCTTCTTCACCTGATCGACCGCCCATTCGGTGCGCTCCTTCGGCTTGCCGCGGACCTCCGGCGCCGCGAAGCCGTCAACCCATGCGTCATAGGCGGGGTGCACCGCGACGAGCTGGCCGGTGATATGGGTCGAGAGTTCGGTGACCTCGACGCCGTTTTCGCGAGCCTTGCCGGCCCATTCCTCGGCATAGTCCTTCGAGGCGGCGAGTTGCGCGAGATCCACGAGGCGCGCGTCCCAACTTGGGACCTGTACCCCGGCATAACCGCAGTCGGCCGCCCATTTCGTGATGGCATCCCAGGAATTGAAGGGAGCCTCGTCACCTGCGAATTGTGCCAGGAACAGGCCCGGCCCCTTGATAGTCTTCATCGTTTCCTCCCCGGTTTTGTCGTTTCAGACGTAGCGGTTGACGATGTTCTCGAGCTTTTCCTGCCGGCCCGAGCGCGGCTGAGGATCGACGTCCCCGGCCTCGACGCGGGCGGAAATGCTGGCGAGATCGCTTGTGAGCATCGCCTGCGCCTCGGGTGTCTCCCATCCGGCGTAGCGGGCCCTGCGCGGAGCCTCGAGCGCGTCATCCTCGAGCATCCGCGCCGCCGCCTTGAGGCCGCGGGCACAGATATCCATCGCCCCGGCATGGGCCGCGATCAGATCCTCGGGGTCGAGCGACTGGCGGCGGAGCTTCGCGTCGAAGTTGGTTCCGCCAGTGGTGAAACCACCGCCCTTCAGGATTTCATAGTAGGCCAGCGCCACCTCGGGCACGTTGTTGGGGAACTGGTCGGTGTCCCAGCCGGACTGGTAATCGTTGCGGTTCATGTCGATCGAGCCGAAGACGCCGAGTGCCTGGGCGAGCGCGATCTCATGCTCGAAGGAATGCCCGGCGAGGATGGCGTGGCCCTGTTCGATATTGACCTTCACCTCCTTTTCCAGCCCGAAGCGCTGCAGGAAGCCGAAGACGGTCGCGACGTCATAGTCGTACTGGTGCTTGGTGGGCTCCTGTGGCTTCGGTTCGATCAGGATGGTGCCGGGAAAGCCGATCTTGTGCTTGTAATCCACCACCATCGAGAGGAACCGGCCCATGTGGTCGAGCTCCTGCTTGAGATCCGTGTTGAGCAGGGTCTCGTAGCCTTCGCGGCCGCCCCAGAGCACGTAGTTCTCGCCCTTGAGCCGGTGGGTGGCGTCCATGCAGGACTTCACGGTCGCGGCCGACCAGGCGAAGACGTCGGGATCGGGGTTCGAGGCGGCACCCGACATGAAGCGGCGGTGGGAAAAGAGGTTCGCGGTGCCCCAGAGCAGCCGGACCTTCGCGGTCTCCATCTTTTCCTCGAAGATCGCGACGATCTCCTCGAAATTGCGCTTGCTCTCGGTGAAGCTCGCGCCTTCGGGGCGGATGTCGAGGTCGTGGAAGCAGAAATACGATGCGCCGAGGAGTTCGAACATCTCGAAGGCGACTTCGGCCTTGAGGCGGGCGGCGTCCATGCCGTCGCCGAACCAGGGGCGCTCGAAGGTCTGGCCGCCAAACGGGTCGCCGCCCGGCCAGGCGAAGGAATGCCAGTAGGCGATCGCGAAACGCAGGTGGTCCTCAAGCCGTTTTCCAAGAACGACCTCGTCCGGATTGTAGGCACGGAATGCGAGCCCTTCTGCCTCCGGGTCGAAGCTCAGCGGGGCGAGATCGCCGAAGAAATTGCTCATCTTGAAGGTTCTCCTTGCGGGACCGCACCAGGATCGGGCGGCAGATTTTCACTGACGTAGATGGCGGGCACGACCGGCCCGGCCGCCGGGGCGGGCATCCGGTCGGCCACGGCGCGCATGTGCGCGATGGCGAGGGTGATTTCCTCGGCGGGGCGCTGGTCGATCACCACATCGACGAGCCCCTGCTCGAGCGCGCGGCGCGAATGGGCGACGAGTTCGTGGAGCACGACGACGGGGCGCTCCGCCGGCGCGCGCCCCTCGAGCACGCGGACAAGGCCGCTGTTGCCGGCGCCCGCACTGTAGATCGCCGTGATGCCGGGATCGGCGGCAAGGATCTCCGCCACCTGTGCCTCGACCCGCTCGTGCCGGTCACGCCCCTCGATTTCGGGCAGGACGGTGAGGCCCGGATGGCGCGCGGCGAGGGTCTCGCGGAAGCCGCCGAGCCGGTCGGCGTGGTCGCGCGCCGACAGCGCACCGACGATGGGCAGGATGCGCCCGGCGCGACCGGTATGGGCAAGCCCGATCAGCCGTCCCGCGGTGCACCCCGCAACCCGGTTGTCGATGCCGACATAGGCGTCGCGGAAGCTGTCGGTGACATCGGAAATGAGCGTGACGACCGCGAGGCCGTCGCGGCGCAGCGCCGCCATCGCCTCGCAGACCTTTGGATGGTCGCTTCCCACGAGGGCGACACCATCGAGCCCGTCCCTCGCGAGGCCGGCCAGATGCGCGGCAAGCGCCTCGGGGTCGAAGGCCTCGACGGTCTCGAGGCGGAGGTCCACCAGCTCGCGCCGGAGACGCCGGCGCTCCTGCGAGATGATGTCGCGCACCTTGCCGAAGAAGGCGTTCGGGCCGGAGGGCAGGATGACGGCGAAGCGGTAGGTGCGGCGCTGGGAAAGGTTCGCGGCCGCGACGTTGCGGACGTAGCCGAGATCTTCCACGGCGCGCCGGACGCGCAGGGCGGATTTCTCCGAGACGCCGCCGCGGCCGTTCACGACGCGATCGGCTGTCGCATAGCTCACGCCGGCGTGGCGGGCCACGTCGGTCAGGGTCGGCATTCGCCTTGTCATTATTGTCCTCCCTCTCCGCAGTAGAGCCGAGTCTCTGAAAGACGTCAATCAGTTTATGATAGACGTCTTTCATCAACCAAATTGGCCTTCGCAGATGCAAAAGAGCCGCCCGCGATGTGCGGACGGCCAAGTTTGGGGAGTTGGTTTGGAGGGCGCCGGGGAGGCCGGCGCCCACGGGCTGCGGCTACTTTATGATGAGCTCCGGTCCCATGAATGTTGTCGGCAGCCAGGTCGAGATGAACGGCACGTAGGTCACGATGATCAGGAAGATCACCAGGATGCCGAGCCAGGGCAGAGCCGCGCGGACGACCTGGGTCATCGGCATCGAGGCCACGCTCGAGGTCACGAAGAGGTTGAGGCCGACGGGCGGTGTGATCATGCCGATCTCCATGTTCACCACCATGATGATGCCGAGATGGATCGGGTTGATCCCGAGTTCCATGGCGATGGGGAAGACGAGGGGCGCGACGATCACGATGAGGCCCGAGGGCTCCATGAACTGCCCGCCGATCAGCAGGATCACGTTGACGATGATGAGGAACATCACCGGGCCGAAGCCTGCGTCGAGGAGTGCTGCCGTGATCGCCTGGGGCACCTGCTCGTCGGTCAGGACGTGCTTGAGGATCAGCGCGTTGGCGATGATGAACATCAGCATGATGGTCACCTTGCCGCTTTCGAAAAGCGCCTGCTTGGTGTCGCGGTGGAAGAACACCGTGATGAGCGCCCAGGGCCGGGTGAGCAGGCTGTGCTTGCGCTGCGTGACGGCGGCGGCGGAGAGGGAGCGCGCGCCGTCCGGTTCGGCGGCATCGGCTTCGCTTCGGTCGCAGAGCGGCCCCATGTCGCGGTAGATGAAGTTTGCGACGATGAAGGCATAGACCGCCGCGACGGCTGCGGCTTCGGTCGGCGTGAAGATACCGCCGTAGATGCCGCCGAGGATGATGACGATCAGGAAGAGGCCCCAGCCCGCCTCGCGGGCGGCGGCGAAGATCTCGCCCCAGCCGGCGAAGGGCTGCGAGGGCAGGCCTTTCCAGCGTGCTGCGACATAGATGCCGACCATCAGCATCGCGCCCGCCAGCAGGCCGGGGATGACGCCGGCGAGGAACAGGCGGCCAACGGAGACATCGACGGCGGCGGCATAGACCACCATGACGATCGAGGGCGGGATGAGGATGCCGAGGGTGCCGGCATTGCAGATCACGCCTGCGGCGAAGTCCTTGGTGTAGCCCATCTTCCGCATGCCCGCGATGCAGATCGAGCCGATCGCGACCACGGTGGCGGGCGAGGAGCCCGAGAGCGCCGCGAAGAGCATGCAGGCAAAGACCGACGCGATGGCGAGCCCGCCCTTGAAGTGCCCGACGCTCGCGATGGCGAAGCGGATGATCCGGTCAGCCACGCCGCCTGTCGACATGAAGGTCGAGGCGAGGATGAAGAACGGGATCGCGAGCAGGGTGTAGTGACCGGCGAAGGCGTTGAAGAGCTGCTGTGCAATCGAGGCAAGCGAGGTGTCGGAGAAGAGCAGCAGGAAGAGGATCGAGGAGAGTCCGAGCGAGACGGCGATCGGCACGCCGATCAGCATCAGGCCGACGATCAGCAGAAAGAGAAATGCGACATCCATGGATCAGTCCTCCTTCGCCGAGCGGGCTGCCTCGGAAACCATTTCCTCGGCCTCGTGGCTGGCGACGAGCAGGTCGGTTTGGCCGGTCCAGACATGCCAGGCGGCTTCGATGAAGCGGAAGAGCAGCAGCGCCATGCCGATGGGGAGCGCGGCGTAGGGGATGAAGCGCGGCAGCTTCTCGTAGGGCTCACCCTCGTTGAGGATGGGCTCGATGAAGCGGAGCCAGCCGGGCATCGGGATGTCGTTGACCTCGTACCAGGCCTGCTTGCCGATGAAGGGCGCCCAGTATTCCCAGGCGCCGATCAGCAGCAGCAGCGAGAAGACGATGCAGCAGGCCGCGGCGACCAGGGAGACGTAGCGGCGGGTCCCGGGAGAGAGCACCTTGACGAGTGCATCGACCCCGAGATGGCCGCCGACCTTGACCACGTAGGAGGTGCCGATCAGCACCAGCCAGGCGAAGAGAAAGACAGTCGCCTCAAGCGCCCAGAGAACGTTGGCGTTGAAGATGTAACGCGCGATGACATTGGCGAAGGTGATGAGCGTCATCAGTCCGAGGCAGACCGCGATCAGCGTCTCCTCGATCTCGTTGACCGCTCGTCCCAGGGCCGTTTTCGGCGGATAGGACATCGGGTGTTTCCTCGGATTTTTTGGGGTTTCGGCGCGGGCGGAGCAGGCCCGGCAGCCCGATGGGCCCGCAGACGCCTCGGCGCTGCGGGCCCGGGATGACGGCTCAGTTAGTGAGCGTGTTGGCCTCGAGTGCGGCGTCGATGTTGTCCTGCCCGATCTGGTCGGAGAACTGGTCCCAGACGGGCTTCATCACCGCGACCCAGTCCTCGCGCTGCTCGGGCGTCAGTTCGCGGACCGTGCCACCCGCCTCGACGATGGCTTCCTTGGACTGCTCCTCGATCTCGACGACAGCGGTGTTCCGCTCGGTCGTCACTTCCTGCATGATCGTGGCGAGCTGCTCGCGCACGTCATCGGGCAGGCCCTGCCACCAGTCGGTGGAGACGACGACCATGTAGTCGAGCACGCCGTGGTCGGTATGGGTGATGCCGTCCTGCACCTCGAAATACTTCTGGCCGTAGGTGTTCGACCAGGTGTTTTCCTGCCCGTCGACAACGCCGGTCTGCAGCGCGCCGTAGACCTCCGAGAAGGCCATCTTCTGCGGGTTAGCGCCCAGCGCCTCGAACTGCGCCTGAAGCACGTCGGAGGGCTGGATGCGGAACTTGAGGCCCTTGGCATCGCCCGGCTCGAGCAGGGGCTTGTTGGCCGAGAGCTGCTTCATGCCGGAATGCCAGTAGGCGAGGCCGGTCAGCCCCTTGCGCTCCATCGAGGCAAGCAGCGCCTGGCCGGGCTCGGAGGTCTGGAAGCGGTCGACCGACGGCATGTCGTTGAAAAGGAAGGGAAGGTCGAAGATGCGGAGCTTCTTGGTGAAGGTCTCGAATTTCGAGAGCGAGGGCGCGGCCATCTGCACGTCGCCCTGAAGCATGGCCTCGAGGACCTTGTCGTCGTCATAGAGGGTGGAGTTCGGATAGACCTCGACGCAGACCTTGCCGTTCATCTCCTCGTTCACGCGGTCGGCGAAGAGCTGGGCCGCGATACCCTTGGGATGCTTGTCCGAGTTGGTCACATGGGCGAACTTGATGAGGGTCTCGCCCTCGTCGCAGGCGGCGAAGACCGGCCCGGCAAGGGCAACGGCGCAGACGGTGGCGGCAAGAATGGATACGCGCTTCATACGGGTTCCTCCGATTGGTTTGGCGTTTTTTCGGGGCGATCGTTTGCCCGGTGTTGACCGCCCGTGGGCGGCTCGTGCCATCGAAAAGGCCACGGACCTGCGAGCCATGCAACGAATGCAAGGCTGCCATGCGATCATTTTGAGGCGAAGGCGGGTGCGATGTTCCCTCAGCCACCCATGTCGGCCCGAGGGGCGGGTGGCGGCAGGGACGTCCGGCGTCAGTCGCTGAAGTCCTCGCGGCGCAGACCGTGCTTCTGCATCTTCTCGTAGAGGGTCTTGCGGGCGAGCCCGAGCGATTCGTAGGTCGCTTTCAGGCTGCCGTCATGTGCGGCGAGCGTCGCGGTCAGCACATCGCGCTCGAATCGGTCGATTCGTTCGGCCAGCGTCAGGCCGCGGGCCGCGCCCGGTGCGGGGTCGCTCTCGATCCCGAGGATGAAGCGCTCGGCGGCGTTCTTGAGTTCGCGAAGATTGCCGGGCCAGTCGCGCGAAGCGACGGCGAGCAGCGTCTCCGGCGGAACCTCCGGCCCATCACGCCCGTGCCGCCCGGCCGCGGCGGCGGCGAAATGCTGGAAGAGGCGCGGGATGTCGCCGCCCCGCGCCCGCAGCGGCGGGATGCGGAGGGTGACGGGGTTCACCCGGTAGAGCAGGTCGTCGCGGAAACGGCCCTCGGCCACCAGTTCCTCGAGGCTCTCCCGCGTCGAGGCGATGACGCGGATGTCGAGATCGACCCGGTCGCCGCCGCCGAGTGGCTCGATGGCGCGGTCCTCGAGCACGCGCAGGAGCTTGACCTGCAGCGCGAGCGGCACCGAGCCGATCTCGTCGAGATGCACCGTGCCGCCGCGGCCGTGCTCGAGCCGGCCGATCCGCGCCCGTGCCGAGCCGGCAAAACCCGCGACATGGCCGAAGAGCTCGGCCTCGGCATGGGCGGCGGGGAGCGCGGCGAGATTGATGGTGATAAAGGGGCGATCGCGGCGGGCGGACAACCCGTGAAGCGCGCGGGCGGCGAGCTCCTTGCCGGTTCCGGTCTCGCCCACAAGGAGGACATCGAGATCGGTTTCCGCCACGGTCCGGAGCTTGCGGCGGAACTCGGTCATCGCGGGCGAGCGGCCGAGGATCATCGCCTCCAGCGGATCGTCCGGGGCGGGCGCCTCCCGCAGGCGGCGAAGTTCGAGCGTGAGGTGGCGCTTCTCGGCCGCCCGGGTGATCGAATGCACCAGCCGGTCGGTTGCGAAGGGCTTCTCGATGAAATCATAGGCCCCGCGTCCGAGCGCCTCGACCGCCAGCGGCACGTCGCCATGGCCGGTGATGAGGATGACCGGCTGATCGGCGTCGATCCCGAGCGCGCCGTCGAGGAGCGCGAGCCCGTCCATCCGCGGCATGCGGATATCGGAGACGATGACACCGGTGAAATCGCGGCCGAGCCGGTCGAGTACCCGCTCGGCGCGCGCGAAGGCCGTGACCTCGAAGCCGCGGAGCTCGAGCGCCTGGCCGACCGAGACGCGGATATCCTCTTCGTCATCGACGAGCAGCACCTCGATCGCGCTCATTCCGCCGCCTCCCGCGTGCCGGTTCCCGCGGCGGGAAGCCGGATGACAAAGCGCGCGCCGCCGTCCGCGCCATTTTCCGCCCGCATGGTGCCGCCGAAATCCTTCACGATGTTGAAGGAGATCGAGAGCCCGAGCCCGAGCCCCTTGCCGACCTCCTTGGTGGTGAAGAACGGATCGAAGATACGGGGCAGGGCCTCCGGCGCGATGCCGGTGCCGTTGTCCTCGACGGCGATCTCGATCTCGCCGCCGTCCCGCCGGAGCGCGATGCGGATCTGGGGTGTCCGGTCCGCGGGAACCGCATCGAGCGCATTGCCGACGAGGTTCATCACCACATGCTGGAGCCGGACCGCGCCGCCGAGCACCGCGAGCCCGGCATCGCCCTCGCGGCGCACCTCCGCCTCGGCCCGTTCGATCCGTCCCTTGAGCAGGCCGAGCGCGTCCGAAAGCACCGCATCGAGATCGACGGGCGTCACGTCGTCCTGCGAGCGGCGGGCGAAGCGGGTCAGGTGTTTCGAAAGCTGGGCCATCCGCTCGGTGAGGCGCAGCACCCGGGCGAGGTTCTCTGCCGCCTTCTGGCCCGCGCCCGCCTCGTAGAAGGCGATGGCGTTCTCTGAATAGGTGCGGATCGCCGTGAGCGGCTGGTTGAACTCGTGGCTGAGGGCGGCCGACATCTGGCCGAGGGCGGCGAGCTTGCCGGCCTGCACTAGCTCGCTCTGGGTCCGCCGCAGGCTCTCCTCGGCATTGCGCCGCTCGGCAACCTCCGCCTCGAGCCGGGCATTCGCCGCGGTGAGTTCGGCGGTGCGCTGCGCCACACGGCGCTCGAGCGCAAGCCGGTCGCGCTCGCGATGCCGCAGCCGCTCGACCAGCCGCTGGCGCCGCTGCCAGAGAAGGGAGGCGAGCGTGAGCAGGGCGAGCGCACCGGCGCCGCCCGTGAGCAGGGCCGAGGTCATGCGACGGTTCACCACGGCGGTGTCGGCGAGCACATGGAGCGTCCAGTCCAGCGTCTCGATGCGGCGGCTGAGATCGACATAGCGGTGCGCGGTTCCGCTGCCGCTGTCGTCGGGGGCGCGGACAAGCTGCTGGGTGCCGTCGAGCCAGGATCCGGCTGCGGCCACCGGGGCGGGGCCAAGCGTCGCACCGTCGAACTGACGCGTCTCGACGATCCGCGCGCGCTCGGCTTCGGCAATCTCTCCGAGCCGCTTGAGGCGCAGGGCCGGGGTTCCGGCCACGACGATGATGCCGGCCTCGTCGGTGAAGAAGGCCTGATGCGGGCCGAGCCGGAGATCCTCCTCGAGCGGAGTGATCGCGATCTTCACCACCACCACGCCGATGATGCCGCGCGCATCGCGAACCGGAGCGCCAAAATAGTAGCCGCGCAGCCCCGATGTCGTGCCGAGGCCGAAGAAGCGGCCGAGCCGGCCTTCCAGGGCGTCGCGGAAGTAGGGCCGGAAGGCGAAGTTCCGGCCGACGAAACTGTGGGCCTCCTCCCAGTTCGAGGCGGCGATGGTCGTGCCGTCGCGGTTCATGACATAGGTGTCGGTGGTGCCGGCGAGCCCGTTCCAGGCTTCGAGCTCGCGGTTGAGGGTCCGGGCAAGCGCGGCATCGCCGGGCGCCTCGAGCGCGGCGGTGACGCGCGGATCTCGGGCATAGATCGGCGCGAGTGCGCTGTAGCGCTCGAACCAGACACGGGCCATGTCGGCCGTCCGGTCGAGCGAGCGGGTACCATCCTCCACCAGTTCGGCCTCGAATTCCCGCGCAAGCGCTTCGTAGCCGATCCAGGCCAGCACCACGAAGGCAATGGCCGCCGCTGCCGCCAGCACCGGCAGCACGCCCGTCTCGCTCCTGCCTTCCCGGACCGGTTGCCGCACTGCCGCGAGGATCCTCCCGTTCGAAAGCCCGGCGGCCCCACCCCCGCGCCGCATCGGGATGGCGAGGGAGCGCGCCGGGCGCGTGTCCGCCCGTCATAGCACGCAATTGGCTGCGGCGCGCAATGGTCCGTGCAGGAGCAACCGTCCAGGATATCCCGTCAATCGAGGATCTTACGAAAAAGTAAGGTCTCCTTCAGCTCGGCCGGATTTCCCCGGATTACACAGTCGGTCGAACGGCACCGTCGCGTCCCGGGTCACAAGACCCCGCCCGACCTGTCGAGGTTCCTTCGCATCCCGGCGGCGTCACCAGGCGAGGTGAGAGCAGGGCCGCGAGGATCTGCCTCGATCTCTGTGTGCCGAAGCTGAACCGGGAGCTCCGAGGACTATGGCTGATCTGCTGCATGAGGGCTGGCACGAACTCCAGGGCAAGGAACCGCCCTCCGCCGGCCTGGCCGCAGAGGCCCGTGGAGTGGGGATCGCGCGACACGGGACATGGCTTGCCCTGCTTGCCTTCGGGGTGGTGGCCGTGGTCGGCATCCTCGCCCGGCCGGTCCTGCCGGTCGATGAGACCCGCTATCTGTCTGTCGCCTGGGAAATGCGCGCCCATGGCAACTGGCTTGTTCCGCATCTGAACGGCGCGGTCTACAGCCACAAGCCGCCGCTTCTGTTCTGGCTTATCAATCTGGTCTGGTCGGTGACGGGCGTTTCCGCCTTCGCGGCAAGGCTCGTCGGGCCGGCCTTCGGCCTTGCCACCATCGCGGCAACGGCGGGCCTCGCCCGCAGGCTCTGGCCGGAGGACGCGGCCGCAGGCGGCCGTGCCGCTCTGGTGCTCGCCGGTTTCGCCGCCTTCGACCTCTACGCCGGGCTCACCATGTTCGACACCATGCTGGCCCTCGCTGTCGTGCTCGGGGTCAGGGCCCTCGTCGCGACGGAAACGCAGCCGCGCGCCTGGATCGGGCTGAGCGCGGCCCTTGCGTTCGGTGCACTCGCGAAGGGGCCGGTCATTCTGGTGCATCTCCTGCCCATCGCCCTCGCCACGCCACTCTGGCGCGGGGAACCCTGGCGTGTGGCCGCCCTGCGGACACTGAAGGCCGTGGCGCTCGCGCTGCTGATGGTGAGCCTGTGGCTGATTCCGGCAAGTTTCTTCGGAGGCCCCGAATATCGCGATGCCGTGCTCTGGACCCAGAGCGCCGGCCGGATTGCCGATCCCTTTGCCCACGGCCGGCCGCTCTGGTGGTTCCTGCCGCTTCTGCCGCTCTTGCTCTGGCCCTGGGCATGGTCCGGCCGGCTCTGGCGCGAGGTCGCGGGGCTCGGGTTTCGCCGGGATCGCGGGCTGCGGCTCGCACTGCTCTGGTCCCTCTCGGCGTTGCTCCTCTTCAGCCTGATTGCCAGCAAGCAGTTGCACTACCTGCTTCCGGCCTTGCCGGCCGTTGCGCTCATCTTCGCCAGAGCTGGTGCGATCAGGGGCGGCGGCCTGGCGGCGGCCGGCCTGCTGCCGCTGACGCTCGGCATCACCCTGCTTGCGCTCGCGCTTGGCTTCGGCCCGGCGGATATGACAGCGCTGGCGCGGCCGGTCTGGGGCAGTCTCCTCCCGGCGGCGTTGCTCCTGGCGCTTGCGGGCGCCGGGTTTGTCCTGAAGGGGCCGCGCGCGGCCCTGCTCGGGCCGGGGCTGGTCCTTGCCCTCGACCTCCTGTTCCTGCATGGGGCCCCGGGCCGGATCTACAATCCCGATCCGATCGCCCGCATCATCGCGCCGCATGATGGTGCGATCGCCATCTGCTCCGACAGATACCAGGGTGAATTCAGCTTTGCCGCCCGCCTACGCGAACCTGTCCTGCCGATCGGCGCCCTTCAGGATGCCCTCCACTGGCTGGACACGACCCCCGATGCCATCCTCGTCTGCCGCATGGACGGCTCTCACCCGGAAACCGGCCCCGCGGCGCAGATCGATTTCAACGGACACCCCTACGGCCTCTGGACCTCCGGCACCGATTGAAATCATGCGCGACGGGCCTTGAGACACCTTCAGGCCGCAGACCTTGGCGTCCCGTCACGACGGACGGGGCCGCGGGAGTCAGGATGGCGCGCCGCGCCGGGGGACGCGGAGAGGTCCGCCCACCCAATCGTCTCCGTCAGGTCGGTTCGATGGGGTTCAGGGTGAAAGCCGGTCGGATCGGTCTTCACCAGGGCACGGTCCGACCGTCGCGTTCGAGATACCGAAGGCCGGGCCTGCCCCTTTGTGCAAGAAGCGTGGTCACGATCTGCGGCACCGTCTCTTCCATGCCGAACGGTGCGGCTGCGCCACCCAGTGCAGTCCGGATCCAGCCCGGAGCCATCAGAACCAGGGTGCGGGAGTCTCCGGCATGGCGTGCGGCGTAGCTGCGCATGTACTGGTTCAGGGCCGCCTTCGAGCCGCGATAGACCTCGTGGCCACCGCTATTGTTGTTGCTGATGCTGCCCTGTCCCGATGACATGATGCCGATCATGCCGGCTGGCGCAACGCACGCCTGCAAGCCTTCGACCACCCGCATCGGCCCGAGTGCGTTGGTGAGCATCACGCGAACGAACTCATCCGTCGTGACCTCCGCGATGGTCTCGTCCTGATCGGTGTTCGCCGTGCCGGCATTGACGAACAGGACATCGATGGTCCGCCCGGAAAGACGGCCGCGGAGGGCGGCGATCTGTTCCCGCTCGGTCACGTCGAGCATCTCGACCTCGACACGCCCCGGGAAGGTGTCGGCCAGCGCGTGCAGCAGGGTATTGCCGGTGCCGCGCACTGTTCCGATAACGGCCCAGTTTCGCCGGAGAAACTCCGCTGCCATGGCATGGCCGAGGCCGCGGGATGCGCCGACGATCAGGATGGTGCCTGCTGTCTCGTTGGGATCGTTCGATGTCATTGGATTGCCTTTCGTTTCCAGTCTCGACAGGCAAGGTGGTCGCATGGTGTGAAATGCACCAGACGCACAGGACGCAAACTGTTGTTGCGCCGGACGCTATGATGAGCCGGCCGGATGGCGTAGGTTCCGGTCATGAACGGTATCGATCTCAATCTGCTTCCTGCGCTCGATGCGCTTCTGGCGGAAGGCAGTGTGACCGGCGCGGCGCGGCGGTTGGGGCTCAGTTCGTCCGCCATGAGCCGGACGCTCGCACGGCTGCGGGCTGCAACCGGCGATCCGCTGCTGGTGCGGGCTGGCCGCGGTCTTGTGCCGACGCCGCGCGCTGTCGCGCTACGCGACCGCGTTCATGCGCTGGCTCGGGAGGCGCGCGACGTTCTCAGTCCGCAGGAGGAGAGGGTCGATCTCACCACGCTCGACCGGACGTTCACGATCCGCGCCAATGAAGGTTTCATCGGACTGTTTTCGGCACCTCTGGTCGCCGCTCTTGCCGAGGCTGCACCGCATGCACGGCTGCGCTTCGCGCCGAAGCCCGCCAAGGATGCCGGCCCTCTCCGGGAAGGTGACGCAGATCTTGAGATTGGCGTGCTCGGGGCGTTCGCGCCGGAGGTACGCACCCACCTGCTGTTCCGAGACCGATTCCTCGGTGTCGTGCGGGCGGGGCATGGGCTTCTGTCGGCTCCGGTGACGCCGGAGGCCTATGCGGCCGCCCGCCATGTCGTGGCATCGCGCAGGGGCCATTTCACCGGAGCGGTCGATGACGCGCTGGAAGCGCTCGGGCTGTATCGCCGGATCATCGCCGTCGTGCCGGGATTTCCCGATGCGCTGCGGATCGCGCGGCAGTCGGATCTTGTCGCGCTTGTCCCGCGATCGTGCCTCGGTGACCCGTCATTGGCGGAAGGTCTGGTTGGCTTCGACCTGCCGGTCACGACGCCGGAAATCGGCATCTCGGCGCTCTGGCATCCCCGCATGGAGGCAGATCCGGCGCACCGATGGTTGCGCGGCATCGTCACCGCCGCTTGTCGGATCCCAGGTGCTTCGGCCTTGCCAAGGGGGCTGTGACCCCCCGGCAGCCTTCGCGAGATCGGAACGGGCGCGGAAAGTGATCGGTGAAAGATCGCCCTGCGGAGTGGCCGATACTTGTCTGGGATGGCGCACCCGACAGGATTCGAACCTGTGACCTCTGCCTTCGGAGGGCAGCGCTCTATCCAGCTGAGCTACGGGTGCCTGAGCGCCTCTATATGCGAGCTTGCGGCGGGCTGCAATCGGCAACAGCGCGGAAAATTCACTTCCCGCGCGATGCCTTTTCCGCAATGCCGGAGCGGCCTTCGCGGCGTTCGAGTTCCTCCATCACCTCGGCCCAGCTGACGCCACAGGCGCGGAGGGTGACCTGGAGGTGATAGAGCGTGTCGGCGGCCTCGTGGACGAGTTCGGCCCGTTCGCCGCGGGCGGCGGCGATGATCGCCTCGACCGCTTCCTCGCCGAATTTCTCGGCGCATTTCGCAGGCCCCCTGGCCAGCATGGCGGCGGTGTGGGAGCTTGAGGGATCGGCGGCGGCGCGGGCCTCGATCGTTGCCCAGAGGCGGGAGAGCGTGTCGGTCATGCGAGCCTCACGGGAATGCCGGCGGCGGCCATGGCGGCTTTCGCCTCGCCGATGGTGTAGGTGCCGAAGTGGAAGATCGAGGCGGCGAGGACGGCGGAGGCGTGGCCCTGGGTCACACCCTCCACCAGATGCTCCAGCGTGCCGACGCCGCCGCTCGCGATCACCGGGACCTCGACCGCATCGGCGATGGCGCGGGTCAGGGGCAGGTTGTAGCCCGCCTTGGTGCCGTCGCGGTCCATCGAGGTGAGGAGGATCTCGCCGGCGCCGCGGGCGGCCATGTCCCTGGCGAAGGACACCGCGTCGATGCCGGTCGGTCTGGTGCCGCCGTGGGTGAAGATCTCCCAGCGGCCGTCGGCGACGGTCTTGGCGTCGATCGCCACGACGATGCACTGGTTGCCGAACTTGCTGGCGGCCTCGTTGACCACATCGGGGGTATTCACCGCCGCGGTGTTGAAGCTCACCTTGTCGGCCCCGGCGAGGAGGAGGGCGCGGACGTCCTCGGGGGTGCGCACGCCGCCGCCGACGGTGAGCGGCATGAAGCACTGCTCGGCCGTGCGGCAGGCGAGGTCGAGCAGGGTGCCGCGCTTTTCCTGGCTTGCGGAGATGTCGAGGAAGCAGAGCTCGTCGGCGCCGGCGGCGTCATAGGCGCGCGCGGCCTCGACCGGGTCGCCCGCGTCGATCAGGTCGACGAAGTTCACCCCCTTCACCACGCGCCCGTCCTTGACGTCGAGGCAGGGGATCACGCGAACCTTGAGCATGGGCGGAGCCTTTCGTTTCAGGCGGCAAGGTAGGCCGTGGCCTCGGCCGGGTCGATCTTGCCTTCGTAGAGCGCGCGGCCGGAGATCGCGCCGTCGAGCGGCGCGCCGCTTTCCTTGAGCGCGCGCAGGTCGGCCATCGAGGAGACGCCGCCCGAGGCGATCACCGGGATGCCGACGGCGCGGGCGAGGGCCGCGGTGGCCGCGACGTTCGGGCCCTGCATGGCGCCGTCGCGCTCGATGTCGGTATAGATGATGGCGGCAACGCCCGCATCCTCGAAACGGCGCGCGAGGTCGGTCGCGGTCACGTCGCTGGTTTCGGCCCAGCCCTCGACCGCGACCATGCCGCCGCGGGCGTCGATCCCGACGGCGATGCGGCCGGGATGGGCGCGGGCGGCCGCGCGGACGAGCTCGGGATCGCGCAGTGCGGCGGTGCCGAGGATCACCCGCGCGATGCCGCGCTCGAGCCAGCGGTCGATCGTCGCGCGGTCGCGGATGCCGCCGCCGAGCTGGGCCGGAATGTCGACGGCGCCGAGGATCGCCTCGACGGCGGCGCCGTTGACCGGCTGGCCCGCGAAGGCGCCGTTGAGATCGACGAGGTGCAGCCAGCGGCAGCCGGCGGCGGCGAAGGCGCGGGCCTGCGCGGAGGGGTCGTCGCCGAAGACCGTGGCCTGGTCCATCTCGCCGCGGAGCAGCCGGACGCACTGGCCGTCCTTCAGGTCGATGGCGGGATAGAGGATCATGGGTGCTACTCCGGGAGGATTCGTGCGCCTGATAGCGCGGCCCTGCGGCGAATGCAAAACCTCGGCGCGGCGACCGGGCAAAAGGCGGGGTCCGGGGCAGGGGTGGTGGGGCGTGAAAACGGGGCGTTTCACCGTGAAATCGAAAAAACGCCTCTGAAATCATTCGATTTTCGTAGTTAACATATCATGAATGCCGCAGGGCCGGCCTTCGGCGCCGGGCGGATCTCGCGGAGCGTTTCACCGCGATCCCGGCATGGATCCCACAGGCCCTCCCGCAGGCCCTCACGCAGGCGTTACGAGGTCGGGGCGTAACGGGGAAAGCGCGGGCTCCGTAACGCCTTGTGACCGCGCCCGCCGGGCGTATCCATGACGCAAGGATCCAAGGACATGATGCGCCCAGAGCCCGCCGCCGGACCGGTTTCGCTGATGACGTCGGAGGATCGCTACGGCCTCGTGACGAGCACGACATGCCCCGAGGCGCTCGCGGCCTTCGAGGCGGCGGTCCACGGGCTCGGCGCGCATCGCCCGAATGCGGGCGTCGATCTCGGCCGGGCGCTCGAGGCCGATCCGCAGCATGTGGCGGGGCTGGCGCTCAAGGGCTTTGCCAATCTCACGCTGGCCCGCGCCGAGCTCCGCCCGGTGGTCGAGGCGGCACTCGAGGCCGCGCGCGGCGCGCTCCGGCGCCGGGATGGCGGCACGCGGGACGAGCGTGTGCTCGTCGAGGCGCTCGGCCATGCCGCGGGCGGGCAGTTCGGGCGCGCGGCGGAGTGCCTCGACGCGGGCTTCGCCGAGCGGCCGGCGGCGTTCCTGCCGTTCAAGCTCTCCCATGCGCTGCGCTTCATGATCGGCGACGGGCCGGGGATGCTCGCGGCGAGCACGCGGATGCTGCAGGCCTGGCGCGAGACGGATCCGGCGGCGGGGTTCCTGCTCGGCTGCCACGCCTTCGCGCTCGAGGAGAGCGGCGCCTACCGGGTGGCCGAAGCGATCGGGCGGCGGGCGGTGGCGTTGCAGCCCGAAGACGCCTGGGGGATGCATGCGGTCGGGCATGTCCATGAAATGACGGGGGATGCGGCGGCGGGGATCGCCTGGCTCGAAGCCGGGCGGCGGGACTGGTCGCGCTGCAACAACTTCTCCTTCCACATGGCCTGGCACCTGGCACTGCTCCATCTCGACCGGGGCGAACACGACCGGGTGCTGGCGCTTTACGATGCCGAGGTGCGGCCCGAGCCGACGGATGACTTCCGCGACGTGGCGAACGCCGTCTCGCTGCTCTGGCGGCTCGAGCGCTGCGGCGTCGCGGTGGGGGCGCGGTGGGACGAGCTGGCGGCGCTCGGCCGGGCGCGGGCCAATGACACGACGCTGATGTTCGCGGCACTCCACCGGCTGATGGCGCTGGTTGCGGCGGGCGAGCGGGTGGCGGCGCGGGAGGCGCTCGAGGCGATCGCGCGCAAGGCGCGGGGGCAGGGCGAACAGGCGGAGATCGCCCGCGCGGTGGGGCTGCCGCTGGCGCGCGCCATTGCCGGCACCGACACGCGCGCGGGCCGCGATCTGGAGCCGCTGCTCCGGCGTCTGCCGCAACTCGGCGGCAGCAATGCGCAGCGCGATCTCTTCGTTCTGGCGCTCGCCGATCTCGCGGGCCGCGATGGCGATGCGGGCGCATTCGCCCGCATCCGGGCGGCGCGGGCGCAGCTCAAGGCCGAGGATACGCTGATTGCCGCCGTGGGGCGGCAGGCGGCGCAGGCGGGGTAGGCCCTCGCGCAGAGCTTTCAGTCTTTCCTTCAACCGCCTGATTCAGGGCGATCTTTCGGAGACCTTCCCATGACCATGATGCCTCAGGCCGCGCCGCGGCCCCTGTTTCCTGTTGCCGGGCGCACGCTTCTTTTCACCGTGCTGCTCTCCGGGCTTGCCGCGGATCTCGTCTGGGAGGTCTGGGCGCGCGGGATCACGCCGCTGCTGGTCGGCGGGCCGCTGCAGCCCGCGGCGCTGGTGCAATCGGTCTTCGGCTTCCGCAACTGGCCGCTGGCCGAGGCGATCCATGCCTTTGTCGGCGTGGTCTGCTATCCGCTCGGCTGGCTCTTCATCGCCCGGCCGCTCCAGCGCGCGCTGCTGCCCGGACTGCCGCTCGTGCTCGCGGGCGCGGGCTTCGGGCTCGGGCTCTGGGTCTTCGCGCTCTATGTGATGGCGCATCTCCTCGCCGGGCTGCCCGCCTTCCTCGGTTTCGGGAGCCTCGCCTGGGCCTCGCTCGCGGGCCATCTGCTCTTCGGGATCACGGTGGCGCTCGTCTCGGGCTGGCGCGAGCGGCAGGCCGGCGGGATGCGCTGAGCCCTGCGGCGCTGCGGCGCTGCGGCTCTTTATCCCGCGCCGCCGGTGGGCTAGGGCTTGGGCCGAGGTCTTTTGCAAGTGCGAGTGTCCGCGGCCATGCCCATGCCCGATCCGTCCCAGCTTCTTCCCTTTCTCGGCCTGCTCATCGCCATCGGCGCGCTGGCCGGGATCGTTGCAGGTCTGCTCGGGGTCGGCGGCGGCATCATCCTGGTGCCCGCCTTCCTCTACACCTTCATCGCGCTCGGCTATGACGGGCCGCAGGTGATGCAGGTCTGCCTCGCGACCTCGCTGGCGACCATCGTCTTCACCTCGGCCCGGTCGCTCAGGAGCCACAACCGCAAGGGCGCGGTGCGCTGGGACATTCTCAAGGCCTGGGCGCCGGGGATCGCGGTGGGGGCGCTTGTCGGCGTCTTCGCGGCGAGCGGGCTCAAGACCGCCTCGCTCATGATGATCTTCGGCGTGCTCGGCACGCTCGTCGGGCTCTATATCGGCTTCGGCCGCGAGAGCTGGCAGCTCGGCACCGAGATGCCGCGCGGGATCGGCCGGGCCGTCACCTCGGCGGCGATCGGCTTCATCTCGGTGCTGATGGGGATCGGCGGCGGCAGTTTCGGGGTGCCACTGATGCGGCTTTATGGCGTGAAGATCCACAATGCGGTGGCGACGGCCTCGGGCTTCGGGCTGGTGATCGCGCTGCCCTCGGTCACGGCGTTCCTGTTCACGGGCTGGGATGCGCCGGGCCGGCCGCCCTTCACGGTCGGGCTGGTGAACCTGCCGGCGTTCCTGGTCGTGGTGGCGGTCACCATGGTGACGGCGCCCTGGGGGGTGCGGCTTGCCCATGCGCTCGATCCCAAGCCGCTGCGGCGGGTCTTTGCCGCCTTCATCATCCTTACCGCGCTCAACATGCTGCGAAAGGCGCTCGGCGGCTGAGGCGGGATTGCGCGCGGGGCCGGGCAGGGCGCGCGGGCGCCTCTTGCCCGGCCCGGGGCGGCACGATAAGGCGTGCGAATGAGACTTCTTTTTCTTGGTGACGTGATGGGCCGCGCGGGGCGCAAGGCGGTGAGCGAGACGCTCCCGCGCCTGCGCAAGGACTGGCGGCTCGACTTCGTGGTGGTCAACGGCGAGAACGCCTCCGGCGGCATGGGGCTGACGGCGGCGCATGCCCAGTTGCTGCTCGAAGCGGGTGCGGACTGCCTCACGCTGGGCGATCACGCCTTCGATCAGCGCGACATGCTCTCGCATGTGGAGCAGGACCGGCGGGTGCTGCGGCCGGTGAACTATGCCAAGACGGCGCCGGGCAAGGGCGTGCGGCTCTTCGATGCGCCGGGCGGCCGCAAGGTGCTCGTGGTGCAGATCCTGGGGCAGGTCTTCATGAAGCGGCCCTTCGACGATCCGTTCTCCGCCGTCGATGCCGCGCTGCGCGAGGCGCCGCTCGGCCGGGTGGCGGATGCGGTGATCGTCGATTTCCACGCCGAGGCGACCTCGGAGAAGATGGCGATGGGGCACTGGTGCGACGGGCGGGCGAGCCTCGTCGTCGGCACCCACACCCATGTGCCGACGGGCGATGCGCAGATCCTCGCCAAGGGCACCGGCTATCTGACCGATGCCGGCATGTGCGGCGATTACGACAGCGTCATCGGCATGGACAAGCTCGAGCCGATCACCCGGTTCGTCACCGGCATGACGAAAGCGCGCTTCACGCCGGCCAATGGCGAGGCGACGCTTTCGGGCATCTTCGTCGAGACCGAGGCGGGCACCGGGCGGGCGCTCCGCGTGGTGCCGGTGCGGGTCGGCGGGCGGCTCGCGCCGTCGGGGCCGGTGGAGCAGGGGTGATTGAACTGCCACGCAGGTGCGGCCGCGAGCGCGGCGGCATCAGGTGCCCTTGAGTGCGCCGCGGCGTTGGGGCAAGGTGGCCGACGGTCTTGTGGCCCGGAGATCCGGGTATGGTGGGTATGTACTGGGGGAGTCACGGGTGACGGCCTTGTTGAGCCACGAAATGTTTGCGCCGATCTACACGCTGGTCGTGCTGGTGGTGATGTTCGGCCTCTTCGTCCGGGAGGTCTATCCGCCGGAGGTGACGGCGATGGGGGCGGCGGTGGCGCTGCTGGTGGCGGGTGTGCTGCCGGTGGACGATGTGCTGGAGGTCTTCGCAAACCCCGCGCCCTGGACGATCGCGGCGATGTTCATCCTCTCGGGCGGGCTGATCCGCACGGGGGTGCTCGCCAATCTCTCGCTGCTCGTCACGCGCCATGCGACGGAGCGACCGCGACGAACGCTCGCGGCGCTGGCGATCGTGACGGCGGGCGCGTCGGCCTTCATGAACAACACGCCCATCGTGGTCGTGATGATCCCGATCGTGATCCAGCTGGCGCAATCCTTCGGGCTCGCGCCCTCCAAGCTGCTGATTCCGCTCTCCTATATCACGATCATGGGCGGGCTCTGCACGCTGATCGGGACCTCGACGAACCTGCTCGTCGACGGGGTGGCCCGCCGTTCGGGGCTCGAGCCCTTCACGCTCTTCGAGATCGCGCCGCTCGGTGTGATGCTTGCGCTCATCGGCATCGTCTATCTGGCGACCATTGGGCGCTACCTGCTGCCGGACCGGGATTCGATGGCCGATCTGCTCGGGCCGCGCAAGCGGATGCGCTTCTTCACCGAGGTGGTGGTGCCGGAGGGCTCGCCGCTCATCGGCCAGCGGGTGATGGATGTGGCGCTCTTCAAGCATGAGGGCACACGGGTCATCGACCTGCTGCGCGGCGACGAGTCGCTGCGGCGGGATTTTCCCGACGTGACGCTGGGCGAGGGCGACCGGGTGGTGCTGCGCACCGACATGAAGGAGCTGCTCGGGCTCAAGGATTCGAACAAGGTGACGCTGGTGGACCGGGTCGGGTCGAAGACGACGACCACGGTCGAGGCGCTGATCTCGCCCGATTGCAAGCTCGTCGGCCGCTCCCTCGGGAGCCTGAGGCTGCGCCGCCGCTACGGCGTCTATCCCCTTGCCGTCCATCGCAGAAACCAGAACATCGGCCGGCAGCTCGACGATGTGGTGGTCCGGGTCGGGGACACGCTGCTGCTCGAGGGGGCGCCGGAAGACATCCGGCGGCTCGCCTCCGAGGTCGATCTCGTCGACATCTCCGAACCGAGCGAACGTCCCTACAAGCGCGGCTGGGCGCCGCTCATGGTGGGGATTCTCGCCGCGGTGGTGGGGCTTGCCGCCTTCAATGTCGCGCCGATCCACATTCTGGCGCTGGTGGGCGTCGCCGCGGTGCTGCTGATCCGGATCATGGACACCGACGAGTGCTATGCGAACGTGAACGCCCAGCTCATGACGCTGATCTTCGCGATGCTGGCCGTCGGGGCAGGGCTCGAGAATTCAGGCGCGATGGATCTCATCGTGGGGGCGATTGCCCCGACCCTGCGGGAGCTGCCGCCGATCGTCGTGCTCTTTGCGCTCTATGGCATGTCGATGCTGCTGACCGAGATCGTGACCAACAATGCGGTGGCGGTGGTCATCACGCCGCTTGCCATCACGCTCGCCCACGAGCTCGGGCTCGACCCGCGGCCGCTGGTGGTGGCGGTGATGTTCGCGGCGTCGGCGAGCTTCTCGACGCCGATCGGCTACCAGACCAACACGCTGGTCTACGGGCCGGGCGGCTATCGGTTCACCGACTATTTCCGCGTCGGCATTCCTCTCAACCTCCTGATGTGGGTCGCATCCTGTCTTCTCATCCCGGTCTTCTGGCCGCTGGTGCCCGCATGACGGGCGCCCCTGCGTCTCTCGGGGGTTGATGACGGGGCCTGCGCCAGCCTATAAGGCGCGCCATCCATCTTCAGATATCCAACGGAGCATCCCATGGCCGGGCATTCCAAATGGGCCAACATCCAGCATCGCAAGGGGCGCCAGGATGCGGCGCGCTCGAAGCTGTTCTCGAAACTTTCCAAGGAGATCACCGTCGCCGCCAAGATGGGCGATCCCGATCCGGACAAGAACCCGCGCCTGCGCCTCGCCGTGAAGGAGGCCAAGGCCAGCTCGATGCCCAAGGACAATATCGACCGGGCCATCAAGAAGGCCGCCGGTGGAGATGCGGAGAACTACGAGGAAATCCGCTACGAGGGCTACGGGCCGAACGGGGTGGCGATCATCGTCGAGGCGATGACCGACAACCGCAACCGCACCGCCTCGAACGTGCGCTCGACCTTCACAAAGCGCGGCGGCAATCTCGGCGAGACCGGCTCGGTGAGCTTCATGTTCGACCGCAAGGGCCAGATCGTCTATGCGGCCGCCGCGGGTTCCGAGGATGACGTGATGATGGCCGCGCTCGAGGCCGGGGCCGAGGATGTGGAGAGCGGCGAGGAGGAGCACGTGATCTGGTGCGCCGACACCGATCTCAACGATGTCTCGACCGCGCTCGAAGCTGTGCTCGGCGAGGCGGAGAGCACGAAGCTCGTCTGGCGGCCGCAGACCACCACCGAGCTCGATCTCGACGCGGCGCAGACGCTCATGGGCCTCATCGAGGCGCTCGAGGACGATGACGACGTGCAGACCGTGACGGCGAATTTCGAGATTTCGGAAGAGGTCATGGCTCAGCTCTGAGCCCGGCGCGATCCGGCCGCTTCGCCGAATACCGGGCGGGGCGGTTCACGGACTTGTCAAATCCGACGAAAGTAGTCGCGAAAAATTCAGTTTACTCTGTGTAGGGGATTGGCCATCTCCACAATTCCTGTCAAGTTGAAGAACGGGCGGGGTAGGCAAGAATGGCGAACAGACATGAACTGGCGAAGGTTTTACGCCGTATTCGGGGTCTTTGTCCTCGCGCTCGCGCCCGTATCGGCAAAACCGTCGCTTGTGAGCGGCACTGCGAGCTACCGGGAGACGATCACACTGCCCACCGAAGCGGTATTCGAGGCACGGCTGCTCGACATCACGCTCGCGGACACGCTTCCGGTCGAGCTCGGGCGCGTCTCGATTGCCGGGCCCGGCGGGCCGTCGATCCGTTTCACGATCCCGTTTGATCCGAATTCGATCCTGGAGGATCACGTCTATTCCGTGCGCGCCACGGTGGAGGTCGCGGGGCGGCTGCGCTTTACCTCGGACACGATCTATCCGGTGCTGACGGGCGGCGCCTCGGATCATGTCGATGTCGGCATGGTGATGCTGGCGGCGCGGAACGGCGATCTGCTCGGACTGCGCGGCGAGACCGGCGTCTTCGTGGCCCAGGCGAGCGGCACGGCGGTGGATGCCACGCCCGAGGCCGCGATGACCGGCCAGGGCGAAGCGACGGACGCGGCGGTGCCGAAGCCGGAGCGCGAGCCGTCGATGCAGGGTCTCGTGACCTATGCCGCGGATGGCGCGAGTTTTCAGCAATGCAGCAGCGGCATGACCTTTCCGATTTCGGAGGAAGGCGATTACGCCGCGCTCGAGCATGCCTATCTCGCCGCAGGGCGCGAGCCGGGGCTGTCGATCTTTGCGACCTTCGACGGCGACCTCGAGCAGCGCCCCGGCACGGACGGGAGCGGCGACGAGAAGGACGTTGTGGTGGTCAATCGCTTCATCGGGGTCTGGCCGGACGTGTCCTGCGATCGTGCGACGCGGGAGGTGGGGCTGACCAACACCTACTGGAAGATCCTGAAGCTCGGGGAGACCGAGATCCAGGTGCCGGAGGGCGGCAAGGATCCGCATCTGATCCTGCTCGGGGACGACGAGGACAGGTTTACGGCCACGGTGGGGTGCAACCAGATTCTGGGCAGCTATTCGGTGGACGGTGACGCGATTTCCTTCGGCAAGGGGGCGGCGTCGACGCGGATGGCCTGTCCGCCGCCGCTGGACGGATGGGAGAGGCTGCTGGCGGACACCATCCTGCAGGCCCGGCGGTGGACGATCTCCGGCGACAAGATGTGCCTTGTCGACGAGACGGGCGCGGTGATCGCCGAGTTTCAGGCCGTATCGCTCAACTAGGGCCGGGTCCGGGCGGGTGGCGGCCTGTGGCGGCATCCCGGTGGCGGAAAGGCGCGGCGCGGGTGGCAGGACGGCCTGTATCGGCCCGCAGCGATGGCCATCCGGCAGGGTTGCAAGCTTCCTTCGGGCCTATGAGAAGATCCCGGCCGGGAATGGGATAAGTGTCGTATAACGAAGATTATGTTATATATGGGCGCAGGCCGGTTCTGATCGCCGGTCCGACCGCCAGCGGTAAATCCGAGCTGGCGATGCGTATTGCCGAGCGTGACGACGGCTGTGTGATCAATGCCGATGCGCTGCAGGTCTACGATTGCTGGCGCGTGCTGTCGGCGCGGCCCTCCGAGGCCGACTGTGCCCGGGTGCCGCACGCGCTCTACGGCACGGTCGATGCCCGCACGCGGCACTCGGTCGGCGCCTGGCTGCGCGACGTTGCGGCGCTGCTCGAGCGGCTTGCGGCCCGTGGCCAGCGTCCGGTGATCGTCGGCGGCACCGGGCTTTATCTCTCGGCGCTGACCGAAGGACTGGCCGAGATCCCGGAGATCGATCCGGAGGTGCGCGCGGATTCTCAGAGGCGCATCGACAGCGGACTCCTCAGCGGCATGCTGAGCGAGCTTGCCGCCAGAGACCACCGTACGTACGGGCGCATGGACCGGGCCAATCCTGTGCGCGTACAGCGGGCCTGGGAGGTGCTTGTCAGCACGGGCCGTCCCCTCTCCTCCTGGCAGGACGAGACGCCGCCGCCGTTGCTGCCGCGCGCGGCCTGCGATGCGATCGTTCTGAGCCCGGAGATCCCGGTGCAGCACCGTGCCGTCGAGGCGCGGTTCCGGCGGATGGTGCCCGAGGGTGCGCTGGCGGAATGCCGGGCGTTCCTGGCGGCCGGCACGCCGCGCGATCTGCCGTCGGCCCGCGCGCTCGGCGCCGAGCAGCTCTTCGCCCATCTCGACGGCGCGATCGACCTCGAGACGGCGATCCTCGAGGCCGTCATTGCGACGCGGCAGTTTTCCAAGCGCCAGCGGAGCTGGTTCCGTGGCCGGATGGCGGACTGGCGCTGGCTCTCGCCCGGCACGGACGACCTGCTCGCTGCCGTGCCGCCGGATCGCCCGCTCGCGCAATGATTGCATGCGCGCCGCGATCTTGCGCTCGGCGCGAATCCGCCCATTAAGCCAATGAAACTGTTAGCTTCTTGATTGTCTCACCGCCGGATGATTTCGGTGGCCGGTCGAAGTTTGGCCGGAGCCGAGGAATGCAGGTGCGTGAGTCAGTGAGTGAGAGTTTGGTCCGGTCCCGGCTGGTGGACATGTTTCGTGTCGTGGTCGTTGTGCTCATGGTTTCGGTCCATGTGCCCTATACGCTGAAGCTGCCGGAGCTCGCGACGCTCTATGGCGGCGTCTCCTGGCATTCCCTGAGCCTCACCCTTGCCGAGTTCGGCTTCCTGCTGCGCGAAAACCTCATGCTCTTTCTCAAGTCCGGCCTTGGCCGCGGCGCGGTGGCGGCGCTGACGCTGGTGAGCGCCTGGTTCGTGATGGAGGGGCTCGAGCGGCGCAATGCCGTCGATGTCGCGCGCAACCGCCTCGTGTCCATGGGGCTGCCCTACGTCTTCTGGGCGGTGGCCTATCTGATGATCGCGGGCGGCATTGCGGGCGCCAACGTGAACTACCGCTGGCTCGAGAAGATCTTCGGCATCGGCATCTGGCCCTACAACTATCCGCTGCACTTCGTCTTCGACATCTGCTTCGCGACAGTGGTCTTCCTCGCGCTCCATGCGCTCGGGTTGCGGAACCGCTGGATGGTGGCGCTGGCCGGGGTCGCGCTCTGCCTCGTGACGCTGCTCTGGGGCGAGAATGCCAATCGCTTCGGCGACAACGGCATGTCGCTGATGCCGCGCTCGAGCATTGTGCTGCTCTTCTTCCTCGGCGTCGCAACGCACGGCGTCTGGAAGCGGCTCTTCGAGCCTTCGGTTCTCCGGGCGGTCTCCTCGAACGGCGTGCTTGCCGGGCTGGTGCTGGCGACGCTGCTCTCGGCCCATTTCCTCGAATACTACAATATCGCCGTGCCGAAGGACCCGACGGCGCGCGGCGTCCTGCTGTTCGCGCTCACCATTCCGGCGCGGCTGATCTGCGGCTTTCTTGTCTTCGCCGCGCTCGCCCGTGTCGTGGTGTCATCCGAGGCCCCGGCGCAGGTGTCGCGCAAGCTCGGCTTCCGGATCTTCTGCTCACATCTCATCGCGGTGACGGTGCTGCTGCATTTCATTCCGGACGGGTTTGAAACCGGCTATCCGCTGGCGCTCTTCGTGCTGGTCTATGCGGGCTGCGTCGGGTTTGGCGTGGCGGTGCATTACGCGATCGAGGCGGTGTCGCGCCTCCGCTTCAGCCCGGCCACCCTGCTCGCCCGGATCTGAGCCCGACGCGGCGGCGGGTGCGGGCCCCCTGCCCGCGCCCGCCCGCCGGATTTCAGAGTTGCCGGAAGCGGTTGCGGTCCCGCTCGGTCCATTTGACCGTGAGGTGATGCCCGCCATCGGTCATGGTTTCCGCCTCGACGAGATTGCGCTCGAAGAGCCAGGCGCGGCGGCGGCCGTCGTCGAAGGGCAGATCGATCTCCTCCTCGACGGCCGTGGCGCGCAGATCCTCCGAGATGGCGGCAAGGAGCGCCTCCACCCGTTCGCCGGTGAGGGCGGAGATCGGCAGCACCCGGGGATTGCGCTCGGCGGCGGCAAGCACCGGGCCGACGCTCTCCTCGGGCAGGCAGTCGACCTTGTTCCAGACCTCGATCACGTTCTCCTGCGCGGCATCGTCGATGCCGAGATCGCGCAGGATCGCGCGCACGTTCTCCGCCTGATGCTCGGTCTCGCGATGCGAGATGTCGCGCACGTGGAGGATCAGATCGGCCTCCAGCACCTCTTCGAGCGTCGCGCGGAAGGCGGCGACGAGCTGGGTCGGCAGATCGGCGATGAAGCCCACCGTGTCGGAGAGGATCGCCCGCGGCCCGCCGGGCAGCTCGATGGCCCGCATCGTCGGGTCGAGCGTGGCGAAGAGCATGTCCTTGGCCAGCACGCCCGAGCCGGTGAGACGGTTGAAGAGCGTGGATTTGCCGGCGTTGGTGTAGCCGACGAGGGCGATGATCGGATACGGCACGCGGCGCCGCGCCGCCCGGTGCTGGCCGCGGGTCTTCACGACCTTGGCCAGCGCCTGCCGGATGCGGTGGATGCGTTCGTCGAGCGCACGCCGGTCGGCCTCGATCTGGGTCTCGCCGGGGCCGCCGAGGAAGCCGGTGCCGCCGCGCTGGCGCTCGAGATGGGTCCAGCTCCGCACGAGGCGCGATTTCTGGTAGCTCAGATGCGCGAGCTCCACCTGAAGCACGCCTTCGCGGGTGCGCGCCCTGTCCCCGAAGATCTCGAGGATGAGCCCGGTGCGGTCGAGCACCTTGCATTTCCAGTCGCGCTCGAGGTTGCGCTGCTGCACCGGAGAGAGGGTGGCATCGACGATGACGAGGCCGACCTCGTCCTCCGCCACGCGGCGGCCGAGCTCCTCGAGCTTGCCGGTGCCGAAGAGCGTGCCGGAGCGCGCCTTTGGCAGAGACACGACGAAGGCCCCGACCACATCGAGGTCAAGGGCCGTTGCAAGGCTGGTGGCTTCGGAAAGCGCGTCCTCAGGGTCTCGCGACGCGGACGCGGCAATCCACGGATGCACGACGAGCGTCTGCATCCGCGCGTGTTCTTCAGTTATCGCTGGCCTCGTAAAGCGTGATCGGCTGGGAGGGCATCACGGTGGAAATCGCGTGCTTGTAAACGAGCTGCGACTGGCCGTCGCGGCGCAGGAGCACGCAGAAATTGTCGAACCAGGTGATAACTCCCTGCAGCTTGACGCCGTTCATGAGGAAGATCGTGACCGGCACCTTGGATTTGCGGACATTGTTGAGAAATGCGTCCTGCAGATTCTGTTTGTCGGCAGCCATTATTTTTCAGCCTTCAGTTGTATATCCGCTCACAGCGGCTCGTGTTGTTGTTGTGCGTTTATTATCGGTTGTGCGCTGCCGCATTTCCAGTGCGGCGGTTGAAAAAATTCCGCGGCTGTGTCCTCCGCGTCAGCTGCGCCAGAAGGCGGGGTTGAAGAGCGCGATGATCACGAGCGCCTCCATGCGGCCGACGACCATGCCGATGCCGAAGAGGATCTGCGCCACGGCGTCGAGGTCGTTGTAGGTGAAGGCGCCGCCCAGGACGCGGATCGCGGGCCCCGTCGTCGTGAGCGAGGCGACGGCAAGCGCGAGGCTTTCGTCGAAGCCGAGGCCGGTTGCCGAGAGCAGCGTCATCATCAGCGCAAGCGCGGTCAGGAAGAGCATGAGGAAGACGAAGGCGATCTGCGGCCCGCGCTCGGAGATGAGCTGGTCGCCCTCGCCCTGCCGCCCGAGGCTCGAGGGGTGCACGAGCTTGTCCATCTCGCGGAGCCCGTGGCGGTAGAGCGCATAGAGCCGGAGGAGCTTCACGCCGCCCGCTGTCGTGGCGATGCCGCCGCCCATCACCGCCACCCCGAGCAGGATCGCGCCCGGATCGGGCAGGCCGGACCAGATCTGCATCGTGCGCCAGTCGTGGCTCTCGAAGCCGGTGGTGGTGAGGAAGGACAGCACGGTGAAGATGCTGCCCCAGAGCGCGCGGAGCGCGGAATCGAAATGCGCCTGACGCTCGATCTCCACCGCGCCGATGAAGCTCCTGAGGAACAGGATCAGGGTGACGCTCAGCACCGAGATCAGCATGAGCTGGACCTGCGGATTGGTGAAGCGGGGCATCTGGAAGCGCAGGATGCGCTGGTTGAGGCCGCGGTGCGAGATCGCGAAGAGCAGGAAGAGCGCGATGGCGACTTCCCCTGCCCGGCCCGATCCGGCCGCGTCGAGCGTGCGGAGCGGCGAGATGCCGCTGGTCGAGAGTGTCGACATCGCATGGCAGATCGCGACGAGCGGACGGTCCCCGAGCAGGATGAGCGCGAGCGCGAGGATGCCTGTCACCACGGCGTAGATCGGGGCGATCAGCCGGGTGTTGGCGATGATCCGGCGGCTTGCGTCCTCGATCGAGGTGCCCGAGAAGCCGCCGCGCAGGGACTGCGAGTTCTGGCTGATCTCGAAGCCGCCCAGGTTGAGCGGCGCGAGGATCGCGAAGGCGGTGACGAGCACGATGAGGCCGCCGAACCAGCCGACCATCGCCCGCCAGAGGTGGATGGTGTCGGGCAGCAGCGACGGGCGGTCGAAGATCGTCGCCCCGGTGGTCGTGAGGCAGGACAGCATCTCGAAATAGAGGTCGCGGAACGGCATCTGGGTGATGAGCGAGGCGAGCGGTGCCGCGAGCACGATCGGCAGCAGCACGTAGATCCCGAGAAGCGAGAGCAGATGGTAGCGCGCGGGCATTCTCGGCCGGCTGTTCATCGTCGCGATGCCGAGCACGACGGCCACCATGTTGAAGAAGATGCCGTGATAGAGAAAGCTGCGCGCGATCTCCCAGTTGCCGCCCGAGACGGCGTGGAGCGCGGGCAGCATCATCGCGCAGGAGACCACCATGAGCACGATGACGATGGCCGGGAACTGGCGCAGCTGTCCCATGGTCAGAAGAAGTCCAGACCCACCTGGAAGAGGCGTTCGACCTCGTTCACCTGCTCGCGCATGCAGAAGAGGGTCAGCACGTCGCCTTCCTCGATGCGGGTGTCGCCGCGGGGTACGAGGATCTTCTCGCCCTTGCGCATGAGGCCGATGAGGCAGCCTTCCGGCAGATCGGAGTTGCGCACCGTCTTGCCGGTGATGGCGGAGGTGCCGAGCACCTGCACCTCGATCACCTCGGCCTCGGCGTCGCCGATGGAATAGACGGCCTTGACCCGGCCGTGGCGCACGTAGCGCAGGATCGACGACACGGTGGTGGAGCGCGGGTTCACATAGGCGTCGATCCCCATCGGCGCGATGAGGCTGATGAGCGAGGCGTCGTTCACCAGCGCGATGACGAGCTGCGCGCCCTCGTTCTTGGCCCGCACGCAGGCGAGGATGTTGGTCTTGTCGTCGTCGGTCAGCGCGAGCACGGCATCCATGTGCCGGACGTTCGCCTCCTCGAGCAGCTCGAGGTTGAGCCCGTCGCCGTGGAGCACGACGGTGCGGTTGAGCGCGTCCGCCGCGACCTCCGCCCGGTCGCGATTGGCCTCGATCACCTTCACCCGCGCCTTGTTGCGACCCGACTCGAGCTTCTGCGCGACGTTGAGGCCGATGTTGCCCGCGCCGATCACCAGCGCCCGGCGGATCTCGAGGTGGTCCTTGCCGAAGACCTCCATCATGCGCGCCAGGTCCTCGGTCGCGGAGAAGACATAGACCTGATCGTCGCGGTAGAGCTGGTCCTCGGGTTCGGGCACGAAGAGCCGGTTGGCGCGGCGGATGCCGACGACCACGGCGCGGAGCGTCGAGAAGAGCTCGGAGAGCTGGCGCAGCGGCGTGTTGAGCACGGCGCAGGTGCTGTCGAGGGAGATGCCGAGAAGCTGCGCCCGGCCGTCGAGAAAGCTTTCGATGTCGAAGGCCGCGGGCGCGGCGAGGCGCTGCATCACCGCGTCGGCCACAGCGAATTCCGGCGAGATGACCACGTCGATCGGCAGATGCGCGCGGCGGTAGAGATCGGAATAGATTGCGTTGAGATAGGCCGGCGAGCGCAGCCGGGCGATCTTGCGCGGGACGGAAAAGATCGAATGCGCCACCTGGCAGATGACCATGTTGACCTCGTCCGACTGGGTGGCCGCGATCACCATGTCGGCATCGCGCGCGCCGGCCGCCTCCAGAATGTCGGGGTGCGAGGCGAAGCCGGTGATGCCGCTCACGTCATGGGCGTCCGAGATCCGACGGATCAGCGCCGGATTGTTGTCGATCACGGTGACCTGGTTCGCGCTGTCCTCGCGGGAGAGATGGCGGGCGATCTGGCCTCCCACCTGCCCTGCACCGCAGATGATGATCTTCATTCGGGCATTCCTGCTTCAGGGCGACCCCGGCGGGGTCAGACGTGCTCCTCGGTCTCCTCGGAGCGCTGGCTCCGGACGGCCGAGATCACGTTCAAGGACTTCAGCTTCCGATGCAAGGCCGAGCGTTCCATCCCGACGAAACTGGCGGTTCGCGAGATGTTGCCGCCGAAGCGGCTGATCTGGGCCATGAGGTATTCGCGCTCGAAGGTTTCGCGCGCCTCGCGCAGCGGAAGGCCGGCGAAGGCCGCGCCGAGAACGGCGCCATCGGCCCCCTCGCCGCCATTGAGCTCGCCCGTGAGCTCCTCGGCGGCGATCGGTTCGGAGCTGGTGCCGAGAATCAGCGCGCGTTCCAGCATGTTGCGGAGCTGGCGCACGTTGCCGGGCCACTGGATGGTCTGGAGCTGGGCCTCCGCCTCGGCCGAGAGCTCGCGGAGCGGCAGGCCCTGGGTCTCGTTGAGTTCGCCCAGGAAATGCCTGGCGAGCTCGGGAATGTCGTCGCGCCGCGCCTCGAGCCCCGGCACGGTGATCGGCACCACGTTCAGCCGGTGATAGAGCTCCGTGCGGAAGCTGCCGGCCTCGATCTCGGCCTCGAGATCGCGCGTGGTGGCGGAGATGACCCGCAGATCCACCCGCACCGTGTCGGTGCCGCCCACGCGCTGGAACGCCTGATCGACCAGCACGCGCAGGATCTTCGACTGGGTGCCGAGCGGCATGTCGGCGATCTCGTCGAAGAAGAGCGTGCCGGTGTGGGCGCGCTCGAGGAGGCCCGGCTCGACGCCGCGCTCGGGCGTGTCGCGGCCGAAGAGCACCTCCTCCATCATCTCGGCCCCGACGGAGGCGGAATTCACCACCACGAAGGGGCTGTGGGCGCGGGCGGAATTGGCGTGGATGTAGCGCGCGGCCGTGTCCTTGCCCGAGCCTGCGGGGCCCGTCAGCATCACGCGGCTGTTGGTGCGCGCCACCTTGTCGAGCTTCGATTTCATCTGCTTGAAGGCGCCGCTGCTGCCCACCATCGAGAGCTTGTGCGTGTCCTGCCCCTTCAGCGCCGCGTTCTCGCGCCGGAGCTGCGAGGTCTCGAGCGCCCGGGTGATGACCACCATGAGCTGGTCGATGTTGAAGGGCTTCTCGATGAAGTCGTAGGCGCCCTGCTTGATGGCGGCGACCGCGATCTCGATGTTGCCGTGGCCGGAAATGATGACCACGGGGATCGCCGGATTGTCGCGCCGCACCCGCTTCAGGATGTCGATGCCATCGAGGCGGCTGTCCTTGAGCCAGATGTCGAGGATGATGAGATCCGGGGCTTCCCGGTTGATCTCCTCGAGGGCCGAACTGCTGTCCCAGGCGAGGCGCACACCGTGCCCCTCATCCTCGAGGATGTCGCCAATAAGTTCGCGAATGTCACGTTCGTCGTCGACAACGAGAATGTCTGTCATTTTATTCTCTCTCTCAACTTCTCGGCAAAGGCACTTGAATTTTCAGACGTTTCTGGGGAAGTTCCGGCGGAGGTCCGTGGCAGCACGATGCGGACGCGGGCGCCGCAATGGTCCGCGCCCTCGAAGGGCGCGGCGGTCAGCAGGTCGAGCGTGCCGCCGTGTTCCTCGACGATCTTCTTCACGATCGGCAGGCCGAGTCCGGTGCCCTTCGGCCGGTTGGTGACATAGGGCTCGAAGAGCCGGGCGGGCTGGTCGGGCAGGCCCGGCCCGTTGTCCTCGATGTCGATGATCATCGCGTCAGGCTCGAGCGTGAGCGCGACATGGATCTCTCCCTTATAGCTCTTATCGGCCTCCAGCGCTTCATCAATCGCTTCCGAGGCATTCTTCAGGAGGTTCGTGAGCGCCTGGCTTATCATCGTCCCGTCGAGCTGGGCCAGCACCGCATGCCCGGGTACCTGCGTGATATAACGAATGTCGGGGCGTGCGGTTTCCTGCAGGAGGATCGCATCGCCGATAAGCTTGGTGAGATCGAGCGAGCGGCGCTCGGGGGCGGGCATGCGGGCGAATTTCGAGAATTCGTCGACGATGCGCCGCAGGTCGTTGGTCTGGCGCACGATCACGTCGACATACTGTTCGAGCGACTCGCGCTTGTCCTGGGCGAGGATCGGGCCGAACTTGCGCCGCATCCGCTCGGCCGAGAGCTGGATCGGGGTGAGCGGGTTCTTCACCTCATGGGCGATGCGCCGTGCGACGTCGCCCCAGGCCGCCATGCGCTGGGCGACCACGAGGTCCGTCACATCGTCGAAGGAGACGACATACCCCTCCAGATCGCCCTCGCCCGTCTCGCGCGCCGCGACCCGCACCAGAAGGTCGCGCTCGTGGGCATGGCGGCGCAGGCGCACGTCGCCCTTGGCAACCGTCGAGCTGCGGTCGTCGACCCGGTCCATGAGGTCGGCGAACTCCGGCACCGCATCGGCGAGGAAGGCGCCCGTCGCCTGCTCGGGATCGAGCGCGAGAAGGCTTGCCGCGGCGGTGTTGATGACCTCGATCCGGCCGTTGCCGTCGAGACCGATCACGCCGGCGGTGACGCCGGTGAGCACGGAATCGAAGAGCCGCCGCCGGCGCTCGGTCTCGCTGTGCGAGGCGACCAGCGCATCACGCTGCACCTTGAGCTGGCCGGTCATCTTGTTGAAGGTCCGGCCGAGCAGCGCGATCTCGTCGTCTTCGCCGGACTCGCGCACCCTCACCCCGAGATCGCCGGTGCCCACCCGCTCGGCCGCGCTCGCGAGCCGGCCGACCGGCCGGGCGAGGCGTTCGGCGAACCAGAGGCCCATCCACATCGCGGCGAGGATCACCACGAGCGCGAAGCCGAGATAGATCAGCGCGAATTCGAAGAGCAGCCGCCCGCGGTCATTCTCGAGCTGCTGGTAGAGACGGACGGTCTCCTGGGTTTCGTCGAGCAGGCTCAGGATCTTGCCGTCCACGGCACGGCTTGCGTAGAGGAAGCGGTCGGCAAAGCCCTGGAGCTGGACCAGCGCGCGGAACTCGTTGTTCTCCCAGTCCTGGATCACGACGATCTCGCCGGACCGGGCGCGTTCGATATCGGCCTTCGAAGGCGCGATGTAGTCGAAGAGATAGCTCCGCTCGCCGCGCGCCCGGAGATTGCCGTCGCCGTCGATCACATAGGCCTTGGGGAGCGCGCGCTGCATCTGGAGCTGGCCGGTGGTGAGCAGCTCGCGAAGCTGGCCGCCGGTCATCAGCGGGTGGCGCTGCTTCTGTTCGCTGAGGAAATAGCCGAGCACGCGGGCATCGGTCTGGAGCGTGACCCGGTGCTCTTCCTCATAGGCCTGGGCGGCAGCCATCGAGTTGGTGACCACGTCGCGCACCCGGTCGGAGAACCAGCCCTCGAGGCCGAAATTCAGCGTGATGGTCGCGAAGATCGCGACCAGCACCGTCGGGATCAGCGCGATCGCGGTGAAGAAGCGCACGAGGCGCATGTGGAGCCGCGACCCCGCCGAATGCCGCTTGCGGGCGGCGATCATCTCGGCGATCCGCCGGGCCACGAACATCGCGACCGTGAGCGCATAGACGAAGTCGCAGATCAGCACGATGCGGAGGACCGGCTGGCTCGACAGCCCGTGCATCCCCCCGAGGGAGGCGAAGGTCGCGATGGTGAGCAGCGGGCCAAGCCCGAGCATCGCCCAGAGGAAATACGTCCTGACGTCCCGGCGATTCAGCCAGCGTGCGAAACGCTCTCCGGACAGGCTCAGTGGGTGAAGGCGCATTCTGCCATGGCGCTCTTTTCAGGCTCGACTGTGGCGTTCTTACATCATTTTCTTGCCACGTGTCACCCGAATGTCGAGGTCACGGATTTTTTTTCGCAACGTATTCCGGTTTATGCCGAGCAACTCCGCCGTCCGGACCTGATTTCCGCGTGTCGCGGAGAGCGCGAGCGCGATAAGCGGCAGCTCCATCTCCTTGAGAATGCGGTCATAGAGCCCGTTGGGCGGCAGCGCGTCGCCGTGGAGATCGAAGTAGCGCCGCAGATGCGCCTCGATGGCATGCGCCAGCCGCTGGGGCTGGGCGTTCTGCGCCGGGGCGGTCGAGGTCGGGCGGGCCGAGACCTCCTGGGTCACCACGCCCGCGGAGATCACGTCGTCGGTGCAGAGCACGCAGAGCCGGCGCATGAGATTCTCGAGCTCGCGCACATTGCCCGTCCAGTCCTGCTTCTTGAGGATGTCGAGCGCGTCCTTGGAGATCGACTTGCGCGGCAGGCCCTCGTTCTCGGCCCGGCGCAGGAAGGCGCGGGCGAGATCGGGCACGTCCTCGAGGCGCTCGCGCAGCGGCGGCAGGCGGATCGGCACGACATTGAGCCGGTAGAAGAGATCCTCGCGGAAGCGGCCCTCGCCGATGAGGCCGCGCAGATCCTGATGGGTGGCGGCGACGATGCGCACATCGGCCGATTGCACGTCCCGGCCGCCCACGCGGGTGAATTCACCCTCCTGCAGCACGCGCAGGAGCCGCGTCTGGGCATCGAGCGGCATGTCGCCCACCTCGTCGAGGAAGAGCGTGCCGCCGCGCGCCTGCTCGAACTTGCCCGCCATCGCGCGGTCTGCGCCGGTGAAGGCGCCCTTCTCATGGCCGAAGAGCTCGCTCTCGATCAGGTCGCGCGGGATCGCGGCCATGTTGATCGCGACGAACGGCCCGTCCTTCCTGAGCCCGAAATTGTGCAGGGCGCGCGCCACCAGCTCCTTGCCGGTGCCGCTCTCGCCGGTGATCATCACGCCGAGATCGGTGTTCATCAGGCGGGCAAGGATGCGGTAGACCTCCTGCATCGCCGGGCTCCGGCCGATGAGCGGCAGGTTTTCCTCGCGCGCGGGCTCCTCTTCGGCCAGCGGCGTGCGGCGCGCCTTCTGCTTCAGGGCCTTGGAGACCTGGCCCAGAACCTCCTTCAGGTCGAAGGGCTTGGGGAGGTATTCGTAGACGCCGACCTCCGCCGCGCGGATCGCGGTCATCACCGTGTTCTGCGCGCTCATCACGATGACGGGCAGGTCCGGCCGGCGCTTCTTGATCGCGGGCAGCAGGTCGAGCGCATCGCCGTCGGGCATCATCACGTCGGTGACGATCACGTCCCCCTCGCCCTCGTCGACCCAGCGCCAGAGCGTCGAGGCCGTGCCCGTCGCCCGCACGCGGCATCCGGCGCGGGTCAGCGCCTGCGCGAGCACAGTCCGGATCGTGCGATCGTCATCCGCAACAAGGATCGTCCCTTCCATGCCCTAGCGCCCTCCATCCGTTTCCTTGGTCTTCTTCTTCTCGATCCAGACCGGCAGCCGGACGAGAAACCGGGTCCGCCCCGGGCGGCTGTCGCATTCGACGACACCGCCATGGTCAGAAATGATCTTCGAGACCAGCGAGAGGCCGAGCCCGGTGCCGTTTTCCTTCGAGCTGACGAAGGGATCGAAGATGTCGCGCACGAGATTTTCCGGAATGCCCGGGCCGTTGTCGGTGATCGTGACCAGAAGCGGCAGGCTCTCGCTCTTGCCGCCGGGCCGCGAGAGCTTCACGCCCGGCCGGTAGGCGGTGCCGATCGCGATCGTGCCCCCCACCCGCGGGATTGCCTCCGCGGCATTCTTCAGAAGGTTCTGGAACACCTGCAGGAGCTGGTCCGGATCGCCGGAAGCCGGCGGCAGCGAGGGGTCGAATTCCTCGGAAAAGCGCGCGTGGGCCGCAAACCCCGCCTGCGCCGAGCGCCGCGCCCGGTCGAGCACGTCGTGGATGTTGATCGGCCGGCGCAGCGCAGGCCGGAGATCTCCGAACTGCTCCACCCGGTCGACCAGCGCGCCGATCCGCGCCGCCTCGGCCTGGATGAGGCCGGTGAGCTCGCGATCCTCGGCCGTGAGCCCCATCTCGAGCAGCTGGGCGGCGCCGGAGATGCCGGCGAGCGGATTGCGGATCTCGTGGGCGAGCATGGCCGCCATGCCGGAGACCGAGCGGGCCGCCGAGCGGTGGCTGAGGCTGCGATCCATCTTCTCGGCCATGCCGCGGGGGTGCATCAGCAGCAGGATCTCGCCATCCGCCTCGTGCATCGGCGAGGCGTGGAGGTTCTGGAGCGAGGGCGGCATGCCGACCCAGCTCACCATGACGTTGTATTGCGTCACCGAGACATCGCTCTTCCGCGCCTGGTGGATCACGTCCATCACAACGCTGTTGGGCCCGAGGAACTTCTTGAACGGCTTGCCCCGCATCTGCCGGACCGAGGTGGCGCCGAAGTCCTCCGCCGCCGGGTTGGCGGCGGCGATCGTGTCGTCCTTGCGGATGATGAGGCCGGGATAGGGAATCGCGCTCCAGAGCGCTTCGAAACCGATTTCCATCAGGCGGCGGCCCTGGGGCTTGACGAATTGCACGATGACATTTCCGATTGAAGGGCGCGGATCACCGCGGAGGGATCGGTAAGGCGGATGACCCGGTCGCGGAGCGCCTCCGCGCCGTCGAGCCGCTCGAGATACCAGCCGAGGTGTTTCCGCGCGACGCGGACCCCGAGATCGACGCCGTAGAAGGAGAGCATCGCCTCGTAATGCTCGATGACGAGCGCGCTGCGCGCCGCGGGGCCGGGCTCCGCCGGGACGGGGCGGCCCGCGAGGGCGGCTTCGATCCCCGCGATGAGCCAGGGCCGGCCGCGGGCCCCGCGTCCGATCATCACGCCGTCGGCGCCGGAGCGCGCGAGCGCCTCGGCCGCGGTGCCGGCCGAGACGATGTCGCCATTGGCGATGAGCGGGATGCGGACGGCCGCGCGGACGGCGGCGATCGCGTTCCAGTCGGCGCGGCCCTTGTAGAACTGGCAGCGGGTGCGGCCATGCACGCAGATCATGCGGACGCCGGCCGCCTCGGCCCGCCGGGCGATCTCGGGCGCGGTGAGGCAATCCTCGTCCCAGCCGAGGCGCATCTTGACGGTGACGGGCACGTCCACCGCGGCGACGACCGCCTCGACGATGCGAAGCGCCACATCCGGGTCGCGCATCAGCGCCGAACCCGACAGGCCGGAGGTCACCTTCTTGGCCGGGCAGCCGAAATTGATGTCGATGATGCGGGCGCCCTCGCCCGCGCAGAGCCGGGCGGTCTCCGCCATCAGCTCCGGGTCGTTTCCCGCGATCTGCACGGCGGTCTGCGCATCCCCGAGCCCCAGCTCGGCGCGCGCCCGGGTCGAGGGCCGGGCCGACAGCATCTCGCGGCTCGCGATCATTTCAGAGACGACGAGGCCTGCGCCATGGCGCAGCACGGCGTTCCGGAACGGAACATCCGTGATGCCGGCCATAGGTGCCAGAAAAACAGGCGAGGCTAGATTAATGCCCCCAATCTCGACAATCATCTGCTTATTCCGTATGCATCGACAAGCCTCTGCATACCTCATGGCGCGGCAAGTGGCAACAATCAGCGCACATGCCGTTCCTTGGGCATTTCTCCGGTTACGCCGTCTCGCGGGAGACATTGTCGGCCCCGGTCCCGCGGCTTATAAGCGCCGCACAAGAAACGGGGGAAAATGCGAATGGCGTGCGCCGCACTGATTGTCGCTGCCGGGCGGGGCCAAAGGCTTGGCGCAGCTCAGCCAAAGCAATACCTGCCTCTCGGCGAACATTCAATACTGCAGCGCAGCATATGCGCCTTCCTGGAGCACCCGGCGGTGTCGCGTGTGCTCGTCGTCATCCATCCCGACGATCTGCCGCTTTACGAGGCAGCGGTTGCGGGCATTTCGGACAGCCGGCTCTCGCCCCCCGTCGCGGGCGCGCCTGCGCGGGCAGGCTCCGTCCTGGCCGGGCTCGAGGCGCTGGCGGCGGAGGCGACCGCCCCCGAGACGGTCCTCATCCACGATGCCGCCCGCCCCTTCGTGCCGCAGTCGGTGATTTCCGACGTGGTGGCGGCGCTCGCCGAGGTGCCCGGCGCCTTTCCGGCCCTTCCGGTCGTCGATGCGCTCTGGCGGGCCGAAGGGGACCATGTGGTTGCCTCGCAGTCCCGCGACGGGCTCTGGCGCGCCCAGACGCCGCAGGGGTTCCGGTTCGGGGCGATCCTCGCCGCCCATCGCGCCGGGGCGGGCGATGCCGCCGATGACGTCGCGGTGGCGGTTGCCGCCGGGCACGAGGTCAGGGTGGTCCCCGGCGCCGAGGAGAACTACAAGATCACCACCCCCGCCGATCTGGCGCGGGCAGAACGGCGACTGGAGACCATGATCGACATCCGCACAGGCAACGGCTTCGACGTGCATCAGCTCGGCCCGGGGAGCGCCGTCACGCTCTGCGGCGTCGAGATCCCCCATGACCACGGCCTTGTCGGCCATTCCGATGCCGATGTGGGCATGCATGCCCTCACCGACGCGATCTTCGGCGCGCTCGCCGAGGGCGATATCGGCCAGTGGTTCCCGCCCTCCGATGCGCAGTGGAAGGGGGCCGCCTCCGAGATCTTCCTCCGGAAGGCCGTCGAGCGCGCCGCCGAGCGCGGCTTTGCGATCACCCATTGCGACGTGACGCTTGTCTGCGAGCGGCCGAAGATCGGGCCGCATGCCGAGGCGATGCGCGCGGCTCTGGCCGGCATCGCCGGGATCGGGGCGGACCGGGTGAGCGTGAAGGCCACGACCTCGGAGCGGCTCGGCTTCACCGGCCGGGGCGAAGGGATCGCGGCGATCGCCACCGCGACGCTGGTGAAATCATGAGCCGGCTCATCGCGACCTTCTTCGGGGCGGGCCTGCTGCCGGGCGCGCCGGGCACCTGGGGCTCGCTCGCAGCCCTGCCCGTCGGCTGGCTGCTGCACTGGGCGGGGGGCTTTCCGCTCCTGCTGCTGGCCACCGTGCTTGCCTTTCTCGGCGGCTACTGGGCGACGGCGCGCGAGACGGCGGGCGGCGGCAATCCCGATCCCTCCGAGATCGTCATCGACGAGGTGGTCGGCCAGTGGATCGCCCTCTTCCCGCTTTCGGCCGGCCTCTGGCACGCGGGCGTTGCGGGCCATGTCTTTCCCTATCCGGGCTGGGTCGGCGCGTTCGTGATGTTCCGGCTCTTCGACATCTGGAAGCCCTGGCCGGTCTCCTGGGCCGATCGCAAGCACGGGCCGATGGGGGTGATGCTCGACGATGTCCTGGCGGGGCTGATGGCCGCGGTCGTCGTGGCGGTGGCCGCGGCGGTGGCCCATGGGATGCTGATGTGATGAGCGGCAGCAGCCAGAAAGCCGCGGCGTTGCTCGAGGCGGCCCGGACCCGCGGCCTCCATATCGCGACGGCGGAGAGCTGCACCGGCGGGCTGGTGAGCGCGGCGCTCACCGATATTCCGGGCTCCTCGGATGTCTTCGACCGTGGCTTCGTGACCTATTCCTACCCCTCGAAGACAGCGCTTCTCGGTGTCTCGCCCGAGCTTCTGGCCGCGCATGGTGCGGTCTCCGAAGAGGTTGCCCGCGCGATGGCGGCCGGCGCGCTTGCGCGCTCCGGGGCCGATCTTGCCATCGCGACCACGGGCGTCGCGGGGCCCGGCGGGTCGGAGGAAAAGCCCGAGGGGCTCGTCTGGTTCGGGATCGCCCTCAAGGGCGAGGTCCGGGCGGAGAAGCGGGAATTCGGGCCGCTGGGGCGGGCAGAGGTGCGGGCCGCGACGGTCGAGACCGCGCTCGAACTCGCGCTTCAGGCGCTCGGGCGGGCGCCGTAGAGGTCCTCGGCCCGGCGCTCGAAGGCGCGCACGATCCGCTGCATCGCCTCGTTGAAGACGACGCCGATCACCTTCTGGAGCAATGCCGAGCGGAATTCGAAATCGACGAAGAAATCGACCTCGCAGCTCTTCTCGCCCCTCGGGATGAAGCTCCAGTGGTTGTTGAGATACTTGAACGGCCCGTCGAGATATTCGACATCGATCGTGCGGGCCTCGGGCCGGAGCGTCACGCGGGAGCCGAAGCGCTCGCGGAAGAGCTTGAAGGAGATCACCAGATCGGCGTCCATCACCTCGCCCGAGCCATCGGGAAACGGCCGCCGCGTGCGGACACGGGCGGCGGCACACCAGGGCAGGAATTCCGGATAGCGCCCCACATCGGCAATCAGCGCATACATCTCGTCGGCGCTGTAGGGCATTCTCCGTTTCTCGGTATGCGTCGGCATGGTTGACTGATCGGGACCGGAAGGGAAAGTGGTTGGAGGCGGGTAAGACCATAGCTTCCCCGCAAGCACAAGGCAAAATCCCGGGCGGGGGCCCGGGACAGCGAGGGAAAAACGCATGAGCGAACGGCGCTACGTGATCGACGAGATGATTTCGGCAAAGCAGATCGCGGCCAGGGTCGAGGAACTCGCACGCGAGATCACCGACTTCTATCGCGGCACCGACAAGCTCGTGGTCGTGGGGCTGCTGCGCGGCTCGTTCATCTTCATCGCCGACCTGGTGCGCGAGATCGGCCTGCCGGTGGAGGTCGATTTTCTCGAGGCCTCCTCCTATGGCAACGCCACGGAATCGAGCCGGGAGGTGCGGATCCTGAAGGACCTGCGCGGCGAGATCGAGGGGCGCGACGTGCTGGTCGTCGAGGATATCGTCGATACCGGCTTCACCCTCAGCCATGTGCTCGCGATCCTCAGGACCCGGCGGCCGGCGCGGCTCGAGGTCTGCGCGCTGCTCGACAAGCCCTCGCGGCGGGAGGTGGACATCAAGGCGACCTGGACGGGCTTCGAGATCCCCGACAAGTTCGTCGTCGGCTACGGCATCGACTATGCCCAGATGAACCGCAACCTGCCCCATATCGGCGCCGTGCGCTTCCTCTGAGGGGGTGCAAGGCCGGGGCCTTGCGGGCGGTGAAACGCGGCGTTTCACCGTGAAAATCCGAAAACGCCTTTGAATTCGTTGGATTTTGTCGTTAACAAATCATGAATGGCGGGGATTTCGCGCGCGCCCCGCGCCCCGCTATTCGGGGATGTGGGGTTCGACGAGCTTTGCGAGCTTGCGGAGGGATTCCTGCCAGCCGTAGTAGCAGGCCTCGGGCGGGATCACGTCGGGGACGCCCTGCTGCTCCAGGGTCATTTCGGTGCCGATCGCGACGGGCCGGAAGCGGACCGTGATCGTCATCTCCCCCGGCAGGCCGGGATCCTCGAAGCTCTCGCTGTAGGCGATCTCCTGGTCCGGAACGAGCCGGTGGTAGGTGCCGCCGAAGGCATGGCTGCGGCCGGTGGTGAAGTTGCGGAAGGACATGCGGTGCGTGCCGCCCTCGCGGGCGTCGAGCGCGTGCACGGTGCAGGTGAAGCCGAAGGGCGGCAGCCAGCTCGCGATGGCATCGGGCTCGAGAAAGGCGCGATAGAGCTTGTCGGGCTTGGCGGCGAAGACGCGGTGCAGGCGGATGGTGCTCGGCATGGCGGGTGTCCACGGGGCAGCTCGGGAGCGGTGCCGCGAGGATAGAGCAATCGGGCCCGGTTGAATACCGCCGCCGCGGCCTGTGGCCCGCCCCCGGTCAGGGCGCGGGCCGGAAGGGGGCGGTCAGCCCGTCCACTGGGTCGCCTGCGCGTAGATCAGGAAGCCGAGGGCGATCGAGCACCAGAGGATGAAGAGCGGCAGGAAGAACCGCACCCATCTGTCCCAGGTGACGCCTGCGAGCGCGAGGGTTGCCATGAAGTAGCCGGAGGTCGGGTAGAAGATGTTGCTGAGCCCGTCGCCGAGCTGATAGGCGAGCACCGCGCTCTGGCGCGTGACGCCGATCAGATCGGAGAGCGGCGCCATGATCGGCATGGTCACCAGCGCCTGGCCGCTGCCCGAGGGGATCACGAAGTTGAAGCCGAGCTGGGCGATGAACATGCCCACCGCGGAGACATGCGGGGGAAAGCCGCCGACGAGCTCGCCGAGGCCGTGGACGAGGGTGTCCATCACCTGCCCCTGCTCCAGCATCACCGCGACGGCGCGCGCGACGCCGACGATCATCGCGCCGACGAGCACGTCGCGGAAGCCTTCGTTGAAGCCGTTGCAGATCTGCTGCGTGGTGAGGCCCGCGACGAGGCCGACGGTGATGCCCATGACGATGAAGAGCCCGGACATTTCCATCATGAACCATTTCTGGTCGAGCACGCCCCAGACCAGGATGACGAAGAAGCCGAGGATGGTGAGCCCGGCGAGCTTCTGCCGGGCGGTGAAGGCGAGCGCGCCTTCGTCCGCCGCGTGGCGGTAGAGCTTGCGCTTCTCCGCTTCGGCGGGCGTGTCGGCGACGAGGCTTGCATCGGGCGTGGCGCGCACGCGGGCGGCGTAGCGCACCACGTAGAGCACCGCGGCCCCGGTCAGGCAGATGAAGAGGAGCGCGCGCAGGCCGATGCCGGAAAACACCGGGATCTGGGCGATGGTCTGGCCGAGGCCGGTGTTGATCGGATTGAGCACGCCCGAGGTGAAGCCCGCGGTGGTGGCGAGCAGCGCCACCGCGGCGGCGGTCACCGAGTCGAAGCCGAGCGCGATCATCAGCGGCAGGATCACCGGGACGTAGACGAGCGCCAGCTCCTGGGTGCCGATGAGGGTCGCGATGACGGAGAAGGTGACCATGAGCACGGGGATGATGAGGATGCTGCGCTCGGCGAAGCGGCGGGTGAGCTTGTCCACCGCGACCTCGATCACCCCGGTCTTGTGGATCACCATGAACATGCCGCCGATGATGAAGGTGAAGAAGACGACGAGGCTCGCATCGGCGAGGCCCATGGGGATGGCGGTCATGAAATCGACGATGCCGACCGGGGTGCTCTCGATGAAGCGGAACGAGTCGGGGTTGATTGCGACGCGACCGTTGGGCAGCTCGACCCTGTCGAAGAGGCCCGCCGGGACCACATGGGTCAGCAGCGCGGCGATGCCGGTGAAGACGAAAAGAATGACATAGATGTCGGGCATCACGAAGCGCCGGCCGGGCGCTTCGCCTTGGAGGACATTCGCGTTCTCCGTGCTCATGAAATCTCCTTCTTGTCCTGAAAGCAGGGGTTCCGGTCGGGAGCGGTCTGGCATGGGACGGCTGTCACCGGCACGACCGGCGCGCGGGCGGCACCCTGCGGTGACACGTCTCTCAGCATCGCGGCCGGGTGGCGATTGCAAAGGGAAAATGGCGATTTTCGCGCCGGAGTTTCATTTCCTGCGGCGGAATGCCTGCCTGACGGGCAGGATTTCGGGCGCTGCGCAAAGCGTTGGCAGGGGGAAATGCCGATCTTCACTCGCTTCGCGTGTAGTGGCTCTCGATGAGATGGGCCTTGCGGGGGCCGGCGACCTGCCAGCGGCTGGCCCAGGCGCGGGGGGCGGCGGCGAAATCGTAGCGCACGTCGTAGCTGTCGGGCGGGCAGTCGTGATGGGCGGCGGGATCGGGGCGGGCCGGGTCGAAGGCGTGGAAGAAGCGGCCGTCGTCGAACCAGACCTCGATCATGCCGAGGGTTTCGCGCCAGAGGTAGCGGCGCGCGGCGGCCATCGGAGGGCCCGCGCCGAGCCGGAGGGTGCCGGTTTCCTCGTAGCGGAGCCCGCCGCCCGCCTCGGGCGTGAAGCAGGCCCTGCCCTCGAAGCGGCCCGAGAGACCGTTGCGGCGGTCCTCGATGCGGCGGCTGATCCGCCAGTCTCCCTCGAATGCCGCGAGTTCCATCGCTCCCCTCGCTTGTGCCGCCCGGACGCGCAGTCTATCAGACCCGCGCACCGCCTCAACACGAGCGGCCCATTCGAAACGACGTTCTTCCGCGAAAGGCTCACCGCATGATCCCGCGCTATTCCCGCCCAGACATGGTCAAGATCTGGTCGCCCGAGACCAAGTTCCGGATCTGGTACGAGATCGAGGCCCATGCCTGCGACGCGCAGGCCAACCTCGGCGTGATCCCCAAGGCCTCGGCCGAGGCGGTCTGGAAGGCGAAGGACGTCGAGTTCGACGTGGCGCGGATCGACGAGATCGAGGCGGTGACCAAGCATGACGTGATCGCCTTCCTCACCCATCTGGCCGAGCACATCGGCTCGACCGAGGCGCGCTTCGTCCATCAGGGCATGACCTCCTCGGACGTGCTCGACACCACGCTCAACGTGCAGCTCGTGCGCGCGGCCGACATCCTGCTGACCGACATGGACGCGCTGCTCGCGGCGCTGAAGCGGCGGGCCTACGAGCACAAGGAGACCGTCCGCATCGGCCGCAGCCACGGCATTCATGCCGAGCCGACGACGATGGGGCTGACCTTCGCCCGCTTCTATGCCGAGATGGAGCGCAACCGGAACCGGCTGGAGAAGGCGCGGTTCGAGGTGGCGACGGGGGCGATCTCGGGCGCGGTCGGGACGTTTGCCAATATCGACCCGGCGGTCGAGGAGCATGTCTGCGCGCAGATGGGGCTCCGGCCCGAGCCGATCTCGACCCAGGTGATCCCGCGCGACCGGCATGCGATGTTCTTCGCAACGTTGGGCGTCATCGCCTCCTCGATCGAGAACGTGGCGATCGAGATCCGCCACATGCAGCGTACGGAAGTGCTCGAGGCGGAGGAGTTCTTCTCGAAGGGCCAGAAGGGCTCCTCGGCGATGCCGCACAAGCGCAATCCGGTGCTGACCGAGAACCTCACCGGGCTCGCGCGGCTCGTGCGCATGGCGGTGGTGCCGGCGATGGAGAACGTCGCCCTCTGGCACGAGCGCGACATCTCGCACAGCTCCGTCGAGCGCGGCATCGGGCCGGATGCGACGATCACGCTCGATTTCGCGCTCGCCCGCCTCACCGGGGTGATCGACAAGCTCGTGGTCTATCCGGAGAACATGGAGCGGAACATGAACAAGTTCCGCGGGCTCATCCACTCGCAGCGCGTGTTGCTGGCGCTCACCCAGAAGGGTGTGAGCCGCGAGGATTCCTATGCGCTGGTGCAGCGCAATGCGATGAAGGTCTGGGAACAGGGCGCGGATTTCCTGAGCGAGCTCAAGGCGGATGCGGAGGTGCGCGCGGTGATGAGCGAGGCGGAGATCGAGGCCTGTTTCGATCTCGGCTATCACACCAAGAACGTCGACCGGATCTTCGCGCGGGTCTTCGGCGAAGGCTGAGGCGCGGCGTTCCGCGCCACGCGCCTCCGGAGGGTGGCGTGGCGCGCTGACACGCACCCCGGAAAACGCAAGGCCCGCCGCCGGACGAACCGGCCGCGGGCCTTCTGGCGGGGGGGCCCGGACGCGCAGGATGCGCTGACCGGGCCGCCGTCCCCTGAACTCGAATACTCGTTACACAACACTCGTGCGGCGAGGCGCCCGATCAGAGATCAGGCAGAAGCCTCGACGGCTTCTTCTGCGGCGGATTCCGCCTTCGCAGTAGCCTGCTTGGCCTTTGCGGTGGTCTTGCGTGCAGCCGCCTTGGTGTTGGCTTCGGCGGTTTCCTCGGCCTTCTCACCAGCCTGCGAGAACAGCTCGGTGGCCTGGTCGCGGGCGTCGCCGAACACCTTGCCGAGCGCTTCGGCGGTGTCACGGGTCAGGGTGAACTGGCCCTGCACGTAGTTCGTGAGGACGTTGCTGTATTCAGCCGGCTCTTCCTGGACCTTCGCCAGATCGCGCAGGCGCGAAAGGCTTTCCTGCGTGCTGTTGGCGGTGATCTCGTTGGTGCGGCTCATGGTGTCGATCGCGAGATCGGCGAGGCGCTCGTTGAGCTTGGCCCAGGATTTCCAGGCGCCAGCGGTCGCGTCCTTGTCGATCGGGAAGCCTTCGGGCAGCTTGGCGAAGAAGGCGTTGAGCGGATTTTCGGTAGCCATGATGGGTCTCCTGTTCGTTGCTTCGTTCCGTCTGTCTCCTACATGAGGCATAATGATCGTATTTCAACAGGTTTTTGCTGCACTGCAGCAGAAAAATTTTCGAACCGGCGGATATACACCCAAAAGACGGCTCTTTCCCGCCTGAGGCGAGCAAATCTGCCCCGGATCGTGGGAGTCGGCACGGATTGCGCCGGGCGCGGGCCCTGCGCCCTGCCCTTGCGGACGACTCGGCCGGGCCGTCGTCGTCAGTCGATCAGGAAGACGTGAAGCGCCATCGGCCCGTGCGCGCCGAGCTGGAGCTGCTGGCCGATGTCGGCCGAGCGTGAGGGGCCCGTCACCATGTTGACGGTGCGCGGATCGAGGCCGCGGGCCCGGAAGGCTGCCCACATGTCCTCGAAGCCCGCCATGATGTCGCTGCGGCGCAGGACGACGAAATGCGTCTCGCCGAGGAAGGTGAGCGTCACCGGGTTGTCCAGCCCCGAGCAGAGCACGAGCGTGCCGGTTTCGGCCATGCCGAACTCGGCGCGGCTGAGCGTTACCGGTTCGACCGGGCGGCCCGGCCCGATCGATGCCTTGAGCACCGACCAGTCGAGGCTGCGGAACATCGGCTCGGCGCCCATGCGCACCTCGGCCGGCAGCCCGCGCTTGCGGAGCTCGCGGGCGATGACGCGGGGCAATTCGGCGAGCGAGGAGATGCGGCCGACGCTGGCGGAGGCCTGGTCGAGCTTGTTGAGGAACTGGGTGAGGCGGCCGTGGCCACTGCTGGCGCCCTGGCGCGGCACGAGGCCGGGCTCGTGGCGGATGATCCGGCCGGCCACCCTGTCCTCGCGCTCCGCATCGTCCTCGGTGCGCTGCCGTGCTGCCGCCCGCACCCGGGCGAGGATCGTCTCGCGCCCGCTCATCGCTTCATCGCCTTCCACTGTTCCATGAAGGTCCGGCCCTCGGGCGCGGGGAAATCCCGCGTCGCGGTCCAGTCGGCGCCGAAGGGCAGCCGCTTCAGCGCGCCGGAGCCCCGGCCCATGCGGTGGAGCACGCGCGCGGCGGTACGGGTGGCGAAGCGCCAGGCCTTCGGCCGCCGGGAGAGCCAGAGCCAGAGGCCGAGGCCGCGGCGCATGCCGCGCGGGGTCAGCCGCTTCTCGAATTCCTTCTCGCGCCAGCTCCGCATCATCCGCGGCAGCGGGATCCGCACCGGGCAGACCGCCTCGCAGCGGCCGCAGAAGGTCGAGGCATTGGCGAGCGCGCCGCCCTGCTCCACGCCGGTGAGCGCGGGCGTGAGCACCGCGCCGATCGGGCCGGGATAGACCCAGCCGTAGGCATGGCCGCCGACGGCCTGGTAGACCGGGCAGTGGTTCATGCAGGCGCCGCAGCGGATGCAGCGGAGCATGTCCTCGAACTCGGTGCCGAGCAGCGCCGAGCGGCCGTTGTCGAGGAGGATGACGTGAAACTCGTCGGGGCCGTCGAGATCCTCGGCGCGGCGCGGGCCGCGGGAGAAGGTGGTGTAGACCGACATCTCCTGCCCGGTGGCGGAGCGGGCGAGCACGCGCAGCAGGGTCGCGGCATCCTCGAGCGTCGGCACCACCTTCTCGATCGAGGCGATGACGATATGGACGCGCGGCAGCGACTGGGTGAGATCGCCGTTGCCCTCGTTGGTGACGATCACCGTCTGGCCGGTCTCGGCCACCAGCATGTTGGCGCCCGTGATGCCGACATCCGCCGCGAAATAGGCCTCGCGCAGCACGGCGCGCGCCTCCTTCAGCATCGCCTCCGGCCGGCTGAGGTCACGGGCCGGGTCGAGCCCGGCATGGGCCGCGCGGAACGCCGTCTCGATCTCGGGCACGGTGACATGCACGGCGGGCGCGATGATGTGCGACGGGGTCTCGCCGCGGAGCTGGATGATGTATTCGCCGAGATCGGTCTCGACGGGGGTGATGTTGGCCGCGGTGAGCGCCTCGTTGATCCCGCATTCCTCGGAGATCATCGACTTGCCCTTGGTCACCGTCCGCGCCCCGACCCGGTCGCAGATCTCGAGCACGGCGGCGCGGGCATCGGCGGCGGTCTCGGCCCAGTGGACCTGGCCGCCGCTCGCCACGACCTGGGCCTCGAAGGCCTCGAGATAGTGGTCGAGATGGGCGAGCGTGTGGTTCTTGAGCGCGGTCGCCTCGTCGCGCAGCGCATCGAATTCGGGCAGCGCGGCACGGGCCTTCGCGCGCTTCTGCACGAAGCCGCCGCGGCTGCCCCGAAGGGCTGCCTGGAGGTTCGCGTCGGCAAGGGCTGCGCGCGAATTGGCCCGGAACTCGGCGGAGGTCGCCCCGGCGCTCATTTGCTGTCCCCGATCGGCGGGACGTGGGTGGTGCCGGCGAGCACCTCGACCACATGGCGGGCCTTGAAGGCACGCCCCTCGCGCCGGGCCTTGCCGGCCATGTTCATCAGGCAGCCGAGATCGCCCGCGAGCACCAGATCGGCACCGGTCGCGGCGATGCATTCCGTCTTGTCCGCCGCCATCGCGCCGGAAACCTCCGGGTATTTCACGCAGAACGTGCCGCCGAAGCCGCAGCAGACATCCGCGTCCTGCATCTCGCGCAGCTCGAGCCCGCCGATGGCGGCGAGCAGGCGGCGCGGCTGTTCGGCGATGCCGAGGCTGCGCAGGCCCGAGCAGCTGTCGTGATAGGTGACGCTCGCCCTGAGCGCGCGGCGCGCGGGGGCGACGCCCATGACATCGGCGAGGAAGCTCGTGATCTCGTGGGTGCGCTCGGCGAGCGCCTCGGCCCGCGCCCGCCAGGGGTCTTCGGGGGCGAACATCGCCGGGTAGTCCTTGACGATCGTTGCGGCACAGGAGCCCGAGGGCAGCACGACATGATCGTAGGGCTCGAAGGTCTCGATGACGCGGCGCGCCATCTCGGCCGCCCCGGCCCGGTCGCCGGCGTTCCAGTTCGGCTGGCCGCAGCAGGTCTGGGCCTCCGGCACATCGACGTCGCATCCGGCCTCCGCGAGCAGCTTCACGCTCGCGAACCCCACCGACGGGCGGAGCAGATCCACCAGACAGGTGACGAAGAGCGCAACGCGCGGCCCGGCCATGGACCCCTCCCGGAAAAGCGACAGACACCGAGGCTTTAGGAGGTTTGCGGAGGTGATACAAGGAGCCTCGGGGGCGCTTTCGGGGCCCGGGCGCGCGCTCCGGGCCGCGGCGGGCGGGAAAGGTCTTTCCTTCCGGGCGGAATTCGGATATGGGCCCGTCTCCGGCGGCTCTACACCCTTGGAGGAGAGCCGCCTTGTTCAATTATGGAGATAAAGCCAATGGCAGAGGCACCTGTTCTCGAAGCCGCGGCGCGCACCGAAAGCGGCAAGGGGGCCGCTCGCAGGGCACGTCAGGCGGGACTCGTCCCCGGTGTGATCTACGGCGGCGGTGCGGAACCGCAGTCGATCAACGTCAAGCACAACGAACTGCTGAAGATGCTGAAGGCGGGCAAGTTCCTGTCGAAGCTTCTCAACGTGAAGGTCGACGGCGCCGACAACCGCGTCATCTGCCGCGGCGTGCAGCGTGACGTGGTCAAGGACCTTCCCACCCATGTGGACTTCCTGCGCCTGACCGAGAAGACCCGCATCAACCTCCACATTCCGGTGGAGTTCATCAATCATGCGGCGGCTCCGGGCATCAAGCGCGGCGGCGTGCTGACCGTCGTGCGCCAGGACGTCGAGCTGGTCGTGACCGCGGGCAACATCCCCGATCACATCACCGTCGATCTCACCGGCCGCCAGATCAACGACACGATCCACATCTCGGACGTCGATCTGCCGAAGGGCGCGAAGCCGACGATCGAGCGTGACTTCGTGATCGCCAACATCCAGGCGCCGTCGGGCCTCAAGTCCGCCGAAGCCGAGGAAGCCGAGGAAGCCGCCGAGGAATAATCGGCTCTTCGCCCCTCGGGGCTTTGCAAATTCATGACGCGCCGCGGTATAGATCGGGGCGCGTCTTTCTTTTCTCGGGGGGCTTTGGTGAAACTTTTCGTCGGTCTCGGCAATCCGGGTGCCAAATATGCCCGCAACCGGCACAATGTCGGCTTCATGGCGGTGGAGGCGATCGCGGAGGCCCATGGCTTCGCGCCCTGGCGGGGCAAGTTTTCGGGGCAGGTTTCCGAGGGGCGGCTCGGGCGCGAGAAGGTGATCCTGCTGAAGCCCGAGACCTTCATGAACCTCTCCGGGGATGCGGTGCAGGCCGCGGCGGCCTTCTACAAGATCCCGCCGGGCGACATCACCGTCTTTCACGACGAGCTCGATCTCGGCCCCGGCAAGCTGCGGGTGAAGACGGGTGGCGGGCATGCGGGCCATAACGGGCTGCGCTCGATCACCGCCCACCTCGGCCCGGATTTCCAGCGCGTGCGCATCGGCATCGGCCATCCGGGCAACAAGAAGCTCGTCTCGAACTACGTGCTCGGGGATTTCGCGAAATTCGAGGAGGACTGGCTCGCCAAGCTGCTCGAGGGCGTTGCCGAGGGCGCGCCGGCGCTCGCCGAGGGTGACGGCAGCGTGCTCTCGAACGCGGTTGCCCGGCGGCTCGCCCCGCCGAAGCCCGAACGGAAGAAGCCGGCGGCGGAGGCGGAGAAGGCGGCCCCTGCCCCAGAGGCTGCGGTGGCCCGGCCCGAGCCCGTGGCAGAACGCGATCCGCAATCCATGCTCCAGAGGCTCGCGGAGAAGTTCCGTTGAGCGTTCGCGCGGCCTTCGAGGCGCAGGCCGACGTGTGCGCCGCGATGGGCTCGCCCTTCACCGCGCGGCTCTGCCGCCTGGTTGCCGAACGCCTCGAGCCCGGCACGCCGGTGGCCGAGCGTGTGCTCGGATGGCGCGGCAATCCCGGCGGCCGCGCCGATGCGCTGCCCTTGCGGCTGGCCGGCGCGCTCCACGGCCTTGTCATCGAGGAGATCGACGCAGGCCTCGCCGCCGTCTATCCGCCGCATGACCAGGGGCTCTCCGACGATGCGGTCTGGGCGGCGGTCTCCGCGGCGCTGGCGGCGCATCCGCGCTTCATCACCGCCCGGCTCCGGCGGCCGCCGCAGACCAACGAGACGATGCGGAGCGCCGCGCTCTGCCCCGGCTTTCTCACGATCGCTGCGCGGACGGAGCTGCCGCTCATCACCTCGGAGCTCGGCGCGAGCGCGGGCCTCAACCAGATCTGGAACCGCTTCTTCTATCGCTTCGGCGACGCGCAGTGGGGCCCCGAGGACTCGCCCGTGCGTCTCGTGCCGGAGTGGGAGGGGCCGCCGCCGCCGCTCGTGCCCGTGCGGCTGCTGGAGCGCGCAGGCTGCGACAGCGCGCCGCCCGATCTTGCAAAGCCCGCCGACCGCCTGCGGCTGCTGAGCTATGTCTGGGCCGACCAGCCCGAGCGGCTGGCGCGGATGCAGGCCGCCCTCGCGCTTGCCGGGGAGGCCGGGATCCAGATCATCACCCGCGATGCGCTCGACTGGCTGTCGGACCGGCTGGCGCTGCGGCTCCAGGGCGCGGCGCATGTGATCTATCACAGCGTCTTCTGGCAGTATCTTGAGCCTTCGGCTCAGGCTGCGGCGGTGGAGCGGCTGAGCGAGGCTGGCCGGCGGGCCTCCCGCGAGGCGCCCATTGCCTGGCTGCGGCTCGAGGTCGATGGCGCGGCGCCGGGCGCGGCGATCCTGCTGACCCTCTGGCCCGACGGCGAGACGCGGCTGCTGGGCCGGGCGGATTTCCACGGCAGCTGGGTGCACTGGACGGGCTGGGACTGACCCCGCCCGCGCCGGACGAAAAAAGGCCAGACCCTGATCGGTCCGGCCCCGTTCCTGTCTGAAGCGCCGGCCCGCACATGGCGCGCCGGCGACGTGGACGGCCTCAGCCGTCCTTGCGGAAGAATTTCTTCTCGCGGGGCTTGCCGTCCCAGCCGGGCTTTCCGCGCGGCGCGCGGTCTTCGCCTGCACCTGCAGGGGGGCGACGGCGGGCGCCTTCGGCACCGCGGCCCGGGCCACGGCCTTCGCCGCGCGGCGACGACCTGTCTTCTTCGCGGTGTTCCCACTTGCGCAGCAGCTTGGCGTTGAAGCGGTCACGGCCGATGATGCCTTCATGGCACCAGACGCAGGCGACGGTCTCGCCGTCGAGAGCCTCGACCGCCATGCGCATCGAGCCGCTGGAGAGGACCACGAGATCCCCGATGTCAAAATTTTCCATAACGTAACGTAACCTTGTTTCCGGCCCGTCGGGGGCCGGCGATGGGGAGCAGGCCCCGCTCCCTGGGGTTTCGCGTCAGAGGCCCACGCCCAGTGCGTCGGCGACGGTGAAGATGTCCTTGTCGCCACGGCCGCACATGTTCATCACGATCAGATGCTCGGGCGGAAGCTTCGGCGCGATGCGTGCTACATGCGCCAAGGCGTGCGCCGGTTCAAGAGCCGGAATGATGCCTTCGGTCACACACGACAATTTGAAGGCCGCGAGCGCCTCCTCGTCGGTCACGCTGACATACTCGACCCGGCCCATGTCATGCAGCCAGGAATGCTCCGGGCCGATGCCGGGATAGTCGAGACCCGCCGAGATCGAATGGCCCTCGAGGATCTGGCCGTCCTCGTCCTGCAGCAGGTAGGTGCGGTTGCCATGCAGCACGCCCGGACGCCCGCCGGTGAGCGAGGCCGCGTGCTCCATGCGCTCGTCCACGCCATGGCCGCCGGCCTCGACGCCGATGATCGCGACATCGGTGTCGTCGAGGAACGGGTGGAAGAGGCCCATGGCGTTCGAGCCGCCGCCGATGCAGGCCACCAGCGTGTCGGGCAGCCGGCCCTCGCGCTCGAGGATCTGTTCGCGGGCTTCCTTGCCGATGATCGACTGGAAGTCGCGCACGAGCTGCGGATAGGGGTGCGGGCCCGCGACGGTGCCGATGCAGTAGAACGTGTCGTGCACATTGGTGACCCAGTCGCGCAGCGCCTCGTTCATCGCGTCCTTGAGCGTGGCGCGGCCCGAGTTCACCGGCACCACTTCGGCGCCGAGGAGCTTCATGCGGAAGACGTTGGGCTTCTGGCGCTCGACATCCGTGGCGCCCATGAACACCACGCATTTGAGGCCGAAGCGCGCGCAGACCGTGGCGGTCGCGACGCCGTGCTGGCCGGCGCCGGTCTCGGCGATGATCCGGGACTTGCCCATGCGGCGGGCGAGCAGGATCTGGCCCAGCACGTTGTTGATCTTGTGCGCGCCGGTGTGGTTGAGCTCGTCGCGCTTGAGGTAGATCTTCGCGCCGCCCAGATGCTCGGTCAGCCGCTCCGCGAAATAGAGCGGCGAGGGCCGGCCGACATAGTGCTTCCAGAGGTCGTCCATCTCGGCCCAGAAGGCGGGATCTTCCTTGGCGCGGCCATATTCCGCCTCGAGATCGAGGATGAGCGGCATCAGCGTCTCGGAGACGAAGCGGCCGCCGTAGATGCCGAAGCGGCCGCGCTCGTCGGGGCCGTTGCGGAAGGAATTTGTCTGCGGCGCGTTCATGGGCTTTCAGGGGCTCCCTTGCTCGTTTGCCCCTCTCCTACAGGGCGCAGGGGGCCGCGTCGAGAGGGGAGCGCGCGCCCACGGGGTGTGGGCCCGCTCTCCGGGGCTCAGCGCCCCTAGCCCGGCGTGCGGCCGGTCGCGGCGGCGACGAAGGCCGCGATCTTCTCGTGATCCTTGCGGCCCGGGGCGCTCTCGACGCCGGAGGAGACATCGACCTGCGCCGCTCCGGTGAGCCGGATCGCCTCGGCGACATTCTCCGGGGTCAGGCCGCCGGCAAGCATCCAGGGCCGCCGCCAGCGCCGCCCCTGGATCAGCCTCCAGTCGAAAGCGATGCCGTTGCCGCCGGGCAACTCGGCCTCCGGCGCGGGCCGGGCATCGACGAGGATCTGGTCGCAGACCTGGGCATAGGCGTCGAGCGCGGGCAGATCCGCCTCGGAGCCCACCCCCACCGCCTTCATCACCGGGCGGCTGAAGCGGGTGCGGATCTCCGCCACCCGCTCCGGGCTTTCCTTGCCGTGTAGCTGCAGGATGTCGATCGGCATCGCCTCGAGGATCGCAGCCAGCAGCTCGTCGTCGGCATCGACGGTGAGCGCGACCTTGATGATGCCCTCGGGCAGGCCGCCCGCGATCCAGACGGCATCGCCGGTGGTGATGTGCCGGGGCGAGGGCGGGAAGAAGACGAAGCCCGCATAGGCCGCCCCGGCCTGCGCCGCAGCGGCCACGTCGGCGCGCGTGCGCAGGCCACAGATCTTGACGCGCGTCATGCCCGTGCTGGTCCGGCTCAGTTGCCGATCAACGCGAGCACGTCATCCTTGGGCTTGTTGGTCTCCCTGCGAAGGGTATCGACCTCGCGGTTGAGCGTGCGCGCCTCACGGGCCTTTTCGGCGGCCCGGCGGCGGTGCTTGTATTCGCGCAGGTATTCGAGAAGGTAGCCGATCACGAGGCCGACCAGGATCGAGATCAGGCTCACCACGAAGAGCGGCAGATCGACCGAGGCGCCCGGAACCAGCCCGGCCATCCCGGCCGGCAGAAGATGAAGCGTCACCATCTCGCGGTTCGCAACCGAGAGCACGACGATCGCCAGAAGGATGATCGCCAGAAGTATCAGCTTTATGGTTCGCATTCCATTCCCCTCACTGCGCCATCGGCCGCAGGCATTTATTCATCATTCAGACGTTCGCGCAACAGCTTGCCGGTCTTGAAGAAGGGAACGTATTTCTCATCGACCGAAACCGTGTCGCCGGTCCGCGGATTGCGGCCCTGCCGGGCCTCGCGACGCTTGACCGAGAAGGCGCCGAACCCGCGCAGCTCGACGCGGTGGCCTTCCGCCATTGCATCAATGATCTTGTCGAAAATCGTGCCGACGATGCGTTCCACGTCCCGCTGGTAGAGATGAGGGTTCTCTTCGGCAATCTTTTGAATCAGTTCGGACTTTATCATCACCGCCCTCTCGAACATTGCCCTGGGCCGTGACGGCCCCCTCGCTGGACCCCTGGCGCCGCCCGGTGTCGCATAGTGGCAGGAATCACGGCCCGATGGAATAGAGCTTGGCCCCCTGCCAGCGGGAAATTTCCCCTAGAATCCCGCTGCTTGCCCCCAATTTGCCCAGAATTCGGGCAAGCTCGGGCCCTTGCTCTTCGCGCTCCCAGTTAACGACAGGGAGATCGGAAAGTTCCGGCTCGCGCGATTCGAGCCAGGCAATGGCCTCGGTCTCGCCGCCGATCTCGTCGACGAGGCCGTTTTCGAGCGCGATCCGGCCGGTGAAAACCGCACCGTTGGTGACGTCCGAGAGCGCCTCGCCCTCAAGGCCGCGCCGCTCGGCGACAAGGCCGCGGAACCAGGCGTAGCTGTCGGCGACCATCTCCTCGCTGACCTCGCGCGCCGCGGGGCTCGTCGGGCGGAAGGGCGAGGGTTCGGCCTTCAGCGGCGAGGAGCGCACCGTCTCCATCTCGACCCCGATCCGGTCCATGACGCGGGTGAGGTCGGGATATTCCATGATGACGCCGATCGAGCCGGTGAGCGTGTTGCCGCGCGCGACGATATGATCGGCGCCGAGGGCCGCGACATAGCCGCCGGAGGCCGCAACCTCGCTCATGACCGCAACAACGGGCTTTTCCGCCGCCACGCGGCGGAGGGCGGCATAGAGCGCCTCGGCGCCCGCGGTGGTGCCGCCGGGAGAATTGATGCGCAGGATCACGGCACGCGCCGTGTCGCTTTCGGCGATTTCGTCGAGCATCTCGTCGCGCTCGCGGCTCTCGCCGATGAATCCGTCGATGCTCACCCGCGCCACGTGGTCGCGCGCCGTCTCGAGGCCGGTCAGCGAAAGGGCAACGCCGAGGGCGATGAGCAGGAAAAGCGCGACGAAGAAGCCGCGCCAGAATGCCGAGCGGCGCCATTTCCGGCGCCGCTCTTCGTAGAAATCACGCTCAAGCGCGTCCATCGGACATCGCTCAGGCGTCGTCCCGCTGCTTCAGAGCAGCGCCGAGGATGTCGCCGAGCGAGGCGCCCGAGTCGGAGGAACCGTACTGTTCGACGGCTTCCTTCTCTTCGGCGATCTCGCGGGCCTTGATCGAAAGGCCGAGGCGGCGCGACTTCGGATCGATGTTCGTGACGCGGGCATCGACCTTGTTGCCGACCGAGAAGCGCTCGGGGCGCTGTTCGGAACGGTCGCGGCTGAGGTCGGAGCGGCGGATGAAGGACTTCATGCCGTCGTATTCGACTTCGATGCCACCGTCCTCGATCGCGGTCACGGTCACGGTCACGATGTCGCCACGCTTCACGCCGGCAACGGCGTCGGCGAACGGATCACCGGCGAGCGCCTTGATGGAGAGCGAAATGCGCTCCTTCTCGATGTCCACATCGGTGACCACCGCGCGGACAACGTCGCCCTTGCGGTAATCGGCGATCGCATCCTCGCCGGAGCGATCCCATGCGAGGTCGGAGAGGTGGACCATCCCGTCGATGTCGCCGTCGAGACCGACGAAGAGACCGAATTCGGTGATGTTCTTGACCTCGCCCTCGACTTCCGTGCCGTTCGGATGACCGGCGGAGAAGTTCTCCCACGGGTTGCCCTGGGTCTGCTTGAGACCCAGCGAAACGCGGCGCTTGGCGGGATCGATCTCGAGAACGACCACTTCCACTTCCTGCGAGGTGGAGACGATCTTGCCGGGATGCACGTTCTTCTTGGTCCAGGACATTTCCGAGACGTGCACGAGGCCCTCGACGCCCGGCTCCAGCTCCACGAAGGCGCCGTAGTCGGTGATGTTGGTGACGCGGCCGACATGGCGCGACCCGATCGGGAACTTCGCCTCGACGCTGTCCCACGGATCGGCCTGAAGCTGCTTCATGCCGAGCGAGATGCGCTGGGTGTCCTTGTTGATCTTGATGACCTGGACCTTCACCGTCTCGCCGATCCCGAGGATCTCGGAGGGATGGTTCACACGGCGCCAGGCCATGTCGGTCACGTGCAGCAGACCATCGACACCGCCGAGATCGACGAAGGCGCCGTATTCGGTGATGTTCTTCACGACGCCGTCGATCACGTCGCCTTCCTGCAGGCGGGCGATCACCTCGGCGCGCTGCTCGGCACGGCTCTCTTCGAGAACGGCGCGGCGCGAGACCACGATGTTGCCGCGGCGGCGGTCCATCTTGAGGATCTGGAAGGGCTGCGGCATGTGCATGAGCGGGCCGGCGTCGCGCACGGGGCGGACATCGACCTGGGAGCCGGGCAGGAACGCGACCGCGCCGCCGAGATCGACGGTGAAGCCACCCTTGACGCGGCCGAAGATCGCGCCCTCGACGCGCTCTTCCTTCTCGAACGCCTTCTCGAGGCGATCCCAGGCAGCTTCGCGCCGGGCCTTGTCACGGCTCAGGACCGCTTCGCCGCGGGCGTTCTCGACGCGCTCGAGATAGACCTCGACCGTATCGCCCACCTCGATCTCGGGGGCCTTGCCGGGAGCGCTGAATTCCTTGAGGTCGACGCGGCCTTCCATCTTGTAGCCGACATCGATGATGGCCTGACCGGCCTCGATCGCGAGCACGGTGCCCTTGACCACGGACCCCTCGTCAGGGGTCACAAGCTCGAAGCTCTCGTTGAGCAGCGATTCGAAATCTTCCATTGTCGCCGAAGCTGACATCCAGTTCTCCAAATAGCGTGTTTCCGGCCGGGCGGTTGGTTCCGCCGGTCTTTCACGAGGTTGCACCCCGGAGCGGATACGACAAACGGGCGGTGGCCTCAGGCCCCACCCGCATCAAGGCGCTCGTTCACATGGGCGATCGCTTTCGCGACGGCCGCGTCTATAGACAAATCTGTCGTGTCAAGCAAGAGTGCATCGCTCGGCCGCACCATCGGCGCCGCATCGCGACTGGCGTCGCGGGCATCCCGGGCGCGCAGGTCGGCGAGCACCTGCTCGAAGCTCTGGCCCTCGGTCAGTTCGGCGTGGCGGCGCGCGGCGCGGACCTCGTCGGCGGCGGTGACGAAGAGCTTCACCTCGGCCTGCGGGCAGATCACCGAGCCGATGTCGCGGCCATCGAGCACCGCCCCGCCCTCGCGCCGGGCAAAGCGCTTCTGGAAATCGAGCAGAGCGGCGCGCACTTCCGGGATCGCCGCGACCTTGGAGGCCGCGCGCCCTGCCCGCCCGGTCCGGAGCCCCTCGCGCTCGAGATCGGCCTCCTCGAGGCGCCGCGCCAGCTCCGCCGCCCAATGCGGGTCGAGCACACCGCGCCCGTCATCGAGCGCCCGTACGCCGACCGCCCGGTAGAGCAGGCCGGTATCGAGATAGGCAAAGCCGAAATGCGACGCGAGCGCGCGCGATATGGTGCCCTTGCCGGCCGCCGCCGGGCCGTCCACCGCCACGGTGAAGATCAAACCGGATCCCCTCATTCCGATGCCGTCCGGGCAGATCGCACCCGGTGGCTGCGCGGCCCGCGGCCAGATGCGCCCCCGCCCCCGGCCGGAGGCGGGCCGCCTCCTCCGCGCGACACTATCGCAGCGTCCGGGGAGGGGCAACGCCCTGACGGGCAAGGAGGATGCGGCGCGGGGCCTTGCCCGCGCCGCGCCTGGTCTCAGAGATCGAGGAGCGGCAGGTCGATGATCGGGCCGACGATGATCGGCCCGCCCAGCTGGAAATCGTCCTCGTCGAGGGCGACCATGGTGTCGAGGAGCTGGATCACTCCCTCGCTGTCGAGATCGTCATCGACATTGAAGTAGATGTAGGTCGAGTTCAGCAGCGCGTTCTGCTCGTAGCGGATCTGTCCGGTGCCGGTGAAGGCGGCGGTGCCGATGAAGTCGAAGCCGTTGTTGAAGAAGGGCGTGGCCTCGTTCGCGTCAATGCCGCGCACGTCGAAGATGTCCTCGCCCTGGGCGAAGTCGAAGACCGTTTCGAAGGCGACCGCGATGTCGTCGATGTCGCTGAAGCGGAAGACATCGTCGCCGCTGCCGCCATGGAGCCCGTCGTTGCCGAGGCCGCCGATCAGGGTATCGTTGCCCGCCTCGCCGTAGAGCGTGTCGCCGGTGAAGGCACCGCCGCCGCCGCCGCCATCGAGCAGGTCGTCGCCCGAGCCGCCGCGCAGCGTGTCGAGCCCCCCACCGCCCCTCAGGGTATCGTTGCTGCTGCCGCCGGAGAGCGTGTCCTCCCCGGACCCGCCGCTGAGGAGGTCGGCGCCGGTCGAGCCCGAGAGATAGTCGTCGCCGCCATGGCCGTAGAGCGTGTCGTTGCCGCCGAGGCCGTAGATGTGATCATCGCCGCCGAGCCCGCGGAGGAAGTTGCCGCCGCCGTCGCCGTAGAGCGTGTCGGCATGGGCGCTGCCGGTGATGTTCTCGATCTCGGTGAGCGAATCCATCCCCGCGCCGTAGCGGCTGTAGCCGGACGTGAGGCTCACCCAGACCGCATCCGGGGCATTGGAATAGTCGGCGGTGTCGATGCCGCCCTCGCCGTTCAGCAGATCGTTGCCCGGGCCGCCCTGCAGCGTATCGTCGCCCGAGCCGCCGATCAGCAGGTCGCTGCCGTAATGACCGCGGAGCAGGTCGTTGCCCGCGCCGCCGTCGAGCAGATCATTGCCCGAACTGCCGTGGAGAAAATCGTCGCCGCCGAGCCCGAAGAGCGCATCGTTGCCGCCGAAGCCGTTCATGCTGTCAGCCTGGGGCGTTCCGGTCAGCATGTTCGGGTTTTCGTCACCATTAACAACTGCCATTGCAATAACTCCTGCATTCGAAGGCCGAACAGATCCGGCTTCGTTGCGTAAAATCGCCCTGCGTCAGAAATAGAACGAGGCGATACTTTCAGATTTTACGCTCGCGGGAAGTGAAATTCGTCCATTTGAATATAAAATGTATTGGCGAGCGTCTGCATTCTTATCACGATTATCGCGATTCGTGTAGACGCACGCCGAAAGCCGCCCGCGACAGCGGGCCGGCCCGGGGGACGTGGCCGCCTCATCCGGCCACGGTTCGGGCCGGAGGTGCTGCGTCAGCCGGCGAACTCGGCGCCGAGGCCGCGCATCAGGCCGGTGAAATCCGGGAAGCTCGTGGCGATCGGGCGGCCGTCGTCGATGACGACCTCCTGTTCCGTTCCGAGGCCGAAGCAGAGGAAGGACATCGCGATCCGGTGGTCGAGGCGGCTCCGCACCGTCGCGCCGCCCCGGACCCCGCGGGCGCCGCGGCCGTGGACGATCATGTAGTCCGGCCCCTGCTCCACCGAGACGCCGCAGGCCTCGAGCCCCTCGGCCATCGCGTCGATCCGGTCGCACTCCTTGACCCTGAGCTCGCCGATGCCGCGCATCACGGTCGGGCCTTCGGCAAAGGAAGCCAGCGCCGCCAGCACCGGGTATTCGTCGATCATCGAGGCGGCGCGCTCGGGCGGCACCTCGACGCCCTGGAGCGCGGAGAAGGCGACCTCGAGATCGGCGACGGGCTCGCCGCCTTCCTCGCGCACATTGGCAAAGCCGATCCGGGCACCCATCTCGAGAAGCGTCTCGTAGAAGCCCGCCCGTGTCGGGTTGCGGCTCACGCCCGGCACGGTGATCGCCGAGCCCTCGACGATCAGCGCCGCGGCGACCGGGAAGGCCGCGGAGCTCGGATCGCGCGGCACGCTCACGCGCTGCGGGCGCAATTCCGGGTGGCCCTGGAGGCGAATCACGCGGCCCTCCGGCGTCACCTCGGTCTCGATCCGGGCGCCGAAGCCTGCGAGCATCCGCTCGGTGTGATCGCGCGTCGGCTCGCGCTCGGTGACGATCGTGGTGCCCGGCGCATTGAGGCCCGCGAGCAGGACGGCGGATTTCACCTGGGCCGAGGGCATCGGGGTGACATAGCGGACCGGCACCGGGTTCTCGGCGCCGACGAGGGTGATGGGCAGGAACCCGCCCTTTCGGCCGTGGGCGCGCGCGCCGAAAAGCGCCAGCGGATCGACTATCCGGCCCATCGGGCGCGAGCAGAGGCTCGCATCGCCGGTGAAGGTGGCGGTCACGTTGCTCGTGGCCATCGCCCCCATCACGAGGCGGACGCCGGTGCCGGAATTGCCGAAATCGATCACGCCCTGAGGCTCGCGGAAGCCGCCGACGCCAACGCCATGGACGCTCCATTCGCCGGGCCCGTGGCGTTCGACCGTGGCGCCGAAGGCCCGCATCGCCTTGCCGGTGTCGATCACGTCCTCGCCCTCGAGCAGGCCGCTGATCCGGGTCTCGCCCACGGCGAGTGCGCCGAGGATCAGCGCGCGATGCGAGACCGACTTGTCGCCGGGGATCTGCGCCTCGCCCGTCAGAGGTCCGTTTGCGATCGCGCGGATCGGCACCGCTTCACCCTGTCCCGCCATGTCCTGTCCTGCCTTCGGTTCGGAATTCCGCGACCGTTTACGGGATTGCCGCGCCGGGGTCCACTGCGACCCGCGCGGCCGGGTGCCTGCCTTTGAAGGTTCACCGCACTCTTGCGCTGTTGTAGTGAGGAGCCAACACTGTTCCGCTCCGGCCTTCACGCGCCGGGGCCAGGTCATCATGGAGGGCGGCATGATCCGAGGATTTACCTCGAGCGGCGGAAGGCTCCAGAAGGTCGAGAACCCCATGGCCGCGTTCGACCGGCTGATATGGATCGACCTCCTGCGCCCGACCCGGGAGGAGGAGACGCATCTCGAGGCACGGCTCGGCATCGACATTCCCTCGCTCGAGGAAATGCGCGAGATCGAGGAATCGAACCGGCTCTATGTCGAGGGCCATGCAACGGTGATGACCGCTGTGATCCCCTGGGGGGTGAGCGAGGGCACGCCGGGCATGGACCCGGTGACGTTCGTGCTTGCCAACGGCCGGCTCATCACCATCCGCTACCAGGAACCGCGCTCGATCGAGAGCTTTTCGAACTGGGCGGGCAAGATCGGTCTCGACTGCAGCAACGGCGAGGCGACGCTGATCGGCATCCTCGAGATGGTGGTGAACCGCGAGGCGGACATCCTCGAGGACTGCATGCGCCGGATCGACGATATCTCGGGTTCGGTGTTCCGCGACAGCACCGAGGAAGTGACGGCGAGCCGCGATTTCCAGTCGATTCTCACCCGGCTCGGCCGCGCGGGCGATCTCATCACCAAGGTCCGCGACAGCCTCGTCTCGCTCGACCGGCTCGTGACCTTCCTCGTGCAGCTCGTGGTGGCGCGGAAGGGCGAGACCGAAAAACGCGCGCGTCTCAAGACGATCCAGCGCGACCTTGCCTCGCTGACCGCGCATTCGGATTCGCTGGCCCAGAAGGTCACCTTCCTGCTCGACGCGACCCTCGGTCTCGTCAACATCGAGCAGAACTCGATCATCAAGATCTTCTCGGTCGTCGCGGTGATCTTCCTGCCGCCGACGCTCGTTGCCTCGATCTACGGCATGAACTTCCGGGTGATGCCGGAGCTTTCGCTCCCCTACGGCTATCCGATGGCGCTCCTGTTCATGGTGATCTCGGCGATCCTGCCCTACTGGCTCTTCAAGCGGAAGAAGTGGCTCTGACGCCGCCGGCTCAGGCCTTCGCGGTCTTGGAGTAGATCTTGCGGGCGACGATCATGGCGACAGGGACGGCGAGCACGAAGCCGATCGCGGCGGCGATGATGATGCTGCGCGCCGTCTCGAAGCCGGACACGAGCGCGATGACGATCATCGTGCCGGCGAGCGAGGCACCGATGACGGAATAGAGCAATGACGCGAGGCGGTACATATCTGCCGGTCTCCCAGTTGTGGTGCCGGTGGCAATAAGGCGGCTGCCGCGAAATCTCCTTGATTCAGATCATCATGGGGCTAATTCTCTGGGCGAGTGGTTAGCGGAACGGATCACCCGACATGCACCGGCGCAGCTTCCTCGCGTTCATCGCCCTCCTGCCGGCGGCGCGGCCGCTGGCGGCTCTTGCCACCGGCGCGGCCCCGGATCGCTTCACCTTCCGCTCGATCGACGGCGGACCGCTCGATCTCAGGACATTCCGCGGCGGGCCGGTGCTCGTCGTCAACACGGCTTCCCGCTGCGGCTTCACTTCGCAGTTCGAGGGGCTGCAGGCGCTCTGGGAGCAGTATCGCGCGCGCGGGCTCACGGTGGTCGGGGTTCCGTCGGCGAGTTTCCGGCAGGAGCTCTCCTCCGCGGCGGAGGTGAAGGATTTCTGCGAGGTGAATTTCTCGGTCGATTTCCCGATGACCGATCTCGTCGCGGTAACGGGGCCGGAGGCGCATCCGTTCTATGTCTGGGCAGCGGCCCAGGGCGTGGCGCCTGCCTGGAACTTCCACAAGATCCTTCTCGACAGCCAGGGGCTCATCGCCGCCGATTTCCCGGCGCCGGTGACGCCGGAGGATCCGCAGCTTCGTGCGGCGATCGAGGCAACACTTCTCGGGACCTGACCCAGATACAGGAAAGCGCGGGCGATCCGGCGCCCGCGCGGAGGCAGGATGTCCGGACGGTCAATCGGAGGTGACGGAGCCGTCCTCTTTCATGACCTCTTGCTTGGCAAGCTCGTAGAGCTCGAGCATCTTGAGCCGGATGGTCCGCTCGTCGGCGAGACCGCCGAGATCCTCGGCCACCTTCCGGTAGACATCGCTCTCGTGATCGACTTCGGCCAGATCGGCGAGAACGACCTCGCGGGCATACGCATCGCGCTCGTCGCCATCCTTGCCCAGCAGGCTGGCGGCCCAGCGGCCGAGCAGCTTGTTGCGGCGCGCGTAGAACCGGAACAAGAGTTCCTCGTCGTGAACGAACTTGTTCTCGAACCCCCGCTCGCGTTCATCGAACGTCGTCATAGTCGGTCCTCCAGCCGTTTATTTTCTCTTAATCCAGACATAATAGCTCCCACCGACCTTGGAAAGTCCCGGATGAGAACGCTTGCCCCTTTTTCGCCCAGCGGTTAAGGAGAGCCGAACGCAAAAGGGCGGGCCCCCGTGAGCCCGCCCTGACCCATTTTCGGAGACAGGCATGGCCCGGCGCAGGCTTATATACGAGGGCAAGGCGAAGATTCTCTACGAAGGCCCCGAGCCCGACACGCTGATCCAGTATTTCAAGGACGATGCCACCGCGTTTGACGCCCAGAAGAAGGCCGTCATCGAGGGCAAGGGCGTCCTGAACAACCGGCTCTCCGAGCACTTCATGACCGGGCTCAACAACATCGGCGTTCCGACCCACTTCATCCGCCGCATCAACATGCGCGAGCAGCTCATCCGCATGGTCGAGATGATCCCGCTCGAGGTGGTGGTCCGCAACTACGCCGCCGGCTCGCTCTGCAAGCGCCTTGGTCTCACCGAGGGCCAGCAGCTGCCGCGCCCGATCATCGAGTTCTACTACAAGGACGATGCGCTCCACGACCCGATGGTCGCCGAAGAGCACATCATCGCCTTCAACTGGGCGAGCCAGCAGGACATCGACGACATGATCGCCCTGGCGCTCCGGGTGAATGACTTCCTGTCGGGCATGTTCCTCGGCGTCGGCATCCGGCTCGTCGATTTCAAGATCGAGATCGGACGCATCTTCGAGGGCGATTTCCAGCGGCTCGTGGTCGCTGACGAGATCAGCCCCGACAGCTGCCGGCTCTGGGACGTCGAGACCAACCGCAAGCTCGACAAGGACGTGTTCCGCCACGACCTCGGCTCGCTTTCCGAAGCCTACACGGAAGTGGCGGTGCGGCTCGGCGTAATGCCGCGCAACAACGGAAAGGCGGCCACCGGGCCGAAATTGGTGAATTGATGCGCGCGAAGGTCCATGTCACATTGAAGAAAGGCGTTCTCGACCCCCAGGGCGAGGCCGTGCGCCACGCTCTCGGCGCGCTCGGCTTCGACGATGTGGGCGAGGTGCGCGTGGGTAAGGTGATCGAACTCGACCTCTCCGACGAGGACCGGGGCACCGCAGAAGCCAGGGTATCCGAGATGTGCGAGAAACTCCTCGCGAACACCGTCATCGAGAACTACCGGGTGGAACTCGAATGAGCTTCCGCGCCGGGGTTCTGGTTTTTCCCGGTTCGAACTGCGACCGGGACATGGCCGTAGCACTCGCCCAGGCCGGGGCGGATGTCACCATGGTCTGGCACAAGGAGACGGCCCTGCCCTCCGGTCTTGACCTCGTGGCGATCCCGGGCGGCTTCTCCTTCGGCGACTACCTGCGCTGCGGCGCGATCGCCGGGCGCTCGCCCATCATGCGCGCCGTGGTCGACTTCGCCCATGGCGGCGGGCATGTGCTGGGCGTCTGCAACGGTTTTCAGGTGCTGACCGAGACCGGGCTCCTGCCTGGCGCGCTGATGCGCAACGCGGCGCTGAAGTTCGTCTGCCGCGTCGAGGAGCTCGTGGTCTCGACCGAGCAGAGCGTCTTCACCAGCCGCTACGGCAAGGGTGCGCGGATCGAGGTGCCGATCGCGCATCACGATGGCAATTACGTTGCGACGCCCGAGATCCTCGCCGAGCTCAATGGCGAGGACCGCGTTGCCTTCCGCTATGTCCGCACGCCCAACGGCGCGATGGACGACATCGCCGGCATCCTGTCGGCCAACCGCCGGGTTCTTGGCATGATGCCGCATCCCGAGCGCGCGGTCGATGCGCGGCACGGCGGCACGGATGGCCGCGGCGTTTTCGAGAGCCTCGCCGCGGTTCTGGGAGCAGGCGCGCTGCAGGAGGCCTGAACGGCCCCTCGCGCGTCTTGTGCTTGAGGCCTTGCGATGACGCTGGCGACCACGGAGCCCGAACAAGCGTCCCCGAGCCGGTTCTGGATGCGGACCGGCCCCGTTCTCGCCTTTCTGGTCGTCGGCCTCATCATCTGGGCGAGCCAGGCCTATTTCACCCGAACCTTCTCGATCGAGGAGAGCAACCGCGCCAAGATCCGCGCCACGCTCTTCGCCGCCAGCATCCAGTCCACACTCCAGCGCCATGCGGTCGTGCCGCTGCTGCTGTCGCGTGACCCGATCCTGGTCTCGGCGCTCAACAGCGGCAGCTACAACGGCGCGAACGAGCGGCTCCAGAGCTTCCAGGAAGAGCTCGGCTCCGGGCCGATCTTCCTGCTCGACGCCGAAGGCAATGTCGTCGCCTCGAGCGACAATCGCAACAACGACGAATATGGTGGCGACAAGAGCTACTACATCGCCGCGATTGCCGGGAACGGCACCGCCTTCTCGATCTCGGAGGGCGACGGCAACGGCTTCGTCTTCCACTACTCGCGCAAGCTCACGGTCAATGACGCCTTCCTCGGCGTGATCGTGGTCACGGTCGATCTCGGCATGCACGAGAAAGGCTGGCGCAACGCGAATGCCAAGGTCGTGGTGAGCGATTCCGAGGGCAATATCCTGCTGGCCTCCGATCCGTCCTGGCGGGGCAGCAACCTCTCCGCGATCCTGACGCCCCAGCCGCCGGCCTCCTTCCTCGGTCGCCTGCTCAACTCGGTGCGGACCGCCCACAGCTCCGAGGTCACCTATACCTATTTCGGCAAGACACCCTTCCTCATGTCGGAAGTTCCGATCGGGTTCCGCTCCTGGCGGCTGGTCTTCTTCGATACGCTCGAGGATGTGCGCACGCGGGTGAACGCGATCCTGTCGCTCATCTTCATGAGCCTTGCCATGCTGCTCGCGCTCGGCTTCTACCTGCTGTCGCGGCGGGCGCGGGCCGAGAACCGCAGGGTGCGGCGGGAAAGCCAGGAGCTCCGGCTTCTCAATCGCCGCCTCTCGACCGAGATCGCCGCGCGCAAGCGGGTGGAGAAAAATCTCAAGGAAGCCGAGCAAAGCCTTGAACAGGCGTCGAAACTGGCCGCGCTTGGCCAGATGTCGGCCGCTGTCAGCCATGAGCTCAACCAGCCGCTTGCCGCGATGAAGACCTACCTCGCGGGCGCGCGCCTGCTCCTCAAGCGCAGCCGCACCGAGGAGGCGCTGAGCTCGTTCCAGCGCATCGACGATCTCATCAACCGCATGGGCGGCATCACCCGCCAGCTCAAGTCCTACGCCCGCAAGCGCGACGCGGAGCTCGAGGTGTTCGATCTCCGCGACAGCGTGCGTGAGGCGCTTTCGATGATGGCCCCGCAGCTCGGCAAGATGACGGTGGCGCTCACCACCACCCTGCCCTCGGAGCCGGTCGAGGTGCGGGCCGATCCGCTGCGCATCGAGCAGATCATCGTCAATCTCTTGCGCAACGCGCTCGATGTCGTGCGCAATGTTCCGGACCCGGCGATCAGCATCCTGCTCGTCGAGGGCGAGTCGATCGTTCTCTCGATCGAGGACAACGGCGCGGGCCTCGATGATCCGGGCAAGCTCTTCGAACCGTTCTACACCACCAAGAAGCCCGGCGAGGGCCTCGGCCTCGGCCTCGCCATCTCGGCCGGGTTTGCCGGTGAACTGGGCGGGCGTCTCGTTGCCCGCAATGCGCCCGATGGCGGCGCCGTCTTCGAACTGATCCTGCCGCGGCAGGCTCCGTCCGAGACCAAGACCGAAAAGTGACCACGCATGAAAAAGACAAGCACGATCGCAATCATCGATGACGAAGCCGACCTGCGGGAGTCGGTGTCGCAATGGCTTCAGCTGTCGGATTTCACGCCCGTGACATTCGATTCCGCCGAGGCCGCGCTCCGGGTCATCTCGCCGGAGTTTCCCGGCATCATCCTCAGCGACATCAAGATGCCGGGCATCGACGGCATGGCGCTGCTGCGCCGGCTCCAGTCGGTCGACCCCGGCCTGCCGGTCATCCTGATGACCGGGCACGGCGATGTGCCGATGGCGGTCGAGGCGATGCGCATCGGGGCCTATGACTTCATCGAGAAGCCCTTCGATCCCGAACGCCTGCTGGAGCTCTGCACCCGCGCCGCCGATACGCGCCAGCGCACGCTCGAGATGCGCGACCTCCGCCGCGAACTCGCCGACGACACCGTGCCGGTGCGCCGTCTGCTCGGGGCGAACCCGCTGATCGAGAAGCTGCGCGAGAGCGTGCTCGACATGGCGCAGGCCGATGGCCATGTGCTGATCCTCGGCGAGACCGGCACCGGCAAGAGCCTTGCCGCCAATGCGCTCCATGCCTGCGGGCCGCGCGCCTCGCGACCGATGGTGACGGTGAACTGCGCCTCCATGGCGCCGGACCAGCTCGAGGTCGCCCTCTTCGGCGGGCCGGAGCATCCCGAGAAGCCGCTCGTCGAGCAGGCCGACGGCAGCACGCTTTGCCTCGAGAACATCGAGGCTCTGAGCGCCTCGGCCCAGGCGCGGCTTCTCGAGGTCCTGAACGCCGCCGTCCAGGACACGACCTCTGCCCGGCCGATGAGCCTGCGGGTCTTTGCCATCTCGAGCCAGACGCCGCGGACGGAGGGCACGCCGCTCGATCTGCGCGAGGATCTCTATTTCCGTCTCGCCGGGCTCATGCTCGAGGTGCCGCCGCTTCGGGTGCGGGGCGAGGACATCCTCACGCTCTTCAGCCATTTCAGCCGGCAGTTCGCCGAGGAATACGGCTGCGAGGCGCCGGTGCTCAATGCGACCGATGCGGCGAACCTGATGCAGGCGCCCTGGCCCGGCAACGTGCGCCAGCTCATCAACCTTGCCGAACGGGCGGTGATGCAGGCGCGGCGCGGCGAGCAGAACATCTCGGCGCTGCTGATCGATGACGGCTTCCAGGTGCCGGTTTCCGATCCGGTCGGGGCGGAAAAGCCGCTCAAGGAGCATGTCGAGGCCTTCGAGAAGATGCTGATCGACCATGCACTGCGCCGCCATCAGGGCTCGGTCGCCTCGGTGATGGCAGAGCTCGCGCTGCCGCGCCGGACCCTCAACGAGAAGATGGCGAAATACGGGCTCAGCCGGCAGGATTATCTCTGAGCCTATCGTCGAGGCGCTCCGGCGCCGGTGCCGGATGCCGTCGCCCCCGGCGGGTGCCGGGGGCGATTGGCGACAATTCGGTTTCAGTAGAAGAGTTTAGGGGGCGCCATTCACGCTTTGCGTGAGAGGTGCCCTCAGACGCACGGCGGCTCAGCTTTCCGCGATGCGGAGCAGGTAGCGGCCGTATTCGGTCTTGAGATAGGGGGCTGCAAGCGCGCGCAGGGCCGCCGCGTCGATCCAGCCCTGGCTGAAGGCGATTTCCTCGGGGCAGCCGATCTTGAGATTCTGCCGCTCCTCGATCGTGCGCACGAAATTGCCGGCGTCGAGCAGGCTCGCATGGGTGCCGGTGTCGAGCCAGGCGAAGCCGCGGCCCATGCGCTCGACATTGAGGCTGCCTTCGGCGAGATAGGAATTGAGCAGATCGGCGATCTCGAGCTCGCCGCGCGGGCTCGGCTCGACCGCGCGGGCGCGGGCCGGCGCGGTGTTGTCGAGCACGTAGATGCCCGTCACCGCGAAATTCGATTTCGGCACCTCGGGCTTTTCCTCGATGGAGAGCACGCGGCCCTCCTCATCGAAATCCACCACACCGTAGCGCTCGGGATCGGCGACCTGATAGCCGAAGACCGTGCCCCCCGACCCCCGCTCGCTCGCCGCCTTCAGCAGTACCGGCAGATCGTGACCGAAGAAGATGTTGTCGCCCAGCACCATCGTCGAGGCTGCGCCGGCGAGGAATTCCTCGGCCAGCACATAGGCCTGGGCGAGGCCTTCGGGTTTCGGCTGCTGGATGTATTCGAAATGCATGCCCCATTTCGAACCGTCGCCGAGCAGCCGCTGGAACTGCGCCTGATCGGCGGGCGTCGTGATGATCGCGATCTCGCGCAGGCCCGAAAGCATGAGCACCGAGAGCGGATAGTAGATCATCGGCTTGTCATAGAGCGGCAGAAGCTGCTTCGAGAGCGAATGGGTGATGGGATAGAGGCGCGTCCCGGATCCTCCCGCGAGGATGATGCCCTTGCGGGCGCCGGACGGCGAAACGTGATCTGACATGAAACGACTCTCTGAACTTCAGCACAATACGCGGCGAAACGCTCGCGATACTACAGTTCGCGGAGCACGGCGTCCAATGCCGGGCGCCAATCTGGTTGATCGATGCCGTATGCTGCGCGGATCTTCGTGCAATCGAGCGTGGAATTTGCGGGCCGCGCGGCCTTGGTCGGCCATTCGTCCGTGCCGATCGGCGTCACCTTCGGCACGCGGTCCCAGCCGCTCCGCGCGAAGATCTCTGCGGCAAAGCCCGCCCAGCTCGTCTCGGGGGTTCCGGCGAAGTGGAAGAGGCCGGGCACGCCCCTGCCCGCCTCGAAGGCAAGTGCCATGGTCCAGAGCGCACCGGCGATGTCGCCCGCGGCGGTGGGTCCGCCCCGCTGATCGGCGACCACGCGCATCTCGTCGCGGTCGCAGCCGACGGTGAGCATCGTCTTCACGAAGTTCCGGCCATGGGCGGAGAAGACCCAGGCCGTGCGCAGGATGGCCGCGCTGCCGCCCGCGGCGAGCACCGCCTCCTCGCCCGCGCGCTTGCTCCGGCCATAGGCGGAGGCGGGCGCGACCGGGTCGGTCTCGGCATAGGGCCGCTCGAGCGTGCCGTCGAAGACGTAGTCGGTCGAGATATGGAGGAACGGAATGCCGCGCGCCGCGGCCGCCGCGGCCATGGCGCCCGGCGCGGCGCTGTTGATCGCGAGGGCGAGATCGGGCTCGTCTTCGGCCTGATCGACCGCGGTATAGGCCGCAGCATTCACCACGATGGCGGCCTCGCTCGTCTCGACGGCGCAGGCCACCGCCGCGATGTCGGTGAGATCGACATCGTCGCGGCTGAGCATTTCCGCGTCGATGCCGCGGGCGGGGGCAAAGCGCGCGAGTTCACGGCCGACCTGGCCATGGGCGCCGAAGACGAGTGCGCGCATCAGCCGGCCTTCAGCCCAAGGCGTTCGAGCTTGTGGCCGCGGGCCTGGATGGCCTGCCACCATGCGCGGTTCTCGAGATACCAGGCGACCGTCTTCCGGAGCCCCTCGTCGAGCGTCACCGAAGGCTGCCAGCCGAGCTCGGCACGGATCTTCGAGGCATCGATCGCATAGCGGAAATCGTGGCCGGGGCGGTCGGTGACGAAGGTGATGAGCCGGTCATGCGGCGCCCCTACGGGATCGAGCTCGTCCATCAGCGCGCAGATCTTGCGCACGATGTCGATATTGCGCGCCTCGGCATTGCCGCCGATGTTGTAGCTCTCGCCGAGCCTGCCCTCCTGCGCGACCTTGAGGAGTGCCGTCGCGTGATCCTCGACGAAGAGCCAGTCGCGGACGTTCTCGCCCTGCCCGTAGACCGGGATCGGCTTGCCCGCCAGCGCGTTGAGGATCACCACCGGGATGAGCTTCTCGGGGAAATGGAACGGCCCGTAGTTGTTGGAGCAGTTCGAGAGCACGACCGGCAGGCCGTAGGTCTCGCCCCAGGCGCGCACGAGATGGTCGCTGGACGCCTTCGAGGCCGAATAGGGCGAGTTCGGCGCATAGGGCGTTTCTTCGGTGAAGAGGCCGGTCTCGCCGAGCGTGCCGAAGACCTCGTCGGTCGAGATGTGATGGAAGCGGAAGTCGCGGGTGCCGCCCCAATAGGCCCGCGCGGCCTCGAGCAGCGTGTAGGTGCCGACGATATTCGTGTCGATGAATTCGGCCGGACCGTCGATCGAGCGGTCGACATGGCTCTCGGCGGCGAGATGCATCACCGCATCCGGCTGGTGCGCGGCAAAGATCCGGTCGAGCGCCGCGCGGTCGCGGATATCGGCCTTCTCGAACCGGTAGGCGGGGCTGTCGGCAACGCTTTCGACGTTCGGCAGGTTCGCCGCATAGGTCAGCGCATCGAGATTGACCACCTCATGGCCATCGGCGATGGCCTGTCGCACCACGGCGGAACCGATGAAACCGGCCCCTCCCGTCACCAAGAGCTTCATCAGTCAACTCCATACTCGAACGGCGATTCCCAGTCCCGGAAGCGGGGCGCGTTCAGATCCTTTCCCGACAGGGTCACCTCGCACGGGTTGACCCCCCATTCGATCGCAAGCTCCGGATCGCACCAGCTGACGCTTCCGTCGCTTTCCGCGTCATAGACCGCGTCGACCTTGTACATGACGAGTGTATTGGGGCTGAGCGTGACGAATCCATGAAGGAAACCGCGCGGCACCAGCATCTGGGCGCCGTTTTCGGCGGTCAGGATCTCGGAGACCCACTGGCCATAGGTCGGCGATCCGCGCCGCACATCGACGGCAACATCGAGAATTGCACCCATGCCGACGCGCATCAGCTTTGCCTGCGCAAAGGGCGGCGCCTGGTAGTGCAGGCCGCGCAATGTCGCGGCGGGGGCGGAAAAGCTCTCGTTGTCCTGAACGAAGTCGATCGCGATCCCGGCCTCGGCCAGGCGCGGGCCGCTCCAGGTCTCGCTGAAATAGCCCCTCGCGTCGCCAAAGCGTCGCGGAGTCAGGACCTTCACCTCGGGAATCTCTTTGCTGCGGATATCCATATCGCTTCGGTTATTCTAAACGCGCTGGTTGCGTCCAGCGCTTTCAGGTATCGCGCTTTTCGTGGCCGATTTGCAAGTTGCACAGGAAATTTGCGTTCGGGCCCGTGCCCGGCTTGTGCTGTGACGTGAATGCACTACGCTAACCAAAACGAAAATCAGGTCTGGGGCAGGCAGGGCACATGCGAGGAACGCCAAAGCGCTCATCGAGGGCGGTATTTCATGCCTCCACAAGGCTGGTGCCGGCGGTTTTGCTGCTTTCGGCGAGTTTTGCCGCGCCGCCCGCGGCCGCCTTCGATCTGTTCGGAATTCATCTCTGGGGCGAAAGAAAGTCGGATGAGGACGTCCTGGAGATCGCCGATCCGTTAACCTATTCGGCAGAAATTCGCGCACCTGAGGACGTCAAGAAGACCGTCGAGAACGCTTCCTCGCTCTGGACGAATCAAGAGACGCCTGCGGCAGGCAAGGCGGGCCTCCTCTCGAAGGGCCGCGGCGACTACCGCCGCATCCTGGGCGCCCTCTATACCGAGGGCTATTTCGGTGCGGGCGTGAGCATCCGTCTCGGCTCGGCGGAGGTCGCCGATCTGACGCTTGCCTCCGAGCTTCCGCCGGAGCCGAAGGTCATCATCACCGTCGAGCCCGGCAACCGCTTCCGGTTCGGGCGTGCGGAGATCGTCAACGCGCCGCCGCAGGTCGTCGTGAATAACGAGGAATTCGACACGCCCGCGAGCGTCGGCTACGCCCCCGGAGAGGAGGCGAAGACGAGCGCCATCGATGCCGCCTCGAAACAGGCGGTCGGCCAGTGGCGCCAGCTCGGCCGGGCGAAGGCGCGGGAATCCGGCCGCGACGTGATCGCAAATCATCCGCGGCAGACCCTCGATTCCACCCTCACCCTCGAGCCCGGCCCCGTGGTGCGCTACGGCACGGTGACGGCGCAGGGCAGCGAACGGATCGATCACGACTTCATCACCTACATGGCCGATCTGCCGCGCGGCGAGGTCTACGACCCGGAAGAGGTGGCGGACGCGCGCGACCGGCTGTCCCAGCTCGGCGCCTTCGACTCAATCCGCCTCAACGAGAGCGATCTTCTGAGCAATGACGGGCTGATGCCGATCGGCATCACTGTCGAGGACCGCAAGCGCCGCGGCATCGGCTTCGGCGGCACCTACTCCACGATCGACGGGCTCGGGCTCTCGGCCTACTGGCTGCACCGCAACCTCTTCGGCCGCGCCGAGCGCCTGCGGTTCGACGCCAGCATCGAGGGGCTCATCTCCTCCTCGAGCTGGAAGGACTACAACTACAATTTCGGCGCCACCTTCACCAAGCCGGGTGTCTTCACGCCGGACACGAACTTCACCACCTCGCTCGTTGCGAGCCAGCTCGACTACGACACCTACCGGCAGACCTCGATCACCGGTCAGGCCGGTTTCTCCCGGCAGTTCACCCGCAGCCTGAGCGGCGAGCTTTACGGCCAGATCTCCAAGGCGCGCTACGAGGACGATTTCGGCAAACGAAATTTCTTCACCTTCGGGCTTATCGGCCGTGGCGCCTATGACCGTCGCGACAACGAGTTCAACGCGACGCGCGGCTATTACCTCGCGGCCGAACTCCTGCCCTATTACGAGGCCGATTACGGCAACTTTGCCGCGCGCGGCACGCTCGAGGGCCGCGCCTACCACGGTTTCGGCGAGGAGAAGGACGTGGTGATCGCCGGCCGTCTCAAGGTCGGCAGTTTCGTCGGCTCGAGCGTCGAGGAAACCCCGCCCGATATCCTGTTCTTTGCCGGCGGCGGCGGCTCGATCCGCGGTTATGCCTACCGCTCCATCGGGGTTGATACCGTCAATTCCGATGGCGAGACGGTCGTAGCGGGCGGCAAGAGCCTCGCAGAAGGCTCGGCCGAGCTGCGCTGGCGCTTCGCGGGCAATTTCGGCGCGGTCGGTTTCGTCGATGCGGGCTTTGTGAACGCGGGCTCGGATTTCATGGACGACAGCGATCTCAGGATCGGCACAGGGCTCGGCGCGCGCTACTATACGTCCTTCGGGCCGCTCCGTCTCGACGTTGCGGTTCCGCTCGACAAGCGGCCGGAGGATGATGCGTTCGGGGTCTACATCGGGATCGGGCAAGCGTTTTGAAACGGATTGCGGCAGCACTCATCATCGCGATGCTCGCAGGCCTTGCAGCCTTCGCGCAGAACGAGACCTCGGGCGACGGCTCGGCCGGCGGCGACGACAACGGGTTCATCCTCAACTTCATTCAGGAAAAGATTTCCGGACCGGGCCGCGAGATCCGTCTGCGCGGCGTCCAGGGCGCGCTGTCGTCGCGGGCGACCATCGGCGGCATCACCGTCTCCGACGATGAGGGCCCGTGGCTCGAGATCGAGAACGTTACTCTCGACTGGAGCCGTCTTGCCCTGCTTCGCCGCCGCGTCCAGATCAACGAGCTGAGCTTCGAGAGCATCTCCGTCCTGCGCAAGCCGATCCCGGTCGAGACCGCGCCGATACCGGAAGCGGAGGCGAAGCCCTTCGCCCTGCCCGAGCTCCCCGTCTCGCTCCAGCTCGACAAGCTGCTGGCCCAGAGCGTCTCGATCGACGAGAGCGTGATGGGCGAAGGCGTCGAGTTCAGCCTCGACGGCCATGCCTCGCTTGCGGATGGCGCCCTTGAATCCGGCCTCGAGGCAAAGCGCCTCGACGAGCCGGGCGGCAACCTGCTTCTCGATGCGGATTATTCCAATGAAAACAGGAATATCACGCTTGATCTTGATCTTCAGGAACCGCAGGGCGGCCTGCTCTCGAAGCTCCTCAAGATCGAGGGCGAACCCGCGCTCGCCCTCAAGGTCGCAGGGGCCGGCCCGCTCGACAATGTCGATATCGACTTCGGCCTCAAGGCCAATGAGGCGACGCTTGCCGATGGCGTGCTCGCGCTCCGCGGCAAGGAGGACGGCCAGGGCTTCGATCTCGCGCTCGGGGGCGAGCTCTCGCCTCTCATCCCGGCCGAGTATCGCGATTTCTTCGCCGACAAGACCGACCTGCATGTCGCGGGCACCAGCAAGACGGCCGGTGGGCTCCGCATCGACGCGCTCGCGCTCAAGGGCGCGGTGCTCGACCTGACGGGGCGGCTCGAGACCGGCTCGGACAGCTTCCTGCGCAGTCTCAATCTCTCGGGAACCCTCGGCGATCCCGCAGGCCCCGGCGTCGTCCTGCCGGTTCCCGGCGGCGATACGAAGCTTCATTCCGCCACACTCTATGTCAATTACGGCGATGCGGCGCGCTGGGACGGGATCGTGGCGCTCGACCGGCTCGAGGCCGGTGGCATCGACATCGAGGACCTCACCCTCGACATGGGCGGCCTCGCCCGCAATCTCGAGGACCCCGCCACCCGCGAGGTGACGGTGAGCATCGACGGGCTTGCGACCGGCGTCAGCGCCGAGGATCCCAATGTCGCCGACGCGCTCGGAACCGAGCTCGACCTCTTCGTCGACGCCAGCCTGCCGCCGGGGGCGCCCATCGATCTCCGTCAGGTGCAGGTGAACGGCAAGGGGCTCTCGCTCTTCGCCGCGGGCACGCTCGACAAGCTCGACTACGACGGCCGCGCCGCGGTCCATGTGCCCGATCTCTCGATCCTCGCGGGCCTCCTGAAGCGGCCTGCCTCGGGTGCGGTGGAGCTCCGGGCCGAGGGGAGCGTTGCGCCGCTCTCCGGCAAGTTCGACCTCACGCTCGATGGCCAGACCCGCGACGTGAAGCTCGGCGACCCGCGGATCGACGGCCTGCTGGCAGGCGAGACGGTCATCGCCGGACGCGCGGTCCGCAACGAGGAGGGCATCCGCACCGACGGTCTCCGCATCGAGAACCCGCAGGTCAGCATTGCCTCCGACGGGCTCTATTCGTCCGCCCGCACCGATATCGGCCTGAACGCGAAAATCACCGATCTCGCGCGCGTTGATCCGCGCTTTGCCGGCACGCTCACGGCGGACGCCCGCGCCCGTGGCACCGGCCAGCCGATCGACATCACCGCCGCCATCGCCCTCCCCGAAGGCCGGATCATGGGCGAGACCGCCGAGGGGATCCGCCTCGGCTTCACCGGCCAGGGCAACAGCGGCGATCTGACCGGGCGGCTGAGCGGCGATGGCCGCATCGCGGACATGCCGCTCGATCTCGCCGGCCAGATCACGCTCGCGGGCGAGATGCGCGCGGTCGAGGACATGCGCCTCTCGCTCGGCGACACGCAGCTCCTTGCCTCGGTCGCGCGCACGGGCACCGCTCCCGTGGACGGCACGATCTCGCTGCAGGCGCCCGATCTCGCGCCGATCGGCACACTCGCCGATCTCGACATGGCCGGCGCCGTCGAGGCGACCATCGCGCTTGCGGGCCGCGACGGCGCGCAGGACCTGGGCATCGAGGCGGCGATCCGCGAGCTCGGCATCGGCGCGACCCGGGTCCAGGACCTCAAGACCGACCTCTCGATCAGCGACGTGCTCGGCATCCCGATGGCCGAGGGCACGATCGCGGGCCGCGGCATCGTCGCAGGCGGGGTGGATCTCGCCTCGATCGACGCCACCGCCGAGCGCGGCTCCGATACCAGCACCGATCTCACGGCACAGGCCCGTCTCGCCACCGGCACGCTCGCCGATCTCGCCGGGGGGCTCGAAAAGCTGCCCGAAGGCGGCTTCACCGCGCGCCTCAGCCAGATCGACATCCGCCAGGGCGACACCGCCGCGCATCTCGCCGCCCCGGCGGAGGTGACGGTGCAGTCGGGCAACATCGCGCTCACCCCGATCCGCCTCAATCTCGGCGACGGCGCACTCACTGCCGAGGGCAATGTCGGCGAGACGATCGATCTTTCCGTTGGCCTCGACGCGCTTCCGCTCTCGATCGCCAACATCATCCTGCCGAAGCTTGGGCTCAACGGCACGCTCGACGGCAATGCCGACATCTCCGGTCCGCGCAATGCGCCGAACGTCGCCTTCGATCTCACCGGTGCCGGGCTCGGCTCGGAGTTCGGCACCAGCGCGGGGCTCCCGCCCATCAATGTCGATGCGAAGGGCACCACCGCCGACGGCAGCCTCTCGCTCGATGCCGCCGTCACCGGGGGGGCCGCGGGGGGGCGCGACGGCCTCTCGGCCACCGCCTCGGGGCAGATCCCGCTCGCGGCCGACAAGAGCTACAACCTCACCGTCGATCTCAAGTCCCTGCCCCTCGTGCTCGCCGATCGCATCGCGGGCAATCAGGGCCTGCGCGGTGCGCTCACCGGACAGGCGCAGGTGACGGGGCTTCAGGCCTCGCCGGAAGCCAGGTTCAAGATCGACGGCAGCGGCCTGACGGTGCGCATGCTGAGCGAAGGCGGCGTGCCGCCGCTCGCGCTCTCGGTCGAGGGCGCCTATGCGCAGAACGCCGTCAACCTCGCCTCGGCCAGCGTGACCGGCCCCTACGGGCTGAGCCTCTCGGGTGGCGGCCGCATTCCGCTCGCCGGGCCGGGGCTTGATGCGCGGCTGAACGGCACCGTGCCGCTCCAGCTTGCAAGTCCGCTTCTTGCTGCGCGCGCAGCGAGCGCGACCGGGCAGCTCAACATCAACGCGACCGCGGCGGGTGCGCTCGCCGATCCGCGCCTCAACGGCAATGTCAGCCTCTCGGGCGGCACCTTCACCGACCCCGACACCAATCTCAAGCTCGAGAACATCCGCCTCGATGTCGCGCTCGACACCACCCGGGTGCTGGTGCGCGACATCAGCGCCGACGTTGCTGCGGGCGGCGACATCAGCGGCAGCGGTTCGGTGGAGCTCAGCGGTCCGCGCGGCTATCCGGCCGACATCAACATGCGCTTCGACGACGTCCGCTATACCGACGGCACGCTCGCAACCACGCGCTTCCGCGGCACGCTCGGCGTCAGCGGCCCGCTCGTCGGCGGCGGCGGCCAGATCCGCGGCCGCATCACGCTCGACAAGACCGAGATCTCCATCGAGGAAGGTCTCGGCTCCAATGCGGGCGCCGTGCTCGACGAGATCCAGCATCTCCGCCCGCCGCCGCGCGTGGTCGAGACCCTGCGCCTGGCCGATGTGAACCAGCCAGAGGACCCCGCCTCGAGCTCCGGTGGTGGCGGCGGCGACGGCGGCTTCCTGCTCGACATCCGGGTGAACGCCCCGAACCAGGTCTTCATCCGCGGCCGCGGCCTCGATGTGGAGCTCGGCGGCGAGCTCTCGATCCAGGGCACCACGTCCAACCCCGCCCCCGTCGGCGAGTTCAGGCTCCGCCGCGGCCGGATCTCGATCCTGACCCAGCGCGTCGATTTCACCGAAGGCGCGCTGAGCCTCGACGGCGACCTCGACCCGGAGGTCAACTTCGTCGCCGAGTCGCGTTCGGGCGACGTCACCGCGATCATCACCGTGTCCGGCCGGGCCTCCGACCCCGACATCACCTTCTCGTCGCAACCCGAGCTGCCGCAGGACGAGGTGCTCTCGCGGCTCCTCTTCAACCGCGCCGCGCAGGACCTCTCGCCCTTCCAGATCGCCCAGCTCGCGGCGGCGGCGGCCGAACTGGCGGGGGTCGGCGGTGGGCCGGGCGTGCTCTCGGAGCTTCGCAGTGCCACCGGGCTCGACAATCTGGACATCCTCACCAACGAGGATGGCTCGACCGGGGTCCAGGCGGGCAAATACGTGGCCGACGATGTCTATCTCGACGCCCAGACCAACAGCAACGGCGAGACGGAGGTGGGTGTCGTCTATGACGTCAACGACAACATCACCGCCCGCGGCTCGGTCGGCAGCGACGGCAACACCATCTTCGGCCTTTTCTTCGAACGCGACTACTGAGCGCTACCCCCCTCGCGTCTCCCCTCGCGATCCCGTGTAGACGGCGGCTTTGGCCGTTGACACCGGATCGCGAACCGGCGAGACAGATTTCCGAGTGAAACACTCGGCAATATGTCTCACGACGAGAAGAGGGAGAGAGACCAGATGCACATGAGCCGCACCCTACTGGCCGCAGGATTGCTGTCGGGCCTCGCAGGCGTCCTTCCGGTCGCAGCGGAGGACCTGAACATCTACTCCTCGCGCCATTACGACACCGACGACGGGCTCTACGAGGCCTTCACCAAGGCCACCGGCATTCAGGTCAACCGGCTCGAGGGCGAGGCGGACGAGCTCAATGCGCGCATGAAGGCCGAGGGCGAGAACAGCCCGGCCGACATCCTGATGACCGTCGATGCCGGGCGCATCTGGCGCGCCGAGCAGGAAGGGCTGCTGCAGCCGGTCGAGTCGGACGTTCTCGAGGAGCGCATCCCCGCCCATCTGCGTGATCCCAAGAACGAGTGGTTCGGCCTCTCCCAGCGCGCGCGCCTGATCTTCTACGCCAAGGACCGCGTCGCCAACCCGCCGCAGACCTACGAGGATCTCGCCGATCCGCAGTACAAGGGAATGATCTGCATCCGCTCGGCGACCAACATCTACAACCTCTCGCTGATGGCCTCGATCATCGCCCATGACGGGGAAGAGGCGGCGAAGAGCTGGGCCGAGGGCCTGCTCGCGAACCTCGCCCGCCAGCCGGAAGGCGGCGATATCGACCAGCTCCGCGGCCTCGTCTCGGGCGCCTGCGACATCGCGGTGGCCAACAGCTACTACTTCGCGCGCACGCTGGCCCAGAATGTCGAGGGCGTCACGGGCCATACCGACGAGATCGGCATCGTCTTCCCCGATCAGGAGACCAACGGCACGCATGTGAACATCGCCGCGGCCGGTGTGGCGGTTCATGCCAAGAACCGCGACAATGCGATCGCCTTCCTCGAATTCATGACGACGCCCGAGGCCCAGGCCTATTTCGCCGACCAGAACAACGAGTTCCCGGTGGTGCCCGGCGTGCCGGTGGGCAAGATCGCCGCCTCGCTCGGGAGCTTCCGGCAGGACACGCTGAACCTCGACGTGCTCGGCGAGAACCAGACGAAGGCGCAGGAGATCTTCAACGAGGTGGGCTTCCCCTGACGTTTCCCGCCCCCCGGGGCACCTGAACAAGAGGACGCGCGCGCAAGGCCCCTTGCGCGCGCGTCGGCTTTTCTGCGGCGTGAGTTGCGGGGCCGAGGCCCCGGTCAGTCCCGGTCGCTCCGCTCCGGTTGGCCGTCGAAGAGCCGATTGTCTTCCTGAACCTCGAGCCAGATCGCATTCACGACGGCGAAGAGCGCCGCCAGCGAGAGGCCGAGGATCCAAGCGAAATACCACATCTGCGTATCCTTTCCCGGCACGTTGCCGTCAGTAGAGCGTGTGCGAGCCCTCGGCCACGTCCGAGGCGGTGACCTTGCCCCAGAGCACCGAGTAGACCCAAGCGGTGTAGGCAAGGATGATCGGCACGAAGATCACCGCAGCCCCCAGCATCACGAAAAGCGTGAGATGCGAGGAGGAGCTGTCCCAGACCGTCAGCGACGAGCGCGGATCGATGCTTGAGGGCAGGATGAACGGGAACATCGTCAGGCCCACCGTCGAGATCATGCCGAGGATCGAGAGCTTCGAGGCCAGCAGCGTCACCACCTCGCGCCGCCCCCAGAGCCCGAGCAGGGCGAAGAAGGCGCCGACGAAGCCGAGCACCGGGGCGGTCAGCGCCCAGGGCCGATCGGCATAGGCCGAGATCCAGCTTCCGCCGCGCGTGACCTCGGAGAGCAGCGGGTTCGAGGGGCCGTCGGTGACGACCGGTCCGACGAGGCTGTAGCGCTCGACGAGATAGGTGAGCCAGAAGCCGTTGAGCGCGAAGAGCGCGATGACGACGACGGCGGCGATCATGCCGTAGGTCCGGGCCCGCTCCGCCACCGGCCCTTCGGCCTTGAGCCCGAGCCAGGCGCCGCCATGCATCACCATCATCGCAAGCGAGGTGAGGCCGCAGGAGAGCGCGAAGGGATTGAGCAGGCCGAAGAACGAGCCTTCGTAGATCGGCAGCATGTCGGGGGTCAGCCGGAACGGCACGCCCTGGAGCACGTTGCCGACCGCGACGCCGAAGACGAGGGCGGGCACCGCGCCGCCGACAAAGAGCGCCCAGTCCCAGGCCTCGCGCCAGCGCATGTCGTCGCGCTTCGAGCGGTACTTGAAGGCGACCGGCCGCAGGATCAGCGCCACGAGGATCAGGAACATCGCGAGATAGAAGCCCGAGAAGCTCACCGCATAGAGCGGTGGCCAGGCGGCAAAGATCGCGCCGCCCCCGAGGATGAACCAGACCTGGTTCCCCTCCCAGACCGGGCCGACGGTATTGATGGCAATGCGCCGCTCCACATCCGTCTCGGCCACGAAGGGCAGCAGCGCGCCCACCCCCATGTCGAACCCGTCGGTGACGGCAAAGCCTATGAGCAGCACACCGAGCAACACCCACCAGATGACGCGCAGCGTATCGAAAGCGATCAGGTCATGCAGGATCATTGTCTTACTCCGCGGGGCTGATGTTGAGGTCGGAGGCGATCTTGCGGTGCTGCCGCCGCCGTTCCGTCCAGGCTTCGGTTTCCGCGACGTCCTGATACGGGCCCTTGCGGATGTATTTTATCATCAGCGACATCTCGACGACGAAGAGGGCCGAGTAGAGCAGCACGAAGCCGGCCAGCGTCACCGCAACGGTTCCGACGCTCAGGTGGCTCACGGAAAGCGCCGTCGGCAGGATGCCGTCCACCGTCCAGGGCTGGCGGCCGTATTCGGCGACGATCCATCCCATCTCGGCCGCGATCCAGGGTGCCGGAATGACGATGACCGCGAGCCGGAGCGCCCAGCGGGGGAAGCGCATGCCCCGGAAGGAGGCCATGAAGAAGAAATAGGCCATGACCGCGATGAAGCTGAAGCCGAGGCCGACCATGATGCGGAAGGCCCAGAAGATCGGCCAGACATGGGGCACGGTATCCTCGGCGGCCTGCGCGATCTGCGCCTCGCTCGCCTGCCGCGGGTCCTCGATGTAGCGCTTGAGCAGGAAGGCATAGCCCAGATCGTCGCTGTGCTGCTCGAAGGTCGCGCGCACGTCCTCGGGCGTATCGGGCCCCTCGGCCCGGATCGTCATCAGCGCGTCATAGGCGATGATCCCCGAGCGGATGCGCCCGGCGTTCTCCGCCTCGAGCTCCGCGATGCCCTGGATCGGCGTATCGAGCGAGCGGGTGCCGATGAGGCCCATCACATAGGGGATGTGGATTGCGTATTTCGTCTCGCGCTCTTCCTGGTTCGGCAAGCCGATGAGCGTGAAGGAGGCAGGCGCGGGCTCCGTGTGCCACATCGCCTCGATGGCGGCGAGCTTCATCTTCTGGTTCTCGCCCGCGTCATAGCCCGACTCGTCACCCAGCACGACGACCGAGAGCGCGCCCGCAAGGCCGAAACTGGCCGCAACCGCGATCGAGCGCCGCGCGAGCTCCGTATGGCGGCCATGGAGCAGATACCAGGCCGAGACCCCGAGCACGAAGACAGATGCCGTGACATAGCCGGCGGAAACCGTATGGACGAATTTCGCCTGCGCCACCTGATTGAACATGACGTCGAAGAAGCTCGTCATCTCCATGCGCATGGTGACGGGGTTGAACTCTGCTCCCACCGGGTTCTGCATCCAGCCGTTGGCGATCAGGATCCAGAGTGCGGAGAAGTTCGAACCGATCGCCACGAGCCAGGCCACGACGAGATGGCCGACCCTCGAAAGCTTGTCCCATCCGAAGAAGAAGAGCCCGACGAAGGTTGCCTCGAGGAAGAAGGCCATCAGCCCCTCGATCGCGAGCGGTGCGCCGAAGATGTCGCCGACGTAATGGCTGTAGTAGCTCCAGTTCATGCCGAACTGGAATTCCATGGTGATGCCTGTCGCGACCCCGAGCGCGAAGTTGATGCCGAAGAGCATTCCCCAGAACTTGGTCATCTGCCGCCAGATGGGACGGCCGGTCATGACGTAGACCGTCTCCATGATGGCGACGATGACCGAGAGGCCGAGTGTCAACGGCACGAAGAGAAAGTGGTAGAGAGCTGTCGTCGCGAACTGCAGGCGCGACAACTCCACGATATCTATATCCATTTTGGTCTTCCCATCCGGATTCCGGCTCGTGCGCCGCTGCGCGAGGCCACGACACATGTTCGGGGTTTAGAATATGTTAAATCGGGGCTTCGTTGACTCAGATCAAAAAGATGGATCACAGATACGTTTTATCGGCCGGACATGACAGTTTCCTGTCGGGCGGCTGCATCCAGCGAAACCTCCCGGTCGGCCCAGGCGCGTTCGGCCTCGCGATGCGCCGCGACAAGCACCGCCGCATGCGGCAGGAAGTCGTGAATGCCGGCAAGCACGGCCTCCGCCGTGGCGCGATCGAGCCCTTCCGTCGGCTCGTCGAGCAGCAGGACGGACGGGCGCCGCGCGAGAACCCGGGCCAGCGCAAGCCGCCGCCGCTCGCCGCCCGAAAGCCCGGCGCCGCCCTCGCCGAGCGGCGCGTCGAGCCCCCCCAGCCGGTCGAGCACCGGGCCGAGGGCCACGGCCTCGAGCACCGCGCGGATCTGGACATCGGTGAGATCGGGCGCGCCCAGCCGCACCGCCTCGCGCAGGCTGCCGCTCATCAGCGCGCTTCGCTGCGGCAGCAGCCCGAGCACCATGCGCAGTTCGGCCTCCGGGCAGGCATCGACCGGCCGGCCATCGACCCGCACCCGGCCCCTGCATGGCGCGACGAGCCCGGCGGCGATCAGCAGAAGCGTGCTCTTGCCGCAGCCGCTGCGCCCGGTCAGCGCCACGCGCTCACCCGGCGCGATGCTGAAGGAAACGTCTTCGAAGAGGATCCGCCCGCCCTCGGGCATGCTCTGGGTCAGATCCTCGAGGGCGAGCCCCGCCGCCCCCGCCGGTTCGGCGGGCGGTTCGGCAGGTGCTGGGCGGGCCGGGGCGGCTCCGGCCGAGCCGCGGCCTTCCATCAACCGTTGCACGCGGCGTGCCGCATCCGCCATGCGCCCGAACTCGGCAAGGCCGCGGCGCAGCGCAGGCCCGATCTCTGCAAGCGCGAGCGTCGCGAAGAAGGCGAGCGCCAGCCGTGCGGGCGAGAGCGTGCCCTGCTGCACGAGAAAGGCCCCGATCGCGAAGGCGCCCGCCGCGGCAAGCGTTCCTGCGGCCTGCATCGCGAAGCCCGCGATCCGGTCGCTCCGTTCGAGCGCCCGCTCGGCGGCACGCACCCTTTCGTCCGCTGCCATCACTGCCGCGCGCTGATCCTCGAGCTGCCCGCTCATCACCAGCTCGGTCTGGCCGCGCAGCATGTCGACGACCCGCGTCCGGAGCGCCTGAAACCCGGTTTCGGCCCGCCGCGCCTCCGCCCGGCTCCTGAGCGCGACGAAGGCGAGCGCCGCCGCCAGCCCGGCGGCGTAGGAGAGCACCGACCAGAGCGCCAGCACCGGCGCCGTGAGCCAGGCAAGGAGCGCGAGCGTGCCCAGAAGGGCCGTGAGCCCTGCCACGAGCGGGATCACCAACCGGAGCGGCAGGCCGTCGAGCGCATCGACATCCGCGGTGATCCGGTTGAGCGCGCGCGCGCCCCGGACCCGCACCATCTCCCGGTAGGGCAACCCTGCAAGCGCTCCGAGCAGGGCCGCGCGCAGCGCCGCGAGGCTCCGGAGCGTCGCGTCATGGGTGACGAGCCGCTCGCCATAGCGCGCTGCCGTCCGCCCCATCGCCAGCAGCCGCACCCCCGCCGAGGGCCGGAAGAAATCAAAGGCGATGCCGATCCCGGCCAGCCCCGCCGCACCCGACGCCGTCACGAACCAGCCCGAGAGGCCGAGCAGCCCGATGCCGGCCGCCAGCACCAGCGTCGCGAGCAGGAGCCCGGTGAGCCAGGTCCGCCGCTGCTCGGCCCAGATGTGCCGGGCAATGAAGCGAAGCGCGCTCATGCCTCCGCCTCCGCAAGCCGGATCTGCCGCCCCATTCGGGCGGCGAGCGCCGGATCGTGGGTCGCGACGATGAGGGTCGCCCCGCCGGCATTCAGCCGCAGAAGCCCCTCGGTCACGCTGGCCGCGGTCCGGGCGTCGAGATCGGCAGTGGGCTCGTCGGCGAGGATCACGTCGGGCGCCCGGAGGGCGGCGCGCGCCACCATCAGCCGCCGCGCCTCGCCGCCCGAGACCCCGGCCCCGGCCTCGCCGAGCCGCGCCCCGAGCCCGTGCGGCAAACGTGCGACGATTTCGCCCGCCTCCGCCAGCGCCAGCGCCTCCGCGAGCCGCGCCTCCGCCACCTTGCCCGCACCGAGCGTGAGATTGACCCGGAGGCTTGCCTCGAGGAAATGCGGCGCCTGACCCACCCAGCCGAGCCGCGCCCGCCAGGCATCGGCAGTGCCGTCCGCGAGGGGCACGTCCGCCACCCGGACCTCGCCGGCCTCCGCCGCGGCAAGCCCGCCGAGCAGCGCCAGCAGCGCCGATTTGCCGATCCCGCTCGGCCCGAGGATCGCGAGGCTCTCTCCCGGCGCGACCTCGAAGTCCGGCCAGGCGATCCGCCGCCCTGCGGGCGTGATGTAGGAGAGGCCCCGGATCGCGATCGCGGCGGGTCCGGGCAGCGGTTCGGCCGCGCTGCCCTGCCCGAGGATCCGCCGCGCCCGGCTCTCGTCCCGCGCCGCCAGCTCGCCCGCCACCGCCACCGCGGCCGCCCGGTCGTGCCAGGCTGCCGCCAGATCGCGCAGCGGCTGGAAGAAGGCGGGCGCCAGCATCAGCACGAAGATCCCCTCGCGCAGATCGAGCGGCGTTGCCCAGGCGCCGAAGCCGATCTCGCCGAGAAGGGCAAACCCGACATAGACCGCAACCATCGCGACGCCGAGCGCCGAGAAGAGCTCGAGCACCGTCGAGGACAGAAAGGCGATGCGCAGCACCGCCATCGTCCGCGCCCGGAGCCCGTCCGCCGCCGCCGCGAACCCCGAAACCGCGCGCGCCCGCGCATCGAGAAGCCGGATGTCGACGAGCGCCGCCAGCCGCTCGAGCAGGAGCGCATTGAGCTGGCCCACCTCGACCATCTGCTTCTCGCTCGCTTCCCGTGCGGCAAAGCCCACCAGCGCCATGAAGACCGGAATGAGGGGCCCCGCCACCATCAGGATCAGGAACACCGCCCAGGAAACCGGTAGCACCGCCGCCACCGCGATCACGAAGGGCACCGTCATCACCCGGAGCTGGGCGGGGCGGTACCGCAGCAGATAGGGCCGGAGCGCGGCGAGCTTCTCGCCCGCGAGGGCCGCGATCTCCGCCGAGGCAGGCCGGGCGCCGTCCTGCGGCGAGCGCAGGCTCTCGGCCGCCACCAGCTCGGCGCGCGCGCCTGCCACCACCGCATCGGCGGCCTCGAAGGTGAACCGCGCCGCCCAGGCGTCGAGCCCGTGCCGCAGGAGCCCGAGGAGCGCAAAGAGCCCGGCGGCAAGGAAGGGATCGAGCGCCGTCGCGCCCGCGCCCAGGAGCCCCCCGAGCCCCAGCGCGATCACGCCGGCCTGCGGGATCCAGAGCAGCTCGGCCGTCACCGCAAGCCCGCCCGCGCGCGAGAGCCGTGCCTTCACAGGGGAGACAAGCGCCTTCAGGCGGCGCTTCGCGGCATCGGGTGCGTCAGCCATTCTGGCCCCCGGGAATCGCGATATCGAAAATGCGTGTTTTTTTCCGATCCGGTTGATGCGGATCAACGAGGGCGCGAAAGGCCGGGCTTATGCAGTCCCTCGACACAGGCATCAGAAGGCGGAACACGCAATGCGTCTGACAATCAAGACCAACATTGCCATGCGGACACTCATGTGCTGCGCAGTAAACCCCGGTGCGGCCCTGCGCAAGGCGGATATCGCGGCGACCTGCAACGCCTCCGAAAACCACCTCGCGCAGGTCATCAGTCTGCTGGGCAACGCCGGATTTCTCAAGACGCTGCGCGGTCGCAACGGCGGCGTCACCTTGGGCCGGCCGGCGGAGGAGATCAATGTCGGTGAGGTCTTCCGCACCCTCGAGCAGTCGGTACCGTTCATCGAGTGCTTCGATGCCGAGCGCAATGCCTGCCCGATCGCCGGTTGCTGCCGGCTGAAGATGGCGCTCGCCAATGCGCTCAACGCCTTCTACGACTCGCTCGATGTGCTTACGCTGGCCGATCTCGTCACCGACAACTGCCAGCTCGAGGCGGTGCTCTCGATGCCCGAGGCCTTCACCGCGACCTGCCGCACGCCCAACGCCTCTCCCGACCATCGGGCTCAGCCCACCCCGCCCGCGGCGGGCCTGTAGCGCGCGACGAAATTCGCCAGGATCTTCGCCGGAGCCGCGACCGAGGCCGCACGGCATATCCCGGTGAGGCGCGCGGCATCTTCGGGTGGGAAATACCCCTTGTCGCGATAGACCCGGATGCGCAGCGCGAAGACATCGCCGTCGGCCTCGGGGTGAAACTGGGTTGCATAGACATTCCGCCGGTAGCGGATCATCTGGAACGGGCACGGATCGGAGGCCAGCAGATGCACGCATCCCTCCGGCAGTGCCTGCACCGCCTCCTTGTGCCCGACGAGCGCATCGAAACGCGCCGGCATCCCGGCCAGCAGCGGGTCGGCGCGCCCCGCCTCCGTCATCCGGCAGGTCACCGGCCCGGCCCCCTCGCCAAAGCGGGCCTTGCTCACCTCCCCGCCCAGATGATGGGCGAGGATGCCGATCCCGTAGCAGCAGCCGAGAAACGGGATGTCGGCCTGCGTGATCTTCGGCATGAGCCCGAGAATCGCGGCCTCGATCCGCGCCTCCGCCGGCGGTTTCGCCTCCGGCGCATCGCTGATGCAGCCCGGCCCCCCGCCGACGATCACCCCGGCGAACTCGGCGAGATCGAGCCCCTCGGGCAGCTCCTCCTGTTCGAGCCGCACCCGCTGCACCTCGTCGGGCGCGAGCCCGCCCTTGGCGAGAAAGGCGTCGAACTCGTTGTCGGAGACCTCCGCCTCGGGCCGGAGCTGGAGAACGAGGAACCGTCTCACCGCCCTGCCGCCTGCAGGGCGTCGCCCGGGCAAGGCGGGGCGCCGGCCGCGTCCGCCGGATCGGCCCGCCCCTCGGCCCGGATCCCCAGCCGCGCAAAGAGCTGCGCATCGCGGTCGGTGTCCGGGTTGCCGGCCGTCAGCAGCCGGTCGCCGACAAAGATCGAATTGGCACCGGCAAGGAAGCAGAGCGCCTGCATCTCGTCGGACATCGCGCTCCGGCCCGCCGAAAGGCGGACATGGGCGCGCGGCATCATGATGCGGGCCAGCGCGATCACCCGGACAAAGGCGATCGGGTCGATCGGCTCGGCATCCGCCAGCGGCGTGTCGGCCTGCGGCATCAGCATGTTGACCGGCACGCTGTCGGGCGGCTCGACAAGATTGGCGAGCGTCACCAGCATGTCGATGCGGTCATCGGCCTCCTCGCCCATGCCGAGGATGCCCCCCGAACAGACCTTGATCCCCGCCGCGCGCACCCGCTCCAGCGTGTCGATCCGCTCGGCAAAGCTCCGCGTCGTCACCACCTCGGGATAGAAGCGCTCCGAGGTGTCGATGTTGTGGTTGTAATAGTCGAGGCCCGCGCTGCGGAGCTGCGTCACCTGCCCGTCGCTCAGCATGCCCAGCGTCATGCAGGTCTCGAGCCCGAGCGCGCGCACCCCTTCGACCATGGCAACGATCGCCTCCATGTCACGGTCCTTCGGCTCCCGCCAGGCAGCACCCATGCAGTAGCGCGTCGCGCCCTCGTCCCGCGCCTTCCGCGCCTCCGCGATCACCCGCTCGACCTCGATGAGCTTCGAGGCGGGCATCTGCGCGCCATTCCGCGCCGACTGCGCGCAATAGGCGCAATCCTCGGCGCAGCCCCCGGTCTTGATCGAGAGCAGCTTCGACATCTGCACGCGATTCGGATCGAAATGCGCGCGATGGACGGTCTGTGCCTCGAAAAGCAGATCCATGAAGGGCTTGTCGTGGATCTCCTGCGCGCGAGCGCGGGTCCAGGCGGTGGCGGGTTCAGTCATTGCAGCAGCGAACTCTTTGTTTTCCTGAAATCGGCGCGGCCACTCTGCGTCATACCGGCCACCAGCTCAAGGCGATCCCGCCCCGGGTGCGCCCGCACTTTCCCGTTCCGCTTGGGGCGGTTTTGGGCTATTGGCCCGGCCCATGGCCCAGAACCCTCCCGATCTCCGCCCGGACCTCGCGCCCGCGGCGCGCCTGCCCGATGAAGCCCGTCCCGGACAGCCCCGGATCGGCATGGTCTCGCTCGGCTGCCCCAAGGCGCTGGTCGACAGCGAACGCATCCTCACCCGCCTGCGCGCCGAGGGCTACGCCATCTCGCCCGACTATGCCGGGGCGGATGCGGTCATCGTCAACACCTGCGGCTTTCTCGACAGCGCCAAGGCCGAGAGCCTCGAGGCGATCGGCGAGGCGCTGAAGGAGAACGGCCGCGTGCTCGTCACCGGCTGTCTCGGCGCCGAGGAGGAATACATCCGCGGCACGCATCCCTCCGTGCTCGCCGTCACCGGCCCGCACCAGTACGAGGCCGTGCTCGACGCGGTGCACACCGCCGTGCCCCCCGCGCCCGATCCCTTCGTGGACCTCCTGCCCGCCACCGGCGTTCGCCTCACCCCGCGCCACTACAGCTATCTCAAGATCTCCGAGGGCTGTAACCACAAGTGCAAGTTCTGCATCATTCCGGACATGCGCGGAAAGCTGGTCTCGCGCCCGGTTCATGCCGTGCTGCGCGAGGCCGAGAAGCTGGTGGAGGCCGGCGTCCGCGAGCTCCTCGTCATCAGCCAGGACACCTCCGCCTACGGGCTCGACCGCCGCCATGACACCCACCCGTGGAAGGGCCGGGAGGTCCGCACCCACCTCACCGAGCTGGCCCGCGAGCTTGGTCAGCTCGGCGCCTGGGTCCGGCTCCACTATGTCTACCCCTACCCCCATGTGCGCGACCTGATCCCGCTCATGGCCGGGGGCGGCATCCTGCCCTATCTCGACATCCCCTTCCAGCACAGCCATCCGGACGTGCTCCGGCGCATGGCCCGCCCGGCGGCATCCGCGAAGACCCTCGACGAGATCGCCCGCTGGCGCGCCGACTGCCCCGAGATCACGCTGCGCTCCACCTTTATCGTGGGCTTCCCCGGCGAGACGGAGGCCGAGTTCCAGCACCTGCTCGACTGGCTCGACGAGGCCCAGCTCGACCGCGTCGGCTGCTTCCAGTACGAGAACGTCGCCGGAGCCCGCGCCAACGCCCTGCCCGATCACGTGGCCCCGGAGGTCAAGCAGGAGCGCTGGGAGCGGTTCATGGAGAAGGCCCAGGCGATCAGCGCGGCGAAGCTCGCCGCCAAGGTAGGCCGCACCCTCGAGGTGATCGTCGACGAGGTCGATGACGAGGCCGCAACCTGCCGCACCAAGGCGGATGCGCCCGAGATCGACGGCAACCTCTTCATCGACGAGGATTTCGAGGGCCTGAGCCCCGGCGACATCCTCACCGTCGAGGTCGAGGAAGCCTCCGAATACGACCTCTGGGGGCGCATCCCGGCCTGACGCCGGGAGGGACTGCCGACCGGGCGGGCGGCCCCCCTCCGAGCGCCCCCACGTGCGGGGGGCCAGTTCACGCTTCAGAAGCCCCGATCGCCGCGCTATAGATCCCGGGATACCGGTCCAAATCGCAATCCGCATGAGGCCTGTCGTTCCGGAGCGCCGCATGCCCGATCCTGGCGTTGAGCGAATGCGCATATCCCTGCACGAGAGACGTCTCCGGGGTCGCCTCCCCGCCGCCCTGGGCGCCCTGCTGAGCGCCCTGCCCGTCATCTGCGCCGCCGCGGAGTTCGAGACGCCGCCGGTCCTTGACGCCCTGGACCTCGCGGGCGGCATCCCCCTCGTCGGCGAGAACTACACCATCGCCGGGGCCGTCCCCACGGACGGGTTCATGGCAACCTTCACCATATCCTCACCCTTCGGCACCTTCACCGCGTCGGGCCCGGGCATGCTTGCGGTGCGCGTCGATGACATCCGCGCGCTCGCAGCCCTCGAAGAGGTGCGGAACGACGAGCAGTTCCAGACGGCGGCTGCGGAAACCGCGAGGAGCACTGCCGGGGGGCTGCGCACCCTCGCGACCCATCCCAAGGAGACGCTCGAAGGCGTGCCGGAGGGTGTGGGGCGGTTCTTCAACCGGACCAGCCGCTCGGTCAGGACCGGCCTCCAGAAACTCGACGATGTCCGCCACGGGAACGCTCCGGGTGCCGCGGGCGCACCCGCCTCCCAGCTGCCTGGCGGATCGGATGCGCCTGCCGCGGCCGCGCCTTCGGGCTCCCTGCCCGGAGCGATCGCCCGCGCCGGAGGCGGCGTTGCGGCGAACATTCTCGGCTATGACGATCAGCGCCGCCGTCTTGCCAAGGAGCTGGCGGTCGATCCCTACACCACCAATCCCGTGCTGGCGGCGGCGCTCGACGACGTCAGCTGGGCCGCCTTCGCCGGCGGGCTCGGGTTCAACATCGTCACCAGCATGATCCCCGGCGGCGCGCTCATTTCGGCCACCTCGACCATGACGGACTGGGTCTGGGACACGCCGCCGGGCGATCTGCGCGTCGAGATCGAAAAGGCCCTGCTTGCCGCGGGCGCCAGCCGCGAGGAGACCGACCGGCTGCTGCGCAGTGCCCTCTACCCGCTCAGCGCGCAGGCGGTGCTGGCCTCGAGCTTGCGGGCGCTTGACGGCGTCGCGGGGCGGGCGGGCGTGCTCCCGCTGGCGCTCAGCGCCGGCTCCGAAGGCCAGGCCCGCTTCGTGGTCCAGTCGCTGGAAATGCTGAAGCGCTATCATCTCGAGCGGGAGGTGCTCGTCGAGATCGTCGTCGACGGGATTGCCTTCGGCAGGACAGGCAGCGGCGCGGTCGTCATCCTGGCGCCGGTGGATTATCTCAGCTGGACTGAGCGGCTCGACGCCTTCCTGTCCCGCTTCGACGGGGATGCCGCCACGTCCCACAACCTCGTTCTGGCGGGCCGGGTCTCGGATCAGGCGCGCGCGGCGCTCGAACGCCGCGGCTGGACCGTGGAAGAGGAGAGCGTGCTGGGTCCGATCGAATATCCGGTGCGTTGAGCCCCGCGGCGCGGGGGGCTGTACCCCTTCCGCCGGCGGCGTCTGCAAGTCCCCATCGTCCCGCCCGCCCTCGCGCGACCAGCCAGAAGGCGACGGGCAAGGCCCTCCGTCAGGCGGCGCGGCGCTTGCGGCCGGCCCCGACGAGCGCGAGCGCTCCGATGCCGCCTGCAAGCAGCGCGAGCGGTGCGGGCAGCGGGATGGCCGCCACGTAGTCCGCGGGATCGTAGGTCCGGAAACTGCCCGGCGGCTGCGCGAGGCCCGCCGCCGTCCGCTCCGCCACCAGGGCGGCATAGCGGCCGGCATCGTCCCGGATCCAGGTGCCGCCGCCCTCGCTCCGCAGGATCGTCTGCCAGATCCCGGGCGAGCCGGAGCTGCCTTCGCGGTAGCAGGTGCCGTCCCCGCTTGCCCAGGAACCGCAGGCCAGCCCCTCATAGGCGTCGCTTCCGGGCGCATAGCCCGAGGCCGCGAGCACCGCCTCCCGGATCGCGTCGTCGCGGAAGCCGTTGGCATCCTCGAAATAATAGAGATCCCGCCCGCCGCCGACCTCGAAGAGCTCGGAAACGCTCGTGGAAATGGCGTAATCCGCCTGAAAGTTCCACGCTGTCAGCGCACCGTCGGCATCGAAACTGAGGCTGTAGCGCGCCGGCAGATCCGTCTCCCCCGTCCCGAGCGCGAAATCATACTCGACCACTGCCTCGGCATTGAGCGTGCTGTCCGGTCCGGCATCGGGGCCGGCCTGGAAGCGGACCTCGAGGTTTTCGAGCGCGGTGCCCGGCGCCAGCCGGTCGGTGTCGATCCTGAGATGTCCGGTGTTGAAGAGCGGCTGGTCCGGGGCGTTGGAGAGGAAGGCGGGCCCACCGACATAATAGTAATCGACCGTGACCGCGCTGGCCAAGCTCGTACCGCCGGTCAGAAGCAATCCCGCAAGCAGCGGACGTGCGCCATAAATCATTTCTTCCTCCAAAATTCTTCTTTCGAATTGCTTGAAGGAAAGCCTAGCCCGGAGACGGGTTGATCGCAACACGTGTGGCAACGGCAGTGGCGTGCCGACGTGAAGCGGCCCGGCCAGGCCCCTTTCGGCCGTGTCACGGCTATGTTTGCGGTGTTGCTGCGGGGAAAAGCCGCTCGGGCCTTTTCCGGAAAAGCCTGAAACCGCCCCGGCCCCGATCCGGGCTGGTGCGGTGTCATGTGATGGGTCAGGTCAAAGGATTGCGGCCTGCGCGGCACGCGCCATCGCCTGCCGGAGTGTGGAGCCTGCTCCCTGCGGGCTCCACACTCCGGCCTCGTCACACCCCTCGCGTCGTAGCGCCGTTCGCGCGCAGCCGGTCGGCTGCCTGGATCAGCGCCTGTGCCTCCCACATGCCGAACTCCGGCAGGTGCACCTCATCTCCCCCACCGGGCAGCGCCTCGCGCAGCGCGCCCGGATCGAGCCGCCGCCCCTGCAGCCGCTCGGCCTCGAACCGGTGAAGCTGGAGCACGCAGAGCCGCATCACCTGCGGCGAGATCCGCCCCTCCCGCATCGAGGCGGCCTTCTCGACGATGCGGTCGCGAAGCCGGGAACTGCGGGCGGCCTCGCTCTCCGCCGCCTCCCCGGCTCCAGCCGACACGGCCCAGCCGGCGTTCCACATCGCCTCCTTGACCCTGTCCTCCGCCTCCAGAAACGCTATCCGGGCCTGCGGCGTGCGCAGAACCGCCAGACGGTTCCCCCGCGCATCCGGCGTGATCCCGGCCTCGGCCAGCACCACGCAGATTTCCGGGTCCTCGAAAAGGTCCTCCGGAAACACGGGCACGAAGTCGAACGCGAAATCCCGCTCGACATGGGTGCAAAAGTGCTTCGCCATTTTTCCGCCCTTTCCAACCATCTCCTGTCGAACGGACGGACTATGCGCGAACAGGGTGAACAAATGGTGTCCACCCAGCCTGAATCTGAAAAATACTGTGTATAAATAGCCTGTTAACGTCTGGCGTTGCAGCGCGCTCACACCCCGTGGAGCGCGCCGTACTTCTCCTCGAGATAGGCCAGCAGCGGCGCCTCCGTCGGGGCATGGCCCACCGCCGAGGTGACGAGCTCCACCGGGCCGAGCAGCCGCCCGCGCCGGTGGATCTTCTCGCGCAGCCAGCCGAGCACCGGCGCGAGATCTCCGGCCGCGAGGCTCGCGTCGAGATCGGGCAGATCACGGCGAAGCGCAGCATGAAGCTCGCCGGCATAGATGTTGCCGAGCGTGTAGGTCGGGAAATAGCCGAAGAGCCCCGCCGCCCAGTGCACGTCCTGCATGCAGCCCCGCGCCGCATCCGGCACCTCGATCCCGAAATCGGCGCGAAACCGCGCGTTCCACGCCTCCGGCAGATCCCGTACCGCCAGCGCGCCCGAGATCAGCGCCCGCTCGAGATCGAAGCGCATCATGATGTGGAGGTTGTAATGCACCTCGTCGGCCTCGGTGCGGATGAGCCCGGTCTCCACCGCATTGACCGCCCGGTAGAGCGCCTCCGGGTCGGCGGCGCCGGGATCACCGAAAGCCTCCGCCATCGCCGGATGCAACCAGGTGCAGAACGCCCGGCTCCGGCCCAGCTGATTCTCGAAAAGCCGCGACTGGCTCTCGTGAATTCCCATCGAGGCATGTGAGCCGGCGGGCAGAAAGACCTGATCCGGATCGAGATTCTGCTCGTAGACCGCGTGCCCGACCTCATGGACCGTCGAGTAGAGACATTCGCGCGGATCCTCGGTATCGATCCGCGTGGTGATCCGCACATCGCCGCCCGAGCCCGAGCTCGAGGGATGCGCCGCGAGGTCGAGCCGCCCCGCCGCCCAGTCATAGCCGAAGACACAGCCGAGCCGCCGGGCGAGCGCCATCTGGCCTGCACCGGGAAAGCTGCCGGACAGCCGCGCGGGCGGCGCGCCCTTCGCCGCAATCCGCGCCCGGAGATCGACGAGACCGGCGCGCAGGCGTCCGAAGACCACCTCGATCTCGGCCGCGGTGATGCCGGACTCGTATTCCGCGAGCAGCGCGTCATAGGGCGCCTCGCCCGGTTCGGCGAGACAGTCCGCCTCGCTGCGCTTGAGCGCGACCAGCCGCTCGAGCGCCGGCAGGAAGGCCGCGAGATCGGATCCGGGCCGGGCCGCCTCCCAGACCATCTGCACCTCCGCCGAGACCCGTGCGAGCTCGCCCGCGAGCTTCGAGGGGATGCGCACCGCCCGGCCATGCAGCCTGCGGGCCTCCGCCACATTGACCGCGATCGCGCCGGAAGGCGGGCCATCGGCCTCGATCGCCGCGATCCAGCCCTCGATGCGCGGATCGATCGCGAGCGCATGCAGCGCCGAGGCCACCGCCCCGGCCTGCGCCGCCCGCTGCGCCGCGCCTTTCGGCGGCATCTGCGTCTCCTGATCCCAGTTCAGGAGGCCCGCGACCTGCTCGAGCGCGCCCATGCGCGCCAGATGGTCGGTGAGGTCGTCATAGGCTGCGGTGTCGGTCATGGCCGTTCCGGTTCCCTCCATTCAGCTCCGGATCCCCATCTCGGCGCCCTCGGCCTCCGGCACGAGGAAGGCAAAGCCGTTGGGGGCGAGCGTGAGCCGGCCCTCCGCGAGCGTCGCCCCTTCCGTCGGGGCGCCGGCCGCCAGCACCGCGCCCTTCGCCGTCACCCGCTCGGTCTGATGGGCGGAGAGGTTGAAGACGCAGGCGATCCGGCCGCCGCCGGAGCCGCTGCGCTCGAAGGCCAGCACCGGCTCCGTGGTCTCGACGAACCGGAGGTCCCCGTCGTGCAGCTCCGGGCATTGCCGCCGCCAGGCGAGGAACGCGCGATAGAAGGCGAGCGTCGAGCCCGGCTCCATCTCCTGCTCGGCCACGTTGCGCGCCGCCTGCGCGGGCTTCACCGGCAGCCAGGGCACGACGGTCGAAAAGCCGTTGCAGGGGTTGCTCGCATCCCAGGGAATCGGTGTCCGGCAGCCATCGCGGCCCTTGTATTCCGGCCAGAAGCGGATGCCCGGCGGATCGGTCAGCTCCTCGAAGGCCAGATCGGATTCGGTGAGCCCCAGCTCCTCGCCCTGATAGACGCAGACCGAGCCGCGGAAGCTCAGCAGCATCGCCGCCGTGAGCTTGGCCAGCGCATCGCGGTTGGCCCCGTGCCCCTCCCAGCGGCTGAGATGGCGGATCACATCGTGGTTCGAGAAGCTCCAGCAGGGCCAGCCGTCGGGCGCATGCTTGAAGAAGGCCTTGATCTTCGTGGCGAAATACTCCGCCGAGAAGAAGTCCTTCAGCATGTCGAAGGAATAGGCCATGTGCAGCCGGTCGCGGCCCTTGGTGTACTCCGCCATGATCTCCACGGCGCGGTGCCCCTGCTCGCCGACCTCGCCCACCAGCATGCGGTCGTCGTATTCGTCAAGCAGCGCCCGCATCCGGTTGAGAAAGGCGATGTTCTCGGGCCGGTTCTTCGAGAAGCGGTGATCCTGCATGTCGTAGGGGTTCACCGTTGGGCGAGGATCGTCGCGCTTCTCCGGCGGGTTCGACCGCAGCTTCGGGTCGTGGAAATAGTAGTTCACCGTATCGAGCCGGAAGCCGTCCACCCCGCGCTCGAGCCAGAAGCGCATGGTCTCGAGCAGCGCGTCCTGCACCGCCGGATTGTGGAAGTTGAGATCGGGCTGCTCGATCAGGAAGTTGTGCAGGTAATACTGCCGCCGCACCCCGTCCCATTCCCACGCCGGGCCGCCGAAGACCGAGGGCCAGTTGTTGGGCGGCGTGCCGTCCGGGTTGGGATCGGCCCAGACATACCAGTCCGCCCGCGGATTGCTCCGGCTCGAGCGGCTCTCGATGAACCACGGATGCTTCTCCGAGGTGTGGCTCAGCACCTGGTCGATGATGACCTTGAGCCCCTGCCGGTGTGCCTCTGCCACCAGCGCGTCGAAATCCCTGAGCGAGCCGAAGAGCGGCTCGATATCGGTGTAGTTCGACACGTCGTAGCCCATGTCGGCCATGGGCGAGGGAAAGATCGGCGAGAGCCAGATCGCATCGGCCCCGAGCTTCGCGACATGCCCGAGCCGGCTGGTGATGCCGGGCAGATCGCCCACCCCGTCGCCGGTGCTGTCCTGAAACGAGCGGGGATAGATCTGATAGATCACGCAGCCGCGCCACCATTCGCTCATGAGGAGATCCTCCGGTTGGTCTGCTGGCGGGGGCCGGCGCCCCCGATGACGTCCGGCCTTCCTAGACAATGCGCAAAGCGAGCGAAAGCGGCCTTCGCAGCCGCGCGCGGAGCCGTGAAGGCCGCAGCACTTCCCGAGGCGCATGAGATAGACTTTGCATCAAATTGTAATTGAAGCGGTTTTCCGGTCGCCCCGGCGGCCCTCCGGCGCTGTCGCCTTGGTGTGCATGCCTCCCGCGATTGCCTCTTTTCAACGCAGATCTTTCCCATATACTGCGGAAAGCGGGGGCAGGAGACACAGTATATGGGGCACATCATTACCTTTGCCCAACAGAAGGGCGGCGCAGGCAAGACCACGGTTCTGGCGCATCTTGCCGTCGAATGGATCCGCGCGGGCAAGTCCGTCGCGCTGATCGATCTCGACGCGCAGCAGTCGCTCTCCCGCTGGGTCGCCCTGCGCGGCGATTCCAGCCTCACCCGCATCGAGAGCAAGAGCTACCGCGCGTCCTCCGACATGAAGCAGGCGCGCAAGAACCACGATCTCGTGCTGGTCGACTGCCCCGGCGCCGACACAAGCCTCCTCGACAACGTGCTCCGCGAAACCGACATCGTCATCACCCCCTGCCAGCCCTCGCCGGTCGATGTCTGGGCCAGCCAGACGGTGATCGACAGCGCGGCCCGCTTCCGCACCCCCTGCCGGATCCTGCTCAACCGCGTGCCGCCGCGCTCGAGCTCGCTCGAGGATGTGCTCGCGACCCTTGGCGAGGCCCGCACGCTGCTGCTTGAAAGCCGTCTCGGCAACCGCGTCGCCTTCGCCCAGGCCTTCCTCGACGGCCGCACCGCGGGCGAGCTCTCCGGCCGGTCGGCGGCGGCGCGCGAGACCCGCGCGCTCCAGGCCGAAATCGAGGGCCTTCTCGCCGCGTGAGACCCGACTTCCCCAACAGGTGCCGGCAATGACCGGCGAGGCGCGCCCTGCCGGCCGGCCGCGGGTCGAGATCGGCTGGCTTCTTCTCGGCCCCGGCCTCGGAACCGCGCGGCAGCCGATGATCGCCGCCGCGGAGGAGGTGATGACGCGGCTCTCCCGCCTCTTTCCCGGCTTCGACTGGCGCCACGAGATCGTCGAGCGCGGGGAGATGCACAAGGAACGCGCGATCGAGCCGGTCATGCTGCTCGACGAGGCCGAAATCGTGCGGACCCGCCGCCGGCTCGATTACGTCTTCGTGCTCACCACCCAGGATCTCGTGGCCTACACCCGCCCGGCAACCCATGCCGTGCTCTCCCACGCCTTCGGCGCCGCGATCATCTCCACCGCGCGCCTTGTCGACGGCAATTTCGATGCGGAGCGGATGTCTGCGCGGATCGTGGCGCTTGCCATGAACCTCTTCGGGCGGCTCAACGGGCTCGCGCCCGATACCGGCGGCGCCATGGGTCCCTTCGACCGCCCGCGCGATCTCGATACCCTCTCGGCCGAGGACTATTCCCGCGAGGATACCGAACACCTCTCGGAGGTGCTTGCGGATGTGGCCGATCTCCGCGTCGAGGAGACGGAGGCGGGCCACTCGGGTGCGCTCGCCTTCTACGCCCGTGCCCTGTGGGTCAACCGCCGGGCGTTGCCGCGCGGCATCCTGCGGATGCGGCCCTGGGAATTTCCCCTGCGGTTCAACCGTCTGACCACCGCGGCGGCCTCGGCCCTCGCGGTGCTGATGATGACGGCCGAATCCTGGGACGTGGCGTTGCGGCTTCCGGTCGGCACGGTCGTCGCAACCTCGCTCGCGGCCCTCATCGCCACCAGCGGCTGGGTCCTGAAATCCCAGCGGCTGCTCGCCCGCCCCGGCGAGCGCGGCCTGATGGAACAGCGCGTGGTCAGCAACACGAGCGCAGCGGCCGCCGTCGGCATCGGCATGGCCGTGACCTATCTCGCCGTCTTCGGCGCGAGCCTGCTCATGGCGCTGGTCTTCTTCGGCGATGCCCTGCTCGGGTCCTGGGTGAGCGGCGATTTCACGGAAAACTTCGCCCGGGTCCGCATGGCCGGCTTCTGCGCCGCCCTCTCGCTGGGGATCGGCGCGCTCGGCGCGTCCTTCGAGCCCTACGGCTATTTCCGCCAGGTCACCTTCATCGACGACGAGCTCTGAGAAGCCACCTTCGCGCTCCGCCCGCCATTAAGGAAGTGTCAACCCTTGCATGGACATCGGGCGGCCTCCCGACAAAACTGACAATTAGTGGCGATTTGTTCAGATCGCGTCGGCGCTGTGCGGGGGGCGGGCAGCATGACAGATGACATCTATATCTTTCTGGCCGAAGCGGTGGCTGGATCGTCGGGCAGCTACCGGCCGGGGGCACGCCATGCGCTGATCCTCTACGTCACGGCCGCTTCAACGGAGACGGCCCATGAGAAAGCGGTGGACGAGACGACGCGGGCCGGCTGGCAGCATGCACGCATAATCCGGGGCGGCGCCGTCGTGCGCACCCTCGACGAGGAGCGCCACCCGGTCATGCAGGAGGCGATGGAAGGCGCGCGGCGCACCGGCGCGGCGATGGTCGTCTACACCGAGGAGATCCGGCACGACGCATGAGCCGCTCGGCGTCCCCTTGCGCATGGCTGTGTCGAAGGGGTTTCCGGGTATTGCCGTCACTGCGACTGTTCTTGAGGGTCAGGCAACACCGGCAGTGTCAGGGCGCTTGCAAACAGAGTTCCGTGCACCTCGTCCGTCGCTCCGTAAGGGCATGAGGTGGACAGGAGAAAATTGAAAATCTGAATTTGAACATTCGCGCCCCCTTTTTTCGAAATCTATTTTACTATTGACGGCCGCTTGGGTGAATGCGCGACAACAGGAAAATCCTGATGGGGATGGGGTCGTTTCCGAATTACATGTTCCGTTCTTCGGCAGAACGCAGACGAATTATCCCTCTCTGATCGCCGTGGTGGCCGGAGCCGCGCTGGTCTGGTCTGTGCAATCGCGCATCGAATGGGACCATGTGGTCATCGCTTTTGCGGCTGAGGCAGGCCCAGCCTGTTTCCTCCCTTCCGCTTTCAGCTCGAGATTGCCCGGCATCATCCGTGGCGTCGCCGTGGTGCGCGATCTTGAGGAAGAGTGCCTCCCGGCCATGCAGGAGGCGAAGGCGCAGCGGCCTGCCGCCTGAACGGGCGGGCCGCGACTGTCCGTTTTCTGTCCGATTCCCCCGTCCGCCCGGCCCGATACCCTTGCGGTATGCCACGATATGCCGCGCGCCCCTTGACTTGCCCCCGGCCATCCCGGATGCACAGGGGGATGAGAGCGCGCTTCGAGAGAAGCCCCAAGACCAGAAACCAGCCGGGGGAAATCCGAATGCAGAAAGTCTACGAGTCCGCCGAGGCCGCCCTTGACGGCCTGCTTTTCGACGGCATGTTCATCGCGGCGGGCGGCTTCGGCCTCTGCGGCATTCCCGAACTGCTGATCGACGCCATCGTTGCGGCGGGCACCAAGGACATCACCATCGCGTCCAACAATTGCGGCGTCGATGATTTCGGCCTCGGCAAGCTGCTGCAGACCCGCCAGATCAAGAAGATGATCTCGTCCTACGTCGGCGAGAACGCCGAGTTCATGCGCCAGTATCTCTCCGGCGAGCTCGAGCTCGAATTCAACCCGCAGGGCACGCTCGCCGAGCGCATGCGCGCCGGCGGCGCCGGCATCCCCGGCTTCTACACCCGGACGGGCGTCGGCACGGTGATCGCCGAGGGCAAGGAGCACAAGGAGTTCGACGGCGAGACCTACATCCTCGAGCGCGGCATTGTCGCCGATCTCTCGATCGTGAAGGCGTGGAAGGCCGACGACACCGGCAACCTCGTCTTCCGCAAGACCGCCCGCAACTTCAACCCGCCCGCAGCCACCTGCGGCAAGTTCTGCGTCGCCGAGGTCGAGGAAATCGTCCCGCGCGGCTCGCTCGACCCCGACACGATCCACCTGCCCGGCATCTACGTCCACCGCCTGATCCAGGGCGAGCACGAGAAGCGCATCGAGCAGCGGACCACCCGCAAGCGGGAAACGGCCTGATCTCGCCCGGCCATGACGGGGCGCGGAACGGCGCGGCGCAGGCAGGGTGACAGCCCCTCCGGGGGCTGCCATAGTGCTCTTCGCCTGCGTGCATCGCCCACGGAGTTTTCTGGCGGTTCACGAGCATTTTCGCCCCCATTGCGCCCGATGCGGACGCCCAGACGCGAAGGACCCCGCCCATGAAGTCACCCTATTCCGACCTTCCTGCCCGTGCCTACTGGCGCAGCGGCGTCGGCGAGCGCGCGCCGCTCGATCCGGGCGACCTCTATACCCCCCGCTTTCCCGTCACCCGCGACATGAAGATCACCACCGCCGGCAGCTGCTTCGCCCAGCATGTCGGGCGGACCCTGCGCGAGGCCGGGCTCGACGTCGTCGATACCGAGAGCCTGCCCGTCGAGATCTCCGACGCCACCGCGCAGCGCTACGGCTACCGCCTCTATTCCGCGCGCTATGCCAACATCTACACCGCCCGGCAGCTCGCCCAGCTCCAGGACGAGGCCAACGGCAAGTTCACCCCGGCCCTGCCCGTCTGGCGCAAGGGGGACCGCTTCGTCGATGCGCAGCGTCCCGGCGTCGAGCCCGAGGGGCTCGAGACCGAAGAGCTCGTCCTCGAGCACCGCAAGCACCACCTCGCCTGCGTGCGCCGCGCCTTCCGTCAGGCCGACCTCTTCGTCTTCACCTTCGGCCTCACCGAGGCCTGGGTGCATCGCGAGACCGGCACCGTCTACCCGACCGCACCGGGCACCATCGGCGGCGAGTTCGACCCCGAGGTGTTCGAGTTCCGCAACTATGACGCGATGGAGGTGCTGAAGGACTTCACCCAGTTCCGCAAGCAGCTCAAGCGCACCAATCCGGGCGTGAAGTTCCTCGTCACCGTCTCGCCGGTGCCGCTCACCGCCACCGCCTCGGGCAACCATGTCGAGGTCGCGACCTGCTACTCGAAAGCGGTGCTGCGCGCGGTCTGCGGCATGCTGGTCGAGCGCTTCGACGATATCGACTACTTCCCCTCCTTCGAGATCATCACCTCGCAGAACGCCCGTGGCGCCTATTACCTGCCCAACATGCGCAGCGTCTCGCACCAGGGCGTCGGCACGGCCATGGGCCTCTTCAAGTCCGCCCACGGCATCACCGGAACCGCAGCAACCCCTGCCGCGAAGGTCAAACCCCCGAAGGCCGACGCGGAAGGCGGCAAGGCGAAGGCCGGAGGCAAGGCAAAGGGCCGGCGACGCGGCGGCGCCGCCGCCGCCGAACCCGATGACGTCGTCTGCGAGGAAGCACTGCTGGAGGCATTCGCGAAATGAGCCGGACGATCCTGATTGGCAATTCGCACACCGCTGCGCTCAAGGCAGCCTGGGACGATGGCGCAGGGAAGTTTCCCGGCGAGGAAGTGATCTTCTTCGCCGCACCGGGCCTCACCTTCCGCCTGCTTCGGCTGAGCGGCGATCGCGTCTTCGGCCTCAGCCGCGAAGCGGCGGCGGCGGATGCCGCCTCGCGCGAAACGGTCGAGCGGATCAACGGACGGATGAACATCGACCTCACGTCCGGCGACGCCGTGGTCTGGGCCGGCTACCAGTGGCCGCAGCACACCATCGCCAAGCTCCTCGCCGGGTTCGACATCGACGGCCTGCGCGAGGTCGGCGCCGCGCGCAGGCTCTCGCGTCCGGCGTTCGATGCGCTCATCGACGAGCTCGCCGCCGATATCCTGCCCGGTCCGGAATGGCGCGGCTGGCCCGCCCCGCCGCTCGCCATTGCGCTCAAGCCGCTTCCCTCGGCCCTGATCACCCGCAACCGGCCGAAAAGCCCCTGGGCCACGCTTGCCAAGCAGCCGGAGGGCACGCCCGAAGCCTTCGCGATCTTCTTCGCGCGCCTTGCGGCAATGCTGGGCGAAATGGGAATCGAGCTCATCACCCCGCCGCAGGCCGCCCTGCTGCCATCCTGTCTCACGCGCGCGGAGTTTTCGCGCGATTCCCGCAGGCTCCGGCACGACGAGCCCCACCCCGACACCGACTCGACCCACATGAACAGCCAGTACGGCACCCTGTGGTTCGAACATTACTTCGCGACCCGCCGCAGCCTGTCCCGGCCGGAGCCGGTCGCACTCTGCTCATGAAGACCTGAACGACACGGGAGAACGCCACCCATGCCCTGGGACCGCAATCAGATGGCCGCGCGCGCCGCGGAAGAACTTGAAGACGGCATGTACGTGAACCTCGGGATCGGCATCCCGACGCTTGTCGCCAACTATGTCGGCGACAAGGACATCACGCTGCAGTCGGAGAACGGCATGCTGGGCATGGGGCCCTTCCCCTTCGAAGGCGAGGAAGACCCCGACCTCATCAACGCCGGCAAGCAGACGATCACCGAGCTTTCCCGCACCGCCTATTTCGACAGCGCCCAGAGCTTCGCGATGATCCGCGGCGGCAAGATCGCCGCGGCGATCCTGGGCGCGATGGAGGTCGCCGAGAACGGCGATCTTGCCAACTGGATGATCCCGGGCAAGCTCGTGAAGGGCATGGGCGGCGCGATGGATCTCGTCGCCGGCGTCGGCCGGGTGATCGTGGTGATGGACCACGCCAACAAGAAGGGCGAGTCGAAGGTCCTGAAGGAATGCACCCTGCCGCTCACCGGCAAGGGCGTCGTCGACCGCATCATCACCAATCTCGGCGTCTTCGATGTCGTCGAGGGCGGCCTTGCGATCGTCGAGCTGGCCGACGGCGTGAGCCGCGAGGAAGTGCTTTCGCTCACGGACGCGACCGTGGTGAACTGATCCGCCAGCCGCGGATCCTTTGCTCCCGGGGCTGACGCGGCCCGCGCTTGCGCGGCCGTGTCCGTCCCGCACAGACCGGCGGGATTTCGCCCAGAGTCACTCGACTGTGCTTTTGCACATGCCGAAGTGGTATCGTATTGTTAACCCGGTGCGGAAAATCGGGGATGGCGCATCTGCGCCCTTCGGAGGCGGGACAAGATGACACGGCGGCCGGGAATCGAACCGGAAGAGAAATCCCTTGCGGAACTGTTCGACCCGATTGCCTGGGAGCGCCGTGTGGCCGAGGCGCGGGAACGCCGTGAGCGGGCCCTCTCCGAACGCAAGGGCACCGACGAGGCGGCCGAAACCCCGCGCGGCGCCCGCATCCGCATGGTCGATCTGGCCGAAGACGCGCCGGAGGCCAACATCCGCGAAGAGCGCCTCGGTGCGCCCGAGCCCGCGGCGCCACCCGCCCCCGCGCCTGCGCCCGCCCCGGCTGCCGTGACGGCCCCGCCGCCCGGCCGCGACGGCACGGCCCGTCTCATCCAGGCCCTCGATGGCGTCTCGCGCCGCCAGGCGAAACCGGCCGTGCCGCAGCGCCCCGTCGCCAGCGTTCCGCCCGAGCCCGCGCTTCCGGCCGCCGCGCCGCCGGCCCCGCCCGTCCTGCCGGGCGCCGAGCGCACCGAGGCCATGGCCGCGGCTCCAGCGCCGGCGGCACCGCGCCGGTCGCCGCAGATGCTTGCGATGATCTTCGCCGCCGGTGCGCTCGCGGGCGGTCTCATCGCCTTCTGGCTTGTCCGCGCCAACCACGAGCCCGCGCCGCAGACGGCCACGCCGGACGTGGAAATCTCGGCGGCCGACAGCGCCGCGGCCCCTGCCGCCGCGCCGGATGCCTTCGTCGCCGAGGCGCCGGAGCTTGCCGTGAACACCTCCCCGGCCGATATCGCGCCGCCACGGATCCCGACGCCTCCCGCCGATCGCGGCTTCACCTCCGCCTCGGGCCGCGCCGAGCATCCGGGCGCCATCCATGACCCCGACAGCCAGGGCCTGACCACCGTCCCCGACCTTGCCGATTTCCCCGCGGCCCGCCCGCCGGCGCCCCCCGCCGCGCCGGAAACCGCCGCCGTCGAGCCCGAGCCCGCCACCGACGAGCCGCCCACCGTGCCGCAAGCCGAAGAAGCTGCGATCACGGAAGAGCAGCCCGCCGCCCCGGAAGACACCGCCGCCGCAGCCGAGCCCGCGCCGGAGGAGGAAACCGCCGCGGCCGTGCCCGTCGGCGAGACCCGCGTCTTCCTCCACGTGCCCCGCGGCGTCCCGGTCGCCGAGAGCGATGCCATCGCCGCCACCCTCAGTGGCGCGGGCTTCGGCGTCCAGCCGGCGATTCGCATGAACCTCAACGTGAGCACCAGCAACGTCCGCTACTTCCACGCGGCGGACCTCGAGAACGCCCGCGCGCTCGCCGCGGCCCTCGGCGCGAACCTGCCCGAGGTTCCGCCCGTGCGCGACTTCACCTACCTCCAGACCCCGGTGCGGCCTGGAACGCTCGAGGTCTGGCTGTCGGGCTCCGGCTCCGGCGCGGCACGATCGACCGGTGCCGCGACACGCCAGCAACAGCCCGCCAGCGCGCCGCAGCGGGCGCCCGAACCCGTTCCCGCCGCCCCGGCTCCCAGCGCCACGGCAGCACCCCAAGCCTCCACACCCGACGACAGCGACCTTCCCGCCGCCGTCCCGGCCGGCCGCCTGCGCAGCCTCGTCGAGACCGTCCAGGGCCGCTGAGACCCGCCGAAGTCGCGGCTTCGCCCCCGAGGCCGCGACGGCCACTTGACCGCCCCCGGAAACCCGATATACGGCGGAAATGACCGACATTTCGCGCATCCGAAACTTCTCCATCGTCGCCCATATCGACCACGGGAAATCCACCCTGGCCGACCGGCTGATCCAGTCCACCGGCACCGTCGCCGACCGCGAGATGAAGGAGCAGATCCTCGACTCCATGGACATCGAGCGCGAGCGCGGCATCACCATCAAGGCCCAGACCGTCCGCATCGACTACAAGGCCAAGGACGGCGAGACCTACGTCCTCAACCTCATCGACACCCCCGGCCATGTGGACTTCGCCTACGAGGTCTCCCGCTCCATGCGCGCGGTCGAGGGCTCGCTCCTCGTGGTGGATGCCTCCCAGGGCGTCGAGGCGCAGACGCTCGCCAATGTCTACCAGGCCATCGACGCCGGCCACGAGATCGTCCCCGTCCTCAACAAGATCGACCTTCCGGCGGCCGAACCCGAGCGGGTCAAGGAGCAGATCGAGGACGTGATCGGGATCGACGCCTCCGAAGCGGTGCCGATCTCGGCCAAGACCGGCCTCGGCATCCCCGAGGTGCTCGAGGCCATCGTCGCCCGCCTGCCCGCGCCCAAGGGCGATGCGAAGGCCCCGCTCAAGGCCATGCTGGTCGACAGCTGGTATGACGCCTATCTCGGCGTCGTCGTCCTCGTGCGCATCTTCGACGGCGTGCTGAAGAAGGGCGACCGCATCCGCATGATGCAGACCGGCGCCACCTACCCCGTGGACCGCGTCGGCCATTTCCGCCCCGCCATGCTGCCGGTGGACGCGCTCTATCCCGGCGAGCTGGGCTTTCTCACCGCCTCGATCAAGCAGGTCCGCGACACCCGCGTCGGCGATACCATCACCACCGAGAAGAAGGGCTGCGAGACCCCGCTGCCGGGCTTCAAGCCGGCGCAGCCGGTGGTGTTCTGCGGCCTCTTCCCGGTCGACAGCGCCCAGTTCGAGGATCTCCGCGACGCGATCGAGAAGCTCCAGCTCAACGACGCGAGCTTCTCCGCCGAGATGGAAACCTCCGCCGCCCTCGGCTTCGGCTTCCGCTGCGGCTTCCTCGGCCTCCTGCACCTCGAGGTGATCCGCGACCGGCTCGAGCGCGAATACGACATCGACCTCATCACCACCGCGCCCTCGGTCATCTACCACATCTACCGCACCGACGGCACGATGCTCGAGCTTCACAACCCCGCCGACATGCCGGAGCAGGTCAAGATCGACCATATCGAGGAGCCGCGCATCAAGGCGACGATCCTCGTGCCCGACGAATTCCTCGGCGACGTCCTCAAGCTCTGCCAGGATCGCCGCGGCGTGCAGCTCGACCTCACCTACGCGGGCTCCCGCGCCATGGTGGTCTACGACCTGCCGCTCAACGAGGTGGTCTTCGACTTCTACGACCGGCTGAAATCGGTCACCAAGGGCTATGCGAGCTTCGACTACCAGGTGACGGGCTATCAGGAAGACGACCTCGTGAAGATGCAGATCCTCGTCAATGACGAGCCGGTCGACGCGCTCTCCACCATGGTCCACCGGGCGCGTGCCGATGCCCGCGGCCGGGCGATGTGCGAGAAGCTCAAGGAGCTCATCCCGCAGCATCTCTTCAAGATCCCGATCCAGGCCGCGATCGGCGGCCGCATCATCGCCCGCGAGACGATCTCGGCGCTGCGCAAGGACGTGACGGCGAAATGCTACGGCGGCGACATCACCCGCAAGCGCAAGCTCCTCGACAAGCAGAAGGCCGGCAAGAAGAAGATGCGCCAGTTCGGCCGCGTCGAGATCCCGCAGGAAGCCTTCATCAACGCGCTGAAGATGGATGATTGAGGAGCGGTAGACCCATGGGCAACCCTCGAATATTTCTGCAAATTAATTTCTATGATTGAAAATATAGACGGAAAAATGAGCGGAATTTAATCTTACATTTATCGTCCTATATTGGGTATAGTGATTCTATTAATTAGCGTAACGGGATATCTGATACTTTAATTATTTTATCTGGGTTGCTAAATTTAAGATCTTCCAAAATATATTTGAACGCACGACTCAATGGAAGTGGATTTTCGTGTGGTCCAATCACTAAAGAGTCAAGAATTTCTTTTGGATCTATATTTCTAATTTCAAGATCAGATCTATTTTTCAATGGCATCTTGTAAACAATTTGGGGATCACCTCTGCAAATCTCAATACTCTTTGAAAGATGTTTTGACTGGAAAAATATCGGCAAATGATAAATTCGCCACTCTTTCTCCTCACTAAAACCTGGATGCTTAGAGCACAAAATTAGTCTTATCAAAAGATTAGCTAACATTTTTTTAACATCTTCTTTGTCGAGTTTTGAAATTTCTTCGATGCTATTGCGCAAGTTTTCAAACGTTTCTTCTAAATGAGACTTAAAATTTTTTTCTCCAGCATATAGTACCGGAGCCGAAAAGGCACCAATATTCTGATTTTTATAGGTCAGAAAGGGAGTATTTCTAACTACAAGGGCAACGCCGCTCTTTCCCCCGTAAGCTCTCCACATTGATAGTCTTCCGAGAAAATCTTCCGAGGTCTCATGCTCTGACAAGCAAGTTATATAGGTATCATACAGATATTGATTTTTGTAATTGTGAAATATAGCTTCAATATATTTAGATGTATCAGGAAACGATTCGTCAATTAACCTCATAACGCTAATATATAATTCTGAGGTTATAAATTTATCTACAAATTGAATTCCGTGATATATTTCCATATAATCATTCATGCATGCTGCATTTCGCATCCATATTTCTGAATTCTTTAAGATACTAAATGCAACACTTGATGACGTGTAGTGAACTAATCGTTTTTTCTCATTGTACATGCGCTTAACTTGCGACAGATACCATGGATCAAACAAACGCAGCAAATTAATCTCTTCATCTGAAAAAAACATTTTTTATCCAACTATAATTAATATGAAGTATCATATTTTACTAGATATGCAGCAGTATTCTACAAAAGTGTTGAGAATTCAACTCGATTTGACCCGCGGCAAATCGAGCCGCGGCTGCCCTCCCGGGGGCGGACGCGCAGTGCGCGCCTCCCAGGGCAGCCCCGCCTCGATCCGGCCCGATGGGCCAGCCCCAAACCCCTCGACCTCCGGGCATAGCCCTCCGGCCGACCGGATCGCGCGGCGTGCCCCCGGCACCCCGCTGATGCGATCCGGGAGGCTAAACCTGCTGGCCCTCGGAGGCGATGTCGTCCGATCCGGGCGGATATACCCGAGTGCTTTGCTTGCCATATGGATTCCATATCGATTCCATACCGAATCCAGACACGCGGATCTGCGCCTCAGCTCTGCCCTTCGAGCACCCGTTCCGGCCCCGTTCGCCAGGTCAGCTCGGCGCCCTCTTCCGCGGCCCAGTCCTGCGCCATGGCATGGATTTTCCCATGCAGCGGCGACTTGATGCAGACCGGATCGGTCGCCGTCGCATCCCCCGCCAGCGCCATCGCCTGACACCGGCATCCGCCGAAATCCGCCTCCTTCCGGTCGCAGGACCGGCAGGGCTCCGCCATCCAGTCCGTGCCGCGGAAGGCATTGAAGGCGCTCGAGTTTTCCCAGATCTCGCCGAGCGTTTTCTCCCGCACGGTCTCGAAACTGAGCGACGGAATCGTCTGCGCCGCATGGCAGGGCAGCACGATGCCGTCCGGCGTGACGTTGAGCCCGGTCGAGCCCCAGCCGCCCATGCAGGGCTTGGGATATTTGGCGTGATAGTCGGCGGGCACATAGTCGATCACCAGCCGCCCCTTGAGCCGCTCCCGCGCCTCCCGCACGATCCGCCCGGCCTCCCGCGCCTGCTCGAGGCTCGGCATCAGCGCCCCCCTGTTGAGCATCGCCCAGCCATGAAACTGCACCGTCGCCACCTCGATCCGCCGCGCCCCCATTTCCTCCGCCATTTCGAGCGCGCGCGGCAGCTGGTGCATGTTCTGCCGGTGCATGACGAAGTTGAGCGTGAGCGGAAAGCCGATCTTGCCGATCCAGGCGGCGACGGCCATTTTCCTTTCGAAACCAGAGCGATAGCCGCCGATCCTGTCGGCGGTTTCCGCATCCGTCCCCTGCAGCGAAAGCTGGATGTGGTCGAGCCCGGCGGCGTCGAGCGCCATGAGCCGGCGCTCCGTCAGCCCGATGCCGGAGGTGATGAGATTGGTGTAGAGCCCCGCCTCCCGCGCGGCCTCGACAAGCTCCACGAGGTCCCGCCGCGAGGCCGGTTCCCCGCCGGAGAGATGCAGCTGCAGCACGCCGAGCTCCGCGGCCTGCCGGAACACCCCGGCCCATTCCGCAGTCGAAAGCTCGCTCTCCTTCCGCGCCAGCTCCACCGGGTTGGAGCAATACGGGCAGGACAGCGGGCAGCGATGGGTGAGCTCGGCGAGCATCGCGATCGGCGGGCGGGCGGTCATACCATGATCTCCAGAATGCGCCGCTCCGCGAGCGCGGCGATGAACTCGCCGCTGTCCCGCGCGATCTCGGCCTCCGGCGCACCATAAGTCTCTGACAGATCAGCGACAATCGCGCCGAAATCGCGTGCGCCGTCGATGCGCGAAATGATCGCGAGACCCACGGCATCGAGCGCAATGGCCCGCTCCGGCGCAAGAAGCACCCAGCCGCCCCGCACGCGATCTTCCTGAAGCCGCACGCCGCGCGGCATCCGGGGCACGGAGGCGGCCGCGAGGCTCATTCCGCCGCCACCCGCGCCGCCATGCCCTGCCCCGGCACCCAGGCGCCGGGCGGGATGCGCGCCGGCGTCACATAGGCCGCATCGAGCGCGTCGAGCTGGGCCCAGAGCACATCGGTCTTGAAGGTGAGAGCCGCCGCCGCCGCATCCTGCTTCTCGGCCGTATCGGCATGATCGAGCACCCAGGCCAAACCGAAGGCCACATCCTTCGGCGCTTCGGTCAGGCGCTTGCGGAAATAGGAAAGGCTGGAGTCGTCTGCAAATTCATAATGTTGGAGAAGACCCTCGATGCGGGCCGCATGAATTGCCGGGGCGAAGAGCTCGGTCAGCGAGGCCGCGACGGCCTCGAGCAGGGTCTTCTCGCGCACGAAGCGGACATAGGCATCCACCGCAAAGCGCGTCGCGGGCAGGACGCCTTCGAGGCTCGCCACGTAGTCCGGGTCGAGCCCCACGGCCTCGGCCAGGCGCAGCCAGCGGCGGATGCCACCCTCGTTGCCGTCGCTGCCATCATGGTCCTCGATGCGGGAGCGCCACGCCCGGCGCAGATCGGGATCCTCCACCCGGCTCATGAAGGCCGCATCCTTCATCGGGATGCGAGACTGGTAATAGAAGCGGTTAATTACCCAGGCCCGGACCTGTTCGGGCGTGCACTGGCCCGAATGAAGCCGCTGATGGAACGGATGCTTGTCGTGATAGCGCTCGGTGCCGATGTTGCGCAGCCGCGCCTCGAACTCTTCCCGTGTGGCCGTCATAGGCTTATCTCCATGCCGTCCTGCGCCACGCGCCAGCCGGCCTCTTCCGCCGCGGCGCGCTCGGGCGATGACGGGCGCAGGACGGGGTTGGTGTTGTTCATGTGGACGAAGACCTTCTCGCCGATCCCGAGCGCCGCGAGCGCTGCGATCGAGCCTTCCGGTCCGCTCATCGAGATGTGTCCCATTCGCTTGCCGGTCTTGGTGCCGACGCCCGTGCGCTGCATCTCGTCGTCACGCCAGAGCGTGCCGTCGAAGAATACGAGATCCGCGCCGCCGATGCGTTCGGCGAGACGATCGGTCACGGCCGCGCAGCCGGGAATGTAGAAGATCCGCCGCCCGTTTGTGCGAAGCTCGACGCCGACGGTCTGCTCGCCTTCCAGATCGGTCTGGACCTCGGCACCCTCCATGTAGAGTGGCACCTTGCCGGGCACCGGGAAAAGCGTTGCATGAAGCCCACTTACGATCTCGAACTCATGTCCGATCTCCACGGTGACGCGCGCGACCCTGTCAGCGGCGAGCGCATTGAAGATCGGATTGGCCGCAATCACCTCGTGGATTTCGCCGGTTGCAAAGAGGGTGAAGGGCTGCTGCTCTCGCAGGCTCAGCAGCCCTGCCACATGATCGATGTCGCCATTGGTCAGCAACACCGATGCAAGCGGCGTCTTTCGCAGATCCGTCGGATGCAGACAGGGGGATGCCGCGATCTGGGCGCGAATGTCGGGCGAGGCGTTCAGCACCGCCCATGACTGCCCGTCGCCGCTCACCGCAAGCGAAGACTGCGTCAGGGACGGTATCTCGCCCGCCCGGGCGAGGCGGCAGTTCTCACAGCCGCAGTTCCACTGGGGAAGGCCGCCCCCGGCGGCTGCGCCCAACACGCGTGCGCGGAACGCCATGTCGCCCTCCGCGCCGCCGCGATCAGAAAAGGACGTCCTGATCGTCTTCCGCGGGTCCGTACATGTTGATTTCCATGCCGCAGGCGACTTCGCGCAGGATGGGCTTCGTCCAGGCCATGATGGTTTCCTCCGAGCTGGCTTGTTTTGAGTGCGCCGATTATGCTGAGCGCCGCGGGATCGGGCAATTGATCCTTAGTCTAATGGGCCTAGACATAAGTCGCAGCAAACCGCGCTTCAGACGATCGCTGCGCCGATCGGGCAACTGACGCCCGTGCCGCCCAGGCCGCAGTAGCCGCGCGGGTTCTTGGCCAGATACTGCTGGTGATAGGCCTCGGCATAGTAGAAGGGCGGTGCCTCGCGGATCTCGGTGGTGATCCTGCCATAGCCGGCGGCATCGAGCCGCGCCTGATAGGCGTCGCGTGAGGCTTCCGCTTCAGCCTTCTGCGCGGGATCACTCACATAGATGCAGGAACGGTACTGGGTGCCGATGTCATTGCCCTGGCGCATGCCCTGGGTCGGATCGTGGTTTTCCCAGAACGTGCGCAGCAGCGCATCAAGCGAGAGCATCGCGGGATCCCAGGTGACGAGGACGACCTCGGTATGGCCGGTGAGACCGGAGCAGACCTCCTCGTAGATCGGATTGGGCGTCTCGCCGCCAGCGTAGCCCACGGCCGTCGTCCAGACACCCTCCAGCTCCCAGAACTTGCGTTCGGCACCCCAGAAACAGCCCATGCCGAAGACGATGCGCTGCGCTCCCTCCAGCTCGCGGCCCTTGAGCGGACGGCCATTCACATAGTGGCTTGAGGCGGTCGGGATCGGATCGGGTCGGCCTGGCAGGGCAGAGCCCTGTGTCGGCAGTTCGGTCTTGCGGAAGAAAGAGGACATGTCAGGTCTCCCCGGCGTTGATTGCTCGGACCCTGTTTCATGTAGCGCCGAAAGGGCGTTGTCCAAGTCCGCGCAGCGGCTTCAGTGTCACGACGAAGCGCCAGCCGATCCAGGCCGAGGCGCAACCGACGGCGACGCCTGCCAGTGCCTGACCGTAGACCACGCCGGGTGCGCCGACCCACGCCGAGAGTGTCCAGGCGATGGGAAACATCACGAAGGCATCCCGCGCCCAGTTGAAGACCGTCGACCAGAGTGGCCGCCCCAGGGTGTTGAAGGCCGCATTGGCGCAGAAGAGCGCGCCGGTGAAGACGAAGCCGCCCGCCGCAAGGCCGATGAAGGCCGACACGACCACCGCGCCCTCCGGGCCGAGCCGGAAGAAGGCGATGATCGGTGCCCGAAACTGGTAGAGCAGAAACCAGGTGATGCCGGTATAGAGCGTCACGAAGATCAGCGCGTCGCGATAGGTCGAACGGACACGGTCGAGCAGACCGGCGCCATAGTTCTGGCCGAGAATGCCGCCGATCGAGCCCGAGAGCGCGTAGATGCCGCCGAAGGCAAGCGCGGACAACCGGTTGAGAATGGCCCAGCCTGCCACGGCGCCATCGCCGTGCTGCGCGATCAGGGTCGTGAGGATGTAATTGCCGAAGGGCGTCGAGAGCTGCGAGATCATCGCCGGACCCGCGATGGCAAAGAACGGCCTGGCGGTGCGGATCACGGTCCGGAGGCTCACCCGCCCGAGCATGCCATGCACCCGGCCGAGATAGAAGATGGCGAGAATGCCGACGAGGGCGCGCGAGAGAAAGGTCGCCCAGGCCGCTCCGTCGATGCCGAGATTGAACCCGAAGATGAGCAGCGGATCGAAGACGAGCGCGGCAACGCCTGCAGCCAGCGAGACCGACATCGAGTGCCAGGCATCGCCCACCGCGCGCAGGATCGCGCCGCCGACCATGCCGAGCGTCATGAGCGGGATCGCGGGCATGCTGATGAGGAGGAAGCGGCTCGCCATTTCGGCCGTCTCGCCGCTCGCCCCGGCGAGTCCCAGCACCTGGTGGCGGAAGACCAGCACCACTGCCGTCATCGCGACCTGGAGCACGAGCGTGATGAGCATCGCGGCCGAGGCAACGCTTCGCGCCTGCTCGCGTCGCCCCTGCCCCAGCGCGCGGCTCACCAGCGCCATCGCCGCAATGGCGAGACCGATCCCCACCGAGATCACGAAGAAGATAATGGTCCAGGAAAAGCCCAGCACCGCAACCAGGTGCTCGTCCCCGAGGCGCGAGATCCAGAAGAGCGTCGCGATGTCGATGAGGAAGAGAAAGGTCAGGCCGAAGGCGCCGGTGAGCGTCATCACCGCGACATGGCGCATCGTGGCGCCGGTGGTGAACTTCGGACCGGCCATCGATCAGGTCACGGCGGCCGGGCGGATGCCCCGGGAGAGGATGGTCTCGCGGCCCGGCACGGGATGGCGCGGGATCAGCATGGCAAGACAGAACGACGTGAGCGCCATCGCTGCGGCGAGGAGAAACACCGCCCTGGGGCTCACGATCCAGAGATAGCCGAGCGAGGCCGGCAGGAAGACCGCCGCGATGTGATTGATCGTGAAGGCAACCGCCGCGGTCGGGGCGATGTCCGCCGGATCAGCGATCTTCTGGAAATAGGTCTTGAGGCTCAGGGCGAGCGCAAAGAGCACGTGGTCGATCACGTAGAGCGCTGCCGCCACTGTCGGGCCCCAGTCGAACACGTAGAGACCGCCGTAGCAGAGGAAAACGGCGAGGAGCCCGAGATACTCGATCCCGAGCGCGGTGCGCTCCCCGAGCCGGCTGACCATGCGGCCGATGGCGGGGGCAAGGAAGATGTTGGTGGCGAAGGTCACCATGAACAGGCCGGTCACCTGCGGCACGGTGAAGCCGAAGCGCTCGACCATCATGAAGGCGGCAAAGACCACGAAGATCTGTCGCCGGGCGCCGGCCATGCACTGAAGCGCGTAGTAGAGGCCGTAACGCCGGCGCAGAACCAGCGTCTTGCGCTGCGGGTGCGGGGCTTCGAAGCGCGGATAGGCAAACCAGCAGAAGAGTGCAAGCGCCGCCGTGGAGAGGCCGGCGAGCAGGTAGATCGCCATGTAGCCCACATCGAGCCAGATCCAGAGCACGAGGATGAGCCCGTAGGCCGCGAAGGAGGCGGCGGAGCCCATGGCAATGAGCCGGCCGAGCGCTTCCGGTGCCTCGCGCTTGTCGAGCCACTGCAGCTGCAGCGACTGGTTCATCGTCTCGTAGTAGTGAAAGCCGATCGAGCCGATCAGGGTGGTGAGGAGAAGCCCAGAGAAGCTTGGAAAGAAGGCTGTCGCGGCGACGGCGAGGCCAAGCATGAGAAGGCTCACCAGCGCAAGCGTCTGCTCCCGCATCACCATGATGACAAGGATGGCGCCGATCGCGAGAAAGCCGGGGATCTCCCGCACGGATTGCAGCCAGCCGATCTCTACGCCGGTAAACCCCGCGGCGGAGACGACGAAATTGTTGAGAAGCGCGCTCCAGACCGAGAAGGCGATCGGCATTGCCGCAGCCATCACCATGAGAAGCCCGATGGGGCTTCGCCAGACCGGCATTCGCCGCGTCTCGGCGAGCGTCACTGTCGGCTGGGAGGAGCGGAAATCCATGAATGATGTCACTGAGAAATCAGGAAATTGACCCTTCCCGGCATTCGGGAGCGCGACCGGATGAAATCCGATCGCGGATCGGTATGGAACGTCCGGCCCACAACCGCAAGGGCTCGTGGGCAGGACCTGGCCCCGCAACTCCGGCCGGCGGAACACCGCCAGCGAAGACCTGCGGAGCAGGCATGCGCCGCGGCCCGAAGAAGGCACGCGGCGCGAGGCCGATCAGTTCTTCGCGTAGAACTCGACGACGAGGTTCGGTTCCATCAGCACCGGATAGGGCACGTCCGAGAGAGCCGGCGTGCGCACGAATTCGGCGCTCATCTTGGAGTGATCGACATTGAGGTATTCGGGCAGATCGCGCTCGGCGCTGCCGGCGGCCTCGATAACGATCGCGAGCTGGCGCGACTTCTCGCGAACCTGGACCACATCGCCTTCCTTCACGCGGTAGGAAGCGATGTTCACACGCTGGCCGTTCACGGTCACGTGGCCGTGGTTCACGAACTGGCGGGCAGCGAAGATGGTCGGCACGAACTTCGCGCGGTAGACGACGGCGTCGAGGCGGCGCTCGAGCAGGCCGATGAGCTGCTCGGAGGTGTCACCGCGCAGACGGACGGCGTCGGCATAGATGCGGCGGAACTGCTTCTCGGTGAGATCGCCGTAGTAGCCCTTCAGCTTCTGCTTGGCGCGGAGCTGGGTGCCGAAGTCCGAGAGCTTGGACTTGCGGCGCTGGCCGTGCTGGCCGGGGCCGTATTCGCGGCGGTTCACGGGGCTCTTCGGGCGGCCCCAGATGTTCTCACCCATACGGCGGTCGATCTTGTACTTCGCGGACGTACGCTTGGTCACGTCAGTCTTCCTTCTTTCTCAATATCAACGGCCCCTTCCTTTGCCGGGCGTATCCCGGCCGACAGAGATCCCCTTGCGGGGCTCACGGGTGCCATGTGCCACCGCCCCAATCGGGCGGCGGATCGGGGGCTTATAGCGGGATTGAGCCCCCTGTCAATGCGCCGAGGCCGTTTCCCGCGCCAAAGGGCGCCGCGACGGCAGGCCGTTGCCATGACGGGCCGAATGGCGGCCGCGCACCAGGGAAAACATCTGGAAAATCTGGAGAATCGGTCCGCAAACCGGAACCGGTGAGGGCGGTGAAGACACTTCCCACGCGAGTGCGTGGTTCTTTCGGGCGGACCTCGAACATCCGCAGGTCTGGGTGTATCGGAACGCGGGGAGATCATGGCCCGGTCAGGGAGACCAGCTCCTGCGCCGAGGATTGGCCGCCCGGGCATACTGCTCCGGGGGGTGCGGCCTGTTTCCGGACCCCTGGCTCTGCAGGGGGCCGAAGGCGCCTCAGTTGTGGCGCATCGCCTGATTGTCGAGGTCGGTCATCAGCGATTTCACCAGCGCGACGATCGAGGCCCGCGTGTGCTTGTCGCCGACCCTAGCAAAGGCATCGGTCAGATTCTTCAGCTCGTCAGGCCCGACACCGCTCGGGCGCGATGCCGGATCGACAAGATCGATCTCGCTGTTTCCAAGCCCTTCGAAAAAGAAATTCGGCGTTACGCCAAGAAATGTTGAAATCTGATAGAGCCGACCCGCACCGACCCGGTTCGAGCCCTTTTCGTATTTCTGGATCTGCGAGAAAGTCACGCCAAGATGCCGGCCAAGCCGCCCCTGGCTGATCTTCAGCGCCTCGCGACGCTGGCGGATCCGCTGGCCGACATGCTTGTCGACCTCATTCGCAAACGAGTAACTATTCACTAGACATCCCACCCAGCAGTCAAATTCCATGGCATCCTCGTCGCCAGTTGTTCACTGACGCTCTGCACTTCGCGCAGACGAGAGGTGCCCCCACTCACACTTGGAATTTATTGTCCGACCCGGCCGGATATGCCACCATAAACTCTTAAGACAGTTAATAGACAAATTAAGACAACTACGAGCATTAAGGGCACATCGCCCAGAATAGCATAAACCGTTGGCGAATGGGGTGCCGGTAACCAATGATCGACATGGCCCTGTTGGCCGAGATCGATACGGGCCAGAACACGCCCCATCGGATCCACAACTGCCGAAATGCCGGTATTCGCAGCACGGACAAGTGGCAGGCCCTGTTCGATCGCTCGGGCACGCGCCTGAACGAAATGCTGATAGGGACCGGAGACCGTGCCGAACCAGGCATCGTTCGTGATCTGCACGAGCCAGTCCGGTCGGCCGCTCGGCGGCTGGAGGGCGGAGGGAAAGATAGCCTCGTAGCAGATGAGCGGCAGGAACGGCGGCAATCCGTCGGCACGGACGAGGCGCGGGCCCGGCCCTTCGCTGAAGCCGGTGCCGGTCAGCCCTGCGAGCGCCGGAATGCCGAGCCGCGCGATCTGGCGCGAAAGCGGGATGTATTCGCCAAAGGGAACGAGATGGTGCTTGTCGTAGACCGCCTCAGCCGCCCCCGTGGCCGGATCGAGCACGGCGAGGGAATTGAACCAGGCATCGCCGTCCGGGGTGGGCGCACGGCGGCGGATGCCGAGGATGAGCGTGGTGTCAGGCCCGGCCGCCGCGGCGATCTCGCGCTGGAGGGCCGGATTCTCGCCAAGGAGGAAGGGCACGGCGGTTTCGGGCCAGACGACGATATCGGGCCGAGGTGTCGCCGGAGCCATGGTTTCGCTGAGAAGGCGATCGAAGAACACCTGCTCCCGCACCGGATCCCATTTCATCTCCTGCTTCGCATTGGGCTGCACCACCCGCACGACAAGGTGATCGGTGCGCGGCGTGGCAGGATCCGAGAGCCGCCAGAGGCCGTAGCCCCAACCGGCAGCAACCGCGAGGATCGCGAGAAGTGCAAGTCGTGGGCGCAGCAGCGCGGGCGCCATGGCAGCAAGCAGCGTCACTAAGCCGAGGCCATGCGGTCCGAGCAGCGACAGCACCTCGAAGACCGGCGTCGCGCTCCAGCCATAGGCCACAAGCCCCCAGGGAAAGCCCGTGAGCACATGGGCGCGGGCGTATTCGGCCAGCGTCCAGCAGCCGGCGAGAAGGATCAGGCGCGCGCCCGGCCCGGCCCATGGCCGGGCACTCGCGGCGAAGGCTGCGCCCCAGAAGAGCGAAAGCCCGCCTGCCATGCCGATGAGCGCAAAGGGCGCCATCCAGCCGTAGACCTCGGGCTCGACGAAGAACGGCTCGACAATCCAGAACATCGAGGCCGCGAAATACCCGACGCCCGCCGCCCAGCCGATGAGGAACCCCACCCGCGCGCGCCCCGCCCCTTCCAGCAGCCAGAGCAGCAGCGGGAGCGCGAGAAAGGGCGTAAAGGCCCAAGACAGTGGCGCTTGGGCCAAGGCAAGCAAGACCCCGGCAAAAGCGGCGGCGCCAAACCGGCGCCAGCCCGTCATTGCGGCCAGCCGCCGTCGGAGCCTTGTCAGGATCACGATTGGCCTATTCGGCCGCCTCGGCCAGCGGGTCGTCATCCCGGTGCCGCTTCAGACGCACGCGCAGGCGCTTGATCCGTCGCGCATCCGCATCGAGAATCTCGAATTCATGGCCATCTTCATGAATGACGATCTCACCGCGTTCGGGCACCCGTCCCGCAATGCGGAAGACAAGCCCGCCCAGGGTATCGGGCTCCTCGTCGCGGTTGGGCAGAGAGATCTGCACGCCGGTCTCGGCTTCGAAATCCTCGAGATCCATCCGGGCGGCCGCGACATAGACGTCCGGCCCCTCGACGATCCAGATCCCGCTCTCGTCCTCGTCGTGCTCGTCGGCGATATCCCCGACGATCTGCTCGAGCAGATCCTCGATCGTCACGAGACCATCCACCCCGCCGTATTCGTCGATGACGAGAGCCATGTGGATACGCGCGATCTGCATCTTGTGCAGCAGGACCCCAATGGGCATCGAGGGCGGCACATAGAGAAGCGGGCGGATGAGGCCCTTCATCTCGAAGGCATCGTCCGAGCGGCCAAAGCCGTATTTCAGTGCGAAATCCTTGAAATGCACGAGGCCGAGTGGCTGGTCGAGCGTCTCGGAGTAGACCGGCAAACGCGTCCATGTGTGCTCTATGAACACGCCAAGCACCTCGTCGCGCTCGGCATCCACCGGCACGGCGACAATATCGGCGCGCGGCACGCTCACATCATTCACCTTGAGGGTGCGCATGTTACGAAGATTGACGAGCATGTTGCGCGCCCGCAGCGTTTCTGCGGCGGCAACTGAGCTTGGTTCCGTCTCGTCAGGCTCGTCACTGCCGCCGTTCAGGCCGAACAGGCGTGCGAGAATAGAGTGTGATCGTCCGGGACTCTCCGAGTCCTCGCTTTCGTCACGGGAATGATCCGGTTCGGACTTCCCGTCGGCTTTCTCGCCCATGTCTCCTATCCGCGATTCGCGCCTCTCTGGGCGCAGTTCTCATTCATATGGGTTCCGGATACCCAGGCTTGCAAGTATTTTCGCCTCGGTTTCTTCCATCTCTTCGGCTTCTTCATCAGTTTCATGGTCGTAGCCGAGAAGATGCAACACTCCATGAACGATGAGATGGGTGATGTGATCGTCAAAGGGCGTCCCGCCCTGCTCGGCCTCGCTGGCACAGGTCTCCCAGGCGAGCGCGATGTCACCGAGAAAGACCGGCTCGGAGCCTGGCTCCTCGGGAATATCCTCGCCGGACGGCCAGGAGAGCACATTCGTGGGCTTCCTATTGCCACGGAACATGCTATTGAGTTCGGCAATCCGCACATCATCGCAACCGAGCAGGCTTATCTCGAAGGACTCGGGCTCGAGCCCGACGCCATCGAGTGCGGCCCACCCTGCCCGCCCGGCAAGCCCAACAAGATTGTCGGCCTCCCATCGGCTGTCCTCGATGACCACCTCGACCGGGGATGCGGTGGCGTCAGGTTCAGCTGTCATAGGGGCGTGTCGTCTCGTAGGCGCGGATGATGCGGGCGACCAGCGGGTGGCGCACCACATCCTCGGCCGTGAAGCGCGTGAACCCGATCCCCTTCACGTCCCGCAACACCCGCTCGGCCTCGATCAGGCCCGACATCACACCGCGCGGCAGGTCGATCTGGGTCACGTCGCCGGTGATCGCCATGCGGCTGCCCTCGCCCAGGCGGGTGAGAAACATCTTCATCTGCATGGTCGTCGCATTCTGCGCCTCATCGAGCACCACGAAGGCATTCGCGAGGGTGCGGCCGCGCATGAAGGCCAGCGGCGCGATCTCGATCTGGCGCTCCTCGATGAGTTTCTGGACCTGCTTCGCCGGGAAGAAGTCGTTCAGCGCGTCATAGAGCGGCTGCATGTAGGGATCGACCTTGTCCTTCATGTCTCCCGGCAGGAAGCCAAGGCGCTCGCCAGCCTCGACCGCCGGGCGCGAAAGGATGATCTTCTCGACCTGCCCCTCGATGAACATGGCGACCGCCGCAGCCACCGCAAGGTAGGTCTTGCCTGTGCCAGCAGGCCCCAGCCCGAAGACAAGTTCGTTCTGGAAGAGGTTGCGAACATAGGACTTCTGAGAGGACGTTCTCGGTTCGACCAGCTTGCGCCGTGTGCGGATCTCCAGCCGCCCGCCCTCGAACATCTCGAGCTGGCCGTCGTCTATTGCCGGGCCCGGCGGTGGGGCGGTCTCACCCGGCACCATGCGGATCGCGGCATCGATGTCACCCGGCGTGACCGGCCGTCCCTGCTCGAGACGCGCATAGAGCGAGCGCAGCACGCGCTCCGCGGTCGAGCGCTCATCGGCCCCGCCATGGAGCGCAAGGTGATTGCCGCGCCGGTGCACGGCGACACCCAGCCGCTCCTCGATCTGAACGATGTTGCGATCGAGTTCGCCACAGAGATCGATCAGAAGCCGATTGTCGGGAAATTCGATGACGCTGTCGGACAGGTTATCCGGAACGGGCGCGGATTGCGGGGCGTTGATCGCCAATGGTCCTCCGACAGACAGATAGTCTACGCTCTCTCCACACTGCCCCAGCCGCACGCCTCGCGCAAGATCCTTGGTTGAACTTCACGCAGCAAGTTCGCCGGAAAGCGAGTTCGTCGAGGCTCCGGCAATCCGGACCGGAACGATGCGGCCGAGATGTTCCGGCCCTGCCGCGAGATGGACTGCATTGAGGTAAGGCGACTTGCCGGCAAGCTGGCCGGGATTGCGGCCCGGCTTTTCAAGCAGAACCGGCAGTGTGCGCCCGATCATGCTGTGCAGGAAGCGGGTCTGCTGCTCCTGGAGCAGCGCCTGAAGCCGGTAAAGACGCTCGGCCTTCACATCGGCATCGACTTCCGCGCGGCCGGCGGCGGGAGTACCAGGACGGGCCGAATAGGCAAACGAGAAGGCATGGGCGTATTCGACCGCGCGCACGAGATCGAGCGTCGCCTGGAAATCCTCTTCCGTCTCACCCGGGAAGCCGACGATGAAATCGCCGGAAAGCGCGATATCGGGCCGGGCCGCGCGAATGCGGCCGAGGAGATTGAGATATTCGGCAGCCGTGTGCTTGCGGTTCATTGCCCGAAGAATGCGGTCGCTGCCCGCCTGCACTGGCAGGTGCAGATAGGGCATCAGCTTGGGCTCCGCCGCATGCGCGGCGATCAGATCCCCGCACATGTCGTTCGGATGCGACGTCGTGTAGCGGATCCGCTCCAGCCCCTCGATCCTCGCCAGCCGCGATACCAGTGCGGCAAGCGTGACATCATCCTGATCGCGATAGGCATTCACGTTCTGGCCGAGCAGCGTCACCTCGACAACACCGGAGGCCACGAGCCGCCTTGCCTCCGCCTCGATGCGCGCAGCAGGGCGGGAAACCTCGGCACCGCGCGTATAGGGCACGACGCAGAAGGCGCAGAACTTGTCGCACCCCTCCTGCACTGTCAGGAACGCGGAAGGCGCGCGCCGCGGTCCGGTGGTCTCGGGCAGGTGGTCGAACTTGTCCTCGGCCGGGAAATCAGTCTCGACCGGCCGTCCGCCATCCGCCACCGCCTCAAGCATCTGCGGAAGACGGTGGTAGGCTTGGGGCCCGACAACCAGATCGACGAGATCGGCACGCGCAAGGATCTCGCGGCCCTCCGCCTGAGCGACGCAGCCCGCCACGCCGATGCGCAGATCCGGATTGCCGGTCTTGAGATGCCGAAGGCGCCCGAGCTCGGAATAAACCTTCTCCGCCGCCTTCTCCCGAATGTGGCAAGTGTTGAGAAGCACGAGATCGGCATCCTCCACCGACTCCGCGGGAGAATAGCCCTGCCCTGCGAGAACCGATGTCATGCGCTCGCTGTCATAGGTGTTCATCTGGCACCCGTAGGTCTTGATGAACAGCTTTTTCCCGGCTTCCGACATCTCGATTCCCCGAAACAAGAAAAGGGCACGCAGGCCGACTGGCCGCGCGCCCACCTATCTCTGCACGAATTCGCGCGCAAGCGCGAAGGTCACGCGCCTCCGCGCGGCTTGCGCCCGAGACCGATCTTCTTCGCAAGCTCCTGCCGCTTGGCAGCATAGCTCGGCGCAACCATGGGGTAATCCGGCTTCAGGCCCCACTTCGCGCGATAGTCCTCAGGCGTCATGCCATATGCCGTCATCAGATGCCGCTTCAGCATCTTGAGCTTCTTGCCATCCTCGAGACAGACGATGTGATCGTCAGTCACCGACTTGCGGATCGGAACGGCCGGCGTGAGCTCCACGCTTGCGACCTCTTCGCCGGAAGCGAGCTCGGTCAGCTTGCCAAACACCGACTGGATCAATTCGGGGACATCGTGATGCCCTACCGAGTTGTTGGCGACATGGGCGGACACGATCTCCGCCGTCAGGGCCAGCACCTCGCCACGATTAATGCCATGCTCTTCGTTCATTGTGCCTCTTCTTGACCTTGTGCCCGATTTACTGAGATCCGGAATAGATCCGCGTCCTATCGGCAGCTTCTCTTCCACCAGTCTCGTGTTTGCAACTTATAATTTAATTTTCCTGTTAAACTTTGACAAGGGTTTCCAAGAGTACATTTCGAAACAAATTTCTACACGCGCCTAGAATGTCAGAAGCGAAAAAAACACATGCGCAAAGCATTCCAGGAAAAATCCACTCCATTGCTACAGACCAGTGTATTAACGGATTTCCTCATTTGGAACCTTGAAATAGTCGTATCCGCGCGGAAGGCAACATTCGGCAGCTATTCGCCGGAAAACGGCAACGTTCCGCCGTTTTCTGACACAATCACCCGCCACCCGCAGCATCCGCCGGCAGAAAAACTCCGCGTGCAGCGCGGAAATTCGCTGCCACGACGCGAATCATCGGGTTTCTGAATCAACCATGACGTTTTGCCATTTCTTCCGCCGCAGCATGCTGGAACCACAAGGCGTAGCCCTGCTGCCGCTGAAATACCTTTCTTTCCCGGATCGTTGCGGGACAGATCAGGGCTGGGGATCGGCCGAGATCCACCAACAAGATTTCTGCCGGATCTGAACGACGTGGAACACTCAAATCCTTTTGGAACCGGCTTTGGTGTCGAGCGTTCTACTTGGCGTCGCCCTACCAAATCGCCGTCTGGAATCTGCTCGTATAACGTGCAGCTTCTAGGGGGCTGAGGCGAGACGCCAGAATGTCAGCCTGCCGCCCGCCCGCAGAACCCCACGCTGAAAATCAGTCAGGATCAGGCGGCGCTTTCCGCAAAGCCACGTTGTTCCAGAAGTGCATCGACCCCGGGAAGCCGCCCCCGGAACGCGATATAGAGGTCTCCGGCATCGCGGGAGCCTCCCGCGCTGTAGATGTTCGCGGCGAGGCGCGCTGCCACGTCGGGATCAAAGACATCACCGGTCTCACGGAATGCGGCAAATGCGTCCGCATCCATCACTTCGGACCACATGTAGGAATAGTACCCGGATGAATAGCCGTCGCCCGAGAAGACATGCTGGAAGTGTGGCGTGGCATGGCGCATGACGATCGCCTTGGGCATACCGATCCGGTGCAGGATTTCATCCTGCCGCGCCATGGGATCGCTCGGCGCCGGGCCGGCATGGAAGTCGAGGTCGACAAGCGCCGAGGCGACATACTCGACTGTCGCGAAGCCCTGATCGTAATTGCGGGCCGAGATCAGCCGGTCGAGCAGACCCTGCGGCATCGGGGTGCTGGTCTCGGCATGCCGGGCATGCGCCTTGAGCACCTCCGGCGTTTCGAGCCAGTGCTCGTAAAGCTGGCTCGGCAGTTCAACGAAGTCGCGCGCAACGCTCGTGCCCGAAACAAAGGAGTAGGTCACGTCTGACAGAAGTCCATGCAGCGCGTGGCCGAATTCATGGAAGAGCGTGCGCGCATCATCAAAGGTCAGCAGGCAGGGCTGACCTGCAGGGGCCTTGGCAAAATTGCAGATATTGATGACGATCGGCCGCACCTCGCCATCGAGCTTGCTCTGGCTGCGAAATGACGAGCACCACGCGCCAGAGCGTTTGGAGCTCCGCGCGAAATAGTCGCCGATGAAGACGCCCATGTGCCGCGCGCCCTTGCGAACTTCCCAGGCACGGGCATCGGGATGGTGGAGCGGAACCTCGATCGGCGTGAAGCTCAACCCGAAGAGCCTGCCCGCCACGTCGAATACGGCCGCGATCATCGCGTCGAGCTGGATGTAGGGATTCACCTCGGACTCGTCGAGATCATGCTCCTCGCGCTGGCGGATGGCAGAATAGTAGCGCCAGTCCCAGGGCTCGAGCGCACCGTTCACGCCATCCTCGTGAAGCCTCGCCTCGAGCTCTGCCGCATCCGCTTCGGCTTGTGCACGCGCGGGCCTCCAGACCGCCATCAGCAAGTCTCGGACCGCTTCAGGGGTCTTCGCCATCTCCGGCTCCAGCTTGAAGGCGGAGAAATTCGGATAACCAAGCAGTCTTGCACGCTCCTCGCGCAGTGCGAGTGTCTCGGCTACGATGGCGCGATTGTCGGTCGCACCCTCGTTCGCCCCCCGCGCGACCCAGGCCGCAAATGCTTTCTCACGCAGGGCACGGTCCGGACAGGTCTGGAGGAACGGCACGATCAGGCTGCGAGACAGCGTGATCACGTGGCCCCCCATACCGCGCTCGGCTGCCGCTGAAGCCGCAGCCGCCTTCAGCGAGGCCGGAAGTCCGGCAAGATCAGCCTCATCAAGCGCCATATACCAACTGCGCTCATCCGCGAGGACATTCTGCGAGAAGGAGGTGCCGAGACTTGCCAGCCGCTGCATGAGTCCGGCGAGCCGCTCCCGCTCCGCCCCTTCGAGCTGCGCACCAGCCCGGACGAACATCCGGTGGTAGAGTTCGAGAACGCGTTTCTGCTCCGCATCGAGCCCAAGCGTCTCGCGCGCTTCATGAAGCTGCGCCACCCGCTCGAACAGGGCGTCATTCATCATCACTTCAGAGTGATAGGCTGCGAGCCTCGGGCTGAGTTCACGCTGCAGGGCTTCAAGATTCTCGTTGGTGTGCGCGCCAGCCAGGTTGAAGAAGACCGCCGCGACACGATCGAGCGTGTGCTCGGCCCGCTCCATTGCCTCGATCGTATTGGCGAAGCTCGGCGCCTCGGGATTCCCCGCAATTTCCGCGACATTGGCGCGCGCCTTCTCCAGCGCCGCATCGAAGGCCGGAGCAAAATCCGTGTCTTCGATGCGGTCAAAGGGCGGCAGTTCGAAAGGGGTGTTCCAAGGCTCGAGAAGCGGGTTCATGACGTGATCCAGATAATGACACCCCGAGCCTTGGCGTGCAGCGGGTCAGAGGTCAAGGTGCGGAGCGCAGCGTCTCGGCCGTGCCACGGGCAAAAGCCTTTACGATAGCATCATAATATGCCGCGCTCGTCGCGGAGACCTGCCGGTCGCCGTCGGCCGACATGAACGGGACGGCATCCTGCGCCGTCGCGGTGACCGTATAGGTCGGATCGGGCACGCCGTCGGGCTCGATGTCACCGAGCGCAACGACACCGGAAAGTCGCGCACTGTCGATTGAGGCGCCTGCGGCGTAGCTTTCACTCAGCGAAAGCTCGTCGATATCGACTGTAACCGGCCGGCCGGAGGGATCGATATGGCCCGCGAACTCTGCCGCGATTGCGGTTTCGAGATCGCTGCTGAGCGATTTCCAGTAGTCCACGGCCTGCCGGCTCTGGATCGATGTCAGGTCAGTATCGACCTTGACGGAAGATATGGTGAGAGGTTCGGGGCTGGAGGACGCACAGGCGCCAAGCGCCAGTGCGGCGCCGATGGACAGCAGCTGAAGTTTCATGGCCAGATCCTTCCCGTTGAAGAGCCCGCTCCTGAAATCGGGCGGGCTTTGACAGGGAAGGAACGCCGAAAACGCCAAAGCGTTCCACTGCGGCGACTTACTCGCACGAAACGCCGATTGCGGCCGGGCCCCTATCCGGCCGGATCGACCGGATAGACCTGATCGGTAGTCGGAAATTTGCCGTCCTTCACCTCTTCGGCGTAGCGCCGCACCGCATCCTCGACCACCGCGCCGAGATCAGCGTAGCGCTTCACGAAGCGCGGTACACGCGGGCTGAGGCCGAGCATGTCCTCGAGCACGAGGACCTGACCGTCGCATTCCGCCGAGGCCCCGATGCCGATGGTCGGAATCGGGAGTTCGCGCGAGATCTGCGCTGCAAGCGGCTCCACCATACCCTCGAGCACGACCGCAAAGGCGCCGGCCTCAGCCACGGCGGCGGCATCCGCCCTGTGCATGTCCCACGTTGATCGGTCGCGGCCCTGGGTGCGGAAGCCGCCGAACACATGGCTGGATTGCGGCGTGAGGCCGATATGAGCCATGACGGGGATGCCGCGCCGGGTGAGAAAGGCAATGATCGGCGCCATATGCACCCCGCCCTCGAGTTTCACCGCGCCACAGCCGGTTTCTTTCATGACGCGCGCCGCGCTGCGAAAGGCAGCCTCGGGCCCCTCCTCGTAGGAGCCGAAAGGCATGTCGACGACCACCATGGCCCGCGAGGTGCCACGGACCACCGCCGCGCCATGCAGGATCATCTGATCGAGCGTGACCGGCAGCGTCGTTTCCATGCCGTGCGAGACCATGCTCAGGGAATCGCCCACCAGCACGATATCGGCATGGCGCTCGACGATAGCCGCCATGCGCGCATCGTAGGAGGTGAGCGTGACGATCTTCTCGCCGCCCTTCCGCGCGCCGATCTCGGTGACGGTCACGCGCCTTACAGGTTTATGGGTACTCATTCCGCTGCCTCCTGCCATGCGACCGCCCGCTCGCCGACGACACGTTGGTCGATGAGCAGCACCTTGCCGAAGCGCACGGCGATCAGGATGACCGCCGGACGCGCGATCTCGCCGCGGAGCGCCGACAGATCGGCGGCATCGCGCACATCGACCGACTGCACCTCGCCGCGCGTCTCGCTCTCGAGAACTCCAAGCACAAGCCGCCGCAGGGCGCTGGCGGTCACCGGCCCCTCGGCGACACGCCTGGCCGCCTCGTCGAGCGAGCGGCTGAGCACAACGGCCGCCGACCGGTCTTCCGGCGTCAGCCGCAGATTGCGCGACGACATCGCGAGCCCGTCGCTCTCACGCACGGTCGGCACCCCGACGATTTCAAGCGGCATATCCAGGTCGGCCACCATGCGGCGGATCATCTGAAGCTGCTGATAGTCCTTCTCACCGAAATAGGCGCGGTCAGGGCCGACGATGTTGAAGAGCTTCGTCACCACCGTTGCGACACCACGGAAATGCCCTGGCCGCAGCCGCCCGACCAGAATGCGCGAGAGAACTCTGGTATCGACAAAGGTCTCGCTGCCTTCGGGGTAGATCTCGGAAACCTGGGGCAGGAAGACGGCTTCGACACCGGCCTCGCGCAGCAGCGCCATGTCTCCCTCCGGATCGCGCGGATAGGTGGCGAAATCCTCGTTAGGCCCGAACTGCGTCGGATTGACGAAGATCGACGCAACAACATGCGCGTTTTCCGCTTTTGCCCGCCGCACGAGCTCGAGATGCCCGTCGTGTAGTGCCCCCATGGTCGGAACGAACGCAACAGAGCCCCCGGTCCGTCGCCGCATCTCCCCGATCGCGGCGCGCAAGGCCGCCTTCGTCTCGCAGACAAGCATGTGCGCTCTCCCGCCTGATCCCGTCGCGCGCCCCCCGGCACGAGCGGGTTCCTATCCGCTCGGCCCTCATCCTGCAAGCGTGGGGGTGCCGAACACCCCAAGAACACAGGCGCGCTGGTCTGTCGCCGTGCTCCCGCACAAATTGAATTAACGTGAATTTAAGCCCTTTGGCGGACATTCGGGCCGCTTTGGTATGCAGGTTATTTTCGGTATGGCGAGCGTTCTGCCCTTTTCTTCGGCTTCCGACGCGTCTTCAACGCTTCAAGCCGAGGCTCCGCGGCGACTCCGGCTTGGCGATGCGCTCGTGCGTGAAGGCTTTCTGGATGAGGCTTCGCTTGCGGAAGCCCTAGAACAGCAGAAGCTCCAGGACCAGAAGATCGGCCGGATTCTCGTTGCCAACCAGGCAATCACCGATGACGAGCTTGTCGAGGCGCTTTCCCGGCAATCCGGGCTTGACCGGATCGACCTCGACGAAGAGCCGCTGGATCCCGAGCTTGTTCGGAATATCGATCCCTACGAATGCCTGCGTCTTGAGGCTATTCCCTGGCGGATTTCGGGCGGCACCCTGGTGGTGGCAATTGCCAACCCGGAACTCGGCCGCGAGGTTGTTGCGGCGTTCGATGATGGAATCGCACGGGTCACTCTTGCGCTCGCCAGACCCGGAGACATTCGCCGGGCCATCACTCGAACCTGCTTCGGCCGGCTCCGGGCTGATGCGCGTACCCGTTGCCCTGCGGCCTTCAGCTGCCGTGACTGGACGGCTTCAATGCATCGCTGGCGCCCGCGTCTGGTTGTGGCCGCACTGACTGCGGCGATCGTTGCTGCCCCGATGCTCGCGCTCCAGATCCTGATGGGATGGGTATTGCTCGCGAATTCCGCGACGATGGGCTTGCGCCTTGTCGCGCTCTTCACTCGCGCGACCCGCTCGCGTCCAAGCAACGAGGTTGCCGCTGCGCCGCGGCTGGCTGATTACAAGAAGCTTCCCCGCGTCTCGCTCCTCGTGCCGCTTCTGCGGGAGGAAAAGGTGGCGCAAAAGCTGCTCGATGCCCTTGCGGCCATGGACTATCCCGCACCGCTTCTCGACATAAAGCTCGTGCTCGAGGAGGACGACCTCATCACCCGTGCCGCGATTGCCGCGCGAGAGCTGCCGCCGACCATCGAGGTTCTCGTCGTGCCAGCGGACGGGCTGAAGACGAAGCCGCGCGCAATGAACTATGCGCTTCCCTTCTGTCAGGGCGATATTGTCGGCATCTACGACGCCGAGGATCGCCCCGATCCCTCCCAGATCCGCATAGTCGTCGAGCACCTGAGGCAGGCGCCTCCGGAGGTTGCCTGCGTGCAGGGCTTCCTCGATTTCTACAACACCCGCTCCAACTGGCTCTCGCGGTGCTTCACGCTCGAATACGCGATCTGGTTCCGGGTGATTTTGCTTGGCGTGCAGCGCCTCGGCATTCCGATTCCCCTTGGCGGCACAACGGTATTCTTCCGGCGCGGTCTGCTCGAGCAGATCGGCGCATGGGATGCTCACAACGTCACCGAGGATGCCGATCTTGGCATGCGCCTTGCCCGCTTCGGCCTCCGCTGCGAGATGGTGCGGTCGACGACGCTCGAGGAGGCGAACTGCCGTGCGCTGCCCTGGATCCGCCAGCGCTCCCGCTGGCTCAAGGGATATGTCGTCACATGGGCCACGCACATGCGTGATCCGCGCGCTCTGCTCCGCGATCTCGGCTGGCGCGGTTTTCTCGGCTTCCAGGTCCTCTTTCTCGGCGGGATTACCTCTTACCTCTCGCTGCCGCTCTTCTGGGCGATCTGGATCAGTGCGCTCTTCGGTCTGCGCTTCTGGGAGAGCTATCCGCACTGGATGCTCGCCGCCTTCTTCGTCTCGATGATCGCGGGCCAGATCGTGATGTTCGTCTCGGCGATCGTCGCAGCACTCGACAGTGGTCGGCCGTTTCTGATCCCGTGGGTGCCGACACTCTTCCTCTACTGGCCGCTCGGCGCTGTCGCGGCCTATCGGGCGGTCGGAGAGATCTTTTCCCGGCCGAGTTACTGGCACAAGACCGAGCACGGCGTGGATCCCTCCGCGCCGGAAAAAGGCTTCACACCTCTTGTGGTATGGCCTCCGTCAGAAGACGGGTCTCGAAGGCCTGGCTGAGGTGATGCCGCAGGGCATTGTCCGCCTCATCGCCATCGCGCGCCTCGATTGCCGCGACGATCTTGGCATGCTCGGAAAGCGCCTGAATGCTCCTGCCCTCCACTGCAAGCGAAGTCGTTGCAACGAGCGCAAGTGACCGGCGCACCATCTCAAGCTGCTGGATCAGGTAGCGATTGTGGCTTGCCAGATGGATCTGGCGATGGAACCGCTTGTTGGCCCGTGCCAGCACCTCTGGCCGATCCACCAGATCGTGGTCCTGACGGACCATTTCCCAGAGCACACGGATCTCCTCGGGCTCGGCATGCTGGGCCGCGAGCCGCGCTGCGAGCCCTTCCAGTTCGGCGCGCACCACATAGAGCTCGCCGAGCTGGCCGGTATCGAGCGTCGAGACCACAAGGCTCCGCCCGTCGCGGGTGAGCATGGCCTGGGTCTCGAGCCGCTGAAGCGCCTCGCGGATCGGCGTACGGGAAACGCCGAACCGTTCTGCGAGCTCGGATTCGACAAGCCGGTCGCCGGGGCGAAACTCGCCGCGGTCGATCGCCTCGAGCACGAGATTGTACGCGTCGGTATTATGTTGTGTTGGCTGCGACATGGCCGGACCCTGTGCCCAAGCGCAAGCTGAGTCAATGCATTCCAAAGCATACCGTCTGCAGCCTCACGCGCAGCGTCGCAAGATAGCGGCATCGGCTTGAGGACACATCAAGGTGTGTCCGATCGAGTTGGTGCCGCCCGCCGCCGGGAGGCGTATAATCCTGCGATCACCCTTGCCTGGAGCGTTGATCCGCCCACGCGGCTCACGCTAGGAACGCATCATGCCCCGCGCGCAGTTCAGCCATGTCGAAACCTGGGTGTTCGATCTCGACAACACCCTCTACCCACCGGAGGCCCGCCTGTTCGATCAGATCGAGCAGCGGATGACCGATTACGTCATGCGCGAACTCGGTGTCGATTTCGCGCATGCCAATTCTCTCCGTGCCCGCTACTGGCGCGAGCACGGCACGACGCTCGCGGGCCTCATGACTGTCCACGGCCTGGAGCCCGACCCCTACCTCGCCGAGGTCCATGACATCGACCTCTCCGTGATCATGGCTTCGCCCGCTCTGCGCGACGCGATCGTCGCGTTGCCCGGACGAAAGGTGATCTACACCAACGGCTCGCGGGAGCATGCGCGGCGCGTGACGCGAGCGTTGGGCATCGACGGAGTCTTCGACGCGGTCTACGGCATCGAAGACGCGGACTACCTGCCAAAACCTGACGAGACGGCCTTCGCCCGCGTGTTTGGACGCGACGGTTTTGACACCTCGCGCGCCGCAATGTTCGAGGACGATCCACGCAATCTTGCGGTGCCACATGCGCTCGGGATGCGCACCGTCCTCGTCGGCCCGGGCGAGCCCGCTCCACATATCCAACACCACACCGACGACCTCGCGGATTTTCTCGCACGCCTGAAGTGAGAGCCCTTGGCGCCGTGCCCGGCCAGGACTAGGGTGCGCGGCCATGGAACGCTTCGATACCGATATCCTCGTGGCTGGCGGCGGCGCCGCCGGACTCGCAGCCACCGCAGCCTTCGCGACCGAAGGCTTTCGCGTCACCTGTGTCGATCCGGTGCCGCCCGCAGCCGGTATCGACGATCCGGGATCGGACATGCGTAGCACCGCTTTCCTCATGCCCTCCGTCCGCCTGCTCGAGCGAGCGGGGCTCTGGGCGAAGCTCGTGCCTCATGCCGCCCCATTACGGATCATGCGGCTCGCCGATGCCGGAGGGCCGGAGCCGGTCGTCCGCGAGACGGCCGATTTCGTCGCCGATGAGGCGGGCGAACCCGCGTTCGGCTACAACGTGCCGAACTGGCTCATGCGGCGCGAAATGGTCGCAAGCCTGCGCGGCATGCCCCGCGTGACATTGCGCATGGGCACGCGTGTCGAGCATCTCACGCCGCGCACTTGCGAGGCGGTTGTACGCCTCGCCGATGGCACGAGTCTGCGCGCGCGACTTGTCATCGCAGCCGATGGCCGGGACAGCGCAGTGCGCGAGATGTGCGGCATCTCCGCCCGGCGCTGGGGCTACGGCCAGAAGGCTGTCGTCTTCACCGTGGCGCATTCCCTGCCCCATCATGATGTCTCGACCGAAATTCATCGCTCGGGCGGCCCCTTCACGCTCGTCCCGCTGCCCGACCACGATGGCCGCCCCCATTCGGCAGTTGTCTGGATGGAGCGTGGTCCGCGCGCCGTCGAGCTTGGAAACATGCCGCCGGAGGCGTTCGAGCGCGAACTCAACGAAAGGGCCTGCGGCGTCCTCGGGCCGCTGGAGCTTGCGAGCCCGCGCCGGGTTTGGCCGATCATCTCGCAGGTCTCGGAACGTCTCTGCGGGCCACGCACAGCTCTCGTGGCGGAGGCTGCGCATGTCATCCCACCCATCGGCGCGCAGGGCCTCAACATGAGCTTGCGCGATATTGCCACCCTTCGCGATCTCTGTGTCGCGGCACGGGAGGCGGGCGGCGACATCGGCAATGACGATCTGCTGCGCCGGTATCACTGGAAGCGCCACCCGGACATCCTGGCCCGCATCGCTGGAGTGGATGCGCTGAACCGCGCCGCGATGGAGGACACGCAGCGCCTGCGCGATCTGCGCCTCGCGGGACTGAAGGCGCTTCACGGGGTCCGCCCGGCGCGTCGGCTCGCGATGTCGATGGGCCTTGGCGCCGGCAGCTGAGTTCAGATCAAGGGCGCTGCCGATTTCTCCTCCGTCAGCATCACGTTCGACTCGACCGCGCCGATCCCCGGCAGCGTCATGATCCGCCGCCTGAGGATACGCTCGAAATCCGGCAGATCGCGGGCCACGATCTTGAGGCGGTAGTCATAGACACCAAGCACATGCTGGACGAGCTGCACCTCCGGAATGGCCTGCACCGCCCGCTCGAAGGCCGCGAGATCGAGCCGCCCCTTGACCGCAAGCCGCAACCCGAGAAAGACGACCACGCCGAAGCCGAGCTTCTCACGGTCGAGCACGATCTGGCGGCCGCGGATGATGCCGCTCTCCTCGAGGCGCCGGATCCGGCGCCAGGCCGCGGGCTGCGAGAGGCCGACGCGTGTGCCCACCTCCTTGGCGTTGAGCCCGCCGTCGGCCATAAGCACCCGCAGGATCGCGCGGTCCGTCTCGTCGATGCCATCGGTCATCAGATCGCCAGCCGTTCGGTGTTCTTGAGCTCGGAGACCAGCATCAGCGCTTCGATCTCGGCGATATGTGGCAGCGCCAGGATGCGGCTGCGATAGATCTCCTGATAGTGTGCGAGGGTGCGGGCGCGCACGTCCATCCTCACATCGACCCGCCCAAGCAGCGTCTGAACATCGCCGATCTCCGGCACCTCGCGGGCTGCCCGCAGGAATTCGTCGAAAGCGTTGGGCGCGATCTTGTCGAGGGTCACGCGCAGAAAGACCTGCACCTCGTAGCCGAGCGCCCGCCAGTCGATCTCGACCCGTCGTCCGAGGATGATCCCCTCGCGCTCCATCCGTTCGATCCGCCGCCAGCACGGGCCGGCCGAGATCCCTGCCCGCTCGGCAAGCTCGGCCATCGAAAGCCCGGAATCCTCCTGCAGCAGCCGAAGGAGACGGCGGTCGATATCGTCGACGCTCTGCATGTATTTCTCACTATGCCAGCCAAACACGAATATCTTTTCGCAGAAATCGACAAAAAAGGCAAAACGGGAAGAGTGTCTCGCCCTGAGACGCCTATGCTCCGGCCATCAAATACCAAGAGGAGGACCCGCGATGCGCGTCTATTACGATCGCGACTGCGACATCAATCTCATCAAGGACAAGAAGGTCGCCATCGTCGGCTACGGCAGCCAGGGCCACGCCCATGCGCTGAACCTGCGCGATTCGGGCGCGAAGAACGTCGCCGTCGCCCTGCGCGATGGCTCGCCCTCTGCAAAGAAGGCCGAAGGCGAAGGCCTCCAGGTCATGGACATCGCCGAAGCCGCCGCCTGGGCGGATGTGCTGATGATGACGATGCCGGACGAGCTTCAGGCCGACACCTACAAGAAATACATTCACGACAATCTGCGCGAGGGGGCGGCGATCGCCTTCGCCCATGGCCTCAACGTGCATTTCGGCCTGATCGAGCCGAAGCCGGGCGTGGACGTCATCATGATGGCGCCGAAGGGTCCGGGCCACACGGTGCGCGGCGAATTCGTCAAGGGCGGCGGTGTGCCCTGCCTCGTGGCGGTCGCCAACGACGCTTCCGGCAATGCGCTCGAAATCGCCAAGTCCTACTGCTCGGGCATCGGCGGCGGCCGGTCGGGCATCATCGAGACCGATTTCCGCCAGGAATGCGAAACCGATCTCTTCGGCGAGCAGGCCGTCCTCTGCGGTGGCCTGGTCGAGCTCATCCGCATGGGCTTCGAGACGCTGGTCGAGGCCGGGTACGAGCCTGAAATGGCGTATTTCGAGTGCCTTCACGAAGTGAAGCTCATCGTGGATCTGATCTACGAGGGCGGCATCGCCAACATGAACTACTCGATCTCGAACACCGCCGAATACGGCGAATATGTCTCGGGCCCGCGGGTTCTGCCCTACGAGGAAACCAAGGCACGCATGAAGGCGGTGCTCTCGGACATCCAGTCGGGCAAGTTCGTGCGTGATTTCATGATGGAAAACGCCGTCGGCCAGCCGTTCTTCAAGGGCACGCGCCGCATGAACGACGCTCATCAGATCGAGCAGGTCGGCGAAAAGCTCCGCGGCATGATGCCGTGGATCTCCGCCGGCAAGATGGTCGACAAGAGCCGGAACTGATCCGGACCGGGCGGGCCCCCAGGCCCGCCCGACCCTCTGCATGGATCAAATACAACATCCATGCGAGCCCCCGACGGTCCCTGCCAGACAGAAGCCGTCTGGCAAAGTGCATGCCGTTCCGTGTCAAGCTTGCCGGTTCCAGGGCGCTTGGCACTCGGGCGTCCGTGACGCATGATGGCCGAGCCGCATGACCGCGCCTGCCAGGATCTCCGAGGCCGCGGGCGGCAAGCTCGAAGCGATTTATTTCTGCCTCGGTGAACTCGACGGGATCGCCCTCATCGACTCTCCGTCGAATATTGACGCAGCGTTGTCCATATTCTTCCGGCAGCCTTGAGGGGACCGCTTGAAGCCCTGCGAACGACCGTCCTTGTCGACATCGTTGGAAGTTACGCGCCTCATTCTGGATGGCGGCGGACAAGCCGTGCCGGCGTCGGACCCTGCTGGGCCGGCAATCGGCCGGAAAAATACCAAATGGTTAACAAGCTACGTGTGCTGGCAGCGCCACCGGTGCGGGTTCCAGACCTGCGCAGGGCTGATACCGCCCGAATGTGAAACGCGCGTGTAGCAGCCCCGGCGGTTGGCGTGAGGCCGGCGCGAAAAGGCTCGGCCGAAAACATTCACGTCAATTGGCAATCCATTGTGAAAAAACCACAATCATCAGATTTGGTGCGGCGGCCCGATAGCGTTCCGAAATCACTTTTTCCCGGTACTGCAGATCGCCCTGCGCGGCGCAAATTGCACCTGACGAATGCGGCGAACCGTCCCGGGTCCAAGGCTTGTTCCTCTGTTGCGGGGTGAACGCCGCGTCGACCTTTGGCTCTTCCGGCCGCGAACTCGAATGTGACCGCCCTCAAGTATATAAAACCGTTTGTTTAGAGTATTAAATGTTATAAACTTCAGTTGCTTATCAGGTTATTTGTGCAACTTTTGCGAACATTATTGTCTGTTTTTTTAAAAGAAAATCCTGATGCGATATATTTAGAATTTACTTTGGAATGATTGCGCGATGCTCCACATGAACCAAACGTTTTTGGCGATAGCCGTCTTCCTTTATACTTATATGTTGTGTCATATGCTGAAGGCGGCAGCGCGCGGCGACTGGAACCTGAGGGACTTCAGGAAGAACCTTTTGCCGGAAATCCGGAAGATCGGCCTTTTTCTCGTCCTCTTCTACGCGATGCTCGGTGCTTTTTTCCTCGTCGATTGAACGCAGAGTACCTCTCCCGCGAGCATGGTTCGCCCCCCCACTTCTCTGCGACGCGCTCGCACGGCGGGCAACCCGGAATTGCCGGCCCGAAGGGCGGCTCCCGGCGTGCGGCAGGAGCCTCTACGGCCCGAGTGCCAGATCGTTGCCACGAAACAACCGCTTTTCCATCGACATCCCCCGGAGAAGCCGGTAGAGGACGCGCTGATCCAAGACCAAATGCGGAAGACCCATGGCTGCCGTCGTCCTGACCATCCACCTGCTGATCGCGTTCGCGCTTATCATCGTCGTGCTTCTCCAGCGTTCGGAAGGTGGCGGGCTCGGCATCGGTGGCGGTGGCGGGGCGGGAATCATGACCGGCCGTGGCGCTGCGACCGCGCTCGCAAAGCTCACCTGGCTGCTCGGCATCGCCTTCGTGGTCACCTCGCTGAGCCTGACCGTCATCGCTGCCCGCGATTCGGGCGGCAGTTCGGTCCTTGATGGCATCGAGGCGGACGACGCGGTGGGTGACGTGGTGCCTGCGCCGGCATCCAGCCCCGATCTCGGTGGCGATCTGCTGCCGCCGCTTCCGTCGAGCGACGCACCGGCTGCACCGCCCGCCGCGGACAGTCCCGCGACGCCCCCCGCGGCCGAATGATCGCACTCACTCGGGGCTCGGCAACCTGTGGTTGCCACGCTCCGAAAAGACACATCATCTAGCGGCCAATTGACTTGCCGGGGCTCCGGTTCTCACGTATAGATTGAGTCCCGTGGGGCGGAAGCCTCGTTCCAATTCAGGCGACCCAGACACGGGATTCTCACCGATGGCACGGTATATTTTCATTACGGGAGGCGTCGTTTCCTCCCTCGGAAAGGGGCTTGCCTCGGCAGCCCTCGGTGCGCTCCTGCAGGCGCGCGGCTATTCGGTGCGGCTCCGCAAGCTCGACCCCTATCTCAATGTCGATCCGGGCACGATGTCGCCCTTTGAGCATGGCGAGGTGTTCGTGACCGATGACGGGGCGGAGACCGATCTCGACCTCGGGCATTACGAGCGCTTCACGGGCGTTGCCGCCCGCGCGACGGATTCCGTCTCCTCGGGCCGGATCTATTCCAATGTGCTCGACAAGGAACGCCGCGGTGACTACCTCGGCAAGACCATCCAGGTCATTCCGCACGTCACAAATGAAATCAAGGACTTCCTCGAGATCGGCTCCGATGAGGTCGATTTCATGCTCTGCGAGATCGGCGGCACGGTGGGCGATATCGAGGGCTTGCCGTTCTTCGAGGCGATCCGCCAGTTCGGCCAGGAAAAACCGCGTGGCCAATGCATCTTCATGCATCTCACGCTGCTCCCCTACATCGCGGCGAGCGGCGAGCTGAAGACCAAGCCTACCCAGCATTCGGTGAAGGAACTGCGCTCGATCGGCATCGCGCCCGACGTGCTCGTCTGCCGCTCGGAAATGCCGATCCCGGAAAAGGAACGCGCCAAGCTCGCGCTGTTCTGCAACGTCCGCCCCGAAAGCGTGATCGCGGCGCAGGACCTCAGGTCGATCTACGAGGCGCCGCTCGCCTACCACGCCGAGGGGCTCGACCAGGCAGTGCTCGATGCCTTCGGAATCTCGCCTGCGCCGCGGCCCAAGCTCGAGAAATGGTATGACGTGGTGGATCGGATTCACCATGCCGAGGGCGAGGTGAAGGTCGCGATCGTCGGCAAATACACCCAGCTCGAGGATGCCTACAAATCCATCGCCGAGGCGCTCACCCACGGTGGCATCGCCAACCGGGTGAAGGTGAAGGCCGAATGGATCGACGCCGAGCTCTTCGAGAAGGATGAGGACATCGCGCCGATCCTCGAGGGATATCACGCGATCCTCGTGCCCGGCGGCTTCGGCGAGCGCGGGACCCAGGGCAAGATCCGCGCGGCACAGTTCGCCCGCGAGCGCCGCGTGCCCTATCTTGGCATCTGTCTCGGCATGCAGATGGCGGTGGTCGAAGCCTCGCGCAACCTGCTGGGTCTCGAGGAAGCCGGTTCGGAGGAATTCGATCACGAGGCGGGCGCCAAGCGCTTCGTCCACGTGATCTACCACCTCAAGGAATGGGTCGAGGGCAACCGCACGATCAAGCGTGAGGTTTCCGACGACAAGGGCGGCACGATGCGCCTTGGCGCCTATGACGCAATGCTGCTTCCGGGTAGCCAGGCGGCGGAAATCTACGGCTCCACAAGCATTTCCGAGCGCCACCGGCACCGCTACGAGGTCGATATCAAGTATCGCGACAAGCTCGAGGAATGCGGGCTGCGCTTTTCGGGGCTATCGCCGGACGGGCGCCTGCCGGAGATCGTCGAGATCCCCGAACATCCGTGGTACATTGGCGTGCAGTTCCATCCCGAGCTCAAGTCGAAACCCTTCGCGCCACATCCGCTGTTCGCGGATTTCGTCCGCGCCGCGGTCGAACAGTCGCGGCTGGTCTGACTGCAGGACGGGCGATCGGGCCGCATCCATCCGGGTGCGGCCCGACCCTGCTCACTCCGGCTGGTCGAGACCGAAGGCCGGATGATGGATCAGTTCGCCATGCGGTTCGGTGCCGTCGAAGGGCAAGGCCAGAACCACCTCGGGGGGACAGCCCGGGACGTGCAGGCCGGGGAAGGCCCGGAAGCCGAACCGGTGGTAGTAGCCAGGATCTCCCACCAGGGCTGCCCCGCGGCAGGTCGTCCGCAACCGGCGCAGGGCTTCCGCCATCAGCGCCGAGCCGATCCCCTGGCCATGCCACGACGGCAGGACTGCGAGCGGGCCGATCAGGCCCCAGCCGTCCTGGGAGCCGACCCGCGCCATGGAGGCCGCCAGATGGCCGATCACCGCGCCCTCCTCCTCGGCCACGAGCGAGAGGGTTAGCGCATCATCGGCGCGGAGCCGCGTGACGATGGCCGCCTCGGTTCCGGTGGCCTGCGCCAGCATCTTCATGGCTTCGGTGACGACCCGGCCGATCGCCGGGATGTCGGCGGGACCTTCATCGCGGATGAGCATGTCAGCCTCCCTGGTTGTCGAGCTGCGCGCGCACGGAGACGCGGCCGCGCCGCGAGATGCGATACGGGCTGCCCGCGCGGGATTCGATCAGGCGTTTCCGCCGCAACCGGTTGAAGACATTCAGGTCGAAATCGGCGAGGATCATCCCCTCGCGCGTGACGCATGTCACGGAGGTGATCTTCGGACCGTCGTCCCGTTCGTGAAGGATACGGCCGCCCAGGGCCAGGACGTGCAGCGCACGCTGTTCGTTTCGTGAGATGTTCATGGAAGTCTCGTGTGATGGACGTGAAAGATCACTCCGGGCGCGCAGCACCCGGCGGTTCCGGTTTCACGAGGCCCTCCGCATGGCGGAGAGCCTGATCACACAATCTCGGACATCCAGTCTCCATGGACGAGCGGCGCGCGGTGCCGCCGCTCCTGCCGGCAATCTAGGCGTCGCGGGCCGCGGGAGCAACCCCTGAGCGGTACGGAGTCGCCGGGGCCCGCCCCCTCAGCGGCGGCGGTCGCTCCAGTGGGCGGCGAGGCGCGCGAGCGGCCCGATCAGGGCGCGCGCGGCGCGGCCCGAGAGGCGGTCATGGGCGACGACGCGGGCAAGCGCCGGGCCGAAGGCGTAATAGGCGCGCACGAAGGCCCGCCCCGATGCATGGCCGAGCAGTCGCTCGTCCCGGAACCGGCGGAGCACCATGACCTCCGGATGGGCCGCATCGCCATAGGCGGCGGTCGCCACGAAGCAGCCGCCGCCGGAGGCCGCGCTGTCTTCCGTCTCGTCCTCGTCATCGTCATCCTCGACAGGGTCCGAGGGCTCGACGATCTCTGGCTCTCCCACCGGCGTGCCGCCCTGATAGGGCTGAAGCACCGTCTCCCCCGCGTCGTTCTCCTCCTGGACCAGCACCTCACCATCGGTCTCGGCGAAATTCTCGGTGAGAAAGACCACCTCGCGGTCCGCCCCTCCGACCGAGATTGTGCCGACCGAGAGGCCGATCCCGACATAGGAGACATCCGGATCCAGGATGTTCTCGCGGTGCCCCTCGCTTCCCATCAGCCCGTCATGCAGCCGCTCGACCTCGCCCGCATCGACGTCACCCTCGAGGCTGGCATAGGCGATGTTCTCGGTGGTCCGCCAGCTGCCGGAGAGCGGAAATCCGGTCTCCTCGACCCGGTCAGCCACGGTGGAATCATCCTCGCCGTCATGGGACAACTCGCCGGTCTCCGCCATCCAGTCGGAATGGTCCTGCGCCGAAGCGTTGAGATGCACCTCCATCCGGACAGGGTCGAGCCCCGCCGCGCTGCGCTCCGCGTTGATCGCATCCACGACGCTCTCCTCGAGGTCTGTTCCGATTTCGATGCTCACTGGCGCCCCTCCGTCCGGCCGATCTCCCCGCGCGTCTCCCTCTTGGCCCTCACCCGCCTGCCGGGTCTCGTGGCCGGCGCAAGAAAGGGATCGCGCAATCGGAACTGGCCTGACAGGGAATTCTGGCTATAGTCAAGCGCATGATCGGTGACCTTCTGAAACGCCTTGCTGGCGATTACACCCCCGAGCCCCTGCCCGCCGATCAGGCGCGGCTTGCGCTCGCTGCGCTGATGGTGCGGATCGGACGCACCGATGGCGATTACACGGCCGCGGAGCGCAGCCGGATCGACCGGGTATTGGCGGAGACATACCGTCTCTCGCCCGAGGCCGCGACGGCGCTTCGGCGCGATGGCGAGACGGCCGAGGCCGACGCCCCCGACACCGTGCGCTTCACCCGCGTCATCAAGGACGCCGTGCCTTACGAACATCGCACGGAGATTGTCGAGGCGCTCTGGCGGGTGGCGGCGGCAGACGGCATCAATGCCGACGAGCATGGGCTCATGCGGCTGGTGGCCAATCTGCTCGGCGTATCGGATCAGGACAGCGGGCTGGCCCGCCAGCGGGCGCTGCGCAGCCTCGGCGAAAGCTGAAGCCCTCCCCGGCGCCAAACCGGGGAGCCGCGTGGATCATCCAGGATCAGAAATCGAGGCTGATGCGGCGGGTGATGCCGACGCGAACCGAGAACTGGTCAGCCGAGCCCTGCTCGGTGATCGGCGAATCGGCGGCGTCATTCACCAAGCGTGCGTAGCTCGCGTACCCTTCCACGCCCCAGCGCTCGTTCCAGAGATAGCGTGCGCCGAGCTCGGCACCGACGCCGAGCAGACCGCCGCTGGGATTGTACTCGCTGAGACCCGCGGTAGAGCGCTCGGCCTCCGTCGAGGAAATGCCGAAATAGGTATCGGCAAAGCGGTTGCTTCCGAAGTTGAGGCGCGGGCCGAAAGTCAGCGTCAGGCCATCGACCGGATAGGCGATGCCGTCGGCACCCACGTCGGCAACCCAGGAATTATGGCCGATGACGCCGTAGCGGGCGTCGGCGAAGACGCGATAGTTGCGCTGCTCGTATCCGATGCCGAGGCCGGTCTCGAGCGACCAGTCGACGTTGTCGAGGCCGTTGAGCTCCTCGTAGTGCGACGAGTTCCGTCCGCCGATATAGCGCACGGAGCCGCGCAGGCCCAGGCCGGTGCGGTACCCGACCGCAGCGCCCGATCCGTATTCGAAGCCGTTCGGGAAGCGCAGGTAATCGATACGCGCCGCGCCGTTGAAGCTCGTCTCGGATTCGCTCGATCCGAAATAGGCCGAACTGACCTGCACGCCGCCGCGCAGGGTGACGACGAGATCCGGCGTCTTGCTGTCGAAAACGCCGTTCGCCGCCAGGAGCCCCGGCGCGACGCCATCGAGAAAGAAAGCCCCATCGGGATCGCGCGGCGATCCGGGCGGCACTTCGGGCACGATGGCCATCTCGGTGCCCGCACCGGAAAGATCGACCGGCTCGGTGGTGGCGGTGTCGAGCGCGGGCGCGGTGCCCATTTCCATCTCGGTCGGTTCTTCCGCCGCGACTGGCACTGCGGCAAACGCCAGCAGGCCTGCAAGCGCGAGGCACCCGGAAAGAGAGGCTGTCAGGTCATGTCGCATGGAAAACCTCCGTCTCAGGCTACGCGGAGAATCGTCGCGATTGTCTGTCGGCGTGGTTAACAACAGGTAGCCTCTCTCTGCTGCGGGCGTCGGAACATCTCTCGAAGATTCAAATATAACGGATTCGCAGAAAGATACATCCCCGGCCTGCGATCGTGCGTGAAATTACCGGCCGCCATTGCATCGCAGCAACGATTGTCAGTCCCGCCGCAGACGCAGGCCGTCCGCGAGCACCCGGCGCACCACCGAAAGCTCCGCATCCCGGCAGACGAAGGCCTCGCCGATGTCGCGCGCCAGCACAAAGACGATGCGCCCGTCCTTGACCTTTTTGTCCTGGGTCATCAGCTCCATGAGCCCGTCGGCATCGGGCAGATCGCCGGGAATGTCGGCGAGCGTCGTGCGCATGCCCATGGCGGAGAAATGCGCCGCCACCCGGCTCGGCGCCTCCTGCGAACAGAGCCCCAGGGCCGCGCTGGCCTCGAAGGCCAGCAGGCAGCCGATCGAGACACCCTCGCCATGGAGCAGGCGGTCGGAATAGCCGGTCGCAGCCTCAAGCGCGTGGCCGAAGGTGTGGCCCAGATTGAGCAACGCGCGGTCGCCCTGCTCCGTCTCGTCGCGGGCGACGATCTCGGCCTTCATCTCGCAGGACCGCCGCACGGCATGGATCCGGGCGGCGAGATCGCCCTGCGCGGCACGGGCGCCGTTTGCTTCCAGCCAGCGGAAGAACGCAGCATCTCCCAGCAGACCGTATTTCGCCACCTCGGCATAGCCCGCGAGATAGTCGCGCGGCGCCAGCGTTCCGAGGAGGTCGATGTCGGCGAGCACGAGGCTCGGCTGGTGGAAGGCGCCGACGAGGTTCTTGCCCTGGGGCGAGTTGATGCCGGTCTTGCCCCCGACCGAGCTGTCGACCTGCGCAAGCAGCGTCGTGGGAATCTGCACGAAGCGCACACCCCGGCGCAGGATGGCGGCGGCAAACCCCGCGAGATCGCCGATCACCCCGCCACCGAAGGCCACGACCACATCGTCACGGCCGACCTTGCGGGCGATGAGCCACTCCACCGTCTCCTCGAGCCGGGCCCAACACTTCGTCGCCTCCCCCGGCGGCAGCTCGAGCACGTCGCAGTCGATGCCCCCGGCGGCGAGCCCTGCCTCGAGCGCGGCGCGGTGGAGCGCCGCGACCCGGGTCTCGGTCACGACGGCAACGCGCGGGCGGCGCAGGAGCGGCGCGATCGCTTGACCCGCCGACGCCAGAAGCCCCGGTCCGATGTGGATGCCGTAGGACCGCTCGCCAAGCGCGACGTCTAGGGTTTCGGGCGCGGCGGCCGGGGCTGCGGTCACGTCAGGGGTCATGGGGTCACGATCTCCAGGGTCGGCGGCCGCTCGGGATGCAGCCGGTCATGTTCGAGCACCGCGTCGATGATGCGCTGCGCCATCACCTCGTGGCTGGCCTCGCGGGTGCTGTCGACGGTGATGTCGGCCTGCGCATAGACCGGCGAGCGCAGCCGGTCGAGTTCCTCGAGGCGGCCGCGCGGATCGGGCGCCTCGAGCAGCGGTCGGCCGGGCTTGCCGCGAACCCGTGCCCAGAGCACCTCGACCTCCGCCCGGATCCAGACCGAGACGCCGCCCTCGGCGATGGCCTCGCGGGTGCGCGGCTCGATGAAGGCGCCGCCGCCGGTGGCGAGCACGCGGGGCACTTCGGTCAGCAGGCGCGCGATCACCCGGCGTTCGCCGTCGCGGAAGTCGGGCTCGCCGAAATTCGCGAAGATCTCCGGGATCGTCATGCCCGCCGCCGCCTCGATCTCCGAATCGGAATCGGTGAAGGGCACCGCGAGCCGCGCCGCCACGCGCTTGCCGACGCTGGTCTTGCCCGCACCCATCAGCCCGACGAGCACGATCGTGCGCGCCAGCCGGTAGTTCGGGGTGCCGGGTGCGGGCTCGGGTGCGGCAGAGTCGATCATGGCAATTGCTGTCAGGGCTTTCGGCGGGTACACTTTGCGTTAAGGCGTTTACGGCCAAGTAGCAGTGATTGAACAGTTGAAAAAGCGGCATTGCAGCCGCAAGGGCAGAGCAGATCGATATGCGCCACCTCTTTCGCGCGGTACTTTTCCTGGTGATTCTCGGAGCAGCGGCCCTGCTGGGGATGGCGGTGTTCTCCGATCTCCCGGCGCCCCGCGCCGAGATCTCGGTGCCCATCGAAGCGATGTGAGCCAGGCACGTTTCCTTCGCCTTGCGGCGGCCGCGATTGCGGCCCACGCGGGTCTTTCCGGCCTTGCAGCCCATGCCGAGACGCCGCGGAGCGCCATTCCGTGGCTTTCCCAGAGCATCGAGGGCGGCTTTGATTCCGCGACCGGCACCCTGCCCGACGCGCTGCCGCTCGGGCCCGAGCCGATCACCGTGACGCCTCTCGGCGCGCCGAGCCGCGACGCCGTCGGCATCCTCACCCCCGAGACGAGCGGCTTCCGGCGCGATCTCTGGGGGCCGACCACAGCGGCGGAGGCGCGCGAGGCGGTGCTCTCGGCCCGCGGCACCGGGGTTCCGGCGGCGCGCGCCCTCTTCCTCCAGCTGCTTCTTGCCGAGGCCGATCCGCCGGACGGCTCCGATCCGGGCTCCGGGCTTCTCGTGGCGCGCATCGACCGGCTGCTGGCGATGGGAGCGCTCGAGCAGGCCGAGGCACTGATCCTCTATGTCGATCCCTCCGATCCCGCGCTCTTCCTGCGCTGGTTCGATATCGGCCTTCTGAGCGACAATGCCGAGCCGCCCTGTGAGGCGCTGCGGCGCAATCCCGCGCTTTCTCCCACCCTGCCCGCACGGGTCTTCTGCCTCGCGCGCGGCGGCGACTGGAATGCGGCGGAGATCACGCTCACCATGGGCGACGAGGTCGGCTCGATCCCGCCGGAGGAGCGCGACCTGCTGGCCCGCTTCCTCGATCCCGAGCTTTTCGAGGGCGAGCCGGATCCGCCCGCGCCCGATCCGCTGACGCCGCTCGATTTCCTGATGCGCGAGGCGGTCGGGCTGCCGCGGCCGCCGGGGAACCTGCCGCTCGCCTTCCTCTACGCCGATCTCGGCGAGCACACCCCGATGCGGACGCGGATCTCGGCAGCCGAGCGGCTGGTGATCTCGGGGGCGATCGGGCCCGCCGCTCTCTTTGCGGCCTATCGCGCGGGCGAGCCCGCAGCGTCGGGCGGTGTATGGGACCGAGCCGCGGCGGTGCAGGCGCTCGACGAGGCACTCGCCTCCGCCGAGCCCGGCCGGATCGCCACGGCGCTTCCCGCGGCCGATGCGGCGCTGCGTGCATCCGGGCTGCGGGTGGCATTGGCGCAGGAATATGCCGCCGCTTTCGCCGGGCTTGATCCGGAAGCCTATCATGGCGCGGCGCGCGGAGCGCTCTTCGAGCTTCTGCTTCTGGGGGGCGAGACCGAGGCCGCGGCCCGGTTCCTGCCCGCGACGCCAGATGTGCGCGAGGCCGTCGTGGCGCGGCTTCATGACATCGCCCTGCCCCAGGATGCGCCGGGACCCGACACCGATCCGCTGGCGCTTGCCGCGGCGGAGGCGTTTGCCAGCAAGCCGCCGCCCGATCATCTCGAACGCAGCCTCGCCGACAAGAGTGCCGAGGGGCGGCAGGGCGAGGTGATCCTGGAGGCCCTCGACCTGCTGGCGGACGGGAGCGAGACCGCCCCGCCCTCGCTCCGCGCCGCGCTCCGGGCGCTTGCGGCCACCGGTCTCGAGACGGCGGCACGGCAGATCGCGGCCGAGACGCTGCTGACCGGGCCGGAAACGGGCCGCTGAGCGATGGCGGCGTCCTGGCTTCCGCTCTTTCTCGAGGCAATCCAGGCCGAACGGGATGCCGCGGCCAACACGATTGCGTCCTACGCCCGCGACATCAGCGACTTCTCGGAATTCCTTGCCGCCCAGGGCAAGGAATTCGCCAGCGCCGGCCGTGCCGATATCGAGGCCTATCTCGTCGATCAGGCCGATCGCGGCATGGCGCAGACCACGCGCGCGCGGAGGCTCTCGGCGATCCGGCAGTTCTACCGCTTCGCCTTCGTCGAGGGCTGGCGCGAGGACGATCCGGGCGCGCTCATCAAGGGGCCGAAGCGGCACCGGAGCCTGCCCGGGCATCTGAGCGAGGCGGAGGTCGACCGGCTGCTCGATGCGGCGGGATCGGCCCCGGCGGAGATGGACCGGGTGCGCGACACCTGCCTCATGCAGATCCTCTATGCCACCGGGCTCCGGGTGAGCGAGCTCGTCTCGCTGCCGGTCTCGGCGGTCCGGGGCGATCCGCGGATGATCCTCGTGCGCGGCAAGGGGGGCAAGGAACGGATGGTGCCGCTTTCCGAACCCGCGCGCGACGCGCTCAAGGCCTGGCTCGATCTGCGCGACGCGGCGGAGGATGCCCGGCTCGTCGCGGGCAAGGGTCCGGCCTCGGCCTTTCTCTTTCCCGCGCGCGGCAAGCGGGGCCACATGACCCGCGAGCGATTCTTCCTGCTGGTCAAGGAGCTCGCGGCGCGGGCCGGGCTCGATCCGGCAAAGATCTCGCCCCACACCCTGCGGCATGCCTTCGCGACGCATCTTCTTGCCCATGGCGCCGATCTCCGCGTGATCCAGACCCTCCTGGGGCATGCGAGCGTTGCGACGACGGAGATCTATACCCATGTGCTCGATGCCCGGCTGCGCGAACTCGTCTTCGAGAAGCATCCGCTGGCCGACATCGACGACGCGGACGTGACCGGGCGCGATGTCAGGCCTCTTGAAGGCGGCACGCGCTGAGCCCATAACCGCCAGCAATCACAACCCAAGGACCCGACCGCGATGGACACCGCAAGTGAAGCCTCTTCCCTCCTGGCCATCGCCGGAACCGGAGTGGCGATCGTCGTGCTGCTGGTCTTCTCGGCGATCTTTTCCGGCTCCGAAACCGCGCTGACCACCGCCAGCCGCGGCAAGCTTCACGGCATGGCCGAAAAGGGCGATCAGGCGGCCTCCACGGCGCTCCGGCTGACCGATGACAAGGAGCGGCTGATCGGGGCGATCCTGCTCGGCAACAACCTCGTCAACATCCTCGCGACCTCGCTCGCGACGACGCTCTTCACCATGCTGCTCGGCTCGGGCGCGGTGGCGATCGCGACCCTGGTGATGACGGCGCTGGTGCTCGTCTTTTCCGAGGTGCTGCCGAAGACCTATGCCATCACCAATTCGGAGGCGATGGCCCGCAAGGTCTCGCCGCTGATCCGGACGGTCGTGGTGCTGCTCGCGCCGATCGTCAGCGCAGTCCAGATCCTCGTGCGGCTGATCCTGCGGATCTTCGGGGTCGAGACCGATCCGAAGGTGAACTTCCTCGCCGCCCAGGAGGAGATCGCCGAGGCGATCGCGCTCCATCATTCCGAGGGGACGGTGGAGAAGGCCGAGCGCGACCGGCTGCTCGGGGCGCTCGATCTCGGGCAACGCGCCGTCGAGGAGGTCATGCTTCACCGCCGGGACATCGAGATGATCGATGCCGATGAACCGCCCTCCGAGATCATCGAGCGGGCGCTGCGCTCGCCGCACACCCGGCTGCCGCTCTATCGTGACGATGCCGAGAACATCGTCGGCGTGATCCATGCCAAGGACCTGTTTCGGGCGCTGCACCAGATCGTGCACGAAAACGAGCGCCCCAGCGAGGCGCTGGCCGATTTCGATATCATGGCGGTCGCGGTCGAGCCCTATTTCGTGCCCGAGACCACGGCGCTCGACGAACAGCTGCGCGAATTCCTGCGCCGCCGGGCGCATTTCGCGCTGGTGGTCGATGAATACGGCGCCCTGCAGGGGCTCATCACGCTCGAGGACATTCTCGAGGAAATCGTCGGCGAGATCGCCGACGAGCACGACATGGAAACCCCGGGCGGGGTCGAGCCCGGCGATGACGGTTCGGTCGAGGTCGAGGGGATGATGACGATCCGTGACCTCAACCGCGCCTGCGACTGGAGCCTGCCGGACGAGGAGGCCAATACGGTCGCGGGGCTGGTGATCCACGAGGCGCAGGCGATTCCGAACGCAGGCCAGGTCTTCAGCTTCCACGGCTTCCGCTTCGAGGTGCTGGAGCGGCAGAACAACCGGCTGACCAAGCTCCGGATTCGCAAGCTCTGAGGCGGCGAAAGCCGGGGGATTTCACGGTGAAAACGGGGCGTTTCACCGTGAAAATCAAAAAACGGCTTTGAAATTACAGGATTTTCCTGGTTAACATATCATGAATGGCGTGTGAGTGTGCGTTCCCCGGACGCCGGGGTCAGATTGCCGCCTTTCGCCAGCGGAGATGATCCTCATGACGCCAAGACTGTATCTCCTCGGCGCCTCCTGCTCGGGCGTATCGAGCCTGGGGGCGGCGATCGCTGAACGTCTGGATGTTCCGCAGATCGATGTCGACGATTTCTACTGGATGCCAAGCGAGCCGCCGTTCCACGTGAAACGTGCCCCGGACGACCGGGTGCGGTTGATCCGCTCGCGCCAGCGGGCCTGCCCGGGCTGGGTGCTGACCGGCTCGTTCATGGGCTGGGGTGACGATCTTGCAAGGGACGTCGATCTCGTCGTCTTTGTCCATACGCCGACGCCGGTCCGCCTCGCGCGTCTGGACCGGCGGGAGGCGCGGCGCCACGGGGACCGCATCCTGCCGGGCGGTGACATGCACCGGGCGCATCTGGCGTTCCGGGACTGGGCATCGCGCTATGACGACCCCTCGTTTGACGGCCGCAACCTCGCGCAGCACCAGCGATGGCTGGCCGCGCAATCCGCACCGGTTCTCGCGCTGGAGGGCGAACGCCCCATCGAGGCGCTTGCCGGGGAGATCGAGGCCGCCCTTGCAAGACGTCCCGCCCCGGCCCGCTCCTGATCGAGCGGGGCACGCCTGCTACGCCTTCAGCTTCAACAGGGCATTCGGGAAGGGATAGCCGAAGTCATCCACATCCCGCCGCGACGCTTCGGTGAACCCGAGCGCACGATAGAAGCGGACCGCCCCGTCGTTGGCGGTGTAGACCTCGAGCGAAAGCTCCCCCTTGAGCGAAAGCGCATGGGCGATGAGTTTGCGGCCGATGCCGCGCCCCTGCTGCGCCGGGGCGATGAAGATCGCGCCGACGAAGGTGCCCAGAAGGCTGATGAAGCCGGCGGGCGCACCGTCGCACCAGGCGACAAGGGTCTCCGCCTTGGGCATGTATTCATCCTCGATCAGGGTGCGCTGTTCCCGAAGCCTGGGTTCTCCGATGAACGGGTGCGCCTTCAGGGAGGCTTCGAGCCAGATGCCCGACAGGGTTTCGATATCCGTCGCCGCATCAAGCGGACGGATCAGGATGTCGTGGTCTTCCATGAGAGCTCCACGGAAATCATGAGAAAAGGGGCCGACACCTGCCGTGCCGGACGAGGCCGCTCCGTGCGGCCCGGTCGAAGCCTCCGCGCATCACGCGCCTGCCGGGGCTGGTGCCGGGTTAGGCCGCGCGGGCGCGCGCGTCAATGATCGGCGCAGGCTGGCCCCGATGCGCTTGCAGCCCTTCAATCGAGGCCCCGTCCGTGCGAGATGACGCGGGGATCGGGGCCGGCAGCATCGGGGGCGGACATGATCGAGGACGTGCGCGCGCTGAAACGGCGCTATCCGACGGCCGAGACCTTCAGGTTTGGCGACAGTGCTGCCTCATCGGCAGCGCTTCTTGCCCTGGTGCGCTCGGGCAAGAAGGTCGCGACCTGCGGCGCGTTGCGGGACTTTCAGGCCGGCGAGCCGATGCCGGTGATCGGGCGGCGGGACATCGCGCTTAACTGGGACGACACGCCGGCGCTCGTCATCGAGACGGTCGCGCTGGTTCGGTGCCGGTTCGACGCGGTGACGGAAGCCATGGCGCGCGCCGAGGGCGAGGATGAGAGCCTCGAGGGGTGGCGCGCCGGGCATGGCGCCTATTTCGCGCGGAACGGCGGGTTTTCCCCGGACATGCAGATCGTCTGGGAGCGGTTCCGCCTCGTCGAGGATCTGGGCCGGGAGGCCGGGTTCCCGAACACGCGCCTCAGCGGCCCTTGAAGAGCGAGCCGAGGATGCCGCGGACGAGGCGCTGGCCCTCGCGGGTGCCGAGCTGCTTGACCACTGTGCGCGCGAGATCGGCGCCGAGGGAGCTGCCGTTGCCGCCGCTCCGGCGGGGTGCTTCCGGCTCGTAGCGGCGGCCGCGGGAGCCGGAGGGCGCCGGCGCGGGCGCCTTGCGGGCGGCTTCGGCCTCGCGGAGCATTTCCTCGGCCAGGGCCGCGTCGCGGGCGGCCTTCTCGCCGCGGGCGGCAAGCATCTCGCTCGCGCTCTCGCGGTCGATGGCGGTGTCGTAGCGCCCGGCGACCGGCGATGCGGCGAGGGCCGCGGCGCGCTCCTCGGCGGTGAGCGGACCCATGCGCGACATCGGCGGGCGGATCAGCACCCGGCTCACCATCGCGGGCACGCCCTTCAGCTCGAGGAGCGAGACCACCGCCTCGCCGGTGCCGACCTCGCGGATCGCCGTTTCGGTGTCGAAGGCGGGATTGGGGCGGAAGGTCTCGGCGGCCTGGCGGAGCGCCTTGGCATCGCGCGGGGTGAAGGCGCGGAGCGCGTGCTGGATGCGGTTGCCGAGCTGGCTGAGCACTTCGGAGGGCACGTCGTCGGGGTTCTGGGTGACGAAATAGACCCCGACCCCCTTGGAGCGCACGAGGCGCACCACCTGCGCGACCTTCTCGATGAGGGCCTTCGGCGCATCCTTGAACAGCAGATGCGCCTCGTCGAAGAAGAAGACGAGGACGGGTTTCTCGGGATCGCCCACCTCCGGCAGCTCCTCGAAGAGCTCGGAGAGCAGCCAGAGCAGGAACATCGCGTAGAGCCGCGGCGCCTGCATCAGGCGGTCGGCCATCACGACATTGATCCGCCCCCGGCCCGCGTCGGTGGCCATGAGATCGGAGAGCGCCAGATGCGGCTCGCCGAAGAAGCCCGTCGCGCCCTCGTTCTCGAGCACGAGCAGCTTGCGCTGGATCGCGCCCACCGAGGCGGTGGAGACATTGCCCCAGGTGCGCCCGACCTCCGCCGCGTTTTCCGCCAGCCAGGTGAGCATGGCGCGCAGATCGGCGAGATCGAGCAGCAGCAGCCCCTGCTCGTCGGCGACGCGGAAGGCGATGTTGAGCACGCCCTCCTGCGCCTCGGTGAGCTCGAGCATGCGGGCCAGCAGGAGTGGCCCCATCTCGCTGATCGTCGCCCGCACCGGGTGGCCGTTCTGCCCGAAGAGATCCCAGAACACCGCCGGAAAGGCGCGGTAGGCGAAATCGGCCATGCCGATCTGCGTCGCGCGCGCGCTCAACGCCTCATGCGCCTTGCCCGCCGGATCGCCGGGCTGCGCCAGCCCCGAGACATCGCCCTTCACGTCCTGCACCACCACCGGCACGCCCGCGGCCGAGAAACCCTCGGCGAGGATCTGCAGGGTGACCGTCTTGCCGGTGCCGGTCGCACCGGTGATGAGGCCGTGGCGGTTGGCATAGCGCAACAGCAGCTTGCGAGCCTCGGCGTAGCCTTCGCCGCCGCCGCCCACGAAAATTCCATCGGCCGTCATCTGAGCATTCCATTGGATAAAACCCGAACTGCACCCGATGTTAACCATTGTGCCCTATACGTCAAAGCTGCGTCGCAGCCTCAGGGTCCTGTGCACGCGACTTCCTCCCTTCTGACTTGGGCCGGCATGGAGCCGGCTCTTTTTTTGCCCCGCCGCGCTCTATTCCACAGCGTTTGACGGTGATTTTTGCCTAACTTTACAGCAGCTTGTGCGGCGCAGCATGGATTCTGGCGCTTGACCGGAAAAACCGGCTGCTTTAGGTTCAGGGCCTGACGTTCGGCCAGTCCGACAGGGAACACAACGCAGAAAACTGCGGAAAAAGGGTACCGATCGCGGTACCCTTTTTTATTGCGGAGCTACCGCCCGGGCGCCGTTCTTCATCACGATACATCCCGTCTTCTGCGGCGCTCCTTCCGGGCTTCGGGCGCGGGGCCGCGTTATCCTCGCGCGCCACCCTGCGCCCCCAGACCGTTGACAGCCGGAGGGGGGAGTGACATGCCCGTGGGAGGTCTGAACCCATGAAACCAGAAGACAGGACCCGAGCAGAACATGCGACCCATGAGATCTAGACTGGCGGCGCTTTCCCTTTCCACGGCGCTTGCGCTGAGCGCGGCGCTGGCACCTGCATTTGCCCAGGAGGCCGGGACCGAGGCGCCCGCCGCACCGGCCGCACCGGCGCCGGCAGCGCCCGCCCCCGAGGCCGCTCCGGCCGGAGATCCCGCCGCGGCCGAGATGCGGATCAAGCTGCGCGAGAGCCATGGCGACTGGGAGGTGCGCTGCGCGCCGGACGAGAGCGAATGCTTCATGTATCAGCTCGCGCGCGATGCCCAGAACAACCCGGTGGCCGAGCTCAATATCGTGCGTCTGCCCGAGGGCGCGCCCGCGGTGGCCGGTGTCACCGTGCTCACCCCGCTCGGCACGCTGCTCCGGCCCGGCCTCGCCGTGCAGATCGACGGCGGCGAGAAGCGCTCCTTCCCCTTCACCTGGTGCGATGCCGCCGGATGCTTCGCGCGCTTCGCGCTCGATACCGCGTCGATCGAGGCCTACCAGAAGGGCACCACGGCCAAGCTCACGCTCTTCTCCGTCGGGGCGCCGGGCACGCCGGTCGAGCTCAATGTCTCGCTGAAGGGCTTCACGGCCGCGCTCGACTCGATCGAGCCGCTGAAGCAGTAATCCCGCGAACCCGCCGCCCGCGCCGAAGCCCGGCGCGGGCGGCGAAATTCCGGGCCAGGCCCTCTATTCCGCCGGGGTCAGGACCAGGACGGCGTTGAGCCCGCCGAAGGCGAAGGCGTTGGTCATCACCGCACCGACACGCGCCTCGCGGGCCACGTTCGGCACCACATCGAGATCGCATTCGGTATCCGGCTCGTCATAGCCGATGGTGGGCGCGATCACGCCGTCGCGGAGCGCCATGATGCAGGCGAGCAGCTCGACCGCGCCGGTGCCGCCGATCAGGTGGCCGTGCATGGATTTGGTCGACGAGATCATCAAGCTGTCGGCATGGGGGCCGAAGACCTCGCGCACCGCGGCGCATTCGGTGCGGTCGTTCGCCGCCGTGCCGGTGCCGTGGGCATTGATGTAGCCGATGGCCTCGGGCGCGAGGCCCGCGCTGCGGAGCGCCCCCCGCATGGCCCGGATCGCGCCCTTCATGTTGGGCATGACGATGTCGGACGCATCAGAAGTCATCGCGAAGCCTTTGACTTCGGCGAGAATTTCGGCGCCGCGGGCGAGCGCGTGATCGCGCTCCTCGAAGACGAAGACGGCCGCGCCCTCGCCCTGGACCATGCCGTTGCGGGTCCTGGAGAACGGCCGGCAGCCATCGCGCGAGAGAACGCGCAGCCCCTCCCAGGCCTTGATCCCGCCGAAGCAGAGCATGCTCTCGCTGCCGCCGGTGACGACGGCGCGGGCCTCGCCGGAGCGGATCAGCCGGAAGGCCTCGCCCATCGCGTGGTTCGAGGATGAGCATGCGGTGGAGACGGTGAAGGACGGCCCCTGGAGGTTGTGGACCATCGAGACGTGGCTTGCGGCGGCATTGTTCATCAGCCGCGGCACCACGAAGGGATGCACCCGGTTCTTCCCCTCCTGGTAGACCAGGCGGTAGTTCTCGTCCTGGGTGCCGAGCCCGCCGCCGGAGGTGCCGAGCACCACGCCCGACTGTTCGGCAAGCTCGCCGTCGAAGACGAGGCCGGACTGGGCGATCGCCTCGCGGGCGGCCAGCAGCGCGAACTGGGTGAACCTGTCGTAGAGCGTCAGTTCCTGCCGGGAGAAATGCGCCTGCGGATCATAATCGCGGACCTGGCCGCCGATCGTGATGGAGAGGCGATCGACATCCGGGAACTCGAGCGGCCCGATGCCGCAGAGGCCCTCACGCATTCCGCGCATCGTTTCATCGGCACTCCGGCCAAGGGCGTTGAAGGCCCCCTGGCCGGTAATCACTACCCGGCAGTCTGACACGTCAGTGCTTCGCGGCGATCAGTTTTTCGACGGCGGCCACGATGGATCCGACGGAGCTGATATCGAATTCACCACTGTCCGGTTCGTTTGCGTTGAACGGCACCTGGATGTCGAAGCTCTCCTCGATCGCGAAGACCGCCTCGACAAGCCCGAGGGAATCGATGCCGAGATCCTCGAGCGTCGCATCACTGGACACGTCGGCCGGGTTCATCACGGCCTGCTCGGCAAGGATCGCGACGACCCTGTCCTTCACGGCTTCCTTAACTGCATCTGACATGTCCCCTCCATCGGTCGACCATGGCTCGCGATGATCTACTCGTTCCGATCCGCTTTTGAAACTGGTTTTTGCACCGCCACGAGCTTCTCGATGACCCGCGGCAGACGTCGCAGGGCCTTGTACATCTCGACATTGCGCTCCATCGGCACGGCGGGATAGCCCATCATCACCCGGTTGGGCGGCACGTTGCTCGCGACGCCGGAGTTGCCGGTGATGATGGAATTGGCACCGATCACCAGATGATCGGCCAGGGCGGCCTTGCCGCCGAGCACCACGCGGTCGTGGATCACCGTGCTGCCGCCGATCGCGACATGGCCGCAGACGAGGCAGGTCTCGCCGATCTTCACGTTGTGGCCGATCTGCACGAGGTTGTCGATCTTGGTGCCGTTGCCGATGCGGGTGTCGGCGACGGTGCCGCGGTCGATGCAGGAATTGGCGCCCACCTCGACGTCATCGCCGATGACCACGGCGCCGAGCGAGTTGATGCGCACGTAGGAGGCCTGATCCTCGGCGGTGATGGCGCCGGTCGCGCGCGCCTCCTCGACATGGCCGGGAACGGGGGTGACGAAGGAGAACCCGTCGCCGCCGATCACCGCGCCGGGCTGGGCGATGAAGCGCTCGCCGATGCGGACGCGGGCACAGAGGCGCACGCCCGGGTGGAGCAGCGCATCCGCCCCGAGCACGACATCCTCGGAAATCGAGACATGGGAGAGGATGCGGGCGCGCGGCCCGATCTTCGCCCGCGCGCCGATCACCACGAAGGGGCCGATGGCCGCACCCTCGCCGATCTCGGCACTGGGGTCGATCACGGCGCTCGGGTGGATGCCCGGTGCGAGCCCGATCGGATGGTCGAAGACGCGGGTGACCCCGGCCAGGACATAGCGCGGCCGGGGCGCGAAGATCGCAGCCCCGAGGCCAAGCGCCTGCCAGTCGGCGCCGGGCCAGAGGATGGCGCTCCGTGCCGCGCCCTTGGCGAGATCGGCCGCGAAGGCCTGGTCCATCGCCAGCGCGATCTCGTCGGCGCGGGCGGAGGCCGGTTCGGAGGCGCCGGCGATCGCGAGCCCCCCGTCTCCGGCAACCTCTCCGCCGATGGCGGTGGCGAGTTCAGCGACGGTGATCATGTTCCTGCTCCCCGGACCGGCGGCTCAGCCCTGCGCCGCATCGGGCAGGCTCACGCCCTTCGCCTCGAGCGCGCGGAAGACCTCGCCGTCGCGGCCGTAGATGTCGGCGCGGTACTGGATGGTGCCATCAGGATCGGCCCAGGCGGAGCGATACATTATATATACCGGCAGCGGCTGATCGAGATAGACGTAGCGCTCCGACTTGGCGGCGAGCCAGCCGTCGATGCTGGCCTGCGGATCGGGCACCTGGCCCTTGAGCAGCACCTCGGCGAGCTCGATCGGCTCCTGAAGCCGGATGCAGCCGTTGGAGAAGGCGCGGGCATCCTTCACGAAGAGCTCGCGATGCGGCGTGTCGTGAAGATAGATCGAGAACTGGTTGGGAAACATGAACTTCACCCGGCCGAGCGCATTGGCCGAATTGGGGTTCTGCTTCACCCGGAACGGGAAGTTCTCGGCCGTGTACTGGTTGAAGTTCACGAGCTTCGGATTGATCTCGACGCCCGAGCGGGTGAAGAGGCGCATGTTGCTCCGCGCGAGCACGGTCGGATCCTTGCGCAGCTTCGGGAGATACACCCGCGTCGCGATGCTGTCGGGGATGTGCCAGGTGGGGTTCACCACCATGTAGGTCATCTCGTCGGAGAACTCGGGCGTGCGGGTCTCGGCGGCATTGCCGACCACCGCGCGCGAGGACCAGGGGATATTGCCATGATCGAGCAGCACGACGGAGAAATCGGGGATGTTCACCTCGATGCGGCGGGCACCGAGATCGTGGTTCATCCAGCGCAGGCGCTCGAGATTGACCACGACCTGCTCGAGGCGATCCTCGGGGCTGGCGTTCAGCGCATCGATCGTCCGCCGACCTGCGACGCCATCGTCAACAAGGCCGTTATCCTTCTGGAACCGCTTCACTTCCGCCTCGAGCCCGGGATCGAAGGCCGAGGCAGCGGCGGCGGTTTCGACCGCTGCGGGCGCGGCGTCGTCGACCGCGGCCTGCGCGGTTTCGGGGCCATAGCCGAGGCGCGCGAGCCGGGCGCGGAGATCGGCCACGCGCGGGCTGCTTTCGCCGACGTGGAGCGTCGGGCCGGCGGGCACGGGCGCGCCCCAGGCATCGGTCCCGAGGAGCCCTTCGAGACGCGCCTTCTCGGCCATCAGGGCCCGGTAATCCGGGTCCTGCGGCTCGGCGGCGCGCAGCACCTCGCTCACCGAGCCGTCCGAGAGCCGGGCGAGCAGCGCCGCGGCGGTGGCGCGCTTCGGCTTCACGTTGATCTCGGGGTCGATGTCGAGCGGCCGGACGATGCCGGCGGAGAGATCGCCGGTGAAGCGGATGTAGGTCCGGGTCGCGGCAACCTCGAGCTTGGGGCTGCCCACCATGCCGGGCTCGCCGGCGAGGAGCTGGAGCGCATCGGCGTCGTAGCGGAAGAACGGCAGGCCCTGGGCGTCGGCCTGTTCGACCGAGGCCTCGAGCGTGGCGAGCGGGCTGCCCTCGCCCGCGTTCCAGAACGGCCGGTAGTCGCGGCTGGCGTAAAAGCCGTCGATCGCGGCGCGGGTGGTCTCGTCGAGCCCTGCGGTCTCGTGCGCGAGCCCGTCGCGGAAGGCGATGGCGTCTGCGGAAAGCCCCGTCGCCGTGGCCTGCGGCACGGCCGCGGCTGCGGGCGGGGCCGCGTCCTGGGCCATGGCGCCTTGCGCCAGGGTGCCGACCATCAGCGATATCCCCAAGGCACGCGCAACCGTGTCCACTCTCATTCCTGCCTCTCGACGTCTTGCCTGATCGGGGGACTCTAGCTTGACCGCAGCGCCGAAACAAGCGCTGCGCCGGCGCGCATCTTCACGATCCGGCCAGCTTTGCTGCGCAGGCTAACGATCCGTTAACCGGTTTCAAGTTTTTCTCTTCCCCATCGGCAGCCGTCAAAGAAGGCTTGGAAAGATCGCGTTCCTGTGGCATCAAAACATCAGAGCGCAGGCAAAAGTCGCTCATCGAGCAAGAAACCAGAGGCAGTGAACAAAAATGGGCAGTGAAGGATTCCGTCCGTCCAGACGAACGTTATTGGGCATCTTTGCAGGACTCTGCACCGTTGCAGCCGCGCCGGTCTATTCGCGTGCACCCGGATTTCTCCGCAAGGCGGGCGATGCCCGGCGGGTGCGCATGTATAGCCAGCGGACAGGAGAGTCCATCGATACCGTCTACTACGTGAACGGGCGATACATCAAGGAAGTCATGCAGGAAATCAGTTATTTCATGCGGGACTGGCGCCAGAATGCGATGCTGAACTACGATCCGCACAACGTGGACATCCTCGCGGCGACGCAGAAGATGATGGACACCGAGGAGCCCTACCTGCTCATCTCGGGCTATCGCACGCCGAAGACCAACAAGATGCTGCGCGGTGCGGCCAGCAACTCCTTCCACATGAAGGCGATGGCGGCGGATGTGCGGCTCCGCAGCCGGTCGGTGAAGCAGATCTCCGGCGCGGCGCTGGCCTGCAATGCGGGCGGCGTGGGGACTTACAACCGCTCGAACTTCGTTCACATGGATTGCGGCCCGGTGCGCACCTGGCGCGGCTGATCCTTTCGGACAATCAGGTGTCTCAACGGCCGGCCTCGCGCCGGCCGTCGTATTTTCGGGAACGGTAACCGCAGAGGCGCTCATAGCAGCGCCTGGAGGCCGACGGCCCCGCCGTAGATCCCGAGCAGTGCCGCGCTCTCGAGGCCGATCCCGGCGGGCCCCTCGCGCTGGCGCATGAGGAGGCCGAGGGTGAGGACGGCGGTCATCACCAGGCCCACGGCAAGCCAGAAGAGGTCGTCCGCGCCGATCGCGTGATAGAGCGAACCCTCGCGATAGCCCAGATCGGACACCGTCAGAAACAGCACGTCGAAGGTGTTGCCGCCAATGATCCCGCCGACCGCGAGCTGAAGCGCGCCGCGCCGGACAGCGGCAAGCGTTGTCACCAGCTCGGGGAGCGAGGTGACAACGGCGGTCAGAAGCGCGCCGACGAGCGAGGCCCGCAGCGCGAAACGGTCGATCGCGGCCCCCGCCACGCCGGCCACCAGCCAGCCCGATACCCCCATGACGAGCATGAGAGCGGCGAATCGGAGCAACAGGGCACGGGTCTCCTGCCCGCCGGTTTCGGGCTCCTCGGGGGAATCGCGGCGGGTTTCGCGGGTCTCGACCGGCACCCACATCGGCACTTCGCGGGCGTCCCGCACCAGGCGGAGGCTGCCCAGATAAATCAAAAACAAGATAATCGACATCGGGTGGATGCCCCAGACGCTGACCTCGGGGCCGGTGCGGGCGAGAATCGGCAGGGCCAGAAGCAGCATGAGCACGACGCCCTGGAGCACATTGGCAAGCTCGGCGGCGGCATGTTCGAGATTCGCGCGACGGTAGAGAAGATCGGCCACCGCAAGAAACGCCGTCTGGGCGGCGATTCCCCCGACGGCATTCGAGAAGGCGAGCGAGGCGCGGCCATCGAGGGCGGATGTGAAGGAGACGATGGTGCCCGAAAGCGATGTTGCAGCGCCGAGAAGGACGCCGCCGACGAGGGCTTCGCCGAGCCCCGTGCGGTCGGCGATCCGGTCGGCAAGCCCGGTCATGCGCAGCCCGCAGATGAGGATCAGCGCCCCGGCAATGGCGAAGATCGCGGCGAGGGCCCCGAGCGGGGCGGTGGCAAAAGACATTCTCTCTCCCGGCCGTTCAGTGATCCTGCGCGGCCCGCATGACGGGCGATCACAGACCTAACGGGCGGGAGAGGAGCCACGTTCCCTTCCCCGCCGGATTAATCCCGGCCGGAGAAGGGCTCTGGCGTCTCAGGCGCGGGTGATCCCGTCGCCTTCGACGATGTATTTGAAGCTCGTGAGCTGCTCGGCGCCGACCGGGCCGCGGGCGTGGAGCTTGCCGGTGGCGATGCCGATCTCGGCGCCCATGCCGAATTCGCCGCCATCGGCGAACTGGGTCGAGACGTTGCGCATGATGATGGCGCTGTCGAGGGCGGCGAAGAAGCGTTCGGCGGCGGCATCATCCTCGGTGATGATGCAATCGGTGTGGTGCGAGCCGTAGCGGCGGATATGGGCGATGGCGCCCTCCACCCCGTCGACGACCCGCGCCGCGATCACCAGATCGAGGAACTCTCGCCCCCAGTCGCCCTCTTCCGCCGGGGAAACGCCTTCCAGCCCGAGGAGATCGGAATCGCCGCGCACATCGACGCCTGCGGCCACCAGATCGGTGATGAAGGGCGCGCCATAGGCCTCGAAGAAGGCGCGATCCACCAGCAGGCATTCGGCGGCGCCGCAGATGCCCGGACGGCGGGTCTTGGCGTTGAGGATGACCCGGCGCGCCTTGTCGAGATCGGCGGCCTTGTCGACGTAGATGTGCACGATGCCCTCGAGATGGGCGAAGACCGGCACGCGGGCGTCGGCCTGCACGCGCGCCACGAGGCCCTTGCCGCCGCGGGGCACGATCACGTCGATGTAGTCGGTCATCGCCAGCATCTCGCCCACCGCGGCGCGGTCGGTCGTCGGCACGAGCTGGATCGCGGCCTCGGGCAGCCCGGCGGCGCGCAGGCCGGCCTGAAGGGCCGCATGGATCGCGCGCGAGGAATTGAGGCTTTCCGAGCCGCCGCGCAGGATCGCGGCATTGCCCGCCTTGAGGCAGAGGGCGCCGGCATCCGCGGTGACGTTGGGGCGGCTCTCGAAGATCACGCCGATCACCCCGATGGGGGTGCGGACGCGGCGGATGTGGAGGCCCGTGGGGCGATCCCATTCCGACAGCACCTCGCCGATCGGATCGGGCTGGGCCGCGATGGCGCGCAGGCCGGAAACGATACCCGCCACGCGATCATCGGTGAGCAGGAGCCGGTCGAGCATGGCCCCGGAGAGGCCCTTTTCGCGCGCGGCCGCCATGTCGCGCGCATTGGCCGCAAGGATGTCGGGCGTCGTGGCCTCGACGGCCTCCGCCGCGGCCTCAAGCGCCAGACGCTTCTGGTCCGGAGTGGCGACAGCAAGGCTTGCGCTCGCGGATTTCGCCTTGCGACCAATATCTTGCATCAAGGAACTGATGTCGGACATTACATTCATTTCGGCCCCCCCTTACGCATGACCATGTCGTCCCGGTGCACGATCGCGGCGCGGCCGGGATACCCGAGCAGATCGGCGATCTCGCTCGATCGGTGCCCCATTATGATTCTCGCCTCGGTCACATCATATCCCGCGAGCGCCTTGGCGACCACCTCGCCCGCCCCGTTGATGATCTCCACCGGATCGCCGCGCGAGAAGCTGCCTTCGGTGCCGGTGACGCCGGCGGGCAGGAGCGACTTGCCGCGGGCAAGTGCCGCGGCGGCGCCCTCATCGACCATGATGCGGCCACGCGGCTTCATGCCGGTGATCCAGCGCTTGCGGGCCGCCTGCGGATCGCCGTCAGGCTCGAACCAGGTGCAGGGCGCGCCCTCGATCAGCGCGGTGATCGGACGGGGCTGCGCGCCAAGTGTGATCGCCATGGCGCAGCCGCCCGCGGTGGCTGCCCTGGCGGCGAGCACCTTGGTCTTCATCCCGCCGCTCGAGAGCGCCGAGCCGGTACCGCCCGCCATCGCCTCGATCGCGGGCGTGATGACCGCGACGCTGTCGAGGCGCCGGGCGGTGGGATCGATGCGCGGATTGCCGGTATAGAGCCCGTCCACGTCCGAGAGCAGCACGAGGATGTCGGCGCCCGCCATGGTGGCGACCTGCGCTCCGAGGCGGTCGTTGTCGCCGTAGCGGATCTCGTCGGTTGCGACGGTGTCGTTCTCGTTCACGATCGGCACGGTGCCGAGGCTGAGCAGCATGTCGAGCGTGCGGCGCGAATTGAGATAGCGCCGGCGGTTCTGGCTGTCCTCGAGCGTCACCAGCACCTGGGCGGTGGTGATGCCATGGGGCGCGAGCACGCTTTCATAGGCGCGCGCGAGCCGGATCTGGCCGACGGCCGCCGCCGCCTGGCTCTGCTCGAGCGCGAGCACGATTTCGGGCAGGTGCAGCACCCGGCGGCCGAGCGCGATCGAGCCCGAGGAGACGATCACCACTTGCTTGCCCTGGTTGCGCAGCATCGCGACGTCTTCCGCGAGCGCCTCGAGCCAGGCGAGGCGGACCTCGTCGGTTTCGGTGGAAACGAGCAGCGCCGAGCCGATCTTTATGACGATCCGGTGCGCCCGCGCGAGCCTTTCGGCCGAGCTCAGGGCGTCCATGGTGCGGAATCCGCCTCCTCCGCCTGCACCTCCGTCCGCTCGGCGCGGATCTCGGTGCGGAGCGCGCGCAGCACCTCCTGCACGCCCTTGCCGGTCGCCCCCGAGAGCCGGTGGACCTTCAGGCCGGACGCCTCGGCGAGTGCTGCGGCGGCGTCCTCGACGGCCTCCTCGTCGAGCGCGTCGATCTTGTTGAGCGCGAGGATGCGGGGTTTGCCGGAGAGCACCTCGCCATAGGCCTCGAGCTCGTGGAGGATCACCCGGTAATCTTCCACCAGCGTCTCCGACGTGCCGTCGACGAGATGAAGCAGCACGGCGCAGCGCTCGACATGACCGAGGAAGAGATCGCCAAGGCCCCTGCCCTCATGCGCGCCCTCGATCAGGCCCGGAATGTCGGCCATCACGAATTCCGCCCCGTCGACGCCGACGACGCCGAGATTGGGGTGGAGCGTGGTGAAGGGGTAGTCGGCGATCTTCGGACGGGCGTTGGAGACCGCCGAGAGGAAGGTGGACTTGCCCGCGTTCGGCAGGCCGACGAGGCCCGCGTCCGCGATGAGCTTGAGCCGCAGCCAGACCGTGCGCTCGACACCCTCCTGGCCGGGATTGGCATGCCGCGGCGCCTGGTTGGTCGAGGTCTTGAAGTGGAGGTTGCCGAAACCGCCGTTGCCGCCCCTGGCGAGCAGCACCCGCTCGCCGACGCGGGTGAGATCGGCGACGAGGGTTTCCTCGTCCTCCTCGAGGATCTCGGTGCCGACCGGGACATGGAGCACGATGTCGTCGCCGGACTTGCCGGTGCGCTGGCTGCCCATGCCATGCTGGCCGTTCTTGGCGAAGAAATGCTGCTGGTAGCGGAAGTCGATGAGGGTGTTGAGCCCCTCGACCGCCTCGGCCCAGACATCGCCGCCGCGGCCGCCGTCGCCGCCGTTGGGGCCGCCGAATTCGATGAACTTCTCGCGCCGGAAGCTCACGCAGCCGTTGCCGCCGGAACCGGAGCGAATTTGCACGCGGGCGAGATCGAGGAACTTCAAGGGATCATGTCTCCGGCCTGGTCGTCAGGCAATGCCGCTCGCGCGGCGATAGAGGAAGGTGGGCACCATGGCGCCGCGCGCGACCGAGTGGGTCTCGCCTGCGCCCATATAGGTGAAGCCCGTGCGCATGAGAACCCGGATCGAGGCGGCATTGTCCTGGAAGACCTGGGCGGTGATGGTGTGGATGCCCCAGCGCCCGGCGGCCTCGCAGATCGTGCGCACGGACTCGCTCGCGTAGCCCGTGCCCCAGACCGCGGGGGCGACCCAGTAGGCGATCTCGGCGCTGCCGTCACCGGCGGGGCGCAGGCTCACGAGGCCGATGAGGCTGTTGGTGCGGATCGTGCCGTCCTCCGGGATCTCCTCCACCGCACCGCCGATCACGATGGCCCAGTAGTGGATCGGGCTCGAGGGCGAAAGCGCCCGCTCGACGAAGGCTTCGGCCTGACCGGGCGGATAGGGATGCGGGATATGCGCCGTCATCCGGGCGACGCGGGCATCGCTCGCGTAAAGCGCGAGCAGGGCCGCGTCCGAACGGCACAACCGGCGCAGACGCAGGCGCGCGGTTGCGATCTCGCTCTCGATCGGTGCGACGAGCGCCATGGGTGAACCCTCCTCCCAAACGAGCAAAGGCCGGCGCAGGGGCCGGCCTCCACACGAAAATCTTTGCCGGCAGGCTCTTATTCCGCGGCTTCGGCCTGCGGACGCACCGAAATGAAGGTGCGGCCCTTGAAGCCCTTGTGGAAGGAAACCTGGCCTTCCTCAATGGCGAAGATCGTGTGGTCGCGGCCCATGCCGACGCCCGTGCCCGGCCACCACTTGGTGCCGCGCTGGCGGGCAAGGATGTTGCCGGGGACGACGGCTTCGCCGCCGAATTTCTTGATGCCGAGACGGCGACCGGCGCTGTCGCGACCGTTGCGGGAAGAACCGCCTGCCTTCTTGTGTGCCATGGAGCTCTCTCCTCAGTTCAGTTGGCGGAGGTCACGATGTCGGTGATCCGCACGCGGGTCAGATACTGCCGGTGGCCGCGCTTGCGCTGCGACGAATGCTTGCGGCGGCGCTTCACGAAGGAAATCACCTTCGGGCCGCGATACTGCTCGAGCACCTCGGCCTTCACCGCAGCACCCTCGACGAGGGGCGCACCGACGGTGAGGGTGTCGCCACCCACCATCAGGATCTGATCGAATTCGACGGCCGCGCCGGCATCTGCCGCCAGCTTCTCGACCGTAAGAACGTCGTTGACGGCGACCTTGTACTGCTTGCCGCCCGTCTTGATTACCGCGAACATCCGCGTTTTTCCTTCTATCCCGTGCCGCGTCCTCGAGGCCCCGGTTTCCCGGTGTTCGTGCGGGAGGCGAAGCCACCCGCGCCCGTTAACTGCGCGCCCTGTTCAAGCGAATTACCCCCGCATGGCCGCTGCCTGCCGGGAGCGGGCTATATCGCGGAGGCGCGCGGCAAAGTCAAGCGGGCGTCGGGATTTTCATCCGCCCCCGGCGCCGGCTCAGCGGCGGCGCCAGTCCGAGCGCACATCGGGGCCGACCTGGCGCACCGAGGTGAGGCGGAAGCGGGGCGCGAGCTGGAGCGTGTCGATCTCCATCGGCCCGACCGAGGCAACGCCCTCGTCGCCAAGCGCCATGCCCGCGCTGAAGAGGACGATCTCGTCGACGAGCCCCGCGTGGAGCAGCGCCGCCGAGAGCCGCCCGCCGCCCTCGCAGAGGATGCGGGTGAGGCCGCGGTCGCCGAGCTTCTGGAGCATCGCGGAGAGGTTGAGCTGGCCATCGGGCTGGAACGGCACGACGATGAGCTCGGCGCCCCTCTCGGCCCAGGCCTCGATGCGCGATGTCTCAGCCTCGGCATGGTGGCAGAGCCAGAGCGGCACCTCGCGGGCGCTTTCGGCGAGATAGCTGTTGCGCGAGAGATTGAGGCCGCCGGTGACCGCGACCCGGATCGGATCGGCGCGTTCGATGCCGAGCTCGCGCACGTCGAGCCGCGGGTTGTCGCTCCGCACCGTCCCGGCGCCGACCAGCACCGCATCGGACTGGGCGCGCATCAGATGAACCTCGGAGCGGGCGCGCGGGCCGGTGATCCAGCGGCTTTCGCCGGTGGCGGTGGCGATGCGCCCGTCGAGGCTGGCGGCGAGCTTGAGCGTGACCATCGGGCGGCCCGAGGTGATCCGCGAGAGAAAGCCGCGATTGAGCGTCACCGCCTCGCCCGCGAGGCAGCCGATCGAGACCTCGATTCCGGCCTCGCGCAGAAGCGCGGCCCCCCGGCCGTTCACCCGCGGGTCCGGATCCTCGATCGCGATGACAACGCGGGCCACCCCGGCCGCGATCAGCGCCTCGGTGCAGGGCGGCGTCTTGCCGGTATGGGCGCAGGGCTCGAGCGTGACATAGGCGGTGGCGCCGCGCGCCGCTTCGCCCGCCTGGGCAAGCGCGATCGTCTCGGCATGGGGGCGGCCGCCGTCGGCGGTATGGCCGCGCCCGACGACGCGCCCGTCGCGCACCAGGATGCAGCCCACCGCCGGGTTGGGCCAGACACGGCCCAGACCACGCTGCGCCAGGCCGAGGGCCGCGCGCATCCAGCCCACGTCTTCGATTTGCTGGGACATTCTTGTCAATCGTCCTTGAGCGGCACGTCCGGACGCAGCTCTGCCACGAACTCCTCGAAGTCGTCGGCCGCCTGGAAATTCTTGTAGACCGAGGCGAAGCGCACATAGGCCACGGTGTCGATGCGCGCAAGAGTCTCCATCACGATCGCGCCGATCGTGTCGGAGGGGATATCCGTCTCCCCCATGGATTCCAGCCGCCGGACGATGCCGGAGATCATCTGGTCGAGCCGCTCGGCCTCGATGGGCCGCTTCTGCATCGCGATGCGGATGGAGCGTTCGAGCTTGTCGCGGTCGAAGGGCTCGCGCTTGTGGTTCTTCTTGACCACGACGAGGTCGCGCAGCTGCACGCGTTCATAGGTGGTGAACCGCCCGCCGCATGCCGGACAGAAGCGCCGGCGCCGGATCGAGACATGGTCCTCGGCCGGCCGGCTGTCCTTCACCTGGGTGTCGATGTTGCCGCAGAACGGACAGCGCATGAACGGGCCTCCGGAAATCCCTGTCGCCAAGTCCGGCCACTATAGGGCGGGGTCCATGGCTTGGGTAGGGGGAAGTTGTAGCCACAAGATCGGTGAATGGCGTCCACCAGTGGTGGCGATGCCTCGCAGGGGTCCGATAGCGGCCCCGGTTCCCAGCTTGCGGTCCGCCCGAAGCCCGGGTCAAGTGGCAGGGTGCCGGATTTCACCGGCGTGCCGGGCGGTGTTGCCCGAGTGCACATATTATATGTCAGGAGGCCCCTCCGAGATGTCGTCCGCCGTCTTCGCCGCCGTGATCCTCGCGGCCTTTCTCCACGCCGCCTGGAATTTCCTGGTCAAGCGCGGCGGGGATTCGGGGCTCGCGATGATTGCGGTCGTCACCGGGCATCTGCCCTTCGCCCTCGGCGCGCTGCTCGTCTTCCAGGCCCCGGCGCCGGAAAGCTGGCCCTTCATCGCGGCGAGCGCGGCGCTCCATGTCGGCTATCAGCTCTTCCTGCTCAACTCCTACCGGGTGGGGGATCTGACGCAGGTCTATCCCATCGCCCGCGGCGCGGCGCCGCTGATCGTGGCGGCGGTTTCGGTGAGCTTTCTCGGCGTCAGTCTCGGGCGCGGCGAGCTGATCGGGATCGCGATCATCGCCTGCGGCATCCTGAGCCTCGGCCTCGTGCGGCAGGCGGACGGGGTGCGCAACCATCGTGCCGCGGTGCTCGCGCTCGGAACCGGGTGTTTCATCGCGGCCTATTCGCTGGTCGACGGCACCGGCGCGCGGCTGGCGGGCACCGGGGTCGGGTTCTTCGCCTGGGCCTCGATCCTCAATGGGGTTGCGGTGCTGGCAGGCGCCGCGCTCTGGCGGCCCGGGCTCCTTGCGCGGCTGCCGCGGGAAGGCCTGCGGCCGATGCTTCTCGGCGGCGGGGCGTCCTTTGCCGCCTATGCGATCGTGGTATGGGCCTTCACCGAAGCCCCGATCGCGCTCGTGACCGCGCTTCGGGAGACGAGCATCGTCTTTGCCCTGCTCCTCGGGGTCTTCGCGCTCCGCGAGCGGCTCGATCTCGGCAAGGTCGTCTCGACCATGATGACGCTTGCCGGCGCGATCGTGCTCCGGGCGGCACGGCACTGAGGCCACCTAGGGCCCGCCGGCTTTGCGGCGTTGACCTCCCCTCCGGCCCTGCTTAGGGATACCGCAGCCAGCGCGGATACAACCGACGGAAGATGAGTGCATGACGTATCGGAGTGACTATCTCTTCACTTCAGAATCGGTGTCCGAGGGACATCCCGACAAGGTTTGCGACCGCATTTCGGATGCTGTCCTCGACAGCTTCCTGAGCGAGGATCCCGAAGCGCGCGTCGCCTGCGAGACCTTCGCGACGACGGACCGGGTGATCGTCGGCGGCGAGGTTCGCGGCGCGCCGGGGGTTCTGAGCCGAATCGAACAGATCGTGCGCGATTGCGTGCGCGACATCGGCTACGCGCAGAAGGGTTTCCACTGGGAAACGCTCGTGGTCCAGAACCTCATCCACGGCCAGTCCGCCCATATCGCGCAAGGGGTCGATGCGGCCGAGAACAAGGAAGAGGGTGCCGGCGACCAGGGCATCATGTTCGGCTATGCGGTCGACGAGACCCCGGTGCTGATGCCGGCCCCGATCCATTATGCCCATGCGATCCTCCGCCGCCTTGCCGAGGCGCGGAAGAGCGGCGCGGAGCCGCGGCTCGGGCCGGATGCGAAATCGCAGCTCACGCTGCGCTATGTCGACGGGATGCCGGTGGGCGTCGCGAGCCTCGTGCTCTCGACCCAGCATCTCGACGAGGAGATGAGCTCGGCGGATGTGCGCGAGATGATCGAGCCCTTCATCCGCGAGGTGCTGCCCGAGGGCTGGCTTACGGGCGAGACGGTCTGGCATGTGAACCCGACCGGCAAGTTCGTGATCGGCGGGCCGGACGGCGACGCGGGCCTGACCGGGCGCAAGATCATCGTCGATACCTATGGCGGCGCGGCCCCGCATGGCGGCGGCGCCTTCTCGGGCAAGGACCCGACCAAGGTGGACCGCTCGGCGGCCTATGCCGCGCGCTATCTCGCGAAGAACATCGTCGCCTCCGGGCTCGCGAAGCGCTGCGTGCTGCAGCTTTCCTATGCGATCGGGGTGGCGCGCCCGCTCTCGATCTATGCCGATACCTTCGGGACCGGCCAGGTGCCGGAGCCGGTGATCGAGGCGGCGGTGGCGAAGGTCATGGACCTCACCCCCAAGGGCATCCGCACCCATCTCGGCCTCAACAAGCCGATCTACCAGCGCACCGCCGCCTATGGCCATTTCGGCCGCGAGCCGGACAGCGAGGGGGGCTTCTCCTGGGAGCGCACCGACCTCGCCGACGCGCTTCGCGCTGCGGTCTGACCCCGGAAGAACGAGCCTGCCGAGAACAATGACCGATCACGACCCGATCCACGGGGCGGACCCCGCCCCGCACCGTCGCAAGCTTTACGGACGCCGCAAGGGCAAGGCGCTCCGGGCCACGCAGGAACGCCTGATGGCGGAGCTTCTGCCCGAGATCTGGGTGCCGGGCTTCGCCGGGGGCGAGGCGCCCGCCCCGCTCGATCCGGCCGCGCTCTTCGGCGGCCCGCGGCCGCTCTGGCTCGAGATCGGCTTCGGCGGCGGCGAGCATCTTGCGCATCAGGCGGCGCTGCATCCCGAAACCAGGTTCATCGGCTGCGAGCCCTTCGTCAACGGCGTCGCCATGCTGCTCGGCCGGATCGAGGCGGCGGGGCTTTCCAATGTCCGGGTTCATCCGGCGGATGCCCGCGACCTCATCGAGCGGCTGCCGGAGGGATCGGTCGGGCGGGTCTTCCTGCTCTATCCCGATCCCTGGCCCAAGGCGCGGCACCACCGGCGGCGCTTCATGAACCCCGACAATCTCGCGATGCTCGCCCGGGTGATGCCGTCGGGGGCGGAGCTGCGGGTTGCGAGCGACATCCCGGATTACGTGGAGCACGCGCTCGCGGCGGTGGCGGCCTGCGGGGCGCTTTTCGAGACGGTCGAGCCCGAGGCGCCGGACTGGAGCGTGGCCTGGAGCGACTGGCCCGGCACGCGCTACGAGGCCAAGGCGCTGAAGGCCGGGCGGACACCGCATTACCTGACCTTCCGGCGGCTCTAAGCCCGCGGGCCTCAGGCGTGAAAGCGGGGCGTTTCACCGTGAAAACCAAAAAATCGCATTGAAATAACTGGATTTTCCTAGTTAACATATCATGAACGGGGCCCGCGCCCGGCCCGATCGGCACCAGGGCGGGGGCGCCTTGCGGATTTCGCTTGAGCCCGGCGCGTGCGCGCGCAGACTGGTGCGACATGCCCCCCGAACGGAGCCCGCGCCATGACCGCCTTTCGCCTGACACTTCCCCTGCTCCTCGTCCCCCTGCTGCCGGCGGCGGCATCGGCCGATGCCGCGCTCGAATGCAGCCGGGGGCTGGGCTCGCAGGTCGAGATCGCCGATTGCGTCGCGGCGGCCGAGGCGACGGTTGACGAGACGGTCAACGCGGCCCTCGGGTTTGCGAAAGAGGCGGCGCAGGAGCTCGACGGGGTGACCGGGCGCCCGGTCTCCGTCCCGGCGCTCGAGGCAAGCCAGGTCGCATGGGCGGCCTATCGCGATGCGCAGTGCGACTATATCGGCGCGACCTATGGCGGCGGCTCCGGCTCGGGCATCGCGATCCGGTCCTGCCGGGTGGCGCTCGGGCGGGCGCGGGTCGCGGAGCTCATGGCCTCGATTCCCTGACCGCGCCTGACCGCGCGCGCCCGCCCGCCGAAGGCTATTCGGCGGCCCTGGCCATCGGGTTGTTGGGGTGCGTCGTCCAGTTGGCGTAGCCGGGCGAGACCTCCCTGCCCGTCCGCGGATCGGTCGTGCCGGGCGCCATGGCCTCCATGGAGATGCAGCCCTCCACCGGGCAGACATTGACGCAGAGGTTGCAGGCGACGCATTCCTCGTCCTTCACCTCGAAGACGCGGCCCTCCTTCATCGCGATCGCCTGATGGCTGGTGTCCTCGCAGGCGGCGAAGCAGCGGCCGCACTTGATGCAGAGATCCTGGTCGATCTTCGCCTTCGCGACGTAGTTGAGGTTGAGATACTGCCAGTCGGTGACGTTGGGCACGGCCCGGCCGCGGAAGGCGGCGAGATCGGCGTGGCCGGCATCGTCCATCCATTGCGCGAGCCCGGCGGCCATTTCCTGCACCACCTTGAAGCCGTAGGTCATGGCCGCGGTGCAGACCTGCACCGTGCCGCAGCCGAGCGCGATGAACTCGGCCGCGTCGCGCCATGTGGTGATGCCGCCGATGCCGGAGATCGGCAGGCCGCGGGTTTCGGCATCGCGGGCGATCTCGGCCACCATGTTGAGCGCGATGGGCTTCACCGCCGGGCCGCAGTAGCCGCCGTGGCTGCCCTTGCCGTCGATGGAGGGCTCCGGGCTGAAGGTGTCGAGATTGACCGAGGTGATCGAGCTCACGGTGTTGATGAGGCTGACCGCGTCCGCGCCGCCGGCCTTGGCCGCCCGCGCCGGGAAGCGGATGTCGGTGATGTTGGGGGTGAGCTTCACGATCACCGGCATGCGGGTGTGCGCCTTGCACCAGCGCGCCACCATCTCGATGTATTCCGGCACCTGACCGACGGCCGAGCCCATGCCGCGCTCGCTCATGCCGTGCGGGCAGCCGAAGTTGAGCTCGACGCCGTCGGCGCCGGTTTCCTCGACCAGCGGCAGGATCCCGCGCCAGCTTTCCTCGTCGCAGGGGACCATCAGGCTCACCACCATGGCGCGGTCGGGCCAGTCGCGCTTCACCGCCCTGATCTCGCGGAGGTTCACCTCGAGCGGGCGGTCGGTGATGAGCTCGATGTTGTTGAGCCCGAGGAGGCGGCGGTCGGCGCCCCAGATGGCGCCGTAGCGGGGGCCGTTCACGTTGACGATATGCGGGTCGAGCCCGAGGGTCTTCCACACCACGCCGCCCCAGCCGGCCTCGAAGGCGCGGCGGACGTTGTATTCCTTGTCCGTCGGCGGCGCCGAGGCGAGCCAGAACGGGTTGGGCGACTTGATGCCCAGGAAGTCGGATCTGAGATCGGCCATCGGCTCTTTCCTTTCTCGTCTGGTCCGGGCGGCGACGCGGACCGCAGGCTCACGCGGCTCCCTTGCGGAAGACCATCTCGACCGGGGCGATGTCGCCCGACTGAACGGCGGCGGTGAGGTTTGCGACCTTCTCGCGGGCGTTTGCCCCCATGATGACGGGCGGGCCGCCGGGGGCCCGGCCCTCGCGGATCGCCGCCTGCATCGCGGCGAAGAAGGCGCGCGCCACGTCGCTCCGGTCGGCTTCGCGTTCGGTGTGGAAGCCCGCGGCCCGCGCCGCCGCGCGGTAGGCATCCGGCGCGGAGAGGTGGGAGGCTGCGGGCGTTTCGGCCCATGGCACCGGATAGTCCGGGTGGCCCGGCCCGGTGCGCATGATGTCGTAGAGGGCAAAGCGGCCGCCGGGGCGCAGGACACGCGCCACCGCGGCGAAGAGGCCCTGCTTGTCGGCGATGTTCATCCCGACGTGGATGAGGGTCGCGAGATCGAAGCTCTCGGGGGCGAAGGGCATGCCGAGCGCGCTTCCCAGAACGAAGCGGCTGGTGCCGTCGCCGGCGATCTGCGACAGCCGGGTGGCCGCCGCGACGAAATCGGGCGTGAGGTCGAGGCCCGTCACCACCCAGCCGTAGCGCGCCGCCATGCGCCGCGCCGGGCCACCGATGCCGCAGCCGATATCGAGCACCTTGGTGCCGGGCGGCAGGCCCAGCGGGTCGAGCAGGCGCTCGGTCGCCTCGCCCTGACCGATGTGAAACTCGTCATGCGCGCGGATGTCGGCGGCGCCGATCTCCGCCTCGTCCTTGCCGATGGCGGCAACGATCCTCTCGAAGAGGTTCCGCTCGCCGTAGTGCCTGGCAACTTCCGCCTCGATCCCGTTCATGGCCGCCCCCTGTGCGCTCCCGAAGACTGTTCAGGATAGCACTGCCGGGCGACCGGCGCCGTCAGCTTCCCGTGACCGCGTGCCAGAGGTGGCCGAGGACGCCGCCGCCGAGCTCGCCGGATTTCGGGATCACATAGGCCCAGAGCAGCGCGCCGGGGAAGTTCGCGAGCTGGAAGCGCAGCGAGGGCATCATCGACATGCCGGCGGCGACGAAGACCACCGAGCGGATCGGGCCGAAGAAATGCCCGGCGAAGATCGCGCCGCCGCCCCAGCGCGCGAAGGCGCAGGTGCTGCGCTCCACCGCGCGGGGTTCGCGGTTGAGCGGCCAGAGCGCCAGCAGGTGGGAGCCGTAGCGGGCGCCGAGCCACCAGGAGAAGGTCGAACCGGCGAGCGCCCCGAGCGAGGCGCCGATCCAGATCGGCAGGAGGTGCAGGCTGCCGGTGGCGATCAGCCCGCCCACCGCGATGAAGATCATGGTGGAGGGCACGAGGATCGAGAGGAAGGCGAGCGTTTCGGCGAAGGCGAAGAGGAACGCCAGGTAGGGCGCCCAGCTCGCGTGGGCGGCCACGAAATCGACGACATGGCCGAGAAGCGCCTGCATGATGGTCCCTCCGGCGGGGCCGGCAACCGGCCCTCCCGGAATGCGCCGCCGCCCGCGCGCTCTTCATCAGCACAGCGCCCGGTGAATGTCCATGGCCGCGTCGCGCCCTTCGGCCACGGCCGTGACGGTGAGATCGTCGCCGCCCGCGGCGCAATCCCCCCCCGCCCAGACGCCGGGGACGCTGGTGCGGCCCGGCCCCTCGACGCGGATCTTGCCGCGTTCGGTCGCGAGGGTCTTGGGCAGTTTCCCGAGGCTCTGGCCGATGGCGGTGAAGACCTGGTCGGCGGCGAGGGTGAAGGTCTCGCCGGAGTCCATGAGGCCGTCCGGGGTTTCGATGACGCGGGCGAACTCGACGGCCGAGACCGCGCCGTTGCCCTTCAGCCGGAGCGGCACGGCGTTGCAGAGGATGCGCACGCCCGCATCCGTCGCGTGCTCCTGTTCGTGGCGGCTGGCGCTCATCCGCGCCTGCGCGCGGCGGTAGACGATCGTCACCTCCTCGGCGCCGAGGTATTTCGACTGCACCGCGGCGTCGATCGCGGTCATGCCGCCGCCGATGACGACGACGCGGCGGCCGACGGGCAGCGCGGAGAGATCCTCGGCCTGGCGCAGCTCGGCGATGAAATCGACCGCGGCGCGCAGGCCGGCCTTCTTGCGGCCCCGGACCTCGAGCGCGTTGACGCCGCCGAGCCCCATGCCGAGGAAGACCGCATCGTAGGACTTGCGGAGCGCGGCGAGCTTCACGTCGCGGCCGAGCGCGACGCCCTGGCGGATGGTGATGCCGCCGATGCCGAGCAGCCAGTCGAGCTCGGCCTGCGCGAAGCCCTCGGGCGCCTTGTAGGCGGCGATGCCGAACTCGTTGAGCCCGCCGGGCCGGGGGCGCGCGTCGAAGACCGCGACCTCGTGGCCGAGCATCGCGAGCCGGTGGGCGCAGGCGAGCCCCGCGGGGCCGGCGCCCACGACGGCGACGCGCTTGCCGGTGGCGGCGGCGCGGGAGAACGGGTGGCCGGGGCGGGCCATCATCGCATCGGTCGCGAAGCGCTGGAGCCGGCCGATCTCGACCGGCTTGCCCTCGGCCGCCTCGCGCACGCAAGCCTCCTCGCAGAGCGTCTCGGTCGGGCAGACGCGGGCGCACATGCCGCCGAGGATGTTCTGCGACAGGATGGTGCGGGCGGCGGCGAGCGGCTGCTCGGTGGCGATCTCGCGGATGAAGAGCGGGATGTCGATGGAGGTGGGGCATGCCGTGATGCAGGGCGCATCATGGCAGAAATAGCAGCGGTCGGCGGCGACCATGGCCTCGTGGGGCGTGAGGCGCGGCGCGATATCGGCAAAATTCGCGGCGATCGCCTCGGGTGGCAGGCGGCCCGCCGCGATGCCTGCGGCCGGAGCGGCCGTGCGGGAGCCTGAGGATCTGGGCTGGGACGACATTGGCCTCTCCTGGCGCGCAACCTTGCTTGGGAAAACGCTGGCACAGGCTTCGTTTTTTATCAATTGGTAAAATATTTCGCATGCATTCGGTCCGCCGGGTTGCCCATTTTGCGGGCAGGCGCGGCGCAAAGCCCGCCTGCGGAACGCTTCTTCATTGCACGCGGCGCGCGGCGGCGCCTAGATTTCCCCGGCCATGACCCAGACGATCCTGCCGCATATCGCCCCCGAGGGCCTGCAGCGCGCCCGCGGCCGGGCGGAGGTTGCGATGCGCGCGGACGGTGGCCGGACCCGGCTCGAACGGCTCTACCAGCAGGGCTGCGCCAAGGCGATCCTGCCCCGGAGCCACTCGCGGCTGCCCGAGGCCGTGCTCGTCAACACCTCGGGCGGCATCACCGGCGGCGACCGGCTCGACTATGTGATGACGGCGGGCGATGGCGCGGGGCTGGTGGTGACGACCCAGGCCGCCGAGCGGATCTACCGCGCCGCCTCGGGCGTCGGGCAGATCGAGACGCGGCTCACGCTCGGCGCGGGCGCGGAGCTCGCCTGGCTGCCGCAGGAGACCATCGTCTTCGAGGGCGGCGCGGTGGCGCGCCGGCTCGAGGTCGAGATGGCCGAGGATGCGCAGCTTACCGCGCTCGAGACCGTGGTGCTCGGCCGGGCGGCGATGGGCGAGCGGGTGACGGTGGGCCATATCTCCGACCAGTGGCGCATCCGGCGCGGCGGCCGGCTCGTCCATGCCGAGGCGCTGCGCGCGTCGGGCGATCTCGCGGCGGCGACGGCAGGCCCGGCGACGCTCGGCGGGGCGCGGGCCTTTGCGACCCTCATCCATGCCGCGCCGGGCGCCGCGGAGCGGATCGACGCGGTGCGCGCGCTGCTGCCCGAAGGCCCGGCCGTCCGGGCGGCGGCGAGCAGCAAGCCCGATCTTCTCATCCTGCGGTTCATTGCCCGCGACGCGGCCCCGTTGCGCGCGGCGCTGTTCCGTTTTCTCACCGCCTTCCGGCAGGACGCCTTGCCGCGCGTCTGGAGCCTCTAGACCCAAGGAGCCCGAGGACACCCGATGAACCTGACCCCCCGCGAGAAAGACAAGCTCCTCGTTTCGCTCGCCGCCATGGTCGCGCGCGGCCGGCTGGAGCGCGGCGTGAAGCTCAACCACCCCGAGGCGATCGCGCTCATCACCGATTTCGTCGTCGAGGGCGCGCGCGACGGCCGCTCGGTGGCCGATCTGATGGAAGCGGGCGCGCATGTGGTGTCCGTGAGCCAGTGCATGCCGGGCATCGCCGAGATGATCCACGACGTGCAGGTCGAGGCGACGTTTCCCGACGGCACCAAGCTCGTGACCGTTCATCACCCGATCCGCTGACGGAGGCGCGCGATGCTCGAATTGCGGCCCAACTGCGAATGCTGCGACCGGGATCTGCCGCCCGAGAGCCTCGAGGCGATGATCTGCACCTTCGAATGCACCTTCTGCCGGGACTGTGTCGAGGATACGCTCGGCGGCGTCTGTCCGAATTGCGGCGGCGGGTTCACGGCGCGGCCGATCCGGCCCAGGGCGGCGCTGGAGCGGCATCCGGCCTCGACGATCCGGGTGCTGAACGTATCGGGCTGCATGAAGACGGAGGAAAAGGCATGATACCGGGCGAGATCTTTCCGGCGGCGGGCGACATCACCCTCAATGCGGACCGCGAGGCGATCACGCTCACGGTCTCCAACACCGGCGACCGGCCGGTGCAGGTGGGCAGCCATTTCCATTTTGCCGAGACCAATCCCGGCCTCGATTTCGATCGCGCGGCGGCCCGCGGCATGCGGCTCGACATCGCGGCCGGCACCGCGGTGCGCTTCGAGCCCGGGCAGACGCGGGAGGTCGCGCTGGTGCCCTTCGGCGGCAAGCGCGAGGTCTACGGCTTCAACGGCAAGGTGATGGGCGCGCTCGACTGAGCGGCGCGGGCTGGCGGGTGGCCATGGCACGGAACGGCACGATACGGGGCGGCGGGCTCCGGGGCGTCTGCCTCGCGCTCGGGCTGCTGCCGGGGACTGCGTCGGCGCAGGAGACGCCCGAGCTCGCGGCCAAGGTCGATGCCTTCCTCGCCCGCGATGTGGCGGCGCAGGGCATGGCCCCGGCGCCGGACCGCAGCGTCTGGCGCGCCTTCGCCGATCTCGGCGGCACGCCGGTGCCCGAGGCGCTGGTGATCGTGTCCTCGCTCTGGGATTGCGGCACGCGGGGCTGCGCCGGCACGATCCTCGATCTGACCGGGCCGGAGGCGCGCAGCATCGGCGATTTCATCGCGCACGGCTTCACTCCGCTCGAGAGCCGGAGCAACGGCTGGCGCGAGGTCGACATGAACGGCGCGTTGCTGGCCTTCGACGGCACGCGCTATGTGGTGGCGATCCCCTCCGATCAGCGCCGGGCGATGCCGCCGCCGGCCGTGGCCGCGCCGGAGCCTGCTGCGCCGGCGGGCCGGGTTCCGCAGCAGCTGACCGGGGGCTATGCGACGCTCAGCCTCCAGTTTGCGCCGCTTGAGGGCGCGGGGGGCGCGCGGGAGAGCGAGGCGGTGACGGTGGCGGTCGGGGATGGCGTCGAGATCCCGAGCGCCACGGTGCTCAACACCCAAGGCACGCTGGCGGAGGGCATCGAGGTGTTCGATGTCGCGGTCGATTTCGGGCCGGACTGGGTGCGCGCCGATTTCCGCAACGCGGGCTCGGGCGTGATCCAGGCGGGCCGGTTCGCCGGCCCCGCGATCCGGTTTCATGGCACGCCGCCTGTCGAGATCACGCAGGCGCGGATCGAGGCCGAGACCTCGATGGCGGGGCTTACGCCCGAGCGGGTGCTCTTTGCCGGCGACAGCCTCTGGATCAACACCGCGGGCCTTGCCTACGGGCCGGACACGGTGATCCGCATCGGGCTCACGCTCGCGCCCTGAGCGCTCAGCCGGCCTCGAAGCCGCCGAGGAAGGCGGTGAGGTTGGGGCCGAGATGCTCGGAGAGATATCCCCCCTCCTGCACGATCACCGTGGGCAGGCCGAGGCCCGCGATCCTGGCGGCGATGCGGGTGAAGCCCGGCGTGGTGACGGCGAGGCCCTGGTAGGGGTCGGCTTCATGGGCATCGAGGCCGAGGGCGAGCACGAGCACGTCGGGCGCGAAGGCCGAGATGCGGGCCAGCGCCACGCCCAGGGTTTCGAGCCACGGCGCGTCGCCGGTGCCGCGCGGGAGCGGCAGGTTGAGGTTGTAGCCCTGCCCCGCTCCTTTGCCGCGCTCCGCCGCGTGGCCCCAGAAGAACGGGTAGAAGCCCGCCGGATCGGCATGGATCGAGACGGTGAGCACGTCGCGCCGGGCATAGAAGATGCCCTGGGTGCCGTTGCCGTGGTGGACGTCGATGTCGAGGATCGCCGGGCGCAGGCCCGCGGCGCAGAGGCGCTCGGCGGCGATGGCGGAATTGTTGAGAAAGCAGAAGCCGCCGGCGAGATCGCCGAAGGCATGGTGCCCCGGCGGACGGCAAAGGGCGTAGACGGCGCGCGCGCCGCCCGCGACGAGATCGGCGGCGCTGAGCGCGGTCTGGGCCGACCAGTAGGCGGAGTCCCAGGTGTGCGCGGCGATCGGGCATGCGGTGTCGGCCATGTGCCAGCCCGCCTGCCCGACCGGCGAGGCGGGGTAGCTGTCGGCGTCGCGGCGGGCGGGGTGGACATTGGGGATGACCTCCTCGCTCGCATCCTCGAGCGCCTGCCAGCGGGCGTGGATCGTCTGCAGGAAGGTAAGGTATTCGGGCGAGTGGATCGCGGCGATGGGCGCGAGGCCCGCGTCGCGTGGCGGCTCGATGCTGGCGCCCGCGGCCCTGGCGCCGGCAAGCAGGCGCGCGGCGCGCTCGGGCTGTTCGCGGTTGGGTTTGACCTTGCCCGAGATCAGGCAGTGTTTCGGGTCGTGGCGGCTCTGGCGCGGGTCGTGGATGGCGCGCATGGGGCTCCTCTCTCCGGTTGGGCAGCGGCGGCGGTGGCGGCGGGCTCAGTGGACGAGATCGGGACCGTCGTCTTCGGGAGCCTCCTGCACCGCGGGCTCGAGCGCAAGATCGGCGGCCTTGCGGAAGGCCTCGAGGATCTCCGCCCGCTCCCGCGCCTCGAGCGCCATGAAGCGGGTCTCGAAGCGCGCGCCGAGCGGTGAGGGCGAGCGGTCGAGCAGCGCCCTGCCCGTCCCGCTCAGCCGGGTGTGGACGATGCGGCGGTCGCGGGTCGAGCGGTAGCGCTCGATCAGGCCCTTGGTCTCGAGCTTGTCGAGGATGCCGACGACGGTGGGCGGCGACAGGTCGGCAGCTTCCGAAATGGCGCGGCCCGTCACCTCGCCGAGCTCGCGCACGCAGCGCAGCACGATGAGCTGGGGCAGCGTCAGGCCGCTCTCGCGGTTGATGTGGCGGGAATGCATGTCGAGCGCCCTGGCGAGGCGGCGGATCGACTTCAGGAGGGCGGTTGACGTTTCGGAAGTCTGCGACATGTTCATGCGATGGTTGTGCGCGAATGATTATTGTTCTAATGATCGCGCGTCAATGAAATTGTCGAGGAGGTGGCACCGGTCCATGTGTGGAATCTGCGGAGAGGTGAGGTTCGATGACGCTCTGGCGTCGGCCGGCCGGATCGAGAAGATGGCGGATGCGATGGCGCCCCGCGGGCCGGATGGCGCGGGGGTCGTCGTGCGGGGGCGTGTCGGGTTCGGCCACCGGCGGCTGAAGATCATCGACCTTTCCGAAGCGGCGGCGCAGCCCTTCGTCGACACCGGCCTCGGGCTCACGATCGCCTTCAACGGCTGCATCTACAATTACCCCGAGCTGCGCCGCGAGCTCGAGGGCAAGGGCCATGTCTTTGCCTCGACGGGCGATACGGAAGTGATCCTCAAGGCCTGGGCGGAATGGGGCAAGGCGGCGGTGCCGAAGCTGCACGGCATGTTCGCCTTCGCGATCCACGACCGGGCCACCGGACGGATCAGCTTCGTGCGCGACCGCTTCGGCATCAAGCCGCTCTATTACAGCGAGACGGGCAAGAGCCTGCGCTTTGCCTCCTCGCTGCCGGCGCTTCTGGCCGCGGGTGACGTGGACACCTCGATCGACCGGGTGGCGCTGCAGTATTACATGAGCTGGCATGCGGTGGTGCCCGCCCCGCGCACGATCCTGGCCGGCGTCCGCAAGATGCCGCCCGCCACGATCCGCACCTACGAGACCGACGGCAGCCACACGGACGAGATCTACTGGCGGCCGGACTTCACCCGCTCGGCCGAGGACGTGGCGCGCTCGGCGGAGGAGTGGAACGACATGGTGCTCGAGGCGCTGCGCGTCTCGGTCCGCCGCCGCATGGTCGCCGACGTGCCGGTGGGCGTGCTGCTCTCGGGCGGTGTGGACAGCTCGCTCATCGTCGGGCTGCTGGCGGAGGAAGGCCAGAAGGATCTCGCGACCTATTCCATCGGCTTCGAGGCCGCGCATGGCGAACAGGGCGACGAGTTCAAGTATTCCGACCTCATCGCCAAGCATTACGGCACCAATCACCACAAGATCTTCATTCCCTCCGAGGAGATGAAGACCAATCTGCCCGCCACCATCGCGGCGATGTCGGAGCCGATGGTCTCCTACGACAACATCGGCTTCTTCCTGCTGAGCCGGGAGGTCGCCAAGACGATCAAGGTGGTGCAGTCGGGCCAGGGCGCGGACGAGGTCTTCGCGGGCTATCACTGGTATCCGCCGATGGCCTCCTCGAACGATCCGGTGGCCGATTACGCCAAGGCCTTCTTCGACCGCTCCTTCGCGACGCTGGGCAAGCATCTTCAGGCCCAGCACATGCCCGAGAAGGACGAGGCGCTCGCCTTCGTCGCGGCGCATTTCGCGCAATCGGGCGCCGATGACGCGGTGGACAAGGCGCTCCGGATCGACACCAACGTGATGCTGGTGGACGATCCGGTGAAGCGGGTCGACAACATGACCATGGCCTGGGGGCTCGAGGCGCGCGTGCCGTTCCTCGACCACGAGCTGGTCGAGCTTGCAAACCGCGTGCCGCCCGAGCTCAAGCTCGCCCATGGCGGCAAGGGCATCCTCAAGGACGTGGCGCGCCGGGTCATTCCCTCGGAGGTGATCGACCGGCCGAAGGGCTATTTCCCGGTGCCGGCGCTCAAATACATCGACGGGCCCTATCTCGAGATGGTGCGCTCGGTGCTCACCTCGCAGAAGGCACGCGAGCGCGGGCTCTTCCGCGAGGACTATCTCGAAACGCTCTTTGCCGCGCCCAAGGAACATATCACGCCGCTGCGCGGTTCCGAACTCTGGCAGGTTTCGCTTCTGGAAATGTGGCTGCAGGAACAAGGAGTCTGAGGATGGCTTCCGAGCGCAGGGACGATGCACGGCCGGAGCCCCGGCCGCCGCATCTCCATGAGGATGCCCACACCCCCTTCACCACCCCGCCCGGCCAGACGGGCGATGCCAATGCGATCGTCGATTGCGGCTGGGGGCGGCTGATCTTCGCGCATACCTTCGAGACCAACGAGGCGCTTGCCGAGGCGCTGCAGGACGAGCGCCCCGACCGGCGCGACATCGCCTTCTACGTGCCCGAGCCGCATGTGCTGCTCTCGCTCGCGCCGCAGGAGCTCTTCCTCGACCCCTCGCACACCTTCCGGCTCGATTTCGCCGACTACACGCCCGCCGAGCGGCGCCCGGAGCAGTTCACCATCCGGCGCCTCAGCACGCAGGTCGATGCCGAGGCGGCGAACCTCATCTATCTCGAGCGCGGCATGGTACCGGTACCGCCCGAGTTCTTCTGGTCGCACCGCGACGCGCGGACGCTCACCGTGCTGGTGGCCGAGGATGCCGAGACCGGCTCGATCCTCGGCTCGGTCATGGGGGTCGATCACACGCTCGCCTTCCAGGACCCGCAGAAGGGCTCCTCGCTCTGGTGCCTCGGGGTCTCCTCCAAGGCGCCGCATGGGAAGATCGGCGAGGCGCTGGTGCGCGCCCTTGCCGAGCAGTTCCAGGAGCGGGGCGCGGCCTACATGGATCTCTCGGTGATCCATGACAACACCCAGGCGATCGCGCTCTACGAGAAGCTCGGGTTCCGGCGGGTGCCGGTCTATGCGGTGAAGCGCAAGAACCCGATCAACGAGAAGCTCTTCGCCGGCGAGCAGCCGGACGGCGATCTCAACCCCTATGCCCGCATCATCATCGACGAGGCGCGGCGGCGCGGCATCGCGGTCGATGTGATCGACGCGAAATCCGGGCTCTTCCGGCTCTCCTACGGCGGGCGGCAGGTGCGCTGCCGGGAATCGCTCAGCGAGTTCACCACGGCCGTGGCGCTCTCGATCTGCGACGACAAGCGCATCACCCGGCGGCTGGTGGAGGCGGCGGGCGTGACCGTCCCCGCGCAGCTTCTCGAACCGGGACCGGAGGCGCGCGCGGCCTTTCTCGCCGAGCAGGGCAGCGTGGTGGTGAAGCCCGCCCGCGGCGAGCAGGGCAACGGCATCTCGGTCGGCGTCGAGACGGAGGCCGATCTGGAGGCCGCGATCGAGAAGGCGCGCACCTTCTGCGATGACGTGGTGGTCGAGCAGTATTTCCCCGGCGAGGACCTGCGCCTCGTGGTGATCGACTACCGGGTGGTGGCGGCGGCGATCCGGCGGCCCGCCCAGGTGGTGTCGGACGGCCGCTCGACGGTGGCCCAGCTCATCGAGATCCAGAGCCGCCGCCGCGCCGCGGCGACCGGCGGCGAAAGCCGCATCCCGATGGATGCCGAGACCGAGCGCTGCGTCCGGCTCGCGGGCTATGGCATGGAGGACGTGCCGCCGGCGGGCGAGACGATCCAGGTGCGCAAGACCGCGAACCTTCACACCGGCGGCACGATCATCGATGTCACCGGTGAAACCCATCCGGGCCTCATCAAGGCCGCGATCGCCGCGGCCCGCGCCATCGACATTCCCGTGACGGGGATCGATCTGATGGTGAAGACGCATCTCAAACCTGATTATGTCTTCATCGAGGCGAACGAACGGCCTGGCCTCGCCAACCACGAACCACAACCGACCGCGGAGCGGTTCATCGACTTGCTGTTTCCGCTGTCGGTGCCGGCCTCCGCGAGGGAGACACTATGGAGACAGGCAAAATAGACCTGCCGGGACATCGGCTCGACATCGACGTCGTGTATCTGCGCGACCAGCTTCGCGCGCTGCTCGAGATCGCGAGCCCGACCGGATATACCGACACCATCGTGCGCCATGTCTGTCACGAGCTCGAGCGGCTCGGCGTGCGCTACGATCTGACCCGCCGCGGCGCGATCCGGGCGCGGATCCCCGGCGCGAGCCAGCTCGGCGCGCGGGCGATCGTGAGCCATGTGGACACGCTCGGCGCGCAGGTGAAGGCGCTGAAATCGAACGGGCGCGTGGCGCTGGTGCCGATCGGCACCTGGTCGGCGCGGTTCGCCGAGGGCGCCCGCGTGACGGTCTTCACCCAGAAGGGCACCTATCGCGGCACGATCCTGCCGCCCAAGGCTTCGGGCCATACCTATGGCGACGAGGTCGACACCGCGCCGATCGGCTGGGAGCATCTGGAGCTCAGGGTCGATGCCTTCGCGGCGAATGCGCGGCATCTGCACCGGCTCGGCATCGAGATCGGCGATTTCGTCGCCGTCGATCCGCAGCCCGAGTTCCTCGAGAACGGCTTCATCGTCTCGCGCCATCTCGACGACAAGGCCGGGGTGGCGATCATGCTCGCCTCGATGAAGGCACTGCTCGCGACCGACACGGTGCCGCCCGTCGATCTCTTCTGGCTCTTCACCATCGCCGAGGAAGTCGGCCACGGCGCGGCCGCGGTGCTGGTGCCGGATATCGCCTCGCTGGTGGCGATCGACAACGGCACCTCGGCGCCGGGGCAGAACTCGGCGGAATACGGCGTGACCATCGCGATGGCAGACCAGACCGGGCCCTTCGATTACCACCTCACCCGCAAGCTGGTGGAGCTCTGCCAGGAGAACGACATCCGCTATCAGAAGGATGTCTTCCGCTTCTACCGCTCCGACAGCGCCTCGGCGATCGAGGCGGGCGAAGACGTGCGCACGGCGCTCATCACCTTCGGGGTGAGCGCGAGCCACGGCTACGAGCGCATTCACATGCATGCGCTGCGCTCGCTTGCCGAGCTGGTGACCGCCTACGGGCTGAGCGGGGTCGAGATCCCGCGCGACGAGCATGCGCTCGCCGGGCTTTCGGGCTTCACCCGCCAGCCCTCGGAGCACGATGCCGCCGCCCTCTACCCGGCGGTGGAGCTGCCGCCGGGCTTCGACGATCTCGAGCGCGACGAGGACGACGAGGAGGAATAGCCCGCCGCGGCACCTCTCACCGGGGCGGCCTTCCCGGCCGCCCTGCCCCTTCCATCAGGCCGCGTCCCGCCCTTCCCCGGCGAGGCGGCGCGCGGCCTCGCGCGTCCGGCGCTCGGCCGCGGGGAGGATGAATCCCCTCTGGCGTGCCATTCGCGACCTTCCAGACATGTTCGCGCCAAAGGAACGTGCAAGCGACTTCGCAAACGCGGAATTCGCTGCCGCGGACCCTGACCCACTCAAGGGAAGCGATACCAGCAGAGGGCAGGCACTCCGCCAAGCGCAACGCGGTCTGTTACGTTTCGTCAACGCTCCACGGGCAAGCTGCAGGGATTGCGCGTGGAGAATTTTCATATGGAAGCCATTCGAGGGTTGTTCGGTGGGGTATTCGGTCTCGCATTCCTGTTCGGCGGGCCAATCACCTATATCATCTCGGTCGTGGAGACATGGAGCGGCACCACATCGATATTCGTCAAGATCCTGATTTCCCTGACGCTCGATGCCTTCCTTGCTGCGATCTGGCCGTTCACATGGGCGATCTGGATCGTGATGCACATCTTCGGGGGCAACACGCCCCTGTCCACGGTCCTCGGGCTGTAGCGGGATGGAATGGCCCACGGTTGCGGCCGCTGCCTGCGCGCTACTCCTAAGCGGTGGTGCCGGCCTCACGCAGTCATTCTCGTGCTCATTCGGGAAGACGCCTGCCTGCCTCGATTACAGCGACAAGGTGTGTGCCTCCAACGGAAAGTGTGTTGATGAAAGAGCCACCTGCTTCACGCCATACACGTGCGATTATAGGGGTTTCGTCTGCAAGTCGGCATTGACGGAACTCGCAGATGACTATGACGATCTGGTGGACCGGTATAACGACCTGCTGGAGCGCGCCAAGAATGCGCTGGCCGAAGCCGAAAGCCTGCGATCCAAACTGCAGGGTGCCGGCTGGTGTCTCGATCGGGCAGATACTCTTGACCGCGCGCAGGCATGCTTGCCCAGATACTGATGTCTCCCTCGACATCTGTTCAGGTCAAGAAACGATCCAGCCGTGCAGGAGGCCATTCTCAGGCCTGAACGCTTCGTGTCGGAAGGTCTTGCCGGCGCGCGGTTGGTCCGGATCTTCGTCATCCCCTGTCGGGTTCTACCTTCTGGAAAGTCGCCCGCCCATAGCATCCATGCCTGGCCGACATTCTGCGCCTTGCCGCCTGGATGCCGTCCCGCGATCGAAACGGCACCAAGCCGCAGGAAGCTTCGCCGGACGCTGCCTGAGGACAGGTTTTGCGGGCGCAGGCGCGGGCGCCCTTCGTCCGACCATCCGCAGCGGGCGGAGATCGCGAAGATCGTTGCCTGGATGGCGGCGGAGGGTGGGAACGGCGGACAGGAAGACCCCGCCTGCGAGGGGAGCGCAGGCGGGTGAGCCCGGCCTTCGGCGGGGAGGAGAGACGCTGTGAGCTCTACGTCGGCATGCGGACCACGCACTGCCGAAAGATCATCCCAGATGCTACGTGCCTTGGGATCGAGAGCATTGGGGTCCGGGTGCCGACCAAGCTTGAGCCAGCTGCAATCATCTGGCTGGAAACCGAGAGTATATCACGAACGAATTCGCTCAGACGGATGGGTTCGCAGATGTCGAGGACTTCACGCGCTTCGTGTTCGCGACGCACGTACCCGGGCAATTCTCTGGCGGGCGGATCGCCTGGCAGCCGCCAAAACCAGAATCCATCTACCCCAGGCAGCTCTTACATCGCAGAAGCCGAATATTAAGAGCTTGCAACGCGCAGTCCGATATCCTAGACAACTTAGGCGGTATTACGCGCCAAATATACAAGTGATTTAGAGGACTTGACATGGTAACCCATAGCTTTCCTTGCGAAGACGAGCTGCAATTGAAAATCGGAGACCGGGTTGCATTCAACGCATTCGGCAGTCTGGTGAAAGCAGTATCCGGCATGGAGTCGGTTGGATGCATTCCTGTTGGATCGGAGATCGACCGAGATGCAGGAAAGGTGCGCATTCCGGTTGCGGCCATCCGTTTCATGGGCAGCAACCGCTAATCGGGGATGTCGTTTCAGGAGCAGCAAGCTTCCGCTCCTTGCCCACGCCGAAACGCTCGACGGCTCGGCCGCGCGTGGCACGCCTAACCGGCCGTCGCAGCATCCGCCCATTGTAGATCGGCCCCCCCATCACAAGGATATCGGCGGCCGAGACCTCGTCGATGCGCCGGTCCGAAAGCGCCGGCCGCTCCGCCATTCAGCCCTCGCGCTCCGCCGGTGCGGTGAAGGCCGCATGGATGGAGCGGTGGTCGATGGCGGGAACGGGCGCGTGGCCGAGATCGCGCGGATCGTGGCCTGGATCGCGGCGGAGGGGGGGAACGGCGGAGATGAAGAACCCGCCTGCGAGGGGAGCGCAGGCGGGTGAGCCCGGCCTTCGGCGGGGAGGAGAGCCGAAGGTGATGGCGGGACGGTTATCCGACCTCCGTTCCGCCGCCGGGCAAGTGGCCGTCAGGTGACGTGATGCACCTCCTGAAGCCCGTAGACGGGCGTATCGATCCCTTCCATCCGCGCCTTGAGCTGCAGCGAGAGATACTGCGAGTAGTGGCGCGACTGGTGCAGGTTGCCGCCGTGGAACCAGAGGGCTTCCTGCTGGGTGGGCTTCCACATGTTGCGCTGCTCGCCTTCCCAGGGGCCCGGGTCCTTCGGCGTGTCGGAGCCGAGGCCCCAGACCTTGCCGACCTTGTCCGCGGTCTCCTTGTCGATGAGATCGGCGACCCAGCCGTTCATCGAGCCGTAGCCGGTGGCATAGACCACGAGATCGGCGGGAAGCTCGGTGCCGTCGTCGAGCACGACGCCGGTTTCGCTCAGCCGTTCGATCTGGCGGCCGGAGACGAGCTTGATCGAGCCGTCGATGACGAGATCGCAGGCGCCCACGTCGATGTAGTAGCCCGAGCCGCGGCGGAGATACTTCATGAAGAGGCCCGAGCCGTCGGCGCCCCAGTCGAGCATGAAGCCGCGCTCCTCGAGCTTGCGGTAGAACTCCGCGTCGCGCTCCTTCATCTGCTCGTAGAGCGGGATCTGGAACTCGTGCATGATCCGGTAGGGGAGCGAGGCGAAGATCAGGTCGGCCTTGCGGGTGGTGACGCCGTTGGCGAGCGCCTTCTCGGAATAGAGCCCGCCGAGGCCGATATCCATCAGCGTTTCGGACTTCACGATATGGGTCGAGCTGCGCTGGACCATGGTGACGTCCGCCCCGCCTTCCCAGAGCGCGGCACAGATGTCATGGGCCGAGTTGTTGGAGCCGATCACCACGACCTTCTTGCCCTCGTAGGCATCCGGGCCCGGGTGCTGCGAGGAATGCTGCTGCTCGCCCCGGAAGATGTCCTGGCCGGGGATCTGCGGCACGTTGGCCTTGCCCGACATGCCGGTGGCCATGACGAGCTGTTTCGGGCGCAGGATGACCTCCTCGCCGTTGCGCTCGACGGTGACGACCCATTCCTGGGCGTTCTCGTCGTATTTCGCCGATTTGGCCAGCGTCGAGCTCCAGTAGTTGAGCTCCATCACCTTCGTATACATCTCGAGCCAGTCGCCGACCTTGTCCTTCGGCGAGAAGACCGGCCAGTTCTCCGGGAAGGGAATGTAGGGCAGATGGTCGTACCAGACCGGGTCGTGCAGGCAGAGCGATTTGTAGCGCTTGCGCCACTGGTCGCCCGGGCGCTCGTGCTTGTCGACGACGATCGTCGGCACGCCGAGCTGGCGGAGCCGCGCGCCGAGCGCGATGCCGCCCTGCCCGCCGCCGATGATGAGCACGTAGGGCTGTTCCTTGTAGCCGAGCTCGGCGGCTTCCTTCTCGCGCTTCTCCTTCCAGGTCAGCCGGTTGCGGTCGTGGCCGTGCTCGGCGCCCATCGGGCGGCGGGTGCCCTTCGGCTCCTCGAAGCCCTTGAGCTCGGAGAGCGTGGTGAGCAGGGTCCAGATCTTGCCGTCCTTGACGCGGACATGGCCGTAGCCGCGCCCGGTGGCGGTCTCGAACTCGATCCAGCCTTCGGCGACGGAGGCATCGCCCGACACCGGCTCGTTGGCGTCGAGCCGCAGGTTCTGCGGCTTCACCTTGGCAAGCTGGCTGTCGAGCATCGCCCGGATGCCGTCCCTGCCTTCGGAGGTCTTGAGGTTCCAGGTCATCGAGACGAGGTCGCGCCAGTAGCTGTCGGTGGCGAAGAGATCCACCGCGGCGTCGATGTCGCCCGCCTCGAGCGCCCGGCCGAGATCCTCGATCACGGGCTCCAGGACTGTTCTCGGACTGTCGTCAAGCATTCGCGTTACTCCCTGTGTTTTCTACGTTTTTCATTTCGTGAGATCGATGAGGATCTTGAGCTGGGTGCCAGCCGGGTCGAGCAGTGCATCAAACCCCTCGGTTACGGCTGTGTCGAGGGTGATCCGCTTGGTGATGACCTTCGCGGCGGGAAGCGCCCCGGAGGCGATCAGGCGGATCGTGCGCGGCCAGTAATGGGTCGGATAGGCCCAGGAGCCGCGGAGATCGATATCCTTGAAGGTGACCTGGAACCAGTCGAGCGGGTTCTCATGCGGGTGAAGCCCGGTCTGGACCACGACGCCCTGCTTGCGGACCGCGTCGAGGCAGGCCTTGAGCGCATGTTCGTTGCCGACGCATTCGATGGCCACGTCGCAGCCGACGCCGCCTTCGGTCGCGGCCCGGATCACGTCGCCGACGCTTTCCTTCGTCGGGTTGATCGTGACGACCTCCGGCAGGATCTCGCGGGCGAAGGCGAGCCGGGCCTCGTTGGGATCGGAGACGAAGAGCTGCACGGCGCCCGCGGCCTTCGCGGCGAGCAGCGTGAGCGCGCCGATCGGCCCGGCGCCGGTCACGAGCACGCTCGCCCCCGCCGTCACCCCGCCCCGGTCGCAGGCATAGACCGCCACCGCGGCAGGCTCGACGAGGGCGGCTTCCTCGTCGCTCATCTCGTCCGGGATAACCTCGACGTTGTAGTCGTTGAGGAGCGCCCATTCCGCCATGCCGCCCGAATGCCAGGAGAGGCCGGCGAGCGCGAGATCGGTCGAGAGGTGGAAGAGGCCGCGGTCGGAGAAGTAGTCGCCCTTGCGGGGCATGATGAGGGGCTGGACCGAGACCCGGTCGCCGGGCTTCACATGGGTCACGCCTTCGCCAACGGCCTCGACGACGCCGCCGAATTCATGGCCCAGGATCTGGGTGCCGTAGGCGCCGGTGTAGGGATGCGGCTCCTTCGGGATGAAGATCGGCCCGTAGGAATATTCGTGCAGGTCGGTGCCGCAGATGCCGACGTAGCGGTTGCGCATCAGCACCTCGCCGGGGCCCGGCTGCGGCGGCTGCGGCACATCCTCGATGCGGAGATCCTTGGCGGCGTGAAAGCGCAGGGCCTTCATCGTGCCGCCGGCGGTTTCCGATGCGTCGCGCGTCATGGTCATGTTCTCAGTCGACATCTTCCCAACTCCCTGGTGTTTTCTGACCGACCCACAGGTAGGGCCGTTCGAGTCCAAATCCGAAAAGCAGCGCGATCACGAAGGACCAGTGCGTGCCCATGTATGCGTAGGTGAGCGCCTCGTTCATGTCGGTGAAGACCGGGCCGACCATGCGGGCGAGGATCTGCGCGACGATCGTTGTCACCGCGGCGCAGAAGAGGCAGGCGAGGATCCCGCCCAGCGGCATCGGAATCCGGCTGAAGGGCCAGTTCCGTAGCTGGATCAGGAGCGCGTAGGACACCGAGCAGGCCACCATGAACCAGAGCAGCCAGAACGGGTCGGAGAAGTAGCCCAGGGTCCAGAACGTGCCGATCCCGGGGGCCTCGGCGCTCCAGATCCCGAGATGCTGGCAGATCGCCAGGAACACCAGGACCACGAGGAAGAGGATCGCGATCTGGGCCAGGGCCTTGCCCGGCTGGCTCATGCGCCGGGTCAGATAGGCGAGCAGACCCGAGGCCGAGCCCATCTCGATGAAGGGGAACCACCAGGCGGGGATCCAGCGGATCGCCGAGTGGGTGATCGCATAGGTCAGGAAGGCGATCATCACCAGCAGGATGAAGAACTGCCGGTGCGGCGGCATCCCCGCGACCAGCCAGTTCTCGCCCGCGAAGCTGAAGAAGGCGATGAAGAAGAAGATGCAGCCGATGATCGGGAAGACCCAGTCCGCATCCAGCCCGGCCCAGTAGATCCCCTTGGCCGAGAGCCAGCCCACGACCCAGGCCGTGCCGAGGGTGACGAAGGCGCGGGTGCGTGCATCCTCGATGCGGTGGAACGGAAAACCGCCGCTCACCACGCTCAGCAGCACCCACCAGAGTGCGAGCAGCTGCCAGGTCACGTTGTCGAGCCAGTACATGTCCTGCACCTTTTCGGCCGTCCAGGGGCCGATCGGATTCGCGATGACGATCGCGTTCACCAGGTAGCAGGAGGCGATGGCGGCGCCGTAGACCAGACCGAGGCCGCGGAGCGAACTTGGCCAGTGCCCGGGCGCGATATCCACCGGCGGGCCGGTATCCTGAATTGCTTCCATCCCTGTTCCTCTCTGTTGGTATTGTTATTTTGGAGTCTGGGGCCTGCCCGGTTGTCCGGGCAGGCAGGTGCGGTCTTCAGACGAAGACCATGCCGCCATCGACCACGAGGCTCTGGCCGGTCATGTAGTCCGATGCGCCCGAGGCGAGGAAACGCGCGACGCCGACAAGATCGTCCGCGGTCGAGGGACGGCCGAGCAGGATGCCGGCGGAGAAGGTCTCGAAGGCCTCGTTGTCGCGGCTCGTCAGCCCCTCGTCCTTGAAGCCCTTGTCGATCACCTTCCACATCTCGGTGGCGACGACCCCGGGGCAGATGCAGTTCGCGGTGATCTGCCTGGCCCCGAAGGCGCGCGCGGCCGCCTGGGTGAGCGCCACCACGCCGAATTTCGAGGCACAGTAATGGGCGAGCGGCTCGTAGCCCTGCTTGCCCGCGATCGAGGCGGTGTTGATGATCTTGCCGCCCGTGCCCTGATCGAGGAAGCGGTGGATCGCCTCCTGCATGCAGATGAGCACGCCGAGGCCGTTCACATCGAGCACGCGGTGCCAGTCCTCTTCGGTGATCGAGAGGAACGGCCGCGTCTGGGCGATGCCTGCGTTGTTGAAGATCACATCGAGTTTGCCATGCGCCTCGGCGGTCCTGGCGATCATCTCCTTCACGCTCTCGCGCTCGGTCACATCGACGGTTGCCGCGATGGCGGTGCCACCTGCCGCACGGATGGCCTCGGCGGTTTCCTCGGCCGTTTCGGTCGAGATGTCGGCGATCGTGAGGGCTGCGCCTTCCGCGGCGAGCCCATGGGCCATTGCCGCTCCGATGCCACGGCCCGCACCGGTAACGATGATGGCGCGTCCTGCAAGCTCTGCCTGCATTGTCTTCCTCCCTTGGTTCTTGTTCTGCCAAGGTATAAGCAAGGACCGTACCAGTTCAGGGTATTATAATTTATTATTACAATTCAATAGGATGAACCGGATTCCGCTGTTGCGCCACGGTCGCCGCGCGCCACACCTGAGGCGCGCGGCGACGCAACAGACACGGGCGCATGCACGCGTTTGCCGGACGCTCGGCGCCCGGTCTGTGCAGCGCGTTGCGGCGCAGGGATCAGTTGTGGGTGGAGAGGCCGAGCCGGCGCATGCGGCGATGGACGGTCGAGCGGTCGACGCCCAGCCGCCGCGCGGCTTCCGAGACGTTCCAGCCGCATTCGGCGAGCAGCCGTTCGAGCCCGGCCGCCTCGTCCGGTTCGCCGCCCTCGGATGCCGGAGCCATGGTCTCGGGCAGATCCGCGGGCAAGATCTCGCTGCCTTCGCAGAGGATGGCGGCGACCGAGAGCACGTTGTCGAGCTCGCGGACGTTTCCGGGCCAGTCGTGGCCCTCGAGCGCCGCAAGCGCCGCCGCACCGAGCCGGAGCCCCCGCAGACCATGGGCGCGGGCCTGGCGCTCGAGCAGGCGCTCGATCAGCCATCCGAGATCGGCCCGGTTGCGCAGCGGCGGGAGCGTGAGGGTCGCGGCATTGAGGCGGTAGTAGAGATCCTTGCGGAAGCGGCCCTCGGCCACCAGCCCGGCAAGATCGTGATGCGAGGCCGAAAGGATGCGCACGTTGACGGGCCGGGCGCGGTTGGCGCCGACCGGCATCACCTCGCGCTCGGCGAGCACGCGCAGCAGGCGGGCCTGCAGCGTCAACGGCATGTCGCCGATCTCGTCGAGAAAGAGCGTGCCGCCGTCGGCTTCCTCTATGAGCCCGCGGCGGCCTTTGGCGGCCGCGCCGGTGAAGGCGCCCGCGACATGGCCGAAGAGCTCGCTCTCGATCAGGGTCTCGGGGATCGCGGCGCAGTTCACCGCGATGAAGCGGCCGCGGAAGCCGCTCGCGTCGTGGAGCGCGCGGGCGAGGAATTCCTTGCCGGTCCCCGTCTCGCCCTGGATGAGCAGTGGCACCGGCCGGGGCGCGAGCTTGGCGGCCCGCGCCTTCAGCGCCGCGATGACCGGATCCTCGCCGCCGAGATCCCGCAGCGCTCCGGGAAGACCCGCCGGCCGCGCCGGGAGTGGCGGGTTGCGGCGGCGGATCTGCGGCTCGATCGCATGGGCGAAGAGCGCGCCGCCGTCGTGGCAGCGCAGGATGCGGTCGCGCGTCGGGCGCCAGCGGGTGAGCTCGGGCAGATCGTCGACGCCGATCTCGAAGAAATCCTGCACCTTGCGCCCGAGCAGGCCCTGTGGCCGGCGCCAGTCACAGCCCGCCGCGCGGGCGAGGATGCGGGCGCCGCCATGGGTCATGCCCATGACCCGGCCCGAGCCATCGAGCGAGATCGCGGCCTCGGGATCGACATCGAGGAAATCCGGCGAATGGGCGAAGCGCAGCACCCACTCATGCCGGGTGCGCGCCATCAGGTTCGCAAGCTCGATCCGCCGCGCGGTGGCCTGGACGAGATGGAAGGCGAGGTTCTGGCTGCTCTTCTCGATGGGCGAGCTCAGGAGCGAGACATCGAGCACGGCGGCGAGCCCACCCGCGGTGTCGTAGATCGGCCCGGCGGTGCAGGAGAGCGGCGTGTGGGTGATGTCGAAATGATCGGTCTGGTGGATGGTGAGCGCCTCGCCGGTGGCGAGGCAGGCCCCGACCGCGCAGGTGCCTGCCCGGCCCTCGAGCCATTCCGACCCCATGTAGAGCCCGGCCTTACGCAGGTTGTTGTCGAAGAGCGGATCGCCGAGGAACTCGACCGTGACGCCCTCGGCATCGGAGAGCAGCAGGACGTAGTTCTGGCCCGCGATCTGGTTGAAGAGCCCGTCGAGCCCAGAGCGCGCGATGGCGATCAGCTCCTCGGACTGCTGCCGGTGTTCGCGGAGCTGGCGCTCCGGCACGATATAGGCCTCGCAGGCTCGGGTGGGATCGAGCCGGTGATCGTGCACGCAGCGTTGCCACGACTGGATGACGAGCGCATCGCGCCCGCTCGCGCGGCCGTCGAGCACGCTCTCGATTTCACGGATGTGGTCGACTTCTCCCGCCATGCCGTTCTCGCGCCCGATTGTTTTGGGTCGCGCCTTTCCTCCCAGGAAGCGGAACCGTGGCACAAAGCGGCGGTGGAGGAAATAGGCCTTTCGGACAGTACCGAGGGACTCGGGGCCCGGGCCGCGACCCGGACCGGAGGGTTGTCAGTTACTTGCGGAACGGACCGTCATCGGTGCCGAGAAGGGCGCGCAGCCGCTGGTGGAGGCTTCTGACGCCGCTTTCGCCCTTCTCCGACTCGGATTGCGGCCGAACGACGTGATCGGAATAGGCGATCCAAGTGCAGAGGACGATGACGCCGGCGAAGGGAAATTCGAGAAAGACCGGCACGCCCAGGAAGAGAAGCGCGAGCGCCGGGCCGGCAATACGGCGGATGTCGGCTGCAATGACCGCGTCGTAGCGGCGGTTGACGATGCGCGCGACGGTCGCGGTGGCGACCGGCCAGAGCAGCGCGAGGCCAAGATATGTCTGAACGAGCGCGGTGAGGGCGTCCTTCATGGCATTCTCCCAAAGTCGGGCGGCCTCCCGACCACCGCAAGGACCCGGCAGCGAAAATGCGCGCCGGACTGTTGCGGGGGACCGTGCATGAACATGGTTTAGCGGATCTTAAGAACGGGGCCTGATCCGAGGCAGCGTGCGCCTCAGGCTGCTTCGGAAATGCGGCCCAGGGCGGCCTCGACGAGTTCCGGCCCCGCCCCCGGACGGTGCGCCCCTTCCGAGAGCACACGGCGCCAGGCGCGCGCGCCCGGGCGCCCGGCAAAGGCGCCGAGCATGTGGCGGGTGATCTGGTTGACCGGCGTGCCGCGCGCGCATTCCGCCTCGATGTAGGGGAGCATCGCCCGCACCGCAGCTTCGGCCGGAACATCCGGTGTGCGCGCGCCGAAGATGAGCCGGTCCGCCGCACCGAGCAGCGCCGGCCCGTGATAGGCCGCGCGGCCCAGCATCACGCCGTCGAGCCCTGCGGCAAGGTGCTCCGCCGCGGTGGCGAGATCGGGCACGCCGCCATTGAGCACGATCGTGAGCTCGGGAAAGCGCGCCTTCATCCGGTGGACGAGGCCATAGTCGAGCGGCGGGATGTCGCGGTTCTCCTTCGGGCTCAGGCCCTGAAGCCAGGCCTTGCGGGCATGGACGATCACCGTCGCCACCCCTGCCCCGGCCATCCGCGCGAGGAACTCCGGCAAGACCGTCTCCGGATCCTGATCGTCGACACCGATCCGGCACTTGATGGTGACCGGCACGGGGCCTGCCGCCTCGATCATCGCCCGGGCGCAATCGGCGACGAGGCCCGGCTCGCGCATCAGCGCCGCCCCGAAGCAGCCCGACTGCACCCGCTCCGAAGGGCAGCCGACGTTGAGATTGATCTCGTCATAGCCTTCCGCCACGCCGATCCGCGTGGCCGCCGCGAGCTCGTCCGGGTCCGATCCGCCGAGCTGAAGCGCCACCGGATGCTCCGCCGGATCGAAGCCGAGAAGCCGCGCGCGGTCGCCATGGAGCACCGCCCCGGTGGTGACCATTTCGGTGTAGAGCAGCGCCCGGGCCGAAAACAGCCGGTGGAAATAGCGGCAATGCCGGTCGGTCCAGTCCATCATAGGGGCGACGGACAGACGATATGCCGCTTCACTACTGTTTTTGTTTGTCTTGTTCACTTTTGGCTCCGGCCTTCCGCGTCGCGCAATCTCGAAGATCTGCCGCGTTTTCCGGCGGTTTTCCCAAGTTTTCGGATAGGTGATGCCACGGCGTAGCACAACTGTCGACCAGCCGACACGCCGCGCACCTGCCCCTTCGCGGCTTCTTGAAGACCGTTCCCCACGGAAATTCTCCCCGGGCGGATACGCTTTGACCGATCGCCATTCCGACCTCAATCAGGAACGCCGAAAGGACGTATCTCTATGCGCGGTCAATTGGAACCCAGGGGTCGCATGGCGCCTGGACCACAGACCGGGGCAGGCCCTCATCGTCGGCGGCGTCGAAATTACACCAACCGGCCCTGGACCCGCGGCTTGCCGTAAAAGTTGGGACATATGGGGGCAAGACGCGCCTTCTGCGCGTCCGTCAGCGAGAAAAGATCAGACATGTTCACCGCCCGGTTTTCGAACCGTGCATCATGCTGGAAAGCCGCAATCAGTGGGTTCGGACCGCAAGTCTCCGGCCGGATTTCCCGTGGGCGTTGGCACTGGTCCGTCCGTTCCGCGCTGCAGCGCTTTCACCGATATTGAAACGGCTTATCGAGTCCTTCAGCCCGTCTGCTTCGCCCGAGAGCACGGTGCTTGTCGCGGTGACCTCTTCAGACGATGCGGCCTGTTTCTGGACGTTCCGGTCGATCTGGGCGATCGAACTGTTGATATCCGAAACGCCGCTCACCTGTTCCGAGATTGCTTGCGCCACTTCTTCAATACGGCCCGACACACCGCTCACACTCTCAGCGATCGCCTGCAAAGCGAGTTCTGCGTCCTTGACCTTTGCAACCCCGTCCGACACCGCAGTGTCACTGCGTGCGATGACATGGGCGATCTCCTTTGCCGCGTCCGAGGATCGTTGCGCCAGTTGACGCACTTCCGATGCAACAACCGAGAAGCCGCGACCGGCCTCCCCAGCGCGCGCCGCCTCGATCCCGGCATTGAGAGCAAGCAAGTTGATCTGGAACGAGATGTCATTGATAACGCTGACAACCTGGGAGATCTCGGACGAGGCGGAAATGATCCTGCTCATGGCCTCGCCAGCTTCTTCCGCGACCGTTATTCCCTCTTGCGCGGACGTATTTGCAAGCTGCGCGTTACTGGATGCTTCGGAAATGTTCTGATCGACCTGTCTGATGCTGGCGGAAAGCTCTTCGAGCGCCGCCGAAGTTTCCTGAAGGGAAGCGGCATTCTGTTCAGCCTGCCGCGATAGGACATCCGATGTTTCCCGCAGTTCCGCCGAGGAAAACGCAAGGCTATCCACGCTCCCGGCAACACCTCCGATAAGATCCTTCAGCGACAGGAGCATCGCGTTTACATTGTCCTGAAGCTCCTTGAAGGCGCCACTGAACTCGCCGCGCATGCCTTCGGACAGATCGCCCCCCGCAATCTTGGCCAAGGTCTTGCCCGCCTCACCCAGTCCACCATCAACCGAATCCAGCAACTCGTTGACATTGCGGGCAAGCGTCAACAGGATTTCATCGTCAAATTCAGCCTCCACTCTCGCAGAGAAGTTGCCGCTCTTGGCCTGGCTGACAACGGTGCCGATCGAAGCCCCGAGACTGTTCATGATTTGAGCGCGCTCGATCTCCGCCTCTTTGGCCTGTTTCTCACGCTCGGCATTCGCGTGCTCGACCTCTCGCTGCGCAGCCTCTGCCTCCTTCTGCGCGGCCTCGGCCGCGAGCTTCGATTGTTCCGCTTTTTCCTTCGCGGCTTCAGTCTCCAGCAAACCCTCTTCTGCGGATTTCTTGGCCGCGTCACTTCTCGCGATCGCGGAGGCGGAAGATGTCAGCAGATTGTGGAAACTGATCGAGAGTGTGAGGCTCACTCCTGCGGTAATCACTGCCAGGACACAGTGAATCAGGAAGTGTGGCAGCGCGAACTGGACATCCGGCCAGATGAATGTCGGGACGAGCAGGCTAAACAGTAGATGGTGAAAAAAAACGACAATTGTTGTATACAATATTGTCGCCGGGCACACGAAACTGACAAGAGCGCCCATGATGATAAAAAACACCATATGCGCGTCGAGTATGAATTGGCCCTGTGCGACAGGCGTGACCGCGTAGACCAACATCATCCAGTGCGCAAGAATGCACGTGGCGATCATCAACCTTGATCGAAGGCCTTCGGGATGTCCTCGGGATGCAAGCTGCGTCACCCCGGCAAAAGCTGCGCAAAGAACGGCGACCACTTGCCAGTTTGAGCCGCAGAGGAAAGAGATCAGAGAAACCGCAGCGGCCGATGCCCACAGGAACATGACAAAGGAATGCGCCGATTTGCGACGCACCGCTTCAACTGCCGCGACTTCCTCGCTCGGGAAGAGTTTTGCAAAAAGCGTAGACAACAGAGCCATGATCTTTGCTTTCTTGACACCTATTTCGCACCGCAGAGCGCTGCAGTTTTGGCATTGAGAACGAACAACGCGCCTGCCTGGTGAGCACGCGATATTGTTGCGTGATCCTCCAGAAAGACGGACACGACAAAGGCCGCCGGGCCGATGTCGATCAACGGAGCATTGATCGACAAAGCCGCGTCCATAACCTTGTGACGATCCCAGTTTGGCGGGAAGATCAGCAGACCGGGTTCGCCTGGCTGTCCCACTGCGGATGAGAGCAGAAGCACTCCAAAGGCCATGAATGCGGTCAGCGCCATGGCGGCTGGCCACAGTATTTGCCGCATGAGGTTAGCTGCGGATGGAATCGGCGCGACTTCGTTCATCGCGGAAGTCTATGTCGGCGATGCCCTAATTATTCTTGAATGAGGCTGTTCCGTTTCTCGTCCATTGCAACGGAACTGTGGGTCGGCAGCAAGGGTTGCCACGCTGCCTGTACAGCATGATGTCAGGGAAAGGACTTCGGTAACGCTCCGGTGAACCTTCCGCGCCGGAGGCTGTCAATACGATGGATCAGGCCCTGTTGTCCGCCTCATGTCGCGCCCCGGCACAAGCGATGGCGCCGCTGGCCTATCCCTCCCTGTGTGCTTTTCCGGTGAGAGCGTCCGGGGCACTCAGGCGCAACGCGAGGCGGGCGGCGAGACGCGCCGCGAGGCGGGCGGTGCGGCCGTCGATGTCGTGGCGCGGGTTCATCTCGGCGAGATCGGCGAGGCGCAGCTTGCCGGTCGCGGCAAGGGTGTCGATCGCGAGCTCCAGCAGGAATGGCTCGACCCCGCGCGCGGCGGGGGCGCTCACCCCCGGTGCGGCGGCAGCCGCGAGCACGTCGAGATCGATGGTGAGATAGAGGTGATCGACGCTGCCGGCAAACTGCCGGAGGCGTGCCGTCATCGCCGCCTCGCCGCCCGGGACCATCGCCTCGTCCGGCAGGATCTCGACGCCAAGATCCTCCGCCCGGCGGAAGAGGCTCCGGGTGTTGGCAAAGGCACTCACCCCGAGGCAGGCATAGCGGAAGGGCCAGCCCCGCGCAGCGCAGAGCTCGGCGGCCTGTCGGAAGGGTGTGCCGGAACTCGGGCGCGGGTCGGCGCGGAGATCGAGATGCGCATCGAGATTGACGACGCCGATCCGGGGCGCGGGCCCTCCCCCGGAGAGATGGTCGCAAAGCCCTGAGAAGCTTGCAAACGCGATCTCGTGCCCGCCCCCGAGCGCGATCGGTGTCGCCCCCGACGCCAGCACCTGCGCCAGCGCGCCGGAGAGCTGCGCCTGTGCCGCTTCCAGCGCATCGCCGTCGCAGGTCACATCGCCGAGATCGCGGAGCGCGAGGCCAGGCCAGGCGGGGAGGTTCGCGAGCATGTCCCGGATCGCGGCCGGCCCGTCGGCCGCCCCCGGCCGGCCGCCGTTGCGCCGCACGCCCGCGTCGGATGCAAAGCCGAGCAGCGCGATCTCGCCCGCCTGGGCCGGGCCGCCGAGCGCGACGATCTCGTGCCACCGCCGCCCCTCCGGCCCTTCGGAGACATCCGACCGGCCGCTCCAGGCCGCGGGGGGCCGCAATCCGGGGGTCACGCCCTGCTCCATGTCGCCCGCCTCCTGTCGTCAGCGCTCGCCGAGAATGGCGGGCAGATCCAGCCGGTTTTCCCGCGCGCACGCGAGCGCGATGTCGTAGCCCGCATCGGCGTGGCGCATCACGCCGGTCGCCGGGTCGTTCCAGAGCACGCGGGCGATGCGGGCGTCGGCTTCGGCGCTGCCGTCGCAGCAGATTACCATGCCCGAATGCTGCGAGAAGCCCATTCCCACACCGCCGCCGTGGTGGAGGCTGACCCAGGTCGCGCCCGATGCGGTGTTGAGAAGCGCGTTCAGGAGCGGCCAGTCGGAGACGGCGTCGCTGCCGTCGCGCATCGCCTCGGTCTCGCGGTTGGGGCTGGCGACGCTGCCGCTGTCGAGATGATCGCGGCCGATGACGATCGGGGCCTTCAGCTCGCCGGTGCGGACCATCTCGTTGAAGGCGAGGCCGAGCTTGTCGCGCAGCCCGAGGCCCACCCAGCAGATCCGCGCCGGCAGCCCCTGGAAGCTGATGCGTTCGCGCGCCATGTCGAGCCAGTTGTGCAGGTGCGGATCGTCGATCAGTTCCTTCACCTTGGCATCGGTCCTGTAGATATCCTCCGGATCGCCCGACAGCGCAACCCAGCGGAACGGGCCGATGCCGCGGCAGAACAGCGGACGGATATAGGCGGGCACGAAACCGGGGAAGGCAAAGGCGTTTTCCAGCCCCTCTTCCTTGGCCACCTGACGGATATTGTTGCCGTAATCCAGCGTGGGGATGCCCGCGTTCCAGAAATCGACCATCGCGGCGACATGGATCTTCATGCTGGCGCGCGCAGCCGTCTCGACCGCCTTCGGATCGCTCTCCTGCCGGGCGCGCCATTCCGCGACGCTCCAGCCCTGCGGCAGATAGCCGTGGATCGGATCGTGGGCACTGGTCTGGTCGGTGACGATATCGGGGCGGACGCCGCGCCGGACCAGCTCGGGATAGACATCCGCCGCATTGCCGATCAGCGCCACGGATTTCGCCTCGCCCGCCGTGGTCCAGCGGTCGATCATCGCCAGAGATTCGTCGAGATCATGTGTCTTCTCGTCGACATAGCGGGTGCGCAGCCGGAAATCGGCGCGCGTCTCGTCGCATTCCACCGCCAGGCAGCAGGCCCCGGCCATCACCGCGGCCAATGGCTGTGCGCCGCCCATGCCGCCAAGGCCCGCCGTCAGGATCCACTTGCCGGTCAGCTCGCCGCCATAGTGCTGGCGCCCGGCCTCGACGAAGGTTTCGTAGGTGCCCTGCACGATGCCCTGGCTGCCGATGTAGATCCACGAGCCGGCGGTCATCTGGCCGTACATCGCGAGCCCCTTGCGGTCGAGCTCGTTGAAGTGATCCCAGGTCGCCCAATGCGGCACGAGGTTGGAATTGGCGATGAGCACGCGCGGCGCGTCCTTGTGGGTCCGGAACACGCCCACGGGCTTGCCCGACTGAACCAGCAGGGTCTGGTAATCTTCCAGCCTGCGCAGGCTCTCGACGATCAGGTCGAAATCCTTCCAGGTCCGCGCCGCCCGGCCGATGCCGCCATAGACCACGAGATCATGCGGGTTCTCGGCGACATCCGGGTGGAGGTTGTTCATCAGCATCCGGAGCGGCGCCTCGGTGAGCCAGCTCTTCGCCGAGATCTCCGTGCCGGTGGCGGGGAAGATGTCGCGGATGTTGTGTCGGGGCGAGTTCATCGGATCAGGCCTTCGGTTCGGCGGGCGCGTGCCGCGGGGTGGATCGGACGGGATATGGGGGGGGGAGGCCGGTGCGGCCGGGCGCAGCGTCAAGGCGCGACGCCCGCGAGGAGCCGGGCGGGAACCGCAGCGGTGAGCGCCCCCGAGCGGACCAGCTCCGCGGCCGCGGCCAGATCGGGCGCGAGGTAGCGGTCCTGTTCGAGCGGCGGAATGGTGGCGCGCATCCGGTCGATCACCGCCTGCAATGGCCCGGAGGTGCGCAGGGGCGCGCGGAACTCGACGCCTGCGGCGGCGCAGAGGGCCTCGATGCCGAGGATCTGCGAGAGGTTCGCATTCATCCGCCGGAGCCGCCGGGCGCCGTGGGCGGCCATGCTCACATGATCCTCCTGATTGGCGCTGGTGGGCGTCGAGTCGGTCGAGCATGGCGTCGCGAGATGCTTGTTCTCACTCATGAGCGCGGCACTCGTCACCTCGGCGATCATCAGGCCGCTGTTGAGCCCCGGGTCGCGCGTGAGGAAGGGCGGCAGATCGTGGTTCAGCGCCGGGTCCACCATGAGTGCAACGCGGCGCTGCGCGATCGCGCCCATCTCGGCGATGGCGAGCGCGATCTGGTCGGCGGCGAAGGCCACCGGCTCGGCATGGAAATTGCCGCCGGAGACGATGCGATCCGCGGCCGTGAGCACGAGCGGATTGTCGGTCGCGGCATTGGCCTCGATCTCGAGCGTGCGCGCGCTCTGCCAGAGGAGGTCGATGCAGGCGCCGGTCACCTGCGGCTGGCAGCGGATGCAATAGGGATCCTGCACCCTCGGATCGCCGGCGCGATGGCTCTCGCGGATCTCGCTCCCCGCCATCAGGTCGCGGATCACCGCCGCCGCGAGGATCTGGCCGCGATGGCCGCGGAGGCTGTGGATCTCCTCGAGGAAGGGCGCGGTCGAGCCCATGATCGCATCGGTCGAGAGCGCGGAGGTCACCAGCGCCGCGCGGGCGGAGGCAAAGGCCTCGAAGAGCCCGGCGAGCGCAAAGGCGGTCGAGACCTGCGTTCCGTTGATGAGCGCGAGCCCCTCCTTGGCGGAGAGCACCACCGGGGTGAGATCCGCCGCTGCGAGCGCGGCGGCCCCGGCCATCTCGCGGCCCTCGAAGGTCGCCCGCCCCTCGCCGATCATGACCGCGGCCATGTGCGCAAGCGGCGCGAGATCGCCGGAGGCTCCGACCGAGCCCTGCGCGGGGATGACCGGCAGCACGCCTTTGGCGAGCATCGCCTCGAGCAGTGCGATCACCTCGGGCCGAACCCCCGAGGCGCCGCGCCCGAGCGAGAGGAGCTTCAGCACCAGGACAAGGCGCACCGTTTCCGGCTCGACCGGCTCGCCCACGCCGCAGCAGTGCGAGAGGACGAGGTTGCGCTGGAGCGTCGCGGTATCTTCGGGGCGGATCTTGATGGAGGCGAGCTTCCCGAAGCCGGTATTGACACCATAGACGGGCTCCGCGCCGCTCGCCGCGGCCGCGATCCGCGCCGCCGACATCGCGATCAGCGGCCGCGCCGTTTCGGCGAGCCGTGCCGGCAGGCCTTCGCGCCAGATGCGCTCGAGTTCCGCGAGCCGCGTTTCTCCGGGGATGAGGACGAGGTCAGACAAGGGTGCCTCCGACGATGCGGGCGTGAAGCGGATTGAAGCCGATGCGGTAGGACAGCTCGGCCGGATCGGTGATGTCCCAGATGGCGAGATCGGCGCGGAAGCCCGGCGCGATCAGGCCCCGGCCCTCGAGGCCAAGGGCGCGGGCGGCATGAACGGTCACCCCTGCCAGACATTCCGCGGGCGTCATGCGGAAGAGCGTCGCGCCCATGTTCATCGTGAGCAGCAGCGAGGTGACGGGCGAGGTGCCGGGGTTGCAGTCGGTTGCGAGCGCCATCGGCACCCCGGCTGCACGAAGCGCGGCAACCGGCGGCAGCTGCGTTTCCCGGAGCGTGTAGAAGGCGCCCGGCAGCAGGACGGCGACCGTCCCCGCGACGGCCATTGCCGCGATCCCGTCCGCTCCGAGATACTCGAGATGGTCGACCGAGAGCGCGCCGTGCCGCGCCGCCATCGCGGCGCCGCCGAGATCGGAGAGCTGCTCGGCATGAAGCTTCACCGGCAGGCCGAGCCCGGCGGCATGCTCGAAGATCCGGGCCATTTCCTCGGGCGAGAAGGCGATGCCTTCGCAGAAGCCGTCCACCGCGTCGATCAGCCCTTCGGCATTGGCGCGCGCCATGCCCGCGATCACCACGTCGCGGATGTAGCCCGCACGATCCTCGCGGCGTTCGGGCGGCAACGCATGCGCCGCGAGCCAGGTCGTGCGCACGCTCACGGGCCGCACCCTGCCGATCCGGCGGGCAACCCGCAGCATCTTGAGCTCGCTCTCGATGTCGAGCCCATAGCCCGACTTGATTTCGAGGGTCGTGACACCTTCGGCCAGCAGGGTGTCGACCCGGCGCAGGGCCGCCGCCAGCAGCTCCTCTTCCGACGCCGCACGGGTCTCGCGCACGGTGGAGAGGATGCCGCCGCCAGCCCGGGCGATCTCTTCGTAGCTGGCGCCTTCGAGCCGCATCTCGAATTCCCGCGCGCGATTGCCGCCGAAGACCACGTGGGTGTGGCAATCGATCAGACCCGGCGTCACCACCCGGCCGTCGAGATCGCGGCGGGGGGCGCCGGCGAAGGGTTCCGGCAGATCCTCCGCATCGCCCGTCCAGACGATCCGCCCCTCCCCGATCGCGATCATCGCGGGCGCGGAAAGGCGCCACCGGCCCGACGGCGCATCGAATTCCGCGATTCTGGCATTCTCGAGAAGATGCATGTGCCCCCATGGGTCCGCATATCTGATGCGCTTTTATGTATAAACATATTTATCGTATATGTCTAAATCTAATTGACGTCAATCGCGCTCTGTCGGAAGGAAGGGGGAGGCCTGCGAAAGGCGCTTTGCGGGCCTCTGGCAGCCATGATCCGAATGCAGGAGACCACGTGACCGAACGAGCCCCCGGCCCGACCACACCCAAGGCACAGCTCATTGCCGAGGACGTGCGCCGCCGCATCCTCGATCGCGAATGGCGGCAGGGTGATCGGATTCCGGACGAAGCCGAGCTTGCGGTGACTTTCGGCGCGGCCCGCGCCACCGTGAACAAGGCGCTCCAGCTTCTTGCCGACGAGGGTCTTCTCGAGCGCCGCCGCCGGGCCGGCACGCGGGTTGCCGTCGATCCGGCGCGAAAGGCCACCTTCACCATCCCGGTCGTACGCGAACAGATCGAGCAGCAAGGCATGGCCTACGCCTACCGGGTGTTCGGGCTCAGCCAGGGCTTCGCCCCGGAGGCGGTGGCGGAGCGGACCGGTGTTGCCGCGGACATGCCGCTCCTCCACCTCCAGGCCGTACATTATGGCGACGGGACACCGTTCCAGTTCGAGGACCGATGGCTCAACCCGCGGGCGGTCCCGGGCATGGAGGCGGTTGATTTCCGCCAGGTGAATGCCAATGAATGGCTGGTGCGAAACGCACCCTACCTGCGTGCCGACATGGCGTTCTCGGCCGAGAGTGCCGATGTGCGGGATGCGCAGCTGCTGGAGATCGCCGCGGGCACGGCGCTCCTGATCCTGCACCGCACAACCTGGAACGATGCCGGGCTCATCACCTCGGTACGGATCGCCTGTCGCCCGGGGCACGTCATCCGGGCAACACCGTGACGGCGGCGGCCGGCCTTCAGCCCGCGAATTCCGCCGTCATGAAGGCCGTCGCCTTGAGGCCGCTGCCCGTCAGCAGCACCACGGTCCGTTCATCCGGTCCGATCCTGTTCTCGGCGATCAGCCGCTCCGCCGCCGCGGCGGCAAGTGCCGAGGTGGGCTCGGCATAGAGCCCGCGCGCCGCAAGATCGCGCACCGCCTGCACGATCCCCGCCTCCGGCACCGCGATGGTCCCGCCGCCCGAGCGCCGGAGCGCGTCCAGCACCGGCCCGAGACGGACAGGCGCCCGGATCGAGGCCCCTTCGGCAATGGTCGGCTGCGGCGTGATCGCTACGGGCGTGGTGCCGCCCGCCGTGAAAGCCGCATGGATCGGCGCGCAGTTTTCCGGCTGGGCGCAGAAGATCCGCGGCAGCCGCGCGATCCGGCCCGCCCGAAGAAGCTCCGAAAATCCCAGATCGCAGCCGAGCACATTGCTCCCCGCTCCGACCGGAATGACGATGTTGTCGGGCGCCGCGAAATCGTGCTCCTCCCAGAGTTCGTAGGCCAGCAGCTTCGTGCCCTGCAGGAAGAAGGCCTGCCAGTTGTGGCTGGCATAGAAGGTCTCTTCCGACTGCCGGATCGCCTCGGCCTCGCTTGCATCGCGCGGGCCGGGCACGAGCTGGACCTCCGCGCCGAAGGCGCGCATCTGTGCAATCTTCGCCGGCTGCGTCGTTGCGGGCGTGAGGATCCGCACGCGAACCCCCGCCGCCGCTCCATAGGCCGCGATCGCCGCCCCGCCATTGCCGGAGCTGTCCTCGAGGATGGCGGGCACGCCCATCGCCCGGAGATAGGAGAGCATCACCGCGGCGCCGCGGTCCTTGAAGCTGCCGGTCGGGTTGAACCACTCGAGCTTGAAGGCGACCGAACCGCCGCCGAGCCGCCCGGGGACGAGCGGTGTCATGCCCTCGCCCAGGCTCACGGGCGCCGCGATCTCCAGTGGCAGCGCCGCGGCATAGCGCCAGATCGAGCGCAGGTCGCGCCGGATTGCCTCGGGGCCGATCCCCGGGCCCGGCGGGATCGAAAGCGGCCCGCCGCTGGTCGGCGAGCGCCAGAGCGGCCGGTCGAGCGGAAAACATGCGCCATCGGCGGGATCGAGATAGGTGGCGGTCATCGGCGGATCCTCAGGGTTGCGGGCGTTCACCGGGCGGCAGGGCGGCGGACCGCGACCAGCTCCATTTCGACGGCGAACCCGTGATGGAGGCAGGGCACCGGCACCACCGCGCGCGCCGGGCGGTGCGCGCCAAAATGCGCGGCGAAGATCCGGTTGAAGGCGCCCCATTGGGCGATGTCGGCGATGTAGACGGTGGCCTTCACCACGTGGGCGAGATCGCTTCCCGCCGCATCGAGGATGGCGGCGGCGCTCCGGAGCACGCATTCGGCCTGCAGCTCGAAGGGCAGTGTGGCATCGGGCGCACCACCCGGCTCGACGGGCAGAAGCCCGGAGACGAAGACGAGATCGCCCGCAACCGCGGCCTGGGAATAATGCCCGCCCGGCGCGGCGGCGGCGGGGGTCTCGATGAGTTCGATGGATGCGGGTCCGGCGGACATTCGGCTGAGCCTTTCTGATCGGGGCTTGCGCGGCGCGCGCAGGCCGTGGCACAGATCTGTCAGGAACTGACAGTTTCCATTAGTCAGGATTGGACATTATGTCAACACTCTCCGAGCATGACCTCCTGCTCCGCGAGGCGGCGAAGATCGTGGAGGCGCTGGCCGGGACTTTCGCGCCGCTCTGCGAGGTGGTGCTGCACGATCTCCGCGATCCCGACCACGCCATCGCCCGGATCGAGAACAATCTCTCGGGCCGGAGCGCGGGCGAGCCCGCGACCGAGCTTGGCCTCGCCCGCATCGCCGACCCGGATTTCCCCGACATGCTCGTGGGCTACCCCAACCGCTTTCCGGACGGCCGCGCGGTCAAGAGCACGTCGATCGGCATCCGGGATTCCTCCGGCGCGTTCGTCGCGGCGATCTGCCTCAACGTCGATATCTCCTATCTCCGCTCGATGTCGGCCTATCTCGAAGAATTCACCGGCACACGGCCGGTCGAGGCTCCGGTGGAAACCCTCGCCCCCGCCCCCTCCGGCCCGCCGCTCGAGGATGTGATCCAGCGCTATGCCAGTCAGCGCAACAAGGAGCCCCGCGCGCTCTCGAGCATCGAGAAACGCGCGCTCATTGCCGAGCTCGACGCTGGCGGATACCTGCGGATGCGCGGCGCAGCCGATACGGTGGCGCGGCTCATCGGAGGCTCACGCAGCAGCGTCTACTATTATCTGGGCAAGAGTTGAGCCGCACCCCGGCGGCACCACGCGACGCGGGCCGCCGGGGCGCGGGCCCGATCAGCCGAAGACGGCGCTCAGCGCGCCATCGACCGCATCGGTGATCCGGTCGATTTCGTCGGCAGTGGCGATCAGCGCGGGGCTGAAGCAGAGCGTGTTGTTGAACCCCGGCAGCGAGCGGTTCGTCATGCCGATGATGACGCCGCGCGCATTGGCCTCGGCGACGACCTTCTGCACCATGCCCTCGGCCATCGGCTCCCTGGTCTCGCGATCGGCCACGAGCTCGGCGCCGGCAAAGAGCCCGCGCCCGCGCACGTCGCCGATCACCGCATGGCGCTCCATCAGCGCCCTCAGGTTGGCCTCGAGCCGCTCACCCATCACCCTCGTGTTCCCGAGCAGGTTCTCCTCCTCGATGATCCGCATGTTCTCGAGCGCCGCCGCGGGCCCTGCCGCGCAGCCGCCAAAGGTCGAGATATCGCGGAAGTACGACAGCGGATCGCTGGCATCGTCCTTGAACTGCTCGAACACCGCCTCGGTCGTCACCGTGCAGGAGATCGCCGCATAGCCCGAGGCCACCCCCTTGGCCATGGTCACGAAATCCGGCTTCACGCCGTAGTTCTGGTAGCCGAACCATTCGCCGGTACGGCCGATGCCGCAGACAACCTCGTCGATGTGCAGCAGCACCTCGTATTTCCGGCAGATCTCCTGGACCTTCTCCCAGTAGCCCTCGGGCGGCGTGATGACCCCGCCCCCGGCGGTGATCGGCTCGAGGCATAGGAGGCCGACCGTGTCGGGACCCTCGCGCAGGATCACCTCCTCGATCGCCTCTGCCGCGCGCTCGCCGTAATTCTCCACATCCCACTGCTTGCGGTATTCGAGGCAATGCGGCACCGAGGCGAAGTCGCCGGGATACGGCCCGTAGAGCGCCACGCGCTCCGGCTGGCCGCAGGCGGCAAGCACGCCGATCGTGGTGCCGTGATAGTCGCGCTCGCGGAACAGGATCTTCGACTTCCGCCCGCCGTGATGCCGCGCCGAGATCTGGCGCACCATCTTGAAGACCTTCTCGTTGGCCTCGGAGCCCGAGTTCGAATAGTAGACACGCGAAAGCCCCGGCATCTTTTCGATGAGCCGCTCGGCGAAAAGCGCGCCCGGCACCGAGCCGAGGCTCTGGGCGAAGTAGTTCATCTCGACGAGCTGGTCGCGCACCGCATCGGCAATCGACTCGCGGCCGTAGCCGACGTTCACCGTCCAGACCCCGCCCGAGAGCGCATCGAGAAACTCCCGGCCCTTCTGGTCCCAGACCGTCATCCCCCGCCCGCGCACGATGATGCGCGGATCAGTGGTTTCCAGCGCCTTGTGCTGGAACATGTGGTGCCAGACATGGGCCCGATCGAGCTCTGTCACGCGATTCATGTCGTTTGTCAGCAATGTCATCGGGAACTCCTCGGGCAACCGGTCGCCACCATAGTGGCACATGATCCGGCGCCGCAAACAATCCTTTATTCGCCCTGGGCAAGCGCTTGTAAATCCAAGGTTGCGGGGCGAGTATTGGCGGATTCTGAACACCACAAAACGGGAGAGAGCCATGGAAGGCAAAGTCGGCGCCAGACTCAGATCCCTGCGCGAGGGGCGCGGGATCTCGCAACGCGAACTTGCCCGCAGGACCGGCGTTCCCAACTCGACGATCTCGCTGATCGAGAGCGGCAAGAGCAGCCCGTCGGTCGGGGCGCTGAAGCGCATCCTCGACGGGTTGCCCGTCGGGCTCGCAGAGTTCTTCGCCTACGAGCCAGAGGCGCCGCGCACCTTCTTCTTCGCTGCCGAGGATCTCAAGGAGATCGGCAAGGGCGGCATCTCCTATCTCCAGATCGGCAGCGGCTCCGAGGGCCGCACGCTCCAGATGCTGCGAGAGACCTACCAGCCTGGCGCCGATACCGGCCGCATCCCGCTCAGCCACCGCGGCGAGGAGGCCGGGATCATACTCTCCGGCCGCCTCGAGGTCTTCGTCGACGGCGAGCGGCGCATCCTCGGCCCTGGAGACGCCTATGCCTTCCAGAGCCAGCTTCCGCACCGGTTCCGCGCCGTCGGCGGCGAGCCGTGCCATGTGGTGAGCGCCTGCACGCCGTCGAGCTTCTGATCCGGCGCCCGCGAGAGGACGCGCGGCGGCCACCGCGCCTCAGGCGAGGACCGCGGCGAGCTCCACATGGTCGCGGCCCTGAGCGCGCGCCACCGGGCCGTTGGTGATCCGGCCGGCGTGGATGTTGAGCCCGTTGGCGAGGTTCGCATCTTCCCGGCAGGCCTGCTTCCAGCCCTTGTCGGCGAGCGCGAGCAGGAAGGGCTGCGTTGCGTTCCCGAGTGCGATGGTCGAGGTACGCGACACCGCGCCGGGCATGTTGGCGACGCAGTAGTGCATGATGCCATCGACCTCGTAGACCGGATCGTCATGCGTCGTGGCCTTCGAGGTCTCCGCGCACCCGCCCTGATCGATCGCCACATCGACAATGGCCGAGCCCGGCTTCATCGTGGCGAGATGGGCCCGCGTGATGATCTTCGGCGCCTCGGCCCCCGGGATCAGCACCGCGCCCACGACCATGTCGGCCCGCGCGATCAGCTCGTCCGTCGCCTGACCGGAGGCATAGCGGCAGTTGAAGAGATGGCCGAACCGCTCGTCGAGCTGGCGGAGCCGCGGCAGCGAGAGATCGAGCACGGTTACATCCGCGCCCATCCCCGCCGCGATGCGGGCCGCATTGGTGCCGACAACGCCGCCGCCGATCACAACGACCTCCGCGGGTGTCACCCCCGGCACACCGGCGAGCAACACGCCGCGCCCGCCATTGGCCTTCTGGAGCGTCCAGGCTCCCATCTGCGGCGCAAGCCGCCCGGCCACTTCCGACATCGGCGCCAGCAGCGGCAGCCCGCCGAAATTGTCCGTGACGGTTTCGTAGGCGATGCAGGTTGCGCCCGAGGCCAGCAGGTCATCGGTCTGAGCCGTGTCGGGTGCAAGGTGGAGATAGGTGAACAGCAGCTGGCCCTCGCGCAGCATGCGCCGCTCGGCCACCTGAGGCTCCTTCACCTTCACCACCATCTCCGCCCAGGCAAAGACTTCCTCGGCTGTTTCAACAATCTGCGCTCCGATCGCGAGATAGTCGGCATCCGCAAACCCCGCGCCGATACCGGCGCCGGTCTCCACCATCACCTCATGACCACGGGCGATCGCATCCCGCGCCGCGGTGGGCGTGACACCCACTCGATATTCCTGGTTCTTGATTTCCTTGGGACATCCGATACGCATGTCGTGTTCCTCCCCGATTTGCGTTCTTGTGCGCGCCAGAATATCGCAGGCGTTCCGCATTACGGGTGATTTCTGCGCCCCGGGCCCCGGCTCCCATGCAATTTCCTTGCGCTGATTGCCGGTTTCGCAAGAAAATCGTGCGCGTGGTGATTCTCGATGAAACGGACCGGCGGCTGCTGCGGGCCTTGCAGCGGAATGGCCGGATATCCAACGCCGAGCTCGGAGCAGCCGTGGCGCTCTCCCCCTCGGCCTGTCACCGCAGGGTCGCACGGCTCGAGGCCTCGGGGGCCATCGCCGCCTATGTCGCCCTTCTCGACCGCACCGTGTTCAATCGCCGTACCACAGTCTTTGTGGAGATCCGTCTCACCAGCCAGGCGGAGGCGTTGCTCGACGCCTTCGAGGCCGCGATCGCCCGGATCCCGGAGATCCTGGAGTGTCACCTCATGGCTGGCACCGCCGACTATCTCGTCAAGATCGCTGTGCGCGATGCCGAGGAATTCGCCGCGCTCCACCGCCGCCATCTCTCCCGTCTGCCCGGCGTGGCACAAATGCAGTCGAACTTTTCGCTCCGCCGGGTCCGCGAGACGACGGAGATCCCGGTCTGAGCCGCCTCGCTGAGCTCAGCTCAGCATGGCGCTCCGGGCCAGCTGGCGGCGAGACGCGCGACCGCCCTCGCGATCTGCGCCTCGTCGAGGGCCGCATAGCCCAGCCGGAACGCCTCGGGCGCCGGAGCTTCCAGCACGAAGCGCGCTCCGGGGAGCAGCGAGAGGCCCGCCGCCTGCGCCCGTGCTGCCCAGTCCTCCGCCGAGACACCGCCCTGCGCCCGGACCCAGAGCGCGAGCCCGCCCGCCGGCGCATCGACCGCGACCCGCGCCCCCAGCTCGGCCGCGAGCCCCGCAAGCAGCAGGTCGCGCCGCGCCCGGTAGACCCGCCGCGCCTTGCGGGCATGACGGCCGAGCTCGCCGTCGCGGATCAGCTCGGCCAGCGCGTTTTCGAGGGGCGCGTCGCCCTGCCTGTCGATTGCCGCGCGCACCGTCGCCATCCGGCCGAGCAGCGCGGGCGGCGCGACGGCATAGCCCACCCGGATCCCCGGCGCGAGCAGCTTCGAGAGCGACCCCACATAGACGAGCGGCTGATCGAGGGGCGCGCGCGCCGCCAGCGGCAGAACCGGCCGCCCCTCGAAACGATAGTCGTGGTCGTAATCATCCTCGATGATCATGAGCCCATGCCTTTGCGCAAGCTCCAGCAGCTGAAGCCGCCGGGCCGCGCCCATGGTCACCGTGGTCGGATACTGGTGATGGGGGGTCACATAGACCGCGCGGACCCGCAGGCCCGTATCGAGCGCCTGCGCCAGCGCCGCGGCATCGAGGCCGCCCGCGTCGATCGGAAAGCCGCGCACCACCGCTCCCGCGGCCCGGAACGCCTCCCAGGCCAATGGATAGCCTGGCTCCTCGACCGCAACGAGATCGCCCGGTGCGAGGGCGGCCCGCGCGGCGAGAAAGAGTGCCATCTGGCTGCCGCGGGTCACGAGGATCCGCCCCGGATCGGCCACCACGCCGCGGCTTACCGCGAGGTGCGCCGAAAGTGCCGCCCGCAGCCCAGCAGAGCCGCGCGCATCGCCATAGTCGCTCCCCGCCCGGAACCCGGGGGCGCACAGCGCCCGGCGGAAGGCCCGCGCCAGCGCCCGGTCGGGCATCAGCCGCGGATCCGGCGCGCCGTCAGAAAACGCGAGCGCTCCGGGCGCGGGCCCCTCAACCACCGCGCCACCCTCCACCTCGGGCTGCGGCAGCAGCACCGCCTCGGGCAGATCGCCGGCAACGAAGGTGCCACGCGAGGGGTGGGCCTCGAGCCAGCCCTGGGTCAGCAGCTCCTGATAGGCGGCATCGACCGTATTGCGGTGCACCGAGAGCGCGCGCGCCAGACGCCTGGTGCCGGGGAGCCGCGCGCCGGGTGCGAGCCGGCCCCGGGTGATGTCGCGCACGATCGCGTCCGCAATTGCCTGGAAGACCGGCCCCGGGTGGCCCGGATCGAGCTCGAGTTCCTCCGCCGTACGCATGGGCCCTCCCTGACCGGCCTAGCCGGAATTGCAAAACCGGATCTTTTTCCTAGGCCGTTTCTTTGCGACACGGCGCGCGAGACGCAAGACCGAAAGACCCGCCGCCATGCCCTTTGCCGCTAGACCCTCCCTGCACCGCAAGACCACCGGCCTCCGCTCGCGCGGGACGCGGCCATGAGCGGCGTCATCCTTCTTGCCGGCCGCGTCGCAGCCCTTGACGACAGCGGCCGGACGAGCGCCATCGCCAAACAACCGGTGTCCGGCCCGCAGCGGTTGGGCCCCGAGGGGCTCGCCACTGACGAGCAGGCCGACCGGCGGGTTCACGGTGGCCCGGAAAAGGCGATACACCACTATCCGGCCGAGCATTACCCGCTCTGGCAGGACGATCTCGGGCCGCTGCCGCTGCTGGACCGGCCCGGCGCCTTTGGCGAGAACATCGCTGCCGCGGGCTTCACCGAGCGCGATGTCGCGGTCGGTGACATCTTCAGCCTCGGCACCGCGCTGCTCCAGGTCTCGCAGGGCCGCCAGCCCTGCTGGAAGCTCAACCACCGCTTCGGCCTTGCCGACATGGCCCGACGCGTACAGGCCACGGGCCGCACCGGATGGTATTATCGGGTGCTCCGGCCCGGTGTCGTCGAGCCTGGCGATCCGCTCGAGCGGATCGACCGGTCTGAGCCCGAATGGACCTTGCACCGGCTCTGGACCGCGCTCTACGTCGAGCGGATGAACCTCGACGAACTCCGCGCCATCGCAGAGCTCGACTTCCTCGCCGAGGGCTGGCGCCGCCACGCCGCCCGCCGCGTCGCGAGCGGCAAGGTCGAGGACTGGAGCAAGCGGCTCGAGGGCTCGTCATGACCCGTCCGCCGCTCGTCATCTCGATCCAGAGCCAGGTGGTCTTCGGCCATGTCGGCAATTCGGCGGCGGTCTTCCCGATGCAGGCCGCGGGCCTCGAGGTCGCCGCCATCCCGACGGTGATCTTTTCCAACACGCCGGACTATCCCACCCTGCGCGGCCGCCCGCTGCCGGCCGATTTCTTTGGCGAGTTGCTACTCGGTGCCGAGGAGCGCGGCCTGCCCGGCCGCGCGGCCTATATCGTCACCGGCTATATCGGCTCGGTCGAGGTCGTCCTGCAACTGGCGGCGTTCATCGCCCGCGCCCGCGCGGCAAACCCGGCGCTCACCTATATCTGCGATCCGGTGATCGGCGATGCCGGGCCCGGCCTCTACGTGCCCGAAGCCGTGGCCACCGCGCTGCGCGAGCATCTGCTGCCGCTTGCCGATCTCGCAACGCCCAACCCGTTCGAGCTCGGCTGGTTCACCGGCACGCAGATCCGCACCCTCGGGGATCTCGAGCGTGCCGCAGGCGCGCTCTCTCTCGCGCCTGGCGGGCGGCTCATCGCGACCGGTTGCGCGCTCGAGGATACGACCCCCGGCACGATCGAGAGCGTGATCCTCGGGCCGGAGGCGCCGATGCGCCACCCGACGCCACATCTGCCCGTGGCGATACCGGGCACCGGCGATCTCTATGCGGGGCTCGTCACCGCCGCGCTCGGCCGCGGCCTCACACTGCCCGCGGCGGTGGATGCGGCCCAGAGCCTCACCGGCATGGCGCTTGCCCGCGCCGCGGCCCTGGGCGCCCGGGAGATCGTCCTCAGCGATCCGGACTTCCGCGAGGCTCTGCTGACCCTGCGCCCGCCACCTCAGGGCCACGCCACCTGATTTGCAGGACTCCGGCCCCGCCTCTCTTCGGACCTCAAGGACACGCCGCGATGACAGCGTGCACAAACCTTATGCTGGACATCAGACCATCATAGGGTGATGCAATGAACCTCCCAACAGGAACCCGACGGCAAGGCCAGGCACGAGATGACCCTCTTCGAAAAATATATCCGCTTCTCCACCCTCGCGCTCGTCACGCTGCTTGCGCTGCTCAGCCTCATCCTGGCCGCGACCTGGTCGGCCTGGATGCTGATACCCGCGCTGATCTTTGCCGGCCTTGCGCTGGTGGGCGTGAAGGATATCTTCCAGACCAGCCACTCCATCCTGCGCAACTACCCCGTGCTCGGCCACCTGCGCTTCATGTTCGAGGACGTCCGGCCCGAGCTGCGGCAGTATTTCTTCGAATCCGACAAGGACGAGGAGCCCTTCAGCCGCGAGACCCGCAGCCTCGTCTACCAGCGCGCCAAGGGCATCGAGGACAAGCGCCCCTTCGGCACCACGGAAAGCGTCTACCAGCCCGGCTATTCCTGGCTCACTCACTCGATCGTGCCGAATGTCATCACCGACAGCGATTTCCGTGTGCGCGTCGGTGGCCCGGACTGCACGCAGCCCTATGACGTCTCGCTCCTCAACATCTCGGCCATGAGCTTTGGCGCGCTTTCCGCCAACGCCATCCTCGCGCTCAACGCCGGCGCCAAGAAGGGCGGCTTTGCCCATGACACTGGCGAGGGTGGCATCAGCCGCTACCACCGCCAGGCGGGTGGCGATCTCGTCTACCAGGTCGCGTCGGGCTATTTCGGCTGCCGCACGCCGGAGGGCCAGTTCTGCCCCGAGCGCTTTGCCGAACAGGCGAAGGATCCGCAGATCAAGATGATCGAGCTCAAGCTCAGCCAAGGCGCGAAACCTGGCCATGGCGGCATGCTGCCCGCTGCCAAGATCTCCCATGAGATCGCCGAGGCCCGCGGCATCCCGATGGGCGTCGACTGCATCTCGCCCGCGCGGCACTCTACCTTCTCCACGCCGATCGAGCTCATGGAATTCATCGCCCGCCTCAGGGAGCTCGCGCAGGGCAAGCCGGTGGGCTTCAAGCTCTGCATCGGCCACCGGCGCGAATTCATGTGCATCGTCAAGGCGATGCTCGAAACCGGCGTCACACCCGATTTCATCATCGTCGACGGCAAGGAGGGTGGCACCGGCTCGGCCCCGCTCGAGTTCGCCAACCGCGTCGGCATGCCGATGCTCGAAGGCCTCCACTTCGTCCACAACACGCTCCGCGGCGCCGGCCTGCGCGACAAGATCAAGATCTGCGCGGCGGGCAAGATCACTTCGGCCTATCACATGGCCCGCGCCCTCGCCCTCGGGGCGGACTGGTGCAACTCTGCCCGCGGCTTCATGTTCGCCGTCGGCTGCATCCAGGCCCAGGCCTGCCACACCAACAAGTGCCCGGTCGGCATCACGACCCAGGACAAGCAGCGCCAGCGCGCCCTCGACGTGCCCGACAAGAGCGAGCGCGTCTACCGCTTCCACAAGAACACGCTCCATGCGCTGGGCGAGATCGCGGGCGCGGCCGGGCTCAAGCACCCGATCGACTTCATGCCCTACCATTTCATGTTCCGGAACAAGGGCGCGGAGTTCCTCGACGGGAACGAGGCCTATCCCTATCTGCCCGTGGGCTTTCTCATCGCCGACCAGGAGATCGAGGAGCTGCGCGAATGGCACCGCCGGTGGGACCGCGCCTCGGCGGCAAGCTTCTCGCCCTCCGAGATCCCGCACGGGCCGTTCCTTACGCCGGTCGCGCGCCACTCTCACGCCCCGGTTCCGATGCCCTCCTGACCCGCAGAGGGAGCCCCGCGCTCCGGCGCGGGCTCCCGGCGACCTGCCCCCCCGATGAGCTTTCCTCGCCCCGTGCTGAGGGCAATTCAGTTGCCCCGCGCGGCGCGGCGCGCTTTCCTGCGCCTCGAGGAGGACCCCCGCCATGCCCCAGACACCCCTGGCCGAGCCCGTCGTCCGGCTCGCAAGCCTTGCGCTTCACCCACAGACCCATGGCAGCCGCTTTGCCGCTGCCATGGCCGCAGTTGCCGCCCCCCGGGGCGCGCGCGGCCTCGGGGCCCGGCTCGTCGAGGTAGCCCCCGGCAAGGCCGCCTGGCCCTTCCACTGCCACCACGCCAATGACGAGATGTTCGTGATCCTCGACGGCAGCGGAACTCTGCGCTTCGGTCCCCGCGTCTTCCCGGTCGCAGCAGGCGATGCGATCGTCTGTCCGGCGGGCGGCCCGGAAACCGCGCACCAGCTCATAGCCGGCGCAGCCAGCCCGCTCCGCTATCTCGCCATCAGCACCATGCGCGAGCCCGAGGTGATGGAATACCCCGACAGCGGCAAGCTGACCGTCCTTGCCGGCGCCGCGCCTGGTGGCGAGAAGGCCGCGCGCCGGGTCGCCGCCTCGTTCCGCACGGAGGACGCGGTCGACTATTGGGATGGCGAGGACTGAGCCCATGCCTGCAGACCCCGCGCTCATCGAATTCTGGTTCGACTTCTCCTCCGGGTATGCCTTCTTCGCCGCCGCGCGCATCACCGCGCTCGCCAAACGGACCGGCCGGGCCGTGCTCTGGCGGCCCTACATGCTCGGCACCGCATTCGCCGTCACCGGCGCGCGCGGGCTCTCGGCCACCCCCCTCAAGCGCGACTACGCCCGCCGCGACTGGGCCCGCATCGCCCGTGCCGAGGGGCTCGACTTCAGGCTCCCCGAAGGCCATCCGCGCATCGCGCTGGCCGCCACGCGCGCCTTCTACTGGATCGAGGCCGAAGCCCCGGAGCGCGCGCCCGCCTTCGCCGCCCGCGTCTTTGCAGAATACTACGGCCCCGGCCTCGACACGTCCCGTATCGAGGAGGTCGCCCGCCTCGCCCCACCTCTCGGCCTCTCGGGCGAGGCGCTGATCGAGGGTGCCCAAAGCCTCGCGATCCGCGAACGCACCCGGACGGTCGGCGAGGCCGCGGTCGGCCGCGGCATCTTCGGCTCGCCCTTCTTTGTCGCCGATGGCGAGCCCTTCTGGGGCTGGGACCGGATGCCCATGCTCGAGGACTGGCTCACCCGCGGCGGTTGGTGAGACGCCCCCCCGCAGAAAAAGGATGACAGGCCGCGCGGAATCGCGTATCCGGTCGCGCATGTCACAGATCTTCACCTATGCTGCATCCTTTTATTGGTTCCGCCACACCCGGCGGGCTGGGGTTGCTGTCTAGGCGAAGAAACGCGACGACACCGATCCAACAAACCGCCGGTCCGACCGGCGGTTTTTGTTTCGGACCCGGTCGGACCTCCCCCAAGGAGAGAAGACCCATGCTTGCCCCCACCGAAGACCTCCGCATCGCCGAGCTGAGACCGATGCCCGCGCCCGCCGACGTCATCCGCGAGATCCCGCGCGATGCCGCCGCGACCGACACGACGCTTGGTGGCCGTGCCGCGATCCGCGAGATCCTGTCGGGCCGCGACCGGCGTCTGCTCGTCGTGGTCGGCCCCTGCTCGATCCACGACCCGGAGGCCGCACGCGATTACGCCACCCGCCTTGCCGGAGAGCGCAAGCGCCTCGCCGGCCAGCTCGAGATCGTGATGCGGGTCTATTTCGAAAAGCCGCGCACCACGGTCGGCTGGAAGGGCCTCGTGATGGATCCGCACCTCGACGGCAGCGGCCGCATCGAGGAAGGGCTGCGGATTGCGCGCACGCTGCTCATGGATATCAGCCGCATGGGCCTGCCCGCGGGCACCGAATTCCTCGATCCGATCACGCCGCAGTATTTCTCCGACCTGATCGCCTGGGGCGCAATCGGCGCGCGCACCACCGAGAGTCAGATCCACCGCCAGCTCGCCTCGGGCCTCTCCTGCCCGGTCGGCTTCAAGAACGGCACGGACGGCGGCGTGAAGGTGGCGCTTGATGCCATGCTCTCGGCGAGCCAGCCACACCACTTCCCGGCGGTGACGAAGGACGGCCGCGCCGCCATCGCACAAACCACGGGCAATGCCGACTGCCACATCATCCTGCGCGGCGGCCGGACGACCAACTACGGCGCCGAGCATGTCGAGGCGGTTGCCGTGGCGGCGGCGAAGGCGGGCATCGACCCCGGCATCGTGATCGACGCGAGCCATGCCAACAGCCACAAGGACCCGGAGCGCCAGCGCGATGTGATCGAGGACATCGCAAGCCAGATCCGCGCCGGCGAGACCCGGATCCGCGGTGCGATGATCGAGAGCAACCTTGTTGCGGGCGCGCAGAAGCTCACGCCCGGCGCGCCGCTCGCCTATGGCCAGAGCATCACAGACGGCTGCGTGGGCTGGGAAACCACCGTCGAGCTTCTCGAGGCGCTCGCCGGGGCCGCCGCGAGCCGCAGCCGGGCGGCCGCCTGAGGCCTCAGACTTCGGCGGCGGGCGGCGCGGGGGTCCTGTCCTCCTGCGCCGCCTCCACCATCCAGCGGGCAAGGTTGCGGATCCGCCGGTCCGCCGCCATACCCTCCGGGTAGACCAGCCAGTAGGCTCCGCCCGAGGGCACCCGGTGGCCGAGCAGCGGCACGAGCCAGCCGGTCGCCACGTCCTGCCGGGTAAGTTCGGCAGAGGCCAGCGCCACCCCGGCGCCGTCCATCGCCGCCCTGAGCGCGAGATCGGCCGATTCCATCTCGATCACCGATGCGGGCCGGATCGGCCCGCCCGGCAGCGTCGCGTTCCAGCGCGCGAAGTTCTCCCGCCGGTGCCGCGAGAGGAAAAGCGGCATGGCCGCAAGGGCCGCGCGCATCGCCGCCGCATCGGCCTCGGCCCGGCGCGGTGCCGCGAAGAGCCCGACGGACTCTTCAAAGAGCAGATCTGCCCTGAGCCCGGGCCAGCGCCCCTGCCCGTGCCGGACTGCCGCGTCAGCCGCCCCCGCGGTCAGATCGACCGCGTCCTGCGTGGTGGAGATCGCCAACTCGAAGCCTGCCCGCTCGAAGGGATAACGCGTGAGCCGCGGCGAGAACCAGTGCGCGGCGAAAGTCGGCAGCATCGAGAGCCGGAGCGGCCCCTGCCGCCGCGTCTCGCGAAGCGCCTGCACCGCCCCGGCGATGCGCGTGAAGCCCGCATGGAGATCCGGTGCGAGCTGCCCGCCCGCCTCCGTGAGCTCGAGCCCCCCTGCGCCGCGATGGAGGAGCTTAAGCCCAAGCGCCTCTTCAAGCCCACGCAGCTGGTGGCTGATGGCCGAAGGCGTCACCCCCAGCTCATCGGCCGCCGCCCTGATCGATCGGTTTCGCGCCGCCGCCTCGAAGGCTCGCAGTGCGTTGAGCGGCACGGGCAGCCTTGGCGGAGCGGAGGTATCCGGCATTCTGACAGCAGCCTCTGAAACAATCGGCACCCGCGGCGCGGCACGCCCAGGAAAACAAGCACGCGCGCCAGCCTTCCCTGCATCCCCGACTTGCCCCCTGAAGGCAATGCCCCGATAACGGGGGCGCAGGGCCAGCGCGCCCATCGCCCACCCCCGGATGTTCCCGAGACCGAGACGATGTGCAACCTCTACTCCAGTTTCCTGCCGCAGGAGGCCATCCGCCGCCTCTTCGCTCCCGGCCATTTCGTCGACTCGACCGGCAACCTGCCGCCCCTGCCGGAGATCTGGCCCGACCAGCTGGCGCCCATCCTGCATCCCGGCCCGGACGCGGGCGGGCTCGTCCTCGCCATGGCGCGCTGGGGCATGCCGACGCCGCCGCAGTATCTTGTCGGCAGGAAGACCGACCGCGGCGTCACCAACATCCGCAACACCCGCTCCGCCCACTGGCGCCGCTGGCTCATGCCCGGCAACCGCTGTCTCGTACCGGTCACACGCTTCGCCGAGCCGGGCGGCAAGGGCCGCGGCAATGTCTGGTTTGCGGTTGCAGGCGAGCGCCCGGCCTTCTTCGCCGGGCTCTGGGTGTCGGGCTGGACGAGCGTGCGCAAGATGAAGGACGGCGAGACCACCGACGATCTCTTCGGCTTTCTCACCACCGAGCCCAATGCCGTCGTCGCGCCCCATCATCCCCGTGCCATGCCGGTGATCCTCACCGAACCTGCGGACTGGCAGACCTGGCTGCGCGCGCCCTGGGCCGAGGCCCGCGTGCTGCAGCGCCCGCTCGAGGACGAGCTTCTGGAGCTGATCGAACCCGAGGAGGTGTGAGCGCCTCTGGCGCCCGCGCCGATTGTCGGGCATGAAGCCGCCCATGACAGAACGCCCCCTCTGCCTCGACATCGAAAGCTCCCTCACCGGTCGCCGCTGGCTCGGCCCCACCCCGGCCGAAGACCGCCAGGCTCTGGCGATTTCGCAGGCCGCCGAGATGCCCGAGATCGTCGCCCGCATCCTTGCCCGCCGCGGCGTCGCGCCGCCCGAGGCGGCAGCCTTTCTTGCGCCCGCCCTCCGCGACCTCATGCCGGACCCCTCCAGCCTGCGCGACATGGACCGCGCCGCGAGCCGCCTCCACCGCGCGGTCGACGGCGGCGAGCGCATCGCGATCTTTGCCGACTACGATGTCGACGGCGGCGCGTCGGCCGCCCTGTTGCTGACCTGGCTCCGCGCCGCAGGCCGGGAGGCAACACTCTATATCCCCGACAGGCTTGCCGAGGGCTATGGACCCAACGTGCCCGCCATGGAGCGTCTCGGCGCGCGCCACGACCTCATCGTCTGCGTCGATTGCGGCACGCTTTCCTTCGAGCCCATCGCCGCGGCCGCCTGCGACGTGATCGTGCTCGACCACCACCTCGCAGGTGAGCACCTCCCCGACTGCGCCGCCGTGGTGAACCCCAACCGCCAGGACGACGACGCCGGGCTCGGCCATCTCTGCGCCGCCGGCGTGGTCTTTCTCCTCCTCGTCGCGCTCAACCGCCTGCGCCGGGCGGCGGCATTGCCCTGCCCCGACCTCCTTGCTCTTCTCGATCTCGTGGCGCTCGCCACCGTCGCCGATGTCGCGCCCCTCATGGGCCTCAATCGCGCCTTCGTCCGCCAGGGCCTCGCGGTGATGGGCCGCCTCGACCGGCCGGGCATCGCCGCCCTTGCCGAGATCGCGAAGCTCAAGTCCGCCCCCAATCCCTACACGCTCGGCTTCGTCTTCGGCCCACGGGTCAACGCCGGCGGCCGCATCGGCGCGCCGGACATCGGCGCGCGCCTGCTCGCGACCGACGATCCCAACGAGGCCGCGGCGCTTGCCCAGAAGCTCGAACGCCTCAACACCGTGCGCCGCGCCGTCGAGGCCCGCATCGCCAACCAGGTGCTCGACCAGGTCGAGGCCCGCGGCGCCGAAGGACCCCTGGTCTGGGCCGCGGGCGAGGGCTGGCATCCGGGCGTCGTCGGCATCGTCGCCTCCCGCCTCAAGGAAGCCTTCGGGCGGCCCGCCATCGTGGTCGCCTTCGACGGCGATGCAGGCAAGGGCTCGGGCCGCTCGGCGGGCGGGCTTGACCTCGGCGCTGCCATCGCGCGCCTCCTCGCCGAGGGTCTTATCGAAAAGGGCGGCGGGCACCGCGCCGCAGTCGGCCTCAGCCTCAACCGGGCCCAGATGGAGCCGGCCATGGCGCGCCTTGCCGAGCTCGTCGCCGAGGCCGGCACCGAGCCCGAGCGCCACGACAGCCTCGAGATCGACGGGGTGATCGGCGCCGCTGCAGCGAGCCCCGAGCTCTGCGACCGAATCGCCGCCGCGGGCCCCTTCGGCATGGGCGCGCCCGCCCCGCGCATCGCCATCGCCGAAGCACGGATCGAGCGTTTCCGGCCCGTGGGCGAGAACCATCTCGCGCTCACGCTCTCCGACCGGCTCGGCGGGCGGCTCGAGGCCATCGCCTTCCGCGCCTTCGACAGCGAGCTCGGCCCCGCCCTCGGCGGCCTCGGCTCCCGCCCCGTCCATCTCGCCGGCCGCCTCGAGCGCGACGACTGGGGCGGCAGGCCCAAGGCCAAGCTCCATGTCGAGGACGCCGCGCTGGTGCGCGAATAGCCTGCGAGGCACTTACTTCCGCCGCATGGCTGCGCGTGTCGCGAAGGCGATGATCCCGATCCCCGCCAGCGCGAGCACAACCAATACAGGCAGCGGCAGTGACGGCAACGCCGCCCCGGTCTTATGCTCCGCCCCCCCGCGCCAGGCCCAGGCCGCCGCGACTGAGAGCGCGAAGCCAAGACCGGTGCCCAGCATCTCGAGCCGGGTCAGAAGCCGCGACATGGCCTGCGGGGCGACAGGAAATATCCGACCGAGATCGAGCAGATAGACCGCGGCATAGCCAAGACCTGCAAATGCCGCGAGCCCGAAGCCGGTGTCGTGACGCAGCACCAAGTAGGCCAGTGCGAAACTCCCCAGCCCAAGCCCCGTCAGAAAGACATTGAACGCTCCCAGAACCAGCGGCGGATAAGCGCTGAAATCGCGCATTTCGACGAACCCGCCCGGGATCATCAGGGCGAGATTGGTTGCCGAAGCGAGAAGCAACGCAAGAACGGCGAGGTGCAGCAGGGTCATGAGGGCAGTCCTTCTGTTGTCTTGCCCGCAACGGCCGTCAAGTCGGCCGCGCACCCGGGCGGCGCCAGCATGGCGACGAAAACCTCTGTGAGGCGGGCGTTGAGCCCGGCTGCGCTCTCTTGCGCGAGCGCAGCCCCGTGGAAGGCGAACCATTCGTCGGCCGCGCGGGCGGCGGCAAAGGCGATGGCGGCGAGCAGCGGAACCGGGAGATCGTCACGCACGGCGCCCACCACCCGCCCCGCGGCGACCAGCGCCTCGACCTGCCCGCGCAGGATTTCGAGCGGCCCTGCAAGGGCTGCCTGCGCTGCCGCCTCGCGGTAGATCCCGCGGCCGAGCTCCGCAAACCGGGCGTTTTCACCGAGCACCTGCGTGATCCGGCCGAAGAGTGCCGCCGTCTCGCGCCAGAACTCCGCCGCCGTGCCGTCTGGCGCGGGCATGTGCGCATCGAGCGCCGTGCCGAGTTCGGCCAGTGCCCGTTCGATCACCGCGCGATAGAGTGCGCCCTTGTCCGCGAAATAATAGTAGAACTGCCCCTTGCTGGCGCCAGTCTGCGCGAGGATGCGGTTGAGCGAGGCCGCCCCGAACCCCAGCCGGAGGAACTCGTCTTCCGCCGGATCGAGCCAGCGCGCCTGCACCTCCGCCGAAAGCCGCTCAAATCGCGCCCGCGGATCCTTCTTCTGCATCGCACCGCTCTTCGATATTCGGTGCCGCCCTCCGCTATCCCGCGCGGCCCACACACGTAGACCACTGGTCTAAATTTTCGTCAAGCGCAGTGTTTCGGGCGTGCAGCGGGCCGACGCGCGAGGCTTGCCACCGACCCGACCCAAGAAAAATCCATTTTGTTCAAGGCGTATATGTGGGCCGCTCTCGTGAAGGGCCTTCCTTTCACTGGCGAAGCGCCCCTGCGGCACGGCCGGCCTGGCCCCGCCGCGCCGCCTTGCCGATCGTCTGAAAACCCCGTAGACGGCGGGCAAATTGCGCGCATGCGGAGGGTTTACGATGTCGGCACCAAAGAAGGTCGTGCTCGCCTATTCCGGCGGTCTCGATACCTCGATCATCCTCAAATGGCTCCAGACCGAATACGGCTGCGAGGTGGTGACCTTCACTGCCGATCTCGGCCAGGGCGAGGAACTCGAACCGGCCCGGAAAAAGGCCGAGCTTCTCGGCATCAAGCCCGAGAACATCTACATCGAGGATGTGCGCGAGGAATTCGTGCGCGACTTTGTCTTCCCGATGTTCCGCGCCAACACCGTTTACGAGGGACTCTACCTCCTCGGCACCTCGATCGCGCGTCCGCTGATCTCCAAGCGTCTCGTCGAGATCGCCGCCGAAACCGGTGCCGATGCCGTCGCCCATGGCGCGACCGGAAAGGGCAACGATCAGGTCCGCTTCGAGCTCTCCGCCTATGCGCTCAACCCGGCAATCAAGGTCATCGCCCCGTGGCGGGAGTGGGATCTCACCTCGCGCACGAAACTCCTCGAGTTTGCCGAACAGAACCAGATCCCGATCGCCAAGGACAAGCGCGGTGAGGCACCGTTCTCGGTCGATGCGAACCTTCTCCACACCTCCTCCGAAGGCAAGGTTCTCGAAAATCCGGCCGACGAGGCACCGGCATATGTCTATCAGCGTACCGTCGATCCGGAGCAGGCGCCGAACGAGCCGGAATACGTCGAGGTTGGCTTCGAGCGCGGCGACGCCGTCTCGATCAACGGCGAAGCGCTTTCGCCCGCGAGCTTGCTCACGAAGCTCAACGAGCTCGGCGGCAAGCACGGCATCGGCCGACTCGATCTCGTGGAGAACCGTTTCGTGGGCATGAAGTCCCGCGGCATCTACGAGACGCCCGGCGGGACCGTATTGCTGATGGCCCATCGCGGCATCGAGCAGATCACCCTCGATCGCGGCGCGGGCCACCTCAAGGATGAGCTCATGCCCCGCTACGCCGAGCTCATCTACAACGGTTTCTGGTTCAGCCCCGAGCGCGAGATGCTGCAGGCCGCGATCGACAAGAGCCAGGAGAACGTCACCGGCACCGTGCGGCTGAAGCTCTACAAGGGCTCGGCGAGCGTCGTCGGCCGCTGGTCGGATTTCTCGCTCTACTCCGAAAAGCATGTGACCTTCGAGGAAGATGCCGGCGCCTACGACCAGAAGGATGCGGCGGGCTTCATCCGCCTCAACGCCCTGCGCCTCAAGCTGCTTGGCGCCCGCGACCGCCGCTAGACCAACCCGCCGCGGCCACGCCCTCCGCTTGGCTGCGGTCCCCCCCCCTCTCCCGGAAATGCGCGCGGCCCTCGCAAGTGCTGAGGGCCGCAGTCCGGTTGCCATGCCATCCAAATTAACTTCCGATGCGAAGTTAACTTCACTCAAATTGCTATTTTGTGGCAAGACATCCCCGGGGGTACCCACTTGCGGGCAGGTGGGGCATGACACATTGGTCAATGGAGGGGTGAATTGGTCAAGAAAACGGGAAACAGCGGCGCAAATGTTCTCAAGGGAACGAGCGCTGCGGATCTGCTTCGCGGCCTTGCCGGCGACGACACTCTGGCGGGCGCGGCAGGAAATGACACCCTTTCCGGCGGCGCTGGCGACGATGCCCTGAATGGTGGCGACGGCAACGACCTTCTCGCCCCTGGCACCGGCAGCGACAGTGTCGATGGCGGCAAGGGCAACGACACCATCACATTCGCGGGTGAGGCTGAAGCCGTCAGGGTGAGGCTCGACAGCACATACAGCCAGTATATTCTCGACGGCTACAAGACGATCACCAATGTCGAGAACATTATCGGCACTGGCTTCGGTGATACGCTTTCCGGCGATTCCAGGGCCAATACCATCAGGGGAGAGGCTGGCAGCGACACGCTCTCCGGCGGCGACGGCAACGACACGCTCCGGGGCGGCACGGGCAATGACACAATCTCCGGCGACGGCGGCAGAAACAAGCTGTTCGGGGAAGCCGGGGACGACATCTTCCTCGATACATACAACAGCAAGGATACGGCCGACGGCGGAGCGGGCAATGACACGTTCAAGGCGCTCTATGGTGGTGACAAGTTCATCGGCGGCGCCGGATCGGACACGCTCTCCTTCGAATCCAGCTACTATGGCGTAAAGGCCACCGTGAATGGAAAGGCCGTCTGGGGCTATTCCAACGCCTACACCATGACGTCGTCCCAGATTGAAAACCTGACTGGCAGCAATGCCGGCGACACGCTCAACGGCAGTTCTGGCGCGAATACACTCGACGGACGCTCGGGAGACGACATCCTCCGTGGCAACGGCGGCAGCGACACCCTGATCGGCGGGCTCGGCAAGAACGTCCTTGCCGGCGGGGCTGGCGTGGATGCCGCAAGCTATGCCGATGCCACAGCAGGAGTGAAGGTCTCTCTCGCGAAGACCGGCTTCCAGGCCACCGGCGGCGCCGGCACGGACCGCCTGACGGAAATCGAGAGCCTGATCGGCAGCGCCTTCAACGACAGACTTACCGGCAATGGCAGGGCCAACATTCTTACCGGCGGTCTGGGCAATGACGTCCTGAACGGCGGCGGCGGCCGCGACACAGCGGACTATTCGGACATAGGCACTGGCGTTACCGTCAACCTTGGCGCGACCGGCCCGCAGGCAACCGGCGGCGCAGGGCGTGATACCCTCGTATCGATCGAACGCGTTGCCGGAACCGACTTCGCGGACACGTTGATCGGCAACCGTGGAGCGAATGACCTGCTCGGCGGCGCAGGCAACGACATGCTTCAAGGCAAGGCAGGCGACGATCTCCTGAACGGTGGCAGCGGCTTCGACATTGCCTCCTACGCCGAGGTTACAACAAAGCTCAATCTTTCGCTCGCCAAGACCGGTGCCCAGAAGGCGGGATCAGCCGGAGCGGACAAGCTTGTCAGCATCGAGGGCCTTGCGGGCGGTTCGGCCTCCGACAAGCTTGCCGGCAACAAGGGCGACAACATCCTTATCGGCAACGGCGGCGCCGACACGCTCTCGGGCGGCGACGGCAATGACACGCTACGCGGCGGGGCCGGAAACGACGTGCTGAACGGCCAAGCCGGGCGCGACACCGCCGATTATTCCGACATCGGCAAGGCCGTTACCGTTCATCTCGCCAAGACCGGCATCCAGAACACTGGCGGAGCGGGTCGCGACATGCTTGTCGGGATCGAGAACGTCACCGGCGGCAAGGGCAACGACAAGCTCTTCGGCGACACCAGGGGTAACGTGATCGACGGCGGCGGCGGGTCTGACCGGCTCTTCGGCGGTCAGGGATCCGATACGCTGATCGGCGGCGCCGGAAACGATATCCTTGATGCTGGAAACGGCACGCGGGAACGACTGATCGGCGGATCGGGGAATGACCGGTACATGCTGGGCACCGGCAAGGGCACCGGTATCATTGAGGACTCCCTCGGCTCGCACGATCTCGTCGATGCCAGCCAGTCGCGTGATGCCGCAACGATCAATCTGAGCACGGGCAAGTCCTCGACCTCCGGCGGCCAGACCCTGACCCTCGCTTCCGGCGGATCGAGCACCCTGCCGCTCGATCTCATGTTCCTGCAGGATCTCTCGGGTTCATTCGGCGACGACATCGAGCAGGTTCGCACGCTCGTGCCCAAGGTCGTGAAGGCCATCAACGGGGTCAATTCCGACAGCGCCTATGGTGTGGTCGGCTTTGTCGACAAGCCGATTTCGCCATTCGGAAGCTCCTACGGCGATTACGTCTACGAACTCTTCACGCCGATCACCAAGGTTGGCAGCCGCATCTCGGATGCATATTCCGAAATGACGATCAAGAGCGGCGCGGACGGCGACGAAGCGCAGCTCGAGGCGCTCTTCCAGGTTGCGAAACGGGCCGAAGGCGAGGTGGGTTTCCGTGATGGAACGATGCGCGTCGCGATAATCTTCACAGACGCCGGCTACCACGAAGCTGGCGACGGCGCATCGGCAGGCATCACCAGGCCAAACGATGGCGACGCAGACATCGAGGGCAACGGTATCCTCGAGGACTATCCGAGTGTCACGCAGCTCTCCAAGGCCCTCGCTGCGTCAGGAATCTTTCCGATCTTTGCGGTAACCTCAGGCACGACCACAACCTACGATGGCCTCGTGGACGAGCTCGGCGTCGGCGGCGTGGTGTCGCTCCAGACCGACTCGAGCAACATTGTCTCCGTAATCAAGAACGCGACGGTCCTCGCCACGCAGACGGCCATCGAGGATGCGATCGGCTCGCGCTTCAATGACAGGATCATCGGTAGCGCGATCGAGAACATCATCTCGGGCGGCAAGGGCGACGACACGATCTCCGGCCTTGACGGCGACGACGTGCTGCGCGGCGGCGAGGGGCGCGACACGATCAAGGGCGGCGACGGGAACGACATGATCCTGGGCGAAGGCGGCAACGATGCGCTCAATGGCGGCGCCGGCGACGACACGTTGCGCGGCGGCACCGGTGCCGACAAGATCATCGGCGGCGATGGCGGCGACACGTTCGTGTTCAAGGCTGTATCGGAGTCGACGCTCAACGCCTCGCGGCGGGACACGATCAGCGACTTTTCCGGCTACGAAGGCGACGTGATCGATCTGACCGGGATTGACGCGCATACGGGGGCCAAGGGCAACCAGGCCTTCGACTTCATCGGCACGAGCGATTTTTCCGGAACCGCGGGAGAGCTTCGCTACGAGTTGAGGAATGGAACGGATGCGCTCGTCCAGGGCGATGTCGACGGCGATGGAGCAGCCGATTTCGGCCTTCTGCTCAAGGATGTCACCTATCTCTACTCGTCGTACTTTCACCTCTGAGCGACGAGGCAAATAGCCCATCGGGCCTGCCCGGTCATCGAACCGGGCAGGCTCTTGCTTCATAGTCCCTGCCTTTGACGCCTATCGATCATGGCAATGTCAGCTCCAGACAGGCGCGGCACACCGCTGAAACGACGCCGTCCCGGCCGCGGAGCGTGGGCGACGCCGTCCTCGGCGCGCATGCGACAGAGCCTTTATCCGCCTCTTTATTGACCAGTGAAGAAGCAGCGAGACTTGGCCGCGACACTTCCTGCCACAGAAACCGGATGCGATCGTCAGGCCGAGGCCCTCGCGCTGTTCCGAGCGGGGGCGCTACCAGCTGTGCGGCCGTCCGACAGGCCAAGGCGGCAGAAGGCGCCAGACAGGTTTTTCTGCGCCGGGCATTCGCGATACTGGAAGGATTCGAAGAAATCGGTGCCCGTGGCGTCGGGTCTGCGGCCCCGGATCCTGCGCGTCCAGAACTCGGCCCGTCGTGGCCTGCCAGCGAGTTCGTTGGCCGCGGCGGCGATCATGTCGATGAGGTAGTGTGCTTCCGGCCGCAGGGCCGCTTCCTCCGACCAGGCCACGGCCGCCTCGAATGCGCCCTCCCCGATCAGTGCCGAGGCATGAGTTGCCAGCATTCCGTAGGACAACGGGTCAATCGGGCTCATGCCAAGCGAGGTCGCACTTTCGCACCGGGCCATTGCCGTGCCGCCGGAGTAGAGATCCATCATGGCGTAGAGGTAATGTCCGTGTGCGTAGCTCGGTGAGGCCGCGAAGCTTCGGCGCGCCCAGACGCTCGCACTTTCCAGATCGCCGGAAATCCAGCTCGCGCGGCCCATGCAGTAGTTGCCGAAGGGATCGAGGGGATCAAGCTCGAGGCTGCGCTCGGCATGTGCGGCAGCCTCAACGATCGCGTGCTCCCGATTGCCGGTAACGTGCATGAATGCCCGCTGGAAAGCGATGAAGGAGAGGCCGGCATGGGCCCGTGCGAAGCCGGGTTCACGCAAGAGCGCTGCTTTGAACCGTGCCTCCGCCAGATCCATATCGCGCCGATTGTAGCGATAGAGGTGCCTCAGGCCGATATGGAACTCGGCCCAGGCATCGAGGTTCTCCGGCGCCATTGTCAGGGCCACCCTCGCTTCCTCCGCCGGAATCCGCAACTCCAGCGCCGCGATGGTAGCGGTGAGGATATGGGCTCGAATGTCGTGAACATCGTCGATCCGGCCGGAGAAACGCTCACTCCAGATCACAACCGCATCAAGTGTTCTGGCCAGTTCGACAGAGATCTCGAGACGGGAACCGCTGCATTCAATCGTGCCGGAGAGTATGTAGCGAACATCCAGCAGGCGTGCGACGGCGGCGGGATCCGGGTTCGGTTCGCGAAAGCGGAAGGATGATCCGCGCGCAATTACCTTCAACCACGCGAGCCGCGCAAGCTCGCCGATCAACTCGGCGGCCACCGCATCGCCGAGCAGTCCACACTCCTGCGCGGAGGTCAGCACCGCGAATGGCAGTATGGCGATGGAGGGATTTCCGTTGCGCCGGATCCGGCCCGAGCCCTCCTGACCCTCATCCTCGAAGACAAGGCCTGGCAGCGCGGCGCGGCTGTCGCCTGCCAGCAGCCGTGCCTCTCCGACCCAGCGATAGCCGACGCCATGCAGCGTCCGGATCATGCGCTGGGACCGGCCATCGTCGCCAACAAGGCGGCGCGCCTCCCGGACTGCCGCGGTAAGGGAGTCATCGCCGACGAAATGCCCACGCCAGACCTTCTGCAGGAGCTCATCCTTTGTCACGTCGCGGTCATGGTGGGCGACCAGAAGGTAGAGCGTGGAAAAGACGCGATGCGGCACTTGCAGGACGATGCCGCCCCGGCTCAGCGTCTGACGCCGGACATCGAGTTCAAAACTCCCGAAGGCGTATTTCATACTTCAAGCATAACGCCAGATGACGTTTTCCGCAAAGTGGCGCCGACCGGCGGGACAGGACCATTCATGCCGCCCGCCGACAAAGGACCAGAGCGGGCGGCTAGAGCGAGACCCGGGACGGGTCATGAATTCCGCAGCCGTGCCGGCCGACTTCCCAGCCTTCATGCTGGCCCTGCCAGTCGGCGACGAGAAACTGTGCGCTCGTCATGCACTGGATCAATGTCATGTCGGTCAGGAGCCTCGTTTCGGTCCGGCAGACCGATGGATCCCCGGCCATGCAGGCCACAAGAATGAACTCGATCATCACGACACCTCATCTTGCTGTTCCAAAGGAGCTGGCGCATTTCACCATGCCTGTCAGTCTGCTCCCGAGGCGTCAGCGGAGTCGTGAAACGCAGGCGAAAATGTCTGAATATTTGCGAAATCTGCCGAAACTGTCGCTTGGCCGAAAGTAGAAATGCCTTGGCGGCCGTGCCGTCAAGCTACGGTCAGGGACCTTCCGAGAGCGCTGTGTCGCGACAGAACCAGCCTGCTGCGCGCGTTTGGCCGGAGCAAGCTATCAGGCGAAAACAGCGTGGGGATCAGGAGGCATTTTCGGGAAATCCCAAAGCGGCCAATGCTTCGCGCAGGATCTTCTTTCTTGCTTCATCCCTGAACGGAAAAGCCGAGAAGAAGGCCTCGATCGATGCATCCTGCCGGCGGTGCATGGTCTTTTCGGTCCAGTACAAGGCCTGAGCGTGGTTGCCTGCGGCCTCGTTGATCGCGGCGGCGAAGGCGCTGATCAGGTAATGCGCTCCAGGTGTGCTGGCGCCCCGTTCGGCCCATAGCGTGGCTGCCTCCATGTCGCCCATATGAAAATGCGCCATGCCTCTGGCGCTCATCATTGCATAGAGAAACGGGTCGAGAGGGCTGAGCCTTACCGACTTTCCGAGATTTTCGAGTGCGGCGGCGCCGTCCCCCGCCATGACATCCGCCCACGCATGGGCGTAGAAGCCTTGTGCGAAACTGGGACTGAGGCTGACCGATCGCTCCAGCCAGGCCTGGCCCGCGGCCGGATCGCCCCTGAGCCAGTGCGCCCGGCCAAAGTTGAAATTCGCGAAGGGATCCATCGGGTCGAGTTCCAGGCTTCGCTCGGCATGGCGCCGGGCGTCTTCCACTGCGCGTGCGTCATCCGCCGAGTAGCGCAGGAATGCGGCCTGAAAACTCGCAAAGGATCGTGCCGCGTGCGCCCGGGCAAAATAGGGATCGAGTTCGGTGGCACGCTTGAAACAATCGCTGGCGCGCGCGTTGTCAGCCTGATTGAAGCGATAGGCGTGCTGCAGCCCGATGTGGTAAAAAGACCAGGCGTCGAGATCCGAGGGAGACCGCAGCCGCGCAAGCTGCGCCTCGTGCTGGGGAATGTGAAGTTCGAGCGCCGAGATGACAAGAGCCACGATCGCCTCGCGCATGTCGTGGACATCGTCGATCCTGCCTGAGAGCCGATCGCCCCAGATGACCTGTGCGCTGCGGGCATCGACCAGTTCAACGGTAATGCCAAGCGAGGGGCCCAGCATCTCGATCTCGCCCGACAGAATATAGCTCACGCCGAGCACCGCGCGGATTGTCTCGAAGTTCTCGATCGGGGCGCGAAAGCGGAAACTCGAGCCGCGCGCAATCACCTTGATCCAGCGCAGACGCGACAGCGTCGAGATGAGCTCACCGGGGATGGCGTCTGCAATAGCAGAAAACGCGTCCGGACTGCCCACCAGAGTGAACGGCAGCACCGCGATCGATGGTGTGGGATCGGCGGGTGGCGGGTCATCAACCGGTACCGTGTCGGCCGCAGGGGGCCCGGCCGCCTCAGCCGGCGCGTAGACCCTGACCTCCGACACCAGTCGAAAGCCGCGGCCATGGACAGTCCGGACGTAGCGCTGCTGCTTGCCGTCATCTCCCAACACTCGGCGCAACGACTTGATGACCGTCGAGACCGCCGCGTCGGAGATGAAGCGCCCATCCCAGACCTTTTCGATCAGCTCGTCCTTCGAAACCAGCCGGTCGGCATTCTGAACCAGATGGCTGAGCACCGCGAAGGTCATCGGTTCGAGCTGCAGCACTTCCACGCCGCACCGCAGCTCGCCGCGGTCAAGATCGAGAATGAAGCCGTCGAAGCCGTACCGCAAGCCGTCTCCTCAGCGCGAACTCAGGTTTCCCCATGAATCTCCCACCCCTCCCTCAAGACCACAAGCGAAACTTGGCGGTAAAACAGTCCCACCGATCCACACGGGACCGAAGACAACCACTCCTCAACTCAATCTCAGAAGGGACCAACCATGCAAACCTCGACCATGACCGCCCAGAATGGTGTCAACACCGAAGCCCTGATCGGCGCCCGCGGCGCTTTCGAAGCGATGCCGGAGGCCGCTGCCTTCACCTTCCGCAGCACCTGCGACTGGATGGAAGGCACCTTCAACGCGAACACGATAAAGGGTTATTTCGGCCTTGGACAGGAACATGAGCGCAAGGAGAACTTCCGCATCGAAAGCGACCATCCCGAGGTCTTCGCTGCGGCCGACCGCGCACCCACCCCGCCGGAGATCGTGCTCGCCGCACTTGCCAGCTGCCTGACGGGCGGCGTGGCGGCCGTTGCCCAGCACCGGGGTATCCAGCTGCGGAAGGTGCGGGCCACGGTCGAAGGTGACATCGACGTGCGCGGCATCCTCGGCATGGACGCCGATATCCGCAACGGCTTCTCGGCGATCCGCGTGAGCTTCGACATTGATGCCGATGCGACGCCTGACGAGATCCGCGCAGTCGTCGCCCAGTCTCAGAAGCGCTCGGCGGTGTTCGACATTCTGACCAATCCCACGAACGTCAACGTGACGGTCGCCTGAGCGCGGCGGTCCTGCAGGAGGCAGTTCGCATGAAACGGATCGAAACCCTCGTCATTGGCGCCGGTCAGGCCGGGCTTGCGATGAGCTGCTGCCTGTCGGACCGCGCCATTCCGCATGTCGTGCTCGAACGCGGTGCGGTGGCAAACTCCTGGCGCCACGAGCGCTGGGACAGCCTGCGGATGCTCACCCCGAACTGGCAGAGCCGGCTTCCCGGCTTTCGCTATCAGGGCACGGATCCGGACGGGTTCATGTCGATGCCAGAGGTCGTGGGCTATCTGCAGGGCTATGCCGCGGCGTTCGACGCGCCGGTCGAGGAACATACCACCGTGCAGTCGGTCACGGCCGAAGGTGCTGGATACGTCGTCACGACCGACCGTGGTGCCTGGCGTTGCGAACATCTCGTGCTCGCGACTGGCGCCTGCAACCTTGCCGCCGTCCCAGGACTCGCCGCGCAGGTGCCCTCACGCGTCAATCAGATCACTGCGATGGCGTATAGAAATCCGGGCCAGCTTGCCGCAGGTGGCGTTCTGGTCATTGGGGCCTCGGCCACCGGCGTTCAGCTGGCCGCCGAGATCCGGGCGGCAGGTCACGAGGTGTTTCTGTCGGCGGGTGAGCATATCCGCATGCCCCGCCACTATCGCGGCCGGGATATCCAATGGTGGATGGATCGGTCGGGACTTCATGCAACCCGGATCGACGAGGTGGACGACCCCGCCCGCGCCCGCCGGGTGCCGTCGCTGCAACTGGTGGGCAGCAATGCTCGCCGGTTCTGCGACCTGAACGCGCTCATGGCCTCGGGCATCGAGATTGTCGGACGCCTCGCCGGTATCCGCGACGAAACAGCACTGTTTTCGGGTGGGCTCGCCAATCACTGTGCGCTCTCCGATCTGAAGATGAACCGCCTGCTGGATACGCTTGACGAGTGGGCGGATGCGTCCGGGATTGAGGGTCTTGCGCCGGTCGAGCGCTTCGCGCCGACCGCCTGCCCCAAAGATGCACGCCTGAGTCTGAGCCTCTCCGATGGTCGTATCAGGACGATCGTCTGGGCGACCGGCTACCGACCCGACTATCGCTGGATGCAGCTGCCGGTGCTTGGGCGTAAGGGCGAGCTTCTCCATCGTGAGGGGCTGGTGGCGCCGGGCCTCTATGTTCTCGGGTTGCCGTTTCAACGGCGCCGGAATTCCGCGCTTCTCGACGGGGTCGGTGACGACGCCGTCGCCCTTGCGGATCACATTCATGCCAGCCGCGGCCGTACCGCCGCCTGAAGGGAGACCTTGATGGAACAGGATATCATGACAGCCGCAAGCCAGCCTCTGCCCGCCAGAGACGAGGCGATCCGCGTGGCACAGACCGCCGTGATCGATAGGATGCGGGCCGACATCGATGCCGCCTGCAGCACGATTGTGACGACCGGGCGGATCGAGGAAGGGCTGGCCTGCGAGGTGCTGCAGGGCAAGCATCGCGCAACGCTCGATCTTGGCCGAGGTATGGGCGGCGATGCAGCAGGCCCCAGCCCGGGGTTCTTTGCCCGCGCTGCCGTCGTCGGCTGCGTCAGCATGGGGGTGAAGATGATGGCAGTCCGTGAGGGACTCCTCTTCCGCTCGGTTGAGGTGACCATCGAATGCGACTTCGATGATGCCGCACTCATGGGCCTGAGCTCGCGGACAGCCGCTCCGCTCGAATCCCGGCTGCGGATCGCGATCGATACCGATGCAGACCTCGCCACCGTCCTTAACCTGGTCGAGCGCGCCCTATCGGCCGACCCCTGGTATCTTGCGCTGCGCGACGCGCAGGTCGTCCGCCACGAGGTCCGCACGCGCCGCCCAGGCACCGGTGAACAGACGTCCAGCTGACCCATCCCTCTCGAACGGAAGCCGATCCGATGCTCAAAGAACTCGACACCCTACCGCCCCGCCGCACGGACCTCCATGGCTCGATCCTCGAGACGATCGGGAACACGCCGATCGTCCGGCTCAACCGAATCGCGCAGGATCGTGCAGAAGTCTTCGTCAAGATCGAGGCCGCGAATCCCGGCGGATCGATCAAGGACCGCTTCGCTCTCGCCGCCATCGAGGCGGCTGAAGCCAGCGGCGCGCTGAAGCCGGGACAGACCGTGGTCGAGGCGACCTCCGGCAATACCGGCATCGGCCTCGCGCTGGTTTGCGCCGCCAAGGGCTACCCGTTGGTGGTGACGATGGCCGAAAACTTCAGTGTAGAGCGCCGCAAGCTGATGCGCTTTCTGGGCGCGAAGGTCGTGCTGACGCCAGCCGCTCTCAAGGGCACGGGGATGCTCGCCAAGGCCGAGGAGCTTGCCCGCGCTCACGGCTGGTTCCTCGCACGGCAATTCGAGAACGAGGCCAATGCCGACATGCATTCCCGCACCACAGCCCGGGAGATCCTCGACGCCTTCGGCGGGAAGGGTCCCGATTTCTGGGTCACTGGCTTTGGGACAGGTGGTACATTGAAGGGTGTCGCCCGGGTGTTGCGCGCCGAGAGCCCGGCAACCCGGATTGTCGTCGCCGAGCCCGACAATGTGCCGATGCTGCAGAGCGGGATTGCCCAGGAGCGGGATAGCGATGGCCGTGCCGTCAGCCATCCGATGTTCCGTCCGCACCCCATGCAGGGCTGGTCGCCAGACTTCGTCGCGAAGCTCGCCGAAGATGCCGTTGCTGCTGGCGCCATCGACATGTTCGAGCCGGTTGCAGGCAAGGATGCGCTGGCCGTCGCCCGCGATCTTGCGACCCGCGAAGGCATCTTCTGCGGCATCAGCAGCGGCGCCACCTGCGCCGCGGCGCTGAAGCTCGCCGAAACCGCCCCACGGGGCGCGCGGATCCTTGCCATGCTGCCCGATACCGGCGAGCGCTACATGTCGACCCCTCTCTTCGAGGGGATCGGGGAGGCCATGAACGACGAGGAGATGGAGATTTCCCGCTCCACTCCGGGTGGCCGGTTCGATACTGCCGCGCCCGCCCCGGCGGCGGCGCAGGCCGCGCCAACCTGCACCCCCGAGGCGGCAGGCATGATCGACGAAATCGTCGCGGCGCACCCCGTCGTCATGTTCGTCCTCGAATGGTGCGAATTCAGCTGGTCGGTGCGCAAGCTCTTTGCCGCGGCAGGTGTGCCCTGTCATGCCGTCGAGCTCGATGCGGCGGCGCTGCAGAAGGACAATCTCGGCAGTGATCTTCGGGCAGCCTTGGGCGTGAAGGCCGGTGCGCCGACAATCCCGCAGATCTTCGTCGGCGGCCAGCATGTCGGTGGCGCGACCGAGACTTTCGATGCCTTCATGAACGGTGCCATGACCGACAGGCTCGCGGCCGCAGGACTGAGCTTCGATGCAGGCAAGACCGCCGATCCCTATTCGTATCTGCCTGGCTGGATGCAGCCCCGCAAGATCGGAGGATGACATGGCGCATGACGGCTCCAATCCCGCCATCGAGGATTATCTGGACCGCGCCGCCCGCCATGCAAGGGCATATCGCGCCGGTCGCCAGCCAATCGGCCCCACCGCCGCGGTTGCATCGTTGAGGGAGCGGTTCTGCCTGCCCCTCAGTGATCACGGCCGTTCCGGCGCTGAAGTGATCGACGCGTTGATCAGCGCCGCCGAGGCCGGACTTGTCGGCAATACTGATCCGAACTTCTTCGCCTGGGTCATGGGCGGATCAAATCTCGTTGGCGTGGCGGCAGACTGGCTGACCTCTGCCTGGGGTCAGAATGCTGCGATTTTCCAGTCTTCGCCGGCGGCCGCCGTTGCTGAAGAGGCCGTGGAGTCCTGGCTGCTCGAGCTGCTCGATTTGCCGCGGGAAAGCTCCGTGGGCTTCGTTGGCGGCGCGACCACGGCGGCCTTCGTCTGCCTCGCCGCTGCACGCGCCGAGGTACTCCGGCGCGTCGGATACGATTTCGATCGGCGCGGACTCCAGGACGCACCGCTGGTTGCCGTCTTCCTAAGCGAAGACGCGCATGTGACCAATTTCGCGGCCCTGCGCAATCTGGGCTTCGGAGACGAGAATTTTCACCGAATGCCGTCGGATGGCGCCGGCCTGATGCGGCTGGAAGATCTGGCCGAGGCGCTGGCGCATTTCGACGGACCAAAGATCATCATCGCGCAGGCCGGCCATATCAACTCCGGCGCCTTCGAACCGTTGCAGGAGATCGCGGGGCTCGCGCGCCGCCATGATGCATGGCTGCATATTGACGGTGCCTTCGGCCTCTGGGCGCGGGCATCGCCAACCCGCAAGCCGCTGGCTTTCGGCGCCGAAAGCGCCGACAGCTGGTCGGTGGACGGGCACAAGTGGTTGCAGATCCCTTATGGCTCGGGATTTGCCATTGTTCACGACAGGGATGCCCACCGACGTGCCATGCAGAAGACCGCCGGATATTTGAATGCGGCAGAAGGCGATGGCAGGTGTCCGTCCGACTATACGCCGGATCTCTCGCGCCGCGCTCACGGGTTTGCGGCCTGGGCCGTTCTGCGCAGCCTCGGGCGCGACGGTGTGTCAGCGCTCGTCGACCGGCACTGTGACGCTGCGGCGCTGCTGGCGGAGCGCATCCGCCGGATAGACGGGTTGACGGTGTTGAACCCAGTTCGCCTCAACCAGATCGTCGTAGCCGCTCGCGACCCGGCAGACGAAGAGCCGAGGATTTCGCGGCTTGCCGAGCGGCTGAATGCCAGAGGCGACATCTTCGTCAGAACCGCGCTCTGGAAAGGGCGCACCATCCTCCGGCTTTCGGTCATCTCGCAGGACTGCGGGACAGAGCAGGTGGAGCGGCTCGGGCGGGAGATCGAGAGACACTGGGACCTGATCTCCGCGACCGGCTCACCCCCTCAGCGGGTCTCTGCACGATGCTGCGACGTCGCGGGAGACGGAGGTTAGACAACAGCTGCGCCGGCCTGGCGAAGCACAGCTGCGAAGGTTTCGCGCGTAGAGTCAGTGAGGCGCCTGAAATCCCTAGTTGCTGATCGCCGACTTCCATGGAGGGCTCGAAGACCGGATCGACGCGCGCCGGTTGACATGCTTCGCAATCGGCCTCCTGCACCAGATGTATTTCGGCACTAAACTCAAGGTGGCCCTCGCCTGGCTTTCCGGTGAAGCAACGAAGGACGGGCGGAAAGCGCTTGGGCAAGAGCTCGGGCTAAGCGCCGACAGGATCCGCCGCATCGAGGACGAAGTCCGTTGCAGTCTGCTCGACGAACTGAAGTATCAGATCTTCGACGCTGTCTGAGTTCGCGTATCTCTTTCAGATGGCGATTTCGCAAGCCGTGATCCGGGCATCAGAAATTGCCCAAATGGTTCACCACGAAAAAAGAGGCCCTTGCGGGCCTCATGAAGTGTCAATTCCCCCGTCTTGGACTGCGATATCCGTTCTTACTGCTCGACGGGGTCTTGCTTGCAGTCAAACATGTTCAGCTGGATCATCCCGAGAAGCTGGTCGAAGTCCACGCGTGGGTGCCGCTGATTGAAATGAAGGCCGGCATCGGTCTTTCTGACGTCGCTGGCCTTTGCTCGATACTGTGTCGCCATCGGTTCTTTTCCATTTCCGCCGCCATTCTGCTCGATTTTCGCGGCTTGTTTTCTGGCCTTGCGAAGCGCGGCCTCAGCCGCGTTTCAATGTTTTCAACACCTTAGCCATCGATGGGCGATAATTGGGGTGATAAAGGGTGTCAAATCGCCCAAAAAGGGTTCCTTTTGGGTGATCCGACACACCTGATCCCTGAGCCTCAGCTGCAGCCCGTCGTCGAGCCGCAGGTGTTGCACTTCATGCAGGTTCCGTTGCGGACCAGCGTGAAGTTGCCGCACTCGCCGCAGGGGTCACCCTCGTAACCCTGCATCCGGGCCTTGGAACGGGCGTCGATTGCGGTGACGCTTGTTGTCGCGTGATGCGAGGTGGCAACGGCCGCGAGGCCGCTCACCACGCCAAGCGCGCCGCCGACCCCGGCTCCCCCCTGAAGCACCATAAGCTCCTGCGGCAGACGCTTGCGCAGATACCCGGTCGAGGAGATGTGCTTGATCATCTCGATCGAGTTGTGCGCTGCCTCGGCCTGGGCCGCCGCCTCGACATCGAGGCTTTCGGCCTCCGGTCGCCCGACATAGTCGAAGCTCTCACCCGTCGGCTTCACATGCGCGAGGTCCGTGCGATCAAGGTAGGACACTGCCAGTTCGCGGAAGATGTAGTCGAGGATCGAGGTTGCGTTCTTGATCGAGTCGTTGCCCTGCACCATGCCCGCGGGTTCGAAGCGAGTGAAGGTGAAGGCGTCGACGAACTCCTCGAGCGGCACGCCATACTGCAGCCCCACCGACACAGCGATCGCGAAGTTGTTCATCATCGCCCGGAAGGCGGCGCCTTCCTTGTGCATGTCGATGAAAATTTCGCCTAGCGAGCCGTCTTCGTATTCGCCGGTGCGGAGATAGACCTTGTGGCCACCGACCATCGCCTTCTGGGTGTAGCCCTTGCGCCGCTCGGGCAGCTTCACCCGATTGGAACGCTCGATCTCCCGGACGATGACCTTCTCGACGATCTTCTCGGCCAGCAGGGTCGCGCGCTCGGCTTGGGGTGCGTCGATCAGGGCTTCCTCCAGATCGTCCGCTTCGTCCTCGACCAGTGCCGAAGACAGCGGCTGGCTGAGCTTCGAGCCGTCGCGATAGAGCGCGTTGGCCTTCACACCCAGCGACCAGGAGAGCTCGTAGGCTGCCTTGCAGTCGTCGATCGTGGCGTCATAGGGCATGTTGATCGTCTTGGAGATGGCCCCCGAGATGAAGCTTTGTGCCGCGGCCATCATGCGGATGTGGCTCTCGACGGACAGGTAGCGCCTGCCGATCTTGCCGCAGGGGTTGGCACAATCGAAGACCGTATAGTGTTCGGGCTTCAGGTGCGGGGCCCCCTCGAGCGTCATCGTGCCGCAAATATGACTATTGGCTGCCTCGACCTGAGCCCGGCTGAAGCCGAGATGGCGTAGCAGGTCGAAGGACGGATCCGTGAGCTTCGCGGCAGGGATACCGAGAACGCGGGTGCAGAATTCCTCCCCCAGCGTCCACTGATTGAAGACGAAGCGGATGTCGAAGGCGGTGGGCAGCGCAGCCTCGATCTTGGCGATCTCCTCCTTGCCGAAGCCCTGGCCAACCAATGCGGTCGGGTTGATCTCGGGCGCCTTGACGAAAGAGCCGTGACCGACAGCGTAGGCGATGATCTCCTCGATCTGCTCAGGCGCATATCCGAGGCCGGCGAGCGCATTCGGCACGGCCCGGTTAATGATCTTGAAGTAACCGCCGCCGGCGAGCTTCTTGAACTTCACCAGAGCGAAATCGGGCTCGATGCCGGTGGTGTCGCAGTCCATGACGAGGCCGATGGTGCCGGTGGGTGCGATTACCGTGGTCTGGGCGTTTCGGAAGCCGTGCTTCTGGCCGAGTTCGAGCGCGCGATCCCAGACAGAATGGGCCAGGTTGAGGAGCGCGCTGTCGGGACAATTGGCGTGATCAAGCGCGACTGGCGGCGTCCAGAGCCCCTCGTAGCCCGTAAGATTCCCCTCGGCAGCATTGCGGTGGTTGCGAATGACGCGGAGCATGTGCTCGGCGTTCTTCTCATACCCTGGGAAGGCACCGAGCTCGCGGGCCATTTCGGCCGAGGTCGCATACGCCTCCCCTGTCATTACCGCGGTAAGTGCGCCGCAGAGCGCCCGGCCCTCGGCACTGTCGTATCCGAGGCCCATGGTCATCAGCAGGCCGCCAATATTGGCGTAGCCAAGACCCAGCGTGCGGAATTTGTAGGAGAGTTCCGCGATTCGCGGGCTCGGGAACTGCGCCATCAGCACCGAGATCTCGAGCGTGACAGTCCAGAGCCGGGTTGCATGCATGTAGGCCTTCGCATCGAACGCGCCGTCCTTGAGGAAGGTCAGCAGGTTCATGGACGCGAGATTGCAGGCCGTGTCATCGAGGAACATGTATTCCGAGCACGGGTTGGAGGCCCGGATCGGGCCATCCTCCGGGCAGGTATGCCAAGCGTTGATGGTGTCATGGAACTGGACGCCCGGATCGGCGCAGGCCCAAGCCGCAGTGCCGACCTTTTCCCAGAGCTCTCGCGCTTTAACTGTCCTCGCGACGGTGCCGTCGGTGCGGCGGGTGAGCTGCCAGTCGGCATCCTCGCGGACAGCCTTCAGGAAGGCGTCGGTCACGCGCACCGAATTGTTGGAGTTCTGACCCGAGACGGTGAGATAGGCTTCCGAGTCCCAGTCGGTGTCATAGGTGCGGAACTCGAGGTCTTCCCCGCCCTGCTCGGCCTGCTGAAGCACGCGCTTGATGTAGGCTTCTGGCACGTGGACCTTCTTGGCCGCACGGATCGCGGACTTGAGCCCGGCATTCACCTTGGGGTCGAACGCATCCTGCTCGGCACCGTCCCAGGAGCGGATTGCCTCGAGGACGCTGGCCAGCCGCTCGCGGTGGATTTTCGAGCCAGCAACGAGCGCCGCAACCTTCTGTTCCTCGACGACCTTCCAGGTGATGAAATCCTCGATGTCCGGGTGGTCCATCTCGCAGATCACCATCTTTGCCGCGCGGCGTGTGGTGCCGCCCGACTTGATCGCACCTGCGGCGCGGTCACCTATCTTGAGGAAAGACATGAGACCGGAGGACTTGCCGCCGCCGCCGAGCCGCTCGCTTTCGGCCCGCAGCGACGAGAAGTTCGTGCCGGTGCCGGAGCCGTATTTGAAGAGACGGGCTTCGCGGGTCCAGAGATCCATGATGCCGCCATCGTTCACCAGATCGTCCTCTACGGACTGGATGAAGCAGGCATGCGGCTGCGGATGCTCGTAGGCAGAGGTCGACTTCACGAGCTTCTTGCTCTCGAAATCGACATAATAGTGGCCCTGCCCCGGCCCATCGATGCCGTATGCCCAATGCAATCCGGTGTTGAACCACTGCGGGCTGTTCGGCGCGCCCATCTGGGTCGCGAGCATGTAACGCATCTCATCGAGATAGGCACGCGCGTCGGCCTCGGCGGTAAAGTAGCCACCTTTCCAGCCCCAGTAGGTCCAGGCCCCAGCCAGCCGGTCGAAGACCTGGCGCGCATCGGTTTCACCGCCGAACCGAACCGCCTCGGGAAGCTTGCCGAGTGCCTCGTCATCGGCGACCGAGCGCCAAAGGAATTCTGGAACGCCCTTCTCTCGCACCTTCTTCAGTGCGGCCGGGACGCCGGCCTTGCGGAAGTACTTCTGCGCCAGGACATCGGCAGCAACCTGACTCCAGCTCTCGGGAACCTCGAGCCCATCAAGCGCGAACACGACCGAACCATCCGGATTGCGAATCTCGGAAGATGTGGACTTGAAGGGGATCCGCCCGTAAGCCCCAGACTCTTCGGTTGTGAAACGACGCTCGATCTTCATGTTCTGCTCCTGGGTCTCGGCCCTGGCCCATTTTGGGGCGGGCACCAGATTTTGTATCCGCGCTGCGGTGTCACACTAAGGGAGCAGATCCCGCCCGAGTCGGGAAGCCCAAGCTGCGCTTTATCCACAAGATATTGTGCTTGACGTGGATAAGCCCACAAACTGCAGTTAACCGACTGTTAGGAAATGATTCCACCAGTCGTTAGCCCAGACACAACGGCCGCGGCATCCCGAAGGCGCAAGTTCCGGGAATTCCACCAAGAAGGCGGCCTGATGTCAGGCAGCGTCAGGATAGCGGAAGGGCTCGGCGATGCGATCACGATCATACACGGGCTCGCCCGCGATCCAGGTCGCCCGGATCGCACGGTCGTCGCCAAGTGTCATCAGCACGAAGAGAAGCTCCTCGAAACTGTTGCAATAGCCGCTGCGGAAATCGAGCAGCGGGGTGGCCGAGGGGTCGAGCACGATCACATCCGCGTCAAGGCCGGCCGCAAGCCTTCCGATGCGATCGTCGAGGCAGAGGGCGCGCGCGCTGCCGAGCGTTGCCAGATAAAAGGCACGGAGCGCATCAAGCTTCCGGCCCGAAAGGGCGGCAACCTTATAGGCCTCGTTGAGCGTCTGAAGCTGCGAGAGCGAGGTGCCTGCTCCCACATCGGTACCGAGCCCAACCCGAACGGGTCGTTTCGGATCGAGCGCGTCATAGAGCCGGAACAGCCCGGAGCCAAGGAAGAGATTCGAGGTCGGGCAATGGGCAATCGCTGCGCCGGTCTGGTGGCAAGTGCAGAAATCGTGTTCGTGAAAATGGATTGCGTGCCCGAACATCGCGCGTTCGCGCACAAGTCCGGCATGGGCGTAGACATCGAGATAGCTCGAACGCTCCGGAAAGAGCTCGCGCACCCATTCGACTTCGCTCGGATTTTCACAGATATGCGTCTGCAGAAAGAGCGCGTCGTGTTCGGCGAGAAGCGCGCCCGCGGCGTCGAGCTGCGCCTCGGTGCTCGTCGGTGCAAACCGGGGGGTGACGCAATAGTGTTGACGCCCAACCCCATGCCACCGCGCGATCAGCGCTTTCGACTCGTCGTAGCCGTGCTGTGCCGTATCGAGCAGCGCCGGCGGCGCGTTGCGGTCCATCAACACCTTACCTGCGATCATGCGGGTGTTGAAACGTGCGGACTCGGCAAAAAAAGCCTCGACCGACTGAGGATGGACAGTGCAGTAGACCATGGCCGTCGTCGTGCCCGCACGCAGCAGTTCGCGCAGGAAAAGGGCCGCGACCTTCTCCGCGTGTGCCTTATCGGCAAACTGCTGCTCTGCAACAAAGGTGTAAGTCTCAAGCCACTCGAGAAGCTGGGCACCGTAGGCCCCGATCATCTGGAGCTGCGGAAAGTGCACATGCGTATCGATCAGGCCCGGCGCAATGATGCCCTGACCGTAGTTGACCATCACGGCGCCGGCGGGAAGCGACGGTGCAATTTCAGAGTGCGGCCCGAAAGCCGTGATGCGGCCCTCCTCGATGACTACAAGCGCATCGTCGAGCCAGGTCACGCAGGCTTCCGGGTCGTTTAGGAAAGGATCATTGTGAAAAGTGAAGGCGCGGCCGCGCAGGGCCGTCACGTGTTGGGGCATGTATCGCTCCGGAGGGTGCAGACGGTCGTCTCGGGGTAGCGTGCTTATCAACGAAGGGAAAGCCTCCGCCTCCGGATCGAGAGATCCCGGAGGCGGAAGAACTAACTCACTCCAATTCCCGGAATGCGGTCCGGCCCTACTCCGCGGGCGTTGTCTTCGGCTTTTCTGGGAAGACCTCATCGACCACGGCATGGCCCTTCTCGCCCGCACGCTCGCCGAGGACCATCGGATAGATGAGGAAGAAGGCCCCGGCGATCAGATAGCCACCGGTGATGCCGCCAAGCGCGGGCATATGCAGACTCGCCCCGTGGATAATCCCGATCGACGACATGGCGGCACCGGCCAGCGTGAAGCCGCCCGCAGTCTTGAAGTCGCCATCGATCAGCGCCGCCACGATCGCACCCCAGACGAGCCCGGTGATGATCGCGCCCTGCGAGAGAGCAAGGTGACCGGCATAGTGTGCGCCCTGCTGGAGCAGCGCTGCTGTCAGGGCAGGATCACCGAGTTGTGGCAGGCCCTCGACCCCGGTCGCACTCAGCGCACCCATGAGCGAGCCCCATTTGACGATCAGAAAGTCCGAAACATGAGGCAGCATGGCAAAAGCGACCGCGGCCATGTGCTCGGGCCGGACGGAATGAGCAGTGTTCGCGATGAGGCTCAGCGCGACGAAGACGAGCACAGGCGCCGCTGCCGCCACCGGCATGAGATTGCCAAGGAAAGCCAGCAGGCCGAAGCAGGCCGCGAGCGGGATCACGACGCCAACCCCGATGATGTACCCTGCATGCGCCCCCATGCGCTTGTAGGCCGGGTGGCCGATGTAAGCGGTGGTCGGGAAAGGCGAACCGAAAAGCGCGCCAATCATCGTGCCCGCACCATCGGTCACCTGACACACCGCTACCGGGTAGTGGTCGCCCGCGGCCTCGGCACTTTCGACGTTGTTCATCGTCTCGATGAAATTGTAGATCTGCACCGGTATCAGCACGAGGAAGAGCTCCGGATGCGCCCAGAGATGCTGGATGCCCGCGATCAGGTCACCGAAATAGGGGATTGGCGGGTAGAAGCCGAGCCCCTCGAAGCTGATCCTGGATTCCCCCAGAATGAGCGCAATCACCACGCCGACGATGAGCGCAAGCAGACCCGCAGGAACGTTGAACGGCAGACGAAACTGCCCGACGAGCCCCCAGAGGATGATCGCAAGCGAGGCAAAGCCGATCAGTGGGTTCTCGAATACTTCCGCGAGCGGTACGGTGCCGATGAAAACGAGCGCGATTCCACAGAGCGTGCCGAGCATGCCGGCGCGCGGCGTGACCTTCTTGAGCGCCGGGCCGACGATCGCACCCATCGCAGCAACAATGCCGCCGATGAATCCGGCGCCGATCCCGACCTGCCAGGCGAGCAACGGGTCATTGGTCGCCCAGTAGATCGGGCCGATCACACCGAAGAGGTAGACGAACATCACCGGGGTCGAGATCCCATAGGGAAGAGCGGTGACATCCCGGCCGGCCTTTGCCGCCGCTCTCTTAGCGAGCAGCGTGTAAACGATGATGCCCGAAACGATGGCAATCGCGGCGCCCGGCAGAATACGGCCGAAGACGATTTCGGCCGGCATGCCGAAGACGAACTGGCAGACCCCTGAAAGCACCAGCAGGTTGATGAGATTGTCGGTGAAGAGCGCCCAGAAGGCGCTGTAGTCGTTCCTGGAAAACAGGCTGTAGCTATAGCTCGGCTGGCTCACTCTCGGTCTCCTCGGGGCGTGACATTTGGCTACTGCTGGCTGTGACGAGCTCTTCGAAGATTGCGTCGGCCAGAAAGGGGGTTGTGCGGAGCCTAAGTCCCGTCGCGTCGCGGATCGCGTTGGCGAGGGCGGCGGCAACAGGGTTGTAGGGACTCTCGCTCATCGACTTCGCGCCCATCGGACCGATACTGTCATATGTATCGGCAAAATGGACTTCTGTTTCGGGCAGATCGCACATTGCGGGCATGTGGTAGCCGCGGAAGGTGCCGTTGGCGACACGCCCCGCACCGTCGATCAGAACCTGTTCCCAGAGGGCTGCACCAAGCGCCTGCGCCACCCCCCCCTCGATCTGACCACGGCACTGGCGGGGGTTTATGACGGCGCCGGCATCGGCGGCATGAATGCTGCGCAGGATTCGGATCACGCCATAGCGGCGATGGACGGCAACCTCGAAACCCTGAACATTGAACGCAACCGAGCGCGGCGAGCCATGGGTCTGGCCGATCGCTTCGAGTCTCCCGCCCCCCGCCGTCAGATCGGACAGCAGAATGCGGCCATTTGGCGCGGTGACGGCGTCGGGGCCAATGACGCACTCCTCAGGGGCGGCGCCGAGCCGATGGGCGGCGGCTGTCCGGATCTCGCCAGCGAGTGCCTCTGCCGCGGCCTGGGTCGCGGCACCGGCGACCACCGTGCCGCTGCTTCCGTAGGCGCCGGTATCGTGGCTTGTGATATCAGTGTCGGATTGCAGAATGCGGATCCGTCCGGGATCGGAGCCGAGGATCTCGGCGGCGATCTGGGCATGTACCGTCGTGGTTCCATTGCCGAACTCAGCCGTTCCGAATGCGAGTTCATAACCGCCACCTTCGACAAGCGCGATGCGGCTTTCGGCATGGTGACCGCCGGGCGGGATGGTGTCGATCATGCCGGCGGCCATGCCGCGCCCAACGAGCCAATCCTCGGAAAGATCCGGGTACCGTGCGCAGTCAGCGAGCGAACGCTCTACCATGTCGAGGCACTGGTCGAGACCATAGCTGCCGAATTCGACGTCGTGGGGTCCGTGATCGACGGCGATCATCGCGTCGCCAGGGACGACGACGTTCTTCCGGCGGAAGGCAAACGGATCCATGCCGAGCGAACGCGCCACCTCGTCCATGGCGCTCTCGATGGCGAAGTTCGTCTGACTCAGACCGTAGCCGCGAAAGGCACCAGCCGGTATAACGTTGGTGTACACCGCGTAGCCGTCGATCTTCTTGTTAGGACAGCGGTAGAGCGCTACGGCTTCGCCTGCGCCGTGAAAGAGAACGCCGGGGCCGTGATTGCCGTAGGCACCGGTGTTGCTGAGCATCCGCATAGAGATAGCAGTCAGGGTGCCATCGCGTTTCGCCCCGACCTTCATGCTCACGCGCATCGGATGGCGGGTGGTAGTGAGTGTGAACTGTTCGGCGCGTGAAAGCTCGAGCTTCACCGGGCGGCCCGTACGGAGGACCGCGAGCGCAACGATATCCTCGGTGAGCATTTCCTGCTTGCCACCGAACCCGCCACCGATCCTCTCGCAGAAGACCCGGACGCTTTCGCGCGGCCGGTCGTAGAGTGCCGCAAGGGCATCCCGGGTCAGGAACGGCGTCTGGGACGACGTGCGGATTACCAGGCGGCTGTCATCATCAATCCATCCGATGCAGCCGTGGGTCTCGAGATGTGCATGCTGGACGCGCTGGGTCTCAAAGCCCCCCTCGTGGACCACATCGGCCTCAGCCAGACCCGCTTCGACATCACCGACCTCGCTATGAAGCTCGGCAACAATGTTGCGCCCGGCGTTGGCGATACGGGAGACAGCGGGCTTGTCATGAATGACTGGTGCGCCCGGCGCCATCGCTTCCTCAGGATCGAAAATCGCGGGCTTGAGCTCGTAATCAACAGCAATGAGCGAGCGCGCCGCATCCGCCGCCGCCTCGGTCTCGGCCACGACCGCAGCGACGCGCTGTCCCGCAAATCGGATGATGGGGTCGAGCACCAGCGTGTCGTCGACATCTTCCAACGGGTTCTCGTGGCGCGCCGTGGAGAAGTGGCGCGCAGGTGCGTCGGCATGGGTGAGCACGGCAACGACACCCGGAAAAGCCAGAGCCTCGCGTGTATCGATCGCCAGGATGCGTGCAGAGGCATGCGGGCTCTGGAGGATCTTCATGTGAAGAAGCCCATCTACCGCCGTATCCATCGTATAGCGGGCACGGCCGGTGACGATGTCGGGTCCGGCCGGAGCCGGTGCGTTGCGGCCGCACGCGCCCTGCCCGTTCGCTGCCGAAACAGGATTCTTGCCTTCGATTGCACTCCTTATGGAGCCATAGCCCGTGCAACGGCAGAGGTTGCCCTTCATCGCCCAGTCAAGCGCGGCGCGGTGGCTCTGATCAAGGGCTGTCGCCGTCATCAGCATGCCTGCGGTGCAGAAGCCGCACTGGAAGCCCTGATTGTCAAGAAAGCTCTGCTGCATCGGATGAAGTGCGCCGTCCGGGTCAGCGAGCCCTTCGACAGTGGTGATCGCCCGGCCATGCACCCGCGCCGCAGGCATCAGGCAACTGTGCACCGGTGCGCCGTCCACATGGACCGTGCAGGCACCGCAATCTCCCGCGTCGCATCCCTTTTTTACCCCGAAACAGCCGAGATCGCGCAGAAAGTTACGGAGGCATTGGCCGGGGCGAGGATCTGCCTCGAATTTCCGGCCATTGACGGTAAAGGTCATGCGGCGCCCTCCGAAAGCTCTGCCACGATCTCGGCTGCAAACTGCATCACCATGTGTCGCCGCCACTCGGGGCGACCATGTATGTCATCGTGCCAGAGGTCCGGCGGAATCGCGACGTCGATCATTGCCCGCAGCGCCGTCAGCCCCGGCGCATAGGAGAAAGCGACACGGACCGGGCGGCGGGTGGCCCCGGTCACAGTAAGATCGAACCCGCCGTCCGGCGCCCGCGTGCCGATCACCAATGCACCAGTGCGTCCCATGGGCGAAAGTGAGATGCGGCGGAATGCTGCGGGCCGCATGAGCGACGCGGCGGGTATGTAGACACCGCGCAGGATCTCACCCGGCTCAAGCGCATTTTCAAGCGGACCATGCACGAAATCGAGCGCCGGCACTTTTCGTGAAGAACCACTCGGGCCGAGGATTTCGCACAAACCATCAAGCGCCGTTGTGAGCGAGATCATCGGACCCGCCGGAAGCGACATGCAAAGATTGCCCCCGACCGTCGCCACATTCCAGATCTTAAACGAGGCAAGAAAAGCGCGGCAACATTTCCCGATGAGATGCGAGGCCTGCCATGTGCCGGGCGCCTCGAACCGATCGAGCTCTGCAATGGTACAGGTCGCGGCTATGGATAGCCCCTCTGCGTCCGCCGAAATCGGCGGCCAGCCCGCAGCAGCCAGGTCAATCAGCCGTCGGAGCTGTGGTTGTGGTTCGGAAAAGAGCCAGGTTCCGCCGGCAAGCCACGCATCCCCGTCACCGAAGCAACCCATCCGTGCGGCGATAGCCGCATCTCCTTCGGGCCGTTCGACCGCCTCGATCGAGGTCAGATCCATGGTCTGACCTCCCGGCGGCGCCGGAGTGCCCAGCGACCTCCCTCACACCCAATCCTCATGCACAGCATTCCTCATACCCCCGGCAATTCAGCCGGCATCCACAACCATCCTCCCGGAAACATTCTTCCGCCCAGTCTAGGCCGATGATGAAAAGTTGAAACATTCAATGGGAGAGCGCTATGCTGCCGGAACGGCAACACCCCAAAGCACGAGGTTGCACGATGGCAGGGCAGGACGCGGCCCCGGACGCCCCCGCTTCCGGCTCAGACGAAGATGCGCGGCCGCGGAAGTCCGCGCTCTCGCCCGCGCTGCTCGCGCGCGTGTTTCACCAGCCGTCCTTGATCTATTTCAATGCCGTTGCCGAACATCTCTCGATCCGCGAGGCCGCCCGGCGGCTGAATGTTGCCTCCTCCGCCGTATCGCGGCAAATCGCGCATCTCGAGGACGCGCTGGGTCTGCCGCTGTTCGAGCGTGAGGCCCGGCGGCTGAAACTCGCCCCTGCGGGCGAGATCCTCTACCGTCACACGCGGCGTCTCGCGATCCCGATCGAGACCGCGATCTCGGAACTCGACATGCTCCGCGGGCTGCGCACGGGCCGGGTGCGGATTGCGACGATCGAGAGCGTCGGCCTCTCGTTCCTGCCGCGGCTCATTGCGGAGTTCGGGAAGCGCCACCCGCGAATTCACCTCGACGTGGCGGTCACGCCAGCCTCCGAGGTAACGGCTCGGCTTGCGGCCAGGCGTGTCGACATCGGATTTGGATTCATTTCACGCACGCCACCGAAGATCGAGGTTGCGCTGCGGCGGGACGTTCGAATTGGCGCGATCATGTCGCCTGACCACCCACTTGCCTCGATCCCCAATCTCACCATAGCAGACTGCATCGGCTATCCCATGGCAGTCGCGAAGCCGGAAATCTCGATCCGTGAAGTGATCGAGCCATTCCTTCTGCAGACCGTTCCGGCTCTGCCTCCACTGGTGGAGGCAGACTCGATCCGGATGCTTGTGGAACTTGCCCGGAGTGGTCACTACGTTTCGGTCATGACGCCAATCGGCGCCGAGGCGGAAATCGCCTCGGGGGCGCTTCGGTTCCGCAGGCTCGAAGATCCCGGGCTGCCGCTCAATCGCTTCGCGCTGATGGTGGCGGCAAGCGGCAATCTTGGCTTCGCCCCAGCTGTCTTCTTCGAGCATGCACAGCATTTCCTGTCGACGATCGAACTTCCCGGCGCAGTCTAAGCTGATGCGGCGAAGAGATTTTGGGCACTTGCATCTCAGTGTGGCAGAGAAAGGCAATCCGGCAGCATGATTGACAAGCTCGAGATGTTCATCGCGCTCGCGACGGAGGAGCATTTTGGCAAGGCGGCCGAAGCTTGCGGTGTGACACAACCGACGCTTTCCTCCGCCATAAAGCAACTCGAGGAGCATCTCGGGGTCACACTCGTCATGCGCGGCTCGCGCTATCGCGGTCTTACGCCAGAAGGCAAACGCGTACTTGATTGGGCACGGCGGATCGTCGGCGATACGCGCACCATGCGCGAGGAGATCCGCGCAACGCGGCTCGGGCTTTCAGGAAACCTGAGGCTTGCCGTTATTCCTACCGCTCTCACTACAGTGTCCCGACTAACAGCGAGCTTTGCCCGGGCGCACCCCAACGTGCGTTTCACAATCTTGTCGCGGAATTCCGGCGAGATCCTTGAATTACTCGACAATCTCCGGATCGATGCAGGCATCACCTACCTCGACAACGAGCCGCTCGGCCGCGTTGTGACGGTTCCCCTTTATTCCGAGCGCTATGTGCTGGTAGTTCGCAAAGGTGAACCACTTGCAGATCGGCAGAGCGTTGCTTGGAGCGAGCTTGGGAGTCTGCCACTCTGCCTTCTGACGCCGGATATGCAAAACCGGCGCATCATTGCCCGCCATCTGCACGAGAACGGCAACCCGGTGGTGCCAGCGGTCGAGACCAACTCCGTCATCGTCCTGGTGAGCCACGTTCTGCAAGGCGACTGGGCTACGATCCTTCCGCTCAAGGCAGCGGATATCTTCCTTGCCGACGCACCGCTTGCGGCCATTCCGATCGGAGAGCCGGACGCTCTTCAGGCGGTCGGCTTCATTGCTCCGGAGCGCGAACCACGCTCGCCAGTCCTTCGGACCCTTCTGCAGATGGCACGGCGCATGGCAGACGATTGATAGACGTGATCTATCAAGCAACGAAAATTCGATATTGATTCCACGCCCAACCAGGTTCATTCCTGTGGCAAGAAACTTGGGAGCGACCTTTCATGGCCGAGAACAGCGCAGCCTCTGCGTTGGCACAGCGTGTGTCCGAGATCATTGTGGAGCATGAGGGGCTTGAAGGTCCCCTCTTGCCAATACTTCACGCAATTCAGGCCGAATTCGGTCATGTGCCGGATGCAGCGCTGCCGCAGATTGCGCGCGCGCTCAACATCAGCCGGGCCGACATCCACGGGGTGACGAGCTTCTATCACGATTTCCGGGAGCACGCCGCAGGTCGGCACGTGGTTAAAATCTGCCGCGCCGAGGCATGTCAGGCGTCGGGAGGCAATGCAGTTGCGGAAGCCGCGCTTTCACGGCTCGGGGTGACTTGGCATGAAACGACGCCCGATGGCGCGGTAACGGTCGAGCCGGTCTATTGTCTGGGGCTCTGTGCCTGCGGTCCAGCGGCAATGGTCGACGGCAAGCTGCACGGACGGCTCGATGCCGATCGAATCGAGACCCTGGTCGGGGAGGCTCGCGCATGAAGATCTTCGTTCCCCGCGACGCTGCCGCCAAGGCGCTCGGTGCTGACGAGGTGGCGAATGCCATCACTGCCGAAGCCGCGGCGCGCGGTCTGGACATCACGCTCGTGCGCAACGGAACGCGCGGCATGGTCTGGCTCGAACCGCTTGTAGAGGTCGAAACATCAGCCGGGCGCACGGCCTTTGGTCCGGTGACAGCCACAGACGTGAAGAGCCTTTTCGAGGCAGAGTTTCATCGGCACCCTCTCGCTCTCGGGGCCGTCGAGACCATACCGTTCTTCGCGCGCCAGACTCGTCTTACCTTCGCGCGCTGCGGTCTGATCGATCCACTCTCGCTTGCGGATTACGAAGCGCATGGTGGCATTGCCGGCCTGCGCGCAGCCCTCGAGATGACATCTGCGGAGATTGTGGAGGAGGTGACGACCAGCGGCCTGCGTGGCCGCGGCGGTGCGGGCTTCCCGACCGGTATCAAGTGGAAGACTGTTCACGACACACCCGCCGCGCAGAAATACATCGTCTGCAACGCCGATGAAGGTGATAGCGGCACCTTCGCCGACCGGATGATCATGGAGGGCGATCCGTTCACGCTCATCGAGGGCATGACGATTGCGGGGATCGGTGTTGGGGCAACGAAGGGCTATGTCTATATCCGTTCGGAATACCCGGACGCGATCGAGGTGATGCAACGGGCAATCGAGCTCGCCAGGCATGCTGGGCTCCTCGGGCCGTCCGTACTCGGATCGCATCATGCCTTCGACATGGAGGTTCGCGTTGGAGCCGGGGCCTATGTCTGCGGCGAGGAGACGAGCCTTCTTAATTCGCTTGAAGGCAAGCGCGGTGTAGTACGGGCAAAGCCGCCGCTGCCCGCCATCCAAGGGCTCTTCGGACGCCCAACCGTCATCAACAATGTGATCTCTCTCGCAACGGTGCCCGTCATTTTCGAGAAGGGTGCAGGGCACTACCGCGATTTCGGGCTCGGCCGATCACGCGGCACGATTCCGATCCAGATTGCCGGCAACGTGAAATACGGCGGCCTGTTCGAGACGGCTTTCGGCATGTCACTCGGCGCGCTCGTGGACGAGGTCGCGGGCGGCACCTTCACGGGACGCCCTGTCAAGGCCGTGCAGGTGGGCGGGCCGCTCGGCGCCTACTTCCCGCGCGATAAGTTTGACACGCCCTTCGGCTATGAGGAATTTGACGGAGAGGGCGGACTCATCGGCCATGCAGGCATCGTGGTCTTTGACGACAACGCCGACATGCTGAAGATGGCGCGCTTCGCACTCGAGTTCTGCGCCGTTGAAAGCTGCGGAAAATGCACGCCCTGCCGCTTGGGAGCAGTACGAGGTATGGAGACGGTGGACCGGATTGCATCGGGCGAGCCTGGTGCGCTCGAACTGCTCACCGATCTCTGCGAAACGATGCGAGACGGCTCGCTCTGTGCCCTAGGCGGCTTCACCCCCTATCCGGTCATGAGCGCCGTGAGTCATTTCCCGGACGATTTCAACGCCACCCGGCAGGAGGCAGCAGAATGAAAGACTTCATCCTCCCCGAAGACGCGGATTTCGGCACACCGCCGGTTCACTCCGAAACTCTGGTCACGCTAACCATCGACGGCCTTGAGGTCACAGTGCCGGAAGGCACGTCCGTCATGCGCGCCTCGGCAATCGCCGGGATCCAGATCCCGAAACTCTGTGCTTCCGACAATCTCGAGGCTTTCGGCTCCTGCCGCCTGTGTGTCGTCGAGATAACGGGCCGACGCGGCGCGCCGGCCTCCTGCACAACGCCAGTGGCAGAGGGAATGGTCGTCCGCACCCAGACCGAAAAGATCAAGAAGCTGCGCCGCGGCGTGATGGAGCTCTACATCTCCGACCATCCGCTCGACTGTCTCACCTGTTCGGCGAATGGAGATTGCGAACTTCAGGACATGGCAGGCGCCGTTGGCCTGCGTGAAGTCCGCTATGACGCGGTGGAGCAGCATTTCACGCCGCGCCAGAACGGCGAAGCCAATCCGCATTACATTCCCAAGGACGACAGCAACCCCTACTTCTCCTACGATCCGTCGAAGTGTATCGTCTGCTCCCGTTGCGTACGGGCCTGCGAGGAGGTGCAGGGCACCTTCGCTCTCACGATCTCGGGTCGCGGCTTCGAGAGCCGGGTAGCAGCAGGAATGCCGGGTGACGACTTCCTCTCGAGCGATTGCGTGAGCTGCGGCGCCTGCGTGCAAGCCTGCCCTACCGCGACGCTTCAGGAAAAATCGGTGATCGAGATCGGCACGCCGGAGCGCGCCATCGTGACGACCTGCGCCTATTGCGGCGTCGGCTGTTCGTTCAAGGCAGAGATGCGCGGCGACGAGGTCGTGCGCATGATCCCATACAAGAACGGCAAGGCAAACCGCGGACACTCCTGCGTCAAGGGGCGCTTTGCCTACGGATACGCAGTGCACGGCGACCGAATCCTGAAGCCGATGATCCGAGATGATATCCACGACCCGTGGAAGGAAGTTAGTTGGGAAGAGGCAATTTCCTTCGCCGCGCGCAAGATGCGGGCCATTCAGGCCGAACATGGCCGCGCCTCGATTGGTGGCATCACCTCCTCGCGCTGCACCAATGAGGAGACCTATCTCGTCCAGAAGATGATTCGCGCCATATTCGGCAACAACAACACTGACACCTGCGCTCGCGTCTGCCACTCCCCCACCGGCTATGGACTCAAGACAACCTTCGGCACCTCGGCCGGCACACAGGATTTCGACAGCGTCGAACAGTCCGATGTCGTGGTGATCATCGGTGCCAATCCCACCGATGGGCATCCTGTCTTTGCCTCGCGGTTGAAGAAGCGGCTGCGGGCGGGTGCAAAACTCATCGTCATCGATCCGCGCCGGATCGATCTGGTGAAGACACCGCATGTCAAGGCAGCTCATCATCTGGCCCTGCGTCCCGGCACCAATGTCGCCGTTCTGACCGCTCTGGGGCATGTCATCGTGACGGAGGGGCTTTTTGACGAGCGCTTCATCCGTGAGCGCTGCGACTGGGAGGAATTCCAGTTCTACGCAGAGTTTGTTTCAGACCCCCGCCACGCGCCGGAGGCAACGGAAATGCTCACCGGTGTTCCGGCCGCGGAACTGCGCGCCGCTGCACGGCTTTATGCGAAGGGCGGCAACGGCGCGATCTACTATGGCCTCGGCGTTACGGAACACAGCCAGGGCTCGACCACGGTGATGGCCATCGCGAACCTCGCGATGATGACCGGCAATATCGGACGCGAGGGCGTGGGCGTAAATCCGCTGCGTGGCCAGAACAATGTGCAGGGCTCCTGCGACATGGGCAGCTTCCCTCACGAATTTCCGGGTTACCGCCATGTTTCTGACGACACCGCACGGTCGGTCTTCGAGAAGATGTGGGGCGTGGAGCTCGATGCCGAGCCGGGTCTGCGCATTCCCAACATGCTCGATGCCGCGGTCGCAGGCAGCTTCAAGGGGCTTTACGTGCAGGGCGAAGACATCCTGCAATCAGATCCCGATACGAAGCATGTTTCGGCAGGGCTTGAGGCGATGGATTGCGTGATCGTCCATGACCTCTTCCTGAATGAGACGGCGCATTACGCCCATGTATTCCTCCCAGGTTCCACCTTCCTCGAGAAGAACGGCACGTTCACCAATGCCGAGCGGCGGATCAACCGCGTGCGCAAGGTGATGGCGCCCCGGAACGGCTATGAGGACTGGGAAGTGACGATGATGCTCGCCAATGCGATGGGGGGTAACTGGACCTATACTCACCCCTCGCAGATCATGGACGAGATCGCAGCCACCACGCCGAGCTTCGCTTCAGTGCACTACGAGCTTCTCGAGCGCGAGGGGTCCGTGCAGTGGCCCTGCAACGAGGCTCATCCGATCGGCTCGCCGGTGATGCACATAGACGGTTTCGTTCGCGGCAAGGGCAAGTTCATCGTCACGGAATATGTGCCCACCGATGAGAAGACCGGGCCGCGCTTCCCGCTCCTGCTGACTACGGGGCGTAGCTTGTCGCAATACAATGTCGGCGCCCAGACGCGCCGGACGCACAACGTTGTGTGGCATGAAGAGGACGTGCTGGAGATCCACCCCCACGACGCTGAAGTCCGCGGGGTCAAGGACCGCGACTGGGTCCGGCTTGCCAGCCGCCGAGGCGACACAAGCCTGCGCGCGCATGTCACCGAGCGCGTGGCTCCGGGCGTGGTCTATACGACCTTCCATCACCCGGAGACCCAAGCCAACGTAATCACCACGGATTATTCCGACTGGGCCACGAACTGCCCTGAATACAAGGTGACTGCTGTGCAGGTGAGCCTTTCCAATGGTCCAACCGACTGGCAGGAGGATTACGAGGCACGTGCAACCCTCTCGCGGCGCATTCTTCCGGCGGCCGAATGAGCGCTGCGCCGCCGCCCTCCCGGACTGTACAGACCCTCTCCCTCCGCAAGGGAGAGGCGCTTGGTTTGTCTGACACCCGCGTTCTGCCGGAGGAAACGCCGGTCGCAATCATCTATAACGGAAGCACCCAGGCTGTAATGATGGCAACCCCAGCGGATCTTGAGGATTTCGCCATCGGGTTTGCGCTCGCCGATCATGCGGTGACAAACCTCGGTCAGATCCGCGAGCTTGAAATCGTGGCTCAAGAGACTGGGATAGAGGCACGCCTCTGGCTCGACGAGAAGCGGAGCGATGCCGTGGCGGCGCGCCGGCGCCGGATGGCGGGGCCGGTCGGTTGCGGGCTTTGCGGCATCGACAGTCTTTCCGAGGCGTTACACCCAATTACCCCACTTGCAGGGGACAACGCGCAATTTGCAGCAAAGGATCTGGAGCGTGCCCTCGACGCGCTACGCAGCCATCAGCCGCTCCATGACCAGACACATGCCGTTCACGCAGTGGGGCTTTTCGGCGACAGCGGCGCAATCTACCTTGCGCGCGAGGATGTTGGCCGACACAATGCCTTCGACAAGCTTGTCGGCGCCATGGGCCGTTCCGGGCTGTCCGGCATAAGCCGTGGCATTGCCATTACATCTCGGATCTCCGTCGATCTGGTGCAGAAATGCGCGGTAGCGCGCGTTCCGTTGCTCGCATCGGTTTCCTCCCCGACCGCATTGGCGGTTCAGCTCGCAGAGGCCGCCGGGATCACACTTGCCACGCTCGGACGCGGCGGGCGTATTGACATCTTCACCCACATGAACCGCATCACGACCGGAGCCCGGACCCATGTTGCCTGACAAGATTGTGTACATGGCCAATCAGATCGCCACGTTCTTCGAAAGCCAGCCCGAGCAGGACCGGCTTGAAGGCGTCGTGACCCATCTTGAAGATTTCTGGGATCCCCGGATGCGCCGGCAGCTTTTCGAGCTCATCGATGCCGGCGGCAAGGATCTCTCGCCGTTGATTATCGAGGCTGCGAGCCATCTGAAACGACCGCGCCAAACGGCATAAAATGCCTCGCGTCAGCCACGCCAGCGGACGCCGTTTTCGGTGATGATACCATCAAGCGGCATGTCCCAGTCATCGCGCGGGAGAGAGACGACTTCCTGCGCCGCATAGGCAAAGCCGAGCGCAACGATTTCGCGATCATCTCTGAAACGTGCGAGTGTCCGGTCGAAATAGCCTCCGCCATAACCGAGCCTGTAACAATCGGCATCAAAGGCCAAGAGTGGAACGACGAGGATCTCGGGTTCGGCCTCCGCGCCGCCCTCCGGCACCATGACGCCGTGGGCCCCGGGCACAACAGCTGCTCCGGGTGTCCAAAACCGGAAAACGAGCGGCGCATCCGCAGCCTCGACCACAGGCAGGCAAACGGCATAACCCTGCCCCGCAAGCGCATGCAGCAAGGGCGCCGTGTCCATCTCGCTGCGCATCGGCAAATAGGCCGAAACGCACCGGAAATGACGCAAGCGTCCGATTTCGCGAAGCGCGTGCCCCGCGGCTCGACGGGCGGCACCGGTGGAAGATGCATGTGTGGATTTACGGAGATTGAGTGCAGTTTTGCGGAGTGTCGTCTTGTCGGCGGCGCTGTCTGTCATGCTCATTCTATCCTGCGGCGGGCCCGGCGCGACCGTTAAGGCGTGAGATCCTCGAGAGCCTGGATAACCAGGTGGGCACCAGGTGCGATAGGCCAAGGCCAGTCGCAGAGCCGGCTCCCTCAAGAATGTTTAAGGCCACTAGGATTGTGCCTCTCACGAGAAGGCCAGAACCCGCCTGTCGCACATGTAGCGCAGAGCATGCAAGCTTTGAAGAGGATCGCTAGATCATCAGCAGGAATTTTCTCGCACGGCGCGAAAACCTCCGCACGTTTCGCAGCTTGCACCAGCCTTTGCCATTTGTGGCCTCCCTCTCCGCTTGACGCGCGCGCAGGCCTCATCCAAACGTCCCTCCATGCTGATCTACAAGATTTTCCGAGCCACCGAATGGGCCGAACTGACGAACTCGGGCGCAACCGGCGGCGCGCCTGTCGACATCGCCGACGGTTTCGTTCATTTTTCGACCGCGGCGCAGTTGTCCGTCACGCTACGTCGTCACTTTGCTGATGACCGTGAACTTGTTCTGCTCGCAGTTGATGCAGATTCGGTCGGCGATGATCTGCGCTGGGAACCTTCACGCGGCGGCGATCTCTTTCCGCATCTCTACCGCAACCTGACCCTTGCCGACGTTCTCTGGGTGCGTCAGATTCAGGAGGACGCGACCGGTCCCATCTGCCCGGAGGGTCTTGAATGAGTTCCGTCGAGCGGCTCGGCCTCAAGTTCCTTCATCGCCTTGACCCGGAACTCTCTCACGGCATCGCGCTTCGCGCGCTCGCCGCCGGTTTGGGTCCGCGGACCGGCCAGTTGACGTCGCCCCGCCTCGCGACCCGTCTCGCCGGACTCAATCTGCCCAATCCACTCGGGCTGGCGGCCGGAATGGACAAGAACGCGATTGTCGTCGATCCGCTTCTGCGCGCCGGCTTCGGTTTCGTCGAAGTCGGCGCGGCAACGCCCCTACCTCAACCAGGCAATCCGCGCCCACGCCTTTTCCGGCTCACGGAAGACCGTGCTGTCATCAACCGCTTCGGCTTCAACAATGACGGCATGGAAGCAATTGCAGAGCGACTGGCGAAGCGCCCGCGAACTGGTATCGTCGGCCTCAATCTCGGTGCCAACAAGACAAGTGCTGACAGGGCTGCGGACTTTGCGCGCGTGCTTGCCCACGCCGGACCGTTTGTCGATTTTGCCACCGTAAACGTCTCCTCACCCAATACCGAACGCCTCCGCGATCTTCAGGGCCGCGCCGCGCTGATGAGCCTGCTCTCCGGAGTGATGGAAGCAAACGCAGCACTTTCCCGCCCCCTGCCGATCCTCCTGAAGATCGCGCCGGATCTCGCTGCGGCCGATCTCCTCGATATCGTCGATGTGGCCTGCGAGAATGGCATCGCTGCGATCATCGCCACCAATACGACGCTGGATCGCGATGGCCTCACAAGCCCGCAGCGCGGCGAGACCGGAGGGCTTTCCGGCACGCCACTTTTTCGGCGAGCAACGCGGATCTTGGCCCAACTCTACAGGATAGCGGATGGCCGGATCGCATTTGTCGGCGTGGGAGGCATCGGCTCGGCCGAAGACGCATATGCCAAGATCCGCGCCGGCGCGAGCGCACTGCAGATATACTCCGCGCTTGTATATGAAGGCCTCTCACTCGTCCCGCGCATTATTGAGGGCCTTGACGCTTTGCTCGCCCGGGACGGGTTTGCCACCGTCGCAGACGCGGTTGGTGTCGATGCATCCGACTGGGCGGAAGGCAATCTCTGACGCCGCAAGGTCTTGCCATGCCTTACTTGTCGCGCAAACATGACCACCGCGGGGCAGAGATATGGAGATCCACAGCGATGGATGATGGCAGCACGTTCGAGCCCATGGACGAAGCCGACTTCAAGGAGCGGGAAGAAAAGCTCCGCGAAGCGTTGCTCGACGCACAGTTCGATCTGGCTGAAAAGAAATATGAAGCAATCCTGATCCTACTCAACGGCCCCGACGGTTCCGGAAAGGGCGAAGTCCTGAACCGGCTCCACAACTGGCTGGACCCCCGTGCCATCGCCACCATGGCCTATGATATCGAGGCGCCTGACGAGACGCGGCGACCAGGAGGCTGGCGCTATTGGCACGACATGCCCGAACGCGGTCGGCTGGGTGTGGTGCTCGGATCATGGTACCATGTGCTTTTGCTCCGGCGCGCCACGAAACAGATCAGCCGCGCCGATTTCGTCGACCGTCTGGAGAAGGTGAACCGCGTCGAAACAATGCTCGGGGAAGAGCGCGTGCGCGTGGTAAAAATCTGGCTCGGTCTTTCCGCCAGCAAGGCGGTCAAGCGTTTCCGGCGGAAGCACGAGGGGCCAGGCGGCATCAAGCACCCTCTCGTGAGGGAATGGGGCAAGATCGATACGAAGAAGGAGCGCGAGCGGCTGATCGAGGCAGCCGTCGAGCTGGTCGAGACGACAGGGCCACAATCCGCGCCGTGGCATTTCATCCCTGCGACCGTGCCACTGGCACGCGATCTTGCCGTTGGCGAACTGGTATTGTCGGCTATCCGTGCTGCGAACACCCGCAAGCTGCCCGGGAAACGCCGCAGACCAGCTGCACGCCCGCGTCGGATCAGTAGTGGCCCATCCGCACTAAAGGCGCTGGATCTCTCCCTGAGTCTTCAGAAAGAAGAGTATCACGACCGCCTCGCCGCTGCGCAGAAACGGCTCTATGAGCTGACCCGCTCGAAAAGCTTCGAAACGCGGGGGCTTGTCTGCGTCTTCGAAGGCAATGACGCGGCCGGAAAAGGCGGTGCGATCAAGCGCCTCCGAAGTTCACTCGATCCGGTGCACAGCGAGGTTTATCCCATTGCGGCGCCCGATGAAGCATCACTTGCGCATCCCTATCTCTGGCGCTTCTGGCTGCGTGTGCCCGAGCGTGGCGATACAGCGATCTTCGACCGAAGCTGGTATGGCCGGGTGCTCGTTGAGCGCGTCGAGGGATTTGCTGCACCCGCCGACTGGCAGCGCGCCTACAACGAGATCAATGATTTTGAGCATCTTCTCACGGGCGGAGGTTACATTGTTCAGAAGTTCTGGCTTTCGATCGACCAGAACGAACAGTTTGCGCGCTTCGAGGCACGCAAGGAAGTGCCCCACAAGCGCTTCAAGATTACAGAGGAAGATTGGCGCAATCGCGAGAAATGGCCGCTCTATGCCGCGGCCGTGGAGGACATGATCGCTCTCACGTCCACTCCCATTGCGCCTTGGACGCTTGTCGAGGCAAACGACAAGCGGTTCGCGCGGGTGAAGGTCATCGAAACCTTGGTAAATCGTCTCGAGGCCGAGCTCTGAATCTCTCTCCGGTGGGACCCATTTCAGGCAGAAAATCACTTCATCTCCTGCGAAAGTGAACAGCCGTTCAGTCTGCTTTCGTAAGATGCGCCCCCTTGCGGCCGAAGTGAGCTACGATCGGATCAACGACGGAAGACGCCATGCTCGATGGAATCTTGAGGCGGCACATTGATCCGCCGCTTAATTATGTGGGTCGATGGCTCGCTGCGTGCGGCGTGAGTGCCAATACCGTCACCCTTGCAGGGCTCTTGTTGGGCCTCTCTGCAGCCGCAATGATTGCCGTCGGGATGCCGCAATGGGCCCTCCTGCCGCTCGTCACATCACGGCTCGCCGACGGTCTCGATGGCGCCGTCGCTCGAGCAACGCACCGCACCGACTTTGGCGGATATCTCGACATCACCTGCGATTTTCTATTTTACGGCGCAGTCCCAATGGGGTTCATTCTTCTGAATCCTGCCACCAACAGTCTCGCAGGCGCGTTTCTGCTGCTCGCGTTTTACGTGAATGGCGCAAGCTTTCTCGGTTTTGCGATTCTCGCAGAACGGCGAAAGCTCGACACCAACCCAAGAGGGCTCAAGAACCTCTACTATTCTGGGGGACTACTCGAGGGTAGCGAGACCATCGGGTTCTTCATAGTAATCTGCGCACTTCCTTCGCTTTTCACACCAATTTCGATGGGTTTTGCCGTGCTCTGCTTTCTTACAGCTGCACTGCGCACGCTACGCGCATACGACACAGTCGGAAAATCGGTCCGATAGGCGGATTCTCGGCCGCACCTCCGCGCCATTGTTGCAATGCAGCAGATTAAATCTTCTAATGCCATCACACTGCTTTGACCCCATCGCGAGGCGCTGGTAACACCCGAGCAGTTCCGAATCATAGGTAAAGGTCCGTCCATGCCCGCGTCCAATCTCGTGCCGATCCCAGAGCTGTATGTCTCCTACGACAGTGCCACCAAGCTGAAGCTTGAAGCCGCCGAGCTTACGTCATGGGATCTGACGCCGCGCCAGGTCTGCGACCTCGAGCTCTTGATGAACGGCGGTTTCAATCCCCTGAAGGGCTTTCTGTCCGAAGAGGACTACAACGGCGTTGTCGAGAACATGCGGCTTGCCGATGGAACACTCTGGCCGATGCCGATCACCCTTGATGTTTCCGAGGATTTCGCGGGCAAGGTCGAGCCCGGCCAGGACATCGCTCTTCGCGACCCCGAAGGCGTCATCCTCGCAATCCTGTCGATCTCCGACAAATGGGTGCCGAACAAGTCGCTTGAAGCAGAGAAGGTCTTCGGTGCCGATGACATCGCGCACCCTGCAGTCAACTACCTGCATCACAAAGCCGGCGCGGTCTATCTCGGTGGTCCGGTCACCGGCATCCAGCAGCCGGTCCACTACGATTTTCGCGCCCGCCGCGACACGCCGAACGAGCTTCGTGCGTATTTTCGCAAGCTTGGCTGGCGCAAGATCGTAGCCTTCCAGACCCGCAACCCGCTGCATCGCGCACATCAGGAGCTGACCTTCCGGGCGGCGAAAGAAGCACAGGCCAACCTGCTCATCCATCCGGTTGTCGGCCTTACCAAGCCGGGCGATATCGATCACTTCACCCGCGTTCGCTGCTACGAAGCCGTTCTTGACCAATATCCGGCGGCGACCACCACTCTCTCTCTTCTCAACCTCGCAATGCGCATGGCCGGCCCGCGCGAAGCCGTTTGGCATGGCATCATCCGCCGCAACCATGGTTGCACACACATGATCGTGGGTCGCGATCATGCCGGTCCGGGCAAGAACTCGCAGGGCGAGGACTTCTACGGCCCCTACGATGCGCAGGAACTCTTCCGCCAGTACAAGGATGAGATCGGCGTCGAGATGGTTGACTTCAAGCACATGGTCTATGTGCAGGAAAAGGCCCAGTATGAACCGGCTGACGAAGTCGAGGAAGGTCAGACCGTCCTCAACATCTCCGGCACTGAGCTCCGCCGCCGCCTTCAGGAAGGTCTGGAGATCCCCGAGTGGTTCTCCTTCCCGTCCGTCGTATCCGAACTGCGCCGCACCCGGCCCCCGCGGGCGAGGCAGGGCTTCACGGTGTTCTTCACCGGCCTGTCCGGCTCCGGCAAGTCGACGATCGCCAACGCCCTCATGGTCAAGCTGATGGAAATGGGTGGTCGTCCGACCACGCTGCTCGATGGTGATGTCGTCCGCAAGCACCTCTCGTCCGAACTTGGCTTCTCCAAGGAGCATCGCGACATCAACATCCGCCGCATCGGCTATGTCGCATCCGAGATCACCAAGAATGGCGGCATCGCGATCTGTGCTCCCATCGCGCCCTACACCGCGACCCGCGCTGCTGTCCGCGAGATGATCGAGGCTTATGGTGCATTCGTCGAGGTCCACGTCGCGACGACGGTCGAGGAATGCGAACGCCGTGACCGCAAAGGCCTCTACAAGCTGGCCCGCGAAGGCAAGATCAAGGAATTCACCGGCATCTCCGACCCCTACGAGGCGCCTGCGAATCCTGAAGTTCGACTGGAAACCGAAGGCAACGATGTCGACTACTGTGCACAGCAGGTGCTCCTCAAACTCGAGAGCATGGGGCTGATCGGCGCCGCCTGAGGCTGTCGGATTTCCCTTCAGACCAATCGCAAGGCGGTGTTCTTCGGAACACCGCCTTTTTTTTGCCTTACGCCGGAAGACTCTAGCAGTGCAGATCTTTTCGAAGCGGTCTTGGGGCGTCAAAATGGCCGCCCCAATCTATCCGATGGGGAACCCTCGGGGACTTATCAAACTATGCGTATTTCAGCCATTCTCGGTGCGTCCATTATTGCTTTGATTAATAGCAACGCATTATCAACGGCAGCACCGATCGGTGTCTCCACATTTGGAAGCCCCGGCGGCACCTCCGGAAGACCAGTCTCGATCACCGTCTGGTATCCTGCGTTGGATGGAGGTCTCGAAGCAGAGGTCGGAGCCAATGCCGTCTTTGCTGGCGTGTCGGCTTTTCGCGATGCCGAACTGGCCGCTGGGCGCTTCATGGCCGTCATCATCTCGCACGGCGGACTGAGATCAGCTGCAGATTCCGGTGCATGGCTCTCGGCGCGACTTGCCGCAAATGGCTATGTCGCCGTCGAGGTCAACGCGCGCGCCCCTAGACGTCCTGGCGAAGCTCAAGACGAAATCTGGCGGCGAACCGAAGACATCTCCACGGCACTTTCCCTGCTTGAGGAAGAGCCCCGCTGGGCAGCACATGTCGATTCTCGCCGAGTCGCAGTCTTGGGCTTTCAGCTTGGAGGTACGGCGGCGCTCATTGTCGCTGGCGTTCCCTTGGATGTGAGTCAGTATGACCATTTCTGCGACGCTGACCCAGCGCGATCGGAGTGCGCCTGGCGAGCAGCCGCCGGAGATTCCCTTACCTCGGCGGATTATAAGCGTCTTGGACAACTTCGCCGTGATCAACGCATCTCTGCGGCAATTGCAGTCAACCCTGAGTATGTCGCAGCCTTCACCGCATCCAATCTAGCTGACCTTGCCGTTCCGATCGGACTGATTGAAACTGGACCGCAGAACACAGAGGCCGCAGCGCTTCGTGCTGAAGCGACGGCAACCTGGTCATTGCTCGATGCTTCACCCGCGGACACGTTCGGGCTTTGCACAAAGACAGGCGCACGAATTCTCAGGGAAGAAGGGGGGGATCCCAGCCTCTGCAGCGGCAAGCCGCAGGCGCGGCAAAGGGTTCATGGGGACATCGAAGCTGCCGTTGTCGACTTTCTCGAAAGCCTACGGCCGGCAGCCGACTGAGATACATGTGAGATACATGCGAGCAGACGCGGCCCGGATGCGTTCCGGGCCGCGCGCCGTCTTGATCAGAAGTGAATTGCCCGCCCGTATGCATCGAGCACGCTCTCGTGCATCATCTCGGACAGGGTCGGATGCGGGAAGACCGTGTTCATCAGTTCCACTTCTGTCGTCTCGAGTGTTCGGCCAACCACATATCCTTGGATAAGTTCCGTCACCTCGGCCCCGATCATGTGGGCGCCAAGAAGCTCGCCCGTCTTGGCGTCGAAAACCGTCTTGATCATCCCTTCCGGCTCGCCAAGCGCGATCGCCTTCCCATTGCCAATGAACGGGAAGCGCCCAACCTTGACCTGATAGCCCTTTTCCTTAGCCTTGGCTTCGGTCAGCCCGACGCTCGCCACCTGCGGGTGGCAGTAGGTGCATCCGGCGATGCTCTCGGGCTTGACGGGATGCGCATGCTTTCCAGCAATGAGTTCGGCCACCATCACGCCTTCATGACTTGCCTTGTGCGCAAGCCACGGTGCACCGGCAATGTCGCCGATTGCATAGAGCCCATCGATACCCGTGCGGCAGAATTCGTCTGTCACGACATGAGTCCGATCGACCTTCACACCCAAGGCCTCCAGACCGAGCCCTTCGACATTACCGACGATTCCGACAGCCGAGATCACCGTGTCGAAATCCTGCGTCGTAACCTTGCCATCCTTCTCGATATGCGCGGTCACCTTGTCGGCAGTCCGGTCGAGCTTCTTGACCGTAGCCTTCTCGAGGATCTTCATCTTCTGCTTTTCGAACTGCTTCTTCGCGAAAGCCGAGATTTCCGCATCTTCGACCGGCAGGATCCGGTCAAGGACTTCGACCACCGTCGTTTCGGCCCCAAGAGTGTTGAAGAAGCTCGCGAATTCGATTCCGATGGCGCCCGAACCGATAACGAGCAACTTCTTGGGCATGTGCGGCGGCATGAGCGCGTGCTTGTAGCTCCAGACTCGCTTCCCGTCCGCCTCGAGCCCGGGCAGATCACGGGCCCGTGCGCCGGTGGCGAGAATGATGTTCTTGGCCTGAAGCTCCTCAGTCCCCTTGTCAGTCTTGACAGAGACCTTGCCTTTTGCCGGAAGCGAGGCCTCGCCCATGACGACCGTGACCTTGTTCTTCTTCAGAAGATGACCGACACCGCCGCTGAGCTGTTTGGCAACACCGCGAGAGCGCTTCACCACCGCATCAATATCGTAGCCGATGCCGTCGGCCTTCAGGCCGAATTCCTTCGCACGGTGCATGAGATGGAAGACTTCGGACGAACGAAGAAGTGCCTTGGTCGGGATACAGCCCCAGTTCAGACAGATGCCGCCCAGATGCTCCCGTTCGACGACCGCAGTCTTCAGACCGAGCTGAGCCGCCCGGATCGCCGCAACATAGCCACCGGGCCCGGCTCCGATCACCACCACGTCAAAGTTCTGGACCGCCATCATTCATTCCCCCAGAGATATTTACCCTGACCTCGTGATAAGTGTTTGCGAGTGGAGGATCAAACGGGATTTCGACGCAATCGCCGGGATCGTTCGAGATTAAACCAATCCGTTGCGTACTGTCGACACCACGCAAGGCACGCAGGCGCAGCGAATCACAATGAAGCAGTACAACACTGAACCTTTGTCGGATCAGTCGGCAACTGCCTCGAGCGCGGCCTTGTAACCACCTGCCGCGAGATATGCCTCTTCGGCGGGCGTGCTCTTGCGTCCGAATACTTCGTTGCGGTGGGGAAACCGGCCGAACTTGCGAATGACCCAGCGGTGAGCCCGGGCATGCAGAAGCTGCTCTTTTGCTCCGGCGAGGAGGTAGAGCCGCACGGCATGTTCCTGCTCGGAGCCGATTTCCGAATGCATGAAGGGAAGGTAGAAGAACTGCCGCCCCGGCATGTCGATCCGCTTGTCGTGACCTAGGGCAATCACCTGCTTGGCCGCCTTGAGCGCTTTGAGATCCGTTGAGAACGCCTTGCGTTCACCCCGGAACATGTTGCGCGGAAACTGGTCGAGCACAACGAGAAGAGCGAGGCTGGTCATCGGTTCACAAATCCAGGCATCAAGATCACCACGGGCAGCAAACCCCCAGATGCCTTCGAAACGCTGCCGGATCATTGCATCGAGTTCCGGCGTTCCTTCGTACCAATCCGCCATGCCCAGTTCATCGAACCAGAAGGTCAGAATCTGTTCCGCTCGCTTGTCCACTCTTGTCCCTTCCCCGCCAAGTTCTGCGGCGTCATTGTCGCAGCGCAGCAAACAAAAGGAAATAGCGCCGAACTACGAGTAGAATGAAATTATCCGCCCGGTAAAATGGCTGGGTCAAGACATTGCGCCACGGCTATCCTCCTGAGCCTCAGCAAGATCGATCGCAACCTCCTGGGCGAGCTCAAGCGCAACGGGCGACCCCTGCGGTGAAACCGGCGTATAGGGCATTGCTTCATCCGGGCTGGGTGCTGCGCGCTGTGTCGACCTGTAGAGCGCAAAAAGTGCGATCGCGGCCAGCAGGACGACGATATAGACAAAGAACGCATCCGCGCCCCAGACCCGCATCATCCAGCCGATCAGCATCGGGCCAAGCGTTGCGCCAAGGCCATTCATGAAAAGCATTCCGCCCGAAGCCGCAGCCATGTCGGATGGCTCAAGGTAGTCGTTCGTATAGGCAATCAGCAGCGAGTAGAGCGGATTGGCAACACCACCAAGCATGAAGCCGAGTGCCACAACCACCTCGAAACTGCTGGCAAACGGCATCGCGACAGCGCTGAGCAGCGCTCCCGTGGCAGTCACGATAATGATGACAATGCGGCGATCCATCCGGTCGGAGAGAATTCCGATCGGGACCTGAAAGACGAGACCGCCAGCATAGATGGCAGCAACGAAAATCGAGATCTGAGCGACGTCAAATCCGCGCTCGGTACCGAAGACAGAAGCCATGCCGAGAAGCCCCGCAAAGACTCCCCCGAGCAGCAAGATGCCGACACAGCCGAGAGGCGAGGTCTCGAAAAGTTGCCGCAATGTCATGGGCTTCGTGGTGGAGAACGACGGGGCCGGGCTTACGGAAAGCAGGATCGGCAGGAACGACACCGAAACCAGAACCGACATCAGAATAAACAGATCATATCCTGAGGGATCGCCGATATTCACGATGCCCTGAGCCGAGATCAGGCCCAGCATCTGCACGATGATATAGAGTGAGAGCGCTTTGCCGCGGTTCTCGTTTGTCGAAGCTTCATTCAGCCAGCTCTCCGTCACGACATAGACGCCGGAGAAGCAGAAGCCGACCACGAAGCGCATCGCGACCCAGGCGATCGGGCTCGGGGCGGCAGCATAGAGGATGAATACTGCGGAGATCATCGACGCCAGCGCTGCGAAGACCCGCACATGACCGACGCTGCGGATCATCACCGGTGCCCGACGCGATCCAAGGAGGAAACCGGCGAAGTAGGCGGACATCACCCAGGACATCGTCGCGGCATCGTAGCCCTCGATTGCGCCACGGATACCGAGAAGCGTGCCCTGCAGGCCGTTGCCGACAAGCAGGAGAAGAAGTCCGAGCAGCAGCGCCCAGGAATTGGTCAGAACTTGCAGCATTGGATGAATCCTGAAGACGCGATGCAGCGTCCCGATAGCACAAAGCGGACAAAAAAGGGTTAGCCCGGCGACAAAGCTGGGCAAGGAAAGTGGCCGTATTTCAGCCCACGGGAGGGCGCGGGATCAGCAGTGAGGAATCTCCGTAAGAGAAGAAGCGGTAGCGTTCCAGGATGGCGTGAGCATAGATCGCCTTGATCCGTTCGCACCCCATGAGCGCCGAAACCAGCATGAGCAGCGTCGAGCGCGGCAGGTGGAAGTTGGTCATGAGCCCATCGGTGACGCGAAATTCATAACCGGGGCGGATGAAGATTTCGGTCTCGCCCCGCCAGGGCACGATTTGGCCGGACGAAGATGCCGCAGTCTCGAGCACCCGGAGCGCTGTCGTCCCGACCGGGATCACTCTGCCGCCCGAGGCCCGTGTTTCCATGACACACTCAGCTGTCTCGGGCCCGATCTCGCCCCACTCGCTGTGCATCCGATGGTTCTCGATATCCTCGACCTTCACAGGCAGGAATGTCCCTGCCCCAACGTGCAGCGTGACACGGGCAAAACGGATGCCGCGCGCTTCGAGCCCGGCGAGAAGAGCCTCATCAAAATGGAGCGATGCCGTCGGTGCGGCAACGGCGCCGGGATTTCGAGCAAAGACGGTCTGGTAGTCTTCCCGGTCCTGAGCATCGACGGCCCGCCGCTGAGCGATGTAGGGTGGAAGGGGCATTTCGCCCGCCTCTTCCAGTGCGGCCTCGAAAGCAGGCCCGCTGCATGAAAACGCAAGCGCGACTTCAGCCCCGGATTTGTCGAGAACCTCGGCGCTGAGAACTGCCGTGAACTCGATCCGGTCACCGACAGCGAGCCGCTTGCCGGGTCGCGCCAACGCCTGCCAGCTTCCATCTGGCCGCGCCGCAATGAGCGTGATCTCGATGCGCGCACCCGCCCCGCCTCGCCGCGCACGGAAGCCTTGCAACCGCCCCGGAATGACGCGTGTGTCGTTCAAAATCAGAAGATCGCCGTCGCGAAGATGTTCGCCCAAACGAGCGACGCTCGAGTCAATGATCCCGCCGCCTTGGGATACAAGCAGCCGAGAAGCTGGGCGTGGCCGCACAGGACGGAGCGCGATCAAGTCTTCAGGCAGGGAGAAATCAAAATCATCAAGGCGCATCGGGCAGGCTCAGGTATTGTAGCGGCTCATATGCACGCTTGCCGGGTCCGCGGCAACGGCCTTCGCGATGCAGCCAACCGGTTCCGGACGAGCTTGTCGGACGGAACCGGTCTCAATCAGGGCTCATTCGGCCGCCGGAATATGCGCGCTGTTACCGCGCCAGTCGGCGATGTTCTGCGGTGCCCGGACACTCTGCGTCAGCGAGTCGTACGGGTCCGAAACGGCGTATGGCTCTCCGTTGCCGAAAACGGCGAGGAAAAGGACGGTGCCGAGAACGAGTAGCAGAGATGCCAGCACCCCGTTCGATGACCCCGAGGCGAGGCTGCGGCCGCTGCGGGCCTGTTCTTGATACGTCATGGCTTGCTCCATTCACGAAGCGTGATCGCTTCGCAGATGAACATAATCATCCGATATCATCATTCAAACGAATGTTTGAGATAATCCACATCACAACTCGTGATGTGGATTATCTCGTGCCCCGCCGATCAACGACTTGCGATTGCCGCCACAGACCCGCCGAGGGCCACCGTTGTCGCAGTCAGGCCAATGATCTGCCGCCAAGCCTTGAACGGCGCCTCGGTAATGTACACCGTGTCCTCGTCACGAATGGTGAACTCCCGGGCCGCAAACATTCCCTCTGGCTCCGTGAGATTCATTACGTAGGCCATGCGCTGCGGGCCTGACACGGCAACACCGCCCAGCACCCTGCTCGCCACATCGGCTCGCTCGGAACGGAAGACGAAGATGCCGGTCGGATCGGCCGCATCCCCGTCGAGCCCTCCCGCCGCAGCAATCGCCTCGATGGCGCTCATGTTGGGCTTGGTGAAATTCACCCGCGCCTGCTGCTCGGTCGCCCCAAGCGCGGTAAAGGCTCGCCGATCCTGCTCGACGATGATCTTGTCGCCTCCACGCAGCGCAATATCATAAGCGGGCGTGTCATAGAGATCCTGGAGCCAGACCCGGCCGACCCGGCCATTGCGCTCGACCCGAATCTGAGCAATGTCGGGCTCGATACCTACCCCGCCGGCACGCGCAAGCATGGAAGAAAGCCGCCGCGTCGGAGCTTCGATCGGATAGACTCCCGCCGAAGCGACCGCGCCCAGGACGCTCACCGTCGAGCCATCACCTGCGATGCGGCGCACCTCGACCTGAGGATCCGGCGTCTGAGGCGCAAGACTGCGGGTGATCTCGGTGCGCAGCTGCTCCGGCGTTCGGCCGGCCGCCTCGATCTGGCCGACATACGGCATGAAGATATTGCCGGCCTGATCGACCTGAAGCTGATCGACAGCGGTGACCTTCTGGCCGACGCCAGCCAGCAGACCGGCATCCACATTTTCCCAGACCGCAACGGAGAGCGTATCCCCCGCCCGGATCACATCGGCGCCAAGCAAGCCCGCGCCTGTGAAATCCGAGCCGAAGCCGAGGGGTTCGGAATAGTGCGTCGCGGCTGCGACGGCCGGCGTCACGCTCACGATATGAAGACCAATCGCCGGATTGTCGCCACCTGAAAGAATTTCGCGCGTGGTCGGGCCGGAGCGCGGCAGCGTGCAACCCGCAACCATCGCGGCAATGACCAGCGCGCTAACAGCCTGCGCGGCTTTTCGGGGAAACTGCATCGATCGCCTCGTCCTGGACTGAGTGCCAGCGTTTTCAGGGAATCTAGTCGCTTTGGCTCTCGCACGCCAGCAACAAGGACGGCGGAAACGTGTCCGCTCTGCATCACCCGCCGGGAATCCGCCATCAAACCCCGCTCATCCCCGCGAGATGCGTCCGCCACAAACCGGCAAGCGCGCGCCGGTCGTCGATGGCCCAGAGGTCGGCAACCCCTTCAGGACGCGGACAGCCAGAAAGGCGAAGGCCTGCGCCTCCAGCATGTCGCCGTCGAGACCGACCGCCTCGACGGCATCGACGGGGGCATTTGTCGACTGACCGAGACGGGCCATCAATGAGCGGTTGAGCCGTCCGCCTCCGCAAACCAACCAACGATCAACTGGTCGCGGAAAGTGGCGCGCCGCCTCTGCCACACAGGCTGCCGTGAGCGCGGTCAGCGTGGCCGTGCCGTCTTCTGTCGAGAGATGCGCAACTCGCTCCAGGAAGCCATGAAAATCCTGCCGGTCGAGCGACTTCGGTGGCGACCGCATCAGAAACGGGTGCGTTGCCAGGTCGGACAGAACCGCTGCGTCGACCCGTCCTGTCGCCGCGATCTGGCCCTCCGCATCGTAGGCAAGCCCGAGCCGAAGCTTCAGGAAATCGTCGATGAGCGCATTACCGGGCCCAGTATCAAACGCGAGTAAAGCGCTCTGTGCCTCTGGCGCCGCAGCCGCCGGATCGACCCAGGTCACATTACCCACCCCGCCGAGATTGAGGAAGGCGATCGGACCGGCCGCCCCGATCCGGCGAGCGCAGGCAAAATGAAAGTAAGGGACGAGCGGGGCTCCCTCACCGCCACTTGCCACATCCGCACTGCGAAAATCCCAGACCACCCTCAGCCCGGCCTCGCGCGCCAGCAGGTCGCCACGCCCAATCTGATGCGTCCCGCGCACAGCCGGGTCATGCGCGAGTGTCTGGCCGTGAAATCCGGCCACATCGAGCCCGTCAAAGCGCCGGATCGCGGCAGCGTGACGCGCGCGCACAAGGGCCTCGATACCATCAAGACCTCCATCACCGGGCCAGAGCCCAAGCCCGGCGCGCAATATGGCACGTTCATCCGCTTCATAGGGAATGAAGGACGACGGTCCAAAGTCGAGAATATCCACGCCATCGGTTTCGATCACCGCGGCATCGACTCCATCCATGGACGTTCCCGACATGAGCCCCAAGGCTCGCAGCGGGCGCTCAACCGGCATGGCGTCTCGCCCATGCCGCTGCATGCTGTCCGAGTGAGCTCCGGTCCATCGCCTGCTGCCCCTTTTTCTTTGCCCTGCCCGACGCTATAGAACGGCGCCGCGCCCAGTGAAAGAAGCGGGTGAAAGGACCAGCGTCATGACATACAAGCCGAAGAGCGACTTCCTGCACGTCCTGCAGGCGCGGGGCTATCTTCAGGATTGCACCGATCTTCAGGGCCTCGACGAGCAGCTGCTGAAGGGACCGGTTCCCGCCTATATCGGCTATGATGCAACGGCCCAGTCGCTCCATGTCGGGCACCTGCTCAACATCATGCTCCTGCGCTGGTTCCAGAAGACCGGGCACCAACCGATCACCCTGATGGGCGGCGGCACGACAAAGGTGGGCGACCCTTCCTTCCGCTCTGACGAACGCCCGCTGCTCAGCCCCGCGCAGATCGATGCGAACATCGCCACGATGCAGAGCGTTTTTGCGAAATACCTCGCCTACAGCGATGCGCCAGGCGGGGCCATGATGCGCAACAACGCCGAATGGCTCGACGAGCTTAACTATCTCGATTTCCTGCGCGACATCGGCCGCCATTTCTCGGTGAACCGAATGCTCTCCTTCGAGAGCGTGAAGTCGCGCCTCGATCGCGATCAGTCTCTGAGCTTCCTCGAGTTCAATTACATGATCCTACAGGCCTACGACTTTCTGGAGCTCAACCGCCGCTATGGCTGCCTGCTGCAGATGGGCGGCTCCGACCAGTGGGGCAACATCGTCAACGGTATCGATCTCACCCGCCGCGTCCTTGGGACAGAGATCTACGGCCTCACGACTCCGCTGCTCACAACTTCGGACGGCCGCAAGATGGGCAAGTCGCAGGGCGGTGCCGTCTGGCTTAATGCCGATCTTCTGACGCCCTATGCGTTCTGGCAGTTCTGGCGCAATACGACCGACGCGGATGTCGGCCGCTTCCTCAAGCTCTACACCGAGCTCCCGGTCGAGGAATGTGAGCGCATGGGGGCGCTCGGCGGCTCCGAGATCAATGCCGCAAAGATTACGCTCGCAAATGAGGTCACGACCCTCTGCCATGGCGCGGAAGCAGCAGCGGCCGCCGAGGCAACCGCCCGCGAGGTCTTCGAGCGCGGCGGAATGGGGGAAGATCTCCCCACGCTCAGCCTCGGTCAGGGGGATGTGCCAGAAGCAGGCATATCGATCGTGCAGCTCTTGGTGAAATCGGGGCTCGCAGGGTCCGGCAAGGAAGCCAAGCGCCTGATTGCAGAGGGCGGCGCCCGCCTCGATGATATGCCCGTCTCAGATGCCGGCCTATTCCTTGGCCTGGAGGATCTCACAGAGCCACGCAAGCTGTCAGCGGGTCGCAAACGGCACGCGCTCGTGCGGCTGGAAGTATAACAATTCCGGCTCGCGCCAGGGACGCGGTCGGCCTCACGCATTTTGCACCGATCAGAAAAACGACGCAGGCTCAGGCCGATCCGGCCTGAGCCAATGGCACTCAGGTCTTGAGTTTTTCCGCCGACGCGATGCGCGAGCGTGCCTCGGAAAGGCGGGCTTCTATCTCGTCGAGCCGGGCATGTGTGTCAGGCTCGTCCGGTGCGCCGTCCTCGTGAACGCCGTGCAGATCGTGCGACAGATCCTCAAGCAGCGCGCCGAGCCCGCCAGTCCAGTCATGCGCCTTGTGGTCCTCCAGACGCCGCCGGGCTTCTCCAATCTCGGCGCCAAGCTTCTCGACACGGTCGGACGGTTTCTGCCGTTGATCCACCATGGTTTCCTCCATTCCTCTCATGACCATGGCTTCGTCGAGAAACAAAACGATGGTCCGCTGCGCGGAGCAGCATCACCAGCCGCCCGACGGCACTGGCCGCTCCGCGCGCCATTCTGACTCTCCGCCAAGCAGAGATGCAACCCGCGATTCGGCCTTCCGGTTCCCGCTGCACGCCGTCCTCTGGCGGGGCGCTGACCAGAGCCCGCCCACGGGTTTTCTGCCCTGCTCCAGTCACCAGATGAGATGATCTGCCTTCCAAATAATCATTTCAATGAATTTGCCCAAAGAAAGTCACAATCGCGCCATCCGCCCCCTTTTCCCATGTCGCCTGCTGACTTCCGATAGTCCGGAACACTCAGCCGCGCCCGGCACATCGGGCGCAAGATCACAACACATGCATGGGACCGGATAATGGACGACGCAATCATCGACCCTTCGAAGACCGCCCCATCCCTCTACAACGAAGACTTGGCCCCGCTGAACCACAGCGAACGGAAGTGGGGCTGGTTCGAAATATTCAACGTCTGGTCGAACGACATCCAGAGCCTGTTCGGCTACACACTCGCCGCGACGCTCTTCATATCCTCCGGCCTTGGGGGATGGTGGGTTTTTGCTGCCATCGTACTCGCGGGCATCGTGGTCATGGCCCTCGTCAACCTGACTGGGCGGCCTTCCGTGAAATACGGGGTTCCCTATCCAGTCATGGCCCGCGCCGCCATGGGCGTCCGGGGCGCGAATTTCCCTGCCCTCGTGCGCGGTATCGTTGCAATCTTCTGGTACGGCGTGCAGACCTATTTCGCCTCGACCGCTGTTGCCATGGCGATCTATGCCATCTTCGGCGGCACCGAGAGCGGCACCTTCCTTGGCATGACCTTCGTCGACTGGTTTGCCTATACCCTCGTCTGCGGATTTCAGGTCTATCTCTTCATGCGCGGCATCACCTGGATCACCAAGTTCCTCAACTTCGCCGGTCCGTTCGTCTACGGCGTGATGATCGCGCTCGCCCTCTACATCTGGTTTACCGCCGGAAACGACCTCTTCACGCAACTCGGCGCGATCTTCACGCCGGCCGATGGGGAGGGTGGCGGCTTCATGGCGTTCATGGGCGTGCTCGGCACAATGATCGCTTACTTCTCCGCAGTCGTCTTGAACTATGGCGATTTCGCGCGCTTCGTTCGCAGCGACGGGCAGATGCGTTTCGGCAACTTCATGGGCCTGCCGGTCAGCCTTGCGTTCTTCTCGTTTCTGGCAATGTTCACCACAGCGGGAACCGTCGCAATCTTTGGTGAGACCCTGACCAATCCCGCCGATATCGTCGCCCGCGTCGACAACGTCTTTCTGACGCTCATCGCCGCGATTACCTTCTTCCTTGCGACCGTCGGCATCAATCTCGTGGCCAACTTCATTCCGCCCGCCTACGATCTCGCCAATCTGGCTCCCTCGAAAATCTCTGCAAAGACTGGCGGCCTCATCACCGCGGGTATCGCTTTCTTCATCGGAGCCTTCTGGGTTGCCTTCATCTCGTCGATCGGGATTGCGGCCTTCGTCGATACACTCGGCGCAGTGCTCGCGCCGCTCTACGGCATTCTCGTCGCCGACTACTATCTAGTGAAAAAGGGCAAGCTCAGCCTGCCGGACATGTTCACCACGGACCCGGCAGGCGCCTATCATTATGATGGCGGCTGGAACAAGCGTGCCCTGAGCGCCTTCGGCATCTCTGCGATCTTCTCGATTGCGACAGTCTGGGTTCCTGCATTCGGCGCGCTCACCGGCTTCGCCTGGCTCATCGGAGCGATCTTTGGCGGCGCACTCTATATCTTCCTCATGCCGAACACGGCACAGGCCGCGGAAGAGGCAGCCACTCCCGCCGAATGAAGAACACTCGAAAAATGCAAGAGGCCCGGAAGCCGCCTGGCATCCGGGCCTCTTCGTTGCAATCAAAAGCGCGCCCTACTGGCCGCCCTTCATGTAGACCTTCTTCATGACGTCAGGCTTGTCGGAGACCATGCCGTTCGAGCCGGAGCCGCGCTTGATCTCATCAACAACATCCTGCCCCGAGATCACCTTGCCCACGACCGTATACTGGCCGTTGAGAAAGGGGGCCTCGCTGAACATGATGAAAAACTGGCTGTTGGCGCTGTCCGGGTCCTGCGACCGCGCCATGCCCACGACGCCCTTCTCATAGGAAATATCCGAGAACTCCGACGGAAGATCCGGATAGGAGGATCCGCCCGTGCCTGCACGACCCTGATTGAAGGCATCGACCGTGCCATATTCCACGTCACCGGTCTGGGCCATGAAGCCCTCGATCACCCGGTGGAAAACGACACCGTCATAAGCCCCCTCACGCGCAAGCGTCTCGAGACGCTCGACATGAACGGGAGCAACATCCGGAAGAAGCTGGATCTCGATGGTGCCGTTCGCTTCTCCGGCGACCTCGATCACCATCACATCATTCGCATCCTGCGCCGCAGCCGAAAGACCGAGACCGAGTGCCAGTGCAATGCCGGTGAAGGCGGCGCGGATCATGCGCTGGCCTCGGCGTCCGCCGCGACACGAACCGAGATCATCCGGTCGGGGCTGGCTGGCGGCTCGCCGCGGGTGATCGCATCCACGTGCTCCATGCCGGAGATGACCCGGCCCCAGACGGTATATTGCCCGTTCAGGAAATGGCCATCCTTGAACATGATGAAGAACTGCGAGTTGCCGCTGTTCGGGTTCTGCGACCGCGCCATGCCGACCATGCCACGATCGAACGGGATCTTGGAGAACTCCGCCGGGAGATTCGGCAGTTCAGACCCGCCAGTTCCGGCGCGGCGAAGATTGAAGCCGTCTTCCATGTCTCCATTCGCGACATCGCCGGTCTGGGCCATGAAGCCCTCGATCACTCGATGAAACGCGACATTGTCGTACTCTCCGCCGCGCGCGAGCGTCTTGATCTGTTCGACATGCTTCGGCGCCACGTCGGTCAGCATTTCGATCACGACATCGCCGCCCTTGAGGGTGATGACGAGTGTGTTTTCCGGATCCTTGATCTCGGCCATGAAGGTCCTCCACAGTTTGTTCGCGGCGGACCCTAGTCCAGGTCGCGGGAAAGTGGAAACCGCTTTTCGCGGCGATCGCGACCTGCGGGCGAACCTTCGCGCGGAAAAAGGGGCATTCGCGCTTCAGCGCCGGCGGCTCTTGCCAAACTTGCCCTCGAGCGCGGGCACAACCCGTTCCGGAACGAAGGGCCGGACGTCGCCGCCGAGCCGGGAGATTTCCTTGACCAGCCGCGACGCGATTGCCTGATGGTTTGCATCCGCCATGAGAAAGACCGTCTCTATATCGTCATTGAGTGCCCGGTTCATCCCAACCATCTGGAACTCGTATTCGAAATCGGAAACGGCCCGCAGGCCCCGGATGATAACGCTTGCCTCGACATCCTGCGCACAGTGGATGAGCAGGTTCTCGAAGGGATGCGCGACGATCTCTGTTCCAGTCTCCGCCGCGACAGGCGCGCACTCACTTTCGACCATTGCCACGCGCTCGTCGAGCGTGAAGAGCGGCCCCTTGTCGCGGTTGATGGCAACGCCGATCACCAGCCTGTCTACCATGCGGCAGGCCCGGCGGATTATGTCCAGATGTCCGAGCGTCAAAGGGTCGAACGTGCCCGGATAAAGGCCGACGCGCATTCCAGCTCTCCTGATCTTGCTGTCTGTTGCCGAAAGACGAGTCGCTCGCGCCGGGCCCCGTCCCACCCCCGCGGGAAGCCTGTTCTACCAGCTGTTCGAGATCATGCCCGTCAGCGCCGAATTCTCCGACTCGATTTCGCTGATGCGCGCCTTGACCACGTCGCCGATGGAAATGAGGGCCACCATCTCCCCCTCTTCCATGACCGGCATGTGCCGGAAACGTCCCTCGGTCATCCGCTCCATTACGGATTCGGACGTATCGTCCAGCGCGCAATGCATGACCTTCGACGTCATCAGTGTCGAGACCGCCTGCTGCAGGCAGCCTGCTCCGGCAACGCCGATCGTCTTCACGATGTCACGCTCTGAGAGTATCCCCTCGAGAGTCTTTCCGTCCGAGCTCACCACAACGGCACCGATCCTGTTCTTCGAGAGGATTTCGGCTGCAACCATTACCGTGTCGCCAGGCTTCACGGTCAGGATCTGCTGGATGTTCTTGGACTCCACGATCTTGCGAACAATCATGAGTCACTTCCCCTGTCTCTAGCACGATTATTACCGAGTCTTTCAATCCGCATGCTAAGTGTCAAGCAGCCCGAACGGAATTTGCCCGGCAAACGTGCAGTTTGCCGTGACCACCCGGGAACAGGAAGCGCGCCGAAAGTGGCGCATCGGATCAAGGCAGTGTCAGATTCACCGGCGCCTCGACCCGTTCGTGCAGCGCGGCGCGCATCCAGTCCACGATCACTTCCGCCATGCGATTGATCCGCGCGACACGCGCGTCATCCTGGTGCCGGACGAGGAAGAATGCCCGTGTCAGGTGCACATCCTCAGGGAGAACCACCTGCAGGTCGGGATATTCGCGCGCAACGAAGTCCGGCAGGATGCACACACCTGCGCCCTTGAGGCACCAGCGCAACTGCACGATGAGACTGTTCGAAGTGAGCGCAGGCTCGGTGTCCTGGCCCAGCAAGGCAAAATAGTCGAGCTCCTTGTCAAAGATCATGTCCGAGATGTAGCCGATCCCGCGCACCTTGCGCAGATCATCGACCGATCTGATCGAGCCGACTGCCGCCACAAGTTCAGGCCGCGCGTAGAGGCTCAGCCGATAATCAGAGATCTTGCGCACGGTAAGCCGCCCTGCGGTCGGCGGCGAGACCGTGATCGCCAGATCGGCTTCACGCTTGGAAAGTGAAAACATCCGGGGCAAGGCAACGACCTGCACCTGCAACTCCGGATTGTCGCGCGACAGCGCCTCGCAGGCGTCGGTGAGCAGGTAGTTCGATACGCCATCGGGCGCACCGATTCGCACTGTCCCCGACAGCTTGTCGGAATGTCCGCCGATATCCTCCGTCACCATGGCCGCAAGCCCCTCCATCGCCTGCGCATGCGGAACCAGCGCATGCCCCGCCTCAGTCAGCGCATAGCCTTGCGGCGAACGGTCGAAGAGCTTGGCGCCGAGGGCCTGCTCCAGGCTCGTGACCCGCCGACCGACCGTCGCAGGATCAAGCCCGAGCACCCGGCCTGCATTCATGAGGCGGTTCTGGCGTGCGAGCGCGAGAAACACGCGCAGATCGTCCCATTTCATTCCGCCATTTTGCATGGTCTCCCCATAGCACAGGCCTGCTGCCATGCAAATTTGCAAAATGTCTTTGTGCATTTTTGGCCTGCAAAGGCGCGGCAGACCCGCTAGCGTGCCCTCCGAGAACAGACAGGCTGCCAAGAGGCAGGGAGGATTGCCATGGAAGAGCTGAGCCATTTCATTGACGGAAAGCGCGTCGCCGGAACCTCGGGCCGATTTGGCGAGGTCTACAATCCAGCGACCGGCGAGGTTCAGGCCCGCGTTCCCCTCGCCTCCGCCGCCGAGCTCGATGCGGCTGTCGCCAGCGCGAAGGAGGCACAGGTCTTCTGGGGGGCGCAGAACCCGCAACGCCGCGCGCGCGTGATGATGAAATTCGTCCAGCTTCTCCATCGAGACATGGAGAAGCTTGCCGAAGCGCTCTCCCGCGAGCACGGCAAAACGCTGCCAGACGCTCAAGGCGACGTGATCCGAGGCCTCGAGGTCGCCGAGTTCTGCATCGGCGCGCCGCATCTGCTGAAGGGCGAATTCACCGACGGCGCGGGCCCCGCAATAGACATGTATTCCATGCGCCAGCCGCTCGGTGTCGTTGCCGGCATCACACCCTTCAACTTCCCCGCGATGATCCCGATGTGGAAGATGTGCCCCGCACTCGTCTGCGGCAATGCCTTCATTCTAAAGCCGTCTGAGCGCGATCCTTCGGTCCCGCTCATGCTCGCCGAACTCATGCAGGAGGCCGGGCTTCCTGACGGCGTGCTCCAAGTCGTCAACGGCGACAAGGAAGCGGTGGACGCGATCATCCAGCACCCCGACATCGCCGGAATCGGCTTCGTCGGCTCCACGCCTATCGCGCAGTACATATACGGCCACGGCTGTATGGCCGGAAAGCGCGTCCAGTGCTTCGGCGGCGCGAAGAACCACATGATCATTATGCCCGACGCCGATCTCGACCAGGCTGTCGATGCACTGATCGGTGCGGGGTATGGTGCCGCGGGCGAACGCTGCATGGCGATTTCGGCTGCAGTTCCGGTGGGTGAGGCAACAGCAGATGCGCTCGTCGAGCGGCTGATCCCGCGTGTCGAATCTCTCAAGATTGGGCCCTATACCGCCGGAAACGATGTTGATTTCGGCCCCGTCGTCACCCGCGCCGCCCAAGAGCGCATTCTTGGCCTCGTCGACAGCGGCGTGGCCCAGGGCGCAGACCTCAAGGTCGATGGTCGCGGCTTCCGGATGCAGGGCTACGAGAACGGCTTCTTTGTCGGTGCCTGCCTCTTCGACAAGGTGACGCCAGAGATGGACATTTACAAACAGGAGATCTTCGGCCCGGTCCTTTCCGTTGTTCGCGCGAAGTCCTACAACGACGCGCTCGATCTCACGATGAAGAACCCCTACGGCAACGGCACCGCGATCTTCACCCGCGATGGCGACACGGCCCGCGACTTTGCCGCCAAGATCAATGTTGGCATGGTGGGGGTGAACGTGCCGATCCCGGTGCCTCTCGCCTATCACAGCTTCGGCGGCTGGAAGCTCTCGGCCTTCGGCGATCTCAACCAGCACGGGTCGGACGCCTTCAAGTTCTACACCCGCACCAAGACAGTGACCTCGCGCTGGCCTTCCGGCATCAAGGAAGGCGCCGAGTTCTCCATCCCGACCATGGGGTGAGCCCGACAAGGTGCCGGGACCTGCGGGTCCCGGCCCGCAGTATCCGGCGAAGACCGGAACAACCAGTCTCGGGGGAACTGGAACCATGGATTTTGCCCTTTCGGAAGATCAGCGCGCCATCTTCGACATGGCACGCGACTTCGGCCGCGACCGGATCGAGCCACTTGCCGCGGATTGGGAGGTTGCGGGCACCATCCCACGCGACGTTCTGACTGAAGCCGCCGCGCTTGGCCTTGGGGCGCTCTACGTCCCTGAGGACATGGGCGGCAGCGGCCTCTCCCGCCTTGACGCAGCCCTCGTGATCGAGGCGCTGTCCATGGCTTGCCCTTCTGTCGCGAGCTTCATCTCGATCCACAACATGTGCGCGGGAATGGTAGCCGCTTACGGTTCGGAGGAGATCCGTGCCCGCTATCTGCCCGGTCTCGCATCCATGGAAGCGGTCTGTTCCTACTGCCTCACCGAGCCCGGTTCAGGGTCGGATGCCGCGGCGCTCCGGACGAAGGCCGAACGCAGGGGCGACGAGATCGTGCTCAATGGCACCAAGGCCTTCATCTCGGGCGGCGGCTACTCCGATCTCTACCTCGCAATGGTGCGCACCGGATCCGAGGGCCCGAAGGGCATATCCGCCGTGCTGGTGGAAACCGGCACGCCCGGCCTCAGCTTCGGCGCGCAGGAGCGCAAGATGGGTTGGAAGGCGCAACCCACCGCCGCGGTCCAGTTCGACGGCTGCCGCATTCCGGCAACAAATCTCCTTGGCGAGGAAGGCAAGGGCTTTGCCTATGCCATGGCAGGACTCGATGGTGGGCGGCTCAATATTGCCGCCGCGGCTCTTGGCGGCGCGCAGGCGGCGCTTGACAAAGCGCTCGCCTATACCGGTGAGCGCACGGCCTTCGGCCAGCCCCTCGACCGCTTCCAAGCGCTCCAGTTCCGTCTCGCAGACATGGAGACCGAACTTCAGGCGGCCCGCATCTTTCTCTATCAGGCTGCCTGGAAATACGACACCTGCGCGCCTGATCACACCAAGGCCTGCGCCATGGCCAAGCGCTTCGTCACCGATACTGCCTTCCGGGTTGCCAATGATGCGCTCCAGCTTCTCGGCGGCTACGGCTATCTTGCCGACTATGGCATCGAGAAGATCGTCCGCGACCTGCGCGTGCATCAGATCCTGGAAGGCACCAATGAAATCATGCGGGTCATCACAGCCCGCGCCCTGCTTGCCGAGAGACCATGAACCACATTCACGCACGCATCGAAGGCCGAGCCGGCCGTATCACCCTCACCCGTCCCAAGGCACTGAATGCCCTCTCGCCGGAGATGAGCATCGCGATGGAAAAAGCACTCCTCGCCTGGGTCGATGACCCGGCGGTGGAACTCGTCCTCGTCGACGCCGAGGGCGACCGGGCCTTCTGCGCTGGCGGCGACATCGCCGAAATCTACCGCCGAGGCCAAGAGGGCGACTATGCCTTCGCCCGTGATTTCTGGCGGCAGGAATACCAGATGAACGCGCTCACCGGACAATACCCGAAGCCCTACGTCACGCTGGCACAGGGCTTCATCATGGGCGGCGGTGTCGGCATCTCCGGCCATGGCAGCCACCGTGTGCTCTGCGAAAGCTCCCGCGTCGCAATGCCCGAATGCATGATCGGTCTGATCCCGGACGTGGGCGGCACAGCAATTCTCGCCGAAGCCCCCGGGCATCTCGGCGAATACCTCGGGCTCACGGGCCACCGCATGGGTCCGGGGGAAGCGATCCATGCGGGCTTCGCCGATCACTACGTGCCGGCCGAGGCCTGGCCCGACCTCGCCGCTGCCCTTTCCGCGAGCGGCGACGTCGCCCGCATCGCCGATTTCGAGACCGAAGCTCCAGCTTCTTCCCTTGCCCCCCTGCAGGCAGAAATAGACGCGGCTTTCTCCGCCGCGAACCTCACCGAGATTGCGGCGCGGCTTGAAGGTTCGGATTGGGGGCGCGAAACGCTTGAAACCCTGCGCAAGCAATGCGCTCTCTCCATGGCGTGCACACTTGAGCTCATCCGCGCGGCCCGCCATGAGCCCGGCCTTGCAAAAGCGCTCGCTCGCGAATTCCGCTGTACCTGGCGCTGCGTAAGCGAGGGCGAGCTTCTCGAAGGCATCCGTGCCGCGGTGATCGACAAGGATCGCACCCCGCGCTGGACCCTCACAATGGCCGACGCACTCGATGCGAATGTCGCCTCCATGCTTGCAGAACTCGGCGCGGACGAACTGGTCCTACCCGAAGCCGAAAAAAACGCCTGACCCTAGGGAGAAACCGCCATGAAGATCGGATTCATCGGACTGGGCAACATGGGCGCACCCATGGCCCGAAACCTCGCCTCCGCCGGGCACGAGGTTGTGGGCTTCGACACGGCTGTTGTCGCTGTCGAAGGCGTCGAGATCGTCGCGAGCGCCGCCGAAGCCGCGGCTGGCCGCGATGCGGTTTTCACCATGCTGCCGAGCGGTTCGATCCTCCGCAGCGTCTATGAAGAGATCGTGCCGGCGGGCCGCCCCGGCGCCATCTTCGTCGACAGCTCGACGGTGGACGTGGAAAGCGCCCGCGCGGCTGCGGCGCGCGCCGAGGCCGCCGGGATCGGCGCACTCGATGCCCCGGTCTCGGGCGGCGTTGGCGGGGCCGCCGCGGGTACGCTTACCTTCATGGTGGGCGGTAGCGAAGAATCCTTCGCCATTGCGAAGCCACTCTTCGAGGTCATGGGCGCCAAGGCTGTGCTCTGCGGCGGCGCCGGTGCCGGTCAGACGGCGAAAATATGCAACAACATGATTCTCGGCACCACCATGGTTGCGGTTTGCGAGGGATTCGCGCTCGCCGCCAAACTTGGGCTCGATTCTGCCGCACTCTATGACGTCGTATCAACGTCATCCGGTCAGTGCTGGGCGGTAAATACCTACTGCCCGGTGCCGGGAGTAGGGCCTAAGTCTCCGGCAGACAACGATTATCACCCAGGTTTCGCCATCGAGCTCATGCTGAAGGACATGAATCTGAGCCAGGATGCCGCTGGCCTCGCCGATGCCTCCACTCCGCTCGCGGAACGGGCAACTGAACTCTATGGGCGCTACCTGAAAGATGGCGGGCAAGGCACAGACTTCTCAGGGATCTTTCCCTGGATCCAGGGGCGCAGCAACACCGCCGACTGACAGGCGCCCAGCTGCTGCTCACAGCCTTGTGATTTCCCCGTATTCCGCACCGCAACTAGATTGCCCGCAGAGGGTGACGTGCGAGTGTCGTGTATAGGGTGGGGGCGACAGCTCAACCGTAACCAGTAGGCGGCACCCTCGCCTTTTTCCATGCGGGTCCAAACCTGCAAAGCTCAGCGGCCCGCCCCGGAGTATGGGGCGGGCCGCTGGCGTTTCGGGAAGAGATATGGAAGGCCCGGGCGCGATCTCACGCGCCCGATGCCGAGTTCATTCCGCGAGATGCGGCCGTGCTGCGGTCGCGAGACGCTCTTCCGCCGCCGGGTCGATGCTGAGGTTCTCCTCATTTACGAGCCCTGCGTCCGGATCGTTGAAGACCGCGAGATCCAGCTTGCCCTCGCTCTTCGCAACGATCGCGGTGACGACGGCGTCGCCGGTGATGTTCACCGCGGTGCGGATCATGTCCATGAGCCGGTCGACACCGAGAATGATCGCGATCCCCTCGATCGGCAGCCCGACCTGGCTCAGCACCATGGTCAGCATGACAAGCCCGACGCCCGGCACACCTGCGGTCCCGATGGAGGCAAGCACCGCCATCGCGATCACCGTGATGTAGCCGCCGATCCCGAGATCGATACCGTAGACATTGGCGAGGAAAACCGTCGCCACGCCCTGCATGATCGCGGTGCCATCCATGTTGATCGTTGCACCGAACGGCACGGTGAAGGAGGCCACCGAGTTGTCGGCCCCCATACGCTCGTTCACGCAGCGCAAGGTCACCGGGATCGTCGCATTCGAGCTCGCCGTCGAGAAGGCGAAGAGCTGTGCAGGCCTGATCTTCTGCATGAAGGTGAACGGGCTGAGGCCGGAAGTCACCTTCAGGATCAGCATGAGCGTGATGAAGAGATGCAGGAAGAGTGCGCCCACCAGGGTCGTTACATAGGCGATCACCGGGATGAAGAGGTCGATCCCCTGCTCAGCGAAGGTCTTTGCGATCAGGCAGAACACGCCGTAAGGCGCGAAAGCCATGACGATCGCCACCACCTTCATCATCAGCTCGTTCATGTATTCGCAGGCTTCCGCAAAGCTCTTCGACGCATCCCCCAGCGTCAGAGCAGCGATCCCCACGACGATCGTGTAGAAGATGATCTGCAACATTTCGCCATTGGCGAAGGCAGAGATCGGGTTGGTCGGCACGATGTTGGCAAACACCTCCCATACCGTCGGCGCTTCGGCCGCGGTCACCCCGGAGGTGTCAATCCCCACCATGTCGAAGCCTTTGCCGGGCCCGATGATGATGGCCAGCGTAATCGCGACTGCGATCGCGACAGCGGTCGTAAAGAGATAGAGCCCGAAGGACTTGCCGCCCACGCGCCCCAGAAGTCTGATATCGCCGATCCCCATGACGCCACAGAGCAGCGAGAAGATGACGAGCGGGACCACGAGCATCTTCAATGCGTTGACGAACATCTTGCCGACCATCGCGAAGAGGCCGCCAACGATGTGATCATCGATGAATGCAGATCCCAGGTTGTTGAATATCACGCCGACGATGATACCGCCGACCATGCCGATCATCACTTTGGCTGTCAGGGACAGCTTGTGCCCTGACGCCCCGTGCGACACATCCGCCATAAAGCCCTCCTGTTTTTCGTTTGTCTTGTATCCGTTCCAGTCTTTGCCCGACCCGCCAAGACCCGCGCCCCTGCCGGGGAAAGGATGCGCGGCGCATCCGGGATGACTGAAGTGTGCCCGCAACATGGCCATTCAATCAAGTGCGCTGATGAATCAGCGACCAGCAAAGGGCATCTGCATAGAACCGCTTCAGTTGGAGTCCGCCACTTTTCCCCGCTGGATTCGGCGTTCAGCTCCAAGGCACGCCGTGATCCCGACGCGGCTCGCGTGGTGCGGGCAAAGTAACGGCGAACTCCACAGCTTGGCGATCGTATAGGCCGGATCTTCGGCATCCCGTTAAGTATTATGTCGTTCCGGCGTATTATTTATAACACTTTCATGACAGTTTTAGCACAAGGGATTTTCGGGCGGCGGCATGGCTGCCCGGCAGCATGGGGAAATTTCATTAATGCGCACGGTGAAGACTGCCGATCGGGTATTTCCGAAGCAACGCGACGTCGGACGTCCATTGGCCGGAAGCGGCAGTTTTCCTTTGTCATCGACAGGCTACGTACGGCTGATGCTCGGCATCATCGGCGTGCTCTTCGTTTGCAACTTTGCTGGCTCCGAGATCGCAGCGCATACGAACACCCAACCCCTGAAGGCCATCGCGGGCCTCGCAATGATGGATCACGAGACCAGCGTCCCGACGCTCTTCAACTATCTCCTGATCCTCATCAATGCGATGCTCCTCGGCGTGATCGCCAACCGCAGTTTCGCCGCGCAGGATCGCTGGCGCTGGCATTGGGTAATCCTATGCGCCATCTTCCTGCTGCTTTCCTACGACGAGGCGGCGCAGCTCCATGAGCGCCTCAGCAGCGTCGGGGCACATCTCGTGGAAGCCAAGGGGATCTTCCGTTTTGCCTGGATCGTACCGATGGGCGCCGCGGTCACCGTCTTCTCGCTCGGCTTCCTGAACTTCCTGCTGCACCGACCGCGACAGATCGCGGGTCTCATGATCGTCTCGGGTGCGATCTACGTGATGGGAGCCATGGGGATCGAGATGCTCGGCGGTCTCTATGTCTCGGCGCACGGCATGGCCGAAAGCCAGGGCAGCGTCCGGTTCGAACTGCTCTGCGGCGTGGAGGAAAGCCTCGAGATGCTCGGCATGGCGCTCTTCGGGTTCACGCTCCTCACGATCCTTGAACAGGGCACGCAGGACACCAGAAATCCGCCCCGCGCCTGATCCTGCTTCGCTCCCCCGGGCACGCCGCGAAAGGCGCGCACCGGGAGCGGCTACTCCGCCGCAACGCGGCGGGCGGCAAGGATCTCCTTGAGATAGTGTCCGGTATGGCTCGCTGAACAATCGGAGACGTCCTCCGGTGTGCCGGTGATGACAATCTCGCCGCCACCATCCCCGCCCTCAGGGCCGATGTCGATGATGTGGTCGGCCGTCTTGATGACATCGAGATTGTGCTCGATCACCACCACGGTATTGCCCTGCTCCACCAACTCGTGCAGCACCTCGAGGAGCTTGCGGGTGTCCTCGAAATGCAGCCCCGTCGTCGGTTCGTCGAGGATGTAGAGCGTCCGGCCCGTCGAGCGCCGCGCGAGCTCCTTCGAGAGCTTCACCCGCTGCGCCTCGCCGCCCGAAAGCGTCGTCGCTTGCTGGCCGACCTTGATATAGCCAAGACCCACCCGCATCAGCGTCGACATCTTGTCGCGGATCGAGGGCACTGCGGCGAAGAAACCCTCGGCATCCTCGACGGTCATGTCGAGAACATCCGCTATGCTCTTGCCCTTGAAGAGAATCTCCAGCGTCTCGCGATTGTAGCGTTTGCCACCACAGGTCTCGCAGGTGACATAGACATCCGGCAGGAAGTGCATCTCGATCTTGATGACGCCATCGCCCTGGCACGCTTCGCAGCGACCACCCTTCACGTTGAAGCTGAACCGCCCGGGCTTGTAGCCGCGGGCCTTCGCCTCCGGCAGCCCGGCGAACCAGTCCCGGATCGGTCCGAAGGCACCGGTGTAGGTCGCCGGGTTTGACCGGGGTGTGCGTCCGATCGGCGACTGGTCGATGTCGATGACCTTGTCGAGATGCTCGAGCCCCTCGATCGCCTCGCAGGGCGCCGGCGTCTGCCGCGCACCGTTGAGCCGCATGGACGCCGTCTTGAACAGCGTCTCGATCGTGAGCGTCGACTTGCCACCGCCCGAGACCCCGGTCACGCAAGTAAACGTCCCGAGCGGAAATGCCGCCGTGACGCCGCGGAGGTTGTTGCCCGTGGCATTCCGCACGACGACACTCTTGCCATTCCCCTCGCGTCGCAGATCCGGCACCGCGATCTCGCGGACCCCGGTGATATACTGCCCGGTGATCGAAGCGGGGTTGGCCGCGATTTCCTCGGGGGTGCCGTGCGCGATGATCGTGCCGCCATGTACGCCTGCGCCGGGCCCGATGTCGATCACATGATCGGCCTCGCGGATCGCCTCCTCGTCATGTTCGACGACGATCACCGTGTTGCCCTGATCCCTCAGGTTCTTGAGCGTCGTGAGCAGCCGACCGTTATCGCGCTGATGCAACCCGATCGAGGGCTCGTCGAGCACATACAACACGCCCGTGAGCCCCGACCCGATCTGGCTCGCGAGCCGGATCCGCTGGCTCTCGCCCCCCGAAAGCGTCCCGGCGTTGCGCGCCAGCGTGAGATAGTCGAGCCCGACATTGACGAGAAATCCGAGGCGCTCCCGGATCTCCTTGAGAATGGCCCGTGCGATCTCGTTCTTCTGCGCCGTCAGATGCTCCGGCACGGTCTCGGCCCAGTCCCGCGCCTCGCGGATCGACATCCGCACCACCTCGCCGACATGAAGCCCGGCAATCTTCACCGCCAGTGCCTCTGGCTTCAGGCGATAGCCGTCGCAGGTATGGCACGGCCGGTTGTTCTGGTAGCGCTCGAACTCCTCGCGCACCCAGTTCGAATCCGTTTCGCGATAGCGCCGCTCCATGTTGGGGATCACTCCCTCGAACGGCCGCTCGATCTCGTAGACCCGCCCCCCCTCGTCATAGCGGAAGAGGATCTTCTCGCCCTTCGATCCGTAGAGCAGCACGTCGCGGGCCTGCTCCGGCAGGTCGCGCCAGCGGGCCGACTTGTTGAAGCCGTAATGTCTCGCCAAAGCCTCGATCGTCTGCCGGTAATAGGGCGACTGCCCCTTCGACCAGGGCGCGATCGCCCCCTTCAGCACCGGCAGGCTCTCGTCGGGCACGATGAGGCGCGGATCGAAGAAAAGCTCGACCCCGAGCCCGTCGCAGTCCGGACAGGCGCCGAAGGGCGCGTTGAACGAAAAGAGTCGCGGCTCGATCTCCGGAATGGTGAAACCCGACACCGGACAGGCGAAATTCTCGGAAAACGTGATCCGCTGCGGCGGCTCTGCATTGCCCTCCTCGTCGGGGGTGGGCGCGGTCTCGAGAATTGCGATCCCGTCCGCGAGATCGAGCGCTGTCCGCAGACTGTCTGCAAGCCGTGTCTGCAACCCGTCGCGCACCACCAGACGGTCCACCACCACGTCGATATTTTGCCGGAACTTCTTGTCGAGCACCGGCGGCTCATCGAGCTCGTGGAAGGTGCCATTCACCTTCACCCTCTGGAAACCTTGCTTGCGAAGTTCCTGAAATTCCTTGCGGTATTCCCCCTTCCGGTCGCGCACGATCGGCGCGAGAAGATAGGCCCGCGTCCCCTCCGGCAGCGCCATGGTGATGTCCACCATCTGGCTCACCTGCTGAGCCTCGATCGGCAGCCCGGTCGCCGGACTGTAAGGCGTGCCGGCCCGCGCGAAGAGCAGCCGAAGATAGTCGTAGATCTCTGTCACCGTGCCCACGGTCGAGCGCGGGTTGCGGCTCGTGGTCTTCTGCTCGATGGAGATCGCCGGCGACAGGCCGGAGATGTGATCCACATCCGGCTTCTGCATCATGTCGAGGAACTGCCGCGCATAGGCCGATAGGCTCTCGACATAGCGCCGCTGGCCCTCGGCATAGATCGTGTCGAAGGCAAGCGAGGACTTCCCCGAACCCGAGAGCCCGGTGATGACCACGAGCCGGTCGCGTGGAATATCCACATCAACCGATTTCAGATTGTGTTCGCGTGCGCCGCGGATCTCGATGAATTTCTGCTCAGCCATGCCTCGCTCCCGCCGATCCATCCTAGATAGCGTTCATGTCCGGAGATGCGAGTCCCACTTTGAGAACAAAACGGGACCATACACAACCGCAAATACGCACCCATGGTCATGTCTTCGCCAGAGCTCGGCGGCGCATTGCTCTCAGACCTCTTGGCGGTACCGCACAAAAGCGCCTACACTCGTGTTCCGCAGTCCACTGCCACCCCGGCAGCGGCGCAACCCCCGAGGCCCGCCATGCGCAAAGTCCTCCGTTTCCTCGCAGCCGCAGGCCTTCTGGCCATAGGTGTGAGCCCAGCCCTTGCCCAGGATGATGGCTCGACGGCCAAGCTCGCTAAGGATCTCGCCAATCCGGTCGCGAATCTCATAAGCGTGCCGCTGCAGTATAACTACAACTCCGGCATCGGGCCGGACGACGGCCATCAGAGCTACATCAACATCCAGCCGGTCATCCCCTTCTCGATTGCACCGAACTGGAACATCATATCGCGCACCATCCTTCCCGTGGTCTGGCAGGACGACGTCGTCCCGGGCGCAGGGTCACAATCGGGCCTTGGCAACACCTTGCAGAGCTTCTTTCTTTCGCCGAAAGACCCCGGACCCGGCGGCCTGATCTGGGGCGTGGGTCCGGTGATCCAGATCCCGACCGCCACCGACGGCATTGCCCGCAACCAGTGGGGCCTTGGTCCCACCGGCGTGGCGCTGGTCCAGCGGGGGCCCGTGACCATGGGGCTGCTTGCCAACCACGTGTGGTCGGTCACCAACAACAACGGTGACAACAACATGTCCAACAGCTACCTGCAGCCGTTCGTGGTCTATACCACGCCGAAGGCCACGTCCTTCGGCATCAATACCGAATCGACCTACAACTGGGAGAGCGAGGAGTGGTCGGTGCCGATCAACGCCTTCGTCGGTCAGGTCGTGAAGGTCGGCGGTGTTCCGGTTCAGTTCAACGGCGGGATCCGCTACTGGGCCGAATCGCCCGAAGGCGGCCCGCAGGACTGGGGTGCACGCTTCCAGATGACGGTCATGCTGCCGCGCTGAGCAGCCTGTGCACGAGGCCGGTCACACGCCGGCCTCAGCGTCAGCGCCCGAGGATATTCTTCACGTAGGCCTGCGTCTCGGCAAACGGCGGCACGTCGCGATAGCGCTCCACCGCGCCCGGCCCGGCATTGTAGGCCGCCAGCGCCAACCGCCAGTCGCCGAACTTCCGGTATTGCTGGCTGAGATAGCGGGCACCACCCTCGAGATTCTCGGTCGGGTCATGCGGATTGACGCCCAGAAGCCGCGCCGTCTCGGGCATGAGCTGGGCAAGTCCGATGGCACCCTTGCTCGATTTTGCCGTCGGATGGAAGTTTGATTCCCGCCGCACGAGCCGCAGGAACAGATCTTCCGGAACGTTGTGCCGGCGGGCCGCCGCACGCGCCATGTCCTGATAGACTCCCGCTGCGCCGGCATAGGCCGGAATGCTGCCGATGTCGGTGCCCGAACCGCCGGAGGGCCGCCGCAACTGCCCCTTCAGCGCACCCGGCACGGGCGGCCGGATGAGATCGCGGTATTCGGATGTCACGTTGGAGCGGCGGCTCAGCACGCTGCTCAGGCTTCCTTCGGCCAAGACCGGCCCGCCCACGAGCAGCGAGCCCGCCGCGACGATCAGCGCAAACCTCATGTCCCTTCCCGTATTTCTGCCACCGGGCTTACGTCACCGCCCCGGCGTAAATCCCCGGGTTCGCGGCTCCTCGTTTCAAAAATCACAGCCGGGCGCAGCTTTCAACTTGTTCTTTGGCCGCGCATGGCCCTAAAACCGCCGGAATCCCGCCGGAACTGCACCACCTTGGGTTGTGTAGTTCCGGCACAGGCAACGACATTTCGAGCAGACGGGAGGCTCAGCATGGCGGGCAGCGTCAACAAGGTGATCCTGGTCGGCAATCTCGGTCGCGATCCCGAGACGCGGACTTTTCCGAGCGGCGGCAAGGTTGTGAACCTCCGCATCGCCACCTCAGAGAAGTGGCGCGACCGCAACTCGGGCGAAAGCCGCGAGCGCACCGAATGGCATTCGGTCGCAATCTACAACGAGAACCTCGGCCGCATCGCCGAGCAGTATCTGCGCAAGGGCTCCAAGGTCTATCTCGAGGGCCAGCTCGAGACCCGCAAGTGGCAGGACCAGAACGGCCAGGACCGCTACACCACCGAGATCGCGCTCCGCCCCTATCGCGGCGAGCTCACCCTTCTCGACGGCCGCGGCGAAGGTGGCGGGAGCGGCGGCGGCGGCGGATATGACCGCGGCGAAGGCGGCGGCTACGGCGGTGGCGGTGGGGGCAGCTACGGCGGCGGCCGCGGCGGGGCTGCCGGCGGCGGGGCCGCCGATCTCGACGATGAAATCCCGTTCTGAACCATTCAGGTTCCGGCGCCGGGCCTATTGCAGGCCCGGCTCGTCCAACAACCCGCCGCCGCAACCGAGCGGCACCGGGTCGGCCGCCAGGATCAGATCCCGGAGCGGCGTCTCCGGCCCGATCACGCCGCGGAGCGCGATTCGCAACTCTCCGATCAGCGTGCGCCGGCCATCCTCAACGCAATCGACGGTAACCCGCGCTCCCGCGCCCCGGCCGAAGGCATCCTCGAACGCCGCGCGAATATCGCTGCTCCGGACGTAACCCCCGGTTTGCTCGGCGAAGAACCGTCCAACGCCCGAGGCGTTGACCTCTTTCAGCAGCTGCAACATGTCGTCGAAATAGCCGTCCGCACCGCCCGAGTCGCCAAAGCAGGTGCCGTGCTTCACCCACTCGTGCCGGTCGAGCCCGCTCGCCGCGCCCGGCATCGCCACATCCAGCGCCCGGCGCGTCTGCAGGTCGACCTCGACCGGCGGTAGCGTATCCCAGTCGCCCGCCTCGTCGAGGCCCACAAGCGCGTCCGGAACCGCGCAATAGGCCGTCTGTCGGGGCTGCGGCCAGAGCCCGTGCAGCGAGAACCGCCCCGCGGCACCGCGCAGCCCGCCGCGGTTCAGCTCCCGGCATTCCGCCCGGCCCGGCCGCGTTTCGCAAAACGCCGGCTGCCAGCTCAGCACCAGCAGGTTCTCGGAGGACTCCTCCGTCTCCGCCAAAGCCGGCACGGCATCCATCCGCTCCGAAAGCCGCCCGCAATCAAGCGAGACCCAGCGCGCCTCACTCCGCGCCGCCCCCGGCACCCGGACCTGCACCCATTCCCCGCCCGGAGCGTTGATCTGCAGAGCCTCATAGCTCCGGCCGGGTTCAAGCCGCACATCGCCCGGATTGCTGCCGCTGTTCTTCGAAAGATACGCCACGCAGCCCGCCTCGGCGAAAAAGACGCCCCCGACCGGCTCCGCGGCCCGGACGCCCCCCGCCATCAACGCCATCGCCAGCATCACGTATTTCATTCCGGCTCCCCCTTCGGCCGCTTCACCGTTCCGGGACAGAGCCCCTGTCGCGATCCGTGCGCTTGCAGTATCGTCGGCAAAAAACCGCCGCCGCGCGGACCGACGGGAGAACATCACACCATGCCGCGATGCGCCAGACTCATCGTCCTCCTCACCGCGGTCGCAGCGCCTGCGATGGCGGCCCCCCCTCTGCCGGCCCCGGTCACGGAGGATGATTATCGCCCCGTCCGCCTCGAGCTCGTCGAGCTCGGCCGCGACCTGTTCTTCGACAAGATCCTGAGCGGCAATCGCAACATTGCCTGTTCCACGTGCCACCACCCCTCCCTCGCCACGTCCGACGGCGTGTCGCTCGATCTCGGCGAGGGCGCGGAGGGCCTTGGCCCCGATCGGCATCTCATGGAGGAAAACCGCCCCGAGCAGTTCATCCCCCGCAACGCGCCTGCCCTCTTCAATCTTGGCGCGCGCCAATTCACCCACATGTTCCTCGATGGTCGCCTCGAGGAAGACCCCGAGCGGCCCTCGGGCCTGCGCACGCCGCTCGAGGACGAGATGGTGATGGGCTTCGACAGCGCGCTGGCAGCGCAAACGATGTTTCCGGTGCTCTCTCAGGACGAGATGGCAGGCCATTACGGTGAGAACGACATCGCCAAGGCCGCGCGCCAGGGCCTCATCACCGGCTCGGGCGGGGCCTGGGATCTGCTTGCGGGTCGCGTGTCCGCAATTCCGGCCTACCAGACGCGTTTTGCCGCCGCGATTCCGGAAATTGCTTCAGGGCGGCCGCTCGCCTTTACCGACATATCCAATGCGCTCGCCGCCTTCATGGAGGCCGAATTCCGCGCCGATGACAGCCCCTTCGACCGTCATCTGCGTGGAGAGGCCGAACTTACCGGCCAGGCGCGCGCCGGGCTCGAACTCTTCTACGGCAAGGCCGGCTGCGCCACCTGTCACTCCGGCCCGTTCCAGACCGACCAGCAGTTCCACGCCGTCGCCATGCCGCAGCTCGGGCCGGGCAAGGCCGCGCGGTTCGAGCGCCATCAGAAGGACACCGGCCGTGCCCGCGTCACCGGGCAGGACGCCGACCTCTATCGTTTTCGCACCCCGAGCCTCCGCAATGTGGCGGAGACCGCGCCCTACGGACACGCAGGCGCTTACGCCGACCTTCGCGACACCGTCCGCCACATGGCTGACCCCGCCACCGCCCTCGCCGCCTATGATCCAGCCATGGCGCGCCTTCCTGCCTTCGAGGCGGCAAGACCCACCTGGGCTGTCCTGGAGGATTCCGACGAGATGGCGCGCATCACTGCTGCAAACGAAGTGCGCCCGGTGTCCCTGAGCGAGACGGAAATCGGCCAGATCGTCGCCTTTCTGGAAAGCCTCACGGACGCGAGCAGCCTCGCCGGCCGCCTCGGCATCCCGGAGACCGTTCCGAGCGACCTTCCCGTCGACCGATTGCCCGATCCGGCGGCTGCCCGATGACCAGCCCTGATCTCTCCCGTTTCGTCGCGGCGCAGGACCAGGTCTGGGACAGCGTGACCGCCGAGCTGCGCGCCGGAGCCAAGGCCAGCCACTGGATGTGGTTCGTCTTTCCCCAGATTGCAGGCCTCGGCCGGAGTGCGATGGCCGAGCGCTTTGCACTCACCTCTCTCGAGGAGGCCCGCGCCTACCTCGCTCATCCGGTGCTCGGCCTTCGGCTGCGCGAAGCCGTCGGGCTTCTGCTACCCCATCGTGGCACCCCGCCCGAGCGCATCCTCGGCAGCATCGATGCGGTGAAGCTCCGCTCCTGCCTGACCCTCTTCTCCGCCGCCGCACCGGACGATCCGCTTTTCGCCGAGGCACTCGAGGCGTTCTATGGTGGCGAACCCGACGCCCGAACGCTGAGCCTCCTCTCCCGCTGATCCTGCGCTATCGGGGTGCAAGCCGCTCCAGATGCACCGGCACAGGTTCGGACCCGCCTGCCCGCATCGCGCGCCAGAATCCGTTCGCCTCGACCGTTTCCCAATCGCTCGCGGTGCCATCCGGCGCCACGAGACGCAGCTCCACCTGCGCACGATCTCCAAGCCCGAAATGCTCAAAACCGGCCTGCCCGCCGCCATGGCCGCCCCCGACGGTAATCTCGCGCACGGCATGCCAGTCGCCGGCGCGGAGCTCGATCCAGCCCCCGACCACATGGGTGTTCACCCCGGCCTGCCGCGCCTCGATCTCCAGCCAGTTTCCGGTGCCGTCGGTTGTGTTCTGGTAGATCTCCAGTGGTGCCCGCCGGTTCACGACGATGATGTCGAGCCGGCCATCGAGATCGAGATCGACGAGTGCGCCGCCCCGACCGCGATGCAGGCTGCCGATCCCCGCGGAACCGCCCGCCTCGCGAAAGCTGCCATCCGCTTGCTGCATCAGCAGGTTGTTTGGATCGAAGGCCGCATTCTCCGTCATCTGATCGACATTGCCCTTCACCACGAGAATGTCGTCGCGCCCGTCATTGTTCACATCGCCGAACTGCGCGTGCCAGCCGGTCGAGGGCCGTCCGTCGTCCCCCAGATAGGGAGTCGTCGCCGTCGCCCCGAGCGCATAGGGCGCGTCCCGCCAGACCGGCCCCGGCGCACCCGGATCGCGGAACTGCAGCAGTTGATCCCCCATCGAGGTCAGATAGACATCCGGCAAGCCGTCGCCATTCACATCCCGGCTCGCAATCCCCATGCCCCAGATGCTGACCTTCGCCCAGCCATCGGCCTCGGTGTAGGGATGAGGCTCGGGATCGAGCCGCCAGAGCTGCTCGTAGCCGCCCTTCACGTAATAATGGCGGTCATTCGAGATCCTCAGATCCTGCCGCCCCCGCCGCGCCCAATCGGTAAAGAGCATCGAAAGCGGACAGAATCCGGGCGCAAGCGTGAGCGGCGTCGCGTACTGCGCGCCCTCCGGCCGGTGCAGTTCGTTCACGTCGCAGGCCCCGAACGGCCCCTCCGGCACACTGCGATCGACATAGTTGCCGACCGCGAGCGTCGGAAGGCGCTGCCCCGGCTCCCAGGTTGCCGAAAACGCGGTGCTCCACCGCTCTCCCGCCATGAAGCCCAGCTCCTCCGTCACATCCCGGAAGGTGCACTCTGGCCCGCCCTTCAGCAGCCGGTTCCCCCCGACCCGGAGCACCGCGAGATCCAGTGTGCCATCATTGTCGAAATCCAGCGGCCAGGCGCCGGTGACCCCGCGCACCGCCAGCCCAGCGTCTGTCGCGTCCTCAAACAGGATCGGTCGCCCCGCCGCCGCCGTCCGATTGCGCAGGAGGCGTGCGGGATTCGCCCCTCCCGCGACAAAGGCGTCCGGGAAGAGATCGCCATCGCAATCGAGCACCGCCACCCCGCCACCAACGAAATGTTCCCATCCACCCCCGTAGACATGCGCAAACGGATACTCCTGCGCGCGCTCGACGAAGACCGGCTCGGCCGCTGACAGACTGCTCGCAGCCAGAAACGCGAGCGCTGTGAAAACAGGGCGTTGTGCCATGCAGCATACCTCCGGAACCATCCTGCCGCCAATCTCCCGACGCTCGTGCGCATTGGCAAGCCCCACGGGGCCGGAGCGAGATATTCCTCACTCGGGCGCCGCCGCCGCGGGCGGGAAGACCGGACGATTCAGGGTCGAATCATACCGTCAACCCTACGAAACCAAGCGACTTGCGCAGATAATCGCCCCACGCTATTAAGATGATTCCGAGGGCGCGGAATACTCACTCCAGGGAATAGATGTTGTCGGGATGCTCGCCGAGCAGCAAGCAGCTTGCACGCAAGGGTGGAGGTTCCCAACCCATGAGTGCAAAACTTCGAAGCGCAAAAATTTAACTATAGGTGCGTTGCATCATTGAATTCGGAAACTTTTAGTGTAAAGAATTTGTTATAGTCTATTCTCGAGTAAAGGTGTGATAGATGGGGGATATCATTGTTTTTGGCGGTGACGGCTATATCGGCTGGCCACTGTCATTGGAGTTGGCAAACTCCTTTCCCAACAAGGAAATTTTGATAGTCGACAATTTCCTGACCCGGCGTAATTCGGCTAAGGTCGGCGGGAAGTCGCTTTCCCCGATCTGCAGCATGGAAGAGCGTCTCGCCGCCTTCCGCGAGGTCACCGGTCAGACCAACCTGAGCTTCCGCGAACTCGATTGTGCGAATTCCGATCAGGTGATGGCGCTCTTTGCCGAGTTCAAACCCGAGGTTGTTTATCACCTCGCGCATCAGCGCACCGCGCCCTATTCGATGCTCGGCGTCAAGGAAGCGGTGGAAACGATCACCAACAACGAAGCCGGCTTCCTCAACGTGATCTGGGGCATGAAGGAGCACGCTCCGGATTGCCATCTCGTGAAGCTCGGCAGCTTCGGCGCCTACGCCAAACCGGGCCTCGATATCCCGGAAGGCAACGCCAAGATCTCGCTCAACGGCAAGGAATCCGCCGTTCCGGTGCCCTTCCCGCGCGCGAGCGACGATTTCTACCACATCACCAAGATCAACGACGGCAACTTCGCGGGCCTCGCCTGCCGCAAGTGGAACCTCAAGATCTCCGACGTGATGCAGTCGACCGTCTTCGGCGCAGCCACCGAACGGACGCTTCAGGACGACCGCCTGTGCACCCGCTTCGACTATGACGAGATCTTCGGGACGGTGGTGAACCGCTTCGTGACCCAGGCGATCGCCGGGGTGCCGATGACCGTTTACGGTTCCGGCACGCAGACCTCCGGCATCATGGTGCTCGAGGACTGCATCGAGATCCTGAAGAGCCTGGCCTATAATCCGGGCGCCGCGGGCCAGCACCGCATCGTCAACAACTGCCCCGGCAAGTACAGCATCAACGAGCTCGCCGAAGTCGTGCAGTCGGAAGCCGAAGTGCTCGGCCTTCAGGCCTCGGTCTGCCGCGACAAGTACAACCCGCGCTTCGAAGACGGCACGGCCTACGACTATGCCGTCGAGACCAAGTATATCGACAGCGTGCTGACGCCGACCGAACTGAATTCCGCCGTTGCCCAGGGCCTCGGCTTCCTGCTTCAGTTCAAGTGCGAAATCGACATTCCGTCGATCGAGCCGACCCACACCTGGTAATCAGGTCTTCCGCATCCCGGGTGCCGCCCGCGCCCTGGATGCGCCCGTCCGCCCCTGCGCCCCAATGCCATGGAGGGTCCGCGGGGGCGCGACGCATGTACGCTCTGAAAATGCGTCGGGATGACATTTCCGCTCCGGCCGCTCGGGAGCTCCTTTTCTGCTTCCGGGATACACCGAAGCCGAAAGGTTGGCTGCGCTGGGCGCAGCCGTCCTGGTGCGGACGACGGGGCTCGAACCCGTACTCCCTTACGGGAAGCAGATTTTCGTACCACTTCGACTTTCGAAGCCGCCCCTCTCCGGGGCGTTCGTGGTCTGGACTGTCCCTTCACCATAGCCGGAAAGCCTCCTTTCCAGCCTTAGGCACCGCCCGTCCAGTCTCTACACCTTCTCCCCCGAAGGAGAGCTTGGCTCGGGATTGGCATGGGGCCGGGAGAGCGGGCGCGCCAGCCTCCCAACCCGTTAGCTTTCCCCGACTTTGAGCGGTTCTGCACCGGGGGTTTCCCGCCCGGGCACTCCAATTGAAGTCTGCCGCGTCTGCCAGTTTCGCCACGTCCGCACGCCCGGCGATCGCTACCGAAGCGGCCCGTGAAAGTCCACCGGATTTCGGCATACGCTGGCGCTCCCGCCCTCACGCAACGCTCCCCGCTCCAGGAGGCGTGCCATCTTGACAGAAGACCGGCCGCACGGGAAAAGGCACGAATTCGGGTGCCTGCCCTCCGGGGTGGGCCAAGAGGGAATGCGGTGCGGGGAAAGGCCCCAGAGCCGCAGCTGCCCCCGCAACTGTAAGCGGTGAGTCCCGCGCCCAGGAATTCGGCCACTGGAGCAATCCGGGAAGGTCGGGCGCAGGGGGCCACGACCCGCAAGCCAGGAGACCTGCCCGGATATGTCACCCAACCTCCACGCGGGGCGCGTGCAGGTGCGGCTCCCCGCAGCGGTGATCCGGATCAAGGTCCGTTGCGGAGGGGTCATACCCGACGGCAGCGGACGCACATTCCAGCGGGCGCCCTGATAAGGCCCCGAGGCCAGAGGGAACGCACATGCCAGTGACGGCACCGCATCATAGACCCGCCCGGACCGCGATCGCGGCCCTGTTTGCCACCACCGCGCTTGCCGCCGGTCCGGTTGCCGCCGCGGACGACGGCGATGTGATCGAGCTCGACGAAATCGTCATCACCCCCAACCGCACGGCCACGCCCGCCGACCGGTCCGGCGCCGCAGTCTCCGTCCGCGATGAGGCGGAGATCGCCGCCGACGATCGCCCTTTCGTGCTCCAGCAGCTCACCTCCATGCCCGGCGTCACCACCAGCCAGGCAGGTCCGGCGGGCGCCACCTCGGGCTTTGCCATCCGCGGCGCACCGCAGCAGTATGTGCGCGTCTATGTCGACGGGATCGAGATTTCCGATCCGACCGGTCCCCAGGTCGCCTCGTCGCTCACCGGCCTCGGCACCGACGGCATCGGCCGCATGGAGGTGCTCCGCGGCAGCCAGTCCGCGCTCTACGGCGGCCAGGCCGTCGCCGGCGTTGTCGACATCTCGACGGCCGGGCCAACGAAGGACGGGCTCGAGACCCGCTACACCCTCGAGGGGGGCAGCTTCGACACCTTCCGCGGCGAGCTCGGCCTCGCCGGCCGCGACGAGCGCGGTGAATTCGCCCTCAACCTCACCCACTACCGTACCGACGGGTTCTCCGCCGTCGAGGCCGACGATGGCAATCCAGAGCGCGACGGCTACGAGACCACCCGCCTCGCCCTCACCGGCCGCTACGCGACCTCCGACACGGTGACCATCTTCGCCTCCGCATTCCAGCAGCACGAGAAGGCGGATTACGACATGAGCTTTCCGGCCTATGCCGATGCGGATTACTGGTCCGAATCCGACCAGTGGGGTGCCCGCGCCGGGCTGGACATCGCCCCGCCCGCGAGCCTCCTCACCCACCATCTCGCCATCAGCTACTACGATGTCGAGCGCGAGTTCCACGACGACTACCCCTACAAGACCGACGGCAACCGCGTTCGCGCCGAATATCTCGGCACTTATGACGCTGGGGCGGCGGTCGGCCTGCAATACGGCCTCGACTGGTCGCAGGAGACCAGCACCCCGAGTGACGGCGCGCGCGAAGACAGCTCGATCACCGGCATCTTCGCCCAGGCCGACTGGGCCCCGACCAACGCGCTCACGGTCAATGCCGCCCTCCGCAACGACAGCCATTCCGAGTTCGGCAGCTACACCACCGGCCGCCTGACCGCGGCCTACCTGCTGCCGAGCGCCACCGTGCTGCGCGCCTCCCTCGGAACCGGCTTCCGCCCGCCCTCGCTCTACGAGCTCTATGACCCGTTCGCCGGCGACTCGAACCTCGATCCCGAAACCAGCCGCAGCGCCGATATCGGCATCGAACAGGCCTTCGCCGACGGCCGGGGCCAGGCGACGGCGACGCTCTTCTGGCTCGAGATCGATGACCTTATCGAGTACGACTACGATCTCTGGCGCTACGTGCAGAGCGACGGCACGGCGAAGAGCTCCGGCGTCGAGCTTTCCGCCTCCTGGGCACTGGCCCCGAGCCTCAGCCTCTCGGGCGCCTATACCTATACCGACGCCACCGATGCCGATGGCGCGCATCGCGACCGCATCCCGCGCCACGCGCTCTCACTCTCGCTCGACGGCACCGCGATGGAGCGCATCTCCTACGGGCTCGAAGCCCGCTACTCGGGCGATTACACCGACAGCACCGGCCCGGCCGAAACCGCGAACTTCCACAACGATTTCCTCATCGTGAACGCTCGCGCGGGCTATGCGATCAGCGATGCGGCCGAGCTCTATGTCCGGGTCGAGAACCTGCTCGACGCCGAATACCAGACCGTGCGCGGCTACGGCACCTCCGACCAGGCGGTCTTCCTCGGCGTCAGGGGCATCTTCTGATGCACGCCATGGCGCGGTTCGCGACGCTCCTTGCCTGCCTCGTGCTGGCAGCAGCGCCGCTCCGCGCCGCGCCGGCCGCCCGGGTCGTCTCGATGAACCTCTGCACCGATCAGCTCGCGATGCTGCTCGCCCGCCCCGGCCAGCTTGTGGCGGTGAGCGACATTGCCGCCGACCCTGTCTCCTCCGCCATGGCCGCGGAGGCCCGCGCCTATCCCACGCATCACAACAGCGCCGAGGAGATCTATCTCCTCGCCCCCGACCTCGTGCTCGCCGGCGAGTATTCCCCCGCAGAGACCGTCTCGATGCTCCGTCGCCTCGGCATTCGCGTCGAGAGCTTTCCGATCGGCGAAAGCTTCGGGGATATCCGCACCGCCGTCCGCCGCATGGGGGATCTGCTCGGCACGCCGGAGCGCGCCGAACGCCTGATCACCGAGATGGATGCCGAGCTTGCGGCCCCCCTGCCCGCAGAGCGCCCGCGCGCCGCGATCTTCTACGCCAACGGCTACACCTCCGGAACCGGCACCCTCGCTGACGCCGTTCTCGAGGCCGCGGGCTACAGCAACATCGCCGCCGAAGACGGCCGCCAAGGCCTCTCGCGCTTCCCCCTCGAGCTGCTTGCGCTCTCCCATCCCGATCTCCTCATCACCGGCCAGGACTACGGGAGCCCCGCCCGCGCCCAGGAGATCCTGAGCCACCCGGCGCTTGCCCACCTGCCCCGGGACCGGGCGCAGGTTTCCGACAAGCTCTGGGTCTGCGCCACGCCGCGCGCGGCCGAAGCAGTCCGCCTCCTGCGCGCGGCACGCCCCGAATGAAGCGCGCACCCATCCCATCCTCCGTGCCCCGGAAGGCACCATGACCGCCGCCGCCCGCACCCGGCTGGTGATCGCCGCCCTCGGCCTCCTGACCGCAGCGCTCTTCGCCGGCTCCCTTCTCGTCGGCCCGGCGGGGTTCGGCATGGGGGAGAGCCTGCGCGCGCTCCTCTCTGGCCAGGGCGATGCCATCGCGCTGGTGATGCGCGAGATCCGGCTCCCCCGCGCGCTCCTCGCGCTCCTGATCGGTGCCGGGCTCGGCGCCTCCGGCGCGACGCTTCAGGGCTATCTCAGGAATCCGCTCGCCGAACCCGGCCTGCTCGGCATCTCCGGCGCGGCCGCGCTCGGCGCCGTCCTCGCGCTCTATACCGGCCTGTCCGTCGCCTTCCCCCTGGCGCTGCCCCTCTCGGCCCTCACCGGCGCCATCGCCGCCACCGTCCTGCTGCAGGGCCTCGCGGGCAGCGCGCCCGGCTCGATCAGCCTCATTCTCGCGGGCGTCGCCGTCTCGAGCCTCGCAGGCGCCCTCACCTCGCTCGTGCTCAACCTCTCCCCCAATCCCTTCGCCGCCTCCGAAATCGTCTACTGGCTGCTCGGCTCACTCGCCGACCGCTCCATGGCCCATGTCTGGCTCGCAGGCCCGTTCATCGTCGCAGGCATCGCGCTCCTCGCCCTCACCGGTCGGGCGCTCGATGCGCTCACGCTCGGCGAGGACGCTGCCGCCTCCATGGGCATCGATATCCGCCGCACCCGAACACTTGCCGTCCTCGGCACGGCGCTCGCAGTCGGCGCGGGCGTCGCGGTCGCGGGATCCATCGGCTTCATCGGCCTCGTCGTGCCGCACCTTCTGCGGCCGATCACTGGCGGCCTGCCCTCGCGGCTGCTGCCTGCCTCGGCGCTCGGCGGCGCGGCCCTCCTGCTCGCGGCCGACCTCGCCGTCCGCCTCATCGCCCCCGATCGCGATCTCAAGCTCGGCGTGCTCACCGCCCTCGTCGGTGCGCCCTTCTTCTTCTGGCTGGTCTGGAAGGGCCGAAGGAGCCTCACGTGACGCCGCTTCTCAGCCTCGAACGCGTGACCACCAGCCGCGCCGCCCGCCAGGGCCGCCGCACCGTGCTCGATGCGGTAAGCTGCGCGATCGCTGCCGGCGAACTCGTCGGCCTCCTCGGTCCCAACGGCGCCGGCAAGACCACGCTCATGCGCACCGCGATCGGCCTCGCCGCGCCCGAAAGCGGCCGGATCCGGCTCATGGGGGATGACCTCGGCCGGCTTCCCCCCTCCGAACGCGCCCGACGCGTCGCCTATATCCCGCAGGACCGCAGCATCGCCTGGCCCGTCACCGTCGAGACCCTGGTGGGCCTTGGCCGCCAGCCGCATCGCACCACCGAGGCCGAAAACCGCGCCGCAGTTGCCCGCGCGCTCGCTGAAACCGGGCTCGAGGCGCTCGGCCACCGCCTGGCGACACGGCTCTCGGGCGGCGAGCGCGCGCGCGCCCTCATCGCCCGCGCGCTCGCCCAGGACGCGCCGCTCCTCGTGGCCGACGAACCGATGGCCGGCCTCGATCCGGCCCATTCCCTCGCGCTGATGGAAACCCTCCGGCGCCTCGCCCGCGGCGGCCGCGGCATCCTCGTCTCGCTCCACGATCTCGGGCTCGCCGCGCGCTGGTGCGACCGGGTGATCCTGCTCGCCGGCGGCCGGATCATTGCCCAGGGCCATCCGCGCGCCGTGCTCACGCCGGAGCGCCTCGCCGCCGTCTACGGCATCACGGCGCATTTTGCCGAGGATGACGGCGGGCTCATCCTCGTGCCGACCGCCGTGCTCGGGGGTTGAACTTCCCGCCGCGCCGGTCCAGCCTGCGCGCCGATCCCGAGCGAGGACAATCCCATGAAGAAGCGCACGCTTGGCCGGAGCGATCTGGTCGTCAGCGAATTCTGCCTTGGCTCCATGACCTGGGGCAGCCAGAACACGATGGAAGAGGGGCATGCCCAGATCGACTGCGCGCTCGATCACGGCATGAATTTCATTGATACCGCCGAGCTTTACCCCACTACGCCGCAATCGCCGGGCACGGTGGGCCAGACAGAGCTCATCATCGGCGAATGGTTCGCAAGAACCGGCCGCCGCAGTGAGGTGATCCTCGCAAGCAAGATCGTCGGCCCCGGCAATTCGACCGTCCGTCCGCCGAAGACCGGCCCGATCTCGCCCGAGACGCTGCGCGTGGCCCTCGAGGCAAGCCTCCGGAAGCTCAAGACCGACTACATCGACCTCTATCAGCTCCACTGGCCGAACCGCGGCTCCTACCACTTCCGCCAGAACTGGAGCTTCGATCCGAGCGGCCAGCCGAAGGATCAGCGCGGCGAGTTCCGCGAGATCCTCGAGACGATCGCGGGCTTCGTCGCCGAGGGCAAGATTCGCCATTTCGGCCTCTCGAACGAGAGCTGCTGGGGAGCCGCGGTCTGGCTCGAGGTGGCGGAGGCCCACGGCCTGCCGCGCGTGGTCTCGATCCAGAACGAATACAATCTCCTCTGCCGGCATTTCGACCTCGATCTCGCCGAGCTCAGCCATCAGGAGGATGTGGGTCTGCTCGCCTATTCACCGCTCGCCGCCGGGCTCCTGACCGGCAAGTATGCCGGGGGTGCCGTCCCCGAGGGCAGCCGCGCGAGCATCAACCCGACGCTCCACCACCGCCGCACGGAACAGGCGGAAGCCGCGACCGAAGCCTACGCCGCGCTCGCCCGCGCCCACGGTCTGGAGCCAGCGCATCTGGCGCTCGCCTTCTGCGCCAGCCGCCCGTTCATGGGTTCGGTGATTCTCGGGGCGACCTCGGTGGAGCAGCTCGCCACCGACATCGCGGCCGCGGAGATCACCCTGACGGACGACGTCCGCTCCGGCATCGAGGAGATCCGGCGGACCTACCCGATGCCGATGTAGGCGCGCGCGCCGCGGGGCGCCAGAAGGGCGCCCCCGGCCGGGCTCAGGCCATGAGGTTGCGCGGCTCGGCTGCGCCGGGCGCGCTCCGGGCCGTCTTCGGCCCGGTCCGCCCGCCGCTCAGCACCGAGAAGAGCCGGGGCGTTGCATGCCGCATCAGATGCGCGGCGAGCGCGATGACCGCAATCGTGACGATCACCGTCCCGAAGTAGACCGCGAGATGCACCAGGCTTCCCGCCGGATCAAGCAGCCGGCCAAAGAGCATCTTCACCACGATGATCGGGGGGAAATGCGCGCAGTGCATGAAGAACGCCATGTAGGAGACCTGCGGCGTGATCGCCCCGAGCAGCCCCCCCATGAGCAAAGGGGCAGCACTCCAGACCGTCACCAGCCCGACAATCCGCATGAGGCAGGTCGCGATGTAGAGCCCCCGGCTCTCGGGCTCGATATCGAGAAGGGCCGGCGCCAGGCTCCGCAGCAGCACGAGGAGCAGGAACACCGCCAGCAGCGGCAGCACCCAGCGCCGCGGCAGATCCCGCCGCCAGCCATGCACCGCAAAGGCCGCACCGAGCGTGAAGAAGCCGACCACATCGAGCTTGGTGAAGATCCAGAGGTCGTGCTCGGCAAACCAGAGCACCAGAAGCCCCAGAAGCAGCGGCACCGGCACCCGGCTCACCAGCAGCCAGATCAGCGGCGAGATCAGCACCGTGACAATGAGATCGCGCACGAACCAGAGCTGGATCGCCAGCGGAAATCCGTCGATCCCGAGCCAGGCATTGCCGATCGAGCGCACGAGATTGCCGTCCGCCGGGGCGAAAACATCCGAATACTGCCCCGGCAGCAACCGGAAGAGCGCATAGCCCAGCAGCATGAAGACCGTGCTCCAGATCAGGAACGGCAGGCCAAGCGAGCGCACCCGGCTTTTCACCTTGCGCAGGAAGTCGGGCGCCTTGCCCGGCCGGGCGCCCATGAAGAACAGATACCCCGAAATCGCGCTGAGCGCGGGCACCGCCGTGAAACCGAGGAAATGGATGTAGGAGACGACGATCGCGGCGAAGGCTTCGTCCTGCCCGACATAGCCCAGGTTCGGATTGTAGTTCGCGCCATAGAGCCCGCCGAAATGCAGCAGCACCAGAAGCAGAACCAGCAGGATCCGCAGAAAGTCGATACGCTCATGCTCCTCTGCCGAAAGCCTGACCGCCGTGGCTCCCCGGACACCATCCTGTCCCGACATCAATCCAATCTCCCCCGCCCCATGCACACGCACACTTGTTGAAGAGAATTATTCATCGGTTCTTATGGTTAAAACAATTCAACACATGAACACCAAAACTTGATCGTCGCGTGAACTTGAAGCTATTCCCTTCTTTTCTTCGCAAAACCAGCGCCGCCCGTCGCGCGACGAATGCGCGTGAAGGTTAACGGATTGGCGCCCCGCGCACCCTGACAAAGCCGGATTGTCGTTCCGCGCGTTCCGGTCTACCCCTTGCCCCCGACTCGCAAGGGGATCGCCATGAGGAACGCAGAAGCCGTCACCTTCGCCGGCGCCACGCTCGATCGCGCCGCCGAGCTCCGCGCCGATCCCGGCAGGCTCGCAGACCTCGCAGCCCGGCCGGAGGCCCGCTGCCTGCCGCTCTGGCGCAACCGCCCGCTGTTTGATGCGGGCGCCGCGAGCGCACTCGCCTGGCTGCCCCTCGATGCCCCGGTCTTCGGCCCGGCGCAGGGGCCTGCGTTTTTCCTCGGCCTCGAGGCCGGCGCGCCGCGCTTTGCCCGCGTGGTGCCCGACTGGCCGGGCGCACCCGACGATGCCGGCGGTTTCATCGATCAGAGCCAGACGCCGCACCCCGGCCTGCCGGAAAACCTCGTCTTCGCCGAGCTCCGCGCGATGATGGCCGGGCTCTCCGCCGCCGATGCCGGCAATGCCGCCACCGCGCGCGGCCTCTTCGCCTGGCACGAGACCCACGGCCACTGCGCCCGCTGCGGCGCGGCCTCGGAGGTCGAGGAGGCCGGGTGGCGCCGCGGCTGCCCCGCCTGCGGCGCGAAGCATTTCCCCCGCACAGATCCGGTCGTCATCATGCTGGTGACCCACGGCAATTCGGTGCTGCTCGGCCGCTCGCCCGGCTGGCCCGAGGGCATGTATTCCCTGCTCGCGGGCTTCATGGAGCCCGGCGAGAGCATCGAGGCCGCGGTGCGCCGCGAGACCTTCGAGGAAGCCGGCATTGCCGTCGGCGAGGTGCGCTACCTCGCAAGCCAGCCCTGGCCCTTCCCCTCGAGCCTGATGATCGGCTGCCAGGGCATGGCGCTCACCCACGAAATCCGCCGCGACCCGGCCGAGCTCGAGGATGCGCTCTGGATGACCCGCGAGGCGGTGCACGAAAGCCTCGCGCGCCCCGGCGGGCCGGTCCGCCCTGCCCGCAAGGGCTCGATCGCCCGCTTTCTCGTCGATCGCTGGCTCGCGGACCGGCTCGACTGAGGGGACCCGGGAGGCCCCTTCCGGAGCCTCCCCTCCTCTCAGTGCCCCGAGAAGACCAGCGTCATGATCGGCATCAGCATCACCTGGATGCGCAGGATCAGCGCGTGGATGAAGCCGACCGTGTCCACCAGATGCAGGAAGAGATAGGTCCCGAGCCCGAGATCCTCCTCCGCCAGCCGCTCGTGATTGTCGGTATAGGCATTCGCCACACACTTGCTGCCGGGCAGGATATCGTCGAGCTGTCCGGCATAGAGCGGCTCCATGAACACCGTGATCGTGCCGGGCCTTGCGCTGTCCTGGGCGTCCATCAGCCCATCGGCCGGCCGGATCTGACCAGCCGCGATCACGTCCTGCACATCCGTCACCACCATCGGGATGACGGTGAAGGCCTTCGACGCGCAGGAAATCTCCGCCGCCATCCCCGGCTTGATGACACTCGCCGAAAGCTGGTCGAAGCCCGCCTGCACCCGGTCGCGCCCGGCATCGAGCGGCACGAGAATGCCTGCGGGCCGCAGGATCGGGCTCACGTAATCGCCCGGCCGCAAGGTGAACTGCTCGAGCCGCCCGGTCACGCCCGCATAGACAACCGTCTTGGAGAGCTCGACCTCGGCCTGCCGCTGCGCGGCCTCGGCGCTCGCGAGCTGCGCGGGCAGCACGGTCTTGAAATTGTTCTCCGCCACCGTCTTCTGCGCCCGCGCCGCCTCGAGCGAGCCGAAACGGCCATCCGCGAGGTTCTGGAGCCTCTCGAGCTCGCGGGTTGTCACCACATCGGGATTGCGTTTGCGCAGCTCGGTCTTGGTCTCGAGCTCGTCGAGCGCCTGCTGATAGGCGCCCTCGGCCTGGTGAATCGTCCCGTCGGCCACCGCGATCTGCGCCTGCGCGATGGCAAAGGCCGCCTCGGCCTCCACCACGCGCTGCTTCGCCGCATCGACCGCCGCCTGCTGGCTCGAATCATCGAAGGCGAAGATCGGCTTGCCCGCCTCCACCACGTCGCTGTTCGCGGCATAGACCTCGCGAACCCGCCCGCCGCCTTCGGGCAGGATCGAGACGGTGCGGAAGAAGGGCGAGGCATTGGTCGTCGAGGGGTGGAAATAGAAGACAATGGTGATGAGCGTCACCGTCAGCATCACGCAGGCGGTGATTCCCCACCGCAACTCGTACCACATGGTGAAGAAGGTGATTTCATGACCCCAGCGCTTGCCCTGGAAATGGCGGCGCAGCAGGTAGTCGGGCAGGATCGTGAGCAGGGAACAGAGTACGAGCTCGACCATCGGCTCAGACCTCCCGCCCGGCAGAGGGCGCCCCATGGGGCGTGCCCTCCGGCGGCACGGCGGGATCGGCCCGCACCTCCGGCGCCGGATCGCGATGGCGCTCGGGTTCGGACGCCCCGGTCATCCCCAGCGGGGCGTGATCCACATCCGGCGGCACGCGCCGCCCCTCGCGCCGCTCAAGCGAATCCGCGATCGCATTGAGCGGCGTCGTGAGATCGGGCCAGCGCACCACGGCGATGAAGAGGGCCGCAACCCAGAAGATGTTGTTGTGGGTGAAGAGCGCCAGCAGCGCGAGGATCGTCACCGCCTGCTGCTGCGTGTGGTTGCTCGAATGCGCCATGCGCTCGGGCACCGCATGGAGCCTGAGGTAGAGATCCCCCACGAGCAGAAGGATCCCGATCATGAGCACCACCGTGACGGTGAAGAGCGTATCGCTCCCATCCGGACCGGGGAGATACCACGGGATATGGTGTGGTGCCATCGGGTGCATTTCGCCCGCCATCAACTGGAACTCCGACCTGCCTGCGCTGGATTTTCACGAGAGAGTTATCGGGCAGCCCCGCCGCGCGCAAATAAAAACCGGTGCCGAATAAAAACCGGCGCAAGGTCAGCGGCTCAGCGGCAGGGATCGAGAACGCGGGCATCGCCGCGTCCCCGGCCCCCCCCCTGTATGGACTTCACAGCCGCCGCGTCCTACGCAAACCTCTCCACCGGAGCCGGAGACACGCCCGAGAGGCCCCATGACCCAGGATTCTGCCGCCAAGTTCGACACCTCCCGCGCCGGGGAATACGCCGAACAGGCCCGCATCGCGCTGGCAGGATACGATGCCTGCCACGAGCTTTCCGCCTGCATGCTCTCCGCGGCCCTCGGCGCGGGCGGCAGCGCACGGGTGCTTGTCGCCGGCGCGGGCGGCACCGCGGGCGAGATCGTTGCCGCCGCGCGCCTCGAACCGGGCTGGACCTTCACCGCCGTCGATCCCTCCCCGCCGATGCTGGCTCTCGCCCGCGACCGGCTCGCGGCCGAGGGCCTCGCCGCGCGGGTCGAGACCGTGCCCGCCACCGTGGCCGATCTCGATCCGCGGCCCGGCTTCGATGCCGCCATCCTGATCGGCGTCCTGCACCATCTGCCGGGCGATGCGGCGAAGCGCGCGCTTCTCGGCCAGATCGCGCAACGCCTGCGCCCCGGCGCGCCGCTCGTGCTCGCGGGCAACGTCCGCCCCTATGCCTCCGAGCCGCTGCTGCTCGCGGCCTGGGCCGCCCGCTGGCGGATGCACGGCGCCGCGCCGGAGGAGGTCGAGACGAAGATGGCGAAGATCCTTCAGGGCGCCGAGCCCCCCGCCTCGGAGGACGCGCTGGCCGCCCTGCTCACCGGCGCGGGCTTCGGAGCCCCGCTCCGCTTCTTCGTGAGCCTCTTCTGGGGCGCCTGGCTCGCCCGCCGCGCCGAAGGTTGATCTTTTCCCGCGCCGCCAATACTGCATCGGGCCTCAAGATCCCCGATGCGAGTGCAGAGCCATGACCAGTCCCAAAGGGCGGATTTCCTTCCAGGGCGTCCCGGGCGCCTATTCCCACCAGGCCTGTTCCGAGGCCTATCCGGACTACGAGGCGCTGCCCTGCAACACCTTCGAGGGCGCGATTGCCGCGGTGGAGGAGGGCCGGGCCGATCTCGCCATGCTGCCGGTCGAGAATTCGACCTACGGCCGCGTCGCCGACATCCACCACCTGTTGCCCGAATCCGGCCTCCACATCATCGGCGAGCATTTCCTGCGGGTGCACATCAACCTCCTCGCCCACCCCGGCACCCGGATCAGCGACATCCGGAGCGCGATGAGCCACACCGTGCTGCTCGGCCAGTGCCGCGGCTTCCTGCGCGAACACGGCATCACGCCGCGCACCGCCGCCGACACCGCGGGCGCCGCCCAGGCGGTCGCCGCGCAGGACGATCCCTCGCTCGCCGCCCTGGCCTCGGAGCTCGCGGGCTCGATCTACGGCCTCGAGGTGCTCGCCCGCCATATCGAGGATCAGTCGAACAACACCACCCGCTTCCTGGTGATGTCGCCCGATCCCGCGCCCGCGCCTCCGGGGGACGTGCTCACCACCTTCGTCTTCCGCGTCCGCAACATCCCCGCCGCGCTCTACAAGGCGATGGGGGGCTTCGCGACCAACGGCATCAACATGACGAAGCTCGAGAGCTACATGATCGGCGGCCAGTTCACCGCGACCCAGTTCTACGCTGACATCGAGGGCCACCCGGACGACGCGCCCGTCCGCCGCGCGCTCGAGGAGCTCGAGTTCTTCACCTCGATGACCAAGGTGCTCGGCACCTACCCCGCCCACCCCTTCCGCCGCAGCCAGCGCAACGGCTACGACGACTGAAACCCGCAACACCGGAAGAAAAAACCGCCGGTTCCGCCCGCTGCGGCCTGCATCTCCGCCTTGCGTCACCTGCTGCGTTGCGGCTAGAAGAACGCGACGGAAACAGGCCGGCCGCACGGGGCCATGCAGCAGAGGTGTGTCCAACCCATGAACACTATGGAGATTACGAAATTCGTCGGCGCCATCTGTGGCGCCCTGCTGGTGTTCCTGCTGATCAACTTGGTCTCGAACGGAATTTTCGACACTCACAGCGAAATGGTCGCCTACACGGTCGAGGTTCCCGACGAGAGCGCGGGCGACGCCGCTGAAGCCGACGCCGCGCCGGTCGATGTCGCCGCCCTCGTCGCCGCCGCCGATCCCGCCGCGGGCGAGAAGGTCTTCAAGAAATGCGCCGCCTGCCACAAGGTCGACGGCAGCAACGCGGTCGGCCCGCACCTCGACGGCGTCGTCGGCCGCGAAGCCGGCACCGTGCCGGACTTCGCCTATTCCGATGGCATGAAGGCCCACGGCCCCTGGACGCCGGATGCGCTCTTCGCCTTCCTCGCCGACCCCAAGGGCGTCGTCTCCGGCACCAAGATGTCCTTCGCCGGCCTCAAGAAGGAAGACGACCGCGCCAACCTGATCGCCTATCTCGAGACCATCTCGCAGTAAGCACGCCACAGGCATTTCGACGTGAGGGCGGCGGATCCCATTCGCCGCCCTCACGCGTTCCTGTGCCCCTCCGGCCCAGATCGCGCTTTACGTGCAGGCCCTGCGCAGTAAAGTCGCGGGAACCAGATCCCGCAGAACCGGAAGCTCCATGGCAAGACACGATCCGTCCCATCCCGCCCCGGCAGAGACCCGTCGCGGAAAAAGGGCCGCCCTCCTGTCCCGCCGCCTCATGCCCGCCGCCCTCGCCCTGTGGCTCGCCCTGCCCGGGCCCGCCCCCGCCGAGGAGCCGGGCATCATCACGAGCCACGGCATCTCCACCTACGGCGAGCTGAAATACCCCGCGGGCTTCGCGCATTTCGACTACGTGAACCCCGAGGCGCCGAAGGGCGGCACCATGAGCTTCCGCGGCACCGGGGCGAGCCAGACCTTCGACAGCCTCAACCCCTTCATCCTCAAGGGCGAACCGGCCCAAGGCCTCGGCCTTCTCTACGACAGCCTGCTGGTGGGCTCCGCCGACGAGCCCGACAGCGCCTATGGCCTCGTCGCCGAAAGCCTCGAGTATCCCGAGGACCGCTCCTGGGTGATCTTCAACATGCGCCCCGAAGCGACCTTCTCCGACGGTGAACCGATCACCGCAGACGATGTGGTCTTCACCTACAACGTGCTGCTCGAGAAGGGCGCGCCCTCCTACAAGATCATCCTCCGCGACATCACCGGCGTCGAGACGCTCGACCCGCACCGGGTAAAGTTCACCTTCCGCGAAGGGGCCGCGACCAAGGATCTGCCGATGACGGCAGGCGGACTCTCGATCCTGCCCGAGCATTACTACGAGACGGTGCCCTTCGAGGAATCGACCCTCACGCCCCCGGTGGGCTCCGGCGCCTACGAGGTCGCGAGCGTCCAGCCCGGCCGCACGATCAAATACTGCCGCAATCCCGACTACTGGGGCGCGGAGCTGGCGGTGAATGTCGGCGCCAACAATTTCGACTGCTACGTCTATGAATACTTCGCCGACAACAACGCATCCTTCGAAGCACTGAAGGTCGGCAACTACCTGTTCCACCAGGAGTTCTATTCCGCACTCTGGGCCACGGCCTACAACTTCCCCGCGCTCGAGAAGGGCTGGGTGAAGCGCGAGGCCCTGCCCGACAACACCCCGACCGGCACCCAGGGCTTCTGGTTCAACCTCCGCCGCGAGAAATTCGCCGACCCGCGCGTGCGCGAGGCGATCGCGCTGATGTTCAACTTCGAATGGACCAACAAGACGCTGTTCTACGGCCTCTACAAGCGCACCGACAGCTTCTGGGAAAACACCGAGACCATGCAGGCCGAGGGGCTGCCCGAAGGCGAGGAGCTCGCCGCGCTCGAGCCCTACCGCGACACGCTGCCGCCCGAGATCTTCACCGAGCCGCCCTACACGCCCCCGGTGATGAGCACCCAGCAGCTCGACCGCTCCGCGATCCGCCGCGCCTCGAAGCTGCTCGATGAGGCGGGCTGGACCATCGGCGACGGCGGCCTCCGCCGCAACGCCGCCGGCGAGACGCTCAAGGTCGAGTTCATCGACGACAACTCCTCCTTCGAGCGCGTCTTCAACCCCTATGTCCAGAACCTCCGCCGCCTCGGCATCGACGCGAGCTACCGCCAGATCGACGCGGCCCAGATGCAGCAGCGCCAGGAGGATTTCGACTACGACCTCGTCCCCGGCCGCTTCTCCATGTCGTTGTCGCCCTCGCTCGAACTGCGCCAGCTCTTCTCCTCCGCCGCGGCCGAGGCCAAGGGCTCGCCGAACCTCTCGGGCATCGCCGATCCGGTGGTGGACGGGCTGCTCGAAGCCGTCATCTCCGCCGAGGACCGCCCGACGATGGAAGCCCGCGTCCGCGCCCTCGACCGCGTGCTGCGCTCGATGCAGATCTGGGTGCCGAACTGGTATTCCGGCCAGTATCTCATTGCCTACTGGGACGTCTTCGGCCGCCCCGACATGCAGCCCGAATACGCGCGCGGCGATGCCTACTGGTGGTTCGATCAGGAAAAATACGAGGCGCTCAAGGCGCAGGGCGCGCTCCGCTGAGATGAGAACCTGACATGGGCGCCTATATCCTCCGCCGCATCCTGCTGATCGTGCCGACGCTGATCGGGATCCTGCTCGTCAATTTCGTGCTGGTCCAGTTCATGCCCGGCGGCCCGATCGAACAGATCATCGCCGAGATCAATTCCCAGGATTCGGGCGCGCTCGACCGCATCTCCGGCGGCGGCGGCGAGACCGGCGGCGGCAGCGAATACCGCGGCGCCGAGGGCCTGCCGCCCGAATTCATCGCCGATCTCGAGAAGCAGTTCGGCTTCGACAAGCCGCCCGTCGAGCGCTTCTTCATCATGGTCGGCAACTATCTCACCTTCGACTTCGGCGAGAGCTACTTCCGCTCGATCTCGGTGGTGGATCTGGTCTTCGAGAAGATGCCGGTCTCGATCACGCTCGGGCTCTGGTCCACCCTGATCGCCTATCTCATCTCGATCCCGCTCGGCATCCGCAAGGCGATCAGAGACGGATCGAGCTTCGACACCTGGACCTCCGGCCTCATCATCGTGGCCTACGCGATCCCGAGCTTCCTCTTCGCCATCATGCTGCTCGTGCTCTTTGCGGGCGGCTCCTACTGGCGGATCTTCCCGCTCCGCGGGCTCACCTCCGACAATTTCGCCGATCTCTCGCTCCTGGGCCAGATCGGGGACTATCTCTGGCACATCACGCTGCCGGTCGCGGCCTCGACCATCGGCGCCTTCGCGACGCTCACCCTGCTCACCAAGAATTCCTTCCTCGACGAGATCAAGAAGCAGTATGTCATCACCGCCCGCGCCAAGGGCCTGACCGAGCACCGCGTGCTCTACGGCCATGTGTTCCGCAATGCGATGCTGATCGTGATCGCGGGCTTTCCCGCCCTCTTCATCTCGGTCTTCTTCGGCGGCTCGCTCATCATCGAGACCATCTTCTCCCTCGACGGGCTCGGCCGCCTCGCCTACGAGAGCGCGATCCAGCGCGACTACCCGGTCGTCTTCGGCACGCTCTATGTCTTCGGGCTGCTGGGCCTCCTCGTCGGGCTCCTCTCCGATCTCACCTATGTCTGGGTCGATCCCCGCATCGACTTCGAAAGCCGCGAGACCTGATGCGCCTCCTGCACCTCAACGCCCTCCAGCGCCGCCGCCTCGCGAACTTCAAGGCCAACCGCCGCGCGTTCTGGTCCTTCTGGATCTTTCTCGCGGTCTTCCTCATCACGCTCTGCGCCGAGTTCGTCGCCAACGACAAGCCGCTGCTGCTGAGCTACCGGGGCGAACTCTACATGCCGATCTTCAGCTTCCATTCGGAGGCCGAGTTCGGCGGCGAATTCCAGACCGAGGCGGAATACAACGCCCCCGAAGTGATCTGCCTCATCCGCACCGGCGGCGCCGAGGCCTGCCTCGACGATCCCGAGGGCATTCTCGCCGAGGCCCGCGAGCACGGCACCGCTGCGGGCGTGCCGATCACCGATCCCGGCTGGATCCTCTGGCCGCCCATCCCCTACAGCTACAACACCATCAACTACGAGGTCAGCACCGCCCCCTCGCCGCCCGACCGCAACCACTGGCTCGGCACCGACGACCAGACCCGCGACGTCGTGGCCCGCGTGATCTACGGCTTCCGCATCTCCGTCCTCTTCGCCCTCCTCGTCGCGGTGATCTCCTCGGTGATCGGCATCGCTGCGGGCGCGGTGCAGGGCTATTTCGGCGGCTGGGTCGATCTCACCTTCCAGCGCGTGGTGGAGATCTGGTCGAACATGCCGAGCCTCTACATCATCATCATCCTCTCCGCGCTCTTCACGATGAACTTCTGGCTGCTCACGCTGCTCATCGCCTTCTTCTCCTGGACCTCGCTCGTCGGCGTGGTCCGCGCCGAATTCCTGCGCGCGCGCAACTTCGAATACGTCCGCGCCGCCAGGGCGCTCGGGGTCGGCGACTGGACCATCATGTTCCGCCACCTGCTCCCCAACGCCATGGTCGCGACCCTCACGCTGCTTCCCTTCATCATCACCGGCGCCATCGGCGGGCTCGCCGCGCTCGACTTCCTCGGCCTCGGCCTGCCGCCATCCTACCCCTCGCTGGGAGAGCTGGCGCTCCAGGGCAAGAACCGCCTCAACGCCCCCTGGCTGGGCTTCACCGCCTTCTTCACCTTCGCCTTCATGCTCTCGCTGCTCGTCTTCATCTTCGAGGGCATCCGCGACGCCTTCGACCCGAGAAAGACCTTCCGATGAGCCCGAACCCGCATCCCCGCCCGATCGCGCCTGCGGACATCGCCCACACTGCCCGCCCCCGTGCAACGCGATCGGGTCAGGGCGCGCCCGGCGGCACCGCCGCTCAGGGAACGGCCGCCGACAGCCCGACGGGCCGGATCCGCCGATGACCGAGCCCCTCCTCATCGTCGAGAACCTCACCGTCACCTTCCGCCAGGGCGCCAAGGAAACCCGCGCCGTCCGCGGCGTCTCCTTCGATCTCGCCCCCGGCGAGACCCTCGCCCTCGTCGGCGAGAGCGGCTCGGGCAAATCCGTCACCGCCATGTCGACGGTCAAGCTCCTGCCCGAGAGCGCCGAGGTCACCGGCCGCATCCGCTACGCCGGCCGCGACCTCGCCGACGCCACCGAACGCGAGCTGCGCGCCACCCGCGGCAACGACATCAGCTTCATCTTCCAGGAGCCGATGACCTCGCTCAACCCCCTCCACACCATCGAGCGCCAGCTCGGCGAAAGCCTCGCGCTGCATCAGGGCCTCGCCGGCCAGAAGGCCCGCGCCCGCATCCTCGAGCTCCTGAGCCAGGTCGGCATCCGCGACCCCGAAAGCCGCCTCCAGGCCTATCCCCACCAGCTCTCCGGCGGCCAGCGCCAGAGGGTGATGATCGCCATGGCGCTGGCCAACGGCCCCGCCATCCTGATCGCCGACGAGCCCACCACCGCGCTCGACGTCACCATCCAGGCCCAGGTGCTGACCCTGCTTGCCGAGCTCCAGAGCCGCCTCGGCATGGCGATGCTCTTCATCACCCACGACCTCAACATCGTCCGCCGCATCGCCACCCGCGTCGCGGTGATGAAGGACGGCGAGATCGTCGAGACCGGCCCGACGGCGGAGATCTTCAAGAACCCGCAGCACCCCTACACCCGCAAGCTCCTCGCCGCGGAGCCGAGCGGCATCCCGGAGCCCGCCCCGGAAGCCACCCAGGCCGTCATCGAGACCGAGGACCTCAAGGTCTGGTTCCCGATCCGCCGCGGCTTCCTGCGCAAGACCGTGGGCCACATCAAGGCGGTGAACGGCGCGAGCCTCGGCGTCCGCGCCGGCGAGACCCTCGGCATCGTCGGCGAAAGCGGCTCGGGCAAGACCACGCTCGCGCTTGCCCTCATGCGCCTCATCTCCTCCAACGGCCCCATCACCTTCATGGGCCGCGACATCCAGGGCCTCCGGCACCGCGAGCTCCGCCGCCTCCGCGCCGACATGCAGATGGTCTTCCAGGACCCGTTCGGCTCGCTCAGCCCCCGCATGTCGATCGAACAGATCGTCGCCGAGGGCCTTGCCCTCCACGGCCACGGCGGCGACACCCGCGCCCGCGTCGCCGACATCCTGACCGAGGTGGGGCTCGACCCCGCGATGATGGACCGCTACCCCCACGAGTTTTCCGGCGGCCAGCGCCAGCGCATCGCGGTGGCCCGCGCGATGGTCCTGCAACCGAAACTCGTCCTCCTCGACGAGCCGACCTCCGCCCTCGACATGACGGTGCAGGTCCAGATCGTCGAGCTCCTGCGCCGGCTCCAGCGCAAATACGGGCTGGCCTACATCTTCATCAGCCACGACCTCCGCGTCGTGCGCGCGCTCGCCCACAAGGTGATGGTGATGCAGCAGGGCGAGGTGGTCGAGGCCGGCCCCGCCGCGCAGATCTTCGACGCACCGAGGACCGACTACACCCGCACCCTGATGGCCGCGGCGTTTGATCTGAGGGCCGCAGCGGAGTAGCCCCGTCGCTCAAAGACACGCTCTTGCAGGTCAGCGTGACGAAACCGTGCCCAGTTACGATCCGAAGCGAGATCGGGCCCATGATCGCAAGCGGATCAGGCTGGCATCACCCACATTCCCGCCCATCCCGATCGCCCGGCGACAGGGCGCCGAACGATGGAATTCGACGCTCACATCTTGGGAGGGCGCCGTCGCGCGGCGCGGCGAACGCTCAGCGCCGCTGAGATCCAGCTGCGAATTTTTGATCTTCGCGTTGTCGAGGCTATCTCCACCGGAATGGATATCCTCTCCTTGCCAGTCGCAATCACGAGGTCACCGCCAGTGCGCCGGATTGCGGGCGCCGTGGTCGGCGGCCCGCCCGCGCGCTCCGGCTGAAGAAAGACGGCAAGCGCTGCCGGCCCACCCCGCGTGTCGAAACGGATCTGCGCCATCGCCGCCGGCTCGCGTCGCCCAAGGGCGGGATGAAAATGCGACTCCGCGAAATTCAACTTCCCATGCTCCGGCGTGCAGCGATCTGCCCCAGCGACGCCGAGAACCGAGATCGACATGCCAACCCCGCTCTCCCCCTCGAAGCGATGATGTCCAGGAGAGGATTCCCTCTCGCAAAGCGAGAGGGTCGGGGACAGCAGAAACTGTGACCAGCCGCTCAGGCGCGATTTCGAACCGGCGATATCCACCACGAGGACGCCTCCCTCCTCGAACAGAACCAGCGCGCGCAGAAGACGCTCGGAACCGAAAACCCGCTCACACAGTACCCAGGGTGTACCCTCGGTGGCATATCGCAGAATGCGTGACCGCCTTGGCGACCGCACGCCACCCTGACCATCGTCAAGCAGCAAGAGACTATGGCTCGCGCTCGCATTGGTCTGGCGTGAGCCGGGCGCCGCCCGATCATTGGAGAATTTTCCGGGATCGAGAATCAGTTCCTGGCCGAATGCGAAGATCTGCACGCTTCCGTCGTCATCATGCTTATGGATCTTGCTGGCCGATCCGCATTTCAGGAAGACGCAGGTTGCAGACCGTGATGACGTATCCACATCCTGCCGCATCCACCCGTTTCGAAAACAGGCATAACCCGTCTCCTTGAAGACGACATTCTTGGGAAGGTCCGGCGTCCGTTCGTCACCGGAGCTCCGCAGAAAGTCGACCACATCCATTATCTCTTGCCGCGATCCGAGCAGCGTGTCGCGCCTGGCGCGGCGCCAGATCTTCCGAAAGTCCTGCTGCACATTGCGCCTGGCCGTGTCACCGAACGGCACGATCTGCGAGGGCGGCACCACAAAATAGCAGAGACTGCGCAGAGCCTGGGACAGAGCGTCCGCGATCTCCTTCTTGGCGCTCTGACCGAGCGCTTCCGCGCCTGCGGCACGAAGGGCCAATCTAACAAAAAGCAGGTGATATTCGGGACTGTTCTCCACGTGCATGCCACCAACCAGCGACTTGCGCATCTGCAGATCACAGATCCGTTGGGAAACATGCTCGAGGATCTCGTCTCGGGCATACATGCCCTTGCATCGCCCGATGATCCTCAGGAGTGCGACATCCTGAAACAGGCCATGATTGTGGCCAGTCGTATAGCAGTTTTCGTTCAGCATCGCTGCAATCTGGATGACCAGGATCTGGATCGCCGCAAGAACAACCTGCCTATTCGCGTTTCTCGGGCTCTCTAGATAAGTATCCAGAAATTCGAGGAGCGCATTGGTGCGGATCGCCAGCGCAACATCGCCCCAAGTGAATCTGTCCCACGTAAAATCTAAGGGAACCGCCCTGTTCAGCACGAAATCCTGAAAGTCGAGGATCGCCCGCTCGGCTGATCTGCGTCCCGCACGGCCCTCGGCGCAGGCATCTGGCAGCCACTTCAAACCGTGGAACTCGAGCCTCCAGCGATATATGTCGCCAGTGTGCACCGCCCAGTCGATCGGCGACGGGATCCGCACCTCTGGAAAGCCCGGAATTCGGACTGAAAGATCGGCTGAACGCTCTGGCAGCGCCCCCTCAAGCGGGGCTCCATCATAGAGAGGAAACATCTCCGCAAGGAGCCGCTCAAATGAAGGATTATGATCTCCCAAAAGTTTCAGGGCTGCCCGCTCGTCGAATTCTCTCGACATTACATAGCAAAAACTTAGGGGATAAAATTTGTCCTTATGAGATGATTTTTCTATATCCAACTCAATATTCTTCATCTTCTGCAATAAAGATTGCCGCATGGAATTCCTCAGTCGCTATAAAAACTATCACAATTGCAGATATGAGAATACATTTCAGGGTTGATATCAACCCCATAAAGCAACAGAGAAAAGTGGGCGGCCCTTATGTTGTGGGTTGAACGCCCCGTTCGAGACGATCCGGATCAGTAGCTCGTCTCATGGCCAGGACATCCGGCACCGAGCGCCCCCTCAGATCGGATCGCCCTTCCAGTCCTTGTCGCCGCGCCGCCTGATCTCCTTCGAGACGACCGAGAGCATGTAGATCCGGAGCACCGCGTTCATCCGCGCCTGATAGCCATGGCCCATCCCGCGGAACCATTTCACCACGTCGCTGTCGAAATTCGCCGTGAGCTTGGACTTCCTCCGACGGCAGGGATGCGCCGCCTCGATGCCTTCCCAGCCTTCCGGAATGTGCCGGAGCTTCAGCTGGTTCTGCCGGTGCCAGATCTCGAGCTGGAAGATCTCGTCGATGAGCTCGACATAGCTGCGCTCCTCGGACTTCGTCCGCTTGCGGTCCGCCATGCGCGGCCCTCCATCGCTGTCTCGGGATAGACCGCGATGCTAGCGCGTCGGGGTTAACGCCCGATCAACTTCCGCAGGGCCGGCCGCCATATCGGGCCCCAACGGCGTCCAGACAGGGCCGCCGGTCATCCCCGCGCGCCGAGCAGACGCCCCGCGTCCTTGCGCGCGAAGGCCTTCAGCTCCTGCCCCGGCCCGGCCAGAAACGCCCGCACCCGCTCGGGCTCCCGGAGCGACAGGCTCCGGAGCCACCAGGACACCGCCTTCTGGATGAACCAGTCCCGGTCGGCCACGTAACCGGAGGCCCAGCCCAGCACCCTCTCACGGATTTCCCTGTCCCTGTCAGAGGGATGCCGCATCTTCGTCCAGGGCAGCGTCACGACCAGGGCCGATCGGCGCACCCATTTGTTCGGATCGGCGATCCAGCCCTCGACCGTATCGAGCCGGGCCGGATCGGCCACCAGCCGCCGCTCGCCCACCTTGCAGGCATGATCGGCAATGGCCCAGGCGTCGAACCCCCGGACCCATCGCTGGAACTCGTCCCAGACCAGCCCCTCGCCCTCACCCATCCGCGCCTGCGTCAGCAGCTTCGCCGCCGCCACCCGACCCTCATGCACATCGCTGTCCCAGAGCCCGCGCGCCAGCGCCACCCGCGCCTCGATCCCGCCGATCCCCGCCCGCCAGCGCCGCACGCAGCCCTCGATCGCCGGCACGCCCACGCCGAGATACCGCCGGCTGGCCCGGTGATAGGCCGCCATCTGCTCCGCGGCGGCAGGGTCGGCAAGCGCCTCCAGCTCTTCAAGTGCTTGCGGAGCCGTGATATTCTCGCTCATTCCACCGTCACGGATTTCGCCAGGTTGCGCGGTTGGTCCACATCCGTCCCCTTCTGAATCGCGCAATGATAGGCGAGAAGCTGGGCGGGCACCGCATAGACGATCGGACCGGTCAGCGCATTGGTCGAGGGCAGCTCGAGCGAGGCCCAGGCCTCGCCATGCGCCGTCTCGAGCCCCGCCGAATCCGAAAGGAGCAGGATCCGCCCGTCGCGCGCCATCACCTCCTCCATGTTGGAGAGCGATTTCTCGAAGAGCGGCCCGGAGGGCGCCAGAACCACCACCGGCACCGCCTCGTCGATGAGCGCGATCGGCCCGTGCTTGAGCTCTCCCGCCGCATAACCTTCGGCATGGATGTAGCTGATTTCCTTGAGCTTCAGGGCCCCTTCCAGCGCCAGAGGATACATGCCACCGCGCCCGAGGAAGAGCACGTCGCGGGCCCGCGCGATCTCCTTGGCGATCTCCGAGATCTCGGCCTCGAGCCCCAGCGCCCGGCTCGTCAACCCCGGCAGGCTGCCGAGCGAGCCGGCAAGCTCCGCCTCGGCCTCCGCCGTCAGCTTGCCCCGCTGCCGCCCGGCAAGGATCGCGAGCATCGCCAGCACCAGCAGCTGGCAGGTGAAGGCCTTGGTCGAGGCCACGCCGATCTCCGGCCCGGCCAGGATCGAGAGCGCCACATCGCTTTCCCGCGCGATGCTCGAGGTCTCGACATTGACCACCGAAACGATCCGCCCGCCCTCGCCCTTCATGTAGCGGAGCGCCGCGAGCGTATCGGCCGTCTCGCCCGACTGGCTCACGAAGATGCCGAGCGCGCCTTCGCCGACCGGCGGCTCGCGATAGCGGAATTCCGAGGCCACCTCGATCTCCACCGGCACCCGCGCGAGGCTCTCGAACCAGTATTTCGCCACGTGACAGGCATAGTGCGCCGTGCCGCAGGCCACGAGCACGATCCGCTCGCAGCGCGAGAAGTCGATGCCGCCCGGCAACGTCACCGTGCGCAGATCGGGCGCGAGATACCGCTGGAGCGCCTGGGAGAGCACGGTCGGCTGCTCGTGGATCTCCTTTGCCATGAAATGCTTGTAACGCCCTTTTTCGACATGGAAATTGTCGATCGGCACCTCGGTTACGGCGCGCTCCACCGGCTGGCCTGCGGCATTGAAGATCTCCGCCGAGCTGCGGGTCAGGACGGCGTGGTCGCCCTCATCGAGATAGCAGATCCGCTGCGTCATCGGCCCGAGCGCCAGCGCGTCGGAGCCCACGAACATCTCGCCGTCGCCATAGCCGATCGCAAGCGGCGAGCCGCGGCGGGCGACGATCATCAGATCCTCCTCGCCCTCGAAGAGAAAGCAGAGCGCGAAGGCGCCGCGCAGGCGTGCGAGCGTCGCCCGCGCCGCCGCGAGCGGCGCCTTGCCGGCCGCGCGTTCGCTGTTGCAGAGCTGTGCGACGATCTCGGTGTCGGTCTCGGTCTCGAAGCGCACGCCCGACGCTTCGAGCTCGGCGCGGAGCTCGCGGAAATTCTCGATGATGCCGTTATGGACCACCGCAACCTGCCCCGCCTGATGCGGGTGCGCGTTCACTTCCGTCGGCTGGCCATGGGTGGCCCAGCGGGTGTGGCCGATGCCGATCGTGCCGCGGATCGGATCGCGCACCAGAAGGTCGGAAAGCGCGATCAGCTTGCCGACCGAGCGCCGCCGCGCCAGATGCCCGCCATCGAGCGTTGCGATGCCCGCGCTGTCATAGCCACGGTATTCGAGCCGCTTCAGCGCCTCGACGATGAGCGGCGCGACCTGATGGCGCCCGAGAATTCCGACGATCCCGCACATCTCAGCTCGCCTCCCCGGCGCGTTTCGCCGCCTTGGCCGCCCGGAGCCGCTCCATGAGCCGCGCACCGAGCCCGGGCTTGTTCGCCTGCCGCGCGCGCGCCACCGCAAGGGCGCCCGAGGGCACATCCGAGGTCACGATCGAGCCCGCCCCGATCATCGCATCCGCCCCTACCGTCACCGGTGCCACGAGCGCGGTGTTCGAGCCGACGAAGACCCGCGGCCCGATCTCGGTGTGGTGCTTGAAGACACCGTCGTAATTGCAGGTGATGGTGCCGGCGCCGATATTCGTTGCCGCCCCCACATGCGCATCGCCGATGTAGCTCAGGTGGTTCACCTTGGCGCCCGCGTCCACCACCGCGTTCTTGATCTCGACGAAGTTGCCGATATGCGTGTCCTCGGCCAGCTCGGCGCCGGGCCGGAGCCGCGCGAAGGGTCCGACGGTCGCGCCCCGGCTCACATGACAGCCCTCGAGATGGCAGAAGGCGCGGATCACCGCGCCGGATTCAACCGTCACCCCCGGCCCGAACACCACCGAGGGCCCGATCTCCACATCCCGCCCGATCACGGTGTCGAGCGAGAACCAGACAGAGCCGGGATCGCTCAGCGTGATGCCGGTCTCGAGCGCCTCCGCCCGTGCACGCGCCTGGAAGGCCGCCTCCGCCGCGGCGAGATCGGCGCGCGAATTCACCCCGAGCGTCTCGGCCTCCTCACAGGCGATCACCGCCGCCTTGAGCCCGCGCCCCCGCGCGAGGCTCACCACGTCGGTGAGGTAGAACTCGCCCTTTGCATTGTCGTTCCGCACCGCGCCAAGAAGCTCGAAGAGCGTCGCGCAATCGGCTGCAATCACACCGGAATTGCAAAGCGAGATTTCCCGCTCGGCGGGCGTTGCATCCCTCTCCTCGACAATCGCGATGAGCGAGCCATCGAGGTCCAGAACCAGCCGGCCATAGCCCGTCGGATCCGCGGCCTGAAAGCCCAGAACCACCACGTCGGCCCCGTCCGCCCGCGCCGCGAGCATCGCCTCGAGCGTCTCGGGCCGGATCAGCGGCGTATCGCCATAGAGCACGATCACGTCCCCGGAGAAGCCTTCGAGCGCCGCCTCGGCCGCCCGCACCGCATGCGCCGTGCCGCGCTGGTCCTCCTGCCGGGCGAAGAGCACGGTGTCGTCGATCTCGGCCACCGCCGCCTCGACATCCACGCCGCCATGGCCGGTGACCACCACCAGGCGCTCGCGCTCGATCGCATCCGCCGCGCGCATCGCATGGGCGACGAGCGGCGCGCCCGCGAGGCTGTGCAGGACCTTGGGCAGGTCGGAATTCATCCGTGTTCCCTGTCCGGCGGCCAGAACGACAACGGCAGTGGGCATGCGCATCCTCCGGGTAAGTCGGTCTCCGGGACATAGCAGCCCGCTCCGGCGGGAAAAAGGCTACCCCGCATCAGAATGTGTTTCAAAAGGTTGCCGCGATCGGGCAAGAGAAAGGCGGCCTTCTGTATCTGGAGAGTGGCATGCGTACAGCCGTATTCGACCTTGACGGAACGCTCGCGGACACCTCCGCCGACCTGATCGCGGCGGCAAACGCGGCCCTCGGCGAGGGCGGCTTCGGTACGCCGCTCGAGGCCGTGGCGGATGCGCATACGGCCTTTCGCGGCGGCCGCGCCATGCTGCGCGCGGGCCTTGCCCGCCTTCCCGCCCCGGACGGCGGCGCGGATGCGGTGATCGAGGCGCTCTACCCCCGGCTGCTGGAGCATTACCGCACCGGGCTCTGCCGCGAGACCCGGCTCTATCCGGGCGTCGAAGCCGCGCTCGACCGGCTCGCGGCCGAAGACTGGATCCTCGCGGTCTGCACCAACAAGCCGGTCGCGCTGGCCGAGGCGCTGCTCGCCGAGCTCGGCATCGCGCCACGCTTCCGCGCAACCCTCGGCGCCGACAGCCTGCCGGTGCGCAAGCCCGATCCGCAGCATCTCTTCGAGACCATCGCCCGCGCCGGCGGCCGCCCCGAGGGGGCCGTGCTGATCGGCGATACCGAAACCGATCGCGAAACCGCCCGCCGCGCGGGCCTGCCCTGCATCCTCGTGGGCTTCGGGCCCGAGGGCGCGGGCGTCGCGCGGCTTGCCCCCGAGGCCATGCTTGCCCGCTACGACGACCTGCCCGGCCTTCTGGAAGCCATGATCCCGCGCCGCCGCCGCGCCGGATAGTCCCCCATTCAAGGCTATTCAACATGCTGAAATTCATTGTCATATCGGATTTGCACATCGTTCCCCGCGGCCGGCTCAGCCGCGGCATCGACACCGCCGACCGTCTCGCCCGCGCCATCGACCATGTGAACACCCGCCACGCCGACGCCGCCTTCTGCGTCTTCGCGGGCGACCTCGTCGATGATGGCGACCGCCCCTCCTACGAGCGCCTCGCCGGCAAGCTCGCCCATCTCGAGCTGCCCTTCCACCTCACGCTCGGCAACCATGACAACCGCCCGGTCTTCCTCGAGGCCTTCGGCCCCTCGCTGGCGGCGGCCTCGGGTTGCGTCGACAGCGTGATCGACGCGGGCTGCATCCGGGTGATCGTGCTCGACAGCCTCGGCGACACCACCGACGAGGGCGTGCTCACCCCCGAACAGCTCGACTGGCTCCGCGCCCGGCTGTCGGAGGCCGCAGGGCGCGGCGTGATCGTCGTGCTCCACCACTCGATCTGCCCGCTCGGCGTGCCGACCGATGCGATCTGCCTTGCCGATCGCGAGCCCTTCCTCGCAGCACTCCGCGCCCATGGCGACGTGCGCCAGGTGATCTCCGGCCATGTCCACATGTCGACCTCCGGGGTCTGCGGCGGCATCCCCTTCACCACGATCTCGGGCAACACCTACAGCATCTACCCCCAGCTCCACGGGCCCATGGACACCGTGCCGCGGCTCGAGGGGCCGGGCCAGATCGGCGTCGTGCTCGCCGGGCCGGACGGCGTCGTCGTCCATCAGGAGAACTTCCTCGACCACCACGCCGTCCAGCCCGCCGAGATCCACGCCTGGGATCCCGACACCGCCTGAGCGGCGCCCGCGCCCCTTCCGCGGCCCCGGCCGGTCTGATATGCGCGGGGGCCGACAGGTCCAGACGCGAGGAGACCCCGATGCGGGCGATGCAGGTGAAGGCTTTCGATACCCCCCTTGAGCTCGTGGATCTGCCCCGGCCGATGCCGGGACCGGGCGAGGTGCTGCTGCGCGTCCATGCCTGCGGGGTGAACTTCGCCGACACCCTGCTGGTCCAGGGCCGCTACCAGGAACGCCTCGAGCCGCCCTTCACCCCCGGCCTCGAGCTCTGCGGCACCATCGAGGCGCTCGGCGAGGGCGTGACCGGCCCCGTCACCGGCACCCGCGTCGCCTGCTACGGCGGCGCCGGCGGCTTCGCGGAATACGCCACCGTCCCGGCCAACCGCTGCGTCGAGGTGCCCGAAGGGATGCCCGACACCGAGGTCGCGGGCTTCCTCATCGCCTACGGCACGAGCCATGTGGCGCTCGACTACCGCGCCCGGCTCCAGCCCGGCGAGACCCTGCTCGTCCTCGGCGCCTCGGGCGGCGTCGGCCTCACCGCCGTCGAGATCGGCCGGCTCATGGGCGCGACGGTGATCGCGGTCGCCCGCGGCGCGGCAAAGGGCCGCATCGCGATCGACGCCGGCGCGCATCACGCCTTCGACAGCGAGGGCGACATCCGCGCCGAGGTGAAGGCGCTCGGCGGTGCCGATGTGGTCTATGACCCCGTCGGCGGCGAGCAGTTCGAGGCCGCGCTCCGCGCCTGCAAGCCCGAGGCCCGCCTGCTGCCGGTGGGCTTTGCCTCCGGCACCGTGCCGCAGATCCCGGCCAACATCCTGCTGGTGAAGAACCTCACCGTCCACGGGCTCTACTGGGGCGCCTACGCGACCCTCCGCCCCTCGGTGCTGACCGAGAGCTTCCGCCAGCTCTTCACCTGGTACGAGGAAGGCCGCCTGCGCCCGCACATCTCCAATGTCCTGCCGCTCGAACGCGCCGAAGAAGCGCTCGAGCTCCTGCGGAGCCGCAAGGCCACCGGCAAGGTCGTCCTCAGCGTCGCCTGATCCGCCCCGCGGGGCCGGCCGCAACCGGCCTCGCGGAAAGCCTGCCGCGCTCAGCCCATCTCCTGCCGCCAGCGCGTTGACCTCCGGCACGGAATGTCCTAGCAAGACGCTCATGCGGGTGTAGCTCAATGGTAGAGCAGCAGCCTTCCAAGCTGAATACGTGGGTTCGATTCCCATCACCCGCTCCACCTTCCTCCCTGCCGAATCCCGCCCCCGCGACTCGCTGAAGAAGTGCGGCGAGGCGCGCCCCCGTTGCATTCTGATCGCCCCGCGTTAACCTGCCCGGCATTGGCAGCCGGGCACATTTCACGATGACGGACTTTCTCAAGGAAGCCAGCGCCCTCTGCATCGGCCTCGTCGCCTGCAGCCTCGGGGTCGGCGGGGCGGGCCTCGCCGCCACCACGGCCGCCGGCGAACTCGCGGTCACCGCCATCGGCTGCCTTCGCGCAATGGGCGCGGACCGCAGGCGTGTTGCCGCCGCCCAGGCCACCGTCCGCACCGACTGGGCCGCCCGCGCCCGCGAAGATCCCGACATCGCCCGGATGGAAGACTTCCTCGCCCTGAACGCAGGCGGCGTGCCGATCGAGCGCGAGATCTTCCGGGGCCTGCTGAAAAGTGGCAAATACGAAACCGCCGCGACCGACCACCTCCTCGCCCGCCTCGGCATCGCCGACATCGGCCTCTCGGAACAGGCTCAGGCCTATGCCCGCGCGTTGCTGCAATCCGGCGTCGCGAGCGCAATGGAGGGCAAGGCCTTCCGGGATCAGCTTGCAAGCGAGGGCATGCTTGCCGTCCTAGAGCTCGTCGCCCAGCCCCAGAATGGAATTCCCCGGAGCCTTCTCGAGAGCCTCGCGCAACGCTTCGGTCATGACAACCCGGATGCCCCCGTCGCGGAGCTCGAACGCCACCTCAAGGACAAGGCCGTCGAGTGGAAGGCGCTGAAGGCCCGCCTCGCCGAACTGGAAGCCTCCGACGCCCGCATCGCCGATATCCGAGCCGCCGCCGAGGACGCCCTGGCTGCGGGCGATTTCGACACCGCCCACGCGCGCCTCGACGACGCCCTCCGCCTCCGCACCGAAGACGAGGCCCTTCCGGCCTTGCGCAAACTCGCCGAAATCCACGCCCTGAAGGCCGAGACCCATCTCCTGCAAGGCGATGCCGCGAAGGCCGCCGCCGCCTTCGAAACCGGCGCCCGCCTCTTCTCGGGCGTCGATCGGTGGGAGGAAGCCCGGACACGCGAAGCTTTTGCTATCAGCCTTTACAATCATGGCCTGCGTTTCGGCGGAGCAGGCCTGTCGCTGGCGTCGACGGCCTGCCGTAAGAATCTCGAGATCGCTTCCCGCGCCGAGCATCCTGGCTTGTGGGCGACAACGCTAAGCAACCTTGCTTTGGCACTCCGCGAACAGGCCGCGCGAACAGAGGGGGAAGAGTCAACGCATCTTCTGGCCGAAGCTGTCACCGCCTATCGATCCGCGCTCGAAGTTTACAATCATGCGCGGCATCCGGAAGCTTGGTCAAAGACACAGAATAATCTTGCGATGGCACTTCGAAGCCAAGCCGCCCGAACTGAGGGACAGGCAGGCGTGCTTCTCCTCGCCGAAGCCGCGGCTGCATACCGGGCCATCCTAAAAATCCCTCTGCATGTCAATCACTCCGTGTTCTGGGCAACGACGCAAAACAACCTTGCCAACGTCCTTCGCGACCAAGCTGCTCGCACCGAAGGCGAGGCAGCAGCTAACCTCCTCGCAGAAGCCGCAATGGCATACCAAGTAGCTCTCGAAGTCGCCACTCGCATTGAGCACCCACGATACTGGGCAATTACTCAGAACAATCTCGGCAACGTGCGAGCCGATCAAGCTGCGCACACGGAGGGGCTCCCGGGCATCAAGCTCTTCGTTAAAGCTATCACCTCCTACCGCGCTGCCCTTGAGGTCCGCACCCGCGCCGACCATCCGGTGGATTGGGCCATGACACAGAACAACCTCGCCGCTGCTCTCGCCAAACAGGCCGCCCGCACGGAGGGAGCGGCGGGCACCGACCTCTTCGCCGAGGCCGTCACCACCTACCACGCCGCCCTCGAAGTCTACACCCGCCGCGACCATCCGGTGGATTGGGCCATGACACAGAACAACCTCGCCGCCGCCCTCGCCCATCAGGCCGCCCGCACAGAGGGAGCGGCCGGCACCGACCTCCTCGCCGAGGCCGTCACCGCCTACCGCGCCGCCCTTGAGGTTTACACCCGCGCCGCCCATCCGGTGAACTGGGCGATGACGCAGGAGAACCTCGGCCTCGCCTTCGAGGCGATGGCCGAGCGTGCGGCTGGCGATCCCGGCGCGCTCTATGCGGAGGCGCTCGCGTGTGTCGACCGGGCGCTCGAGGTCTTCGACCCCGCGCACATGGCGCCCGACCATGCGACGTGCCGGCGCAACCGTGATCGCGTCGCCGCGAAGCTCGCGGCCCTCGGGCCGTCGGAGGGGCCGCAGGGGCCAAAGACCGAGTGAAAAACTTGCCATATGGAATCCATATCGATTCCATATCGATTCCAGACACACCGGTTTGCGACCTTCGTCAGCTTGAGCACGCCCGCGCCGCTTGCTAGACCGTCGCCAGCGAAACAGCCTCGGGGTGGGAGTGATGGCACGATTGAGCAGCGCGGCGCAGGACCGTGCGAAGTCGAAAACCATTTCCCCGCTCAGGGCGCTGGGCCCCTTCATCCGCCCCTACCGGCTCCTCGCGCTCGGCGCGCTCGCCGCCCTCGTCGTCACCGCCGGGCTCTCGCTCACGCTGCCCCTGGCGGTGCGCCGCGTCGTCGATGGCTTCTTCGCCGAATCCCTCACCCGGATGGATCTCTACTTCGCCGCAGCCATTGGAATCGCTGCACTTCTCGCGCTCGGCACCGCAATGCGCTACTACCTCGTGACCCGGCTGGGCGAGCGTGTGGTGGCCGATATCCGCAAGGCGATCTACGACCGCGTCATCGGCATGAGCCCCGCCTTCTACGAGCGGATCATGACCGGCGAGGTGCTCTCCCGGCTCACCACCGACACGACGCTGGTGCTCTCGGTGATCGGCTCCTCGGTCTCCGTGGCGCTCCGCAACGTGCTCACCCTCCTGGGCGGCCTCGTGCTTCTCTTCTTCACCAGCCCGAAGCTCACCGCGCTCGTGCTGATCGGCGTTCCCCTCGTCGTGATGCCGATCCTGACCCTGGGCCGCAAACTCCGCGCCCTCTCCCGCCAGAACCAGGACCGTGTGGCCGAATCGAGCGCCCAGGCGTCCGAGACCCTGCTCGCGGCCCAGACGGTGCAGGCCTATACCCATGAAGCGGCGAGCCGCGCCGAGTTCGGCGCCTTGACCGAGGCCGCGTATCAGACTGCAAAGACACGCATTTTCACCCGCTCGGTGATGACCGCAATCGTGATCTTTCTCGTCTTCACCTCCGTTGTCGGCGTGCTCTGGATCGGCGCGCGCGACGTCCGCGGCGGCGGGATGACCCCGGGCGAACTCGTGCAGTTCGTGATCTATGCCGTGCTGGTCGCGGGCGCCGTCGGCTCGCTCTCGGAGATCTGGGGCGAGCTTCAGCGCGCCGCAGGGGCGACGGAGCGCATGGTCGAACTCATCCAGTCCATCGATGCGGTCGCGGACCCCGAAAAGCCCGCGGCACTGCCGGCGCGCGTTTCCGGCGCGATCACCTTCGATGACGTGACATTCCGCTATCCCGCCCGGCCCGACATCGCGGCGCTGAGCGATCTCTCGCTCTCGATCCGGCCCGGCGAAACGGTGGCGCTCGTCGGCCCCTCCGGCGCGGGCAAGAGCACGGTCTTCCAGCTTCTCATGCGGTTCTTCGACCCGGTTTCGGGTCAGGTCACGCTAGACGGCACCGATCTCCGCGCGCTTACCCGCACCGATTTCCGGCGCCAGATCGCACTCGTGCCGCAAGAACCAGTGATCTTCGCGACCTCCGCCCGCGAGAACATCCGTTTCGGGCGACCCGAGGCAAGCGATGCCGAGGTCGAGGCGGCTGCGAAGGCCGCCGCTGCGCACGATTTCATCTCGCGCCTTCCGGAGGGCTATGACTCCTTCGTCGGCGAGCGCGGAGTGATGCTCTCGGGCGGCCAGAAGCAGCGGATTGCCATCGCGCGGGCAATCCTCCGCGACGCGCCTGTCCTGCTCCTCGACGAAGCAACGAGTGCGCTCGATGCCGAAAGCGAGCGGGCCGTTCAGCAGGCGGTGGAAACGCTCGCGGAAGGGCGCACGACACTCATCATCGCGCATCGTCTCGCCACGGTGAAGCGCGCCGACCGTATCGTCGTCTTCCAGGATGGCCGCGTCGTGGCCGAAGGCACGCATGGCGCGCTGGTGGCCGAGGACGGGCTCTATGCCCGGCTCGCGCGGCTCCAGTTCACCGACGGCGCAGCCTGAGCCCGGCAAAATTACCCTAACGAGCGGAACCGCTTGCGGGTCAACCGGCCCATGCGCATTATCTTATGCGGCTGTGCCCTCCGGCACGGCAGGCGCAGGGGGGCGCCCGAGGGGGAGATGACGCGATGATCAGGATCTCGGCGCTTGCCGACAAGATCGCCGCCGAAAATGCCATGCCGCTTGCCGAGCAATGGACCGCCAGGACGCTCTACGAACAGTTGAGCGAAACCGCCGCGCGGGTGCCCGAAAGACCTGCCGTGACCTTCCAGTTGCGCGTCGGGCCCAAGGACCCGGCGTTTACCCGCAACTGGTCCCAGCTCCATGAGGACGTGACCCGCGCCGCCAACGTCTTCCGCGCTCTCGGGATCGGCCCGAACGACGTGGTGGCCTATATTCTGCCCAACGGGCTCGAGGCCGCCACAGTGCTCCTCGCCGGCGCGACGGCCGGCATCGTCAATCCGGTCAATCCTCTGCTCACACCGGAGCACATAGCCGGCATCCTGCGCGAGAGCGGCGCGAAGATGGTGGTGACGCTCGCCCCCTTCCCCAAGACCGATCTGCCGCAGACCGTCGCCGATGCCATCGTGCGTGCCCCGCGGGTCGAGACAGTGCTCGAGGTCGATCTCGCCCGCTATCTTCCCGCCCCTTTGCGCTGGATCGTGCCTCTCATCCGCCCGAAGGTCGAGCGGCGTCACACCGCCCGGGTGCTGGACTTTCACAAGGCGCTCAGACGACAAAGCGGCACGAAACTCGACTTCGAGGAGCGGCGCGACGATTCGATCTGTGCCTATTTCCACACGGGCGGCACGACCGGCCTGCCAAAGATCACCGGCCACCGGCCCGGCGGCATTCTCTACAACGGCTGGTGCGGCGTCATTCACGAGATCACCGAGCAGGACACACTCATGTGTCCGCTGCCGCTCTTCCATGTCTTTGCCGCCTATCCGGTGTTCATGACCGCCGTGATGTCGGGAGCGCAGGTGGTGTTGCCGACGCCGCAAGGCTACCGCGGCCAGGGGGTTATCGGCAATTTCTGGGCGCTGGTCGAGCGGCACCGGGCAACGCTTCTGCTCATGGTGCCGACCGCTGCCGCGGCGCTGATGCAGCGCCCGGTCAAGGCCGATGTTTCTTCGCTCCGGCTAGCAATCAGTGGCTCGGCAGCAATGCCCGTGGAGCTTTTCCGGCGTTTCGAGACTGCCACGGGCGTGAAGATCCTCGAGGGTTACGGAATGACCGAGGCGACCTGTCTCGTCTCGATCAACCCGGTGTTTGGCGCGCGCAAGATCGGTAGCGTCGGGCTGCCCTTTCCCTATACGGATGTCCGCATCCTGAATTGCCGGTCCGACGGCAGCGTCGAGCGCGAATGCGGCACCGACGAGGTCGGCGAGATCTGTGTGCGGAGCCCGGGCGTCAACAACCCGGTCTATGCCGATCCGGCGAAAAATCGCGGTACGCTTACGCCCGAAGGCTACCTGCGCACCGGGGATCTGGGGCGGATCGACGCGGACGGCTACATCTGGATCACCGGCCGCGCAAAGGAAATCATCATCCGGGGCGGCCATAACATCGATCCCGCGATGATCGAGGATGCCTTCATGCATCATCCCGATGTCGCCTTTGCCGGGGCAATCGGACAGCCTGACGCGCATTCGGGCGAAGTTCCGGCGGTCTATGTCGAGCTCATCGCGGGTGCGCAAACCCCGATCGAGGAGATCGCCAAGAGCGCCCGCACCCGCATCGGAGAGCGCGCCGCGATCCCGCGCCATATCGAGGTGATGGAGACGCTGCCGAAGACGGCGGTCGGCAAGATCTTCAAGCCCGATCTCCGGCGCCGTGCAATAGAGCGCGTGCTCGGCGCGGCCCTGGAACGAGCCGGCAGTGGCGCGCGGATCCAGAACGTGATCGAGGACCGGCACCGCGGCCTCGTCGCAATCGTATCGCATGGACGTGACGCCGCGGACGACGAGGCTGCTGGTCATATTCTGGGAGAGTTCGTTATACCTTGGGCATGGAGCGACATGACGGACCCGACTCGGAGCTGACCAGACAGGCTGCGCTGCGCCAGTCGGTGCAGGCTGCATTTCACGTGCTCGGCCTTGCAATCATGTGTGGCTGGATTCTCTATATGGGGCGCGGGATCATCGTGCCCTTCGTGATGGCGATCATCGTTGCCTACGTCATCCTCGGGCTCGCCCAGGCGCTCGAGCGGTTTCCGGTTGTGGGCCACCGGCTGCCGGGCTGGCTGCGCCAGCTGATCGCGATGCTGGTGATCGGGGCGGCCCTTGCCACCATGGTCTCGCTCATCATCACCAACGTGAACCAGGTCGCTGCGGTCGTGCCACGCTATCAGGACCGGCTTCTCGGCATCGTTCAGGCCGTGGTCGTGCGTTTCGGCGTCGAGGAGGAACCGACCTGGACCACGCTCCGCGATCAGGTGCTGAACCAGATCGAGATCCGGCCACTCATCAGCACCGCGGTGTCATCCGTCTCCCAGATCGTGACGCTGGCGGTCGTGGTCTTCATCTATTCCGGATTTCTCATCGCCGAGCATGCGAGTTTCGGTGTGAAGCTCCGCCGCGCCGTGCAGGATCCGGCCACCCAGAAGGGCGTGCGAGCGATCATTGCGGAGGTCAACGATCGCATCGGCCGCTATCTCGGCCTCAAGACCTTCGTGAACATCGTGCTCGGCGGCATCAGCTGGGCGATGATGACGATCGTGGGCGTGGAGTTCGCGGCCTTCTGGGCCATCCTGATCGGACTTTTGAACTACATCCCCTATTTCGGCTCATTCGTCGGCGTTCTGTTTCCGGTGCTGCTCTCGGCGCTGCAATTCCCCGATCTTGGCAACGTCATACTGGTGCTTGTGGTGCTGACTTCGGCGCAGATGTTCGTCGGTAACATCCTCGAGCCCTATGTGATGGGCAATTCGCTCAATCTGAGCCCGACGATGATCCTGCTCGGGCTCGCCTTCTGGACGGCGCTCTGGGGCATTCCCGGCGCGATCCTCAGCGTGCCGATCATGGCAAGCCTGCTGATCGTGCTGGCAAGCTTCCGGAGCACGCGGCCGGTTGCCGTCATGCTATCGCGAAATGGCAGGGTGGGTGATCCGATCCAGCTCCGCGGCACGCTTCCCGACAATCAGCGCGAACCGGAGGAAGCCGTTCAGCCCTGATCGGTGACGGGCGGTTTCCGGCTGACGGGGGAGCGGCCATCGGCGCGGCGGATTTCGGTCTGAAGCAGGACCAGCGCATCATCAAGCTCCTCCGCCAGATCAGGCAGCGAATTCATCGCCGCATAGAGCCGAAGATCCACAAGGATCTCGAACATCTGATCGTTGTCTTCAGGAAGATACATATGGTTTGGTCCCGTCTTGCTGGATCCGTCTCAGAAGACGTTCCGGGTTCCACTTCCTACGCCGCAAGCCATTCATGCAACATGAAAAAATGGATAACACAGCCAATACGGTCGGTTTGTCCGGTAATAGTTAAGAACAGGCCCTGCCAGCTCTCGCGATACTATCAATACTATCGCAAGCCACGGCGCATTGCGAGCATGTCGCGACGTCAAGCGCGGTTTACCGCCCATCAGTCAGCCATGGAGGGATAAGGGGCGCGCGCCTATATCGCAGGCCCCCACGGGCTTCAGCGGCTGACGCCGGCGTGAATCGAGGGCATGTCGAGCGCGGCAAAACCGTAGTGGCGGAGCCAGCGCAGATCGCTGTCGAAGAAGGCGCGCAGATCCGGAATGCCGTATTTGAGCATCGCGATACGGTCGATCCCCATGCCGAAGGCGAAGCCCTGCCATTGCTCCGGATCGACGCCTGCGGCACGCAGGACATTCGGGTGCACCATGCCGGAGCCCAGCACCTCGAGCCAGCCATCGCCCTCACCGACCTTGAGCTGGCCGCCAACCCAGGAACACTGGATATCGACCTCCGCCGAGGGTTCCGTGAAGGGGAAATGCGAGGCGCGGAAGCGGGTCTTCACGCTCGTGCCGAAAAACGCCGAGAAGAACTCCTCCAGCACCCACTTCAGATTGGCCATCGAGATGTCGCGATCGATCGCGAGCCCCTCAATCTGATGGAACATCGGCGTGTGGGTCTGGTCGTAGTCGGCGCGGAACACGCGGCCTGGCGCGATCACCCGACAGGGGACGCCATTCGCCTCCATATGCCGGATCTGCACCGGCGAGGTGTGGGTACGGAGCACATGCGGCGGGCGATTGTCGCCCTCGGCCCGCGCCATGTAGAACGTGTCCATCTCGGCCCGCGCCGGATGGTGGCCCGGAATGTTCAGCGCGTCGAAGTTGTACCAGTCAGTCTCGACCTGCGGGCCTTCGGCCACCGAGAAACCGAGATCGGCGAAGATCGCAATGACCTCATCGCGCACCTGGCTCACCGGATGAATGGTTCCCTCGGCGCGCGGCCGCGGCGGCAGGGTCACATCCGCCCATTCGGTCGCGAGACGCGCCTCGAGCGCTGCATCGGCGAGGCGGACCCGGGCGGTGAGTATCGCCGTGTTGAGATCGTCCTTGAGCGCGTTCAGCGCGGGGCCCGCCGTCTTGCGCTCTTCGGCGGACATGCCGCCAAGCGAGCGCATCAGCGCGGAAACCTCGCCCTTCTTGCCCAGAGCGGAGAGCCGCACGGCCTCAAGCGCAGCCTCGTCTCCGGCCGCCTCGATCGCGCCGAGATACCTGTCGCGCAGCTCGGTGATGCCGTCCATGTCCGCCTCATCCATCGTCAGGGTCGTTCGCGCCAGACGCCTAACCAGAGGCGCGCGCGAATGCAAGGGGCGCACACGCACCGCCTGCCCACCCGCCTTGCAACACCGGCAGAAATCCTGTCCAACGGTCGGGGAGGAACGCGCATGCTGCATCAGGGCTTCCGGAACTACCATGACGCCGCCACGCGCGCCATGAGCGAATGGCCGCGGCATCTTGCGACCCATATCACTGCCTCTGCCCTCGGTTCGCTTGCGCTCTGGCCTCTCTTCGCCGTGCTGCTACAGAGCGCGATCAATCTCTCGGGCAGCCGCGTCATCTCCGATTTCGACATCGCCGGTTTCCTGCTTACGCCCCTCGGCCTTCTGGCACTTGTTGTGGTGTTCGCGGCCTTCATTGCCATCCTCGTGACCGAAACGGCCGCGATGATGGCCATCGACATGGCCGAGCGCCGCGGCGCTCCCGCTGGGGCGCTCCATGCGGTGCAGTTTCTTCTGCGGCACCTTCCGGTGTTGGTCTATTTCGGGCTGTTGCTCGCGGCGCGGACGCTCGCGATCCTCCTGCCCGCGGTCGGCCTCGCCGCGCTGATCTCTTGGGGCCTTCTGCGCGCCCATGACATCAACTACTATCTTGCGACCCATCCGCCGGAATTCCTTGCTGCCGCGGCACTCATTGCGCTGACGCTGCTTGCGGCAGCATTCATGCTGCTCCGGCGGCTTCTGCGCTGGTCGCTCGGTCTGCCGCTCATTCTCTTCGCCCGCATCCGCCCGACGACGGCGCTCGCGCGCAGCTCTCACCTCGTGCGGAAACGCCGGCCGGCAATCTTGCAGGCATTCATCGTCTGGGGGGCCATGTCCTTCGGCCTCACGGCCCTGCTCGGCTCGGCGCTCTATGCGCTTGGCGATGTCGTCCTGCCGCTCTTCGAAGCCTCGCCCGGCAGTCAGGCCGTTGCGCTCGGATTCGGCGTGGTCGTCTGGATCGTGAGCCACGCGCTGCTGCTTGCCTTCGTCAACGCGACCTTTGCCGTGACCCTCAACGGTCTCGCCCTCGCCGCCGATCCGCTCATCATGTCGGAGGCGGGCGTGCCTGAGCCCTCCGACCGGCGCGGCATGCGGCGGCCGATCGGCTGGGCACTGATCGCCGGAGCAACGGCCTTCATCGCCGCAGGTTCTGCTGGCGGGGCGATCTCCCTGATCGAGGATCTGCGCCTCGAGAACCATGTCCAGGTCATTGCCCATCGCGGCGGCGCTACCGCAGCACCGGAAAATACCAGGGCCGCGCTCCTTCAAGGCATCGCCGACGGTGCCGACTGGCTCGAAATCGATGTCCAGGAGGCCGCAGACGGCACTGTCGTCGTGATTCATGACCGCGACCTGATGCGACAGGCCAAGACGCCGATCGAGGTACGCAATCTTACGTCCGACGATATCGCCGGCATCGACATCGGGAGCTGGTTCGCACCGGATTTCGCCACCGAGCGGCTGATGACGCTGCCCGATGCGCTCTCCGTGGCGAAAGGCAGCGCCAGACTTCTGATCGAACTCAAGGATTACGGCCAGAGCCAGAGGCTCGAGGAGAGCGTGGTGCACGATATCGAGGCCGCCGGCATGGCGGACGACATCGCCATAATGTCGATGAGCCGCACGATGATCGAGCGAATGAAGGCCCTCAGGCCAGACTGGCCCGTCGGCCTGCTGACCGCGCGCGCCTTCGGCGACATGACCCGGATGGACACGAACTTTCTTGCCGTCAGCACGGGAATGGCGCGCACATCGCTGCTACGCAGCGCCCATGACGCAGACCAGGCGGTCTATGTCTGGACGGTGAACGACGCAGCCCTCATGTCGGATCTGATCGCGCGCGGCTTCGACGGGCTTGTCACCGACAACCCGGCGCTCGCCCGCGAGATGATCGCCCGGCATGAAACGCTGTCGCCCGTGCACAGGTTGATGCTGCTGGCCGGAAGCAGGCTCGGCCTCACCGATTGAGCCTGCGACCGCGCGGTTACTGGACGATGAATTCGGCGTGGAGTGCCCCGGCAGCCTTGATCGACTTCAGGATGTCGATCATGTCGTGAGCGGAAACCCCCAGTGCATTCAACCCGGCAACTACGTCGGGAAGCGACACGGAATTGTCGACGATCGCGAGACCGTTGCCGGGATTTTGCTGGATCTGGGCGTTCGTGCGCGGGATCACCACGGACCGGCCATCGCTGAACGGGTTGGGCTGCACCACAAGCGGCGTCTCCTCGACGCGCAGGGTGAGACTGCCTTGCGTGACCGCGACACGGCTGATGCGAACGTCGGAGCCAAGGATGATGGTGCCCGAGCGCTGATCGACGACAACGCGCGCCTTGGTCGAGGTCGCAACCTCGATATTCTCGATCTGCGCCATGAGGCGGGCCGGGCTGTCGATTCCGAAGGAGGCAAGATCGAGCCGCACGGTTCCAGAATCGACCATTCGGGCGATTTTTGCACCGACATCTTGGTTGATGGCCGCCTCGATGCGCGCTGCGGTCGTGAAATCCGGGTTGCGCAGCGCCAGGCGCATGTCGCGCATCTGGCTGAAATCGAAGGCCACCTCCCGCTCGACCCGCGCCCCGCCGGGAATGATCCCTGCTGTCGGAACGCCTTGCGTGACGCTCGACGCCTCGCCCTGAGCCACGATGCCACCCGCGAGGATGGAGCCCTGTGCCACAGCGTAGATCTGCCCATCGGCGGCATTCAGCGGCGTCATCACGAGCGTGCCGCCCATCAGGCTTGCCGCATCGCCGATGGCAGAGACGTTCACGTCGATCTGTGAGCCCGCCCGTGCGAACGGCGGCAGGCTTGCCGTTACAAGGACAGCAGCGACGTTGCGCGCCCGGATCTGCTCGCCGGTGACGTTGACCCCGAGGCGCTCCAGCAGGTTGACGATCGCATCTTCAGTGAAGGGTGAATTGCGGAGCGAGTCACCGCTGTTGTTGAGGCCGACCACGAGGCCGTAGCCGAGCAGATCGTTGCCGCGCACGCCGTCGACCTCGACGAGATCCTTGATCCGCGCGGGAGAGGCATTCGCTTCCCCTGCCAGCCCGCCTGCCACCAGAAGGACAAGCAGGAGGCAAAGACCGAACAGGGGCCGGAGGGTCATGTCTTATCTCATGAAGTTGATGAAGCTGAGATCGGAGAGGCGGGTCGTGACGGTGTAGACCGCCTTGAGCTGGGCCTCGAGCGCCTCGAAGAACGTCGCCGTCTCGGCCGGATCCGCCTCGATAAGTTTGGCGCGCGCAAGCTCGAGCGTGCCACTTTCGGCCACGCTGCGCGCCTTGGAACTCTCGATGTTCTGCTGGGTCACACCAAGATTGCCCCGGTAATCGAGCAGGCCTTCCTTGGCCTCGAGAAGCTGTGCGCCAGCTTCGGACAGAACAGCCATCTGCTCATTCTGGTTGCCTGCGAGGGCGCCGCCCGCGACGACAGAGGCGAGAGCAAGCGCCTTCAGAACGCTTACGATTTCTGCGTCATCGGCCCGCGCATTGTAGCTGATCCGGACCCCGGCGCCGACATCGGCAGCTCCCATATCCGTGGCGGAGCCGAGGAAGTCGTTCGTCACGAATTCGCCGCCGGGCGCGAAATAGGTGTCGATCGCGGTGATGACATCCGCCGCGGTCGCGGCCCCGGCAACCGCTGCGTCGAGCTTGGCGAGAATGGCTTCACCGCCCGCGAGCGCCTGCCGGTCGACCGCCGCTCCTCCAAAGATCGTCTGGCCGTTGACCTCGATGTTCAGCGCCGAGACTGCGCTCTTGAAATCCAGCCGAGCCGTCGCGGCGAGCGTCGTCGAACTGAGATAGTCCCCTACACCTGCCGCGCTCACCAGATCCACCGAAAGCGCATCGAGCGGTTCCTGGATGAGACCGAGCGCATTCTGTGCGCCATCGACGCGGAGCTCGAGGAAGTTGATGTTGCGATCGTAGGCGATATTCTTCGCAAGCGTACGCTCGATGGCATGCAGCTTGCCGAGGTTTCCGCCGGTTGCCTTGTGCAGATCGCTCTTGATGCCCGACGAGAGCTCCTTGCTCGTGGTGTCGAGCGCATTCTCGATGGACGCGGCGCGGCGCTGAAAGGACTGCATCCGCGCCAGCTCAGTTGCCCCGTTGATCTTCATGACCCTAGATCTCCAGAATTGTCTGCATGAGCTGATCTATCGTGCTCAGCACCTGCGCATTCGCGGCATAAGCCTGTTCAAGGACCATGAGCGTCGAAAGCTCCGTGTCCGAATCGACCCCGATCACCGAAATCTCGTTGTCAGCCAGTGTGGCCTGAAGCCCGGTCAGGAAGCTTGTGTTCTCTTCCGAGCGCCCCGCGACCCCAGCAAAGTAAGACGCGATCCCCGACGCCATCCCGGCCGAGGAGGCAGCGGCCGACTGGTATGTGAAGCCGGCCGGGCTGCGCGGAGCGGAGACCGAGTCGGACATCGCAAGCAGGTAGTCGCCGAACCCGGCATCCCCCTGCGTTGCCGCCCCCATCCCGTCCCGGATACGCCAGAGCGCACCGCCCTTGTCCGGATCGGCAGCCGCATTGAGCGTGATGCGTCCTGCACTGCCGCTACCGCTGCCCGCATCGACGAAAAGCCCGTTGCCGGATCCGTCGAGAAAGCCCGCGGGCATCTGAGCGCCGAAGCGGTCGATCAGATCGTTGGCATAGGCATCCACCTCGGCCTGATAGTCTGGCACGATCGAGTCCCGAACCTGAAATAGCGCGCCGAGCGATCCCCCGTCGAAGGGGCCGGATCCTATGCCGGCATCGACCGTTACGGGACCAGAGGAAACGCCCTGATCCTGCGAGAGCCCGCTGAGCGGGGCACCGAGGGTCATGTCTGCCGTCACGCCGCCGTTGTTCGCCGTGAAGCTCAGCTCATAGACCTTGCCGTTGAGCAGCATGCCGCCATTCGCGGAATAGATCGCAAGCATGCCATTGTCGCGCTTCACGGTGCTGACCGGAACGACCGAGGAAATCCCGTCGATCAGCCGTGCGCGCTCATCCTCGAGCGACGCCGTGTCGCTGCCTTGGGTGCGCAAGGTCGCGATCTTCTCGTTGAGCGAGTCGATCGAATGCAGTGACGTGTTCACAAACTTCACCTGAGAGGCGATTTCCGTCTCCATGTCGCTGCGGATCTGGTTGTTCTCCTGCGTGATCGCATTGAGCTTCGAAGCGACCGCCTTGGCCGATTCGACCACGGCGGCCTGCTCGGTCAGCGATTGAGGGCTCGCAGCGACCGAAATGAGCGACGTTTCGAGATCATTTGCGAGCCCCATCAGTGACCCCGCCTCATCGGCACTGGTTCCGAGGAGATCCATCATGCGGCTGTAAGCATCCGAGAGCGCCGCGGCCGAGCCGAGCGAGGCGTCCGCGGCCCGGCGCTCGGCGGTAAGATGGGCGCTCTCGGCCCGTGTGGTCCCGACGACCCCAACCCCTGATCCTGTCCCGTTGAACACGGTCGAGGTCAGCTCGGTCCTGCGTTGCGCATAGCCTTCCGTAAGAGCGTTCGAGACGTTGTTCGCGACGGTGTCGACCAGTCGCGAATTCGCTCGGAGCCCGGAGGCCGCGCTGTTCAGGGCGGATGAGATACTCATGGTCTCGGTCCTCTCGTCACACGGGACGGATCATCAACGCTTGAGGTTGGTGGTTTCCTGAAGCATCTCGTCGACAGTCTGGATGATCTTCGCGTTCGACGAATAGGCGCGCTGAGTGCGGATCATGTCGGTGAGCTCCGTCGCGATGTCCGTGGTCGAGAGCTCGAGGGCGAAGCCTTCCACAGTACCCGTCGGCCCGTCGCCGGGTTCCCACAGATAAAGCGAGCCGCTTGCCGCAGAGACCGCGAAGCACTGGTTGTCGAGCACGCTCAGCCCGTCGAGATTGGCGACATCGGCCAGCGGCACCTGGTAGAGCACCTTGGAGAAACCGCTGGAATAGGATGCCTTGATGAAGCCGTTTTCGTCGATCGTCACGCCCTGATAGGTGCCGGCGGGCGAGCCATCATGCGTCACGCCCTTCGACGAGAAGCTCGAGGAGAGCTGGCTCAGGTACTGCGGTCCACCGGAGTCCGAACCGATTGCCACCATGATGGTCTGGCCGTTGAGCTCCATGGTGAGCTGACCGGTGGACGTGTCATAGGAGGTCGTGTAGGCCCCGGCGCCGCCATCGACCTGCACGACGCTCGCAACTTGCCCGGCAGTCGCTGTCGCATCGCTGAACGTGATCGTATAGGTGCCAACGGAATTGCCGCTCTTCTCGTCGACAATCTCCATCGTCCACTCGTTGCTCTGCGGATCGGCGACGGTCGGAGTGTAGCTCACCGTCAGGTTCTGCGCCGAACCGAGCGAGTCGAAATACTCAAGCGTCATCATCCGCGCAGTGCCGGTGCCATCCGGGCCGGTATCCGTCGCGGGCAGGTTGGCATACATGTTGATGTTCTCGGTCGGCACGGCGGAGACCGAGGAAAGGTTGATCTTCACCGGTTCGAGCGAAGCCGTGGTATCGCGCGCCGCCGGTAGAATGTTGCCCTCCGTATCCGCGGGCCAGCCAAGAAGGACGATGCCGCTCGACGTGGTGAGGTATCCATCCTTGTCGGTGTGGAACGACCCGGTCGTCGTCAGCATCAGATCGAGATCATCGGCGTTGGCCTGATACGAGGCCAGCGAGGTGACCGGTAGCATCCCGCGCCCGGAAACCGCGATATCCGTAGAGTTCGAGGTACCCTCGAGCGCGCCCTTGGCTGCGATGTTCCAGATGGCATTCGTGGAGACGCCACCGGCAAGTGCCGCACGTCCGCCCCCCACCACACCGGATGACCCGCCCGCACTCACGGTCATTGAAGAGAAGTCCATGTCCGAGCGCTTGTAGCCGTAGGTCTCGGAGTTGGCGATGTTGTCGGCGATCGTCGAAAGCTTGTTGCCGTTCGCGTTGAGGCCGGACACACCGGCGTTCATCGACGTGGAGATACCCATACTCAGTCCTTTGCCGTGAGGGAACGGTCACTGGAACCCGTTACGGACCGAGTAAGTGAAGCAATGAGTTTAAGATCCCGCTAACGACAAATCCCTGCCGTTCTGGCAGGGATTTCAATCGGCTGCGTCACTTTCCGAAATCACGCAGGAGGATGATCTCGATACGGCGGTTCCGCGAATCGGCGGGTTTGTCCTCGATGACCGGATTGCGATCCGACTTGCCGGTGACCCGCTGGATCCGATCATCCCCCACCCCGGTGAGCCCGAGCAGTTCCCGCGTGATCTGCGCTCGGTCAGACGAGAGGATCCAGGGATCGGGTGAGGGCACCGCTCTGCCGGTATCGCCGGCGGCGAGATGGCCTGAAACCGCAACCGGATTTCCGGTATGGCGGATGACCTTGCCGATCATCGTGATAAGTCGCTCGAAGATCGGATTGAACTCCGATGAAGCGCCATTGAAAAGCGGCGATCCCGGCACGTCGAAGACGTCGATGATGAGGCCCTCGTCGGTGATCCGCGTCGCGATGTGCTCGAGCAGCGGATCGGCGTCGAGCGCTTCGCCGCTGGCCCCGTTAAGCTCCTCCTGGATATCCCAGAGGGTCTTGTCGGGATTGCCGGTATCCGTCTTCTTGTCGGGATCGCCGTCCTGACCGGTTTCGCTCTTTGGCAGGGTATGGTCGTCATAGAGCGACGAACCCTGGAAGATACCGTCACCGCCGCCCGCCATGTCATGGATCGGAATGTTCGGACTGAAATACTGCGCAAGCCCCTCGCGCGTGACTTCGTCAGATGCGTTCAGGAGCCACATCAGCAAGAAGAATGCCATCATTGCCGTCACGAAGTCGGCATAGGCAACCTTCCATGCGCCGCCATGATGGCCAGCCTCGACGACCGTCTTGCGTTTGATGATCGTCACATTGGCCGAAGAACCCTTCGCCATAGCCGTATCCCCCGTAATTCCCCGCCGCCACAAGACACCAAGAACCTGAAACTCCGGTTACCGCGGCTGCGAGTGAACCCGGCACAGCATGGTAAAGTCGTTAAAATTCGCTCCGAGGGTCAGGCAGGCAGTTCGCACCAGCAAGGAAGCAGGTTGCCGGGCGCAGGTCGTGCGGCGTAGACGCCGCGCGCAACCGCGCGTGCGAGGCAAAGTGCCGCAGCCTGCTCGAGCGCCATCCGTATCTCGAAGGGAGCCCCCCCGAGCTGGCGCTCGCCTGTTGCCACCGCAAAGACAAGATCACCGTCAAACGGCGTATGGGAAGGAAGGATCGAGCGCGCCAGGCCGTCATGAGCAATCTCGGCCACGCGCTGTGCCGCAGCCTTGTCGAGCGCAGCGTCGGTCGCGACGATCGCGATCGTGGTGTTGGTCTGTCCGCCATCGGGGCCCGGCTTGGTGAAGCGCGGGGACTCGGGGTCGATGCGCGCGGCCGATGCACCAAGCCCGCCGAATTCCTCACCGATTTCGAACGGGCCGGAAAGGAAAGTGCGGTCGCCCGGTGCGCGCACCGAACCGAACGCGTTCACCGCGACAAGTGCCCCCACTGTGAAACCCGCTTCCGTCACGATCGAGGCTGAGCCCAGTCCGCCCATCAGTTCCTGAGTCATCGCACCTGTGCCCGCACCTTCCGAACCGATCGCAAAGACCTCACCCGCCGAGTTGAAGGCTGCCTGCCCGAGCGCTCGGTAGGGGTTCTCCGCCCAGTCCTTTGCCCCGCCGTTGGCGAGGTCGAACAGGATCGCCGCGGGGACGATGGGAACGACGGCCGGACCTGCTCGAAAGCCGCGACCGGCGGCGCGCAGGGCATCGGCTACACCGGAGGCTGCGTCGAGCCCAAAGGCCGAGCCCCCGGAGAGGACCAGCGCGTCCACCGCCTCGACGAGCTTGCCCGGGGCCAGAAGATCCGTTTCCCGCGTGCCCGGCGCCCCACCTCGAACATCGACAGCCGCCACGAAAGGACGCTTGCCCGTGAGCACCGTGACACCAGACTTGAGCTGCGCATCGGATGCATTTCCAACCAGCAGGCCCGGGACGTCGGTGATGAGATTATGCCGACCGGTGTGCATCATGCCGGGATCTCCAGTACAGGCGACGCCGCGAGCAATGCCCGCGTATAGGGATGGCTTGGCGCCGAGAAGACCGCTTCGGTCTCGCCCTGCTCCACGATCTCGCCAGCCCTCATTACCATGACACGATCGGTAATTGCCCGCACGACGGTGAGATCATGGCTGATGAAGAGATAGGAGAGACTGTAGCGCCGCGAAAGTCCGGCGAGCAGGTCAAGGATCTGCGCACGAACCTGGACATCGAGCGCCGAGACCGCTTCGTCGAGCAGTATGAGCTTTGGCCGGATGATGAGCGCCCGCGCGATGGCGATCCGCTGCCGCTGGCCCCCGGAGAACTCATGAATGTATCTCCCTGAATCCTCTGCGTTCAGACCGACATCTTCGAGCGCCCGCGCCACAGCATCCCGCCGCGCCGCGCCCTTCGGCGGATCGGCAAGCAGGTGGAAGGGCTCGGTGACAAGCCGGCCTACCTTGTGGCGCGGATTGAAGCTGCCATACGGGTCCTGGAAGACCGCCTGCATCTGCGCCCTCAGGCCTTTCGCCATCGCCGCGCCGGCATGAATATCGCGCCCAGCCAGCCGCACCCTGCCCGCCTGCACTTCGTCGAGTCCGAGGATTGCGCGGGTGAGCGTCGACTTTCCGCAGCCCGACTCCCCCACGAGACCGAGGCTCTCTCCCTCCCTGAGAGAGAAGCTCACGCCATGGACTGCCCGAAATGGCACCCGGCGCCGGAAGAGACCACGCAATCCGCCGGGATATTCCCGCACGACCTTTTCGACTTCCAGAAGCGGTGGCCCTGCTACCACGCCACCGCGATCTGGCCGATGGGTCGAGGCCGCGAAAAGCGCGCGCGTGTATGGGTGCCGCTGCAAGCGCAGGACCTCGCGAGCCTCGCCTGCCTCGACCACCGTCCCGCCGCGCATGATCGCGATGTGATCGGCAATGCCGCTGACGACTGCCAGATCGTGGCTGATGAGGATGAGGCCCATGCCGTCCTCGCGTACCAGGCGACGGAGCAGACCGAGGATCTGAGCCTGGGTTGTCACGTCAAGTGCTGTCGTGGGTTCATCGGCAATCAGCAGGCGCGGCCGGAGCGCGATTGCCATCGCGATCCCCACCCGTTGCCTCTGACCACCCGAAAGCTCATGCGGCCAGCGTCCGAGCGGAAACTCCGCAGCCGCAAGCCCGACCCGGTCAAGGGTCTCCCGCGCAATCCGGAGCGCTTCGCCCCGCGACGTGCCGCCATGGACCCGGACTGTCTCGGCGACCTGATCGCCAATAGTCTGAAGGGGGTTGAGCGCCGTCATCGGCTCCTGAAAGATCAACCCGACGTCCCGCCCGCGCACCTTGCACATGGCGCGCTCGGACAGTGCGGCCAGATCCTGCCCTGCGAGCTCCACCCGCCCTTGGAGGTCGGCTCCCGGAGGCAGAAGCCCCATCACCGCCAGCGCCATCATGGATTTCCCCGAGCCGCTCTCGCCGATCACCCCGAGCACCTGGCCCGGCCCGACACCGAGCGAGACGTCCCGAAGGATCGGCACGCCGTGAATCTCGACGCCGAGCCTCTCAATCTCAAGCAGGCTCATGCACGCCCCCGCCGGATCCGCGGATCGAGCATGTCGCGCAGCCCGTCGCCCATGAGGTTGAGCCCCAGCACTGTCAACACGATCGCAAGACCGGGAAAGATCGCGAGCCAGGGGGCGAAGGCAATCATTGTCTGGCTCTCGGCAAGCATCCGTCCCCAGGAAGGGGTCGGCGGCTGCGCCCCAAGCCCAACATAGGAAAGCCCGGCCTCAGCGAGTATGCCGAGGGAGAACTGAATCGTCCCCTGCACGATCAACAGACTCGCAAGATTGGGCAGGATATGCTCGACCGAGATACGCACGCGCCCCTTCCCTGCAACCCGCGCTGCCAGAACGAACTCCCGCGCCCAGAGCGACAGCCCGGCCCCGCGTACCAGTCGCGCGAAGACGGGCACGTTGAAGATGCCGATCGCGAGGATGGCGTTGAAGGCAGACGGCCCGAACACAGCCGTGATGATGATCGCGATGAGCAGCGACGGAAATGCAAAGACAAGATCGTTTCCGCGCATGATCGCCTCATCAACGAGGCCACCGCGCCGTGCCGCAGCGGCGAGCCCGAGTGGCACTCCGAACCCCATCCCGATCCCGACCGCGACAAGTGCCACCGCGATCGACGTCCGCGCGCCGACCATCACCATCGAAAAGACATCACGACCAAAATGATCCGTTCCGAACCAGTGGGTTGCCGAGGGTGGCCGAAGCTTCTGGGCAATGTCGAGCGCCATCACGTCCCCGGGCGTCCACAGGAAAGAAACGACAGCAAGGGCCACAAAGGCTCCTGCAAGAAGGCTTCCGGTCAGTAGGAGGCGCATCAGTGGTGCGCCCTGAGCCGCGGATCAACCGCTGCATAGGCAAGATCCACGAGATAGGTCACGACGATCACCGCGAAGACGAGCAGCATCACTACGCTCTCCACGACAATGAGATCCCGCTGGCTGATCGCCTGGAACACTAGCCTGCCGAGACCGGGCAGAAAAAAGACATTCTCGATGATGATCGCGCCCGCGAGCAGGAAGGAGAACTGGAGCCCGATGATGGTGAGGACCGGAATGAGGGCATTGCGCAGCGCGTGTCGTCGCAGCGCCGCCGGGCGGCTGAGCCCCTTGGCTCGTGCCGTGCGGATGAAATCCTCCCCAAGCGTCTCTATCAGGGCCGAGCGCATGACACGCGCGAGGATCGCCGCCTGTGGCAGGGCAAGGGCGATTGCGGGCAGTGTCAACGCCTTCATCCCCGGCAGAAGTCCTCCGCCCCACCCTGGAAAACCACCCGCCGAAAACCATCGCAGGTTCACTGCGAAGACGAGCACCAGCAGCATTGCAAACCAGAAATTCGGTACGGCAATGCCGAGCTGTGTCGCGCCCATCACGCCGGTATCAGCCAGAGAGCCACGCCGTGACGCACCCCAGATACCAGCTGGAAATCCGATTACGAGCGCGAGCGCCAGGGCATAGAGCGCCAGCGGTAGTGACACCTGCAGGCGATCGGCGATCATCTCCGCGACCGGCGTGCGGTAGGTATAGGAAATCCCGAAATCTCCGCGCAACATGCCCACAACCCAGTCCCAGTAGCGCGCGACAGGGCTCGCATCGAGCCCGAGATCGGCCCGCAGAGCGGCGACGGTTTCCGGACTTGCATTCAGACCAAGCATGTAACTCGCCGGATCGCCGGGGACGATCTCCAGCGCGAGAAATATCACCAGACTTGCGGCAAAAAGACTGGCGGCGAGGGAGATGAGGCGTATCAGCGTATATCGCAGCATCAGCGGGCCCCTCGCGCTGGAGCGGCACAGAACCGGGCTAGTCCGGTGCGCCCTGCGTTCGATGCCTCGCTCTCGCCCTCTGACAGAACCGAAATACGGTCTCCGGGCGGCATTTCTGCTCGAAACTGATCTGGTCTGATCTTCGGGAATAAGCTCAGTTCACGCATTTCACAACGGGTGTGCCACGCCACGCCCTGTGCCTCAAGGCATCACGTCTACAGGATCAGATCGGCCAGGCCCACTTTCGCGTGTTCATCGAAAACCACAAGAAAATCAGCCTTCCGATCACCATCGAGGTCCCCTGCAAGCGTGTGTTCTCCCAACCGAAGCTCGCCCGCGATACCTGAGAATTTATCCCCGCCGACAAAGACGAATGCCTGGTTGCCCGATACACCCCTCACTGCATCGATCTCATGCAGATCCACGAGGTCAGCGCCCTTGCCGAAGTCCATGATCCGGTCCGGGCTGCGCCGCACGCTTTCCGAAGCATCGAAAAAATAGAAGACATCCGCCCCACGGCCGCCGGTCAGCTCGTCACGCCCCTCGCCACCAACGAGATAATCCGCGCCGCCCGCGCCTGTCAGGGCATCGTCTCCCTTGCCACCGAAAAGTGTGTCGTCCCCTGCCTCGCCACTGAGCCTATCACGACCACTGTCGCCTGCCAGAACATCCCCACCGTCGTTGCCGAACAGTGTATCGTTACCCTTGCCGCCTGCGATGGACTCCGCGAGCTTGGTGCCGACGATCAGGTCGCCACGCCTTGTTGCAGGCGCAATCGGAGGCTTGATGCTGGGCAGATTGCCGTAGACCTGCTGCTCGACCAGCGATCCACCAGACCAGACCGAAAGGAGAAGCCCGCTTTTCAGGAGTGCCGTATCGCTGTCAAATACGTTCCGGTAGACATCCGAACTGATCGCGAAAGAACGTCCCAGCGCCCTGCCATCATCGGAATATAAGCGTCCCCTGATCTCGTAATAGGTAGCGGAACTATCCGACACATCATGACGCTCCGCAGTATAGGTGACAAGCGACTCACCGTGGCCGATGTCGATGACCTGACCGAGCGAGTGACCGACCGCACCGTCGTCCGACACCTTGCGAGCCCGTCCGAGCGGGATGCCATCGGAATCAAGCCGGCGGAAGTAGATCGCGACATCGCCAGAATCATCGAAGTCCTGCTCGCTTTGCCAAGCTGTGGCGAAGCCGTCGTCGTTTGCCACGATCCGAGACTCCAGACGGTCGGTCAAGGCATCAAAGCGTCCGCCAGCGTCTGGGAGGCCCTGAACCACATGAGGCCGCCCGCGCGCGGCTCCGCCAGTGCTGAAGCTCTCCGAGAAGAGGATCTGCCCGCCACCCGGATGCCGCGGATCCTCGCCGGTCCAGATCACGGTGTAGCCACCATCGCGGAGCGCTGCGACCTGCGGTGCAGGAGTTACCGGGATGTATCCACCTGCAGTGAGGTCACCCGTCACGTTCGAGACGATCGTCTTCGCTTTGATCGCCTCGCCGTCGAGACCGAACTGCCTGGCGATGAGGTCGTAGCCCTTCGCGCTCGTTGATCGAGCCGTCATCGCGAGAATCGAGCCGTCGGAAAGCTGTGCAACGCTCTCGACGCTATAATCGCGCTTTGCTTCCGGTGTCACGGCGATCTCACTGGTTCGTGCTGATCCATCCGCGTCGAAGAGCCGCAGATAACCGTCCTTCTTTCGTCCCTCCAGCTTGTCGGGATCGGACGAGGTCCATCCGACGATGAAGCCCCCATCCTCAAGCGCTGCGAGCCTCGGCGCCCTTTCGTCGTTCGATACGCTGGAGTTTACCCGGAACTCGCTCCGCAGCACGTTGCCGCCGGAATCGAAAACGGATGCACGGACGTCATATGTCTCTTCAAGGCCGGGGAGGCGATGCGCGTAAGCCACGACGAACCCGCCATCGCGAAGTGCCAGAACCTGCACGTCGGTTCGGTCCGCCCTGCCGTTCGGTCCAATCTGAAAATCGTCACTCATGCCTTTTCCCCACGTCCCGGAGGATCAACTGCTGCGCCGACCTGCGTGCAAAAATCCCACGCCCTTGCAAGGCTGTGCCGGCAGACGCAATTTGGCCCGCAGGCTACTCTTTGTTTTCCGGATCCGGGCGCATGTGCCCATGATCTACTCCGCCCAGTATACACCCGTCATGTCGTTCGCCTGGGTCGGACCATTTTCCCAAAGTCCGCGGATCCGGGTGTCAGCCACGCCGGTCTTGGCGAGCTGGAACAGATAGGCGTTGACATAGCGCTCGGCGATCCGCTCCTCGGCGGCGTGGAGGATTTCGGTCTGATCCTCGACATTCGCCGTTGCGTCATAACCCTTCATCAGCGCCTGCATCACCGGGTCATGGTAATTGAAGTAGTAGTCATCGCGGGCATAGATCCAGATATCCATAGGCTCGGTATGGCTCACGATGGTGAGGCCGTAATCTCGGCCCTTGAAGACCTGCTCGAGCCACTGTGCCCATTCCACATTGACGATCCTCGCATCGATCCCAACGGCCCTAAGCTGGGCCGCCACGATCTCGCCACCGCGTCGCGCATAGGATGGCGGCGGCAGAACGAGCGTTGTCTCGAAACCGTCCGGAAGGCCCGCTTCCGCAAGCAGAGCCTTCGACTGTTCCGGGTCGTAGACCGAGAGCGCCGTCAGATCTTCATAGGCCGGATTATGAGGCGCAAAATGGGTGCCGATGGGCGTGCCATAGCCGAACATTGCGCCATCGATGATCGCTTTGCGGTCAATCGCATGAGCAATCGCTTCCCGGACCCGGATATCGTCAAAGGGTTCACGCCCGTGGTTCATCGCGAGGATGGTCTCGCCCTCGGTCGTACCCACGATCACGGAAAATCGTGGATCCGCTTCGAACTGCATGAGGTTCTCTGGAGCAGGATAGACAGGGAAAGCGTCCAGATCGCCCGCCATCATCGCGGCAAACGCCGCAGTCGGGTCGGAAATGAACTTGAAGGTGACCTTCTCGAGCTTGGGAGCCTCGCCCCAGTAGTTCTCGTTGCGAACAAGCTCGATACGATCCCCCTGTACCCAGTCGGAGAAGATGAAAGGTCCGGTACCAATCGGGCTCGTCGCATTTGTGGCGGAACTCGCGGGCGATACGATCGCCATGTCGCCCCAGGCCAGATCGGTCAGCAGCGAGGACTTCGGCGCATCGAGCCCGATCTCCACAGTCACATCATCAATCACATTGACCGAGTTGATGCTCTCGAAAAGCTGCTTCTGAGCATTGACGCTGTCGTCCGCCATCGCCCGCTCGAAGGAATAGGCCACATCTTCCGCTGTGAATGGCGAGCCATCGTGAAAGACTATTCCCTCACGCAGATTGAAAACCCAGGAAAGCCCGTCCGGCGCGATTTCCCAGCTCGCAGCCAAGCCCGGAAGGATCGTTCCGTCCGGAGCAAAGCGGGTCAGTCCCTCGAAGACGTTGGCATAGGTCACCTCGTCGATCGCCGCGGCTGCACCCGCGGTCGGATCGAGGATCGGCGGCTCAAGCTGCATGCCGATGGTAATATCCATCCTCTGCGCCTGCGCTCCACCGGCCAGAAGCGCGAACGCTGCCGCGAGCGCGAGGATCTTTCGACTCATTGCTGTCTCCACCTAGCCCCAGGTTCAAGCCCGCCAATTCAAGCACGGGATGTTCCGCCGCGCAGCCGTCCCGCCGGCTTTGCCCGGCTCCGTTCCCCGCTACGGCGTCAAATACGTCCTCAACGCTCACATATTCGTCAGGTTGCCCGGCGAGGTCCAGTGGCCGCAGCGGAGGGAACGGAATAAATCGAACCCGGCGCAACTTATCCGTACCGTTCCAATGGCTTCAGCATCAGATCAACGCCCGCTACTATGCTAGCGCCCCACGGCGCAGGATCTTGCCTGTTTCCGACCGACCCGAGCAGGCCGAAGCCAATCATCAGTGATGAGTTACGTCGATGATCTCCGACAAGAGCACCAACACCCCGGGGCAGATCACCTTCGGGCGCCTCCGGGACGTATCACCATGCGAGATCATCTCTCACATGTCAGATCCCAGCATCGCCCGACATCTTCCCCTCCTGCGTGAACCTTGGAACGAGGAAGTTCTCGCCCAGTTCATCGCCGTCAAGGAAGCGTGCTGGCGCCGGGACGGGCTTGGCCATTGGGCAATCTTCCGGAACGGCACCTATGTGGGCTGGGGCGGCTTCCAGAAGGAGGTCGACGAATGGGACTTCGGCCTTGTACTGACGCGAGAGGCATTTGGACTTGGGGCGAGGATTGCCCGACAGGCGCTTGCCTTTGCCCGCTCGGACTCACGCATCCCCTTTGTCACCTTCCTTCTACCGCCCTCTCGCCAGCACATCGGGGGCCTCGCGCGTCTAGGGGCGCAGCATGTGGGTAACATCACGTACGACGGCGCAACCTTCCTGAAATTCCGCCTGGAAACATCTTGACCCAAAGCCGCTCATCAGCCGGAGGCGCTAACCCGCACCAATCCCGAGGAGGTCAGCCAGCGCCAGCGCCATGACCGTGGCGGATTCGACCATGTCCTGCACAACCACGTATTCGTCGGGCTGATGGGCCAGATCCAGAATACCGGGGCCGTAAGCAACGCAGTTCTTCAGGCGACCGATACGATCTATGTGCTTCTGGTCGTAAGTCCCGGGCGACACGACATATTGCGGTGTGCGCCCGAAAGTCTTCTCGATGGCTCGGGTGAGCGCGCCGACCACCGGAGCGTCACGGTCTGTCATCGAGGGGAAAACGTCGAACATGTCGCGAATCTCGTAGGAAAAATCGCCCCTGCGCTCCTTCGCCCGCTCTACCACGGCACGAAACTCCGCCTTCACCGTCTCGAGACGTTCTTCCGCCAGATAGCGCCGGTCGATAATCATCCGGCAACTGTCAGGTACGACTGGTGCGGGCCAACCATCAAAATCGGCAGGACGCTCAGCCTGTCCTCCATGCACCGAGTTAATGTTAAGCGTGGAAGCCCGCGCCGCCTCGGGCACCACCGGCATCGCTGTCTGGCGCGCGGCCAGCGCCGGAAACAGTGTCTCTTCCATTTCGGCGATGACCGCCCCCATATGGCGCACGGCGCAATTGCCGAGAAATGGCATCGAGCCATGGGCAATCCGGCCGTGGGTCTCGAGCTCGGCCCACCAGACACCACGATGCCCGAGACAGATCCGGTCCTTGTCCAGCGGTTCGGGAATGATGACATGCTGCACCCGATCCGGCGCAAACCAGCCCTCGCGCGCCAGATGCGCGACGCCACCGAAGCCACCGGTCTCCTCGTCCGCCGTCGCCGAGATCTCGACGGCACCGGAATAATCCGGCCAGAGAGCGGCAAAGGTCTCCGCTGCGATGATCGAAGCGGCGATGCCGCCCTTCATGTCACAGGCCCCCCGGCCATAGATCCGGCCTCCGATCAGCGCTCCGCCGAACGGGTCCGTCGTCCAGCCCTTGCCGACCTCGACCACGTCGATATGGCCATTGAAATGCACGCACGGCCCCGGCCGCGCCCCTTCACGCCGGGCGACGAGGTTCCAGCGCGGATAGCGCTCGCTGTCACCCGGCGCGCCTTCGGCTCGCACGAAGGCGACTGTGAAGCCCGAGCGTGCGAGGCGTGCTGCAATAAACTCGCAGATGTCGCGATAATTCTCGCCAGGAGGGTTCAGCGTCGGGATGCGAATGAGCGCTTGGGTAAGTTCGATCAGATCGTCCCGGCGGCGCTCGATTTCCGCCCGGACCGCATCGCGAATGTCCGTCATGGGGTATCCTTTTGCGCGGAGCTTCCTTCGCTGCAGCGGATTTGTCCAGACATCTGGCCAAAAAGGAGGAGCCCGGACCTTTCGGCCCGGACCCCTTTTTTCTCAGCTGGAACTCGTCGTTCAGTGCGCGGCTGCGCCAGCGCCCGGCGTCTCCGCCGATGATGCGACGCTCGCCCGCGCCGCGGCCTCGGCCGCCTCGTCCCATTCGATCGGCTCGGGCATGCGCACGAGCGCGACCTTCAGCACATCCATCACGTTCGAGACCGGGATAAGCTCCAGACCGTTCTTCACGTTGTCCGGGATATCCCTCAGATCCTTTACGTTGTCGGAGGGGATCAGCACTGTAGTGATGCCGCCGCGGAGCGCCGCGAGCAGCTTCTCCTTGAGCCCGCCGATCGGCAGGACGTTGCCGCGCAGCGTGACCTCGCCGGTCATTGCCACATTTCGACGCACCGGAATCTGGGTCAGAACCGACACGATGGAAGTGACCATCGCTATGCCTGCGCTCGGCCCGTCCTTCGGAGTCGCCCCTTCAGGCACATGGACATGGATGTCGATCGTCTCGAACATCGGCGGCTTCAAACCCAGATCCGTCGCCTTGGATCGGACATAGGACGAGGCCGCGTCGATCGATTCCTTCATCACGTCACCGAGCTTGCCGGTCGTCTTCATCCGCCCTTTTCCGGGGAGCTTCAGCGCCTCGATCGAGAGAAGATCGCCACCAACCTCAGTCCAGGCCAGCCCTGTCACGACTCCAACCTGATCCTCAGTCTCCGCAAGCCCGTATTTGAAGCGGCGTACACCAAGGAACTCCTCAAGATTTTCCGGTGTAACCACGACCTTCTGCGACGCACCCTTGACGATCTCGGTCACTGCCTTCCGGCAGAGCTTCGCGATCTCGCGCTCAAGGTTCCGGACCCCGGCCTCGCGGGTATAGTAGCGAATGATGTCGCGCAGCCCGGCGTCCGTTAGCTCGAACTCGCCCTTCTTCAGACCATGGCCCTTTTCCTGCTTCGCAAGGAGATGCTGCCGGGCGATCTCGGCCTTCTCATCCTCGGTGTACCCGGAGATCGTGATGATCTCCATGCGGTCGAGGAGAGGTCGCGGCATGTTGTAACTGTTGGCCGTCGTGATGAACATCACGTTCGAGAGATCGTATTCCACCTCTAGATAGTGGTCCATGAAGGTCGCATTCTGCTCGGGATCGAGCACCTCGAGCATGGCGCTCGCCGGATCTCCACGGAAATCCTGTCCCATCTTGTCGATCTCATCGAGCAGGACGAGCGGATTGGTGGTCTTGGCCTTCTTCATCGACTGGATGATCTTGCCAGGCATCGAACCGATGTAGGTGCGCCGGTGGCCGCGGATCTCCGCCTCGTCCCGGACACCCCCGAGCGAGATGCGGATGAACTCGCGACCCGTCGCCCGAGCGACAGACTTGCCGAGCGAGGTCTTACCAACACCCGGAGGTCCGACGAGACAGAGGATCGGCCCCTTGAGCTTCGACGACCGCGACTGCACCGCGAGGAACTCGACAATGCGCTCCTTGACCTTTTCGAGACCGTAGTGGTCAGCGTCCAGCACGGCTTGCGCCTGACCGAGATCCTTCTTGATCCGGCTCCGCTTGCCCCACGGGATCGAAAGCATCCAGTCGAGATAGTTGCGCACCACAGTGGCCTCGGCCGACATCGGCGACATCGAACGCAGCTTCTTCAGCTCTGCCAGCGCCTTTTCGCGAGCCTCCTTGGTGAACTTCGTCTTCTCGATGCGCTCCTCGAACTCGGTGGCGTCATCCTGGCCTTCGCCTTCGCCGCCCAGCTCACGCTGGATCGCCTTCATCTGCTCGTTCAGATAGTATTCGCGCTGGGTGCGCTCCATCTGGTTCTTGACACGGCTCTTGATCTTCTTCTCGACCTTCAGGACCGACATTTCGCCCTGCATCAGGCCGTAGATCGTCTCGAGCCGCTCACCGACATCGGGCTGCTCCAGAAGCGCCTGCTTTTCTTCAAGCTTCGCCCCGAGATGCCCCGCGACCGAGTCGGCGAGCTTCGAGGGAGACATGTCTTCGGAAATTGCGCTCACCGCCTCATCAGGGATGTTGCGGTTGAGCTTCGCGTAGCGCTCGAATTCCTCCCCGACGGCACGCGCCAGCGCAACGATCGCGGGCGGATCGTTCTCGGTCTCGGCGACGGTCTCGGCTGTCGCCTCGAAATAGTCGGGATTGGGCAGGAAGTCCGAAATAGCAACGCGCGCCTTGCCCTCGACGAGAACCTTGACCGTCCCGTCAGGCAGCTTCAGGAGCTGGAGCACATTGGCGAGCACGCCAACCCGGAAAATGCCATCCGCCGTCGGTTCGTCCTCGGAAGGATCCTTTTGGCTGGCAAGAAGAATTTGTTTGTCGTCCTTCATGACCGCCTCAAGGGCGAGCACGGATTTTTCCCGGCCGACAAAGAGCGGAACGATCATGTGCGGAAACACCACGATGTCGCGCAGCGGGAGCACCGGGTAGGTCGGACTGCTCAATTGAGTCATGTTTATCGTCCTTGTATTGGCAAGGCGCCGACGCCCCGCTTCCGCGGCGACGCGACACCTCCACTTGATGAACAGATGGCGCGCGAGACGCTGCGTTTCAAGCAACCCATATTCTGCGCTCCCCTGCCGCGGGTTACAAGGCATCGAACTGTCTGCCTTGTCCATTCCGCAATCGCAGGTCAGCCACTGGCGCAGGAAAAGGCAGGCTTGGGGGCTGAGTTGCTGATGGGCTCTGCTAAACTTGCCCTCCGAATCCCCGGATTGCGGTTCGAATGTGGAGCATCATGAAAAGACGTAGCTTTGTCGTCATCGGTCTCGGAACCTTCGGCACCACCATTGCGAACGAGCTCTGCCGCTTCGGCAACCACGTGCTCGTCATCGACGTGAACGAGCGTAAGGTGAGCCCTTTCGCCGATATTGCCCATGAGGCAATCATCGCGGACGGGAGGGATGAAGTAGCCCTTCGTGAAGCAGGCGTGGGGGATTATGATGTGGCCGTCGTTGCGATCGGCGAGGATCTCGAGGCCAACATCCTCTGCTCGATGAACGTCAAGATGCTCGGCGTCAATACCATCTGGGCCAAGGCGCTCAACAAGACCCATCACCGCATTCTCGCCAGGCTCGATGTGGACCGAATCCTTCTGCCTGAGCAGGAGACCGGGCGGCATGTCGCCTTAATGCTGAATTTCCCGCTGGTGCGCGATTACGTAAGCCTCGGCAATGGATTTACCCTCGTAGATGTCACGATCCCAAAGGGCCTTGCCGGTAGACATACCGGCGATCTGCCGGCTGTCGAGGACAACGACCTACGCCTGCTCGGCGCGATGCGCGGCACGACCTTCATGTCGTGCGAAACCAGTTCGGTGGAGCTTGAGCAGGACGACAAGCTTCTGGTGCTGGGCCGCCGCGCCGGCTTGCAAAAATTCGTCGAAACCTTGCGCGGAGAAGCCTGACATGGGGCGCTGGCGCATCCCGCCACCGCTTGCCCTCATTCTCGTCTATGCCGGGCTCATCTTGGCAGGGACGCTTCTCCTCGTGTTACCCATCTCCGTCTCGGCCCCGATCTCGCTTTCGGATGCGGCCTTCACCGCAACTTCCGCGGTGACGGTGACCGGCCTCGGGGTGGTCGATACCGGCGCGGGTTTCACGTTGTTCGGCCAGGCGGTGATCCTCGTCCTCGTTCAGCTCGGCGGCCTCGGGATCATGACATTCGCGATCCTGATCCTCTCGATGCTTGGCCTGCCCATCGGCATCGCCCACCGACGCTTCCTGCGCGAGGATCTCAACCAGACTTCAGTCTACGGCCTCCTCGACATGGTCCGTGCCATACTCCGTTTCGTAATCATCTGCGAGCTCGTCGGGGCGCTACTGCTCGGCATAGTATTCATTCCGGAATTCGGTGTTCCCCGCGGGTTGTGGATGAGCATCTTTCACGCGGTTTCCGCCTTCAACAACGCAGGCTTTGCGCTCTTTCCTGACTCGCTCTCCACCTGGGTGGGCAATCCCGTCGTCAACCTCGTCGTTCCCGCGCTCTTCATCATTGGCGGCATCGGCGCCACCGTCATCATAGACCTCCAGCGCACCCGCCGATGGAGACAATTCGCCCTCCATACCAAATTGATGCTTGCCGGAACGGCAGTGCTTCTCGTCATACCCACCCTCACCTTCGCCGCAATGGAATGGAGAAACCCCGCAACGCTCGGTGCACTCGAAAGTCCTGCGACCCGACTGCTTGCGAGCTGGTTTCAGGCCGCGACGATGCGCACTGCAGGCTTCAACACGATCGATATCGGAGGGATGACCAACGGCACGACATTCATGTCGATGGTCCTGATGGTCGTTGGCGCAGGCAGCACGTCGACCGGCGGCGGCATCAAGGTCACGACCTTCATCGTACTGCTCCTTTCGACGAAGGCATTTTTCCAGCGCCGAACCTCGGTCGACATCTTTGGCCGCAGCCTCGGACCGGCCGAGATATTGAAGGTTTTGGCGCTTTCGATCGTAAGCGTCCTGACGCTCTTCACCGCCCTCTTCCTGCTCCTGCTCTTCCATGAAGGAGAATTTCTCGACGTGATGTTCGAGACGGCCTCGGCCTTCGGCACGGTGGGGGTTTCCCGCGGCATCACCGGCGATCTCGATACCGCAGGCCGTGCCATCATCATGTTCGTGATGTTCGTGGGCAGGGTCGGACCGCTGTCTCTCGGCTTCCTCCTCGCCATGGGTCCGAAGCGGCGCATCGCCTATCCCGCCGGAACGGTCTATCTCGGCTGAAGCTCAGAGCGGTTCGAGGTCGCCGGCCGAATAGCCGCGATGGAAGCTCTCGATAAAGGTCTCGAGCGTACCTGCCGCAATCGCGCCGCGCAGCCCCGCCATCAGCTCCTGATAGTAGTGGAGGTTATGCCAGGTCAGCAGCATGGAGGAGATGATCTCTCCTGCCTTGAAGACGTGATGGAGGTAGGCACGCGAATAGCTCCGGCAGGCCGGGCAGCTGCAGTCGGGATCGAGTGGGCGTGGATCTTCGGCATGGCGCGCATTCTTGATGTTGACGGGCCCCCGTCGCGTCAGCGCCTGCCCCGTCCGTCCCGAGCGGCTCGGCAGGACGCAGTCGAACATGTCGACGCCACGCGCCACCGCACCCACGATATCGTCAGGCTTGCCAACCCCCATGAGATAGCGCGGCCTATCCTCTGGCAGGAAACCCGGCGTATAATCGAGCACCCCGAACATCGCTTCCTGCCCCTCGCCCACCGCAAGGCCGCCGATTGCGTAGCCCTCGAAACCGATGGACTTCAGCGCCGCCGCACTCTCCTCACGCAGTGCGGCCGTGACGCCACCCTGTACGATCCCGAATAGCGCATGCCCCGGACGGTCGCCGAAGGCATCTCGTGAACGCTGCGCCCACCGCATGGAGAGCCGCATGGAGGCTGTCACCGCGGCCTCGGTCGCAGGCAGCGCCGGGCACTCGTCAAATGCCATGACGATATCGGAGCCGAGCAATCGCTGGATCTCAATACTGCGCTCTGGCGAGAGATGATGCTTCGAGCCGTCCACATGGCTGCGGAACGTGACACCCTCCTCGGTGAGTTTGCGCAGGTCGGCAAGGCTCATCACCTGAAAGCCACCCGAGTCCGTGAGAATCGGCCGTTCCCAGTTCATGAAGCGATGAAGCCCGCCGAGCTTTGCGATCCGCTCCGCCGTCGGGCGCAGCATCAGGTGATAGGTGTTACCGAGCAAGATGTCCGCGCCAGTCGCGCGCACGCTCTCGGGCAGCATTGCTTTCACTGTCGCCGCCGTCCCGACAGGCATGAAGGCAGGTGTGCGGATCTCGCCGCGCGGGGTCGAGATTAGGCCGGTTCTGGCACGCCCGTTGCGGGCGTCAATACGGAAAGAGAATCGCGTCATGCGCCTCCTTTACGCGCTACCGCGGGTCTCGACAAACCGTCGCCGAACTGTCTCAGGTTTGTCATCGAAACGCGATCAAAGAACAACTCCAGACACAACGAGGGATGAAGTCATGAAGCCGTTTCTTTACGCCTCCGTCGCGATGGCCTCCATCGCCGGACCGGCGCTTGCCGATATCATAGAACTCGGGCCCCGCCCCTATTTTCTCGTCGACCAGATGGAGGACGGCGAACTTAAGGACAAGCTCGCTGCCTGCGGAGGCGGCCCGTTCGAACGCAAACTGTTCTCGATCGGCCACCGCGGTGCGGCCATGCAGTTTCCTGAACACACGCGCGAATCCTACCTCGCCGGGGCACGCATGGGGGCGGGCATTGTCGAGTGTGATGTGACCTTTACTGCCGATAAGCAACTCGTCTGCCGCCATGCGCAGGATGATCTCGCCACCACCACCAACATCCTCGCTACCGGCCTCGCTGCGAAATGCACAGCAGGCTTCACCCCGGCCGAAGGCGACACGCCCGCCGGCGCCGATTGCCGCACCTCCGACCTGACCCTTGCCGAGTTCGAGACGCTCAAGGGCAAGATGGATGCGGGCGACGAGGCTGCAACCGACATCGAGAGTTTCATGAACGCGACCCCCGGGTGGCGCACCGATCTCTACGCTGATCAGGCCGGCACCCTGATGACCCATGCCGAATCGATTGAACTCTTCAAGCAGCTCGGCGTGAAGTTTACCCCAGAGCTCAAGTCTCCGGCCGTGGTCATGCCCTTCGACGGCATGACCCAGGAGGACTATGCCCAGATGATGATCGACGAATACAAGGCGGCAGGCGTCCCCGCATCGGACGTCTACCCACAATCGTTCAATCTCGACGACGTACTCTACTGGATCAAGGCCGAGCCGGAATTCGGCGCACAGGCGGTCTATCTTGTGGAATGGCCTGAGGACAAACCCTTCGACGAGCAGGATCCCTCCACCTGGTCCGAGAACTTCGTTGAGCTTAAGGCGCAGGGCGTCAACTACCTCGCGCCATCGATCAACATGCTGATCACAACCGATGGCGACAAGATCGCCCCCAGCGAATACGCCAAGGCCGCCAAAGCCGCGGGCCTCAAGCTCATCGCCTGGACGCTCGAGCGTTCCGGTCCGCTCAATACCGGGGGTGGCTGGTACTATGCCTCAGTAAACGATATCATCCACTCGGACGGTCAGATGTACGAGGTTGTCGACGTGCTCGCGCAGCAGGTCGGCGTCGTCGGTCTGTTCTCCGACTGGCCCGCGACAGTAAGCTATTACGCCAACTGCATGGGCCTCGACTGACGCCCGGCGGCTTCCGCGCTGTTGTCCGTCCCCGGCTTTACGGGGGCGGACTTAATTCCTATAGTTGCAGTCAGGAATGTGGGAGCCTGTTCGTATGAGTCTCGAACCCGATTTGCCGATGGAAGGGACGCCGCTCATCAAGCCGTCCTCGACGGATCACCCGCTCTACGACGAGATCGTGCGGGCGTGTCAAACCGTCTATGACCCGGAGATCCCGGTCAACATTTTCGATCTCGGTCTGATCTACACGATCGAAATCAGCGAGGAGAACGACGTTACCATCGTGATGACGCTCACCGCTCCGGGCTGCCCGGTGGCCGGCGAGATGCCCGGTTGGGTCGTCGATGCGATCGATCCTGTGCCCGGCGTGCGCCAAGTCGACGTGCAACTCGTCTGGGAACCGCAATGGGGTATGGACATGATGTCCGACGAGGCACGCCTCGAGCTTGGCTTCATGTAGGACTTGCCGCGGCGCGCCGCCGCCGCCATGGTCCGGGTCCGACGCCTCGAACGGATCCGCCGATGACCACGCCGATTGTCACCATCCTGACTGGCGACATTGTCGCCTCCTCCCGTCTTGGCTCTGGCGAGCTTGACAAGGTGATGGTCGCGCTTGCTGCGGCATCGGAGCAGATATGGGGCTGGAATACCTCGGCGCAACATCCTGCATTCGAACGCTTTCGCGGCGATGGCTGGCAGATGGCGATCCCCAGGCCCGCACTCGCCCTGCGTGCCGCTCTCTTCGTGCGCGCCAACCTCCGCAGCCTGGGCCGGGCGCGGGACAGCCGTATCTCGATCGGGATCGGGCCTGGCAAGATCGCCGCGAACGCGCCACTTGCCTCGGCATCCGGCCCTGCCTTCGATCTCTCCGGCCGCAACCTCGACAGTATGAAGCGCAGTGCGCGCTTTGCAATCGGCTGGTCCGATCCGCATCCGGCTGAAAGCGCCTGGAAGGCCGCCTTTGCACTTGCCGACGAGATCTCCGGGCGCTGGACGGTGCGGCAGGCCGAGGTCTTCCTCCGGATGCTGCCCCCGGATGCGGGTACCCAGGGAGCAGCGGCCGAAGCGCTTGGCATTAGCCAGCAGATGGTTGCCAAGCATCTCGCGGCCGGAGGCGATTGGGCCCTGCGCCAAGCGATCGAGGCTATGGAGACCCCGGAATGACCCCCAAATCACAACCTTTAAGGATTGTAATTAGATTTACAACCCCAATACAGCGTGGGCGCTCAAGGTGGGGTCGACCGTGATCGAAACGGCCATCGCACTCGCTCTCGGGCATCTCGCCGCGGACTTCCTTTTACAGACGACCTGGATGGTAGAGAACAAGCGCCGCCCCAAGGCGCTTGCGACTCATGCCGCCATTGTCGGGCTTGCTAGCTGGGTCTGCCTCGGCTTTGCGCCCGCATTTGCCGCGCTTGCGCTCGTGACCGTCAGTCACGCCCTCATCGATGTGCTCAAGGCCCGGCTCGGCGGGCCGGGACTCACCGCATTCCTCACAGATCAGGCGGCCCACGGCATTGTGATACTTGCCGCAGCACGCCTCTCCCCGCAAGCCTTCGGCACGGGTCTCTGGGGCCATTCCGCCGTCACAGAAGCCCTTCCGGACCTCACCGAAGCGCTGCCCGCACTCATGGCTGTTACCGCCGGCCTGATCGCCGCTGTCTTCGCCGGCGGTTACGCGGTCAAGGCGCTCATGGCCAACATTGCGCTCGACGCCCCCGAGGAACGGCAGGACATGCCAAAGGGGGGGCTCTTCATCGGTCGCCTTGAAAGGCTACTCATCTTCATGCTGACGCTTTCGGGCAATGTCGGCGCAATTGGCTTTCTTATCGCGGCAAAGTCGGTGCTCCGCTTCAATGAACTCACCCGCGAGCGGCACCACCAGGTCAGTGAATACGTGATCGTCGGAACCCTCGGCAGCTTTGCCTGGGGCCTTGCCTCGGCCGAGGCCGCGCGCTGGGCGCTCAGCGCGCTCGGCAGCCCCTGAGCCGTGCAGCGGGCCTTGAGAAAACATGCATCCTCACCTAACTTATGAGCAACTCCGATAGCGAGAGACAAAGGACAGATGTTCGGAATTCCCGGAAAGCCGCCCGTCAGCATGACGCCTGCGGCGCAAGCGCAAATCCTCCGCCTGATGAACAAGGGCGATACCAAGGGCCTGCGCATCGGCGTCAAGAAAGGCGGCTGCGCAGGCATGGAATACACCATGGACTATGTCGATGCCATCGACCCGATGGACGAGGTTGTGGAGCAGAACGGCGCGCGAGTTATGATCGCACCGATGGCTCAGATGTTCCTTTTCGGTACAGAGATCGACTACGAAACAGGCCTGCTGGAATCGGGCTTCAAGTTCAACAATCCCAACGTCGCTGAAGCCTGCGGCTGTGGTGAATCCATCAAGTTCACTGGCATGTGACATGGCCGTTCCGGCCGACATCCGCGCCTGGATCCACGAACTTTTCCAAGATATTAGCGGGATTTCCTCGCGTGCAATGATGGGCGGCCTCGCGATCTACTCCGAAGGCCGCATCTTTGCAATCTTCGGCGGCCCCGAGCGGCAGCTTTACATCAAGGCAGTCGGCCCCCTCGCCGAGGATCTCGCCCGCGAAGGTGCCAGTCGCTTCTCCTACATCCATCGGTCGGGGCGGCGTATGGAGATGGGCTACTGGACCCTGCCAGATGCCGCACTCGACGACCCCGACGCCGCCTGCGCCTGGGCGCGCCGTTCGCTTGCTGCCTCCGATCCCGACTTTTCCTGACCGGCCTCCTCTGCTAGCAAGCAGCGAAATATTGTTACGGGAGCCCGATAGATGTCGCCACGCACGCTCGTTGCCGGAAACTGGAAGATGAACGGCCTCAAGGCCTCCTCCGCCATGCTCGAGGAGCTGGCAAGAGCGCACCCCTCTCCGGTCTGCGACGTGCTGGTCTGCCCGCCCTCAACCCTCGTAGCAGCCTTTGCCGGCGGCGCCTTCCCGATCGGTGGCCAGGACTGCCATTGGAAGGCCTCAGGCGCTCATACAGGTGATATCTCTGCAGAAATGCTCGCCGATGCGGGTGCAAGTGCAGTCATCATCGGCCATTCCGAGCGCCGTGCCGATCACGGCGAAACCGACGCGATGGTCTCCAACAAGACCGAAGCCGCCTGGCGCGCGGGCCTTGTCGCCGTTGTCTGCGTGGGAGAAACCGAAGCCGAACGCGACGCAGGCGAGACGCTCGCACGCATTGGCAGCCAGCTTGCGGCTTCGATCCCCGACGGCGCCACCGCCGCAAACCTGGTCGTAGCCTATGAGCCGGTCTGGGCCATCGGCACCGGCCGCACCCCCTCTCTTGAGGAAATCGCCGAAGTTCACGATTTCATGCGCAAAACCCTCTCCGATCGCTTTGGTGCCGATATCGCCGGCGGTGTCCGACTGCTCTATGGTGGTTCGGTGAAGCCGAGCAACGCCGCCGAGATTTTCGCAATCAAAAACGTGAACGGCGCACTCGTGGGCGGAGCGTCTCTCAAGGCCGAGGATTTCGGGGGGATCATCAGCGCCGCGGGCTGATCCGCGCGGCCTCCGGCCTCAGCCGGTCTTTCTGCGCGCCTCTTGGCGAGCGGGTGTCTGGTAATGAGCGGCGAGGCGTTCGAGCGCGATCTTGAGCACGACCTTGCCAGAACGCGCCGACCAGCCGAGCCGCTTTTCTGCCGCCTCGAGCCCCTCGAGAAAGCAACATACCCGGAAAACGATATCCGAGAGGCCCGGACCCAGCGCCTCCAGCGCCAGCGCTACCCGGGTGCGGGCATCAGCAGGCCCCTCCGCCGGTCCGCGCGCGGCCGAGAAGCCGCCCCGATCGGACCCTGACGTCAGGAAACGGTCCCAGTTCTGCGCCACCCGCGGACCCATCTGCGCAAGCTCGAAATCCTCGCGCAGACGCTCGCCTGCCTCGATGAGCTCCGGCGTGAGATAGGGTTTGCCGTCCTTGCCGTGCTTGCGGCCGAGCACCGAAAGTGGGCTTTCGGCGAGGTTGTAGCGAATCTTCTGCTCACCCGAGCCGTCTGAAGCCATCACCACGCGCTCGGCAAAGGTCCGATGCTGCTCCTGGAAGGCGCCCTGGGCCTCGGCAAAACCGCCACGCGCCGATTTCGCCTGTCGCTCCTCCGCGAGCAACCGCTTGAGCGCCGCCCGACCGACCGCAGAAATCGTGTAGCAAGCAATCTTTCCGGCCTTTTCGCAGCTGATCCATTCCTGCAACGCGAAGGCATGGGCCACGTCCCGGTCCACCACTGCGATACGATTTTGCCGCCCCGGAACCACCTCGCGCAGCACGACCGCCTTTTCCATGGTCGGCGCAACGGCTAGGAAGGCCCCCTTCTCGCAAAGCCGGCGAAGGATACGCCGCGCCTCGCGCTCGATGCGCGGATCGGGACGGTCACAGGATTGCGTGGCCGGGTTGGACATGGACAAGACCTCTCTGGATTCGGAACGGTCGGTGAGTTCAGTGGAAAGGGCGCGCCCCAGACGATCGAGTGCCTCGTCGATCAGTGGGTCATCGCGCCAGGATTCAACCTTGCGGACCTGCCGCAGGATCGTGGAAGCGTGGCACCCCTTCGCCCGCGCAAGACCGCGAATGGAGTGACCGGCGGACGTATGCGCAAGGTAGGTGACGGCGGGTTCCGGAAGCCAGCCTGGCAACATGTTCAACGCTCCATCTGGATCGGCCCGGACCGGGCCTTTGGGGAAGACTGGCAGGCAATCGCCCTTCGGCGTTCCTACAATTTTCGCAAAACTCGTCTTAAGGTTGATTCCTCAAAGATTCCTTAAACATCATTAAGTTGCTGTTTTATAGTTATTTTACACTTTAACCCCGCGAGCGTTACTCGCTCTGGTTGCGCAACACGCGCCGAACACCGGCAAAGTCCTTCCATCGACAAGAAAGAGGGACATCATGAACGATCTCGCGAACCTTCTCGGCGGCCTTCGCCGCCCCAAGATTCTGATCCGTGCCGCCCGTGCAGGCGTATCCGACTACCGCCGAGACCGGGATCTCAAGCGCCTTTTCCGCAACCTGCGCGGCACCGCGCCGCATCAGGTGATGGTGACCCTGATCGCAGAAGAAAGCCGCCTCGAATCATGCCGCGCTGCGGGTGATGCCACCTATTCGGTCCAGCGCCATGTCGGCGTGCTCACCGCCCTGATTGCCGAGGCTCGGCACTTTTCCGCCGACGCGAGCTCCATAGGGCGAGGCCTCCTGGAAATCTGCGCCGCCGCCTGAGCAGCAAATGATCTCTTCCCAACCGAAATAGACAAATAGACCCTTTGGCTGTTGCTTCCTGAAGCCGCATGGGGTCTCTATCGCGCCATGACGGGAAGGCTCATTATCGCATCGAACCGCACTGCCAGCCCCGGCGAACCCAAGGTCGGCGGCCTCGCGGTAGCCATATGGGAAGCCCTTAGCGAACGGGGCGGCGGCGTCTGGTTCGGATGGTCGGGGGAAACGCTCGAGCGCGAGACGCGCGGCGTACGCCTCTTCGCCGAGGACAATGTCGATTTCGCGCTCGCCGATCTCACTGAGGCGGAGTACGAGGGATACTATCTCGGCTATGCAAACCGCGCCCTTTGGCCGGTTTTTCATTACCGCGTCGACCTCGCACATTTCGATGAAACCGAGTTTGCCACATACGAGGAAGTGAACCGCCGCTTCGGCCGGCTTCTGGCGCAGTTCACCCGACCCGATGACACCGTGTGGGTTCACGACTACCACTTCCTGCTGATGGGCCAGGAAATGCGTACGTCCGGATGGGAAGGCCCGATGGGCTTCTTTCTGCACATTCCCTTCCCCGCACCCGAGATCTTCACCTCGCTGCCACAGCATCGCCGCATCGCCCGCGCGCTCTGCGCCTTCGATCTGATCGGCTTCCAGACCGAACGAGATCGAGCGAACTTTGAGCGCTATCTGGTCGAGATCGACCAGGCATCTTCCTCTTCGGACGGCACGATCTCCGCCTTCGGGCGCACCCTTCGCACCAAGGCGTTCCCGATCGGCATCGACGCCGACGAGATCGTGAACCTGGCCAACAGTGAGGAAGGCCGTAGCGCGGCAAGCCGGCTCGGCCGGATCATTGACCAGCGCGCACTCGTCCTCGGCGTCGACCGGATGGACTATTCGAAGGGCCTGCCGCAGCGCATGCACGCCTTCGGGCGCATGCTTGACGAGAATGAGCATATCCGTGGCCGGGTGAGCTTCCTGCAGATCGCACCGCCCTCCCGGGAGGACGTGGATACCTATCAGGATCTCCGGATCGAGCTTGATCAGGTAACCGGCCGAATCAATGGCGATCACGGTGATCTCGATTGGGTGCCAATCCGCTACCTTGCCCGCGGTTATCCGCGGGGCATGCTGTCCGGGCTTTACCGGCTTGCGCGCGTGGGCCTCGTGACCCCGCTCTATGACGGCATGAACCTCGTGGCGAAAGAGTTTGTCGCCGCTCAAGATCCCGAAGATCCGGGGACTCTCGTGCTGTCAGAGTTTGCGGGCGCCGCCGAACAGTTGCAGGGTGCAATCTTCGTCAATCCCCACGACATAGCGGCAACCGCCGATGCGATCCAACAAGGCATCAATATGCCGCTTGAGGAACGAATCGAGCGATGGAAATCCATGGATGCCGCGGTTCGCGCGCAGAGCATTGCCTGGTGGCGCCGCGCTTTCCTCGACGAACTTGAAAGCCTCGGCAAGCCTGCGCCAGACACCGAGGTCGAGAGCTGATGACCGATACCTACCTCGAATCGCTCGAGCTTGCGAAAACCGACGCACTTTTTCTCGACCTCGACGGCACGCTCGCCGAAATCGGCCCGGATCCAGAAGCAATCGCCATTCCACCGGCGACGGTGGCTGATCTCAAGGCGCTCGCCCGCGTGTTCGACGGCGCCATCGTGCTGCTGAGCGGCCGCGACATTCGCGACCTCGCCCGCCGCACCCCGGATTTCGTCTGGCGCGCCGGGGGCCATGGCCTCGAGATCGTGCCTCCGAGCGGCTCGGTGCCCGCCATGCCGCCCGCCCAGCCCGATACGGTTCTGGCCCCGCTGCTCACAGTTACTGAAAAGATCAAGGGCGTCTGGCTCGAGACCAAGGGCCCTGTCGCGGCCCTGCACTTTCGCGCAGCCCCCGCGGCCGAAGCCCAATGCCTCGCCGCGGCCGAAGCGGCATCCAAAGCGGTGCCGGGCCTCGTGTTCCAGCCCGGCAAGATGGTCGTCGAAGTGAAGCCCGCACATGCCCACAAGGGCGTCGCCCTCCGCGATATCGCGGGCCGTTCGGGTTTTACCGCTCGGCGCCCGGTGATGATCGGTGACGACACTACCGACGAGGACGCGATGGCCGTGGCTCAAGAGCTCGGCGGGATCGGCGCCAAGGTCGGCCCCGGCGACACCGTGGCGCAGATCCGCGCAGCCGATCCGGCCGCGGTGCGCGCCTGGCTTGCCCGCGAGGCCGCACGCCTCACGGGGTGACGCATCCCTCGCGCTTCATTCAGCCGAAGGCGTCTGGCTCCGATGCCTTCCGGGCCGCGACAAAGGCCGCAAGTTCTTCGGAAATCCCGGGATCGAGCGGCGGCGGCTGGTAGGCCGCAAGCATCTTGCGCATCTTTCTGTTGGCGATTTGCATCGAATCCGGCCCGCCATCCTCAGCCCAGGTCTCGTACGGGCGGTAGTCGAAGACACTGGAGCGCCAGAACGCGGTCTTGAAGTTCGCTTGGGTGTGCGCGCAACCGAGATAGTGCCCCCCCGGCCCCACCTCGCGGATCGCATCCATCGCCTGACCATTCTCCGAGAGGTCGATCCCTTCGGCCATCGAATGCAGCAGACCGAGCTGGTCGGCATCGAGTACGAACTTCTCGTAGGACGAGACCAGCCCGCCTTCGAGCCAGCCGCAGGCATGCAGCATGAAGTTCACTCCGCCGAGCAATGCAGCCTGCAGCGTGTTGGCCGTCTCGGTCGCTGCCTGCGCATCCGGCAGCTTCGAGCCGCAAAGCCCGCCGCCGGAACGGAACGGCAGGTTCATCCGGCGCGCGAGCTGCCCCGCCCCGAACAGGATCTTCGAGGCCTCGGGCGTTCCAAAGGTCGGAGCACCCGAATTCATGTCGATCGAGGTGACGAAGGCACCGAAGATCACCGGCGCTCCGGGCTTGACGAGCTGGGAATACGCAACCCCCGCCATCACCTCGGCCAGAAGCTGCGTGAGCGTCCCCGCGACCGAGACCGGCGCCATCGCACCGCCGACGATGAAGGGCGAAACAATGCAGGCCTGGCCGGCGCGGGCATAGACCTCGAGCGCGCCCATCATGACCGAATCGAAGGTAAGTGGCGAGTTGATGTTGACGAGGCTCGTCATGTAGCAGTTCGGCCCGACATTCTCGGCACCGAACAGGATCTTGCACATCTCGACCGAATCCGCGGCCCGCGACGGCTCCGTCACCGAGCCCATGAAGGGCTTGTCGGTGAGTGTCATATGGGCAAGCAGCATGTCGAGATGGCGTTTGTTCACTGCGACATCCGTGGGCTCGCAGACCGTCCCCCCCGAATGGTGCAGCCATTTCGACATGTAGCCGAGCTTCACGAAGTTGCGGAAGTCCTCCATCGTCGCATAGCGGCGGCCACCTTCCATGTCGCGCACGAAGGGTGGCCCGTAAACCGGCGCCAGCACGAGGCTCTTCCCGCCGATCTCGACGCTGCGCTCGGGGTTGCGCGCCAATTGGGTGAAGCGCGACGGGGCTGTTGCGCAAAGCTTGCGCGCAAGCCCCCTTGGGATATGCACCCGCTCACCGCGCACATCCGCCCCGGCTTCCCGCCAAAGCGCAAGAGCGGGCGGATTGTCGACGAAATTGACCCCGATCTCCTCGAGTAGCGTCTCCGCATTGGCCTCGATGAGCGCGAGCCCCTCTTCGTCGAGGATCTCGAAATTCGGGATGCGCCGCTCGATGAATCGCGCCGCCTCGATCTTCGGAGCCGTGCGTTCCGCCCGCCGGGCCGCGCCGCCGCCCGTGCGGCGGCCCCGTGCCGGGCTCCGTTCCTCGACAGTTGCTTCGCTCATCGCCTTCCTCCGTCGGACCCGGTCCATTCCCTCCATTCTTACGGCAATCCCGGCACCGACCCTGCCGGTTTGCGCCGCCAAACGGATCATCCGCGACATGCCCCGCGCCCGAAGTCCTCACCTGCCAGCATCGACCTCTTGCAGCGGCGCGCGCGGCACCCTAATGCGTCTGCCATGACACAGGACACCCACCAGCGCCTCCTCATCATCGACTTCGGCAGCCAGGTGACGCAGCTGATCGCGCGCCGCCTGCGCGAGTTGAATGTCTATTGTGAAATCCATCCGTTCCAGAACGTGACGGCCGAGTTCCTGCGCGACTTCGCGCCGCAGGCCGTGATCTTCTCCGGCGGCCCCGCCAGCGTCTTCGCCGAGGGCGCACCGATGCCGCCCCGGGAAGTCTTCGATCTCGGCGTGCCGATTCTCGGCATCTGCTACGGCCAGCAGGTCATGATGCACTGCCTCGGCGGCAAGGTCGAACGCGGCCACGGCACCGCCGAATTCGGCCGCGCCTTCGTCACGCCCGCAAACGACCGCCTGCCGCTCCTCGAGGGCTGGTTCGAGGGCGCCTCGGAGCAGGTCTGGATGAGCCATGGCGACCATGTCTCGAAACTTGCGCCGGGCTTTGAGGTCTACGGCACCTCGCCCAACGCGCCCTTCGCCATCACCGCCGACGCCGCCCGGAATTTTTTCGCGGTCCAGTTCCACCCGGAAGTCCACCACACTCCGAACGGCCGGAAGCTCTATGAGAACTTCGTCAGGCTCGCCGGCTTCACCGGCGACTGGACAATGGAAGCCTACCGCGAGCAGGCCGTTGCCCAGATCCGTGAACAGGTCGGCGACGCCAAGGTCATCTGCGCACTCTCGGGCGGCGTCGACAGCTCGGTCGCGGCGATCCTCATCCACGAGGCCATCGGTGAGCAGCTCACCTGCGTCTTCGTCGACCATGGCCTCCTGCGGCTCAACGAGGCCGAAGAGGTCGTCGGCATGTTTCGCGACCACTACAACCTGCCGCTCATCCACGCCGATGACAGCGAGACCTTCCTGACCGCTCTCGAAGGCGTCTCCGACCCGGAAGTGAAGCGCAAGACCATCGGTCGGCTCTTCATCGAGCTCTTCGAGAAGCACGCGAAGGAACTCGGCGGCGCAGAATTTCTCGCGCAGGGGACGCTTTATCCCGACGTTATCGAAAGCGTTTCCTTCTCGGGCGGACCGTCGGTGACGATCAAGTCCCACCACAATGTCGGGGGCCTGCCCGAGAAGATGGGCATGAAGCTGGTCGAGCCCCTGCGGGAGCTCTTCAAGGACGAGGTTCGCGCCCTAGGTCGCGAACTTGGCCTGCCGCAGAGCTTCATCGGACGCCACCCTTTCCCCGGGCCCGGCCTCGCGATCCGCTGCCCCGGAGAGATCACCCGCGAGAAGCTGGAAATCCTGCGCAAGGCCGATGCGGTCTATCTTGACCAAATTCGCAAGCACGGCCTCTACGACGAAATCTGGCAGGCGTTCGCGGTAATTCTCCCGGTGCGCACCGTCGGCGTGATGGGCGACGGCCGCACCTACGATTACGCCTGCGCCCTCCGGGCCGTGACCAGCGTCGATGGCATGACGGCGGACTATTACCCATTCAGCCACGACTTCTTGTCGGAGACCGCAACTCGGATCATAAACGAGGTCCAAGGCATCAACCGGGTGACCTACGACATCACCTCGAAACCCCCGGGCACCATCGAGTGGGAATAAGCGATATGCTGCGCCGGGTGTCGAGAACCCGCGGCGCAGCCAGCCGTCAGTCCGGATCCCACCAGCGCAGCCAGGATGGCACTTCGAAGCGCATCAGCGGGAAGTAGACGTTCCGCTCCATCTGGCGCTTGCCATCCGCTCCCTTGCCGGCAACCGGCCCATCCGAGTCCTCCTCGTCACAGGGCCCGGTGGCCTGCCCCGCCTGCTTGCCCGTCTTTGCTTCGGCTCCGACCCGCGGCGGACAGTCTCCGACTTGCGCCTGCGTCTCCGCGGCCACGGGCGCTACAGCCGGCGATAGTGCCGCGAGCAACAGGAGCATCCTGAATCCACGTCCCATGACCTTCTCCACGTTTCGAATCCCACCAGCCAAATGCTGCGCTGGCTCCACCACCTGCAAATGATCCGCGATGATGCACGAATAAGTCTAACCGAAGGTTATCTGTGAAGATTACGCCGTGGCACGCGGCGTTGTGCGGCATGGGAGCCCCCCTTGCGCCGCCCGAAATTTCCCGTTCAAAGCCGTCTGGCCAGCCCCTATGGTGCGGGTCCGACGCGAGGGAAGGAAAGACATGACGCGCCCCGGAGAGCAGAAGGACTGTCGCCTCGCGGCGCTCACCTGGGCCGCGCGCCTCGTTGCGACAGCAGTGGTCGCTGTCTTGCTCACCGGCGTGGGCGTGACGTTCCATGCCCTCTGGCTCGTCCACCGTAGCGGCGAGCCCGCACCCGCGTCCGTGATCGTTGTGCTTGGCGGCGGTGTCCGACGAGACGGCACCCCCGGGCCCGATACGCTCGCGCGCACGAACCACGCCATTGCGCTCTACCGCGCGGGCCTCGCGCCACGGATGCATTTCACCGGCGGCCATACCAATCCCAGATTGCCGGGCCTCGGTACTGCCATGGCCGATGTCGCCATCGCCGCCGGCGTTCCGCTCAGTGCCATTACCGTCGAGGACACCTCGCGCTCCACGCTGCAGAATGCCCTCCTCTCCCGCCCGATGCTGCCGCCGGCCACAACAGGCCCGATCATCGTCGTCTCCGACGGCTACCATCTCGCCCGTGCCTGGGCGATCTTCCGCTGGGTGGGCTACCGTCACGTTGCAGTGTCAGCAGCGACCAGCTTCGGAGACGGCACGGCGCGGACGAAATTCCGTCGCATTGCGCGCGAATCCTTGGCATGGTCCTACAATTTCGGTCGCATCTCTGTCTGGGAGATCCTGAAGGGCCTTGGCATTGACGAGCCGGAAACCTCACGTCTGCTCGCCGGCGCGTCCCGCAAAGCAGTGATCCCAGTATGAACGCCACCGTCACCCCTGCCATGCGCGATGCGCGCCCTTGGCGCGCCTTCGCCTGGATGCTCGCCGCCATGGTGTCCTTCGTCGCGATGGCAATTGCGGGCCGCGAGGTACAGCGTGAACTCTCGACCTTCGAACTCATGCTCTTCCGCTCCGCCATCGGCTGGCTCATCATGCTCGTGGTGGTGCTCCGCCTCGGCGACGGTTTCGCGCCGGTCGTGACGCGCCAGCCTTGGCTGCATCTTCAACGCAACAGCATCCATTTCATCGGCCAGAACGCCTGGTTCTTTGCCGTGGCGGCCATCCCACTCGCCCAGGTCGTCGCGCTCGAGATGACAAACCCGCTCTGGGTCGCGCTGCTCGCACCGCTGCTTCTCCACGAACGGCTCACCCGCATCCGGATGCTCGCGGCCCTGCTGGGCTTCGCAGGCGTGCTGATCGTCGCCCGCCCGGGCGTCTCGCCTCTCGGCTGGGGGCATGGCGCCGCACTCCTCGCCGCGATCTGCTTTGCGCTCACCTCGATCTACACCCGCCGCATCACCCGCGAGGATCGCACGATCTGCGTGCTCTTCTGGATGACGCTGTTGCAGACCGTGTTCTCTGCACTCCTCTGTCTCCCCGGTGGCCTTACGCTGCCCACGCCGGGCCTGCTGCCCTGGGTCGCCATAACCGGCGTCACCGGGGTCTCGGCGCATTTCGCCCTCACCTCCGCTCTCCGCAACGCGCCCGCTACCATCGTGGCACCGATGGAGTTCCTCCGCCTGCCCGCCATGGCGCTAGCCGGCATGTGGATCTACGGCGAGCCGCTCGACTGGGCGGTCTTCGCCGGCGGGGCGCTCATCGTGGCAGGCATCCTTGCCAACATCCTGTCCGAACGTCGCAAGCCCTGACGTTCCCCCTTTTTTTGCTTCCGGCCCCGTGCTAGGCGGGCGCCGACCCGCCTGAACCGAGGAGACCGTGAATGAACATCGACAAGATCCCTGCCGGCAAGAACCCGCCGGAAGACATCAACGTGGTGATCGAGATCACCGGCGGTGCCGCAGGTGGCGCTCCGGTGAAGTATGAGCTCGACAAGGAGTCGGGTGCCGTCTTCGTCGACCGCGTCGTCAACACCCCGATGTTCTATCCCTGCAGCTACGGCTTCGTGCCGAACACGCTCCACGCCGATGGCGACCCGACCGACGTGCTCGTGATCTGCGACTTCCCGCTCTACCCGGGCAACGTCATCAAGTGCCGCCCGATCGGCGTGCTGAAGATGGAAGACGACGGCGGCATGGACGACAAGCTCATCGCCGTGCCGGCCGAGAAGGTCGATCCGTTCCAGGCCCATATCCAGGATCTCGAGGACGTCGCCCAGAAAACCCGTGACCGCATCAAGCACTTCTTCGAGCACTACAAGGATCTCGAGGAAGGCAAGTGGGTGAAGGTCATCGGCTGGGGCGACAAGGCGGAAGCCAAGTCGATCCTGCAGACCTCGCTCGACGCGATGAAGAAGTAAGCTGCCAGGCCCGGATCGCCCGGGCTCCCGGCCAACACGTCCTGCGGCCCGCTGGTGATACCGGCGGGCCGCACTCGTTCCGGAAAGCACCGTTCGCTCCTCCAAGATGCTTGATCGATGACGCTCGCAGCGCGATTATCAACCTCCGGCTGCAACCGGGGCCCGAAGATGGCCCCCAAGGTACCAGCGTATCGAGCGCCCCGAACGGGGCGCTGCATCAGGGAGACTCAGACCATGCGCGACGAAGCCAAGGCCGCAGCCGCAGCGGCTCTGGGACTGGCGCCGCTTCTGCTGGCAGGCCTCGCCCAGGCCGCCGCCATCGAGCGGGCGGTCCCGATGACGGTCCGGCTGCTGTTCGAGGAGGGCACCTACGGCGAGCTCGGCATCGCCTACGGAAATCCGCACCAGAGCGGCGAGAACGCAACGATTGCCCCCGGCGTCACCGTCACCGGCAATACCGGCGATCTCTTCGAGGACTACTGGAACTACAGCGCCGCCTGGAAGAGCGACATCACCGAAAAGCTCTCCTACGCCCTCGTGTTCGACCAGCCCTACGGCGCGGCAACCAGCTACGGTCGCGGCAGCTTTGCCTATCCGGGTTTCTCCTACGACGGCACCTCCGCCGATCTCGACACCTACCAGTTCACCGGCATCCTCGCCTACGATATCCGGTCCGATGTGAAGATATACGGCGGCCTGCGCGCCGAGCGCCTCGACGCCGACGCCTCGATCCCCTTCATCGGCCCCAGCGCAGGCTACCCGCCCTACACCGCCGAAACCGACAAGGACTGGGCCTGGGGCTACCTGCTGGGTGCAGCCTACAGTCGCCCCGAGATCGCGCTCCGTGTTGCTCTCACCTATTACTCCAAGATCGAGCACACGCTTGCGAGCACCGAGTTCGGCACCATTCACGACGAGACCGACATCACCACGCCGCAGGCGGTCTCGTTCGAATTCCAGACCGGCGTTGCCGAGCGCACGTTGCTCTTCGGCTCGGTCCGCTGGGTCGACTGGTCTGAATTCACCATCGCTCCACCTGCCTACACGCAGGTCGTGGGCATGCCCCTTGTCGACTACACCGACGACTGGACGACCTACACGATCGGTGTCGGCCGCCAGTTCACCGACAAGTTCGCAGGCTCCGTCGCCCTCATCTACGAACCCTCCCAGGGCGGCTCGCTCACCACACTCGGACCTTATGACGGCCGCACCCTCGGCGCCGCGGCGTTGAGCTACGACATCGAGCGCATCAACATCACTGGCGGCATCACCTACGGTCGCCTCGGCGACACCTCGAACGTGCTCGACACCACCTACGACGACGGCAGCGTCTGGGGCGCGGGGCTCAGGATCGGATATTCCTTCTGATTCTGGCGATTTCTGGCGGCTTGCATCGCGCGCCCTGCCCCGTTAGGCAGAGCCAAACAGGCCTTCCCGGAAGTCATGATGTTCTACCACTCGCCGCAGGACTGGAGGGATGCCTCCCACAAGCGCGTCGCACTCTTCGGTATGTCCGGCCTCGGCAAGACCCGACTCTCAGCCATGCTGCGCGAGGAGGCCGAGTGGTTTCACTACTCCGTCGATTTCCGCATCGGCACCCGCTATATGGGCGAGCACATCGTCGACAACTTCAAGCGCGAGGCGATGCGCAACCCGTTCCTGCGCAAGCTGCTGATGTCGGACTCGATCTACATCGCCTCCAACATCACCTTTCACAATCTCGAGCCGCTCTCGACCTATCTCGGCAAGCCGGGCGATCCGGCGAAGGGCGGCATCCCCTTCAATGAATATGTCCGCCGCCAGCGGCTCCACCGTGACGCCGAGATCGCCGCAACCCGCGATGCGCTGCTCTTCATCCGCAAGGCGCACGAGATCTACGGCTACGCTAACTTCGTCTGCGACATGTCCGGCTCGCTCTGCGAGGTGGTGGAGCCGGGAAACCCCGAGGATCCTGTGATGGCCGATATCTGCTCGGCAATGCTTCCGGTCTGGATCCGCGGCACGGAGGCTCATCTCGACCTGCTCGCCCGCCGCTTCGACCGCGCGCCAAAGCCGATGTACTACACCGAGACCTTTCTCTTCGACACTTGGAACCGCTACCTCGAGGAACGCGGCGTGGCGCCCGAGGCCGTCGATCCCGATGATTTCATCCGCCACGGCTTCCGCGAGCTGCTCGATCACCGCCTGCCGCGCTATGCCGCGATCGCCCAGCGCTGGGGCGTGACGGTGGAGGCCGCGGAGGTCTCCGAGGTCCGCGATCCGCAGGATTTCGACGCGCTGATCGAAACGGCCCTCGCCCGCACCACGCGCGCCTGACCCGCCCGGCACTGGCGATCTGCACCTTCGCGTGCGGCTTCCCGCGCCCTCAGCGGTGGCAACACGCCGCCGCCATTGACGGCTGATCCCGCGTGAGACAGCGCATTCCCCATGCCAGCCCCCCGCGGCCGACCGGCCCTTGCCCGCCAGACGTGCAGGGCCTATCTAGGCATTCCCCACACGAGAGAAGTGCAATGCCGATCAAGATTCCCGCCGACCTCCCCGCTCACGACGTGCTCCGTCGCGAGGGCGTTGTCGTGATGTCCGAGGAAACGGCACGCCGTCAGGACATCCGGCCCCTCCAGATCGCACTGCTCAATCTCATGCCCAAGAAGGTCCAGACCGAGACGCAGTTCGCGCGCCTGATTGGCGCCACCCCGCTCCAGATCGAGCTCACGCTGCTGCGGATGACCGACCACACCCCGAAGAACACCACGATGGACCACCTCGAAGCGTTCTATCAGACCTTCGAGGATGCCCGGTCGCGCAAGTTCGACGGGCTCGTCATCACCGGCGCGCCGATCGAGCATCTGCAGTACGAGGACGTCTCTTACTGGAACGAGCTTCGCGAGATCTTCGACTGGACCCAGACCAACGTCCATCACACCATGGCGGTCTGCTGGGGCGGCATGGCCATGCTCTACCACTTCCATGGCATCCCCAAGCACATGCTGCCGGGCAAGGCCTTCGGCTGCTTCCGCCACTATGTCGTCGAGCCGACCTCGCCCTTCCTGCGTGGCTTCTCCGACAGCTTCATCGTGCCGGTGAGCCGCTGGACCGAACTCCGCACCGAGGATCTCGAGATCAACGAGGATCTGCGCATCCTGATCCATTCCGAAGATGTCGGCCCCTGCCTCATCGAGGATGCCGATCACCGCGCCCTCGTCATGGTCAACCACCTCGAATACGACTCGACGACGCTCCGCGACGAATACAACCGCGACCTCGCCAAGGGCGGCCAGATCGCGATGCCCATCGGCTATTTCCCCGAGGACGACCCGTCGCGCACCCCCGAGAACCGCTGGCGCAGCCACGGCCAGCTCCTTTACGGCAACTGGATCAACGAGATCTACCAGACGACGCCCTATGATCTCGCCCAGATCGGCCGCTGAGACCTGCCTCCGGGCGGCCCGCCTTGCAGCCGCCGCCCGCACTCCCCATCTCATGATCACAGAATGATGGAGAGCGCCGAGAATGCAGACTTCGACCTTTTCCGCCGCGATGCCCGGCCTGCCCGATCCCGAGCTTGACGGCCAGTTCTATGACGGCGTGCCGACGCGCCGTTTCGTGGCGTGGATCGTGGATGTACTGGTCGTGATGGCCCTCGGAGTGCCGGTCGGCGTGCTCTTCGGGCTGCTCACGCTCGGCTTCGGATTCGCGGCCTTTCCGCTCGTCCTTGCCGGCATGGGCCTTCTATACCGCACCGCCACCATCGCAAACAGCTCCGCAACCTGGGGCATGCGCTTCATGGGCATAGAACTGCGCAAGTCCGACGGTGCCCGTCTCGACCCGTTGACCGCCTTCCTGCACGCACTGATCTATGTCGTATCAATGGCGGTTTTTCCGGTTCAGCTCTTGAGTTGCGCGATGATCCTGACAACCCGCTACCGCCAGGGCCTCGGCGACATCTTCCTGCGGACCACCGCAATCAACCGCCCCGAGCTTTGACAGCCTCGCGATCGCAGAAAAAACGCAACAGAAAGAAGTTGCTCCGCCGCGAGACCTGTTGCTAACGTTTGCGTTCACGGGAGATAGCCGAACGGGACCGCCATGCGTCACACCCTGCCGCAGACACATCAGTTCTACGTCACCGCGCCGCAGCCGTGTCCCTATCTCGACGGCAAGGTGGAGCGCAAGCTCTTCACGGCGCTGCAGGGCGAGAGTGCCACCGGTCTCAACGATGTGCTCTCGCACCAGGGCTTCCGCCGATCGCAGAACGTGCTCTACCGCCCGTCCTGCGGTGCCTGCACCGCCTGTCTCTCCGCCCGCATCGTGGTCGATGACTTCAACTGGTCCCGCGGCCGCCGCCGGGTGATGAAGCGCAACGAGACCATAGAGCGTGTCGCCCGCAGCCCCTGGGCGACCGAAACGCAGTACGAGCTCTTCCGCCGCTATCTCGATGCCCGCCACGCCACCGGCGGCATGGCCGACATGGACATGCACGAGTTCGCCGCGATGATCGAGGAAACCCCGGTCCGAAGCCGCGTCATCGAATACTATCGCCCCGGCCCGAGCGGCAGCCGCCGCGAGCTCGTCGCGGTCTGCCTCACCGACATCCTCTCGGATGGTGTGTCGATGGTCTATTCCTTCTTTGACCCGGATCTCACCCGCGACAGCATCGGCGCCTTCGTGATCCTAGATCACATCCGCATCGCCCGGGAATCCGGCCTGCCGTATGTCTATCTCGGCTACTGGGTGCCCGGCAGCGAGAAGATGGATTACAAGTCGCGGTACGAGCCCCTTGAGATCTACACCGACGGCCACTGGCGACGGCTGACCGAGGCCGACCGCCAGCCCGCCGCCCACGAGCAGGGCGAAGGCACCGCGATCCGCGCCCAGCTCGCCGCGATCGACCTGCCCGCCAACCCGAAATAGGCCGCGTCAGCGCCCGACCCGAAGAGGCCGGGATGGGCTGCGATCTGCCGCCCCGCCTCCGCCAGCAGGCCTGTATCCGCCCCCTCGAGCCCTGAAAGTCCTCGCGCCGCCATGGCCAGCCCCCGTCCGGCGGCGACGGGATCCTGCCCGAGCGCCCCGAGCCGGGCCAGAGCGAGCCTCACGCGCCGCCGCGCCGCATCCGGCAGCGGCTGCGCCTCCAGCCCGTGGAGATGCCGGATCGCGCTTCCCACCGTGAGAAACCCGAGCCCCCCGTCGGCCACGGCCCGGTTCGAGGGCAGCGCGCGCGACGACCAGAACATCGCGACCAGCACCCGGTGCAGGTTCCGCATCCGCCAGGCCTCGCGCGTATCCCACGCTCCGCCGCCGGCTGCGAGCCGCTCGAGATCGGCCACCGTCGCGCGTCGCAGCGCCTCGCGCCGCCGCGTGGCGTCGATCGGATGGATGAGCCGGAACGCCGCCAGAGAGACGAGCGGCCCGCCCAGCACCGCCGCTCCCATCATCAGCGAATGCCCGAAACTCATGGTCTGCGGCCAGGCTGGCTGCAGCAGAAGCAACATCACCATGTTGCAGTCGAAGGCCATCGGCGCCGTGCGGGCATGCGCACCCGGAAGGCCGCCGAGCAGGATGAAGGGCAGGATTGCCACCACGAGCCCCACTTCACTCCCCGCCCACGGCCAGAGGAGCCAGCGGCAGAGGAGTGCCGCGACCACCCCGGCGATCTGGCCGATGAACACGTAGCGCAGCGTCACCACCGGATTTTCGAATGTCGAGAAGATCGAGGTCAGGATCGCGGTGCCGAGCAGCATGAAGCCGCCCATCTCCCAGCCGGTCGCGAGCCACACCGCCCCGACCGCAAGCGCGGCCAGCACGGAACGCACCATCGCCTCGACGCCACCGATCCAGTTGCGATGCAGCGCAAGCGGAGCCGCCTGCCCGCCGGGCGCCGTGGCCGCAGCCAGCCCGTCGAGCACATCGAGAAGCCCGGGATGGTCGCCCGCAAGAGCCGCCGCAGCCTGGAGCGCCCCGGAAGGCCCGTCCGTCGCCCCAGCGGCGGCCTCGAGCGCCGCGCCAAGCTGCGCGTCCGCCTCGGCCGGCCCCACCTCATGCGCCCTGAGCCAGAGCAATGCGGCGACCTGCGCGAGCAGCAGACCGCGAGCCTCGCGTACCATGCGCCGGGCCCGGCGGGACCCGGCCCCCTCGAGATCGAGCGTCATCTCGATCGCCGCCATCTCGGCAAGCATCGCCTCCTGCCCGGCCCGCTCGAGCCGCCGCCCCGCCAGATGCGCCGCAATGTCGCGCAGCAGCGGCGCCGTAAGCGCCCGTGTCCGCTGCACGGCATCCGCCGCCCGCCCCGGCGCCGCGAAAAGCAGCCCCGCGAGCAACGCCGTCAGCACACCGAGCGCCACGGTCAGTATCCGGTCGAGCCCGAGGGCGAGGATATGATCGGGGTGCGCGCTGTCGAGCAGCGTCACCATCGCCGCCGAATAGCCCGCAAGCATCGCCCCGTAGGAGGCAAAACCGCGCAGCACGTTGCCGGTGAAGCCGCAAAGCCCGAGCCAGAGCGCAAGCCCCAGCACCAGAAGCTCCGGTGCGCCCCCCGAGACCATCATCAGGCCCATGCCGTAGACCGCGCCGAAGATGGTGCCGAGCAGCCGGTAGGCGCTCTTCTCGACGAGCTGCCCCCGCACCGGCAGCGAGGCGGCCCAGACTGTCATCGCCGACCATTGCGGATGCTCGAGCCCGAGCGCCCAGGCCAGCAGCAGCGCGGCCGAGGCGGCGAGTGCCGTCCGCATCCCGAACGCGAGCCGCCCGCGGTCGAGCCCCAGTGTCTCCAGAAGCCCGCTCATGCCCCACGCTCCTCCCGCACCTGCGCGATCCGCGCCTCAATCCGCCCGAAACCCCGCAGCATCGCTGCAAGCTCCGCATCGTCGAGATCGATGAGCATCTCCTCCTCCGCCGCCTGCAGCACCACGAGAGCAGCCTCGACCGCGGCCACGCCCGCGGCGGTGAGAAACAGCGCCCGCGTGCGCCGGTCGTCCGGCGCGGGCCGCCGCTCGATGAGCCCGCGTCCGCAGAGCACGTCGAGCAGCCGGACGAGCGAGGAGGCATCTATCCCGACACGCGCCGCGAGCTCGGCCTGCGAGATGCCGCCACCGGACCGGCGCAGATGCACGAGTGGCGGCCAAGTGGCATCGGTGAGGCCGATCGCCGCCATACGCTCGTCGAGCGCGCGCCGCCAGCGGCGGGCGAGCCCGACAAAGATGAAACCGAACTGAAGACGGGGGGAGATGGCGTGGTCCTGCATGGCGCTCCATTGCCATACCATTCATTTGAATACCAACTATTTGTATGCCATGCCGGATATGCCCCGTTAGACCGGTGATCCCGAAATAAAACTTCACGTTCGCAGCGCAGCACGCAATTATGTGCGAACTCTTTGGTTGACCGCATCCTCCGACCTGCATAATGAAGGCCTTCCAGGGAGAATCGCATGAACCATTCGGTACTCATCGTAAGACAGCGCGGGAGACGGACAGGACACTAGGCCCTGTCCGGAACCCGCGCATGGGCCCCTTCCGAGGGGCCTTTTGCTTTTGGAGGCAGCGGCTCCGGGCGGTTCCGGGCCGCGACAGATCGGAGTTTTCATCATGACCCGTCGCATGAGCGGTGCACAGATCGTTGTTCAGGCCCTGAAGGACCAGGGCGTGGATACCGTGTTCGGCTATCCCGGCGGCGCGGTGCTACCGATCTATGACGAACTGTTCCAGCAGAACGACATCCGCCATATCCTGGTCCGGCACGAACAGGGCGCGACCCATGCCGCCGAGGGCTATGCCCGCTCAACCGGCAAGCCCGGCGTCGTCCTCGTCACCTCCGGACCCGGCGCCACCAATGCCGTCACCGGCATGGCGGATGCGCTGATGGATTCGATCCCGATGATCGTCCTCTCCGGACAGGTTCCGACCTTCCTGATCGGCAACGACGCCTTCCAGGAGGCCGATACTGTCGGCATCACCCGGCCCTGCACCAAGCACAACTGGCTGGTGAAGGACACGGACGCGCTGGCCAAGACCATCCATCAGGCCTTCCACGTCGCGACCAACGGCCGCCCCGGCCCGGTCCTCGTCGACATCCCGAAGGACGTCCAGTTCGCCACCGGCAGCTACTGCACCCCGGAAAAGACGCCGGTTTCGCACTACCAGCCGCAGCGCAAGGGCAATCCGGAGGCGATCCTCGCCGCTGTCGAGGCGCTGGAAAAGGCCGAGCGTCCGATCATCTATTCGGGCGGCGGTGTCGTGAACTCGGGCCCCGCGGCCTGCGGCCTGCTGCGCGAGCTCACCGAAACCACGGGCTTTCCCATCACCTCGACCCTGATGGGCCTCGGCGCCTACCCGGCCTCGGGCAGCAACTGGCTCGGCATGCTCGGAATGCATGGCACCTACGAGGCCAACTGGGCGATGCATGACTGCGACGTCATGCTCTGCATCGGCGCGCGGTTCGACGACCGCATCACCGGCCGCACCGACGCCTTCTCGCCCGGCTCCTTCAAGGTCCACATCGACATCGATCCCTCGTCGATCAACAAGAACATCCATGTCGACGTGCCGATCGTCGGCGATGTCGGCTCGGTGCTCGAGGACATTCTGACCCTCTGGAAGGAGCGCGGCTCGAAGACCAATTCCGCCGCGATCCAGCGCTGGTGGAAGCAGGTCGGCATCTGGCGAGACCGCAACTGCCTCGAGTTCCGCAACTCCGACAAGATCATCAAGCCGCAATACGCGCTCCAGCGCCTCGAGGCCCTGACCAAGGATCTCGACCGCTACATCTGCACCGAGGTCGGCCAGCACCAGATGTGGGCCGCGCAATACCTGGGCTTCGAGGAACCGAACCGCTGGATGACCTCCGGTGGGCTCGGCACCATGGGCTACGGCATGCCGGCCTCCGTCGGCATCCAGATCGCCCACCCCGAGAGCCTCGTCATCAATGTCGCGGGCGAAGCGTCGTGGATGATGAACATGCAGGAGATGTCGACCGCCGTGCAGTTCCGCCTGCCGGTCAAGCAGTTCATCCTCAACAACGAGCGCCTCGGCATGGTCCGCCAGTGGCAGCAGCTGCTCCATGGCGAGCGCTACAGCTCCTCCTGGTCCGAGGCCCTGCCCGACTTCGTGAAGCTGGCCGAAGCCTTCGGCGCCAAGGGCATCCGCTGCGACAACCCCGCCGACCTCGACGAGGCCATCCGCGAGATGATCGCCTACGATGGCCCGGTGATCTTCGACTGCCTCGTCGAGAAGCACGAGAACTGCTTCCCGATGATCCCGAGCGGCAATGCCCACAACGACATGCTGCTCAACGAGGATGTCGCCACCAACGCGATCGGCGCCAAGGGCGCGGTGCTCGTCTGACCATGCCCGCCGCGCTCAAGAACTTCGCGTGGTCCAGCCTCCGGGAAGAGTATCTCGACTATATCTTCCTCGGAGAGCTGTGCCGGGAGTTCTGGCGCCGGGACATGCCCGTGGACGTCCTCCGCTCGCACACCGATCGGAGCGGTTTCGGCCTCGCGCGCGATCACTTCCTCTGGTTCGGCGCCCCCGATCCGGCCGCACCGATGCCCACGCTCGGCACGCGGATCGCACGGCACGCCAAGGCAAATGCGCAAGGCATCAAGGCCTCGCGCCCCAATATCCGGGTCCTCAACAAGGGCCAGTTCGAAAAGATCGACGGCTTCGATGCCCTCGCCTCGCGGCTCTTCCCCGCCGGGTTCGCAGAGACCGTCCTTCCCGTGATGGAGACGACAGGATGAACGCACTCGCCATCAAGCGCGGCGCAAGCCGCCACAGCGCCTACGACCTTCGCAATCCGCTAGGTGATCACCAGGAAACCCACACGCTCGCCGTGCTCGTCGACAACGAGGCCGGCGTGCTTGCCCGTGTGATCGGCCTCTTCTCCGGCCGGGGCTACAACATCGACAGCCTCACCGTCGCCGAGACCGACCACGAGGGCCATCGCTCGCGCATCACCATCGTCACCACCGGCACCCCGGCGGTGATCGAGCAGATCAAGGCCCAGCTCGGCCGCATGGTCCCGGTGCACGAGGTCCATGACCTCACCGTCGAGGGCCCGGCCGTCGAGCGCGAGCTTGCGCTCATCAAGGTGGCGGGCACCGGCGAGCGCCGCGTCGAGGCGATGCGCCTCGCCGACGTCTTCCGCGCCCGTGTGGTCGACACCACGCTCGAAAGCTTCGTCTTCGAGATCACCGGCGCGCCCGAGAAGGTGGACGCCTTCGTCTCGCTGATGCGCCCGCTCGGCGTCGTGGATGTCGCCCGCACCGGCGTCGCAGCCATCGCCCGCGGCGCCGACGGCATCCTCGCCTCCCGCCCGATGCCCTGAAGGCCTTCGGCCGCGCCGCCCTCAGCCCCTGCGAAAGGCCGAGGGCGGCGCGCCAAACGCCTTGTGGAAGGCGGCGATGAAGGCGCTCGGCGTCGAATAGCCGAGCCGCACCGAAAGCGCCGCCGAGCTCTCCCCGAGCTCGAGCCCCTCGAGGGCCAGCATGAAGCGCATCCGGCTGCGCCACGCGCGAAAGCCGAGGCCGGTTTCCGCCGCAAAGAGCCGCGCCAGCGTCCGCTCGCCCACCCCGACATGCCGTGCCACCTCCGGCAGCCCGAGCCGCGCGCCGCCCGGCGCCAGCAGCGCGTCCATCGCCGCCACCAGCCGCCGGTCCCGCCCGCCCGGCAGCCGCAGATCCGGCTGCTCGAGCCGTGCCATCTCGTCAAACGCCACCCAGGCGAGCCGCCGCGCCGCCGCCGCACTTAGCCGCGCCCCCTCCGCCCCGGCAAGCCGCCCGGCGATCCCGCGCAGGAGGGGCGTCGCGCGCACCACCACCGGCCGCTCGGGAAGCCCGCTCCGCGCCGCATGGCGGGCATCGACATAGAGGTGATGCACCAGGATCTCGGTCTGCGCGACGAGCTGGTGCATCATCCCCGGCGGAATCCAGATGCCGTGCCGTTCCGGCACGAACCAGACATCCTCGCCCACCTGAAGCCGCATCAGCCCGTCATAGCAAAGCGCGAGCTGCGCCCGCGGATGGCTGTGCGGGGCAATGGCGAACCCACGCTCGGCCCGCCCGACCCAGGCGATGACCGGGCGCCGCGGATCCTCGAGAAAACCCCGCGGCGAGGGCAGCGGCAGACCCTCCACGGCCACTGTCCGAATTTCGACATCTTTTGTCATTCTATCGTTCTGTCACATCCGGCGCGGAACCGCTATCGCGGAGACCTGTTCGGAGAAGCGGAGTTCGGCCATGAAACACGGCGCACAGATCCAGTTCGGTGTCATCCTTGCCGCGGCAGCGGCCATCGCCCTGACCGTCCCTGCCGGGCTCGACCGCCACCAGGCTCACACGCTTGCCATCGTGCTCGTGACGCTCGGCCTCTGGAGCACCGGCCTCGTGCCTGCCTTCCTCGGTACGCTGATCTTCTTCACGCTCCTGCTGATCCCGGGCCTTGCCAGCCCCGAGCTGGTGTTCTCGGGCTTCACCGCGCCCGCGATCTGGCTGGTGATGTCAGGCTTCGTGCTGGTCGCCGCGATCCGTATCACGGGGCTCGGCACGCGCCTCGGCAATGCCGCCGCGCCGCATCTGTCGCGAAGCTATCCGGGCCTCATCGCCGGGCTCGTCGCCATGGGTGCCGCACTTGGCTTCCTGATGCCCTCCTCCGTCGGCCGCTCGATGGCGCTTGTGCCGATCGGCATGGCGCTGGCCGAAGCGCTCGGCTTCGAGCGCGGCTCGAACGGCCGCACTGGCGTCGCGCTCGCTGTCGCCTTCGGGTGCAACATCCCGAGCTTCGCGATCCTGCCCGCAAACCTGCCCAATATGGTGCTCTCGGGCGCCGCGGCGCATCTGCATGGCATCAGCATCGGATACACCGACTACCTCGTCCTGCACTATCCGGTTCTGGGCATCCTGAAATCGGTGGCCATCGTCGCCCTGATCCTGCGCGCCTATCCTGCCAGGACCGGCTCCCCGGCCGCCGTCGCGGCGCCCGCCCCCTCAGACGCAGGCGGCGGAACCCGGCAGCAACTCTGGCTGCTCGGCCTCCTGTTCGTCACCCTCGCCCTCTGGGCGACAGACCGGTTCCACGGCATCAACCCCGCCTGGATCGGGCTGGCCGCCGCCGTGATCCTGCTCCTGCCCCGCGTCGGTCTCGTCTCGCCTGAGGCGTTCCGCAGCGCCATCGACTTCGGCACCCTGCTCCTCGTCGCCGGCGTCCTCGGGCTCGGCGCCGTGGTGAGCGCCAGTGGCCTTGGCGAGCGGCTGGCCGAACTTGTGACCACCGTCCTGCCGCTGGCCCCCGGCCGGGATTTCGCGAACTTCCTGTCGCTCTCGGCGCTTGCCACACTTACCGCGCTCATCTCCACCATGCCGGGTGTCCCGGCGGTGCTGACCCCACTCGCCCCCGATCTCGCCGCCGCAACCGGCTTCTCGGTCGAGGCGGTCCTGATGACCCAGGTGATCGGCTTCTCGACGGTGATCTTTCCCTATCAGGTCGCGCCGCTCATCGTCGCGATGGGGCTTGCGGGCGAGCCGGTCCGCGCCCTTCTGCGCGTCACCCTGGCGCTGGCGCTCCTGACCTTCGTCCTGCTCGTCCCGCTCGATTTCATTTGGTGGAAGCTTCTCGGCTGGATCTGAGCCCGGCGCGCGCCCTCGCCTCAGAGCGGGCGGTCGATGGAATCGTAGATGTCCTGAAGCTGCTGCTGGCGGCGGGCATAGGCGGCGCGGATGCAATCGGCGTCCGCGCCGCAAGCCATCCGCTCATGGAGCCATTTCGCCTGATCGTCCATGATGTCGCCGCGGCGCCCCATCGCAAAGAGCCCGGTGAGAAAATCGAGGGTCGTCACCATCCGCACATCGGCATCATTGAGATCGCGTTCATTGCAGATCACCTGCTCGTCGGGTGCGAGATCGGGCAGCGTGCAGTCGAAGCTCGCCGCGCCAGCCGCCGGAGCAAGACCGGCTGCACCGAGAAGAATGGCGCCGATCACCGCCCCGTGGCCTCGCTTGCGTTTCATTCTGCTGCCTGACTTCCCTGACGAATTGTTAAAAGGTTGCCATACGGATGCCATATCGATTCCATACGGAATCCATATGGATTCCAGCTACCCCGCGGCGGCGGCTCACCCGAGCTGCACCCCCCGGCGCCCGGCGAGATCGGTCACATACTGCCAGGCCACACGCCCCGAGCGCCCGCCCCGTGTCTGGCTCCATTCGATCGCCTCGGCCCGCAGGGTCGCATCATCGATCGCGATCCCGAAGGCATCGCAATAACCCCTTATCATGCCAAGGAAATCATCCTGGTTGCAGGCATGAAAGCCAAGCCAGAGCCCGAACCGGTCCGACAGCGAGACCTTCTCTTCCACCGCCTCGCTCGGATTGATCCCCGCCTGCCGCTCGTTATCGATCATGTCCCGCGGCATAAGATGCCGCCGGTTCGAGGTCGCATAGAGGATCACATTCTCCGGCCGCCCCTCGATCCCACCGTCAAGAACCGCCTTCAAGCTCTTGTAATGACTGTCATCCTTATCAAAAGACAGGTCGTCACAAAAGAGGATGAAGCGGCTCTCCGAGTGTCGCAGGATATTGAGCAGCCGCCCAATGCTCGGCAGATCCTCGCGCTGGATCTCGATGAGCTTCACACCCGGATGCGCCAATGAGGCTTCCGCGTGCACAGCCTTGACAAGGCTTGATTTTCCCATGCCCCGCGCGCCCCAGAGCAGCACGTTGTTGGCCGGAAAACCACTCGCAAACTGCATGGTATTGGCCAGAAGCGTATCCCGCGCCCGGTCAACTCCCACGAGCAGAGAGATCCCGACCCGCGCCACCTTCACCACCGGTTCCAGCCGGTCCGGCGCAACGTGCCAGACGAAAGCCTCCGCCGCATCCAGATCCGGGCGCCCGAAGGGGGCCGGGCTCATTCGTTCGAGCGCTTCGGCAACTCGCAACAAGAGCTCGGAATCGCTCACGATTTTTCCTCGACCGCGTGCTCGTCGGATTCGAGATCCTCGTCCCAGAGCCCCTGCGCCCGCAGTTCGGCTTCGCGCTTGCGCTCGACCATCCGCACCAGAATGATCGATACCTCATAGAGCCCGTAGACGACCGAGAAGAGAATCACCTGCGATACGACGTCCGGCGGCGTTGCGACCGCTGCGAGGGTCAGGATACCGACCACAGCATATTTCCGCGTCCGGCCAAGGCCTTGCGCGCTCACGAGCCCGGCCTTGCCCATGAGCGTGAGCAGCACCGGAAGCTGGAAGCAGAGCCCGAACGCGATGATGAACTTCATCGTGATCCCGAGATACTCGTTGATCGTGCCGAGGAACTGGATTCCGACTTCGCTGTCAGCCATCGCCGCAGGATCGAGGCCTTCCGGCGCAAACTGTTGAAAACTCAGAAAGAAGTCGAAGGCGAGTGGTAGGATCACATAGTAGGCAAACGCCGCCCCGGCAATGAAGAGCGCGGGCGAGGCAAAGAGGAACGGCAGGAACGCATTCTTTTCCTGCCGATAAAGCCCCGGCGCAACGAAGCGCCAGAGCTGGTAGGCAATGATCGGAAAGGCGAAGACGAAGCCCCCGAAGAGCGAGATCCGCACCTGGGTCATGAACCCCTGCTGAAGCCCGGTGAAGATCAGGTCCGGCTTCTGCCCGTTCGCGATCAGCACCTGAGACAGCGGATGGGCCAGAAAATTGAAGATCGGCCGCGCCACGGCAAAGCAGAGGATCATGCAGACGGTGAAGGCGAGCACCGAATAGATCAGGCGCGTCCTCAGTTCGGCGAGATGCTCGATGAGCGGCGCCGTCGTGTCGTCGATATCCCGGTCAGTCATGGGGTCTCGTTCATGGCGCAGTGCTTTTGGCACCGGGGGTATCCCCTTGCGTGGCCGGAGCGCTCTTTGCGCCACCGTCCAAATCCGCCGCGGGCTCGGGTGCCGCGGGATCAGGCTGCAGATTGTCGGAGCGCGACACTTCGGCTGAGGCTGGCGCAACGGGCTTTGCCGTCGCCGTGCCGCTGGCCGAGGCGATGTTGTCGAAGGCGGATTTGATATTCACGCGATCGACGGCCTTTAATCCGTCGGCCGCCTCGTTGAGGCCGCTCTGCTCAGCAGCCTGCTCAAGCGAACGTTGGAATTCACGCGCCATGGCCCGCGCCCGGCCGGTGAACTGGCCGACGGTGCGGAAAAGTCCGGGCAATTCCTTCGGGCCCACCACGATCAGCGCGACGATCCCGATCAGCAGAAGTTCCGACCAGCCGATATCCAGCATGTTTCAGGCCCCGTCTTGCAGACCAGTCCGTGCGTCTGCCGGGCTCAGGCCTTGTCCTTCTCGGGCGTCACATCGCGAGCGCGTTCAGGATCGCTTTTCGAGGCATTCTCGATTTCATCGCTGCCTTCGCGAATTCCGCGCTTGAAGCTGGTGATGCCCTTCCCGACCTCGCCCATCAGGCCCGCTACCTTGCCGCGGCCAAAGAGCACCAGCACCACAATCGCAATCAGGATCAGGCCGGCCGGTCCGATATTGTTCAGCATGTTTCGTCTCCGTTGACGAACCGGCACCTGCAAGGCACCGGCCTCCACGCCACACACATATGGCGTCTTCGAGCCGCATTCAAACCCCAATCGAAGTGTATCCGCCAGAGCGTCATGCGAAATACGGGGTGTCGAGCACCCTCTGCTGCCTGCAGGGGAAGACGAAGCAGCGGTCGCGCCTGAGCGACAGCCAGAGCGGCGTGCCGACCTTGGGCAGGAACACGCCCGGGATCGTGGCCTTGAGCTGCGAGCCATCGTGATCCATCACCAGTTCGACGATGCTCTGGTTGCCGATGAAGCGCGCCCGCACCACCCGACCACGGGCCGGAACACCGTCCTGCGCCGTGGGGAGCGGCCCTCTGCCGTTCCGGTCGAAATCCATCTTGAGGTGCTGAGGGCGGATGATGATCTCCACGTCGGCCTTGTCGGCGAGGCCGGGCGTGAGGAACTGGCCAAAGGGCGTATCGGTCTGGAAATCCTTTACCACGCCGTGGATGACGTTGATGTCGGAGAAGAACATCGCCGCCTCCTTGTCCACGGGGGCATTATAGATGTTGTAGGGTCCGCCCACCTGCACGATGCGTCCGGACCGCATGAGCGCGATCTGATCGGCCATGCGCATCGCCTCTTCGGGCTCGTGGGTAACGAGCATGACCGCCGTGCCTTCTTCCTTCAGGATCTCGAGCGTCTGGTCGCGGATATCATCGCGAAGACGATGATCGAGGCCAGAGAAGGGCTCGTCCATCAGCAGGATGGGCGGCCGGGGCGCAAGCGCCCGAGCCAGTGCGACACGCTGCTGCTCGCCGCCCGACAGCTGGTGCGGATAACGCCCGGCATGGCTGCCGAGGCCGACACGTTCGAGGAGGGCAAGGGCACGTTGCCGACGCTCGGATGCGCCGCCGCGGGCCCCGAAGGCCACGTTCTCCTCGATACGGAGATGCGGGAAGAGCGCGAAATCCTGGAAGACGAGGCCGATATCGCGCTTTTCCGGCGGGATGTAGACGCCGTCACCTGCAACGCGCCGCCCGTCGACCTTCACAATGCCGCGGGTTTGCCGCTCGACACCGGCGGCAATCCGCAGAAGCGTGGACTTGCCACAGCCCGAGGGGCCAAGCAGACAGGTGACTTCCCCTTCGCGCAGGTCGAGCGAGACATCACGCAGCACGGTGCCATTGCCATAATCATGGCCGATGCCCTCAAGCGACAGCCGTATCGCGGGCTGTTCCATTCCGGCATCCTTCACGCAGCACCCCCATTATCCGATCAAATTCATCGGGCTTTGAGGGAGATAACAGCGGCTGGGTCCTGGCGCAAGGTATGAGGTCCGACCTTTCCCGCATGAGGGCCCGTTCCCGGCAAAAGCTGCGGGAAAATGCAGATTGAAGGCCCGTGGACGCGGCGCTATACCCCGCGCATGATCTGGAAACCCGGCATCGGCATTCGAATTACCGTCCCGGCGTCCTGAACGTTCAGGGCTGCCGGGTCCTGACGCGCGTTTCCGCGTGACCGCATCCCCCTTTTCCAGGAATTTCCGACGGACCTCGCCGATGTGTGCCGATACTCCCGACTACAAAGATACCCTGTTCCTGCCGACCACCGATTTTCCGATGCGCGCGGGCCTGCCGAAGCGCGAGCCCGAATGGCTCGCCCGCTGGGAGCGCCTCGGGGTCTACGACCGCCTGAGGGCCAGCGCCAATGGCCGCGAGCCCTTCGTGCTGCATGACGGCCCCCCTTACGCCAACGGCCATCTCCATATCGGGCACGCGCTCAACAAGGTTCTGAAGGATTTCATCGTCCGCTCACAGCAGATGATGGGCAAGGACAGCCGCTACGTGCCCGGCTGGGATTGCCACGGGCTGCCAATCGAGTGGAAGATCGAGGAGCAGTATCGGGCCAAGGGCAAGAACAAGGACGAGGTGCCGGTCAATGAGCTGCGCGCCGAATGCCGCAAGTTCGCAGAAGGCTGGGTGGACATCCAGCGCGAGGAATTCAAGCGGTTGGGCGTCACCGGCAAGTGGGACGATCCCTATCTCACGATGGACTATCATGCCGAGGCGGTGATTGCCGACGAGTTCATGAAGTTCGTCATGAACGGCTCGCTCTATCTCGGCTCGAAGCCGGTGATGTGGAGCCCGGTGGAAAAAACCGCGCTCGCCGAGGCCGAGGTCGAATACAAGGATCACCAGAGCCACACGATCTGGGTAAAGTTCCCGGTGGTCGAGGCAGTCGAACCGACGGGATCGCTCTCCGATCTTCTCGGTGTCAATGTGGTGATCTGGACGACGACCCCCTGGACGATCCCGTCGAACCGGGCGGTCGCCTTCAATCCCGGCATCTCCTACGGGCTCTACGAGGTCACCGGCACGCCCGACGAAAGCTGGGCGAAGGTTGGCGACCGTTATCTGCTGGCCGATGCGCTCGCTGATGGTGTCTTTGCCCAGGCCCGCCTGGAGCCGGGCATGTACCGGCGACTGCGGGATGTGACGGGCGCCCAGCTTGACCTTCTGGTCTGCGCCCATCCGTTCCGCGGCGCCGAAGGGGCGAACGGAGAGTGGGATTACGACGTCCCGCTGCTGCCAGGCGAGCATGTGACCGACGATGCAGGCACGGGCTTCGTGCATACCGCGCCCTCCCATGGTGCGGATGACTACATCCTCGGCGTGAAGCACGGGCTGCCGATGACGCACAATGTGCTGGAGGACAGCGCCTTTCGGCCCGATATGCCATTTTTCGGTGGCGCTCTGGTCTTCGACCACAAGGGCAAGGAGAAAGACGCCAACAAACGCGTCATCGACAAGCTGGTCGAACTGGGCGCCCTCATCGCCCGCGGCCGCCTCAAGCACTCCTACCCGCATTCCTGGCGCTCCAAGGCACCGGTGATCTACCGCAACACACCGCAGTGGTTCGCCGCCATCGACAAGGTGCTCGACGACGGGATGGACGACTATGGCAAGACTATCCGCGAGCGGGCGCTGGCTTCCATCGACCAGCTCGTCAAGTGGACGCCGCAGACCGGCCGGAACCGCATCCATTCGATGATCGAGGCCAGGCCCGACTGGGTGCTCTCGCGCCAGCGTGCCTGGGGCGTTCCGCTCACCTGTTTCGTGAAGCCGCTCGGCGAAGGCAAGGTCGAGATCCTGCGTGATGCGGCGGTGAATGCCCGCATCAAGGAGGCCTTTGAAGTCGAAGGAGCAGACGCCTGGTTCGAAGAAGGCGCCAAGGCCCGCTTCCTCGGCAACGATTACGACCATGACGAATGGGAGAAGGTGACCGACATCCTCGACGTCTGGTTCGACTCGGGCTCCACCCATGCCTTCGTTCTACGCGACCGACCAGACGGGATCCGGCCGGCAGACCTCTACCTCGAAGGCACGGACCAGCATCGCGGCTGGTTCCATTCTTCGCTGCTGCAGGCCTGCGGCACCATGGGCCGCGCGCCCTACAAGGGCGTGCTCACGCATGGCTTCACGCTCGACGAGAAGGGCATGAAGATGTCCAAGTCGCTCGGCAACACCATCCTGCCCGAGGAGGTGGTGAAGCAGTATGGCGCGGACATCCTGCGGCTCTGGGTGGCACAGTCGGATTACACCGCCGACCAACGGATCGGGCCGGAGATCCTGAAGGGCACGGCCGACAGCTACCGCCGCCTGCGCAACACGATGCGGTTCATGCTCGGCGCACTCGCTGGGTTCCCGGAAGAAGAGCGCGTCGCAGCTTCGGACATGCCGGAAATGGAGCGTTGGGTGCTGCACCGGCTCTGCGAGCTCGACGGCATCGTGCGTGACGGTTACGCGAAATACGACTTCCAGCGCGTCTTCCAGCAGCTCTTCCAGTTCTGTACCGTGGATCTCTCCTCGGTCTATTTCGATATCCGCAAGGATGCCCTCTATTGCGACGCGGCAACGAGCCTGCGGCGGCGGGCGGCGCGCACGGTAATGGATCTGCTCTTCCACCGGCTGACCGCGTGGTTTGCGCCAATCCTCTGCTTCACCATGGAGGACGTCTGGCTGGAGCGCTTCCCCGGCGAGGACAGCTCGGTCCACCTGACCGACTTCCCCGAGACCCCGGTGGACTGGCGCGACGACGCCAACGCGGCCCGCTGGGAAACCATCCGGGCTGCGCGCCGCGTGGTAACCGGGGCGCTGGAGGTCGAACGTCGTGAAAAGCGTATCGGAGCCAGCCTCGAGGCCGCACCCGTGGTTCATGTGACGGATCCGGCAGCGCTTGAGCTTCTGCGCAGCGTGCCGTTCCACGATCTCTGCATCACCTCCACCGTGACGCTCACGGATGCACCGGCTCCCGAGGGTGCTTTCACCCTCGACGATGTGGCAGGCATCGCAGTCGTTCCAGCCCTAGCGGATGGTGCAAAATGCGCGCGCTGCTGGAAGATCCTGCCCGATGTCGGCAGTCACACACACCCGCAGACCTGCGCACGCTGCAACGACGCGCTCGGCTAAAGGAAAACACGCGATGCCGGTCTTTCACATCGGGTGACCCAAGGCCGGCACCACCTTCCTGCAGAAAAACTCATGTCCCGGGCACGAGAGATTCTTCTGGTGCACGGCTCGCAGGGCGCGGCAGAAGAGTCGCCTTGCATGGATCTCCTCCGCTACATGCGAATAAGCCCGCAGGTTGCCCTGTTGCTGCGTCGACGGATGCGCGCCCGGCTGCTGCAGCTCGAACGCGAGGCAGCGGCATCGGAGCGAACGCTCGTCGTCAGCGCCAAGAACATCTCCCTGCACACCGTGCTCTTCTGGCAGAGGCGCGATCCGCCCCCCCGGACCCACGGCTTGCTGCGTCCACAGAGGGGCTGGGCGCAGGAGCAGCCCATCCAGATCGTCATCGGCCTGCGGAGCCAAGCGCGCTGGCCTGCCTCGCGCTATGCGGAATCCGGCAAGGACAATCCGCGGTTCAATAAGCCGATTTCGACCCGCGGCTGAAGACGATCGCCAGCAATGGCGAACTTGCTGGCGGCCATGCGTGGCTCGATCATGCAGCCGTCACGCTAAGAGCCCACCCGGAAAAGAGTTGAG